>NZ_SSBL01000009.1 GCF_004795105.1 Streptomyces sp. A0642 | reverse complement strand
GTATCCCCGACAACGTCATGGCCCCCACAACCCCCGCACCCCCCGGCGCGGCCCCGTCAAACGTAGGCCGGGGCGCAGCCCGCCAACAGCTCCGGCCGGTCACGACCCGACCACGAACAGGGCCGGCTGACGCGCGGACGGTGTCCGGCGCCGCCGGGAAACAGGGCCGGCCCCCGGAACCGTATGAGGGTTCCGGGGGCCGGCCCAGGGGCGTGTTCGTGCACGCCCCTGCCGCGGCGGGCCGTGACCCCCACAGGTCAGGGCGGTTGTCGGGAGCCCGGCCGCGGGCGTTCAGGGGGCGGGATCAGCCCAGGCGCTGGACCAGCGCGTGGTACTCGTCCCACAGGCCCTTCGGCGTGTGGTCGCCGAAGGTGTTGAGGTGCTCGGGGATCAGCGCCGCCTCCTCGCGCCAGACCTCCTTGTCCACGTTGAGCAGGAAGTCCAGGTCGGACTCGGAGAGGTCCAGGCCCTCGGTGTCGATCGAGCCCTTGGCCGGCAGGATGCCGATCGGGGTCTCGACGCCCTCGGCCTTGCCCTCCAGGCGCTCGACGATCCACTTCAGGACGCGGCTGTTCTCGCCGAAGCCGGGCCAGACGAACTTGCCCGCGTCGTTCTTGCGGAACCAGTTCACGTAGTAGATCTTCGGGAGCTTGGACTGGTCCGGCTTGTCCGCGCCGACCTTCAGCCAGTGGTTCATGTAGTCGCCCATGTTGTAGCCGCAGAACGGCAGCATGGCGAACGGGTCGCGGCGCAGCTCGCCGACCTTGCCCTCGGCGGCGGCGGTCTTCTCGGAGGCGACGTTCGCTCCGAGGAAGACCCCGTGCTGCCAGTCGAAGGACTCGGTGACCAGCGGGACGGCCGAGGCGCGGCGGCCGCCGAAGAGGATGGCCGAGATCGGCACGCCCTTCGGGTCCTCCCACTCGGGGGCGATGATCGGGCACTGGCCGGCGGGGACGGTGAAGCGGGCGTTGGGGTGGGCGGCGGGCGTGCCGGACTCGGGGGTCCAGTCGTTGCCCTTCCAGTCCGTGAGGTGCTCGGGGAGCTCCTCGGTCATGCCCTCCCACCAGACGTCGCCGTCGTCGGTGAGCGCGACGTTGGTGAAGACGGAGTTGCCCCACATGGTCTTCATGGCGTTGGCGTTGGTGTGCTCGCCGGTGCCGGGCGCGACGCCGAAGAAACCGGCTTCGGGGTTGATCGCGTAGAGGCGGCCGTCCTCACCGAACCGCATCCAGGCGATGTCGTCGCCGATGGTCTCGACGGTCCAGCCGGAGATCGTGGGCTCCAGCATGGCGAGGTTCGTCTTGCCGCAGGCGCTCGGGAACGCGGCGGCCACGTACTTCGACTCGCCCCTCGGCGGCGTCAGCTTGAGGATCAGCATGTGCTCGGCGAGCCAGCCCTCGTCGCGCGCCATCACGGAGGCGATGCGCAGCGCGTAGCACTTCTTGCCGAGCAGTGCGTTGCCGCCGTAGCCGGAGCCGTAGGACCAGATCTCGCGGTCCTCGGGGAAGTGCGAGATGTACTTGGTGGAGTTGCACGGCCACGGGACGTCCTCCTGGCCCTCCTCCAGGGGTGCGCCGAGCGTGTGGACGGCCTTGACGAAGAAGCCGTCGGTGCCGAGCTCGTCGAGGACGGCCTGTCCCATGCGGGTCATGGTGCGCATGGAGACGGCGACGTACGCGGAGTCGGTGATCTCGACGCCGATGGCGGAGAGCGGCGAGCCGACGGGGCCCATGCAGAAGGGCACGACGTACATGGTGCGGCCGCGCATGGAGCCGCGGAAGACACCCTTCTCCCCCACGAAGATCTCCCGCATCTCGGCGGGGTCCTTCCAGTGGTTCGTCGGACCGGCGTCCTCCTCCTTCGCGGAGCAGATGAACGTCCGGGTCTCGACGCGCGCGACATCGCTCGGGTCGGAGGCGGCGTAGTACGAGTTCGGGCGCTTGATCTCGTCGAGCTTGGTGAACGTGCCCTTGGCGACGAGCTCCCCGCACAGGCGCTCGTACTCGGCCTCGGATCCGTCGCACCAGACCACTGCGTCCGGCTCGGTCAGGGCTGCGATCTCGTCGACCCAGGCGACGAGCTCCTGGTGGTGGGTGGGGACAGTGAGGGGAGCCGCGATGTCGCGCGCCACGATCGCTCCTTGGTGAGGGTGTGTGTTTGGTAGGCCCCGTGGGGGCTGCGACCCGGATGCTTCTACCCTTTCGACTTCCCTGGCGCTCATCCGGTGCCGACCGCACTCATTTGATCATCCGACCCTTCCGCCCATATGTCCAGGGGGCCGCCCACGTGAGCATCGCCACTCGGATCCGGTACCTACGGAGGCGTAGGTACGATGCGGGGATGACTGCTCCCGCCGCCGCGCCCGACCCCGCCGGGCTGAAACCTGCCGGAACCGACGACGCCGAGCTGAAGCCACGCATGCGCGGCTGGCTGCACGCGGGGATGTTCCCGGCCGTCCTCATCGCGGGCATCGTGCTCATCGCGCTGGCGGACGGCACCCGCGCCCGGATCGCCTGCGGGATCTACATCGCGACGGCCTGCCTGCTCTTCGGCGTGAGCGCGGTCTACCACCGGGGTACGTGGGGGCCGCGCGGCGAGGCCGTGCTGCGCAGGCTCGACCACGCGAACATCTTCCTGATCATCGCGGGCACCTACACCCCGCTGACCCTGCTCCTGCTGCCGGAGTCGACCGGGAAGCCGCTCCTGTGGGCGGTCTGGGTCGCGGCGGTCGCGGGCATCGCCTTCCGGGTCTTCTGGGTCGGCGCCCCGCGCTGGCTCTACACCCCCTGCTACATCGCGATGGGCTGGGCGGCGGTGTTCTTCCTGCCGGACTTCATGCGGACCGGCGGGATCGCGGTGCTGGTGCTCGTCGTCGTCGGCGGGCTGCTCTACAGCGCCGGCGGGGTCATCTACGGCATCAAGCGGCCGAACCCGTCACCGCGCTACTTCGGCTTCCACGAGGTGTTCCACTCGCTGACCCTGGCGGCGTTCGCCGTCCACTACGTCGGCATCTCCCTGGTGGCCTACAACCACACCTGAGCAGCCCACACGATCCCCGTCGACCAGGGCCGCGGCTTTCGAGCCGCGGCCCTTTCGCATCTCCGGGAGGGCGGCCCACCGCGGGCCGGGCCGCTGAAGGGCGTCAGCTCCCGCTACCTGCGGCAGGAGTACACGGGCACGATGAACCAGGCGATCGCGTACGGCCGCCTGCGGGCCCCCTCGTACTTCGCCGGTTCGTGCAGCGGCGCGCCCCTCCAGATCGTCAAGGACTACATCGAGAACCAGAAGCGACCCGACTGACCGTCACCACAGAAGCGCACAGACCTCCGGCGCTCCGCGCCTGCGGGCCGAGGATCGCATTCCCTCCCCGCGTGAACGCCGGGATTCCCTACGAAGCTCAAAGGATCGCAACCATGGCCGCCACCTCCCGTACCCCCTCCTCGACCGCACCCGGGGCACAGCCCCCGATGGGGCTGCGCGAGCGCAAGAAGCTCAGGACACGGGTCGCGATCCGGACGGCGACGTACCGGCTCATCCAGGAACGGGGCTACGAGGCGACGACCATCGAGCAGATCGCGGAGGCGGCCGAGGTGTCGCCGAGCACGGTGTTCCGGTACTTCGCGACCAAGGAGGACATCGTCCTCACCGACGAGTACGCCCCGCTCATGGTGGCCGCGCTCCGCAGCCGCCCGCTGGACGAGCCTCCGCTGGAGTCCCTGCGGCTGATGATGCACGAGGCGCTGGCGTCGTTCCCCGCCGCGGAGGACGAGGAACTGCGCCGGCGCACCCGGCTGATGGTGGAGATCCCCGCCCTCCGGGTCCGGATGACCGAGACCATGTCGGGCACCGCGAAGCTGCTCGCCCAGGCACTCGCCGACCGGACCGGCCGCAGGGCGGACGACCTGCGCATCCGGGTGTTCCTCGCGGCGGTGCTGGGGGCGCTGCGCGAGGTCACGCTGTACTGGGGCGAGCACGGCCAGGAGGGCGACCTGGTAACGATGATCGACGAGGCGCTGGACACGCTGGAGGGCGGCCTGCGGCTGTGAACGTCAGCTCCCGGCACCCCTGAGCACGCCGGCCAGCACCTCCGGGTCCGTCGTCGGCGCGTCACAGACGAAGTGCCTGCAGACGTACGCCGTCGGCGCACCGCCCAGCATCGGGCGTTCCGCCAGCAGCGGGAACTCCGACCCCGCCGTCTCCCCCGCCGCGACCACCGCGCCCGGCGCCCGCCCGAGCAGGGCCGTACGGTGCAGAGCGCCGCCGACCGGCCCGGCGACCGCCACCTCACGCGGGCCGTCGAGCAGCGCCTCGGCCACCGCGAGTCCCCAGCTGATGAACCGCGGCGCCCGCGGGCCCAGCGCCTTCACCACGCCCAACGCCCCCTCCGCGGCCGTGCGGTGGGGCTCCGATCCGGTGTACGCGGCGTACGAGAGCAGCGCACCGGCCGCCGCGGTCCAGCCGGCAGGGGTCGCGCTGTCCGTCGGGTCCTGCGGGCGGCGGATCAGCTGCTCGGCGTCGTCCGCCGTGTCGTACAACTGACCGCCCTCGCCCGTGAAGTGCTGGAGCACGATGTCCGTGAGGAAGCCCGCGAACTCCAGCCAGGTCCCCTCGCCGGTGACGGCGGCCAGGGCCAGGAAGCCCTCCGCGACGTCGCCGTAGTCCTCCAGCACCCCGTCGTGCGTGCCGGCCACACCGTCCTTCGAGGTGCGGACGAGCCGGGCGACCGGGCCCATGTGGAGCCGCACCAGCAGGTCGGCCGCCTCGGTGGCGCGCTCGATCAGGTCGGGCCGTCCGAAGTACGCCCCGGTCTCGGCGAGGGCGGCGATCGCGAGCCCGTTCCACGCCGCAACCACCTTGTCGTCCCGCCCGGGCCGGGCCCGCAGCTCACGGGCGGCGAGCAGCCGGGCCCGCACATCGGCGGCGCGCGCCTCGTCCGTGGTCTCCGCCGCCGGGAGCCGGAGCACCGACGCCCCCTCCTCGAAGGTGCCCTCCTCGGTCACCCCGAACAACTCGGCGGCGAACGCGGCGTCCTCCTCGCCCAGCACCTCCCGCAGCTGGGCGGGCGTCCACACGTAGTAGGCGCCTTCGACGTGCTTGCCGTCCGCGTCCTCGCTGTCGGCGTCCAGCGCGGAGGCGAAGCCGCCCTCGGGGGTGCGCAGCTCCCGGACCATGAAGTCGGCGGTCTCCAGCGCGACGCGGCGGGCGGACTCCGACCCGGTGGAGCGCCACAGATGGGCGTACACCCGGCAGAGCAGCGCGTTATCGTAGAGCATCTTCTCGAAGTGCGGGACGACCCACTCCCGGTCCACCGCGTAGCGGGCGAACCCGCCGCCGAGCTGGTCGTAGATCCCGCCCCTCGCCATCGCCTCACAGGTGTCGGCCGCCATCTGGAGCGCCCCGTCGGCCCCCGTGCGGGCGTGGTGGCGCAGCAGGAACTCGATCGTCATCGCCGGCGGGAACTTGGGCGCGCCGCCGAAGCCGCCGTGCTTCTGGTCGTAGTCACGGGTCAGTCCGAGCAGCGCCTGGGCGAGCTCCGGCTCGCCGGGCAGACCCTCGCCGCCGTGGGCGAGGGTGCGCTCGGACAGGTCGCGGACGATGCGCGAGGCCACCTCGGCGACCTCGTCGCGCCGGTCGGTCCAGGCCGCCGACACCCCTTCGAGCACCTGCCGGAAGGACGGCATGCCGTGGCGGGGCGCGGGCGGGAAGTACGTACCGAAGTAGAAGGGTTCGGCGTCGGCGGTGAGGAAGACGGTCATCGGCCAGCCGCCCTGGCCGGTCGCCGCCTGCACGGCCTCCATGTACACGGCGTCGACGTCGGGGCGTTCCTCGCGGTCGACCTTGACGGAAACGAAGTGCTCGTTCATGTAGGCCGCGGTGGCGTCGTCCTCGAAGGACTCGTGCGCCATGACGTGGCACCAGTGGCAGGCCGAGTAGCCGACCGACAGCAGAACGGGCACGTTCCGCCGCCGTGCTTCCTCGAAGGCTTCCGGTGTCCAGGGCCACCAGTCGACGGGATTGTCAGCGTGCTGAAGCAGATACGGCGAGGTCACGCCAGCTAGCCGGTTCATGCGAGCCAGCCTCTCACAGCGCCTGACGCGACCAGCGAAACCCTCACGAGCCTGCCCCGCCTGGCTGAATTGCACTTAGTGAGTCCTCACGTGGTGGGCGGCTCATCCCTCTCAGGGTCGGCGTCGGACTTTTCCCGGCGCTTCTCCAAGTCGGGCGGCCCGACACCTCGGAACAGTAGGCTGGGCGCAGCAGCGCCGGACCTGCCGAGTCTCCTCGAAGGAGGTACACCATGACCGCCGAGATGGTGGCGCCCGCGTGGATGCATGCGCAGATCAGCGCGGAACAGTACGACTCCTGGTCCGAGGAGCAGTGCGCCGGCATCGAGATCGTGGACGGGATGGTCGTCGTGAGCCCGAGCGCCTCCAAACGGCACAACCGGCTGGCTCGGATCCTGGCCAATGCCCTGGACTCCGCCGCAGGGCCGGACTGGAACGCCGACACGGACTTCGACGTCCGCCTGCAGGACGTTCCGCTCACCAACCGCCGTCCGGACGTCACCGTCTACCGGGCGGAGACCATCGACCTCACGCCCACGCGCCCGGAACACGTACTCCTGGTCGTCGAGGTCGTCTCACCCGGCTCGGAGACCACCGACCGGATCGTGAAGGTGGACCAGTACGCCAAGGCCGGCATCCCCTTCTACTGGCGAGTCGAGCAGGCCGCCACCGGTGTCCCGATCGTCTACACCTACGTCCTCGACCCCGCCACCAAGGCTTACAGGGACGGCGAGATGTTCACCGGCGCGGTGAAGGCCACCGCACCTTTCTCCATCACGGTCGATCTCGGGCTCTTGTAAAGTACCGAGAAGCCGCCCTGGTATCGGCGCTTGACCATCCACACCCGCCTAACGGTGCTTCGCGGACTCATCAGGGCATTCTCCGGCTACGGACCAGATGCACCACGTGCGGATGCGACTCCAGCTCGCACACGATCGTTCAGCCGCGCCCGGTCAAAAACTGCCCAGGGCACGTGGGCGGACGGTCGCGCCAACAGGGCAGCCGTCCAAAAAAAGCGAGCCACGTCCTGTTATCCAGTTGCGGTTCATCGGCACTAACGGGCTGACGTCACCGTCGGCGGCGATACAGGAGGGAACGGAAAAGTAGGCCGACCCTCACGAGTCGAGCAGAGAAGCTCGTGTGATGATCCTGGCTGTGCGGGACAATGGAAAGGCATCCCGCACAGCCATGTCGGTTCAAGCAGGACTCAGGTATGTGGTGATCGCCATGCCGGCCGCTCCAGGGCAGGAAAGCCGCGTTGCGCCTTCGAGGCTGCACAAGCCTGGACTCGCTGCCCTCACTCGGTGTCGATGTCGGTCTCGCCGACCTCCTTGTCGTCCGACTTGATACCCAGGCTCTCGATGAACTGCCGCTCCCGCGCCGCCAGTTCCTGCTGCCGGGCGAGGATGAACTCGGTGAACTCGTCGACCTTGAGATGCTCGATGGATGCGAGGCTGACTCCGTGCGAGTCCAGGATGTCGGTCCGCCCGTCCTCCGCGAGCCTGATGAGCGTCTGCCGGATCGACACACCCGGCGGCGTCGTCATGACGATCCGGTTGGCGGGACTGGAAGCCCCGGGGACCCCGCTCTGGGTGATGACGTGTCGATAGGTCTCGCTGTGCGCCGTCGCCAACTGTTCCAGCACGTTGGCCGTGCCGCCGTCGAGGTTCTTCCGGGGGCTCTGGCCTCGGTCACCTTCGGCCTGGCCGTGCTCTGCGGGCTCGCCTTCCTCGGTACGGCGGCCACGCACCTGCTCGACGACGGGGCGGTCTGCGTGAAGACGGGATTCTGGGCCAACGCCTCGTTCGGGCCCGACGGCCTGCCCGTCGGCGAGGGCGTGAAGGCGTCCAGCAGCACGGCGCGCCTCTGCCAGGACGGCCCCTCCGCGGGACAGCGGGCCGCGGACCTCGGGGGCCGGCTGCCCTGGCTGCTGTTCGGCGCCCTCGCGCTCCTGCTCTTCTCCCGGCTGCTCACGGACGTCCTGCGGCAGGGGCCGTTCACGGACACGGTGGCGCGACGGCTCTCGGTTCTCGGCTGGTTCGTCGCCGCGGGCACGCCGCTGGCCGGCCTCGTCGCCGGCTGGTCACAGTCCTGGCTCGCCCACAGCATGGCGCCGGCGGCGGACTCCGGGCCGGGCCTTTCCGGGCCGATGGCCCTGATCCTCGCCGGGCTGGCCGCGGTGATCATGGGGCGGATCATGCGCGAAGGCGTGCGCATGCGCGAGGACATCGAGGCGACCATCTGATGCCCGAGGACGAACCCCACGGCATCCGGATCCACCTCGACCGGCTCCTCGCCGAGCGCGGCATGACGCTCACCGAACTCTCCTCACAGGTGGGCATCACCGTCGTCAACCTGTCCGTACTCAAGAACGGCCGGGCCAAGACCGTACGCTTCTCCACCCTGTCGAAGATCTGCGAAGCCCTGGGGTGCCAGCCGGGAGACCTGATCACCCACGACCCCACCGAACCCGCCGGACCGGCCTGACCCGCCGACACGGAACACGGGACTCCGGTTTCTCCTCGCGGACTCCCTGTCGCGCACCGGCCCCAGACAGGAGACTGGTACCTCGCACGGCCGGGACGCCGGACCGGCCTAGGGGGCAGGAACCGAGGGGGACGTATGCGGATGCGGGACAGCCACCGGGCGGAAGCCGAACGGCTGTTGGCACGGGCCGTGGAGGAAGAGGTGCGACGCTCCGGCGGCCGGACCGACCCCGGCCCGCTGATGGCACGCGGCCGCGCCGCGATGGACACGCTGACGGCCGCTGCGGGCGAGGAGTACGCCGCGTACACCGAGGCCCTCGACGCCGAGGCAGCCGGGCGGCAGCCCCTCACCCAGCGCCTCAACCGGACCACCCTCGGAACGCCCCTGCTGGTCACGGGGGTTGCCGCCGCCGCGGCCTTCGGCGCCGACCTCGCCCTCGGCACGGCATCCGGCCTGGCACTCGGTGCGGGCGCCGTCGTCGCGGTCGCCGGCGCCACCGCCACCGTCGCCAAGGTCACCGCCTCCCACTGGCCGGCCGCCCATCGCCGGGCCGCGGCCCTCGGGCAGCCCGGCGGCACCGAGCAACTGCGCCTCCAGTGGCTGACGGCCCTGGAGGTGCGGGGCATCCGCCCCTTCATCGACCAGCAGCGCATGCTGACCGCGTCCTCCCGCACCCCGGCGAAGAAGAAGGCCGCAGCGGACCGGACGGCGCCGCAGCTGCGCGGCGGGGACCGCAGCGCGGCGGCCCGCATGCGGGCGCTCCTGGAACAGTCTTTCAGTCATCTCCCCACGGCCGATGGCGAGTTCGCGGGCCGCCGGGCCGAACTGGCCCGGATCGCCCAGTGGGTGCAGGCGGCCCGCGCGTCGACGGAGACGAAGCCGACCGTCGTCGTCCTGCACGGGCCGCCGGGCGCCGGGCGCACCACCCTGGCCGTGCGGGCCGCCCACACCCTGAAGGACCAGTTCCGGGGTGCGTGCGTGGTCGACCTGCGCGGCGGTGCGGACGACGAAGCGCCGCTGCCGACCCGGGACGCCCTGCTGCATCTGCTGAACAGGCTCGGCGCCCCCCGCGAACAGCTGCTGTTCCGTGACAGCTCCTCCGCCGAGCAGCAGGTGCGCCGGCTCAGCGAGCTCTACCACCAGCACCTCACCGGCACCCCGGTGGCGATCGTCCTCGACGACGCGAGCGACGCCGAGCAGGTCCGCACCCTCGTGCCTGAGCGCTCGGACAGCCTGGTCCTGGTCACCGCCCGCACGCCGCTCGACCTGCCGGATTCCCTCCCCGCCCGGGTGCACCAGCTCGCCGTCGGGGCCCTGGACACGGCGGGCGCCGAGGAGTTGCTGCGCGGGGCGTCCCAGGACGACGGGCAGGGGCCGTACGACTTCCCGGCCGGTGAGGCGATCACCGAACTGTGCGGCGGTCTGCCGCTCGCGCTGCGGATAGCGGGCTCCTCGCTCGGCGAGCGCACCCCGAGCACCCTGGCCGCCGACCTGGCGGCCTACGGGCCGGTCCCGCCGGTCGAGCGGGCCCTGTGGCTGCGCTACACCGACCAGTCCGAGCAGGCGCGGCGGCTGCTGCGCCGTCTCGCGCTGGCCGGTCGCGCCAGCCTCGGCGCCGCGGCCGCCGCGGCGCTCCTCTCGGCCGACGAGCAGGAGGCCGGGCGGCTGCTGACCGCCCTGTCCCGGGCCGGGCTGCTGGACCATGTGCGGGGCTCCCGCTACCGGCTGCACGATCTCGTGCGCGGCTTCGCCCTGGCCCGGCTGAACGACGAGGAGGAGGCCGCCGACCGCACCGCCGCCCAGGAGCGGCTCATCGCGAACTACGCCGAACTGGCGGGCGCGGTGATCCGCATGGTCGACGGCAAGATGTCCACCCGCGCCGGGCAGTTCGGCCCGCACGGTTTCGGCTCCCTCGACGCGGCCCTGCGGTGGCTGGACGACGAGTCGAGTTTCATCACGTCCGCGCTGCGGCACAGCGAGGGCGTCGACCAGGGTGCGGTCCTCGATCTCCTGGGCGCGCTGTGCGACTACTGCCTGCTGCGCGGCGACCTCTACCGGCTGGGCGAGATCAGTGAGCTGACGCAGGCGGTCGACCAGGGACTGCTGGAGCGGTCGGTGCAGTGGCGGACCGGTATCGCGGCCCGCCAGCTCGGCGAGCTGGACAAGGCCCGCACCACGCTGTCGTCCGTCGTCGGCCTGTACCGCGAGGCGCAGAACGACTCCGGCACGGCGCTGGCGCTGTGCTCGCTCGGCATCACCCTGCACCACCAGGGCAATCTGACGGAGGCGGCGGCCCGGCTGCGCGAGGCGATCGCCCTGCAGTCCTCCACGGCTCAGGCCGCGGACCGGGCCTGGTCGCTGCACGCGCTGGCCGCGGTGGAGCGCGACCGGGCCCGCCCGGCCGAGGCGCTGGAGCTCCTGGACACCGCGCTTCTCCTGCACCGGGAGGGCGAGTCGCTGCACGGGGAGGCGTGGACGCAGTTCCAGCTGGGCCAGGTACGCCTGCGGATGGGCGATGTGGAGCGGGCGGAGACCGCGCTGCGTACGGCCCTGGATCTGTACGGGCGGACCCGTGACGAGCGGGGCGAGGCGTGGGCGCTGACCCAGCTGGCCCGGGCCCGGCTGCTGGACGGCGACCCGGCCCCGGCGGTCGAGCAGCTGAACGCGGCCCTGGGCCGCCACCGCGACAACGAGGACGCCCGGGGCGAGGCGTGGACGCTCTACTACCTGGGCCAGGCCCTGGAGGAGGCCGGCGACACCGACCAGGCGGTGCGGCAGCTGGAGCGGTCCCGCACGATGTTCTCCCGGATGCGGGACGTGTACGGGCTGGCGTGCGCCCGCCACCACTCGGGGCGCGTCACCCGCGACCAGCGGGCCGCGCAGACGGGCAACCTGCGCAATTCCGGTTTCGCCCGTCAGCTGCTGGCCGACGCCCGGGCCGACTTCCGCCGCATCGGGGTCGCGCACGGGGAGGCCTGGACGGCTCTGGAGCTGGTCCTGATCGACGCGGGCAACCAGCGCGCGCCGCAGGCCCTGGAGCTGTGCGGGGAGGCGGCCGCGCTGTTCGACTCGTACGGCGACGCGCGGGGAGCGGACTGGGCCCGCTTCCTGCGCTGCACGCTGCTGCCCTTCGCCTCGCCGGGCGGCATCGAGGTGGGCACGGTGGTGGCCCAGCAGGAACTGGCCGACCTGATCGCGGCCGGCCATCCGACGCGGGACGCGAAGCTGGACGACTGCGCGGAGGCGTTCCGGGTCGTCCTGAACCGGGGCGTGTCCCTGGAGGACGGCTGGCAGGCCTGGCGCCTGGGCCTGACCCCGACCCGCCAGGCGCGGGAGATCATGGGGGTGGCGGTCCCGGAGTCCGCGTGAGCGGGTTCCGCGGGGCCGGCCCCGATGAGGCCCGGCCCCGTCGGACCGAGCCCGGCCGGCTCAAGCCCGCCCGGCGATCGAGGGCAGCGTCGGCCCACCCTGCGCCCGAGGGCGACCTGCGGCCCGTCCGACGCCTGAGGGCATCCGGCCGGGCCACCCCGGCGGGGGGTCCTCACCGGTCGCCCCGGCACGGCGCCCCCGCCCCGCGCTACTTCCGCTTCGCGGAACCCACGGCCTCCGGGGCCGCACCCGCGTCCGTCTCCTCCGGCGCCTCCTCGAAGTCCACCTTCCCCATGTGCCGGTTCATGGACTTCATCAGCAGCCACACGCCCACGGCGAGCGCCGCGAAGACGATGAAGCCCAGGACCCCGGGGGTCACCTTGTTCTTGTCGAGTTCCTCGGCGAGCGGGACGAGGTGCGTCAGTGCCTGAGTCGCGTACATATCAGGCATTGTCGCGGATGCCCGCGAAGAGGTCGCTCTCGGGGAGGGAGGTATCGACGAGAGACTTCGCCAGCTCGTACTCCTCGGTCGGCCAGACCTCCCGCTGGATCTCCATCGGGACGCGGAACCAGCCGCCGTCCGGGTCGATCTGCGTCGCGTGCGCGATCAGCGCCTTGTCGCGGATCTCGAAGAAGTCCGCGCACGGAACGTGCGTGGTCAGCGTGCGCTCGGCGCGCTCGAACTCCTTCCAGCGCTCCAGCCAGTCCCCGTAGGGCGACTCCAGCCCGCGGGCGAGCAGCGCCTCGTGCAGCGCGACCGTGCGCGGCTTGTTGAAGCCCTGGTTGTAGTAGAGCTTCTGCGGCGTCCAGGCCGGACCGAACTCCGCCTCGGGGAACTTCTCGGTGTCCGACGCTCCGTCGAACGCGATCATCGAGATGGTGTGGGTCATGATGTGGTCGGGGTGCGGGTAGCCCCCGTTCTCGTCGTACGTGGTGATGACCTGCGGCCGGAACGCGCGGATCTTCGCGACGAGGCGGCCCGCCGCCACGGTCTCGTCCTCCAGCGCGAAGCAGCCCTCGGGCAGCGGCGGCAGCGGGTCGCCCTCGGGGAGACCCGAGTCGACGAAGCCGAGCCACTCCTGCTTGACGCCCAGGATCGCCCGGGCCTCGTCCATCTCCCTCTTGCGCACCTCGTGGATGTTCTCCTCGATGTACGCGTCGCCCTGGAGTTTCGGGTTGAGGATGGAGCCGCGCTCGCCTCCCGTGCAGGTCACGACCAGCACGTCCACCCCCTCGGACACATACTTGGCCATGGTGGCCGCGCCCTTGCTCGACTCGTCGTCGGGGTGGGCGTGTACGGCCATCAGTCGAAGCTGCTCAGTCAAGACTCGATCCTCAGTGATTGGTCGCGAAGTGCAACTTCTATAGTGACCGAACCGGGGGGTGGAAAATTCCTCGATCCCCGGTACGGGAGGAACGATCATGACGGCGGTGCGCGAGACGCTTCCCGAGAACCGCTACGGCCGCTCCGCGGACCAGCGCGCGGACCGCAAGCTCAAGATCATCGGCTCGGTCCTCGGCGTCGCCCTGCTGGGCGTGGTCGGCTGGATCGGTTACGACTACGTGGGCGGCCAGGCCCTCAGCGCCGAGATGATCAAGTTCAAGGTCGTCTCGGACGACCGCGTCGAGGTGCACCTGGAGGTCCGCAAGGACCGGGACGCCAAGGGCTACTGCACGCTCCGCTCGCAGAGCGAGAACGGCACGGAGGTCGCGCGCAAGGACTTCCGCTTCGACGGCGCCACCGACCGGATCGACCGGGTCCTCACCCTGCGTACGACGTCCCGGGCGACGGCTGTGGAACTGCTGGGCTGCACGGAGGGCGGCGGGGCGTAGCGTTGACCGCCGCACGGGTGACGTGAGCGACTCCTGACGGCGCTGACCTGCGGTTCCGCACTCCGGGCCGTTTACCTCCTCCCCCTTTCCCCGGCGAATTGTTAGGCTCGTGGTTTCGCCCACCCGTGGAAGCGCATGCTTCGGGGTAGGGCGATGCTTTGTATTCCCAGTACCGACGAGGAGCACCCTGTGACCCAGACCAGCGAAAACGTCACCTGGCTCACGCAGGAGGCGTACAACCAGCTCAAGGCCGAGCTGGAGTACCTGTCTGGTCCCGCGCGCACGGAGATCGCCGTCAAGATCGCGGCGGCCCGTGAGGAGGGCGACCTGCGTGAGAACGGCGGGTACCACGCCGCCAAGGAGGAGCAGGGCAAGATGGAGCTCCGGGTGCGCCAGCTGACCCAGCTCCTGGAACACGCGAAGGTCGGCGAGGCGCCGGCCGACGACGGCGTGGTCGAGCCCGGCATGGTCGTGACGATCGCCTTCGACGGTGACGAGGACGACACGACGACCTTCCTGCTCGCCTCCCGCGAATACGCGAGCGCCGACATCGAGACCTACTCGCCGCAATCCCCGCTCGGCGTGGGCGTGAACGGCAAGAAGATGGGCGAGACCGCGCAGTACGAGCTGCCGAACGGCAAGACCGCCAAGGTCAAGATCCTTTCGGCGAAGCCGTACTCCGGCTGACCCGCAGACCACAGGAGAGAGCCCCGGCCGCGTGCGGCCGGGGCTCTCTCGGTGCTCAGACCGCGACCGAGCGGTACTTGCGCACCGCGAGGGTCCGGAACACGGCGATGATGACCACCGACCAGAGCACCGAGGCCCAGACGGGATGCTGCATCGGCCAGGCGTCCGAAGGGGAGACACCGGGGTTCCCGAACAGCTCGCGGCAGGCCTGGACCGTGGCGCTGAACGGGTTCCACTCGGCGATCGGCTGGAGCCAGCTCGCCATGTTCTCGGTCGGGACGAAGGCGTTCGAGATGAAGGTGACCGGGAACAGCCAGATCAGTCCGCCCGACGTGGCCGCCTCCGGGGTGCGGACGGACAGGCCGATCAGCGCGCCGATCCAGGAGAAGGAGTAACCGAGAAGGAGCAGGAGGCCGAAGGCCCCGAGCACCTCTCCGACGCTGGTGTGCGTGCGCCAGCCGACCAGCAGGGCCACGATCGCGAGCACGATGACGGTGATGGCCGTCTGCACGAGGTCGGCGAGCGTCCGGCCGGTGAGCACCGCGCCGCGCGCCATGGGCAGGGAGCGGAACCGGTCGATCAGACCCTTGTGCATGTCGTCCGCGATGCCGGCGCCCGCGCCGGCCGTGGCGAAGGTGACCGTCTGCGCGAAGATGCCGGCCATCAGGAAGTTGCGGTACTCGCTGGCGCTGGTCGAGCCGTCGACCACGAGGGAGCCGCCGAAGACGTAGCTGAACAGCACCACGAACATGACCGGCTGGATGACCCCGAAGAGCAGCATCTCCGGGATCCTGCTCATGCGGATCAGGTTCCGGCGGGCGATGACCAGCGAGTCGCGGGCGGACTGGCCGATCCCGCCGGCGCGGCGCAGCGCGCGACCCGGGGTCGCGTCGGTAACGGCACTCACTTCTCTGCCTCCGTCCGGGCGGGCTCCGGGGCGTCCGCCCCGTTCTCGTCGGTCTTCTCCTGCTCGGCCGCGTGGCCGGTGAGGGAGATGAACACGTCGTCGAGGGTGGGCCGGCGCAGGCCGATGTCGTCGATCTCCACGCCGCGGGCGTCGAGGTCGCGGATGATCTCGGCGAGGAGTTTCGCGCCGCCGTCGACCGGGACGGTCAGTTTCCGCATGTGCGGGACGACGGTGGCGGCGCCCTTGCCCAGGCGGGTGAGGACGTCGCGGGCGGGTGCCATCTGGTCGGGCTGGTGCACGACGACCTCGACGCGTTCGCCGCCGGTGCGGGCCTTGAGCTGGTCGGACGTGCCGCGGGCGATGACGAGACCGTGGTCGATCACGCAGATGTCGTGGGCGAGCCGGTCGGCCTCCTCCAGGTACTGCGTGGTCAGCAGCAGTGTGGTGCCGCCGGCGACCAGTTCCTCGATGACCTCCCACAGCTGCTGCCGGTTGCGCGGGTCGAGACCGGTGGTCGGCTCGTCCATGAACATGACCGGCGGGGAGACGACGAGCGCCGCCGCGAGGTCGAGCCGGCGGCGCATGCCGCCGGAGTAGGTCTTGGTGGTCCGGTCGGCCGCGTCGGCCAGGTTGAACCGCTCCAGCAGCTCCACCGCCCGGGCCTTCGCGTCGCGCGAGGACATCTGGTAGAGCTGGCCGACCATCTGGAGGTTCTCGCGGCCGGTCAGGTATTCGTCGACGGCGGCGAACTGGCCGGAGAGCCCGATGGAGCGCCGCACCTCGTTGGGTTTCTTCAGTACGTCGATGCCCGCGACGAAGGCGCTGCCGCTGTCGGGCCTGAGCAGCGTCGTGAGGACGCGTACGGCGGTGGTCTTGCCGGCTCCGTTGGGGCCGAGAAGTCCGAGGACGGTGCCTTGCGGCACGTCGAGGTCGACGCCGCCGAGTGCTCGTACGTCTCCGAAGGTCTTCACCAGACCTTCGGCGTAGATGGCGCCTGGCATATGGGGTTCCCCCAGTGCGTTCGGGTGACTTCCTCACAGATCCTAGATTTGCCCGTGGGGCCGCGCCCGGTGAAGACACGAGACGAACGCGTGTACGTCCCGGGGCCGGGCGCACGCACAGTAATGCGATACATCGCGTCCGACAAGGGATCGGGAGCGGGTCGTCTGCGGGACCCCGGGTGGGACACCCGTCAGGTGAGGACGAGGTACCCCGCCTCCCGCAGCGCCGCCGCGACCTCCTCGCAGTGCTCCGGGCCCTTGGTCTCCAGGTGGAGCTCCACCTCGGCCTCGGTGAGGCCGAGCCTCGGGTCCGTACGCACATGGCTGACGTCGAGGACGTTGGCATCGGCCACCGTCAGCACGCCCAGCATGGTCGCGAGCGCTCCGGGGCGGTCCGTGAGGCGCAGCCGCAGGCTCAGGTAGCGGCCGGCCGCCGACATGCCGTGGGTGAGGATGCGCTGCATCAGCAGCGGGTCCACATTGCCGCCGGACAGCAGCGCCACCACCGGGCCGCGGAACGACTTCGGGTCGCTCAGCAGCGCCGCCACCGGGCTGGCCCCGGCCGGCTCCACCACCATCTTCGCCCGCTCCAGGCAGAGCAGCAGGGCGCTGGACAGCTCGTCCTCGGAGACCGTACGGACCTCGTCGACCAGCTCCTGGACCAGGCCGAACGGCACGTCGCCGGGGCGGCCGACCTTGATGCCGTCCGCCATGGTCTGGAGCGCGCCGATCGACACGGGGTGGCCGGCGGCCAGGGAGGGCGGATAGGAGGCCGCGCCCGCCGCCTGCACGCCGATGATCCGCACATCGGGCCGGATCGCCTTCACGGCCACGGCGATGCCCGCCGCGAGACCGCCGCCGCCGACGCCGACGACGATCGTGCGCACCTCGGGGCACTGCTCCAGGATCTCCAGGCCCACCGTGCCCTGCCCGGCGATGATGTCGGGGTGGTCGAAGGGGTGGATGAAGACCGCGCCGGTCTCGTGCGCGTACTCCTGCGCGGCGGCGAGCGTCTCGTCGACGACATGGCCGTGCAGCCGCACCTCCGCTCCGTACTCACGGGTCGCGGCGATCTTGGGGAGCGGTGCGCCCACGGGCATGAAGACCGTCGACCGTACGCCGAGCAGTGCAGACGCGAGCGCGACACCCTGCGCATGGTTTCCGGCACTCGCGGCGACGACGCCTGCGGCCCGTTCGACCGGGGACAGACCGGAGATGCGTACGTACGCGCCCCGCAGTTTGAACGAGCCGGTTCGCTGCAGGTTCTCGCACTTGAACTGGACGGGTGCGCCGACCAGCGCCGACAGATGGCGGCTGCCCTCCAGCGGGGTGACCCTGGAGACGCCGGAAAGCATCTTCTGCGCCCCTCGGACGTCGTCGAGGATCAGCGGGGGAAAACGGCCGGGCGGCGGGAAGTTCATACCGCAAGTCTTGCAGCTGGGACCGGCCGGCGGGCGGGGGCGGAAGCAGGAGCGGGGCTGGGTGCGTGCGGCTGCAAGGCGGAGGACTGAGCAAGGGCGGAGCCCTTGCGATCGACGACAACGCCGCAGATGTGGGTGCCCAGCCCCGTGACGCCGCCCCCGCCCGCCGGTCGGTCCCCAAGGGGTTGCGGCCGCCGTCGCGCGTCCCCTCCTGCGGCGATGTCCGCAGGTTTGTGCGGCACTGGTACGCGTTGCCCCGGGGCCGCGTACTCTGTCCCCCACCCATCCGACACCGCACGAAGAGAGCTCCCGGCCATGCCCCCTCAGGACATGACGACTGCCGCGTCTCCTTCCGGGGGCGCCACCCCGGAGAAGCCGGGTCACGACCACCTTCTCGACGCTCTGCAGCACCAGGTGGCGGTCTTCGCCCGGCGTGCCGAACAGACCCGCCTCGGCGGCGTGGGCCAGGTGCGCAACTCGATGGACCGTGCCGCGTATCTGCTGCTCAACCGGCTGGACCGGGAAGGGCCCATGGGCGTCAAGGCGCTCGCCGCCGGGATGGGGATCGACTCCTCGACGGTGACCCGGCAGGTCGCACCGCTCGTGGACACGGGTCTGGTCAAGCGCACCTCGCATCCGGAGGACGGCCGCGCGGTCGTGCTCCAGCTGTCCCCGCGCGGCCAGGCCAGGCTGGACGAGGTGCGGGCCTCGCGGCGCGAGTTGATGTCGCAGGTGACCGACGAGTGGTCCGAGGACGAGCGGGACACGTTCTGCACGCTGCTCACCCGGTTCAACGCGGCGCTGGCCGCGCGGCAGGCGGCGCACCAGACCTCGTCGGCGGGATAGCGCCCGCGGAACGCTGTCCGCGGCCTGGCGGGGCAACCCGGCACGAGCCCCGTCTCCACCGGTCGCGGGGGTTGACCCGGGGGCCGCGGAGCGCTCCGATGGACCTCGTGCGAGAGCGCCATACGGTCCGACAGCGGTTCCGTGCCCAGGAGTTCGAGGCCTTCGTCGCGGGGGCGGCGGGCCGGCTGCTGCACACCGCGACCCTGCTCACGGCCGAGCCCGCGGATCCGCCCGGGGCCAACGCGCGTGCGCGGCGGCTCCTGACGGCCGCGCTGGCCCGGACGTACGCGGACTGGGACCAGCTGCACGGGGAGGATCCGTACAACCGCACCCGGCAGGACCTGGCCGCCCGGTTCGCCCGTGAGGCGTGGCGCCATCACGGCCCGCGCGGCGGGCTGCTGGACGCGTTGAGCCCGCAGGAGCGCCTGGTCTTGGTGCTGCGCCTGTACGAAGGGGTGCCGGAGGAGCAGACGGCGGCGCTGCTCGGCGTTCCGGTGGACCGGGTCCGCGCGGTCTGCAACCGCTCGGTGGCCACGATGCGCGGCACCCGGGGCCCGACCACGCGCCGGGGTCGCACCGGGGCCCTGGGGACTGCCCCGTGAGCGGGATGGGACGCAAGGAGGACGAGGTCCGGCGGATGCTGGAGGCCTCCCGTCCGCAGGTGCCCGCCGGCCTCGCGGCCCGGGCCGCTGAGCGCGGCGCCCGGCTGCTGCGCCGGCGGAGGGTGCTGCGACGGCTGTGGCTCCTGGCGGCGGCCGGGGCGGTGGTGGCCTTCACGGTGTGGGCGGTGGTGGCCGAGCCGTGGCAGGCGCCGCCCGCCACGACGACGCCACCACTGGAAGGCTGGTAGGGCCGCGGACTTGGAGGCCGGGGGGCGGCCCCGCCGGCCGGGCGACGGACCCGGGCCTCGCGGGGCGGCTCCTCTACGCTCGTCCACGGACTTCAGAAAATAAATCCGACGGCGATGTCGAGAACCCGTCAGCGGCTCCGTCCCTGGGATGAACGCGGCCACAAGGGGCCGCACCAGCACCGAGGAGAACCATCATGGCCAAGTACCTGCTGCTGAAGCACTACCGCGGCGCCCCGGCTCCGGTCAACGACGTGTGCATGGACCAGTGGACGCCGGAGGAGATCTCGGCCCACATGCAGTACATGCACGACTTCGCGGCGAAGCTGGAGAAGACGGGCGAGTTCGTCGACGGCCAGGCGCTGGCCCCCGAGGGTGCGTGGGTCCGGTACGACGGCGAGGGGCGCCCGCCGGTCACCGACGGACCGTTCGCCGAGACGAAGGACCTCATCGCCGGCTGGATGATCATCGACGTCGACGGCTACGAGCGCGCCGTCGAGCTGGCGGGGGAGCTGTCGGCCGCCCCGGGCGCGGGCGGCAGGCCGATCCACGAGTGGCTGGAGCTGCGCCCGTTCCTGACCGAGACGCCCACCATCACGGAGTGACGACACCAGTGGACGAGGTCTTGCTCAGGAGCCTCACACCGAGCGTGCTCACCGTCCTCGTCCGCCGCGGAGCCGACTTCGCGGCGGCCGAGGACGCCGTGCAGGACGCCCTGGTCGAGGCGCTGCGAGTCTGGGAGGCCGACCCGCCCCGGGATGCCAAGGGGTGGCTGATCACCGCCGCCTGGCGCAAGTTCCTCGACGCGACCCGCGCCGACGCCGCCCGCCGGCGCCGCGAGGACCGGGTCGAGGAGCAGCCGGCGCCCGGGCCGGCGGCCGCGGAGGACGACACGCTCCAGCTCTACTTCCTGTGCGCCCACCCCTCACTGACCCCGGCGTCGGCCGTCGCGCTCACCCTGCGCGCGGTCGGCGGGCTGACCACGCGCCAGATCGCCGCGGCCTACCTGGTGCCCGAGGCGACCATGGCGCAGCGCATCAGCCGGGCCAAGCGCACCGTGTCCGACGTGCGGTTCGACCGGCCCGGCGACGTCGCCACCGTGCTGCGCGTCCTCTACCTGGTCTTCAACGAGGGCTACTCCGGCGATGTCGACCTGGCCGCCGAGGCCATCCGGCTGGCCCGTCAGCTGGCGGCACGTATCGACCATCCGGAGGTGGCCGGGCTCCTCGCCCTCATGCTGCTCCACCACGCGCGGCGGGCCGCCAGGACCGCTCCCGACGGCAGCCTGGTGCCGCTCGCCGAGCAGGACCGCGGCCGGTGGGACACCACGCTGATCGCCGAGGGCGTCGGCATCCTCCAGGCCGCCCTCGCCCGCGACCGGCTGGGCGAGTTCCAGGCCCAGGCCGCCATCGCCGCCCTGCACGCCGACGCGCCCGCCGCCGGGGAGACCGACTGGGTGCAGATCGTCGAGTGGTACGACGAACTCGCGCGCCTGACCGACAGCCCGGTCGTCCGCCTGAACCGCGCGGTCGCCGTCGGGGAGGCCGACGGGCCGCGCGCCGGCCTGGCGGCGCTCGCGGCGGTGGACGCCTCCCTGCCGCGCCACCGCGCGGTGGCGGCGTACCTCCACGAGCGCGACGGCGACCCGGTCACGGCGGCCCGGCTGTACGCCGAAGCGGCCCACCAGGCCACGAACCTGGCCGAGCGCGACCACCTCACACGCCAGGCCGCACGGCTCAACGCCCGCCGGGGTCACTGAGGGGCCCCGCCGGCTCACGGGCCGATCGTTGACGGGTCACGCACGGCTGTCCGATCTATCCTGGAATGGCAACGGCCGAGGAGGCTGTGATGACCAGGAAGATCGCCGACTGCCGCAAGTATCCGAGTGTGTCGAACTGCTCGCTGACCATCTCCGGCGAGGAGGACGAAGTCGTGCGGGCCGCGACCGAGCACGCGGTCTCCGTCCATGAACACACCGACAGCCCCGAGCTGCGCGAGCAGGTCAGGGCCTCGCTGGAGGACGAGAAGGCCTCGGTCTGAGGAGCGCGACGAACGAAAGCCGAGGGCGCGATGCCCGAGGGCGGGACCGGTTTCCCCGGCCCCGCCACCGCTTTTGTTCGTGACGAGATCAGCCGAGCGCCTGCGTCAGGTCGGCCAGGAGGTCGTCGGCGTTCTCGATGCCGACGGAGAGCCGGACCAGGTCGGCCGGGACCTCCAGCGGGGAGCCCGCCGCGGAGGCGTGCGTCATCCGGCCCGGGTGCTCCAGCAGGGACTCGACGCCGCCGAGCGACTCACCGAGCGTGAACAGCTTCGCGCGGTTGCAGACCTCGACGGCGGCCTCCTCGCCGCCCGCGACGCGGAAGGACACCATTCCGCCGAAGGCCTTCATCTGCTTGGCGGCGACCTCGTGCCCCTGGTGCCCGGGCAGCCCCGGGTAGAGGACCTGGGTGACCTGGGGGTGGCGGGTCAGCAGGTCGGCGACCTTGGTGGCGTTCTCGCTGTGCCGGTCCATCCGTACGGCGAGGGTCTTGATGCCGCGCAGCACCAGCCAGGCGTCGAACGGCCCGGCGACGGCGCCCATCGCGTTCTGGTGGTACGCCAGCTCCTCCGACAGGTCGGGGTCGTTGACGATCAGGGCGCCGCCGACGACGTCCGAGTGGCCGCCCATGTACTTGGTCGTGGAGTGGACCACGACATCGGCGCCCAGGGCGAGGGGCTGCTGGAGGTAGGGGCTGGCGAAGGTGTTGTCGACGACGAGGCGCGCACCCGCGGCGCGGGCGACACCGGCGACGGCCTCGATGTCGGTGATGCCGAGCAGCGGGTTGGACGGGGTCTCCACCCAGACCGCCTTGGTGCGCGGGGTGATCGCGGCCCGGACCGCCGCCACGTCCGAGGTGTCGGCGACCGAGAACTCCACGCCCCAGCGCGAGGCGACCTTCGCGAACAGCCGGAACGTGCCGCCGTAGGCGTCGTTCGGGATGACCACGTGGTCGCCGGGCGTCAGCAGCGTACGGAGCAGGCAGTCCTCGGCGGCGAGACCGGAGGCGAAGGCGAGTCCGCGGCGGCCGCCCTCCAGGGCCGCGAGGTTCTCCTCCAGCGCGGTGCGCGTGGGGTTGGCGCTGCGGCTGTACTCGTAGCCGCCGCGCAGGCCGCCCACGCCGTCCTGCTTGTACGTGGACACCTGGTAAATGGGCGGAACAACGGCGCCGGTGAGGGGATCGGCGGTGTTTCCCGCATGGATCGCGAGAGTCTCGAAGCTGTGCTGGTCGCTCATGAGCCCCGAGCGTAGTCCGCCGCCGAGGCCGCTCACGGAGCACCGTGCCGTCCGGTGACAATGGGGGCATGGAGATTCTGTGGTTCCTGCTCGCCCTGTGCATGCTCGCCGCGGTCGCCGGCCCGTTCGTGCTGCGCCGCCGCGGTGGTATCCGTCAGGTGGCGCCCGGCTCCCCGGACGCCGCCGACCCGGACACCTACGGCTTCGCGCGCCAGGAGGAGCTGGACATCCGGATGCCGGGCCCCGACCAGGACCTCCTCGACGTGCTCGACGTCGTCCAGCACACCCAGGAGTGGCGGGCCGCGTCCCAGCTGCTGTCGGGGACGCCGAAGGACGGCGAGGTGCGGTGGCAGCGGGTGCAGGCGTTCGCCGGGGCCGCGTCGCTGGAGCTGATGCAGCGGCCGGGCGCCGGCGGTGCGTGGCTGCGCAAGTGGCGGGCCGAGGCGCCGAAGGACGCGGGCGGCGCGGCCGTGCACGCGGAGTTCCTGGTCCAGCAGGCCTGGCGTTCCTCGACCGCCGGCACGGACGACTTCCGGATCATCCTGGAGGAGGCCCGTACCGTGGTCGGCGAGGCGGCCCTGCTGGCCCCGGGCGACCCGGTCCCGTATCTGGTGGAGCTGGCCGTCGCGCGCGGACTGGGCTACTCCCACGAGGAGTTCGACCAGCTCTGGGCGAAGATCATCGACCGTGCCCCGGCCCACATGGGCGCGCACCTGGCGGCCCTGCACTTCTGGTGCGAGAAGTGGCACGGCTCGCGCGAGGAGGCCGACCGCTTCGCGACGGCGGCCGCCGCCCGCGCCCCCCAGGGCTCGCTGCTGGCCGCGCTGCCGCTCTTCGCGGTGTACGAGCATCTGCCCGAGGTCAATCTGGTGCAGGGGTTCTACCGGAGCCACGTGGTGACGAAGGCGGTCGAGGGCGCGCTGTTCGCCGTTCACGCGGCCCGCGCCGACGACCCGATGCTCGCCCACGTCCGTCATCTGCTGGTGCTGTTCCTGGTCCGGATGGAACGCTGGTCCGAGGCGATGAACCAGCTGGTCCACATCGACGGTCACGTGGGCGCGCTGCCGTGGACGGAGAACTCCGACCCGGCCGCCGAGTACACGGTCTACCGCGCCCTGGCGGTGGCGGGCTACGAGGCGAACGGCGGGAGCCCGGCGACGCTCCCGCGGTAGCGGGGGCCGCCCGCGGCCCGCGATGTGCGACCGTTGCGGCGAGAAACGCCCCACGTACCTCCGACAAGGACCGGTGTTCCCGTGCCCCGACTGATACCCCTGATCCTCATCGGCCTCGGCCTGTACTTCTGGTTCAAGGCCCGCAAGCGGGCCGCCGCCTACGTGGAGTCCGTCGAGTCCGACGACGGCACGCCCCGGCGCTGACCGCCCGGGGCAGGAATCCGGGGCGTTCCCGGGATGTTGTACGAGCAGTACACCGACCCAGAGGAGCCCCCGCATGTTCCTGCACCGCCGCACCCCGCAGCTCCCCACCCCGGAGGAGGCTCTGCGAGGCCGCGCCGTCCCGGAATTCACCGTTCCGTCCCGCCACACGGTCCTGGGCAACGCCCTGCTGGGCCCCTACCCGGAGGGTCTGGAGGTCGCCGACTTCGCGATGGGCTGTTTCTGGGGCGCCGAGCGAAAGTTCTGGGAGACGGACGGCGTCTGGACGACGCTCGTCGGCTACCAGGGCGGCTATACGGAGAACCCGGCGTACGAGGAGGTCTGCTCGGGCCTGACGGGGCACACGGAGGCGGTCCGCGTGGTCTACGACCCGAAGGTGGTCACGTACGCCCAGCTCCTGAAGGTCTTCTGGGAGTCCCACGACCCCACCCAGGGCTTCCGCCAGGGCAACGACGTGGGCACGCAGTACCGCTCCGCGGTCTACACCCACTCCCCCGAGCAGGCGGCGGCCGTGGCGGCCTCCCGCGAGGCGTACCAGAAGGTCCTCACGGGTTCCGGCTACGGCGAGATCAGCACGGAGATCCTCCCGGCGGAGGGCCGCACCTTCTGGCCCGCGGAGCCGGCGCACCAGCAGTACCTGGACAAGAACCCGGCGGGCTACTGCGGCATCGGCGGGACGGGCGTCTCGTGCCCGATCGGAGTGGCCCCCGCCGAGGGCTGATCCGGTTATCCTCGCTCGCACGTGAACGTCGAGGGCGGGGGGCTCATCATGCGCGACGGCCGCACGGACAGACCGGCGATCCCTTCGTGGAGCGGCCGGCCCTGGTGGGCCGCCAACGAACTTCTGGCGTTCGTGGTGGAAGTGGCGGCGCTGGCCTGCCTGTTCCGGTGGGGGTACGGCCTCGGGGACGGCGTGCTCGTCCAGCTGCTCCTGGGCACCGCGGCGGCGGCGATCGCCGCCACCCTGTGGGGACTGTTCGCCGCACCCCGCGCCCGCTTCCGGCTGCCGCTGGCCGGGGTGCTCGCGGTGAAGGCCGTGGTGCTGGGCGGCGGCGCCTTCGGCCTGTACGCGGTGGGGCACCCGGCGGCGGCACTGGCCATGGCCGTCGTGGTGGTCGCGAACACGGCCCTGGCCGAGACGTTCCGGCGCCGGCCGGCTGCCACGGGGTAGCACCCTGTCGTCCGGGGCGAGGAACGAGGATGGCCCGTAGGTCGCCCGGACGTCGTGGACCACCCCGGATCCGCCCGCACGCACACGGCGGAGACCGTCACGGCCCGCCCGGGGCCGGGACGCGTCAGCGCCCCGGCCCCGTACGCGTGTGCGGGCGTCCGGTCAGATCAGCCCCTGCGCCAGCATGGCGTCCGCGACCAGTTCGAAGCCGGCGATGTTCGCGCCGGCCACGTAGTTCCCGGGGCTGCCGTACCGCTCCGCCGTGACGTAGCAGGAGTCGTGGATGTGGCGCATGATCTCCGCGAGGCGCGCCTCGGTGTGGGCGAACGTCCAGGAGTCGCGGGAGGCGTTCTGCTGCATCTCCAGGGCGCTGGTGGCCACGCCGCCCGCGTTGGCCGCCTTGCCGGGCGCGAAGGCCACGCCGGCGTCCTGGAACACACGGACGGCCTCGGGGGTGGTGGGCATGTTGGCGCCCTCCGCGACCGCCTTCACGCCGTTGCGGACGAGGGTCAGCGCGTCGGCCTCGTGGAGTTCGTTCTGCGTGGCGCAGGGCAGCGCCACGTCACAGGGCACGTTCCAGACGCCGGCGCCCGGCACGAAGACGGCCTCGGGGCGGCGCGCGGCGTACTCGGAGACGCGGCCGCGGCCGGCCTCCTTGATCTCCTTGAGCAGGGCGAGGTCGATGCCCTTCTCGTCCACGATGTAGCCGTCGGAGTCGGAGCAGGTCACCACCGTGGCGCCGAGCTGCTGCGCCTTCTCGATCGCGTAGATCGCGACGTTGCCCGAGCCGGAGACGGCGATGCGCCGGCCGTCGAGGCTGTCGCCCTGGCTGCGGAGCATCTCGGCGGTGAACAGGACGCAGCCGTACCCGGTGGCCTCCGTGCGCACCAGGGCGCCGCCCCAGCCGAGCCCCTTTCCGGTGAGGACTCCGGACTCGTAGCGGTTGGTGATGCGCTTGTACTGGCCGAACAGGTAGCCGATCTCGCGGCCGCCCACGCCGATGTCACCGGCGGGGACGTCGGTGTACTCGCCGAGGTGGCGGTGGAGTTCCGTCATGAACGACTGGCAGAACCGCATGATCTCGGCGTCCGAGCGGCCCTTCGGGTCGAAGTCGGAACCGCCCTTGCCGCCGCCGATGGGCATGCCGGTGAGGGCGTTCTTGAAGATCTGCTCGAAGCCGAGGAACTTCACGATGCCGAGGTTGACCGAGGGGTGGAAGCGCAGGCCGCCCTTGTACGGGCCCAGCGAACTGGAGAACTCCACCCGGAAGCCGCGATTGACGTGGATGTCACCGGAGTCGTCCGACCACGGCACGCGGAAGATGAGCTGCCGCTCCGGCTCGCATATGCGCTCGATGATCCGGGCGTCCACGAACTCCGGCCGCTGGGCCAGCACCGGGCCGAGGGTTTCCAGGACTTCCCGTACGGCCTGGTGGAACTCCTTCTCGCCCTGGTTGCGGCGGAGGATCTCCGCGTACAGCGGCTCGATGACGCGGGCGGCCGCGTGCACGGGTGCGGAGTCGGGAGGGGTCGGCATCTGATCAAGACCTTCCGTGGTCGGGGCGTCCCGAGTCTCCCAGTGGGGCGACCGGATGCTCCATGGGCATCCGCATGGTGATCCCCTGCCGCCTGGCACAGGAAGCCCGCAACAGCCGGGCCGCAGGCCGGTTCCGGGCGGAATCGGACGGGTTGCGGCGAGCGCGCACATCATCCGAAGTGGTGAACCTCACAGGCCCGCGCCAGGGGTTGTGAGGTCGGTGGGCGGCCCGGCCCTCAGTCCTCGCGCGGGCTCCGCGTGACGTGCCCCGCCTCCGGGAGCACCGCCGCCCGCATCCCGGCCGCCGTCGCCGAGGCGTCGTAGTCCGGCCCGACACCCTCCACGAACACCACGTCGGCCGCCATGTGGCGCGTACGCAGCGGCAGCAGTTCCTGGTAGGCGGGCGAGGCGTACCAGGCGCGGGTCGCCTCCATCGTGGGGAAGGCGATGACGACGAGGGCGCCGGGCCAGTCGCCCTCGACGACCTCGACCGGTGTGTTGTGGACCAGGAAGCGGCCTTCATAGGGGTCCATCGTCGACTGGATGCGCGCGATGTAGTCGAGGACCTCCTCGCCGGGCAGGCCCTCGGGGTACAGGTGCGCGAGTGCGTAGGCGGTCATGGTCTCGTCCTCCGGCTGTCGTGTCGGCTGGTGGACACCATGCTGCCCAGGGCGGCGGAAGGCGTCGATTACCCCGCAGGTAAGGGGTACGCAGTCGGCGGTCCGGGCCCGCGGTGACGGGCTATCAGACATGATTCCGTCATGACGACATCACGGGGGAACCGCCAAGGCCGGGACCCTCACACTCCTTACAGGACACCGCCGTTGGCCGCCGCGCCGCTGATCGGCTACGGGCAGCCGGGGCCCGTGCACGTGCCCGGCCGGGCGGAGCGGCCGGCGCCGGGCACACCGCCCCGGGCCGGCGAGACGCGCCGCTACCTCGCCGTGGGACTCGACTGCTACCTCTGCCTGGTCACCGCCGGGTTACTCGTCCGGCCCTACGCGGAGTCGGCGGCCGTTCCCGAGGTCGCCGGGCTCCTGATCGGGCCGGTACTCGTCCTCTCGTTCCTCAATCACGTGGTGCTCACCGCGGTCGTGGGCGCGGGCGCGGGGAAACTGATCATGGGGATACGGGTGGTGAGCCTGCCGGACGTGGGACGTCCGGGCCCCTGGCAGCTGGTGCGGCGCTGGCTGTACGGGCTGTGCTGGCTGCCGCTGCAGCCCTGGTACGGGCTGCGGGCCCGGCTGCCCGCGTCGGGGGGCGCGGACGGACCCGGCCGGCGGGCGGAAGGTGCCGCGTACGGCGACCCGGTGGGCCTGCGCCAGGTCCTCCGCACCGACCTGGCGGCGCACCGCCGGGCCGCCGCGGGCCGGGCGGGCTGAGCCGACCGCAACCCCCGGGACGCCCGCGCCGCCCCGAGCCCGGACCGCCGAGCCGACGGACCGGCAGGCCGCCGCGCGCCGGACCGGCGGGGCCGGCGGACCGTCGTACGAGTCCGCCGGCCCCAGGGCACGACCGGCTGCCGGGTCAGGCGGCGGCGTTCTCCGTGAGGGTGACCCTGCCCTTGCGGATGGTGGCCAGGCGCGGGGCCCTGCGGGCGATCGCGCTGTCGTGGGTGACCATGACGAAGGTGAGCCCGTGCTCCTTCCACATGGTCTCCAGCACCTCCATGACCTCGTCGCGCATGGACTCGTCGAGGTTGCCCGTGGGTTCGTCCGCGAGCAGCACCTTGGGCCGCTTCACCAGGGCCCTGGCAATCGCGACGCGCTGCTGCTGGCCGCCGGACATCTCGCCGGGCAGATGGCCGAGGCGTTCGCCCAGCCCGACCGAGTCGAGCGCCTCGGCGGCTCTTCTGCGCCGCTCGGACGCCTTTCCGCCGAGGGGGACGAGGGCCGTCTCGACGTTCTCCTGGGCGGTGAGCGTCGGGATGAGGTTGAAGCTCTGGAAGACGAAGCCGATGTTCTCGGCGCGCACCTTGGTGAGTCTGGCCTCGCTGAGCTTCGCGAGGTCCACCCCGTCGAGTTCGACGCTGCCGGACGTGGGGCGGTCCAGGCCGCCGAGCATCTGCAGCAGGGTGGACTTGCCGCCGCCGGTGGGACCCTGGATGACCAGCCGGCCGCCGTCCTCGATGGTCAGGTCGACACCGTCGAGGGCGTGGACGGTGGACTTGCCGCGCGTGTAGCGCTTGGTGACGCCTTGAAGGGTGTACATGGGCCAACTCCTGCTGGGCGGTGGTCGCGGATCTCCTGCGACCGCTGCACCGATCGCCTCGGATCGCGGTTCGCTGGGGGACGGGGGTGGGGGATGCCCGGCGCCGGGCCTCCCCCGCGCGGGCTACTCGACGCGGCGCAACGCGTCCGCGGGGCGCAGCCGGGAGGCGCGCCAGCCGCCGAAGGCGCCCGCGGTCAGCCCGCCCGCCACGGCCAGGCCGACGGCGATCAGGATGACCGAGAGGGAGACGGGCGCGGTCAGCGCGATGTCGAGGGTTTTGGACGCGGTCTGGCGGCCGGGGCCGCCCATCATGCCGCCGCGCATCGCACCGCCGCCCCCGGAGGAGCCGAGCTGGGCGGTGAGGGTGGGGCTGACAGCGGTGACGGCGTACGCGCCGGCGAGGCCGATGGCGATGCCGAGGACGCCGCCCATCAGTCCGTTGACGAGGGCTTCGCCGATGACCTGGCGGGTGACCCGGCCGCTCTTCCAGCCGAGCGCCTTCAGAGTGCCGAACTCGCGTACGCGGCGGCTGACCGCGGAGGAGGTGAGGAGCCCGGCCACCAGGAAGGCGGCGATGAGGACGGCTATGGAGAGCCACTTGCCGACGCTGGAGGCGAGGTCGGAGGCGGTGGACAGGGACCCGGACACGGTGTCCGCGAGGTCGGCGGACGTGGTGACCGTGGTGCCGGTGATGTTCTTCTGGATCGCGGCCTTGACGCTGTCGATCTGCTGCGAGTCCGCGGCCTTGACGTAGACGGTGGTGATCTTGTTCTTCGCGTCGGCGAGGGTCTGCGCCTGCTGGAGCGGGATGTAGAGGTTGGCGGCCGCGTCACCGCTGTCGGCCGTCGAGACGCCGATGATCGTGAACGTGGTGCCGTGGATCGTGACCGTCTTGCCGGTGGAGAGCTTCTTCTCCTTGGCGTACGCGGCGTCGACGACGGCCACCTTGGCGTTGGTCTCCGTGGTCTTGAAGGTGCGTCCCGCGGTGATCTTCGACGAGGTGAGCGGTCCGAGGTCCTGCTGGGCGACGTCGGTGCCGTACACGGTGTAGGAGTTGACGTCGAAGGAGGCGCCGCCGCCCTGGACCTCTCCCTGCGGCTGGGCGCTGCCGCCGCCGGGACCGCCGCGGCCGCCGCCCTCGGTGGTGGTGTCGTCCTGCTTGAACTCGCCGCGCTTGAACTGGCCGTCCACCTTCATGACGGTCAGGCTCAGCCCGCCGACGGCCTCGGCGACGCCACTCTGCCCGTTCACCTTGCCGACCGTGGTGGCGGCGAGCGTCTGGAAGCCCTGGACCATGACGCGGTCCGTGCTCTGCGTCGCCTCGTCGTCGCTGTCCTTGGCGTCGAACTGGAACCTGGGGCGCTCCGCGCCGGAGCCCGGAGCCGCGGCGGCCTTGGTGACGGTCATGTCCGTACCGAGGCCGTACAGCGATTGGAGGACCTTGTCCTGGGCCTTGCTCATGCCCGAGGAGACCGAGCTGACGATGATGACCAGCGCAATGCCGAGGGCGAGCCCCGAGGCGACGACGAGCGCCGCCTTTCTGCGGCGGCGCAGTTCGCGCCGGAGGTAGGTGAGGAACATGGCGCGAGGCTAGGGACCGCTGGTGATGGTGGGTTAAGGCCCCGATGAGAGCGGGATGAGAACCGTCCGGAACGCCAAAGGCGGCGGCTCCGGGATCCGTGGGGATCCGGTGCCGCCGCCTGGCGTACGGGGTGGTGCGGGGGTGCGGTCCGCTCAGGCCGCGGAGCCCGCCGTCCACTGGGCCCAGCTGAGGTTCCAGCCGTTGAGGCCGTTGTCGGGCTGGATGGTCCTGTCCGGGGAGTTCTTGACGATGACCACGTCACCGATCATGGAGTTGTTGTAGAACCAGGCGGCGGGGGCGTTGGGGTCGCCGGCGCCCTTGGTGTCGGCGAGACCGACGCAGCCGTGGCTGGTGTTGGCGCTGCCGAAGATCGACTTGGCGCCCCAGTAGTTGCCGTGGATGAAGGTGCCCGACGTGGACAGCCGCATGGCGTGCGGCACGTCCTTGATGTCGTACTCGCCCTTGCCGTCGTCGTCGGTGAAGCCGACCGTCGAGCCGTCCATCCGGGTCTCCTTGAACTTCTCGGAGATCACCATCTGGCCGTTGTACGTCGGGTTGTCCGAGGAACCGGCCGAGATCGGGATGGTCTTGATCGTCTTGCCGTTCTGGGTGACGGTCATCATGTGGGTCTTGGCGTCCACGGTCGACACCTGGTTGCGGCCGATCTTGAACGTGACCGTCTTCTGCTGCACCCCGTAGACGCCGTCCGCACCCTCGACACCGTCGAGCGCCAGCTTCAGCGTGACGGTGGAGCCGCCCGTCCAGTAGTCCTGGGGGCGCAGGTCCAGGCGCTGGGAGTTGAACCAGTGGCCGACGACCTGCTGGCCGCTGCTGGACGTCACGGTGATGCCGGCCTGGACGGCCTTCTTGTCCGTGATCGCCTTGTTGAAGGTGATCGAGACGGGCATGCCGACGCCGACGGTGGAGCCGTCCTCGGGGGTGAAGTTCCCGATGAAGCTGTTGGCGGGAGACACGGTGGTGAAGGAGGAGTTCTCGTGCGCCTCGCGGCCCTTCGAGTCCTGCGCCGTCGCGTTGATCTTGTACGTGGTGGACCGCTCCAGCTGGGCGTCCGGCTTCCAGCTCGTACCGTCGGCGGAGAGGGTGCCCTTGACGGTCTCGCCGGCCGCCGTGGTCATCGTGACGACGGTCAGCTTGCCCTTGGTGACGGTGACCTTGGCGGCGTTGTTGATGCTCGCGTTGGTCGCGCCGTTCTTCGGCGAGATCGCTATCTGCGCCTCGGACGCCTCCTGGGCCGCCGCCTTGTCGACCTCGGCCGCCTGTGACTTCGAGCTCTCGGGGCTGGGGCCGCCCTTGTCGCCGTCGCTGCAGGCCGTAAGCACCAGCACGCCGCCGAGCAGTGCCGACGCGGCCATGAGGCCCTTGCGCCGTTTGCTGTCCGTCATCACACGCTTCTCCATCGTTGCCGAAAAACCCCGAAAAACCCCGTGCCGACCCGTCGGTCGGCGATGCCCCGTCACTACTCCCAGAACACCCTGTGCGGGTGCCCCGTTCCACATCTGCCTGAGATGTGGGGAACACCACTCATCGACGCCGTGGTGACGGCCGTGGTTCCCACCACCTGCCACCTGCGTACGAGCCGGTGCACGACCCGGTTGTACCGCACGGCCGCCGTCCGGTTCCACCGGCCGCGTCACGCGCGCCGGCCCCGGTCCGCCGGAGCGGGCCGGGGCCGGTGTTCCCACTGGCTAGGCCCGCCGCTGCGTGCTGCCGTTCCTGTCGTTCTCCTCCCCATTGTGCGGGACGCCGGAAGCGGCGCCGTCGCCGTCGTCCTCCTGGACGTCGTCGAAGTCGTCCACGTCGCCGCCCTCGTCCTGGCCGTCATCGAGATCCCATCCGTCCGGGTGGTCCGGGTCGTAGTCGATGGTCTCGCTGCTCCAGGAAGCCTGGGTCAGCTCGACCCCCGGCACCTCGCTGACCAGGTCGAACGGGTCGATCAGGGAGGCGAGGGCCTCCGCACCGTCTTCCCGTACCGCGGTCTCGGCATGCGTGCGTTCCACGGCGGACTCCCCACCGGGCTCGCCGTACTCCGCGGCGATGCTTTCCAGCGCCGTCCCGCTCAGGGCGTCGGCGTCCGTGATCTCCACCACCATTTCCACGCGAAGGCGAACGAATCGGGATGTCTCAGAAATGCTCATGAGGCGGAGCGTAAGCCGCCGGCCGCCATGGCTTTCGCCCGACCCGCTGCGTTCATTAGCATCGGCGCAACAGGCCTGAGGGGGCCCGGTATTCGCCGGGGCCCTCTCCCTTACGTCTGCCTCGAGGGGGACCGATTCCGTGGCCATCGCCCGCCGCCCGCTTCTGACCGCCACCGCCGCGGGAACGCTGCTGTGCGCCCTGTGGTTCGTCCCGTCGGCCAACGCCGGCGATGCGGGGGCCGCGCAGGGCGCGGCCGGCCACGGCGCCGCACGGCACGGCTCCGACCTGGACTCCAGCACGTTCGCCGACGACGGGACCGGCATCGACGCGACGCCGTACGTCATCGGCGGCATGGCGTTCCTGGGCATGGGGGCCGGCGTCGTCACCTATGCCGGCCGTCGCGGAGGTCCGCAGCCGGCCCTGTGACCGTACGCGGGAGCGGCCACCGGGTCCGCCCGGTGGCCGCTCCCGCGCGGTACGTCCGAGGCCCCGCTCCGGGGCCCGGGTCAGGCCAGCGGTCCCGTGACCGGCTCGACGGCCGAGACGAGCCCGCCCGCCCGGACGAAGGCGTCCGCCGCGGCCAGGTCCGGCGACAGGAAGCGGTCCGGACCGGGACCCTCGACGCCCGCGGCCCGCAGCGCCTTGATGGCGGCGAGCGAGGCGGGGCCCGGGGTCAGGCCCTGCGCGGCGCGCAGTTCGACGGCGCGGGTCGCCGCGTACAGCTCGACGGCGACGATGCGGGCGAGGTTGTCGACGGCGGTACGGAGCTTGCGCGCGGCCGACCAGCCCATCGAGACGTGGTCCTCCTGCATCGCGGAGGACGGGATCGAGTCGGCGGAGGCGGGGACGGCGAGCCGCTTCATCTCGCTGACCAGCGCGGCCTGGGTGTACTGGGCGATCATCAGGCCCGAGTCCACGCCGGCGTCGTCGGCGAGGAACGGCGGCAGTCCGTGCGAGCGGTTCTTGTCCAGCAGCCGGTCGGTGCGGCGCTCGGTGATCGAGCCGAGGTCCGCCGCCACGATCGCCAGGAAGTCCAGGACGTACGCGACCGGCGCCCCGTGGAAGTTGCCGTTGGACTCGACCCGGCCTCCGGGCAGGACCACCGGGTTGTCGATCGACGACGCCAGCTCGCGCTCCGCGACGGTCGCGGCGTACGCGAGGGTGTCGCGGCCGGCCCCGTTGACCTGGGGTGCGCAGCGCACGGAGTACGCGTCCTGGACACGCGGCGCGTCGTCCTGGTGGTGGCCGGTGAGACCCGAACCGGCGAGCACCCGCAGCATGTTGTCGGCGCTGGCGCCCTGGCCGGGGTGCGGGCGGATGGCGTGCAGCTCGGGGGCGAGGACCTTGTCCGTGCCGAGCAGGGCCTCCAGGGAGAGCGCCGCGGTGATGTCGGCCGAGGTGTAGAGGGTGCGCAGGTCGGCGAGGGCCATCACGAGCATGCCGAGCATGCCGTCGGTGCCGTTGAGGAGGGCGAGGCCCTCCTTCTCGCGCAGCTCGACCGGGGTGATGCCGTGGGTGGCGAGGAGTTCGCCGGCGGGGCGCACGATCCCGTCGGGGCCCTCGGCGTCGCCTTCGCCCATCAGGGTCAGGGCGCAGTGCGAGAGCGGCGCCAGGTCGCCGGAGCAGCCGAGCGATCCGTACTCGTGGACGACGGGTGTGATCCCGGCGTTGAGCACGTCCGCCATGGTCTGCGCGACCTCGGGCCGCACGCCCGTGTGACCGGAGGCGACCGTCTTCAGCCGCAGGAACATCAGCGCCCTGACGACCTCGCGCTCGACGCGCGGGCCCATGCCGGCGGCGTGCGAGCGGACGATGTTGCGCTGGAGCTGGGCGCGGAGCTCCGGGCTGATGTGGCGGCTGGCCAGGGCGCCGAATCCGGTGGAGACGCCGTAGACCGGCTCGGGCTTGGCGGCGAGCGCCTCCACGGTCTCGCGGGCGGCGGCCAGGGCGCGCACCGCGGCCTCGGAGAGCTCGACACGGGCGTTGCCGCGGGCCACGGCGATGACGTCCTGAGCGGTGGTGCCGGACGTCCCCACCACGACTGTATGCATATCCATATTCAGAAGCGTACGGATTGAAACCCCGCATGTCACTAGTGGTCCTCGGGATGACCCCTTACTTCGTCCGTCGCCTCGGGCACCGCTCCCCGCAGCCGGCGGCGATCGTGGGCGGATCCGGGCGGGGAGTCCGCCAGCCGGATGACCTCGCCGTCACGCCCCGCCACCACGGGCGTCGTGGACCGGGCCGCCTTCGCCCGGTACTGGGCCGCGTCCGCGAGCCGGAAGAGCCGCCGCGCGGTGACCACCGGGCCGATCGGATCGCCCGTGGACGCGATCCCGCAGGCGACCCCGTTGCCGAACTCCAGCTCGGCCGCCCGCTCGCACAGCTCCGTGGCCACCGCGACCACCTCGTCCGCCCCGGGCCCCAGCGCCAGCAGGCAGAACTCGTCCCCGCCGAGCCGGGCCGCCAGCGCCCCGGGCAGCATGGCCCCGCACCGGGACAGGACGGAGCCGAAACGTTCCAGCAAACGGTCACCGACGGCATGCCCGTGTGTGTCGTTCACCCACTTGAGGCCGTTGAGATCGCAGACGGCCAGGCTCACCACCGCACCGTCCGCCCGGTGCCGCTCCACCGCCTCGTCCAGCCGCATGTCCACGGCCCGCCGGTTGGCCAGGCCGGTCAGCGGATCGGTGAACGCGAGCTTGCGCACCTCCTCCAGGCGCTCGGTCTGCGAGATCCCGGCGGCCACGACGGCGGCCAGCACCGTGGCGAAGTCCGCGTCCCGGCGGCCGAACACCGGCTCCCCCACCGGCCGCGCCACATAGAGCTCGCCCCAGGCACGCCCGTGCAGCACGATCGGCGCGACCACACAGCACCCGCGCCCGCGCCGGCGCAGCGCCGCCACCCGCTGATGGCAGTAGCCGTGTCCGTACCCGTGCGCACCCGCCCCGTCCGCGCCTCCCGCGTCCGCGTCCCCGGGCTCCGGCTCCACCGGCCCCTCGGCGGTCTCCACCCAGGCGTCCGGCTCACCGCCCCCGGCCCACCGCTCGTGGAGGAACTCGGTGATCTCCGGGAACTGGTGCACCGGGTACGTCTCGTCGTCGGGGAACTCCTCCTCCCCCTCGGCCCGCTCACCCGCGTTGACCAGCACCCGCAGCCGGCCGGGGCCGCGCTCCCAGACCGAGAGCGCGGCGAAGCTGCCGCCCAGCGCCTGGCAGGCCCCCAGCGCGGCCGCCCGCCAGCACCCCCGCGGGGTGTGCGCCGCCGCCATCGCCTGTGCAAGCGAGACCACGGCCCGCAGTCGCGCATCGTCACCACCCATCGCCCCAGCTTATGTAGGTTTGCGAGGGATTGATCAGTTCACGGCCCGACGTACGCGATGCGTTGCCGCGCAACGCTCACAGCGAGTCACATCCGGCGTCACTCCCCCGGCCAGTTCGCCTTCCGCTTCTCGTTGAACGCGGCCACGCCTTCCGCACGGTCACCCGAGAAGGCCACGGAGCGCCACGCCGCGTCCTCCACCTCCAGCCCCGCCCGTAGATCGAGCCCGTGGCCGAGCCGCAGCGCCCGCTTGGCCGCCCGCAGCCCCACCGGGGAGTTCACCGCGATCCGGCCGGCGAGCGCGAGCGCCTCGGCCCGGTCCCGGCCCTCCGCCACCAGCTCGTCGACCAGCCCCAGCTCGCGCGCCTCCGCCGCCTCCACCCGGCGGGCGGTGAAGATCAGCTCGGCGGCGCGCGCCGCTCCGACCCGGCGCGGCAGCAGCTGGGTACCGCCACCGCCCGGGATGACCCCGACCGACACCTCGGGCAGCCCCACCAGTGCGGTCGCGTCGGCGACGATCAGATCGCAGGACAGGGCCAGCTCGAACCCGCCGCCGAGCGCGAAGCCGTGCACCGCGGCGATCGTCGGCATCGGCAATTCGAGCACTCCGGTGTAGGCGGCGCGCGCGGTGGGCCGCTGGCGCACCAGGTCGAGGTCGGAGAAGGAGTTGCGCTCCTTGAGGTCCGCGCCCACGCAGAAGGCCCGCTCGTGGCTGGAGGTGAGCACGGTGACCCGGACGTCCGGGCCGGCGGCGAGCGCGGCACAGGCGGCGCCGATCGACCGGGCCATGTCCGTGGACACCGCGTTCATGGCCTTCGGCCGGTCGAGGACCAGCTCGGCCACGTGTTCCAGACCTTCATGGCGCCGTACGACGACGAAATCCCCGAACCGCTGCTCGGACGTGACGGTCATGAGTGTGCACCCCTGTCGGTTAACGAGCGTTACCGGAGGGATCCTAGAGCTCTCCCGGGGCGGGAGGTCAGGGTCGGGTCAAGACGTGACCCGAGGGATCCCGGGGCTCCCCCGGCGCGGGGGGTCCGGGGCGGCTCGGGTCGTGCAAGGACGGGGCGCGGCAGCGGGCCGGGGGACCTGTCAGGACGCGCCGCGGCGGGCCAGCAGCCACGGCTCGACGATGCCGAGGCCGCGGACGGGGCGCTGCCACATCGGCTGGAGCCCGTAGCGGTACTTGGGCGCGGGTACCGGCTCCCCGCCGTCCGCGCCCTCCTTCTCGGCCCGCTCGGCGGCGGCAGCCGCCTCCGCCGCGGCCCGGGCCTCGGAGACGGGGGCGTCGCCCGTACGGGTCAGCTCCTCGGCGAACGCCCCGTCCACCAGGACGGCGTCCTTCGGAGCTATCGAGGTGAGGCGGCTGGCGAGGTTCACCGTGGTGCCGAAGACATCGCCCATCCGGGTGGTGACCGTGCCGAACGCGATGCCGACGCGCAGCGCCGGCATGGTCTCGTCCAGGGTCATCGCCTCGACGAGGCGCAGCGAGATCTCGGCGGCGGTGCCCGCGTCGTCGGCGGCGAAGAGCACCTCGTCGCCGAGGGTCTTGATGAGCCGGCCGCCGTGCGCGGCGACCAGGTCGGCGCAGGTGGTCTCGAAGGACTCGACGAGTTCGCCGAGCTCCTCCTCCTCCAGGCGCCGGGTCAGCCGGGTGAACCCGACGAGGTCGGCGAAGCCGACGGCCAGGCGCCGGTCGACCATCTCCTCGTCGTCCGCGGCCTGCACGACCCGGCCGGTGGCGGCGGCGAGCTGGCGCCGCCACACGTACACCAGGAACTCCTCCAGCTCCGGCAGGAGCAGTTCGATCAGGGGGTACGTGACCTCGGTGCGGGTCATTCCCGGCTCGGGCGGCTCGGTGAGGCCCTCCAGGAACGAATCGATCTGCCATTCGGCCAGCCGGGCGGTGGTCTGCCCGGTCGACCGGGCCACCTGGATCGCCATCGGCTCGCTGAGCAGCCCGGCCTCGACCAGACCGGACAGCCGCCGCAGCGCCAGGACGTCGGCCTCGGTCAGCGCCTTGGCCTGCCCGATGTCGGCGAAACCCATGGCCCGCCAGAACCGGGAGGCCAGGTCCATGGAGACACCCGCGGTCCGGGCGGCCTGGAAGGGGGTGTAGCGCCGGTCCGCGCCCAGGATCAGCTGTTCCAGCCGGATCGCGAGCGGATCGTCGGTCGGTTCGGCCGTGTGGTCGACTTCGTGATGCGGTGTCGCGTGGACCGAGGAGTCCGGCGAGGGCTCGTCGCCCGCTCCGGAGGTCGTGTCGTCGACGGTCACCAGCCGCCTCCTGCCCGTTCCCTGCGCACTGCCCTGCCGATCTGTCGGTGGATCGCCTCAACGATACGGCAGGTGTGCCCTACCTCACGTCGTGGAGCCGTGACCGGACGGGGCGAGCCGCGTGCGCCGCTCGGAAGCCGTGAGCGGTGCCCGGCCCCAGCTTCTCAGGTCAGTCCGCCCTCCGCGCCGCGCAGGTGCACGATGTCGCCCGCCGAGACCGGTTCCCGCAGGCCGTCGTCCGAGGACAGGACCAGCCGGCCGTCCCCGTCGATCGCCACCGCCTCGCCGGTGAGCGTGCGGTCGCCGGGCAGCTGCGCCCGTACCGTCCGGCCGAGCGTCGCGCAGCCCGCGGCGTACGCCTCCTGGAGGCCGCTGGCGGCCGCGTCGCCGTCGGCCGCCCGCCACTGTCCGTACCACTGCTCCAGCGAACGCAGCACGCCCCGCAGCAGCGTCTCGCGGTCGGTGGAGACCGCTCCGGCGAGGGCGAGCGAGGCGGCGGTGGGGGCGGGCAGTTCGTCGGCCCGCAGGGAGACGTTGAGGCCGATGCCGATGACGACGCCGTCGCCGGCCCGCTCGGCGAGGATGCCGCCCGTCTTGCGCTCCTGTCCGCCGACCGTGACCAGCAGGTCGTTGGGCCATTTCAGTGCCGTGTCGACGCCCGCCGACCGCGCCAGGCCGGTCGCCGCGGCGACTCCGGCCAGGAGGGGCAGCCAGCCCCACCGCTGCACCGGTACGGCCCCCGGCGTCAGGTAGACCGAGAAGAACAGGCCCGAGCGTGCCGGGGCGGTCCAGGTGCGGTCCAGGCGTCCCCGGCCGGCGGTCTGCTCCTCCGCCACCAGGACGGCGCCCTCGGCGAGGGAGGCCGCACGCCCGGCGAGGTCGGAGTTGGTGGAACCGGTGCTGTCGACGACGTCGAGGACGGTCCACAGCCCGCCCGGCCTCAGCAGTCCGCGGCGCAGCGCGGGAACGTTCAGGGGCGGCCGGTCCAGGTCCGACCAACGGCTCTGTGGCGCATCCGAGGGTGTCATGCAAGCCACCCTAGGTGTGTCAAACGACGCACTGCCGAACGGTATCCGCGCCGATACGCTACGGATCAGTAGCCGTACAGAGTGCGGGCCGTCAGCCGTTCGTCCGCTGATCAGCAGCACCGTCGTCCCCGTGACCAGGCAGGGAGCCGCCACCCGATGTCCGAGCCGGTAGAGATCGACATCCACACCACCGCGGGCAAGCTCGCGGACCTCCAGCGCCGTATCGACGAGGCGACCCACGCCGGGTCGGCGCGCGCGGTGGAGAAGCAGCACGCGAAGGGCAAGCTGACCGCGCGGGAGCGCGTCGATCTCCTGCTCGACGAGGGTTCCTTCGTGGAGCTGGACGAGTTCGCCCGGCACCGCTCGACGAACTTCGGCATCGAGAAGAACCGGCCGTACGGAGACGGCGTCGTCACCGGCTACGGCACGGTCGACGGCCGTCCCGTCTGCGTGTACTCGCAGGACTTCACCATCTTCGGCGGCTCGCTCGGCGAGGTCTACGGTGAGAAGATCGTCAAGGTGATGGACTTCGCGATGAAGACCGGCTGTCCGGTCATCGGCATCAACGACGGAGGCGGCGCCCGCATCCAGGAGGGTGTCGCGGCGCTGGGCCTCTTCGCGGAGATCTTCCGCCGCAACGTGCACGCCTCGGGTGTCGTCCCGCAGATCTCCCTGATCGTCGGCCCGTGCGCCGGCGGCGCGGTCTACTCCCCCGCGATCACCGACTTCACGGTCATGGTCGACCAGACCTCGCACATGTTCATCACCGGCCCCGACGTCATCAAGACGGTCACCGGCGAGGACGTCGGCTTCGAGGAGCTGGGCGGCGCCCGTACGCACAACACCACCTCGGGTGTGGCGCACCACCTGGCGGGTGACGAGAAGGACGCCATCGAGTACGTCAAGTCGCTGCTGTCGTACCTGCCCTCGAACAACCTCTCCGAGGCCCCGGCCTTCCCGGAGGAGGCGGACCTGGCGGTCAGCGACGAGGACCGCGAGCTCGACACGCTGATCCCGGACTCGGCGAACCAGCCGTACGACATGCACACCGCGATCGAGCACGTGCTGGACGACGGCGAATTCCTGGAGACGCAGGCCCTGTTCGCGCCGAACATCCTCACCGGCTTCGGCCGGGTCGAGGGTTACCCGGTCGGCATCGTCGCCAACCAGCCGATGCAGTTCGCCGGTTGCCTGGACATCAACGCGAGCGAGAAGGCCGCGCGGTTCGTCCGCACGTGTGACGCCTTCAACGTGCCCGTGCTGACGTTCGTCGACGTCCCCGGCTTCCTGCCGGGCGTCGACCAGGAGTACGGCGGCATCATCCGCCGCGGCGCCAAGCTGATCTACGCCTACGCCGAGGCGACCGTCCCGCTGATCACGGTGATCACCCGCAAGGCGTTCGGCGGCGCCTACGACGTCATGGGCTCCAAGCACCTGGGCGCCGACATCAACGTCGCCTGGCCGACCGCGCAGATCGCGGTCATGGGCGCGCAGGGCGCCGTCAACATCCTGCACCGCCGTACGATCGCGGCCGCCGAGGATCAGGAGGCGACCCGCGCCGAGCTGATGGCGGACTACGAGGACGCGCTCCTCAACCCGTACGTGGCGGCCGAGCGCGGCTACGTCGACGCGGTGATCATGCCGTCCGAGACCCGGGCCCATGTGGTGAAGGGGCTGCGGCAGCTGCGGACGAAGCGGGAGTCGCTGCCCCCCAAGAAGCACGGCAACATCCCCCTCTAGAAAGGGTCCTGGCCATGATCAAGGTCGTACGGGGCAACCCGACCCCGGAGGAGCTGGCCGCCGCACTGGCGGTGGTCCGGGCCCGCGCCGCGGCGGTGTCCGCCGCGCCGTCCGGTGCGCCGGAGCTGCCCGCGCAGTGGTCCGACCCCGCCGGGCTGGCCCGGCGCGCCCGCCACCTGCCCGGACCGCGCGCCTGGGCACGTACGTACTGGCCCGGTTAGGGCGCGTGTGGCGGCGGTTGAGTACGCGTACTCAGGCGCCGCCACCGTCCGGGCAGCAGGATCGGATCATGTTGTGGTCCGACCCCGAGAACAAGCCTCCGAAAGAACTCCGCGACGCGGAGAAGATGATGCGCCGCGCGGGCCTGATCCTGGCCCTGGCCATGGTCGTGGCGATGCTCGCCCTGGGCACGCGCTGACGCGGTCGAGCCCCGGGACGTCCCCCGGACGAAGTCCGGGCGAGACCGAGGAGCGGGGCTCCGGAGGCGGCGCCCCCGCCCCCGCGCCGCGTCCGTACGATGGCGCCCATGACCACGCCCACACCCCGCCGTCTCGTGCTCGCCTCCCAATCACCCGCCCGTCTCGGCCTCCTGCGCCAAGCAGGCTTCGCGCCCGAGGTGATCGTCAGCGGGGTCGACGAGGACGCGCTGAGCGCGCCGACACCGGCCGAGCTGGCGCTGGTCCTGGCCCGGGCCAAGGCCGCCGCCGTGGCCGCCCGTCCGGAGGCCGCCGGGGCGCTGGTGATCGGCTGCGACTCCGTACTGGAACTGGACGGCGAGGCGCTCGGCAAGCCGGCCGACGCCGAGGAGGCCACGGCCCGCTGGAAGTCCATGCGGGGGCGCTCCGGGGTGCTGCAGACGGGCCACAGCCTGATCGACACCGCCAGCGGGCGCACCGCCGCCGCGACCGCGTCGACGACGGTCCGCTTCGGTGAGCCCTCGGACGCCGAGGTCGCCGCCTACGTGGCCTCCGGCGAGCCGCTGCACGTGGCGGGGGCCTTCACCCTCGACGGGCGCTCCGCGCCGTTCGTGGACTCCATCGACGGCGACCCGGGCAACGTCATCGGACTCTCGCTGCCGTTGCTGCGGCGGCTGCTGGGCGAGCTCGGGATCCAGGTCACCGACCTCTGGGTCTGAGGGACCCGGCTCAGACGGGGGCGGGGGCCGTCGGCTGCCCGGGCCCGGCGCCGGGGGCCGTTTCCTCCTCGGCGGGGCCGTACGCCACCAGCGTCAGCACGATCAGGCCGAGCACCACCATCATGAAGGCGAACGCCGGCCAGCCCACCAGACCGACCGTCAGCGCGCCCAGGACCCCGTGGACGACGGCGCAGCCGATGAGCACGATCCGGGCGACGCGCCCCGGGGCCCGGTCGCGGACGCCGGCCAGCAGGAGCAGCACGCCGCACAGCACCAGGAAGAGTCCCGAGACGCCGCCCAGCACCCAGGTGCCCTTGGACATGACGCCGGGGTCCGTGCCCGCCAGGGACATGTCCTGGTTCTTGACGACCGTCCCGAGGACCACGTTGACGATCACGATGCCCACGGCTTCCGCGAACAGCACGAGCGCGGCTATGAAAGCCACCGGCCTGCGCACCATGGCGCCCACGGCGCTCACCCCCTGTTACCTGCAGTACGTGCGATAGCGCGGACCTTACTAACGAGTAATGCGGCGGACAAGGGCTGCGGCAGCTCCTTCACACCCCCGCACGGCACGGCTTGACACCCCCCTTGTGCGCGCCCCGGTGTGCCGGGCAAAGATTTTCGCACCGCTTAGTAGGAAGCCCACAAAGAAATACGGGGAGTCGCTGCCCGTGCCGACAGAGACCTGGACCACACCTCGTGGCTACTGTGCGGTCATGGTCTCCGGCGTACCGTGGTGCCACAAGGGATTTCGCGACTCGAGAAAGCCTCGAATCACACTCCGTGTGGGCAAGCTCACGAGTGGGGACGGGTCGTAAGGCCGTGTCGGTTGTCCCTAAACTCAGCTTGTTTCACAAGGAGGGAGCCATCGTGCGCAAGGTGCTCATCGCCAACCGTGGCGAAATTGCTGTCCGTGTTGCCCGAGCTTGCCGGGACGCGGGAATCGGGAGCGTGGCCGTCTACGCAGACCCGGACCGCGACGCTCTGCACGTGCGTGCGGCCGACGAGGCATTCGCCCTGGGCGGTGACACCCCGGCCGCCAGCTATCTGGACATGGCCAAGGTGCTCCAGGCGGCCAAGGACTCCGGGGCGGACGCGATCCACCCGGGTTACGGCTTCCTCTCGGAGAACGCCGAGTTCGCCCAGGCCGTGCTGGACGCCGGTCTCACGTGGATCGGCCCGCCGCCGCAGGCGATCCGGGACCTCGGTGACAAGGTCGCCGCCCGTCACATCGCCCAGCGCGCGGGCGCCCCGCTCGTGGCGGGGACCCCCGACCCGGTCGGAGGTTCCGCCGAGGTCGTCGCCTTCGCCGAGGAGCACGGGCTGCCGATCGCGATCAAGGCCGCGTTCGGCGGTGGCGGGCGCGGGCTGAAGGTCGCGCGCACGCTCGAGGAGATCCCGGAGCTGTACGACTCCGCGGTCCGTGAGGCCGTCGCCGCGTTCGGGCGCGGGGAGTGCTTCGTGGAGCGCTACCTCGACAAGCCGCGCCACGTGGAGACCCAGTGCCTGGCCGACACCCACGGCAACGTGGTCGTCGTCTCCACCCGTGACTGCTCGCTCCAGCGCCGCCACCAGAAGCTCGTCGAGGAGGCCCCGGCCCCCTTCCTGTCCGACGCGCAGAACGCGGAACTGTACGCGGCGTCCAAGGCGATCCTGAAGGAAGCCGGCTACGTCGGCGCCGGCACCGTCGAGTTCCTGGTCGGCGTGGACGGCACGATCTCCTTCCTGGAGGTCAACACCCGCCTCCAGGTGGAGCACCCGGTGACCGAGGAGGTCACGGGCATCGACCTCGTACGCGAGATGTTCCGCATCGCCGACGGCGAGGAGCTCGGCTACGGCGACCCGGAGATGCGCGGCCACTCCTTCGAGTTCCGCATCAACGGCGAGGACCCGGGACGCGGCTTCCTGCCCGCCCCCGGCACCGTCACCCTCTTCGCCCCGCCGACCGGCCCCGGCGTCCGCCTCGACGCGGGCGTGGAGTCCGGCTCGGTCATCGGCCCCGCCTGGGACTCGCTGCTCGCCAAGCTGATCGTGACCGGCGCGACGCGTGAGCAGGCGCTCCAGCGCGCGGCCCGCGCCCTGGCCGAGTTCAACGTCGAGGGCATGGCCACCGCCATCCCGTTCCACCGCGCGGTCGTGGCCGACCCGGCGTTCACCAGTGACCCGTTCCGTATCCACACCCGCTGGATCGAGACGGAGTTCGTCAACGAGATCAAGCCGTTCGCCGCCCCGGCCGAGGCGGAGGCGGACGAGGAGTCCGGCCGCGAGACGGTCGTCGTCGAGGTCGGCGGCAAGCGCCTCGAGGTCTCGCTGCCCTCCTCGCTCGGCATGAGCCTGGCCCGCACGGGCCTCGCGGCGGGCGCCAAGCCCAAGCGCCGCGCGGCCAAGAAGTCCGGCTCGGCGGCTTCCGGCGACACCCTCGCCTCCCCCATGCAGGGCACCATCGTGAAGATCGCGGTGGAGGAGGGCCAGGAGGTCAAGGAGGGCGATCTGATCGTCGTCCTGGAGGCCATGAAGATGGAGCAGCCCCTCAACGCGCACCGCGCGGGCACCATCAAGGCCCTGGCCGCCGAGGTCGGCACCTCGGTCTCCTCCGGCGCTGTCATCTGCGAGATCAAGGACTGATCCGCGGCGTCCGTCGCCACCTGTTCCACCGGTGCCCCGCTCACGTCGCAGGACGTGACCGGGGCGCCGGTCATTGCGGCGTGCGGCCCGGCCGTCCAGCGTTACGGAGAGCACCTCCGGTTGCGCGATGGCATCCTGGACCCCGAGGCGGACACAGGGAGGACTGCGCGATGGCGATGAGTACGGCAGGGACACCGGTCCGCGCGCCGGACCGGCCCATGCGCGCCGACGCGCGCCGCAACTACGACCGGCTGCTGACCGAGGCCCGTCACTCCTTCGCCGAGCACGGCACCGACGCCTCCCTGGAGGACGTCGCGCGACGGGCGGGCGTGGGCATCGGCACGCTGTACCGGCACTTCCCGACCCGGCACGCGCTGATGAGCGCGGTCTTCCAGGAGGCGGTGGCCTCCCTCATCGCCCGTTCCCGCGAACTGGCGGAGGCGGAGCAGCCGTGCACCGGTCTGGTGGAGTGGCTGGGTGCGCTCATCACTCATGCGGGTGAGTACCGGGGGCTGGCCCAGGCACTCATGTCGACGTGCCGGGACGAGAGCTCGGCCCTGTCCCCGTGCAACGTGCCGTTGCGCGAGGCGGGTTCGGCGCTGCTGGCCCGCGCCCAGGCGAGCGGGGCGGTGCGGGCCGAGGTGTCCATCGACGACCTGATGCAGCTGACCAACGCGATCGCGCTGGCCGCCGAGCAGTCCCCGGACGATCCGGATCTGGCGGGGCGCCTGCTCACGCTGACGTTGCGGGGGCTGAGCCGCGAGGGCTGAGCCGCCGCCTCAGCGCCTCCAGCCCCTCCCGGCCCGCTACCGCCGCCGCAGGTCCGCCACCCGCGCCCGCTCGCCCTGACCACCCTGGTCAGCCAGCACCGCCGGCCCCCGCAACGACTGGGTGTGCGTACGGCGCTGCCCCGGCAGGGGCATGTCGCGCCGGGCCGCACGGCCCGGCGGCGCGGTGTCCGCCGAGGCGGGCGCACCTCCCGCACCCGCCACCGCGATCTGCACACCCTGGTCCGCCAGGGCCTGCAGCTCCGCGGCCGCCCGGTCGTCGTGCGCGGCCGGTTCGTCCGTCACCAGACGGGTGATGAGATCCGTCGGCACGGTCTGGAACATGGTGTCGGAGCCGAGCTTGGTGTGGTCGGCGAGGACCACCACCTCCCCCGCGGCCTGCACCAGCGCCCGGTCCACGCTCGCGGAGAGCATGTTGGACGTGGAGAGTCCGCGTTCGGCGGTGAGACCGCTCCCGGACAGGAAGGCGCGGGAGACCCGCAGCCCCTGGAGCGACTGCTCGGCGCCACTGCCCACCAGGGCGTAGTTGGAGCCGCGCAGGGTGCCCCCGGTCATCACCACTTCCACCCGGTTGGCATGGGCCAACGCCTGGGCGACCAGCAGCGAGTTGGTGACCACGGTCAGACCGGGGACCCGCGCGAGCCGGCGGGCCAGCTCCTGCGTGGTCGTACCGGCGCCGACCACAATGGCCTCGCCCTCTTCGACGAGGCCGGCGGCCAGGTCGGCGATGGCCGTTTTCTCCGCGGTGGCGAGATGGGATTTCTGCGGAAAGCCGGACTCCCGCGTAAAACCGCCCGGCAAAACCGCACCGCCGTGCCGGCGGTCGAGGAGTCCTTCTGCCTCCAGTGCCCGCACGTCCCGCCGTACGGTCACTTCGGAGGTCTGGACGACGCGGGCGAGCTCACGGAGCGATACCGCCCCGTTGGCGCGCACCATTTCGAGGATCAACTGACGACGTTCTGCAGCGAACACAGAACTGACAGTAACGTCACGACCGCGCGTTTTCAGCTGTTTGCGTCGAATAGCAGAAGTTGTACATACAAGGGGCCGCCAAGTGGTATAGGCGGCCCCGTTGTTGTTCCGTACTGATCGAACGGCGGCCGGCGGACCGCCCGAGTTGCCGGAGGTTGCCGGGGAATGCCGGATTCCCCGAGGGGGGTTACGCCTCGCCCGCGGTCTTCCGGGTGTGCAACTGCCGGGCCACTTCCGCGATCGAACCCGACAGGGACGGGTACACCGTGAAGGCGTTTGCGATCTGTTCCACGGTCAGATTGTTGTCGACCGCGATCGAGATGGGGTGGATCAGCTCGCTCGCCTTGGGCGCGACGACACAGCCGCCGACCACGATGCCGGTGCCGGGCCGGCAGAAGATCTTGACGAAACCGTCCCGGATGCCCTGCATCTTGGCGCGCGGGTTGCGCAGCAGCGGGAGCTTGACGACGCGGGCGTCGATCTTGCCGGCGTCGACGTCGGCCTGGCTGTAGCCGACCGTGGCGATCTCGGGGTCGGTGAAGACGTTCGAGGAGACCGTCTTCAGGTTCAGCGGGGCCACCGCGTCGCCGAGGAAGTGGTACATCGCGATCCGGCCCTGCATGGCGGCGACGGAGGCGAGCGCGAAGATCCCGGTGACGTCACCGGCCGCGTAGACGCCCGGCGCGCTGGTGCGGGAGACCTTGTCGGTCCAGATGTGGCCCGAGTCCTTGAGCCGGACCCCGGCCTCCTCCAGGCCCATGCCGGCGCTGTTGGGGATCGCGCCGACCGCCATCAGGCAGTGCGAGCCGGTGATGACCCGGCCGTCGGCGAGGGTCACCTCGACCCGGTCGCCGACCCGCTTGGCGGACTGGGCGCGGGAGCGGGCCATCACGTTCATGCCGCGGCGGCGGAAGACGTCCTCCAGGACGGCCGCCGCGTCCGGGTCCTCGCCCGGCAGCACCCGGTCCCGGGACGAGACGAGGGTGACGCGGGAACCGAGGGCCTGGTAGGCGCCGGCGAACTCGGCGCCGGTGACACCGGAGCCGACGACGATGAGCTCCTCGGGGAGCTCGTCGAGGTCGTAGACCTGGGTCCAGTTCAGGATGCGCTCCCCGTCGGGGAGGGCGTCCGGGATCTCCCGGGGGTGACCGCCCGTGGCGATCAGCACGGCGTCGGCGGTGAGCGTCTCCTCCGTGCCGTCGGCCGCGGTGACGACGACCTGGCGGGAACCGTCGGCGGCCTGGAGGCCCTCCAGACGGCCGCGTCCGCGCATCACCCTGGCGCCGGCACGGGTGACCGAGGCGGTGATGTCGTGGGACTGGGCGAGCGCCAGGCGCTTCACCCGCCGGTTGACCTTGCCCAGGTCGACGCCGACCACACGCGCCGCCTGCTCGATGTGCGGCGTGTCGTCCGCGACGATGATGCCGAGTTCCTCGTACGAGGAGTCGAAGGTGGTCATCACCTCCGCCGTCGCGATCAGGGTCTTCGAGGGCACGCAGTCGGTGAGCACGGACGCGCCGCCGAGGCCGTCGCAGTCGACGACGGTCACCTCCGCGCCGAGCTGGGCGCCCACCAATGCCGCCTCGTACCCGCCGGGTCCGCCGCCGATGATCACGATCCGGGTCACGAAAAGTCCGCCTCGCGTTTCTCGTCCCGCGGCCGTCTGCTGCCCCGGCCGGGGGTCCGGGGAGCCGCCCCGGGGGAATGCAGTACGTACTTCATTGTCCCGCACGCGCCAAGGTGCTTCGCCCCGGGGCCCTCCATACGTGCGCCGGGACGCCCCGCACACGGGCGGCCGGGCACGGATCCGGGCCGCCCGGCGGGGTTGTTCCTCTCAGGAATCGACGCTCCCGCCGCCACCTCCCGTACCCTCGATCCCATGTCGCTCTACGCCGCGTACGCCGGCAACCTCGACGCGCGGCTGATGACGCGCCGCGCACCGCACTCCCCGCTGCGCGGCACCGGCTGGCTGAACGGCTGGCGGCTGACGTTCGGCGGCGAGCAGATGGGCTGGGAGGGCGCGCTGGCCACCGTGGTCGAGGCGCCCCGCTCCCAGGTCTTCGTGGCGCTGTACGACCTGGCGCCGATGGACGAGGACTCCATGGACCGCTGGGAGGGCGTCGGCCTGGACATCTACCGCCGCATGCGGGTCCGGGTGCACACGCTGGACGGCGAGGAGCCGGCCTGGATGTACGTGCTGAACGGGTACGAGGGCGGGCTGCCGTCGGCCCGGTACCTGGGCGAGGTGGCCGACGCGGCCGATTCCGCGGGTGCGCCACACGATTATGTGATGGAACTCCGCAAGCGCCCCTGCTGAGCGCCGCAGGCCCCTTCCGACCCCCTCGGGCCCCCTCTGAACTGCGCTTTCCCAAGATCATCACGGGATTGCCGTACGAACGCACGAACGGACGCGCCAAGACTCTGTACAGGAGCATCTACGCGCGTAGGGATTCTGCGGTTACGCTCATCGGCGTGAACGCATCAGTTATTCCGGACCACATCCAGGGCGACCCGCACGTCGCCGCCGCCGACGCCGCCGCCCGCCTGCGCGAGCTGACCGGTGCCGAGACCCACGACGTCGCCCTCGTGATGGGCTCCGGCTGGGCGCCCGCCGGCGATGCGCTGGGCACTCCGGAGGCCGAGTTCCCGGTGACGGACCTCCCCGGTTTCCCCGCCCCCGCCGTCGAGGGCCACGGCGGCAAGGTCCGCTCGTACCGCATCGGCGGCAAGCGCGTCCTGGTCTTCCTGGGCCGTACGCACTTCTACGAGGGCCGCGGCGTGGCCGCCGTGTCGCACGGGGTGCGCACCGCGGTCGCCGCGGGCTGCAAGACCGTCGTGCTGACGAACGGCTGCGGCGGTCTGCGCGAGGGCATGCGCCCCGGACAGCCGGTCCTGATCAGCGACCACATCAATCTCACGGCGGCGTCGCCGATCATCGGCGCCAACTTCGTCGACCTGACCGACCTGTACTCCCCGCGGCTGCGGGCGCTGTGCAAGGAGGTCGACGAGACCCTCGAAGAGGGCGTGTACGTGCAGTTCCCCGGCCCGCACTACGAGACCCCGGCCGAGATCAACATGGTCCGCGTCATGGGCGGCGACCTCGTCGGGATGTCCACCGTGCTGGAGGCCATCGCGGCCCGCGAGGCGGGTGCGGAGGTGCTGGGCATCTCCCTGGTGACGAACCTGGCTGCGGGCCTGAGCGGCGAGCCCCTGAACCACGAAGAGGTCCTGCAGGCGGGCCGCGACTCGGCGGCCCGGATGGGCTCGCTCCTGGCGAGGGTCCTGGACCGGATCTGACCGCGCGGCGCCCGTTCCCGGGACGCCGCCCCCGCTCCGCGGTCTCCCCCGGACTCCGTCCGGGGCCCCAGAGGCCTGACCGCGCCTCCTCGCCGTCGAGGCGCGGCCCCGGCCCCGCCGGCGTGCGAGGCGCGGGCGCCTCGCGGGGCCCCGGGTTCGGGAAGGGGCGGGCAGGGGAAACAGAAGCGTCGCAGGCCCGATCCCCGCACCGCCCCCACCCGCACCACGCACCACCCCGTCCCGCCCCCGCACCGGAAAGGCCGACACCGTGACGACCCAGGACCTCCTCGCCCGGGCCAGGACCTGGCTCGCCGAGGACCCCGACCCCGAGACCCGCGACGAGCTCGCCGCGCTCATCGCCGCCGAGGACCTCGACGAGCTCACCGCCCGTTTCGCCGGCACGCTCCAGTTCGGCACCGCCGGCCTCCGCGGTGAGATCGGCGCCGGGCCCATGCGGATGAACCGCGCCGTCGTCATCCGCGCCGCCGCCGGCCTCGCCGCGTACCTGAAGGACCAGGGCCAGGAAGGCGGCCTCGTCGTCATCGGCTACGACGCCCGCTACAAGTCCACCGACTTCGCCCGCGACACGGCCGCCGTCATGACCGGCGCCGGTCTGCGGGCAGCGGTGCTCCCCCGCCCGCTCCCCACCCCCGTGCTCGCGTACGCCATAAGGCACCTGGGGGCCGTGGCCGGCGTCGAGGTCACCGCCAGCCACAACCCGCCGCGCGACAACGGCTACAAGGTCTACCTGGGCGACGGCTCGCAGATCGTGCCGCCGGCCGACGGCGAGATCGCCGCGGCGATCGCCGCGGTCGGCCCGCTGGACACCGTGCCCCGCCCCGACGACGGCTGGGAGACCCTCGGCGACGAGGTCCTGGACGCCTACCTGGCGCGCACCGACGCGGTGCTGGGGGCGGACTCGCCGCGTACCGCCCGCGTCGTGTACACGGCGATGCACGGCGTCGGCGCCTCCGTGCTCACCGCCGCGTTCGACCGTGCCGGCTTCCCCGCCCCGGTCCTCGTCGCCGAGCAGGCCGAGCCCGACCCCGCGTTCCCCACCGTGGCCTTCCCCAATCCGGAGGAGCCCGGCGCGATGGACCTCGCGTTCGCCACGGCCCGGCGCGCGGACCCGGACATCGTCATCGCCAACGACCCGGACGCGGACCGCTGTGCCGTCGCCGTCCCGGACCCGGCGGCGGACGGCGGCTGGCGGATGCTGCGCGGCGACGAGGTCGGCGCGCTGCTCGCCGCCCACCTCGTCGGCCGCGGTGTCACCGGCGTCTTCGCCGAGTCCATCGTGTCCTCGTCCCTCCTCGGCCGGATCGCGGAGAAGGCGGGCCTCGGCTACGAGGAGACGCTGACCGGCTTCAAGTGGATCGCCCGCGTGGACGGACTGCGGTACGGCTACGAGGAGGCGCTCGGCTACTGCGTCGACCCGGACGGGGTCCGCGACAAGGACGGCATCACGGCCGCGCTGCTGGTCGCCGAACTCGCCTCCGTACTCAAGGAGCGGGGCCGCACCCTGCTCGACCTGCTGGACGACCTCGCGGTCGACCACGGGCTGCACGCCACCGACCAGCTGTCGGTCCGGGTCGAGGACCTGTCGGTCATCGCGGACGCCATGCGCCGCCTGCGCGAGCAGCCGCCGACCGCGCTCGCGGGCCTGGCCGTCACCTCGGCCGAGGACCTGTCGAACGGCACCGGGCTGCTGCCGCCCACGGACGGGCTGCGCTATCACCTGGAGGGCGCCCGGGTGATCGTCCGCCCGAGCGGCACCGAGCCGAAGCTCAAGTGCTATCTGGAGGTCGTGGTGCCGGTCGGCTCGGCCGACGAGCTGCCCGCGGCCCGCGCGAGGGGCGCGGAGCTGCTGGCCGGCATCAAGCGCGATCTGGCCGCCGCCGCCGGGATCTGACCCGGCGCACCGGGACGACGCCGGCTCACGTGCCTCTCGGGCCGTGAGCCGGCGGTCCCGCCCGCCGTCGCCCGTTCCCGCGGGTCAGGAGTCGGCCGCCGCCTCCTGCTCGGCGCGCAGGTTCGCGAGGTCGACCTCGGCCATGTGCTCCTCGGCCCACGCGCGCAGCGCGGCCAGCGGTTCCACCAGGGTCAGGCCGAGCGGGGTGAGCCGGTAGTACACGCGGGGCGGCACCGACGGTTCCACCCGGCGGCCGACCAGGCCGTCGTGGGTCAGCCCGCGGAGGGTGACCGACAGCATCTTCTGCGAGACGCCCGTCATCGCGCGCTGAAGCTCACCGAAGCGGACCTCCCCGGGGGCCGCCTCGGCCAGCACCTTGACGGCCATCGACATCCACTTCGTGCCGATGCGGTCCAGCAGACGGCGGGTCGGGCACTGCGGATCGAAGAGGTCCCCCCGCCGTCCGTCGCGGGAGGGTGGTGCCGAAGAGGTCACCTGGAGCTCACCACCTGAGGCAGAAGTGCGGTCTTGGCGCCCCCAGGCTAGTTACCTACCGTTGTGTTGTCACCATTGGTAACCGCCCGGAAGGACCCCATGCCCGTGTCAACGCCCCCGTCACTCCACCCTCGACACCCCGTCGAGCTCCGCCGGATCGGGGCCAACGGCGTCGAGCTGAACGTGGCGGTCGCCGGCGAAGGCCCCGCCGTCCTGCTGCTGCACGGCTTTCCCCACACCTGGCAGCTGTGGACCCACGTCATGGACGAGCTGGCCGACCGCCACCGCGTCATCGCACCCGACCTGCGGGGGTTCGGGCTGAGCAGCCGGGCACAGGGCGGTTACGACGCCGGTACGCTCGCGGCCGACGCCGGGGCCCTTCTCGACGCTCTCGGGGAGAGTTCCGCGTCCGTGATCGGCATCGACGCGGGCGCACCGCCGGCGTTCCTGCTCGCCATGCGCCACCCCGGCCGGGTCGGGCGGCTCGTCCTGATGGAATCGCTCATGGGCGGACTGCCGGGCGCGGAGGAATTCCTCGCCCACGGGGCGCCCTGGTGGTTCGGTTTCCACCGTGTGCCCGGACTCGCGGAGTCCGTGCTCACCGGGCACGAAGCCCGGTACGTCGACTGGTTCCTCACCGAGGGGACGCTCGGCGAGGGCGTGGCTCCCGCCGTCCGGGACGCCTTCGTCCGCGCCTGCACCGGAGGCGAGGCACTGCGGTGCGCCTTCTCCTACTACCGGGAACTGCCGACGAGCGCGGAGCAGATCCGGGAAGCCGTCCGCGCGGGCCGGCTGACCGTCCCGGTCATGACGATCGGCTCCCATCCGGTGGGCAGGGCGCTCGAAAGGCAGCTCCGGCCGGTGGCCGACGACCTCGTCGGCCACCTCCTGGAGGACTGCGGCCACATCATCCCGCTGCACCGTCCGAAGGCGCTGCTCGGCCTGCTGGAACCGTTTCTCGCCGGAGCGGGGCATGCGGCGGCCGGCGGTCGCGCCGCCGGGGCGGACGGCGCGCCGGGGGGCGGCACCGGGGAACGCGCGGCCTGAAGGCGGCCCGGGCGTTCCCGGAACCGGTCGGCGGGCCCTCAGCCGATGGCGCCCAGCACCACCAGCAGCACCGCCCCCACCACGGCCGGCACGATCACCTCGTAGGCCCAGCGGACCGCCTTGGCGGGGCTTTCGGCAGCGGGCTTCTCGCGTGCGCGTTCGGCCAGTTCCCTGAGGTCGCGCACCGACTGGTCGGCGGCCGCCGACCGCGCCTGTGTGTCACGCACGTCGGCGGTGACGGACGTCCTGCCGTACGGGTCGTCGATCGACTGCCGGGACTGGTGACGGGCAGCCTTCTTGCGCTGCCGCAGCGAGACGGGGACCGCCCAGAGCTGGTACTTCCCGCCGTCCTGCGTGAAGATCTCGCTCGAGTACCCGGCCCGGACGTCCGCGACGTCGGACCACGGCAGCGTGATCGTCCGGAACGGATTACGGATCCGGACGCGCCGGTCGTTGGCGAACACCGCCGGCCGCAGCGTGAAGGCGACCACCAGCGGCACCACGGCCAGCAGTCCTGCCAGCGCCAGCCACGGCACCCGGCCCTCGCCCCGGACGGCCGCGTCCCCGCCGATCCAGCCGAGGAGCAGGATCAGGAGGACACCCCCGACCAGCCCGGCGGGCGACCGGAACGTCCGGTCGGCGTAGGTGGGCTCGGAGGGCGGTGTGGGGCTCGTCATGGGCCCGATTCTGCCTGACGTCCGCGGCGAACGCGGGGGCGGCCGCCCGGACACGCGTACGGAGCACGACGGGGCAGGTCACGGACGTGCGCGCGCCGAAGGGCAGGGCGGGCCCGGACGTGCGGGCGCCCGCCGCCGCGCCGTCCGCCGGGGCACCGCGTGATGCGCGAAGGCCACGGCCCCCTGTACAGGCCGCTACGCGCGTAGATATGCTCATGTGGTGACCATGCCCACCACTGCCCCCGCATTCGCCGACGCGACGGCGTCCGACAGTGCGCTGCGCCGCTTCCTGCACGGGCTGCCCGGCGTCGACGCCGTCGGCCTGGAAGCGCGCGCCGCCTCGCTCGGAACCCGTTCGGTCAAGACGACGGCCAAGGCGTACGCCATCGACCTGGCCATTTCGATGATCGACCTGACGACGCTGGAAGGCGCGGACACCCCGGGCAAGGTCCGGGCTCTCGCCGCCAAGGCCGTCAACCCCGATCCCACCGACCGCACGTCCCCGCGCACCGCGGCGGTCTGCGTCTACCCCGACATGGCGGCGACCGCCGTCGCCGCCCTGGCCGGTTCCGGCGTGAAGGTGGCGTCGGTGGCGACCGCCTTCCCCGCCGGGCGCGCCGCGCTCGACGTGAAGCTCGCGGACGTCCGTGACGCCGTGGCCGCGGGCGCCGACGAGATCGACATGGTGATCGACCGGGGGGCCTTCCTCTCCGGCCGCTACCTGAAGGTGTACGAGGAGATCCTCGCCGTGAAGGCCGAGTGCGGCCGGGCACGGCTGAAGGTGATCTTCGAGACCGGCGAGCTGTCCACGTACGACAACATCCGGCGGGCCTCCTGGCTCGGGATGCTGGCGGGCGCGGACTTCATCAAGACGTCGACCGGCAAGGTCGGGGTCAACGCCACCCCCGCGAACACCCTGCTGATGCTGGAGGCGGTGCGCGACTTCCGTGCGCAGACCGGCGTCCAGATCGGCGTGAAGCCGGCCGGCGGCATCCGCACCACCAAGGACGCCATCAAGTTCCTGGTGCTGGTGAACGAGACGGCGGGCGAGGACTGGCTGGACAACCACTGGTTCCGCTTCGGCGCTTCCAGCCTGCTGAACGACCTGCTGATGCAGCGCCAGAAGCTCAGCACCGGCCGTTACTCCGGCCCCGATTACGTGACGGTGGACTGATTCCCATGGCATCTGCATTCGAGTACGCACCGGCGCCGGAATCCCGTTCCGTCGTCGACATCGCCCCCTCGTACGGCCTGTTCATCGACGGCGAGTTCACCGAGGCCGCCGACGGCAAGGTCTTCAAGACGGTCAGCCCGTCGTCCGAGGAGGTGCTCTCCGAGGTCGCGCGGGCGGGCTCCGCGGACGTGGACCGGGCCGTGAAGGCCGCCCGCCGGGCGTTCGAGAAGTGGTCGGCGCTGCCCGGCTCCGAGCGCGCCAAGTACCTCTTCCGGATCGCCCGGATCATCCAGGAGCGCTCGCGCGAGCTGGCCGTCCTGGAGACGCTGGACAACGGCAAGCCGATCAAGGAGACCCGCGACGCGGACCTCCCGCTGGTCGCCGCGCACTTCTTCTACTACGCGGGCTGGGCCGACAAGCTGGACCACGCCGGCTACGGCGCGAACCCGCGCCCGCTCGGCGTCGCCGGGCAGATCATCCCCTGGAACTTCCCCCTGCTGATGCTCGCGTGGAAGATCGCCCCGGCGCTCGCCACCGGCAACACGGTCGTGCTCAAGCCCGCCGAGACGACCCCGCTCTCCGCGCTCTTCTTCGCGGACATCTGCCGGCAGGCCGGTCTCCCCAAGGGCGTCGTCAACATCCTGACGGGCTACGGGGACGCGGGCTCGGCCCTCGTCGAGCACCCGGACGTCAACAAGATCGCCTTCACGGGATCGACCGCGGTCGGCAAGGCCATCGCCCGCCAGATCGCCGGCACGGACAAGAAGGCCACGCTGGAGCTGGGCGGCAAGGGCGCCAACATCGTCTTCGACGACGCGCCGATCGACCAGGCCGTCGAGGGCATCGTCACCGGCATCTTCTTCAACCAGGGCCAGGTCTGCTGCGCGGGCTCGCGGCTCCTCGTCCAGGAGTCGATCGAGGAGGAGCTGCTGGACGCCCTCAAGCGCCGGCTCTCCACGCTGCGCCTCGGCGACCCGCTGGACAAGAACACCGACATCGGCGCGATCAACTCCGAGGCACAGCTCTCCCGGATCACCGCGCTCGTCGAGACGGGCGAGGCCGAGGGCGCGGACCGCTGGTCGGCGCCGTGCGAGCTCCCCTCCGCCGGCTACTGGTTCGCGCCGACGCTGTTCACCGGCGTCACCCAGGCGCACACCGTCGCCCGCGACGAGATCTTCGGCCCGGTCCTGTCCGTGCTGACCTTCCGTACGCCGGACGAGGCGGTCGCCAAGGCGAACAACAGCCAGTACGGCCTCTCGGCCGGCATCTGGACGGAGAAGGGCTCCCGCATCCTCGCGGTGGCGAACAGGCTCCGGGCGGGCGTCGTCTGGGCCAACACGTTCAACAAGTTCGACCCGACCTCGCCGTTCGGCGGTTACAAGGAGTCGGGCTTCGGCCGCGAAGGCGGCCGTCATGGTCTGGAGGCCTACCTCGATGTCTGACGGGCGACTGAGCGTCTTCAAGACCTACAAGCTGTACGTCGGGGGCAAGTTCCCCCGCTCCGAGAGCGGCCGGGTGTACGAGGTGACGAACTCGAAGGGCGCGTGGCTGGCGAACGCTCCCCAGTCCTCGCGCAAGGACGCGCGGGACGCCGTCGTGGCGGCGCGCAAGGCGTTCGGCGGCTGGTCGGGCGCGACCGCGTACAACCGCGGCCAGATCCTCTACCGCATCGCGGAGATGCTGGAGGGCCGGCGGGACCAGTTCGTCCGCGAGGTCGCGGAGGCCGAGGGACTGTCGAAGTCCAAGGCCGCGGCCGTCGTGGACGCGGCGGTGGACCGCTGGGTCTGGTACGCGGGCTGGACGGACAAGATCGCCCAGATCGTGGGCGGCGCGAACCCGGTCGCGGGGCCGTATCTCAACCTCTCGACCCCGGAGCCGACCGGCGTCGTGACCGTCCTCGCGCCGCAGGAGTCGTCGTTCCTGGGCCTGGTCTCGGTGCTCGCACCCGTGATCGCGGCCGGCAACACGGCGGTCGTCGTGGCCTCGGAGCGGTCCCCGCTGCCCGCCCTGTCGCTGGGCGAGGTGCTGGCCACCTCGGACCTGCCGGGGGGAGTCGTCAACATCCTGTCGGGGAGGACGGCGGAGATCGCCACGCCGCTCGCCTCGCACCAGGACGTCAACGGCATCGACCTCACGGGGGCCGACGCGGATCTGGCGAAGGAGCTGGAGATCGCGGCGGCCGACAACCTGAAGCGCGTCGCGCGCCCACAGGCTGTGGACAAGGACGCGGACGCGGACACCGACTGGTCGGCCGACCCGGGCACCCGCCGCCTGACGGCGTTCCTGGAGACCAAGACGGTGTGGCACCCGACGGGCGCGCTGGGCGCGGCGGGTTCCTCGTACTGACACGGATACGGCGGCGGCCCGTGCCCGGGACACCCCGGGCGCGGGCCGCCGTCCGTGTCAGCCGTGCAGCAGGCCCGTGACCGGCCCCAGCAGGGGCAGGTCCTTCAGCGCGCCGCCGCTGGTCAGCGGGTCGGTCACGGCGGCGGTGGAGACCGGCTTGAAGTCGGCGACCTGCGTCCCCACCGCGTTGTCCAGCGGGTCCACGCCCGTACCGGCCAGCGGGTCGAGACGCAGATGCGTCACGGGCGCGATGCCGTTGTCGAGCGAGTGGCCGAGCGCCCCCGTGACCGCGCCGCCCGCGGCCTCGCTCGCCTCGCCGAGGCTGGTGTCGGTCCCCGTCGCCTGCACGAGGGGCAGCGGGGCCGCCTGGGCCGCCGCACCCCCCGCTCCGAGCGCGGCACCCACCGCGGTGACGGTCAGACCTGCCCGCAGCAGTGCGCGGCGCCGGGACTTGGAAAGTGCGTGACGTGCCATGGAGTTCCCACCTGATCGGGCCGATCGAACCATCGATCGAGTAATCAATCGAGTGCTCAGAGTAGTTGAGGTGTGATGCGGGATACCAACCGGACCTCCGGGGATCCCCTGTGCGGGTCAATGCCTCACACTTGTGTTCCGTGAGTTCCCATGCGATTTCGACCCGCGTCGTCCTGCTGGCGGGCCCCTCCGGCTCCGGCAAGTCCTCCCTCGCCGCCCGCACCGGTCTTCCGGTGCTGCGGCTCGACGACTTCTACAAGGAGGCGGGCGACCCCACGCTGCCGCTCGTCAGCGGAAGCACGGACATCGACTGGGACTCCGCGCTCTCCTGGGACGCGGATGCGGCGGTCGCCGCGATCACGGAACTGTGCCGCACCGGCCGGACCGACATACCGGTGTACGACATCGCGACCAGCTCCCGGACCGGTCACGAGGGCTTCCACATCGAGCGCACGCCGCTCTTCGTGGCCGAGGGGATCTTCGCCGCGGACATCGTCGAGCGGTGCCAGTCGCTGGGCCTCCTGGCGGACGCCCTGTGCCTGCGCGGCCGTCCGTCCACGACGTTCCGCCGCCGCCTGCTGCGGGACCTGCGCGAGGGCCGCAAATCCGTGCCGTTCCTCCTCCGCCGGGGCTGGCGCCTGATGCGCGCCGAACGCCGCATCGTGGCCCGCCAGGTGGAACTCGGGGCGCACCCGTGCGGCAAGGCGGAGGCCCTGGGCCGGCTGGCCGCGGCAGCGGCGGGCCGTTGCCGGACGCCGGCACCGGCGAAGACGAGCCCGGCCCCGTAAGGGCTGTCGTCCTCCCCGGACGGACCCCGGGTGACACAGGAGGAGCGGGGGTTCGGTCAGCGGCCCCGAAAGGCCCGCACGAACGCCGAGGGGCCGGACAGGACCCCCCGGCCCGTCCGACCCCTCGGCTTCCCCCGTGAAACCGCCGCCTCCCCCGAAGCGGCGGCTCCGTACCCCGTACACCGCCGCCTCCCCCGAAGCAGCGGCCCCCGTTCCCCCGTCACACCGCCGCCTCCCCCGAAGCGACGCCCCCGTACCCCCCGCTGCCTCAGGCCACCAGCTCGCCGAAGGACTCCTCCTCGTCACGGCCGAAGCTGAGGACCTCGTCCTCGCGCAGCCGGCGGAGCGACCGCCAGATGCTGGACTTCACCGTGCCGACACTGATGTCGAGGATCGACGCGATCTCGGGGTCCGTGCGGCCCTCGTAGTAGCGCAGGACCAGCATCGTGCGCTGCGTCTCGGGCAGTCGCGCCAGCGCCTGCCAGAGCACGGCGCGCAGCTCCGTCCCGCGCATCGCGTCGGTGTCGCCCGCCGTCTCCGGCAGCTCCTCGGTCGGGTATTCGTTCAGCTTGCGCCTGCGCCAGGCGCTGATGTGCAGATTGGTCATGGTGCGGCGCAGATAGCCGCCGACCGCCGCCTTGTCGCTGATCCGGTCCCATGCCCGGTACGTCGAGAAGAGGGCGCTCTGCAGCAGGTCCTCGGCCTCGAACCGGTCACCGGTCAGGTGGTAGGCGGTGGCGTACAGGGAGGCGCGGCGCTCCTGGACGTAGGCCGTGAACGCCGCTTCGGCGTCCCCGTCCCGCTCCGGGGCGTTCCGCTCCCCCGTGACCTCCCCGTACGTGCTTCCCCCGTTGCCCGCCGCCGTGGCGGCGGGCGCGTCGACCACCGTCAGGAACGGCTTGCGCTCGGACGACGGGTACGAACGCCCTGCGGCTCGGACGCATCCCCGCCCGTTCAGCGCGGCGCCGGACTGCTCGGTGCTCCGCCCGAGGTCGTGGAGACGCGTGACAACTGCGCTCGTGGTGATGCCGTGCGTTGCGTTCATCTCGCGCCCCCCGTCGGTGGAGTCCGTCCGTTCCTTGTGCCAACGAGCTTGCCGGGGCGATTTCATGGCCCTGTCCGCCGACTGTCACAGGCCTGTCACAGGGCCCGGCGCCGACGTGATCCGGGGCCGCGGGATGCATGGGAGGGGACCAACTGTCGAACTAGGGCTCCCCCATGGGTCAGAATGACCCCCGTGCCTTTCCTGTTGCTGATCGAGGACGACGACGCCATCCGCACGGCCCTCGAACTCTCGCTGTCACGCCAGGGCCACCGAGTGGCCACCGCGGCGACGGGAGAGGACGGCCTCAACCTGCTGCGCGAGCAGCGGCCCGACCTGGTCGTGCTGGATGTGATGCTGCCCGGGATCGACGGTTTCGAGGTGTGCCGGCGCATCCGGCGCACCGACCAGTTGCCGATCATCCTGCTCACCGCGCGCAGCGACGACATCGACGTCGTGGTGGGCCTGGAGTCCGGCGCCGACGACTACGTGGTGAAGCCCGTCCAGGGCCGGGTGCTCGACGCCCGCATCCGCGCCGTACTGCGCCGCGGTGAGCGGGAGTCCACCGACTCCGCCACCTTCGGCAGCGTGGTGATCGACCGGTCCGCCATGACCGTGACGAAGAACGGGGAGGACCTGCAGCTCACGCCGACCGAGCTGCGGCTCCTGCTGGAGCTGAGCCGCCGGCCGGGCCAGGCCCTGTCGCGGCAGCAACTGCTTCGCCTCGTCTGGGAGCACGACTACCTCGGCGACTCCCGCCTGGTGGACGCCTGTGTCCAGCGGCTGCGCGCCAAGGTGGAAGACGTGCCGTCGTCGCCGACCCTGATCCGTACCGTGCGGGGCGTGGGATACCGGCTGGACTCGCCGCAGTGAGCACGGCTGTACGGCGGAGCCTGCTCGCCGGGCTCCGCTGGACCAGCCTGCGGCTGCGGCTCGTCGTCGTCTTCGCCCTGGTCGCGCTGACCGCCGCGGTGTCCGCGTCGGGCATCGCGTACTGGCTGAACCGCGAGGCGGTGCTGACGCGTACGCAGGACTCCGCGCTCGGCGACTTCCGGCAGGAGATGCAGAGCCGTGCCGCGTCGCTGCCGCTGCGCCCCACCCGGGAGGACCTCCAGACCGCCGCCGTGCAGATGGCGAGCAGCAGCCCCGGTTACAGCGTGCTGCTGATCGACGAACGCGGCCCGGGCAAGCCGATCGTCGGCAACTCCGACCTGGACACCTTCACCCGGGACAACGTGCCGGTGTCGCTGCAGGAGCAGGTCGACAGGAAGCAGCCGGTCAAGGCGGGCAACAAGTACCAGTACCACCTGTTCTGGCAGCGGACCTCGATCCGCGGCACGCCGTACCTCGTCGCCGGCACGAAGATCATCGGTGGCGGTCCGACCGGTTACATGCTCAAGTCGCTCGACCAGGAACGGCAGGACCTCAACTCGCTGGCCTGGTCCCTGGGGATCGCCACCGCGCTCGCCCTGGTCGGCTCCGCCCTGCTCGCCCAGGCCGCGGCGACGACGGTCCTGCGCCCCGTGCAGAGGCTGGGCGACGCCGCCCGCAAGCTCGGTGAAGGCAAGCTCGACACCCGGCTCGTGGTGTCCGGCACCGACGAACTGGCCGATCTCTCCCGGACGTTCAACAGAGCGGCCGGCTCCCTGGAGAAGAAGGTCGCGGACATGAGCGCGCGGGAGGAGTCCAGCCGCCGCTTCGTCGCCGACATGTCGCACGAACTGCGCACCCCGCTGACCGCCATCACCGCGGTCGCCGAGGTGCTGGAGGACGAGGCGGACAGCCTCGACCCGATGATCGCGCCCGCCGTGCACCTGGTGGTCAGCGAGACCCGGCGCCTCAACGACCTGGTGGAGAACCTGATGGAGGTCACCCGCTTCGACGCGGGCACGGCCCGGCTGGTCCTCGACACCGTCGACGTCGCCGACCAGGTGACCGCCTGCATCGACGCCCGCGCCTGGCTGGACGCGGTGGACCTGGACGCCGAACGCGGCATGATGGTCCGCCTCGATCCGCGCCGGCTCGACGTGATCCTCGCGAACCTGATCGGCAACGCCCTGAAACACGGCGGTTCACCCGTGCGGGTCTCCGTACGGACCGAGGACGACGACCTCGTCATCGAGGTGCGCGACCACGGCCCCGGCATCCCCGAGGACGTGCTGCCGCACGTCTTCGACCGCTTCTACAAGGCCAGCGCCTCCCGGCCACGCTCCGAGGGCAGCGGGCTCGGGCTGTCCATCGCCATGGAGAACGCGCACATCCACGGCGGCGACATCACCGCCGCCAACTCGCCGGACGGCGACGGCGCGATATTCGTCCTGCGCCTGCCGCGCGACGCGGAGGCGCTGAACGGCAGCACCGAGGGTCACGGCGCCGGGATCCCGGACGAGGAGGACGACGCGACGTGACACGCAGCGAACGCCGGGGCCGCCGTCCCGCCGCGACCCTGGCCGGTGCCGCGCTCTGTGCCGTACTGGCGGCGGGCTGCGGGATCAGGACGACGTCCGTACCCGTCGACGCGGGCCCGGCCCCGTCCCGGGTGCCGTGCGCCATGCCGGCGGAGGACATCGCCACGCAGGCCCAGCAGGGCATCCCCGTGCAGATCTATCTGGTCTGCGCCTCGGAACTGGTCACCGTGGACCGCACGGTCCAGGTCCGGGAGACGACGTCCGACCGGCTGCGGATCGCCCGCGCCCTGCTGGACGAACTGCGCGTGGACCCGCCGGGCCCCGAACAGCAGGCGGGCTTCTCCACCCACGTCCCCGAGACGCTCCGCGTCGCCGGCCCCCTCGCGGGCGACCCGAAGGGCACCCTGCGTCTCAGCGAGCAGCCGGAGGACCTGCCGTCCGAGGCGCTCGCGCAGATCGTCTGCACGTACGCCGAGAGCGAGTCGCTCGTCCCCGACGGCTCGGTCACGCTCGGCGGCCCGGGGCACTACGCCCCGCGCGGCTACGTGTGCACCACGGAGACGAAGGCCAGCCCGGAGGCCGTACCGACGAAGGACGCGGCCCAGGTGCCGTGAGCGGACCCCGCGACGCGGCACGGGCGTAAGGCAGCCCCGGCGGACCCCGCGACGCGGCCCCGGAGGGGGCCGGCCGGCCCCTCCGCGGGCACCACGACGCGGCGTGAGCCAGGTCTCCCCCGCACGAGCGGAACCGATCCCGCCGCCGCCCGCGTCTTGGGGAACGTGCGTCAAGGTTCGGGCGGCCAAGCCGTCATCCGCTTCCGCGCGGTCGGAGTGTCCCTCCTCCTCGCGCATCTCCTGCTCGTCGGGTGGCTGACTCTGCGCCCGCTGGACGTGCCGTGGATGACCGCCGCCAACCTCCAGCCGTTCGCCGGCATCAAGGCGGACCTGTCCCTCGGCCCGGTCACCGCCGTCCGCCGCATCGGCAAGGAACTCCTCCTGCTGGCCCCCCTCGGCGTGCTGCTGCCGCTGGCCGGCGGCCGCCTCCTCGTCTCGCCGTGGGCCTCACTGACCCGTACCGTCGCGGCCGGGGCGCTGATCTCGCTGGCCATCGAACTGGGCCAGACAGGGGTGCCGGGCCAGGTCGTCGACGTCGACTCGATGATCCTGAACACCATCGGCATCGCACTCGCACACGTCCTGGTCGTCCCGGCGTGGCGCGCGCGGCTGCGCCGCTCACTGCCCCGGGCCGCCCGCACGTCCCCGGCCGCGCCGGTGTCCGCGTCTCAGGGGCCGACCCCGACGATTTCCAGGGTCGGCATCGCCCCGTAGAGCGACGCCCCGCCCCGTTCCGCGAGCCATCCTGGATACATCGGGAGCACAACGGACCGCTCCCTCTCAGCAACGGTTCGCGAAGGAGCCCACCATGGCCGCACTTGCCCGCCCCCGTGACGGACGCATGCTCGGCGGAGTGTGCGCAGCGCTGGCACGGCGCTTCGGCACCTCCGCGAAGACCATGCGCGTCATCTTCGTCATCTCGTGCCTGCTGCCGGGCCCGCAGTTCCTGCTCTACCTGGCGCTGTGGCTGCTGCTCCCCGAGGAGCGGCCGTCGTCGGCCGCGACCGCCTGGTAGTCCTCGTCCCTCCGCACGCCTGTGGGCGGGCACCCGGCCTACGGGTGCCCGCCCACAGGCAGGTGCGGAACCGGGCTCAGCGGCCGAGCGGCAGTCCGTTGGCCGACAGACCGCTGGTCGTCAGACCACCGGCGGGCAGACCGCCGAGGAGGCCCTTGGCCGGGGCGGTGACGTCGCCCAGGACCTTCGTCTGGCTGGTGCCGAGCAGCTGGGTGGCGGTGTCCTGGACCGGCAGGGTCGACGTGGCGTTCGCCAGGGCGCCGGCGACCGGCAGGGCGCTGGTCGCGGTCTCCAGCGGCAGCGCGGAAGCCGACGCGGTACCGGCGGCGGCAGCGGCGAAAGCGGCACCGAGAGCGGCGACGCCGAGAGTCCTGGCAGCAGACTGCTTCATGTGAAATTCATCCTTGGGGAAGGGGATGTGAGCGGCTCTGCAAGTTAGTCAGCTCGCTGCCCCTCCCGCAAACATCGAAAGACACGGAAAACGGCCGGAAGTCACGCTCCCGGCCGTTTCCCGAAGACCGTCGATCAGCCGGCGAGCGAGCTGGAAACCCTGGTCGCAGCGGTCTGCTCGAAGAGCCATTCGGATTTCAGCTCGGCGTATCCGGGCTTGATGACGTCATTGATCATGGCCAGACGTTCATCGAAAGGAATGAATGCTGATTTCATCGCATTGACGGTGAACCACTGCATGTCGTCGAGCGTGTATCCGAAGGCTTCGGTCAGCTTCTCGAATTCCCGGCTCATGCTGGTACCGCTCATCAGCCGGTTGTCCGTGTTCACGGTGGCCCGGAAGTGCAGGCGGCGCAGCAGCCCGATCGGGTGCTCGGCGTACGAGGTCGCGGCACCGGTCTGCAGGTTGGAGGTCGGGCACATCTCCAGCGGGATGCGCTTGTCCCGTACGTACGAGGCGAGGCGGCCGAGCTTCACGCTGCCGTCCTCCGCGACCTCGATGTCGTCGATGATCCGGACGCCGTGGCCGAGCCGGTCGGCGCCGCACCACTGGATGGCCTGCCAGATCGACGGCAGGCCGAAGGCCTCGCCCGCGTGGATGGTGAAGTGGTTGTTCTCGCGCTTGAGGTACTCGAAGGCGTCGAGGTGCCGGGTGGGCGGGAAGCCCGCCTCGGCGCCGGCGATGTCGAAGCCGACGACACCCTGCTCGCGGTAGCGGTTGGCCAGCTCCGCGATCTCCAGCGAACGCGCGGCGTGGCGCATCGCGGTGAGCAGCGCGCCCACCCTGATCCGGTTGCCGTCCTGGCGCGCCCGGCGCTCGCCCTCCCGGAAGCCCTCGTTGACGGCCTCGACGACCTCTTCGAGGCTCAGACCGGCTTCCAGGTGCTGCTCGGGGGCGTACCGGATCTCGGCGTAGACGACACCGTCGGCGGCGAGGTCCTCGGCGCACTCGGCGGCGACCCTGACGAGCGCGTCTCGGGTCTGCATCACGGCGCAGGTATGGGCGAACGTCTCGAGATACCGCTCCAGCGAACCGGAGTCCGCGGCCTCCCGGAACCAGACGCCGAGCTTGTCGGCATCCGTCTCGGGAAGTCCGTCGTATCCGTTGGCCGCGGCGAGTTCGACGACCGTCCCCGGGCGCAGGCCGCCGTCGAGGTGGTCGTGGAGAAGGACCTTGGGGGCACGCCGGATCTGATCCTGGCCGGGCACATTGAGGGTGGGGCTCATCATCCACGCACTCTAACGCCTACGCGCGTAGAGCGCGCTCCCGATACGTAACAGAGACCGCGAATACGGGTGGCGTACATCTGCCCTTCTGACACTGTTGCGTCATGGCACAGCGCGCACTCCCCCTGCCTGCTGCAAGGCTGGGACGGGCCGTCAGGACGGCCGGAGCATCTCCCACGGTCAGCGGCGTGGTCCTGCTGCTCCCGGACGGCGAGCCCTACTCGTACCGCCGCCCCTCCTCCCTCTCCTACGCCCGCCGGCTCCCCCTCGCCCGGGCCCTGGCCCGCGCCGGCGCCGACGACGGCCTCTCCGCCCACGTCGTGCACTACCGCTGCCGCGGCTGGAACACCGCGGAAGCCCACCTCGCGGCGGACGCCGAATGGGCGGTGGACGAGGTCGTACGCCGCTACGGCGACATCCCCGTCTGCCTGGCCGGCCACGGCATGGGCGGCCGGGCGGCCCTCCGCGCGGGCGGCCACCCGGCCGTCACCTCGGTCCTCGCGATGGCCCCCTGGCTGCCGGCCGGCCCGGACGCCGAACCGGAACCGGTCAAGCACCTGGTCGGCCGCCACGTCCTCCTCGTCCACGGCACGAACGACGCCCGCTCGGAGCCCGAGCTCTCCTTCCGCCTGGCCGAACGCGCCAAGAAGTCCAACCGCGACACCTGCCGCTTCGAGGTCCACTCGGACGGCCACGCCCTGCGCCAGCACCACAGGGAAGTGACCGCCCTGGCCGCGGACTTCATCCGCGGTTCCCTCTTCGGCCGGGGCTACGCCCGCCCCCTCGCGGACGCACTGGCGGCCCCGCCGCCGCTGGGACTGCGGATGCCGCTGGCGGCGGGGTTCGGGGAGTCGCTGCGGGGGTGAGAGGGCCGGCGCGGAGGGAGCCGTGAGCCTTCGGGATACGGAATCGTCTGTTCCCACGGGGCCGGGGTACGCGAGGCGTCATGACTCTGGCGCGCTCCTTACCCGACAGTCCGACCGAGTGGTGGATCTACCTCGGTGCGTTCGCCGTCTATGTGCTCACCCGTCTGTTCCTGGCCTGGCACCAGGCACGCAAGGAGGGGGCCGACCATCCTCTCCGAGCCGCCTTCTCGGAGGAGGAGCCGGAGGAGAGCAGCAGGCCCCTGACCATCGGATCCTTCCGGTCCTACCGGCAGATCCTGGGTTTCGTGGCCGGTACGGTCGTGATCGTCATGGTGGCCACCCTGACCGACGGCGCCCTGCGGGTGGTGCTGATGTGCACCCTCGCTCCCGTCATCGTCGCGGCCCTGGCCTACCTCGACTTCCGCCTCGCCCGGACCGCACGCCTGCGCGCCGAGGGCCCCTCCGGGGCAGCCCGGAGGACTCACCGGTCCGCCTGAGCCGCTCCGCCCGGAGGGGACGCCCCACCGGGCGGAGGGATCTCCGCTTCCGCCCACACGGTCTTCCCCGGACCGAGCCGGTCGCTCACGCCCCACCGGGCGGCAAGGGCCTCCACGATGACGAGTCCCCTGCCGCCGTCGGCCTCGGCGTCGGGCTGCGAAACGGACGCGGGGTCCGGTCGGGCCTCGTGGGTGTCGGAGATCTCGACCCGTACGACTCCGGTTCCGTACGCGTACGAGAGCCGCAACTCGAAGTCGCGCCCGGACACGCGTCCGTGGAGGACCGCGTTGGCCGCGAGTTCCGCGACGAGGAGCGCCACGGTGTCCGAGAGTTGGGTGTCGTACGGGACCCCCCAGGTGTCGAGTTTCCACACGGCCAGCCGCCTCGCGAGGGTCGCGCCCAGGCGGGTGGCGGAGCAGCGTTGCACGAACACGCTTACGGTTGTCGGCGGTTGGGCTTGGCGCAGTGCTGTCATGCGCCAAGCGTTCCGCCTCAGCCACCGCTTCCAGCAGGAACGGCACCCATACAGATCCACCTGTATGGGTGCACGCTCTGGACCGGGTGAGTAACCGTCCGTGATCATTGATGAGTTGATCGATGCACGGAAGACGGGGCGGCGGCGATGACGTCAGACCACGAGAACACCACGGCGAACGGCGAACCCGAGCTGTCCGACAGTCTGCGGACGTTCGGTGCGGTCATAAAGGCCCTGCGCGAGGCCGCGGGCCTCACGCAGGAGGAGTTCGCGCCCCGCGTGCAGTACTCGCCCGCCTACATCGCCAAGATCGAGCAGGGCAAGAGATTCCCGCCGGACAACCTCCCCGAGCGGGCGGCGGAGGCTCTGGGGCCGGTCGCGGGGAAGGTTCTGGGCGCCGCCGCGCGGAGCCTGCGCAGGAGGGCCGGGCTCGCCTCCTGGTTCCAGCAGTGGGCGGGGATCGAGGAGGAGGCGATCACGCTGTACGCGTACGAGTGCAGGGGGGTCCCTGGGCTGTTACAGCCGGAGGGCTACATCCGAGCCCTGTTTGAACGCCAGCTGCCGCCGCTCACGGAGACACAGATCCAACGGCAAGTAGCGGCCCGGCTCGAACGGCAGCGACTGCTGTGCGAACGCCCCAACACCGCTTTCAGCTTCGTCATCGAGCAAGCCGTTCTGGAGCGTCAGGTGGGTGGGGAGGGCGTTACCGCCTTCGTCATCGAACACCTGCTGGCCATGGGCCGGTACACCAACGTCGAAATCCAGATCATGCCACTCCGGCAGGAGGATCACACAGGGATCGATGGGCAGTTGTACCTCGCCGAGAGCCCTCGCAACCAGTGGTTCGGCTACACCGAAGGACACCGTTCAAGCGCCCTGCTCACCGCTCCGAGTGAAGTGAGCATCCTGCTTCAGCGCTATGGCAAGCTGCGTTCCCAGGCCCTGGACTGCCGGGCTACGGTGAGCTTGCTGGAACGGATGCGAGGAGCGCTATGAGCACCACAGAGCGGGACTGGTTCAAGAGCAGCTACAGCGGCGGCGACGGCGACAACTGCATCGAGGTGGCCCTGCGCCCCCACGCCGTCCACGTCCGCGACTCCAAGGACACCGCCCGCCGCCCGCTCACCGTCTCCGCCACCGCGTGGTCGGACTTCACCGCGTACGCGTCCACCGTCGCACCCTGAGAGGCGCTCGGCGTACGAAACGTGGTCGCGCCGCAGCACTGAGCTCGACAGAATCACCGCCCATGGCCAACTCGTATGCGCAACCCGTCCTCAGAACGACCGATCTGTCGGAAGGGCTGCGCGTTGTCGAGCGGTTGCTGGCAATCGCTGACCTGCGAGAGCTCGAAATCGACTACGAGGCACACATCTCCTCGACAAGAACCCTGACGCCTCTGTTGGAGGTGTTGCCGAGGGCGACGTGGTACACCGAAGACGACAGTGCCTCATCGGAGGACGGCGACGATCCGTCGGCGCATCTGCCCATTCGCTTGAGGGCCTGCGCAGCGGCACCGGAGACGGTGGGAGCGTTTCTCGGATCGCTGCATGACACGCCTGCCACGGTGCGGTGGGACTTCGTGGGCTGGCCGGCCGCCCCTGAAGTCGGCCTGGATATCGGTGGTTCCAGAGGCGCGTTCGTGACCCTGTGCGTGAACGTCCGCGACCTCGACCTGGAAGAGCCCGCCACCGATCACACCGTCTTCGTCCACGTGAAGCAGATCGAGGCCGAGCGCGCGCCCTGGCTGGCCGCGCAGGTCGGGCTCCCGGTGATCGGCGACCTGGTGATGGCTCCGTACTGAGCAGCCACACCCGCGGCGAACGCCGACCGCATGTCACGCCCCCTCAGTCCGGCAGCAGGTTCCCCCGTCGCGACAGCAGGAACTTCTTGAACGCCGCCACCGGCGGGGTGTCCGGGTGCCCGTCCAGCCAGGCCACCCCGATCTCCCGGGCGGCCCGCGGTGCCGTCACCGTCAGTTCCACCACCCCGGGGCGGGCCACCGCGGGGGGCGGGAGCAATGCCACGCCCAGGCCCGCCGCGACCAGGCCCCGCAAGGTCTCCGCCTCCTCGCCCTCGAAGGCGACCCGGGGGACGAAGCCCGCCTGGGTGCAGAGGTCGTCCGTGATGCGGCGCAGGCCGTAGCCGGGCTCAAGGGTGACGAAGGTTTCTTCGGCGGCCTCCGCCAGGCGGATGCGGCGGCGGGTGGCCAGGCGGTGGTCCTCGGGGACGACCAGGCGCAGGCGCTGTTCGTCCAGGCGGCGGGCGACGAGGTCCGGGGCGTCGGGGACCGGTGACGTGAGGCAGAGGTCGAGGTCTCCGGCGCGGAGGCGTTCGATCATGGCCTCGCCGTAGTTCTGGACGAGCTGGAAGCGCACCCGGGGGTGGTCGACGCGGAAGGCGCGGATGAGGGCGGGGACGGTTTCGGAGCCCATCGTGTGGAGGAAGCCGAAGGCGACCTTGCCGGCGGTGGGGTCCGCGTCGGCCCGTACCGAGTCGGCGGCCTTCTCCACCTCCGCCAGGGCCCGTTCCGCCGAACCGAGGAAGGTGCGGCCCGCCGGGGTGAGGGAGACCGTGCGGCCCGTGCGGGCGAACAGGGCGACGCCCAGGTCCTGTTCCAGTCGGACCATCGCCCGCGAGAGCGTCGACTGCGGCACGCCCAGCTCGTGCGCCGCGCGGGTGACGTGTTCGTGGCGGGCGACCGCCTCGAAGTACGCGAGGCGCGGCGCGAGGACCGTGCGGATGTCTTCTTCGTAACTGCTCGGTGACAGCCGGGGCTGTGAGCTGTACTGATGCGCCATGGGATTGATTATCGGGGGTTTGTGCATTGGACGCATGAAAGGGGTGGAGCCTACGTTCGTGGCATGCCTCCCGCCAGTACCGGGGCGTCCACCCTCATCGTGGCCGCCTCGACCCAGTCGTCCCCCGCACCCCTTCCCGCCGTCGTGGCGGACCGGCTCGAACCCGGTCGCCCCGGCTATCGCCGGATGAGCTTCGCGCTCTTCGCCGCCGGTGTCGCGACCTTCGCGCTCCTCTACTCCACCCAGGCCCTGTTGCCCGCCGTCTCCGCGTCCTTCGGTGCCACGGCGGGGCAGGCGAGCTGGACGGTGTCCGCCGCGACGGGTGCGCTGGCGCTGTGTGTGCTGCCGATGAGCGCGCTGTCCGAGCGGTTCGGGCGGCGGCAGATGATGACGGCCTCGCTGGTGGTCGCGGTGACCGTGGGACTGTTCGTGCCGTTCGCGCCCTCGCTCGGCTGGCTGATCGCGCTGCGTGCCCTCCAGGGCGCCGCGCTCGCCGGTCTGCCCGCCTCCGCGATGGCGTATCTCGCGGAGGAGGTCCGGCCGAAGGCGCTCGTCGCCGCTATCGGGCTGTTCGTCGCCGGTAACAGCATCGGCGGGATGAGCGGCCGCATCCTCACCGGCTGGGTCGCCCAGGCGTGGGGCTGGCGCGCGGCGCTCGGCGCGGTCGGGCTGCTGGCCCTGGCGTGCGCGGTCGTCTTCCACTTCATGATCCCCCGGGCCCGGAACTTCACCCCCGGTTCGCTGAACCCGAAGGCACTGGCGAAGACCGTCGGGGGGCACCTCGCCGACCCGCTGCTGCGTCGGCTGTACGCGATCGGGGCCCTGTTCATGACGGTGTTCGGCGCGGTCTACACGGTGATCGGCTACCGGCTCGTCGAGGCGCCGTTCAGCCTCCCGCAGGGGGTCGTCGGCTCGATCTTCCTCGTGTATCTCGTCGGTACGGTCTCCTCCGCCGCCGCGGGACGGCTCGTCGGCCGGCTGGGCCGCCGGGGCGCGCTGTACCTCGCCGTCTCCACCACGGCCGCCGGGCTGCTGCTCTCGCTCGCCGGCCAGCTCGCCGCCGTGCTCCTCGGCCTGGTCCTGATCACGGCCGGCTTCTTCGCCGGGCACGCGGTCGCCTCGTCCTCCGTGAGCCGTACGGCGACCACGGGCCGCGCCCAGGCGTCGGCGCTCTACCAGTCGGCGTACTACCTGGGCTCGAGCGCGGGCGGCACGCTCGGCGCGGTCGCCTTCCACGCCGCGGGCTGGGCGGGCACGGTCGCGCTGGGCCTTGCGGCGGTGCTCGGAGTCGTCTCGATCACGCTGTACGGGTCGCGGGCGGCGCGCATCGAGCGGCGTCGGCCGGTGGCCGCGATGGCGTCCGTACAGAACTGAGACATTCGGCGCACAACCATCGACTCCCCGACGCGCGTCTAGCAGGCGGAAGCACCGCACGGCGCGCGAAGGGGAGTTGGAGTTCACATGAGAGTCACGGGGAACATACGAAGCGTACGGGTGCGGCGCGGGCTCGCACTGGCCGTCGCCGGTCTGACCGCGGTACCGGCGTTCGTGCTCGGCACCGGCGGCACCGCCCAGGCGGCGTCGTGCACGGCGTCCAAGGGGCCGTACCAGAAGCAGGCCGAGAAGTACCTGCACCTGAAGGTGGACGGCAAGCAGTCGACCGCCGACTGCCAGGCGATCCGCTCGTTCCAGAGCAAGTACGGGGTCACGCCCACGATCGGCTACGCCGGGCCCGTCACCTGGCGCACCATGCAGACGCTCACCGCGCAGAAGGCGGCGGGGAAGACCCCGAACAAGGCCAAGAAGTGCCCCACGAACAAGGGGCGCATCGCATGCGTGGACCTGACCCGGCAGATCACCTGGATCCAGGACGGCAGCAAGCTGAAGTTCGGGCCGGTGCCGGTGCGGACCGGGCGGGACGGCTACGAGACCCGTACGGGCGCCAAGAAGATCTACTGGAAGCACAAGAACCACGTCTCGTCGCTGTACCACGTGTCGATGCCGTACTCCCAGTTCTTCGACGGCGGCCAGGCGTTCCACGCGGTCGGCGTGAAGATGTGGAACCCGCCGGGCTCGCACGGCTGCGTCAACATGCGCACCGCCGACGCGAAGTCGTACTGGAACCTGCTGAAGAACGGCGACGACGTCTACGTGTACGGGCGCAAGCTCGGGACGTGACCGCTTCTCCTCTTCCCGCCCCTGTTGTCAGTGGCTTGCGGTAGCTTCCGAAGTGCTGGAGTGAGCGGTGTCACAGCGCAACAGGGGTGAGCGGAAGCATGAGTGATCTGACGGCGGCGACGACCGATATCGACAGTCGTCTGGAGGGACACCGGGTCGAGCTGACCGGGTACTGCTACCGGATGCTCGGCTCGGCGTTCGAGGCGGAGGACGCGGTCCAGGACACCCTGGTGCGCGCGTGGCGCAACATCGAGAAGTTCGAGGGACGTTCCTCGCTGCGGTCCTGGTTGTACCGCATCGCGACGAACGTCTGCCTCGACATGCTGAACGCGGGCAACAAGCGGGCCAGGCCGGTCGACCTGTCCGGCCCGACTCCGCTGGCGCAGGCCGCCCTCAATCCGCTCCCGGAGAACACCTGGCTGGAGCCGATGCCGGACGGGCGGATCCTGCCGACGGTCGCGGACCCGGCGGAAGCGGCGGTCGCGCGCGAGTCGGTCCGGCTCGCGTTCGTCGCCGCGCTCCAGCATCTGCCACCGAAGCAGCGGGCGGTGCTGATCCTGCGCGAGGTCCTCGCGTGGAAGGCCAGCGAGGTCGCGGAGCTGCTCGACACGTCGGTCGCCTCGGTCAACAGCGCGCTCCAGCGCGCCCGGGCCACCCTGACCGACCACCAGGGCGACGCCGCCACCGCCGACGCGGCGGACCCGCTCGACGAGGAGCAGCGCAAGCTGCTGGAGCGGTACGTGGCGGCGTTCGAGGGCTACGACATGAAGGCGCTGACCGCGCTCCTCCACGAGGACGCAGTGATGACCATGCCGCCGTTCGACCTCTGGTTGCAGGGGCACGACGACATCGCGGGCTTCATGACGTCCTTCGGCGCGTCCTGCGCGGGCTCCCGGCTGGTCGCCACGTCGGCGAACGGCACCCCGGCGTTCGCGCACTACAAGCCCCATCCGGACGGGCCGGGTTTCGTGCCGTGGGCGGTGCAGGTCATCGACATCTCGGACGGCGCGATCACGGGGATGCACTGCTTCCTGGACACCCCGCGCTGGTTCCCGCTGTTCGGACTGCCGGACCACCTGGACGCGGACGCCGCGTGAGGCGGCGGGCGGCGCGAGGTCCGGCCCCGGCGTGAGGCGGCGGGCGGCGCGAGGCCGGTCACGGGCGCTCGTAGCCGGTCGGCCTCCCCGCCCCGCGCCCGTCGTCCGGGTGCCCGGTCAGGGCCCGGGCGGCCGGCCCGCCTCGACCCCGGCCCCGTCGTCCAGGCCCACCACGTCGGCCAGCCCCACCAGATCGAGCAGCAGTTGGAGCCCGGGCGGCGTCCCGCGCAGCCGCAGGCGTCGGCCTCCCGCCCGGCGCGCGACCAGGGAGAGCCGGGCGATCGCCTCCACCGAGGCGAGGTCCGGCTCCGCGATGCCGCCCACGTCGCAGTCCACCACGGTGGCGTCCGACGCGGCCAATATCGCCTCCAGGTCCGCGCACAGGCGCGGCGTACCGGCTCGGGTGACGCGTCCGGAGAGGACGAGTACCGCCGGCGGCAGGGGATCCATACCAGGAAGACCGGTCCGGCGGCCGAAACTCATCGCCCGGCCGTTCTCCGCTTCCCGCCGGACCGGAGCGTCCTCTCCCGCCGGCCCTCCGCGGGTGCCCCGGGGCCCGCGAGCTGCCCAGGGCCCCTCCAGCCACTCGCGTAACGGCCGCTCCCCCGTCCCGCCGGACCGGCCCGCAGGCGACCGGCAACCGTCCGAAAGCGGGTGAAGATCCGCCAACTCCGGCCATCTGTGCGCTTCATGTGAACCCATCCGAACTCTTCCCCCTCTCTACGGGTGAAACAGCCGACTCCGGTGCACGCATCGGTGCCGACTGCCCACCGGCCCTTTCGGGGGCCGCCTGATTCTCCAGGGGGAGAGTTGCGCAAACACGTGAGAAGAGCGTGCGTCTCCACCGTCGCCACAGCGGCGGCCGTGGCGCTCGCGGCCGGGTTGACCACCCCGGCCATGGCCCACGACACCAGCCCGTCGCAGCAGGCCGGCGGCTCGTCCGGCGTACGGCACCAGCTGACGCTCATCACCGGCGACCGTGTCACGGTGGACGCCAAGGGCCGGGTTCTGGGCTTCCGTCCCGCCGCGGGACGCGAACACATACCCGTGCAGCGGCAGATGCGGGACGGGCACACCCTGCTCGTCCCGGCCGACGCGCACCGGCTGATCAGTTCCGGAAAGCTGGACCGCCGGCTGTTCGACGTCACGGAGCTGAGCCGGGCGGAGAACCGCAGGGCCCAGAAGTCGGGCCTGAAGCTGATCGTCTCCTACCGGGGCGCCGCGGCCACGGCCGCGAAGGCCGAGGTGCGCGAGGCGGGCGCCACCCGTGTCGGACCCGTGCTGAAGTCGCTGAACGCCCAGGCGGTGGCCACTCCGCAGGAGGACGCCCGCTCCGTCTGGCAGGCGCTCACCAGCAAGCCGTCGGGCAGCGCCCAGCGGACCACGGCCGCCGGGATCGACCGGGTGTGGCTGGACGGCGTGCGCCGGGCGAGCCTCGACAAGAGCGTCCCGCAGATCGGCGCCCCGACCGCCTGGAAGGCGGGCTACACCGGCAAGGGCGTCAAGATCGCCGTCCTGGACACCGGCGCGGACGCCACGCATCCGGACCTCAAGGGCCAGATCCTCGCGTCGAAGAACTTTTCCGCCTCGCCCGACACGAAGGACCGTTTCGGCCACGGCACGCACGTCTCCTCCATCGCGGCCGGCACGGGCGCGAAGTCGGGCGGCACGTTCAAGGGTGTGGCGCCGGACGCCAAGCTCCTTGAGGGCAAGGTGCTCGACGACGACGGCTTCGGCGACGACTCCGGCATCCTGGCCGGCATGGAGTGGGCGGTCGCGCAGGGCGCCGACGTCATCAATCTGAGCCTGGGCGGCACCGACACCCCGGGGATCGACCCGCTGGAGGCGGCGGTCGACAAGCTCTCCGCCGACAGCGGCGTGCTCTTCGCCATCGCGGCGGGCAACGAGGGCGACGCGGCGGGCACGGTCGGCTCCCCCGGCAGCGCGGACGCCGCGCTGACCGTCGGCGCGGTCGATGACAAGGACCTGCTGGCGGACTTCTCCAGCCGGGGCCCCCGGGTCGGCGACGGCGCGATCAAGCCCGACGTCACCGCCCCCGGCGTGGACATCACGGCGGCCGCCTCGCCCGGCTCCGTCATCGACAAGGAGGTCGGTCAGAGCCCGGCGGGCTATCTGACGATCTCCGGTACGTCGATGGCGACCCCGCACGTCGCGGGCGCCGCGGCGCTCCTCAAGCAGCAGCACCCCACATGGAAGTACACCGAGCTCAAGGGGGCCCTCGCGGCCTCCACGAAGCCGGGGAAGTACACCCCGTTCCAGCAGGGTTCGGGCCGGATCGCCGTCGACCGGGCGATCTCCCAGTCCGTGGTCGCCGACCCGGTCTCGGTGAGTTTCGGCGTCCAGCAGTGGCCGCACACCGATGACGCGCCGGTCACCAAGAAGGTGTCGTACCGCAACCTCGGCACGAGCGAGGTCACGCTCGCGCTCACCGTCCAGGGCACCGGCCCGACGGGCAAGCCCGCTCCGGCCGGCTTCTTCGCCCTCGGCGCCACCCGGGTGACCGTCCCGGCGGGCGGCACCGCCGAGGTGCCGCTGACCGTGAACACCAAGCTCGGCGGCACGGCCGACGGCGGCTACTCCGCCTACGTCGTCGCGACCGGCGCCGGGCAGACCGTCCGCACCGCGGCCGCCGTCGACCGCGAGCGCGAGTCGTACGACCTCACGCTCAGGACCATCGGGCGCGACGGCAAGCCGGCCCGGTACACCACGAGCGACGTCTACGGCCTGAGCGGCGCCGCGAACGGTGTGTGGGAGTCCCCCGAGGCCGTCGACGGAACGGCGAAGCTCCGCGTCCCCAAGGGCGGGTACGTACTGAACTCGGCCGTGTACATGGACCCGGAGGACCTGGGCAAGGGCGTCGACTGGCTCGCCCAGCCCTCTCTGAACCTCACCAGGAACACCACGGTGACGTTCGACGCGCGCCTGGCCAAGCCGGTGGACTTCACCCTTCCGGCCGCCGGCACGAAGCCCGTGATGGCCTCGCCCGACCTCCAGGTCGACTACGAGGGCAACGGCTACGGATACGGCTGGGTGCTCGACTCGTACAAGCAGCTGCGCACCGCGCACATCGGTCCGAAGACGACCGGCGTCCAGCTCTCCCAGCACTGGTACGGCACCTGGACCAAGGGTGCGGCGACCCGGTACGACATCGCGCTCGGCGGCCCCGTGACCCGCGTGGCGACCGGCTACCACCGCGCGTTCGCCACCGGGCAGCTGGCCAAGGCCGCCATCCGCGCCGGTTCGTCCCTCAAGGGCAAGACCGGTGACGTCTACGCCTCGGGCCAGCTGCCCGGCTCGTCCGGCGGCTGGTCGGCCGGAACGACCCAGAAGCTCCCGGCGACCACCACCGCGTACGTCTCCACCGCCGACAAGGTGCGCTGGGGCTTCGACTTCTCCCAGAACGGGCCGCTCGACGAGGACGGCTACCCGCGGTTCGAGGCCTCGTACTCCCTCGGCGCCCCGCAGACCCTCAAGGCCGGCAAGGCGTACCCGAAGACCGTGAACACCGCGGTGTTCGGGCCTTACGTCAACGCCGACTTCGGGGTCTTCCGCAAGGGCGACGATCTCCTCGGGTCGCTGCCGCTGGTCGCCGACGGCAACCGGAACGCCGGAACCTCCCTGTACAGCTCGGTGAAGACGGTGCTCTACCGCAACGGCAAGGCGTTCGCCAGGAACGACGACCCGCTGTCGGGCGGAACCCCCTTCACCGTGCCGGCCGCGGCCGCCGACTACCGGCTGACCACGTCGGTCCGGCGCGCCGCCGACGTCGCCTCGGTCTCCACCCGGATCGACGCGAGCTGGACCTTCCGCTCGGGCCGGACCAAGGGTCTCGTCGCACTGCCGGTCTCCATGGTCCGCTTCGCTCCGGCGGTGGCGCTGGACAGCACCGCCAAGGCCGGGAAGCTCGTGTCCGTGCCGGTGACCGTGCAGGGGGCGGCCGCCGGGAAGAACCTCAAGTCGCTCACGGTGTACGTCAGTTACGACGCCGGGAAGACCTGGAAGAAGACCACGGTCAAGAAGGGCAGGATCTCGGTGAAGAACCCGGCGGCGAAGAAGTCGCTCTCCTTCAAGGCCAAGGTCACGGACAAGAAGGGCAACACGTCCGCGGTGGCGATCTACGACGCCTACTTCGGCAAGTAGCCAAGCGGCCACGCAGCCGGCGCCAAGCCCGCGCCGGCCCCGCATGACGGCGGCCCGCCGGGACGGTTCTCACCGTCCCGGCGGGCCGTTCGCGTGCGAGGGGGTTACGCGATGCGTTCCCGCACCACCGGCGTGGCGGCGAACGGCGTGTCCGCCGGGGCGATGTCGTAAGCCTCCGGCAGGGCCTTCAGCGCGTACTCGAACTTCTCCGGGGTGTCCGTGTGCAGCGTCAGCAGCGGCATCCCGGCGGTCACCCGGTCGCCCGGCTTGGCGTGCAGTTCGATACCCGCGCCGGCCTGGACCGGGTCCTCCTTGCGGGCGCGGCCCGCGCCGAGGCGCCAGGCGGCGACGCCGATGTCGTACGCGTCCAGGCGGGTCAGCACGCCCGAGGACGGGGCCGTGACGACGTGCTGTTCGCGGGCGACCGGGAGGGCGGCGTCCGGGTCGCCGCCCTGGGCGGAGATCATCCGGCGCCAGACGTCCATCGCGGAGCCGTCCGCGAGGGCCTTCTCCGGGTCGGCGTCCCTGAGCCCGGCCGCGTCCAGCATTTCGCGGGCGAGGGCCAGGGTGAGGTCGATGACGTCCTTCGGGCCGCCGCCGGCCAGGACGTCCACCGATTCGCGGACCTCCAGGGCGTTGCCGGCGGTCAGTCCGAGCGGGGTGGCCATGTCGGTGAGCAGGGCGACCGTGCGCACACCGCTGTCGGTGCCCAGCGCGACCATGGTGGAGGCGAGTTCGCGGGCGTCCTCCATGGTCTTCATGAAGGCGCCGGAACCGACCTTGACGTCCAGGACGAGCGCGCCGGTGCCCTCGGCGATCTTCTTGGACATGATCGAGCTGGCGATGAGCGGGATGGCCTCGACGGTGCCGGTGACGTCGCGGAGCGCGTACAGCTTCTTGTCGGCGGGGGCGAGCCCGTCGCCGGCCGCGCAGATGACGGCGCCGGTGGTGTCGAGGACGTTCAGCATCTCGGCGTTCGAGAGATGGGCGCGCCAGCCGGGAATGGACTCCAGCTTGTCGAGCGTGCCGCCGGTGTGGCCGAGGCCGCGGCCGCTGAGCTGCGGTACGGCGGCGCCGCATGCGGCGACCAGCGGCGCGAGCGGCAGGGTGATCTTGTCGCCGACGCCGCCGGTGGAGTGCTTGTCGGTGGTGGGGCGGGAGAGCGCGTCGAAGTTCATCCGCTCGCCGGAGGCGATCATGGCGGCGGTCCAGCGGGCGATCTCCGTACGGTTCATGCCGTTCAGCAGGATCGCCATGGCCAGTGCGGACATCTGCTCGTCGGCGACCTCGCCGCGGGTGTACGCGTCGATGACCCAGTCGACCTGCTCGGGGGTCAGCTCGCCTCGGTCCCGCTTGGTGCGGATGACGGAGATGGCGTCCATGGTCTGGAGTCCTTCCGGCCGGTACGTACGTACGCATGGGCACGCATGAGTCCCGTTGACTCTACGCGCATAGAGGAGAAAAGAGCCGCCGGACGGCCCCGCACGTGCGGGGCCGCCCGGCGGGTGGCCGGGGCCTGCCGTCTGGATCGTGCCGGGCTCGCGGGGCTGATCCGGCCTGATCCGAACGGAAGACCCTAGCCGAGGTGCCCGGGGCCGAATGCCTGCGGGAGCATCTCGTCGAGCGTGCGGAACCCGTCCGGGGTCTCCAGGACGAGTTCGGGTCCGCCGAACTCGTACAGCAGCTGCCGGCACCTGCCGCACGGCACCAGGATCTCGCCCGCCCCGTCCACGCAGGTGAAGTGGGTCAGCCGGCCGCCGCCGGTGGCGTGCAGCTGGGAGACCAGTCCGCATTCGGCGCACAGTCCGATGCCGTACGAGGCGTTCTCGACGTTGCAGCCGACGATCGTGCGGCCGTCGTCGACGCGGGCGGCGACGCCCACCGGGTAGCCCGAGTACGGGGCGTACGCCCGGGACATCGCGTCCCGGGCGGCGGCCCGCAGGGCGTCCCAGTCGGCCGGGGCCATGGCGCCCGCGGTCACTTGCCCTCGCCCTTGCGGTAGGGCACGCCGTCCGCCTTCGGCATCCGCAGCCGCTGCGACGACAGGGCGAGCACGAGCAGCGTGGTGACGTAGGGAGCGGCGTCGACGAACTGGCTGGGGACCTGGTCGGTCAGCGCGTACCAGGTGAACAGCAGGGCGGAGCACGCGGCCGAGATCACCCCGGCCACGTACTTCTTCCGGTACAGCTGCCAGAAGGCGACGAGCACCAGCAGGATCGCCAGGAGCAGCAGCATGGCGTGGACGTTCTCGGCGCCGCCGCGCAGCTTGAGGCTGTCGGTGAAGCCGAAGAGTCCGGCGCCCAGGGCCATGCCGCCGGGCATCCAGTTACCGAAGATCATCGCGGCGAGACCGATGTAGCCGCGCCCGCCGGTCTGGCCCTCCTGGTAGATGCTGGTGGCGACGATGGAGAGGAAGGCGCCGCCGAGGCCGGCCAGTCCGCCGGAGACGGCGACGGCGATGTACTTGTACTTGTAGACGTTCACGCCGAGGGTCTCGGCGGCCACCGGGCTCTCGCCGCAGGAGCGGAGCCGCAGCCCGAACGCCGTGCGCCACAGCACCCACCAGGTGGCGGGGACCAGCAGCAGGGCGACGACGGTCAGCAGGGACAGTCCGGTGACGAGCCCGCCGATGATGCCGGCGAGGTCGGAGACGAAGAACCAGTGGTGCTGCTGGAGGTCCTGCAGCCAGTCGGAGAGTCCCGGGATGGTGATCTTGTCGATCTCCTCCAGGCGGGGGGACTGCTTGGAGGAGCCGCCCGGGTCGTCGGCGAAGGTGAAGTTCGAGAGGTAGCGGGTGACGCCGACGGCGAGGATGTTGATCGCCACACCGGAGACGATGTGGTTCACGCCGAAGGTGACGGTCATGACCGCGTGCAGCAGACCGCCGAGCACGCCGCCGATGATGCCGAACAGGACGCCCACCCACGGGCCCCACTGGAATCCGGCCCAGGCGCCGAACCAGGTGCCGAGGATCATCATGCCCTCGAGCCCGATGTTGACGACGCCGGCCCGCTCGGCCCACAGGCCGCCGAGTCCGGCGAGGCCGATGGGCACGGCCAGTTCCAGGGCGCCGGCGACCTGGCCGACGGAGGTGATGTCGTTCGCGCCGCTGATCAGCCGGACCAGCGAGACGAGGGCGAGCGCGCCGGCGACGATGAGCAGGACGACAGGCAGGGAGAGCTTGCGGCGGCCGCCCTTCGTGGGGGCGACGCGTGCGGCGGAGACTTTGCTGGTGCTCACAGGGCCGCCTCCTTCTCGGTCGTGAGGGCGTGGCCGGCGGCGAGCTCTTCGCCGACCTTCTGCTGCTGACGGCGGGTCCCGTAACGGCGGACCAGTTCGTAGCTGATGACGACGGAGATCACGATCAGGCCCTGCATGATCGTGGCGATCTCCTTCTCGAACCCGAACTGGTCGAGCGGGGAGGAAGCCTTGTCCAGGAACGCGATCAGCAGGGCGCTGAGGGCGATGCCCACCGGGTGGTTCCGGCCCAGCAGCGCGATGGTGATGCCGGTGAAGCCGATGCCGACCGGGAAGTCGAGGCTGTACGTGTGGGTGTCGCCGAGCAGCGTCGGCATGCCGGCCAGACCCGCGACCGCGCCGGAGATGAGCATCGAGGTGAGGATCATCTTCTTGGCGTCGACGCCGGACGCCTGGGCGGCGCTCTCGCTGGCGCCGGTGGCCCGCAGGTCGAAGCCGAAGCGGGTGCGGTTCAGGACGAACCAGTACACGAGGCCGCAGCCGGCGGCGACGAAGGTGAAGCCGTAGATCTCTCCGGACTCGGCGCCCAGGGAGACTCCGGGGAACCAGCCGGAGTGGTGGATCTCGCCCGTCGTGAGGTTGTTGGAACCGGCCGCCTGGTCACCGAAGTTCTTCGGGAGGATCAGCCAGGCGATCAGCGACGTGGCGATGGAGTTGAGCATGATCGTCGAGACGACCTCGCTCACTCCCCGGGTCGTCTTGAGGATGCCGGCGATGCCCGCCCAGAAGGCGCCCACGAGCATCGCCACGATGACGATCAGGGCGATCTGCAACGGTCCGGGGAGGTTGACGCTCGCGCCGACGAGAGCGGCCATCATCGCCGCGAGGCGGTACTGGCCGTCGACGCCGATGTTGAAGAGGTTCATCCGGAAGCCGACCGCGACCGCGAGGGCGGCGAGGTAGTACGTACCGGCCTGGTTGATGATCAGTACCTGTACGTCGGAGTACGACGCCTGCTCGAACAGCAGCCGGTACAGCTCGAACGGGTCGCGGTTCGACACGAGCAGCACCAGGGTGCTGAGCACGAAGGCGACGACCAGGGCGAGTGCCGGCCCGGCGAAGCCCAGGATCAGCCGGTCCTTGTCGAGTTTCTTCATCAGGCCTCGTCCTCCGGTGCTGCGTCGAGGTGACCTGCGGCGGCACCGGTCATGGCCGAGCCCAGTTCCTCGGGGGTGATGGTGGCGGGGTCGGCGTCCGCGACCAGCCGGCCGCGGTACATGACGCGCAGGGTGTCGGAGAGCCCGATCAGCTCGTCCAGGTCGGCGGAGATCAGCAGGACCGCCAGTCCGTCGCGGCGGGCGTCGCGGATCTGGTCCCAGATCTGGGCCTGTGCGCCGACGTCGACGCCCCGGGTGGGGTGCGCGGCGATCAGCAGCTTGGGCGCGTGGCTCATCTCGCGGCCGACGATCAGCTTCTGCTGGTTGCCGCCGGAGAGGGAGGCCGCGGTGACCTCGATGCCGGGGGTGCGCACGTCGTACTCGCGCACGATCCGCACGGTGTCGTGGCGGGCCGCCTTGGGGTCCAGCAGGAAGCCGCGGCTGTTGGGCTTCTCGGTGACGTGGCCGAGGATGCGGTTCTCCCAGAGCGGTGCGTCCAGCAGGACGCCGTGCCGGTGCCGGTCCTCGGGGATGTAGCCGATGCCGCTCTCGCGCCGCTTGCGGGTGGGGACGCGGGAGATGTCCGCGTCGCCCAGGGTGATCACTCCGCTGTCCGCCGCCTTCATCCCGATGAGTGCGTCGATCAGCTCGGTCTGGCCGTTGCCCTCGACGCCCGCGATGCCGAGGACCTCGCCCTTGTGGATGGTGAAGGCGACGTCGGACAGGACGTCGCGGACGACGCCGTCCGGGTCCGTCATGGTGAGCGAGAGGCCCTCGACGCGGAGCATCGGCACGTCCGTCACCGTGGACTCACGGGTCTCGGGCGACGGGAGTTCGCTGCCGACCATCAGCTCGGCGAGCTGCTTGGTCGTGGTCTGCGCGGGATCGGCGGTGCCCACCGTCGTGCCGCGCCGGATCACCGTGATGTCGTCGGCGACCGAGAGGACCTCGCCGAGCTTGTGCGAGATGAAGATGACGGTGAGGCCCTCGGCCTTGAGCTCGCGGAGGTTCGCGAAGAGCGCGTCCACCTCCTGCGGGACGAGGACCGCGGTCGGCTCGTCGAGGATGAGGATGCGCGCGCCGCGGTAGAGGACCTTGAGGATCTCCACGCGCTGACGGTCGGCGACCCCGAGGTCCTCGACGAGCGCGTCGGGCCGGACGCCCAGGCCGTACGCGTCGGAGATCTCCTTGATCTTCTTCCGCGCGGCGGAGCCGATGCCGTGCAGCTTCTCGCCGCCGAGAACGACGTTCTCCAGGACGGTGAAGTTGTCGGCGAGCATGAAGTGCTGGTGCACCATGCCGATGCCGCGCGCGATGGCGTCGCCCGGGTTGCTGAACGTGACCTGCTCGCCGTCCACGGCGATGGTGCCCTCGTCCGGCTTCTGCATGCCGTAGAGAATCTTCATCAGGGTGGACTTGCCGGCACCGTTCTCGCCGACGAGGGCGTGGACCGTGCCCTTGCGCACGGTGATGCCGATGTCGTGGTTCGCGACGACGCCGGGGAAACGCTTGGTGATGCCGTGCAGTTCTACGGCAGGGGGGCTGCTGGACGCGTTGATGACGCACTCTCCTTGGCCGGACAGGAGCGGGAGCGGAGGGGCAGAGGGGTGGGGTGAAGTTATCGCGCCTGAAGGCTGTCAGGGTTGTCTACACGCGTAGCGTTGCCGAATCGTCAAACGCATGCGCACGGGGCGGCCGGAACGCCGTGTTCGAGGCCGGGCCGGATGGGCCCCGCGACAGGCCGAACCACTTCGCGAAGTACCCCCGCGGGCCGGAGCGGCGGCGTAGCGCGCGCTCCGGGGCCCACGGGGGTCCAGTCGGCAGGACCGGGGTCCTTACGGGGCGGTCTTGACGGTGATCGTGCCGTCGATGATCGCCTTCTTCGCCTTGTCCACCGCGGCGATGACGTCGGTCATCTTGGTGAACGCCGGGTTCGACATGGCCAGGCCGACGCCGTCCTTGTCGAGGCCGTAGCGGATCTCACCGGTCTGCGGCTTGCCGTCGACCACGGACTTGATCAGGTTGAAGACGGAGTCCTCGACGTCCTTGGTGACCGAGGTCAGGATGGACTCCTTGTAGGCCGCGAGGCCCTTCTGGTTGTACTGGTCGGAGTCGACGCCGATGTTCCACTTGCCGGCCTTGGAGACGGCCTCGATCGCACCGGAACCGGCCAGACCGGCCGCCGAGTAGATCACGTCGGCGCCCTTGTCGAGCTGGCCCTGGGCGGCGGCCTTACCGAGGTCGGGCTTCGAGAAGCCGTCGAAGTTCGGCGGCTGGGTCAGGTACTGGGGGATCACCTTCACCGCGGAGTTGGTGTCCTTGACGCCCTGCGTGAAGCCCGCCTCGAACTTCTTGATCAGCGGGGTCTCGACACCGCCGATGAAGCCGACCGTCTTGGTCTTGGTGACCTTGGCGGCGGCGACACCCGCGAGGTAGGAGCCCTGCTCCTCGTTGAAGACGATGTTGGCGATGTTGGGGCCGGTCACCGAGGCGTCGTCGATGATGCCGAAGGTGATCTTCGGGAACTTCGGCGCGACCTTCTTGATGGCGGGCGCGTACGCGAAGCCGACGCCGATGACCGGGTTGTTCCCGGCGCGGGCCAGCGAGGTGAGGCGCTGGACCTTGTCCGCGTCCGACTCGCCGTCCGAGGGCTCGGCCTCGGTGCCCTTGACCCCGAGCTCCTTCTCGGCCTTGGCCAGGCCCGCGTAGGCGGCGTCGTTGAACGACTGGTCGCCACGGCCGCCGATGTCGTACGCGAGGGCGGTCTTCTTGTCCTTGGAGTCGGAGCTGCTGCTCGACGAGGAGGACGAGTCGCCACACGCTGTAACGCTGAGCGCGAGTGCCGCGGACATAACGCCCACAGCGGCAATCCTAGTGATCCGGCGCAAGGGAAGGCTCCTTCAAACCTGACCGAAGCGCCTCTTCCGGCGCTGGTTTCGCGGCGATCGTAACGCGCGTAGATGTCAGATAAAGCCCTGTACGGAAGCCGTTATCGGATCGTCGCGAACCTGGGGTGACCTGTCCGGTTACGGATGGTTGCCGTGCAGCAGCGCGGAAGCGGTGAACAGCTCCACCCCCACGGTGATCGCCTCCTCGTCCGCGTCGAAATTGCCCCGGTGCAGGTCGAGCCCGCGCGTGTCGCCGGGCGTACGCACTCCGAGGCGCGCCATCGCACCCGGCACGTGCTCCAGATACCAGGAGAAATCCTCGCCTCCCAGGCTCTGTTCGGTGTCCTCGATCGCATACGAACCGCGACGGGCGGTCATCGCGCCGGCCAGCAGATCGATCGCCGCCGCGTCGTTCACCACGGGGGGAACGCCGCGGACGTAGTCGATCACGGTCTTGGCACCGTACATTCCGGCCACCTCGTCGACCGCGGCGTGCACCAGGTCCGGCGCCGCGTGCCAGGCGGCCAGATCCAGGCAGCGAACCGTGCCCGACAGTTCGGCGTGTTGCGGGATGACGTTGCAGGCGTGCCCGGTCTCCAGGCGCCCCCAGGTCAGCGCGAGCCCGGCCCGCGCGTCGACCCGGCGGGCCAGCAGCGCGGGCACCTCGGTGGCGACCTTCGCGGCGGCGGTGACCAGGTCGGTCGTCAGGTGCGGGCGGGCGGTGTGGCCGCCGGGGCCGTCCAGGGACAGTTCCAGGCGGTCGCAGGCGGAGGTGATCGCCCCGACGCGCAGCCCGATCCGGCCCACGTCGACCTTCGGGTCGCAGTGCACGCCGATGATCCGGCCGACACCCTCCAGCACCCCGGACTCGATCGCGTCGGACGCGCCGCCGGGCAGCACCTCCTCGGCCGGCTGGAAGATCAGCCGCACCGGGTTGGGCAGCAGCCCCTGCCGGTCGAGCTCGGCGAGCACGAGGCCGGCGCCGAGGACGGCGGCGGTGTGCACGTCGTGCCCGCAGGCGTGCGCCCGGTCGGGCACGGTGGAGCGGTACGGGACGCCCGCCTTGGTGTCCGGGATCGGCAGCGCGTCGATGTCGGCCCGCAGCGCCAGCATGGGCCGCGTCCCCTCGCCCCGCGTCCCGACGTCACACATGAGCCCCGTCCCGGAGGCGAGCACCCGCGGCTCGAGACCGGCCTGCTCCAGCCGGGCCTTGATGGCCGCGGTGGTGCGGGTCTCCTGATGGCCGAGCTCGGGGTGCATGTGCAGATCACGGCGGAAGGCGATGAGCTCGGCGCGCAGCACTTCGGGCAGCGTGCCGGGCAGGGCCGGGCCCTCCGGCAGGTTGGCATCGGACTCACGGGACATCAACTGGTTCACCTGTTGAAGGGTAGGCCCCTTGCCCCGTCAACTGGCCACAGATCAACAAAAGTTCAGCCGCATAGAGGAATAAAAGGCGGTGCCGGGGCGTGTGACGTGAGATGGAGGTGGGTAAGCTCTGCCGGTTTCACACGGTGGAACCCGGTTGAACCCCCTGTACGGCCGCCCGAGCCGCGGCCTACTGTGCGTCATTGTCCGCGGATGCGCACACGCGTCCGCATACACCTGAGCGGTCTCCGGCCGGAGCCGCGGGACGAGGGGGCCTCGGCAGTGCTCGGCACGGTGGAACAGCGCATTCAGTCATGCCCGGAGTGCGGGGCGGAGATCCGGACGAACCACGGGTTCGTGCCGTGGTGTGCCGCCTGTGACTGGAATGTGGACCCGGGGCAGCCCGAGGAACCGACCGGCCGCCTGGAGGTCCTGCGGCACAGGCTCGCCCGGCAGCACGGCGAGAGGCTGCTGGCCGAGGTCACGACGGACGATGCTCTGCGGCCCCGGCGCGACACGGCGGGCGTCCTCGCCCTCGCCCTGGCACTGGCCGTCCACGCCGTCACCGGCGCACTGTTCGTCGGCGGTTTGCTGCTGGTGGTGCTCGGCTGGGGCAGCGGCCTCCCCCTCCTCGGCGCCCTGTTCCTCCTCATCACCTGGACCCTGCGCCCCCGGTTCGCGCGCCTGCCGGAGGACGAGCCGGTGTTGCGCCGGGCCGACGCGCCCGAACTGTTCGCCCTGATCGACGAGGTCGGCGGGACAGTGGGGACGACCGGAGTGCACGCGGTCTCGGTCACCGCCGAGTTCAACGCGAGCGTGTCCACGTACGGTTTCCGGCACCGCCGGCTGCTGACGATCGGGCTCGGACTCTGGGAGGCCCTCAGCACCGAGCAGCGGATCGCGCTGCTCGGGCATGAGCTCGGGCATTACGCCAACGGCGACACCCGCCACGGCCTGGTCATCGGGAACGCGCTTCAGTCCCTGGACACCTGGCGGTACCTGATGAGCCCGGTCCGGCAGCCCACCCTCATGGAATCCGTGCTCAACGCCCTCTATCTGCTTCCGCGCTCCGCCGTCGTGGGTGTCCTGATGGTCCTCGACCACCTGACCCTGCGCGCCACCCAGCGCGGCGAGTACCTGGCCGACTCCTTCGCCGCCCGATGCGGCTCCACGGAAGCCGCCGCGGGCCTGATGGACCGGCTACTGGTCTCCGGTTCCGCGGAAACCACGATGCTGCGCGAGTCCAATGCGCTCCGGTCCCGGCACACCCGTGCCACGAAGGACAGAGAGGCCGCCGAAGGGCTGTGGGAACGCCTGGCCGCCCACATGGACGCGATCCCGGCTAGCGAGTACGAACGGCAGCGCCGCTGCGGTGCGCTGCGTGGTCACAGCGTCGATTCCACGCACCCCCCGACCCACCTGCGCCGCGCCCGACTGCTGGCCGCGGCCGCTCTGCCGGCGGCGGTCACCATCGACGCCACACGCCGTGCCGCCCTGCGGGCGGAACTCTCGGGGGTGCGGGCGAAGACGGCGCGCCGCGTCTTGAACGGCCGTTGACTTCCGCTCCCCCGCCCTCTGGGACGGGCCTTCGTGCCATGGCCGGTTGACCGTCTCGGTGGGTTCCGGCTTCCTGGCGCTGCCCTGGTCCAATGGATCGGTCCACCTCCGACCCACCCCTGCGAGGCAGCCGTGGAAACCGCCCGTCGATACGACGTGCACGAGGCCGAGGCCCACTTCTCGGTCATCCTGGAGCAGGTGGCCGCCGGTGCGGAGGTGGTGATCTGCGAGTCCGGAGAACCGGTGGCGAAGATCATTGCGCTGCGGGCACGGGGGATGCGGACAGGACGTGGCTCACTGCGTGGACAGATCCGCGTCCACGCCGCCTTCGACGCCTTGCCGGGCGACACCGCCGAGGCGTACGGAACGCGCTGACGACGTGCCCGGGCACACCGGCCGCCTCCCCCCGCGTCTCACGCCTCCGTGGTCACCGCCGTCACCCGCCACGGCGCCAGCCGCTGGACGTCCCGGGCGGTTTCCGTGACGCCCGTGAGGAAGCCCTGGGCCCTCGGGGACGCCGTTTCGCGGAGCCATTCCGGGGCGATGTCGCAGACCGCGACCTTCACCTCGGTACCGGCCAGGGCCAGGGGGAGGGTGTGGACCACCGTGGAGGGGAAGCTCAGGACCGTGCGGCCGATGGGGCCCCGGCGGGCGATGAGTTCCAGGGGGAGGTCGGGGCGGACGATCTCCAGGCCGGTGGCGGCCTCCAGGGCGTGGAGCTTCTCGGTGGACTCGCGGCGGTGGGCGAAGTAGCGGGTGGCGCCGTGCGTACGGGCCAGGGCCGCGACCGCTTCCAGGTACTGACCGCGGTCGACCACCCCCGTCTCGACCAGCGAGGTGCCGACCAGGTCGGCGCCCTTGGTGAGCCGCGGGGGGCCGAAGCGGGAGCGGGTCCAGGAGAAGGTGTTGGGAATGAGGGTGATGCCGGGCGGCGGGATCACCGGCATCGCGGTGAAGAGTTCGACCTCGCGCGCCGCCGACGGGGTGAAGCGGCGGCGGGCGGTGGCGGAGACCGGGGCCAGGGCCAGGTCCCGGGGGCCGGAGCCGCCGCGGCGGTGCCAGCGCACCAGGCGCTCGCCCCGGGTGATCAGGGTGACGAACTCCATGGTGGCGGTGCCGTCGTCGACCACGGTGAGCCGGCGGGGGCGGACCAGGGAGAGCAGGAGCTGTACGTAGCGGGAGAACGGGTCCCCGATGACGATGTGGTCCGCGTTGCGGACGAGCCGGGTCAGGGCGCGCAGCGACTTCAGGGGGGTGCCCGAGTCGCCGCGCGCCTCCTGCCAGCGCACGGTGATGCCCTCGTCGCGGGCCAGCTCCGCCATCCGGCGCAGCTGACCGCGCGACATCGGGTCGACCGGAGGGAGGACGACGACGGTGACGTCCGCGACGACACGGCCGCCGCCTCCCTCGGTGTAGGCCCACTCCAGGACGTTCAGGAGCTGGACCGGGCTCTCGACGAAGGCGAGGTTCACCGGTCTGCCCGTCAGACCGCGACCGGCTCGGCGGCCTGGGCCGTCTCGCCGCTCTCTGCCACGACGCCCGGGACCCGGCGGAGCTTCTTCATCGGGCCGAGCTCCGACTCGTACACCTTCTTGACGCCGTCGCCGAGGGACGCCTCGATGGTGCGGATGTCGCGGACCAGGCGGGTCAGGCCCTGGGGCTCGACGGACGCGGCCTGGTCGGAGCCCCACATGGCGCGGTCGAGGGTGATGTGGCGCTCGACGAACGCGGCGCCGAGCGCGACGGCGGCCAGGGTGGTCTGGAGTCCCGTCTCGTGGCCGCTGTAGCCGATCGGGACGTTGGGATACTCCTGCTGGAGCGTGTTGATGACGCGGAGGTTCAGCTCCTCGGCCTTGGCCGGGTACGTCGACGTGGCGTGGCAGAGCAGGATGTTGTCCGAGCCGAGGACCTCGACGGCGTGCCGGATCTGGCGGGGGGTCGACATGCCGGTGGAGAGGATCACCGTGCGGCCGGTGGCGCGCAGGGAGCGCAGGAGCTCGTCGTCGGTGAGGGACGCGGAGGCGACCTTGTGGGCGGGGACGTCGAACTTCTCCAGGAAGGCGACGGCCTCGGTGTCCCACGGGGAGGCGAACCAGTCGATGCCGCGCTCGGCGCAGTGCTCGGAGATGGCCCGGTACTCGGTCTCGCCGAACTCGACGCGGTGGCGGTAGTCGATGTACGTCATCCGGCCCCAGGGGGTGTCGCGCTCGATGTCCCACTGGTCGCGCGGGGTGCAGATCTCCGGGGTGCGCTTCTGGAACTTGACGGCGTCGCAGCCCGCTTCGGCGGCGGCGTCGATCAGCGCGATCGCGTTGTCGAGGTCGCCGTTGTGGTTGATGCCGATCTCGCCGGTGATGTAGACGGGGTTGCCGGGACCGGCGGTGCGGGTGCCGAGGGTGCGCAGGCGGGAGGTGCTCATGGGGGTGTTCCTTACTTACTTGGTGGTGGAGTCGGTGAGGGTGGGGCCCAGGAGCCAGGCCGCGATCTCGCGGATGGCGCCGAAGCCGCCGGGGGTGGTGGTCACGGCGCGCGCCGCGGCGCGTACCGAGTCGTGCGCGCTCGCGACGGCCACGGGCCAGCCGGCGAGTGCGAAGCAGGGGAGGTCGTTGACGTCGTTGCCGACGTACAGGACGCGCTCGGGCGCGACGGACTGCTCGTCGCACCACTGCTTGAGCGCGAGGTCCTTGCGGTCGATGCCGTGCAGGACGGGGACGCGGAGCTTGTGGGCGCGGGCGGCGACGACCGGGTTCTGTTCCGTGGAGAGGATCAGGAGCGGGACGCCCGCCTTGCGCAGCGCGGCGATGCCGAGTCCGTCGCCGCGGTGGACGGCGACGGTCTCGCGGCCGTCGGCGTCGATGAGGACCCGGTCGTCGGTCTGGGTGCCGTCGAAGTCGAGGACGACCGCGTCGACGTCCTCGCGGGTGGGCAGCCGGGCCGGGTCCAGGAGCGGGGCCAGGGCGCGGGCGCGGGCCAGGTCGTGCGGGTCGTCGATCTCCAGGACGCGGGCGGGGTCGGTGCGCACCAGCGCGGTGTGGCCGAAGAAGCGGTGGCGGTGGGTGCGGAATCCCGTCGCGTCCATCGCGTAGGCGGCGCCGGTCTCCAGAAGGTCCTCGGGGCGGTCCTGGCGGCGGGGGCGGACGGCCTTGTCGTGGTTGACGCCGTAGTTGTGGTCCTCGACCGCGCTGCCGTCGCGCCACAGGAAGCCGTGGAAGGGGGCGACGGTGACGGCCGTGTCGGCGCCTTCCCTGGCGACCGCGGCGGCGACGCCGTCGACGTCCTCACGGCTGAGGAAGGGGCTGGTGCACTGGACGAGCAGGACGACGTCGACGGGGCGGCCGTGCTCCTCCTCGTAGCGGTCCATCGCGTGCAGGACCGCGGCCTCGCTGGTCGCGGTGTCGCCCGCGATGGCTTCGGGGCGCTGCACGCAGTGCAGCCGGCCGGTCTCGCCGAGCGCTTCGCCGGCGGCCCGGGCCGCTTCGGCGACGGCGGGTGCGTCGGTCGTCACGACGACGTCGGTCACCTCGCTCGACGCCAGGCAGGCGCGGACCGCGCGGACGACCAGCGGTACGCCGCCGACCTGGGCGAGGTTCTTGGCGGGCACGCCCTTGGATCCGCCGCGGGCGGGGATCACGGCGAGCACGGTGGGCTGCGGCGTCATCGCTGCTCCAGTGGGTGTCGTAGGGGTGGTGGGCACAGCTCGCCCGTCCGTCTGGTTCCTCACAGCTCGCCCATCCGTCGGATGACCGGGGCGACCCGCTGGACGCCGTGGCGGTACGCGCCCCGGGCCGCGTCCCGGACCGCCTCGCGCACCGCTCCCCTGACCCGGCCGGCCTCCCGGGGCGCGGCGGCTCCGGGGAGCGGGCGGCCGTCGAGGGCCAGGTGGTGGCGGGCGAGGATGCCGGGGAGGTAGCCGGGGGCGGTGGCCGATGTGTAGTACGGGGCGAGGTCCGGCAGCCGGTCCCGCGTGAGCAGGGCGGTGACCCGGGCGCGGGCGGCGTCGTAGGCGGTGGCGTACGTGCCGTCGGCGGCGACGCCCTGGCCGGCCAGCCACTCGGGGTCGGGGTGCGGGTGGGCGCCGCCGTCGAGGTGGTCCCAGGAGGTGAGCAGGCCGGAACCGATGAAGTGGTGGTTGCCGAGGGTCTCGCGCACCCCGAGGTCGGTGAGGACGGCGGTGGGGATCCGCCGGTGCAGGGACTCCAGGGCGGCGGTCGAGGAGACGGTGACCAGCAGGTCGGTGCGGTCCAGGACCTCGCCCATGTGCCCGTACACCAGGCGGAAGTTGGGCGGGAGGCCGCCGGGCAGCCGCTCGGCCAGGCGCTGGTAGGGGAGTTCCTCGATGTGGGTGGTGTGCTCGCCGGGCTTGGAGCGCAGCTTGAGGAGGACCTCGCGCCGCGGGTGGAGCCTGGCGTGCTCGACGAGCCTGCGCAGCAGGTACGTACGGTCGGCGCGGGAGACGGGCACGGAGGGCTGGGCGGCGAACACGACGGTGTCGCGGCCCGGTTCGGGGCGGTGCGGGGCGCCTCCGAGGAACGGCAGGGCGGCCTCCGTGACGGCCGAGGCGTCGGCGCCCACTCCCTCGTACACCGCGCGGAAACGCTCCGCGTCGTGGCGGGAGTTGGCGAGGACGACGTCGGCGCCGTGCCGCAGCAGCAGTCCGTCGGCGAGCTTCTCGTAGACGACGCCGACGTAGCCGGTGACGACGACGGGCCTGGCGCTCATCCGCAGTGCGGCGAGGCCGTGGAGCATCGCCTGGACGGCGCCGCCGACGAGGGCGAGGACCACGAGGTCGTATCCCTCGTCGCGCACGGTGTCGAGGAATTCGAGGGCCGTCACCTCGCGCACCCGGTCGGTGTCGACGCCGACGTCGCCGACCTCGGCGAGCTGGCGGGGTGTCGGGGTCGCCCGGCCGCGCAGCAGCAGTCCGCTGATCTCCGCGCGGGGCGTGGGCGCGCTTCCGTCGCCCGTGGTCAGCCGGCGCGCGGTGAGCGCGCCCCACTTCCAGCGGGTGTCGGAGTCGGCGAGCACGGCTACCCGGAGGGCGGTCGTCTTTTCGGTACGTGGGGGCACGTCCCAGAACTTAGGAAGGCATTCCGATTCGCGGCCCAACGTGACAGCAACAGCGGGTTAACAGCCCGACGACGCTTGGCTAATCGGCCCGACAAATGCTCTGTTTCCGGAGGGGATTCGGGCTGGTTCATCAGGTCGACTTTCGTCGTTCACCTGGCGTTCCTGTCAGGGCCAGGGCAAATGACGGACCTCCGCCTAGCGTGTGGCGCGTGGTTAAGCTCTCCGTCATCGTGCCGTTCTACAACGTACGGGCCTATGCCCCCGATACCTTGCGAAGTCTGCGGGCCAATGCCCGTGATGATTTCGAATTCATCTTCGTCGACGACTGTTCGACCGACGGGACCCTGGAGATCCTCCAGCGCGCCGAGCGCGAGATCCCGGGCGCCGTCCTGGTCGCGCACGAGAAGAACGGGGGCCTGGCCACCGCGCGCAATACGGGTATCGACGCGGCGCGTGGCGAGTACCTCACCTTCCTCGACGGGGACGACTGGGTCGTTCCCGGTCACTACGAGCGGCTGCTGGCCTCCATCACGGGGCTGGGGTGCGACTTCGTCCGTACGGACCATGTGCAGTTCACGGACCGGGCGCGCACCGTGCACCGGGTCCCGCACGGCCTGCGGAACACCGTGCTGCGCCCGCGCGACGTGATCCTGCCCTCCGACCGGTCGACGCCGGTGGACTACGCGTACGCCTGGGCCGGCGCCTATCACCGGCGGCTCGCGGACTCCGGGCTCCTCCGGTTCCGGGACGGGCTGCGCACCGCCGAGGACAGGCCCTGGATCTGGCGCCTGCACCGGGAGGCCGCATCGTTCGCGGCCGTCGGCCTGCCCGGGGTCTTCTACCGGCGGGGGATCGCGTCCTCGCTCACCCAGATCGGTGATGTGCGCCAACTCGACTTCATCCGGGCCTTCGACCAGGTCCTGGAAGAGACGTCCCGGGATCCCGAGGCGGACCGGCTGCTGCCGAAGGCCGTACGCACCTATTGCGCGGTCATGGCGCACCATTTGGAATCCATCGAAAGGTTCGAACCCGCAGTGGCACGGAAATTGCGCGCCATGAGCGCGGCTTCCCTGCGGCGCATGCCTCAGGAAGTCCTCGCCGATACGCTGAATTCGCTGGGCGACCGCCGCGCGGACCAGCTGCGACGGGTCCGCCGCCGCTCCGTCTCCCGGGAGGTCGCGGCCTGATGCCCGGCACGTACACCGCGCCGGTCGGCCGGTCCACCACCCAGATCTTCTCCGCGTGCACGCAGTACGCCGCCGCCACGCTCGTCGCCGCCCTGCGCGCGGGCCAGTTCGGTCCGCGCGACGAACACCGGCGGGTCCTCGTCGTGAGCGACACCTCTCCCTCCCCCGAGCTCGGCACACCGCTCCACCGCCGGCCCGGATTCGAGGCGCTGGCAGCCGAGTTCGACGCGGTGCACTCCTGGAACGACTTCATCCGGCCCTTCCACCCCGCGGGCTGGTCGCCCAGGGAGCAGGACGCGTCCCTGTGGGAGCGGGCGGTGCGAGGGGCCTGGGACCTCGGCGACGGACCGGTCGAGATCGCCTGCGAGTCGATCCAGGCCAACCCCGCCCAGGCCCTCACCGTGATCTTCGGCGACAGTCCGGTGCACATCTACGCCGACGGGCTGATGAGCTACGGTCCGACCCGCAGCAGGCTCGACCAGCTGGTCGGCACCCGCATCCGCCGGCTGCTCCACCTCGACCTGGTGCCGGGCCTGCGGCCGCTGCTGCTCACCGAGTTCGGCGTCGCTTCGGAGATCGTGCCGACCGACGCCTTCCTGAAGGTGCTCGGCGAGCTGGCAGGCGCGGCGGCGGGGATCCCCGAGGCGCACGGCGGGCCCGGACCGGCTCTGCTGCTCGGCCAGTACCTGTCCACGCTGGGCATTCTGACGGCCCAGCAGGAGGAGGAGCTGCACGCGCGGATGCTGCGCGGGGCCGTCGCGCTCGGCCACACCCGGATCGTCTTCAAGCCGCACCCCAGCGCCCCGGCCCACTGGACCCGCGCGCTGGAGCTGGAGGCGGAACGGGCGGGCGCGGAGCTCACCGTGCTCGACAGCCCGGTCCTCGCCGAGACGCTGTTCGAGACCATGCGTCCCGCCCTGGTCGTCGGCTGCTTCTCCACCGCGCTGCTGACCGCCGCCTCGTTCTACGGACTCCCGGTCGCCCGCGTCGGCACCGGCCCGCTGCTGGAACGGCTCGCCCCGTACCAGAACAGCAATCGCGTCCCCCTGACGATCGTCGACGCCCTGCTGCCCGATCTGGAGGACCCGTCCGCCGTCACCGGCTGGTCGCTGCCGAGCGCCGAAGAGGTACGGGGCGAGCCGACCGGGCTCCTCGCCGCGGTCGGCTACGCCATGCAGCCGCAGCTCCAGGCCGCCCTGCGCCCCGACGCCGAGCGCTACCTGAGCCTCCCCCGCGACACCACCCGGCGCTACTTCAAACGGCGCCGGCTGACCGCACTGGGACTGCCCGGAGCCCTCCCCGCACAGCTCGCCTTCATCCCGCGCAACGCGACGGTCCGCCGCCTCGCCCGCAAGGCCCGGACCCTGAAGCGGGCGGCGGCGGGCTGAGGCGCGAGGGCGGTGCACGGGGCCCAGCGGGCGGTCTCCACGCCGCGGCCCCTGCCGCACCGGCCTTCGATGGCCGGGCCCTGCCCCAGCCGTCGGGGCGCTGATCCGCTCGCGGGGACGGACCGGGGGCCCCGGTCCGTCCCCGCACCCGCGCGGTGCGTGACCGGGCGGGGACGGGGGCGTGAAGCCCGGCCGTCCATTGCGTGAACCGGCCTTCCGCGCCCGGGATTTCACGATGTTCGATGACATATTCGACCCATCATGAGGACTCCGTCGATTTCGCGATCCCCGCGCGCCCGGGGTGCCGCCCTGGCCGCCGTGCTCACCGCCCTCACCGTCTGCGCCGGGGACGCGGTGGCCCGCAGTTACCCCTTCGGCCCGCACACCCGCAGCGTGAACGACCTGGGCAACCAGTTCGTCCCGTTCCACGCCCGGCTCTGGGACCTGCTGCACGGGCGGGCGGACGGCGGGCTGCTGCTGAACTGGCAGTCGGGCTTCGGCAGCAGCTTCCTGCCGGACTTCGGTACGTATCTCAGCAGCCCGTTCGCCCTGATCGTCGGGGTCTTCCCGAGGGACCGGATCGACCTGGCCGTGTACGCGGTCACCCTGGTGAAGACGGGGACCGCGGCGGCGGCCATGACCTGGCTGCTCACCGCGTTGCGCCGGGGCCGCGGCCGGGAGTGGCTGGCGGCCGTGCTCGGCGCCTCGTACGCCCTGTGCGGCTGGTCGGTCGTCGAGGCCGCGTACAACCCGATGTGGCTGGACGGGCTGATCGCCTTCCCGCTGCTGTGCCTGGCCGGGGAGTGGGCGCGCACGGGACGGCGGCCGGTGCTGGGCACGCTCCTGGTGACGCTCGCCTGGGTGTCGAACTTCTACACCGCGTACATGGCCACGCTCGGGGCGGCCCTCGTGCTGGTGGTGCGGCTGCTGCTGGAGGACGGCACCTCCCGGGAGCGGGTCCGGGGCCTGGCACGCGGGGTACGGACCGTGCTCATCGGCATCGGTCTCGCCTCGCCCGTCCTGATACCGGTGTTCCTCGGCACCCGGCACGCCTACCCGGGCTGGAACCGGGCGTTCGCTCCGGCGGCCTGGCCGGACGTCGCCGCACGGTTGCTGCCGGCCACGTACAGCTTCTTCAGTCCGGCTCTGTTCCTCGGGACCGGCGCCCTGCTGCTGGCGTGTGCGCTGGCCTTCCACCGGGCCGTGCCGCGCGCCGAACGGTTCGCGTGGGCGGGGCTGGTGGCCGCGGTCGCCCTTTCCCTGCAGTGGGGGCCGACGCATCTGCTGTGGCACGCCTTCGCGACGCCGAACGGCAGCCCGTACCGGCAGACCTTCGTGCTCTCCGGGCTCGTGGTGATCGCCGCCTGGACCTCGGTCGCGACCGCCTGGCCCGAGCGGCGGGCCCTGCTGGGCGGGGGCGCGGTGCTGGCACTCATCGCCGCCGGCGCCGCGTCCAGCGCCCTGATCACCGGATGGACGTATCCGCTGTTCGCGGGGGGACTGGTGGCCGTGACCGGTGCGCTGCTCCTGGCCCGCCACGGCAGGTTCGCCGTGCTCGCGGCGCTGCTGCTGGTCGGGGCGCAGGCCGGTCAGGCCGCCGCGACGACCGCGTACGCCGACCGGCAGCGGCTGAACCGGCTCGACGACTACGCCCCCTGGGGCGAGCGCCAGACTCTTCAGGCCGCCGCGGTCGCCGGTGCCGAAGGCTGGCCGCGCTACCGCACGGACCCCGGTCTGGAGCAGTCCACCGCCAACGACCCGCTGCTGGTCGGCGGGCAGGGCGGCGCGTACTACAGCAGCCACACGCCCGCTGTGCTGACCCGCACGTTCCTCGCGCTGGGCGCGGGCTGGACGTCGAACGGCCGCGCGCTCCACAGCCTGGACAACCCGGTGACCGACGCGGTGTTCTCCGTCGGCGCCCGGGTCCGTGTGCCGCGCGATCCGCACCAGGGCTGGAACCGTCCGGACGACCGCCCGGTCACGGTCTCCCGGCAGGACGTGCCGCCGCTGGTGACGGTGCGGCCGTCCGCCGACTCCGTCGCCCCGATGGGCCGTTCGCCGTTCCGCAACCAGGAGAAGCTGCTGGGCGCGTCCGTGTACACGGTGCCCGCGACGGCGCTGCGCGCCGCGCACGGCGGCGACGCCACGGACGAGGGCGCGTACGACTACCGGGTGCGGCCGGGCACGTACACCCTGAGCGCGAGCTGCCCCGTGGGCAGTGAGGTGTATCTGTGGGCCCCCGATCTGTTCGGCCGGGCGCGGTGGGGGGCTGCGGGGGAACCGGCCGACTTCCGTGGCGAGTTGCCGGGCAGGCGGGCCGGGATGCGCATGCTCGGCACGGGCGGCGGCCGGCTCGCCGTGTCGCTGTCGGTGGCCCGGGCGGGCACCGTTCCGCACGAGGCCGTCGGCTGCCTGGACCGGAGACGCCTGGCGGCTGCGGTGGCCGGGCTGACGCACACCGGCGCGACGCGCGTCTCCGTCACCGGCAGCGGCGTCCGCGCCGAACTGCCGCCGCACACGAAGGGCTTGGCCGTCCTCGCGGCGCCCCGGATCGCGGGCTGGAGCTGCGACGGCCGTCCCGCCGGCTCCTACCTCGGCCTGGTCGCCGTGCCGGTGAGCGGCGACCGGACACAGGTGGACTGCACGTTCCGGCCCCCGGGGCTGCGGGCCGGGACCCTCGCCGGGGCGGGAGCGCTGGCGGCGCTGCTGGCGACCGTCCTGGCCCCCCGGGCACTGACGCGGGCCAGGGAGCGGCGGGCGGCCCGGCCGCCCGCACAGCCGTGACGACACCGAGACTTCATCTGCGCGTGGTGGGAAGGGCCCGTTCCGCGCGCGTACGTTCCCAGCCATGCCCTCCCTTCTGAACAACCGCCTGACGAAGCGCGCCCTGCGCCCCGCCCTCACCCTCATCGACCGCCGTATCCGGCTGCGGGTCGAACGCGCCGCCGAGCCGTTGCGGAGCGAGCTCGCCGTACTGCGGCGGGAGGCCGACGAGATGCGCCGGGGCACCGACGGTCTGCGGGGGAGCCAGTACGCGCTGGGGCTGCTGCTGGACGGCACGGGGCGGGGCGCGCACCGGATTCCGCCCGCCTGGGAGATCGACGAACTGGTCGTCCAGATCAGCGCGTTGAACGGTGACGGGGCGACGGCCCGGCGCAGTGTCGTCGCCGCCTACCGGACCGTGGTGGCGCTGGAGGCGCTCGGCGTGGGCCGGCTGGCCGGGTCCACGTCGAATGTGTGCGGCAAGCTGGCGACGGTGCCGCTGCTCGCCCCGCCCAACGGGAGCATCCTGGAGATCGGCACGCTGTACGGGCTGTTCGCGGCGGCGCTGACCCGGATGGTGCACCGGGCGGGCATCGAGCCGGACCTGACGATCGTCGATCCGCTGGCCGGCCGGCAGCTCCAGCCGGGCACGTCCCAGCCCGCCGACCCCACGGGCACACCCGTGCGCGAGGACGTCGTGCGGGCCAACCTCGCGCTGACCGGGGCGGGTTCGACGCACCACCCCCGTATCAGGCAGGGGTTCTCCGCGGATCCCGAGGTGCGCGCCGAGGTCACGGACCGGGAGTACGGAGTGATCGTCGTGGACGGCGACCACTCCATGGAGGGGGTGGCCGCCGACCTGGAGTGGGTCGAGGAGATCGTCGCCCCGGGCGGCATCGTGGTGATCGACGACTACGGCGACGCGTCCTGGCCGGGCGTCCAGGAGGCCCTGGACAAGCACCTGGCCGACGGCTCGTCCCGGTTGCGGCTGCTGGGGCGCGTTTCGACGTCGGCGTACCTGCGGGCGGAGTGACGCCGCCTCACCCTCCCACCCCGTACCGGGCCTCGATGCCCGCGACGATCAGCTGAAGGCCGTCCTCGAAACGCTCCTCGTAGTGGGCGAAGATCTCCTCTCCGGCCGCGGCGGCCAGCGGGTAGCGGGCCATGCGCTCCGCCCGTTCACCGATGTCGAAGCCCTCGCGCGGCCGGCCCGGCGTAGGGCGCACGCCCTGTTCCTCGCTGACGAAGCCCATCGTGTAGGAGTACGCGGTGGTGCCCGCGCGGACGGCCTGCCACAGCTCGAAGCCCGCGTCGACCATGGTCCGCAGATGGCCTTCGAGCCCCTCCGCGTGGTCGGTTCCGGTGAACTGCGCCCCGCCGTAGACCTTCGCCCCGTCGCGGTAGCGCAGCAGGGCACGGCGCAGCCCCCTGTTGTACGCGACGAGCTGGTCCTGCCAGCGCTCCGGCGTCGGGCCCGGCAGGCCCTCGTCGAGCATCCGGCGGTACATCACCGTGGCCATCTCGTCGAGCAGCGCCTGCTTGTCCTTGAAGTGCCAGTACAGGGCGGGCGCCTTGACGTCCAGCTCCCGGGCGATGGCGCGCAGGCTGAGCCCGTCCAGGCCCACCTCGTTCAGCAGCCGCAGCGCCGTGTCGGCCACCTGGGACCGGTCGATCTTCGTCGTACCCACCCCGCCAAGTTAACAGCCCCGCCCTTGACAACTTAACACCGTTAAGCACACACTCCTCGGCATGGAACTTAACAGCGTTAAGGAACGTGTGACGGAGACCTCCGTCCTCATCGTCGGAGCGGGCCCGTGCGGCCTCGCCCTCGCCTGCGACCTGGCCCGGCGCGGCGTCCCCGCGGTCCTCGTCGAGCAGGCGCCCGCGCTCTTCCCCGGCTCGCGCGGCAAGGGCATCCAGCCCCGCACCCGCGAGGTCCTCGACGACCTCGGCGTCGGCGACGCCGTCCGCGAGCACGGCGGGCCCGCGCCGGTCGGGATGGTGTGGCAGGGCGGTGAGCGGAGGGGCGAGCACCACATGTTCCGGGTCGCGGCCCCGACGGACGCGGAGCCGTACGGGGAGCCGTGGCTGATGCCGCAGTGGCGTACCCAGGAGATCCTGCTGGCCCGGCTGCGCGAACTGGGTGGCGACGTGGCGTTCTCGACCGCGCTGACCGGCCTCGCCCAGGACGCCGACGGAGTGACCGCGCAGCTCGGCACAGGCCCGGTGCGCGCCTCCTACCTCGTGGCGGCGGACGGGGGCCGCTCGACCGTGCGGCGGGCCCTGGGCATCACGATGACCGGGGAGACGGTGGACCCGGTGCCGATGCTGGTGGCCGACGTGCGGATCGCCGGGGCCGCCCTCGACCGGCACAACTGGCACATGATGAACAGTGAGGCCGGATACCTCGCGCTGTGCCCGCTGCCCGGCACCGCGGACTTCCAGCTGGTCGCCCAGTACAAGGAGGGTGAGCCGGACACCACCCCGGACGGTGTCCGCGCCGTCATCGCCGAGCGGACCCACCTCGGCGCCCAGGACGTCACCGACGTGCTCTGGTCCTCCGACTTCCGGCCGCGCGCCGCGCTCGCCGACCGGTTCCGCGACGGGCGGGTCTTCCTGGCCGGGGACGCCGCCCACGTCCACTCCCCCGCGGGCGGCCAGGGGCTCAACACCAGCGTGCAGGACGCGTACAACCTGGGCTGGAAGCTCGGCCAGGTGCTGCGCCACGGGGCGCCCGCCGCGCTGCTCGACAGCTACGAGGAGGAGCGCCGCCCGGTCGCCGCGGAGGTGCTCGGCCTGTCCACCCGTATCCACCGCGGCGAGCAGGAGCGCGGCGCGGCCGCCCAGCAGCTCGGCATCGGCTACCGCGAGGGGCCGCTGTCGACGGGGCGCGCGGGCGTCCTGGAGGCCGGCGACCGGGCCCCCGACGGACCCGCGGGAGACCGGAGGCTGTTCGACGTCTTCCGGGGTCCGCACTTCACGCTCCTGGCGGTCGGCACCGACGCGCCGCTGCCCGAGTTCGCGGGACAGGCCGCGCGGGTGCACCGCACGGATGCCTGCGAGGCGTACGGCAAGGGGCTGTTCCTCATCCGGCCGGACGGCTATGTCGGCTGGGCCGCAGAGGACACCGCCGGGCTCGCCGAGTACGCCGCACGGCTGGGCCTCGTCCCGGACCTCAGACGCTGCTGAGGGAGAGCTTCGCCGCGAACCCGAGGAACAGCACGCCCGCCGCCGAGGTGGCCCCCGCCGACAGCCGCTTGCGGCGGCGGAACGCGGCGGACAGCCGGGTGCCGCCGAATATCAGCATCGACAGGTACAGGAAGCTGGCGATCTGGAGCAGAGTGCCCAGCACCAGGAAGGAGAGCGCCGGGTAGGCGTAGGCCGGGTCGACGAACTGGACGAAGAACGAGATCAGGAACAGGATCGCCTTCGGGTTGAACAGGCTGACCACCAGCGCCCGCCGGTACGGCCGTTCCATCGCGGCCGCCGCTCCGGCCCCCTCCGCGGCCTCGCCCGTGAGCTCCGCCACCCGGCGGTGCCGCTCACGCCACATCGACACCGCGGCGCGCAGCATCCCGATGGCCAGCCAGGTCAGATAGCCCGCACCGGCGAACTTGACCACGGCGAAGAGCACGGGCGTCGTCTGCAGCAGGGACGAGGCCCCGAGCGCGGACAGCGTCATCAGCACGGTGTCCCCGGTCCACACCCCGGCCGCGGCCACATAGCCGGTCCGCACCCCGCGCCGGGCGGCGACGGACAGCACGTACAGCGAATTCGGCCCCGGCAGCAGCACGATCAGCACGAGGCCGGCGAGGTAGGTCGGAAGGTCGGTGACACCCAGCATGAGACGGAGTCTCGCACGCGGGTACGACACTCCGAGGAGGGGGCTCCGGTACGCGCCTTCCTCGGACCCCGTCGCCGTCGGGCAGCCGGCCGGCGGGGGCTTCGTCTCCGCGCCGGCCTCGTCGGGGGCGAGGAGCGGGGTCCCGCGCTGGTGGTGCGTACGCGCCGCTCCGGGGGCCCGTCCAGCGCCCCTGACACACGGCGGAAGATCGGGCGCCGGCCCGCGCGGGCGCCTCAGAAGGCGTCCGTCGGCACGTACGCCCCCCAGACCTCCCGGAGCGCATTGCACACCTCGCCCACCGTGGCCCGGGCCCGCAGCGCGTCCTTCATCGGGTAGAGCACGTTGTCCGTGCCCCCGGCCGCCTTGCGCAGCGCCGTCAGCGCCGCGTCCACCGCTCCCTGGTCGCGTTCGGCGCGGAGCTTCGCCAGCCGGGCTGCCTGCTGGGCCTCGATCGCCGGGTCGACACGGAGCGGCTCGTACGGCTCCTCCTCGTCGAGCCGGAAGCGGTTGACGCCGACGACGACCCGCTCGGCGCTGTCCGTCTCCAGGGCGACCCGGTAGGCGCTGCGTTCGATCTCGTTCTTCTGGAAGCCGCGCTCGATGGCGTGGACCGCCCCGCCCATGTCCTCGACCTTGCGCATCAGCTCCAGGGCCGCGGCCTCGACGTCGTCCGTCATCTTCTCCACGACGTAACTGCCCGCGAACGGGTCGACGGTGGCCGTCACGTCCGTCTCGTACGCCAGGACCTGCTGGGTGCGCAGGGCGAGACGGGCGGACTTGTCAGTGGGAAGCGCGATCGCCTCGTCGAAGGAGTTGGTGTGCAGGGACTGCGTGCCGCCCAGGACCGCGGCCAGTCCCTGCACCGCGACGCGCACCAGGTTGACCTCGGGCTGCTGGGCGGTGAGCTGGACGCCCGCGGTCTGGGTGTGGAACCGCAGCATCAGCGACTTCGGGTTCTCGGCCCCGAACTCCTCCTTCATGACCCGCGCCCAGATCCGCCGGGCGGCGCGGAACTTGGCGACCTCCTCCAGGAGCGTCGTACGCGCGACGAAGAAGAAGGACAGCCGCGGGGCGAAGTCGTCGACGTCCATGCCGGCCGCGACGGCGGTACGGACGTACTCGATGCCGTCCGCGAGCGTGAAGGCGATCTCCTGCGCGGGCGAGGCCCCGGCCTCGGCCATGTGGTAACCGGAGATGGAGATGGTGTTCCACTTCGGGATCTCGGCCCGGCAGTACTGGAAGATGTCTGCGGTCAGCCGCAGCGAGGGGGCCGGCGGGAAGATGTACGTGCCCCGGGCGATGTACTCCTTGAGCACGTCGTTCTGGATGGTGCCCGTGAGCTGCCGCGCCTCGACGCCCTGCTCCTCCGCGACGAGCTGGTAGAGCAGGAGCAGGAGGGCGGCGGGGGCGTTGATCGTCATGGACGTGGAGACCTGGTCCAGCGGGATCCCGTCGAACAGGACGCGCATGTCGTCGAGCGAGTCGATCGCCACCCCGACCTTGCCGACCTCACCGGACGCGATCTTGGCGTCGGAGTCGTGGCCCATCTGGGTGGGCAGGTCGAAGGCGACGGACAGGCCCGTCGTGCCGTTGGCGATGAGCTGCTTGTACCGGGCGTTGGACTCGGTGGCCGTACCGAAGCCGGCGTACTGGCGCATCGTCCACGGGCGTCCGGTGTACATCGTCGGGTACACACCGCGCGTGAAGGGGTAGGCGCCCGGCTCGCCCAGCTTCTCGACGGGGTCCCATCCGTCGAGCGCGTCCGGTCCGTAGACCGGCTCGATCGGCAGTCCCGATTCCGACTCGCGCGTCATTTGCCTGCCTCCCGCTGGAGCTGCTCATGGGTCACCCGACGCCTCGCGACGGACTGTAGCCGCAGGGCCCGAAGCGTGGGAGGGAGCCCGGCCGGGACCTTGCTCACAGCCCCTGATGCCTGACATCCTCCCGTCCTCGGTGCCGCTTTCCCATCATGCGCAGGATTCGGCAACCGGGCAGAGCGGGAATCCGTCCCATGAGACAACGCAGGTTCAGGGGGCCGAGATGATACGCAGCAGCAGGACCGGGCGCGGCCACGCGGACGGAGGCGGCCGGGGCGCGGGAACGGCGTCCGCCGCCGTCGCCGTACTGGCGCTGGTCGCGGTCACCGCGGGATGCAGGGCGGAGCCCGCCGGCAGCGCGTCGGCCGGACCGTCCGCACCGCCGGCGAGTTCACCGGCCGACGACGGCAAGCCCGGCGCGGACGGGACGCGATCGGCGACGCCCTCCGCGAGCTCCGAGCCGAGCACGAAGCCGAAGGCCCCACCGAGGACGACCGAGTCCACGCCGTCGGCCGCTCCGCGGGCCGAGGTGCTGATGGCGACCGGCTCGCAGGGCGAGCGGGTACGCGAGCTCCAGGCCCGGCTGCGTCAGATCGGCCACTTCGACCGCAGCCCCACGGGCTATTACGGCTCCGTCACGGTCGCCGCCGTGCAGTCCTTCCAGGGCAAGCGCGGACTGTCCCGCACGGGGAGGACGGACTCCGTCACCTGGCAGAAGCTGCTCGGGATGACGCGCCCGCCGACGGCCGCGGAGCTGAACCCGCCGACCACCCGCCCGGCCGCGAAGCCGGACAAGCGCTGCATGACGAGCCGGGTGATCTGCATCAGCAAGAACAGCCGGACGCTGTCCTGGATGAAGGACGGCACGGTTCTCTCGTCGATGGACGTGCGGTTCGGCTCGCAGTACACGCCGACCCGCGAAGGCACCTTCTCCGTCTACTGGAAGTCCCGCCACCACGTGTCGTCGATCTACCACACGGCCATGCCGTACGCGATGTTCTTCAGCGGCGGTCAGGCGGTGCACTACTCGTCGGACTTCGCGGCCCGCGGCTACAGCGGCGCCTCGCACGGCTGCGTCAACGTCCGGGACGAGGCGAAGATCGCCTCGCTGTTCGACCAGGTCCGCAACGGCGACAAGGTCGTCGTCTACTGAGGTCGTGGATGAGGGGCGCGGGCGGGACCGGGGGAACGTGTCCCGCCCGCGCCGTTGCGCCGAGCCGTAGGTACGGGGGGAACCCCGGCTCCGGGCGCTGCCGATGACCAGTCGGCTCACTCACTACTGCGTCGGCGGGCCGAAAAACGTCACACCCGGTGGCGGTGGGGCGGTACGGGCCGCGGGTCCGGGCCGTCAGCGCGCCGCGAGGGAGGGCGCCGGCACCGGGGAGTGCGCGTCCCCGGAAGCCGGAGAACCGGCGGCCGTCGTGGGATCCGGGGAAGCGGTGGAGAAGCCGATCGACGGCAGGGCGCCCGAGCCGCCGGACGCACCGCCGTTCCCGGACGGGTCGCCGCCGCCGGTCTCGCCGTCGCCGTTCTGGGCGTCACCGCTCTTGCCGTCGGCCTGGGCGATCATCCGGTCGCAGAAGCGGTCGAGGTTGCGGGCTCCCTTGGCCAGCGCTTCGAGGCGGCTTCTGCGCTTGTCGTCGAGCTTGCCGTCGCGGTAGTCGCGGCAGGCCTTGAGGGTCTTGGCGTACCAGGCGGACGACTTGTCCTCGGTGGCGCCGTCCTGACCGGTGTCCTGGCCGCTGTCGTGGCCGCTGTCCCGGCCGCCGTCCTGGCCCTTTGTCGCGTCGACGCCACCCGACGGGTCGTCCTCGGCGCCGCCGGACGGTGTGCCGCCCGTGCCGTCGCCGACTCGGCCGCCCGCGTCGGTCGTGTGTCCGCCCTCGTCGGTGCGGCCGATCTTCGGGCCGCCGGTCGGGGCCGTGCCGGGCGCGTCCGGTGAAGCGGCGCCGTCGGCCCGGGATCCGGGCGGCGGTGCGGACGTCTCGTCGTCGGTGGGAAGGCCGGAGCCCAGTTCCTCGGGGGACGCGGCCGCCGACACCGAGGTGGCGGGCGCGGGCACGTGCCGGCCGAAGGGAACGGGAAGCACCCCGGTCCCGGCGGCCACCGCCACCCCGCCGATCGCGCAGCACGCGAGGGAGGCGACCAGGCCGAAGCGGATGGGCCGGCTCCAGCGCATGGGGCGCGGGCCCCGGGAATCCGCGGACCTGCACGCCGTACCGGCGCCGGCCGCACGGATGTGCACGGGGGCGAGCACCCCGGATCCGGGCGGGTCGTCCGCCTCCGCGGACCGGACGGCCCGCACCGGATCCGCCGCTGCGGACACGGCGGTGGTGCGGACGGCGGCCGGGCGGGCGGCGCGGAAGGCGGCCAGTGCCGCGGCCTCTCCGGGCAGTTCACCGACGGCGGGGCGGGCGGTGCGGGCCAATGCGTCCAGGGCGGCCGCGAGCACCTCGGCCTCGCGCCCGCCGGCTTCGTGTCCCTCGGCTCCTTGCCGGGGCCGGCCGCCGACAGGGTCGACCGATTGGCGTCGGAGCATTTTCTCCGCCGCTTCCTCGTCAAGCCATTCGTGCTGCTCGTCGGCCATCACATGTCCTTCTGCGTCCACAGACGCGAATGCGTCACACCGGCGGGCGCCACCAGGCCGGTGCGGGAGGGGCGTTGCGCGGGGACGGCGCCGAGTTCCGCCGTCCGGCCCGTCCCGCTGTCCTGGGGCAACCGCGCCGGGGCCGAACCGTCGGCCGGCCCCCGGGGAGCACCGACTCCGCCGACCGGTCCGTCGGCGCCCGGACCGCTCCCTTCCGCGGGAACGGCCGCCGCCGGGCCGCCTCCACCGGTCGCGCGCCCGTCCCCGTCCGCGCCGTCCGCTCCCTCGTCGTCCACACCCTCCACGACGTCCGCGCGCAGCAGTTCGGCGAGCCGCTTGAGCCCGCGGTGCGCGGCGGTGCGGACGGCGCCGGGCCGCTTGCCCAGCGTCTGCGCGGCGCTCTTGGCGTCGAGACCGACCACCACGCGCAGCACCACCGCCTCGGCCTGGTCCTGCGGCAGCTGGGCGATGAGCGACATGGTGCGGCCGGTGGCCAGCGCCTCGATCGCCTCCTCGGCCGTGTCGGACCCGGCCGGTTTCTCCTGCAGCTCCGTCTCGTCCCCGCCCCCGGCGGGCCGCCTGCCGCGCATGCGCAGATGGTCCAGGGCACGGTTGCGCGCTATCCGCGCCGCCCAGCCCCGGAACCGGTCGGCGTCACCGCTGAACCGGTCGAGGTCCCTGGCTATCTGCAGCCACGACTCGGACGCCACGTCCTCGGCGTCCGGCTCCCCCACGAGCGTCCGTATGTAGCCCAGCAGCCGCGGCTGCACAGCGCGGTACACAGTACGGAAGGCGTCCTCGTCCCCGTCCTGCGCCGCGAGCACCGCGGCGGTAAGCCCCGCGTCGTCCCCCAGCACTCCCTCAACCCTGCCCTGCTGTCCTGAATCGCAGCTGGTCACCACTGCCGCGCCACCCTGCGCGACTCAGCACGCTACGTCCTTCGCGGGCGTCACGTCCATGACTTGTACAACCCGCAACATTCCGCCGCCTACCCCCGGTGTGACAGAAAACGCACGCACGGCGCTGAGATGAGTACGGGGTCGTCCTGCGGCCCCGCGGAAGACGACCGGGGCCTCTCCTGTGGGGGGTGGCGGCCCCGGTCGTCGTTCTTGGCGGCCGTCCGGGCGACGGGCTTGCGGAGCGGGCGTACGACACCACGGGTCGTCCAGCGGGGCAGGCCCCCGCCCGACGAGATCCAGGGAGGGCGCATGGCCGCTGACACTCCGGTGCGACTGACGTACGTGGTGACGTGGCGGGAGATCTCCGACGGGCTGAAGCTCCAGATGCGGCACAGCCCGGCCGGCCGGTGGTGTCACCGCGTTCTGTGGACGCTGGCCGCCTTCCTCGGTTTCGTGATCGTCGCCAACCTGCTGACCAGGGGCGTGGATTCCGTGAGCGCGGGCGTGTGGAGGTTCCTCCTGATCGCCTGCCTCCTGCTGGTCGTCTTCCGATGGCTGATGGCCCTGGCCCTGCTCGGCTACGCCCGCCACCTGGGCGAACACCGCGTGACCATCGATCCGTCCGGCATCAGGACCGTCACCGAACGGCACACGAACGAGACCGGCTGGCAGTTCTACGGACGCTGCGTCGAGAGCCGGCGGGTCTTCGTGCTGCTCACGCCGGACATCTGGGGAACCGGAGTCCTGGTCCTGCCCAAACGCGGCCTCGACGACCCCCAGGACGCGGACCGGCTCCGGGACCTGATGACCGGCCGTCTCCCGGGCGCGTCATCGCCCGGTCGTCGCGCGCACGGATGACACGAGCAACGGCATCGCATGGCGGGCGCCCCTGACAGGGGCGCCCGCTCAGCCCCGCACCCGGGCCCGTCGCGAGGCGGCGGCGCGCAGGACCCGCTGACCCTCGGTCGACACGTCCATGACCTGACGCAGTCCCGCACCCGTGGGGGCGCCGTCCCCGATCTCGGCCAGCATCTCCAGGATCCTGACCTGCCGGGCGGCCTCGCCGGACAGCAGCGGCCCCGCCCCCGCCGGATCGCCGGCCCGGCAGCGCTCCACCAGCTCCGCGGCGTCGGCGCGTGCGGCGTCGTGCGCGCGGTGGATGTCGAGGGCGAGCACCGAGCAGGCGTCCGCCCAGGTGCGCAGTTCCTCGCCCGACCGGTCCGCCGGCGCCTCGCCGAGGAGCTCGGCGATCCGCAGCAGGTTCTCCGGCGCACCGGGCAGGCCGTCCAGCGCGGCCCGTGCCTCGGTCAGCCGGTCCTGCCAGTCCCGGGGGTCGGCGCAGCCGGCCCAGAGGGGGCGGAGGGGATCCGGGTCGGCCCCCTCCGCCGGCTGTGGCAGGCAGCGGTCGAGGCAGGCGGCCCCGCTCGCGGCGAGCCCGCGTGCGTCAGCGGCGGCGATCAGTTCCAGCAGGCTCATCGGCGTCTCCCGTCGGCCCTCTCCGTGCTCGGTCATGCACGGGGAGGCAGCGCTTCCTCTTATCGCGTTCAGCGCCGAATGGCCGAAAAGCGTCACTCAAGGAGTCTGAATACCGACCCTCACGTACCGGTGCGTCAGTGCGACCGGCCCCAGTCCGCCCGCTCCACGGGGAGCGGCGGGACGGTGGAGGCCCGCTCCGCCGCCCGTTCGCTCTGCATCGCGGTCAGCCGCCGCACGAACAGAACGGCGAGTACGGCGGCGGCGATGTCGATCATGTCGGCGACCATGCCCACGTCGAAGGAGCGCAGGACCGCGTCCCGCTCCACGGCGTCCGGGTACAGCCGCCCCTGGAGCCGGGAGAGGAACTCCGAGCACAGCAGCGCCGCCCACCAGGCGTGCAGCAGCCCGCTAGGGGCCGGGGGCCGGTGGCTGCCGCCCGGCGAGCTCGCGGTCCAGACGCCGCTCGCGACGCGGTGGGGCAGCCAGAGGTTCCCGAGGGGGACGAACCAGCCGCCGATCGCCCAGCCGGGCCGCAGCGTGTGGGCGTACGCGTCGAACACCTCCGCGTTGAGCCGCACCCGGCGGAACCAGACGAGGAAGACGACGACGGTGGCCAGGAACAGCAGCATGCGCAGCGAGCCCGACGCCTGGTACAGCGCGTCGGCGCGGTCCGCGCGCGCATCGTCGAACATGAGGAAGTCGCCGGCCATGGCCGTGTCGTACACCTGGCGGGCGTAGCCGCCGGCGGCGATCGACGCCACGTCGGCCACGGCCACCGCGCCGAGCAGCACGCACACCGCCTTGCCGATCCCGACCGGGGAGCGCAGCGAGCTCAGCGGCGCCGGCCCCGCCGGCGTCGGCATCAGGCCGCCCGGCCGTGACCGGCGGGTGGCTGCGCACAGCGCGCACCGCCCGTCGGCGGTCGTGGCCGGTCTCGTACCGCAGAGTGAGCAGTGCATGGAAGTGGAACCCCCCAGGGTTTGGATGTCAGCGCATGGAGCGCGCGTCCCTCCCCGGATCGCGCGGCAAGCGGAACGTAGCCCCCGCTCGCCGCGCTGTCCATGGGCCCATGGCTCTCAGCCCTGGTCGATCTCCTTCGCCAGTGCCTTGAACCCCTCCCAGCTCAGCGCCGGCTTGTCCGGGTCCCACAGCTTCTGGGACGTCGCCCGCAGCGGCATCCGGATGCCCTCGGCCACCTGGGCCGCGGTCTGGGCGTTCGGGAAGTCGCCCCAGACCGCGAACCGGCCGCCGAGGATCTGGTCCGAGTACTTCGAGGGGACGGGGGTCGTGCCCCGCAGCACGAGGGGGGTCCACTGCTCGTAGATGCGCTTGCCGGTGGGGTAGACGAAGGCGTTGGGCTGGCCGAGCACGTAGTAGAGGAACTCGTCGTTGAGGTTCAGCATCTTGTACCCCTCGCGCAGGTACTGCTCCGGCGGCCGCGCGCCGTACTCCTTGCCCGTCCAGTACTCGATCTCGATGTCCTTGTCGGCCCGGACGGTGCTGTCGCGGAAGAGGCCGTCGTTCCATGCCTTGGGCTTCATGCCGTGCGGCCGGACCACCGCCGCACGGTCGTTGAGCCAGCCGGTGGCGAGGTCCTCGATGCCGGCCTGCGCTCCGTACTTCGCCACGGCCGCGCGCTGGAGCTGTGGGTACGAGGCGGCGGGGCTGCTCACCGTGAGTGCCTGGTACTCGTCGGCGCCCAGATGCCAGAAGGCGCCCCCGAACAGCTCGGTGTACTCGCCGAGGAGCTCGTCGACGAGTTTCGCCGCGCCCGGCTTCGAGATGTCGAGCGACCCCTTGGAGGGCACGCCCGAGACGTTGTACAGCTGGAGCTCGGGGTGGGCGCGCAGGACCGCCCCGAGGTGGCCGGGCGAGTCGATCTCGGGGACGACCTCGATGTGCAGCCGGCCGGCCAGGGCCACGATGTGCCGCACCTCGGCCTTGGTCAGGTGCTCGGGCGACACCACTTCGGGGTGCGTGTCCGAGGCGATGCGGAAGGCCTGGTCGTCGGAGAAGTGCAGGCCGAGCTGGTTGAGCTTGAGATCGGCCATGCTGCGCAGCCGGTCCTCGATCCAGCCGGCGGTGTAGTGCTTGCGCGCGATGTCGAGGTTGAGACCGCGCTGCGGGCGGGCGGGCCGGTCACTGACCTCCCCCTCGGGCATGGTGCCGTCGGCCCGCACGGACTGCTTGAGGGTGCGGGTTCCGTAGAAGACACCCGCGTCGGTGGGACCGGTGATCGTGACGCGTCCGTCGCGGGTCCGCAGGGCGTACGACTCCGGCCCGCCGCGGTCCTTCGGGTTCAGCGCCAGCTCCACGTCACCCGCACGGGCCTGTGCCTCACCCCGATAGTGGATCTTCAGCTCACCGGCGAGCAGCCGCCCCTCGTCGGCGAGGACCTTGTCGCCCTTGCCGATCACCACGGCGCTGTCCTTCCCGGGCTGCCAGCCGGGGCCGCGGGCGGGGGTGTGTTCGCGTACGGAAGGGATGGTGCGTGGCGCCTTGGAGAGCGGGTAGCTCCGGGTCGGGGAGGGCTTGGGGGACGCGGACGGCGACGACGGGGACGACGCCGGGCGGGACGTCGTCTCGGATCCGTTGCCGTGTTCGGTGCCGGAGTCGTCGCAGGCGGCGACGGCGACGGTCGCTGCGGCGACCGCCGCAACGGCCATGAGGGCGCCGCGTGAAGGTGCCATCAGTCAGAAACCTCCGGTGCAAAGGGGAACAGGGGAAGCGGAAGAAGCAGGGGGAAACAGAGAAGCAGGAGAAGCGGGGGAAACAGGGCGAAGACAGTGGATGGGGGGAGATAGCCGGGCATTCTCCTCGACCATCCAGCCCTCAGCCGTCGTGAAACTCTCTCGTCCGGGTGAAATTCGCGCATCCGTCGGACGGCCGTTGCCCAGCGTCGCTAGCTTTGAGGCACATTCGTCTCTCCCTTCACCCTGCATCCACCTGGTCTCTCCGGTCCCTCCCCACTCCAGGTTCACAGATGCCGTTGATTCCAGGAGCCCACGCTGTCCAGGTCCAGCGAGTCCCACGCCGGCCTCCCCGCGCAGCCGCCCCGGTCCGCCCGCCGCACCGCCGTGCCCGTACAGAGCTGCGGATCCGCGCCCGGCCGCGCCGCGCGGGGCCCGTCGGGCCTGCCGCGGTTCAACGCCGCCCCCGCCGACGAGGCCGAGGCCGTGCTGCTGGAGTGCTACGGCAGCCCGCGCTGGGCCGAACGGCTGGCCGCCCACCGCCCCTACCCGGACCTGGACGCGCTGCTGGCCGCCGTGGACGAGGCCTGCTACGACCTCTCCCCCGCCGACCGCGCCGAGGCGCTGGCCGCCGAGGCCGCCCCCGGCCTGCACCCGGACGCGCCGCACGCCGCCCACCTCGCGCTGGCCGCCGCGCACGCCGCGTACGAGTCCCGGTTCGGCCATGTCTTCGTGATCTGCCTGGACGGCTTCCGGCCCGCGGAACACCCCGATCAGGTGCTGGCCGGCATCCGGGCCCGGCTGGGACACGAGCCCGAGCACGAGCGGGTGGTGACGGCCGACGAGATGCGGCGACTCGCCCGGGGCCGCATCATCGAGCTGGTATCGAGTCAGTAACGGGTTGGCGGTGGGCACCGAGGGGCGGATTCCGTGCCACAGGCGGGCAAACAGGCCTCCCAGCACCTGTCCATAGCCCGTCCGTGCCTGATTCGTTGCCACTTTGATCACACCAGAGGCCCCCGCGCGATCGAACCGACAAACCGTCGCTACGATGGCCGGGGCCGGTGGACCGTACCCGGCCGGGTCAGACCGACAGTCAAGCCGGCCGACCCCAATCCCCGCTCCCGGAGGGTTCTTCCGTGCCGGCTGGAACGCTGTACCGCGGCCGGGAAGGCATGTGGTCCTGGGTGGCTCATCGAGTCACCGGTGTCCTCATTTTCTTCTTCCTGTTCGTACATGTCCTGGACACCGCTCTCGTCCGCGTCTCCCCCGAGGCGTACGACGACGTCGTTTCCACGTACAAGACGCCGATCGTCGCCCTCCTCGAATACGGCCTGGTGGCCGCGATTCTCTTCCACGCGCTGAACGGTCTGCGCATCGTCGCAGTCGACTTCTGGGCCAAGGGCCCGCGCGTTCAGAAGCAGATGCTCTGGGCCGTGCTCGGCATCTGGATCGTGCTGATGCTCGGGGCGCTGTACCCCGTCCTCGGCCACGCCGTACGCGAACTCTTCGGGAGCTGAGGCCCATGTCCACCGAGACCTCCGCGATCGGCGCCGTCGAGGGCGCCGCCCTGTACGACGCCGACAACCCGGCGCCCGTGATCGAGCCCCCGCGCAAGCGGACCGGCAAGACCCCCAAGGGCTCCCGCACCAACTTCGAGATGTACGCCTGGCTCTTCATGCGCCTGTCGGGCATCGTGCTGGTCGTCCTGGTCCTGGGTCACCTGCTGATCCAGCTCGTGCTGGACGGCGGCGTCTCCAAGATCGGCTTCGCCTTCGTGGCGGGCCGCTGGGCCTCGCCGTTCTGGCAGGTCTGGGACCTGGCGATGCTGTGGCTCGCCATGCTGCACGGCGCCAACGGTCTCCGTACGGTCATCAACGACTACGCCGAACGGGACAACACCCGTTTCTGGCTGAAGATGCTGCTGTACACCGCCACGGTGTTCACCGTCCTGCTGGGCACGCTGGTGATCTTCACCTTCGACCCGAACATCCGCTAGGCGCCGGGCCCGAAGGACCAGAGGTAAACCATGCAGATCCACAAGTACGACACCGTCATCGTCGGCGCCGGCGGCGCCGGCATGCGCGCGGCCATCGAGTCGACGAAGCGCAGCCGCACCGCCGTGCTGACCAAGCTCTACCCCACCCGCTCCCACACGGGCGCGGCGCAGGGCGGCATGGCCGCCGCGCTCGCCAACGTGGAGGAGGACAACTGGGAGTGGCACACCTTCGACACGATCAAGGGCGGCGACTACCTGGTCGACCAGGACGCCGCCGAGATCCTGGCGAAGGAGGCCATCGACTCCGTTCTCGACCTGGAGAAGATGGGCCTGCCGTTCAACCGCACGCCCGAGGGCAAGATCGACCAGCGCCGTTTCGGCGGCCACAGCCGTAACCACGGCGAGGCCCCGGTCCGCCGGTCCTGCTACGCCTCGGACCGCACCGGCCACATGATCCTCCAGACGCTGTACCAGAACTGCGTCAAGGAGGGTGTGGAGTTCTTCAACGAGTTCTACGTCCTGGACCTGCTGCTCCAGGAGGTCGACGGGGTCAAGAAGTCCGCCGGCGTCGTCGCGTACGAGCTGGCGACCGGTGAGATCCACGTCTTCCAGGCGAAGTCGATCATCTTCGCCTCCGGCGGCACCGGCAAGTTCTTCAAGGTGACGTCGAACGCCCACACCCTGACCGGTGACGGCCAGGCCGCCGCGTACCGCCGTGGTCTGCCGCTGGAGGACATGGAGTTCTTCCAGTTCCACCCGACGGGCATCTGGCGCATGGGCATCCTGCTGACGGAGGGCGCCCGCGGTGAGGGCGGCATCCTCCGCAACAAGGACGGCGAGCGCTTCATGGAGAAGTACGCGCCCGTCATGAAGGACCTCGCGTCCCGTGACGTCGTGTCCCGCTCCATCTACACGGAGATCCGTGAGGGCCGCGGCTGCGGTCCCGAGGGCGACCACGTCTACCTCGACCTCACGCACCTGCCGCCGGAGCAGCTGGACGCGAAGCTCCCGGACATCACGGAGTTCGCGCGTACGTACCTCGGCATCGAGCCGTACACGGACCCGATCCCGATCCAGCCGACCGCGCACTACGCCATGGGCGGCATCCCGACCAACGTCGAGGGCGAGGTGCTGGCCGACAACACCACCGTCGTCCCGGGCCTGTACGCCGCCGGCGAGGTCGCCTGTGTCTCGGTGCACGGCGCCAACCGCCTCGGCACCAACTCGCTGCTCGACATCAACGTCTTCGGCCGCCGGTCGGGCATCGCCGCCGCCGAGTACTCCGCGAAGAACGACTTCGTCGAGCTTCCCGAGAACCCGGCGCAGATGGTCGTCGACCAGGTCGAGCGGCTGCGCAACTCCACGGGCTCCGAGCGCGTCTCGGCGATCCGCCTGGAGCTGCAGGAGTGCATGGACGCCAACGTGATGGTGTTCCGTACCGAGCAGACGATCAAGACCGCGGTCGACAAGATCGCGGAGCTGCGCAAGCGCTACCTCAACGTGTCCATCCAGGACAAGGGCAAGCGGTTCAACACGGACCTGCTGGAGGCCATCGAGCTGGGCAACCTGCTCGACCTCGCCGAGGTCATGGCGACTTCGGCGCTGGCGCGCAAGGAGTCCCGCGGCGGTCACTACCGCGAGGACTACCCCAACCGCGACGACGTCAACTTCATGCGCCACACCATGGCGTACCGCGAGGTCGCCGCCGACGGCACCGAGTCGATCCGGCTGGACTACAAGCCGGTCGTCCAGACCCGCTACCAGCCGATGGAGCGTAAGTACTGATGTCTACCCCCACCCTGGAAAAGGCCGACAAGGCTCCCGAGCCCGAGGCCGGCTTCGCCGACTCGCCGTACATCACGGCCACGTTCCGGATCCGCCGCTTCAACCCCGAGGTCTCCGAAGAGGCCCAGTGGCAGGACTTCCAGATCGAGATCGACCCGAAGGAGCGCGTGCTCGACGCCCTTCACAAGATCAAGTGGGAGACCGACGGCTCGCTGACGTTCCGCCGCTCGTGCGCGCACGGCATCTGCGGTTCCGACGCGATGCGGATCAACGGCAAGAACCGGCTCGCCTGCAAGACGCTGATCAAGGACCTGAGCCCGGAGAAGCCGATCACGGTCGAGGCCATAAAGGGCCTCACGGTCCTCAAGGACCTCGTGGTCGACATGGACCCGTTCTTCCAGGCCTACCGCGACGTCATGCCCTTCCTCATCACCAAGGGGAACGAGCCGACCCGCGAGCGCCTGCAGTCCGCCGAGGACCGCGAGCGCTTCGACGACACCACCAAGTGCATCCTGTGCGCCGCGTGCACGTCCTCGTGCCCGGTGTTCTGGAACGACGGCCAGTACTTCGGCCCGGCGGCGATCGTCAACGCGCACCGCTTCATCTTCGACTCGCGTGACGAGGGCGGCGAGCAGCGGCTCGAGATCCTCAACGACCGTGACGGTGTGTGGCGTTGCCGCACCACGTTCAACTGCACGGACGCCTGCCCGCGTGGCATCGAGGTCACGAAGGCGATCCAGGAGGTCAAGCGCGCGCTGATCACGCGTCGCTTCTGATCCCCCGAGCGCACCAGAGGCCCCGTCCTTCGCAGTGACACTGCGAAGGACGGGGCCTCTTGCCGTGCGCCGGGGCGGATGTCAGTCCCAGCCCGCGCCGCCCTTGTCCTCGGCGACGACCATGATGCGCCGGAGCATGTCGTTGAGCAGGGCGCGTTCGTCCTTGGCGAGGACGCCCAGCAGCCGGTCCTCCTCGTTGCCGAGGAACTCCATCGCGCCGATCCAGGTGGAGCGGCCCTCGTCGGTCAGTTCCACGTCGACGCGACGGCGGTCGGTGACGGACGGCGTACGGCGGACGAAGCCGCGGCGCTCCAGGGCGTCCAGCCGGCCGGTGACGGAGGCGGGCGCGAGGTCGAGGTCGGCGGCGAGTTCGGAGGGGGCGGCCTTGCCACCGCGGCCGGCGAGCTTGTGCAGCGTGTCGAACTCCTGGCGGTCCAGGTCGAAGTCGACCAGTGACTGTTCGCGTACCCGGCGCAGATGGACGGAGAGCTTCTTCATCCGGGTCACCGCGCCCTCGACATCGGGGTCGAGTTCCGGAAGGACCGGCTTCCACCGCTCCACGTGGCCGTCGGTCCAGTCGCGTTGCTGCATGGGACCCAGCCTACGCCGGGACCCCATACGCTTCGGGACCTTATATTTCGTTGACGAATAGTTCGGTAGCGAAATAGATTCCCGCCCATGTCACACCCTTTAAGCCACCGGTCCTTCCGCCTCCTCTTCGTCGGGCGCAGCCTCTCCCTCCTCGGTGACGCCGCGATCCCCGCCGCCCTCACCCTCGCCGTCTACCTCGCCACCGGCTCAACGTCGGCCCTCGCTCTGGTACTTGCCTGCGCGATGGTCCCCAAGCTCCTCCTGCTGCCCCTCGGGGGCGTGGTGGGCGACCGGTTCAACGCCCGCACGGTCGCCCTGACCACCGATCTCGTCCGGTGCGTCACCCAGCTCTTCGTCGGCGCCGAACTGCTCTCCGGTACGCCGGCCCTCTGGCAGATCGCCGTGGCCGAGGCCATCGGCGGCGCCGCCGGCGCCTTCTCGATGCCGACCGTCTCACCGCTGATCCGCGGCACCGTGGCCGAGGACGGGCTGCTGCGCGCCAACGCCCTGATGGCGGTGGTCAGCAGTGCCGCCCGGCTCGGCGGCCCGGCCGTCGCCGGCGCGCTGGTGTTCACCGCGGGGCCCGGCTGGGCCTTCGTCCTCGACGGGGCGAGCTTCGCGGTGAGCGCCGCACTCCTGGCCGTGATCGAGGTGCGGCACGTCCCCATCACCCGCAGCTCCCTGATCGGCGACCTCAAGGAGGGCTGGGGCGAGGTCCGGGGCCGCGACTGGTACTGGACCAGCCTGATCGCCCACGCCGCCTGGAACGGCGCGGCCGCCGTCCTCATGACGCTGGGGCCCGCCCTCTTCCTCCGCGACCTGGGCGGCGACGGGGTCTGGGTCGGCTTCCTCCAGACCGGTGCCGTCGGCCTGCTGATCGGCTCCCTGGTCGCCGGCCGCGCCCGGCCGCGCCGCCCCGTCCTGACCGCCAATCTGGGCGGCGCGCTCTACGCGCTGCCGCTCTGCCTGCTCGCCGCTCACGCGCCCGTCGCCGTTTCCGTCGTGGCGTACGGGATCGCCCTGGCCGGACTCGGCTTCCTCAATCCGGTCTGGGAGACCGCGGTCCAGTCCGCCGTCCCCGCGCACGCGCTCGCCCGCGTGACGTCGTACGACTGGCTGCTCTCGCTCGGCGCGATGCCGCTCGGGTACGCCCTGGCCCCGCTCGCGGCCTCCGCCTGGGGCCCCGAAGTCCCGCTCGCCGTGGCGGGGTTGCTGGTCGGAACGGCCTGCGTGGCGACGGCGGCCGTGCCGGGCGTACGGCGCTTCAAGGCAGCGGCCGCGCCCGCGGAGCAGGCGGTGACGCCGGTCACCGGCACCCCGGGTTGAACATGTTCAAGAGGAGGTCTACAGTCACGGACAACAGCATTTGAACGCGTTCAAGGGAGGGTGGGGCATGGACCTCACTGTGGTCGCGTACGTCATCTACCTGCTCATCAGCGTGGCGCTCACCGTCTGGGTCGCCCGCACGCTGAGCCGCAACGGCAAGGTCTTCCTGGCCGATGTGCTGCACGGGAACGAGAAGCTCGCCGATGCGGTCAACCACCTTCTGGTGGTGGGCTTCTATCTGGTCAACCTGGGGTTCGTGACCCTCTACCTCAAGAACTCCGACGGCGTCGCCGACGCCCGGGAGCTCTTCGAGGCCCTGTCGGTCAAGGTCGGCGTCGTCCTGCTCGTCCTCGGGGTCATGCACCTGGGCAACGTCTACGTACTCAACAAGATCCGTCGCCGGGGCCTGATGGAGCGGGAGCAGATCCCGCCCGTCGCGCCGCAGGGCTGGGCGGGACCGGGGCAGGGGCCGTGGGCGGCTCCCGCCCCCCGGGCGTGAGGGCCGGCCATGACGCCCCGCACCGGTGGAGGGCGGTGGCCCGTCGAACGGCTCACCGTGCTGTACGACGCACAGTGCTCGCTCTGCGTCCATCTGCGCCAGTGGCTGATGAAGCAGCGTCAGCTGGTCCCGCTGGACCTCGTGCCGGCGGGCTCCGCCGAGGCGCACCGCCGCTTCCCCGGACTCGACCATTCCGGGACGCTGGAGGAGATCACGGTGATCGGTGACCGGGGGCAGGTCTACCGCGGGACCTCCGCGTGGATCGTCTGCCTCTGGGCGCTGGCCGAGCACCGGCCGAAGGCCCACTGGCTGACCACCCCGGCCGGCCGCCCGTTCGCCCGGGCGACCGTCCTCGCCGCCTCCGCGTACCGCTCCCTGACGGCCGAGCCGTGCCGCGCGGACGGGGGCGGGGGCGCGGACGGCGCCTGCCGGGTGCGGGGCCCCGGCCCTGCCACCCCGCCGGTCCGGATACCCTCGGGACCGTGGTGAAGGAAGAGAAGGACGTGAAGGAAGTCAAGGCTCCCAAGAGCGAGCAGACCCGCACCCTCATCCTCGAAACCGCGCTCCGGCTCTTCGCGGAACGCGGATACGACAAGACGACGATGCGGGCCATCGCCCAGGAGGCCGGCGTCTCCGTGGGGAACGCCTACTACTACTTCTCGTCCAAGGAACACCTGGTCCAGGGCTTCTACGACCGGATCGCCGCCGAGCACGAGGCGGCGGTCCAGCCGGTCCTGGCCGGTGACGAGGACCTCGCGGTGCGCATCCGCGGGGTCCTGCTCTGCTGGCTGGACGTGGCGGAGCCGTACCACCGCTTCGCCGCCCAGTTCTTCAAGAACGCCGCCGACCCCGAAAGCCCGCTCAGCCCGTTCTCCCGCGACTCCTCCGCCGCGCGCGAGGCGGCCATCTCCATCCACGAGCGCTGCCTGGCGGGCGCCGGCACCAAGGTCGACCCCGAACTGGCTGATCTGCTGCCCCAGTTGATGTGGCTGAACCATATGGGCCTGGTCCTGTACTGGGTCTACGACCGCACGGACAACGCCGAACGCAGCCGCCGCCTCGTGGAGCGCACCGCCCCGATCGTCGCGCGCGCCGTCGCCCTGTCCCGGTTCCGGGTGCTGCGGCCGCTCGTGCGGCAGGTCCACGAGGTGCTGGAGGAGTTCCTGCCGGGAGTGGCGGGCCCGACGGCGGCGAAGTAGCCGGGACGTCGCGTGAAACGGCCGAGCGGCCGCCCCGGATTCCTCCCGGGGCGGCCGCTCGGCCGTGTGCGGTGGCGGGGATCAGATCCGGCCCAGTTCCCACAGCCGCCAGATGCCGGTGCCGTCGGAGAGGTACTGCGATCCGGAGATGTCGGGCTTGGCGACGACGTAGTCCTTCTTCTGCCACAGCGGCACGAGCGGGACGTCCTCGCCGACCAGCTTCTGGAGGTCCTTGAAGTCGGCCGACGTGCGGCTCCGGTCGCTGTACTGCAGCGTGGAGCTGATCAGCTGGTCCATCTTCTTGCTGGTGTAGCCGTTGTGAAGGCTGCTGTCGCGGCCGACGAGCGGCTGGCTGAAGGTGTCGGGGTCCGGGTAGTCGGGGAGCCAGCCCACGGTGTACATGTCGTACTTGCCGGCCGCGTACCCCTTCTGGAAGGCCTGCCACTCGACGGCCTTCACCGTGACCTTGAAGAGCCCGTCCGCCTCCAGCTGGCGGCGGATCTCCATCGACTCCTTCGTGTACTCGTCGTCGTCGCGGTAGGCGAAGGTGACGGCCAGCGGCAGCTTGACGCCGGCTTCCTGCATCAGCTTCTTGGCACGCTTGGCGTCCGGCGCCGGGTACGCGTCGAAGAACGGGGTGCTGTGCCCGATGTAGCCCTGGGGGATCAGCGAGTAGAGCGGCTCGATGGTGCCCTTGTAGATGTCGGACACCAGCGGGGCGCGGTCGATGATCGACGCGATGGCCTGGCGGACCTTCTTGTCGGCGAGCGGCGAGCCGTCACGGACGTTGAAGACCAGGTTGCGGATCTCGGCGCTGTCGGCCTCCGTCACGTGCTGGTCGACGGCGCCGGGGTCGAGCTGCGCGAGCGTGGAGGCCGGGAGCTGACGGTGCGTGACGTCGATCTGACCGGAGTTCCACGCCGCCAGCAGGTCCTCGGACTGCTTGTAGTACCGCACGTTGACCGGGCCGCCGGTGGTCTTCAGCGCGCCCTTGTACTTCGTGTTCGGCACCAGTTCGGCGGAGACGCCGGGCTCGTACGACTTCAGTACGTACGGCCCCGAGCCGGTCACATGGCCGTCGGCCCGCAGCTTGTGCTCGGCGTACGCGCTCCGCTCGACGATCGAACCGGCGCCGGTGGCGAGCTTCTGCGGGAAGGTCGCGTCCCGCGCGGAGAGGTTGAAGGTGACGGTCCGGCCCTCGGCCACCACGTTCTTCAGACTCGGGAAGAGGACCGACGGACCGACGTCCGTCTTGATCGCCATCATCCGGTCGAAGGAGTACTTGACGTCCTCGGCGGTGACCTCCTCGCCGTCCGAGAAGGTCAGGTCGTCACGGAGCTTGCACTGGTACGTCTGCAGCTTCCCGCCGATGAACCCGCAGCTCTCCGCGGCGTCCGGCTCGGGGACGATCGCCCCGGACTTGAACGTCATGAGGGACTGGTAGACGTTGCTGTACATCGCCCACGAACCCGCGTCGTACGCGCCCGCCGGGTCGAGGGAGGTCACCTCGTCGGTCGTGCCGACCGTGACCGGATCAGTCTTCCCCTCGTTCGAGGGAAGCAACTGCCAGGCGACCACGCCTGCGATGACCAAAACCGCGAGAATCGCGAGAATCCGTAGCCGGATCGACCGCATTGCCGTGCTCTCCCTTACCAGCCCCACCTCGGCGTCGCGCTCAGATACGCAGATCACCGCACAAGTTCGCGCTCAGCCAATCACACGATTTTCACATCTGGAAGAGAAAAGCGGAGGCTCATAGGCTTTTGTTCGCTAGTTGAAACCTTGGGGGGATACGTCGGATACAGAGGGTTCACACCCAGTCACCCGATCGGACATTCCGGCGGTGTCCGACGCCGGTCAGGCCTGCCGGGACGCGAGTTCGACGACGGTGATGTCGGAGGGGGCGCCGACCCGCACGGGAGGGCCCCAGGCGCCCGCGCCGCGCGTGACGTACAGCTGGGTGTCGCCGTAGCGTTCCAGCCCCGCGACCGTGGGATTGGACAGTTCCGCGATGTAGTTGCCCGGCCAGAGCTGGCCGCCGTGGGTGTGCCCGGAGAGCTGGAGGTCCACACCGTGCTCGACGGCCTCGTCGATGACGACGGGCTGGTGGGCCATGAGGACGGCCGCGCGGGTACGGTCCCGGTCGCCGAGCGCCCGGCCGAAATCGGGGCCCTGCCCTTCGCTCTCGCCCGCGATGTCATTGACCCCGGCGAGATCGAATCCGTCGATCTCGACCCGGGCGTTCTCCAGCGGATGCAGGCCCAATTCCCTTACGTGGTCGACCCATTCGGCGGCGCCCGAGTAGTACTCGTGATTTCCGGTCACAAAGAACGCCCCGTGCCGGGAGCGGAGCCGGGCGAGCGGCTCGGCGGCCGGGCCGAGATCCCCCACCGACCCGTCGACCAGGTCCCCGACCACCGCGATCAGGTCGGGCTGGGTGCGGTTGACCGTGTCGACGATCCGCTGCGTGTGGGCCCGGCCCAGGACCGGGCCCAGGTGGATGTCGCTGACCACGGCGATCCGGAACCCGTGGGCGGACCGGGGCAGCCTGGCCAGCGGCACGGTGACGCGTTTGACGCGCGGACCGCGCAGCACCCCGTACGCGCCGTAACCGGTCGTGGCGAGCCCCGCGACGGCAGCGGCGCCCCCGACGGCCCGCGCGACGAACAGGCGGCGTGAGGGGTCGGCACAGGCGGGCGCGACGGCCGGCGGGGCGGCGGTCCCGAGGGCGGAAGCGGGAGCGGCGGGGAGGAGTTCGGCGGGCACGGGTTCGGCGGGCACGGCCTCCGCCCCGGCCGGTCCGGGCGCCCGCCCGGCCCGGCGTGCGAGCAGCCTGCGCAGCAGCGGCCGTGCCGGCTCCCCTGCCAGCAGGGCGAGGGTCAGGTAGAGCAGGGCGGCCAGCCACAGATAGCCGGGCCAGGCCAGCGCCTGCTGGAGCGGGAAGGGAGCGCCCGTGCGCCCGGAGACCAGGGCGCCGACACTCAGCAGCGGCAGGACGTACGCCGCCACCGTGCCGGCCCTGCGCGCACGGCTGCCCGCTGTCGTCGTGTCGCCGACGAGGCGGCCCCACACGTAGCCGTGCACGAGGGCCAGCAGCGCGAGCACCGCGGCCGCCAGCAGAGCGAAACCGATGACCGCCATGTGCACTCCCCCGCCTCGTTCATCCCCGTCTGTCCCGTATCGGGTCCCGGCCGGAACTCGACGTGTTACGCGTCCCGGCCGCGCAGGGACCTGACGCCACGCAACCCGATCACTCCGACTGCCGTCCCCAGAAGAAAGGACGTGATGGCGAGCAGCAGATGAACCCAGAAGTAGGCGGTCGGGTCACCCGCGTCGTCGAAGGCGAGGCCGCTGCCGTCCTGCCACAGATTTTTGACGAAAGTGATCCAGATGAACCAGCTCCACACCCCGAAAGCGAGCAGGAACCAGGAGACGGGGCGGCTGAGCTTCATGGAATCAGTATCTCCGTCACGCTCCGGCCGCCTCGCCCGGGGTGGGCCGTCCCAGCGGCCTGCACGGCGGGTCATAGCTCCGGTATCAATAATCAGATCAACTGCATGTACGTTTTCGACCGTGTCAGCTCTCAAGAAGGCCGCGCTGTCGGTCACCTCTGCCGCTTTGCTGTCCGTTCTTCTCGCCGGTCCCGCGTCGGCGGTCAGTCAGGACACCACGGATGACGCGCCGAAGCCGCCCGTCGGCATGTCCCAGGTGGGAGGCGAGCAGCTCGGGCGGAGCGGGACCCAGGTGAATCTCGGCGCCGGCGCCCCGGTCCTGCCGAAGGGCCTGACCGGCAGGTCGTGGATGGTCTCGGACGCGGAGACCGGTGACGTGCTCGCCGCGCACAACCCGCACTGGCGGCTGCCTCCGGCGTCCACGCTGAAGATGCTCTTCGCCGACACCCTGATCGAGGCGCCGGCGCTGCAGCCGAAGACGCTCTCGTACACGGTGAAGGACGCGGATCTGGCCGACATGGGCGAGGGCAGCAGCCTGGTCGGCGTCAAGGAGGACCTCAGCTACACGGTGCACGACCTGTGGCTCGGGGTCTTCCTGCGTTCGGGCAACGACGCGGTGCACGTCCTGGCCTCGATGTACGGGGGCGTTCCCAAGACCGTCGCCGACATGCAGGCGCACGCGGTGGAGCTCCAGGCCCTGGACACCACGGTGGTCTCGCCCGACGGGTACGACGCCCCCCGCCAGGTCTCCAGCGCGTACGACCTCACGCTGTTCGCCCGCAGCGGTCTGCAGAAGGCGGACTTCCGCGAGTACTGCGCGACCGCCACGGCGCAGTTCCCCGGCGAGCAGAAGAAGGGCGGGAAGCGCGAGAGCTTCGGCATCCAGAACACCAACCGGCTACTGACCGGGGCCGACGGCGTCGGCCAGTACAGCGGCATCGCGGGCGTCAAGAACGGCTACACCACGCACGCCGGGAACACCTTCACCGGTGTCGCCCAGCGCAACGGCAAGGTGCTGCTCGTCACCGTCATGAACCCGTCGTCCGACGAGACGCACGCCGTCTACAAGGAAGCGGCGAAGCTGCTCGACTGGGGCTTCGCGGCCAGCGGCAAGGTCGCCCCGGTCGGCGAACTCGTCCCGCCCACGTCCGCCGACACGGGGACGGCCACCGGTAAGGGCGCCCAGGCCGGCCGCCCCGCCTCCGACAACGGGACGCAAGGGGCCAAGGCCGCCGAGGCCGCCGCGGCGTCCGACGAGTCCGGCGGCGTCGGGATCGCCCTGGCGATCGTCGGCGGGGTGCTCGTCCTGGTGTCCGGAGCGGTGTTCCTGGTCAACCGGCGCTGGCCGCTGCCGGACCTGGTGCGCCGCCTCCCCCGCCGCTGAGGGTGCTGCCGCCGGACTCCTTCCCGGCGGCGGGTGCGGAGTCCTGCTCCGCGGCCACCGCCGGGCCGGCCCCGTCCTTGCCCGGGGTGGCCGTCCAGGCGGCGCAGAACAGCAGGAGCTTCGCCGTGAAGTTGATCCACAGCAGCAGGGCGATCGGGACGCCGAAGGCCCCGTACATGCTCTTCGAGGCGACGCCCTGCATATAGCTGCCGAGCAGCAGCTTGAGCAGTTCGAAGCCCACCGCGCCGATCAGGGCGGCGACCATCAGCCGGCGCCGCGGCGGCTCGACGCCGGGCAGGAGGGTCAGCAGGTAGAGCAGCAGCAGGAAGTCGGCGACCACCGCCACCAGCAGGGCGGCGATGCGCAGCAGCACGCCGCCCGCGCCGTGCTCCGGGATGTGGAGCAGGTCGGCGAACCGGCCGACGGCCACGGAGCCCACCGAGGAGATCGCGAGCGTCACCAGGGCGGCTCCGCCCAGCCCGAGCAGCACCCCGGCGTCCTTGAGTTTGCGCAGGACGGGATTGCCCTCGTCCACGTCGTCGACCTCCCAGACGGCGCGCAGGCAGTCCCGCATCGAGCCGATCCAGCCGATGCCGGTGAACAGCAGCAGGGCACCGGCCACCAGCCCGACCGTGCCCGCGTGCGCCACCAGGTTGTCGATGCCGAGCTGGTCGGAGATGCCGGGCACCTGGTCTGCGGCCTTGTCCTCGATCCGGTCCAGCTGCTTGTCCGAGAGCAGCGCCGCACCGATCGCCGCGGCGACCGCGATCAGCGGGAAGAGGGCCAGGAAGCTGATGAACGTGATCGCCGCGGCGAGCCTCGTCCAGTGGACCCGGTCCAGCGTCTCGTAACTGCGCCAGGCGTGGGTCTCCATCAGCCGGGAGACGAGCGGCCCGATGACGGGGAGTTTCTTCAGCCAGTCCATGACGTACGACTACCCTCCCTCGCCGGGAAATCCGCCGTTCGGTCCACCGCGCGGAAGATGGCATCCCCGCAATCACCCATTTCGGTGAGTGTTGTAACAAATCCCTCAAAGGTGTTTTCCCGGGCGATACGGTCACCCTCATGTCTGTCGACACCGTGTCCCTGACCGGCTGGGGCCGCACCGCCCCGACCACCGCGCTGCGCTTTCGTCCCCGGAATTACGAGGAGGCGGTCGCCGTGGTGCGCGGCTGCGGGCCGCGCGGCTCGATCGCCCGGGGTCTGGGCCGGGCGCACGGCGACGCGGCGCAGAACGCCGGGGGCTCCGTCCTCGACATGACGGGGCTCGACCGGATCCGCACCATCGACGCCGGAGCCGGAGTCGTGGTGTGCGACGCGGGGGTGAGCCTGCATCGGCTGACGGAGGTGCTGCTGCCGCTCGGCTGGTTCCTGCCCGTGACCCCCGCCAGCCGGCACATCACCGTGGGCGGGGCGATCGGCTCCGACGTCCACGGTCACGACCACCGCACCTCGGGGTCCTTCTCCCGCCATGTCACGGAGTTCGACCTCCTCACCGCGGACGGCGGAATCCACACGGTCCGCCCCGGCACGCCGCTCTTCGACGCGACCGCGGGCGGCCTGGGCCTGACCGGGGTGATCCTCTCGGCCACGCTCCGGCTCCAGCCCGTAGCCACGTCCCTGATGGCCGTCGACACCGAACGGGCCCTCGATCTCGACGACTTGATGACACGGCTGGCCACCGGCAGCCGCCGCCACCGCTACGCCTCCGCCTGGATCGACCTGACCGCGCGCGGCCGGTCGACCGGGCGCGGTGTCCTGACCCGGGGGGAGCACGCACCCCTGCACATGCTCCCGGCGCACGCCCGGCGTACACCGCTGCACTTCCGCACCGGCCCGCTGTCTCCCGCGCACTCCCTCGTGCCGGACCTGACGCCCGGCGGCCTGCTCGGCCGGATGTCCGCCGCGGCGTTCAACGAGCTGCGCTACCGCCGCGCACCCCGGTCCCGCACCGGCGAACTCCAGCGGATCACCACGTTCTTCCACCCGCAGGACACCGCACCGCACGCCTACGGACTCCCCGGCCGGGGCGGCTTCGTGCGCTACGAGTTCGCCGTCGGGGACGGGCGGGCGGAGACATTGCGCCGGATCGTCCGGCAGCTCGCGCAGCGGCGCTGCCCCTCGTACCTCGCCGTGCTCAGACGCTTCGGCCCGGGCGGCCCCGGCTGGCTGTCGTTCCCGGAACCGGGCTGGAGCCTCGCCGTGGACCTGCCCGCGGCCCTGCCGGGGCTGGCCCGCTTCCTCGACCGCATGGACGAGGAGGTGGCGGCGGCGGGCGGCCGGGTCTGCCTGACGGCCGACTCCCGGCTGCGCCCGGACGCGCTGGCCGCGATGTACCCCCGGCTGGAGGCGTTCCGGCAGCTCCGGGCCGAGTGGGACCCCAACGGCGCGTTCCGGTCGGATCTGTCGCGCCGGCTCTCCCTCTGACGGCGCGGCGGCCACCACCCCGGCCGCCGCGCGCCCCACCACCCCCCGCCTTCCGCCACCCGCCCTTAAGGAGCGTTCTCGTGAAGGATGCCTTCGGTGCCCCGCAGTCCCTGCTCGTCCTCGGCGGCACCTCGGAGATCGGGCTCGCCACCGCACGCCGCCTGATCGCCCGCCGCACTCGCACGGTCTGGCTGGCCGGCCGGCCCTCCCCCGCCCTCGAGTCGGCAGCGGCCGAACTGCGCGGCCGGGGCGCCTACGTCCGTACCGTCGACTTCGACGCCCTGGACACCGGGTCCCACGAGACCGGCCTCGGCAAGATCTTCACCGAGGGCGACATCGACATGGTGCTTCTCGCCTTCGGCATCCCGGGCGACCAGGAGCGCGACGAGGAGGAGCCGCTCGCCGCCGTCCGGGTCGCGCAGACGAACTACACGGGGGCCGTCTCCGCCGGTCTGGTGTGCGCCGGCGCACTCCAGGCGCAGGGGCACGGCTCGCTGGTGGTGCTCTCCTCGGTGGCGGGGGAGCGCGCCCGGCGCGCGGACTTCATCTACGGATCGAGCAAGGCGGGCCTGGACGCGTTCGCGCAGGGGCTCGGGGACGCCCTCCACGGGACGGGGGTGCACGTCATGGTCGTACGCCCCGGTCTCGTCCGGCCGGCGACCGCGCCCGCCGGGTCCGGCGCGGCGGCGGCCGTGGCGCCGCTCGCGATGATCCCGTTCACCCGGACCCCGCTCGTCACCACGCCCGACGCGGTCGCCGAGGCGATCGTGACGGGGCTGCGGCGGCGTTCGGAGACGGTGTGGGTGCCGGGGGCGCTGCGGGCGGTCATGTCGGCGCTGCGGCACGTGCCACGGCCGCTGTTCCGGCGGCTGCCCGTCTGAGGCGGCGCGGAGCGGTGGCGGGGCGGCCCCGGCCCCCTCAGTTGCGGAGCGGGGCAGGGGGAAGCGACTCGGAGAGGGAACCCGGGGTCACGGGATGAAGCGACTCGGGGAGGGAGCGCGGCTCAGGGGATGGAGCGGCTCAGCCGTGGAGCGAGGTCGCGTCCACGGAGCTGCCGCTCTGGGCGGGCACGGCCGGGCTGCCGCCGCCCGCTCCGAACGGGAACTCGTTGATCTTGCGCCAGACGCCGTCGGCGCCCTGCTCGTACAGCGCGAAGGATCCGCAGGTCCACGACGCCTCGTAGTCGGCGAGCTCCGCGTAGGCCCGGTCCATCGCGGCCTCGGAGATGCCGTGCGCCACGGTCACGTGCGGGTGGTACGGGAACAGCAGCTCGCGCACCAGCGGCCCCGAGGCGTCCCGGATCCGCTTCTGGAGCCAGGAGCAGGCCGAGGCCCCTTCGACGACCTGGACGTAGACGACCGGGGAGAGCGGACGGAAGGTACCCGTGCCGGAGAGCCGCATCGGGAAGGGACGGCCGCCCGTCGCGATCGTGGTGAGGTGCGCCTCGATCGCGGGCAGGGCGGCCGCCTCCGCCTCGGTGGGCGGCAGGAGGGTGACGTGGGTGGGAATGCCGTGTGCGGCAGGGTCCCCGAAGCTCGCGCGCCGCTCCTGGAGCAGGCTGCCGTAGGGCTCCGGGACCGCGATCGAAACGCCGAGCGTTACGGTCCCCACGTCGTTCTCCTCAATCTTCGAGCATCTGTTTTCAGCCACCGACGGCCGCATGCTTCACGCCGCCAGTGTGCCGCCTGTGAAGGTCCCGGCGCCAGGGTCCTTGGACTCAGTGCTTGGCGGGCAGAAGGCCCATGCGGTCATAGGTCCGCGCCAGGGTCTCGGCGGCGACGGCCCGTGCCTTCTCCGCTCCCTTGGCCAGGATGGAGTCCAGCGTCTCGGTGTCGTCCAGATATTCCTGGGTGCGGGTGCGGAACGGTGTGACGAAGTCGACCATGACCTCGGCGAGGTCCGTCTTCAGCGCACCGTAGCCCTTGCCCTCGTACTTCTGCTCCAGGTCCGCGATGGCCGTGTCGGTGAGGGTCGAGTAGATGGACAGCAGATTGCTGATGCCCGGCTTCTCCACCTGGTCGAAGCGGATCACGGTGTCGGTGTCCGTGACGGCGCTCTTCACCTTCTTGGCGGTCGCCTTCGGCTCGTCCAGGAGGTTGATCAGGCCCTTGGCGGTCGCCGCCGACTTGCTCATCTTCGCGGACGGGTCCTGGAGGTCGTAGATCTTCGCCGTCTCCTTGAGGATGTACGGGTCCGGAATGGTGAACGTGTCCCCGTAGGTGCCGTTGAACCGCTCGGCGAGATTGCGGGTCAGCTCCAGGTGCTGGCGCTGGTCCTCGCCCACCGGGACCTGGTCGGCCTGGTAGAGCAGGATGTCGGCGACCATCAGCAGCGGATAGGTGAAGAGCCCCACGGTGGTGCGGTCGGTGCCCTGCTTGGCCGACTTGTCCTTGAACTGCGTCATCCGGGACGCCTCGCCGAACCCGGCCAGACAGTTCATGACCCAGCCCAGCTGGGCGTGCTCCGGGACGTGGCTCTGGACGAAGAGCGTGCAGCGCTCCGGGTCCACCCCGGCGGCGAGCACCTGGGCGACGGCGAGCCGGGTGTTGGCACGGAGCTGCGCGGGGTCCTGCGGGACGGTGATCGCGTGCAGGTCGACCACCATGTAGAAGGCGTCGTGGGACTCCTGCAGAGCCACCCACTGGCGGACCGCGCCGAGGTAGTTGCCGAGGTGGAACGAGCCTGCGGTGGGCTGGATTCCGGAAAGCACACGGGGACGTTCAGAGGCCATGGAACTCATTGTCTCAGGTACGGAACCGATCCCGGGCAGCCGGTGTGAGAAAGGCGTGAGGACGCCGGAGGGGGCCCACGGGCGGGTCCCGGCGGCGCGGAACGCGGGCGCGCCGCGAACTGAAGGTTTCCTCGTGGGAGATCCGACCGACGATACAAAGTGGGCACATCCACGCCGCACGACGAACGGAGATCCCGTGTCGACCACGGAAACCGCCATCGCCTCCACCGAGGCGCACAGCGCGCACAACTACCATCCGCTGCCGGTCGTCGTCGCCACGGCGGACGGCGCCTGGATGACCGATGTCGAGGGCCGGCGCTACCTCGACATGCTCGCCGGTTACTCGGCGCTCAATTTCGGCCACGGCAACCGCCGGCTGATCGACGCGGCCAAGGCCCAGCTGGAGCGCGTGACGCTCACCTCGCGGGCCTTCCACCACGACCGGTTCGCCGACTTCTGTGCGCGGCTCGCCGAGCTGTGCGGCATGGAGATGGTCCTGCCGATGAACACCGGGGCGGAGGCCGTGGAGACCGCGGTGAAGACCGCCCGCAAGTGGGGGTACCAGGTCAAGGGCGTCCCGGACGGGATGGCCAAGATCATCGTCGCCGCCGACAACTTCCACGGCCGGACGACGACGATCGTCAGCTTCTCCACGGATCACGAGGCGCGCGCGGACTTCGGCCCGTACACCCCGGGGTTCGAGATCGTGCCGTACGGGGACCTGACCGCGCTGCGGGAGGCGATGACCGAGAACACCGTGGCGGTGCTGCTGGAGCCGATCCAGGGCGAGGCCGGGGTGCTGGTGCCGCCGGCCGGCTACCTCCCCGGCGTCCGGGAACTGACCCGCGAGCGGAACGTGCTGTTCATCGCGGACGAGATCCAGTCGGGCCTGGGCCGGACCGGGAGGACGTTCGCCTGCGAGCACGAGGGCGTCGTGCCCGACATGTACGTCCTCGGCAAGGCGCTGGGCGGGGGTGTGGTGCCGGTGTCGGCGGTGGTGTCGTCCGCGGCGGTCCTGGGGATCTTCCGGCCGGGCGAGCACGGTTCGACGTTTGGCGGCAACCCGCTGGCGTGCGCGGTCGCGCTGGAGGTCATCGCGATGCTGCGCACCGGCGAGTACCAGCAGCGTGCCGCGGAGCTGGGCGAGCACCTCCATCAGGAGCTGGGCCTGCTGGTGGGCGGGGGCGCGGTGGAGGCGGTCCGGGGACGCGGCCTGTGGGCGGGTGTCGACATCGATCCGGGACGCGGCACGGGGCGGGAGATCTCCGAGAGGCTGATGGACCGCCGGGTGCTGGTGAAGGACACCCACGGCTCGACGATCCGGATCGCCCCGCCCCTGGTGATCAGCAAGGAGGACCTGGACTGGGGCCTGGAGCAGCTGCGCGGGGTGCTGCGGGGCTGATCCGGGACGCCCGGGCACTCGGTGAGGTTCGACGCTCGGGAGTTGGGGGCTGGGAGGGACGGTGCCAGGCGCTCTGAGGTCCGGCGCTCGGGGTTCGGCGCCCACGGGCTCGGAGGGGCGGCGCCAGGCGCTCGGGGGTTCGGTGCCCGGGAGTTCGGTGCTCCGGGTTCTGCGGTCAGGGGCCAGGGGTCAGGGGCCAGGGGTCAGGGGCCAGGGGTCAGGGGCCAGGGGTCAGGGGCCAGGGGGCGCCCGGCTGGAGGCCGGGCGCCCGCTCCGGCACCAGTAGAGTCCCGGTGTGCTCCTGGGGATGATCTGTGCGCTCGCTTCCGCGGTCTGCTTCGGCACGGCCTCCGTCCTTCAGGCCGTCGCCGCGCGGGCCGCCGCCGAGCCCGGGACCGGGGCGGGGGTGGACCCGGCGCTGCTGCTGCGGGCCCTTCGGCAGTGGCGCTACGTGGCCGGGCTGGCGCTCGACGGCCTCGGTTTCGTCTTCCAGATCATCGCCCTGCGCTCCCTGCCCATCTACGCGGTGGGCGCGGCCCTGGCCGCGAGCCTCGCCGTGACCGCGGTCGTCGCCGCCCGGCTGCTCGGGGTGCGGCTGAGTTCCACCGAGTGGACGGCCGTCGCCGTGGTCTGCGCGGGACTCGGCATGCTGGGGCTCGCCTCCGGCGAGGAGGGGCACGCGACCGGATCGGCCGCGCTGCGCTGGTCGATGCTCGGCATCGCCGTCGGTATCCTGCTGATCGGCACGGCGGCGGGCCGGCTGCCCGAGCGGGCGCGTGCCCTCGTCCTCGGTCTCGGCGCCGGCTGCGGTTTCGGTGTGGTGGAGGTGGCCGTCCGGCTGATCGACGACATGTCGCCCGCCGCGCTCGTCACCAACCCCGCCGCGTACGCGCTGCTGGTGGGCGGCGGCTCGGCGTTCCTGCTGCTCACCTCGGCGCTGCAACGTGGTTCGGTGACCACCGCGACCGCGGGCATGGTCCTGGGCGAGACGATCGGTCCCGCTCTGGTGGGCGTCGTCTGGCTCGGCGACCGTACCCGCGACGGCCTCGGCTGGGTCGCGGTCACCGGATTCGCGGTGGCCGTGGCGGGAGCGCTGGCGCTGGCCCGGTTCGGCGAGGCCCCGGCGGACACCCCGGAGCCCGCGGTCCCGGGCACGACCGCCTGAGCGCCTGAGCGCCTGAGCGCCTGACCGCCTGACCGCCTGACCGCCTGACCGCCTACGGCAGGATCCGGCACAGGGCGTCCAGCGCTCCCGCCCAGGCGCTGTCGGGCGGCGTTCCATAACCGATGACGAGGGCCTCGCGTCGCACCTCCGCGTCGGGGTGCCGGAAGAAGGAGAGGCCCTGCACCGCGAGGCCCTGCCAGGCCGCCGCCCGGACGACCTCGGCCTCGCTGCCCGGCGGGAGTTCGAGCACGGCGTGCAGCCCGGCGGCGATTCCGCTGACGCGGAGGGCCGGAGCCCGCTCCGCCAGTGCCGCGACGAGCTGGTCGCGGCGGCGGCGGTAGCGCAGCCGCATGGAGCGCACATGGCGGTCGTACGCCCCGGAGGCGATGAACTCCGCCAGGGTCAGCTGGTCCAGCGCACTCGACGACCAGTCGCTCCAGCCCTTGGCGGCGGTCACCTCGCCCATCAGCGACTCCGGCACCACCATCCACCCCAACCGCAGCCCCGGCGCCAGGGACTTGCTGGTCGTGCCCAGGTAGACGACCCGCTCGGGATCCAGGCCCTGGAGCGCGCCGACCGGCTGGCGGTCGTAGCGGAACTCTCCGTCGTAGTCGTCCTCCAGGATCAGCCCGCCGGTGCTGCGCGCCCAGTCGACCGCCGCGGCCCGCCGGTCGGGGTGGAGCGGCACCCCGGTCGGGAACTGGTGGGCGGGCGTCAGGAGCACCGCGCCCGCGCCCCGCGCCCCGTACAGCTCCCCGGTCCGCGAGCCGAGTCCGTCGAGCGGCAGGCAGGGGGTCCGCAGCCCGGCATCGTTGAGCAGGCTGTTGTGCGGCTCCAGTCCGTACGACTCGACGGCGACCTCGCGCACGCGGCGCTCCCGCAGCACCGTCCCCAGCATCCTCAGCCCGTGGACGAAGCCGGCGCAGACCATGATGCGTTCGGGATCCGCGTACACCCCCCGGGCCCGGGCCAGATAGCCGGCGAGCACGGTGCGCAGCTCGATGCGGCCGCGCGGATCGCCGTAGCCGAAGGCGTCGTGGGGTGCGCGGGTGAGGGCGCGGCGGGCCGCCTTCAGCCATTCGGCGCGCGGGAACGTCGCCACGTCGGGTGAACCGGGCATCAGGCTGTACGCGGGGCTGCTGCGCGGCGGCCGGGCCCGCGGCGTCCTGGTGGCGGACGGGCGTGGCGCGGACCGCTGCGCCACCCGGGTACCGGAGCCCTGCCGGGCGGTGAGCCAGCCCTCGGCGACCAGTTCCGCGTAGGCGTCGGCGACGGTGTTGCGGGCGATGCCGAGGTCGGCGGCGAGGGTCCGGGACGACGGCAGCCGGGTCCCGGGCGCCAGCCTGCCGGTCCGGGCCGCCTCCCGCAGCGCGTCCATGAGACCGGCCCGCAGCCCGGCCGATCCGGTCAGGTCGAGGTGCAGGTCTGCACCGAAAGTGGCCCAGGGATCTGTCATGGAAATGGACCATACCGGTGCGCCACTGACCCCGTAACGTCGTATCCATGACGACGAACGAGAACAGCCGGACGACCTCCGAGTACACCGCCGAGCACACCCCGCGCATGCAGTGGACGCAGCACGCGCCCGACGTCTACAAGGCGATGGCCCGCCTGGACGGCGCGGCGTCCAAGGGGATCGACCCCGTCCTGGGCGAGCTCGTGAAGATCCGGGCCTCGCAGCTCAACCACTGCGCGTTCTGCCTCGACATGCACACCAAGGACGCCCTCGCGGCGGGCGAGTCCGTGCAGCGGATCGTGAACCTCAGCGCCTGGGAGGAGTCGCAGCACTTCTACACGCCGAAGGAGATCGCGGCGATCGAGCTGACCGAGGCGGTCACCGTCCTGACCGACGGCTTCGTCCCCGACGAGGTGTACGCGAAGGCCGCCAAGCACTTCGACGAGACCGAGCTGGCCCACCTGATCGCCGCGATCATCGCGATCAACGCCTGGAACCGGTTCGCCGTGACCACGCGGATGGTCCCGGGCCACTACACGCCCGGCGACCACTGATCCGGCCCCGCCCACCCCGCGCCGCCCACCTCAGGAGCCTTCCGCGATGACCGCCCACCACCTCCGCGCGCTGCACCGCGGCCTCACTCCCGGGGATCCGCTGGTCCTTCCCGGTCCGTGGGACGCCGCGAGCGCCCGCGTCCTCGCCGACGCGGGGTTCCCCGCCCTCGCCACCCCGAGCGCGGGGGTCGCGGCCTCGCTCGGGTACGAGGACGGGGCCACGCCCGCCGCCGAGATGATCGCGGCGGTGGCGCGGATCGCCCGCGCCGTCCCGGTACCCGTGTCCGCCGACATCGAGGCCGGGTACGGGCTGGAGCCCCGGGAGCTAGTGGAGCGGCTGCTCACCGCCGGGGCGGTCGGCTGCAATCTGGAGGACACGGTGGACGGCGTCCTCGTGGACGCCCGGTGGCAGGCGGACCGGCTGGCCGAGGTACGGGCGGCGGCCGGGGACGAGCTGTTCGTCAACGCCCGGGTGGACACGTATGTCACCGGCGTTCCGGAGGGCGTGGACCAGGAGGCCGAGACGGTGCGGCGTGCGCTGCTGTACGTGGCCGCCGGCGCCGACGGCGTCTACCCGATCATGGCACCGCCCGAGGTGCTCCCCCGCCTGTCCGCCGCCGTTCCCGCGCCGTTGAACGCCCTGGCCCGGCCGGACGGTCCGGGCCCGCGCCGCCTGGGTGAACTGGGCGCCGCCCGCGTCACGTTCGGCCCCGGCCTCCAGCGCCGGGCCATGGCGGCGCTGGGCGGATTCGCCGACGGGCTCCGTACGGCCTGAGGACTTCCCCGTACCGACGGACGCCACCGCCCCCGGCAGCGACTCGCTGCTGCCGGGGGCGGTGGCGTCCGCGTGTCCCAGGGGACGTACGGATCAGATCAGGCCGAGCTCGCGGACCGCGTCGCGCTCCTCGGTGAGCTCCTTCACCGACGCGTCGATGCGCGCACGGGAGAACTCGTTGATGTCCAGGCCCTGGACGATCTTGTACGTGCCGTTCTCCGTGGTGACGGGGAAGGACGAGATGATGCCCTCGGGGACGCCGTAGGAGCCGTCCGACGGGATACCCATCGAGGTCCAGTCGCCCGCGGCGGTGCCGTTGACCCAGGTGTGCACGTGGTCGATGGCGGCGTTGGCGGCCGAGGCGGCCGAGGACGCGCCACGGGCCTCGATGATCGCGGCGCCGCGCTTGGCGACGGTCGGGATGAAGGTGTCGGCCAGCCACGCCTCGTCGTTGACGAGCTCGGCGGCGTTCTTCCCGGCGACCTCCGCGTGGAAGATGTCCGGGTACTGGGTGGCCGAGTGGTTGCCCCAGATCGTCAGCTTCTTGATGTCGGAGACGGCGGCGCCGGTCTTGGCGGCCAGCTGCGAGATCGCGCGGTTGTGGTCCAGACGGGTCATCGCGGTGAAGCGCTCCGCCGGTACGTCCGGGGCGGCGGCCTGCGCGATGAGCGCGTTGGTGTTGGCCGGGTTGCCGACGACGAGGACCTTGATGTCGTCCGCGGCGTTGTCGTTGATCGCCTTGCCCTGCGGCTTGAAGATGCCGCCGTTGGCGGAGAGCAGGTCGCCGCGCTCCATGCCCTTGGTGCGCGGGCGGGCGCCGACGAGCAGGGCGACGTTGGCGCCGGCGAAGCCGACGTTGGCGTCATCGGTGATCTCGATGTTGCGCAGCAGCGGGAAGGCGCAGTCGTCGAGCTCCATCGCGGTGCCCTCGGCGGCCTTCAGCCCCTGCGGGATCTCCAGGAGACGCAGGTTGACCGGCACGTCCGGGCCGAGCAGGTGGCCGGAGGCGATGCGGAAGAGCAGCGCGTAGCCGATCTGGCCGGCTGCGCCGGTCACGGTGACATTCACGGGAGTGCGGGTCATGGCGATCTCCGTTAGACAGCTGGCGGTGGGGGCTCCTGGCCCCTGGTGCTGGACATCCCTGAATCTTGATGTGAAGAGATATCCAGCGGTCAGGCTATCCGACCCGGAAGCCCGGGGCCGCCCGCCCCCCTGTGGCACCGCACACAACCGGTCACCGCCCGCTCACCCGGCCGAGGCGGGCGGGCGCCACGCCGCCCGGCCGCCTACTCCGGGGGAGCGAGCCCGCGTCACCTTCTCTCGGCCACTCCTCCGACCGAGCCAACCCGCGTCCCGTTCTCCGGGCGCTCCTACGGCCGAGACGAGCCCGCGTCACGTTCTCTCGGCCGCTCCCCCGGTCGAGCGAACCCGCCTCACCTGCTCCGGCCACTCCTCCGGCCGAGGCGGGCCGGATCACCCTCCCCGTCCGCTCAGCCGGACGCGCTGAGGCCGCGTCACGCTCCCTGGCCGGCCGCTTCGGCCGTGCACCCCTGCGCACCGGAGGCGAGCGTGGCGCACGCCTGGACGTCGGCGATCCGCTTCCCGGCGACCTCGGGGTGTACGCGCTACCGCCGCGCCGCACACGGTCGGCCCCCTGGCCGGAACCGGTGGTGGTCCGTTCCGGACCACCCGGGGAGATGCGTGAACGCGGACCGCCAGTTCCCGGGGAGCGGGCGCACAGGGGCACGCAGGCGTCCGGGCGCACTCCGCGCGCCCCTGCCGTGGGGACGGCCGGGCCGGTCCGCCACCGTTGCCCGGCGATCACACAGTGGCGGAATGGTCACTTCCGTGCCACAGGCCACAGCGATTCCTTGAACCCTCGAACCCCGTGGACAAGGCTGGATTCAGGACGGGGCAAGGCCGCTCAACTCGCCTCATACCGGAGCATTTTGCGCCGGTGGGCCCCGTCCCGGGTGTCCGTCCCTTCTCGGGGGAGGGGACGGACACCGTCCGGGCCGACGGCCTCAGCGGATCGTGAAGTGGACCGCGTCCTCCAGGAACGGGATGTCCAGCCACGGTTCGGGCTGCGCCATGAGCGACAGCATCACGATGAGGACGCCCAGCAGTCCGTACGTCACCAGGTCGGTGAAGCGGGAACGCACCGCGAGCATGCCCACCGAGGGGACCAGGAGGCGCAGGACCGCGCCGCCGACGAGCGCCACGCCGATCAGGATCGTGCCGATCCGGAAGGCCTGGTCGAAGGGGTCGGCGGCCACGATCAGGAGCCCGGCCCCGGCCGTGCAGAGCACGGCGAGCAGCGGCCACTGGCGGGCGGGCGCGGGTGCGTCCCCGCCGGCCGCCCGGCCGCCGCCCTCGGGACGCGCGGTGTCCCGGGTGAACGACGGGAAGCGCCGCGACCGGCGCGCCGCGGGGCCGGGCTCCGGATGGCTGCCGGTGCGTTCGCCCGCACCGCTCGCGGGGACGTCGGCGGCGTCCGCCGCGGAGGCGTCGCCCGGGTCCGCCGCGGAGGCGGCTGCCGTGGAGCCCTCGGCCGCGGCGTCCGCCGTGGCCCCGGCCTGCTCGTCGGCCGGCCCGGTCGCCGAGGCGGCCCGGTCGGCCGGGCTCGTACCAGCACCCATGGGGTTCCTTCCGGGCCGGATCAGCCGGCGGAGACGGCGTCGGCGTCGCGCTCGGCCGCCTCGACCACGTTGACGAGCAGCTGGGCGCGGGTCATCGGACCGACACCGCCCGGGTTGGGCGAGATCCAGGCGGCGACCTCGGCGACGCCCGGGTGGACATCGCCGACGATCTTGCCGTTCTCGTCGCGGCTGACGCCGACGTCGAGCACGGCCGCGCCCGGCTTCACGTCCTCGGGCTTGATGATGTGCGGCACGCCCGCGGCGGCGACGATGATGTCGGCCCGGCGCAGATGCGAGGAGAGGTCACGGGTGCCGGTGTGGCACTGGGTCACCGTGGCGTTCTCCGACTTGCGGGTCAGCAGCAGCGGGATCGAACGGCCGATGGTGACGCCGCGCCCGACGACCACCACGTGCGCGCCGTTGATCTCGACGCCGTGGTGGCGCAGCAGCTGCACGACGCCCTGCGGGGTGCAGGGCAGCGGGCCCTGCTCGTTGAGCACGAGCCGGCCCAGGCTCATCGGGTGCAGGCCGTCGGCGTCCTTGGCCGGATCCATGAGTTCCAGGACGCGGTTGGTGTCGATGCCCTTGGGCAGGGGCAGCTGCACGATGTAACCGGTGCACGCCGGGTCGGCGTTGAGCTCGCGGACGACGTCCTCGATCTCCTCCTGCGTGGCGGTGTCGGGGAGTTCGCGCTGGATGGAGCCGATGCCGACCTGCGCGCAGTCCTTGTGCTTGCCGTTCACGTACCACCTGCTGCCCGGGTCGTCCCCGACCAGCAGGGTTCCCAGGCCGGGCGTGACGCCCCGGGCCTTGAGAGCCGCCACGCGGACGGTGAGATCGGACTTGATCGCGGCTGCGGTGGCCTTGCCATCGAGAATCTGGGCAGTCATGTTCCCCATACTCGCGGATGACCCCGCCCGCGTACCAATTGCAGGTGCCGACCGTGGACACAAGGTTGCACTTGGACAACTTCTCGTGCAGCGACTGGACAAACTTACGTCCTGCTTATAACGATGAAGGCCGCAGTGCCGCAGAAGTACCCGGGGGGCGGACCGCTGATGTTTTCTTTCCTCCGCGCGGCCGCATTCGTCCCCGTACGTCCCGTTGGAGGAACGCCCCAGATGAGCTTCGGCGACCCGAACCCGAACAACCCCTACGGGCAGCAGCCCGGTCAGCCGCCCCAGGGCCAGCCCGGCTACGGCTACCCGCAGCAGGCCCCCCAGGGCGTCCCGCCGCAGGGCCAGCCGGGTTACGGCTACCCGCAGCAGCAGCCCGGCATCCCCCCGCAGGGCCAGCCGGGTTACGGCTACCCGCCCCAGCCGGGCGGCACCCTGCAGGCCAACAACGGCTTCATCAACGTCGCGGGCCTCGGTACCGTCGAACTCGCCACGATGGGACGCCGCCTGGGCGCGCGCGCCCTGGACGGCGTCGCGTACGGCATCCTCTACGCGATCTTCTCGGCGATCGGCGTCGCGAGCATCGTGGGCGCCTCGAAGTCCATCGACGACTGCAGCGGCCTGGAGTACGGCACCCCCGCCTACAGCCAGTGCGTGAACGACGCGGCGGACGCCAGCGTCGGCATCGTCGCGGGCTTCTTCGGCTTCATCGCCGTGTTCGCGCTGATCGCGCTGCTCTACGAGTGGCTGATGGTCTCCATCTGGGGCGCCACGCTCGGCAAGATGGTCCTCAACGTCAAGGTCGTCAAGGAGAGCACCGGCCAGGCTCCCGGTCTGGGTGCGGGCTTCATCCGCTGGATCATCCCGATGGTCGGCTCGCTCTTCTGCGGTCTGGGGACGCTGTTGGTCTACCTCTCCCCCTTCTTCGACAACTCGGGCAAGCTCCAGGGCTGGCACGACCGCGCCGGCAGCACGATCGTCATCAAGACGAAGTAGGCGCGGCGAGGGAGCAACCACCCTCACGGCACGGCGAAGGCCGCCGGTTCCCCGTTCTTTCCGGGGAACCGGCGGCCTTCGGTCTTACGAGCCCGGGCGACCGGGCGTGGCCCGTGTCAGTGGAAGAAGTGGCGCGTACCGGTGAAGTACATCGTCACGCCCGCCTTCTTCGCGGCCTCGACGACCAGCTCGTCGCGGACCGAACCGCCCGGCTGGGCCACGGCCTTGATGCCGGCCGCCGTCAGGATCTCCAGCCCGTCGGGGAAGGGGAAGAAGGCGTCGGAGGCCGCGTACGCGCCCCGCGCCCGCTCCTCGCCGGCGCGCTCGACGGCGAGCTTCGCGGAGTCGACGCGGTTGACCTGACCCATGCCGACGCCGACCGAGGCGCCGTCCTTGGCGAGGAGGATCGCGTTCGACTTGACCGCGCGGCACGCCTTCCACGCGAAGGCCAGCTCCCGGAGCTCGTCGGCGGAGAGCGCGTCACCGGTGGCGAGGGTCCAGTTGGCCGGGTCGTCGCCCTCGGCCTGGAGGCGGTCGGTGACCTGGAGCAGCGCGCCGCCGTCGATCGGCTTGACCTCGACCTCGGCGGACGGGGCCTCCGGGCAGCGCAGCACGCGGATGTTCTTCTTGCGGGCGAGCACCTCGACGGCGCCGTCCTCGTACGCCGGAGCGACGATGACCTCGGTGAAGATCTCCGCGACCTGCTCGGCCATCTCGACGGTCACCGGACGGTTGACGGCGATCACGCCGCCGAACGCGGAGAGCGGGTCACAGGCGTGCGCGTTGCGGTGCGCCGTCGCCACGTCGTCGGCGATCGCGATGCCGCAGGGGTTGGCGTGCTTGATGATCGCGACGCACGGCTCGGCGTGGTCGTACGCGGCCCGGCGCGCGGCGTCGGTGTCCGTGTAGTTGTTGTACGACATCTCCTTGCCGTGCAGCTGCTCGGCCTCGGCCAGACCGCCCTCGCCCGAGGTGTAGAGCGCGGCGGGCTGGTGCGGGTTCTCGCCGTAGCGCAGGACGTTCTTGCGCGCGAAGGTCTCACCGAGGAACTCGGGGAAGCCCGAGTCGTCGGCGGCGGCGTAGTCGTCCGCGAACCAGCCGGCGACGGCCACGTCGTACGCGGCGGTGTGCTGGAACGCCTCGGCGGCGAGCCGCTTGCGGGCGGTCAGGTCGAAGCCGCCCGCCTTGACGGCCGCGAGGACGTCGGCGTACCGCTCGGGGCTGGTGACGACGGCGACCGACGGGTGGTTCTTGGCGGCGGCGCGGACCATCGACGGGCCGCCGATGTCGATCTGCTCCACGCACTCGTCGTCCGACGCGCCGGAGGCGACGGTCGCCTTGAACGGGTAGAGGTTGACGACCACCAGGTCGAACGGCTCCACGCCGAGCTCGGCGAGCTGCTCGCGGTGGGCGTCCAGGCGCAGGTCGGCCAGGATGCCGGCGTGGACGCGCGGGTGCAGCGTCTTGACGCGGCCGTCGAGGCACTCGGGGAACCCGGTGAGCTCCTCGACCTTGGTGACCGGCACTCCGGCGGCCGCGATCTTCCCGGCGGTGGAGCCGGTGGAGACCAGCTCGACACCCGCCTCGTGCAGACCGCGCGCGAGGTCTTCGAGCCCCGTCTTGTCGTAGACGCTGACCAGGGCGCGGCGGATGGGCTTATTCACCGACATGACCGAGATGAACCTTTCGTCCCTCAATGCGATAGCCGTCACGGGCGAGCCGCCCCACGGCCTCGACGAGCAGCTTGCGCTCGACTTCCTTGATGCGTTCGTGGAGGGCCGCTTCACCCTCCGGGGTGTCCTCTTCGGTCACCTCGACCACGCCCTGCGCGATGATCGGACCGGTGTCGACGCCGTCGTCGACGAAGTGGACGGTGCACCCGGTGACCTTCACGCCGTACGCGAGCGCGTCGCGCACACCGTGGGCACCGGGAAAGCTGGGGAGCAGGGCGGGGTGGGTGTTGACGAACCGGCCGCCGAACCCGGCGAGGAACTCCTTGCCCACGATCTTCATGAAGCCCGCGGACACGACGAGGTCCGGGCGGTGCGCGGCGGTGGCCGCGGCGAGCGCCGCGTCCCACTCGGCGCGCGTCCCGTAGTCCTTGACCCGGCACACGAAGGTCGGGAGCCCGGCCCGCTCCGCCCGCTCCAGGCCGGCGATGCCGTCGCGGTCGGCACCGACGGCGACGACCCGGGCGCCGTACCCCTCGGGGTCGTCGGCGATCGCGTCGAGCAGGGCTTGGAGGTTCGTACCGGAACCGGAGACCAGGACGACCAGGCGGGCCGGTCCGGCGGAGGAGAGCGGGGAGGCCACGGCTGGCCCTTTCTCGCGTGTGAAGCAGTTCGAAGCGGCCGCACCGCCCGCCGCATTGCGGGACCGGCGGCACGATGGCCATGCTGTTTGTGCGGTCGTACGAAAGAATCACGCCCCCCGATACGGGGAACTCTACGAACGAGCCGACCGTCAGCAACGATACCGGCACCTCGGGAGGCCTTCGTCTGACGGGGGTGAGGGGCCGCCGGCCGCGGGCCCGGGAGAGGCGGGCGGTCCGGGTGACAGCTGTCGGCCACCGCGCCTGTACGCCCAGCTTCCGGCCCCTCCTCGCCGGAGGGTAGCGTCAGGGTCAGCGAGCCGCCCGCAGGGCGGAAATGACGAGATGGGGAAGACGTTCACCACATGCCGGACCGACGCCGCCGCACCGCCTTCCGCCGTCCGCTGCCCGAGCGGTCCTCACCTCTGATGCGGGAGCAGTCCCCCACGCCGGGCTCCTCCTCTTCCTCCGCTCCGTCCTCGTCGGGGTCGTCCGGCTCCTCCGGCCCCGGGGACGACAACCCGTTCGCCCCGCCGCCCGAGGACCGGCCCGACCAGCCGTGGCAGCCGCGCCACCAGGCCGGCGGCGGTACGAACGGAAACGGCGAGGGCGACGACGGCCCCGGGGACGCGCCCGAGGGCGGATCCTCCGACAACCGGCCCGTCTGGGGCAGCCAGTGGAGCAGCCACCAGCCGGGGCGCCAGAGCGGCACCTTCGGCGGCCGCCCCACCGGGCCCGGCGGACCGAACGGCCAGGGCGGCGGCCGTGGCGGCCCGGAGGGTCCCCGCGGCACCCTGCGCTGGGACCCGAAGGACCCGGTCCAGCGCCGCGCCCGCTACTCGCTGCTCTCCGGCATGTGGGCCTTCTTCTTCGCGCTCTTCGACTTCCCGGAGATCGCGCTGCTGCTCGGCGCACTCGCCACCTACTGGTCGATCAGCGCGCTCCGCGCCAAGCCGGAGGAACCGTCGGCACAGGAAGGGGCGGCCGACCGGGGGGTTTCCCACGTGGGCCAGGGCCCCACCACTACTCCCGGCTCGGCGTCCGCCGCCGGGTCCAGCCCTCCGGCGGACCCGCAGGGAACCAACTACGTCCAGCGCGGAAGCCGCCAGCAGACGACGGCCGCGGTCAGTGGCCTGGTGACGGGGCTGATCGCCCTGTCGATCGTCGCGACGACGTTCACGGTGCAGCTCGTCTACCGCGACTACTACACCTGCGTGAACGACGCCCTCACCAAGTCGGGGCAGCTGTCCTGCAACAACCTGCTCCCGAAGCCGCTCGAGCCCTTCTTCGGCGTCAAGAAGTAGCGTCCTGCGGACCGGCCGGCCCTGCGGGACCGGCCGGTTCCGAGTCCATGGCGGCTGCGGGGTTCGTGGTGGCTGCGGCGTCCGTGGTGGCTGCGGGGTTCGTGGTGGCTGTGGGGTTCGCGGCCGGAGGTGCCGGGTCCGTGGCCGGAGGTGCCGGGTCCGTGGCCGGTGCGGGGGCTTCTTCGGGAGCGGCGGGGGGCACTCCCGGCGCCTCCGCGTTCCAGGGACCGATCGGCAGGAAGTCGTACGCCTCGAACTCGTCGTCCGCGTCGGCCCCGGAAGGGCCTGCGGTGGGGGGTACGGGGACGGGGGCCTCGTCCGCCCCGGGTGCCTGCTTCTCCGGCCGGGTGCCACCCCTCGGCCACCACCTGCGGCCGGTCGTGCCGCTCCCGCCCTCCACGGCCTCGCCGGGCTTGCGCGTCTCGCTCGTACCACTCGTTCCGCCCGGTCCGGCGTCCGCCGCCTCGGCCGGCTGGGGGCCGCGCAGCCGCCAGGCCCGCAGCAGCAGCGCCGCCGGGACCGCCAGCACCAGCGTCCAGGCCAGGGCGGCCGCGCCCACGAGCCACCACACCGGGCCGAACCGTGCCAGAGCGTGCGTCCCGAGCGGGCCGCCGGCCGCCGCCGCGAGCAGGGCCGCGCCGATTCCGCAGCCCGTGGCCGCCAGCGCGGTCGTGAGCGCCGTCTCCCCCGGACCCCACACCGCCTCGCGCTCGCCGTGGGCGGGCGCCGCCCTTCGTACGGTGAACCACGCCACGGTCACTGCGGCGGCGACCGGCACGGCGGCGGCCGCCCAGTTCAGGGGCGTCCCGGGCCCCTGCGCCGGAAGGGCGGCCAGCAGTGGGAAGTCCGGCATCGACGGATGTCCGGTGAAGGCGATCGGGCCGGCAGTGGACGCCGTGCCGAGCGCGAAACCGGGGCCGAGTCCGTACGCGGCGCCCCACACGGCCGCGTTCGGCACCAGGCCGAGCGCCACCAGGAGCACCGCCCCCCGCCCGGCCCAGTCGTCGGAGAGCCGCAGGAAGGATTCCTGGACCGGTTGCGCGTGGAGCACCAGCGCCACCGCGACCACCAGCGCGCCCCCGCCCAGCAGGACCGCCACCCCGGCCGCCGCGGACCGGCCCACCGCCTCCGCGCGCCGCGCGAACCGGGAGCGCGCCATCGCCTCGTGCACCCGCACCGGGGCCCACGCGGGCGGCGGTCCGAGCGGGTGCCCCGTGGCCGTCCACACACCGGCCGCGGCCGCACCCGCGACGACGAGGGCCGCCGGGAACAACAGGGACAGCGGCCGCGCCGACAGCGAGGCGCCCCGGGCGTACAGCGCCACAGCCGCCCCGACCAGCAGGTATCCCCCGGTCACCAGCGCGAACGCACCCCCGGGCGAGGGAGCGCCGCGCCCCTCGTCGGGCTCCAGCACATCCCTGGCCGCCCGGTGCACCAGCCAGACCGGCAGGACGGTGAGCAGCAGCGGAGCGACCCCGACGGGGGCCGGGGCTCCGGTCAGCGTGTCGGTCCTGATCAGGTCCGCGCCGTGCGCGAGGAGCCAGAGGCCCGCCGCGGCGTGGAAGGCGTCGCGGGGGCCGCTGTCGGGGTCCGGCGAGCTGATCCACAGGAGCACGACGAGCACGACGACGGAGCCGAGGCCGAGCCCCGCCGCGACGGCCCCGCGCAGCAGGGCCCGGGCCTGCACGGCGGACCGCCCGTGCTCTGCCGACAACGACGGGCCGCGTTCGGTCAATTGGGTCACGCCGCAATGCTCCCAACGACACGCGCTTATTCCGTGTAACGGGCGAACGGCCGTTGTGTCGCCCAATATACGTTTATGTACTTTTTCACCCAGTGCGGGCCGGCCGGGGAGCCGTCATGACCCAGAGCACGACGGGCGCGCCCGCCGCCCCTCCGCTCCCCCCGCCCAAGGAGCGACGCAGACTGCGGGAGGCCAAGTCTCTGACGGAGGCGCAGGTCGCAGCGGCCGTCGGCGTCACCCCGGCCACGGTCCGGGCCTGGGAGACGGGCCGCACCAGCCCTCGCGGGCGCAAGCGCGAGGTGTACGCGCGACTGATCGGGACCGCCGGCCCGGGGTCCACCCCACCCCCCTCGTCCGTCAAGCCGGCCACCCCGCACGAGCCGCCCACACCGCCCCACTGGACCAGGGGCGCCGTTGCGGGCGGAGTGGCGGCGGCGGAGGCGGCTGCGGCGGAGGCGGCTGCGGCCGGGAGCGAGGTAACCGGCACCGAGCCAGACGGAGCCGAAGCGGCCCGGGTAGGGGTCGCGGCAGCCGAGGCGCCCGGAGCCGAGACCGGGGCGGCCGGGACCGAGGCGGGGGCAGCCGGGGCCGAGGCCAGGGCGGTCGACGCCGAGGCCGGGGCGGCCGGGACCGAGGCCGGGGCAGCCGGGGCCGGGGCCGAGGCGGTCATCGGGAGCGACGTCATGGATCCGACCTGTTCCGGCACCGCCGCCGCACCTGAGCCGGCCGAGGCCGTGGAGGCCGAGAGGTCCGTGGGAGCCGAGAGGACGGGAGCAGCCGCCGGGGCCGAAGCAGCGGACACGCTTGGAGGGGCTGAGGCGGCGGACATGCCTGGCGGAGTCGAAGCCGCCCACCACGCGGACGCGGCGGACGGCGTCGGTGGGGGCGCTGGGGCCGGCGGGGCCGCTGGGGCCGAAGAGCTCCGGCTCTCCCCCGCCGCGGCGTTCGACGCGCTGTACCGGCACTCCGCCGCCGCGCTCTACCGCCAGACCTATCTGCTGACCGGCCGCCGCGCCCTCTCCCGGGAAGCCGTCGGCAAGGCCTTCGAACTGGCCTGGCAGCGCTGGCCCGAGGTCGCCGTGGACCGCGATCCGGTGGGCTGGGTGCGGGCGGCCGCCTACGAGTACGCGATGTCGCCGTGGCACCGGTGGCGCCGGGAGCACCGCCACCCCGATCCGCCGCCCGAGGCGCCGGGTGCGCGCGCCCTGCTCGACGCGATGCTGGCCCTGCCGCCCTCGTACCGCCGCACCCTGCTGCTGTACGACGGTGTGGGTCTGGGGCTGCCGGAGACCGCGGCGGAGACGGAGGCCAGCACTCCGGCGGCGGCCGGGCGGCTGATGACCGCGCGGGCGGCGCTCGCCGAACAGCTCCCCGAGCTGGCGGAACCTCCGACGCCGGCCGAACAGTCCGCGCTCCTCCACGAACGCCTCGGCGCTCTCGCCCTCACCCAGCCCGCGTCCTCACTCCCGGTCCCCGAGCTGATCCGGACCGGGAGCGAGCGCAAGGCGGAGCTCTGGACCCGGGCGGCCATCGCGTTCACCGTGCTGCTGATCGGCCTGACGCTGATCACCCTGGCCACGGCCCCGCGACAGTACGAGACACCCCCGTCGCCCGCACAGCGGGTGGAAGGGGTGCCTCCGCTCGGTGGACCGCAGAAGCTGACGCCGCAGGACAAGAAGCTCCAGAAGAAGCTCGGCGGTGAACTGGTGCGCGGCCCCGCCCGGCTGGTCCCCCGGGCCGGCTGACCCGGCCGGCCGCGGCACTCCGCCGGGTCCACGAAGACGCGGGCCCGTACCCCTGCTCGGGGTACGGGCCCGCGGTCCTGTGCGGTGTCGCGTTCCTGCGGCGGTGCTCCGACGCGACGAGGCGTCGGCACCAGCCGTCAGGTTTCAGGCGCCAGGTGTCAGGCGCCGAGGATCTCGCGCGCCAGCTTGGCGGTCTCGGTCGGCGTCTTGCCGACCTTGACGCCTGCGGCCTCGAGGGCCTCCTTCTTCGCCGCGGCGGTGCCGGAGGAGCCGGAGACGATGGCGCCGGCGTGGCCCATGGTCTTGCCCTCGGGAGCGGTGAAGCCCGCGACGTAACCGACGACCGGCTTGGTGACGTTCTTCGCGATGAAGTCCGCCGCACGCTCCTCGGCGTCGCCGCCGATCTCGCCGATCATGACGATCAGGTCGGTGTCGGGGTCGGCCTCGAACGCCGCGAGGGCGTCGATGTGCGTCGTACCGATGACCGGGTCGCCACCGATGCCGACGGCGGACGAGAAGCCGATGTCACGGAGCTCGTACATCATCTGGTAGGTCAGCGTGCCGGACTTCGACACCAGACCGATGCGGCCGGGCTTGGTGATGTCGCCCGGGATGATGCCGGCGTTGGACTGGCCGGGGGTGATGAGACCCGGGCAGTTCGGGCCGATGATCCGGGTCTTGTTGCCCTTCGCGCCGGCGTACGCCCAGAAGGCGGCCGAGTCGTGGACGGCGATGCCCTCGGTGATCACGACGGCGAGCGGGATCTCGGCGTCGATCGCCTCGACGACGGCGGCCTTCGAGAAGGCCGGCGGCACGAAGAGGACGGACACGTTCGCGCCGGTCTTCTCCATCGCCTCGGCGACGGAGCCGAAGACCGGTACCTCGGTGCCGTCGAAGTCGACGGTGGTGCCGGCCTTGCGCGGGTTCACGCCGCCGACGATGTTGGTGCCGTCGGCGAGCATGAGCTTGGTGTGCTTCATGCCCGTCGCGCCGGTCATCCCCTGGACGATGACCTTGCTGTCCTTGGTGAGGAAGATAGCCATGGTGGTCTGAGTCCCTCTTCCTTACTTCGCAGCCGCGGCGAGCTCGGCGGCCTTGTCGGCCGCGCCGTCCATGGTGTCCACGCGCTGCACGAGCGGGTGGTTGGCGTCGGAGAGGATCTTGCGACCCAGCTCCGCGTTGTTGCCGTCAAGGCGGACGACGAGCGGCTTGGTGACCGCTTCGCCCTTGGACTTGAGCAGCTCGAGCGCCTGGACGATGCCGTTGGCGACCTCGTCGCAGGCGGTGATGCCGCCGAAGACGTTGACGAACACGGACTTGACGTCCGGGTCGCCGAGGATGATCTCCAGGCCGTTCGCCATGACCTCTGCGGAGGCGCCGCCACCGATGTCGAGGAAGTTGGCGGGCTTCACGTTGCCGTGGTTCTCACCGGCGTACGCGACGACGTCCAGGGTCGACATGACCAGACCGGCACCGTTACCGATGATGCCGACCTCGCCGTCGAGCTTGACGTAGTTGAGGTTCTTGGCCTTGGCGGCAGCCTCGAGCGGGTTGGCTGCGGCCTTGTCCTCGAGCGCCTCGTGCCCGGGCTGGCGGAAGTCGGCGTTCTCGTCGAGAGACACCTTTCCGTCGAGCGCCAGGATGCGGCCGTCCTTGGTCTTCACCAGCGGGTTGACCTCGACGAGGAGGGCGTCCTCGGCGACGAAGGTGTCCCACAGGGTCACCAGGGCCTCGGCGACACCCTCGGCCACGTCGGCCGGGAACTTCGCCTGGGCCACGATCTCGCGGGCCTTGACGATGTCGACCCCGTCGACGGCGTTGACCGGGACCTTCGCGAGGGCCTCGGGGGTCTTCTCCGCGACCTCCTCGATGTCCATGCCGCCCTGCACCGAGGCCATGGCCAGGAAGGTGCGGTTGGTGCGGTCGAGGAGGTACGAGACGTAGTACTCCGCCTCGATCTCCGGGGACAGCTCGGCGATCATCACCTTGTGGACCGTGTGGCCCTTGATGTCCATGCCGAGGATGTCGGTCGCCCGGGCGACCGCCTCGTCGGGGTTGGCGGCCAGCTTCACGCCACCGGCCTTGCCGCGGCCGCCGACCTTCACCTGGGCCTTGACGACCGACTTGCCGCCCAGCCGCTCGGTCGCCTCGCGGGCTGCCTCAGGCGTCTCGATCACTTCACCGGCCAGCACCGGTACACCGTGCTTGGCGAAGAGGTCCCTCGCCTGGTACTCGAACAGGTCCACGCGCGTCCGTCCCTTATCAAATGGTCTCGCGGTTGGTTTTCTGCGTGGGCGTGCCGCGAGGGGCAACGTGACTGCTCTGTCACTAGGGAGGCGCACACGGTGACCGAATACGCGGCATGTCCATCTCGCAGGTTATCCCCGCGCCCCGCATGACCCTAAATCGCAGATCACACCTGGGCGGTGATTACGGTCACAGATCGCGCTGGTAGCCGGGTCGCAGTGGACAAATCGGCGCGGGAAGAGGCCGGGAGCGCCGGGCGCGGGCCGGGCGGCCTCCCCGTCCCGGACCCGGCCGGGTCTGCGGGCCGGCGGGCCTGCGCCGGCGTCCGGACCTCTGCGCGGTCTCCCGGTGCGGGAGGATCTGGCCGGGCCCGCGTCAGTGACCGGGCCCCCCATGAGCGGTCTCCTTGTCCGGTATCGGCAGGGGCCGCTTCTCGATGGCGGCCGCCATCACGTCCGGGAAGAGGTCCGGCGTGCAGGCGAAGGCGGGAGCGCCCAGGGCGGAGAGCGCCGCCGCGTGATCGCGGTCGTAGGCCGGTGCTCCCTCGTCGGACAGGGCGAGGAGGGTCACGAACTGCACCCCGGACGCCTTCATCGCGGCGACCCGCTTCAGCATCTCGTTGCGGATGCCGCCCTCGTAGAGGTCGCTGATGAGCACGACGACGGTGTCGGCGGGGCGGGTGATCCTGGACTGGCAGTAGGCGAGCGCGCGGTTGATGTCGGTGCCGCCGCCGAGCTGGGTGCCGAAGAGCACGTCGACGGGGTCGTCGAGCTGGTCGGTGAGGTCCACCACGGCCGTGTCGAAGACGACGAGCCGGGTCTGCAGCGAGCGCATCGAGGCGAGGACGGCGCCGAAGACGGACGCGTAGACGACGGACGCCGCCATCGAGCCCGACTGGTCGATGCAGAGGACGACGTCCTTCTTCACGGACTGCGCGGCCCGCCCGTAGCCGATGAGCCGCTCGGGGACGATCGTGCCGGCCCCGTCCTCGCCGGGGAGGGTGAGGTAGTTCTTCAGGTTCGCCCGGATGGTGCGGTCCCAGTCGATGTCGTGGTGCCGGGGCCGCGTGACCTTCGCGGACCGGTCGAGTGCCCCCGTCAGCGTGGCTCGGGTCCGCGTGGAGAGCTGCCTCTCCAACTTCTCGACGACCTTGCGCACCACCGCTCTGGCCGTCTCCTTCGTCGTCTCGGGCATCGCCTTGTTGAGGGAGAGCAGAGTGCCGACGAGATGGACGTCCGCCTCGACGGCCTCCAGCATCTCCGGTTCGAGCAGGAGGGCGGAGAGGCCGAGGCGGTCGATGGCGTCGCGCTGCATGACCTGGACGACGGACGTGGGGAAGTACGTACGGATGTCACCGAGCCAGCGGGCCACGGAGGGGGCGGAGGCCCCGAGTCCGGCCGATCGTCCGCCGCCGCCCCTGCCTCCGGGCCGGCCCCCGCTCTCGTACAGCGCGGTCAGCGCACCGTCCATCGCGGCGTCGCGGCCGGTGAGGGTGCATCCGGTGCTCTCCGCGCTGTCCGCACCCAGCACCAGGCGCCACCGCCGCAGCCGTTCCCCGTCGTCGAGGGGAGGTCGTGCGGGTGCCGCCGCCCCCGGGGTCGCCGTCCCGTCGGTCGTCGTCCCGTCGGTCGTCGTCGCTGCCATGTCCGCCGCGTCCGTGCCGCTTACTGCCGTCATCCCGTTGCCCCCAGCCGTTCCTCGTGGTTGTCGGGTGTCTCCGTCATCGGTTCGGCGTCCATTCCCAGCAGCAGGCGCAGGACCGGCACCACCGCGTCCGCGCGGACCGCGTCGAGGACGGGGCCGAATCCGGGCGCCGTGGACTCACCGCCCGGAACCGCTCCCGCGCCCGGGTCCGTGCCGACGGCCGGACCGCGCCGGACGAGCTCGCCCAGGGTGCGCCGCACACCCGGTTCGTACGCCGAGAACGTGCGCCGCAGCAGGGGCAGCACGTCGGTGAAGGTGTCCGCGGGGACGCCGCTGAGCCAGGAGTCGACCAGCGCCAGCAGCCGCTCGTCGTGGACCAGGAGCATGCCGCCGCCGGCCGCGCCTCCGACGAACCCCTCGATCCATGCGGCGGCGTCGGAGGGAGGCGTGCCGGGTGACAGGGCGAGGCCCATCAGACGGGCGGCCTCGTCGTGGGCGAGGTGTCCGTCGTCGAGCAGCAGCCGGGCGGCCCGGCCGCGGATCACGCCGGCGACCGTGTCCCGGGCGGCCAGCTTGTGCAGGACCGCCCTCCAGCGCTCGCGCAGCCCGTCCGCGTTCTCCGGGACGGCGCCGGCGAGGAGTCCGATCGCCGTGTGGACGCCGTCCACCTGGCGGCGCAGGGCGGCGGCCCCGTCCGCGTCGAGTCCGGTGCAGGCGGGCGGCAGGCCGACGCAGATCCGCTCCGCGAGCCCGGCCGCCACCTCCCCCAGGGCGGCGGTGTCCGTGGCACGGACGTCCCCGTAGCGCAGGGTGCGGGCCAGGGCCGGCAGGGCGTCGGCGAGGTGGCCGACGTCGGCGTCGAGGGCCGCGCGGTCGGCCAGGACCCGCATCACGACGGGGAGGGCCTCCGTGAGCTCTGCGAGCAGGCAGCGCTCGGCCAGGGCGGTCACCTCGGCGAGGGTGGGGGCTGCCAGCGCGTCCGACTCGGCGCGTGCCGTGGCGGCGGAGAGCACGGTGGTGCCCCAGACGCCCGCCTCCGCGACCCGTACGTAGAGCTCGGGCTCCCAGCGCAGTCGCCAGCTCTCCCGGAAGGTGCCGGTGCTCCCCCGGCCAGCGGTGGGTTCTCCCCAGCCGATGCCGAGGAGGCGCAGCCGGTGCAGCAGCCTGCTGCGTGCGGCGTCGGTGTCCTTGCGGAGGTCGAGGTCCAACTCCCGTTCGGCTGCCTCCGGTTTGAGGCGGAGAGTGCGCTGCTGCCGGTTGAGGTCGCGTTGCAACGGTACGGCGGGCGCGGTGTCGGGAACTTCGCCGAGGGCCACACCGACGACCAGGCGGTCCCGGACGAGGGCGAGCGGCACGTCGGAGCCCTCGCACATCACGGCCCGGACGGCGTCGGTGGTCTCGCTCAGTCCGGCGAGCGGCCGGCCCCGCATCGCGGCGAGGGTGTCGGCGAGGCGGACGGCTTCGATGACATGGGCGGAGGAGACGAACCGGTCCTCGTCGCGCAGGAGTCCGGCGACCTTGGTCATCCACCGTTCGACCGGGCGGTCCGGAGAGGCGAAGAGGTGCTCGTACCAGCCGGGCGAGTCGATCCCCGCCCCGTATCCGCTGTGCCGCGCCAGCCGCTGGTGGGTCCAGGGAACCCAGGTCAGCTCGGCCTTGACCTTGGGGAGGCCCTTGAGGAGGGCCCGGTCGGCGGTCTGCGTCGTCTTCGCTTCGAGCGCGGGAACGTGCCAGGCTCCGCAGACCACGGCGAAGGCGCCGCCGAACTCCTTGCGAGCGGCGCGGATCTGGATGCGCATGTACGCCTCCCGCACCGCGTCCCTGGGGTGTCCGCCGTCTCCGTACACCTCGCGCAGCGCCGTCATCGCCTCGCCGAGCGCGGCGAAGGCGGCCAGCGGACCGGCGGGGGCCGGGACCGTCGCGGGTGCGGAGACGCCCGGTGCGTCGATGGCCACCGCGGCGCCCGGTGCTCCGGGGACGCGATGTTCGACGACGTCCTCCCACCAGCGCTCGGGGTCGTCGTAACCCGCCGTCTCCGCCAGCACCCGGATCGGGTCGACGGGAACGGGCCGGGACTCGTCCTCCTGCTCCGGACGGCCGCCCCGCTCGCCTTCCTCTTCCGGACGCCCGCCCGGTCCGCCCTCCTCCGTCATGGCGAGGGAGTGGGCCGCGGGCAGGTCGATGAAGCGGACCGGAACCCCGTGCGCCAGCGCCCAGCGGATCGCGACCCATTCGGGCGAGAACGCGGCGAGCGGCCAGAACGCCGCCCGGCCCGGATCGTCCACCGCGTGGGCGAGCAGGGCGACGGGCGGGCGCATCTGTTCGTCGGCGGCGAGCGGCAGCAGCGCGTCACCCTCGGGCGGCCCTTCGATGAGCACCGCCTGGGGGCGGGCCGCGTCCAGCGCGGCGAGGACGGCGCGGGCGGACCCCGGGCCGTGGTGCCGCACCCCCAGCAGCAGCGGCCCCGACGGGCGGGCGGCGGTCATACGGAGACCTCACGGCAGGCGCGGTAGAAGTCCTTCCAGCCGTCCCGCTCGCGCACCACGGTCTCCAGGTACTCCTGCCAGACCACGCGGTCGGCGGCCGGATCACGGACCACCGCGCCGAGGATGCCGGCGGCGACGTCCCCGGGGCGCAGCACGCCGTCGCCGAAATGGGCGGCGAGCGCAAGGCCGTTGGTGACGACGGAGATGGCCTCGGCCGTGGACAGCGTGCTCGACGGTGACTTGAGCTTGGTGCGGCCGTCGGTGGTGACCCCGTCGCGCAGTTCACGGAAGACGGTGACCACGCGGCGGATCTCCGCGAGGCCGTCGGGCGCGGGCGGCAGGTCGAGCGAGCGCCCGACCTGGTCGACGCGCCGGGAGACGATGTCGACCTCCGCCTCGGGGGTGGCGGGCAGCGGCAGCACCACGGTGTTGAAGCGGCGGCGCAGGGCGCTGGACAGCTCGTTGACCCCGCGGTCGCGGTCGTTGGCCGTGGCGATGACGTTGAAGCCTCGGACGGCCTGGACCTCCTGGCCCAGTTCCGGCAGGGGCAGGGTCTTCTCCGACAGGATCGTGATCAGGGAGTCCTGCACATCTGCGGGGATGCGGGTGAGCTCCTCGATCCGGGCCGTCATCCCCTCGGACATGGCGCGCATCAGCGGGCTGGGCACCAGCGCGTCGCGGCTCGGGCCGTGGGCGAGCAGCTGGGCGTAGTTCCATCCGTAGCGGACGGCTTCCTCGGGCGTGCCCGCCGTGCCCTGGACGAGGAGCGTGGAGTCACCGCTGACGGCGGCCGCGAGGTGCTCGGACACCCACGTCTTGGCGGTGCCCGGCACGCCGAGGAGCAGCAGCGCCCGGTCGGTGGCGAGGGTGGTGACGGCGACCTCCACGAGGCGGCGCGGGCCCACGTACTTCGGCGTGATCACCGTGCCGTCGGGCAGGGCGCCGCCGAGCAGATAGGTGGCGACGGCCCACGGAGACAGGCGCCAGCGCTCGGGGCGGGGGCGGTCGTCGGCGGCGGCGAGTGCCTTCAGCTCGTCGGCGAAGGCGTCCTCGGCATGCGGGCGCAGGACTTCCGCGCCGATGGTCGTGGTGGTGTCGGACATGGACATGGATCCCCCTCCAGGTCGTTCGGCCTGATGTGCTCACCACGGTGCACCATGGCACTGACAATCGACCTTTCCGCAGGTGGGAGCCGGTTGTCAGTGGTGCCGCCTACCGTCGTACCCATGCTGCTGACTGACGGGGGAAAACCCTTGGGCGCCGCTGCTCCGGCGGCGCACCTGACGGTGGAGCAGGTCCTGGCCCTGGCTCCTGACGACGCTTCACGCAAGGCGGGCAACAAGCTGGGTTCGGCCGGTCCCTGGTCGGAGACCGGCGGGGACGGTTCGGGCGCGGTGTGGGGGCTGTGCCGGGGAAGCGGGCGCACGCCGTACCGGACGGTGATCGACACGACGGGCCCCGCGTACAAGTGCAGTTGCCCCAGCCGGAAGTTTCCCTGCAAGCACGCGCTGGGCCTGCTGCTGCTCCACGCGTCCGAGAAATCGGCGGTTCCCGCCGGCGATCCGCCCGACTGGGCGGGCGAGTGGCTGGTGGGCCGTCGCGCCCGCGCCCAGGTCAAGGAACAGGCCGCGGGCGGCGGACCGGCCGATCCGGAGGCCGCCCGGCGCCGCGCCGAGCGCCGCGCGGAGCGGATCGGCGGCGGTGCTCAGGAGCTGGAGCAGCGCCTGACCGACCTGCTGCGTGGCGGGCTGGCCGCGGCCGAGCAGGCGGGATACGGACTCTGGGAGGAGACGGCCGCCCGCATGGTCGACGCGCAGGCGCCCGGTCTGGCGGGCCGCGTGCGGGAGCTGGGCGCGATCCCGGCCTCCGGGCCGGGCTGGCCGGTGCGGCTGCTGGAGGAGTGCGCGCTGCTCCACCTGCTGGACACGGCGTGGCTGGGCATCGACCGGCTCCCGCAGCCGCTGGCGGCGACGATCCGGACCCGCGTGGGCCTGACGGCCGCCGCCGAAGGACCGCCGGTGCGTGATCAGTGGCTGGTCCTCGCGCAGTACGACACGCCGGAGGGCAAGATCGTCACGCGGCGCATCTGGCTGTACGGCAGGGGCTCGGCCCGCATCGCGCTGCTGCTGTCCTTCGGGGCCGCGGGGCGCTCCCCCGCGCAGGCGCTGCCCGTCGGGTCCACGCTCGATGCCGAGCTCACGTTCCACCCCGGTTCCGGACAGCTGCGTGCGGAGCTGGGCGAGCAGTTCGGTGTGCCCCTGGCGGCCGGACCGCCGCCGCCCGGTGTCCCGGTCGGCGGGGCGATCGCCGCGTACGGCGGGGCACTGAGCGCGGACCCGTGGCTGGACTCCTGGCCGGTGACGCTGAGCGATGTCATACCCGTGCCGTCCCCGGGCGGCTGGCAACTGGCGGACGCGCACGGCGATGCCGCCCTGCCCGTCGCCACCGCGGCCCTGTCCCGGCCGGCGCTGTGGAAGCTCGTCGCGCTCTCCGGCGGCGGCCCGGTCACCGTCTTCGGTGAGTGCGGCCACCGCGGCTTCGACCCCCTCGCGGCATGGCCGTCCGAAGGCGGGGCCGGCGGCGCCGGGTCGGCTGATCCGTCGTCGCACGCCCGGCCGGACACCGGCGCCGTGCCGCTCATCTGACTGGAGGAGGAACGATGCCCCGCACCACCACCGCCGTGCCCACCACCCCCCGCACGGCCGCCCGCAGGACTGCGACCCGGACCGGTTCTTCCCCCGCCGCGCCTGCCGGCGGACCGGTGACCCCGCCGTGGGAGGAACTCGTCACCTCGGCGCTGCTCGGCACGGACCGCCGTCCGTCCGGAGCATCGTCCGGCACCGGCCCGGACGCCGCCGCGGCCGCACTGCTGGACGCCGCCGCGCTGCACACCGTGCGGCGCCGGGCGGGTCTGCTGCCCGCCCCCGCCGGGCCGCGGCCCGCTCCCGCGCCCGCGGACCCGCGGCCGGCGCTTCCTGAGGCCGCCAGGAGCAGACTGGCGCAGCTGCTCGCGGACCGGGCGGCGCCCAGCGGTTCGGGAGGCCGACGCGGCACGGCTCCCGACCTCACGGAACTGATCCCGCAGTGGCTCGCCGTCGCCAATCAGTACGGATACCGGGCCCCGGACGCCGCGTTGCCGCCCCTGCTGGACGCGGCCCGGGCGCGTACCGATCTGCGGCCGCAGGCCCTGACGTTCGCCGGGCCGCGCGGGCTGTGGCTGGCCGGGCTGAACCCCGACTGGAAGTTCGCGCTGCGGGGCGCGTCCGGCAGTGCGCTGCTGCCCGAGGTGACGGACCGGGAGGCGGTGCGCCGTCTGTGGGAGGAGGGCCTGTTCGCCGAGCGCGTCGCCCTGCTGTCCGCCGTACGGACGCATGACGCGGACGCCGCCCGCGCTCTGCTCGCCACCACCTGGTCCACGGAGCGGGCCGAGGACCGGCTGATGTTCCTCGACTCGCTGCGCACCGGGCTGTCCGGAGCCGACGAGGAGTTCCTGGAGCAGGGCCTCGCCGACCGCAGCCGCAACGTGCGTGCCACGGCCGCGGAGTTGCTGTCCGCCCTGCCCGAATCGGCGCTGGCCCGTCGGATGGCCGCCCGCGCCCTGTCCTGCGTCAGCCCCGGGCTCACCGGCACCGGTGCGTCCGTGGCCGTCGAGGCCCCTCACGAATGCGATGCGGCGATGCAGCGCGACGGCGTGGTGGCCGTTCCGCCGTCCGGGCGGGGTGAGCGGTCGTGGTGGCTGGGCCAACTGGTGGAATCCTCGCCGCTGTCCGTGTGGCCGGCGCGCTTCGGCGGCCGTTCCGCCGAGGAGATCGTGGAACTGCCCGTGGCCGACGGCTGGGGTGAGGAACTGCACGCGGCCTGGTGCCGGGCGGCGGTGCGCCAGCGCGACCCCGACTGGGCGCGGGCGCTGCTCGGCGCCCCGTCGACCCCTCCGTCGAACGGTCCCGGCACGGCGTCCCTCGCCGAGCGGTCGAAGCTCCTGGCCGTACTGCCCGCCGCCGAACGGGCCGACTGGGTGGCCGGGTTCATCGCGGCCCATGGCCTGTCGGAGGCGTTCCAGCTGCTGGGCGTCTGCCCGACCCCCTGGGCGGAGCCGTTGGGGCGGTCCGTCGTGGACGCCCTCGACATCGCCCGGGACGCGGGCAGTTACCCCTGGAGCTTCAGCGGGGTGATGGGCCTCGCCGAACGCTGCCTGAACCCGGCCGAGGCGGACCGCCTGGAAGTGCTCACCACCACGCCCGACGAGCCCGCGGACGCCTCACCGGGTGCGAACGGCTACTGGTCGGAGGCGTTCCAGCGCCTGGTCTCCACCTTGCGGCTGCGCGCGGCGATGGACCGGGAGCTGATACCGGCCCCCTGACCAGGCGGGCGGCGACTCGCCGCATCCGGCCGGGCGGTGGGGGCCTAAGCCGGTGTCCGGTCGGATGCGGCTTGCTCCCGTCCCGGCCAGGCGCGGGGCAGACGGCCCGGGGCAGCCCCACCAGACGGCCCGGCGCAGCCCGGCACCGGGCAGTCCTGCCGCCGGCCGCCCTGGAGCCGGCCGACGCGGTCCGGCACGCAGCGCGCCGGACCGCGTAACGGCTCGGGGGCCAGCCACACCCGGCCCCGAGCCCGCCACCGGCTCAGCCTTCGCGAGTCGGCGAGGCGGCTCAGGTCTCCATCGGCCGCAGGCGACTCAGCCTCGCCGACCGGCCAAGCACCTCAGGCCCCGCCGACCGGCGAAGCAGCTCAGACCTCCGCCGCCCGACCAAGCAGCTCAACCTCTATCGCCCGCAGGCGACTCAGCCCCGCCACCCGGCGAAGCCCCTCAGGCCCCCGCCGCCCCGCCAAGCCGCTCAACCCGCCGCCGACCGGCGAAGCAGCTCAGACCTCCGCCGCCCGACGAGGCACCTCAACTCTCCATCGCCCGGCCAAGCAGCTCAGCCCCGCCTCCCGGCGAGGCCGCTCAGGCCTCCGCCGGCTGGCGGACGTTCGCGTTGACCCAGTCGACGATGGCGACCGTCGTCGCACCCGGCGTGAAGATTTCCGCGACACCCTGCTCCTTCAGCGGTGCGATGTCCGCCTCCGGGATGATCCCGCCGCCGAAGACCTTGATGTCCGCTGCCTCGCGCTCCTTCAGCAGCTCGATCACCTTCGCGAAGAGCGTGTTGTGCGCACCGGAGAGGATCGAGAGGCCGATGGCGTCGGCGTCCTCCTGGATCGCGGTGTCGACGATCTGCTCGGGCGTCTGGTGGAGCCCCGTGTAGATGACCTCCATACCGGCGTCACGCAGCGCTCGCGCGATCACCTTGGCCCCGCGGTCATGGCCGTCGAGGCCCGGCTTGGCCACCACCACACGGATCGGACCGGTCACACCCATCACTGCCTCCACACGCGTCTCCCGTGCCTGAAGGCCCGGGGATGTGAACGAACGTTATCGACAGCATCCCGCAAGCCGCAGTTTCGCGGTGGACGGGGAGGGGGAAATCACACGTGGGACATGTTCACCGGGCACCGTTCCTGCAGCACGCGGCAGCCATGCCGTGCGGGACCGGCCGCCAGGGGAGCCGCGACGAGGTCGCCGTGTCACCGCGCCGTCAGCCGCACGGCACGGTGACACGGCTCGCCATCCGTCCGGCCGCCGGTCACAGGAGGTGATCCGGAGGTCACGGCGGGCGGCGGTCCCGGGACGGCGACCGGCCGGGCCCGGACCTCCGACACGGGGCCCCACGAGGGCAAACGGGGCAGCGAGCCGCTTCTCCCCGGGTGCCGGAGCGGGAGGTCGACCGTGAAGACCCTGCCTTTCCTTCCCCTACTGCTGCGCCGGCTGTGTACGGGCGCCACCTGGCTGCCGTCCGCCCGGATGCCGTCCACCCGGCTGCCCGCGGCCCTGCTGAGGGCCACCGCCCTGGAGCTCGTGGTCCTCGCCGGGCACACGCTCCTGTATCCCACGGGCATCACCGGCGAGCGGCACCCCGCGGCCGGCCCGGCAGCCGGAGGGGCGGAAGGCGGAGGGGCGGAAGGCGGAGGGGCGGAAGGCGGCACCTCGGGACGGACCGGCCCCGCCTCCTCCCCGACGACCGCTCCCGCGGGGACCACCGCCCTCCCCACCGCCCCCGAGCGGCCGCCCGTCGTGCTCCTGCACGGCTTCATCGACAACCGGTCCGTCTTCGTCCTGCTGCGCCGCTCGCTGGCCAGGTACGGCTGGCACCACCTGGAGTCGCTCAACTACTCCCCGCTGACCTGCGACATCCGCACGGCCGCCGAACTGCTCGACCGCCATATCGAGGAGATCTGCGCCCGCACCGGCCATCGCGAGGTCGACATCGTCGGGCACAGCCTCGGCGGCCTGATAGCGCGGTACTACGTCCAGCGGCTGGGCGGCGACCGACGGGTCCGTACGCTCGTCACCCTCGGCACACCGCACGGCGGCACCGCCGTCGCCCCGCTGGCCGCCGCTCACCCCATCGTGCGCCAGATGCGCAGCGGCTCGGTGCCGATCGAGGAACTGCGGCTGCCCGCGCCCGGCTGCCGCACCCGGTTCGTCAGCTTCTGGAGCGAGCTGGACCAGGTGATCGTCCCGGTCGAGGCGGCCTGCATCGACCACCCGGATCTGGACGCGGTGAACGTACGCGTCAGCGGCGTCGGGCATCTCGCCCTGCCCGTGCACCCCGCTGTGGCCGCCGGTGTCCGCGAGGCGCTCGATGCGTCCGCGTCGGCCCAGGGGTCCGCCGACGCCGCCTCCGTGGCGTGAACCGGTCCTTCTCAATCCGCCTGAATCCGTGGATTTCGGAAGCCGCAGCCCGTGCCGTCAACGCCGCACACCGCCCGTGAATAGAACGAATTTCGAACATAGAGCCAAGGCTGTGTGAGCGGCCCTCCGAAAGGCGGCCGATTGCCCGTTTCCTGAGCGCTCGGGGGCCGCCGAAGATTGTCGGCGTCGCATACCGCCGGGTACAGTCGCGGCCACTGCTGTCCCAAGGCGTCCCCCCTGGACCCCGGACACACTGGCCCTGCTGCCGAGGCGAGAGAGAAGTTGGTGAACGACCAGCACCCCCACGCCGGGTACGCCGGATACGACGGTCACTCCACGGGCGGCTTCGACAGCGACCCGCTCTTCGGCTCCCTCCCCGGCACGTACGACGACCGGCACGACGGCTCGTACGAGACCACGACGGGCTACGCCGCCCCGTACGGCGGCGACCAGACCGGCCACAGCGGCACGTACGACTCCTCCCCATGGGACACGGGCGCGCACCACACCGCCGCGTACGGCCACTCCGCCGAGTACACGGCCTACACCGCGCAGCCCCAGCAGGAGCATCACCACCCGTACGACGGCGCCTCGCCGTACGACACCGGCGCGACCTGGGTCCCGGCGGACGGCGGCTACGGCCCCACGGTCCCGGCCCAGCACCCCGCCCCCGACTCCTCCGGCCAGTGGGACACCACCGCCTGGCAGCAGAACGGCCAGTGGACCGACGCCGGCACGACGGGTTACGACACCGGCGCCTACGACGCCACCGCCTGGAACACCGGCGCCACGCCCGAGCACGAACAGCGAACCGAGCCCGCCGAGACATCGCCGTACGAGGTCGAACAAACGGGCCAGCACTCCTACGCCGCCACCGAGGACTACGAGGCGCAGCCCGCCTTCGACTCGTACGATTCCTACGAGCCGGAGCCGTACAGGACCGCCGAGTTCAGTGTCCCGGAGACGGACCTCGACCCGGAGGCCGCCGACGGCCCCGCCGAGGACGAGGACTCCGCGGCCGCGGCCGCCCCGGCCGCCGGTCACCGCCCCGCAGGCCGCACCGCCGCCCGCAGCGGCGGAAGCCGAAGCCGCAGGCGCTCTCCCGCGAAGCGTTCCGCGCTCCTCACCGTCGCCGTTCCCTCCGCCTGTGTGATGAGCGTGGCGGGAATCGCCGCGGCCTCCGTGGGCGGTATGGGCGGCGGCGAGGAGAAGAAGGACGAGACCACGGCGATGGCGGCCGCCGACCCCGGCACGGTCAAGCCCGTCGCGGCCAACAACAAGCTCGACACCCAGCTGGCCAACCTCAGCGCCGACGCGGAGAACTTCGCCGATCGCGCCAGCCGCACCCAGGAGCGCCTCGACCTGAAGGAGCGGCAGGCAGCCGAGAAGAAGAGGCGTCTGGCGGAGGCCGCCCGCAAGGAGGCCCTGCGCCCCAAGTTCGTCATGCCGGTCATGAATCACCGGCTCAGCGCGTACTTCGGCCAGGCGGGCGTCAACTGGATGTCGGTGCACACGGGCATCGACTTCCCCGTCGACTACGGCACACCCGTGATGTCGGCGACGGACGGCACCGTACGCACGCAGATCAACAGCGCCTACGGAAACATGGCGATCGTCACCGCCGCCGACGGCACCGAGACCTGGTACTGCCACCTCAGCAGCACCCGGATCCGATCGGGTCCGGTCAAGGCCGGCGACGTCATCGCGTACTCCGGTGACTCCGGCAACTCGACCGGCCCGCACCTGCACTTCGAGGTGCGGCCCGGCGGCGGCGCGGCCATCGACCCGCTGCCGTGGCTCCGCAGCCACAACGTCAACCCCAACTGACCGGCGCACGCCGACGGGAACCGGCCGGGCGGTGACACCCCGGCCGGTCCGCCCGCTACAGCTTCTCGACCGGTGCGTACCGCAGCAGCAGCTTCTTCGGGCGCTCGTCGCCGAAGTCGACCGTGGCCTTCGCCTGGTCCCCGATGCCCTCGACCGCCGTCACCGTGCCCAGACCGAACTGGTCGTGGGTCACCCGGTCGCCGGCCACCAGCGTGATCGTCGGCTTGTCCGAGGTGCGACGGGTCGCGAAGCCCGAGGGGCCGGAGCGAGCGCGCGACGCGGAGAGCGATGAGGTGATGCCCGACGTCGGTCCGGCCGCGGCCGCCATCGGGCCCTTGCGCTTCCATTCCAGGTGCTGGTCCGGGATCTCCTCGAGGAACCGCGACGGCGGGTTGTACGAGGGCTGGCCCCAGGCGCTGCGCATGGCAGCCCGGGTGAGGTAGAGCCGCTCACGGGCGCGTGTGATGCCGACGTACGCCAGGCGGCGCTCCTCCTCCAGCTCCTTGACCTGGCCCAGCGCCCGCATGTGCGGGAAGACGCCGTCCTCCATGCCGGTCAGGAAGACCACCGGGAACTCGAGGCCCTTGGCGGTGTGCAGCGTCATCAGCGTGACGACGCCGGAGCCGTCCTCGTCCTCGTCGGGGATCTGGTCGGCGTCGGCGACGAGCGCGACCTTCTCCAGGAATTCGGCCAGGGTGCCCGCGCCCTCGTCCTCCGCCCGCTCCTGCTCGAACTCGAGGGCGACGGAGGCGAGTTCCTGAAGGTTCTCGATGCGGGTCTCGTCCTGCGGGTCGGTGGACGCCTGGAGTTCGGCGAGATAGCCGGTCCGCTCCATGACGGCCTCCACCACGACCGCCGGTCCGGCGCCGGACTCCACGACCGTGCGGAGCTCCTCCATCAGCGTGTTGAACCGCTTGACGGCGTTGGCCGAGCGGGCGGCCATGCCGTACGCCTCGTCGACGCGGCGCAGTGCCTGCGGGAAGGAGATCTTCTCGCGCATCGACAGCGCGTCGATCATCGCCTCGGCGCGGTCGCCGATGCCGCGCTTGGGCACGTTCAGGATGCGCCGGAGCGGGACGGTGTCCTCGGGGTTGGAGAGGACCCGGAGGTAGGCCAGGACGTCCCTGACCTCCTTGCGCTCGTAGAAGCGCACGCCGCCGACCACCTTGTAGGGCAGTCCGACGCGGATGAAGATCTCCTCGAAGACACGGGACTGGGCGTTCGTCCGGTAGAAGACGGCGACGTCGCCCGCCTTCGCGTCCCCGGCGTCGGTGAGCCGGTCGATCTCGTCGGCGACGAACTGGGCCTCGTCGTGCTCGGTGTCCGCGACGTATCCGGTGATCCTGGTGCCGGCGCCCGCGTTGGTCCACAGGTTCTTCGGGCGGCGGCTCTCGTTGCGTTCGATCACCGCGTTGGCCGCGGACAGGATCGTCTGCGTGGAGCGGTAGTTCTGCTCCAGCATGATCGTCGTGGCGTCGGGGTAGTCCTCCTCGAACTGGAGGATGTTGCGGATGGTCGCGCCGCGGAAGGCGTAGATCGACTGGTCCGCGTCACCCACGACGCACAGCTCCGCCGGGCCGTTCTCGGGACCGGCCGGGCCGACCAGTTCCCGTACGAGGGTGTACTGGGCGTGGTTGGTGTCCTGGTACTCGTCGACGAGGACGTGGCGGAAGCGGCGGCGGTAGTGCTCCGCGACGTCCGGGAACGCCTGGAGCAGGTGCACCGTCGTCATGATGATGTCGTCGAAATCCAGGGCGTTGGCCTCGCGCAGCCGGGCCTGGTACAGCGCGTACGCCTGGGCGAGGGTCTTCTCGAAACCGTCCGTCGCCTGGCCGGCGAAGGTCTCCTCGTCGATCAGCTCGTTCTTCAGGTTCGAGACCTTCGCCGTGAACGACTTCGGCGGGAAGCGCTTCGGGTCGAGGTCGAGATCCCGGCAGACCAGGGCCATCAGCCGCTTGGAGTCGGCCGCGTCGTAGATCGAGAACGAGGAGGTGAAGCCGAGCCGCTTCGACTCGCGGCGCAGGATCCGTACGCACGCGCTGTGGAACGTCATGACCCACATGGCGTTGGCCCGGGGCCCGACGAGCTGTTCGACGCGCTCCTTCATCTCGCCGGCGGCCTTGTTGGTGAAGGTGATCGCCAGGATCTGGCCCGGGTGCACCCCGCGCTCGGCCAGCAGGTGGGCGATGCGGTGGGTCAGCACGCGGGTCTTGCCCGAACCGGCGCCGGCGACGATGAGCAGCGGGGACCCGGCGTGTACGACGGCCGCGCGCTGCTCGGTGTTCAGCCCTTCGAGCAGCGCGGCCGCGTCGATCACGGGGCGGTGGGCCCCGTCGCGGTAGTACGCGTCGCGGGGCGGCGGGGGCCCCTCGAACACGCCCGCGAAGAGGCCCTCCGGCACCACTTCGGGTGCGGAGTCCTCGGGGGGCGGCGGGGGTCCTTCCTCCGTGTGCTGGAGGCCGGCCAGGAAGCTGTCGTCAAAGAGGCTGCTCATCGCCTCCCGAGTCTAGGCGTGCGCACTGACACTCAGGTGCGGAGTGACGAACCAGGCACCCGCGACCGCGCACACAGAGCGACCGCCGGACCGCACCGCGTCCGGGAATCCCGGGCCCCGCCCGCCCACCGCACCCGGATCCGCCCAGGTCACGAAAATGTATCGGGCATATCGAACATCAACCTTCACAGCGGCACCATGTCTTGGCTAGCGTGCTCGTTCGGGCGGCCCGTACCCCCAAGAGGCGATCCACGCCGAGCGGGCGTCCACGCCGAATCCGGGCTGCCCTCGTGGAGCCGGGAACCGGGGACCCACACGCATCACCGGGGTGAATCGGTCCACAACCCCCCACCAGGACCGTAGGGCAGCCTTCCGTTCCGCCCGAACCCGACAGCTAACCCGGTAGGCGGTCCACGGAAGGAGATGCCGGCCTTGGCATCGCATCGCAAACCGCGCACCCCCCTGCGCAGTACCGGCCCCGCCGTCGGGTTCACGACGGCCGCACTGGCGTCGGTGACCCTGCTGTCCACGCAGAGCGCACTGGCCGCACCGGCCCCCAAGCCCAGCATCGAGGACGTACAGAAGAAGGTCGACGACCTCTACCGCCAGGCGGGCACCGCGACGCAGCAGTACAACCAGGCGAAGGAGGCGACGGCCAAGCAGCGCTCCAAGGTGGACATCCTGCTGGACGACGTCGCCCAGCGCACCGAGAAGCTGAACGAGGCCCGCAGGACGCTGGGCACGTACGCCGCCGCCCAGTACCGCGGTGGCACCCTCGCCCCGACCGCCACGTTCTTCCTGGCCGACGACCCGCAGTCGTTCTTCGACCAGACGCACCTCATGGACCGGATGACCGAGCGGCAGCAGCGCGCCGTGTCGGACTTCCGTACGCAGCAGGCGAAGGCGTCCGAGCAGCGGGCCGAGGCCGTGGTGAGCCTGGAGACGCTCACCGAGTCGCAGACGACGCTGCGCACCAGCAAGCAGAACGTCCAGACGAAGCTGTCCGAGGCCCGCGCCCTGCTGTCGAAGCTGACCGCGGAGGAGAAGGCGCGGCTGGCCGAGCTGGAGCGCAAGAAGGAGGCGGAGGCCAGGCGCAGGGCGGCGGAACTGGCGAAGAAGCAGGCCGCCGCGAAGGCCCAGGCCGCGCGCGAGGCCAAGGCTGCCGCCGACGAGGCCGGCAGCGGCACGGGCACCGGGACGGGCACGGGCTCCGGCACGGGTGCGGACGCCGACGCCTCGACCAAGGCGGAGAAGGTCATGGCCTTCGCCAGGGCGCAGCTCGGCAAGCCGTACGTCTGGGGGGCGACCGGCCCGGCCTCGTACGACTGCTCGGGGCTCACCCAGGCGGCCTGGAAGGCGGCCGGCGTCGACATCCCGCGGACCACCTGGGACCAGGTGAACGTGGGCACCCGGATCGCCACGGCGGATCTGCAGCCGGGGGACCTGGTCTTCTTCTACGACGACATCAGCCACGTCGGCATCTACAAGGGCGACGGCATGATGATCCACGCGCCGAAGCCCGGGGCGAACGTGCGCGAGGAGTCGATCTTCTACATGCCCATCTACGGGAGCGTGCGGCCCGCCTAGAACCCCCCGGCGGCAGACGCGCCGGAGCTGCCCCGCGGGGTTCGTGCACGGGGACCACGGGCCCGGGGTGTGCGCCTCGCGGGGCCGCCGACGCCGTTTCGTGCCGCCCGCGGCGGGGAATCACGACGCCGGGCACGCCGGCGGGCGGGGCGCGCGGCGCCGCGTACGGAAGCGCGCGTGACGGGTCCGGGCCGGCGGCGTGGGCGGGCCGGTCGTCAAGGGCTTCGAGGGTGCGGTCAACGGCGACACGACCGGGCCGGGCGGACGCACGTACGGGACGCGGCCGTGGCCCGACCCGTGCCGGGTACCGTGCGGAAGGCGCCCGGCGCCGGGCGGGCACCCCACACCGGACGAGCAGCCGGCAGGAGCGGACGACCGTGAAGATCTTGGAAAGCGTGCGGGGTGTGGCCTTCCTCGGGAGCTTCCGCCAGGCCAGGCTGTTCTCGGCGGCCTGCGCCGAGCGCACCGCGGGAGTGCTCCTGCGGTATCTCTCCGACGAGGGGCGCACGGAGGACCAGGACACCTGCGTGGCCGCCCTGGAGCTGCTGTGGGAGATCGCGCCGCCGGACGAGGACGCGGCCGCCGCCATGCACCGCCGGCTGAGCGTGTTTCCCGAACTCGCTCCGGAGCTCCGGCCGGACGGCCTCACGGCTGCGGCGGTGCTCGGGCTCAGGGCCCTGTGCGCCGGGGTGGCGATGCTCATCGACCAGGGACCCGACGGCGCGGTCGGCCCCTCCCAGTCCGCGCGGGCGCTCGCCCGGGCCCTGGACGCGGGGGACGGCGCGACGGCCGCCGAGGAGGACGTGATCCAGGACCGGGACGCCGAGCGGATCATGTCCTGGAGCCCCGAGGAGCAGACCCTGCACGTCCACGGGCTGCGCGCGTCGGCCGCCGAGACGGGCCGCGAGCGGCTGACCGCGGCGGAGGTCCGCTACGGCCTCGGCGACGGGGCGCCCGTGGGGGCCGGTCCGTACCGGCCCCGGGTCACGGCCACCGCCGACCGCGGCGATGTGGCGGCGGCCGAGCAGCGCGCCCGGTACGGGGTGGTCGGGCGGATCACCTCGGGCTCGGACGCGGGCCGCTACCTCCGCGTCGACCGGCTGACCGATCCGGCCACGACCGCCGAGGAGCGGGCCGGGGCGGCCGGGGTGGACATCCTCGTGGCCGCCGATCCGGCGATGACGCGGGAGTGCGTGGGCGAGTGGGCCGAGGACTGGGCGGGCGTCGAGGAGGCGCTGCGGCGGGAGGGCCGGCAGGTCGACTGGGACGCGGCGCCGTAGGGGCCCGCCCCGCCGGCGTCAGGCGCTCGCCCCGCGGCCCCCGGCCCCGGCGTGCGGTCGCTCCGTTCGGGGGCGGGGCGACGAAGACGAGCGCCGGTCCCCCGGCCCCGGCGGCCGGTCGCTCAGGTCCAGAGCGTGGCGATGAAGATGTTGACGATCGTCAGTCCGCCGACCGCCGCGAAGAGGCCCTTGTCGACCTTCTCCTCGTCGCGCTTGACGTAGACGAGTCCCAGGATCACGACCAGGATCAGCAGCTTGATGCCGATCTTGACGTTGTTCACGGGGTGGTCGTCGGCCTGGTCGAGGCCGACCAGGGCGATTCCGGTGACGAGCATGGTCAGCGCGCCGTGCAGCATGGCCGGGACGAACCGTGCCGTACCCGCACCCATCGCCTTCATCTGGGTGAGGAATCCGCCCAGCAGGGAGGCGATGCCGATGATGTGCAGGGCGACGAAGACATCGATGAGTACGCGCATGGTTCCGCAGCCTAGCCCCGGCCATATCAGCACTTCACAGCCAGGTGGTAGTGAGTGATCACCTGACCGCGAGATGTACCGATTGCCTGACTCTGATGCAATTTCCCCGATCGCCAGACGACAACGCAACGCCAAATTCACACAATAAGCGTCATGACAACTCTTCCCCGTGTCCCGGGTTTAGCGTCCCTATCCAGGTGGCCGGCACAGTGCCGATCCGTACCCGGGCGGCGTTCCCCGGTCACCCCGCCGAGGTTCGGCGCCGGGCCGCTCCCTGTCGGCGGCCCGCCGACGGACCGGGCGGGCCCGTCGGTAGACCCCGGCGGGCTGTCGAGAGGAAGGACGCCCGCCCTCGTGGCAGCGCACCGGAAACCCAAGCGGCGCCCGTACACCGGCTCTGCTGCCCGCACCGCAGCGACACTGGCCTTCGCCGGGGCCGCGACCGCTGCCGCGTTGCCGGGATCCGCGCACGCCGATCCGGCGCCGACCCCCGCCCAGGTGAAGGCCGAGGTGGACCGGCTGTACCGGGAGGCGGAGGTCGCCACCGAGCAGTACAACGGGGCCAAGGTGAAGGCCGCCGCCGCCGAGAAGTCCGTGGACGCCCTGCGCGACGAGGCCGCCCGCCGGACCGAACGCCTCAACGCCGCCCGGGACGCGCTCGGTTCGTACGCCGCCGCGCAGTACCGCTCCGGCGGAATCGACCCCGCCGTGCAGCTGGCGCTCTCCTCCGACCCCGACCAGTACCTCCAGCGCGCCTCCTACGTGGAGCGGGCCGGCCTGCGCCGCGCCACCGAGGTGCGCACCGTTCAGCGCCAGGTCGCGGACGTGGCCCAGGTCCGCGCCGAGGCCGCCGGTCAGCTGACGGAGCTCGCGAGCCGCCAGGCGGCCCTGAAGGAGCACAAGGCCACGGTCCGCACCAAGCTCGCCGAGGCCCGGCAGCTGCTCGCCCGCCTCTCCCCCGCCGACCGCGCCTCGTACGAGGCCTCCGAGGGCGCGTCCCCGGCCTCCGACGGCGGCCGCGGCGGCGTCCACGCCGGCCGCAGCGCCCCGCGCGGCTCGGCCCAGGCGCCCAACTCCCGTGCCGCCGCGGCAGTCGCCTTCGCGTACACCGCCCTGGGCAAGCCGTACGTCTGGGGCGCCACCGGACCCTCCTCGTTCGACTGCTCCGGCCTGACGCAGGCCGCCTGGCGCTCCGCGGGCGTCTCGCTCCCCCGGACCACGTACACGCAGATCGGGGCGGGCACGCGCGTCTCGCGCTCCGAACTCGCCCCCGGGGACCTGGTGTTCTTCTACTCGGGCATCAGCCATGTCGGCCTCTACATCGGCAACGGCCAGATGATCCACGCCCCGCGCCCCGGCGCCCCGGTCCGCATCGCCCCGATCGACCAGATGCCCTTCGCGGGCGCGACCCGGGTGGCATAGGCTCCCGCCTTCCGAGCCAACTGCCCGAAGGACACCCACCCATGCCCATGGACGTCGACGTCCAGACCCACGCCCGCACGCTCACCCTGCGCTCCCCGGACCACGTCCGGGTCGGCCCGTTCGCGATCCGCTACAACCCCGGCTGGTCGCTGAAGTACGCCAACTACGCGATCCCCGACCAGGGGGCCGAGCCGACGGCCGCCGAAGTCGGGGCGCTGATCGCGGCGTTCCGCGACCTGGACCGGATGCCGCGCCTGGAATACCTGCCCGCCTGGGCGCCCTCGGTGGAACCCGCGCTGCTGGCCGCCGGGTTCACCGAGGAGAACCGCGCCCCGCTGCTGGCCTGCGCCCCGGGCGGTCTGCTGCCGCCGAAGCCGGTGGACGGCCTGGTGATGGCGGAGCCCGCGACGGACGCGGAGTTCGACGCCGCCGCGCTCGTCCAGCACCTGGGCTACGGCGGGACGGGCGAGCCCGAACCCGGCACGGTCCAGTGGCTGCGCACCGCCGCGACGGACGGCGGGGTCGCCGCGCTCGCGACCGTCGACGGCACGCCCGCGGGCGCGGGGGGCTGCTCGGTCCCCGTCGACGGCCTCAGCGAACTGGCCGGACTCGCCGTCGCCGCGGACTTCCGCCGCCGCGGCATCGGGGCCGCGCTCTCCGTCCATCTGACGGAGACGGCGTTCGCACGGGGCTGCCGGGTGGTGTGGCTGGAGCCGGGCGACGCCGACGTGGAGCGGATCTACGCCGGGATCGGCTACCGCCGGATCGGCGAGAAGCTCAACATCTCGCTCGACCCGGAACGGGCCTGACGTCAGCGGCCGGGCGCGACCGCGCCGGCTCAGACCAGCCGTCGCGCCGTCGCCCACCGCGTCAGCTCGTGCCGGTTGGAGAGCTGGAGCTTGCGCAGCACCGCCGAGACGTGGGACTCGACCGTCTTCACCGAGATGAACAGCTGCTTGGCGATCTCCTTGTAGGCGTAGCCGCGGGCGATCAGCCGCAGCACCTCGCGCTCGCGCTGCGTCAGGCGGTCGAGGTCCTCGTCGACCGGCGGGGCGTCCGTCGAGGCGAAGGCGTCGAGGACGAAGCCGGCCAGGCGGGGCGAGAACACCGCGTCGCCGTCCTGGACCCGGAACACCGAGTCGACGAGGTCGGCGCCCGTGATGGTCTTGGTGACGTAGCCCCGGGCGCCGCCGCGGATGACGCCGATGACGTCCTCCGCGGCGTCGGAGACGGACAGCGCCAGGAAGCGCACCGGGTTCTCGACCGCGCCCATGAAGGGGGCGCAGCGGCGCAGCACCTCGACGCCGCCGCCGCCCGGGAGGTGGACGTCGAGGAGCACGACCTCGGGGCGGGTCGCCGTGATGACGGTGACCGCCTGGTCGACGTCGGCGGCCTCGCCGACGACCTCGACCCCGGTCTCCTCGGTGCGGCCGATCTCGGCCTGTACTCCGGTGCGGAACATCCGGTGGTCGTCGACGAGCACGACTCGTACCCGGCGCTCCGGGCCCTCGTGGCCCCCGGTCGCCTCAGTGGTCCCGTTCATCGCTCGTCCTCTCCATCTCCAGCTCGACTTCCGTGCCCCCGCCGGGCACCGAACGCAGCCGTGCGGTACCGCCGTTGCGCTGCATCCGGCCGATGATTGACTCTCGTACGCCCATTCTGTCCCCCGGTACGGAATCCAGGTCGAATCCGGGGCCCCGGTCGCGGACCGAGACGAAGACCGTGCGGCCCTCGACCTCCGCGTAGACCTGGACGGCGCCGCCCTCGCCACCGTACTTGGCGGCGTTGACCATCGCCTCGCGTGCGGCCTGCATCTGTGCGGTCAGCTTCTCGTCGAGCGGGCAGTCGCCGACGACGACGACCTCCAGCGGGACGCCGTGCTTGTCCTCGACCTCGGCCGCGGCCCGCTTGACGGCCTCGGCCAGGGTCTCGGGCTCGTCGCCCTCGTCCTTGCCCGTGCCCCCGGGGTTGTACAGCCAGTTGCGCAGTTCACGTTCCTGGGCCCGGGCGAGCCTGCGGACCTCGCCCGCGTCCTCGGCGTTGCGCTGGATCAGGGTGAGGGTGTGGAGCACCGAGTCGTGGACGTGGGCGGCGACCTCCGCGCGCTCCTGGGCCCGGATGCGCATCAGGCGTTCCTCGGAGAGGTCCTGGGTCATGCGGACGAGCCAGGGGCCGGCCAGCAGGGCGATGCCGGTGAGCACGGCGATCGCCGCGGTCATGACGTTGCCCAGCTGGGCGGCGGAGCCCCGTACGACCATGAATCCGGCGAGTCCGAGGCCGACCAGGGCGACCCCGGCGAGTCCGCGGGCCAGGTGCAGGACCTGGCGGCGGCTGCCGACCTCCATCCAGCGGGCCCGGCGGGCGTTGTCCGCCTGGCGCCACACCAGGACGGAACCTGCGCCGATCAGCAGGGTGGGCCAGATGTAGCGGTCGGCCTTGCCGCCCATGTCGACGTTGCCGACGAAGATCAGGGCGCCGACGAGCAGCGCGATGAGGGCGAAGACCTGGCCCTTGTCGGGCTTGCGGAGTCTGCGGGTGCCGTCGGGGGCGGTCTCGAAGAGGGAGCGCGGGCCGTCCACCCCGCCGACGCCCAGCGGGACGACGATCCAGAAGACGGCGTACAGGAGCGAGCCGAGGCCGTCCGCGAGGAACAGTCCGAGGAAGACGAAGCGCACCCAGGCGACCGGCAGCCCGAGGTGTCCCGCCAGCCCGCGCGCGACGCCGCCGAGCAGCCGTCCGTCGGCGCTGCGGTACAGCTTGCGCCGGGGCGGCTCCTCCGGGTCGGGGGCGAGGGAGCTTGCGGCTCGGGGCGTGGCGGCTGGCATGACCCGATCGTCACACGTGCGTGCGGGCGGTGGCATCAGGGTCGGCCCCGAGATCGACCCTGAGACCCCGGGGGAGCCGCGCGGCCGTCTCAGGGTCGGCCGGGCCAATATCAGGGACCGGCCAGGGTCGGGACGGGTGCCGGACGGGTCGGGCGACCGTCACCATGGAGCCATGACCGTTCCCCAGGACGCGCCGCCCGGCGGCGCACCGCCCCCCGGGCCCGTACCGCAGCTGTGCCGCACCCCGCGGCAGAAGGTGGTGGCCGGGGTGTGCGGCGGGCTCGGCCGGTACTGCAACGTCGATCCGGTGATCTTCCGGATCGTGCTCGGTGTGCTCTCCGTGACCGGCGGCCTCGGACTGATCTTCTACGGCTTCGCGTGGCTGCTGATCCCCGCGGAGGGCGACGAGGAGAACGAGGCGCGTCGGCTGCTGTCGGGCCGGGTCGAGGGGGCGTCGCTGATCGCCGTGCTGTGCGCGCTGATCGGCTGCGGTCTGTTCCTGTCCATGCTGGGCAACAGCGGCACGCTGGCGTTCTCCGCGATGCTCGCGGTCGCAGTGATCGGCTTCACCGTCTGGACGCAGCACCGCAGGACGGCCGATCCGCAGGAGGGGACGAGCCCGGCGGCCGACCGGGCGGTGGCGGACGCGCCGCCCGAGGTGAAGGCCCCGCCGAAGCCGTCCGGCCCGTCCTGGTGGCGCGACCCGATCGTCAAGGACGGCACCACGGGGCCGGTCGCGACCGGTTATCTGTGGGGCCCGCCGGACGCCGTGGCCGACGGCCCGGCGCCGGGCGCGCGCGGGGCGGCGGCCACCCCCTTCCTTCCCCCGCAGCGGTCGCGCGAGGTCAGGGGGCGGCCGCGGTCCGTGGGCGGCGCCGTCTTCGTGACCGCGATGGTCGCCGGCGGGCTGGGGACGGGCCTGAGCTGGGACTCCCACCCGCTCGGCACGAGTCTTCAGATCGGCCTGGCCGCCGCGCTCGCCGTCTTCGGGGCGGGGATGCTGATCACCGCCTTCGCCGGCCGGACCGGTTTCGGCACGCTCCTGCTGGCGATGATCACGGCCGGTCTGCTGGCGGGGGCGTCGGCGCTCCCCAAGGACATCACCACGCACTGGGTGCGCGAGGAGTGGCACCCGGCGTCGGTCGCCGCGGTGCAGCCGCGTTACCAGGTGGGCTCCGGGCAGGCGAAGCTGGATCTGGCCCGCGTGACCGTGCCCGCGGGCGGGACGGTGAGGACCGAGGTGGAGGTCGGTGCGGGCCGGATCGTCGTGCACGTGCCGGAGACCGCCACCGTGCGGGTGCACGCGCGGGCCGGCATCGGTGACATCACCCTGCCCGGCGACCGGCGCCAGGAGGATGTGGACGTCCGCCCCTCGCAGAACGAGTACCGGACGCTGCCTCCGGCGGTGGGCGGTACACCGGCCGGCACGGTCGTGCTCGATCTCGAAGTGGGTCTCGGACAGGTGGAGGTCATCCGTGCCAAGTCGTGAGTTCCGGCCCGGGCGGGGCGTCGCGGGGCTGGTGATGCTGACGCTGGCGGCCGGTTACGCGGCCGACGCGGCGGGCATGTGGGACGCCCCGTGGACCTTCTTCGTCCCGGTCCTCGTCGGCGGTCTGTGGCTGGCCGCCACGGTGACCTGGGTGAACTACCGGATCCGCCGCCGCCGCGTCGCGAGGAAGGCGTCCACGGAGAACGAGGCGGCTCCGCCGAGCAGCAGCGGCAGCCAGGCCATGAGGTAGATCAGGTCGTTGCCGAGGTAGTACGGCGACACCTGCCAGCTGACGGTGAGCCACAGGCTGAGCGAGATCAGCGCCCCGCCGAGTGCCGCGAGCCTGGTCCACAGCCCGAGCAGCGTACCGATGCCGACGGCGAGTTCACCGAAGGCGATGGCGTACCCGAAGCCGGCCGGGCTCTTCAGGGCGAGGTCGACGAGGGCCGGGATCGCGGCGGAGTCGCGGACGGCGGACATCTGCTCGCCGATCGATCCCGGCCCCGTGGCGTGGAAGAAGGCGCTGTCGGTCAGTTTGTCGAGCGAGGCGTAGACGAAGGTGACCCCGAGGAAGATCCGCAAGGGCAGCAGGGCGTGCTCCCGCGCCAGCTCCCCGAGGCTCCTGGCCTCGCCAAGACCGCGCCCGTTCGTGCCGTACCCGCGCATGGTTCTCCCGCCTTCCGCGGCCCGCCGCCGGACCGCCGGGTCCGTCCACGGGGCCGTTCGACCCTCGCCGGACCGTTCGATCCGTCACCCGACGATACGTACGGCACGGACGCACGGCTCACCAGGTGGGCGGTCGGGTTCCGGCGGCGTTCAGTCCGTCACGTCGATCGCGACCCGGTTCGACTCCGCCCCGGACGCGGTCACCACCTGCACCTCGACCACCCCGGGCTCCACCTCCACCGGCACCGGCACGGTCAGCACGGTGTCGGTCGGGTTCGCGAAGCCGCCGGTGACCGGGACCATCGGTACGTGTACGTGGACGGGACCGATCCGCACGACCATGCGGGCCAGCCGGTCCGGGGACCCGGCGCCGGGCGGCACGAACCCCGCGCCGCGGATCTCGATGTCGTCGCCGGTGCGGATCGGCGCGTCCAGGTCTCCGGCCTCGCGAGACCGGACCACCGACAGCACCACGGGCCGCCCGCCCTCCGTGTACTTCCCGGCGAAGTAGGCCGCCGCCGACACGGCCACCAGGAGGGCGAGCCCCCACGGCAGATCGGGCAGCTGCTCGGGCCGGCGGGCGAGCCGGACCGCGGCGAAGACCACCGCGACGGTCGACACCAGCACGTACTGCACATCCGTGAACCCGCCGCGCCCCGAGTCGTCGGTGAGCAGGTCCGCCGCGCGCGGCCGGTCCGCCCGCACCTTCTGCAACCGCCCGGACAGCACCCGTACGCTCACCACCCGCCGCACGACGACCGCGATGGCGCACACCAGGGCCAGCACGGTCACCACACCGGCGCCGCGCGCCAGGTCCAGGCCCTCGATCAGCGCGTCGCGCTGCGCGTGGCCGGAGGCGCCCGCCAGCTGGAGGGCGAGGACGAGGACGGAGAAGACCGCGAGCAGCACCCAGGACGCGGCGACCGCGCGGGAGGTGGAGAGCCGGTTGTCCTCGCCGATCAGCGGGGCGAGGACGCCGCCGCGGGCCCGGTGGACGTGCGCGGCGGCGGAGAGGAGCCCCGCGGTGACGAGTCCGGCGATCAGCCCCGCCGTACGGGCCTGGGTCCAGCCCGCCCCGATGGCGGTGGCGGCCTCGGCGACGGCCAGCACGGCGACGGCGCCCCAGACGATGACCAGGGTGCGCTGCCAGACCCGGTACAGCCAGGCTTCCCCGGCTTCCCGGCCCCGGTCCGCGACGGCGCGCGCGGACTGGGTCAGCTCGTCCGAGACCCACTGCCGGGTCGCGGAGGCGGACTGCGCGACCCCGGCGGGAAGGCCCCGTCCCGCGGCGAGTTCGTCCCGCTTGGCCAGGAAGGCGGCCACCGCGCGCCGGTGCCCCTGGCGTGCTCCGTGCGGGCAGTCGCCGCACGTGCAGCCACCGCCGTGCGTGCCCTGTCTCGCCTCGTCCAACGCCACGGAGAACTTCGCCCCTTTTCCGCCCCGGTACAGCCGTTGATCAACCCAACTCGGCTGTGATTGCTGCGAATTGTGCCGTACGGGGCGGGTCGTTCGCGCATCGGGGCACACCGGACGGGCGGGACCGTCAGAATGTTCGAGAGATCCGGCGCCACAGCGGCTGGTAGTTGATCCACGCGACGAGGTCGCTGCCGAGCTGTTCGCGGGTGGCCACCGCGTCCCGGTGCTCGATCAGCACCGGCTTCCCGGCCGCCCGCGCGGCCAGCTGGACCTGGCAGGACCGCTCCAGGGTGAGGAACCACCAGGCGGCCGCGTCCACCGAGTCGCCCACGGTCAGCAGCCCGTGGTTGCGCAGCACGATGGCCTTGCGGGACCCGAGCGCGGCCGCGATCCGGCGCCCTTCGTCCTCGTCCACGACGACGCCGGTGTACGCGTCGTAGAGCGCGTGGTCCTCGTAGAAGGCGCACGACTCCTGGGTGATCGGTTCGATGAGCTCCCCCAGCGCGGCCAGCGCCCTGCCGTGCACCGAGTGGGTGTGCGCGACGGCGACGACATCGGGACGGGCCCGGTGCACCTGCGCGTGGACGGCGAAAGCGGCCTGGTTGACGTGCTGCCCGCCCTCGACGACCTGCCCCTCGCCGTTGACCAGGATCAGCTCGTCCGGCCGCAGCCCGTCGAACGGGGCGCCGAACGGGTTGACCCAGTAGCAGTCGCCGAATTCCGGGTCCCGCGCCGTGATGTGCCCGGAGACGCCGTCCTCGTACACGTACGCACCGAACAGGCGCAGTGCCCCCGCCAGCCGTTCCTTGCGATGGGCGCGCTCCTCCTCCACGGAGGCGTGGACGGGCGGCATGGCGAAGTGGAGCTGGTCCACGGGCACGGGTGTGGGCTCGGGCATGGCGACTCCTCGGGTGCTCCCTGGCGTACGGGATCAGACGTACGGGATCGGAAGTTACCGCCGGTCGCCGCAGGTGGCCAGAGGGATCGGGGATCGATTCGGGCGCGGAACGCGGCGATGCCGCCGCCCGTGGGAACGGACGGCGGCATCGGCGGGACGGTGGCCCGTGGGCCGGTCCCCGCTACTCCCACTCGATGGTGCCCGGCGGCTTGCTCGTGATGTCGAGCACGACGCGGTTCACATCGGCGACCTCGTTGGTGATGCGGGTCGAGATCTTCGCGAGGGTCTCGTACGGCAGTCGCGACCAGTCCGCCGTCATGGCGTCCTCAGAGGAGACCGGGCGCAGCACGATCGGGTGACCGTAGGTGCGCCCGTCACCCTGGACGCCGACGCTGCGGACGTCCGCGAGCAGGACCACCGGGCACTGCCAGATGTCCCGGTCGAGGCCGGCCCTGGTCAGCTCCTCGCGGGCGATGGCGTCGGCGTCGCGCAGCAGGTCGAGCCGCTCCTTGGTGACCTCGCCGACGATCCGGATGCCGAGGCCGGGGCCGGGGAAGGGCTGGCGCTGGACGATCTCCTCGGGCAGGCCGAGTTCCTGGCCGACCATCCGGACCTCGTCCTTGAACAGCTGGCGCAGCGGCTCGACGAGCTGGAACTCGATGTCGTCGGGGAGGCCGCCCACGTTGTGGTGGGACTTGATGTTGGCGGTGCCGGTGCCGCCGCCGGACTCGACGACGTCCGGGTAGAGGGTGCCCTGCACCAGGAAGGCGACCTCGGGGCCGTCCTCCTGGAGGATCTCCAGCTGCGCCTGCTCGAAGACGCGGATGAACTCGCGGCCGATGATCTTCCGCTTCTGCTCCGGGTCGGACACGCCGGCCAGGGCGTCGAGGAAGCGCTTCTCCGCGTCGACCACCTTCAGCTTCGCCCCGGTGGCGGCGACGAAGTCCTTCTCGACCTGCTCGGTCTCTCCCTTGCGCATCAGGCCGTGGTCGACGTACACGCAGGTCAGCTGCGAACCGATGGCCTTCTGCACGAGGGCGGCGGCGACGGCCGAGTCCACCCCGCCGGACAGGCCGCAGATGGCGCGCTTGTCGCCGACCTGCTCGCGGATGAGGGCGATCTGCTCCTCGACGACGTTGGTCGTCGTCCAGTTCGGCTCGATGCCCGCACCGCGGTAGAGGAAGTGCTCCAGGACCTGCTGGCCGTACGTGGAGTGCATGACCTCCGGGTGGTACTGGACGCCGTAGAGCTTCTTCTCGTCGTTCTCGAAGGCGGCGACCGGCACCACGTCCGTGGAGGCGGTGACGGTGAAGCCCTCGGGGGCGGCGGAGCACGCGTCGCCGTGCGACATCCACACCGGCTGCTCGGCCGGGGTGCCCTCGAAGAGGGTGGAGCCGGTCTTGGAGACGGTGAGCCCCGTCCGGCCGTACTCCCGGGCACCGTTGTCGTCGACGGTGCCGCCGAGCGTGGTGGCCATCAGCTGGAAGCCGTAGCACATGCCGAAGACGGGGACCCCTGCCTCGAACAGCGCGCGGTCGAGCGAGGGCGCGCCCTCGGCGTACACCGAGGAAGGACCGCCGGACAGGATGATCGCCCGCGGGTTCTTGGCCAGCATCTCGGCCACCGGCATCGTGGACGGCACGATCTCGCTGTAGACCCGGGCCTCACGGACGCGTCGGGCGATGAGCTGGGCGTACTGCGCGCCGAAGTCGACAACGAGGACCACGTCGGTGGTGATGTCGGGGGCGGCGGGGGGTGCTGCTGGCACGGGAGCGGCCTTCCGGCGGTGGAGAGGGGGTCGGTCCTCCCAATTCTACCGGCGCGCGGGAGTAGCCCTCGTCGCGCGGGGAACGCCGTGACCCACGCCTCGTGGCACGGCCCGCACGGCGCCGGGTGCCACCGCCGTCTCACGATCCGGGCCGGGCGCCGGCCAGGTCCGCGCCGGGTCCATACTGTCCCCATGCGTCAGCACACGACCTTCGTCTTTACCTATGGCACCCGGCCCGCCGGCTGCCATGGTCGTGCTGCTTGAGCAACTGACAAGCAACGTTCCAGGCGCCCCGGGCCGACAGGCCCGGGGCGTTCTGGCGTTTCGGGCCGGTCGGGCCCCGGGGAGCCCCACTCCACCGGGAGACCGTCATGAGCAGTACCGCCACCACCACCGCCAGGACCGCCGCCGAGGTGACCGGCGCGCACACCGACGAGGCCGCGTCCCTGATCGCGGACGCGCGGACGCGCATCGACGCACTCGACGACCGGATCATCGGCCTCGTCCAGGAACGGATGGCCGTCTCCACCGTCATCCAGGAGGCCCGGATCACTTCCGGGGGACGCCGGGTCAACCTCTCCCGCGAGATGGAGATCCTCGGCCAGTACCGGGACGCCCTGGGCAAGCCCGGCACCTCCCTCGCGATGACCCTGCTGGAGCTGTGCCGCGGCCGCGTGTGACGCGCCGCAGGCCGGGTGCCGCAAGGGGCGGCAGGGCTGTACGGGCGTATCCCAGTTCGGGTGGACTCTCACCCGTACGGCGCGTGACCGGGCCCCGCACGGCTTCGTTGGTCCCGGTGTCCGTGCCATCCAGGGGCGGCTTCGGTAAGAAACCACGCGTGGCTCCGCCGGAGCGTGTGGCGTACCGCGTGTACGCCGTGGGACCGCGCACCGGCGTGCGTGACCGGTCGGCAGGGGACAGCAGCCCGGTCACTCACGGCAGGCTTCGGGGACGCCTGGAGCCTGCCGTGTCCAAGGGCCCGCGGACCGGAAGAACCGGTCCGCGGGCCCTTGGACGTTCCTGTGCCCGAGGGGCTGTCCGGCCGTGCGCTCCGTCGCCCGGAGCGGGGCGGCCCTCAGCGGGCGGCCCGCCGTCTCGCGGTCGCGCGGAGCACGGCCCCCGCGAGCAGTGCCACCGCCGCCGCGCCCGCGGCCGGCAGGGCGCCGGTCCCGGTCGAGGCGAGAACCCCGCCGGTCCCGGATGCCCGGGCGGTCGCGCCGGCGGACCCCGTGGAGCCGGAGGCCGGGGAGCCGCCGGTGGGGGACGCGGTGGTGGACGAACCTCCGGCGGAACCGGACGTGGCGCTTCCCGTGCCGCCCGTGCTATCGGTGCCGTCGGTGTCACCGGTGCCGTCGGTATCCCCCGGACCGCCCGATGATCCGGTGCCGGCCGCGTTCAGGACGAGGGCGGCCGTGTTGTTCGCCCGGTCCGGGTCGAACGGCAGCAACCGGCCCCGCTGCCGCGCGTTCCGCACCTCGACCGTCCCGGAGGCCCCGGTGACGGCCTGGTCGATCCTCAGGTCGAAGCGCAGCGCGAAGTCGGCGTCCTCGCGGACGGCCGTGGCCGTGTCGCACACATAGCGCGGAGCGCCGGCCTGCCGCTCGCGGTCCCGCCCGTCGGCGGTCACGCCCCGGCAGGCGCCTGGCCATGCGGTGACCGAGGCGCCCTCGGGGACGGTGAAGTCGACCGTGGCGACCGGTTCGCCCGAGCGGAGGCCGCCGATCCACGCCGGCCCCTCGTTGCGGAAACCGATGCCGACGCCGACCGTGCTGCCGGGCCGCCCGGCCGCCTCGTCCCCGTACGCCACGAAGTCGGCGGTGTTCGCGGTGCGGAAATCGGCCTCCTGCTGGTTGTCCCCGGGGTCGAGATCGGCGGAGCGCATGGCGGGGGTGTCCCTGGCGGAGCGGGCGGCGGGGGCCTCCTTGAGCGTGAGGATGCGGCCCCGGGCGCCCGGGGCGGACCGCGCACCGGTCCCCTCGGCGCCGTGCTCCGCAGGGCCGGCCTCGTCGATGCGGTAGACCAGGGTGTCCCGGTAGGCGCGCTGCGTGGCCCTGAGGATCAGGGGTTCGGCCAGCTCGTAGGCGGCGCCCGCCTCGTACTCGCCCTCGACCGAGCAGCGCGCGGTGGTCCACACGGGGACGCCCCGGCCGGCGTCGTCCTCGCTGTACACACAGTTCGCGTACCGCTCGGTGAACTCGATGCCGCGCGTGTACCTGAGCGTGAGCACGACGCCGTCGGCCGCGCGGGTGCCATGGTTGGCGAAGGCGAGGGAGAACGGCTGGGTCATGCCGGGTCTGAGTTCCTGCTTCAGCGGGGCCCGCTCCATGACCAGGTCGGGGCCGCCGACCTGGATCCGGGTGGTGAACGGGGTGAAGGACGCTCCGTCCGAGGCGCCGGTGACCCTGATGGCGCCGGAGGCCCCGTCCTCGCTGCCCTCGGCGGCGCTGACGCGGAGGGCGGGCAGCGGGTTCGTACCGGGCGAGAGGCCCGAGCCGTGGCAGACGCCGGTCGCGCCGGTGATCTCACAGTCCGCGCCGCCCCGTGTGCCGCTCTCCGCGTCGTCGTCCCCGCCGGCTCCCGGGCCGCTCCTGGTCCCGCCCTCCGCGCTGAACGCCGCGTCGGCGACGCCCGCGATCCCGCTGAGGTCGAAGGTCACGGTGTACGCGCCCTCGAAGCGGCCGCTCTCCTCGTCCCGCGAGGGGTTGTCGACGGTGATCGCGACGGAGGTCCGCTGCGGGCCGCCGCTCGCCGGGTAGGGGCGCAGGGCGGTCACGGCGGGGCCGCCGAAGCCCATGACCGGCCCGGCGGCGCGAGCCGGGGCGCTCAGGGCGAGCGGTCCGGCCGCCAGCAGGCCGGCGGCGGCGAGAGCGCCCGCGGCGCGGCGCGGAACGGCTCTCGGAGGCGTGCTTCTCATCGCGGGACCTTCTGGGGTCGGTGGGAACTGTGCGGCTGCCGGGGCAGCGATACGAGTTCGACCCAGGGACGGTGCGAAGAGTTGCGCGGGTCCAGGTCACGGATTGGGCACGCCGGAGACGGAAGCGTCGAGCCGGACGTGATCGGCGTCACATAAGGAATATGTCAGTCCGGGGACAACCATCGGACCGCCTTGCAGGTCATGCATGCGGAACCACCGGTCACATCCGTCACGCGGCTTCACCGGTAGAGCGTGAGGGGCTGCACTCGGAGGGGGGTGCAGCCCCTTCTGCTGCCCGCCTTCGGCGCCCCCGCTCCGCCCTACTCCACCGCTTCGGCCTTCTCCGCCTTCGGCGGCACCGCCGGCATCCCCAGGAACGGCAGCCTCAGGGCGCCGAACGCCTCCTTCGGGACGGCGGGCGCCTGCGGCTCGACCGCCGCCAGCCGCCGGTACTCCTCACCCTGGGCCGGGCGCGGGTCCTGCTCACCCTTGTTGGGCCAGAAGGACATGGCCCGCTCCGCCTGCGCAGTGATCGTCAGCGAAGGGTTGACGCCGAGGTTGGCGGAGACCGCGGAACCGTCGACGACCGAGATGCCCGGGTAGCCGAACAGCCGGTGGTACGGGTCGATGACCCCCTCCTCGGCGCTCGCGCCGATCGGGCAGCCGCCGAGGAAGTGCGCGGTGAGCGGGGTGCCCAGCAGTTCGCCGATGTTGGAACCCGCGAAGCCGTTGATCTCGGCGGCGAGCAGCGACGCGCTCTGCGTGGCCTCGGCGATCTGCGTGGGGTTGGGCGCGCCGTGGCCCTGGCGGGCGGTGAGCAGGCCCTTCCCGACGCCACGCGGTTTGCGGTAGGCGGTCAGGGAGTTGTCCAGCGACTGCATGACGAGCCCGATGATGGTCCGCTCCGACCAGCGCCGGTTGGAGAGCGACCGCACGGCGAGCGCGGGGTGCCTGACCATGCCGCCGACCCAGCCCAGCACCCGGTGCGCGCTGTAGGGGACCTGAAGGATGGTGAGGCTGCCCATCGCGTTCGAGCCCCTGCCGTAGCGGACCGGTTCGATGTGGGTGTTCGCGTCGGGGTGGATCGAGGAGGTGATGGCGACGCCCCGGGTGAAGTCGGGGTCGGTGCCGTGCTTCTTGCGGTAGCGGCGCTCGGAGGTCTGGGCGCCGACGAGACCTTCGGAGTTGGTCCGGGTCAGCTCGCCGAGGCGGGCCGAGAGCCGGGGCAGCAGTCCCTGGTCCTTCATGGTGTGCAGCAGGGTCTGGGTGCCGTACGTGCCCGCCGCCACGACCACCTCGCGTGCGCGCAGCACGGTGGGCTTCGCCTTCTTCCGCCGGTCGGTCGGCACGGTGGAGACGCGGTGACCGCCCTGTGGGTCGACCGTGATCGCGACGACGGACGTCATCGGGTGGATGACCGCTCCCGCCTTCTCCGCGAGGTGGAGGTAGTTCTCGTTGAGGGTGTTCTTCGCACCGTGCCGGCAGCCGGTCATGCACTCGCCGCACTCGGTGCAGGCCTTGCGGGCCGGGCCGGCGCCGCCGAAGTACGGGTCGGCGACGGTGCCCCCGGGCTTCGCCGTGGCCGTGCCGTCGGCGTCCTCGCCGTCGCCGAAGAACACGCCGACGGGGGCGAGATGGAAGGTGTCGCCGACGCCCATGACCTCGGCGGTCGCCTTCAGGTGGACGTCGGAGGGGGTCATGGTCGGGTTGAGCCTGACCCCGAGCATCCGCTTCGCCTGCTCGTAGTACGGGGCGAGTTCGTCCTGCCAGTCGGTGATGTGCGCCCACTGCCGGTCCTCGAAGAACGGCGCCGGGGGCACGTACAGCGTGTTGGCGTAGTTCAGCGATCCGCCGCCGACGCCGGCCCCGGCCAGCACCATCACCTTGCCGAGCAGGTGCACGCGCTGGATGCCGAAGAGGCCGAGGGCGGGGGCCCAGAGGTAGTTCTTCAGGTCCCAGGAGTTCTTGGGGAGCGTGGCGGGGGTGAAGCGGCGGCCCGCCTCCAGGACGCCGACCCGGTATCCCTTCTCCGTGAGCCGCAGCGCCGAGACCGCACCGCCGAAGCCCGAACCGACGATCAGGACGTCGTAGTCGTACCCCTCGTCGTCGGCCGCACCGGCCTCTCCGGCCTGAATCTGGGCAGGGCTGTCCTGGGACATGGCACTCCTCGGTACGAAAAGGACAGAAGTGGTGCGGGGGGTCAGCGAAGGCGGAGGGCCTTCATCGCCTTGAGGCTGCGGCTCATGAACGCGGCGTACTTCTCGTCGTCCATCCCGAAGGACGGGGCGAGCGGGATCAGCCGCTGCTGGGCGACGGTCTGGGCCTCGGTGTACTTGAGGATGCCCTCGGAGCCGTGCCGGCGGCCGAGCCCGGAGTCCTTCATGCCGCCCATCGGGGACTGCACGCTGCCGTACGCGGGGGCGTACCCCTCGTTGATGTTGACCGTGCCGGTCCGCAGCCGGGCGGCGACCTGGTGGCCGCGCCGGCCGTCCTTGGTCCAGACGCTCGAATTGAGGCCGTAGGGGGTGGCGTTGGCGAGGGCGACGACCTCGTCCTCGTCGCTGAAGCGGTAGACGGAGACGACCGGTCCGAAGGTCTCCTCGGTGCAGACGGCCATGGGGGCCTCGACGCCGTCGAGGATCGTCGGCTCGTAGAACAGCGGGCCGATGTCGGGCCGGGCGACGCCGCCGGCGACGAGCGTGGCCCCCTTCTCGACGGCCTCCGCGACGTGCCGGCTGACGGTCTCCAGCTGGCGCTCGCCGACGAGCGAGCCCATGTCGGCTCCGTAGGCGAGGGAGTTGCCGAGCCGCATCGCCTTCGTACGGGCGGCGAACCGGGCCAGGAAGTCGTCGGCGACCGACTCGTGGACGTACAGGCGCTCGATGGAGATGCAGAGCTGGCCGGCGGAGGAGAAGCAGGCGCGGACGGCGCCGGCGGCGGCCTTCTCCACGTCGGCGTCCTTCAGCACCAGCATGGCGTTCTTGCCGCCGAGCTCCAGCGAGACGCCGACGAGCCGGGCCGCGGCGCCCTGGGCGACCTCGCGGCCGGTGCGGGTGGAGCCGGTGAACGAGACGTAGTCGGCGTGCTTGACGACCTCGGGGCCGACGACGGGTCCGTCCCCGAGGACGACCTGGAACACCTCGGCCGGAAGCCCGGCCTCGATGAGCAGGTCACGGGCCCACAGCGCGGTCAGCGCGGTCTCCGTGTCCGGCTTCATCACCACGGCGTTGCCGGAGACGAACGCGGGCAGCGCGTCGCCGACGGACAGTTCGAGGGGGTAGTTCCACGGGGCGATCTGACCGATGACGCCGCGGGGCTGGCGCAGTTCGGTGACCTTGGTGAGGGTCGGGACGACGCCGGTGTGCCGCTTCGGCTTCAGGTACGCGCCGGCCTTGCGGCCGTAGTGCCGGGCGGCGACGGCGACGGCCTGCACCTCCTCGTGGGCGTGCAGCCGGGCCTTGCCGGTCTCCAGCTGGATGAGGTCGAGGACCTCCGACTGACGGGCGAGGACGAGGTCGTGGAAGCGCAGCAGCACGGCGGCCCTGGCCCGTACGGGCGTCGCGGCCCAGGCGGGCTGGGCGGCGCGGGCGCGCTCGAAGGCGGAGGCCACGTCCTCGGGGGTGGACTCGGGCAGGTCGGCCAGCTTCTCGCCGGTGAAGGGGGTGTGGTTGGCCGTACGGCCGGAGCCGGCCACGCCGCGGGTCAGCTGGGCGATCACCTCGGGCGTCACGACGTCGGCGGCCGTGCGCACGCCCGCGGGCGCGGCGGCCACCGGGTTGGTGCCGACAACGGCGGCGGAGGGGGGCGTGGAGGCCTGCGAGTCCGTCATGAGGGCGAGAGTACGTCGGCCCGGATGCTTTGGGTACCCGTGGGTAACAGCTTTTCACAGTCCCTCCCACAGCCCTCGCCCGCCACCCGCCAATTCAGCCAGTGACCACTGGCTGAATAACCGCTGATCAGCGGCTATCTTCCGCTCCCCGCCCAGGAGGAGTGAATCTTGAGGCCCTCTGTCACCTGCCCGGAATTCTTCTCCCCGTCCCACGCCGCCGGCCCTGTCCCGGTCGGCGGGCGATCCGTGGCGGCACCGCCGGATCAGTTGGAGTCGGCCGGTGCACGCCAGCTGCGGAGCATCGTGTTGAACCGGTCCCGGGTGATGTCCCAGTCCTCCTCCGGCCCCGTCATGTACAGCGCGTACTCCGGGCCGCCCTCCTGCGCGTAGTACATCTGGTCGATCGCGTGCCGGGGTCCGACGCCGTCCTTCTCGGTCCAGGTGAACTCCCAGATGGAACCGGGGCAGTCGCGGTAGACGTTGGAGTTCATCTCCACGCTCTGGTAGTCCGGCAGCCGCTTGCGCAGACTCGTCTCGATGCTCTGCATGTGCGTGTACGAGTCCTCGAAGTCCGGTGCGGGGTCGATGCTGAGGCGGAAGTAGTGCACCCCGTCGTCCGGCGTGTAGTCGATGTTGGTGCCCTCCACCCGGCGCTCCCAGCCGATCGGCATGAGGATGCTGAACCCGGCCGGGTCCTCCACACGCCGCCAGCCGTCCGGCACGCCGCCCTTCGTCTTGTCCGGCGTGGGCCCGGGGGTGGGCTTGGTGCCGGTCGGCCCCGGGGAGCGGGTGCCGTGGGAGGCCGTGCCGCGGTTCCCGGCGTCCGCCTCCGTGCCGTTCCCGTACAGCATCGCGGCGATGCCCGCGCCGCCCCCCACCAGGGCCGCCAGCGCGACGACCAGGAGCGTGGTCCGCCAGCGGCTGCGCCGGGGCACCGGTGCGGTGCCGGGGGCCGGGGGCGGCGGTCCGGGGTAGGGCAGCCGGGCCGTACCGCCGTTCGTCGTGCCGCCGCGCGCACCGTCGGCGCCCATGGCGTGCAGGGCCTCCTCGGGGACCCGCTGGGTGGGCACGTACGCCTGGGCCGACCGGGGCTCGCGCCCCTCCATGGCCTCCAGCAGCATCCGTTCCGTCTCGGCGGCCGACGGCCGGTCCTCGGGATCCTTGCGGAGCAGCGCCGTGATGACGTGGCCGAGGGCGCCGGCCCTCGTGGGCGCCAAAGGCTCCTCCGCGACGACGGCCTGCATCGTGGAGATCGGGGAGGTGCGGCGGAACGGCGAGCGCCCCTCGACCGCGGTGTACAGCGTGGCGCCCAGCGACCACAGGTCGGACGCGGGGCCGGGATCGCCGCCGCGGACCCGCTCGGGCGCCAGGTAGTCGATGGAGCCGACCAGTTCGCCGGTCCGGGTGATCGTGGAGTCGCCCTCTATCGCCGCGATCCCGAAGTCGGTGAGCAGCACCCGGCCGTCCCGGGCGAGCAGCACGTTGCCCGGTTTCACATCGCGGTGCAGCACTCCGGCGCCGTGTGCGGCGCGCAGGGCGCCCAGCACGTGGAGCCCGATCCGGGCGGCCTCGCGCGGGGCCATCTCGCCGGATTCCTTGGCGTGGTCGGCGAGTGAGGGCCCGTCGACGTACTGCATGACGATCCACGGCCGCTGGTCGTACTCGATCACGTCGTGGACGGTAACCACGCCGGGGTGTGTGATGCGGGCGGCGGCGCGGGCCTCCTTCTGGGTGCGCGCGTGCAGCACGACCCGGTCGGCCTCGGCGACGTACAGCCCGGCGGTCAGTTCCTTGACGGCGACGGTGCGGTGCAGCACCTCGTCGTGGGCGCGCCACACCTTGCCCATGCCGCCGCGTCCGAGGACTTCGCCGAGCCGGTACCTCCCGGCGAGCAGCAGTCCCGCTTCCGTACCCTGTGATCGATCCACGTGTCCCCGCCCCGTTCCTTCGGATGACAGGTTACGGAGGGGAGACACGGCCACGGAACCTCGCACCGCTCACGAGATCGCACTGTGATGCTTGTCGCTCCCTGGCCCGCGCGGCGCGGAAGCGTTCCCTTTCGCTACGTCACGCGGTAGGAGGCGGTCGCCTGTTGGTAGATTTCGGTCACCTTGTCCCGCTGGCTCTCCGGGCCGATCACCTGGAGGATGTGGTACTTGCCCTTGACGGCCATGACCAGGTTGCGGACGTAGACCTCGCCGCCCCCGGCCGTCTGCCAGGTGAACTGGCCCTCTGCCATGGCCTGTTGCCCGACGTCGATCCGGCGCAGTCCGCTCGCCGTCGCCCAGCTGGAGTCCCGGAACTCCGTCAGCTCCGGCTCCTTGTCCCGCTGGTAGCCGAGCGGGTCCGCCCCGCCGGCCTCGACGGGGTCGCGCCCCGGGACGATCACCATGCTGAAGCCGCCGTCGCGGTAACGGATCTGACGGTCCGCTGTGGCGGCGACGCGTGCCCAGCCCTTGGGCGTCCCGACCTCGAAGCCCTCCGGGTCCTTGCGCAGGGCGTAACCGGGCGCGAGGGCGACGGCGGAGCGGCTGGTCTGCGGCTGCTGTGCGCCCGAGGAGTGCGGCGGGGAGGGCTCTGCCGAGTCCTGGCCGCCGGGGTCGGGCGCTCCGGAAGCGGTACGGGACGGCGAGGCGCCGGCCCCCGACTCGGCACCACTGCCGGACTTGGGCATGAACATCACCGCGTACGCGACCGCCGCGGCCAGGAGCAGCAGGATCAGGACGAGCAGCAGCCGGCCGAGCCGGCGCGGCGGGCGGCCCCCGCCCTGCTGCGGCCGGGGCGGGGTGCGCAGCGCCTTCGGGCCCTTGGGCTCCCGGAGCGGCCTCGGGCTCCTCGGCTCGCGCGGCGGCGGTGCGACCGCCCGCTCCGCTGGCTCCAGCCGTTCCCCGGTGTGGCGGTGCCGGCCGTGCGCCGCCCCGCCCCGGCGGCCGCGGCGCTTGCGGACGAGTTCGCCGCGTCGGCGTACGACGGGCAGCCGGGTGGCGTCGGCGGACGGCATCGGCACGACGTCGAGACCGGCCTCCGGCTCAGGCGCCGACCGCACGAGGGAGCGCAGCCAGCCGCGCAGTTCCTCGAAGTCGGGCCGTTCGTCGGGGTCCTGACGCAGCAGCGACTCGACGACGGGCCGCAGCGGGCCGCACTCCTCGGCGAAGGCGGGCGGTTCGCCGCAGACCATCTGGACGAGTTCGGCGGCGTTCTCCTCCGGGTACGGGGCGTGGCCCTGCACGGCGCGGAAGAGCAGGGCGCCCAGCGCCCAGAGGTCGGTGGAGGGGCCGATGGGCGGCGCCAGCTGCCAGTTCTCGTGGACCGGGCCGGCCTGCTCGGGCGCCCAGCGCTCGGTGACCGCGCCGACGACCGCGATGCGGGCCTGCCGGGCGCGCTCGGCGGCGAGGGTGGTCGCGGGGCCGCGGTACGCGGACGTGTCGCGGTTTCCGGCGACGATCTCGTCCCAGCGGCCCGGGGACGGCTCCCGCGTCGTGGCCGGCAGCTGCGGGCGCACGGCCGGGGTGGCGCCCTGCCGCCGCGAGTCCGCGCGCAGGGCGTCCTCGTTGGAGCCCCCGGCGGGCACCGGGCGCCCGCGCGCGGGGCCGTCGTCCCAGGAACCGGTGAGATGGAGCCGCCGGGGCGGCGGCCCGTCGTCGCCCTCGTCGTCGTACGGACCCTCGTCGTCGTACGGACCCTCGTCGTCGTACAGGTCCTCGTCGTCGTACGGGTCCGGGGCGGCGGGCCCGGCGAAGGGCTGCTGGGGCTCGGCGGGCCGTTGCACCGGCAGGGCGCCGGCGCCCTGCTCCCGGCCCGTTCCGGCGCGGCGCTCCTCCTCGCTGAGGCGGGCGGCGGCGCGGGCGCCCGCACGGTACGCGGCGATGGCGCCCGCCCGCGCGGCCCGCGCCTGCGCGCTGCCGGCCTCGGAGGCGGGGACGGGCCCGGTGGCGGGCGGCTGCGGCCTGCGCACGGCCTCCAGCTCACCGGAACCGTAGGGCTGGGGGGAACCGCCCGCGGGCCCCGGCTCGACGGGAGCACCGTACGGACCGGAGCCACCCGGCTCGACGGCCGGCGGCCCGTACGCACCCGCTTCGCCCGCCTCCACCGCCGGCGGCTCGTACGGGCCCGTGGGACCCGACTCGATCGCGGGGCCGCCGTAACCGTCGTCGGCGTCGTCGTCGGTGCGCGGCACCGGCACGTACCCGCAGAGCGCTTCCTCCGCCGCCCCGGCCGCCAGGCCGGTCAGCACGACGCGTCCGTCGTCGCAGATGAGCACCGTGCGGACGGTGATGTTGCGATGGGTCCAGCCGTGGGCGTGCAGGACGCGCAGCGCGGTCAGGACGTCGGAGCCGATCTCGGCGGCCCGGTACGGGTTGAGCGGGCGTTCGGCGAGCAGGGCCGCCAGCGGCCGGGCCGCGACCAGTTCGCTCACGATCCAGAGCGAACCCGCCTCCGCGAACACGTCGAAGACCTGGTCCAGGCGCGGGTGGTCGGGCACCTGGGCCGCCGCCTGGGCGGCCTCGATGGCGCGCCGGACCGCCGGGTCGGTGGACCGCCGCACGGTGCGCCCGCCGGCGCGGCGCGCGGCCGTGGGCAGCCCGTCCGCGTCGAGCACCTCGGCGTCCACGACCTCGGGCAACGGCACCTGACGGACCAGCACCTCCTGGCCGCTGTACGTGTCGAACGCCCGGGTCTCGACCAGTTCGTACGCGTCGGACGGGGGCAGCGGAAGGCGGTAGCGGTCGGCAAGCACCCGACCCGCATAGTCGTCCACGACGCCTCCCCAGAGCGCGCTGTCCCCCGGTCACGCAGACCGCACGAAATCGTCAATTGCGGTCACTTACTGTGCAATTGACCTGTGGTTTCGGCTGCGTACGGTCTTCGAGCTCTCACAATACGTGGCACGGGGCTGCCGCGCGGCAGGGTCGGCGCAACCCGGCCGTGCGGTTTCCCGTCTCCCTCGGTCGAGTTCCCTCAGTCGAGCGGCTTGAACGTGTCGAACGCCGTCTTGCGCAGCTTCTCGCACTCCGCGCCGTCCCACTCGCCGGCCTTGCAGCTGATCATGATCGCGTATCCGTGGCCGCCGTCGACCTTGAAGCCCCGGTTGACCACCCGGACCCGCTGGCCCTGCTGCGTACGTTCGAACTGCCAGTCGGCGACGGTCGGGTAGCCCTTGTACTGGACGTCGTCTATGCCGAGGTGGTGGTAGCCGTTGCTGGTGGCCGCGACGGCCGCCCTGGCGGCCCTCCAGGCAGCGGCGGCGTCGCCGCCCGGCGAGTCGGTGAAGTCGACCTGGATCCGGGGGAAGCCGCCGCTGACGTTGTATATGCCGCCGGAGTTGGCGCCGGCCGTCTTGTCGAACCGGAAGCCCTCGGGCATCACCATGGAGAAGTGGAACTTCTTGTTCTCCACGACCTTGTAGCCGGCCGGCACGGCGTCATCCTTCTTGCCGCCCTGCGAGTCGTCCGATCCCTTGCCGGAGTCGTCGTCCGTGCCCTGGCCGCCGCCCTTCCCGGCGTCGTCCTTGCCCTGCTCCTTGCCGCTGCCCTGCTCCGTGCCGGCGGAGCCGCTGGAGCCGCCCGAGCCGTCCGAGCCGCTGCCGGCGGAGGATCCGGCCGAGGCGGACGTGCCGTCCTTGGCCTTGCCCGCGGCGCCGGAGCCCTCGTCGTCCCCGCCGAGCGTGAGCGCGAGGACCGTGCCGAGCACGGCGAGCACGATGACGGCCGCGATGATCGCCAGCGTGCGGCGCGGCACCACGTCCGTGAGGGAGGCGCGGGGCGGGCTGACCGGCGAGGTGGCCGGACGCGGCGGCGGTACGGCTCCCGAGGGGGAGGCCGTGGCCGTCGTGGGAGCCGCGGCCGGGCGGGGCGGGGCGGAGGCCACGGCGGCGGCCGCGGCGGGCGCGGTCTTCGCGTTCCGCACGGAGCGCAGCGCCCCGCGCAGCCGGTCCCGGGCGCTCTCCCCGGTCTCGCCGGACTTCTGCGCCGCCTTGGGCGGGGCGTCGGCCACGTTCGTCGGGAGCGCGATCACCTGGGTGGCGTCGGCCGGCGGCGGAACCGGCGCCTGCGGCTTCTCCGGGGCGTTGATGACGTCGTTGAGCAGGGCGCGCGCCCCCGCGTCGTCGAGCCGCTGCTCGGGGTCCCGGGCGAGCAGCCCGTAGATGACCTCCTCCAGCGGGCCCGCGTTCTTCGGCGGGTCGAGCGGCTCGGTCATCACCGCGGTCAGGGTCGCGATCGCAGACCCCTTGTCGTACGGCGGGGAGCCCTCGACGCTCGCGTACAGCAGTCCGCCGAGCGACCACAGGTCGGCGGGCGGGCCGGGCTTGTGCCCGCGCGCCCGCTCCGGCGAGATGTACGAGGGGGCGCCGACGAGCATGCCGGTGGAGGTGACCGACGGGTCGCCCTCGACCTGGGCGATCCCGAAGTCGGTCAGCACCACCCGCCCGTCCTCCGCGATCAGCACGTTGGACGGCTTCACGTCGCGGTGCAGAATGCCCTCGCGGTGCGCCGAGCGCAGCACGTCGAGGATGGCGAGACCGACCTCGGCCGCCCGCTTCGGCGTGAGGACGCCGTCCTCGCGCACCGCCTCGGCCAGCGACTTGCCCTCGATGAGTTCCATGACGATCCACGGCCGGTCGTCCTCGTCGACCACGTCGTAGACGGTGACCGCGCCGTTGTTGCGGATCCGGGCGATCGCCTTGGCCTCGCGCAGCGTGCGCGTGATGAGCCGGCGCTTCTCGTCGTCGTCGATGGCCGAGGGGAACCGCAGTTCCTTGACCGCCACCGTGCGGCCCAGCGTCTCGTCGACGGCGCGGTGGACCGTGCCCATTCCGCCCCGGCCGAGGACCTCTCCGAGCCGGTACCGCCCCGCGAGAAGACGTCCGTCCTTGTCCCGCCCGGGCTCCCGTGCCTGCTCCGCCTCCGACATGCGTCCCCTCTGCGATCAACCCGCCCTGGCAGAGCGTTCATTGTCCCTCACCCCGGGACCGGTCCTGGTGCCGGGTCCGGGGACGTCCTCGGTGCCGGGCGAAAGGGAGGTCCGCCCGGTGCGTGCGCGCGTCCCGCCGTGCCCGGACCGCGAACTCCCGCCCCGCACCGCCCAGCGAACCACATCACGGCCGGACCATTCCTGCCTACCACGGCCCGCCCTCGGTGGCGACGCTCCGAACCGCCCCATTTCCGGCGCAACCTGACGCCCCGCCCGCCGGCGTGCGACCGGCGGGCGGGGCGGCGGCCCGGCGTGAGGCTCCGGGGCGGTCGCGTGGGCCGGACCCGGCGAGCCCGGCGTGCTTCCCACGAGAGGCCCTAAATGGGCACGATGTCCGGTGCGCCCAGCCGTGCCGCGTCCGCGGTCAGGTCGTCGGGCTGGCGCTGCGACTCCCGCTCCGCCTCCACCCGCTTCTCGTAGTGGGTGATCTCCCGGTCGATCCTGCCCTGGTCCCAGCCGAGTACCCGCGCCATGAGTTCCGCGCACAGCCGGGCGGACCGGGTGCCGCGGTCGAAGGTCTCGATGGAGATGCGGGTGCGCCGGGTCAGTACGTCGTCGAGGTGGCGGGCCCCCTCGTGCGAGGCGGCGTACACGATCTCGGCCTTCAGGTAGTCGTCCGCGGCCGGCAGGGGTTCGCCCATCACCGGGTCGGCGACGATCAGCTCCAGGAGCTCCTCGGTCAGGGAGCCGTAACGGTTCAGCAGGTGCTCCACCCGGGCGACGTGGAGGCCCGTCCGGGCGGCGATCCTGGCCCGGGCGTTCCACAGGGCGCGGTAGCCCTCGGCGCCCAGCAGCGGGATGTCCTCCGTGACGCACTCCGCGACGCGCTGGTCGAGGCCGTGCACCGCCTCGTCGACGGCGTCCTTGGCCATCACCCGGTACGTCGTGTACTTCCCGCCCGCGACGACGACGAGGCCCGGCAGCGGGTGCGCCACCGTGTGCTCGCGCGACAGCTTGCTGGTGGCGTCCGACTCGCCGGCCAGCAACGGGCGCAGCCCTGCGTACACGCCCTGGACGTCGTCCCTGGTCAGCGGCGTGGCCAGGACCGAGTTGACGTGTTCGAGCAGATAGTCGATGTCCGCGCTGGACGCGGCCGGGTGCGCCTTGTCCAGGTCCCAGTCGGTGTCCGTCGTCCCGACGATCCAGTGCCGTCCCCAGGGGATGACGAAGAGCACGGACTTCTCGGTCCGCAGGATCAGGCCCGTCGAGGAGTGGATGCGGTCCTTCGGGACGACCAGATGGATGCCCTTGGACGCCCGTACGTGGAACTGGCCGCGCTCACCGATCAGCGCCTGGGTGTCATCCGTCCAGACGCCGGTGGCGTTGACCACCTGTTTGGCCCTGATGTCGTACGCACCGCCCTCCTCGACGTCCTCCACCCGGGCGCCGACGACGCGCTCGCCCTCCCGGAGGAAGCCGATCACCCGCGCCCGGTTCGCCACCTGTGCGCCGTATCCGGCGGCGGTCCGCACCAGCGTCGCGACGTACCGGGCATCGTCCATCTGGGCGTCGTAGTACTGAAGGGCCCCCACCAGGGCGTCCCGCTTGAGCGCCGGCGCGACCCGCAGCGCCTGGCGGCGGGAGAGGTGCCGGTGCACGGGGAGTCCGCGGCCGTGCCCGGAGGACACCGACATGGCGTCGTACAGCGCGACGCCGGAACCGGCGTACAGCCGCTCCCAGCCCTTGTGCTGCAACGGGTACAGGAACGGGACCGGCTTCACCAGGTGCGGGGCCAGCCGCTCCAGCAGCAGCCCGCGCTCCTTCAGTGCCTCGCGGACGAGCGCGAAGTCGAGCATCTCCAGATAGCGCAGCCCGCCGTGGATCAGCTTGCTCGACCTGCTCGACGTGCCGGACGCCCAGTCACGCGCCTCGACCAGTCCGGTCGAGAGCCCTCTCGTCACCGCGTCCAGCGCCGTCCCGGCGCCGACCACGCCCGCCCCCACGACCAGCACGTCCAGTTCGCGCTCGGCCATCGCGGCGAGCGCCTCGGCACGCTCCGCGGGTCCCAGTGTCGCTGTCCTCACTGCTGCCTCCCGGTAGATCGGGGTGGTCCGGCACGGGGATGCGGTCCGACCGCGGGGTCGGGCGCCCGTGCCCACCTCTCGATTCTGTCCGGGGTCCGCGACTTCAGCCACCGCCTGTGGACAACACCCGGGCGACAAGGGCCGCGCAATGCGACATATAGGTCATATTTACGCCTAGTCTGACATTGCGCTGCCCTCAGCGGTTGCGCTTTCTGTCTCCATGGTCTTAGGGAAGGACGGCCACCCACGTGCCTGCAGACCTCGCCGTCATCGGACTCGGTCACCTCGGCCTGCCCCTCGCCCAAGCCGCCGTCGCCGCCGGTATCCAGACCGTCGGCTACGACACCGACCCCCGGGCCTTCGCGGAGCTCTCCGCGGGCCGCACCCCCGTCGAAGGATCGCTCACCGCGTCCGACATCCGCCGGATGCTCTCCGGAGGATTCCGCCCCACCACCGACCAGGCCGAGCTGGGCCGGGTCCGTACCGCCGTCATCTGCGCGCCCACTCCCCTGGGCCCGGACCGCACCCTCGACCTCACCGGCGTGGGTGACGCGGCCCGCGCCCTGGCGGCCCGGCTGCGCCCGCACACCACCGTGCTGCTGGAATCGGCCGTCCCGCCCGGCACCACCGAGAACTTCCTGCTCCCCCTCCTCGAAGAGGGCTCGGGACTGCGCGGCGGACGCGACTTCCACCTCGCCCACTCCCCCAGCCGGCTCGACCCGGGCAACCGCACCCACGGCTACGCCAGCACCCCCAAGGTCATCGGCGGCCTCACCCCCGCCTGCACCGAATCGGCCGCCGCCTTCTACAGCCGGCTCACCGACAAGGTCGTCCGCGCCCGCGGCCCGCGCGAGGCGGAGATGACGAAGGTCCTGGAGACCAACTTCCGGCACGTCAACATCGCCCTGGTCAACGAGATGGCCGTGCTCTGCCACGACCTCGGCGTCGACCTCTGGGACGTCATCCGGTGCGCCGAGACCAAACCCTTCGGCTTCCAGCCCTTCCGCCCCGGCCCCGGCGTCGGCGGCCACGGCGCCCCGGTCGACCCGGGCTACCTCCCGTACAACACCCGCACCCCCGGGCACCCGTTGCGGATGGTCTCGCTCGCCCAGGAGATCAACGACCGGATGCCGCAGTACGTGATCCAGCGCTGCGCCACCCTCCTCAACGAGCACGGCAAGTCCGTGCGCGGCGCCCGGATCCTGCTCCTCGGCGTCACCTACAAGCCGGACCTCGCCGACCAGGAGGCGTCCCCCGCCCGCGAGATCGCCACCCGGCTGATGGACATGGGCGCCCAGATCGGCTACCACGATCCGCACGTCCTGGACTGGCGCGTACGCGAACTCCCGGTGCCCCGTGCCGACTCGCTGTACGAAGCGGCCTCCAGCGCCGATCTGACAGTGCTGCTCCAGCACCACCGCACGTACGACCTCCAGGGACTCGCGGTGAAGGCGCAACTCCTCCTCGACACCCGTGGCGCGACCCCGGCCGGGGCCGCGCACCGGCTCTGATCGCAGTTCCCCCAAGGATTCCGGTGGGTCGATGTCCGAACCGACTGCTAGCCTGCGGCGTCACTCATCGCACACTCGTGCGTCATCGTCCCAGGGGGAACCCACCATGAGCACGCCCGTACCACCGCCGAACCAGCCGCAGCCGCCGTACGGCGCCCAGCCCCAGGACGGCAACCCGTACGCCGCGCAGCCCGGCCAGCCGCAGCCCGGCGCCCCGACCGGCAACCCGTTCGCGGGCCAGCAGCCGGTCGGCGCCCCGTTCGGCGGCGGCGCACCGTTCGCGCCGGTGGCGCCCGCGCGGGACAACATCGGTCTCGGCATCCTCGCCGCCGTGGTCGCCGCTGTGGTCGCCGCAGCCATCTACGGCGCGATCATCGGTGCGACCAAGCACGAGATCGGCTATGCGGCCGTGGGTGTCGGCTTCGTCGTCGGCTTCGCCGCGGGCAAGGTGGGCGGCCGCAACCCGGTCCTGCCGGTCCTGAGCGCCGTCCTCTCGCTGGTCGCCGTCTACTTCGGGCAGCTGCTCGGTGAGGCGATCATCGGCTCCAAGGAACTGCCCGTCACGGTCTCCGAGCTGTTCTTCGACCACTTCAGCCTGCTGAACGAGGCGTGGAAGGCCGACTCGGACTTCATCACGTACCTCTTCTTCGTCATCGCGGCCGTGGCCGCGTTCTCCGGTACGAAGAAGGCCGCGGACTAGTCCCGGGCTCCCCCTGTATGACGGAGGGCCCGTACCGCGAAGCGCGGTACGGGCCCTCCCGTCATGTCCCGAGGACTCAGCGCCGGTGCTGCGAGTCCGCCACCGTGACCTCGACGCGCTGGAACTCCTTGAGGTCGCTGTACCCCGTCGTCGCCATCGCCCGGCGCAGCGCGCCGAAGATGTTCATCGAGCCGTCGGGGGTGTGCGAGGGTCCGGTGAGGACCTCCTCCGTCGTGCCGACGGAGCCCAGGTCGACCAGCTTGCCGCGCGGCACGTCCTCGTGGACGGCCTCCATGCCCCAGTGCCGGCCGCGGCCCGGCGCGTCCGTCGCACGGGCGAGCGGGGAGCCCATCATCACGGCGTCCGCACCGCAGGCGACGGCCTTGGGGATGTCACCGGACCAGCCGACGCCGCCGTCCGCGATCACGTGCACGTACCGGCCGCCGGACTCGTCCATGTAGTCGCGGCGGGCCCCGGCCACATCGGCGACCGCGGTCGCCATCGGGACCTGGATGCCGAAGACGTTGCGGGTGGTGTGCGCGGCGCCGCCGCCGAAGCCGACCAGGACACCGGCCGCGCCCGTGCGCATCAGGTGGAGGGCCGCGGTGTACGTGGCACAGCCGCCGACGATCACCGGGACGTCCAGCTCGTAGATGAACTGCTTCAGGTTGAGCGGCTCGGCCGCGCCCGAGACGTGCTCGGCGGAGACCGTCGTACCGCGGATGACGAAGATGTCCACGCCCGCGTCGACGACGGCCTTGGAGAACTGGGCGGTGCGCTGCGGGGAGAGCGCGGCGGCGGTGACGACGCCCGCGTCGCGCACCTCCTTGATGCGCCGGCCGATCAGCTCCTCCTGGATGGGGGCGGAGTAGATCTCCTGGAGCCGGCGGGTCGCGGACTCGACGGGCATCTCCGCGATCTCGTCGAGGAGCGGCTGCGGGTCGGCGTGCCGGGTCCACAGGCCTTCCAGGTTGAGCACCCCGAGGCCGCCGAGCTCACCGATGCGGATGGCGTGCTGCGGGGAGACGACGGAGTCCATGGGAGCGGCCAGGAACGGCAGCTCGAAGCGGTAGGCGTCGATCTGCCAGGCGATCGAGACCTCCTTCGGGTCGCGGGTCCGGCGGCTCGGGACGACGGCGATGTCGTCGAATGCGTACGCCCGGCGGCCGCGCTTGCCGCGCCCGATCTCGATCTCAGTCACGATGGTGTGGCCTTTCCCTCTACGTCTGCGCTGTCCAGTATCCCCGACACACAGGTGAGGGGCGGCCCGGAGTCCCCGGTCCGCCCCTCACCTGCGCTGTCGTGTTACTTCCTGCTGTAGTTCGGTGCTTCGACCGTCATCTGGATGTCGTGCGGGTGGCTCTCCTTGAGCCCCGCCGAGGTGATCCGGACGAAGCGGCCCTTGCTCTCCATCTCGTCGACCGAGGCCGCGCCCACGTAGCCCATCGTCTGGCGGAGACCGCCGACGAGCTGGTGCAGCACGTTGGCCAGCGGGCCGCGGTAGGGCACCTGGCCCTCGATGCCCTCGGGGACGAGCTTGTCGTCGGAGGCCACCTCGGCCTGGAAGTAGCGGTCCTTCGAGTACGAGCGGCCCTGCCCACGGGACTGCATCGCGCCCAGGGAGCCCATGCCGCGGTACGACTTGAACTGCTTGCCGTTGATGAACTGGAGCTCGCCCGGCGACTCCTCGCAGCCCGCGAGGAGGGAGCCCAGCATCACGCTGTCGGCACCGGCGGCGAGCGCCTTGCCGATGTCGCCGGAGTACTGGAGGCCGCCGTCACCGATGACCGGGACGCCCGCCGCACGGGCGGCCAGCGCGGCCTCGTAGATCGCGGTGACCTGCGGGACGCCGATGCCGGCGACCACACGCGTCGTACAGATCGAACCGGGTCCGACGCCCACCTTGACGCCGTCCACGCCGGCGTCGATCAGGGCCTGGGCGCCGTCGCGGGTCGCGACGTTGCCGCCGATGACGTCCACGTTGACGGCCGACTTGATCTTCGCCATCCAGTTGAGGGCGTTGCTGTTGTGGCCGTGCGAGGTGTCGACGATCAGGAAGTCCACCCCGGCGCCGGCCAGCGCCTGGGCGCGGTCCAGCGCCTCCGGGCTGGCGCCGACGGCCGCGCCGACGAGCAGGCGGCCCTCGGCGTCCTTGGCCGCCGTCGGGTACTGCTCGGCCTTCTTGAAGTCCTTGACCGTGATGAGGCCCTTGAGGATGCCCGCCTCGTCGACCAGCGGAAGCTTCTCGATCTTGTGGCGGCGCAGCAGCTCCATGGCGTCCACGCCGGAGATGCCGACCCGGCCGGTGACCAGGGGCATCGGCGTCATGACCTCGCGGACCTGGCGCGAGCGGTCCGACTCGAAGGCCATGTCGCGGTTGGTGACGATGCCGAGCAGCTTGCCCGCCGGATCGGTGACCGGGACGCCGCTGATGCGGAACTTGGCGCAGAGCGCGTCCGCGTCGCCGAGCGTGGCGTCCGGGCTGACCGTGATCGGGTCGGTGACCATGCCGGACTCGGACCGCTTCACCAGGTCGACCTGGTTGACCTGGTCCTCGATCGACAGATTGCGGTGCAGTACGCCGACGCCGCCCTGACGGGCCATGGCGATGGCCATGCGCGCCTCGGTCACCTTGTCCATCGCGGCGGAGAGCAGCGGGATGTTCACGCGTACGTTCCGCGAGATGAGCGTCGAGGTGTCGACCGCGTTGGGCAGCACCTCTGATGCGCCCGGCAGCAGCAGCACGTCGTCGTATGTCAGCCCGAGCGTCGCGAATTTCTCGGGCACTCCGTCGACGTTTGCAGTCATGACACCTTCCCCAAATGGCCTTGATCGGTGCGGATGTCCATGCTAACGGCCTCCGGAGGCGTCTCATTCCACGAGCAAGATCACCCGGGGGTTCTGTAGCTTTCTACGGGCCCGGGCACGGCCCACGGCGGCTCGCCCGCCGGGCCGGCCGCCGCGGTCTCACTGTTCCGCGAGGGCGCGCAGCCGGCTGAGCGCACGGTGCTGGGCGACCCGGACGGCGCCCGGTGACATGCCGAGCATCTGTCCGGTCTCCTCGGCGGTGAGCCCGACGGCGACCCGCAGGACCAGCAGCTCGCGCTGGTTGTCCGGAAGGTTGGCGAGCAGCTTCTTCGCCCAGGCGGCATCGCTGCTGAGCAGCGCCCGTTCCTCGGGCCCCAGCGAATCGTCGGGCCGCTCCGGCATCTCGTCGGAGGGCACCGCGGTCGATCCCGGGTGCCGCATCGCGGCCCGCTGGAGGTCGGCCACCTTGTGGCCGGCGATGGCGAACACGAAGGCTTCGAAGGGTCTGCCGGTGTCCTTGTAGCGCGGCAGCGCCATCAGCACCGCGACGCAGACCTCCTGCGCCAGGTCCTCCACGAAGTGACGGGCATCACCGGGCAGCCGGTTCAGCCGGGATCTGCAGTAGCGCAGGGCGAGGGGGTGGACATGGGCCAGCAGGTCGTGCGTGGCCTGCGCGTCGCCCTCGACGGCGCGATGCACCAGGGCGCCGATCGCCGTCGTTCCGTCCTCGCGCATCGGACCATGGTGCCCCGGCGCCGCATCATCCGCGGCACCGCGTCCGTAGTTGTGCACTGAAGCGTTATGAGCGGGTGCGCCGGAAGTCATGTCCTGCGCCCTCCCCTTCCGCTCGACCGAATCGTTCCCGAGGAACTCCACGTATCAAGGATGCGTCATCGGCCGGGAAGCGTCACATACCGCGGGGCGACGGGCCGCACGGCCGGGGTACGAGCGGTCGCGTCCGGGGACTCGGGCCGGCTCCGCACCCCTGGGACGCGCCGCCGGACCGCCGTCCGCGGAGCGGTGCCCGGCCCGGGGTCGCCCCGTCCGCCCGCGAGCGGACGGGGAGTGGATCGGCCGGCCGGTCCCGGCCGGCCGACGGAGTCCGTCGGGTCATCCCGGACCGGGGTGGGCCCGAGGACACCCGGCAGCCGCTCAGCGGACCAGGCCCCAGCGGAAGCCGAGCGCCACCGCGTGCGCGCGGTCGGAGGCGCCGAGCTTCTTGAAGAGGCGCCTGGCGTGCGTCTTCACCGTGTCCTCCGAGAGGAACAGCTCACGGCCGATCTCCGCGTTGGAGCGGCCGTGGCTCATCCCTTCGAGCACCTGGATCTCGCGTGCCGTGAGCGTGGGCGCCGCACCCATCTCCGCCGACCGCAGCCGGCGCGGGGCGAGCCGCCACGTCGGGTCGGCCAGGGCCTGGGTGACGGTCGCCCGGAGCTCGGCCCGGGAGGCGTCCTTGTGCAGATAGCCGCGGGCCCCGGCGGCGACCGCCAGAGCGACCCCGTCCAGGTCCTCGGCGACGGTCAGCATGATGATCCGCGCCCCGGGATCGGCGGAGAGCAGCCGGCGGACGGTCTCCACACCGCCCAGACCGGGCATGCGTACGTCCATCAGAATCAGATCCGAACGGTCGGCGCCCCAGCGGCGGAGGACTTCCTCCCCGTTGGCCGCCGTCGTCACACGCTCGACGCCGGGCACGGTCGCGACCGCGCGGCGGAGCGCTTCTCGGGCAAGCGGGGAATCGTCGCAGACGAGAACGGATGTCATGACCGCCCTCCGAAGCTGATGCGCGTCACCTTGAGCCTCCAGGCTGTTACCAGTCGTCACCTGTGCGGTTGACGCTCTCGGACATCTGCCCGATCGCCTTCTCTGCCAACCGCCTCCGCACTCTCAACGATGGTCACTCGAAAGAGTTACGGGTCGGACAACCGAGTTCGGCACTCTACGTGAGGGGCCGTACACGGAGGAGAACGCCACGGGGTGGTCCAGCCGTCAACCGAACCTTCCGGCGAACTTATGCACCATTTAGCGGGATTTCTTCCCTTTTGCTGGTGTCTGTGGCTAGATTCGCAATCAGTCATATTTACATCTACTACGACCGTAGATGTACGGTCAGGGGCACGGCACGACGGACGACCACGACGTTTCCGACTCAGCACGGTTTCGAGGGGACAAGCAATGGCAGATTTCTCCCGCCTTCCCGGACCCAACGCCGATCTGTGGGACTGGCAGCTGCTGGCGGCCTGCCGCGGGGTCGACAGCTCACTGTTCTTCCACCCCGAGGGGGAACGCGGAGCCGCCCGGAGCGCCCGCGAGACCTCCGCGAAAGAGGTCTGCATGCGCTGCCCGGTACGCGCCGAGTGCGCCGCGCACGCGCTGGCGGTACGCGAGCCCTACGGGGTGTGGGGAGGGCTGACCGAGGACGAGCGCGAGGAGCTCATGGGCCGCGCACGCAACCGGCTGATCAGCGCGGCCGCGCCCTCGTCCCCGCCCGGGCACGGCTGACCCCACCGCGGCGGAGCACAACAGAAACGTTTCTTCACCAAGCCCGGCCCGCACCGGGGCACGCGCCGGGGCCGGCGGGACCGCGCCCGGCCGCTCAGCGCGCGGCCGCCAGCGACAGCTGGTCCAGCGTGGCCGCCACCGCCGGGACGTGCGCCAGGTCGGGCAGGGTCAGCGCGACGATCTCGCGCTCGATGGCGGGTTCCACCGAGACGGTCCTGGCCCCCCTCGGGCGTACCGACTCGATCGCCAGCGCCGGGAGGACGGCCACCCCGAGCCCCGCGCCGACCAGGCCGATCACCGCGGGGTAGTCGTCGGTGGCGAAGTCGATCCGGGGCGTGAAGCCGGACGCCTCGCAGACCTCCACCAGCTGCCGGCGGCAGCGCGGACAGCCGGCGATCCACGGCTCCCCGGCGAGTTCGCCGATGCCCACCTCGTCCCGGTCCGCGAGCCCGTGCCCCTCGGGAACCAGGCCGATCAGCCGGTCGGTGAGCAGCGGCCGCACCACCAGGTCGTCCCACTCGGCGCCCTGCGTGCCGTACCGGAAGGCCAGCGCGATGTCGCAGTCGCCGTCGCGGAGCATCTCGACCGAGCGGGGCGGCTCCGCCTCGACCAGGGAGACCCGGGTACCGGGGTGAGCGGCCCGGAGCGCGGCCAGGGCGCCCGGCACGAGGGTGGAGCTGCCGCTGGGGAACGAGACCAGCCGGACCCGGCCGGCCCGCAGCCCGGCGATCGCGGCGACCTCCTCCTCCGCGGCGGTGAGCCCGGCGAGGATGCCCGACGCGTGGCGTACGAGCGCCTCGCCGGCCTGGGTCAGCCGCATCTCGCGTCCGGTGCGGATGAGCAGGGGGGTGCCCGCCGAGGACTCCAGCGCCTTCATCTGCTGGCTCACGGCGGGCTGGGTGCAGCCCAGCTCGCGGGCGGCGGCCGAGAAGGAGCCGGTGCCGGCCACGGCGCGCAGGACTCGGAGATGACGGGCTTCGATCACCCCTCGAATATAAGGGACTCTTGGACCCCTCGCGCATTATTGCCGCGCACCTTTGGGTCGGTTGTCGCTACCGTGCGGGCATGACTGCGATGACTGTGCTGACCGTGAACGCCGGCCGCCCGGCACCCGTGTCCTACACCGACTCCCCGGGCGGTCTGACCGGGATCGACAAGCACCCCGTCGAGGGCCTCATAGCGGTCGGCGACCCGGGCCCGGAGGGCGAGGGCGGCAGCGGGGTGGCCGGGGACGCGGTCTGCGACCTGCGCCACCACGGCGGCTCGCACCAGGCCGTGTACGCCTTCGCCCGTGAGGAGCTCGACGCGTGGGAGCGGGAGCTGGGGCGCCCGCTGGCCAACGGCTCGTTCGGCGAGAACCTGACCACGAGCGGGGTGACGGTCAGCGGTGCGCTCATCGGTGAGCGCTGGCGGATCGGCGCCGAGCTGGTCCTGGAGGTCACCTCCGGCCGGATTCCGTGCCGTACGTTCGCGGGCCACCTCGGCCAGGACCGCTGGGTCAGGCGGTTCACGCAGGCGGCGGCCCCCGGGGCGTATCTGCGGGTGATCACGCCGGGCGGCATCCGGGGCGGCGATCGGGTCGAGATCGTGCACCGGCCGGTCCACGGGGTGACCGTGGACCTGCAGTTCCGGGCCGTGACGACCCAGCGGGAGCTGCTGCCGCGGCTGCTGGCGGCCGGCGAGGCACTGCACCCCCTGGCCCTGCGGAAGGCGCGCGAGTACGTGGCGCGCCAGGGGGCGGACGGCGAGCGCCGGTCGGGTCGTCCGGAGGCGCACGCGGGGCACTAACGTGCCGCGTATGACGACTGCACTGATTACGGGCGCGACCGCGGGCATCGGGGCCGCCTTCGCGCGGCGGCTCGCGGCTGACGGGCACAACCTGGTGCTGGTGGCCCGCGACACCCACCGGCTGCGCGAACAGGCCACCGAACTGCACGACCGGCATGGCATCGAGGCCGAGGTGCTGACCGCGGACCTGTCCCTGGACGAGGGGATCGCCGCCGTCGAGGCCCGGCTTGCGGACCGCAGGCAGGCGGTCGATCTGCTGGTGAACAACGCCGGGTTCGGCAACAAGGGCCAGTTCCTCGACGTGTCCATGGCCGACGAGCTGACGATGCTGAAGGTGCACTGCGAGGCGGTTCTGCGGCTGACCTCGGCGGCCGCGGCCGGCATGAGGGAGCGCGGCAGGGGCGGCGTCGTGAACGTGGCCTCGGTGGCCGCGTTCGTGCCGCGCGGTACGTACGGGGCGTCCAAGGCGTGGGTCGTGCAGTTCACCCAGGGCGTCGCGAAGGACCTGGCCGGTTCGGGGGTGCGCATGATGGCGCTCTGCCCGGGCTTCGTACGGACCGAGTTCCATCAGCGGGCGGGGATGGGCACCGGCAGCATCCCCGGCTGGATGTGGCTCGACGCCGACAAGCTGGTGGCCGCCGCCCTGGCGGACCTGGCACGCGGCAAGCAGGTCTCGGTGCCGGACGCGCGGTACAAGGCGCTGATGGGTCTGGTGAAGGTGACGCCGCGCGGCCTGCTCGGAGGGGTGACCTCCAAGACAGGCCGCAAGTACGGGCCCCGGTGAGCGGTGGGTTACCCCACGCCGCGGCCCGCGTAGGCGCCGATGTTGGGGACGCCGGGCTTCAGCCGGTTGCCGAAGTAGTCCTTGCCGCCGTTGTCCTCGATGACGGCTCCGGCGGCGAGGGCGGGCGAGCCCGCGCCGAGCCGGAAGTCGTCGCGGAGCCTCGGGTCGGCCGTGATGCCGCCGGGGTTCGGGCGCGTCATGTCGATGCCGTAGAAGGCGTTGTGCGCGAAGGAGAGCCCGGGGGTGGGGTTCTTGAAGGCGTAGCCGCCGGTGCCTCCGCTCACGAAGACGTTGTTGCGGATCGACAGTTCGTGCTGGGTGGTGGCGGGGCTGCCGGCGTCGTCCTGGACGAGGTACCCGGGGATCTGCTCCGTGTTGCGGAAGGTGTTGTGGTAGATCTCGGTGCCGAGGATCGGGCCCCAGCAGTTCTGGATCAGACGGGCGCCGTCGTTGCTGCTGACGTTGTAGCGGGCGACCGTGCCGAGGGTCTTCGCACCGCTGTAGGGGCAGATCAGCAGGAAGCCGCCCTTGTTGTCGTGGCTGTGGTTGTACTGGAAGACGGTGTTCCGCGAGGCGCCGTCCGCGTCGAAGGACATGCCGTCGTGGGTGTTGCCGCCGCCCGAGACCTCGTTGTACTCGACGGTCGTGTCGTCGGTGTTGAAGGTCCAGATGCCCGCGTTGGCGGAGGGCGAGCGGAGCTGGAAGCCGTCGATCCGGTTGTGGTCGACGCGGGCGCCGCTCGTGGTGTCGAGCTTCATGCCGTCGCCCGCCAGGGACTTCAGGGTGTTGTGGTGGACGCGGACGCCGGTGCTGGGGGTCCACTCCCCCGGGTAGGCGTTCGGGTCCTGCTGCTGGCCGACCAGATCACGCTTGGAGAAGGTCGACTTGAAGTAGACGCCTTCACGGTCGACGTCCTCGATGCGGTTGTGGCCGATGTCCAGACCGTCGTACCAGCTGGCCTTCGCCGTGCCCTGGACCGCGATGTGGATGGCGCTGGAGCCGGACACGGTCTTGTGGTCGCCGCCGCGTACGTCGTGGATGTAGAGGCCGCGGATGTCGAAGCCGCGGGCGACGCCGTAGTCGGTCAGGCGCAGGCGGACGCCGTTGCGCTCGCTGCCGGGGTGGTCGGCGTTGGTGATCTCCAGGTTCCTGAGGTGCACGTACTGGGTGTTGGAGAGCAGAACGGTGTCGTGGGCGCCGGCGCCGTCCAGGCGGGCGCGGGCCGGCGCGTTGCCGTAGTCGGCGATGGTGAACGGTGCGCGGGCGGAGCCGGCGCCCGTGGGGGCGAGGCCGCCGGTGCAGGTGGCGCCGCGTTTGAAGAGGAGCCGGTCGCCCGGCCCGTAGGGGTGTGCGTTGGCTTCGGCCAGGGTCGTCCAGGGATGCCGCCTGCTTCCGGTCGCCCCTTCAGGAGCAGCGCCGCAGTCGACGTGGAAGGTCCGGCCGGCGGGTGCCGCCTGGGCGGGGCCCGGGCCCGCGAGGGTCAGACCGGCGGCGGCGGTCAGGGCCGCGAGCGCGGCGGCGGTGGCGCGATGTCTCACAATTCCTCCGTACGAACAGTCAGGTTCGGGGCGGCCGGGACCGGCCGGGTCGGCGTCGCCGGGAATCCTGGACTCGGATTGATCGAACGTCAATGGATTACGTTTGAATGATCGAAACTCCCATCGTTCGATCACGCTGGACTAGGGTCGGACATCGGCTCCGGCGCCCCGGCCGGGGGCCGGGCCACACACTGCGAGGGGACTGCCGCCGTGCGCGAAAGTGCTGCTGAACGCCATGACCGCCTGCTCGGGCTGGTACGGGACCGGGGCTCCGCCCGGGTGTCGGACCTCGCCTCGCAGCTGGGCGTCTCGCCCGTCACGGTGCGCCGGGACGTCGAGGACCTGGCCGGCCGCGGCCTGCTCGACCGGGTCCACGGGTCGGTGTCCTGGCCCCAGGACTCCGCCCCCGCCACCGGTCCCGCCGGCGCGGGCAACGGCCTGGTCCTCGGCATGCTCGCGCCCTCCGCGACCTACTACTTCGCCGAGGTCATCCGGGGCGCCCACGAAGCCGCCGCCCGGGCGGGCGCCCGGCTGATCCTCCGGATCTCGGACTACCGCCCGCAGGAGGACCACGCCCGCACCGAGGGGCTGCTGGCCGCGGGCGCCGAGGGCTTGCTGGTCGCGCCCGGCTGGCAGCATCCGGGCGACCCCTCCGCGTTCGGCGACTGGATCGGCTCGCTGCCCGTTCCGACCGTCCTGCTCGAGCGCAGGCCCGCCGCCGGGTCGTCCCTCGACGGCCTGGACCGCGTCTGCTCGGACCACGCGCACGGGGTGCTGCTGGCCGTGCGGCACCTGGTGGGCCTCGGGCACGGAGCACCGCTGCTGATGGCCCGGGCGGACTCCCCGACGGCGCTGGCGGTGCGCTCGGGATACGCGGACGCGCTGACCGTGCTCGGACTGCGCGCCCCGCAGGAGGTGATCGATTCGGTACCGGCCGAACTCGCCCCGGACGCCTTCGAGGAGGCCGTGCGGGCACTGCGCGAGGCGGTCCACTCCGGGGTGGCGACCGCGGCCCTGATCCACAACGACGTGGACGCGATCCAGGTGGTGCAGCGTCTGGCGGAGCTGGGCGTGCGGGTACCGGAGGACCTCGCGCTGATCGCGTACGACGACGAGGTGGCGGCGCTCGCGGACACCCCGCTCACCGCCGTGGCCCCGCCCAAGCGGGAGGTGGGCCGCCATGCGACCGAGCTGCTGGTGGAGCGGCTGGGCCAAGGCTCCGGGGCCCCCCGGCGGCATCTGACCCTGCTCCCCCAGCTGCGGGTCAGGGACTCCTGCGGAGGGCCCCTCCCGTAGAGCGCTCCGGCACCCTCCGGCGCACCTTCCGTACGCAACTCTTCTGATCTTTTTTCGATCAATCGCTCTTTCGCTCTTGACTTCGGTCACGGCTGGTCCAAGGATCACGGCCATCGCCATGTCGCCGCCTGTTCAGGAGCCCTCGCCGTGAGCCGCAGTTGGAGCAGAACGTCCCTCGCCGTAGTCGGCGCCGCCACCGCCCTCGCCGTTCTCACGGCCTGTGGCGGCAGCGGAGACGACGATGCCGCCGCCGGAAGTGACGGCAAGCCCGTCAGCATCACCTTCTGGGGCTGGGCCAAGGGATCGAAGGAAGTCGTCGACGCGTTCAACGCCTCGCACACGAACATCAAGGTGGTGTACGAGGAGATCCCGTCCGGCAACGCGGGCGGCTACGCCAAGATCTCCAACGCCGTGAAGGCGGGCAACGCCCCCGACCTCGTCTCCATCGAGTACCCGCAGCTCCCCGAGTACGTCAGCCAGGGTGCGCTCCAGGACATCGGTCCGTACTTCACCGAGGACGTCAGGAAGAAGCTGCTGCCCCAGGCGGTGGAGCTGACTACCCTCGGCGAAAAGAACTGGGCCGTCCCCTTCGACGCCTCGCCGCAGTCGTTCTACTACCGCAAGGACCTCTTCGCGAAGTACGGCGTCGAGGTCCCCAAGACCTGGGCCGAGTTCCGCGAGGCGGCCGAGAAGGTCAAGAAGGCCGACGGCAAGGCCCGGATCGGCACGTTCTTCCCCGACGACCCGACCACCTTCCAGGCGATGGCCTGGCAGGCGGGCGCCCAGTGGTACAAGCCCGAGGGCGACACCTGGAAGGTGAACACCACCGACGCGGGCACCGCCAAGGTCGCCGACTACTGGCAGGGCCTGCTCGACGACGACCTGATCCGCGCCAACGCCTCCTTCAGCCCCGAATGGACCAACTCCCTCAAGAACGGCGGCACCATCGGCTACCTCGGCGCGGCCTGGGGCGCCGGCGTCCTCAAGGGCACCCTGCCCGAGCAGAGCGGCAAGTGGGCCGTCGCCCCGATGCCCAGCTGGGACGGCAAGCCGGCCAGCGGGATGCTCGGCGGCTCCACCTTCGCGGTGACGAAGACCAGCAAGAAGGCGAAGGCCGCGGTCGAGTTCGCCACCTGGATGTCGACCACCGAGGAAGGCATCAAGGCCCGCATCGAGTCCGGCACGTCCAGCGCCTTCCCTGCCGCGGCGTCCCTGCGGCCGGTCGCGAAGAAGGCCTTCGACGCGGACTTCTACGGCGGCGAGGACATCTACCGGGTGTTCGAGGACGCGGCGACGTCCATCGGCCCGAACTGGACCTGGGGCCCGACGACCGGCACCACGAACACCACCATGAAGGACCAGTTCGGCAAGGTCGCGAGCGGTGGCACCACCGTCGAGGACGCCGTGCGGGCCGGGCATGACGCCACCGTCGCCGAGCTGAAGAAGCGCGGCCTGAAGGTCGAGGACGCAGGCTGATGAAGCGCGCCCGGACCACCAGAGCCGCCGCCGTCCTGCTGGGGCCCTTCTTCGTACTGTTCACGCTGGCGATGGTGCTGCCGATCGGCTACGCGGTCTGGCTCAGCCTGTTCACCGAGAAGCAGTCCGGCCTGGGCTTCGGCGGCACCGAGACCGTCTTCAGCGGACTCGACAACTACACGGCGGCCCTGGGCGACCGGGCGTTCCGCGAGGGCTTCGGCGTACTCCTCGGGTACTGCCTCTTCTACATCCCGCTGCTCCTCGCCGGAGCCCTCGCCCTCGCCCTGCTGCTGGACTCCACACTGGCCCGCGCCCGCCGGTTCTTCCAGCTCGCGCTGTTCCTGCCGCACGCGGTGCCCGGCATCATCGCCGCGCTGATCTGGGTGTACCTCTACACGCCGCAGCTCAGCCCGGTGGTCGACGCGATGGAGTCCGGCGGCATCGGCTTCGACTTCTTCTCCCCCGGAGGCGCCCTGCCCTCGGTCGTCAACATCGCGCTGTGGGAATGGCTCGGCTACAACATGGTGATCTTCTATGCCGCGTTGCAGGCCATCGACCGCTCCGTGCTCGAAGCCGCCACGGTCGACGGGGCGGGGGCCTGGCGCATCGCGATCGGCATCAAGGTCCCGCTGATCCGCGCCTCCGTCGTGATGGTCGCCCTGTTCACCGTCATCGGCTCGCTCCAGCTGTTCACCGAGCCGCTGATCCTCAACAAGGGGACCGGCTCCGCCGTCACCTCCACCTGGACGCCGAACATGTACGCGTACACCGCGGCCTTCGAACGCAACGACTACGGCCTCGCCGCGGCCGCCTCCCTCCTGCTGGCGCTCACGGCAGCGCTGCTGTCCTTCGTCGTCACCCGTCTCACCGGCCGGAAGGGCAAGAAAGCATGAGTTCCCCCGCCTCCCGCGGCCGCTGGATGTCGAAGACCGCCGTCAACGGCTTCCTGCTGCTCGCCGTCGTCTACATGCTCTTCCCGCTGGTGTGGCTGGTCACCGCCGCCACGAAGGACACCGGCGGTCTCCTCGCCGGCAACGCGTTCTCCTTCGACGGCTTCAACCTCGGCGAGAACCTCTCGAACCTGGCCTCCTACGGCGACGGCATCTACTTCCGCTGGTACCTCAACAGCCTTCTGTACGCGGGCGGCGGGGCGGTCGTCTGCTCGCTGATCTGCGTCGCGGCGGGATACGCCTTCGACAAGTACGCGTTCCGGGGCAAGGACCAGCTGTTCGGCCTGGTGCTGATGGGGGTGCTCGTGCCCACCACCGCGCTCGCCCTGCCGATGTACCTGCTGGCGTCCGAGGTCGGCCTGGTGAACACCTACTGGGCGGTGCTGATCCCGGTGCTCGTCAACCCGTTCGGCGTGTATCTCGCCCGGGTGTTCAGCTCCGGCTACATACCGGACGAGGCGCTGGAGGCAGCCCGTATCGACGGGGCGGGCGAGCTGCGGATCTTCTGGTCCGTCGGACTGCCCATGGTCATGCCGGGGTTCGTGACGGTCTTCCTCTTCCAGTTCACCGCGATCTGGAACAACTTCTTCCTCCCCCTCGTGATGCTCTCGGACCGCGAGCTCTTCCCCCTGAGCCTCGGCCTGTACGCGTGGAACACCAACACCCATGGCGAGCCCGGCTTCTACCCGCTCGTCGTCACCGGCTCGCTCCTCGCCGTCATCCCGCTGATCGTCGCCTTCGTCTCCCTGCAGCGGCACTGGAAGGCGGGACTGACCGCCGGAAGCGTCAAGTGACCGTCCATGCGAGCCCCGAGGAGTACGAGTCCCACCATGCCGCACGCCACTGACAACCGGCCCCGCGCCCTGCTCGCGATGGGCCCCGGCATCGCCGGGCGCCTCCTCGCCGAACGGCACCACACCCGGCTGGCCGGTCTCACCCGGACGGACACGCGTCTCGTCGCCCACGACCTGGCCGATCCGACCCCCGAGGTGGCGGCCGCGCTCGCCGAGGCCGAGGTGCTGTTCACCTGCTGGGGCGCCACGCCCCTCACCGCTCCGGTCCTGGCAGCCGCCCCCCGGCTGCGGGCGGTGGTGCACGCCGCCGGGTCCGTGAAGCACCACATCACCGACGCCTGCTGGGAGCGGGGCATCGCCGTCACCTCGGCGGCCGGGGCCAACGCGCTGCCGGTCGCCGAGTTCACCCTCGCGGCGATCCTCTTCGCCGGCAAGCGCGTCCTGCTCTCCGCGGACCGCTACCGGACCCTGCGCGCGGGCCACGACTGGCTCGCGGAGCTGCACGGCGCCGGCAACTACCGCCGCACGGTGGGGATCGTCGGCGCCTCCCGCATCGGCCGGCGGGTGATCGAGCTGCTGCGCCCCTTCGACCTGGACGTCCTGCTGTACGACCCGTACGTCGGCGCGGAGGAGGCGGCCGGGCTGGGTGTCCGGCTCACCACGCTCGACGACCTGTGCGCGAGCAGCTCCGTCGTCTCGGTGCACGCCCCGCAGCTGCCCGAGACGCACCACCTCATCGGCGCCGCCCAGTTGGCGGCGATGCCGGCGGGCGCGACGCTGGTCAACACCGCGCGCGGCTCGCTGGTCGACGAGGAGGCGCTGCTGCCGGAGGTGACGAGCGGGCGGCTGCACGCGGTCCTGGACGTGACGGACCCCGACCTGCCTCCGGCGTCCTCACCGCTGTACGACCTGCCGAACGTCCTGCTGACCCCGCACATCGCCGGCTCGCTGGGCGACGAGCTGCACCGGATGGCGGACCACGCGCTGGACGAGCTGGAACGCTTCGCGTCCGGGCGGCCGTTCGCGGACCCGGTCCACGGGGGCGCGCTGTCGCGCTCGGCATAGCGCACGCGTTGCCCGCTCCGCCCGGCTGGCCCGGACGGCCCGGCCGGCTTCAACCCGTCCGGCTGGCCTTCAGCCCGTCCGGCTGGCCCGGCTCGCCTTCAACCCGTCCGGACGGCCGGGCTCGCCCCGCTGGCCTTCAGCCGATATGGCCACACCGGCCACTCAAGCCTCTCCGGCGATTGAGGAGCGGGGTCCGGGGCGGAGCCCCGGGGGCGCTGCCCCCGCACCCCCGCTCCTCAATCGCCGGAGGGGCTTGATGTGGCCGAGCCCCCCATCGCCGGCGAGACCGAAGGGGGCCGGCGAGGCCGAAGGGGGCCGGCGAGGCCGAAGGGGGCCGGGAGCCCGAAGGGGGCCGGGAGCCCGAAGGCGACCGGCCAGCCCGAAGGCGGCAGCCAGCCCGACGGCGTCCCGCCAACCCGAAAGCGGCCGGCGAGGCCGTACGCGGTCGGCGAGCCTCCACGCCGCCTCAACGCCGGGCAGGGGGCGCGGCTCCCTCCGCGCACGCGAAAGGCCCGGTGCCCCTTGCGGGGTACCGGGCCTCACCGCTTACGCGGGGCAGCTACACGCTAGTGCGAGTGGCCGTGGCCGTGGCCGGCCTCGGCCTCGTCCTCGGCAGGCTTCTCGACGACCAGGGTCTCGGTCGTGAGCAGCAGCGACGCGATGGACGCGGCGTTCTCCAGGGCGGAGCGGGTGACCTTGACCGGGTCGATGACGCCGGCCTTCACCAGGTCGCCGTACTCGCCGGTCGCGGCGTTGAAGCCCTGGCCCTTGTCGAGCTCGGAGACCTTCGAGGTGATGACGTAGCCCTCGAGGCCCGCGTTCTCCGCGATCCAGCGGAGCGGCTCGACGGCGGCGCGGCGCACGACCGCGACACCGGTGGCCTCGTCGCCGGTCTTGCCGAGGTTGCCCTCAAGGACCTTGACGGCGTGGACCAGAGCGGAGCCACCACCGGAGACGATGCCCTCCTCGACCGCGGCGCGGGTCGCGGAGATGGCGTCCTCCAGACGGTGCTTCTTCTCCTTGAGCTCCACCTCGGTGGCGGCGCCGACGCGGATCACGCAGACACCGCCTGCGAGCTTCGCCAGGCGCTCCTGGAGCTTCTCGCGGTCCCAGTCGGAGTCCGTGGACTCGATCTCGGCCTTGATCTGGTTGACGCGGCCGGCGACCTCGTCGGACTTGCCGCCACCGTCGACGATGGTGGTGTCGTCCTTGGAGACGGTCACGCGGCGGGCGGTGCCCAGCACGTCCAGACCGGCCTGGTCGAGCTTGAGGCCGACCTCCTCGGCGATGACGGTCGCACCCGTGAGGGTGGCGATGTCGCCGAGCATGGCCTTGCGGCGGTCACCGAAGCCCGGGGCCTTCACCGCGACGGCGTTGAAGGTGCCACGGATCTTGTTGACGACCAGGGTCGACAGGGCCTCGCCCTCGACGTCCTCGGCGATGATCAGCAGCGGCTTGGAGGCACCGGCCTGGATGACCTTCTCCAGGAGCGGCAGCAGCTCCTGGATCGAGCCGATCTTGCCCTGGTGGATCAGGATGTACGGGTCGTCGAGGACGGCCTCCATACGCTCCTGGTCGGTCACCATGTAGGGGGACAGGTAGCCCTTGTCGAAGGCCATGCCCTCGGTGAAGTCGAGGTCCAGACCGAAGGTGTTGGACTCCTCGACGGTGATGACACCGTCCTTGCCGACCTTGTCCATCGCGTCCGCGATGAGCTCGCCGACCTGGGCGTCCTGCGCGGAGAGCGCGGCCACGGCGGCGATGTCGGACTTGTCGTCGATCGGGCGGGCGGTCGCGAGGAGCTCCTCGGACACGGCCTTGACCGCGGCGTCGATGCCCTTCTTGAGGGCGGCCGGGGACGCGCCCGCGGCCACGTTGCGCAGGCCCTCGCGGACGAGCGCCTGGGCTAGCACGGTGGCGGTGGTCGTACCGTCACCGGCTACGTCGTTGGTCTTGGTCGCGACCTCCTTCACCAGCTGGGCACCGAGGTTCTCGTACGGGTCGTCCAGCTCGACCTCGCGCGCGATGGTGACACCGTCGTTGGTGATGGTGGGCGCACCGAACTTCTTGTCGATGACGACGTTGCGGCCCTTCGGACCGATCGTCACCTTCACCGTGTCGGCAAGCTTGTTGACGCCGCGCTCGAGGGCGCGACGGGCGTCCTCGTCGAACTTCAGGATCTTCGCCATGGAGCTGAACTGTCCTCTCAAAAACAAGAACTGCGCCCCTGCCGCCCGGCTAGTTATCTCGCAGGGGGCCAGGGGCGCAGAACAGAAGCAAACGTTAAGTGAATTACTTCTCGATGATCGCGAGCACGTCGCGAGCCGAGAGGACGAGGTACTCCTCGCCGTTGTACTTCACCTCGGTGCCGCCGTACTTGCTGTACAGCACGACATCGCCGGTCTTGACGTCGAGCGGCAGGCGCTCGCCGTTCTCGAAGCGGCCCGGGCCCACGGCCAGGACGACGCCCTCCTGGGGCTTCTCCTTGGCAGTGTCCGGAATGACCAGGCCGGAGGCCGTGGTCTGCTCGGCGTCGAGCGGCTGGACCACAATACGGTCCTCGAGCGGCTTGATCGCAACCTTGGTGCTGGTCGACACGATCCGGTCTCCCCCTTCGGAGATCTCACGGGGTTATCAGTCTTTGGGGTGGCGACCAGGTGGGCCCGTCGTCGCGGGTGCCGGACCTGCCGGTCGCACAGAACTGCTGGCACTCTCCAGTGGGGAGTGCCAGCACTGAGACTATGACCGCGATTAGCACTCGGTCAAGCGGAGTGCCAATTCACGCCCCTCGTGGCGTACGGGCCCCGCTGCTCGTACGGCGGCCACGCCCTGCTTCTCGCACCGCCCGGGCCGGTTCCCGCGCGGCTGCGCCCGTGCAACGGTCCGGTCACCGTAGGGACAACGCCGGGGCCGGGCGCACCGTTCCGTACGACGGTGGCGTCATGCGCATGCGAGTCGGGGGACCCTCCGGGCCGGGCACCGCACGGCGGGGCGCCTCACGGCCGGGCCCGCTCGTGACCGGCTGCCTCGACGTGGTGCTCGGTCTGCTGGCCGTCGCCCTGGAGTCCTTGATCTGTGGCGTCGTTCTGTACGCGCACACGCGCCCGGAGCCGGGCCGGGCCCGGCCGGTGTCCGCGGGCCAGGGCGGGATTCCCGCCGAGATCCCCGGCCCGCGCCCGACCGCGGGGAGCGGACCGTCCGCCATGGACTGGTCCGCCACGCTCACTCTCGCCTCGTTCACCGCGGCGGCCTGCCTGATCGGCGTGGTGCTGCTGCGCCACGGCCTGCCCCTGGCGGGCGTCGTCCAGCTGCTCGCCGCGTGCGTGCTGTGCGTCCTGACGTTCCTGGCGTGGCACAGCGACTACCGCCTCGTGCACCCCGCGTCCGCGGCCCCTCCGCGCGACCGCACCAGCCGCTCCGCGTACCCGCGGACCGGAGAGCGCCCGCCGCAGCCGATGACGACCCTCGCCCCCGGGGCCCCGTGGTCACCGCGCGCCGCCGGCACGCTCGGTGACGGCTTCACCCGCTGAGCCGCCTTCCGGCCCAGGCGCTCGATCGGGTCCACCGACTGCGCGCAGCCGGCGGTCGCGGTCAGGAGCGCACCGGCGGTCAGCAGTCCGGCCAGCAGCCGGTGCGCCCTTGTCATACGTAGTCCTCCAGCCGGGCCACGGCGTACCCCTTGTCCGTGACGACCTTCATGACGTTGCGGATCATGTCGGGCATGCTGCCCTTCCAGTCCTTCTCGCCCCGGAAGTGGGTGAGGATGATGTCGCCGGGGTGCAGGTCCCTGTCCTCCTCCCGCCACTCCATGTGGTCGGGGAACGCCTCGGCCGCCCACAGGGGCACGGCCGTGATGCCGCAGGACTTGGCGATCCGCAGGGTGTCGCCGTTGTAGTTGCCGTACGGCGGCCTGAAGAGCCGGGGGCGCTCGCCGAACTGCTGCTCCATGATGTCCTGCTGGTCGCAGATCTCCCGCTCCTGCTCCTCGTGGGAGAGGCCGGGCATGTAGCGGTGGTTCATCGTGTGGTTGCCGAGGACCGCACCGCGCGCCTGGGCCTCCTTGAAGTACGCGTAGTCGTCACGCACGAGGTAGTCCGTGAGGAAGGCGCTGTACGGGATGTTCAGCTCCGCCATCATCTTCAGCAGCTCGGGGTCCTTGTCGTCCCCGTCGTCCATCGTCAGGAAGACGATCTTCTTGTCGGTGGGGACGGTGGTGAAGACCGGTGGCAGCGAGGCGTCGCCGCCCTCGACCTCGAAGCCTTCGCGGGTGGTGAGGCGCGGCTTCACGGCGGGTGGCGCCGGCGGAGTCAGCGGGGTGCTCGCCAGACCCCACTTCCTGGCGGCGACGGCCCGTGCGGCCTGGGCGAGGCGCGCCTTCCGGGCCTGCGCCGCGACCGAACCCGCCGCTCCCGCCGGGGGGCCGCCCGGCTGCCCCGCCCTGGCCGCGGCCACGCGGCCGGGATCGGGGTCGGACGCGGTGCGAGCACCGGTCCCGGCCGCGCAGCCCGAGCCGGCCGCGGCGACCAGGAGCGCGGCGAGGACCGCGTACGCCGGCCGGCACCGCAGCCGGCTCCGGCCGTGCCCCGCGGGGCCCCGCACACCTGACACCCCACCCGGTCTGCGCCTCTTCATGGCAGATTCTTCCTTTTGTCGTACCAGCTGCATGGCGCCGCATCCTGCCAGCCCGGAGCCGGGCCGCCGGGCCGACACCACGCCCGCCCCGCACACTCCCCCGGCTGGCGCACAGGCGACTGGCCCACAATGGGGCGGGTGAACGCTCTCGACCCGACCGGCCCGTCCGACGCCCCCGACCCCCTCGCCGCCTTCCTGGCCCTGCGCACCCCCGAGGGCACAGAGCTGCTGGCCGCGCTGCGGTCGTACGACCCCGCCACCGAACTGGCCACCGCCACCCGGCTCCGCCGCACCCACCCGGCCGCCCTCGTCTCCGCCGCGCTGGGGCAGGCGCGGCTGCGGCAGCGGGCGGCGGCGAAGTTCGGCGCCGAGGACGCGCACCGGATGTTCTTCACGCCGAACGGGGTCGAGCAGGCGACCCGCACCTCGGTGGCCGGCTACCGCGCACGGCGGTTCGCGGACGCCGGGGTGCGCAGCGTCGCCGACCTCTGCTGCGGGATCGGCGGCGACGCGATCGCCCTGGCCCGGGCGGGGATCTCCGTCCTGGCCGTGGACCGCGACCCGCTGACCGCCGAGGTGGCCCGCGCCAACGCCGCCGCGCTCGGCCTGGACGCGCTGATCGAGGTGCGGTGCGCCGACGTGACGCAGATCGACACCTCGCCGTACGACGCGGTCTTCGTCGACCCGGCCCGCCGGGGCGGACGGGGCCGGATCTTCGACCCGGAGGCGTACTCCCCGCCCCTGTCCTGGGCGACCGCGGCCGCGCTGAGGGCGCCCCGGGCCGCGCTGAAGATCGCCCCGGGCATCCCGCACGAGGCGATCGGGCCGCAGGCGGAGGCCGAGTGGATCTCGGACGGCGGCGACGTGAAGGAGGCGGTGCTCTGGTTCGGCGAGGGCTTCCAGGCCGGCTCCTACCGCGCCACCCTGCTCCCGTCCGGCGCCACCCTGTCCGCTCCGGCCGCGCTGCCCGCCCCGCCGGTCGGGCCGGTGGGGCGGTATCTGTACGAGCCGGACGGCGCGGTGATCCGGGCGCACCTGGTCGCCGGGATCGTGGAACGGTGCCACGGCCGGCTGTTCGACGAGATGATCGCCTACGTCACGAGCGACGAGCTGTACGACTCCCCGTACACCGCCGGCTACGAGATCACCGATCAGCTCCCGTTCAACATGAAGCGGCTGAAGGCGCTGCTGCGGGAGCGCAAGGTGGGCGTCCTCACGGTGAAGAAGCGCGGCTCGGCGGTCGAACCGGAGGAACTGCGCCGGAAGATGAAGCTTCAGGGACCGAACGCGGCCACGGTCTTCCTGACCCGGGTCGCGGACGCGCCGACGATGCTGATCGGCCGCCCCGTGACCGGCCCGGAGGCCGGTCTCCGGTGACCGCTGCCGGGCTCAGGCGAGGTCGGTCAGATCCTCCGCGTACACCTGCGAGAGCGGCTGCGGGCCCACGTACTGCTGGCAGTTGCACTGCCCGGACTCGAAGCGCACCGGCTTCCTCTGCTCGTCCCACGCGGTCGGCACCTCGACCCGCTCGTGACACCTGCCCTGCTTGTCGTGCTTGGCGAGGTGGTGCGTACAGCCGCAGACCGGTTCCGGCGGCCGGTGAGCGGCCTCCACCGCCAGCCGCTCCTGGCGGCCCGCCTCCAGCAGTTCCAGCTTGCGGGTGTGCCGATTGCGCAGCGCCGTACGGACGTTGTCGGCCACCCAGCCGAAGCCGCCCGTCCAGAAGATGATGAGCACCCACCAGTACCACGCCATGAATACCGCCCTCCCCCGGAGCCGTCCGTGCCCCGCGCAGGATAGCGCCGGTATCAGCGCCGGGCACGGCCCGGCGCGGAGATCAGCGGTTCGGGGGCGGCCACGCCGAGCAGTGTCCGCAGGACCCAACGCCGGTGCCAGAAGGCCTTGGTGATGCCGATGAGGCCGATGAGCCAGGCGATGAATCCGAGGCCCATGATCAGGGCCGTCAACCCGTAGCCGTCATCGCCCCCGACGGCGCCCGCCGGCACCGCGAAGCAGGCGTACAGCCCGAAGGCGCACAGCGCGAAGGAGCCGAGGAGCCAGACCAGACTCACGCCGGGCAGCCGGTACGCGGCATCGTTCGCCGGGTCGCGGTCCAACGCCCCCCACTGCGTGAGGAGTCGGCGCACCCGCTGGTCCCGGCGCAGGCCGATGACGGTGAGGATGACGGCGGGCACCAGGCAACTGGCGCCCAGAGCAAGGATGATGACGCCGAAGAAGGCGCTGAAGACGTCGTACGACTCTTCGAAAGTGACGAACGCGGCGCCGATCAGCGCCCAGCCGAGCGCACCGACCGCCCCCCACGTCCACAGCAGTCCGAACCGGCCGGGACCGATGTGCATCCTCACCAGCGCGCCCAGGATGTGGGCCCGGTCGGCGAGCAGCGCTCCCCGGTCGGGCCAGGTGCGTATCTCCACGGGCGGCGGGGGCGGCGGCAGCGCCGGTCGGTTGGCCATGGGCCAGACCTTAGACCGCCCGTTTCAGGCGTTGCGCAGGGCCTCGATGTCGAGGCGCTTCATCCCGAGCATCGCCTTCATGGCGCGGGCCGCCTTGTCCGGGTCCGGGTCGGTCAGGGCCTCGCCGAGACCCGGCGGGATGATCTGCCAGGAGACGCCGAACCTGTCCTTGAGCCAGCCGCACTGGCTCTCCTGTCCGCCGTCCGCGGTGAGCTTGTCCCACAGCCGGTCCGCCTCCTCCTGCGAGGCGCAGTCGACGGAGAGGGAAACGGCCTCACTGAAGGGGAACTCGGGGCCGCCGTCGAAGGCGATGTACTCGGTGCCGTCCAGCTGGAAGCGGACCGTCATCACCGCTCCCTCCTCACCCGGCGACGCCGCCGTCCAGCGGGTCACGTCGAGGATGCGGGAGTCACCGCCGATGACGGACACGTAGTGGTTCGCCGCCTCCTCGGCCTGGTTTTTGTCGAACCACAGGAACGTGGTGACCTTCTGCATGGTCTTCTCCTCACGCGGTGGTGCTGAATGCCGTGCAAGGTAGACCGGTCGCGGGCCCGGAACTCATCGGCCCGCCCGGCCCAGGAGCAGCGCCCGTTCCCGTTCGTTGCGGGTGAGCTCCGCCGCGCGTACGAACTCGGCGCGCGCCTCGTCCGTACGCCCCATCCGCTCCAGGAGATCCCCGCGGACGCTCGGCAGCAAGTGGTAGCCCTTGAGCGCCGGGTCGGCGGCGAGGGCGTCGACCAGGGCGAGACCGGCGGCCGGGCCCTCGGCCATGGACACGGCGACGGCGCGGTTGAGCTCGACGACCGGTGACGGGGTGAGGACGGCCAGGCGGTCGTAGAGGGCGGTGATGGCGGCCCAGTCGGTGTCCTCGAAGCGCGCCGTCCGGGCGTGACAGGCGGCGATGGCGGCCTGGAGGGCGTACGGCCCCAGGGGCTGCCCCGCCTTCGCGGCCGTGTCACCCGCCCGGAGCAGGGCCGCCAGGCCGCGGCGGATCAGCAGCCGGTCCCACCGGGCCCGGTTCTGGTCGGCGAGCAGCACCGCGGCCCCGTCCGGCCCGGTCCTGGCCGCGGTGCGCGAGGCCTGGAGTTCCAGGAGGGCGGCCAGTCCGTGCACCTCGGGTTCGTCCGGCATCAGCCCGGCCAGCACCCGGGCCAGGCGCAGCGCGTCCTCGCAGAGGCCCGGGCGGAGCCAGTCGTCGCCGGCGGTGGCGGCGTAGCCCTCGTTGAAGATCAGGTAGATGACGTCGAGCACCGATCGCAGCCGGGCGGCGCGCTCGGGGCCGTAGGGCACCTCGAAGGGGACGCCGGCCCGCCCGAGCGCCCTCTTGGCCCGCACGATCCGCTGGGCCACGGCCGGCTCGGTGGTGAGGAAGGCGCGGGCGATCTCCTCGGTGGTGAGGCCGCCCAGCAGCCGAAGGGTGAGGGCGATCCGGGCGTCGGTGGAGAGCACCGGGTGGCAGGCGGTGAAGATCAGCCGCAGCAGGTCGTCGTCGATGGCGTCGGGGTCCACGGCGCCGGGGCCGGGTTCAGCGGAGACGCCGTCCAGGTCGCGGCCCATCTCGGCCAGCTTGCGGGCGTACGTCTCCCGGCGGCGTACGAGATCGATGGCGCGGTGCTTGGCCGTGGCCATGAGCCAGGCTCCCGGGTTGTCCGGGACGCCCGACTCCGGCCACTGCTCCATCGCGGCGACCAGGGCGTCCTGCGCGAGCTCCTCGGCGATGCCCACGTCCCGGACGATCCGGGCGACACCGGCGATGATCCGCGCGGACTCGATCCTGAACACCGTCTCGATCGCGCTCGCTGCCGTCACGGCCACCCATCAGAGCAGCCGCACCGGGCCCGGGCAAGCGCGACCCGGCGTCTCCTCAGGCCTCGTCGATGGCGCGGACCTCGCAGGTGACGGTCCAGCTCTCCGGGTGCACCTGGAGGAACCTACTGGCCCACTCCAGTGCCTCCGCCTTGTCCTTGCACTGGAGGATGGCGTACCCGCCGACGACTTCCTTCGTCTCGGTGAACGGCCCGTCGGTGTGGCTGAGCTCGCCCCCGGACCAGTGGACCCGGGTGCCCTGGGCGGTCGGGGTGAGGCCGGCCGTCTCCAGCATCACGCCCGCCTTGGTGATCTCCTCGAAGAGGGCGGTGACCCGCTCGTCGAAGCCGGGATCGGGCTCGAAGCCGGCCGCCGCCTGCTCGTCGATGCGGATGAGGGACATGAAGCGCGGCATGGTGACTCCTCGGTCGGGAGGGCGGGGGCTTTCCCCGCCTCTCACCTGTGCGTCGAACGGGAGACGTCCGGATCGACAGCCTCCCCGGAATTCTTCTGAGAAGTTTCCGGACCGGCCACCGGGGGGTCGCGCTCCTCAGCCGCCCGCCGGGCCGAGGGACTCGAAGCGCCAGCGGTGCACCGGCCTGGCGAGGATCCCGGGGGCCGGTTCGGGCAGCTCGGGCAGCTCGTCGCCGTACGCCGCATCCCACCAGGTGATGACCAGGACGCGGTCCTGCGGGGCGCGCAGCAGCTCGCCGCGCAGCGGGGTGCGTGCCAGCTCGCCGGTGCGGGCGCGGGCCCACTCCAGCAGTTCCGCGCCCCGGCCCTCGGCGGCCCGGGCCTCCCACATCAGCGCGACCGTCGTCCCGCTCATGAGTACAGGTTGTCCTTGCTGACCTCGTGCACATGGTCGTGCGTGGGGGTGTGGCCCACGCCCGGGACGTGGGTCTCGGTGACGGGCAGCGAGGAGTCGGCCGAGAGCTCCAGGTCGGAGGCGGGCCGGTTGCGGGCCACCATCTCCGCGCCCAGCGCGGCGACCATGGCGCCGTTGTCGGTGCACAGTCCGGGGCGCGGGACGCGCAGCCGGATGCCGGCCCGCTCGCACCGCTCCTCGGCGAGGGCCCGCAGCCGTGAGTTCGCCGCGACGCCGCCGCCGATCATCAGGTGGTCGACGCCCTCGTCCTTGCAGGCGCGGACGGCCTTCCGGGTGAGCACGTCCACCACGGCCTCCTGGAAGGACGCGGCCACGTCCCGTACCGGCACGTCCTCGCCCGCGGCCCGCTTCGCCTCGATCCAGCGGGCGACGGAGGTCTTCAGGCCGGAGAAGGAGAAGTCGTACGCGGGGTCGCGCGAGCCGCTCAGACCACGCGGGAACGCGATGGCCTTCGGGTCGCCCTCCCTGGCGAGGCGGTCGATGACCGGACCGCCGGGGAAGCCGAGGTCCAGCACCCGGGCGATCTTGTCGAAGGCCTCGCCCGCCGCGTCGTCGATGGTCGCGCCGAGCGGCCGCACGTCGTTGGTGATGTCGGGTGCGAGCAGGAGCGAGGAGTGGCCGCCGCTGACCAGCAGCGCCATCGTGGGCTCGGGGAGCGGGCCGTGCTCCAGCTGGTCGACGCAGATGTGCGAGGCCAGGTGGTTCACCCCGTAGAGGGGCTTGTTCAGCGCGTACGCGTACGCCTTGGCCGCCGAGACGCCGACGAGCAGGGCGCCGGCGAGTCCGGGTCCCGCGGTGACGGAGATGCCGTCGAGGTCGCGTCCGCTGACCCCGGCCTCCTTCAGGGCGCGCTCGATCGTGGGGACCATCGCCTCCAGGTGCGCGCGGGAGGCGATCTCCGGGACGACGCCGCCGAAGCGGGCGTGCGTGTCGACGCTGGACGCGACGGCGTCGGCGAGCAGCGTCGTGCCGCGGACGATACCGACGCCGGTCTCGTCGCAGGAGGTCTCGATGCCGAGTACGAGCGGTTCGTCAGCCATCAGTCAGTCTCGTTTTCTTGTACGTGCTCTTGTACGTGGAGGCGCATGACGAGTGCGTCGATGTTGCCCGGCTGGTAGTAGCCGCGGCGGAAGCCGATGGGCTCGAAACCGAAGCGTTCGTACAGCTTCTGCGCCCGGGTGTTGTCGACGCGGACCTCCAGCAGCACCTCGGCGCACTCGAATGCCGTGGCGTGCTTCAGCAGGTCGGTCAGCAGCTCGGCGCCGAGCCCGCCGCCCCAGTGGGCGCGGGTGACGCCGATCGTCTGTACGTCGGCGAGGTCGCCGGCCGCCGCGAGGCCCGCGTATCCGACGATCCGGCCGCTGACCGGGTCCTCGGCGACCACGTAGCGGCGGGTGGCGTGCGGGCCGCGGGAGTGCGCCAGCTCGGACCAGAACATGCCGGCCGACCAGGCGTCGTCCGGGAACAGCTCGTGCTCGAGCTCCAGCACCGGGTCGATGTCCCACCAGCGCATCTCGCGCAGCACTGCGGTCGTGGCGGTCACTTCGGGGTGACCACCTTGTAGTTCTTCGGGACCTGCGCGTCGGGCCTGCGCAGGTAGAGAGGCTGAGGCGGCAGCAGGCCGGCGCCCGCGGCGAGGCGTTCGGCGGCGAGGGCGGCCAGCGCACCGGCGGCGACGTGCTCGGGGCCGCGCGCGTCCGGGAACGCGTCGGGGTAGAGCACCGCGCCCGCCCCGACGACGGGGAGGCCGGCGAGCCGCTCGGCGATGTCGGCGGGCCGGTCGACGGCGGGTTCACCGGTCCGGGTGAGGGGGTCCTCGTACCGCGCCCAGTAGACCTCTTTGCGGCGGGCGTCCGTCGCGACGGCGAACGGGCCCGCCACCCCGGCCTGCCCCGCGGCGTACGCGAGGCCGTCCAGGGTGCAGATCCCGTGCACGGGCACGGACAGCGCCGAGCCGAACGTGGCGGCCGTCACCAGGCCGACCCGCAGTCCCGTGTACGGGCCGGGTCCGACGCCCACGACCAGGTCCGTCACGGTGTCGAGGGCCACTCCGGCCTCGGCGAGGACCCGGTCGACGGTGGGCAGCAGCAGCTCCCCGTGCCTTCGGGCGTCGACCTGACCGGACTCGGCGACGACGCGGGTCCCGTCGTGGAGGGCGACGGTGACGGCAGGGGTGGCGGTATCCATTGCGAGCAAGAGCACGCAAACAGCCTACGGCTCCGGCGCGGGCGGTACCGCGCCCCGTACGGCGTCCCGGGACGAGGTGGCTCCGGTGCTACCGTCACCGGGTATACGCGGAGTACGTGTAAACGCTTGTACGACATACGACGGCGAAAGAGGCGCACGGTGGCTAGGGGCAGCTCGGGAATCGTGGCCGCACTCACCGCGGCGGCCGTCGCCGCGGTCGGCTTCCTGGCCTACCAGGCGTCGGCGAACGTCCCCGACGACCTCGGGGCCAGGCCGAAGGCGTCCAGCAGCGCCCCGGCCCCGGGCGGCAGCGCCCGTCCGAAGCCGAAGAAGAACCCGCTGGCGGTCCCCGCCGCGTCCGGGACGGGCCCGCGTGTGGTGTACGCGCTGAGTGACCGCCGGGTGTGGCTGGTGGACGCGCAGAACAAGTCCACCCGGACCTTCAAGGTGATGCCGAGTGCGGTGAGCGCGCTGCCGGGCACCTACCGGGTGACCTCGCGCTCCGGCCGTGTCACGGGCTCCGACGGGGTGCCGATCGAGCACGTGGTCCGGTTCGCGTCCAACGACGACGTGGCCATCGGCTTCAGCGCCGCGCAGGACGGCTCGATGGAGAGCCCGGACCCGACGCTGAAGGCGGGCGGGGTGCGCATGTCCCGCGCGGACGGCGACGCGGTGTGGACGTTCGCCACGGTCGGCGCGAAGGTCGTCGTCGTCCCGTAACGGATGAACGGCCGCCGTCGGCGCCGTCCGCCAGTGGGGGCGACAGCTCGGATCGTCCTCCCCCGGCGGGTGAGCGGACGAGGCTCAGGCCCGCTTCGGGGGGTTCGTTCCCGGGCCTCCCCGGGGTGCGGGCGCCGTGCCGCGCGGGCGCGGGGCGGGCGGGGTGGAGACCGCGTCGGCCGCCGCCCCCGCCGCGAGCAGGTCTCTCATCGATACCGCCCGCGGTGGCTGCACGTCGTGCTCGGATGCCGGCATGGACGCCTCCTTGAGCTCCGGTGGAAGGCACGGTTAGGCAGACCTAACCTGCTCTCGTCCTCCATGTCACCACGCCCGCACCGCCCCGCGCAACAATATGCCGACACCCTGTCGGAAACGCGGCCCGTGGCGGCCGGCCTCTCAGGCCCCGGCCACGGCCCACGGGGCCCAGGAATCGTTGCGCAGCCCCGCCCACCTCGTGCCGATGCCCACGAGTTTCACCTCGCGCCGCTCGTCGTCCGTGTCGCCGACCGCGCGGTCGATCCGCACGTGGAGCCGGTCCTCGGAGAGCTCCTCGACCTTGCCCTCGCCCCACTCCACGACGACCACCGAGTCCGGCAGCGACACGTCGAGGTCCAGGTCCTCCATCTCGTCGAGCCCGCCGCCCAGGCGGTACGCGTCGACGTGGACGAGCGCCGGACCGTCGCCGAGCGACGGGTGTACGCGGGCGATCACGAAGGTGGGGGACGTGACGGCGCCGCGCACGCCGAGGCCCTCGCCGAGACCACGGGTCAGGGTCGTCTTCCCGGCGCCGAGTTCGCCGCTGAGCATCACCAGGTCGCCGGGGCGCAGCACACCGGAGATCCGGCGGCCCAGGGCCTGCATCTGTTCGGGGGATTCCACGGCCAGCGTGACGGTGACGGCGTCGCGGGCGGCGCCTGCGGCGAGCTCGGCCGCCGGGCTGTTGTGCGGTGCTTCCATGCCCGCCAACGTTAGAGGATTCCGGTACGGATCCGGCCCTCAGCCGGCGAGCCACCGGGACGACGGGGCCGGGCCCCGGTCCGCACCCGGCGCGACGGGCCCGGGGCCCTCACCCACGCGCCTCGGACGACTCCGGCACGGCCCCGGCCCGCACCAGCAGGTCCGCCAGCCGGTCCGTCACCGTCTCCGGGTGCTCCAGCATCACCAGGTGCCCGGCGTCCGGGACGATGACCAGTTCCGCGTCGGGCAGCTGGTCCGCGATGGCCTCGCTGTGCGAGCTGGGCGTCACCAGGTCCTTGTCGCCCGCCAGGATCAGCACCGGGACGTCCCGGAACAGCGGCAGCGCGTTGCTCTTGTCGTGCTCGGCGAAGGCGGGGTAGAACTCCGCGACGACGTCGATCGGCGTGGACTCGATGAGCCGCTCGGCGAACCGCTCGACAGCCGGGTCCACGTCCCGCGATCCGAACGAGTACCGCTTGATCAGCCCGGCGAACAGATCCGCGGTCGCCCGCCTCCCCCGCTCCACCAGCTCCGCCTGCGAGCCGAGCGCCTTCAGCACGCCCGGCAGCACCCGCCGCACCGCGTTCACGCCCACCACCGGCAGGCCGAAACTGACCTCGCTCAGCTTCCCGCCCGACGTGCCCACGAAGGCGACCGCGGCGACCCGGTCGCGCATCAGGGCGGGGTACTGGTCGGCGAACGCCATGATCGTCATGCCGCCCATGGAGTGCCCGACCAGCACCAGCGGGCCCTCGGGGGCGGCCGCGTCGATCACTGCCTTGAGGTCGCGGCCGAGCTGGTCGATGCCGACGTGCACCCCCTGCGCCTGCGCCCGGCCGCGCTCCGAGCGCCCGTGGCTGCGCTGGTCCCAGTGGACGGTCCGCACGAGACCGCGCAGGGCCGCCCGCTGGAAGTGCCAGGAGTCCTGGCTGAGGCAGTAGCCGTGACTGAAGACGACCGTCACCGGGGCGGGCGCCTTGCGTCCGAAGAGCCGGCGCCGGCGTGGACCGGCGGCGGCGGAGCCGAGGGGCGTGCCGCCCGCTCCCGGACGGCTGCCGGGGTCGACCTCGTCGATCTCGTAGTACAGCTCGGTGCCGTCGTCGGCCGCCGCCCGGCCCGGCAGCCCGCGCAGCGAGCCGTACGGTCCGCTGGCGTCCAGGGCCAGCCTGGCCCGCTTGCGCATGCCACGGCCGACGGTCAGCCGCTCGACCGCGACGCCGGCCGCCGCGCCCGCGGCGATCACACCTATGGCGGCCCCGGCGAAACCCGCCCGGCGCCAGCCGGCCGCCGAAGCGGCCGTCACCACCGCTTCCCCCGCGCTGATCTCGCTCACCGTGCCGCGCTCCTCGTCGGTCGTGTCGTGCCCGTCGGGTCGGTCAGGGCCGGCCGGTCTCCTGCGCTCTTGTCCGGCCGTCCCGGGACATGCTCAGATCGTGCCTGGTCAGGGGCGGTTGTTCGGTCAGGGCCCGGTCGAGGGGGCCTCCGGCGTTTCGTCGTCGCGGTAGACGCGCGGCACCCGGCCGCCGATCCGGGTGACGATCTCGTACGCGATCGTGTCCGCCGCCCGCGCCCAGTCCTCGGCGCTCGGCTCGCCCCGGTCCCCCGGGCCGAAGAGCACGGCTTCGCTGCCGACCGGCGGCTCGTCCCCGTCGAGATCGACGACGAACTGGTCCATGGCCACCCGGCCCGCGATCGTCCGCCGGACACCGCCGACCAGGACGGGGCCGCGGCCCGAGGCGTGGCGCGGGACGCCGTCCGCGTACCCGACCGGCACCAGGCCGAGCGTGGTCTCCGCGGACGTCGTGTAGTGGTGCCCGTAACTGACGCCGTGGCCGGCCGGCACCCGCTTCACCAGGGCGAGGGACGCGGCGAGCGTCATCACGGGACGCAGCCCGAAGTCCGCCGGGGTGCCGAGCTCGGGGCTGGGCGAGATGCCGTACAGGGCGATCCCGGTCCGCACGAGGTCGAAGTGCGACTCGGGCACCGTGAGCGTCGCCGGGGAGTTCGCGATGTGCCGCACCTCGGGCTCGACGCCGGCCTTCTCGGCGTACGCCACCATGTCGCGGAAGGTGTCGAGCTGGGCGGTGATGGAGGGGTGCCCGGGCTCGTCGGCGCAGGCGAAGTGGGACCACAGGCCGGTGATGCGGACGGTGCCCGCCTGCTCGGCGGTGCGGGCGGCGGCGACCAGTTCGGCCCAGTCGGCGGGCTGGCAGCCGTTGCGGCCGAGGCCGGTGTCGGCCTTGAGCTGGATACGGGCGGGCCGGCCCGCCTCCGCCGCCGCCGCGGTGACCTCGCGCAGCGCCCACAGGCCGCTCACCGACACGTCGATGTCGGCCTCGATCGCCTCGCGCCAGGGGCCGCCCGGCGTCCACAGCCAGCACATCACCCGGCCGCCGAGCCCGGCCGCGCGCAGGGCGAGCGCCTCGTGCGGGGTGGCGGTGCCCAGCCAGGTGGCGCCCGCTTCGAGGGCGGCGCGGGCGCAGCGCTCGGCCCCGTGTCCGTAGCCGTCGGACTTGACCACGGCCATGAGCTGCGCCCCGGCCGCCCGGGCACGCAGCACGCGCACGTTGGCGCGCAGTGCGGCGAGGTCGATCTCGGCACGGGCTCTCAGGGGCGCTGTCTCGTTCATCGCGCCCAGTCTCTCAGAGGCGTACGGCGAGACTCCCGGGCGGCGGGCGCGTCGGGGCCCGGTGGGCCGGCGCGGAAGCACGTCAGCGGTGGTGCAGCTCGTGGTCCACCTGGTCGACGAGGACGGGGACGTGGCTGTGCGGGACGTCCTTGACGGCGGTGACCAGCGTCACCGGACCACCCTCGCGGACGAGCGACATCAGCTCGTCCACGGCCGCCGCGTGCACGGGGTCGGCCAGCTCGGCGCGGTAGCGGTCGACGAACTCGTCGTACCGGGTCCCGGAGCGGTCCTCGTGGTACCAGGAGCGCAGTTCGTCCGACGGGGTGACGTCCTTGAGCCATCGGTCGATCGCGGCCCGGTCCTTGGAGACGCCGCGCGGCCACAGCCGGTCGACGAGGACGCGGGTGCCGTCGCCGTCCTCCGCCGGGTCGTACACCCGGCGTATCCGCAGCTCACCGTCGGCGGTCACGTGTGTCCCCTCTCGCCGCTTCCAGCATCGCTCAGGCCCGTACGTCCCGCCATGCCGCCCTGATCGCCTCGGCGACGTCCTGCGCGGCGACCGGGGATCCGTCGGAGGCGTGCCGTGCGGCGAGGCCGTGGAGGTAGGCGCCGGCGGACGCGGCGTCGCGCGGCACGAGGCCCGCGGCCAGCAGCGAACCGGTCAGCCCGGAGAGCACGTCCCCGCTGCCGGCGGTGGCCAGCCAGGAGGTGCCGGTCGGGTTGACCCGCACGGGGGTGCGGGGCTCGTCGGTGGCGATCAGGGTCGTCGACCCCTTGAGCAGGACCGTGGCACGGAACCGGGAGGCGAGTTCCCGTACGGCGGCGAGCCGCCCCGCCTCGACCTCCTCGCGCGCCACGCCGAGCAGCGCCGCGGCCTCCCCGGCGTGCGGGGTGAGGACGGTGGGCGCGGTGCGCGCGCGTACGACGTCCGCGTCCAGCAGCCGCAGTCCGTCCGCGTCGACGAGCACCGGCACGTCGGCGGCCAGCACGTCGGCGACCGCGTCGACGGCGTCCGTGCCGTCGCCGAGCCCCGGTCCGGCCACCCACGCCTGCACACGCCCCGCCTTCGAGGGCGGGCCCGCGTGGACGAGGGTCTCCGGATGGCGGGCGATCACCGCGTCGCCACCCGGCCCGACGTAGCGCACGGCCCCGGCCCCGCCACGCAGCGCCCCGGAGACGGCGAGGACCGCGGCCCCCGGGTAGCGCGCCGATCCGGCGGCGATGCCGACGACGCCGCGCCGGTACTTGTCGGTCTCCGCGGCGGGCACGGGCAGCAGCGCGGCGACGTCCGCGTACTGCAGCGCCTCCAGCTCGGGCACGTCCGGCAGTTCGGCGCCGAGCCCGATGTCGACGAGGTGCAGCGCACCGGCCCGTTCTGCGGCCGGGTCGACGAGCAGCCCCGGTTTGTACGCCCCGAAGGTGACGGTCGCGTCCGCGCGCACGGCGGCCCCCGGTACCTCGCCGGTGTCCGCCTCCACACCGCTCGGCAGATCGACGGCGAGGACGGGCGCCCCGTGCGCCGCGTAGTGCGCCACCACGGCGGCGGCGTCCGGCCGCAGTCCGCCGCGGCCGCCGATGCCGGTGATGCCGTCGACGACGAGGTCGATGTGCCCGCCCCGGTCGCGGTGCGGGCCGCCTTCACCGGCGTCCACCACCCGCCCGCCCGCCGCCAGCAGGGCCGCGACCCCGCCCTCGTGGGCCCGGCCGGCCGAGACGCGCACGGCCACGACTCCCGCCCCGCGCCGGGCCAGCCTGGCCCCCGCGTACAGGGCGTCGCCCCCGTTGTCGCCGCTGCCGACGAGGAGGACGACGCGGGAGCCGTAGACCCGGCCGCCGCGCCGCAGCAGGTCGGCGCAGGCGGCCGCGAGTCCGGCGGCGGCGCGCTGCATCAACGCGCCCTCCGGAAGCCGTGCCATCAGGGCCTGTTCGGCGGCCCGTACGGTCGAGACGCTGTAAGCGGTACGCATGGCACCAACGTACGCAGTAATCCGCGGGTACGCCCCCGGCTCAGCAATCCGCGGGTACGCCCCCGGCTCAGCCCTCCGCGATCACCACCGCCGAGGCCACCCCCGCGTCATGACTCAGCGACACGTGCCACTGCCGCACGCCCAGTTCGGCCGCGCGTGCGGCGACGGTCCCCTGGACCCGCAGCCGGGGCTGCCCGCTCTCCTCGACGTACACCTCGGCGTCCGTCCACAGCAGCCCGGCGGGCGCTCCGAGCGCCTTGGCGAGGGCCTCCTTGGCGGCGAACCGGGCGGCCAGCGAGGCGATCCCGCGCCGCTCGCCCCCGGGCAGCAGCAGCTCCCGCTCCACGAAGAGGCGCGCGGCCAGCTGCGGCGTACGTTCCAGCGCCGCGTCGAACCGCTCGATCTCCGCCACATCGATCCCGACCCCGATGATCACGTACGCACCCTCACTGCTCGCTCACGGCTCACTCCACGGTGACGGACTTCGCCAGGTTGCGCGGCTGGTCCACCTCGTTGCCGCGGGCCGTCGCCAGTTCGCAGGCGAAGACCTGCAAGGGCACGGTGGCGACCAGCGGCTGAAGCAGCGTAGGCGTTGCGGGGATCCGGATGAGGTGGTCGGCGTACGGGACGACCTCGTCGTCGCCCTCCTCCGCGATGACGACGGTGAGGGCGCCGCGGGCCCGGATCTCCTGGATGTTCGACACGATCTTGTCGTGCAGCACCGACCGCCCGGCGGGTGACGGCACCACCACGACGACGGGGAGCCCTTCCTCGATGAGTGCGATCGGCCCGTGCTTGAGCTCGCCGGCGGCGAACCCCTCGGCGTGCATGTACGCGAGTTCCTTGAGCTTCAACGCGCCTTCCAGGGCGACCGGATAGCCGACGTGCCGGCCGAGGAAGAGCACGGTGTCGTGCGAGGCCAGCGACCGGGCCAGCTCACGGACCGGCTCCATGGTGGACAGGACCCGGCCGACGGAGCCGGAGATGTCGGAGAGCTGGCGGATGACGGTGCGGATCTCGTCGCCCCACTTGGTCCCGCGGACCTGGCCGAGATAGAGGGCGACGAGGTAGCAGGCGACCAACTGGGTCAGGAACGCCTTGGTGGAGGCGACGGCGACCTCGGGGCCGGCGTGCGTGTAGAGCACGGCGTCGGACTCGCGCGGGATGGTGGAGCCGTTGGTGTTGCAGATGGCGAGGACCTTCGCGCCCTGTTCGCGGGCGTGCCGCAGGGCCATCAGGGTGTCCATCGTCTCGCCGGACTGCGAGATGGCGATGACCAGGGTGTGCGGGTCGAGGATCGGGTCGCGGTAGCGGAACTCGCTGGCGAGCTCGGTCTCGCAGGGGATGCGGGTCCAGTGCTCGATGGCGTACTTGGCGATCATCCCGGCGTGGAACGCGGTCCCGCAGGCGACGATCACCACCTTGTCGACCTCGCGCAGCTCGCCCCGCGTGATCCGCACCTCGTCGAGGTGGAGCGTGCCCTCCGGATCGATCCGGCCGAGGAGGGTGTCGGTGACGGCCTTGGGCTGCTCGGCGATCTCCTTGAGCATGAAGGAGGCGTAGCCGCCCTTCTCGGCGGCGGAGGCGTCCCAGTCCACGTGGTACGCGTGCACGTCGGCGGGCTCCCCGTCGAAGCCGGTGACGACGACTCCCTCCCGCCGCAGCTCGACCACCTGGTCCTGGCCGAGCTCGATCGCGGAACGGGTGTGGGCGATGAACGCGGCGACGTCGGAGGCGAGGAAGGCCTCTCCGTCCCCCACCCCGACGACGAGCGGCGAGTTGCGCCGGGCCCCGACCACCACGTCGGGCGCGTCCGCGAAGACGGCCACGAGCGTGAAGGCCCCTTCGAGGCGGCGGCAGACCTGCCGCATCGCCTCCGCCGGGTCCGCGCTCTGCGAGGACGCCTCGGCGAGGAGGTGGGCGACGACCTCGGTGTCGGTCTCGGAGACCAGGTCGTGGCCGCGCCGGCCGAGCTCGGCGCGCAGGGCGGCGAAGTTCTCGATGATCCCGTTGTGGACGACGGCGACGCGTCCGGCGTTGTCGAGGTGCGGGTGGGCGTTGATGTCGGTGGGGCCGCCGTGGGTGGCCCACCGGGTGTGCCCGATCCCGGCGCTGCCGGCCGGCAGCGGCCGCTCGACCAGCGCCTTCTCCAGGTTGACGAGCTTCCCGGCCTTCTTGGCGGCGGCCAGTCCCCCGTCGGCCAGGATCGCGATCCCGGCGGAGTCGTATCCCCGGTACTCCAGCCGTTTGAGACCGGCGACGACGACGTCCTGCGCCGACTGCCCACCGACGTAACCCACGATTCCGCACATAGTGGTCCTTTCCTGGTCACCAGCCCCTGTTCTTCGCATAGTCGCAGAAGCAACCGCTATTTCAAGCCCACGAACGAGACCGGTCGGACAGGTCGATCCCGATCCCGCCTGTGCGGCGGTGGGAGGCAGCGGCGCCAACCGCCCCCGCCCGGCGCGGGAGAACAAGGCCTCACCCGACCCGGTCCGGCGCGGGAGGACAGGGCCAACCAAGCCCGCCCGGCGCGGGAGGACTCAGCGCCGTCGAAGGCGGCCGCCGCCTCCCCCACGCACCCGGCCCTACCCCACGCGCACCGCCTCCTGCCCCGGGGCCTCCGCGTCCTTCCGAGCCTCCCGGGCCCCCCGCTCCCCCTTCACCAGCAGCAGCACCGCCGCCCCCGCGACGATCCCCGCCACCCCGGCCACCACGGCCGCCGTGTTCAGCCCCGAGGCGAACGCCGCCCGCATCGCGTGCTCCGGCACCCCCGCCGCGCGCAGGCCGGACGCGCCGCCGCCCGCGAGCGCGTGGGACTGCTCCTGGCTCAGCGTCCCGCCGATCCGCGAGGTCAGCACCGTCCCGAGCACGGCGACCCCGAAGGCGTACCCGAGCTGCCGGAAGGTGTTGACCGCGCCGCCCGCCATGCCCGCCCGCTCCGGCTCCACAGCGGCGAGCGCGGCGCCCGCGAGCGCCGGGGACACCAGGCCCGTACCGATGCCCGCGACGATCAGCCCCGGCAGCAGCGCCGGCCACGAGGAGCCCGCGCCCAGGACCGCCTGGCCGAGCGTGCCGGCGCCGATCAGGGCGAGCCCGATGCCGATGGTCAGCCTCGGCTGCACCCCGTGCAGCAGCCGTCCGCCGACGGCCGCCACCACGAACGCGGTCGCGGCCAGCGGCAGGAGCGCCAGTCCGCCCTGGACGGGACTGAGGCCGAGGACGGTCTGCAGCCAGATCGAGGTGTACGGCAGGACGGCGAAGGCCGCCATGTTGTACGCGAGCGCCCCGGCCATCACCCCGGTGAACGCGGACTTCCGGAACAGCGACAGCTCCAGCAGCGGGTGGGCGACGCGCCGTTCGACGAGCACGAAGCAGAGCAGGGCGAGCGCGGCGATCCCGAACGTGGCGAGCGTGCGCCCCGACGTCCAGCCCAGGCTCCCCGCCCGTACGACGGCGTACGTCGCCGCCGCCGCGAACACCGCGAAGCTCGCGGTCCCCGCCCAGTCGATGCGCCGGCCCCGCGCCCCGTGCGACTCGGGCACGGTGCGGGCCGTCAGCCAGACCGCGGCGACGCTGACCGGGAGGTTCACGAAGAAGATCCAGCGCCAGCCGGGCCCCTCGGTCAGCAGCCCGCCGACCACCGGTCCGATCGCGGCGGCGCCCCCGCTCACCGCACCCCACAGCCCGAGCGCGACCGACCGGTCCTTGCCCCGGTACACGGAGGCGAGCAACGGCAGCGTGGTCGCGAACATCGCGGCGGCGCCCACCCCTTGGACCCCGCGCGCGGCGACGAGCACCGCCGGCGACGACGCGAGCCCGCACGCCAGGGAGGCGACGGCGAAGAGCACGACGCCCGCGACATGGACCCGGCGCCGCCCCAGCAGATCGGCGGCGGCCCCGATGCCGAGCAGCAGCGCGGCCAGCGCGAGCGCGTATCCGTCGATGACCCACTGGAGGTCGGAGAGCGACGCGTCCAGCACCCCTGCCATCTCGGGCAGCGCCACGATGACGATCGTGACGTCGAGCAGCAGCATGAACGTCCCCAGACAGACCGCGGTGAGCGGCCCCCACTTACGCATGTGTTTCTCCTCGTACGGACTTCGGCGTGGCCGGCGACCACTCCCGTACGATCGGAGAAGCGCGGCGGAGGCCACTGGCTGGAGGGCGCCGAGCGCCGGAATCCGACGCGAATGAGGCCACCACCGATGGAATCCCACGCAGGGGGCGAGGTTCTCGACCTCCAGATCCTGCACGCACTGGAACTGGACGCCCGCGCCCCGTTCAGCCGGATCGCGACCGTGCTCGGCGTCTCCGACCAGACCGTGGCCCGCCGCTTCCGCAGACTGCGCTCCGAGGCCGGCCTGCGGGTCGTCGGGGTCCGCTGCGCGGCCGCCGAGGACCCCCTCGACCACTGGCTGCTGCGCGTGCGCTGCGCGCCCGAGGGCGCGCCGGCCATCGCCGAAGCCCTGGCCAAGCGCCCGGACACGGCGTGGATCGGCCTCACTTCGGGCGGTACGGAGGTGACCTGCACGGCGAACGTCCGCTCCCGGGACGACGCGGACGACCTGCTCCTCGGCAAGCTCCCGCGCACCCCGCACATCCTCGACATCCGCGCCCACCAGCTGCTGCACCGCTTCTACGGCGGCCCGTCCGGCTGGCTCCACAAGAGCGGCGCCCTGTCCCCGGAACAGTCCGCCGCCCTCACTCCTCCCCCTCTTCCGGACCACCCCGGCCCGGCCGTCATCACCGCCGAGGACGAACCCCTGGTCACCGCGCTGGAGGCGGACGGCCGGGCCACGTATCCCGCACTCCAGAAGGCGACGGGCCGGTCCGAGTCGGCGGTCAAGCGCCGCACGGCCCAGCTCGTGGCCTCGGGCGCCCTGTACGTGGACGTCGAGTTCGACTGCGGCCACTTCGGCTTCGGCCATCCGGCGATGCTCTCCATCACCGCAGCGCCCCGCGCCCTCCACACGGTGGGAGAGGAACTCGCGACCCACCCGGAGGTCGCCTACGCGGCGGCGACCACGGGCGCGTCCAACCTGGTGGCGGTCGTGATCACCCGCGACTCGGGCCACCTGTACCGCTATCTGAGCGAACGCCTGGGGCAGCTGGAGGGGGTCGAACACGTGGAATCGATGCCGTTCCTGCGCCGGGTGAAGCAGCTGACGTACCGGCCGTTCCGGGGGTGACCGCCACGGCCGTGCGGCGTCAGCCACCGAGAACCCGCGGGACGCGCTCGCGCGGGCGCCATGCCCCCCGTACCTCGAGCGAGCGCGAGGCCGAGGGCGGATCACGACGCTCTTCCGCCGGCCGGTCACATCTCTCCCGTGCGCTCCGTCAGGGAAGCAACAGCGATCCGAACACCTGAGGAGACGGCGATGGCACCGCGTTCGATCACAGCAGAGGTCCCTATGGTTCCGCGCATGGCCGAGGACCCCGCAGGACTCGTCCCCGAGCTGGCGGAGGTGTCGGCGGCCCTGTTCCGGGCCACAGGCAACGGTTCGGTCCCGCGTTCCACGATCAGCCTGGTCCAGCTGCGTGCCGGCCAGATCGTCGGCAGCACGTACCTGACGGTGCTGCACACGGGTTTCCTGCGGAAGGCCGGGCAGTCGGAGGAACGGATCACGTCGGTGGCGTCCTGGCAGGACTCGCCGTACTTCACCGGTGCCGAGCGTGCCGCTCTGGCGCTGGTGGAAGCCGTGCTCCAGCCGTCGGCGGGCGGTGAGCGGGTCTCGGACGAACTGTTCGCCCGGGCGGCCGGGCACTATGAGGACAAGGCCCTCGCCACGCTGATGTTCGCGATCGGCCAGGTCAACTTCTTCATCGCCGTGGCGCTCATCGCCAAGCCGGTGCCCGGCCGGTCGTTCACCGACCCCTGGAAGTAGCGAACCGGCCCGCCGGCCCGGGCGGGCGCATCCCTACCGCGCGGCCGCCGGGCCGTCGGGGGACCGCAGCCATCCGCCGCTCCGGGCCGGCTCGCCTGCCGTGCGCAGCGGCGGGTGACGGCCGGACGCGCGTCAGTAGGTGCGACTCGATGGCCGACGCGGTCGATCCCTCAGCACGCGCCCGGCCAGGACGCCGCCGGGACGGTCGTACGGGCGGCTGCCGACGGCGAGTCCCGGACCGCCGAGGTCATCGCGGACATCCGGGGACGACGGGTGCGGGGGATCGCGGTGCTGACGTGGGGTGAGCGGCCGGTGGGACGGGGAACCGTCCTGCCCGTGTCACAGGGGGCCGGGCTGTCTCGTCCACAGGGATGTAACCACCGGACGCACGGAGGAGCACACCATGGACGCGCGACTGAACTACTTCACCGACCCCACCGCCGCCAAGGCCCTCAAGCACCTCATGTCAGCGGGCAAGGCGCTCAAGGAGTCGCCGCTGCCGCCCGCGACGCAGGAGCTGGTGGCCCTGCGTGTAAGCCAGATCAACGGCTGCGCCGTCTGCATCGACATGCACACCAAGGACGCCACGGCCGCCGGTGAGACCCCGGTGCGGCTGCACCTGGTGGCGGCCTGGCGCGAGGCGACGGTCTTCACCGAGGCCGAGCGTGCCGCGCTGGAGCTGGCGGAGCAGGGAACCAGGGTCGCCGACGCGGGAAACGGGGTCGACGACGAGGTGTGGTCGCGGGCCGCGAAGCACTACGACGAGGAACAGCTCACCGCCCTGGCGCTGCTGGTCTCCTTCATGAACGCGGCCAACCGGCTGAACATCATCGCCCGGCAGCCGGCCGGCGACTACGAGGCCGGACAGTTTCACTGAGGGTCCGCCGACCCCCGGGGCGCCGTCGTGCGCCCCGGGCCCTGGGGGGCTTGAACGGCCCCCCACGAGCACAGGATCAGTCAGTCAGGACATGCCCGCCCGGGGGAACGGCGGGCGCACGACCCGAGGGAGATGCGGCGTGGACAAGGCCGGAGAGTTCGAGGAACTGCGGCCCCTGCTGTTCTCGATCGCGTACCGGATCCTGGGCAGCGTGAGCGAGGCGGAGGACGCGGTGCAGGAGGCATGGCTGCGCTTCGACGGCTCGGCGACCGTTCCCACGTCGGTCAAGGCGTTCCTGTCCACCACGGTGACGCGGATCTCGATCGACGTGCTGCGCTCCGCGCGGATGCGGCGGGAGGAGTACGTGGGCCCGTGGTTCCCCGAGCCGCTGCTCAGCGATCCGTATCAGGATCCGGCGCGCTCGGCGGAGCTGGCCGATTCGGTGTCGATGGCCGCGTTGCTGCTGCTGGAGCGTCTCAGTCCGCTGGAACGGTCGGTGTTCGTGCTGCGCGAGGTGTTCGGCTTCGGGTTCGACGACGTCGCGTCGGCGGTGGGGCGTTCGGAGGCGGCGTGCCGCCAGCTGCTCGTACGGGCGCGGCGGCACATGGAGGCCGGGCGGCCGCGGTTCGAGGCGGACCGCCAGGAGCGTGAGGAGCTGGCGAGGCGGTTCTTCGACGCGCTTCGCGAGGGCGACGTCACCGCCCTGCGGGATCTGCTGGCCGCCGACGTGCAGATGGCCGGGGACGGCGGCGGCAAGGCCCCGCAGCTGGCCAGGGCGGTCGCCGGCGCCGATAACGTGGCGCGCCTGCTGGCGTCCGTCTTCCCGCTGCTGGCCCGGATCGACGTCACGTTCGAGCTCCACGAGGTCAACGCCCAGCCCGGCGCCGTCTTCCGCGACAGGGACGGCAAGGTGCTCCAGGCGCTGGCCCTCGACGTGCTCGACGGGCAGATCCAGACCATCCGCACGGTGATCAACCCCGACAAGCTCGGCCACCTGGGACCGGTCGCCGACGCCTGGACCGTCAGCGACGAGGTGAAGCGGGCCCGCCACGACAGGGGGTGACCCGGGAGCGGTGCAGCCGGCTCGGGCCCCGGCCGCCGGATCCGGAGACGCGGAAGGAACCTCGCGTTGCATGATCATGCGAGATGATGCATAATCTTCCTATGTCTAAGGTCCTCACCTCCCTGCCCACCGGCGAGCGCGTCGGCATCGCCTTCTCGGGCGGCCTCGACACCTCGGTCGCGGTCGCGTGGATGCGCGACAAGGGCGCCGTCCCGTGCACCTACACCGCCGACATCGGTCAGTACGACGAGCCCGACATCGCCTCCGTGCCCGGCCGCGCCAAGGCCTACGGCGCCGAGCTCGCGCGCCTGGTCGACTGCCGTGCGGCGCTCGTCGAGGAGGGGCTGGCCGCGCTCACCTGCGGCGCGTTCCACATCCGTTCGGGCGGGCGGGCGTACTTCAACACCACGCCGCTCGGCCGCGCCGTGACGGGCACGCTCCTGGTGCGGGCGATGCTTGAGGACGACGTGCAGATCTGGGGCGACGGCTCCACGTACAAGGGCAACGACATCGAGCGGTTCTACCGCTACGGTCTCCTCGCCAACCCGCACCTGCGGATCTACAAGCCCTGGCTCGACGCGGACTTCGTGACCGAGCTCGGCGGCCGCAAGGAGATGTCGGAGTGGCTGGTCGCCCATGATCTGCCGTACCGGGACAGCACGGAGAAGGCGTACTCCACCGACGCCAACATCTGGGGCGCCACCCACGAGGCGAAGACGCTGGAGCACCTGAACACCGGCGTGGAGAGCGTCGACCCGATCATGGGCGTGAAGTTCTGGGACCCCTCGGTCGAGATCCGGACCGAGGACGTCACGATCGGCTTCGACCAGGGCCGCCCGGTGACCATCAACGGCGAGAAGTTCGAGTCCGCCGTCGACCTGGTGATGAAGGCGAACACCATCGGCGGCCGCCACGGCATGGGCATGTCCGACCAGATCGAGAACCGGATCATCGAGGCCAAGAGCCGCGGCATCTACGAGGCCCCCGGCATGGCCCTGCTGCACGCCGCGTACGAGCGTCTGGTCAACGCCATCCACAACGAGGACACCCTCGCCCAGTACCACAACGAGGGCCGCCGCCTCGGCCGGCTGATGTACGAGGGCCGCTGGCTGGACCCGCAGGCGCTCATGGTGCGCGAGTCGATCCAGCGCTGGGTCGGCACCGCCGTCACCGGCGAGGTGACGCTGCGGCTGCGGCGCGGCGAGGACTACTCGATCCTCGACACGACGGGCCCGGCGTTCAGCTACCACCCGGACAAGCTGTCCATGGAGCGCACCGAGGACTCCGCGTTCGGCCCGGTCGACCGGATCGGCCAGCTCACGATGCGCAACCTCGACATCGCCGACTCCCGCGCCAAGCTGGAGCAGTACGCGGGCCTCGGCCTGATCGGCAACGCCAACCCGGCCATCGGGGCGGCCCAGGCCGCCGCGACCGGCCTGATCGGCTCCCTCCCGGAGGGCGGCGCCGAGGCCATCGCCTCCCGCGGCGAGGTCTCCGAAACGGACGAGATGCTGGACCGCGCCGCGATGGAGTCCGGCACGGACTAGCTCCGGGGCGGAAGGCCGCCCGGCGCCCCGTGCGCCGGGCGGCCTTCCGCTTTCCTGGGTCGAAAAGCCCGCCCCCGGCCGTGAGGCCGGGCGCGGGGAGGGCGGCCCCTCCGCCCCCGTCCCCCACGTGACCGACCCCACCCCCCACTCCGCGGCAACTCCCGCGACAATGAACCCGTGATCACCTCGCCCACACGGAGCACGAACCGACGCGCCGAGCCCGCCGCGACGCCGTACGTCGACCTCTCCCGGGCGGAGTGGAGCGCGCTGCGCGACAAGACGCCGCTGCCGCTGACCGCCGATGAGGTGGAGCGGCTGCGCGGACTCGGGGACGTCATCGACCTCGACGAGGTGCGGGACGTCTACCTGCCGCTCTCGCGCCTCCTCAATCTGTACGTCCAGGCCACATCCGGGCTGCGCGGGGCCCTGAACACCTTCCTCGGGGACGCCGGCAACGGGCACGGTGCGCAGCGCGGGACACCGTTCGTCATAGGGGTCGCGGGCAGTGTCGCGGTGGGCAAGTCCACCAGCGCCCGTATCCTCCAGGCGCTGCTGGCCCGCTGGCCGGAGCACCCGCGGGTGGAGCTGGTGACCACGGACGGGTTCCTGCTGCCGATGAAGGAGCTCCACGCGCGCGGCCTGATGTCGCGCAAGGGCTTCCCGGAGTCGTACGACCGGCGCGCGCTGACCCGCTTCGTCGCCGACATCAAGGCGGGCAAGGACGAGGTGACCGCGCCCGTCTACTCGCACCTGATCTACGACATCGTGCCGGACGAGCGGCTCACCGTGCGGCGTCCGGACATCCTCATCGTGGAAGGGCTGAACGTCCTGCAGCCCGCACTGCCCGGCAAGGACGGCCGCACCCGCGTCGGCCTCGCGGACTACTTCGACTTCAGCGTGTACGTGGACGCCAGGCCCGAGGACATCGAGACCTGGTACCTCAACCGCTTCCGCAAGCTGCGCGCCACGGCGTTCCAGGACCCGTCCTCGTACTTCCGCAAGTACACGCAGGTCTCCGAGGCGGAGGCGATGGCGTACGCGGCGACCATGTGGCGGACCGTCAACAAGCCCAATCTGGTGGAGAACGTGGCGCCGACCCGCGGCCGTGCCACGCTGGTGCTGCGCAAGGGCCCCGACCACAAGGTCCAGCGGCTGTCCCTGCGCAAGCTCTGACCGGATCACGTCCTCACAAGGAGCGTTGTGCTGCATCTCCGCCTGATCGTCCCGGCCGACCGTACGGACGAGGTGACGGGCCTGCTGGAACGGACCGTCGGCACGGCCCATCTCGCGGTGCTGCCCGGGGTGGCGCGCGACCCGGTGGGCGACGTCGTCCTGTGCGACGTGGCGCGCGAGGCCGGCGACGAGCTGATCGGCGCGTTGCGGCGGCTCGGGGTCGACAAGTACGGCGCGATCACCGTCGAGAACATGGACCTGACGCTCTCCGCCCGCGCCGACCTGGCCGAGGCGGAGGCGCCGGGCGAGGGCGCGGACGCGGTGCTGTGGGAGGAGCTGACCGACGTCACCCACGAGGACTCGACGTTCAGCGTCACCTACGTGGCGTTCCTCGCGGTCGCGACGATGCTCGCCGCCTGCGGTGTGATGCTCGACAACGCGATCCTGATCGTGGGAGCGATGGCGGTGGGCCCGGAGTTCGGGCCGCTGGCCGGAATCTCCACGGCGCTGGTGCAACGGGCCCCGCGTCTGGTGGGGCGGTCGCTGTGGGCGCTGATCGGCGGATTCGCCGCCGCCATGGCGGTGACCGCCGGCTTCGCCTGGCTGATGGACGCCTTCGGACTGTTCGACGAGGCCATGATCGAGGGGGCCCGGCCCAACACGGCGTTCGTCTGGCAGCCGGACTGGCTGTCGTTCGTGGTGGCGTTCCTCGCGGGCATCGCCGGGACGCTCTCGCTGACCTCGGCGAAGTCCGGGGCGCTGATCGGTGTCGCGATCTCGGTGACGACCGTGCCGGCCGCGGCCAACGCGGCGGTGGCGTTCAGCTACGGCGACTACGGCCAGATGACGGGATCGATCCAGCAGCTGCTGGCGAACCTCGGCGGGATCGTGCTGGCGGGGACGCTCACGCTGCTGGCCCAGAAGGCCCTGTGGCGCACCGCCCGCCGCCGCCAGCGGACGAACGCGAAGGCGCCGCTGGGCGCGGACGCATAGGGCG
>NZ_SSBL01000078.1 GCF_004795105.1 Streptomyces sp. A0642 | reverse complement strand
CGATGAGGGCGTCCATGAGGCGCAGCCCTTCGAAGGCGTCGCGGGCGTAGCGGACTTCGCCTTCGTAGATCTCGTGGAGGTCCTGTTCGACGTAGGCGCGGGTGAGGGCGGCGCCGCCGAGGATGACGGGGTACTCGGCGGCCAGTTTGCGCTGGTTGAGTTCCTGGAGGTTCTCTTTCATGATGACGGTGGATTTGACCAGGAGGCCGGACATGCCGATGACGTCGGCCTTGTGCTCGTCGGCGGCTTCCAGGATCGCGGAGACGGGCTGCTTGATGCCGATGTTGACGACGTTGTAGCCGTTGTTGGACAGGATGATGTCGACGAGGTTCTTGCCGATGTCGTGGACGTCGCCGCGGACGGTGGCCAGCACGATGGTGCCCTTGCCCTCCGCGTCGGACTTCTCCATGTGCGGTTCCAGGTGGGCCACCGCGGCCTTCATGACCTCGGCGGACTGGAGCACGAACGGCAGTTGCATCTGGCCGGAGCCGAAGAGCTCGCCGACGACCTTCATGCCTTCCAGCAGGGTGTCGTTGACGATGTCGAGCGCCGGGCGGGTCTGCAGGGCCTCGTCGAGATCTGCCTCCAGGCCCTTCTTCTCGCCGTCGATGATCCGGCGCTGGAGGCGCTCGTCGAGCGGCAGGGCCAAAAGTTCTTCCGCCTTGCCCTCCTTCATCGACTTCATGTTGACGCCCTCGAACAGCTCCATGAGCTTTTGCAGGGGGTCATAGCCCTCGGCGCGGCGGTCGTGGATCAGGTCGTGGGCGACCTTGACCTGCTCCTGGTCCAGGCGGGCGATCGGCAGGATCTTCGAGGCGTGCACGAT
>NZ_SSBL01000077.1 GCF_004795105.1 Streptomyces sp. A0642 | reverse complement strand
TTGAGGGGTTAAGGCTCCCAGTAGACGACTGGGTTGATAGGCCAGATGTGGAAGCCCGGTAACGGGTGGAGCTGACTGGTACTAATAGGCCGAGGGCTTGTCCTCAGTTGCTCGCGTCCACTGTGTTGTTCCCGGGTTGCGAACAGTTATCGCACCGGTTGAACAGCGTCACTAACTTAATTGAAAAGTGTGCTTGTTCGCTAGAACCCGATAGGGTTTCGGTGGTCATTGCGTTAGGGAAACGCCCGGTTACATTCCGAACCCGGAAGCTAAGCCTTTCAGCGCCGATGGTACTGCAGGGGGGACCCTGTGGGAGAGTAGGACGCCGCCGAACAATCTTTGAAGGACCCTTGGTCCCAGCGTTCAACGCTGGGACCAAGGGTCCTTTTTGTTTTTCCGAAGCGCGTCGGGTGTCCGGCTGCGCGAGAATGTCTGTAGTACCCGATGACAGGAGCAGCACCCATGTCCACCAACTCTCCCGACGATCGTTCGGAGCGCGAGCCGCGTCGCCGGGACGGCGGTGACCGGGGCGGCTTCAGCGGCGGTCGTGACGACCGGTCGGGCGGCCCGCGCCGGGACAACGACCGTGGCGGAAACCGTCGTGATGACAGCCGGCCCACCGGTGGTGGCGGTTTCCGTCGTGATGACAGCCGGCCTACCAGTGGTGGCGGTTTCCGTCGTGATGACAGCCGGCCTACGAGCGGCGGCGGAGGCTTCCGCCGTGACGACCGCGACCGTGATCGTGCACCGCGTCGCGATGACAACCGTGGCGGCTCGTCGTCCGGTGGCGGCTTCCGTCGTGACGACAGCCGTGGCGGCTCGACCGGCGGCGGTTTCCGTCGCGATGACAGCCGTGGCGGTTCGTCTTCGGGTGGTGGGTTCCGTCGTGATGACCGGGCTCCGCGTCGGGATG
>NZ_SSBL01000008.1 GCF_004795105.1 Streptomyces sp. A0642 | reverse complement strand
GCCCGCCCGCCACGCCCCCCGCCGCGACCCGGCGGCGGCCCGTGGGGGCGGTGGACCTCGGCGGCCCGCCGGCCCGGGCGGCGGCAGCCGACCCGTACGCGTACCGCCCCCCGCACGCCCACTCCCCGGCCGAGACGCCGGCCGAGACCACCACCCGGCTCCGGCCCGTGCGGAGCCGGCACCCCTTCCGGACCGCGGCCGCCGCGGTCTGTGTCGTGCTCGGCCTGGGGCTGATCGGCGGGGCCGCCACCGGCAGCTGGCTCATCAGCGACTCCTCCGCCGATCCCGCGGCCCACAGCGCCTACACCGTGGGCCACGAGGCCTGGCACAGCATCCCGGTCGACACGCTCTTCCCCCGGACGCTCAGGGGCGACGGCGCGGGGCCAGGCGGCGCCGACCGCGTCTGGACGAGAATCGCCGTCGCCCCGGACAGCGGCTGCACGGGCGCGCTCGACCCGCTGCTGCTCAAGACCCTCCGGCCGGTCGGCTGCGCCCGCCTGCTCCGCGCCACGTACACCGACGCGACGAGCAGCAGCGTCACCACGGTGGGACTGGTCTTCACCGAGGCCGGCACCGAGGCGATGCGGACCCTCGGCTCCCGTTACGCCCGGGAGGGCCTCGGCGCCCGCGCCGACCTGATGCCGCGCGCCTACCCGGTGAGGGACAGCCCCGCCGCGGGGTTCGGGGACCCGCAACGTGCCAGCTGGACCGTGCACGTACTGACCGAGGTGCCCGTCGTCGTGTTCGCCGTGTCCGGTTTCGCCGACGGGCGCAAGGTCACCGACCCGCAGCCCGCCGAGAAGGCCATGGAGGTGAACGCGACGACCGCGGCCGCCCAGGCCGGGCTCGGGCACGAGGCCAAGGGCGTCGCCGACCGGGTGGAGCGGGGACTGCGCAGAACCGTCGCCGATCTCACGGAGAAGCCCGAATGACCCGCCGCGTGCGCTCCCGCAGGCTCCTCGGCGCGGTCTGCGCCGCCACCGCCCTCGCGCTGCTTCCGGCGACGCCGGCCGGGGCGGACACCATCCGGGCCCAGCAGTGGGGCCTGGACGCCCTCCACACGGACCGGGCGTGGCAGACCACCCGCGGCAAGGGGATCACCGTGGCGGTCGTCGACACCGGGGTCGACGGCAGCCTCCCCGACCTGGCGGGGCAGGTGCTTCCGGGCAGGGACATGATCGGGTTCGGCGCGGGACGCGGCGACCGGGCCTGGGCCAGGCACGGCACCGCGATGGCCGGGATCATCGCCGGCCGGGGCCATGGCGGCGCAGGTGACGAGGGAGTCATCGGCATCGCGCCCGAGGCGAAGATCCTCCCTGTCCGGGTCATCCTCGAAGCGAGCGACCCGGCCCGCGCCAAGGCCCGCAAGACCCGCGGCACCGCCCTCGCCGACGGCATCCGCTGGGCCGCCGACCACGGCGCCGACGTCATCAACCTCTCCCTCGGCGACGACAGCGAATCCGCCCACCCCGAACCGGGGGAGGACGCCGCCGTCCAGTACGCGCTGAAGAAGGGCGCGGTCGTCGTCGCCTCGTCCGGGAACGGGGGCGAGAAGGGCGACCACATCTCGTACCCCGCCGCCTACCCGGGCGTGATCGCGGTGGCCGCGGTCGACCGGTACGGCACCCACGCCTCGTTCTCCACCCGCCGCTGGTACGCCACCGTGAGCGCGCCCGGGGTCGACATCGTCGTCCCCGCCCCCGACCGCAAGTACTACGTGGAGTGGGGCACCTCGGCGGCGGCCGCGTTCGTCTCCGGCGCGGTCGCCCTGGTGCGGGCCGCACACCCGGGTCTGACGCCCGCCCAGATCAAGAAGCTCCTCGCGGACACGGCCCGCGACTCCCCGTCCGCCGGCCGTGACGACGCCCGGGGCCACGGCATCGTCGACCCGGCCGCGGCCATCGAGGCGGGCCGCTCACTGAGCCCCGCCGGGCTGCGCACCGAGTCCGCCACGGCCGGCTACCGCAAGCGGTACTTCGGATCCGGCCCCACCCCGCCCCTCACGGAAGACGGCCCCGCCGGCTGGCTCGCCCCCACCGCGGGCGGCCTCGGCGCGGTCCTGCTGGCCCTGGCCGTCGTCCTGTGGCACGGCCGGGGCATGCGCCGGTCGGTAGTACGCCGCTGATCAGCGGTGCCCGAGCGGTCCCGAGGGGTCCCCGAGCGGCCCGAGCGGTCGGCGGGCGTGTGATCCGGTGACCGCGATCAGGCACGCGCCTCCGGCGGCCGAGCCGCCGGCACGACCGCGGCCGCCACGGACGCGGACCACGCGGACCCGCGGATTCTGAGTCGGGCACGTCCCGACCCCAGGACCGCGGCTGGAGCAGCCTGAGCCCGACCTGTCGGCCGGACGAGAAAGCCCAGGCACTACGCTCGCCCTGTGGCGCAGAAGAACATTCCGGACTCCGGATACTCCGACGACGACGGCACGGCCGACCCCGCCCTGACCGAGGCCCTCGCCGCCTGGGCCGAGGACCGCAAGGCCGTCGGCCCGGTACTCGAAGCCCTCAAGGGGGCCCGTCTCCTCGTGCCCGTGGTGGCTGTCCTCGGCGAGGTGGAGGAGGACGAGAAGGGGCTGCGCCGCGAGAAGACCAGCGACATGGCGGTCCCCACCCTCCAGGCCGGTGACCGCCGCGCCCTGCCGGCCTTCACCTCCACCGCCTCCCTGGCGCGCTGGGACCCGCAGGCCCGCCCCGTCGCCGTACCCCTGCACCAGGCCCTCCAGGCCGCCGTGCACGAGAAGGCCGACACGGTGGTGCTCGACCTCGCGGGGCCGGTGGCCTTCGAGCTGAGCGGGTCCGCTCTGCTCGCCCTCGCCGAGGGCCGCACCAGCGCCGACCCGCTGGAGGACCCCGCCGTCACGACGGCGGTGCGTGACACCGTCGCCGCCGAGCCCGCCGTGCTCCGGGCCCACCTCGGGCCGGGCCGCGCCGACGGCACGCTCGCCCTGGTGCTGGCGGCGGACGCGGAACCGGCGGAGACGGCCGGCCGGGTCGCGCGAGCGCTGGCGGCGAACGAGGTGCTGCGCGCCCGCCTCGTCCGGGGCCTGGACCTGGCACTGCTGCCGGCCGACGCGCAGGCGCCCGGTGAGGCCCTGTTCACACGCTGACGGACACGCCCCCGTACACGCCGTGAGCCCCCTGCCGGTCGGGCAGGGGGCTCACGGGCGGAAGCGGAAACGGGCGGAACGCGGAGAGGAAGGGCCGGCTCAGCCGAAGACCGGGCCGGTGTACTTCTCGCCGGGGCCCTGGCCGGGCTCGTCCGGTACGAGCGAGGCCTCGCGGAACGCGAGCTGCAAGGACTTCAGGCCGTCACGCAGCGGAGCCGCGTGGAAGGAGCTGATCTCCGTGGTGCTCGCGTCCAGCAGGCCGGCCAGTGCGTGGACCAGCTTGCGGGCCTCGTCGAGGTCCTTGTGCTCGTCGCCGTCCTCGGTCAGTCCGAGCTTCACGGCGGCGGCGCTCATCAGGTTGACGGCGACCGTCACGATCACCTCGACGGCGGGCACCTCCGCGATGTCGCGGGCCATCTCGTCGAAGCCGGGGGAATCACTGGTGGGGGTCGCGTCACTCATGCGCCATACGATAGGCCCACGGCAGACCCGCTCCGCCTGCGGGAGTGCGCGGGGCCGCCGGTTAGCGCCCGCCCGGGCGAGCTGCTAACCTTGTGTAACGACCGGCTGGGCATCTATGTGCCCGGCCCACAAGTGGAGGCTCCGATCTCCCACCTTGCCGTCCTCAGGACGGCGGGTCATCCGGTCAGGTGGCGCCCATCGTTCCGTACGGACGATGGAGCCGCCCGATGCGCCCCGCGGTTGACCGCGGCGGTGCTCCGGTTGTTCAGGAGCCCCGCCTGTGTCCCGTCGGGGCATTTTTCATGGTCCTGCACGGTTGGTCTGTCGAAACAGACGTTACGTGGCTGTCCGCCAGACGGCCGCGTGGTGCTACCGAGGAGGATCCATCAGCGCCGAGCCCCGCATCAACGACCGGATTCGCGTACCCGAGGTGCGACTTGTCGGTCCCAGCGGCGAGCAGGTCGGGATTGTCCCGCTTGCCAAGGCCCTGGAACTCGCACAGGAGTACGACCTCGACCTGGTCGAGGTGGCGGCTACCGCCCGTCCGCCCGTGTGCAAGCTCATGGACTACGGGAAGTTCAAGTACGAGTCGGCCATGAAGGCCCGTGAGGCGCGCAAGAACCAGGCGCACACGGTCATCAAGGAGATGAAGCTCCGGCCGAAGATCGACCCGCACGACTATGACACCAAGAAGGGTCACGTCGTCCGGTTCCTCAAGCAGGGCGACAAGGTCAAGATCACGATCATGTTCCGTGGTCGTGAGCAGTCCCGCCCCGAGCTGGGCTTCCGACTGCTCCAGCGTCTCGCTTCGGACGTGGAGGAACTCGGCTTCATCGAGTCCAACCCGAAGCAGGACGGCCGGAACATGATCATGGTTCTGGGCCCGCACAAGAAGAAGACCGAAGCCATGGCCGAGGCCCGCGAGGCCCAGGCCGCCCGCAAGGCGGAGCGTCAGGGGTACGCCCACGACGACGACGCCGAGGCTGCGGACGAGGCTGTCGAGGCTCCGGCCGAGGCGAGCCCCGAGGCTCCGGCTCCGACCGACACACCTTCCGAGGCGTGACCTCAGGGGGTGCCATCCAGGCGCCCCCCGGGTCCCCCCGGAATCCCATCAAGATCTGACGCCCCTGCAGTCCGGTGCCCGCACCGAGAGGGGCGCCACTGACGAGGAGAGAACGGCGCGATGCCGAAGAACAAGACGCACAGCGGTGCCAGCAAGCGCTTCAAGATCACCGGCTCCGGCAAGGTGCTCCGCGAGAAGGCCGGCAAGCGCCACCTGCTCGAGCACAAGTCGTCCAAGAAGACCCGCTCGCTGACCGGCACGGTCGTCGTGGCTCCGGCCGACGCCAAGAAGATCAAGAAGCTTCTCGGCAAGTGAGGTCGCGTCCCCGGTGACACCGGGGACGTGCTCTCGATCCGACCGGGACCAATTCGTTTCCGGGCCGTGTGAGTACGACCACGGCCCCGCTACAAGGAGTTAAAAAGTGGCACGCGTCAAGCGGGCAGTCAACGCCCACAAGAAGCGCCGGGCGATCCTCGAGGCCGCCAGCGGCTACCGCGGTCAGCGCTCGCGCCTGTACCGCAAGGCCAAGGAGCAGGTCACCCACTCCCTGGTCTACAACTACAACGACCGCAAGAAGCGCAAGGGCGACTTCCGTCGGCTGTGGATCCAGCGCATCAACGCCGCTGCCCGCCAGAACGGCATGACGTACAACCGCCTCATCCAGGGTCTGAACGCCGCCAACATCGAGGTGGACCGCAAGATCCTGGCCGAGCTCGCGGTCAACGACGCCAACGCGTTCGCCGCCCTCGTCGAGGTCGCCCAGAAGGCCCTCCCGAGCGACGTCAACGCCCCGAAGGCCGCCTGATCCAGGCCGTACTTCTTGGCTTCTGAGCCGGACCCGCAGGCGTACGCCGTCTGCGGGTCCGGTGCGTTGCAGACCCAGCACCTTCGTACGCAGAGAGGCTCGCCGCCGACATGGGCACCCCCGAACTGATCTCCCCGCGATCGCCACGCGTCGCCGCCGCCCGGCGGCTGGCCAGGCGGAACTTCCGCGGCAAGGAGCGCATGTTCATCGCCGAGGGGCCTCAGGCCGTGCGCGAGGCCGCGGACCACCGCGGCAGCGACGGGAAGCCGACCCTCGTCGAACTGTTCGCCACCGTCGAGGCCGCCGAGCGCTACGGAGCGATCGTCGACGCCGCCCACGCCGCGGGCGCCCGGGTGCACCTGGCCGACAGCGAGGTCCTGGCCGACGTGTCGCAGACCGTCACCCCGCAGGGCCTGATCGGTGTCTGCCGCTTCCTGGACACGTCCTTCGAAGCGGTCATCGCCGCACGGCCCAGGCTCGTCGCCGTCCTGGCGAACGTCCGCGACCCCGGGAACGCCGGCACGGTGCTGCGCTGCGCCGACGCCGCGGGCGCCGACGCGGTCGTCCTCACCGACGCCTCCGTCGACCTGTACAACCCCAAGTCCGTCCGCGCGTCCGTGGGTTCCCTCTTCCACCTGCCGGTCGCCGTCGGCGTCCCCGTCGAGCAGGCCGTGCGGGGGCTGCGGGAAGCGGGCGTACGCATCCTCGCCGCCGACGGCGCGGGCGAGGACGACCTCGACGACGAGCTCGACGCCGGCACCATGGGCGGGCCCACCGCCTGGGTCTTCGGCAACGAGGCCTGGGGGCTGCCCGAGGAGACCCGGGCGCTGGCCGACGCCGTCGTGCGCGTACCGATCCACGGCAAGGCGGAGAGCCTCAACCTCGCCACGGCCGCCGCCGTCTGCCTGTACGCCTCCGCACGCGCCCAGCGCCCCCGCCGCAGCGCCGGCTGAACCACCCCGCGCCCGCGCCCCAGGCCCACGGGGCTCACAGGGTGTCGCTCCGTCACCGCCGCCTAGGGCGTGTTTCGAAAGTAGCGCCGTCCGCCCGGAGGGCGGGCTCGGCGGCGTCTGGTGCGTGCGATCGCAAGGCGGAGGGTCGCCCCGATACTGGTTGTATCGGGGCGATCCCGACAACGCGGCGAGTGTGCGTGCCAGGCGTCGCCGAGCAGGCGGGACTTTCGAAACACGCCCTAGTAGGGTGACGAACTCGGGGGCCCACTGCACCGGTTCGAGAGGTGGGGTACGGGAATATGGCTGTCGGCATGAGCGGGCCGCGGGCACGCGCGGATACCGTCGTGCGCGCCGCCGAGGACCCGGAGGCCGCCGACGCGGGCATCGGACCCGGCGGCCACGTACTGGACCCGGACGACCTGCCCGACGGGCTCGTCGTCGCGGACGGGGCCGGCAGGATCGTCTGCTTCAACTCCGCCGCCGCCCGGATCACCGCCGTGCCCCGGGCCGCCGCCCTCGGCCGCCCGCTGGAGCACGTACTGCCGCTGGAGGACCTCAAGGGCCGCCGCTGGTGGGAGCTGACCGATCCCTACAACGGCCTCGCCATCCGCGTGGGCCAGCCCGAACGAAACCTTCTGCTGCCCGGCGGCCGCGAGGTCCTCGTCTCCGCCCGCTACGTCCGCGAGAGCCCGACCGGCCCCGTGCGCCGGCTCGTGGTCAGCCTGCGCGGCACCGAGGCCCGCCGTCGCAACGAGCGCAGCCACGCCGAACTCATCGCGACCGTCGCCCACGAGCTGCGCTCGCCCCTGACGTCCGTGAAGGGCTTCACGGCCACGCTGCTGGCCAAATGGGAGCGGTTCACCGACGACCAGAAGCGGCTGATGCTGGAGACCGTCGACGCCGACGCCAACCGGGTCACCCGCCTGATCACCGAGCTCCTGGACATCTCCCGGATCGATTCGGGGCGCCTGGAACTGCGCCGCCAGCCCGTGGACCTCTCCGCCGCCGTCGAACGGCACGTACAGGCGCTCACCGCGTCCGGCCAGGAGCCCGGCCGGTTCCTCGTCCGCACCTGCCAGCCGCTGCCCGCCGTGTGGGCCGACCCGGACAAGGTCGACCAGGTGCTCGGCAACCTGCTGGAAAACGCGGTGCGCCACGGCGAGGGAACCGTCACCATCGAGGTGGCGCCCGCACCGGCGAAGAGCGACGAGAAGGGGACGGCGGTCACCGTGAGCGACGAAGGCCCCGGCATCCCCGAGGAGTCGATGGGCCGTGTCTTCACCCGCTTCTGGCGGGGGAGCAAGCGCGGCGGCACCGGCCTGGGCCTGTACATCGTCAAGGGCATCGTCGAGGCGCACGGCGGCACGATCACGGTCGGCCGCGGCCCCGGGGGCGGCGCCGAGTTCCGATTTATCCTGCCCGTGAGCACGCCTGCCTACATGCAGTAGAGCGGCCCACGGGCGGCCCCCGCGTCCTGCGACCCTTAGACTCGACCTTTGGCACCTTTGCGTCCTCCAGTCGTCGAGCGGGGCCGCGCCACCAGCCAATCGGAAGTACGGGAAGAGATGTCGGCACCGAACAAGTCGTACGACCCAGTCGAGGTCGAGGCACTGAAACCGGAAGAGATCGAGCGCATCCGGGACGAGGCGTTCGCCGCCTTCGCCGCCGCGGGCGACCTCGACGCGCTCGCCCAGGCGAAGACCGCGCACACCGGTGGCACCTCGCCCCTGTCCCTCGCCAACCGCGAGATCGGCGCCCTGCCGCCGCAGGCGAAGGCCGAGGCCGGCAAGCGCGTGGGCCAGGCCCGCGCCGCCGTGGGCCGGGCCCTCGCGGCCCGCCAGACGGAGCTGGAGGCCGAGCGCGACGCCCGGGTCCTGGTCGAGGAGGCGGTGGACGTCACCCTGCCGTACGACCGCACCCCGGCAGGCGCCCGCCACCCGCTGACGACCATCATGGAGCGCGTCGCCGACGTCTTCGTGGCCATGGGCTACGAGGTCGCCGAGGGCCCCGAGGCCGAGGCCGAGTGGTTCAACTTCGACGCCCTGAACTTCGTGCCCGACCACCCGGCCCGGCAGATGCAGGACACCTTCTTCGTCGAGGGCGCCGACGGCGAGAAGAACGACGAGTCCGGTGTCGTGCTGCGCACCCACACCTCGCCGGTCCAGGCCCGCACCCTGCTCGACCGCGAGCCCCCGGTCTACGTCGTCTGCCCCGGCCGGGTCTACCGGACCGACGAGCTCGACGCCACGCACACCCCGGTCTTCCACCAGATCGAGCTGCTCGCCGTCGACGAGGGCCTCACCATGGCGGACCTCAAGGGCACCCTCGACCACATGGTCCAGGCACTCTTCGGCCCGGACATGAAGACCCGGCTCCGGCCGAACTTCTTCCCGTTCACCGAGCCGTCCGCCGAGATGGACATGGTCTGCTACGTCTGCCGCGGCGAGTCCGTCGGCAACCCGGACCGCCCCTGCCGCACCTGCGGCAGCGAGGGCTGGATCGAGCTGGGCGGCTGCGGCATGGTCAACCCCAAGGTGCTCATCGCCTGCGGAGTCGACCCCCAGAAGTACAGCGGATTCGCCTTCGGGTTCGGCATCGAGCGGATGCTGATGTTCCGCCACCACGTAGAAGACATGCGAGACATGGTCGAAGGCGACGTCCGGTTCACCCGGCCCTTCGGGATGGAGATCTGATGCGCGTCCCGCTTTCCTGGCTGCGGGAGTACGTCGACCTGCCGGTCACCGAGACCGGCCGTGACGTACAGGCCAAGCTCGTCGCGGTCGGCCTGGAGGTCGAGACCGTCGAGCAGATCGGCGCCGGCCTCAAGGGCCCCCTCGTCGTCGGACAGGTACTGACCATCGAGGAGCTGGAGGGCTTCAAGAAGCCCATCCGCTTCTGCACGGTCGACGTCGGCTCCGCCAACGGCACCGGTGAGCCGCAGGAGATCGTCTGCGGAGCCCGTAACTTCTCCGTCGGCGACAAGGTCGTCGTGGTGCTGCCCGGCGCCGTGCTGCCCGGCGACTTCGCGATCGCCGCGCGCAAGACGTACGGCAAGACCTCGCACGGCATGATCTGCTCCACCGACGAGCTCGGCATGGGCGACGACGGCACGCACGGCATCATCGTGCTGCCGCCGGAGCACGAGGTCGGCACCGACGCGATCGAGCTGCTCCAGCTCGTCGACGAGGTCCTCGACATCGCCGTCACGCCCGACCGCGGCTACTGCCTGTCGATGCGCGGCGTCGCCCGTGAGACCGCCATCGCCTACGGCCTGCCGCTGCGCGACCCGGCGCTCCTGGACGTGCCCGCGCCCAACGCCTACGGCTACCCGGTCAGGGTCTCCGACCCGATCGGCTGCGACCGCTTCACCGCGCGCACCGTCGTGGGCCTCCAGCCCGAGGCGCGGTCCCCGATCTGGATGCAGCGCCGGCTCCAGAAGGCCGGCATGCGGCCGATCTCGCTCGCCGTCGACGTGACCAACTACGTCATGCTCGAACTGGGCCAGCCGCTGCACGCCTACGACCGCACCCGCATCGACGGTCCGATCGGGGTGCGCCGCGCCGAGCAGGGCGAGAAGCTCACCACGCTCGACGGCACGGTCCGCGTCCTGGACGCCGCCGACCTCGTCATCACCGACAACCGCGGGCCGATCGGCCTGGCGGGCGTCATGGGCGGGGCGAACACCGAGATCGCGGACGCCGCCGAGGGCGCGCACACCACCGAGGTCGTCATCGAGGCCGCGCACTTCGACGCGATCTCGATCGCCCGGACCGCGCGCCGTCACAAGCTGGCCTCCGAGGCGTCCAAGCGCTTCGAGCGCGGCGTCGACCCGCAGGCCGCCGCCGCTGCCGCGCAGCGCACCGTCGACCTCCTGGTGCTGCTCGCCGGCGGTACCGCCGAGGCCGGTGTCACCGAGGTCACCGCCCCCTCCGGTCCCCGCACCATCACGATGGCGGCCGACCACCCCGACAAGGTGGCCGGCGTCGCCTACGGCCGCGAGACCGTCGTGCGCCGCCTCCAGGAGGTGGGCTGCGACGTCTACGGGCAGGACGAGCTCCTCGTCACGGCCCCGTCCTGGCGGCCCGACCTGAACGAGCCGAACGACCTCGCCGAAGAGGTCATCCGGCTGGAGGGCTACGAGAACCTCCCGTCCACGCTCCCGACCCCGCCCTCCGGCCGCGGGCTCACCGACCGCCAGCGGCTGCACCGCCGCGTCGGCCGGGCCCTGGCCGGTGCCGGCTACGTCGAGGCGCTGAACTACCCGTTCACCGGCGAGGCGGTCCTGGACCAGCTCGGCCTGGACGCGGAGGACGCCCGACGCCGCACGGTCAAGCTCGTCAACCCGCTCTCCGACGAGGAGCCGTCGCTGCGCACCACGCTGCTGCCGGGCCTCCTCGGCGCACTGCGGCGCAACGACGGCCGGGGGAGCCACGACCTCGCGCTCTTCGAGACCGGTCTCGTCTTCCGGCCCACCGGCCAGGAGGCGAAGCCCGTCCGGCTGCCCGTCGACCGGCGCCCCTCCGCCGAGGAGATCGCCGCCCTCGACGCCGCGCTGCCGCGTCAGCCGCGCCGCGCCGCCGTCGTCCTCGCGGGCGCCCGCGAGCAGGCCGGCTGGTGGGGCAAGGGCCGCCCCGCCGACTGGGCGGACTCCGTCGAGGCCGCCCGCACCATCGCCCGTGAGGCAGGTGTGGACCTTACGGTCCGCGCCGACCAGCACGCGCCGTGGCACCCGGGCCGGTGCGCCGCGCTGTACGTGACGGTCGACGGCGAGGAGACCCTCTTCGGTCACGCCGGCGAGCTGCACCCGCGCGTCATCAAGGAGCTCCACCTCCCCGAGCGCACCTGCGCCATGGAGGTCGAGCTCGACGTCCTGGAGCGTGCGGTCGACGGCGCCCTCCAGGCCCCCCGGATCTCCACCTTCCCGGTGGCGACCCAGGACGTCGCACTCGTCGTCGGCCAGGACGTGCCCGCCGCCGATGTGGAGCGGGCGCTCCACGACGGAGCGGGGGAACTCCTCGAGTCGCTTCGGCTGTTCGACGTGTTCACCGGCGAGCAGATCGGCGAGGGCCGCAAGTCCCTGGCGTACGCGCTGCGGTTCCGTGCCGGCGACCGCACGCTGACGGTCGACGAGGCGAGCGCCGCCCGTGACGCGGCGGTGGCCCTGGCCGCCGAGCGTACGGGAGCGGTGCTGCGCGGCGCGTAGCAGCGCACCCGCACAGTGAGGAGGGGCGTATCCGGCCACCGGATACGCCCCTCCTGTGTGCTCGCCCAGGGGCGGTGGACCGCACGCGGGCTCCGGCCCGGCCCGGGGGAACCCGGTGTCCGGCCGGCCCCGCAACAACCCTCCGATCCGTGGGCAGTGGGTCGTGCGATCCGGCGCCGTCCGCCCTGCCACGGAGTGTCGGGCAGGCCGGCAGAGCGGACGGCGCGGAAGCGGGTCGTCGTGCTGTACGAGGGGGAGCAGACGACCCGGCCGCCTCTTGCGAGGGATTCAGTCAAGCGATCCGCGGGTCCGTGCGACAGGGTGCGCGGCGGGACGGTTCGGGCATTCCGTTCACACCCCGTGTGAATCGTGCTCCACTGGGGCGACACGTCCAGGCGTGGCGAACCGCCGGAGGGGGCAATGGGGGCAATGGAGCCCAACACTCTGCTAGAGGCTCTGATCGACGAGGCGGGTGTCTCCCGGGCCGGGCTCGCCGCGCACGTGAACCGGGCCGGCCGTACCCGGGGTCTGTGCCTGCGGTACGAACACACGGCCGTCGCCCGCTGGCTGAAGGGGCAGCGCCCGCGCGGCCAGGTGCCCGACCTGATCTGTGAGGTGCTGGGGAACCGGCTGAACAGGGCCGTCTCGCTCGACGACATCGGCATGGCGGCCCTCGGCGGCCACCCGCCCGTGCGGAGCTCCTCGCTCACCGGATTCGTGGAGCGGGCCACCGCTCTGTGGCGCTCCGACGAACAGCAGCGCCCCCATGCCGTCGCCGCCCCGGCCGTGACGGGGACCACCGCCGTGATGCCCGTCTGGGAGTGGGAGAACCCGCCGGAGGACACCGACGTGTCCCGTACCGGACCGCAGCGCGTCGGCCCGGCCGACATAGCAACCCTGCGGGCCGCCCGCGCCCACTACGAACTGATGTACCGCAAGGCGGGTGGAATCGCGACGCGTTCGCGCATCGTCGGCTTCCTCAACGCGGAGACGGCCCCGCTCCTGCGCGGCGGCTACAGCGACGCGATGGGGCGTCAACTGCACCGCGCGGCGGGCGGCCTGGTCGCCGTGGCTGGCATCTGCGCCTACGACTCCGACGCGCACGGCCTCGCCCAGCGCTACTTCCACCAGGCACTGCGGCTGGCCAAGGCGAGCGGGGACCGGGGCCTCGGCGGCTATGTGATCGCCCTCCTGGTGAACCAGTCCCTCTTCCTCGCCGACTTCCGGCAGGCCGTCGCCTTCGCCGAGGCGGCGCTGCGGGCCGCGGGACGCGACATCACCCCCGCGCTCGCCGCCGACCTCCACGCCATGCAGGCGAAGGCGTACGCACATCTCGGAGACCGGGCCGGCGCCCTGCGGTGCATCCGGCGCGCCGAGTCCGAGGCCGCACGGATCCTGCCCGGTCAGGAGCCGGACGAGACGGGGTACGTCCAGCCGGGGCTGGTCGACGTGCAGGTGGCGGAGGCTCTGCTGCGCCTCGGGGACCTCCCGGCGGCCCGGGAGCACGCCGCGGCGGCGGTGCGGGCGCCCGCGCACGACCGGGGCCGGGTGCACCGGCTCGCGATGCTCACCACGATCGACCTGCGGCAGGGCGAGGCCGACCGGGCGGCGGTCACGGCGGCGGAGATGGCGGAGCGCGCCCGGGGCATGGAGTCGCAGCGGCTGCGTGACCGGTTGCGGGACGTGCGGGGACAACTGGTCGCGAGCGGCAGCGCGGAGGCGGGGCGGGCCGCGGACCTCGTGGACGGGGCGCTGCGCGTACCGCTGTGAGTACCACTGGCAGTCGGGTTCTGCTGCGATATGGCCACCTACTAGCCAGAAGGTGGCAGAACTGTGCAGTGGACGAATCTGAACGAACAGACTGTGTACGAGAATCGCTGGTTCCGGGTCAATCTGGCGGACGTCGTCCTCCCGGACGGCCACCACCTCGACCACTTCGTGATCCGGCTCCGCGCCGTCGCGGCGGCCACCGTCGTCAATGAGACGAACGAGGTCCTGCTGCTCTGGCGGCACCGGTTCATCACCGACAGCTGGGGCTGGGAGCTCGCCGCGGGCGTCGTCGAGGAGGGAGAACAGCCGGCGGCCGCGGCGGCCCGGGAGATGGAGGAGGAGACCGGCTGGCGCCCCGGCCCCCTGCGTCCGCTGCTGACCGTGGAGCCGTCGAACGGACTCACCGACGCCCGGCACCACTTCTACTGGGGCGAGGAGGCGGACTGGACGGGCGACCCCGTCGACGGTTTCGAGTCCTCGCGCCGTGAGTGGATACCGCTGAAGCTGGTCCCCGACATGATCGCCCGCGGCGAGGTCCCGGCCGCGGGCATGGCCGCCGGGCTGATGATGCTCCACCACTTACGGCTGGGCTGAAACCGTTCCGCCCGTGCGTGCGGGTGACCGTGGGTCCCCCGCACGCACGGGCGGGTGGTCAGGCGTACGGGTAGAACCCCGACCCCGTCTTGCGGCCGAGGCGGCCCGCGTCCACCATGCGCTGGAGGAGCGGGGGAGCGGCGTACAGCGGCTCCTTGTACTCGGCGTACATCGAGTCGGCGACCGAGGCCACGGTGTCCAGACCGATCAGGTCGGCGAGCTTGAGCGGGCCCATGGGGTGGGCGCAGCCCATCTCCATGCCGTTGTCGATGTCCTCGCGGCTGGCGATGCCCGACTCGAACATCCGGATCGCGGAGAGCAGATACGGGATCAGCAGCGCGTTGACGACGAAACCGGAACGGTCCTGGGCGCGGATGGGGTGCTTGCCCAGTATGTCCTGCACCATGGCCTCGGCGCGCTTGATCGTGTCGTCCGAGGTGGTCAGCGCCGGGATGATCTCGACGAGCTTCTGCACCGGCGCCGGGTTGAAGAAGTGGATGCCGATGACCTGGTCCGGGCGCGAGGTCGCGACGGCCAGCTTCACCAGCGGGATCGACGAGGTGTTGGAGGCGAGGATCGCGTCCTGCCGGGTCACCACCTGGTCGAGGACCTGGAAGATCTCCGTCTTGACCTGCTCGTTCTCCACGACGGCCTCGATGACGAGATCGCGGTCGGCGAACTCGCCGAGGTCGGTGGTGAAACTCAGGCGGCCGAGGGTCTCGTCGCGCTCCTCCTCGGTGATCTTGCCGCGTTCGGCGGCCTTCGAGAGGGAGTTGTGAAGCCGGGTGCGGCCGATCTCCAGCGCCTCGCCGGTGGTCTCGGCCACCTTGACGTCGAGGCCGCTGCGGGCGCACACCTCCGCGATGCCTGCGCCCATCTGGCCACAGCCCACCACCCCGACGCGTGCAATGTCGGCCATAGAGTCCGTCACCTCGTGCCTTTCGCTGTTCTCCGTTCGGCGGCTTCCGTCTGATTCCGGGCTCCACCACGACTCCACGACGTTACTCCGCGCCTCGGAGCGACCGGCAAATGGGGGCTGCGTCGCGGGCCGGCCACGCTCTTACCGGGGATCGGGGGCCGGGGCGGGCATGCTCGGTCCCACGCCCGGATTCCTCCGGGGCCGCGGACGCGCAAGGGAACGGCAGGTGGAGCGGAATGCGACAGATGGACCGACGGAAGTTCGTGACGGGTGCGGCCGGCACGGTCGCGGGGGTGGTGGCTTCGGCCGCCGTGGCGGGTGACGCCGCAGCGGCCTCCCGGGGCGCCGGCGGTCCGGGCCGGCCGGGAGCCTCCCGGGATGTGCTCCGCCGCGAGCTGCGGGGCATGTGGGTGGCCACGATCGCGAACGTCGACTGGCCGTCGAAGCCGGGTCTGTCGGCCGACGCACAGCGGGCCGGGCTGATCGCGTACCTCGACGAGGCGGTCGCCCGGCGGCTGAACGCGGTGATCCTCCAGGTCCGCCCCAGTGCGGACGCGCTGTGGCCGTCACCGTACGAGCCGTGGGCCGCCTGCCTCACCGGCGTCCAGGGCAAGGACCCCGGCTGGGACCCGCTGGGCACGGCGGTCAAGGAGGCCCACAGCCGCGGACTGGAGCTGCACGCCTGGTTCAACCCGTACCGGGTCGCCAACCACACCGACCCCACCCGGCTCGCCGCCGGTCACCCCGCACGGCTCCACCCCGAGTGGGTCCTGCCGTACGGCGGGAAGCTCTACTACAACCCGGGGCTGCCCGAGGTCCGCGCCTTCGTCCAGGACGCGATGCTCGACGCGGTCCGCCGCTACGACATCGACGCCGTCCACTGGGACGACTACTTCTATCCGTACCCGGTGGCGGGCCAGACCTTCGCGGACGGCGACGCGTACAAGAAGTACGGCGCGGGCTTCCCCGACCGGGCGGCCTGGCGGCGCTCCAACACCGACAAGCTGGTGCACGAGATGTCCGAGCGGATCAAGGCGCTGAAGCCCGCCGTCCGTTTCGGCGTCAGCCCGTTCGGCGTGTGGCGCAACGCCTCGACCGACCCGCTGGGCTCACGGACCGACGCGGGGGTGCAGACGTACGACGATCTGTACGCCGACACCCGCGGCTGGATCAAGAAGGGGTGGATCGATCACGTCACCCCCCAGTTGTACTGGAACCTGGGCTTCGCGCCCGCCGACTACGCGTCGCTGGTGCCCTGGTGGGCCGAGGTGGTCCGGGGCACGGGTGTGGACCTGTTCATCGGGGAGGCGCTGTACAAGGCGGGCGACCCGGCCCAGGCCGCGGCCTGGCAGGACCCGGCGGAGCTGTCCCGGCACGTCGACTTCGCCGCCGGGTACGACCAGGTCCGCGGCCACGTCTACTTCTCGGGGAAGAACGTGGTCACGGACCGGATCGGCGCGATGGACCGCGTGGTGGCCGACCACTACCGCACGCGGGCGCGCCCGCCGCGCTGACCGGCCGGCCCCGTCCGCCGTTCGGTGGGGCGGCGGACGGAGTCCTCCTGGTGGGCCGGCCCCTAGCCTCGGGTGTCCCGGCTCCGGTCGGTCGTGTGCTGGACGACGCTGTCGGGGCCGGGTGCGATGACGTGTTCGTGCCCGTCCTCGAAGCGGACCCGGTACGGGGGAGAGCCCCCGTCCCCGAGCACTTCGAGAATCTCGGCGACCCGGTCGTGCTGTCCCACGGTCCTGCCGTGCGTCAGCAGCCGGTCGCCCGTGTGTGCCTCCATCGGGAGTGACCTCCTCACGGGTGGCGTTCCATGTCGACAAGTCTATGACCGGCCGGCTCCGGCGCGCTGGGTGGCGGCGATGCAGACGAGTACGGCGACCGCGGCCACCGGGGCCGCGGGGGTGACTTCCTCGCCGAGGAGCAGGAACGACCAGACGAGGGTCAGCAAGGGCTGCGCGAGCTGGAGCTGGCTGGCCCGCGCGACGCCGATCTCCGCCATGCCGCGGTACCAGACGTACAGGCCGACGAAAGTCGACGCCACCGCCACCCAGACCAGCCCGATGACACCGTGCGCGGTCAGCCGCACCGGTTCGTACGGCAACGCGACCGCGGCGCCCGCCGCTGCCAGCGGCGCGGTGACGATCAGCGCCCACCCGGTCACCTGCCACCCCGGCATCACCTTGGCCAGCCTGCCGCCCTCCGTGTATCCCGCCGCGCAGACCAGCAGCGCGCAGAAGAGGTAGAGGTCGCCGGCCGAGAGACCGCCGCCGCTCTGGAGCACGGTGAAGGCGATCACCACCGCTGCCCCGGCGAGTGCGGCGGCCCAGAACGCGCGAGGGGGCCGCGAACCCGTGCGCAGGGAGGAGAACACCGCGGTCGTCAGCGGCAGCAGGCCCACCACCACGGCCGCGTGCGAGGTCGTCGAGGTCTGCAGCGCCAGCGTGGTCAGCAGGGGGAACCCCACCACCACCCCGCACGCCACCACCGCGAGGCCGGCCCAGTGCCGCCGCTCGGGCAGCCGTACGCGCGCCGCGACAAACACGACGCAGGCGACGGCGGCGGCCAGCAGGCTGCGCAGCGCGACCAGGGACCAGGGACCGAAGCTCTCCAGGCCCCAGGCGGTGGAGGGAAAGGTGAGGGAGAAGGCGAGCACGCCGAGCAGAGCGAGCAGCGTGCCGTTCCGCCCTGCCGGGAGGGGGCCGTGCCCAGAGGCCGCCGCGGGGATGCCCGCCGTCGAGGCTGTAGCCGGGCCGGGCGCCGGAGCTGTCGCGGGGCCGTTCGCGGTCGGGCCGACCGCTATCGGGAGACTCGCAGTAGCGCTATCTTTTGCTGTCATGCAAGAGCGTAGCAGTGTCGCCGAGCTGGCTGAAGTCCTCCGGGGAGAGGTGAACCGCTACTCACCGGGTGAGAAGCTCCCCTCCAGTCGTTCCCTCGTCGAACGGTTCAGAGCCAGTCCCGTCACCGTCTCGCGGGCCGTCGCGCAGCTCGCGGCGGAGGGGCTCGTCGTCACCCGCCCCGGCTCCGGCGCGTTCCGGGCGCAACCGCGTGCGCAGGCGCGGCCGCCCGCCGACACCTCCTGGCAGGAGGTGTCGCTCAACGGCGACGGCGGCGCCGAAGTGGTGCCCCGGGCGGTCGACGCGTCCGGCCTGCTGGTCACCCTGACGCCCCCGCCCACCGGGGTCGTCGAGTTCAACGGCGGCTATCTGCACAGCTCGCTCCAGCCGGAGCGGGCCATGGCATCGGCTCTCGCCCGGGCCGGCCGCCGCCCCGGCGCCTGGAGCCGGCCGCCCACCGACGGGCTCACCGAACTGCGCGCCTGGTTCGCCCAGCAGATCGGACCGGCCCTCACCGCCGCCGATGTGCTGATCACCGCGGGGGGCCAGAGCGCCCTGGCCACCGCGCTGCGCGCACTGGCCCAGCCCGGGGCGCCCGTCCTCGTCGAATCACCCACCTATCCCGGGATGCTGGCGGCCGCGCGGGCGGCCGGTCTGCGGCCCGTGCCCGTGCCCGTGGACGCCGACGGGGTGCGGCCCGAACTGCTGGCCGCCGCCTTCCGCGCCACCGGCGCCCGCGTCCTGGTGTGCCAGCCGCTCTTCCAGAACCCGACGGGCACGGTCCTCGCCGACGGCCGGCGTGCCGAAGTCGTCCGGATCGCCCGGGAGGCGGGAGCGTTCGTCGTCGAGGACGACTTCGCCCGCAACCTCGTCCACGACGACGCCGGCCCGCTCCCCGCGTCGCTGGCCGCCGACGATCCCGACGGAGTCGTCGTCCATGTCTGTTCGCTGACCAAGGCGACCTCGCCCAGCTTCCGGGTGGGCGCCCTCGCGGCCCGGGGGCCGGTCCTGGAACGGCTGCGGGCCATCCAGGTCGTCGACAGCTTCTTCGTCCCCCGGCCGCTCCAGGAAGCCGCGCTGGAACTCGTGGGCTCTCCCGCCTGGGGGCGCCATCTGCGCTCCGTCTCGGCGGAGCTGCGCAGCCGCCGCACCGCCATGGTCACCGCGCTGCACCGGGAACTGCCCGGCCTCGCGCTGACGCACATCCCGGCGGGCGGTGGCTACCTCTGGCTGCGGCTGCCCGATTCCGGTGCCGGGGCGGACGAGGCGGCCATGGTCGCCTCCGCCCTGCGCGCCGGTGTCGCGATCGCGCCCGGGCGTCCCTACTTCAGCGCCGAACCCCCGTCCGCGCACGTCAGGCTGAGCTTCGTCGCCGCCGCGGGGCCGGCGGAGATCGCCGAGGGGGTGCGCCGGCTGTGCACCGCGTGGGAGGGCGTGCTCGACCGCCCGGCCGACAGGGTCCGGCCCTGACCGAGACGCCGGGGGGAACAAGACTCACCGGGTGCGGCATTTTGCGGCGGCACCCTTGACCCGCGTGTCGAACGGCTCCACGATCGCGCCCATGAGTGTTCGGGTCTCGCTCGTCGCCGCCGCGCGCAGTTCCTTCCTGCTCGGCGAACGCTTCGACGACGACCGGCCGCTCGACGAGGCCGGCTGGCACGAGCTGCGGTTCGCCGCTCCGGCCCTGGCACCCCTGGGCGCGGCCGAGCTGCGCTACTGTTCGCCGACCCCCCGCAGCCGCGCCACCGGGGAGGCGCTCGGCTTCGCGCCCATGGTCCAGCCCGCCCTGCGTGACTGCGACATGGGGCGCTGGCGCGGCCGTACGCTGTCCGACGTCACCGCGCGCGAACCGGCCGCCGTGGACGCCTGGCTGGCGGACCCGCGCTCCGCCCCCCACGGCGGCGAGTCCCTGCTCGCGTTCATCTCCCGGATCGGCAACTGGCTCGACACCCGTCCCGCCTGCGACGGCTCCATCGTCGCCGTCGCCGAGCCCGCCGTCGTCCGGGCGGCCCTCGTCTACGCGCTGAGAGCCCCGCCGCCGACGTACTGGAACGTCGACGTCCGCCCGCTCTCCACCATCACGCTCACCGGTCTGCCGCACCGATGGAGCCTCCGCCTGGAAACCGGGGCCCGCTGACCGGGACCGCCACCCGCCCGAGGTTGAGGGCGTGCCGCCCCTTCCCGCCAGTCCGACCAGTCGGTATGTTGGCCGGGATCGAGTCCGACCAGGCATGTCCCAGGCGAGGGAGGCCCCGTGCCCCAGATCCACGGCCACTGCGACGAACGGTTCGCCGCGGTGCGCGGCGCGTTCGAGGCGAATTTCCGCGAGCGGGACGAGCTGGGCGCGGCCGTCACCGTCCTGGTCGAGGGCCGGCCCGTCGCCGACCTCTGGGGAGGCTGGGCGGACGGCGCCCGCACCCGCCCGTGGGAACAGGACACCCTGGTCAACGTCTGGTCCACCGGCAAGGGGCCGGTCGCGCTCTGCGCGCACATCCTCGCCGACCGCGGCCTGCTGGACCTCGACGCCCCGGTCGCCACGTACTGGCCGGAATTCGCCGCAGCGGGCAAGGAGGCCGTTCTCGTACGGCACCTGCTCTCCCACCGCGCCGGCCTCGCGGGCCTCCGTGAGCCGCACAGCCTGGCGGAGCTGTACGACTGGGAACTGACGACCGCCCGGCTCGCGGCGACCGCACCGTGGTGGGAGCCCGGCACCCGCTCCGGCTACCACGCCCTGACGTACGGGTTCCTGGTCGGCGAGGTGATCCGGCGGATCAGCGGACTGCTGCCGGGGGAGTTCCTGCGGCAGGAGGTGACCGGCCCGCTCGCCATCGACTTCACCGTCGGCCTTCCGGAGAAGGAGGCCGGGCGCGCCGCCGAGCTCGTCGTCCCCAAGGCGGACCGGACCCGGCAGGCGGCCCTCTTCGCGCAGCTTGAGCCGGTCGCCCTCGCCTCGCTGCTCAATCCGCCCACGGGAGCAGCCGCCGCCAACACCCCGGAGTGGCGGGAAGCCGAGATCCCCGCCGCCAACGGCCACGGCACCGCCCGCGCGGTCGCCGCGCTGTACGGCATCTTCGCGGGACGCGGCAGCTCGGGCGGACTGCGGATCCTGTCCGAGGAGTCCGCCGAACGCGTTCGCGAGGGCCAGGGCAGCTGCCGCGACCTCGTTCTGGGCGCGGGCTTCACCCATGAGACGGAGATCGCGCTCGGCCTGTGGCTGAGCGGCCCCGACGCCAGTTACGGACCCAACCCGCGGGCCTTCGGCCACGACGGCGCGGGCGGCTCCTGCGGCCTGGCGGACCCGGAGAACGGCGTCGCCCTGGGCTACGTCATGAACCGGATGGGCCCGCACATCGCGAACGACCCGCGCAAGACGGCCCTGGTCGACGCGGTGTACGCGTCGCTGTGAGCGGCCCGTCCGCACAGGGCGGGCAGGGGTCACGGGGCCTGCGGGGGCGGAGCCGCCCGGCCCTCGGTGTCGATGCGGGGCAGCACCCGGTCCAGCCACCGGGGCATCCACCAGGCGCTCCGGCCCAGCAGTGTCATCACCGCGGGGACCAGCAGCAGCCGGACGATCGTGGCGTCGACGAGCACGCTGACCGCCAGCCCCAGCCCGAGCATCTTGACCACGATGTCGTCGCTGATGACGAAGGCGGCGAAGACGCTGACCATGATGAGCGCGGCGCAGGTGATGACCCGGGCGGTGATCTCCAGTCCGTGTGCCACGGCGCCCTTGCTGTCCCGGGTCCGCGTCCAGGCCTCGTGCACCCGGGCGATCAGGAACACCTCGTAGTCCATGCTCAGGCCGAAGACGATGGCGAACATCATCATCGGCACGTAGCTCTCGATGGGCACGGTCCCGGACACCCCGAGGGCCGGCCCGCCCCAGCCCCACTGGAAGACCGCCACCACCACCCCGTACGAGGCCGCGATCGAGAGGAGGTTGAGGACCGCTGCCTTGACCGCGACGAGGACCCCGCGGAACACGGTGAGGATGATCAGGAAGGCGAGGCCGACCACGACGGCGATGATCAGGGGGAGTCTGCGGGCGATGATCTCCAGGAAGTCCTCCTGGGCGGCGGTCGTGCCGGTCACGTAGGCGGAGGCGCCGGTGCCCGACACTCCCTGCGGCAGGGCGTCGTCCTTGAGGCGGTTGAACAGGGTGGTGGTGCCGGCGTCCTGCGGAGCTTCCTTCGACAGCGCGGTGCCGACGAGGAGCGCGCCGTCGTCCGTCGCCTGCAGCGGTCCCACACTGGCCGCTCCGGGAACGTCCGTGAGTGCCTTCTGGAGGTTGCTCGCCAGCGCCGAACGGTCCGCCCCGGGTACCGACCGCTGATCGACGACCAGGGTGAACGGACCGTTCGCGCCCGGCCCGAAACCCTTGGAGATCAGGTCGAACGCGCGCCGGTCGGTGAAGCTCGTCGGATCGGCTCCGTCGTCGATGTGTCCCAGACGGATGGAGAACAGCGGGATCGCGAGGACCCCCACCACGACCAGCCCGGCGAGCAGGAACCCCCAGGGCCGCCGCTCCACCTGCCGGGCGTAGCGGTGCCAGCCGCCCGCTGCCGCCCCGCCGGATCCGGATCCGCCCTCAGCGACCGGCGGCCGCACCCGGTACCGGTCGATCCGCCTGCCGATGAGACCGAGCAGGGCCGGGACCAGGGTGACCGCGCCGATGACCGCGGTGATCACGGTGACGGCGGCCGCGGCGCCCAGTTTGCCGATGAAGGTCACCCGGGACACGTACAGACCGGCCAGCGCGACGATGACGGTGCAGCCGGAGACCAGGACCGCGCGTCCGCTGGTGGCCACCGCCCGGCCGGCGGCCGGGACCGGATCGGCTCCGTCCATGACGAGCTGACGGTGGCGGGTGATCAGGAAGAGCGCGTAGTCGATCCCGACGCCGAGCCCGATCATGGTGGCGAGCGTGGGCGAGACGCTCGCGAAGGTCGTGGCCGCGGCCACCAGCGACAGACAGCTCAGCCCGACGATCACGCTGATCAGGGCGGTCAGCAGGGGGACGCCGGCGGCGATGATGCTGCCGAACCCGATGAGCAGCACGACCACGGCTACGGCGAAACCGACGGCCTCGCTGGTCAGGTCCTTGGTCTCCGGCCTGGCGAGCTCGCCCAGCGGACCGCCGTACTCCACCTGCACGCCGGCGGAACGCAACGGCTTCACCGCTGCGTCGACCTGGTCGAGGTAGGAGTCGTCCAGCGAGGTCGGGTTCACGTCGAAGCGCACGGTGATGTACCCGGTCTTCCCGTCCTTGGACAGGGAGGCGGACGGCGAGGACGAGGACGAGGGCAGCGGGTTCTGGGCGGACAGAACGTGCGGCAGCTTCCGAAGGCTCGCCACCACCTGGTCGACCTGGCTCTGTACGTCGGTCAGGGGCTTCTGCGCGTCGTGCAGGACGACCTGCGCCCCGGTGCCGCCCGCCGCCGGATCGTGTGCCTTCAGCAGCTCGGCACCGGTGTTCGACTGGGTGCCGGGCAGGCTGAAGTCGTCGGAGTACGTCCCCCCGAACGCGCTCGCGAGGGCGTGCAACCCGCCGAGGGCGACCACCCACAGCACGATCACCACGACGAAGTGGCGTGCGCACCACTCGCCCAGCCGCAGCAGCCGGCCCCTGCGGGAGTGTGCCGGTGCGTGCGTGCTGCTGCCGCTGGGCGGGGCCATGGCGCTCTCCGGGGGAGGGGAAGGACCGTTCGGACGGGGCGCTTCGCGTCCCTCGTACCGCTTCCGAGAACGTAGAGCCCCCTACGGGGCAGGCGGTCCGCGACACGTCCTCGGGCCTGCCGGTTCCGCCGCACGGCCGGTAGCCGTGCGAGGCCGGCGGGGCGGTCGTCCTCTCGAACTCATGGGCCGGGGCCGGTCAGTCCTTCTGCTGGGCGTCGACGATGAGCGTGAGCGCCTCGGTGATGGCCGTCTCCGCCGTCGTCTTGTCGAGACCGAGGCCGGTCAGCAGTCCCGCGCCGTCCTCGTGCTCCAGCAGGGCCAGCAGGATGTGCTCGGTACCGACGTAGTTGTGCCCCATCCGCAGAGCCTCCCGGAAGGTGAGCTCCAGGGCCTTGCGGGCATCGGCGTTGTAGGGGATGAGTTCGGGCAGCTGCTCCTCGGTGGCCGGCGGGAGGGCCTGCTCGGCGGCCTGGCGGACGGTGTCCAGGGCGACTCCCTGAGCCTTGATGAACGCGCCCGCGAGCGCCTCAGGCTCGGTGAGCAGCCCCAGCACGAGGTGCTCGGTGCCGATCTCGGCGTGGCCCGCGGCGCGGGCCTCGTTCTGCGCGGCCGTCACGACGTTCTTCGCGCGCGGGGTGAAGCGGCTGAAGCCCTGGCTGGGGTCGAGGGCGGAGAGCTCACCGGGGTCCTTGGCGACGAACCGCTTCTGGGCGGCCTGCCGGGTCACCCCCATGCTCTTGCCGATCTCCGTCCACGAGGCGCCGGAGCGCCGGGCCTGGTCCACGAAGTGGCCGATCAGGTGGTCGGCGACGTCGCCGAGGTGGTCCGCCGCGATCACGGCGTCCTGGAGCTGGTCGAGGGCGTCGGGGTGGACCTTCTTGATGGCTGCGATGAGGTCGTCCAGACGGACGGGCTGCGTCATGCCTACGGGGTTCGTCATGTGTCAACGGTAGGTTGACAGCGCCTTGGTGTCAACCTTCGGTTGACAGGCGCGCTCGCCGCACGTGAGGGAAAGGCCTCGGGAACGACGGAACGCGCCGGCCGACGATGAGCGTCGGCCGGCGCGTTCCGGCGAGTGGTTCCGCGGAGGGAGCGGGGGTCAGAGCGTCCCGGAGTCGGCGATGGTGACCTTCGCCTTGGTGCGGCCGCTCTGCGAGCCGAGACCCTCGATCTTCTTGACCAGGTCCATGCTCTGCTCGTCGGCGACCTCGCCGAAGACCACGTGCTTGCCGTCCAGCCACGACGTCACGATGGTCGTGATGAAGAACTGCGAGCCGTTGGAGTTCGGGCCGCTGTTCGCCATGGAGAGGAGACCGGGCTTGGTGTGCGCCAGCTTGAAGTTCTCGTCGTCGAACTTCGCGCCGTAGATGCTCTTGCCGCCGGTGCCGTCACCGCGGGTGAAGTCACCGCCCTGCAGCATGAACTCGGGGATGACGCGGTGGAAGGACGAACCCTTGTAGCCGTAGCCCTGCTCGCCGGTGGCCAGCTGGCGGAAGTTCTCCGCGGTCTTGGGAACGACGTCGTCGAACAGATTGAAGACGATCCGCCCGGCGGGCTCGTCGTTGATGGTGATGTCGAAGTAAACCTTGCTCGTCATGGAACCATCCTGACATCCGCCCGCCCGGCGCCGACGGGGGGGCGCGTCCAAACACCGCTCATGGGTGACCCGCCAGGGGCATGTGGTGGACACACCCGCGCAACGCCGGGCCCGGCCCGCCCGGCGCCGTCACACCCCGGTGCTGCCGTCGATCCGCTCCCGCAGCAGGTCGGCGTGGCCGCTGTGGCGCGCGTACTCACCGATCAAGTGGGTGTAGATCCACCGCAGGTTCACCTCGCCGCCCATGAAGGGCGCGGTGTGCTCCAGCGACCGCGCGGCGCAGTTGGCCCGGGACACGGCGATCTCCTCCTGCCAGCGCGCGCGGGCGCCGGCGAAGGTCTCCTCGCCGGAGAGCTCGAACCCTCCGTCGTGGCCCCCGGGTGCGGCCGGTTCGTCGTACACGGGCGGAACGTCCTCACCGGTCAGCACCCGGCGGAACCAGTTCCGCTCGACCTCCGTGAGGTGCCGGACGAGTCCCATCAAGGTCAGCGAGGACGGCGGTACGGAGGTGTGGCGCACCTGTTCGTCGGTGAGGCCGTCGCACTTCTCGGCGACGGTGGCCCGGTAGAAGTCCAGCCAGGCGGCCAGACCGGTGCGCTCGTCGGCCATCAGGGGCGGCATGGGGCGTTCGGCTCGCGTCATGATCACGATGCTGCCACGGGGGTCCGACAGTCCCCCCGCCACGATCACCGTGAGGCAGTCGGCCCCTCCGCGGGCCGGGCCGGGCAGGGGCGGCGCGAGAACGCGGCGTCCCAGCCCGACGAGGCCCCGGGAGGCGCAAAGACGGGCGCAAGGCAGACGGGCCCTACGTGCCGGTGAGCGCGGGGACGGCGCCTTCGAAAGAGCCCCTCTGCGCCCGGGCCACGGCCCTGATCAGCGCACACGACTCATCGGACGGCCGCTAAGGCCGACGGCGGGGTGTGCCGCGCTTGGCGCCGGAAGCGCCCTTGGCGCCCGAGGCGCCCTTCCCGCCGCGCGCCCCGCCCTTCGCACCGCCGGAGCCGCCGCGCGGGTTCTTCCCGGCCGAGGCGCCCCCCGCCGGCTTGCCGCGCGTACCGCTGCTCCCGGCGCGCTTCGTCTTCGCTTTCGGCTGCTCCGCCGGCGCCGCGCCGCGGCCCCGGGAACTGTTCACGGTGCGCCCGCGGACGATCCCGATGAAGTCCTCCACCAGGTCGGTGGTCCTGTCCTCGGGCCAGGACAGGGCGATACGCGATTCGGGGGCGTCCGACAGCGGACGGTAGGTGAGGTCCTTGCGGTGGTGCAGGCGGGCGAGGGACTGCGGGACGACGAGGACCCCGATCCCCGCGGCCACCAGCTCGACGGCGTCCGCCGTCGTGGCCGGACGTTCGATCGCCGGCCGGCCGGGGAGCTGCTCCCAGCCGAGGGTGTCGTCGAGCGGATGGAGCACGATGTCGTCGGCCAGCTCCGCGAGGGAGACCTCGTCGACCGCCGCGGCCACATGGTCCTTGGGGATCACGACGACGGTCTGCTCGGTGTAGAGCGGGATCGCGCTGAGGTCCGTCCCGTCGACGGGAAGCCGGACGAACCCGGCGTCGGCGCCCCCGGCGCGCAGCAACGCCGTCGCTTCGGCGGACGGCACCGCGACGAGGGCCAGGGGGATGCCGGGCAGGCGCTCGTTCCAGATCCGCACCCACTTGGTGGGCGTCACTCCGGGGACGTACGCGAGCCGGAATGAAGGGGATGCTTCCGAGCCTGTCACCCCGCCAGGTTACCGGTCGTGGTCAGAGGTGGCGCACACGCTCGATACTCTTGACACCATGACGTCCCACCAGACCACCCAGACCATGAAGCCCGCGACCGCGGCGAAGAAACTGGGTGTGTACCTCGAGGCCACCCCCACCGAGTTCCAGGAGGGTGTCGTCTCGCGCGCCGAGCTGGCGGCCCTCCAGACCGATCCGCCCCAGTGGCTGCAGGACCTGCGGCGCAACGGCCCGCACCCGCGGCCGGTCGTCGCGTCCAAGCTGGGCGTCTCCATCTCCGGCCTCGCCCGCGGCGGAGTCACGGAGGCCCTCACCACGGAGCAGATCGAGGCGCTGAAGCAGGACAACCCCGAGTGGCTGCAGAAGGAGCGGGCCACGCAGGCGGAGGTCCGCAAGGAAACCGTACGCATCAAGGAGCGAAACGCGGAGCGCAAGGACGCTTCCTAGTCCGCCCCGGGATCCACCACCGTGTGGGGGTCTTTGTTTCCCGCGAGGATCCTCGCGGGAAACAAAGACCCCCACACGTCGTTCGCCCGACGGCGCCCTCGCCCCGCGGCAGGCGCCGGCGGCCCCGGAAAACCCGGTGACAGCCGGCCGGGCCACGCCTAGCCTGGTCCGCATGGGAACACTGTGATCGCCCCGCCCACGACCGCGTAGAGCTCAGCTCCGCCGCCGTGGTGCCGATCCGTCCTCGAATCCGTTCTGCCGGCCTGGCCGGGAACAGGGGCCTTTCCATGCACCCAGCACACCCAGCACAACTCTCCCTGCACGGCGTCACCAAGCGTTACGGCGACCGCACCGTGCTCCGGCAGATCTCGTTCAGCCTCGCGCCCGGCGAGAAGGCCGGCGTCGTCGGCGACAACGGGGCGGGCAAGTCCACGCTGCTGCGCCTCCTCGCGGGCGGGGAACGGCCCGACGCCGGCGAGGTCACCGTCATCGCGCCCGGCGGAACGGGGTACCTCGCCCAGACCACCGGGCTGTCTCCGCGGGCCACCGTCCAGGACGCCGTCGACATCGCCCTGGGGGAGCTCCGCGCCCTCGAATCGCAGCTGCGCCGCGCCGAGCTCGCGCTGGCCGGAGCGCGTCCGGGCCGGGAACTGGAAGCGGCCCTCACCGCGTACGCACGCCTCACCGAGCAGTACGAGGCGCGCGACGGCTACGGCGCCGACGCCCGGGTGGACACCGCGTTGCACGGGCTCGGTCTGCGGCGGCTCTCCCGCGACCGGCCGCTGGGGACGCTCTCCGGCGGCGAGCGGTCGCGGCTGGCGCTGGCCGCGACGCTGGCGTCCCGCCCGGAACTGCTGCTCCTGGACGAGCCGACCAACGATCTCGACGACCGGGCGGTCGGCTGGCTCGAGGACCATCTGCGGGCCCACCGCGGAACGGTCCTCGCGGTCACCCACGACCGGGTGTTCCTGGAGCGGATCACCGGCACGGTCCTGGAGATCGACGGCGGCCGCCTCTCCCGTCACGGCAACGGCTACGCGGGATACCTCACGGCCAAGGCAGCCGAACGCCGGCGGCGGCAGGAGCGGTACGACGAGTGGCGGGCCGAACTCGACCGCAGCCGCCGGCTGGCCGAGTCCAACGCCGTCCGCCTGGACGCCATCCCGCGCAGGACGGCGAAGGCCGCCTTCGGTTCCGGGGCGTTCCGGGCCCGCGGTCGCGCCCACGGTGCGATGAGCCGTATCCGCAACGCGAAGGAGCGGGCCGAACGGCTCACCGCGAACCCGGTGACCCCGCCGCCCGACCCGCTCTCCTTCACGGCCCGCCTCACCACGGCGGCCTCCCCCGGCGAGGCCCCGGCCGCTGCCCTGGACGACGTGGTCGTCGAGGGCCGGCTGAACGTGCCGCGGCTGCGCATCGGACCGGCCGAACGGCTCCTGGTCACCGGCCCCAACGGCGCCGGGAAGAGCACCCTGTTGCGGGTCCTGGCCGGGGAACACCGGCCGGACGCGGGCGCGGTGAGGCTCGCCGGCCGGGTGGGACACCTGCGGCAGGAGGAGACGCCGTGGCCGCCGGGCCTGACCCTTCTGGGGGCGTTCGCCCGGGGCCGCTCCGGCGACCGGGACGAGCACGCCGACCGGCTGCTGTCGCTCGGCCTGTTCGAACCGGACGCCCTGCGGCTGCGCGTCGGAGATCTCTCGTACGGCCAGCGGCGCCGCATCGAACTCGCCCGGCTGGTCAGCGAACCGGTGGACCTGCTCCTGCTGGACGAGCCGACCAACCACCTCTCACCCGCGCTGGTGGAGGAGCTGGAGACCGCGCTGACCGGATACGCCGGTGCGCTGGTGCTGGTCACGCACGACCGCCGGATGCGGGCACGGTTCAGCGGAACCCGGATGGAGCTGAGGGAGGGCGCCGTCACCGGAACGGGACGGAAAAACGAAAGGCAAGGAGCGAACCGGCTCCCTGCCGCTCTCCAGGTATAGCGGACGGGGGGCCTTGCGGCAAGGCCCCCTGTCCGCCGCAGAATGACCGGCCACGGCCGAAGTCTGCTGATCTTGAACGGGTGTTGCGATGATTGACGTGATCGTGGTCGGCGGTGGTCCGACCGGGCTGCTGCTGGCCGCCGAGCTGCGGCTGCACGACGTGCGGGTGGTCGTACTGGAGAAGCTGGCCGCCCCCACCGGGGAGTCCCGCGGGCAGGGCCTCCACGCCCGCAGCGTCGAGGTGATGGACCAGCGGGGCCTGCTGGACCGTTTCCTGGCGGTGAGCGAGAAGTTCCAGGTGGGCGGCCTCTTCGGCGGTATCGCCACGGCGTGGCCGGACGGGCTGGACACGGCTCACCCCTTCGGTGTCGCCACCCCGCAGCCGGTCACCGAGCGGATCCTCGAGGAGCGGGCCGTCGAACTCGGCGCCGAGATCCGGCGCGGCTGCGAAGTGGTCGCGCTGAGCCAGTCCGACGACGAGGACGAGGGCGGGGCCGGTGTCACCGTCGGGCTGGCGGACGGCACGCGGCTGCGCTCGCGCTATCTCGTCGGGTGCGACGGCGGCCGCAGCACGGTCCGCAAGCTGCTCGGTGTCGGTTTCCCCGGCGAGCCCGCCACGGTCGAGACCCTGCTGGGGGAGATGGAGGTGACCGAGGATCCGGAGAAGATCGCCGCCGTCGTCGGGGAAGTCCGCAGGACCCAGTTGCGGTTCGGCGTCAGCCCCGCCGTGAACGGGGTGTGCCGCGTCGTGGTGCCTGCCGACGGGGTGTCCGAGGACCGTACGGCCCCGCCGGTCCTGGAGGACTTCAAGCAGCGGCTGCGGGCGGTCGCGGGCACCGACTTCGGAGTGCACTCGCCGCGCTGGATGTCCCGGTTCGGCGACGCCACGCGCCAGGCCGAGCGCTATCGCGTCGGCCGGGCGCTGCTGGTCGGGGACGCGGCGCACATCCATCCGCCGACCGGCGGCCAGGGCCTCAACCTCGGCGTCCAGGACGCCTTCAACCTCGGCTGGAAGCTGGCCGCGGCGGTCCGCGGCTGGGCGCCGGACGGCCTGCTGGACAGCTACCACACCGAACGGCACCCGGTCGGCGCCGCCGTACTGGCCAACACCCGCGCGCAGATCACGCTGCTGGGGACCGATCCCGGTGCGACCGCCCTGCGTGAGCTGTTCACGAAGCTGATGGGCTTCGACGAGGTGAACCGGTACATGACCGGGATGATCACCGCGCTCGACGTCCGCTACGACTTCGGCGAGGGCCACGCACTGCTCGGCCGCCGGATGCCGGACGTGGAGCTGGGGGACGGGCGGCGTCTCTACTCGCTGACGCACGAGGGGCGCGGGCTGCTCCTCGACCGGACGGGCCGGCTCTCGGCGGCCGGCTGGGCGGACCGGGTCGACCACGTCGCCGACACCGGCGAGGGAGGCGTCGGCGGGTACCGGGACCTGCCCGCGGTCCTGCTGCGTCCGGACGGCCACGTGGCATGGGCCGGGGAGGACCCGCACGAACTGCGCGACCGGCTGCTCCGGTGGTTCGGCGCCCCCCTCGGCTGAGCCCCGCCGGGGCGGCCGGCCGGGCGCGGACGGCGTCCCGCCTCCGCCGCCGAGCGGGCGGGTGGGGACGGGACGCCGCCGGGTGCGCGCAGTGCGTCAGGAGGCGACGAACCGCGCGATCTGGCCGAGCACGAGGGTGTCGGCCAGGTACCCAATGTGGGTCTGGCAGAGCACGTTGTTGTTCGTCGCGCCGCTCAGCCTGGTGCTCGTGTACGGGAGGATGATGCCGTCGCACGCCGAGTACCAGGTGGCGTACTTGGTGTCGCCCGGCGTCTCGTCACCCGAGGAGATCTGGGAGATGAACGACGAGCCCGGGTACATCTGCTGACAGGTCGTGTAGATCAGGCAGGCACTGGCGAAGGTGGTGCCGTGGTTCGCCCCCGCGATGGAGGCGAGGTGGCTGACGCTGGTGTTGCCGCCCAGGACCTTCAGGTAGTACTGGCTGACGAGGCCGCCCATGGAGTGGTTGACGATCGCGACCTTGCTCGCGCCGGTCCGGGCCTTCACGTTGTTGACGAAGGCGGCCAGGCCCTGGGCGTTGGTGACGTTGTTCCCGTACGAGTTGTACTCGTAGGCGAACAGCTTGGAGCTGGACCAGCCGTTGAGCTGGAAGACGCTCATGGCGGTGACCCAGTTGGAGGCGTTGCCGGTGTACCCGTGGACGAAGACGACCGGGGTGCTGGTCGACAGCGGAGTCACGGCCGCGACGCTGGCGGTCCTCGCCGCCGGCGCACGGTCGGCGGCGCCGGCCGCGGACGTCGAGCCGAACAGGGTGAACGCGGCCGTGACGGCGGCGAGGACGCCGAGAAGCCGGCGGGGTGAACGACGACGCATGGGGCACTCCTGACAGGGGTGTGGGGATGCGGGGATGCGGCTGCCTGCTCAGCTCAGGGTCGGGGCGCGCGGCCCGGGCGGCATCGGTGAATTCACCGGTGTCCGCGAGCACGCGCGGCGCCGTGGGCAGGAGACCGGCCTTCGAAGACGCCCGAAGCCTCCGCCCCGCCGCCGGCCCCGGGGACGGCAGGCTCCCCGGCCCGCGTGACCGAGCGCGATAGGTGGCCCTCCTGCCATGTACGTGCTCAGATTCGGCGGCGGGGTCAGCCCCCCGGGGCCGGCGGGGATCAGCCGCCCTGGAGGCCCCACTCGTCGAGGCCGCTGTAGACGTGTGCTTCGAGGCACTGCGGGGCGTCAAGGAGCACGGACTCGCCTCGGTACACGGCGACGAGCGAGTCCGCGCCCCGCCACCAGGCGTCGGTCACGCCCTGGACCTCGGGCACCGGTTCGAAGCCGCCGAGATCCAGCGCTTCCACGGCCTCGCCGGTGAGCTTCGTGATGGTCTTCGCCCACCGGCGGGCGTGGGCGGCCAGGGCGAGGGACTCCACCCACCCGGCGGTGTGGGCATGCAGGGGTGTCCACCGGTCGGCGGCGATCCCGAACGCCCCGTCGGGGCCGACCATGAAGCCGTAGGCCATCGACACCCGGCAGTCCCCCGCAGGGAGCAACCAGCCCTCTGCGGGTATCTGCTCGGGGCAGTCGGTGTCCAGGATGCGCGGACCGCCTTCGTAGAACGGGGCCGGAGGCAGGGCGAGGCCGCCCCAGCATTCCTGAAAGGCGGCGGCCCGGTCGACCTCCGCGGCAGGGATCCCGTGCCCGATCCAGACATCGCGATACCGGAGGATGTCCTGCGGCCGGACGTGAACGCCCTCCACTTCGACGAACCGCCGGGCCCTGGAACTCAAGCCGGGCGGCGCAACCGGGATGGGCGATACGGGGCCGCTCGTGGAAGTCGGGGGCTCAGGGTGGTGGGCCCCGCAGCACGAGCAGACGAACCCGGGATCACTGGTCATGGCGTCGGAGCCTAGAGGCCGACTTCGGCATCTCCCCGGGCGGGAGTCCTGCCGACCCACACACGGGGCCGACCGGCGGGCACAGGCGCCGACCGGCGTGCTCAAGGGCCAACTGAAACGCTCGGTCACACCCGGCCCGCTGAGCGCGATGATCGCAACTCTTTGCATAAAAGTGCAGCGATGCGTATAGTCATGCCATCGACGAGGAGGGTTTCGATGGTGGTACGTGCAGCGGTGGCAGGGGCGAGCGGATACGCCGGCGGGGAACTGCTCCGCCTTCTGCTGGTCCACCCCGGGGTCGAGATCGGGGCCCTCACGGCTAACTCCAACGCGGGACAGCCGCTCGGCGCGCTGCAGCCGCACCTGCGGCCGCTGGCCGGGCGGGTGCTCCAGCCGACGGCCCCCGAGGTGCTGGCCGGGCACGACGTCGTCTTCCTCGCCCTGCCCCACGGGCAGTCCGCCGCCGTCGCCGAGCAGCTCGGGGACGAGGTGCTCGTGGTCGACATGGGGGCCGATTTCCGGCTCGCGGACGCCGCGGACTGGGAGAGGTTCTACGGTTCGCCGCATGCCGGGACCTGGCCCTACGGGCTGCCCGAACTGCCCGGCGGGCGCGCCGCGCTCGCGGGGAGCAAGCGCATCGCGGTGCCCGGCTGCTACCCCACCGCCGTGTCGCTCGCGCTCTTCCCGGCGTACGAGGCCCGGCTCGCCGAGCCCGAGGCCGTGATCGTCGCCGCCTCAGGCACCTCGGGCGCGGGCAAGGCGGCCAAGCCGCATCTGCTCGGCTCCGAGGTCATGGGCAACATGACCCCGTACGGCGTCGGCGGCGTCCACCGGCACACGCCCGAGATGATCCAGAACCTCTCCGCCGCCGCCGGAGAACCGGTCACCGTGTCCTTCACCCCGACCCTCGCCCCGATGCCCCGCGGCATCCTCGCCACGTGCAGCGCGAAGGCGAAGCCCGGCGTGAGCGCCGAGTCCCTGCGTGCCGCGTACGAGAAGGCCTTCGCCGGCGAGCCGTTCGTCGATCTCCTCCCCGAGGGGCAGTGGCCCTCGACCGCCGCGGTGTACGGCTCCAACGCCGTGCAGATCCAGGTGGCGTACGACGAGGCGGCCGGACGGATCATCGTGATCAGCGCCATCGACAACCTCGCCAAGGGCACCGCGGGCGGGGCCCTGCAGAGCATGAACATCGCCCTCGGACTCCCCGAGGACACCGGACTTTCCACGATCGGAGTGGCACCGTGAGCGTCACGGCAGCACAGGGGTTCTCCGCGGCGGGCATCGCCGCGGGAATCAAGGAGAACGGCAACCCGGACCTGGCCCTCGTGGTCAACAACGGTCCGCGTCGCGCCGCCGCGGGCGTCTTCACCTCCAACCGTGTCAAGGCCGCTCCCGTCCTCTGGTCGGAGCAGGTGCTCAAGGGCGGCGAGGTCACCGCCGTCGTCCTCAACTCCGGCGGAGCCAACGCCTGTACGGGCCCGCAGGGTTTCCAGGACACCCACGCCACCGCCGAGAAGGCGGCCGAGGTCCTCGACGGCCACAGCGCCGGCGAGATCGCCGTCGCCTCGACCGGACTCATCGGTCTGCTGCTCCCCATGGACAAGCTGCTCCCCGGCATCGAGAAGGCCGCGGCGGCCCTGAGCGAGCACGGCGGCGAGAAGGCCGCCATCGCCATCAAGACCACCGACACCGTCCACAAGACGGCGGTGGCCGGCGGCGAGGGCTGGACCGTCGGCGGCATGGCCAAGGGCGCGGGCATGCTCGCCCCCGGCCTGGCCACGATGCTGGTGGTCCTCACCACCGACGCCGACGTGGCAGCCCCCGCGCTCGACGCCGCGCTGCGCGACGCCACCCGGACGACCTTCGACCGGGTCGACTCCGACGGCTGCATGTCCACCAACGACACCGTGCTGCTGCTGGCCTCGGGGGCCAGCGGCGTCACCCCGGAGCAGGGGGAGTTCGCCGAGGCCGTGCGGACGGTCTGCGACGACCTCGCCCGGCAGCTGATCGGCGACGCGGAAGGCGCGTCCAAGGACATCCGGATCGAGGTCGTGAACGCCGCGACCGAGGACGACGCCGTGGAGGTGGGCCGCTCCATCGCCCGTAACAACCTCCTCAAGTGCGCCATCCACGGCGAGGACCCCAACTGGGGCCGCGTCCTGTCCGCCATCGGCACCACGAAGGCGGCCTTCGAGCCGGACGAGCTGAACGTCGCCATCAACGGCGTCTGGGTCTGCAAGAACGGAGGAGTCGGCGAGGACCGCGATCTCGTCGACATGCGCTACCGGGAGGTCAAGATCACCGCCGACCTCGCCGCGGGCAACGAGTCCGCCGTCATCTGGGCCAACGACCTCACCGCGGACTACGTCCACGAGAACAGCGCGTACAGCTCATGACCGCGGCGCGGAAGCACACCGCACTCCCGAAGGCGCAGATCCTCATCGAGGCGCTGCCCTGGCTGACCCGGCACAACGGCAAGACGGTCGTCATCAAGTTCGGCGGCAACGCCATGATCGACGAGGAGCTGAAGGCGGCCTTCGCCCAGGACGTCGTGTTCCTGCGGCACGCCGGCCTCAAGCCCGTCGTGGTGCACGGCGGCGGCCCGCAGATCAGCGCCCAGCTCGACAAACACGGCCTGGTCAGCGAGTTCAAGGCCGGGCTGCGCGTCACCACGCCCGAAGCGATGGACGTCGTACGGATGGTGCTCGCCGGGCAGGTCCAGCGCGAGCTCGTCGGCCTGCTCAACCAGCACGGGCCGCTCGCCGTCGGCATGACGGGCGAGGACGCCCACACCATCACGGCCACCCAGCACCGCCCCGTGATAGACGGCGAGGCCGTCGACATCGGCCGGGTCGGCGAGATCACCGCGATCGACACCGGCGCCATCCAGGCGCTGCTGGACGACGGCCGCATCCCCGTCATCTCCTCCATCGCCCGCTCGGCGGAGGACAACCACGTCTACAACGTCAACGCCGACACCGCCGCCGCCGCGCTCGCCGCCGCGCTGAACGCCGAGACGCTGATGGTCCTCACCGACGTCGAGGGCCTCTACGAGGACTGGCCCCACAGCGACGACGTGATCAGCCGCCTCACCGCCACCGAACTGGAGAAGCTCCTGCCGGAACTCTCCAGCGGCATGGTGCCCAAGATGCAGGGCTGCCTGCACGCCGTGCGCAACGGCGTGGAGACGGCCCGCGTCATCGACGGCCGGGTCCAGCACTCGATCCTGCTGGAGATCTTCACCGACGAGGGAATCGGCACGATGGTCGTGCCCGACGCACAGGGGGAAGCATGACCAACGCCGAGCTCTCGCAGCGGTGGGAATCCGCGCTGATGGACAACTACGGCACCCCGAAGCTGTCCCTCGTCCGCGGCGAAGGCGCCCGTGTGTGGGACGCCGACGGCACCGAGTACCTCGACTTCGTCGGCGGCATCGCGGTGAACGCGCTGGGCCACGCCCACCCCGCGATCGTCGAGGCGGTCTCCACCCAGATCGCCTCCCTCGGCCACGTGTCGAACCTCTTCATCGCCGAGCCGCCCGTCGCTCTCGCCGAACGGCTGCTCCAGCTCTTCGGCCGTGCCGGCAGGGTCTACTTCTCCAACTCGGGCGCCGAGGCCAACGAGGCCGCGTTCAAGATCGGCCGGCTGACCGGGCGCACCCACATGGTCGCCACCGACGGCGGCTTCCACGGCCGGACCATGGGGGCCCTCGCGCTCACCGGCCAGCCCAAGAAGCGCGAGCCCTTCGTCCCGCTGCCCGGCGACGTCACGCACGTCCCGTACGGCGACGTCGAGGCCCTGCGGGCGGCGGTGACCACCGACACCGCGCTGCTCATCATCGAACCGATCCAGGGCGAGATCGGTGTGGCCGTGCCGCCGAAGGGCTACCTGGAGGCGGCCCGGGAGATCACCCGGGCCACCGGCACGCTCCTCGTCCTCGACGAGGTGCAGACCGGCATCGGGCGGTGCGGCACCTGGTTCGAACACCAGGCCCACCAGGGCGTGGAACCCGATCTCGTCACCCTCGCCAAGGGGCTCGGCGGCGGACTTCCGATCGGCGCCACCGTGGCGTTCGGCGAGGCCGCCGGCCTGCTCGCGCCCGGCCAGCACGGCACGACGTTCGGCGGCAACCCGATCGCCTGCGCCGCCGGACTCGCCGTGCTGGACACCCTGGCCGCCGACGGGGTCCTCGACGACGTGAAGCGGCTCGGCGAGCGGATCCGCGAAGGCGTGGAGGGCCTGGGGCACCCCCTGGTCTCCCACGTCCGCGGCGCCGGCCTGCTGCTGGGTATCGTGCTCACCGAGCCCCTCGCACCTCAGGTGCAGCAGGCGGCTCAGGGTGCCGGGCTCCTGGTGAACGCACCCGCCCCCGATGTCGTACGGCTCATGCCGCCGCTGATCATCGGTGAGGCGGAGGTGGACGCGTTCCTCCAGGCGCTGCCGGGCGCCCTCGACGCGGCATACGGGGACGGACGATCCGGAGAGGGACACACCGGAGAATGAGGCGACGACGATGACCGAGGCGCAGGATTCCGAGCACGGCGGGCCGTCCGTGCCGCAGACCCGCACCGCACGCCACCGCCGGATCGTGGACATCCTGAACCGGCAGCCGGTGCGCTCGCAGAGCCAGCTGGCCAAGCTGCTCGCGGACGACGGGCTGAGCGTCACCCAGGCGACGCTCTCCCGGGACCTGGACGAGCTGGGGGCGGTGAAGATCCGCAACACAGGTGGCGAGCTGATCTACGCGGTGCCGAGCGAGGGCGGATTCCGCACCCCGCACGCACCGCTGGGCGGCTCCGCCAAGGAGGAGCGGATGCGCCGCCTCTCAGCGGAGCTGCTGATCTCGGCGGAGGCCTCGGCCAATCTCGTCGTGCTGCGTACGCCCCCGGGCGCGGCCCAGTTCCTCGCTTCGGCGATCGACCAGGCCGAGCTGCACGACATCCTCGGCACCATCGCCGGCGACGACACGCTCATGCTGATCAGCCGCGACCCGGCCGGCGGGCAGGCGCTCGCCGACCACCTTCTGCGGCTCGCCCAGAACGAGCGCTGACGTCAGTAGTGGGTGACCGCCGTCGGACCCGAGCGGGTCCCGATCGCGAGATGCGGGCGACGGACCGGATCGGCCCAGGCCAGGATCCGGTCCATCGCGGCCGCCGGCACGGAGACGCAGCCGGCGGTCGCCCCGCGCCCGTTGACGTGGAGGAAGATCCCGGCGCCCCGGCCCCGTACCGGCCGGTCGTAGTTGAACCCCACGACGAGGGCCCGGGCGTACTGCGCCGGATAGGTGATCAGGTGCTCGGCCTCGGCCGCGCGGCAGTCGGCGGGCCGCGGCTCCACCCACCGGTTGTAGGCGCGCGCCGCGTTGTCCTGGCACCACCACGACCGGTCTCCGACCCGGCGGTACGGATAGCGCGTGCCGGGCGGGGCCGCCTTGATCCCGAAGGCGAACGGCAGGTCGTACAGTCCGGTGGGCGTCGTGTACGTGCCCTGCTTGCGCGAGGCTCCCTCGGCCAGCCCGCTCGCACCGAAGCGGGCGGGCGCCGACCCGGCCGCCACCCAGCGGCCGGCCCGCAGACTCCACCACCTGACCGTGCCCGTGGTGGAGGAGGCCGAGGGCGCCACCGCCGTGATGAGCTGGCTGCCGCCGCCGGTGTCGGCCAGCCGCAGGGGCAGGGCCACCGCCGCCGGGGGACGGGCCCCGAGCAGGCCGGCGAGAGCCAGCAGAACCGAGGCCGTCACCATGATTCTCCGCATGCCCGGACCGTAGACCGGCCGCCGCTCCGCCACCCGCGGGCCTGCTCCGTCCGGCCCAGCCGCCCGGCTCAGGGCGAGGGGGGCATGACCGGCAGCGGGAGCGGCAGCCCCGGCAGCCCGTCGATGCTGGTGGCGATGTGCTCCTTCTTCTCGAAGTAGGCGCCGAGCGAGGCGTCGTCCTCCCGCGCGAAGCGCTGTCCGTGCAGCGGCCGGTCCTCGTCGTAACTCATGAACGGCACGCCGTACCCGCAGGTGTCCCGGATGAGTTCGGCCGTCACCACGATGATGGCCCTCAGCCCGTGCCGGGAGGGGTCGACGCCGTCGAAACGCGCGAGGAGTTCCGGGAAGCGGGGGTCGTCACGGAAGACGGGCTCGCCCCGGCCGTGCACCCGCACGATGTTCGGCGGCCCCTGGAAGGCGCACCACATCAGGGTGATCCGCCCGTTCTCGCGCAGATGGGCGACCGTCTCGGCGTTGCTCCCGGCGAAGTCGAGGTAGGCGACGGTCCGTTCGTCGAGGACGGCGAACGAACCGCTGACGCCCTTGGGCGAGAGGTTCACCGTGCCGTCGGCGTCCAGCGGTGAGGTGGCGGTGAAGAAGACGGGCTGCGCTTCGATGAAGGCGCGCAGCCGTCCGTCCATGCGTTCATACGTCTTTCCCATGCGGCCGATTATCCGCCCCAACTGGCCGGTCGGCGGGGGCGTTTCAGCCGGTGGGACGAAGGTGCCCGGCCGCCCGGAGGAGCCGCTGGGCTGCCACCCGCACCGCCCGCGGCCGGTCCGGCCCGTCCCGCTCGGTCAGCCACGCACGGGAGAGCCCGGCAGCGTCGGGCAGCAGGGCGCGCGTGGCCGCCCTGACCACGGCGGGTGACGGGTCGTCGATCAGCACGCTCAGCCGGTCCCGGGTCACGGCGTCGAGCGCCCGCAGCCCGTGGACGGCGTGGACGCGGACGGCGGGGGACGGGTGGTCCAGCAGGGCCCACAGGGTCTCCGCGTCCGAGGGGTCGCCGCATTCGCCGAGCCCCGCGGCGGCGCCCGGTTCGGCGATCTCGCCCCCGCACATCGCCCGGTACAGCGGCAGCGGGTCGGCGCCGCCCTGCCGCACCACGTACCGGGCACAGGCCCGGACGACTCCGGACCGGTCCGCGAGCCGGGACCGCGCCTCGTGGTGACGCCCGGTGCGCCGCAGCGCGGTGACGCCCGCCGCGCGTACGCGCGGGGCCCGGGCCGCCAGCAGCACTCCGAGCACGTCGTCGTGGTCCTCGTCCCGCATCGACGCGAGGGCCGCGTCCGCGCAGAGGTCCTGCAGGGTCGCGTCACCGGAGTCGGCCGCCAGGCGGGCCAGCCGGCCCGGTGCGAGGAGGCCCCGGTCGACGGCGACGCGGTGGGCGAACCGGCGGGTGGCGCGGTCCCCGCTCGCGAGCAGGGACTCCACCTGCGCGGCGGAACCCCCGCGGACTCCCCGGTCGAGCAGATCCTCCGCGAACCCGCCCTGCTCGCGCCGGGCCAGCAGCAGGACCAGGTCCGCATGCGGGGCGAGGTCGGCCGGGGGTACCTCCGACAGCAGCAGCCGGGCCCGTTCGCGCACCGGAGCCGCCCAGTCCGCGCACCGCACGATCAGGAGCGGCAGCAGGGCGGGGGAGCCGGGCACCCGGTCGAGGGCCGCCTCGCGGATCCTGCCGTCGGGGTGGCACAGGGCGATGACGTTCTCCGACTCCGATTCGGCCCGGCGGCTGCGGCTCCGTCGCAGGGAGGGCAGCGGCGCGTTCCAGTCCCACCGCAACCACCGGGTGTCCGGTGCGGCATAGGCGGGGAGCTCCCAGGACGGCAGGTCGCGTACCGCCTGGTCGAGGGCCGGCCAGGACTCCGCGGAGGTCCGGCCGAGTGCCTCGCGCAGGGACGAGCCGCCGGCCAGGCGCAGCGCGGCCGTTCGCGCGTGGTTCATGGTCCCCCCGGTGTGCCGAAGAGCCGACCGTAGCGCGGGCGGCGCCGCGGCGCCCCGTGATTTTCCGGCGAGGTCAGCTTTGACAAAACATACAGAGGACCGCATAGTTATGCCTATCAGTGATTGCGGCAGTGGCTGCACCGTGGATCGCGCTGTGAGCAGGCATCCGTGTCCGAGGCCGCACTCTCGCACGGGAAAGCGCTCGCACATCCAACCCCCTGGTTCTCCCGAGGAGCACGCAGTGAGCAACGGCAACGGCAACGGCGACGTACGTCTGTGGGGCGCCCGCTTCGCGGACGGTCCGGCCGAGGCGCTGGCCAGGCTGTCCGCGTCCGTCCACTTCGACTGGCGGCTCGCCCCGTACGACATCGCCGGCTCCCGCGCCCACGCGCGCGCCCTGAACAAGGCGGGCCTGCTCACCGAGGACGAGCTGAAGCGGATGACCGCCGGGCTCGACCAGCTGGAAGCCGATGTCGCCGACGGCTCCTTCACCGGCACGATCGCCGACGAGGACGTCCACACCGCGCTCGAGCGCGGACTGCTGGAGCGCCTCGGTCCCGACCTCGGCGGCAAGCTGCGCGCGGGACGCTCCCGCAACGACCAGATCGCCACGCTCTTCCGGATGTACCTGCGCGACCACGCCCGCATCATCGGCGGGCTGATCGCCGAACTCCAGGACGCCCTCGTCGGCCTGGCCGAGGCGCACCCGGACGTGGCCATGCCCGGCCGTACGCACCTCCAGCACGCCCAGCCGGTGCTCTTCGCCCACCACGTCCTGGCCCATGTGCAGTCCCTGTCCCGGGACGCGGAGCGGCTGCGCCAGTGGGACGAGCGGACCGCCGTCTCCCCGTACGGCTCCGGAGCCCTCGCCGGCTCCTCGCTCGGGCTCGACCCGGAGGCGGTCGCCGCGGACCTCGGCTTCGAGGGCGGTTCGGTGGGCAACTCCATCGACGGCACGGCCTCGCGGGACTTCGTCGCCGAGTTCGCGTTCGTCACCGCGATGATCGGCGTCAACCTCTCCCGGATCGCCGAGGAGATCATCATCTGGAACACGAAGGAGTTCTCCTTCGTCACCCTGCACGACGCCTTCTCCACCGGCTCCTCGATCATGCCGCAGAAGAAGAACCCGGACATCGCCGAACTGGCGCGCGGCAAGTCGGGACGGCTCATCGGAAACCTGACCGGCCTCATGGCCACGCTCAAGGCCCTGCCGCTCGCGTACAACCGCGATCTCCAGGAGGACAAGGAGCCGGTCTTCGACTCCTGCGACCAGCTCGAAGTCCTGCTCCCCGCCTTCACCGGAATGATGGCCACCCTCACCGTCAACCGCGCGCGCATGGAGGAGCTGGCCCCGGCCGGCTTCTCGCTCGCCACCGACATCGCCGAGTGGCTGGTCAAGAAGGGCGTGCCGTTCCGTGTGGCCCACGAGGTCGCCGGTGAGTGCGTCAAGGAGTGCGAGAGCCGCGGCATCGAGCTCGACGAGCTGAGCGACGAGCAGTTCGCGAAGATCTCCGAGCACCTCACCCCCGAGGTCCGCACGGTCCTCAACGTGGCCGGCGCACTCGCCTCCCGCGACGGCCGCGGCGGCACCGCACCCTCGGCGGTCGCCGTGCAGCTCGCCGAGGTCAAGGCGGACCTGGCGACACAGCACGCCTGGGCGGCCGCCCGCAAGTAGCCGGACAGGCATCGCGGGCTACGTTGGGGGTAGCCGAGATTCCTGCCCACGACGAGGAGCCCGCGATGCCGTTCGCCCGACTGACCACAGCGACCACCCCGACCGCTCACATCGGGCTCGGCCTGGCAGCGGTCGGCAGGCCCGGCTACATCAACCTGCACCGCGACCGCGATCTGCCCGGCGACCGCACCGTGGACGCGCTGCGCGGCCGTACGCACGAACTGCTCGACGCCGCGTACGCGCAGGGCGTCCGGTACTTCGACGCCGCCCGCTCCTACGGCCGCTCGGAGGAGTTCCTCGGCGACTGGCTGACCGCCCGGCCGGAGGTCCGCGACGTCGTCATCGGGAGCAAGTGGGGCTACACCTACACCGCCGGATGGAGCGTCGACGCCCAGGCGCACGAGGTCAAGGACCACACCCTCGCCACCTTCGACCGCCAGCGCGCGGAGACCGCCGCCCTGCTCGGCGACCGGCTCGACCTCTACCAGATCCACTCGGTGACCCCCGACAGCCCGGCGCTCACCGACAAGGAACTGCACGCCCGCCTCGCCGCGCTCGCCGCCGAAGGGGTCAGCGTCGGACTCTCCACCAGCGGACCGGACCAGGCCGACGCGATCCGCGCCGCCCTCGCCGTCACGGTGGACGGCGAACCCCTCTTCCGTACGGTCCAGGCCACCTACAACGCCCTGGAGACCTCGGCCGGACCGGCGCTCGCCGAGGCCCATGCCGCGGGGCTCACCGTGATCGTGAAGGAAGCCATGGCCAACGGTCGGCTCGCGGGTACGGAGGCCCCCGCCGTGATGCGGGAGATCGCCGACGAGGAGGGTCTCGGCAGCGACGCGGTCGCCCTGGCTCTGGTCCTCCACCAGCCCTGGGCCGGTGTCGTGCTCTCCGGTGCGGCGACCGTGAACCAGCTCTCCGGCAACCTCCACGCGGCCGTCCTCGACCTCGACGAGGAACGCAGGGCGCGGCTGGACGCGCTGGTGGAGGAACCCGAGGCGTACTGGCGGCACCGCGCGTCGCTCCCCTGGAGCTGAACACTCCCCGCACCTCCGTCACATCGGGCTGCTCCAGTACGTCAGGGTGGTGACGGCACACGACGCGGGAGGACCGGCTGTGGACGGAAACGAGTTGCTGGCGGCGCGCTTCGAGGAGAACCGGAGCCGTCTCAGGGCGGTGGCGTACCGGATGCTCGGCTCCGACAGCGAGGCGGAGGACGCCGTCCAGGAGGCGTGGATCCGCCTCGGCCGCTCCGACAGCGCGGCGATCGACAACCTGGGCGGCTGGCTGACCACCGTCGTCGGGCGCGTCTGCCTGGACATCCTGCGCTCGCGCCGCTCCCGGCGCGAGGAGCCCCTGGAGACCGGGGCGGCGGAGGCCGACGTGCCCGGGCCGGCCCTCGGCCCGCGGCCCGGGGCCGACCCGGAGCAGCAGGCGCTGATGGCCGACTCGGTGGGCCTCGCGCTGCTCGTCGTGCTGGAAACACTGGACCCGGCCGAGCGGCTGGCGTTCGTGCTGCACGACATGTTCGCGGTGCCGTTCGACGAGATCGCCCGGATCGTGGACCGCACCCCGGCAGCCGCCCGGCAGCTCGCCAGCCGGGCCCGCCGCCGGGTGCGGGGCGCCGACCCGGTGCCCGACCCCGACGCGGGACGCCGCCGCGAGGTCGTCGACGCCTTCCTCGCGGCCGCCCGCGGCGGCGACTTCGACGCGCTCGTCGCCGTCCTCGACCCGGATGTCGTGGCCCGGTCCGAGGGGGCGGCGGGAGCGGGCCCGCTCGTGCGCGGGGCCGCGAATGTGGCCCGGCAGGCGCTCATGTTCGCCCCCTTCGCCCGGTCGGTGCGGTTCGCGACTCTCGACGGCGCCCCGGCGGTCGTCTCGGAGGTGGAGGGGCAGCGCTTCTCGGTCATGCGGTTCACGATCGAGCGCGGGAAGGTGGCCGAACTGTTCGTGATCAACGATCCGGCACAGCTGCCCGGGCTCGACCTGGTTCTCCTCAACGACTGAGGGGCCGGGCCCGGGAACCGTCCCGCGCCCCGGAACCGGGCGGGGGAGCGGTCAGCCGGCCGCTTCCCGGCCGTCCGCCCAGGCCGCCAGGGCGTCGAAGTCGGTCCGCTCCAGGCCGACCCGGGGATCGACGCGCAGCAGGAGGCTCCGCTCGCCCGCCCCGTGCTCCTCGACCCACGCCCGGTCCTGCCCGGTGATCTCGTCGTCGACCCAGGCGAACGGCCGCCCGGCCGCGTAGTCGACGACGTACCGCGTCTTCCAGTACGTCCCGGCCGGGGCGGCGCCGTGCATGTCCGGCCAGTCGATGTACGGCAGAGCGGGGAGTCCCAGGCGCGGCCCGATCCACTCGTTCGCCTCGTCCTTCCAGGTCGTCGCCCAGATCAGCTCGTAGCGGCCGGCCAGCGCGAGCAGCTCACCGCCGTGCTCCGGATTGAGCAGGACGGGCAGCGCCGGGCCGTCGGTCCACCCTGTCGGCCGCATGAGGTGGCGGGTGTATCCCTGCGGCGAGCGGCGGCGGGAGAGTGCCGCGTACGGATTGAGCGGACCGTCGATGTCGATCAGCAGCAGCGGCTTCATGCCGCCATGGTCCTCCGGGCCGGACGGGTGGCGCGAGCCCGTTTTCAGTGAGACATTGACGTCTCAAATGGGCTAGTGTCGTCTCATGTCTCTTGATCGAGAGCAGGTGCTGCGCAGCGCCGCCGCCCTGCTGACCCGCAAATCGACGGCCACCATGGACGAGGTCGCCAAGGCCGCCGGCATCGGCCGGGCCACGCTGCACCGGCACTTCGCCGGACGGGATGCCCTGGTCAGAGCGTTGGAGGAGCTGGGGATCCAGGAGTTCGAGGCGGCCCTCGACGCCGCGCTGCTGGACGAGGGCACCTCGGAGGAGGCGCTGCGCCGGTTCGTCGCCGCCATCGAGCCGAGCGCCGGGCTCCTCTCCTTCCTCGTGACCGAGAACCAGCTCTTCGAGGGCGACGAGCAGAACGACGGCTGGGACCGTCTCGACGCCCGGGTCGCCGCCTTCTTCCGGCGCGGCCAGGAGCGCGGCGAGATCCGCATCGACCTGGCTCCGGCCTGGCTGACCGAAGCGCTCTACGGGCTCATCAGCAGCGCCGCGTGGGCCGTTCAGGCGGGCCGGGTGGCCGCGCAGGACTTCGCGTACATGATCGTCGAGTTGCTGCTCGGCGGCGCACGCCGGAGCGTGGAGCAATGAGCAGCATGGAACGGCAACCGGAGCCCTCGCCCGAGCTGTACCGCCCCGGGCGGTGGATCGCGCTGGCCGTACTCGTCCTCGCCGTGCTGCTGGTGGCGGTCGACGCCACCGTGCTGGGCCTCGCGACCCCGTTCCTCAGCGAGGACCTCGAACCGACCGCCACCCAGCTGCTCTGGATCGGCGACGTCTACTCCTTCGTCATCGCCGGACTCCTGGTCTCGATGGGCAGCCTCGGTGACCGCATCGGCCGTAAGAAGCTGCTGCTCTGCGGAGCCACCGCCTTCGGCGCGGTCTCCGTGCTCAACGCGTACGCCCAGACGCCCGAGATGATGATCCTCGCGAGGGCCCTGCTCGGTGTCGCCGGCGCCACCCTGATGCCGTCCACCCTCGCCCTGATCCGCAACCTCTTCCACGACGCGCGGGAGCGGAGCCTCGCCATCGGCATCTGGGGCGCGATGGCGTCGGCGGGCGCTGCCGTCGGACCCGTCGTCGGCGGGTTCCTCCTGGAACACTTCTGGTGGGGCTCGGTCTTCCTCATCAACCTGCCGGTCATGGCGGTGCTCGTGGTGGTCGGGATCAAGATGATCCCCGAGTCGAAGAACCCGGCGCCGGGACCGTGGGACCCGATGAGCGTGGTGCTCTCCCTGGTCGGCATGGTCGGGGTCGTCTACGCCGTCAAGGAGCTCGCCGCGCACGGCGGGAGCTGGCAGGTCGCGGTCTCGGGCTTCGGCGGCCTGGCGGCGCTCGTCTGGTTCGTACGCCGGCAGTTCCGGCTCCCCGCCCCGCTGCTCGACATGCGGCTCTTCCACCACCGAGGCTTCTCCGGCGCGGTGCTCGCCGACCTGCTGACCATCCTCGGCCTCTCCGGCCTGGTCTTCTTCCTCTCCCAGTTCCTTCAGCTGGTCCAGGGCCGCGGGCCCCTGGAAGCGGGACTCGCCGAACTGCCCGCGGCCGTCGGCGCGGTCACCGCGGGTCTGCTGGCCGGCACCACGGCCCGCCGCTTCTCCGTGCGGTCGGTGGTGGCCGGCGGTCTCGCCGGGATCGGTCTGGCGCTGGCCGCGGTCGCCGCCGTCCACAAGGACACCGCCTATCCGCTGATCGGCGCGCTCCTGCTGGTCGTGGGGGTGGGTGCGGGATTCGCCTTCACGGTCACCTCCGACGTGATCCTCTCCAGCGTCCCGAAGGAGCACGCCGGCTCCGCGTCCGCGGTCTCCGAAACGGCGTACGAACTGGGAGCCGCCCTCGGTATCGCCCTGCTCGGATCCATCGTCACCGGGGTCTACCAGGGCTTCAACGCCCCGGCCGGGACCCCGCCCGACGTCGCGACGGCGGCCCACGAGTCACTGGGTGGCGCGGTCGAGGCGTCCGCATCGCTTCCCGAAGCCGAGGCGACGACCCTGGTCTCCGCCGCACAGGACGCCTTCGTCGACGGGCTGGGGGCCGCATCGGCCATCGGCGCGGTCGTGCTCATGGCGACGGCGGTCGCCGCCTGGTTCCTGCTGCGGGACCAGGAACTGGAGGAAGGCATCGTGCACGACTGACGCGGGCACGGGGAAGGGCCCGTGCCCCCGGAAACCGGGGGCACGGGCCCTTCCCGCGCTTGTGCCGTCGGGCTGCGCGCCTCAGGCGGCCTTGGCCTTCGTCGCGTACATGTCCACGTACTCCTGGCCCGACAGCCGCATCACCTCGGCCATCACGGAGTCCGTCACCGCCCGCAGCACATAGCGGTCGCGGTCCATGCCCTCGTAACGCGAGAACTCCATCGCCTCGCCGAAGCGGACGGTGACCTTGCCCGGCCGAGGCAGACCGGAACCGCCCGGCTGCAGCTTGTCCGTGCCGATCATCGCGAACGGCACCACGGGGGCGCCCGTCATCAGCGTCAGCCGCGCGATGCCCGTGCGTCCCCGGTAGAGGCGGCCGTCGGGGGAGCGGGTGCCCTCGGGGTAGATCGCGAAGGCCTTGCCCTCCTCCAGCACCCGGCGGCCCGTCATCAGCGCCGCGACACCACCGCGGCCGCCGTCGCGGTCCACCGGGATCATGCCGACGCCCGTGAAGAACCAGGCCATCAGCCGGCCCTTGAGTCCCTTGCCCGTGACGTACTCGTCCTTGCCGATGAAGAACACCGGACGGTCGCAGCAGATCGGCATGATCATCGAGTCGATGAACGTCAGGTGGTTGCCCGCCAGGATCACCGGCCCGGATCCCGGAATGTTCTCGATGCCCTCCATCCGCGGACGGAACATCAGACGCAGGATCGGTCCGAGCACTGCCTTGATGAGTGCGAGTCGGGACAACGGTTCCTCCGGTGTAGTGGCCGGGCCGGCCGGGGGCGACGGATGGTGACGGTCCATGCAGGTGAGGACGATACTCGCGGGTACCGGCCGATCGCACATCGGGTTCACCCAGTGGATACGCAGTGTTGACGTGTATTTGCGCCATGTTCGTCCAGATGGCGCCGTCCGGACCGCCCCGCTGCCTACGCTCGGTCCTCGCCGGACAGGTGCCGGACATCACATGCGAGGAGCATTCATGACAGAGCGTGGGCAGGCCGCCCCGGGACGACGGACCGTCATCGGCGCGGGGGCGGCGGTGCTGGGCGCCGCCGCGCTCGGAGCGACCGGGACGGCGCAGGCGGCCGGGAAGCAGGTGGGGAAGTCCGGCGGGCACGGCGGCCACGGCCTCGGCCTGCCGGTGCCGACCGTCATCGGACACCGCGGCGCCAGCGGCTACCGGCCCGAGCACACGCTCGGCTCCTACCAGCTGGCCCTCGACATGGGCGCGCACATCATCGAACAGGACCTGGTGCCGACCCGCGACGGCCATCTCGTGTGCCGTCACGAGAACGACATCACCGCCACCACCGATGTGTCCGCCCACCCCGAGTTCGCCGGCCGCCGGACGACGAAGACGGTCGACGGCGCCGCCCTGACCGGCTGGTTCACCGAAGACTTCACCCTCGCCGAACTGAAGACGCTGCGGGCCAAGGAGCGCATCCCCGGCAACCGCCAGAAGAACACGCTGTACGACGGCCGCTGGGAGATCCCCACCTTCGAGGAGGTGCTGCGCTGGGCCGACCGCGAGGGCCGCAGGCGCGGGAAGCCCGTCTGGCTGTACGTCGAGACCAAGCACCCCACCTACTTCCGCGGTCTGGGCCTCGGTCTTGAGGAGCCGCTCGCCAGACTGCTGCGCCGCTACGGCCGGCACCGCGCGCAGTCGCCGCTCATCCTCCAGTCCTTCGAGCCCGGCAGCGTCCAGCGGCTGGCGAAGCTCGTCGCCACCCCGCGCGTCGTGCTGCTCTCGGGCGCCGGTTCCAAGCCCTGGGACTTCGTGACCTCCGGCGACCCGCGCACCACGGACGACCTGGTGAAGCCCGCCGGCCTGGCGTGGATGGCCTCCTTCGCCCAGGGCATCGGCCCCACCCTCGACCTGATCGTCCCCAAGGACGGATCGGGCCGGCTCACCACTCCCACCACCCTGGTCCGGGACGCACACGCGCAGGGCCTGATCCTCCACCCGTACACGATGCGCAACGAGAACACCTTCCTGCCCGCCGACTTCCGCCGGGGCACGGACCCCAGCGCCTACGGGGACGCCTTCGGCGCCTTCGCCGCGTACTTCGCCACCGGCATCGACGGGATCTTCTCCGACAACCCGGACACGGCGCTCCTCGCGGCGGCGGACTTCGCCGCGAAGTAGCGGGGCCGGGGCCCCGGACGTCAGCACCCGGCCGGGGCGTGCCCCGGTCGGGTGGTCCCGGCGGGTTCGGCGACCGGGGGCCGGTATACCGGGTCGGGTGGGGGCGTGACGCTTCTCGATCTTCCTCAGACCCTGCCCGCACCGGGCGCCGCCGCCCTCGTCCGCCTCCTGCATCCGCTGGTCAGGGCCGAGGCGAGCGCGGAGGCCGCGGCATCCGCCACCGGCGCCGCCGTCGACCCCGCCGACCTCGAACAGGCCGTCTGGCTGCGGCTGCTGGAACGGGCGGCGGGCAGGGGGCTGCCGGCGGACCCCGCCCGCTGGGTCCGGGACACCGTCAGGTCGGAGGCCCGCCGGGCCCGCCGCACCGCCCGGCGCGAGAGCCCCTACCGCGACGAGAGCGCCGCCGACCCCTCCGGCTGCCCCGAGCGGGCCGTCCTCGGTGCCGACCAACGCCGCGTGCTGCACGCCGCGGTGGACCGTCTCCCCGCTCCCTGCCCGCGCTTACTGCGCGCGCTCTTCTCCCCGGCCGACCTCACCTACCGCGAAATCGCAGGGGAGTTGGGTATGTCACAGGGGAGTTTGGGACCGATCCGTTCCCGATGCCTTGGATGTCTGCGCAGAATGCTGGCGGCGGAGGTTGTAGCTCCTGAACTGCGGGGAAAGGAGCGGTAGACAACCGGCGGATCAGGTGAGCGAGAGGTATGCGCAGATGGGCATGAGCGTGATCATCTCGGCGGCGAAGGCACAGGACGCCGAACAGATCTTGAAACTCCAGTACCTCTGTTTTCAGAGCGAGGCGGAGCTGTACGGGAACTACCGGATCGACCCGCTCGTCCAGACCCTCGACTCGGTACGCGCCGAAATAGCCACGAACCTGGTGTTCGTGGCGCGGCTCGGCGAGGAGGTCGTCGGCTCGGTACGCGGGTCGGCGGACCAGGACGGGACCGGGCAGATCGGGAAACTCTGCGTCCACCCCCGGCTCCGGGGGCACGGCCTCGGCGCCCGCCTGCTGGGCGCTGCGGAGGCCGGACTCGCCGACGAGCGGTCGGCCACCCGCTTCCGGCTGCACACCGGACACCGGAGCGAAGGCAATCTGCGGCTCTACCGGCGCGCGGGCTACGCCCCCGTCGGCAACGCCACCGGGCAGGACGGCGTCCGGATGATCCTGCTGGAGAAGGAGGCCTCGGCGCCCGCGTACGTGACGAGCGCCTAAGGGCTGTCCCGCAATTCCTGGTGGATCAGCGCGCGGCGTCAGATGCGGTGCATCGCAAGGCGGAGAGGCGCCCGCATACTGGATGTATTCGGGCGTTTCGACAACGCGGCGAGGTGCCGTGGCTGTCGTCGTGCGCCCGCCAGGAATTGCGGGACAGCCCTTAGGGCGTGTTTCGAAAGTCCCGCCTGCTCGGCGACGCCTGGCACGCACACTCGCCGCGTTGTCGGGGTCGCCCCGATACAGCCAGTATCGGGGCGACCCTCCGCCTTGCGATCGCACGCACCAGGCGCCGCCGAGCCCGCCCTCAGGGCGGACGGCGCTACTTTCGAAACACGCCCTAGCCGGCCGGCCTGGCGCGGCGCAGCCACATCATCCCGGTGACCGGAAGGATCACCGGGATGAACAGGTAGTCCCGCCCGCAGTACGACCAGACCGTCGCGTCCGAGAACGCCGACGGCTCGACCAGCGTCCACGTGCCCACGATCAGCACCCCGGCGAGCTCGGCGGCACAGCACACCAGGGCAGTGCGCCGCGCCTTCTCGCCCCCGCGCACCAGCGAGTACGTGATGAAGCCGTAGACGGCGGCGGCCGCCGCCGACAGCACGTAGGACAGCGGCGCCTTCCCGAAGTCCAGGATCATCTGGACGATCGCGCGGGAGGCGGCCGCCACGGTGAACACGCCGTAGAACCAGACCAGTACGCGCCCGGGACCGGTGCCCAGATCGAAGGGCTGCTTCCCGCCGGGGGCCGCTGCGGTGGTGCGGTCGGTGTCGGTCACGGTCAGTTTCCCCAGATGTCGTAGAGCCGTACTTCGAGAACGGCCAGCACGACCGCGCCCGCCGCCACCGTCACCGAACCCCAGCGGGTCCGCTCGCTCAGCGACAGGAAGCCCGCCGCCGGCACGGCGAGGAAGGCCCCGATCAGATACGCGAGGAAGATGGTCATGCCCTGTTCCGGCCGCTCGCCGCGGGCCAGCTGCACGATCCCCACCACCAGCTGGGACAAGGCCAGCAGCGAGACCACGGCCATCCCGATGAAGTGCCAGTCCTTGGTCGGCTGGTCCCGGTAGGCGGCGAATCCGCACCAGGCGGCGAGGGCGAGGGCGGCCACGCCGACCGCGATCGTCAGGGCGTCAAGCATGAGCCGAGGGTATTACGGGCCGCGGGGCCCGCTGCGTGCGCCCCCGTGCCCGCACCGCCGCCGCCGGACGAAGCGGAGGCGCGTGCCGGGCCGCGCGGCCGGGCGGGCCGCTGCGGGCGGACGGCCGGGACGCAGGTCGTGGTCTTGACCACACTCCCGGTGCCCGAGGTCGGTGGAGACCGGTGCCATCCCGGGGTCGTGTCTCACGTCCTCGCAGGTCACAGCGTTGAGAAGGGAGTGCGTCCCAGTCGTTCGGTTGGCGGCGTGGCACCATCCACGGCTGTCCGCTATCCGGACAGCCGGTCCGGCGGGAAGCTCACGTCTGTTTTACTGGGCGCATGACCACGACGAGCAGCCGCACCCTTGCGACCGAGGCGATCACGACGCCCGGTGCTCGTTGTATGTGTCGAATGCGCGCCTTCTGAGGGCCCACGCCTGAGCCTCGCGCCCCGAAGCGAGACCGAGCCCGAGCCGTCCGCACCCAGCGGAACGCGTCTCCCGGCACGCCGCCGCGCGGCCACCGCCGTGTCCGGCCGTGCCGGAACCCCGCTCGGAACGTCCGATCGAAACGTCCGGACAGTCTCACCGGACGAATGCCCCGTGCCCGGCGGACACCGCGCCGCGCACTCGACAGTGACGGAAACCCTGTGATCACCACTACGGGCCTCACGAAGGTCTACCAGTCGCGCGGCCGTGAGGTCACCGCTCTGGACGGAGTCGACCTGCACGTCCGCGAGGGCGAGGTGTTCGGCGTCATCGGGCAGAGCGGCGCCGGTAAGTCCTCCCTCATCCGCTGCGTCAACCTGCTGGAGCGTCCGACCTCCGGAACCGTGACCGTCGCGGGCCAGGACCTCACCGCACTCGCGGGCCGCGGCCGCCGGGCCGGCAAGGAACTGCGTGAGGCGCGCAGCCGCATCGGCATGGTCTTCCAGCACTTCAACCTGCTGGCCTCCCGCACCGTCCGGGACAACGTGGAACTCCCGCTGGAGATCCTCGGCGTCACCGGCCGCGAACGGACCCGCAAGGCGCTCGAACTCCTCGACCTCGTCGGCCTCGCCGACAAGGCCAAGGCCTACCCGGGCCAGCTCTCCGGCGGCCAGAAGCAGCGTGTCGGCATCGCCCGCGCCCTCGCCGGCGACCCCAAGGTGCTGCTCTCGGACGAGGCGACCTCGGCCCTGGACCCCGAGACCACCCGCTCCATCCTCCAGCTGCTGCGCGACCTCAACCAGCAGCTCGGCCTCACCGTCCTGCTCATCACGCACGAGATGGACGTCGTCAAGACGATCTGCGACTCCGCCGCGCTGATGCAGAAGGGGCGCATCGTCGAGTCCGGAACCGTCGGCGACCTCCTCGCCACCCCGGGCTCCGAACTCGCCCACGAACTGTTCCCGGTCGGCGGCACCGCCTCCGGCCCCGACCGCACGGTCGTCGACGTCACCTTCCACGGGGACGCCGCCGGCCGGCCGGTGATCTCGCAGCTCTCCCGTACGTACAACATCGACATCTCGATCCTGGGCGCCGCGATGGACACCGTCGGCGGCAAGCAGATCGGCCGGATGCGCATCGAGCTGCCCGGCCGGTTCGAGGAGAACGTCGTCCCGATCGGCTTCCTGCGCGAGCAGGGCCTGCAGGCCGAGGTCGTCGAAACCGCATCCGTCACCGTCCCCGCACCGCTCACCAAGGAGGTGGCGAAGTGACCTGGTCGGAAATGCAGCCGCTGCTCACGCAGGGCACTATCGACACCCTCTACATGGTGCTGTGGTCCGCGGCCGTCACCATCCTGGCCGGACTGCCGCTCGGCGTGCTGCTCGTCCTCACCGACAAGGGCGGACTGCTGCAGAACACGCCGGTGAACAAGGTCATCGGCGTGATCGTGAACATCGGCCGGTCGCTTCCCTTCATCATCCTGCTGATCGCCCTGATCCCCTTCACCACCTGGGTCGTCGGCACCTTCATCGGCCCGACCGCGATGATCGTGCCGCTCGCCGTCGGCGCCATCCCCTTCTTCGCCCGTCTCGTCGAGACCGCGGTGCGCGAGGTCGACCACGGGCTCGTCGAAGCCGTCCAGTCCATGGGCGGCTCGATCCCGACGATCGTCCGCAAGGTCCTGCTGCCGCAGGCGCTGCCCTCGCTCGTCTCCGGCGTCACCACCACCCTCATCGTGCTCATCGGCTACTCCGCGATGGCCGGGGCGGTCGGCGGCGAAGGGCTCGGATCCAAGGCCGTCACCTATGGATTCCAGCGCTTCGACAACCAGTTCATGCTCATCACCGTCGCGCTGCTGATCGTCATCGTGACCGTGATCCAGCTGATCGGCGACGGAGCCGTACGCCTGCTGGCCCGCCGCGGCCGCACCTCCTGAACTTCTCTCCTCCGAGCCCGCACTCCTTGTCCGGGCGTACCACCATCACCACCTGAAAGAGGCACTCTTCGTGCGTAAGAACATCAAGATCACCGCGGCTGCCGCCGCCACCGCCGCCCTCGCCTTCGGCCTCACCGCCTGCGGGACGGACTCCGACCCGGCGTCCAAGGCCGGGACCGGCGCCGAGGCCGACACCTCCAAGGCCCTCGTCGTCGCCGCGTCGCCGACGCCGCACGCCGACATCCTGGGCTTCGTCAAGAAGAACCTGGCGGCCAAGGCCGGCCTCAAGCTGGAGGTCAAGGAGTTCACGGACTACGTCCTGCCGAACACCGCCACCGAGACCGGCCAGGTCGACGCCAACTTCTTCCAGCACCAGCCCTACCTGGACGACTTCAACAAGAAGAACGACACCCACCTGGTGTCCGTCGGCACCGTGCACCTGGAGCCCCTCGGCCTCTACTCCAAGAAGGTCAAGGGCCTGGGCGACGTCAAGTCCGGCCAGACCATCGCCGTACCGAACGACACCACCAACGAGGGCCGCGCGCTCCAGCTGCTCGCCGAGAACGGCCTGATCACCCTCAAGGACGGTGTCGGCACCAGCGCCAAGCTGAGCGACATCACCGACAAGAAGGGCCTGGAGTTCAAGGAGCTGGAGGCCGCGACCGTCCCCCGCGCCCTGAACGACGTGGACGCCGCCGTCATCAACGGCAACTACGCCATCGAGGCCGGCCTCAAGCCCGCCAAGGACGCCCTGGTGCTGGAGAAGGCCGAGGGCAACCCGTACGCCAACATCATCGCCGTCAAGAAGGGCAATGAGAGGGACGCCCGCGTCGAGAAGCTCGTGAAGCTCCTCCACTCCGACGAGGTCAAGAAGTTCATCGAGGACACCTACCAGGGCTCGGTCGTCCCGGCCTTCGGTACCGCAGCCAAGTCCTGACCCCGGCGCGGCACTTGCCCGCGGAGCCCCGCACACCCCGCCCGGGTGTGCGGGGCTCCGCCGTGCGGACCCGGCCATGCGCGAGGCACGCCCGATGCTGCATGCTGTGCCTTTACACGGTCTTCGGCATGGAGCTGCGCATGACTTCCACCTTTCCGGACATCTCCATCAGCACGGACCGGTTGGTGCTGCGCCCGTTCGACATGGCGGACATCCCCGCGTACATCGAGATGATGAACGACGAACTCGTCATCGCCTGGACCGAGGCGCCCCACCCCTACACCCAGGTCGACGCCGAACGCTGGGTCCGCAGGATCGCTCCCGCACAGCGCACCAAGGGCGACGGCATCGTGCTCGCCGTCACCGAGTTCCTCACCCAGCGGCTCGTCGGCTCGGTGCGGCTGCGCAACACCGACTGGCGCACCCGCGCCACCGAGGCCGCCTACATCACCGCCCCGTGGGCGCGCGGCGAGGGCTACGCCACCGAGTCGGTGCTGGCCGTGGCCCAGTGGCTCTTCCGCGACCAGGCCTTCGAGCGCATCGAACTGCGCACCGCCGCCGACAACACCGCCTCCCAGCAGGTCGCGCAGAAGCTCGGCTGCATCAGCGAGGGCGTCCTGCGCAACGCCCGCATAGCCCGCTCACAGACCGAGGACGGAGGGTGGACCGACATCAGGACCGACCTGATCGTCTGGGGCCTGCTTCCCGAGGACCTCGAAGGGGTGGCGGAAGAGCTCGCCGACGCCGGCGGCTACGGCACCTACAACGACTGGAACTGAGAGCATCCGACTTTCCCGGGGCACCGACGCCGCACTGGTCCGGACCAGGTAGCCTCACCCTGCCCGGCCCCGGGCGCCCTGCCCCACCTGCGACAACACCAGGAGACTGACGACAGATGGCCGACCGGGTCACAGTGATCGGCTGGGACGGCTCGCCACTGACCAGAGCGGCCACCGCCGCGCTCTCGGCCGCCACCCTCGTCGCCGGCGCCGCCCACCACCTCGCCCTGCCCGAAATCCCGCACGGCGCGGAGCGGATCCGGCTCGGTTCCGTCGACCTCGCGGCCCGCCGCATCGCCGGCCACCGCGGCAGCGCCGTGGTCCTCGCCGACGGCGACCCCGGGTTCTTCGGCGTCGTCCGCACCCTGCGCGCCCCCGAGCACGGCCTCGAAGTGGAAGTCGTGCCCGCCGTCTCCTCCGTCGCCACCGCCTTCGCCCGCGCCGGCATGCCGTGGGAGGACGCCCAGACGGTCGTCGCCCACCCCCGCACCCTGCGCCGCGCCGTGAACGTCTGCCGCGCCCACCACAAGGTCGCCGTCCTCACCTCGCCCGGCGCGGGCCCCGCCGAACTCGCCCTGCTGCTCGAAGGCGTCCACCGCACCTTCGTCATCTGCGAGGAACTCGGCACCGACCGCGAACAGGTCACCGTCGTCACCTCCGATGCCGCGGCCGATCACGTCTGGCGCGACCCCAACGTCGTCATCGTCATCGGGGGAGGCCCCGAACAGCGGGCGGAGGGAGCCTGGATCGCGGGCCGCCACCCCGCCTACCCCCAGGGCGTACGCGGCTGGGCGCTGCCGGCCGACGCCTACCGGGGCGCCGGAACGGACGCCGGCGGCGGCAGCGGCGAGGGCGAGGCGCCCGGACTCCGGGCCGCCCAACTCGCCCACCTCGGGCCCCGGACCGGCGACCTGCTCTGGGACATCGGCTCCGGCAGCGGGGCCCTGGCCGTGGAGGCGGCCCGCTTCGGCGCGGCCGTCCTCGCCGTCGACAGTGATCGGGACGCCTGCGCCCGCACGACCGCGGCGGCCCGGGCCTTCGGAGTGCAACTCCAGGTCGTCGAGGGCCGCGCGCCCCACGTACTGGAACGGCTGCCCGAGCCGGATGTCGTACGGATCGGAGGCGGCGGCGCCCCGGTCGTCACCGCGGTCGCCGCCCGCAGGCCCGAGCGGATCGTGACGCACGCGTCGACCCGGGACGAGGCCGAGGCACTGGGGGCGGCCCTCACCGAGAACGGATACACGGTCGCCTGCTCCCTCCTCCAGTCCGTCGAACTCGACACGGCTGCATGGGCGGAGCGCGAACGCACGGTCGTCTTTCTGCTGTCCGCACTGCGTTCGGACCTTGCCCCCTGACCCGTCGGCATACGGTGCGAGGTAGGCTGGCCGATCGTTGCACCGCGCCCGGACGTTCGTCGCTTCGTTCGTCAATGTCCGGAAAAGGGGACTGTTTTGACCCCCGTTGTGGTACGGCAGATCCGGGGGACGCGCAACGTGGCGCAGTCCACAGCGAGCCGTGGCGAAATGACCTGCCGCGGCGGCGAACGGCCGCGAGAATGCAGTATGTCCGCGACCGACTCGTGCCGCGCGGCGCGCCCGCCCGTCCCTTGGGACGAGCACCGGCGTGCGGTGTCGGGGCGTCCCGGGCGAAGGGCCGAAGGAGCACTGACGATGGGCGAGGGGTACGCATGAGTGACACCGGCCAGATCCCGGGCGAGGGACTGCCGGAGAACGCAGGCATGGTGGAGCAGCAGGGCATCCCCGCCCCTGGCGACTACACCTTCCTCGACCCCTCCGAGCACGTGTCCGAGGACGACGACCTTCTGCTGATGCCGAGCCCCCAGGGCGCCTGGAGCGAACCCCAGGCGGTGCAGGCCCCGCCGGCCGAGCAGGGCCCGGCGTACCAGCACGCTCCCGCGCAGCAGTCTCAGGGCGACGGGGGAGTCCCGTTCCCGGAGCAGGCCCAGGCCCCGGTCTACGCCATGCAGCAGGCCGGAGCGTCGTTCGAGGAGCCCGCCCAGGGGACCCATGAGTCCGGTGGCCGGAACTCCGGCCATGTCGACCTCGGCGGCGTGCGCATTCCGTCGCCCGTCCCGGCACCGGCGCAGGCCCAGGTCCCCGCGGCGCAGGCCCAGGCGCCCGCGCGCCGCCCGCTGCACCGCGGCCCCTCCGCCGAATCCGGCCCTTCCTACGGTGGTACGTCGGGTGGCGGCGTGGTCCGTTCCCTGGCCGACCGGGGGCCGGCCGGTACGTCGCGGCCGCAGGCCCAGCCGCAGGCGGCCGTGCAGTCGCCCGCACGGCACGCCGGCCCGGCCACCGCCGAACCCGAGTACTTCGAGCTGCCGGCCGACGAGGCGGCAGCCCTCCCGGGCCCCCAGCTCGGCCAGATCCCGCCGCAGGGGGCGGGCCAGTGGGCGGCCCACGCCCCGCAGCAGCCCGCCGCACCCGTTGCCGCTCCTCCCGCCGCGGAGGCGGAGCCGTCGGTTCCGGAGCCGTCGGCAGCAGAAACGGTCGTCCCGGAGGCGGCCGGCGCGGAGCCGACGGCCGAGGAGCCCGTGGCCGGGACGCAGGCAGAGGGGCCCGCGCCGGTCGCGCAGTCCGTCGAGGAGGTGCGCGTCGACGTGGCGCCGGCCGAGCCGGTGGCCGTGGAGACCGCGCCCGTGGAGACCGCGCCCGTGGAGACCGCGCCCGTGGAGACCGCGCCCGTCGAGCCCGCGCCCGTGGTGGCGGACGGGCCGGCGGCCGGGCCCGTAGCGGCCGGGATTCCGGCCGAGGCCCTGGAGGAGACCGCTCGGGCGGAGGCGCCGGAGGAAGCCGTGCCCGCGCAGGCCGCCCCGGCCCCCGTCGAAGCGGCGCCCGCTGACACCGTCGCGGTCGCCGAGCCCGAGGCCCCCGCCGAGGCCGCGCCGTCTGAGGCAGTGATGGCCGAGGCAGCACCCGTCGAGGCAGCACCCGTCGAGGCCGCACCCGTCGAGGCCGCACCCGTCGAGGTCGCGCGTGGGGAGGAGCCGGTCTTCGAGCCCGCGCCCGCAGAGCCCGTGGCCCCGGTCGAGGTCGCACCGGCTGAGGAGCCGGTCGCCGAGGCCCTGCCCTTCGAGGCCGCACCCGCCCACGAGGCGCAGGCCGAAGAAGCCCCGTTCGAGGCCGCGGCCCCTGTGCGGCCGCCGGTGGAGCCGGTTCCCGACGGAGCGTCGCTGGGCCGGTTCGTCCCCGTGGCGGGCTCCCTTCCGACCACGCCGCACCTGGCCCCGACGCCCGCGGCCGAGCAGCCGGCGCACCCGGCTCCGGAGGCGGCAGCCGTCGTCGCGGAGTCCGGACCGGCCGGAGCGGCGAGGGAGCCGGTCGTCGAGACCCCCGCGCCGCACCCCGCCACCGAGCCCGCCCCGGCTCCGGAGCCCACCGAGCCGGCGCTCACCGAGTCCGCCCCGGCTCCCGAGTTCACCGAGCCCGCGCCGCACCCCGTCACCGGGTCCGCACCGGGCCCCGAGCTCACCGAGTCCGCGCCGGAGCCGGGCCCCGAGGTCATCGAGACCCCGGACCTGACGGTCAACCAGCCCGAGCCCACGCGACCCGAGGCCGCGACCGAGCCCGCGACGGCCGACGCACCCGCAGCCCCGCAGGACTCCGGCGAGGCCCCGGCCGCGGAGGCCGGACAGGCGCCCGCCGTCTCGCCCCCCGCGCCGGGCTACGACGACGCCGAGCGCGAGGCCGTACTGCGCGTCATGCGCGAGCGCCGCGACATCCGCAACGGCTTCCGCAGCGACCCCGTCCCGCACGAGGTGCTCCTGCGAGTCCTGGAGGCCGCCCACACGGCGCCCAGTGTGGGCCACTCGCAGCCGTGGGACTTCGTCGTCATCCGTTCCGCGGAGACCCGCCGCTCCATGCACGAACTGGCGCAGCGCCAGCGCGAGGCCTACGCGCAGTCGCTCCCCAAGGCGCGGGCGAAGCAGTTCAAGGAACTGAAGATCGAGGCGATCCTCGACACCCCCGTCAACATCGTCGTCACCGCCGACCCCACCCGCGGCGGCCGCCACACCCTCGGCCGGCACACCCAGCCGCAGATGGCCCCGTACTCCTCGGCCCTCGCCGTCGAGAACCTGTGGCTCGCCGCGCGCGCCGAGGGCCTCGGCGTCGGCTGGGTCAGCTTCTTCGACGAGCGCGAGATGGTCCGTGCCCTGGGTCTGCCCGAGCACCTCGAAGTCGTCGCGTACCTCTGTGTCGGGTACGTCGACGAGTTCCCGGAGGAGCCCGAGCTGATGCAGGCGGGCTGGTCCAAGCGCCGCCCGCTGTCCTGGGTCGTCCACGAGGAGACGTACGGACGCCGGGCCCTGCCCGGCGAGGAACCGCACGACCTGCTCCAGGAGACGATCGCCGGCATCCGGCCCCTGGACGCCAAGGCGCTCGGCGAGGCGTGGGAGCGCCAGAAGCGGATGACGAAGCCGGCCGGTGCGCTCGGCATGCTGGAGATCATCTCGGCGCAGCTCTCCGGACTCTCCCGGATGTGCCCGCCGCCGATCCCCGAGCCCGCCGCGGTCGCGATCTTCGCGGGCGACCACGGTGTGCACGCCCAGGGCGTCACCGCGTGGCCGCAGGAGGTCACCGGCCAGATGGTCGCCAACTTCCTCGGCGGCGGCGCCGTCTGCAACGCCTTCGCGGCCCAGGTGGGCGCCGAGGTGTGCGTCGTCGACGTCGGCGTGGCCACGGACCTGCCCGCGCAGTCCGGCCTGCTGCCCCGCAAGGTGCGCGCCGGGACGGCGGACTTCACGACGGGCCCCGCGCTCACCCGCGAGGAGGTACTGGCCGCGATCGAGGTCGGCATCGAGACCGCCCGCGATCTGGTCGCGGCAGGCAACAAGGGCCTGCTGACCGGGGAGATGGGCATCGCCAACACCACGGCGTCGGCCGCCCTGATCTGCGTGTACACGGGGATGGACCCGTCCGAGGTCACCGGTCGCGGTACCGGCATCAACGACGAGATGCACGCCCGCAAGATCGACGTGGTGCGCCGCGCCCTCGACCTGCACCAGCCCGACCCGGCCGACCCCATCGGCGTACTCGCGGCCGTCGGCGGCCTGGAGCACGCGGCGATGGCCGGGTTCCTGCTCGGCGGGGCGTCGCTCCGCACGCCGGTCATCCTCGACGGCGTGAGCGCGGGCGCCGCGGCCCTCGTCGCGCGCGCCATCGCGCCCGAGGCACTGGCCGCCTGCATCGCGGGCCACCGCAGCGCGGAGCCCGGCCACGTCGCCGCGCTCAACAAGCTGGGTCTGCGTCCGCTCGTCGACCTCGACCTCCGCCTCGGCGAGGGCACGGGCGCGCTGCTGGCGCTCCCGATCGTGCAGAGCGCGGCCCGCGCGATGCACGAGGTGGCCACGTTCGACTCGGCCGGCGTCACGGAGAAGTAGCAGAGAACCAGCCCGCCGGGGGTCGAGGCTGCGGGGCCCGGGGGCGGAGCCCCGCAGGGCCCCGCCCCCACCCCGTATCGTGAACCCCGCACGTCACAGCCGCTCCACCGCCGCAGCGGCCCGCAGCCCCCGCATCGCACGAGGAGCCCGCACCGCCATGGCCGAGCACGCCGATCACCCCGCGTACCCCGTCGGACTGCGCCTGAGCGGGCGCCGCGTAGTCGTCGTCGGCGGCGGCCAGGTCGCGCAGCGCCGGCTCCCCGCCCTCATCGCGGCCGGCGCCGACATCGTCCTCGTCTCACCCGCCGCCACCCCGTCCGTCGAGGCGATGGCGGACGCCGGCGAGATCCGCTGGGAGCGCCGCCCGTACGCCGACGGGGACCTGGCCGACACCTGGTACGCCCTCGTCGCGTCCGACGACACGGCCGCCAACGACGCCGCCTCCGCCGAGGCCGAGCGCACCCGCACCTGGTGCGTCCGCAGCGACAACGCGGACGCCGCCACCGCCTGGACCCCCGCCACCGGCCGCAGCGAGGGCGTGACGGTCGCCGTCCTCACCACCGACGCGCACGGCCGCGACCCGCGCCACTCCGCCGCCGTCCGCGACGCCATCGTCGAGGGCCTGCGGGACGGCACCCTCGCCGCCCCCCACCACCGCACCCGCCACCCCGGCGTCGCCCTGGTCGGCGGCGGCCCCGGCGACCCCGACCTGATCACGGTCCGGGGCCGCCGCCTCCTCGCCGAGGCGGACGTCGTCATCGCGGACCGGCTCGGCCCGCGCGACCTGCTCGACGAACTCCCGCCGCACGTCGAGGTGATCGACGCCGCCAAGATCCCGTACGGCCGCTACATGGCGCAGGAGGCGATCAACAACGCGCTGATCGAGCACGCCAAGGCCGGCAAGGCCGTCGTCCGGCTCAAGGGCGGCGACCCCTTCGTCTTCGGACGCGGCATGGAGGAGGCCCAGGCGCTGGCCGCCGAGGGCATCCCGTGCACCGTCGTCCCCGGCATCTCCAGCTCGATCTCCGTCCCCGGCGCGGCCGGCATCCCCGTCACCCACCGCGGGGTCGCCCACGAGTTCACCGTGGTCAGCGGCCATGTCGCCCCCGACGACGCGCGTTCGCTGGTCGACTGGGAGGCCCTCGCCCGGCTGCGCGGCACCCTCGTGCTCCTGATGGCCGTCGACAAGATCGGCGCCATCGCCCGTACGCTCATCGCCCACGGCAGGTCTCCCGAGACCCCGGTCGCGCTGGTCCAGGAAGGGACCACGGCCGCCCAGCGCCGCGTCGACGCGACGCTCGCGACGGTCGCCGAGCGAGCCGTGGCCGAGGACGTCCGCCCGCCCGCCGTCATCGTCATCGGCGACGTCGTCGCGGTCGGCCCGAACGGCGCCGCGGAGTAACCATCGGTAACGGATCTTCCCCCAGACCGTTGGCACCCCACACCGGACAAGGCAGTATCAACCTGTGGCTGATCTCATCACCGTCGACGACCCCGACGACCCCCGCCTGAGCGACTACACCGGTCTGACCGACGTCGAGCTCCGGCGCAGGCGAGAGCCCGCCGAGGGCCTCTTCATCGCCGAGGGGGAGAAGGTGATCAGACGCGCCAGGCACGCCGGGTACGAGATGCGCTCCATGCTGCTCTCGGCGAAGTGGGTCGACCTGATGCGCGACGTCATCGACGAGGTACCGGCTCCCGTGTACGCGGTCAGCCCGGAGCTCGCCGAACGCGTCACCGGCTACCACGTGCACCGTGGCGCCCTCGCCTCGATGCAGCGCAAGCCCCTGCCGACGGCCGACGAGCTGCTCCGTACGACCCGCCGCGTGGTCGTCATGGAGGCCGTCAACGACCACACGAACATCGGCGCGATCTTCCGCAGCGCCGCCGCCCTCGGCATGGACGCCGTACTGCTCTCCCCGGACTGCGCGGACCCGCTGTACCGGCGCTCCGTCAAGGTCTCGATGGGCGCGGTCTTCTCCGTCCCCTACGCCCGCCTCGACGCCTGGCCCAAGGCCCTGGAGACCGTACGGGAAGCCGGGTTCAAGCTCCTCGCGCTGACACCCGACGAGAAGGCCAGCAGCATCGAGGAGGCCGCCCCGCACCGGATGGACCAGGTGGCCCTGATGCTCGGAGCGGAGGGCGACGGACTCTCCACGCAGGCCCTCGTCGCCGCCGACGAATGGGTCCGCATCCCGATGGCCCACGGCGTCGACTCGCTGAACGTCGGCGCGGCCGCCGCGGTCGCGTTCTACGCGGTCGCCACGGGCCGCCCGGACAGCCGGTAACAGCCCCGGAGCGGCGCTGGAACGCAAGGCAGCCGGTAGCCGCGCCGGGTGGGGGACATCGGAACGCCGGGGCAGCGGGCAGCCGCCTCCGGTCGCTACGACCGCTGCTCGTTCCGCACCTGATCCGGACCCGCGCCGAGACCACGTGGAGGCCCCTGGCAGCCCTGGGCCGCCGCGATGCCCAACGCCACCAGCAGCGTCACGACGACGAAGACCACCAGCCGCTGGCGCAGCAGCCGGGGATTCGCGGGACGCCGGCCGGTGGAGGTCGTGCGCGCACCGGGCCGGGTACCCGGCCGGCCGTTCGTCCCGACGGCGCCCCGCGGCCTCTTGCCCGCACCTGTCGTACTGCGCGGCTGCTGCTGCGGGGGACGCGAACCCCCGGTGCGGGGCGACGCCGGACGCGGTGACCCCGTCTGCCGGTTCTGCGGCCGCGACACCGGACCCGGGCCGGGCGCACGGCGCGTCTGCTGCTCGGTGTACGGGCCCTCCAGTCGCCCGGTCGGCCGGTCCGCCTCCTGAGCCGAACGCTGGGCGGGCGGCCGGCTCTCATGCAGCCCCTGCGCCTCCCGCGCCGCGATCTCCTTGAGCCGCATGGAGAGTTGGAGCGTGCTGGGCCGCTCCTCCGGGTCCTTCGCCAGGCAGGCGCTCACCAGCGGGGCGAGCGCGTCGTGCACGTCGTGCAGCGAGGGCTCCTCGTGCACCACGCGGTACAGCATCACCTCGGAACTGCCGTGGCCGAACGGCGAATCGGCCATGGCCGCGTACGCCAGCGTGGCCCCGAGGGAGAAGACGTCCGTCGCGGGTGTCACCGCCGCGCCGCGCACCTGCTCGGGTGCGAGGAAGCCGGGGGAGCCCACCGCCGTACCGACGTGCGTGAGCGTCGAGGCGCCGGTCGCCCAGGCGATCCCGAAGTCGATGATGCGCGGGCCCTTGGGGGAGAGGAGGATGTTCGACGGCTTCAGGTCACGGTGGACGACACCCGCCTCGTGCACCGCCACCAGCCCCTCGGAGAGCGCGGCCCCGATCGAGGCCACCTCCGCCGCCGACAGCGGGCCCTCCTCGGCCACCTTGTCGTGCAGCGAGGGCCCCGGAACGTACTGCGTCGCGAACCACGGGCGGTCCGCCTCCAGGTCGGCCGCGACCAGCCGTGCCGTACAGCCGCCACGGATCCGCCGGGCGGCGGACACCTCGCGCGCGAACCGCGAGCGGAACTCCTGATCCTCCGCCAGGTCGGGGCGGATCACCTTCAGCGCCACCCGCTGGCCCCGCCGGTCCGAGCCCAGGTAGACGACACCCATGCCGCCCGCCCCGAGCCGCCGGTGCAGCCTGAACGAGCCGACGACACGCGGGTCCTCGCGCCGGAGCCGCATCATCGCCATGTCTGCCCATCCCCGCTGCCTCGTCCGCCTGACGAGGCACAGCTTACGTACCCGCCGCCCGGGGCGCTCAGAGGCCGCGCCCTCGCCGGAGAATCGATTGTCAGTGCCGGGTGGGAAACGTGAGGAGTGGTCAGGGAGCCGCGGATCCAGGCTCCCCGGCCCGTGCGGGATCTCAATGGTCCGTCGCAGAAGGGGGATTGGATCATTGAAGAGCGATCCAGTCGAGACAGTCGTGCACGCCGGGGACACGACCCGCACCTACGGAATGGCGGCCTCCAGGGCAGGGCGCAGGGTGGAGACCGCGATCCGCCGGGGAGCGGTCGAAGTGAGTGAAGTCACCCTCCCCCATAGCCCGCAAGGCATGGGGGGTGCCCCCATCGGCTTCCGTGGTCCGCACCGCACGCTTGATGGCGACCAGGGCGCTCGCCCCGGTCGGACAACCGGTCCCAGGGAGGCCGCCTCCGCGCTTCCCCTCCGGGACGACCCCCACATCCGGTAGAGCCGTCTCCACCCAGGGGAGTACGCCGACTACCCACGGCTCATCCTCCGGGAGGCCCGGCATTCGGTACGCGGGCATGACGCCGCCCGCCTCCCGGATCCCTAATGTTGAAGTCAAGCGGCGGGCGTCGCACTCGTCCCCCGAGGCCACACGCCCGCCGCCCCTACACAGGTCAGGAGAGGAACCATGGCGGACACGGCAGCGCGGGCGATGATCCGCACGCAGGGACGCAGGGCCTACGCCTCGTTCGGCGGCCGCCCGTCCTCCGGCACGCGCCACCCCCTGGTGGCGACGGCCATGGTTCTTCCTCTGGCGGCCCTGCTCGCAGTCGTCTTCGGCGGCTGGGAAGCGGTGGTCACACAGGCGTCGTCCGTGGGCGTGATGCTGGGGCGCTGAGCGGCGCCCCGGGTCCGGAAGAGCGGTCCGGACCGGGACATCCGGCCAACAACCCCGTGGGGACGGGGGTGCGGCGGACGGCAGCGTTTGTCCGGTCAGCTGGGGAGCTGACCGGACATCGCGCTGTCCGGGGCCGTGCGGCGGCCCCTCTTCCCAGAGCAAGGAAGCCCGGCCACGCGGTCTTCTCCCGCACGGGCGCGTGCGGCGAGGCCCCGAGATCACGTCCGTCGTCCGCGCTGAGCCGCCGAGCACGGACCCGCGCCGCGAGGCGTCCACCCCGTGCACCGCTCGGCCGGGGCGATCCGCGTACGCTCTCCGGCGGGCGCGGCGCAATCCGCGTCCGCCGATCCTGTGCACCGGGGGAGTCCGTGACCACCGCACTCGTACGCGCGCTGGGCGCCCTCGCCCACGAAGCGGCCCATGCCCGCCCGGAGCCCGGCTGCGCCTGCCCCCCGCCGGTCGTCCTCGCGGACCGGGCGGACGGCACCGTGGTCCGCTGCGGCCCCGTCGTCGCCAAGGCCCACGCCGCCGGCACCGACACCGCCGGCCTGTCCGTCCGCCTCGCCCTGGCCGCCGGCCCCGGGCTGGCCGGCATCCTGCTCGCCCCCCTTCCCCTGCCGGCGGCCGCGGACCCGGCCGGGGCGGATGCCGCCGCGCCCCGTCTCGCCGTGCTGCACGGACGCCCCGTCACCCTGTGGCCGTACGGGGAGCCCGTGGACCCGGGCGACCCGGACGCGGCGCCGTGGGAGGAGGCGGCGGTTCTGCTGGCCCGCCTGCACCGCACCGGGAGCCGGGGGGACCGGCCCGCGCCGCCGGCCATGCGCGGCCCGGCCAAGGCCGCCCTCGCCGTGGCCCGGATGCGGGCGGCCCGGTCGGGCGACCCGGCCACGGCCCCCGTTCTGGCGGCCTGGCGCGGGCTGCCGCCCTGGGCCCGGGACGAGGCCCCCGCCCCCGCGCACCATGCGGGTGTCCTCTGCCACGGAGACCTGCACCTGGGCCAGCTCGTCCGGCACCCCGCACCGCACGGCCCGTGGCTGCTGATCGACGTCGACGACGCGGGAACCGGCGATCCCGCCTGGGACCTGGCGCGACCCGCAGCCTGGTACGCGGCCGGGCTGCTGCCCCCCGAGGTCTGGTTCCGCTTCCTGGACGCCTACCGGGCCGCGGGGGGACCCGCGACGGGCGCCGACGGCGACCCGTGGCCCGCGCTGGACGTCGCCGCCCGCGCCCTGACCGTGCAGACGGCGGCACTGGCTCTCGCCAAGTCCGCCGAGGAGCACAGGGTTCCGGATGAGGTGGAACAGGTCATGATCGATGCTTGTGCCCGGATTGCCGCTCTCCCGCCCGAGTTGAGCGCCCGGCACTCGTCGTAGGGTGAACCGACCGCCGCCGGGCATGCATTCCGGCGACGGCTAACCGACGCCGAGGAGTGAGCCCGCAGATGCAGTGTCCCAAGTGCCACGCACAGATGCAGACGTACAACCGCAACGGCATCCAGATCGAGCAGTGCAGCGGCTGCCGGGGGATATTCCTGGACTACGGTGAGCTGGAATCCCTGACCCGCATCGAGGCGCAGTGGACGCAGCAGGCTCCGCCGCCGCCCGCCCCGCAGGCATACCCGGCAGCTCCCGCGCCCGCCTGGGGCGCGCCGCAGCAGCACGGCGGCCACCACCAGGGCCACTACCGGCAGAAGAGCTTCGGCCGGATGCTCTTCTCGTCCTGACCCGGCCCGGCAGTTGCGGCCCGGACGGAACCCGCCCGGGCCGCAGCGCCGGCATGGGGTCAACGACGAAGCCCCGGTCGTCGAGACGACCGGGGCTTCGGACTGTGCGCGATACTGGGATTGAACCAGTGACCTCTTCCGTGTCAGGGAAGCGCTCTCCCGCTGAGCTAATCGCGCAGGGTGACCCTGCGTGTACTGCGTGCGCGATACTGGGATTGAACCAGTGACCTCTTCCGTGTCAGGGAAGCGCTCTCCCGCTGAGCTAATCGCGCGGGGGTCCTCGCGGACCGGTGGACGATACTGGGATTGAACCAGTGACCCCTTCCGTGTCAGGGAAGTGCTCTCCCGCTGAGCTAATCGTCCTTGGAGGTGGAGACGGGATTTGAACCCGTGTAGACGGCTTTGCAGGCCGTTGCCTCGCCTCTCGGCCACTCCACCAGGGGTGGGGGTTCGGGAAGATCCCCCACCTTCTGCGAGCGGACGACCAGGTTCGAACTGGCGACCTCAACCTTGGCAAGGTTGCGCTCTACCAACTGAGCTACGTCCGCTTGTCGGTTCCGGTTCACTTGCGTGTCCCGGCGACGTGTTGAACTCTAGCGGATTCCGGGGCCAGTACAAAAACGCGTTTACGCAGCGTGCGCAGGTACGTCCGCCCCGGCGCAGGTCACCGACGGCCGCCCCGGGTCCGGGCGCGGTTGTCCTGCCGCGTCGCGGGGCGGGGCACCCGCGCTCGCGGCGTCGCCGGAACCCCCTGGCAGCCCCTTCCCCCTGAGCCCCGGGGGCATGGGCGGCGCCCCCGCCCCGGCCCCGCTCCTTCTTCCGCCGGTCACCCGCCCCCGGCCCCGCTCCTTCTTCCGCCGGTCACCCGCCCCCGGCCCCGCTCCTTCTTCCGCCGGTCACCCGCCCCCGGCCCCGCTCCTTCTTCCACCGGTCACCCGCCCCCGGCCCCGCTCCTTCATCCGCGAGACGACTCCGGGCAGGCCCTAAACTCAGCGACGTGCACGACCTTCCCCCCATGGCCCGCTTCGGCGGCCTCGTCGCCTCCGGTCTGCGGGATGTGACCAGCGATCCCGCAGCCCTCGACTCCTCGGGCTTCTGGGCGGTATCAGCCGATTTCGAGGGCCGTCTCGTCTGCGCCCGCTTCGCCACCGTGCGCACCGAGGCCGCGCCCGCTCCGGTGCGGGGCGCCTGGCGCGGCCCCGCCGCCGGCGACTGGACCTCTTCCCTCGACCGCGCCGCGTACACGGCGGGCGTACGGCGCATCCGCGCCCGCATCGCGACGGGCGAGGTCTACCAGGCCAACCTCTGCCGCGTGATGACCGCACCGCTGCCCGATCCGGACGCGGCCGACGTGGACGCCCTCACCGCACTCCTGGCGCGCGGCAACCCCGCCCCGTACGCAGGAACGATTCGGCTCCCCGGCCACGGCGTGGAGATCGCGACCGCCTCCCCGGAGCTGTTCCTGCGCAGGGACGGCCGGACGGTCGAGTCCGGACCGATCAAGGGCACCGGGCGCACCGAGGCCGATCTGCTGGAGAAGGACTACGCCGAGAACGTGATGATCGTCGACCTGGTCCGCAACGACCTCGGACGGGTCTGCGCCACCGGATCGGTCACCGTCCCCGACCTCTGCGCCGTCGAGAAGCATCCGGGCCTCGTCCACCTCGTCTCCACCGTGCGCGGCCGGCTCGCCGACGGCGCCGGCTGGCCCGAACTGCTCGCCGCGGCCTTTCCGCCCGGGTCGGTGACCGGGGCGCCCAAGTCCAGCGCGCTGCGGATCATCGAGGAGCTGGAGACCGCCCCTCGCGGCCCGTACTGCGGCGGCATCGGCTGGGTGGACGCCGACCGGGCCACCGCCTCGCTCGCCGTGGGCATCCGCACCTTCTGGACCGACCGTACGGGCGATGCGCCGGTGCTGCGGTTCGGCACCGGGGCCGGCATCACCTGGGGCTCGGATCCGGAACGCGAATGGGACGAGACCGAACTCAAGGCGTCCAGGCTGCTCGCGGTAGCGTCGGGCGCATACGAAGCAACCGGAAGGACCGCACCATGAAGATCTGGGTCAACGGGGGACTGCGGGCCGCCGATGACGCCCGGGCGTCCGTACTCGACCACGGACTGACCGTCGGCGACGGCATCTTCGAGACGGTGAGGACCGCCGACGGCAGGCCCTTCGCGCTCACCCGCCATCTCGACCGGCTGACCCGCTCCGCCCTCGGCCTCGGTCTGCCCGCGCCCGACCTGGACGAGGTGCGCCGGGCCTGCGCCGCCGTGATCGACGCCAATCCCGTCCCGCTCGGCAGGCTCCGCATCACCTACACCGGCGGGATCTCGCCGCTCGGCTCCGACCGCGGCACCGCGGGGCCCGGACTGGTCGTCGCCCTCGGCGAGGTGAAGCGCCGCCCGGACACCACGGCCGTCATCACCGTTCCCTGGACCCGTAACGAACGTGGCGCGCTCACCGGGCTCAAGACCACGTCGTACGCGGAGAACGTCGTCGCGCTGGCCCGCGCCCACGAGCACGGCGCCTCCGAGGCGCTGTTCGCGAACACCGTCGGCAGGCTCTGCGAGGGCACCGGATCCAACGTCTTCGTCGTCCTCGACGGCCGGCTGCACACGCCGCCGGTCGCCTCCGGCTGCCTGGCCGGGATCACCCGCGCCCTGGCGGTGGAGTGGACCGGGGCGCAGGAGACCGACCTGCCGTTCGACGTCCTGCACCGGGCCGAGGAGATCTTCCTGACCTCCACCCTCCGCGACGTCCAGGCCGTCCACCGGGTCGACGGCAGGGAGCTGCCCGGCGGCCCGGGACCGGTCACCGCCAAGGCCATGCGCGTCTTCGACGAGCGGGCCGCCGACGACCTGGACCCGTGACCGGGGTGACGGCCGGCGGGTCCGTCGCGGCAAAAGCGGATGACGCGTGCGCGGCGGGGGGATAGAAATCCTCTGATGACCACGACACTCCGGCCGTCCGGGCCGATCCAGTCAGGCGCCGACGGCGCACAGAGCCGCCGCTACGACGTGTGCGACAACGGCCGCCCCGTCGGCGCCGTCGAGATCGGCATCGAGCCCGGGTCGGACGGGGGCACGGGGGTGCTGCGGTCCCTGAGGATCGACGAGCCGGTCCGGCGGCGCGGCCGCGGCACGATCGCCGCGCTGGCGGCCGAGGAGGTACTGAGGGGCTGGGGCTGCACGCAGGTGCGGACGGATGTCGCCGCCGGCAACGTCGCCGGCGGCCGGCTGACCGCCGCGCTCGGCTACACCGAACGCAGCCGCAACATGGTCAAGCAGCTGCCCTCCGACCCCCCGGACCTGCCCGGAGGGCTGACGGCCCGGCCCATGACGCCGGAGGAGTTCACGGCCTGGGAGGACGGCGCGATCGCCGGGTACGCGGAGAGCCTGGTGACACGCGGCACCTCGCGGGAGTCGGCCCTGCGGGCGGCCCGCGCCTCCCACGCCCGGCATCTGCCGCGGGGCCTGGCCACGGAGGGCGCGCAGCTGCACCACCTCCTCCACGAGGGCGAGAAGGCCGGTTTCCTGTGGGTCGCGCGCTTCGAGATGCACCCCGGTCAGGTGGTCGGCTACGTCTTCGACGTCGAGGTGGACGAACGCTTCCGGGGCCGGGGGTACGGCCGGGCGCTGATGCTCCAGGCCGAACGCCTCGCCCTCGCGGCCGGCGACACGCGCCTGGGCCTGCACGTCGTCACGGCCAACACGCCCGCACTGCGGCTCTACGAGTCGCTCGGCTACGAGCCGACCCAGTACAACCTGGCCAAGCCGCTCTGACGCGGGGCCGCCGGCACTCCGGCCGCGGCCCGCGCCCGGTCCCCGTCCTCAGCCCTGCTCGGCGAGCAGCCGGTCGGCGATCGCTTCGATGCGCTCGCGCAGACCTTCCTGGCTGCTGCCGCCGTCCAGCCGCTCGCCACCGATCACGTACGTGGGCGTGCCGGTGACCCCGATCGCCTTGCCCTCGGCCTGGTCGGCGTCGACGATCAGCATGTGCCGGCCGTCGATCAGAGCGGTGTCGAACTCCTCGGCGTCCAGACCCAGTCCCTGCGCCACCTCGACCAGCAGCGGCTCGCCCTTCCGGCCGAGATCGTCGGTACGGGCGAGGACCGCCTCGATGTACGGCCAGTCCTTGCCCTGCGCCGCGGCCTCCTCGGCTGCCTGCGCGGCGGCGTAGGCGTGCTTGTGCTTCTCCAGCGGGAAGTGCCGGAACCGGATGTCGAGCCGGTCGCCGTACCGGGCGCGCAGGGCCCCCACGTCGGTGAGGGCACGGTGGCAGTCGGGGCACTGGAGCTCGCACCAGACGTCGAGGACGACGGGCGCTGCGGGGGTGGAATCGCTCATGGCCCCAGTCTCCCAGGGTGTGCGGGTGCGTCACGACCGGCCCGGGGAGGAGCGGTCCGGGCACGGTCACCGGTTGCGGGCCGTACGGCACCTGGGGAGGATCCCGGCCCTGAAATGTCCCTGAGGTGGGCTCGGAGCGTGGCCGCCCGCCCGGTCGCCGGTGCAGGATGGAAGGGACGTTTCCCCTGCGCCTGGAGGCACTGATGCTTGCCGAGACCATCTGCTCCGCGGTGTCCGCGGCGGGCCTGGGCATCGCCGCCGTCACCGCGTACCGGAAGCGGTTCCTCACGGCCACCAGGATCGCCGCCTACTCCCTGGTCCCGATCGGCCTCGTGCTGACCGGCGTCGTCGAGTGGGTGTCGGACATCGCCTTCAAGCCGAGCGTCTGGCTCGGCTTCGGGGTGCTGGCGGTGGCCTGGCTGCTGTTCCTCACCACCCGCGCGATCGAACGCCGCGGGGGAGGCACCCGCAAGGAGCGCAGGGCGGCGGCCCGGGCCGCGCGGACCGAGGCGGTGGCGCCGGCGGCCCCGGCCCCCTCGCTGGGGGCCGGTATCCCCGCGGCCGAGCCGCGGCAGAAGCCGAAGAAGCAGTCCTCCGCCCCCGGGTCCGGCGACGACTTCAGCGACATCGAGGCCATCCTGAAGAAGCACGGCATCTGAGGGCCCGGGCCCAGCCCCCGCCCGTCCGGACGGCTTCAGGAACGCTTCCCTTATGAATCGATTCAAGCGTGATCCTTGACGGCGTTCGGGGAGAAGGCTAGCGTCCCGACCGATTGAAACAATTCATTCACGCCCGTCCGTACGCGGGCGTGACGCCGCTTGACGAGCGCGGCCAAGGGCAGTGGGGCAGGACGAGTGGCGCGTGTGGCAGGGATCAAGGACGTGGCCCGGCAGGCGGGGGTCTCGGTGGGCACGGTCTCCAATGTGATCAACCGCCCCGAAGCGGTGCTGCCCGAGACCCGGGCCCGGGTGCTAGCCGCCATCGAGGAGCTCGGATACGTCCGCAGCGAGTCGGCACGCCAGCTCAGGGCCGGCCGCAGCCGCATCATGGCGCTCCTCGTCCTCGACATGGGCAACCCCTTCTTCGTCGACGTGGCCCGCGGCGCCGAACGGGCCGCCCGCCAGGCCGGCCTCGGCGTCATGGTCTGCAACAGCGGCCAGAGTCCCGCGGAGGAGGCCGAGTACCTCGGCCTCTTCGCGGAACAGCGCGTCTGCGGCGTCCTGATCACGCCCGCCGACGCGACCGGCCGCAACCTCGAGTCCTTCGCCCGCCACGGGATTCCCCACGTCCTGGTGGACCGGGTGGCGTCCGGCACCGGCAGCTGCGCCGTCTCCGTGGACGACGTGCGGGGCGGGGCCCTGGCCGCCGGCCATCTGATCTCGGCCGGGCACCGCTCGGTGGCGTACGTCAGCGGACCCGGCGACCTGCACCAGATCAGGGACCGCCGGGTGGGCGCGCTGTCCGCCCTCGCCGACGCCGGGCTGCCGTCCGAGGCGCTCGTCGAGATCCCCTCCGACCGCCTCGACGTGGCGGCGGGCCGTGACGCCGGAGCCAGGCTGCTCGGGCTCGTGCCCCGCCCCACGGCCGTGTTCTGCGCCAACGACCTGCTCGCCCTGGGCGTGCTCCAGGCCCTGTACGCGGCAGGTGTGCGGGTGCCGCAGGACATCGCCATCGTCGGTTACGACGACATCGAGTTCGCGGCCGCCGCCGCCGTTCCGCTCACCTCGGTCCGCCAGCCCGCGGTCGTGATGGGCCGGATGGCCGCCGAACTCCTGCTGGAGGAGGCGGACGAGGCCGGAACCCATGAGCACCGCAGCGTCGTGCTCCAGCCGGAACTCGTCGTGCGCGCATCGAGTTCCACGCCGCGCTGAGCGCCGCCGGCCGCCCCTCCCCCTCGCCTTCCACCGTCCGTTCCCCTCCGCACGTCCGAAATGGAGATGCCGTGTCCCTCTTCGACCTGCCCCTGGACCAACTTCGCACCTACCGGCCGGAGTCCGGGGAGCCCGACGACTTCGACGCCTTCTGGCGCCGCACCCTCGACGAGGCCGCCGCGCACCCGCTGGACGCCGAATTCACCCCCTACGACGCCGCGTTGAGCACCATCGACGTCCGCGACGTGTCGTTCGCGGGTTGGGGCGGCCACCGCATACGCGCCTGGCTGAACGTGCCCGCCGGCGCCGAGGGCCCGCTGCCGACGGTCGTCCACTACCTGGGCTACGGCGGGGGACGCGGACTGCCGCACGACCACCTGGTGTGGCCCGCCGCCGGCTGGGCGACGCTGGTCGTGGACACCCGCGGCCAGGGCGCCGTCAACAGCCACTCCGCGGGCTCCACCGCCGACCCGCACGGCGGCGCCAACCCGCAGTCCCCGGGCTTCATGACCCGCGGCATCCTCGACCCCGACGAGTACTACTACCGGCGGGTGTTCACCGACGCGGTGCGCGCCGTCGAGGTGGCCCGCGCCCACCCCTCCGTGGACGCGGACCGGATCGTCGTGCACGGCGGCAGCCAGGGCGGCGGCATCGCCCAGGCGGTGGCGGGGCTCAGCCCCCACGTCAAGGCCGCGCTCGTCGACGTACCGTTCCTGACGCACTACCGGCGGGCCGTCGAGATCACCGACAAGGACCCGTACCAGGAGATCGTGCGCTTCCTGGCCACCCAGCACGGCCACGCGGACCAGGTGTTCCGGACGCTGTCGTACTTCGACGGCATCAGCTTCGCCGCCCGGGCGGATGTGCCGGCGCTGTACTCGGTGGCCCTGATGGACCCCATCTGCCCGCCGTCCACGGTCTTCGCCGCCTACAACAACTGGGCGGGTCCCAAGCAGATCGAGGTCTACCCCTGGAACGGCCACGAGGGCGGCGCATCCGCCCACCGCGCCGCGCAGCTGCGTATGCTGCGCGACCTGGGCTGACCGGGCACGGGGGCCGGGGGAGCGGGGGAGCGGAGCGCGTTCCGGAGTCCGACGGCAAAGCGCGTTTCCGAAAGCCTGGCGGACGATCGGACGCCGGAGCGATTCGGTCCCCCTGCAGGGGGTGAACTCCCCGCGCGAAAAGGAGTGTTGGCCGCACGCAGGGGCCGCTCTGCGTCATGATCGTCCCGAGATGGTGGACACCTCCCGGGGCGATGCCCCCGCACCCCCAGCCGAAGAGCCGCGTGGCTGCCTCTTCGCGCTTTCGCAGCCCCCTCTGATGATCTTCCTCACGGTGATCGGCGGCCTGCTGCTGATGGCCGCGTTGCACGATCTCTTCGTGCTGTGAGCCGTCAGCCGGCCGCTTCCCTGCGGCGTGCCCGGTACGCGGCGACGTGCAGGCGATTACCGCAGGTGCGGCTGGAGCAGTAGCGGCGGGAGCGGTTGCGCGAGAGGTCGACGAACGCGCGCCGGCAGTCCGGCGCCTCGCAGCGCCGCAGCCGTTCCGTCTCGCCCGCCACGATGATGAAGGCGAGGGCCATGCCGCAGTCGGCCGCCAGGTGGTCGGCGAGCGAGGCGTCCGGTGCGAAGTAGTGCACGTGCCAGTCGTAGCCGTCGTGGTTGCTGAGCTGCGGGGTGGTGCCCGCGGCGGCCACGAGCGCGTTGACGAGCGAGGCGGCGACCCTGGCGTCGGCGGCGGCGAAGACCTCGGCGAACCGCGCCCGTACGTCGTGGACGGCTCGCAGGTCCTTCCCGTCGAGCTCGCGCACCCCGCTCACCCGGTGACGTGCGGCGAACGCGTACAGCGCCTCGATGTCGGCGAGCCCGTCGACGGGCGGGCCGCCCTCGGGCTGCCCGCCGTCCGGCGCGGTGTTCACCAGATCGACCACCACGTCGAGGGCGATCCGGGTGTCGTGGGGGATCAGCACGCTTCCGCTCCCTGGCCTCCGGCGGGACGGGGCGCCCGCCGATGGCGGCTGACTCTACTGGCTCGGCCCCGGCGCACCGGGCCCCGAGGGCCCCTCGGGGCCGCTGGGGCGCCCTGGGCAGGCCTGGATGTCTGGCAGGCGCCCGCACGCCCCCCGGAGCCCGAGGGCGGCTCCGGCCGGGCTGGGTGTCCGGGCAGGCCCCCGCGCGGAGCCTGGGGGCCTCGCGCGGCGCGCACGCGGACCGGCGCCGTCCCCACGGTGGATTCCGTGAGGACGGCGCCGGTGTCAGCCGTATGCGGTTGTCGGTGCGGCGCCGTCTCCCCGAGTCGGACGGCGCCGAGAGGCTCTCGGCCTGGCTCAGCTCTCGGCCAGGATGTGTGAGAGCTCCGTATCGAGATCGAAGTGACGGTGCTCGGTCCCCGGCGGAACCGCGGCGTCGGTCCTCTTCAGGAACGACTCCAGGGCCCGCGCGGGGGCCTCCAGCAGGGCTTCGCCCTCTGGGGAGCTCAGTGCGATACAGACGACGCCCTGGCCGTGACTACGGGATGGCCAGACGCGGACGTCTCCGGTGCCGGTGGGCCGGTGCAGCCCCTCGGCAAGGAGGTCACGGGCGAAAACCCACTCGACCGTCTCCTCCGCTCCGGTGTGGAAGGTGGCGTGCACGGCATACGGATCGGCCGTGTCATACCGCAGGCCCGCGGGTACAGGCAGTGAGGACTCGCTCGACACAACGAGGCGCAGGTGCAGCTCGCAGCTGACCGTGGTGTTCATAAGCGCCAGGGCCTTTCGCTCAGTGTGCGCTCGGGGATTCGCACGTCGGCGAAATCGACATGCCACCTACGGTGGCGTTGTAAACCCCTCTGACCGTTTTGTGATTCTTCGGGTAGCTCGTACAGCGGTGTGTAACTTTGCGTCATGCGGCCATTCCGGTGACGGGGACCGTTCCGGTAGGTTGGCCCCTATGAATGCGGAGAGTGACGAGCGGAGCGGGGTCGTCGCACCGGCGCATACGGCCCCCGGGGCGGGGGATGTGCGCGACAGCGTGACGGGGGACGTCACGGAGGGTGCGGCGAAGGAGGAGCGCGAGCTGGGTTCCAGGGCGCCCGGCTTCATCAAGGCGTCCAGGACCCTGCACCTGAGCTGGCAGGTCGGCGTGTTCGTCGTCGGCCTGGCCGTGGTGGCGGCGGGCATCGTCATGCTGCCGCTGCCGGGCCCCGGCTGGCTGGTGATCTTCGGCGGCATGGCGATCTGGGCGACGGAGTTCGTCTGGGCGCAGCTGGTGCTGCGCTGGACGCGCCGGAAGGTCACCGAGGCCGCCCAGCGCGCGCTCGATCCCAAGGTGCGCCGGCGCAACATCATCCTCACGGTGATCGGTCTCGTGATCATCGCGGTGCTGGTGGGGATCTACGTGTGGAAGTTCGGAATCGTCATGCCGTGGAAGATCCACGAGTGACCCGGGGATGGTCGGAGTGCGCCGCTGACATGGGGTAATGTGTGGCGTGCGCCCGGGCGATTAGCTCAGTGGGAGAGCGCTTCGTTCACACCGAAGAGGTCACTGGTTCGAACCCAGTATCGCCCACCCCGGACCGACGGCCCGGAAGCTTCCTCAAGCTTCCGGGCCGTCGGCGTTTCCGGATGTCCCGGCGAAGCGCTTCCGTCGATTTTCGTCCCAGCCATTGACGTCGCCGGTGCCGCTCCTTACTTTGACCCGGCAAGCGCTTTCTAAAACGATTCAATCAAGCGTAGGGGCGAACTATGTCTCGGAACCAAGGCATGGACCGGCGGCAGATGCTGAAGCTCGCGGGCTTCTCGGCAGCCGGTCTCGGGCTGACCGCGGCCGGCTGCGGCTCGGGCGGCGGCTCGAACGGGCCGGTCACCATCCGGCATGCCTGGTGGGGCGCCGACGACCGGGCCAAGAAGGTCCAGGAGTGCGTCAGGCTCTTCGAGAAGAAGCACCCGAAGATCAAGGTGAAGACGGACTTCCAGCAGTACCCGGACTTCTGGAAGAAGTTCAACACCCAGGCGGCCGGCGGCAACCCGCCGGACGTCATCCAGAACGCGGTGACCTTCCTGCGCAAGTACGAGGCGAAGCACGTGCTGCTCGACCTCGGCCCGCAGGCGAAGAAGGGCAACCTCCAGATGGACGGCTTCCGCGCCGGGCTGGAGAAGTTCGCCGAGATCGACGGCAAGCTGCTCGGCGTGCCGGTCGGCAGCAACTCGATGGCCCTGGTCATCGACCAGAAGGTCTTCGAGAAGGCCGGCGTCGACCACCGGCTCGGCTGGACCTGGGACGACTGGTACGCGGGCCTGCGGAAGATCAAGTCAGGTCAGGGCATAGCCGGCGACTCCGGCCCGCACGGAGTCATGTACCTCTACGACCTGGTGCTGCGCCAGAACGGCAAGGCGTTCTTCACCGAGGACGGCATGGGCTTCGGCGAGAGCGAACTGCTGCCGTACTGGACCGAGGCGCTCGCCCGGGTCAAGTCCGGCATCTACGCCGACCCGAAGAAGGTCGAGCAGATCAAGCCGGCCTCCGCGCTCGCCAAGGGCCTCTCGGCCGGCGAGTTCACCTGGGACAACTTCTCCGTCCGCTACAGCGCGGAGGGCAAGAGCACCTACAGCCTCGCCCCCATCCCGAGCACCGACGGCAAGAAGACCGGGCAGTACCTCGGCTCGCTGATGCTCAGCGGCACGGCCCGCACCAAGCACCCCGCCGAGGTCGCCACCTTCATCAGCTTCATGACCCACGACCCCGCCGTGGCCCGCGTCATGGGCTACGACCGCGGCGTCCCCGCCACCACCGCGCAGTTCGAGGCGTACCAGCCCACCGACGCCCCGAGCAAGGCGATCGGCGCGTACGAGACCGAGATCGCCAAGGCGGGCGTGCTGGAGCCCATCACCCCGCACCCGGCCGGCGCCGACGTCGTCGAGGCGGCGTTCCTGCGCATCGCGGCCGACATGTCCCTGGGCAAGGCCTCGCCGGAGGACTCCGTGAAGCAGTTCTTCTCCGAGGCGAAGACCGCCCTCGCCTCGAACTGAGAGGAATGACGCGGTGACTCACATCCAGACCTCCACGAGCGGCCCGGTCCTCGAGGACCTCGCCGCCGTGGAGCGGAGCGGCCCGGGACGCAAGCCCCGCCCCGCGCCGCGACCGCGGGGCCACCGCGAGAATCTGACCGGCTATCTCTTCATGTCGCCCTGGATCGCGGGCTTCCTGTTCCTGATCGCCGGCCCCATGGTCTTCTCGCTGTACCTCGCGTTCACCGACTACAACCTGTTCGACGCCCCGAAGTGGGTCGGCCTGCAGAACTTCACCGACATGTTCGCCGACCCCCGCTGGCGCCAGTCGGTCAAGGTGACCTCCTGGTACGTGGTGATCGGCACCCCGGTCAAGCTGGCGGCCGCGCTCGCCGTGGCCATGCTGCTGGCGCAGAAGCGCTGGGGCCAGTCCTTCTACCGGGCCGCGTTCTACGCGCCGTCACTGATCGGCGCGAGCGTGTCGGCCGCCATCGTCTGGCGCGCCCTGTTCTCCGACGACGCCGTCGTCGACCGCGGACAGCAGCTGTTCGGGATCGACGCCGGCGGCTGGATCGGCGACCCGCACATGATCATCTACGCGCTGGTGGCCCTCACGGTCTGGCAGTTCGGCGCCCCGATGGTGATCTTCCTGGCCGGCCTCAAGCAGGTCCCCAAGGAGCTGTACGAGGCGGCGGCGATGGACGGAGCCGGCCCCTGGCGCCGGTTCTGGAGCGTCACCCTGCCGATGATCTCGCCGGTGCTGTTCTTCAACGTCCTGCTGGAGACCATCCACTCCTTCCAGATCTTCGGATCGGCCTACATCGTCAGCAACGGCAGCTGCGGACCGGCCGACGCCACGCTCGTCTACACCTGTTACCTGTACGACCAGGGCTTCGCGAACAGCCGCATGGGCTTCGCCTCCGCCATGGCATGGCTGCTGCTCGTCGCCGTGGGCCTGGTCACCGCCGTGCTGTTCTGGTCCCAGAAGCGCTGGGTGCACTACGAGGAGGGGGGCCGATGACCCCGATGGACACGACCACCACCCCCATACGGCGCAGGCTGCCCGGCTCCCTCGCCTGGCACATCGGCGCACTCGTCCTCCTCGTGGTGGTCCTCTACCCGGTGGCGTGGACGATCGGCGCCTCGTTCAAGCCGAGCGGGGACATCGTCGGCGCGCTGAACCTCTTCCCGACCGACCCGATCACGGACAACTACCGGCGCCTCGCCGACGGCATCGCCGACATCCCGATCTGGAAGTTCTTCCTGAACTCGGCCTACGTATCGGTCGGTTCGGTCATCGGCGTCGTGCTCTCCTGCTCGCTCACGGCCTACGCCTTCACCAAGGTCCGCTTCGCCGGGCGCAACGTCATGTTCGCCATCATGATCGGGACGCTGCTGCTCCCGTACCACGTCCTGATCATCCCCCAGTACGTGATGTTCCAGAAGCTGGAGCTGATCAACACCTTCACCCCGCTGCTGATCGGCAAGTACCTGGCGACCGACGCCTTCTTCGTCTTCCTGATGGTGCAGTTCATGCGGGGACTGCCCAAGGAACTGGACGAGGCCGCGCGGCTGGACGGCTGCGGGCACCTGCGGATCTACTGGTCGATCGTGATGCCGCTGTGCCGGCCCGCGCTCATCACCAGCGCCATCTTCACCTTCATCCAGTCCTGGAACGACTTCATGGGCCCGCTGCTCTACCTCAACGAGCCGGACAAGTACACCGTCTCCATGGGGCTGCGGATGTTCATCGACCAGGACGCCGTCGCCGACTACGGCGGCATGATCGCGATGTCGCTGGTGGCCCTGCTGCCGGTGCTCGCCTTCTTCCTGGCCTTCCAGCGCTACCTCATCGACGGCATGGCCACCTCCGGCCTGAAGGGCTGAGCACCCCGTGGCGACGAAATCCGGCACCGTACGCACCCCACCCAGGACCTCCTTCGTCCGGGAGCGCTTCAGCGTCTTCTCCGAATGCCTGCTCACCGGCGTGTGGATCACCGTCGCCGCGCTGCCCCTGGTCACGTTCCCCGCGGCGTTCGCCGCGGGGAGCCGGCACCTGCGCCGGTACCTGGCCGGTGAGGCGGGCGGGGTGCGGGAGTTCGCCGCCGATGTACGGGAGGCGTTCCGCAGCGGGTGGCGCGTTTCCCTGCTGTGGTGGGCGGCGCTCGGGCTGCTCGCCTTCGACTGGCAGGTCGCCCGGTCCGGCCTGCTGCCGGGCGGCCGCCCGCTCATCGCCGTCAGCCTGCTCGGCCTGCCGGCCGTCGCCGTCTGGGGACTGCGCACGGCCGCCGCCTGGCGGCCCGGCACCCCCTGGGCGCAGACCGCACGGACCGCCGGCCGCCGGACCTTCACCGACCCGGCCGGATCGCTGCTGCTCGTCGGCGGATTCGTCGCCCTGGCACTCGCCGCCTGGCAGATCCCGCCGCTGGCCGCGCCCGCCCTCGGCTGTCTCGCCGCAGCGGCCGTCGCCGCCGACCGCCGCTGACCCGGCGGCCCGGACCCCCGTACCGCACTACGTCCCACCACGCGTCAGCGTGCGATCAGTCATGCCCATTCCCGCCACGAACTGGAGCCGTGATGTCCCCGATCCCCCGTCGAACCGTCCTCAAGGCAGCCGCCGTCGCCGGCGCGGCCACCTCCTTCTCCTGGGTGCTGAACGACACCGCCCAACAGGCGGCCGCCGCCACCGCGAAGGCCGGAGAAGGGCCCGTCGAGATCGGCTGGCTCGAGGAGGGCGGCCTCGGCGCAGCCCCCGGATCGACCTTCGGCGTCCCCTGGGCGAAGGGGCGCTACCCCGCCGACCAGAAGTTCGCCCTCGCCACCGCCGACGGCAAGGACGTCCCCGTCCAGACCTGGGCCACCGCCACCTGGCCCGACGGCTCCCTGAAGTGGACGGCGCACGCGGTCGGCCCCGAGGCCGGCGCCGCCAGGAAGTTCACCCTCACCACCGGCGAGCCCGCCACCGCCGCCCACAAGGTCACCGTCAAGAACAGCGGCGGCTCGATCACCGTCTCCACCGGGGTCATCACGGCGAAGATCGGCAGGACGGGCTCCTCGCTCGTCACCTCCCTCACCCGGGGCTCCACCGAGATCGCCAGGGACGGACGCCTCGTCCTCATCCGCCAGGGCGAGCTCGAGGACGGCGACCAGGGGCAGGAGAAGTACGAACGCTTCGAGAGCGCCATCAGCAGGACCGAGGTCGAACAGAGCGGCCCCGTCCGGGCCGTCGTCCGCATCGACGGCAAGCACCGCCACGGCAACCGGTCCTGGCTCCCGTTCTCCGTCCGCCTCTACTTCTACGCGGGCGCCGAATCGTTCCGCATGATGCACACCATCACCTTCGACGGCACCCAGGAACCCGGCAAGGCCAGCGGCGACTTCATCCGCGGCCTCGGCGTCCGCTTCACCGTCCCCCTGCGCGACGAGACGTACGACCGCCACATCCGCATAGGCGGCGACGAGAGCGGCATGCTCCGCGAAGCCGTCAAGGGCATCACCGGACTGCGCCGCGATCCCGGAGCCGCCGTCCAGGCCGCCCAGTTCGAAGGCACGAAACTGCCCGACCCGGCCACCTGGGACCAGCGCGTCACCACCCGCCTCCCGCTCATCCCCACCTGGGGCGACTACACCCTCAGCCAGCTCTCCGCCGACGGCTTCTCGCTGCGCAAGCGCACCAAGAAGGGCCACGGCTGGATCGCCGCGGGCGGCGGCCGACGCGCCTCAGGATTCGGTTACGTGGGCGGTGCGAGCGGCGGACTCTCCTTCGGGCTGCGCGACTTCTGGGAGAAGTTCCCCGCCCAGCTCGACATCCGCGGCGCCGACACCGACGCCGCCGAAGTCACGCTCTGGCTCTGGTCGCCGGAAGCCGAGCCGATGGACCTGCGCTTCTACCACGACGGCCTGGGCCAGGACACCTACGCGGAACAGCTCGAAGGCCTCAACATCACGTACGAGGACTACGAGCCCGGCTTCGGCACCCCGTACGGCATCGCCCGCACCAGCGAACTCGTCTTCTGGGCCAACGACTCCACCCCCAGCGCCGAGGCACTCGCCCAGCAGACCCGCACCGTGCGCACCCTCCCCCAGCTCGTCGCCCCGCCGTCCCAGCTCATCGCGGCGGGCGTCTTCGGCGGACTCTTCTCCCCGGTCGACCGCTCCACCCCGGCCAAGGCGAAGATCGAGGACCACCTGGACTTCCTGTTCACGTACTACAAGGACCAGGTGGAGATGCGCCGCTGGTACGGCTTCTGGGACTACGGCGACATCATGCACTCCTACGACCCCGCCCGGCACCAGTGGCGCTACGACGTCGGCGGCTACGCCTGGGACAACTCCGAACTCTCGCCCGACCTCTGGCTCTGGTACGCCTACCTGCGCTCGGGACGCGCCGACATCTTCCGCTTCGCCGAGGCCATGACCCGCCACACCGGCGAGGTGGACGTCTACCACCTCGGGGAATGGGCGGGCCTCGGCACCCGCCACGGCGTCCAGCACTACGCCGACAGCGCCAAGCAGCAGCGCATCGCCAACACCACCTACCGGCGCTTCTACTACTTCCTCACCGCGGACGAACGCGTCGGCGACCTCATGCGCGCCAACGTCGACTCCGACGAGACCTTCCTCGGCCTCGACCCGCTCCGCAAGATCCGCACCGAGCCCTACACCCCGGACCGGCACGCCCTGTCCGTCGGCTTCGGCACCGACTGGAGCGGACTGGTCTCCGCCTGGCTCACCGAATGGGAGCGCGGCGGTCCCCAGGCCGAGAAGGCGAAGGCGCGGGTGCTCGGCACCATGGAGACCATCGCCGCGCAGCCCAACGGATTCGTGCAGGGCAGCGGCCTCTACGACCTGGACACCGGAAGGTTCGCCGTCGCCGCCGAACCCGTCGTCAGCGTCTCCCACCTGTCCGGAGTCTTCGGACTCAACGAACTGTGCGCCGAACTCATCGGCCTGGTCGACATGCCGGAGTTCAAGGAGGCGTACCTCGACTACTGCCGCTACTTCAACGCGAGCAAGACGGAGCAGGCCGCCCGCTACGGCTCGAACTTCGGCAGCCTGCTCCTCTTCCAGGGCCACTCCCGGATGGACGCCTACGCCGCCGTGCAGACCGGCGACGCGAAGCTCGCCGCCCGTGCCTGGGAGAAGTTCTACAACAGCGACGGCTACAAGGAATCCGCCCCCTGGAAGACCGAGAAGGTGAGCGGCCCGGTCACCACCGTCCCGGGCAGCGAGGCCAACTGGGTCTACACCAACGACACCGCGCTGTACGGACTCGCCGCCATCGAGAACCTCGCCCTGGTCGGCGACCAGATGCCAGCCTGAGGCCCGTGAGGGCGCCCCGGGCCGGCCTGCGGGTCACCGCATCCGGCCCAGGGCGTCCCGCAGCCGCCGGGCCTCCCGCAGCCGCTTCTCGTACGTCGCCCCCACCGCGAGCAGCAGCACCCCGGCCAGCGCCGGCGCCACCCAGCGCGGCATCGCACCCACCACCTGCACCACGTACGGCGCCAGCTCGTGCAGCGCGTCCAGCGCCAGCACCGCTCCGCCCAGCACCAGCAGGGCCTGGAGCCGCAGCCGCGCCCCCAGCAACGTGATCACCAGCGCCGCGGCCCCCAGCAGCAACGGCCGGAGCCAGTACGGGCCGGCCCAGGCGGCGACGAGCGCCGGCACCAGAGTCACCGCCAGACCCGCCCCGTACGCCGTCCACGACGACGCCGAGGGATCGCGACGACGGCGCAGCACACCGACCACCAGCGCCGGCACGGTCACCGGAAGCGTGTACGGCTCCGGCGACGACACCCCGGACGCCGACAGCCGGACCCACGACGCCAGGACGAACAGCGCCGTCGCCAGATATCCGGCCGCCTGCCGCCGCTCGGGACGCAGCGCCGTACCCGCCGCCAGGACGCCGCACAGGGCCAGCACCAGAGCCAGGAACGGCGGATCGCCCAGCGCGGCCACGACCGCGGCGACCCCCACCGCCGCGCCGCTCAGTTCGAGCGGCAGCGCCACCGGACGCCCCTTCAGCCGCGCCCCCAGCCCGGCCGTCACCGCGGGGACGACGAGCAGGACCGGCGCCGCCTCGTACGACCTCAGACCGAGCGACGCACCGGAGGCGACGGCGAGCACCGCCGCGCAGACCACCGCCGCGCACGCCACCACCGCCTGCACGGTCATCACCACCGGCGACCGCGACGGGTCCCCGGGCGCCTCCAACGCCGTCGCGGCGCCGGCGAACAGCAGCAAAAGCACCCCGAACACCGCGTAGGTGGCCGGCTCCGAACCCAGCGCCAGCAGCGCCACACCCGCCGCACCGGCCGACCCGCACACCCACGCGGTCAGCGCGACTCCCGCAGGCCCGCGGCGCAGTGCGGCCACCGCACCGGCCAGAACCCCCGCCACCAGCACCGACTGCGACGCGACAGCCGCCGCGTACGAGACGTCCAGCGCGGGCGGCAGCAGCGTGAGCCCCGCCCAGCCGGCCACCACCGCCGACGCGCCGAAGGCCGTCCGCAGGCCGGGTCCGGGTGACAGCACCGGTCCGGCATACCGCTCCACGCCCTCCCAGAACCGGAACGCGGCCCCGAGCACCACGGCCACCGACAGCAGCACCACCGGAGCCGCGGCCATGTCCTGCCACGGCAGCCCCGTTGCGCCCAGCGCTCCCCGGACGCCGTCGTCCGGGGCCCCCGACCACAGCCGGCCCAGCTGAGCCACCGGGCCCACCAGCACGACCGCCACCGGGGCGGCCGCGAAGAGCACCGACGCGGCCGTCACCGAACCAGCCGCCCCCACCAGACCCCGCCCGGCCGGACGTCCCAGCGGAGCCCGGACCCCCAGCAGAACCAGCCCTCCGCACACGAGGTACACCTGCACCGCCCAGCCGTCGGGCACCCCCGCCGCCAGGACGCCGCCCACCGCCGCGACCGCGGCCAGTCCCGCCACCGCACCACCGGCCACCGCGAGCGCCACCGGAGCGCGACGGACCCCCGCCAGAGCGATGACGGCACCGGCCAGGAGGAGCGCTCCCGGCGCCACCGCACCCGCCGGGCCGCCGGCCGACAGCGACTGCGCCAGAGCCACCAGCAGACCCGCACCGCCCGTGAGGAAGAGACCGGCGCAGGCGGTGACCCGGACCCCGGCCCCCTTCGACCGCACGGCGATCGCACAGTCCAGCGCCGCCGTGGCCAGCAACGCGAGGGCGAACACCAGAGCGTCCGCCTCGCCGGCCCAGGCCCACAGCACCAGCGGGAGTTGCGCGCCGGCCACGGCCAGGGGCAGCGGCAGCCGCAAGGGGTCCAGCACCAGGCCGTAACCGGCCCAGAGCGCCGCCAGCACCGCCGAGGCGGCGGCCGCGTACCCGGCGCCGGCGTCCGGAACGACGACCAGGTAAAGGGCCAGGGCGTCCAGCACCATCAGCACCGACGCCAGCCCGGCGAGCGCCTCCGCCGTCGAGGACAGACCCCGCCGCAGGAGCACCGCGGGCGCGCTCAGCGCCGCGACCGTGACGGCGGTCAGGACCGCCGCGCGCCCGCCGATCCCCATCTGTCCCCAGCTCACCAGGGTGAACGCGACCGCGGCGATCGTCAGCAGCAGACCGCCCAGAGTGAGCAGCACGTTCTGCGCACTCCGGGTACGGACCGCAGGAGCGGAGGGACGGGGCGGGGCCGGGGGAGCGGACGGCGCGCCCCAGGCACCGGGCGGCGCGGACGGCGCGGGCCCGGGCGCCCGCAGGACGCTCAGCAGCCAGGCGCGGCGGGTCAGCAGCTGGGACCGGCGCATATCGAGCCGGGCGAGCTCGCGGTCGATGAGGACCAGTTCCTCGGCGGGTGGCGGCAGATGTTCCATACGGGCGAGTGTGGTGCGGGCCACGCGAAGGGGCATGCGCGCGGGTACTCAGATCCCCGGCTGAGTACGCATCCTGGAGCCATGGACTGGAGCCACTACCGATTCGTCAGCACCTGGGACCTGCCCGCCCCGCCCGCGGTCGTCTACGCCCACCTCGAACGCGTGGAGCACTACCCGCGATGGTGGCCCCAGGTCCGCGAGGTCACGTCCGCCGACGAGTCCTCCGAAACGGCCCGGATCCGCTCCCTCCTCCCGTACACCCTTGTCGTGACCCTGCGCGCACGCCGTCGCGACGCGCCCGGCGGCGTCCTCGAGGTGTCCCTCACCGGAGACCTCGACGGCTGGGCGCGCTGGACCGTCGAGCCGGACGGTGCGGGGAGCCGTGCCACGTACGAGCAGGAGGTCGTGGTGCGGCGCGGCCTGATGCGGGTCCTCGCGGTGCCGGGACGGCCCGTGTTCCGGGCCAATCACGCCCTGATGATGCGGGCCGGCCGGCGCGGTCTCGCGGCTCGGCTGGAAGCGGTTTGAACCACACCCGCCGAGCCCTGTATGGTTCAACCCGTTCCCGGGCGATTAGCTCAGTGGGAGAGCGCTTCGTTCACACCGAAGAGGTCACTGGTTCGAAACCAGTATCGCCCACCCCGGGAAAGGCCGGTCCGTCAGCTTCACCGACGGACCGGCCTTCGCGTGTCCGGGCGCGCATCCCGGCGTTCTCCCCCACGCGGTCGCGTGCCGCCCCGTCCCGCTCATGCCGCCGCGCGAAGCTCCGGACGCAGCGGCCAGGCCGGGTCCACCGTCTCCGGCGTCCCGCTCTTGGCGAACCAGGCCTGCAGGCCGCGCGCCTGTGCCGCGTGCCACACCGCCTGGAGCGTGTGCAGCTCCGCCGGGGTCAGCCGCTCCAGCCGGGCCGCGAACCGCCGCCCCACCGCCCGGACCAGCTCCAGCGACGCCGCCGCATCGGCCGCCGCGTCATGGGCCCCGTCCAGCACCACCCCGTACAGCTCGCAGAGGTCCGTGAGCGTGCGGCGCCCCTTGCGGTAGCGGTCCAGGTGCTTGTCGAGCACCCGCGGATCCAGCACGCACAGCGGGGCGTTCTGCAGATACCCGGCGAGCGACGACGCCCGGTGACGCTTCAACTCCCGGTCCAGCAGCGTCAGATCGAACGGCGCGTTCATCACCACCAGCGGCCGGCCCGCCGCGCTCTGCTCGGCCAGCGCCCTCGCTATCTCCTCGACCACCGGTGCGGGCCAGCGCCCGTTGCGCTGGAGGTGGTCGTCGGTCAGGCCGTGGATCTCCGTCGCCCCCAGGGGCACCGGAATTCCCGGATTCACCAGCCAGCGGGTGACACGCGGCCGCCCGCCGGCACTGTCCTGGACGACGAGCGCGGCCGAAACGATCCGGTCCTGCTCGACGTCCACTCCCGTCGTCTCGGTGTCAAAAGCGGCCAGCGGCCCCTCGTACCAATGCGTCATCCCCGAACTCCTCGCGCCCCGGCGGCAGATGGTGCGATTCCTCTGCCCGGTTCGGTAATACCCGCACCCTTTGCCTGATACGCCGTTTGGGGACCGTCCTGTGCGGTGACAACACAGGTGACGGGGCCGGAAGTTGACACGACGCCGGATCCGCCCGACTCATCGGCACAGCCCGGAAGGCATACGGAGCCATGGCGCTCGCGCAGCCCGAACCGAGTGGGCTGCTGCCCCAGCGGACCGCACCGCTGCGCGGCGCACTCGCCACCACCGCCTGCATGGAGACCCTCCAGGTGGGTTATCTGCACGCGGTCGCGGCCGCCGCGGGGTGCTCCCTGTCGCAGCCCTTTCCCGACAACGGCATCGACTGGCACGTCAGCCACGGAGCCCCCGGCCACGTCGTCGACGACGAGGTGACCATCAAGATCCAGCTGAAGTGCACCTACCAGATACCGCCCGGCCCGCCCGGCCCGACCTTCGCCTTCACCCTCGACAACGCCCACCTCGTGAAGCTCGCCCGGACCCCCGTGTCCGTGCACAAGATCCTCGTCGTGATGCTCGTGCCCCGCAGCCAGGACGACTGGCTGCGGGCCGGACACGACCGCCTCGACCTGCGGCACTGCTGTTACTGGACCAACCTGGCCGGTCACGCCGTGACCGGCCGGCACCGGACCACCGTGCGGATCCCGACCTCGCGCATCTTCGACGACCGAGCGCTCTGCGAGATCATGACCCGTGTCGGGGCGGGAGGGAGACCCTGATGCACCGGCCGATGGACGAGTCCGTCCACGAAGCGTTCCCGTCAGCCGTACGACCCCACCCCGCCGAGCTTCCCGGCCCCTGGCCCACCGGCTCACCGGCCGGCGCACTCCCCGACCCCGCCCGCGTCGACCCCGCGGTCCTCGGCGCCCTGCTGGCCCGGCACGGCTGGCAGCGGCGCGGGGGAGCGGCCGGCCGCTACAGCCGCTGGACCCCGCCCGGCCCCTCCGGCACCACCACCAGCCTGCTCGTGCCGGACACCACCGCGTTCCCCGACAGCGAGGAGCTGCTGGGCGAGGCCCTGACCGCCCTGGCCCGCAGCGCGGCGCCCTCCGCCCGCGAGGTCCTGGTCTCCCTCGCCGTCCCCAGCGACGAGATCCGCTGGTGGCGCGACGTGCCCGAACCGGCCGCCGGAGTCGCCGGGGCGGCCAGCTGGACCGGAGCGGAGCAGCTGCACGGCGCCGCCCGGCAGATCCTGCTGGCCGGAGCGCTCGCCGTCCGCGGCCGGGCCGGCTACCACGGCGCCCGCCACCGCCGCCGCGCCCTCGCCACGCTCGGCTCCGTCCTCGTCGGACCCGCGCCGGGCGGCCGCGCGCTCACGGCGTTCGTCCCCGTCGAAGCCGGCCGCCCCGTCGCCGTCCGGCTCTACCAGGCCCTGCACGCCTGCCGGGAGGCTGTCGACTACGAACGGGCCACCGGCGGCATGGAGGCGTTCGACACCGCCGTCGAGGCGGGCGTCAGCCGCGAACTGACCGAAGCGGTCATCGCACTCGTCCGGGGCTCCGAGGGCGCCGGGGTCGCACTGGACTGGGCGCCCGCCGCGGGCGTCCCCGACGGCTGCCCGGTGCGCCCCGAACCCGTCGAGTTCTCCCCGGGCGACCTGCCGGCCCTGCGCCGGGCCGGGGCCCGCTACCTCCGGGACGAACCCGCGATGACGGTACGGATCACGGGCGCGGTCGTCCGCCTGCGCCGCTCGGGACCGCGCGGGGCCGGAATCGTACGGCTGCGGGTGCTGGCGGGCGCCGAGGTGCCGCACGTACGGCTGGAGCTCGACGAGGAGGCCTACCGGATCGCCGGGCAGGCCCACCTCGTGGGGCTGCCCGTGCGCGTGGAGGGCAGGCTGGAGAGCCGGGGCGGCTTCCGGCGGCTGACGCGGGCCTCGCAGGTGGTTCCCGTGCAGGTCGACGAGGAGGAACGGGACCGGCTGATGAAGTCGCTCCAGGAGAACGTCGACTATTTCGAGGAGGCGTGCGCGGGGGAGTAGCGGGGCGGATGCGGCCCATTTCGCTAAGGGGGCCGTCAGCTCGGTACGATTCCCCTTGCGTCCGCCACGGGAATGCGGCGCACCCCCTGAGTCAGGAGAGACCGGTGTCAGACGTCCGTGTGACCATCCAACGCGATTCCGAGCGGGAAGAGCGCGTGGTGACGACGGGCACTACGGCAGCCGAGCTCTTCCCCGGCGAGCGCACCGTCGTCGCCGCCCGCATCGCCGGTGAACTGAAGGACCTCGCGTACGTCGTCTCCGACGGCGAGACCGTCGAGCCCGTCCTGATCTCGTCCGAGGACGGCCTCGACATCCTGCGGCACTCCACCGCGCACGTGATGGCGCAGGCGGTGCAGGAGCTGCACCCGGAGGCCAAGCTCGGCATCGGCCCGCCGGTCAAGGACGGCTTCTACTACGACTTCGATGTCGAGAAGCCGTTCACGCCCGAGGACCTCAAGGCCATCGAGAAGAAGATGCAGGAGATCCAGAAGCGGGGCCAGAGGTTCTCCCGCCGGGTCGTGACGGACGAGGCGGCCCGCGAGGAGCTCGCCGACGAGCCGTACAAGCTGGAGCTCATCGGCATCAAGGGCTCCGCCTCCTCGGACGACGGCGCGGACGTCGAGGTGGGCGGCGGCGAGCTGACCATCTACGACAACCTCGACCCGAAGACCGGCGAGCTGTGCTGGAAGGACCTCTGCCGCGGTCCCCACCTGCCGACCACCCGGTTCATCCCGGCGTTCAAGCTGATGCGGAACGCGGCGGCGTACTGGCGGGGCAGCGAGAAGAACCCGATGCTCCAGCGCATCTACGGGACCGCCTGGCCGACCAAGGACGAGCTGAAGGCGCACCTGGAGTTCCTGGAGGAGGCCGCCAAGCGCGACCACCGCAAGCTCGGCAACGAGCTGGACCTCTTCTCCTTCCCCGACGAGATCGGTCCCGGCCTCGCCGTCTTCCACCCCAAGGGCGGCGTCATCCGCCGGGCCATGGAGGACTACTCGCGGCGCCGCCACGAGGAGGAGGGCTACGAGTTCGTCTACTCGCCGCACGCCACCAAGGGCAAGCTCTTCGAGAAGTCCGGCCACCTGGACTGGTACGCCGACGGCATGTACCCGCCCATGCAGCTCGACGACGGGGTGGACTACTACCTCAAGCCGATGAACTGCCCGATGCACAACCTGATCTTCGACGCGCGCGGCCGCTCGTACCGTGAACTGCCCCTGCGCCTCTTCGAGTTCGGGACGGTGTACCGGTACGAGAAGTCGGGCGTCGTGCACGGCCTGACCCGCTCGCGCGGCTTCACGCAGGACGACGCGCACATCTACTGCACCAGGGAGCAGATGGCGGAGGAGCTGGACCGGACGCTCACCTTCGTCCTGAACCTGCTCCGCGACTACGGCCTGACGGACTTCTACCTGGAGCTCTCCACCAAGGACCCGGAGAAGTTCGTCGGGTCGGACGAGGCGTGGGAAGAGGCCACGGCGACGCTGCAGCAGGTCGCGGAGAAGCAGGGCCTGCCCCTGGTCCCGGACCCGGGCGGGGCCGCGTTCTACGGCCCGAAGATCTCGGTGCAGTGCAAGGACGCCATCGGCCGTACCTGGCAGATGTCGACCGTGCAGCTCGACTTCAACCTGCCGGAGCGCTTCGACCTGGAGTACACCGGCCCCGACGGCACCAAGCAGCGCCCGGTCATGATCCACCGCGCCCTGTTCGGCTCCATCGAGCGCTTCTTCGCCGTGCTCCTCGAGCACTACGCGGGGGCGTTCCCGGTGTGGCTGGCGCCCGTCCAGGCGGTCGGCATCCCGATCGGCGACGCGCACATCCCGTACCTCCAGGAGTTCGCGGCGAAGGCACGGAAGAAGGGCCTGCGCATCGACGTGGACGCTTCGTCGGACCGGATGCAGAAGAAGATCAGGAACCACCAGAAGGCCAAGGTGCCGTTCATGATCATCGCGGGCGACGAGGACATGGCCAACGGCGCCGTCTCCTTCCGCTACCGCGACGGTTCGCAGGAGAACGGCATTCCGGTCGAGGACGCGATCGCCAAGATCGCCCAGGCCGTCGAGGACCGCGTCCAGGTCTGACCCGTGACGGACGGGGCCCCCGGCGAGCTACCCGCTCGCCGGGGGCCCTTTCTCGTCCTCCCGGCGGAACACCTGGATCAGCCACGACGAGAACGAACCCGTCACCGCCCCCAGCAGCGCCAGCCCGCAGGCCATCAGGAACGCCGCGACGACCCGCCCCCACAGCGTCACCGGCACGGCGTCCCCGTACCCCACCGTCGTGAGCGTCGCGCACGCCCACCAGACCGAGTCGCCGAAGGTACGGATCGAGGCGCCCGGCGCGTCGTGCTCCTGGTGGTAGACCGCGAGGGCCGCCGAGAAGCCGAGCAGCAGGGCCGTCAGGCCGGCGTACGACATGACGCGGGCGTACAGGCTCAGCCGCGGTTCGTCGTGTCGCTTCTGGATGGCCGTGTACACCTTGACCAGCCGCAGCGGGCGCAGCAGCGGCAGCAGGAGCACGACCGTGTCGAGCCAGTGGACCCGCAGGAAGCGGTGGCCCAGGCCGCTGAGCCGGACGCGTACGGCGTAGTCGACGACGAAGAGGAGCCAGGTGGAGGCCACCAGCGCGAGGGAGATGTCGTGCCACGGGTCCGCGTCGGGCGGGGCGAGGACGCGGACCGCGTAACCGAGCAGGAACAGCAGCGAGGCGGCGAACATCGGTACCTCGGTGCGCTGCTCCCAGAGGGTGAAAGCGGGCGAGGGGCGGGCCGGGGTGCGGTCGCTCATCGGCCCAGCATCGCGCCGGGGGACGGGATCGGCCCCGGCGACACGCTTCGCAGGGGGGACGCCATATGCTGATCCGCATGACGAGTGAGCCGGAGCAGCAGATCGGAGTGGGAACGCCCGATGCGTTCCAGCGCCTGTGGACGCCCCACCGGATGGCGTACATCCAGGGCGAGAACAAGCCGACCGGCCCGGAGGCCGGCGACGGCTGTCCGTTCTGTGAGATCCCCTCGAAGTCGGACGAGGACGGGCTCGTCGTCGCGCGGGGCGAGCAGGTCTACGCCGTGCTCAATCTGTACCCGTACAACGGCGGTCATCTGATGGTGGTGCCGTACCGGCATGTCGCCGACTACACCGAGCTGGACGGCCCGGAGACGCTGGAGCTCGCCGACTTCACCAAGCGAGCGATGACGGCGCTGCGTGCGGCGTCGGGGGCGCACGGGTTCAACATCGGGATGAACCAGGGGGCGGTGGCCGGCGCGGGCATCGCCGCGCATCTGCACCAGCACCTGGTGCCCCGATGGGGTGGTGACACCAACTTCATGCCGGTGGTGGGCCACACCAAGGTGCTGCCTCAGCTGTTGGCCGACACCCGGAAGATGCTGGCCGACGTCTGGCCCGCCGCCTGATCCTCACGCTCACCGTGCGGGGCGCCCCGGGTCTTCCCGGAGCGCCCCGCACGTGTGTGTGACGGGTTACGCCTCGTAGAGGTCGGCCTTGCGCGGGGAGGGGTCCTGGATGAGTCCGCTCAGTATCGTCGAGCGGTTGTCGAAGCGCTCCGTGTCGACACCGTTCTCCTTGAGCACCTTGAGGGCCGCGCTGTGCACGACGCGCAGGACCGGTGTGGCGGCGCGCATCGCGTCGTCGGCCATGAAGCGGTGGCGCCACGGCTTCTCGGCCCAGGCGTGCCGGAGCCCGAAGGGTTCGGGGAGGGCGATCTTGCCGCCGAGGTAGTCGAGGAGCGGCGGGTACCAGGTGAAGGGGGCGCGCAGGGCGAGGCGGACGACCTCCTTCGACTCGACCAGCGCGAGGGTGATGTCGCGGGTCTCCCAGAACCTGACGGTCTTGTTGACGGTCCTCTTCTTGGCGGCGGGCTTGCTGGTGAACAGGGAGTGGACCGGTCCCAGCGCGTGTCCGGTGACCTCGATGCGCAGGGTCTCGAAGAGGACCGTGACGGTGATCATCATGGTGATGACCAGCTGGCCGTCCCACAGGGTGAACTGCACGCCGAGGTAGTGGCGGTCGCCGCCGCCGAACTGCTGGTGATTGCAGATCCGCTGTATCTCGTGGGGCTTGACCTGGAACGTGGCGACGTCCTCGCCCGCCGGGCGGGACACCTCGTCGGCGTTCTCGCCGACGGGGGACACGATCCAGTGCGTGACCGAGGGCTTGGGGAATCCACCGGTGTTCAGCGGGCCGCGCTCCAGCATCTTGAGCTGGTCGTGGATGACGCGTATCAGGTCCCAGCTGCGGAACTGGTGGAACTCCTTGCCGGGTTCCTTGGGGACGAGGTCCTCGGCGAGCTGCCAACTCCCCCAGCGGGTTCCCATGCCGAGGATGCCCTTGGGGCCGGCGTAGAAGACGGAGTTGGACTGCTGCTCGGCGGCGAGCTTCTCCAGGCCCTGGCGGAGCGCCTCGCGGGCGGTCTCGTTGGGGTTCTTCGGCACGGCTTCGGGGATCTTGGCGATGACGCCCCCGCCGGAGAGCAGGCCCTCCCAGCGGGCGCGCATGTCCTGGGCGGAGGCCTCGGCGATCCGTTTGGCGATCAGCCAGCCGATGACGGGCGCCACGATCATCGCGCGCAGGTACAGGCCGAGGAGCCCGGTGAGGGGCATCTTGACGAGGAAGAACAGGGCGGCGATGCCGATGACGGGGAGCAGGGCGTTGCCGAGGGTGGCGAGGACCCTGTCCTTCGTGCTGCCGAGGCCGTCGCGCAGCCGGAAGGCGAGGACCCACAGCAGCATTCCGGGCAGGAAGGCGAAGCCGAACAACGCGGTGACGGCGGTGAGTTTGGTGTCGCGCGCCTTGCGGAGGCGGGTCGCGGAGAGGCAGTGCTCGACGACGGTCTGCGGGTCGCTGCCGAAGGACTGGATGAGGGCCTTGCGCGCGCCGCCCAGCATGCGTTCCTGGACGGCTCGGGAGAAGGCCTCGCCGAGGTTGGGCTTAAAGTAGTCGGACTTGAAGAGCTTGGAACGTCCGGCTTTCACCTCGGACTTGTGCCACTCGCTGTTGGCTTTGAGGATGTCCTCCACCGGGCTGTCACGGTACGCGGCAGAGGCGAGGGCGTTGGTCGCCACCGCCGCTCCCGCCGAGCCCTGGAGCGGAATCTGCGCTCCAGGAGAGAAATCGAATCCGTTGCTGGCCACTGTCGCCCCCACTCGCCACCGAGGAACCGCTCCTGCGGCTGTTTCCCAACTGCCGGGTCCGGCACACTTTCTGACCTGGCAGCACAGCGTATCGTCCGGATCGGTACCCCGTCCGGCCCTGTGGACAACGCCGGCCGGCCGGTGGCCCTAAGTTCCCTTCGCGCCGTTCCCCTGCTGCGCGTGGAGGCGGTCGGCGAGCTGTGGGGGCATGGCCTCGTGGCGGGCGTAGGAGCGGTCGAAGCGGCCGGTGCCGTGGGACAGGGAGCGCAGGTCGACCGCGTAGCGTCCGATCTCCAGCTCCGGCACCTCGGCGCGTACGAGTGTGCGTCCGGCGCCCGACTGTTCGGTGCCGGTCACCCGGCCGCGGCGGCCGGAGAGGTCGCTCATCACAGGGCCGACGTAGTCGTCGGGGACCAGGACGCGGACTTCGGCGACGGGTTCCAGGAGCCGGATGCGTGCGTCGCCGGCGGCCTCGCGCAGGGCCAGGGCGCCGGCGGTCTGGAAGGCGGCGTCGGAGGAGTCCACGGAGTGGGATTTGCCGTCCCGCAGCGTGACACGCACGTCGACCAGCGGATGCCCGCCGCCGAGCCCGCGGGCGGCCTGGGCGCGAATGCCCTTCTCGACGGAGGGGATGAACTGGCGGGGCACCGATCCGCCGACCACCTGGTCGACGAACTCGATGCCCGAGCCCGCCGGCAGCGGCTCGACGTCGATCTCGCAGATGGCGAACTGGCCGTGGCCGCCGGACTGTTTGACGTGGCGGCCCCGGCCGGTGGACGGTCCGGCGAACGTCTCGCGCAGGGCCACGCGGTGGGGGACGGCGTCGACCTGGACTCCGTAACGGGTGCGCAGCCGCTCCAGCGCCACGTCCAGATGGGCTTCCCCGAGACCCCACAGGACCACCTGGCGGGTGTCGGAGTTCTGTTCCAGGCGCATGGTCGGGTCCTCCGCGACCAGGCGCGCGAGGCCCTGGGAGAGCTTGTCCTCGTCGGCTTTGCCGTGCGCCTGGATGGCGAGCGGCAGCAGGGGGTCGGGCCTCGTCCACGGTTCCATCAGCAGGGGGTGGTCCGGCGCGGACAGCGTGTCGCCCGTCTCCGCCGTGTCCAGCCGGGCGACGCAGGCGAGATCGCCGGCGATGCAGCGGGTGGCGGGCCGCTGCTGTCTGCCGAACGGCGAGGAGAGAGCCCCGACGCGGATCTCCGCCTCGTGGAAGGGGCGGGGCTCGTGGCCGGGGTCGACGAGTCCGTGGCCGGAAACATGCACCGTGTCGTCGGGGCGCAGGGTGCCGGAGAAGACGCGTACGAGCGAGAGGCGGCCCACGTAGGGATCGGAGGCCGTCTTGACGACTTCGGCGGCGAGCGGGCCCTGCGGGTCGCAGTCCAGGCCGGGGAGCGGGGCGCCGTGCAGGGTGGTCACGGCGGGCAGGGGGCGTTCGAGCGGGGTGGGGAAGCCGCCGGTGATCAGGTCGAGGAGTTCGACGGTGCCGATGCCCTGGCGGGCCCCGTCGGTGGCGGGGGCGGCGGTGAGGACGGGGTGGAAGGTGCCGCGCGCGACGGCGCGTTCGAGGTCGTCGACGAGTGTCCTGATATCGATCTCCGCGCCGCCGAGGTAGCGGTCCATCAGCGTCTCGTCCTCGCTCTCGGCGATGATCCCTTCGATGAGCCGGCCGCGGGCCTCGGCCAGGGGCGCCTGCTGGGACCCGGCGGGCGGGCGCTCGCGCCGTTCCCCGCCGGAGTAGTCGAAGATCCGCTGCGAGAGCAGTCCGGTCAGCCCCGTCAGCGGGGCGTGTCCGTCGGCGGCCTCGGGGCCGTACACCGGCAGGTAGAGGGGGAGTACCGCGTCGGGGTCGTCGCCGCCGAAGATCTCGCCGCAGACGCGGACCATCGCCTCGAAGGAAGTGCGGGCGGTGTCCAGGTGGGTGACGACGATGGCGCGCGGCATGCCGACCGCGGCGCACTCCTCCCAGACGGCGCGGGTGGTTCCGGCGACGGCGTCGGCCTCCTGGGCGGCCGAGACGACGAAGAGGGCCGCGTCCGCCGCGCGCAGACCGGCCCTGAGTTCCCCGACGAAGTCGGCGTAGCCGGGGCTGTCCAGCAGGTTGATCTTGATTCCCTCCCATGCGACGGGGACGAGGGAGAGCGATACGGAGCGCTGTCGGAGCTGTTCGATCCCGTCGTGGTCGGAGACCGTCGTGCCGTCCTCGACCCGGCCCGCCCGGTTGACCGCGCCCGCGGTCTGTGCGAGGGCCTCGACGAGGGTGGTCTTGCCGGAGCCGCTGTGGCCGACCAATATCACGTTCCTGATGGCGGACGGGTGGCCGGCCGCCGTCGCTCCTCCGGCGGCTCCGGTGTGCGTGTGTGCCTTGTCGCCCATGACGCGTCCTCCCGGGGGGATGGCGCCTGGCGGAGGGCCCGCCGGCGCGGGATGGGGAGCGGTCGCACGGGCACTGGGGGAGCCGCCGCGGCGGCTACGACGACGCCCGCGGTACTTCCGAGCTTTCCACTCCGGCCGGACCGCGTCCATACGCCGTACGCCGCCGCGGCGGGGCCGGCGCCTGGGCGGCGGCAGGCGGACGCCGTCGCCCAGGGTGCCCGGACGGTGGAGCGCCCCGCGCGTGACTACGATGGGCCAGGAGGGTGCTGAAGGCCCCGGCCGGGCCCGCGGTGTCCGGCACGCACATCTGCGGCGTTGCCGAAGCGTTCCTCATGGCTCTGCCATGGGGAGGCTCCGGCGCATCGCAGCCGCACGCACCGGACACCGCACCTCATGTCCGGCCGGACTTCAGCACCCTCCAGCCGGTGGCCGATGGGGTCATGCGGCCCACCGACCCTCGGGAAGGCCATGCTGAACAAGTACGCGCGTGCATTCTTTACGCGTGTCCTCACGCCGTTCGCCGCACTGCTGCTCCGTCTGGGCGTGAGCCCCGACGCGGTCACTCTGATCGGCACGGCCGGGGTGATGGCAGGTGCGCTGGTCTTCTTCCCGATGGGGGAGTTCTTCTGGGGCACGATCGTCATCACGGTCTTCGTCTTCTCCGACCTCGTCGACGGCAACATGGCGCGTCAGGCGGGCATCTCCAGCCGCTGGGGCGCGTTCCTCGACTCGACGCTCGACCGGGTCGCCGACGGGGCGATCTTCGCCGGTTTCGCGCTCTGGTACGCGGGCGGCGGCGACGACAACGTCCTGTGCGCGGTCTCGATCTTCTGCCTGGCGAGCGGCCAGGTGGTCTCGTACACCAAGGCGCGCGGCGAGTCGATCGGGCTGCCGGTCGCGGTGAACGGGCTCGTGGAGCGTGCCGAGCGCCTGGTGATCTCGTTGGTGGCCGCCGGTCTGGCGGGTCTCCACGGGTTCGGGGTGCCGGGCATCCAGGTCCTTCTGCCGATCGCCCTGTGGATCGTCGCCGCGGGCAGCCTGGTGACGCTGGTGCAGCGGGTCGTGACCGTGCGCCGTGAGTCCGCCGAGGCCGACGCGGCCGCTGCGGCGCCGGGCGCCGACCGGGGGAGCGAGGCCGCGCAGTGAGCGGTGAGACCGGGGACACGAAGCCCGGTGCCGGTGAACGGCTGAGCGACGCGTTGTACGGGCTGGGCTGGGCCGCGGTCAAGACGCTCCCCGAGCCCGCCGCGCGGGCGCTCTTCCGCACCCTGGCCGACCAGGTGTGGAGGCGGCGCGGCAAGAGCGTGCTGCGGCTGGAGTCCAATCTGGCGCGGGTCGTGCCGGACGCGAGCCCGGCCCGGCTCGCCGCCCTGTCCAAGGCCGGGATGCGCTCGTACATGCGCTACTGGATGGAGTCGTTCCGGCTGCCCACCTGGACGCCGGAGCGGATCAAGGCGTCCATAGACGTGACGGACGCCCACCGGCTGACGGAGGGCCTGGACGCCGGGCGCGGTGTCATTCTCGCCCTGCCGCACCTGGGGAACTGGGACCTGGCGGGGGCGTGGGTCACCACGGATCTGAAGGTCCCCTTCACGACGGTCGCCGAGCGGCTCAAGCCGGAATCCCTCTACGACCGGTTCGTGGCCTACCGCGAGGGCCTGGGCATGGAGGTGCTCGCGCACAACGGCGGGACCGCGTTCGGGACGCTGGCGCGCCGGCTGCGCGACGGCGGCCTCGTCTGCCTCGTCGCCGACCGCGACCTGTCGGCCTCCGGTGTCGAGGTGACGTTCTTCGGCGACACGGCCCGGATGCCGGCGGGACCGGCCCTGCTGGCCCAGCAGACCGGTGCGCTGCTGCTGCCCGTCACCCTCTCCTACGACGACACGCCGGTGATGAAGGCGCGGATCCATCCGCCCGTCGAGGTACCGGGCTCAGGCGACCGGGCCGAGAAGACGGCCGTGATGACGCAGGCCCTGGCCGACGCGTTCGCCGTGGGCATCGCCGAGCACCCGGAGGACTGGCACATGCTGCAACGGCTCTGGCTCGCCGACCTCGAACCCCGCCGGGACTAGGGTCTTCCGTTCCGGTCCGGGTCATGCCGGGCTCGCGGGCCGGCCCGCCCGGCCGCCGCGGCTCCGCGGCGACTCCCGCCTCCGCCTCCCCACCGCCCGCACCGCTCCCCGCTCCCTGATCCGGCCCGACCCGACCGAAAGGCCCCGGCAGTGAAGATCGGCATCGTCTGCCCGTACTCCTGGGACGTACCGGGCGGCGTGCAGTTCCACATCCGCGACCTGGCCGAGCACCTGATCCGGCTCGGCCACCAGGTCTCCGTACTGGCCCCGGCCGACGACGAGACGCCGCTTCCGCCGTACGTCGTGTCCGCGGGCCGGGCCGTGCCCGTCCCGTACAACGGCTCCGTCGCCCGGCTGAACTTCGGCTTCCTGTCCGCGGCCCGGGTACGGCGGTGGCTGCACGACGGCACGTTCGACGTGATCCACATCCATGAGCCGACCTCGCCGTCGCTGGGTCTCCTGGCCTGCTGGGCCGCGCAGGGTCCGATCGTCGCCACGTTCCACACGTCCAATCCGCGCTCGCGGGCGATGATCGCCGCCTATCCGATCCTCCAGCCGGCACTGGAGAAGATCAGCGCGCGCATCGCGGTCAGCGAGTACGCGCGGCGGACCCTGGTCGAGCACCTGGGCGGCGACGCGGTGGTCATCCCCAACGGGGTGGACGTCGGCTTCTTCGACGCCGCCGAGCCCAGACCCGAGTGGCAGGGGGGCACCATCGGCTTCATCGGACGCATCGACGAACCCCGCAAGGGCCTGCCCGTCCTGATGCGGGCCCTGCCCGCGATCCTCGCGGCACGCCCGGACACCCGGCTGCTCGTGGCGGGCCGGGGCGACGAGGAGGAGGCCGTCGCCTCCCTGCCGAAGGAGATGCGCGCACGCGTCGAGTTCCTCGGCATGGTGAGCGACGAGGACAAGGCGCGGCTGCTGCGCAGCGTCGACGTGTACGTCGCGCCCAACACGGGCGGCGAGAGCTTCGGCATCGTCCTCGTCGAGGCGATGTCGGCGGGCGCGCCGGTCCTGGCCAGCGATCTGGACGCCTTCGCGCAGGTCCTCGACCTCGGGGCGGCCGGGGAACTGTTCGCGAACGAGGACGCCGACGCCCTGGCCGGGGCGGCGATCCGCCTGCTGGGCGACCCGGAACGACGCGCGGAGCTGAGCGCGCGCGGAACCGCGCATGTGCGGCGCTTCGACTGGTCCACGGTCGGGGCGGACATCCTCGCGGTGTACGAGACGGTGGCGGACGGGGCCGCCTCGGTGGCGACGGACGAACGCACGGGGCTGCGGGCCCGGTTCGGGCTGGCCCGGGACTGACCGGCGGCCTCTCGCCCCGGGCGGGCGATCCCGCCGCCCGGGAGGGCCGGGGCACGCCCGCTCACCGGTAGCCTTGCCGCCCGTGACCCAAACCCTCATCTGGACCGCCGTCGTGCTCATCGCGATCGGTCTGTACCTCAGCTGGACCGCGGGTCGTCTCGACCGGCTGCACACCCGCATCGACGCGGCCCGCGCCGCCCTCGACGCCCAACTGCTGCGCCGCGCCTCGGTCACCCAGGAGCTCGCCACGTCCGGCGTCCTCGACCCGGCGGCCTCCATCGTGCTGTACGAGGCCGCCCACGCCGCCCGTCAGGCGGAGGAGGAGCACCGCGAGGTCGCCGAGAGCGAGCTGAGCACCGCCCTGCGCGCGGTGTTCGGCGAGCGGGTCCAGGTCGAGGCGGTGAAGGAGATCCCGGGTGGCGAGGAGGCCGCGTCGGAGCTGGCCGCGGCCGTACGCCGGGTCCCGATGGCCCGCCGGTTCCACAACGACGCGGTGCGTGCGGCGCGTGCGCTGCGCCGCCACCGCACGGTGCGCTGGTTCCGGCTGGCCGGGCACGCCCCGTTCCCGCTGGCCTTCGAGATGGACGACGAGCCGCCGGTCGCCCTCGCGGACCGCCCGGGCACCTGACGAGGGGGCACGCCCGGGCGAACGGGCCCCGGCGCACGCTCGGGACGGCGGGGCACGCCCCCGGGGCGAGCGGGCCCCGCAGCATGCACGGGACGGCGGGGCTGCTGACGCCGGCGCACGCACGGACCGCCGGGGCTGCTGACACCGGCGTACGCCGGGGACACGGGGCTGATGACGCCGGCGCATGCACGGGACACGCCCCAGGGGGCCGCCGCCGCGGACCAAAACGATCCACCGGCCTCTCATTGGCCCTTGTTGTGGACTGGTGCCGCAGCGTTTGCTCAGCAGTGCATCAGTCCTGCACCCTCAGCCCCTTTTTCTCCGAGTGAGGTCGATCCGTGTCCACGAACCCCGCCACCCCCCAGTCCGCAGACGCCCCCGCCACCGGCACCGCCCGCGTCAAGCGCGGCATGGCCGAGCAGCTCAAGGGCGGCGTGATCATGGACGTCGTCAACGCCGAGCAGGCGAAGATCGCCGAGGACGCGGGCGCCGTGGCCGTCATGGCCCTGGAGCGGGTGCCGGCCGACATCCGCAAGGACGGCGGCGTGGCCCGGATGTCGGACCCGAACATGATCGAGGAGATCATCGAGTCCGTCTCCATCCCGGTGATGGCGAAGTCCCGCATCGGACACTTCGTCGAGGCCCAGGTCCTGCAGTCCCTCGGCGTCGACTACATCGACGAGTCCGAGGTCCTCACCCCGGCCGACGAGGTCAACCACAGCGACAAGTTCGCGTTCACGACCCCGTTCGTCTGCGGCGCCACCAACCTGGGCGAGGCCCTGCGCCGTATCGCCGAAGGCGCGGCCATGATCCGCTCGAAGGGCGAGGCCGGCACCGGCAACGTCGTCGAGGCCGTCCGCCACCTGCGCCAGATCAAGAACGAGATCGCCCGCCTGCGCGGCTACGACAACAACGAGCTGTACGCCGCCGCCAAGGACCTCCGCGCCCCTTACGAGCTGGTCAAGGAGGTCGCCGAGCTCGGCAAGCTGCCCGTCGTCCTCTTCTCCGCGGGTGGCGTCGCCACCCCGGCCGACGCCGCGCTGATGCGTCAGCTCGGCGCCGAGGGCGTCTTCGTCGGCTCGGGCATCTTCAAGTCCGGCGACCCGGCCAAGCGCGCCGCCGCCATCGTGAAGGCCACCACCTTCTACGACGACCCGAAGATCATCGCGGACGCCTCCCGCAACCTGGGCGAGGCCATGGTCGGCATCAACTGCGACACGCTGCCCGAGACTGAGCGCTACGCCAACCGCGGCTGGTAGTCACTGATGAGCGACACCCCTGTCATCGGCGTCCTGGCACTCCAGGGCGACGTACGGGAACACCTGATCGCCCTGGCCTCGGCGGACGCCCTGGCCAGGCCGGTCCGGCGTCCCGAGGAACTCGCCGAGGTCGACGGCCTGGTCATCCCGGGCGGCGAGTCCACCACGATGTCCAAGCTGGCGGTCCTGTTCGGCATGCTGGAGCCCCTGCGCGAGCGGGTGCGGGCCGGGATGCCCGTCTACGGCACCTGCGCCGGGATGATCCTGCTCGCCGACAAGATCCTCGATCCGCGCTCGGGCCAGGAGACCGTCGGCGGCATCGACATGATCGTGCGGCGTAACGCTTTCGGGCGGCAGAACGAGTCGTTCGAGGCGGCCGTGGAGGTCGCCGGAATCGACGACGGCCCCGTCGAGGGCGTCTTCATCCGGGCCCCCTGGGTCGAATCCGTGGGCGCCCGGGCCGAAGTGGTGGCCGAGCACGGCGGGCACATCGTGGCGGTACGGCAGGGAAACGCCCTCGCCACGTCATTCCACCCGGAACTGACCGGCGACCACCGGGTCCACGCCTACTTCGTCGACATGGTGCGCGCTGTCACCTGACTCGACCCCGGTAGGATCTCTCGGGTTCGTACGGATTTTGGTGACGCGAAGGAGAAGGCAGATGTCCGGCCACTCTAAATGGGCTACGACGAAGCACAAGAAGGCCGTGATTGACGCCAAGCGCGGCAAGCTCTTCGCGAAGATGATCAAGAACATCGAGGTCGCGGCCCGCACCGGCGGTGCCGATGTGTCCGGCAACCCGACCCTCTTCGACGCCATCCAGAAGGCGAAGAAGAGCTCGGTCCCGAACAAGAACATCGATTCGGCGGTCAAGCGCGGCGCCGGTCTCGAGGCCGGCGGCGCCGACTACGAGACGATCATGTACGAGGGCTACGGCCCGAACGGTGTCGCCGTGCTCATCGAGTGCCTCACCGACAACCGCAACCGCGCCGCGTCCGACGTCCGCGTCGCCATGACCCGCAACGGCGGCTCGATGGCCGACCCGGGCTCGGTCTCGTACCTGTTCAACCGCAAGGGCGTCGTGATCGTCCCCAAGGGTGAACTCACCGAGGACGACGTCCTCGGCGCGGTGCTCGACGCCGGCGCCGAGGAGGTCAACGACCTCGGTGACACGTTCGAGGTCCTCAGCGAGGCCACCGACATGGTCGCGGTCCGCACCGCGCTCCAGGAGGCGGGCATCGACTACGACTCGGCCGAGGCCAACTTCGTCCCGACCATGCAGGTCGAGCTGGAGGAAGAGGGCGCGCGCAAGATCTTCAAGCTGATCGACGCGCTGGAGGACAGCGACGACGTGCAGAACGTCTTCGCCAACTTCGACGTCTCCGACGAGGTCATGGAGAAGGTCGACGCCTGAGGGACCGCCGGGCGACCGGCGCCGCTCTCTGTGGACGGGCCGACGGGGACACACCCCGTCGGCCCGTCGCATTGTCAGTGCGAGCCGATAGCCTGCGGGAACAGTTGACCGATCGGCAGGGAGGGGGGCGAACCGTGCGGGTACTCGGCGTGGACCCCGGGCTCACGCGGTGCGGCGTCGGAGTCGTCGAAGGCGTCGCGGGCCGGCCCCTGACGATGATCGGGGTGGGCGTCGTGCGCACGGCGGCCGACACGGAGCTCGGCCACCGGCTGGTGGCCATCGAGCGCGGCATCGAGCAGTGGCTCGACGAGCACCGCCCGGAGTTCGTCGCCGTGGAGCGGGTGTTCGCCCAGCACAACGTGCGTACGGTGATGGGCACCGCCCAGGCCAGCGCGGTCGCCATGCTCTGCGCGTCCCGTCGCGGCATCCCGGTCGCCCTGCACACGCCCAGCGAGGTCAAGGCCGCCGTCACCGGCAGTGGACGCGCGGACAAGGCCCAGGTCGGCGCCATGGTCACCCGGCTCCTGCGTCTGGACGCCCCGCCGAAGCCGGCGGACGCGGCGGACGCCCTCGCCCTCGCCATCTGCCACATCTGGCGCGCCCCCGCGCTCAACCGTCTCCAGCAGGCGCACGCGGCCGCCGCGGCGGCGTCCCGCACCCCGCGCGTCCCGCGCACCGCAGCCGTTCCCGTCCGGAAGGTCCCCCGATGATCGCCTTCGTCACCGGCCCCGTCGCCGCGCTCGCCCCGACCACGGCCGTGATCGAGGTCGGCGGCATCGGCATGGCCGTCCAGTGCGCACCGAACACCCTCGCCGGCCTCCGCGTCGGCCAGGAGGCCAAGCTCGCCACCTCCCTCGTCGTACGGGAGGACTCGCTGACGCTCTACGGCTTCGCCGACGACGACGAACGGCAGGTCTTCGAGCTCCTCCAGACCGCCAGCGGCGTCGGGCCCCGGCTCGCCCAGGCCATGCTCGCCACGCACAGCCCGGACGCCCTGCGCATCGCCGTGGCCACCGGCGACGAGAAGGCGCTCACCGCCGTGTCCGGCATCGGCAAGAAGGGCGCCCAGAAGCTCCTGCTCGAACTGAAGGACAGGCTCGGCGAGCCCGTCGGCGCCCACATCGGCCAGCAGGGCATCGGCGCCCCGGTCTCCGCCGCCTGGCGCGACCAGCTCCAGGCCGCCCTGATCGGCCTCGGCTATGCCACCCGCGAGGCCGACGAAGCGGTGACCGCCGTCGCGCCGCAGGCGGAGGCGGCGCTCGCCCAGGGCGCCCAGCCGCCCGTGCCGCAACTGCTGCGCGCCGCCCTGCAGACCCTCAACCGCACACGCTGAGCGGACCCGGGCACCACCCCTGACGCCCGGCCCGCACCCCACGGCCCGGCACCGAAACACCCGAGGCGGGACTGACGAGATGAACTGGGACGAGACCGGACCCGACACCGACGAGCTCCTCGACGAGCGGCTCGTCGACGCCGGCGCGGACGGTGAGGACACGGCGGTCGAGGCGGCCCTGCGCCCCAAGGACCTCGACGAGTTCGTCGGCCAGGAGAAGGTGCGCGAACAGCTCGACCTCGTCCTCAAGGCGGCCCGGGCCCGCGGCGCCACCGCCGACCACGTGCTGCTCTCCGGCGCCCCCGGCCTGGGCAAGACCACCCTGTCGATGATCATCGCGGCGGAGATGAACGCGCCGATCCGGATCACCTCGGGCCCCGCCATCCAGCACGCGGGCGATCTGGCGGCGATCCTGTCCTCGCTCCAGGAGGGCGAGGTCCTCTTCCTCGACGAGATCCACCGCATGTCCCGGCCCGCCGAGGAGATGCTCTACATGGCCATGGAGGACTTCCGGGTCGACGTGATCGTCGGCAAGGGCCCGGGAGCCACCGCCATCCCCCTGGAGCTGCCGCCCTTCACCCTGGTCGGCGCGACCACCCGGGCCGGACTGCTGCCGCCCCCGCTGCGCGACCGCTTCGGCTTCACCGGCCACATGGAGTTCTACGCCCCGACCGAACTGGAACGGGTGATTCATCGCTCGGCCGGCCTCCTGGACGTCGCGATAGACGTCGAGGGCGCCGCCGAGATCGCCGGACGCTCCCGCGGCACGCCCCGCATCGCCAACCGGCTGCTGCGCCGGGTCCGGGACTACGCCCAGGTCAAGGCCGAGGGCAGGATCGACCGCGAGATCGCCGCCGCGGCCCTGCGGGTGTACGAGGTCGACGCCCGGGGCCTCGACCGGCTGGACCGGGCGGTGCTCGGCGCCCTGCTGAAACTCTTCGGCGGCGGCCCGGTGGGCCTGTCCACGCTCGCGGTCGCCGTGGGTGAGGAACGCGAGACGGTCGAGGAGGTCGCGGAGCCCTTCCTCGTACGGGAAGGACTGCTGGCCAGGACGCCGCGGGGGCGCGTCGCCACCCCGGCGGCCTGGGCCCATCTCGGCCTGGCGCCTCCCCAGCACGGTGGAAAGGGACAACAGGGCCTGTTCGGGGCGTGATGCATCACAGGTTGACCCACAGAGGAACCACGGTGCCATGCTGGGCGTTGTTCCATCGATGCGGACTCGCTTAGACTCCGCCGATGCCGCCCTTAAAGGTCGGTGTACCCACCCCCGTAGACCAGGCCGCCTTCCAGCGCGGTCGTGCGAAGGAAAATCGTCCCGTGAATCCCGTGACTCTCCTCCCCTTCATCGTGCTCATCGGGGCCATGTTCCTGATGACGCGGTCCGCCAAGAAGAAGCAGGCGGCGGCTGCGAACATGCGCAATGAAATGCAGCCCGGCACCGGCGTCCGGACGATCGGGGGCATGTACGCCACCGTCAAGGAGCTTCACGACGACACGGTCCTCCTCGAGGTCGCCCCCGGCGTGCACGCCATCTACGCGAAGAACGCCATCGGCGCCGTCCTCGACGACGCGGAGTACAACCGCATCGTCCACGGTGACGTGGAGGAGCTCGACGTCGACGGCGCGATCGTGCCGGACGACGCCTCCTCGCTGACCGAGGCCGAAGCCGCCGACGAGGTCACCTCGGACGACGCCAAGACCGACCTGGTCAAGAAGACCGAGTCGGACGACGCGGAGCAGGCCGACGACACGGCCGGCAAGAAGTCCGAGGGCAAGACCGACGGCGACGCCGACGCGAAGTAGTACACGACCCGGGGATGCCGTGAGCCCACAGGCCTCCGCCCATCCCCGGTCCGTGCGGTCTTCTGCGGGGACGGGTCCCCACTAAACTTCGTGGCCGCTCGGGCGCATACCCGGCGCGGGGCGGTTGGACAGGGAGAAACGAGAAGGTGGCAGCACCGAAGAAGGGCCGAGGACCGGCCGGCGGTCAGGGCAGGCCGGGGCGTTCCCTGGCTCTGATCCTGATCGCCATGGTCGCTCTCACCGGCGGGATGTTCCTGGCCGACCAGCCGACGCCGCGACTCGGCATCGACCTGGCCGGCGGCACGTCCATCACGCTGGAGGCAAAGGCCGAGCCCGGCCAGGAGTCGGCGGTCAACAAGACCAACATGGACACGGCGGTCCAGATCATGGAACGCCGCGTCAACGGTCTCGGTGTCTCCGAGGCCGAGGTCCAGACCCAGGGCGATCGCAACATCATCGTCAACATCCCCAAGGGCACGAATTCCGCCCAGGCCCGTGCGCAGGTCGGCACGACCGCCAAGCTCTACTTCCGGCCGGTGCTGACCGTCGCCCAGGGGACGCCGACGCCCGCGCCGAGCGCCTCGTCCACCGGCAAGGCCAGCCCGTCCGCCAAGCCGAGCGCCTCCGCCTCGGACAAGGCGGGCAGCCCGTCCGCGAAGCCCAGCGCCACCACCCAGGGCCGCGCCGTCACCGGCGCCCTGAAGGCCGACTCCACGCCCACGCCGAAGGCCAGTGCCACACCGAAGGCGAGCTCCACTCCGACCGCTTCGGCGAAGGAGCAGGCGGCGGCCGCCGATCTGCAGAAGAAGTTCGAGGCGCTGGACTGCTCCAGCAAGGCTTCCCGCTCCAAGGCGAGCCAGGGCACCAAGGCCACGGACACGGTCGTCGCGTGCGAGCAGGACGGCAGCGCCAAGTACGTCCTCGGCCCGGCCGAGGTCGACGGCACGGACGTCGACAGTGCCAAGGCGGCGATCAACCAGCAGTCCGGTCAGTGGATCGTCCAGATGGAGTTCACCGGCGGCGGCGCCAAGAAGTTCAACAAGACCACGGGCAAGCTCGCCCAGCAGCAGTCGCCGCAGAACCAGTTCGCCATCGCGCTCGACGGCGAAGTCGTCTCCGCGCCTTCCGTGAGCCAGGCCCTGAGCGCCAACGCCGAGATCTCCGGCAGCTTCACCCAGCAGTCCGCCGAGGACCTGGCCAACGTGCTCTCCTACGGTGCTCTGCCGCTCTCCTTCCAGGAGCAGAGCGTCACCACCGTGACCGCCGCGCTCGGCGGCGAACAGCTCCGCGCCGGCCTCATCGCCGGCGCCATCGGCCTGGCCCTGGTCGTCGTCTACCTGGTCGCCTACTACCGCGGGCTGGCGCTCATCGCGCTCCTCAGCCTCCTGGTCTCCGGCATCCTGACCTACACGATCATGTCGCTGCTCGGCCCGGCCATCGGCTTCGCGCTGAACCTGCCGGCCGTCTGCGGCGCCATCGTCGCGATCGGTATCACCGCGGACTCGTTCATCGTGTACTTCGAACGCATCCGGGACGAGATCCGTGAGGGCCGCACCCTGCGCCCGGCCGTCGAGCGGGCCTGGCCGCGCGCCCGGCGCACCATCCTCGTCTCCGACTTCGTGTCGTTCCTGGCGGCGGCGGTCCTGTTCGTGGTCACCGTCGGCAAGGTCCAGGGCTTCGCGTTCACGCTGGGTCTCACCACCCTGCTCGACGTCGTCGTGGTCTTCCTCTTCACCAAGCCCGTCATGACGCTCATGGCCCGTACGAAGTTCTTCGCCAGCGGTCATCCGTGGTCCGGACTGGACCCGAAGCGGCTCGGCGCCAAGCCGCCGCTGCGCCGTTCGCGCCGTGTCAACGCCCCCACCGACCCGAAGGAGGCGTGAGATGTCGCGACTCGGCAATCTCGGCGCCCGTCTCTACCGCGGCGAGGTCGGCTACGACTTCATCGGCAAGCGCAAGATCTGGTACGGCGTCTCGATCCTGATCACCATCACGGCCATCGTCGGCCTGGCGGTCAGCGGCCTGAACATGGGTATCGAGTTCAAGGGCGGCGCCGTCTTCACCACCCCGAAGACGAGCGTCTCCGTCAACCAGGCGGAGGATCTGGCGTCCGAGTCCTCGGGGCACCAGGCCATCGTCCAGAAGCTGGGCAACGGCGGTCTGCGCATCCAGATCACCGAGGTCGACACCGCGAAGTCCGACCAGATCAAGAGCGAGCTCTCCAAGGGCCTCGACGTCCCGGCCGAGAAGATCGCCGCCGACCTCGTCGGCCCCAGCTGGGGTGAGCAGATCGCCAACAAGGCCTGGACCGGCCTCGGCGTCTTCATGGTCCTCGTGGTGATCTACCTGGCGATCGCCTTCGAATGGCGAATGGCCATCGCGGCCCTCGTCGCGCTGATCCACGACATCACCATCACGGTCGGTGTCTACGCGCTCGTCGGCTTCGAGGTCACGCCGGGCACGGTCATCGGTCTGCTGACGATCCTCGGTTACTCCCTCTATGACACGGTCGTCGTCTTCGACAGCCTCAAGGAGGGCACGAAGGGGATCACCAAGCAGACCCGGTGGACGTACAGCGAGATCGCCAACCGCTCCATCAACGGCACGCTGGTCCGTTCGATCAACACCACGGTCGTCGCCCTGCTGCCGGTCGCCGGTCTGCTGTTCATCGGCGGCGGTGTCCTCGGCGCCGGCATGCTGAACGACATCTCGCTGGCCCTCTTCGTCGGCCTCGCCGCCGGCGCGTACTCCTCGATCTTCATCGCCACTCCGCTGGTCGCCGACCTCAAGGAACGCGAACCGCAGATGAAGGCGCTGAAGAAGCGGATCCTCGCCAAGCGCGCCGCGGCCGCCGCCAAGGGCGAGCCGAACGAGGCCGAGCAGGAGGACGAGCGGTTCTCCGAGGACACGGCGCCCGCCGGTGCCGTCGTCGGTCAGCGCCAGGAGCCCCCCAGGGGCCACGGCAGGACCCCGGGGAAGCGTCGATGACCAGCACCACCGAGAGCACCAGGGAACTGCTGCTCAGCCGGATCCGTGACGTGGCGGACTACCCGAAGCCGGGCGTGATGTTCAAGGACATCACACCGCTGCTGGCGGACCCGGTCGCGTTCACGGCCCTCACGGACGCCCTCGCGGAACTGTGCGTACGGCACGGCGCCACGAAGATCGTCGGCCTGGAGGCCCGCGGCTTCATCCTGGCCGCACCGGTCGCGGTCAAGGCCGGCCTCGGCTTCATTCCCGTCCGCAAGGCCGGGAAGCTGCCGGGAGCCACGCTCGGCCAGGCGTACGAGCTGGAGTACGGCACCGCGGAGATCGAGGTCCACGCGGAGGACCTGTCGGCCGACGACCGCGTCATGGTCATCGACGACGTGCTGGCCACCGGCGGCACCGCCGGCGCCTCGCTGGAGCTGATCCGGCGGGCCGGAGCCACGGTCGCGGGCGTCTGCGTCCTCATGGAGCTGGGCTTCCTGTCCGGCCGTGAGCGCCTGGCGCCGCACCTCCGGGGCGCTCCGCTGGAGGCCCTGATCACGGTCTGAACGTCCGCCGCACGGCGGTCGTCGCAGCCACCCGCACACCGCGGCGGGCACCCGGGAACAACCGGGTGCCCGTTTCGCGTTGTGAGGGCTCTCACCGTCCCCGGGGGAGCTCCGGCCGAAGGGTCGATACGATGGCCCTTCCGGGTGTCCGGATCCGCACGAGGAGTGCTCTTGCCAGACGAGGCCCAGCCAGTCGCCGCCCCGCAGCCCGACAAGCCCGAGGCGGCCCCAGCCACGCCCGCGAAGCAGCAGCCCGCGGAGAAGAAGCCGAAGCCCCCGGCGCCCGAGCCCGGGGCGGGCCCGGCCCCCGCCGAGGCGAACGGTCCCGCGACCGCTGCCCCCGCGCAGCCGGCCGTCCCCGCCTCCCCGCCCCCCACCGCGCCGAAGCCGCCCGCCAAACCCGCGACGGCGCCGGCCGCACCCGCGGGCCCGGTGGCCCGCAGCGGAGGCTCCTCCAACCGCGTCCGGGCCAGGCTGGCCCGCCTCGGCGTCCAGCGCTCCAGCCCGTACAACCCGGTACTGGAACCGCTGCTGCGTACCGTCCGCAGCAACGACCCCAAGATCGAGTCGTCCACGCTGCGCCAGATCGAGAAGGCCTACCAGGTCGCCGAGCGCTGGCACCGGGGCCAGAAGCGCAAGAGCGGCGACCCGTACATCACCCACCCGCTCGCCGTGACGACGATCCTCGCCGAGCTGGGCATGGATCCGGCCACGCTGATGGCGGGGCTGCTGCACGACACCGTCGAGGACACCGAGTACGGCCTGGACACCCTGCGCCGCGACTTCGGCGACCAGGTCGCCCTGCTGGTCGACGGCGTCACCAAGCTGGACAAGGTCAAGTTCGGCGAGGCCGCGCAGGCCGAGACCGTACGCAAGATGGTCGTCGCCATGGCCAAGGACCCCCGGGTCCTCGTCATCAAGCTGGCCGACCGGCTGCACAACATGCGCACCATGCGCTACCTCAAGCGGGAGAAGCAGGAGAAGAAGGCCCGCGAGACGCTGGAGATCTACGCACCGCTGGCCCACCGCCTGGGCATGAACACCATCAAATGGGAGCTGGAGGACCTCGCCTTCGCGATCCTCTACCCGAAGATGTACGACGAGATCGTCCGCCTCGTCGCCGAGCGGGCCCCCAAGCGCGACGAATACCTCGCCATAGTGACCGACGAGGTCCAGTCCGACCTGCGCGCCGCCCGGATCAAGGCCACCGTCACCGGACGGCCGAAGCACTACTACAGCGTCTACCAGAAGATGATCGTGCGGGGCCGGGACTTCGCCGAGATCTACGACCTGGTGGGCATCAGGGTGCTCGTCGACACGGTCCGCGACTGCTACGCGGCGCTGGGCACGGTCCACGCGCGATGGAATCCGGTTCCGGGCCGGTTCAAGGACTACATCGCGATGCCCAAGTTCAACATGTACCAGTCGCTCCACACCACGGTGATCGGCCCCAGCGGCAAGCCCGTCGAGCTGCAGATCCGCACCTTCGACATGCACCGTCGGGCCGAGTACGGCATCGCCGCGCACTGGAAGTACAAGCAGGAGGCCGTCGCCGGCGCCTCCAAGGTGCGCACCGACGTCCCCAAGAACACCGGACGCGGCCAGGACACCGTCAACGACATGGCGTGGCTGCGCCAGCTCCTGGACTGGCAGAAGGAGACCGAGGACCCCAGCGAGTTCCTGGAGTCCCTGCGCTTCGACCTCTCCCGCAACGAGGTCTTCGTCTTCACGCCCAAGGGCGACGTCATAGCGCTGCCCGCCGGGGCGACACCCGTCGACTTCGCGTACGCCGTCCACACGGAGGTCGGCCACCGGACCATAGGGGCACGGGTCAACGGGCGGCTCGTCCCGCTCGAGTCGACACTCGACAACGGCGACCTGGTGGAGGTCTTCACCTCCAAGGCGGCCGGAGCCGGGCCCTCCCGCGACTGGCTCGGTTTCGTCAAGTCGCCGCGCGCCCGCAACAAGATCCGTGCCTGGTTCTCCAAGGAGCGCCGCGACGAGGCGATCGAGCAGGGCAAGGACGCCATCGCGCGGGCCATGCGCAAGCAGAACCTGCCGATCCAGCGCATCCTGACGGGCGACTCGCTCGTCACGCTCGCGCACGAGATGCGCTACCCCGACATCTCGTCCCTCTACGCCGCGATCGGCGAGGGACACGTGGCGGCGGCCGGCGTGGTCCAGAAACTGGTGCAGGCGCTCGGCGGCGAGGACGCGGCCAACGAGGACCTGGCGGAGAGCTCCCCGCCCTCGCACGGCCGCAACAAGCGCCGCGCCAAGGCCGACCCGGGCGTGGTCGTCAAGGGCGTCGAGGACGTCTGGGTCAAGCTGGCCCGCTGCTGCACACCCGTGCCCGGCGACCCGATCATCGGCTTCGTCACCCGCGGCAGCGGCGTCTCGGTGCACCGGGCCGACTGCGTCAACGTGGACTCGCTCTCGCAGCAGCCGGAACGGATCCTCGACGTCGAGTGGGCGCCCACCCAGTCCTCGGTGTTCCTGGTCGCCATCCAGGTCGAGGCGCTGGACCGGTCCCGGCTCCTCTCGGACGTCACCCGGATCCTGTCCGACCAGCACGTCAACATCCTGTCCGCGGCCGTGCAGACGTCCCGCGACCGGGTGGCCACCTCGCGCTTCACCTTCGAGATGGGCGATCCCAAGCACCTGGGACACGTCCTGAAGGCCGTACGCGGCGTGGAGGGCGTCTACGACGTCTACCGGGTGACCTCGGCCCGCAGGCCGTAAGGCACCTGTCCTGCCGAGCCCGGTTCAGCCGCCGAACTCCTCCAGGCCCTTGAGCGCCTGGTCCAGGAGCGCCTGCCGGCCCTCCAGCTCACGGGCCAGCTTGTCGGCACGCGCGTTGTTGCCCGAGGCGCGAGCGGTGTCGATCTGCGTACGCAGCTTGTCGACGGCCGCCTGGAGCTGCCCGGTCAGACCCTCGGCACGGGCGCGCGCCTCCGGGTTGGTCCGGCGCCACTCCGACTCCTCGGCCTCCTGGAGCGCCCGCTCCACCGCCTGCATCCGCCCCTCGACCTTCGGGCGGGCGTCGCGCGGCACATGCCCGACGGCCTCCCAGCGCTCGTTGAGGGCCCGGAACGCGGCCCTGGCCGCCTTCAGGTCCTTCACCGGCACAAGCTTCTCGGCCTCGGCGGCGAGCTCCTCCTTGACCTTGAGGTTCTCGCCCTGCTCCGCGTCACGCTCCGCGAAGACCCCGCTGCGCGCGGCGAAGAAGACGTCCTGGGCGCCGCGGAAACGGTTCCACAGATCGTCCTCGGCCTCGCGCTGGGCGCGGCCGGCCGCCTTCCAGTCGGTCATCAGGTCGCGGTAGCGGGCGGCGGTGGTGCCCCAGTCCGTGGACCCGGAGAGCGCCTCGGCCTCGGCGACCAGCTTCTCCTTGACCTTGCGGGCCTCCTCGCGCTGGGCGTCCAGCGAGGCGAAGTGGGCCTTGCGGCGCTTGGAGAACGCCGAGCGCGCGTGCGAGAAGCGGTGCCACAGCTCGTCGTCCGACTTGCGGTCGAGCCGGGGCAGGCCCTTCCACGTGTCGACGAGTGCGCGCAGCCGCTCACCGGCGGAGCGCCACTGCTCGCTCTGCGCCAGCTCCTCGGCCTCGACGACCAGCGCCTCCTTGGCGTGCTTCGCCTCGTCGGTCTGCTTCGCCTTCTGGACCTTGCGCTCCTCGCGCCGCGCCTCGACCGTCGCGACCAGCGCGTCCAGCCGCTTGCGCAGCGCGTCCAGGTCGCCGACGGCGTGATGCTCCTCGACCTGTCCGCGCAGGTGCTCGATGGCGGTCGTCGCGTCCTTCGCCGACAGGTCGGTGGTCTTCACCCGCCGTTCGAGGAGGCCGATCTCGACCACAATGCCCTCGTACTTGCGCTCGAAATAGGCCAGGGCCTCCTCCGGAGAACCGGCCTGCCACGATCCGACGACCTTCTCGCCGTCGGCTGTACGCACGTACACGGTGCCTGTCTCGTCGACACGGCCCCACGGGTCGCTGCTCACAGCGCCTCCTCCACCTGATGCGCGTGAGGGGGTTCGCCCCCCTGGCATCGTCCACAGTTTCCTGGGGCGGGCAGCGCCCGCCCTGCACAACGCCAATCTAGGCGACGGGCCGCCCGGCTGTCCGCACTCAGCACGGCTGAAATTGGACCGGCCGTCACATGGGGGGCGGCGTCGCGGGGCCGGGCACGCGCATCTGCCGCGTTGTCGTCAATCAACCACGCTCCGCGTTGCCTCGATCCTCCGCCTTGCAGCTGCACGCACCCCGCCCCCTTCCTTCTCCCACTCCTCATGTGACGGCCGGTCCTGTCCGGCCGCACCGAGTGACCGCCGGCCCGTCGTGCTACGTCTTGTCGACGGCCGCCTTCGTGATGTTCACGGCCTTCTTCGGGGCGCCGTCGGCGCCGCCGCCGCTCACGCCCGCCTTGCCGATGGCCTCGACGGCCTTCAGGGAGTCCTTGTCCATGGTGCCGAACGGCGTGTAGCTGGGCGGCAGTTTGCTGTCCTTGTAGACGAGGAAGAACTGGCTGCCACCGGTGTGCGCCTGGCCGGTGTTGGCCATCGCCACCGTGCCGGCCGGGTAGGTCACCGTGCCGTCGGCGCCCGCCTTGCCCAGGGCCGTCAGGTTCTCGTCGGGGATCGTGTACCCGGGACCACCGGTGCCGTCGCCCTTGGGGTCACCGCACTGCAGGACGAAGATGCCGTCGGTGGTGAGCCGGTGGCACTTGGTGCCGTCGAAGAACTTCTTGTCGGCCAGCGACTTGAAGGAGTTCGTCGTGTGCGGGGTCTTCGACGCGTCCATCGCGAACGCTATGTCGCCCTGGCTCGTCTTCAGCGACATCGTGTACGTCGCCTTCTTGTCGATCTTCATCGCGGGCTCGGGCGCGCTCTCCTCGCTCGCCGAGGGCGACGGCGACGCCGACGGGCTCTGGCTCGCGGCCGCGTCGGCCTTGTCCTTCTTGCCGTCGTCGCCCTGGGTGGCGAAGTACGTGCCACCGCCGATGACCGCCACCACGGCCACCGCGGAGGCGATGACGACGGTCAGCCGCCTCGTCCTTCGACGGGCGTCCTCCCGGCGCTGCTGCTGCCGCTCGAACTTCTCCCTGGCGAGCTGGCGCCGCCGCTGATCGCTGCTGACCACCGGGTGATCTCCTTGTACGTCGTGTGATCGGGCCTGGGTTGCCCCGTACCGTATATGGGTTAGCTGTGGAATGAGGAGCGCCGGTAGGCTCTGAACTGCTGCGACCTCGCAGCCGGCCTCTCTCGTCGGACGACCATTAAGGACGATCGTGCTCATTGCCGGGTTCCCCGCCGGGGCCTGGGGGACCAACTGTTACCTGGTCGCCCCCGCCGCGGGTGAGGAGTGCGTGATCATCGACCCGGGCCATCAGGCCGCCTCCGGGGTCGAGGAAGCGCTGAAGAAGCATCGGCTGAAGCCCGTCGCCGTCGTCCTCACCCACGGCCACATCGACCACGTCGCCTCGGTCGTCCCGGTGTGCGGCGCGCACGACGTCCCCGCGTGGATCCACCCCGAGGACCGCTACATGATGAGCGACCCGGAGAAGGCCCTCGGCCGCTCCATCGGGATGCCGCTCATGGGCGAGCTGACGGTGGGGGAGCCGGACGACGTCAAGGAACTGAAGGACGGCGCGCGGCTGCTGCTCGCCGGGATGGAGTTCGGCGTCTCGCATGCGCCCGGCCATACGAAGGGGTCGGTGACGTTCAGGATGCCCGAGGCAGCGGATGTTCCGCAGGTCCTCTTCTCGGGCGACCTGCTCTTCGCCGGCTCCGTCGGACGCACCGACCTGCCGGGCGGCGACCACGCCGAGCTCCTCGAGTCGCTGGCCCGCGTGTGCCTGCCGCTCGACGACTCGACCGTGGTGCTGTCCGGCCACGGCCCCCAGACGACCATCGGCCGCGAGCGCGCCACCAATCCGTATCTGAGCGGTATGGACGCGGACGCGCCCCGACGAGGAATGTGACGAGAGCGAAATCGTGAGCACCTTCAAGGCCCCCAAGGGCACGTACGACCTGACCCCGCCCGACTCCGCGAAGTTCCTCGCGGTGCGCGAGGCGATCTCCGCTCCGCTGAAGAACTCCGGCTACGGCTACATCGAGACGCCCGGCTTCGAGGACGTGGCCCTCTTCTCCCGCGGCGTCGGCGAGTCCACCGACATCGTGAGCAAGGAGATGTACACCCTCACCACCAAGGGCGGCTCCGAGCTCGCCCTGCGCCCCGAGGGCACCGCGTCCGTGCTGCGGGCCGCCCTGGAGGCCAACCTCCACAAGCTCGGCAATCTCCCGGTCAAGCTCTGGTACTCGGGCTCGTACTACCGCTACGAGCGCCCGCAGAAGGGCCGCTACAGGCACTTCTCGCAGGTCGGCGCCGAGGCGATCGGCGCCGAGGACCCCGTCCTGGACGCCGAACTGATCATCCTGGCCGACCAGGCGTACCGGGCCCTCGGGCTGCGCGAGTTCCGCATTCTGCTGAACTCGCTGGGCGACAAGGAGTGCCGGCCCGTCTACCGCGACGCGCTCCAGGGCTTCCTGCGCGAGCTGGAACTCGACGAGGAGACCCGCCGGCGCATCGAGATCAACCCGCTGCGGGTCCTCGACGACAAGCGCCCCGAGGTCCAGAAGCAGCTGGCCGGCGCCCCCGTGCTCCGCGACTACCTGTGCGACGCCTGCAAGGCGTACCACGAGGAGGTCCGGGACCTGCTCAACGCGGCAGGCGTCGTGTACGAGGACGACGAGAAGCTCGTCCGCGGCCTCGACTACTACACCCGCACCACCTTCGAGTTCGTCCACGACGGCCTGGGCTCGCAGTCGGCGGTGGGCGGCGGCGGCCGTTACGACGGCCTCTCCGAGATGATCGGCGGCCCCGCGCTGCCGTCCGTCGGCTGGGCGCTCGGCGTCGACCGCACCGTGCTCGCACTGGAGGCGGAGGGCATCGAGCTCGAACTCCCCTCCACCACCAGCGTCTTCGCCGTCCCGCTCGGCGAGGAGGCGCGGCGCGTGCTGTTCGGCGTCGTCACACAGCTGCGCCGCGAGGGCGTGGCCGCGGACTTCGCGTTCGGGGGCCGCGGTCTCAAGGGCGCGATGAAGAGCGCCAACCGCTCGGGCGCACGCCTCACCCTCGTGGCCGGTGAGCGCGACCTGGCGGAGGGCGTCGTCCAGCTCAAGGACATGGAGTCCGGCGAGCAGACGGCCGTGCCCCTGGCCGAGCTGACCGAGGCGGTCCGCACGCGCCTCGCGTGAAACAGCCGTCGCGGGCGGGCCGCAGCGCCCGCCCGCGACGTCCCGTCCCCGCGGCCGTCAACCCGGCGAGCGCCCCTTCATCCCGCCGGGTGGTTTCGGCCGGGGCGGGATGGACGCCCACGAGTGACCCGGCCTCCGATTTAGGAAGCGGGCAGACCCCCTCGACACGGTGACGACGGCCCGGCACCGCCTCGTTCCGGGCCAGGACGGGCCCCACTCGCGCGCACGTTTTTATGTGCATCGAACGGAAGGCCGGTGCGCCCGTACGGCACAATGTCCGTGCCCCAGCAGGCCACTCACTGACGGAACGGCGATATGACGACTGCAGCAGTTGACCATCCCTCCTCCGATCAGGACGAGGCCGGCGGGAAGAGGACCATCGGCGGCAGTCGCGCGCTGGCACTGCTGCTCGTCGTCACGGGCGCTGCCGGACTCCTCGCCGCCTGGGTCATCACCATCGACAAGTTCAAGCTGCTGGAGGACCCCAGCTTCGTTCCGGGCTGCAGTCTCAACCCGGTGGTGGCCTGCGGCAACATCATGAAGAGCGAGCAGGCCGCGGCCTTCGGCTTCCCGAACCCCATGCTCGGTCTGGCGGCCTACCCCGTGATCATCGGGATCGGTCTGGCGCTGCTCGCCGGGGCGCGCTTCCGCAGCTGGTACTGGCTGGGGATGAACGCCGGCACGCTGTTCGGCGTCGGTTTCTGCACCTGGCTCCAGTACCAGTCGCTGTACAACATCAACTCGCTGTGCCTGTGGTGCTGCCTGGCCTGGGTCGCCACGATCCTCATGTTCTGCTACGTCACCACGCACAACATCAAGCACCGGATCATTCCCGCGCCGAGCTGGCTGCGCAACGGGCTCACCGAGTTCCACTGGGTGCCCCCGGTCCTGTGGATCGGGATCATCGGCATGCTGATCCTGACCCGCTGGTGGGACTTCTGGACCAGCTGACCGGCCTCCTCCCCGCTGCCGGGCCGGACGGGCCCGGCAGGGATGTCAGTGCGGTGGCATAGGCTTCGAAACGTGGAGCCCGACCTCTTTACCGCAGCTGCCGAAGACCGCCAGGAGAAGGACCCGTCCAGCAGCCCCCTCGCTGTCCGGATGCGTCCGCGTACCCTCGACGAGGTCGTGGGCCAGCAGCATCTGCTCAAGCCGGGCTCGCCCCTGCGCCGCCTCGTCGGTGACGGGAGCGGGGGCCCGGCCGGCCCTTCGTCGGTGATCCTCTGGGGCCCGCCCGGCATCGGGAAGACGACCCTGGCGTACGTGGTCAGCAAGGCGACGAACAAACGATTCGTCGAGCTCTCCGCGATCACCGCGGGCGTCAAGGAAGTGCGGGCCGTCATCGAGAGCGCCCGTCGCGCCACCGGCGGCTACGGCAAGGAGACCGTCCTCTTCCTCGACGAGATCCACCGCTTCTCCAAGGCACAGCAGGACTCCCTGCTCCCCGCCGTGGAGAACCGCTGGGTCACGCTGATCGCCGCGACCACCGAGAATCCCTACTTCTCGATCATCTCCCCGCTCCTGTCGCGCTCGCTGCTGCTGACGCTGGAGTCGCTGACCGACGACGATCTGCGCGGTCTGCTGCGCCGGGCCCTGACCGACGAGCGCGGACTCCGCGACGCGGTGACGCTGCCCGAGGACGCGGAGGAGCATCTGCTGCGCATCGCCGGGGGCGACGCGCGCCGGGCGCTGACGGCCCTGGAGGCGGCGGCCGGCGCCGCGCTGTCCAAGCAGGAGGAGGAGATCACCCTCCTCACCCTGGAGGAGACCGTCGACCGGGCGGCCGTGAAGTACGACCGGGACGGCGACCAGCACTACGACGTGGCGAGCGCGCTGATCAAGTCGATCCGCGGCTCCGACGTCGACGCGGCGCTGCACTACCTGGCCCGGATGATCGAGGCGGGGGAGGACCCCCGGTTCATCGCCCGCCGGCTGATGATCTCCGCCAGCGAGGACATCGGCCTCGCCGACCCCACGGCGCTGCCCACCGCGGTCGCTGCGGCCCAGGCGGTGGCGATGATCGGCTTCCCCGAAGCGGCGCTCACCCTCAGCCACGCCACCATCGCGCTGGCCCTCGCCCCGAAGTCGAACGCGGCGACGCTGGCGATCTCCGCCGCCCAGGACGACGTACGGAAGGGGCTGGCCGGACCGGTCCCGGCCCATCTGCGTGACGGTCACTACAAGGGCGCCGCCAAGCTCGGCCACGCGCAGGGTTACGTCTACCCGCACGACGTCCCCGGCGGGATCGCCGCCCAGCAGTACGCCCCGGACGCCGTGCGCGACAAGCGCTACTACCGGCCCACCCGTTACGGCGCCGAGGCGCGCTACGCGGACGTGGCCGACCGGGTCCGCGAGCGTCTGGGCCGTCCGGACACCGACGGCGGTGCGAGCGCGCCGGACGGCCCGTAGGCCGTGTCCGCGCGGTGCGGCCCGGCTGCGACGCCTGGTGCGCACTCCCCGTGCCCGCGTGGCTCTCAGCGCGTGGCGGCGTCGAAGAGCGTGCGCATGGCATGGCGCAGCTCCGTCATGTCGCGCACCGGCTCGGGGAACTCGAAGCGGGCGTCGAAGCAGGGCCCGCTCCGCTCGAAGAAGCGGACGCGCAGCCCGTGCCGGTCCAGCGCGACCGGCACGACCGACGGCCGGCTGCCCGCGCCGGCCCGTGCCCCCCGTTCGCCGAGCAGCTCGCACAGGGCCCCCAGCCGTTCGCCGTGGGCCGCGTGCAGGTGCTGCAGCAGTTCCGCCTCGTGCCCGGCGAGCGGATCGGCGGCCGCGTCCCGCAGCTCCTGCGGCCGGACCGCCCCGGCGCCCCAGAGGTCCTCGAGATGGGCCTCGTCCGTCTCCAGCCGCAGCAGCATCCGCCCGGGGGCCGCCATCCCGGGTACGGAGGTGAGCCGGCCGCTGACGCGGGCCCGGCCGCGCACCCGGTGCGGTACGGAGACCGGGGCGACGTCCGTGATCTCCAGCACGGCCTCCAGCTCGTCGTCCTGGGCCGTGGACGCGGCTCGTACGGCCGGGGAATCAGCCGGGAGTTCCAGGAAGAGATCACCCTCCGGGCCCACGGTCCGGGACAGCGGCATCAGCGTGTCCGAGCCCGCCGACTCCAGCCCGGGGATGAGCAGCACCGCGGAGCAGGTACTCTGTACGAGAGTTCGTGTGCGCTCGGCTGCTGACGGCATCCGTGTGTTTTCAAGCCCGCTGGGACGCGGCTGACCACGATCAGATCGGCCTTCCGTCGTAGCAGCACCTTCGTGTGTGCTGCCGCTGTCTGTGCTGTCCGTGACGTGTGTGGTGTTCCCAGGGCGAGACATGCGATCTCCTTGAGTAAGGTGAGCCTAACCTAACCTACAACGGAGGTCTGGAGAACGTGCCTAATCAGTCGCGTCCCAAGGTCAAGAAGAGCCGCGCGCTCGGCATTGCGCTGACGCCGAAGGCGGTCAAGTACTTCGAGGCCCGCCCCTACCCGCCGGGCGAGCACGGCCGCGGCCGCAAGCAGAACTCGGACTACAAGGTCCGTCTGCTCGAGAAGCAGCGTCTGCGCGCCCAGTACGACATCAGCGAGCGCCAGATGGCGCGCGCCTACGACCGCGCCAAGAAGGCCGAAGGCAAGACGGGCGAGGCGCTGGTCGTCGAGCTCGAGCGCCGCCTCGACGCGCTGGTCCTGCGTTCCGGTATCGCCAAGACGATCTACCAGGCGCGTCAGATGGTCGTCCACGGCCACATCGAGGTCAACGGTGGCAAGGTCGACAAGCCGTCGTTCCGCGTCCGTCCCGACGACATCGTGATGGTCCGCGAGCGCAGCCGCGAGAAGTACCCCTTCCAGGTGGCCCGCGAGGGTGGTTACGACACCGACGGTGAGACCCCGCGCTACCTGCAGGTGAACCTGAAGGCCCTGGCCTTCCGCCTTGACCGGGACCCGAACCGCAAGGAAATCCCCGTGATCTGCGACGAGCAGCTCGTCGTCGAGTACTACGCCCGCTGATTCAGGCGTAGCCGCTCAACACCGGCGCTCAGGCCCGCCCCTCCCCGACCGGGGAGGCGGCGGGCTTTCGCGTGGTCCCGGCCGGGGGCTGGGCCTCCGGCGCCTCCGGCCCGTCGGAGCCCGTACCCGGACGCCGCCCCCCGGGCCGGCCCGCCAGGGCCCTGGCCACCACCGCGTCCGTGTTCAGCTTGCCGCCGGCGCCCCGCTCCGACGCGTACAGCGCGTCGCCCAGCTCGTGACGGGCCAGCTCCTCGCAGCGGGCCCGGGGCCCGCCGTAGTGCGCCGACCCGAACAGCGGCAGCCCCACCGAGGGCCAGATCCCGTCGGCGGCACCCTGCAGCAGCGCCGCTTCCGCCGCGTCGCCCTCGATCACCGTGACGAGCGCGAGCAGCTCCAGGGTGAGGACGGTCCCCAGGAGGTCGTGGAAGGTGTGGCTGATGGCCAACGCCTCCCCGAGCAGCTCCCGGGCCCGGGCGGGCCGGCCCCGCTGCAGCGCGGCGAAGCCAAGGACGTAGAGCGCGTAGCTGAGCGCCCACCGCTCCCCGTGGTCCTCGCAGATGTCCCGGACCTCTTCGCAGATCACCACCGCCCCGTCCAGATCGCCCTGGAAGGCGACCGTCATGGCCAGCTCGACCTGGGCCATCAGCACGTTGCTGTTCAGCTCGCCGAGCTCCCGGTAGCGGCCGAGCGCCTCCTGCAGGAGTTCCTGTGCGCGTGCCACATCGTCCGTGACCAGGGCCAGGCAGCCCGTGCGGTGCACCGCATACGCCGACGCCACCGCGTCCCTCGCCAGATCCGCCTCCTCCCGGCACTCCGTCAGCGCCGAGATCGCGCCCACCGGATCGCCCTGGAGGACCGCGACGTACCCGAGCACCCACAGCGCCTTGAGACGGGAGGCGTCGTACGGGGTCTCCTCCTCCCGTACGTGTTCCAGCCAGTGCCGCCCCTCCGAAAGGCGGCCGCAGCCCACCCACAGGAACCAGAGCGCCCCCGCCAGGTACTGCGCGAGGTGCGCCTCCTCGGGACTCTCCAGCGAACACTCCATGGCCCGCCGCAGATTCGGCAGCTCGCTCTCCACCCGGGCGGCCACCTCCGCCTGCCGCGGACTGAACCAGTCGAGCTCGCACCAGGTCGCGAGCCCCAGGAACCAGTCCCGGTGACGGCGGCGCAGCCGGTCCGTGTCACCCGTGGCCGCGAGCCACTCCGCGCCGTACTCCCGCACGGTGTTCAGCAGCCGGTAACGCGCACCGACGGCCGAGTCCTCGCGCAGGACGACCGACTGCGCCAGCAGCCCGGACAACACGTCCAGCACCGAGTCGGCCGGCAGATCGGGACCGCTGCAGATGTACTCGGCCGCCTCCAGGTCGAACTGACCCGCGAAGACCGACAGCCGCGCCCACAGCAGCCGCTGCTCCGGGGCGCAGAGCTCGTGGCTCCAGCCGATCGCCGTACGGAGCGTCTGGTGGCGCGCGAGCGCGCCGCGGCTGCCGCCGGTCAGCAGCCGGAAGCGGTCGTCCAGCCGCTGCAGCACCTGCTCCGCCGACAGGGCGCGCAACCGGCCGGCCGCCAGCTCCAGCGCGAGCGGGATGCCGTCGAGCCGCCGGCACAGTTCCAGGGCAGTGCCCCGGGTGCGGTCGGTCAGCCGGAACGCGGGCTGCACCGAGGCGGCCCTCTCGGCGAAGAGCAGCAGGGCGTCCTCGTCGCTCATCGTCGCGAGCGGGTAGCCGCTCTCGCCGTCGAGATCCAGCGGCCGCCGGCCGGCGGCCAGGACCCGCAGGCCGGGGGCGCGGCGCAGCAGATCCCGTACCAAGGCGGCGCAGGCGTCCACCAGCTGCTCGAAACCGTCGATCACCAGAAGGAGGCGGCGCTCGGCACAGTGTTCGAGGAGTGTCGTGCGCGGGGGCCTGCTCGTATGGTCCGTGAGACCCAGGGCGTCGACCAGGGCGTGCTCCAGCAGCGCGGGATCGTGGACCGCGGACAGCTCCACCAGCCAGACGCCGTCGCAGTACCGTTTCTCCAGAAGAGCCGCCGCCTTGGTGACCAGCCGCGATTTGCCGACCCCGCCCACTCCGACCACGGTGACGAGCCGCGACTCCTCCAGCATCCCTACGACATCGGCCAGTTCGCGCTCGCGCCCCACGAACTCGTTCAGTTCCGCCGGGAGATTGCCCGGACGGCCGGGCGGGGGAGTGCCGGGGGCGGTGGCCGGGGGGCTCGAGTCGTCGGGGGAGGGAACGGGGCGCTGAGGGCGTCGCATGAAACACGCAGAGTACTGGCCCGAAAGCGCTCCGTACAATCGCGTCGGGCGAACTCCCGCCGGACCGGACCGCAATGCGGTACAAGGCGCGAGCCCCGGCGCGATAGGCTCGGGGGACGGTGACCGGCCGCCGCGACGGCCCCGCCGAAGAGCAGGAAACAAGACAGACAGACGACAGACCAGAGAGCGGTGCACTGTGTCCGGTGGTGAGGTGGCCGGGATCCTGGTGGCCGTCTTCTGGGCGATCCTGGTTTCGTTCCTCGCCGTCGTGCTGGTGAGGCTCGCCCAGACGCTCAGGGCGACCACGAAACTCGTGGCGGACGTGACCGAACAGGCCGTCCCGCTGCTCGCCGACGCCTCCGCGACCGTGCGCTCCGCGCAGACCCAGCTCGACAAGGTCGACGCGATCGCGACGGACGTCCAGGAAGTCACCTCCAACGCCTCGGCGCTCTCCACCACCGTCGCCTCCACCTTCGGCGGCCCACTGGTCAAGGTCGCGGCGTTCGGATACGGCGTCCGGCAGGCCATCGGCCGCAAGACGGCTCCCGAACCCGAAGCGCGTTCCCGGCGCGCGGTGATCGTCGGCCGGACCGTGCCGTCCGCGCGTGGCAGGAAGCGCGACGGCAGAAACTCCCGCGGACCGAAGGACTGACGCAGCGATGTTCCGCCGTACGTTCTGGTTCACCGCCGGCGCAGCCGCCGGCGTGTGGGCCACCGCCAAGGTCAACCGGAAGATCAAGCAGCTGACCCCCGAAAGCCTTGCGGCGCAGGCCGCCGACAAGGCGATCGTGGCCGGTCACAAGCTCAAGGACTTCGCCCTGGACGTCCGCGAGGGCATGGCCAGACGCGAGGCCGAACTGGGCGAGGCGCTCGGACTCGAGGCGCCCGTCGACCCGGCTCTCCCCGTGCGGCGCCACTTCGCCGTCGAGGCGGCCGAGCCCGAGGCGCCCCGCGGACTCCCCCGCACGTCACGCACCTACAACTCGTACAACCGGAATGAGGACCACTGATGGAGTCGGCAGAAATCCGCCGCCGCTGGCTGAGCTTCTACGAGGAGCGCGGTCACACCGTCGTCCCTTCGGCGTCGCTCATCGCGGACGACCCGACTCTGCTGCTGGTCCCGGCCGGCATGGTGCCCTTCAAGCCGTACTTCCTCGGCGAGGTCAAGCCCCCCGCCCCGCGCGTCACCAGCGTGCAGAAGTGCGTCCGCACGCCGGACATCGAAGAGGTCGGCAAGACCACCCGGCACGGCACGTTCTTCCAGATGTGCGGGAACTTCTCCTTCGGCGACTACTTCAAGGAAGGCGCCATCGAGTACGCCTGGGAGCTGCTCACCAGCTCCGTGGCGGACGGCGGCTTCGGCCTCGACCCCGAGCGTCTGTGGATCACGGTCTACCTCGACGACGACGAGGCCGAGCAGATCTGGCGCGACAAGATCGGCGTCCCCGCCGAGCGCATCCAGCGCCTCGGCAAGAAGGACAACTTCTGGTCGATGGGCGTCCCCGGCCCCTGCGGACCCTGTTCCGAGATCAACTACGACCGCGGCCCCGAGTTCGGCGTCGAAGGCGGCCCGGCCGTCAACGACGAGCGGTACGTGGAGATCTGGAACCTGGTCTTCATGCAGTACGAGCGCGGCGCGGGCGACGGCAAGGACGACTTCCCGATCCTCGGCGACCTGCCCTCCAAGAACATCGACACCGGCCTCGGCCTCGAACGCCTCGCGATGATCCTGCAGGGCGTGCAGAACATGTACGAGACCGACACCCTGCGCGTCGTCATGGACAGGGCCACCGAGCTCACCGGGGTGCGCTACGGCGCCGCCCAGGGCACGGACGTCTCCCTCCGCGTGGTCGCCGACCACATCCGCACCTCCGTCATGCTCATCGGCGACGGCGTCACCCCCGGCAACGAGGGCCGCGGCTACGTGCTGCGCCGCATCATGCGCCGCGCCATCCGCAACATGCGTCTGATGGGCGCCAACGGCTCGGTCGTGAACGAGCTGGTGGACGTCGTGATCAACACGATGGGGCAGCAGTACCCCGAGCTGATCACCGACCGCAAGCGCATCGAGACGGTCGCCCTCGCCGAGGAAGCCGCGTTCCTGAAGGCGCTCAAGGGCGGCACCAACATCCTGGAGACCGCCGTCACCGAGACCAAGGCCGCCGGCGGCCGGGTCATCGCGGGCGACAAGGCGTTCCTGCTCCACGACACCTGGGGCTTCCCGATCGACCTCACCCTGGAGATGGCCGCCGAACAGGGCCTCTCCGTGGACGAGGAGGGGTTCCGCCGCCTCATGCAGGAGCAGCGGGCCAAGGCCAAGGCCGATGCCAAGGCCAAGAAGACCGGTCACGCCGACCTGTCCGCCTACCGCGAGGTCGCCGACCACTCCGGCGTCACCGAGTTCACCGGATACCTGTCCACCGAGGGCGAGTCGACGATCGTCGGCCTCCTCGTCGACGGGGTCTCCTCACCGGCCGCCTCCGAGGGCGACGAGGTCGAGGTCGTCCTGGACCGCACCCCGTTCTATGCCGAGGGCGGCGGCCAGCTCGCCGACCAGGGCCGGATCCGGCTCCACAACGGCGCCGTGATCCACGTGCGCGACGTCCAGCAGCCCGTGCCCGGCGTCTCCGTGCACAAGGGCTCGGTCCAGGTCGGCGAGGTGACGGTCGGCGCCTCCGCCCTCGCCGCCATCGACACCACCCGGCGGCGCGCCATCGCCCGCGCCCACAGCGCCACCCATCTCACGCACCAGGCCCTGCGCGACGCGCTCGGCCCGACGGCCGCCCAGGCCGGTTCGGAGAACTCCCCGGGCCGCTTCCGCTTCGACTTCGGTTCGCCCGCCGCCGTCCCCGGCACGGTCCTCGTCGACGTCGAGCAGAAGATCAACGAGGTCCTCGCGCGGGAGCTCGACGTGCAGGCCGAGGTCATGTCGATCGACGAGGCCAAGAAGCAGGGCGCCATCGCCGAGTTCGGCGAGAAGTACGGCGAGCGGGTCCGGGTCGTCACCATCGGCGACTTCTCCAAGGAGCTGTGCGGCGGCACCCACGTCCACAACACCGCCCAGCTCGGCCTCGTGAAGCTGCTCGGCGAATCGTCCATCGGCTCCGGCGTGCGCCGCATCGAGGCCCTCGTCGGCGTCGACGCGTACAACTTCCTCGCCAAGGAGCACACGGTCGTCGCCCAGCTCCAGGAGCTGGTCAAGGGCCGCTCCGAGGAGCTCCCGGAGAAGATCGCCTCCATGCTCGGCAAGCTGAAGGACGCCGAGAAGGAGATCGAGAAGTTCCGGGCGGAGAAGGTCCTGGCGGCCGCCGCCGGCCTGGTCGACTCCGCCAAGGACGTACGGGGCGTCGCCCTGGTCACCGGCCAGGTGCCGGACGGCACGTCGGCCGACGACCTGCGCAGGCTGGTCCTCGACGTCCGCGGGCGCATCCGGGGCGGCCGGCCGGCCGTCGTGGCCCTGTTCACCACGGCCAACGGGCGTCCGCTGACCGTGATCGCCACCAACGAGGCCGCCCGTGAGCGCGGCCTCAAGGCCGGTGACCTCGTCCGCACCGCCGCCAAGACGCTCGGCGGCGGTGGCGGCGGCAAGCCGGACGTCGCCCAGGGCGGCGGCCAGAACCCGGACGCCATCGGCGACGCCGTCGCCGCTGTCGAACGCCTCGTCACCGAGACGGCGTGACGCCGGACATGACGATGCGTCGCGGTCGCCGCCTGGCGATCGACGTCGGGGACGCCCGGATCGGGGTCGCCTCGTGCGACCCCGACGGGATCCTCGCCACGCCGGTGGAGACCGTGCCGGGACGCGACGTCCCGGCCGCCCACCGGCGGCTCGGCCAGATCGTCGCCGAGTACGAGCCGATCGAGATCATTGTCGGGCTGCCCCGGTCCCTGGGCGGTGGCGAGGGACCGGCCGCGGTCAAGGTCCGCGCCTTCACCGACGTGCTCGCCCGTGCGGTTGCACCCATTCCGGTGCGGTTGGTGGACGAGAGGATGACCACAGTGACGGCCACTCAAGGACTGCGCGCTTCGGGCGTGAAGTCCAAAAAGGGCCGGTCGGTCATTGATCAGGCTGCCGCTGTGGTGATCCTTCAGAACGCTCTGGAGTCCGAACGGGCTTCGGGCAATCCACCCGGTGAGGGCGTCGAAGTGGTTGTCTGATCGCGATACGGTAACGTTCCGCGCGATGCGGCGGTGTTCGAACAAACACCGCACAGCAAAGAGACGGAACCTCGTCTCGCGGCTCAAGGGGATCGATGACTGAGTATGGCCGGGGCCCCGGCTCCGAACCGTGGCATCCCGAGGACCCCTTGTTCGGGGACCAGGGATGGGGAGGCCAGCAGCCTGCCCACGGCCAGAGCCAGTACGGCGGCCGGCAGCAGGACCCGTACGCCCAGCAGCAGCAGTCGCAGGACCCGTACGCGCAGCAGCAGCACGACCCCTATGCCCAGCAGCAGGATCCCTACGCGCAGCAGCCGCAGTACCAGCAGCAACAGGACCCGTACGCGCAGCAGCCGCAGTACCAGCAGCAGCCTTCGTACGATCAGCGGCAGTCCTCGTACGACCAGCGGCAGGACCCGTACGCCCAGCAGCCGGCCTACGACGGCGGCTGGGACACCGGTCAGCCGCACGCCGCGGTGCCGTACGAGGGCCAGCCCGCCGCCCCGTACCACTACGGCGAGACGAACGACTACTACGGCACCCCTGACGCGTATCCGCCCCCGCAGCCTCCGGGCCGCCGGGAGGCGGCACCCGCGCAGGCTCCCGAGCAGAACCCGGACTGGGACCCCGAGGTCCAGCCGGAGGAGACGCACCCCTTCTTCACGGGCGCGGACGACGGCAAGGCCAAGGACGACGAGTACGACGACGACCCCCGCGAGTCCCGTCGCGGCGACGGGGGAGAGCGGCGCGGCAAGGGCAAGAAGAAGAAGGGCCGCAGCGGCTGCGCCTGCCTGGTCGTCTCCCTCGTCCTGGCCGGCGGACTCGGTGGAGTGGGCTACCTCGGCTACTCGTTCTACAAGGACAAGTTCGGCTCGGCCCCCGACTACTCGGGCAGCGGCTCCGGGTCGGTCGAGGTGGAGATCCCGAAGGGCGCCTACGGGTACGACATCGGCAACATCCTGAAGAAGGCCGGTGTCGTCAAGAGCGTCGACGCGTTCGTCTCCGCCCAGAACGAGAACCCCAAGGGGAAGTCGATCCAGGCAGGGGTCTATCTCCTCCACGGGGAGATGTCGGCGGCCGAGGCCGTCAAGATGATGGTCGACCCGAAGAGCCAGAACCTGCTGATCATTCCCGAGGGAACCCGCAACGCCGCCGTCTACGCGATGGTCGACAAGAAGCTGGGCCTCAAAAAGGGCACGACCCAGGGCATCGCCAAGTCGAAGAAGTACGATCTGGGCCTGCCCGGCTGGGCTAGCAAGAACAAGGACATCAAGGACCCGCTGGAGGGATTCCTCTACCCGGCCGCTTATCCGGTCACGAAGGAAACCAAGCCGGAGGCGATCCTCGAGAAGATGGTCTCGCGTTCCAATGAGGAATACAAAGACCTCGACCTCGCAGGAACCGCCAAAAAATACCAGCTGGACGGCCCGTGGCAGGTGCTCACCGTGGCCAGTCTGGTCCAGGCGGAAGGCCTGACACATGACGACTTCCGCAAGATGGCCGAGGTCGTGTACAACCGCCTGAAGCCGGACAACACGGCCACGAACCGTTTGCTCGAATTCGACTCCGCGTTCAATTACCTCAAGAAGCAGAGCGAAATCAAAATCAGGTCGAACGAAATCCGGACCAACCCGGATCCCTATAACACCTATTACCACAAGGGCCTTCCGCCCGGCCCCATCGGGAACCCCGGGGACGAAGCCCTGCGTGCGACGCTCAGCCCCACTGCCAGTGGGTGGATGTTCTTCATCTCGCTCGACGGCAAGAAGACTCAGTTCACCAAGACGGCCGCCGAGCACGAGAAGCTCAACGAGAAGTTCAAGGAACTGCATGGCCTCGACTGACAGGCGCCACCGGGCAGCCGTCCTCGGCTCGCCCATCGCCCACTCGCTCTCCCCGGTCCTGCACCGGGCCGCTTACTCCGCGCTCGGCCTCGACGACTGGACGTACGACCGGTTCGAGATCGACGAGCAGGCGCTGCCCGGTTTCGTCGAGGGCCTGGACGAAACGTGGACCGGGCTCTCGCTCACCATGCCGCTGAAGCGCGCGATCCTCCCGCTGCTGGACTCCGTGAGCGAGACCGCCGCCTCGGTCGAGGCCGTGAACACCGTCGTGTTCACCGAGGACGGCCGGCTGGTCGGTGACAACACGGATATCCCCGGCATGATCGCCGCCCTGCGCGAGCGCGGCATCGAGAAGACCGAATCCGCGGCCGTCCTGGGCGCCGGAGCCACCGCCTCTTCCGCACTCGCCGCGCTTTCACGGATCTGCGCCGGACCCGTCACCGCCTACGTCCGCAGCCGCGAGCGCGGGGACGAGATGCGTGGCTGGGGCGCCCGGCTCGGTGTCGACGTGCGGATCGCGGACTGGGCGGAGGCCGAACAGGCGCTGCACGCCCCGCTGATCATCGCGACCACCCCCGCCGGAGCCACGGACGGTCTGACGGACGCCGTACCGGACCGTCCCGGCGCGCTCTTCGACGTCCTGTACGAGCCCTGGCCCACCCCACTCGCATCCGCCTGGGCGGCCCGCGGCGGCGCAGTCGTCGGAGGTCTCGACCTCCTGGTGCACCAGGCCGTCCTCCAGGTCGAGCAGATGACGGGCCGTGCGCCCGCGCCGCTGGCCGCCATGCGCCAGGCCGGCGAAGAGGTCCTGGCCGCCCGCTGACCGCACACCCGGCGCGCCCGGTCCGTCCGTCTGCTGGACCGGCGGCGGGCCGGACGGCCCGGTCGTGGGAGGATCGAGGGCGGCGGGCCAGGGCCGCGCACCCGGTCGCGCCGTTGCAGTTACAGGCGCGAGCATGAGGAGCACCGTTGAGCAGGTTGCGCTGGCTGACCGCCGGAGAGTCGCACGGCCCCGCACTGGTGGCGACGCTGGAGGGTCTTCCCGCCGGTATCCCCGTCACCACGGAGATGGTGGCGGACGCGCTCGCCAGGCGACGGCTCGGTTACGGGCGCGGCGCCCGGATGAAGTTCGAGAAGGACGAGGTCACCTTCCTCGGCGGGGTCCGGCACGGCCTGACCATGGGCTCGCCCGTCGCCGTGATGGTGGGCAACACCGAGTGGCCCAAGTGGGAGCAGGTCATGTCGGCCGACCCGGTCGACCCCGACGTGCTGGCCGCCCAGGCCCGCAACGCCCCGCTGACCCGCCCCCGGCCCGGCCACGCCGACCTCGCCGGCATGCAGAAGTACGGCTTCGACGAGGCCCGGCCGGTCCTGGAGCGCGCCAGCGCCCGCGAGACCGCCGCGCGTGTCGCGCTCGGCGCCGTCGCCCGGTCGTACCTCAAGGAGACGGCCGGCATCGAGATCGTCAGCCATGTCGTCGAGCTGGCCGCGGCCAAGGCCCCGTACGGGGTCTACCCGGTGCCCGCGGACGTCGAGAAGCTCGACGCCGACCCGGTGCGCTGCCTCGACGCCACCGCGAGCAAGCAGATGGTCGCCGAGATCGACCAGGCCCACAAGGACGGCGACACGCTCGGCGGTGTCGTCGAGGTGCTGGCGTACGGAGTGCCGGTCGGCCTCGGTTCGCACGTGCACTGGGACCGCCGGCTCGACGCCCGTCTCGCCGCCGCGCTCATGGGCATCCAGGCCATCAAGGGCGTCGAGGTCGGCGACGGCTTCGACCTCGCCCGGGTGCCCGGTTCGCAGGCGCACGACGAGATCCTGGTGACCGAGGACGGCATCAAGCGCGCCTCCGGCCGTGCCGGCGGCACCGAGGGCGGTCTGACCACCGGTGAGCTGCTGCGCGTCCGTGCCGCCATGAAGCCGATCGCGACCGTGCCGCGCGCGCTGGCCACGGTCGACGTGGTGACCGGTGAGCCGGCCAAGGCGCACCACCAGCGCTCCGATGTCTGCGCTGTTCCGGCGGCCGGCATCGTCGCCGAGGCGATGGTCGCGCTGGTCCTGGCCGACGCGGTCGCGGAGAAGTTCGGCGGCGACAGCGTCGCCGAGACCCACCGCAACGTCCAGTCGTACCTCGACCACCTCCAGATCCGATGAGCGGTCCGCTGATCGTCCTGGTCGGGCCGATGGGCGTCGGGAAGTCCACGGTCGGCGAACTGCTCGCCGCCCGGCTGGGCACCGGCTACCGGGACACCGACGCCGATGTCGTCCGGGCGGCGGGCAAGCCCATCTCGGAGATCTTCTACGACGAGGGCGAGCAACACTTCCGCGAGCTCGAGCGGCAGGCCGTCCGCGCCGCGGTCGCCGAGCACGGGGGAGTCCTCTCGCTCGGCGGCGGGGCGATCCTCGACGAGGCGACCCGGGCCCTGCTCTCCGAGCACCCCGTCGTCTACCTCTCGATGGACGTCGACGAGGCGGTCAAGCGCGTCGGACTCAACACCGCGCGCCCGCTGCTCGCCGTGAACCCGCGCCGGCAGTGGCGCGAGCTCATGGAGGCCCGCCGCCACCTCTACACGGAGGTGGCCCGCGCCGTCGTCGCGACCGACGAGCGCACACCGGAGGAGGTCGCCCAGGCGGTCCTCGACGCACTGGATCTGCCGGACGCGCCGTCCGGCCGGGAGAACCCGACGATGACCGACCAGGCCGCCACCCGCATCCAGATCGCCGGCAGCGCGGGCAGTGACCCGTACGAGGTGCTGATCGGCCGGCAGCTCCTCGGCGAGCTGCCCACGCTCATCGGCGACCGTGCCCAGCGCGTCGCCGTCCTCCACCCGGAGGCGCTCGCCGAGACCGGCGAGGCCGTCCGCCAGGACCTCGCGGACCAGGGCTACGAGGCCATCGCGATCCAGCTGCCCAACGCCGAGGAGGCCAAGACCGTCGAAGTCGCCGCCTACTGCTGGAAGGCGCTCGGCCAGACCGGCTTCACCCGTACCGACGTCATCGTCGGCATCGGCGGGGGCGCCACCACGGACGTCGCCGGCTTCGTCGCCGCCTCCTGGCTGCGCGGGGTGCGCTGGATCGCCGTGCCCACCACCGTGCTCGGCATGGTCGACGCGGCCGTCGGCGGCAAGACCGGCATCAACACCGCCGAGGGCAAGAACCTGGTCGGCGCCTTCCACCCGCCGGCCGGGGTGCTCTGCGACCTGGCCGCACTGGACTCGCTGCCGGTCAACGACTACGTCTCCGGGATGGCGGAGATCATCAAGGCCGGCTTCATCGCCGACCCGGTGATCCTCGACCTCGTCGAGGCGGACCCGCAGGGCGCGCGTACCCCCGCCGGACCGCACACCGCCGAGCTCATCGAGCGGGCCATCCGGGTCAAGGCCGAGGTCGTCTCCAGCGACCTCAAGGAATCCGGGCTGCGCGAGATCCTGAACTACGGGCACACCCTGGCCCACGCCATCGAGAAGAACGAGCGCTACAAGTGGCGCCACGGTGCCGCCGTCTCCATCGGCATGGTCTTCGCCGCCGAACTGGGACGCCTCGCCGGCCGCCTGGACGATGCCACCGCCGACCGGCACCGCACCGTCCTGGAGTCCGTCGGACTGCCGCTGACCTACCGCGCCGACCAGTGGCCCAAGCTCCTGGAGAACATGAAGGTCGACAAGAAGTCCCGCGGCAACCTGCTGCGCTTCATCGTCCTGGACGGCCTCGGCAAGCCCACCGTCCTGGAGGGCCCCGACCCGGCCGTGCTGCTGGCCGCCTACGGGGAGGTCTCGGCGTGACCCGCCGGGTGTTCGTCCTCAACGGACCCAACCTCGGCCGGCTCGGCTCCCGGGAACCCGACGTCTACGGAGCCACCTCGTACGCCGGGCTCGTCGACACCTGCCGCACCCTCGGCAAGGAGCTCGGCTTCGACGTCGACGTCCGCGAGACCAACGACGAGGGGGAGCTGATCCGCTGGCTCCACGAGGCCGCGGACGGTTCAATTCCGGTCGTTCTCAACCCGGGCGCCTTCACGCACTACTCGTACGGGATGCGGGACGCGGCCGCCCAGCGCACCGCTCCGCTGATCGAGGTCCACATCTCGAACCCGTACGCACGGGAGGAATTCCGCCACCACTCCGTGGTCGCACCGGTCGCCACCGGGACCGTGGCCGGATTCGGCATCGGTTCCTACCGGCTCGCCCTGCGCGCGCTCGCGGACGAACTGACGGACTGACGCACCGCCGCACCCGGAGGCCGGCTGGCCGACGGGGCACTGTGGACCCTCCCCGGCCGTTCCCTCCGTGGCGGCCGGGGAAGGTACGGTTGCCGTTCCACCAGCGCCAGTTGCCTGTACGAGACGGAGTGCCACCGGATGCAGCACGCAGTGGGGGCCCCGCTGCCGCCGCCCCAGGGACCCGGAAACGGACCCGTCGGCTGGCCGCACCAGGCCCAGCACCCCGGGCATCAGGGCCCGCCGGCCCCTTCGCCGGCCGGTCCGCCCGCCCAGCCGCCGACCGGTCACCCGGGCCCGCCGCCCGCGGCCCCGCCCGCCCCGCAGGGGCAGCACGGCCAGGGCTGGACCGGACCGGCGCCTCGCCAGGCCTCCGCCCCGGTCTCCAGGGAGACCACCGGGCACATCCAACTGCCGCCCGGCGGGCCCGTGCCGCTGCCCGCTCCGCCCGCGGGGCCCGGCACCGGCACCGCGACCCTCGCCGTGCTCCTGATCGGCCCGGCAGGCGCCGGGAAGACCACGGTGGCCAAGCTCTGGGCCGCCCGCCGCCGCGTCCCGACCGCCCACGTCAGCCTCGACGACGTCCGCGAGTGGGTCTGCTCCGGCTTCGCCGACCCGCAGGCGGGGTGGAACGACCAGTCCGAGGCCCAGTACCGCCTGGCCCGCCGCACCTGCGGCTTCGCGGCCCGCAACTTCCTCGCCAACGGCATCTCCTGCATCCTCGACGACGCCGTCTTCCCGGACCGCCCCGTCGTCGGCCTCGGCGGCTGGAAACGCCACGTCGGCCCCGGGCTGCTCCCCGTGGTCCTGCTGCCCGGCCTGGAGATCGTCCTGGAGCGCAACGCGGCCCGCAGCGGCAACCGCCGCCTCTCCGACGAGGAGGTCGCCCGCATCCACGGCAGGATGGCCGGCTGGTACGGCTCCGGCCTCCCGATCATCGACAACTCCACCTATGACGTGGAGACCACCGCCCGCGTCCTGGACGACATACTCGCCCGCTCCCTCGCCAGCCCTCCGGCCTGGTGAGCCGGCTTCCGACGGCCCCTCTCGCCGGCTGAGCGGGCCTCCTGCGGGCTGAGCGGGCCTCGCGGCCGCCGAGCCACGGCCGGCCGGGGGCGTACCCCGGTCGGGTGCGCAGGCCGGGCGGGCCCGGCGCCTCGCTCGTACGCTCGATGCATGTCAGAGGTGTACGCCGTCCGCCGCGGGCTGCTCCGCGACCGGTGCGCCGCCGTCGGATCCGCGGCCGCCCTGGTCTCCCGCCCCGCCAACGTCCGCTACCTGGCGGGCGGAGCGCCCCTGGGCGCCGTGCTGCTGCTCGGCCCCGACGAGGACGTCCTGCTCTGCCCCCGCGCCCCGACCGGTGATCCGGCCGACGGGCGCACCGACGAACAGCTGCGGGTCGACCTGCTGCCGGTGAGCGGCGGTGATCCCGTGGTCGCCGCCGCGGATCTGGCCGCCGCCGGCGGGGCGGAGTCCCTGGCCGTGGAGGAACACGACCTGACCGTCGCCCGGCACCGGGCCATGGCCTCGGTCGCCCCGAAGCTCCGGCTGGCCGATCTCGCCACCAACGTCGAGCAGCTGCGCCTCGTCAAGGACGAGGAGGAGATCGGCTGTCTGCGGATCGCCGCGGAGATCACCGACCAGGCACTGGGCGAGCTCCTCGAATCGATCCTGGTCGGCCGCACCGAGCGGCATCTGGCGCTCGAACTGGAACGCCGGCTGGTCGACCACGGCGCCGACGGCCCCGCGTTCGCCACCTCCGTCGCCACCGGACCCAACTCCGGCAGGGGCCGCCACCGCCCCTCGGACCGACGGGTCGAAGAAGGAGATTTTCTCTCCGTCTGCCTCGGCGCCACCTATCGTGGCTACCGGTGCGAGATCGGCCGCACCTTCGTCATCGGAACGGCGCCGGCCGACTGGCAGATCGAGCTCTACGACCTGGTTTTCGCCGCTCAGCGGGCCGGACGGGAGGCCCTCGTGCCCGGCGCCGCCTATCGCGACGTGGACCGTGCGGCCCGCCAGGTCCTGGACTCCGCGGGCCACAGTGAGGGCCTCGCACCCTGGACCGGGCACGGGGTGGGGCTCGAAATCGACGAGGACCCGCAGCTGACACCTGAAGCCATGGGTAAACTGGACGCTTGTGTGCCGGTCACCGTCGAACCGGGGGTCCACCTCCCGGGCCGGGGCGGAGTCCGGATCGATGACACGCTCGTCGTGCGCCCCGAGGCGGACGGCGGACCCGAGCTACTCACCATTACGACCAAGGAGCTGCTCGCGCTCTAGCGCGCATCCTTGGCCGTTCCACCAGCTTCAGTCCAGGAGATTCCGCAACCGTGGCTTCCACGAACGACCTCAAGAACGGCCTGGTGCTCAAGCTCGACGGAGGCCAGCTCTGGTCCGTCGTCGAGTTCCAGCACGTCAAGCCCGGCAAGGGCCCGGCTTTCGTGCGCACCAAGCTCAAGAACGTGCTCTCCGGCAAGGTCGTCGACAAGACGTTCAACGCCGGCGTGAAGGTCGAAACGGCCACCATTGACCGGCGCGACATGCAGTTCTCGTACATGGACGGCGAGTACTTCGTCTTCATGGACATGGACACCTACGACCAGCTGATGGTCGACCGCAAGGCCGTCGGCGACGCCGCCAACTTCCTGATCGAGGGCTTCACCGCCTCCGTCGCCCAGCACGAGGGCGAGGTGCTCTACGTCGAGCTGCCGGCCGCCGTCGAGCTGACCGTCCAGCACACGGACCCGGGCGTCCAGGGCGACCGGTCCACCGGTGGCACCAAGCCCGCCACGCTGGAGACCGGCTACGAGATCGGCGTCCCCCTCTTCATCACCACCGGTGAGAAGATCAAGGTCGACACCCGCTCGGGCGATTACCTCGGCCGGGTGAACAGCTAACCGTGGCTGCCCGGAATACGGCCCGCAAGCGAGCCTTCCAGATCCTCTTCGAGGCCGACCAGCGCGGTGAGTCCGTGCAGACGGTCCTCGCGGACTGGGTCCGGCACTCGCGGTCCGACACCCGTCAGCCGCCGGTCACCGAGTACACGATGGAGCTCGTCGAGGGGTACGCGCAGTACGCGGACCGCATCGACGACCTCATCGTCACCTACGCCGTGGACTGGGAGATCGACCGCATGCCGGTCGTCGACCGGAACATCCTGCGGCTCGGTGCGTACGAGCTGATCTGGGTGGACGCGACACCCGACGCGGTGGTGATCGACGAGGCGGTGCAGATCGCCAAGGAGTTCTCCACCGATGACTCGCCGTCCTTCGTGAACGGCCTGCTGGCCCGTTTCAAGGACCTCAAGCCGAACCTTCGCCGGGAGCAGTAGCCCCGGCGGCGTTCTGCCGCCGAAGGGCCCACGGTCGCCAGACCGTGGGCCCTTCGGCATGTCCGGGGCAGGCCCGTGAGGACGGCCCGGAAAACGGAAACGCCGGGTCCGGCGGGGCGCCCGGGAAGGGCCCCGCCGACCCGGCGGTACGTTTCTGCGGGGGCGGTCAGGCCTCGTCGTGAGCGACAGCGCGGCGCGCGTCCGCGTCCAGGACGCCCCAGCTGATCAGCTGTTCCGTGAGCACGGACGGCGACTGGTCGTAGATCACGGCCAGCGTGCGCAGGTCGTCCTGGCGGATCGACAGCACCTTGCCGTTGTAGTCCCCGCGCTGGCTCTGGATCGTCGCCGCGTAGCGCTGGAGGGGCCCGGCCTTCTCCGGCGGGACGTGGGCGAGGCGCTCCAGCTGGAGCACGAGCTTCGGCGGCGGCTCGGCGGCCCCGCCGGGCGTCGTGCCGGGCAGGAGCTCCTGCACCGGAACCCCGTAGAAGTCAGCCAGCTCGGCAAGGCGCTGTACGGTCACGGCGCGGTCGCCGCGCTCGTACGAGCCGACCACGACGGCCTTCCAGCGGCCCTGGGACTTCTCCTCCACGCCGTGGAGGGAAAGGCCCTGCTGGGTGCGGATGGCGCGGAGCTTGGCCCCGAGCTGTTTTGCGTATTCGCTGGACATAAGGCTCCCCGGACGCTGGAACATTGCGCGGCTCCGCCGCGTGGCTGGTAACTCACTGTGAGGTTACGCAGCGTTACTTGTGTGCGTCAAGCTGAACGGTACGGACCGGCACCTCCCGGGGGTGGTACCAGTGCCCTGCCCGGGCCCTGGTAACGTGGATGACGCAATTTCGACGTCCTTTAAGATCCGTCCGGTGAGGCGGAGAAGGAGGTCCGTTTCTTATGGACGCACAGCACGACGCCACCGGCAATGCGGCACGCCCCGTTCTCGAGGCTCCCGACATCGCCCGCGTACTGACCCGCATCGCCCACGAGATCGTCGAACGCGCCAAGGGCGCCGACGACGTGGTGCTTCTCGGCATTCCCACCCGGGGCGTCTTCCTCGCCCGCCGGCTCGCCGACAAGCTCGAGGAGATCACCGGCCGGAAGATGCCGGTCGGATCGCTCGACATCACGATGTACCGCGACGACCTGCGGATGCGCCCCGCGCGCGCCCTGGCCCGCACCGAGATCCCCGGCGAGGGCATCGAGGGCCGCCTCGTCGTCCTCGTCGACGACGTCCTCTTCTCCGGCCGCACGATCCGCGCCGCACTCGACGCGCTCGGCGACATCGGCCGGCCCCGCGCGGTGCAGCTCGCGGTCCTCGTCGACCGCGGCCACCGCGAACTCCCGATCCGCGCCGACTACGTCGGCAAGAACCTCCCCACGTCGCTGCGGGAGACGGTCAAGGTCCAGCTCGCCGAGGAGGACGGCCGCGACGCCGTGCTGCTCGGAGTCGAGCCGGCCGCCCCGGCGGTCGAGCGGTAGCTGCCCTCCGTCACGGCCCCCTGCCGTACGGCGGCTTCCGCACGCCCGCACGCCTGAACCCTCCAGCCACCCGGAGAACACCCAGATGAAGCGCCACCTCATCTCGGCCGCCGACCTCACCCGCGACGACGCCGTCCTGATCCTCGACACCGCCGAGGAGATGGCCAGGGTCGCGGACCGGCCGATCAAGAAGCTCCCGACCCTGCGCGGACGTACCGTCGTCAACCTCTTCTTCGAGGACTCGACGCGCACCCGCATCTCCTTCGAGGCGGCCGCCAAGCGGCTGTCCGCCGACGTCATCAACTTCTCCGCCAAGGGTTCCTCGGTCTCCAAGGGCGAGTCGCTCAAGGACACCGCCCTGACCCTGGAGGCGATGGGCGCGGACGCCGTCGTCATCCGGCACGGCGCCTCCGGCGCCCCGTACCGCCTGGCCACCTCGGGCTGGATCGACGGCGCGGTCGTCAACGCCGGCGACGGCACCCACGAGCACCCCACCCAGGCCCTCCTGGACGCCTTCACCATGCGCCGCAGGCTGGTCGGGGCCGACGCCGGGCTCGGCAAGGACCTCGACGGCCGGCGGATCACGATCGTCGGCGACATCCTGCACAGCCGCGTCGCCCGCTCCAACGTCCACCTGCTGACCACCCTCGGCGCGCACGTCACCCTGGTGGCCCCGCCCACCCTCGTCCCGGTCGGCGTCGAGCAGTGGCCCTGCGACGTCACCTACAGCCTCGACGAGGTGCTGCCGAAGTCGGACGCTGTGATGATGCTCCGTGTGCAGCGTGAGCGGATGAACGCCGCCTACTTCCCGACCGAGCGCGAGTACTCCCGCCGCTACGGCCTGGACGGCGAGCGCATGGCGAAGATGCCCGGACACGCCATCGTCATGCACCCCGGCCCGATGGTCCGCGGCATGGAGATCACCGCCGAGGTCGCCGACTCCGACCGGTGCACGGTCGTCGAGCAGGTCGCCAACGGCGTCTCCATCCGCATGGCCGTGCTCTACCTGCTGCTCGGCGGCTCCGAGCCCGCAGCCCCGGCCGCCCCCGCCCTTCACGCCCGTACCGAGGAGAACAAGTAACCATGAGCAAGACCCTGATCCGCGGCGCGAAGATCCTCGGCGGCGAGCCCCAGGACGTCCTCATCGACGGCGAGACCATCGCGGCGGTCGGCACCGGGCTCGATGCCGGCGACGCCACCGTGATCGAGGCGGCGGGCCAGATCCTGCTCCCCGGCCTGGTCGACCTCCACACCCACCTGCGCGAGCCCGGCCGTGAGGACTCCGAGACCGTCCTCACCGGCACCAAGGCCGCCGCGGTCGGCGGCTTCACCGCCGTGCACGCCATGGCCAACACCTTCCCGGTCGCCGACACCGCCGGCGTCGTCGAGCAGGTCTGGCGGCTCGGCAAGGAGTCCGGCTACTGCGACGTGCAGCCCATCGGCGCCGTCACCGTCGGCCTGGAGGGCAAGCAGCTTGCCGAACTCGGCGCCATGCACGATTCGGCCGCCGGAGTGAAGGTCTTCTCCGACGACGGCAAGTGCGTCGACGACGCGGTGATCATGCGCCGCGCCCTGGAGTACGTGAAGGCGTTCGACGGGGTCGTCGCCCAGCACGCCCAGGAGCCCCGCCTCACCGAGGGCGCCCAGATGAACGAGGGCATCGTCTCGGCCGAGCTCGGTCTCGGCGGCTGGCCCGCCGTCGCCGAGGAGTCGATCATCGCCCGCGACGTTCTCCTCGCCGCGCACGTCGGCTCCCGGGTGCACATCTGCCACCTCTCGACCGCCGGCTCCGTCGAGATCGTCCGCTGGGCCAAGTCCAAGGGCTGGAACGTCACGGCCGAGGTCACCCCGCACCACCTGCTCCTCACCGACGAGCTCGTACGCTCCTACAACCCGGTCTACAAGGTGAACCCGCCCCTGCGCACCGAGGCCGACGTCATGGCCCTGCGCGAGGCCCTCGCCGACGGCACGATCGACTGCGTCGCCACCGACCACGCCCCGCACCCGCACGAGGACAAGGACTGCGAGTGGGCCGCGGCCGCCATGGGCATGGTGGGCCTGGAGACCGCGCTCTCCGTCGTCCAGGAGACGATGGTGGACACCGGACTGCTCGACTGGGCCGGTGTCGCCGACCGCATGTCCGCGCGCCCCGCCGCCATCGGCCGCCTCGACGGACACGGCCGGCCCGTCTCGCAGGGCGAGCCCGCCAACCTCACCCTCGTCGATCCGGCATACCGTGGAGCAGTGGACCCCGCGGGCTTCGCCTCCCGCAGCCGCAACACCCCCTACGAGGGGCGCGAGCTGCCGGGCCGAGTGACCCACACCTTCCTGCGGGGCCGTGCCACGGTCGTCGACGGGAAACTCGCGTGACAACACTCAGCCCCACCCACCAGCTGTACCGACTGGCCGCCGAGCGGAAATCGGCGGAGGTCACCGACTGGTCCGCCCGCATCAGCTGGGTGATCGGACTCATCGTCCTCATCGCATTCGTCTACTGGCTGATGCGCCAGGGATGGAAGTGGCGCGGCAGCCTCCAGTCCGGACTCTCCGACCTCGCGACCACCCCGGCCGGCTACGCGGACGGCGAGAAGCTGCTCACGCTGACAGGGCGCTACCACGCCTCGACGACGGCCGGGCAGTGGCTCGACCGCATCGTCGCCCACGGCCTCGGCACCCGCAGCCGCGTCGAGCTCACCCTCACCGCTCAGGGCCTCGACGTCGTACGGCCCGGCGCGACGGACTTCTTCGTCCCCGCCGCCGACCTGCGCGAGGCCCGGACCGACAAGGCGCTCGCGGGCAAGGTCCTGCCCGAGGGCGGCCTCCTGGTCATCACCTGGGCGCTCGGCGACCAGCTGATCGACTCCGGATTCCGGTCCGACCACGCGGCCGAACACGCCGCCTGGGTCGAAGCCGTCAACGCTCTCGCCGGCCCTCGCACCCGCACTCCCCTCACCAGCACTACGGAAGGCACCGCACGATGACGATCTCCACCCGGGGAGCCGCCAAAGCTCCCGCCGTACTCGTCCTGGAGGACGGCCGCTCCTTCCGCGGCCGCGCCTACGGGGCCGTGGGGGAGACCTTCGGCGAGGCGGTGTTCTCCACCGGCATGACCGGTTACCAGGAAACCCTGACCGACCCCTCGTACCACCGCCAGGTCGTCGTGATGACCGCGCCGCACGTCGGGAACACCGGGGTGAACGACGAGGACCCCGAGTCCAAGCGGATCTGGGTCGCCGGATACGTCGTGCGCGACCCCGCCCGGGTGCCCTCCAACTGGCGCTCCCGCCGCTCCCTCGACGAGGAGCTCGCGAGCCAGGGCGTCGTCGGCATCAGCGGCATCGACACCCGCGCCCTCACCCGCCACCTGCGCGAACGCGGCGCGATGCGGGTCGGCATCTTCTCGGGCAACGCCCTGGAGGACGAAGGCGTCCTGCTCGCCAAGGTGCGCCAGGCCCCCGAGATGAAGGGCGCCGACCTCTCCGCCGAGGTCGCCACCAAGGAGACGTACGTCGTCCCCGCCGTCGGCACGAAGAAGTTCACCGTCGCCGCGATCGACCTCGGCATCAAGGGCATGACCCCGCACCGGATGGCCGAGCGGGGCATCGAGGTCCACGTCCTGCCCGCCACCGCCACCCTGGAGGAGGTGTACGCGGTCCGGCCCGACGGGGTCTTCTTCTCCAACGGCCCGGGCGACCCGTCCACCGCCGACCACCCCGTCTCCCTCATGCAGGGCGTCCTGGAGCGGCAGACCCCCCTCTTCGGCATCTGCTTCGGCAACCAGATCCTGGGCCGCGCGCTCGGCTTCGGCACGTACAAGCTGAAGTACGGCCACCGCGGGATCAACCAGCCCGTGCAGGACCGCTCGACCGGCAAGGTCGAGGTCACCGCGCACAACCACGGCTTCGCCGTCGACGCCCCGCTCGACAAGGTCTCCGACACCGCCTACGGGCGCGCCGAGGTCTCCCACGTCTGCCTGAACGACCAGGTCGTCGAGGGCCTCCAGCTCCTCGACCGGCCTGCCTTCAGCGTCCAGTACCACCCCGAAGCGGCCGCCGGCCCGCACGACGCCGCGTACCTCTTCGACCGCTTCGTTTCCCTGATGGAGGGCCAGCGTGCCTAAGCGCTCCGATATCCAGTCCGTCCTGGTCATCGGCTCCGGTCCGATCGTCATCGGACAGGCCGCCGAGTTCGACTACTCCGGCACCCAGGCCTGCCGCGTCCTCAAGGCCGAGGGCCTGCGCGTCATCCTGGTGAACTCCAACCCGGCGACGATCATGACCGACCCGGAGATCGCCGACGCCACGTACGTCGAGCCGATCACCCCCGAGTTCGTCGAGAAGATCATCGCCAAGGAGCGCCCCGACGCGCTGCTCCCGACCCTGGGCGGCCAGACCGCGCTCAACACCGCGATCTCCATGCACGAGAACGGTGTCCTGGAGAAGTACGGCGTCGAGCTCATCGGCGCCAACGTCGAGGCCATCAACAAGGGCGAGGACCGCGACCTCTTCAAGGGTGTCGTCGAAGCCGTCAAGGCGAAGATCGGCTACGGCGAGTCCGCCCGCTCCGTCATCTGCCACACCATGGACGACGTCATCGAGGGCGTCGACACCCTCGGCGGCTACCCCGTCGTCGTACGCCCCTCCTTCACCATGGGCGGCGCCGGCTCCGGCTTCGCCCACGACGAGGAAGAGCTGCGCCGCATCGCCGGCCAGGGCCTCACGCTCTCCCCGACCACCGAGGTGCTCCTGGAGGAGTCCATCCTCGGCTGGAAGGAGTACGAGCTGGAGCTGATGCGGGACAAGAACGACAACGTCGTGGTCGTCTGCTCCATCGAGAACTTCGACCCGATGGGCGTCCACACGGGTGACTCGATCACCGTCGCCCCCGCGATGACGCTCACCGACCGCGAGTACCAGCGGCTGCGCGACATCGGCATCGCGATCATCCGCGAGGTCGGCGTCGACACCGGCGGCTGCAACATCCAGTTCGCCATCGATCCGGCCGACGGCCGGGTCATCGTGATCGAGATGAACCCCCGCGTCTCCCGCTCCTCGGCGCTCGCCTCCAAGGCCACCGGCTTCCCGATCGCCAAGATCGCCGCCAAGCTGGCCGTCGGCTACACGCTCGACGAGATCCCCAACGACATCACCGAGAAGACGCCGGCCTCGTTCGAGCCGACCCTCGACTACGTCGTGGTCAAGGCCCCGCGCTTCGCCTTCGAGAAGTTCCCCTCCGCCGACTCCACCCTCACCACCACCATGAAGTCGGTGGGCGAGGCCATGGCGATCGGCCGGAACTTCACCGAGGCCCTCCAGAAGGCACTGCGCTCCCTGGAGAAGAAGGGCTCGCAGTTCGCCTTCACCGGCGAGCCCGGCGACAAGGCCGCGCTGCTGGCCGAGGCGGTCCGCCCGACCGACGGCCGGATCAACACCGTCATGCAGGCGATCCGGGCCGGCGCCACCCAGGAAGAGGTCTTCGACGCCACGAAGATCGACCCCTGGTTCGTCGACCAGCTCTTCCTCATCAAGGAGATCGCCGACGAGCTCGCCGCGGCCGACAAGCTCGTCCCCGAGCTCCTGGCCGAGGCCAAGCGGCACGGCTTCTCCGACGTGCAGATCGCCGAGATCCGCGGCCTGCGCGAGGACGTCGTCCGCGAGGTGCGGCACGCGCTCGGCATCCGCCCGGTCTACAAGACGGTCGACACCTGCGCCGCCGAGTTCGCCGCGAAGACGCCGTACTTCTACTCCTCGTACGACGAGGAGAGCGAGGTCGCCCCCCGCACCAAGCCCGCGGTGATCATCCTCGGCTCCGGCCCCAACCGCATCGGCCAGGGCATCGAGTTCGACTACTCCTGCGTCCACGCCTCCTTCGCCCTGAGCGACGCGGGCTACGAGACCGTGATGGTCAACTGCAACCCGGAGACGGTCTCCACGGACTACGACACCTCCGACCGCCTGTACTTCGAGCCGCTGACGCTCGAGGACGTGCTGGAGATCGTGCACGCCGAGTCCCTCGCAGGCCCGATCGCCGGTGTCATCGTCCAGCTCGGCGGCCAGACCCCGCTCGGCCTGGCGCAGGCGCTCAAGGACAACGGCGTGCCCGTCGTCGGCACCTCTCCGGAGGCCATCCACGCCGCCGAGGACCGCGGCGCGTTCGGCCGGGTCCTCGCCGAGGCCGGCCTGCCCGCCCCGAAGCACGGCACCGCCACCACCTTCGCCGAGGCCAAGGCCATCGCCGACGAGATCGGCTACCCCGTCCTCGTACGCCCGTCGTACGTGCTCGGCGGCCGCGGCATGGAGATCGTGTACGACGAGACCCGGCTCTCCTCGTACATCGCGGAGTCCACCGAGATCAGCCCCACCCGGCCGGTCCTGGTCGACCGCTTCCTCGACGACGCCATCGAGATCGACGTCGACGCCCTCTACGACGGCACCGAGCTGTACCTCGGCGGCGTCATGGAGCACATCGAGGAGGCCGGCATCCACTCCGGCGACTCCGCCTGCGCCCTGCCCCCGATCACCCTCGGCGGCTACGACATCAAGCGGCTGCGCGCCTCCACCGAGGGCATCGCCAAGGGCGTCGGCGTCCGTGGACTGATCAACATCCAGTTCGCGCTCTCCGGCGACATCCTCTACGTCCTCGAAGCCAACCCGCGCGCCTCCCGCACCGTCCCCTTCACCTCGAAGGCGACCGCGGTCCCGCTCGCGAAGGCCGCCGCCCGCATCTCGCTGGGCGCGACCGTGGCGGAGCTGCGCGCGGAGGGCCTGCTGCCCAAGCACGGCGACGGCGGCACCCTCCCGCTCGACGCGCCGATCTCCGTCAAGGAGGCCGTCATGCCGTGGTCGCGCTTCCGCGACATCCACGGCCGCGGCGTCGACACGGTCCTCGGTCCGGAGATGCGCTCCACCGGCGAGGTCATGGGCATCGACTCGGTCTTCGGCACGGCGTACGCCAAGTCGCAGGCCGGCGCGTACGGCCCGCTGCCCACCAAGGGCCGCGCCTTCATCTCCGTCGCCAACCGCGACAAGCGCTCGATGATCTTCCCGGCCCGCGAGCTGGTCGCCCACGGCTTCGAGCTGATGGCCACCTCCGGCACGGCCGAGGTCCTCAAGCGCAACGGCATCAACGCCCGCGTCGTGCGCAAGCAGTCGGAGGGCCCGGGCCCGGACGGCGAGAAGACGATCGTCCAGCTCATCCACGACGGCGAGGTCGACCTCATCGTCAACACGCCGTACGGAACCGGTGGCCGGCTCGACGGGTACGAGATCCGCACCGCGGCCGTCGCGCGGTCCGTTCCCTGCCTCACCACGGTCCAGGCGCTCGCCGCGGCCGTCCAGGGCATCGACGCCCTCAACCAGGGAGACGTCGGCGTACGTTCCCTCCAGGAACACGCCGAGCATCTGACGGCAGCGCGCGAATAGCAGCCCAGAGGGGGACACCGGAAACGGTGTCCCCCTCTTCGCGAGACCACCGATGCGCGCCGCCGCGCCGAGACACCCCCGAGGACACACCCCCGATGTACAAGCTCTTCTTCCAGCTCGTCTTCAAGCGCATGGACCCCGAGCAGGCCCACTACCTGGCCTTCCGCTGGATCCGCCTCGCCGCCCGCACCCCGGTCCTGCGCACCTTCGTGGCCGCCGCGCTCGCCCCCCGCCACAAGGAGCTGCGCACCGAGGCGCTCGGCCTGCGGATGCACGGCCCCTTCGGCCTCGCCGCCGGCTTCGACAAGAACGCCATCGCGATCGACGGCATGGCCATGCTCGGCTTCGACCACGTCGAGATCGGCACCGTGACGGGCGAGCCGCAGCCGGGCAACCCGAAGAAGCGCCTGTTCCGCCTCGTGGCCGACCGGGCGCTCATCAACCGCATGGGCTTCAACAACGAGGGCTCCGCCGCCGTCGCCGAGCGCCTGGCCGCCCGCAACCCGGTCTTCCGCACCACGGTCGGCGTCAACATCGGCAAGACCAAGGCCGTCCCCGAGGCCGACGCGGCCGCCGACTACGTGAAGTCCACCGAGCGCCTGGCCGCCCACGCCGACTACCTCGTCGTCAACGTCTCCTCGCCCAACACCCCCGGACTGCGCAACCTGCAGGCCACCGAGTCCCTGCGCCCGCTGCTGACCGCCGTGCGCGAGGCGGCCGACCGGACCGTCACGGCCCGCCGGGTCCCGCTGCTCGTCAAGATCGCCCCCGACCTCGCGGACGAGGACGTCGACGCCGTCGCCGACCTCGCCGTCGAACTGGGTCTCGACGGCATCATCGCCACCAACACCACGATCGCCCGGGAGGGGCTGGGACTGAAGTCCCCGGCCTCCCTGGTGGCGGAGACCGGCGGCCTGTCCGGAGCACCCCTCAAGGAGCGCTCCCTGGAGGTCCTGAGCCGCCTGTACGCCCGCGTGGGCGACCGGATCACCCTGGTGGGCGTCGGAGGCATCGAGAACGCCGAGGACGCCTGGCAGCGCATCCTCGCCGGCGCCACGCTCGTCCAGGGCTACAGCGCCTTCATCTACGAGGGACCGTTCTACGCCCGCGCGATCCACAAGGGCCTGGCCGCGCGCCTGGCCGCCTCCCCCCACGCCACCCTCGCCGACGCCGTCGGCGCGGAAACCAGGAAGGCCGTGAAATGACCCAGGAGCCCTTCGGCGCACGCCTGCGCCACGCCATGGACACCCGTGGCCCCCTCTGCGTCGGCATCGACCCGCACGCCGCCCTGCTGAGCTCCTGGGGGCTCGGCGACGATGTCGCTGGCCTGGAGCGCTTCACCCGTACGGTCGTCGAGGCCCTGGCCGACCGGGTCGCCGTCCTCAAGCCCCAGTCCGCGTTCTTCGAGCGGTTCGGCTCGCGCGGCGTCGCCGTGCTGGAGAAGGCCGTCGAGGAGGCCAGGGCAGCAGGCGCGCTGGTCCTGATGGACGCCAAGCGCGGTGACATCGGCTCCACCATGGAGGCGTACGCCGCGACCTACCTGGACAAGGACTCACCGCTGTACTCCGACGCGGTGACGGTCTCGCCGTACCTCGGCTTCGGTTCGCTGCGGCCGGCGCTCGACGCGGCGGCGGTCTCCGGCTCGGGCGTCTTCGTGCTGGCCCTCACCTCCAACCCGGAGGGCGCCGAGGTGCAGCGCGCCACCGCCGCCGACGGCCGTTCGCTGGCCCAGGTGATGCTCGACCACATGGCCGCCGAGAACGAGGGGGCCACCCCGCTCGGCTCCGTCGGCGCGGTGGTCGGTGCGACCCTCGGCGACGCGGGGGCGGACCTCGCGATCAACGGCCCGCTGCTCGCGCCCGGCATCGGCGCCCAGGGCGCCACGCCCGCGGATCTTCCGGGCGTCTTCGGCGCCGCGGTCGGCAACGTGGTGCCCAGCGTGAGCCGGGGCGTGCTGCGCCACGGTCCGGACGCGTCAGGGCTGCGCGAAGCCGCCGGACGGTTCGCGGACGAGGTCCGCGCGGCCGTCTCGGACGGCTGACACTGTCACGTAACAGCCCGTTGACGGAATCCTGACCAAAAAACTCAGGTGTTATGCCAGGAATGTCCTGGTCGGCTCAGGCTGACCAGGACTTTTCGTCTGTTCTCGCTGACTCCGGCGGCCCTGGCCGCTAGTCTCCGTCGAGAGCCAACGAGCACAGGTTGTTCGCGGCTCACCAGGTGAGGGGCGATCCAGTCGCCTCACCGGTCCGTATCCGACAGATCGACATCCGAGGTGACGTAGGCGTGGCTCTTCCGCCCCTTACCCCTGAACAGCGCGCAGCCGCGCTCGAAAAGGCCGCCGCGGCTCGCCGGGAGCGGGCCGAGGTCAAGAATCGACTCAAGCACTCCGGCGCCTCCCTCCACGAGGTCATCAAGTCGGGCCAGGAGAACGACGTCATCGGCAAGATGAAGGTCTCCGCCCTGCTGGAGTCCCTGCCGGGCGTGGGCAAGGTCCGCGCCAAGCAGATCATGGAGCGGCTCGGCATCTCCGAGAGCCGCCGGGTCCGGGGTCTCGGCTCCAACCAGATCGCATCCCTGGAGCGTGAGTTCGGCGGCAGCGCCGCCTGACGGTCTCAGGCACTCCTGAGAACCGGGATAATCGTTCCATGGCTGCAACATCCCGGGGGACGTCCCCCGTACCCCCGGACGTACGTCCGCGGCTGACCGTGCTCTCCGGCCCCTCGGGGGTCGGCAAGAGCACGGTCGTCGCGCATATGCGCAAGGTCCACCCCGAGGTGTGGCTCTCGGTGTCGGCGACGACCCGCAAGCCCCGCCCCGGCGAACGCAACGGTGTCCACTACTTCTTCGTGGACAACGAGGAGTTCGACAAGCTGATCGCCAACGGCGAGCTGCTGGAGTGGGCCGAGTTCGCCGGCAACCGCTACGGCACCCCGCGCCGGGCCGTGCAGGAGCGGCTGGAGGCCGGTGAGCCGGTGCTGCTGGAGATCGACCTCCAGGGCGCCCGGCTGGTCCGGCAGTCCATGGCGGACGCCCAGCTGGTCTTCCTCGCGCCCCCGAGCTGGGACGAGCTGGTGCGCCGGCTCACCGGCCGGGGGACCGAGGCGCCCGAGGTGATCGAGCGCCGTCTCGGCGCGGCGAAGGTCGAACTGGCCGCCGAATCCGAGTTCGATACGACGCTGGTCAACACCTCGGTCGAGGACGTGGCACGCGAGCTGCTAGCCTTGATGCTGGAGGCTTCCGGCCACCGTGCCGGCGGCGCATGAACATCACGACCGCACCGACACGGGGGCACCGGCCACAAAGCCCCTGACTGTCAAAGATTTCTTTGATCTTCACCCCCTTCGGAAGGCAGAGAGTGTCCTCTTCCATCACCACGCCCGAGGGCATCATCAACCCGCCGATTGATGAGCTCCTCGAAGCAACCGACTCGAAGTACAGCCTCGTGATCTACGCCGCCAAGCGCGCGCGCCAGATCAACGCGTACTACTCGCAGCTCGGTGAGGGACTCCTCGAGTACGTCGGTCCGCTCGTCGACACCCACGTCCACGAGAAGCCGCTCTCGATCGCGCTCCGCGAGATCAACGCGGGCCTGCTCACCTCCGAGGCCATCGAGGGCCCCGCGCAGTAAGCAGGAGAACGCACCTTCACCACAGGCCCGGCGGTCACCACCGCCGGGCCTGTGGTGTGTCCCGGGGCGACGGACCCGCGCCGGCGGCCGTGAGGCAGCATGGGGGATGTACGGAGCGCGTACGGAACCGAGTGCGGGGAGACGCAGTGGACAAGCCGAAGGTCGTCCTGGGGGTCAGCGGGGGCATCGCCGCCTACAAGGCGTGCGAGCTGCTGCGCCGGCTGACCGAGTCGGGACACGACGTACGGGTCGTCCCGACGGAGTCCTCGCTCCACTTCGTGGGCGCCGCCACCTGGTCGGCGCTCTCCGGCCACCCGGTCTCCACCGAGGTCTGGAACGACGTCCACGAGGTCCCGCACGTGCGGATCGGACAGCACGCCGACCTCGTCGTCGTCGCCCCCGCCACCGCCGACATGCTCGCCAAGGCGGCCCACGGCCTGGCCGACGACCTGCTCACCAACACTCTGCTCACAGCCCGCTGTCCGGTCGTCTTCGCGCCCGCCATGCACACCGAGATGTGGGAGCACCCGGCCACCCAGGAGAACGTCGCCACCCTGCGGCGCCGGGGCGCCGTCGTCATCGAGCCCGCCGTCGGGCGGCTCACCGGAGTCGACACCGGCAAGGGCCGGCTGCCGGACCCGGGGGAGATCTACGAGGTCTGCCGCCGGGTCCTCGCCCGCGGCCCCGTCGCACCCGACCTCGCAGGACGGCATGTGGTGATCAGTGCGGGCGGCACCCGCGAGCCGCTCGACCCGGTCCGCTACCTCGGCAACCGTTCGTCGGGCAAGCAGGGCTACGCACTCGCCCGTACCGCCGTCGCCCGCGGCGCGCGGGTCACACTCGTCGAGGCCAACACCGGCCTGCCCGACCCCTCCGGCGCCGACGTCGTGCGCGTCGGCACCGCCGTGCAGCTGCGCGAGGCCGTACTGAAGGCCGCGGAGGAAGCGGATGTCGTGGTGATGGCGGCGGCCGTCGCCGACTTCCGCCCGGCCGAGTACGTGGCGGGGAAGATCAAGAAGAAGGACGGCCAGGAACCCGCGCCCCTGGTCCTCGTACGCAATCCCGACATCCTCGCCGAGGTCGCCGCCGACCGCGCCGCGCCGGGGCAGGTCGTCGTCGGATTCGCCGCCGAGACCGACAACGTGCTCGCCAACGGCCGGGAGAAGCTCCGCCGCAAGGGCTGCGACCTGCTGGTGGTCAACGAGGTGGGGGAGCGCAAGACCTTCGGCTCGGAGGAGAACGAGGCGATCGTGCTCGCGGCCGACGGAAGCGAGACGCCGGTACCCCACGGACCCAAGGAAGCGCTCGCCGACACGGTCTGGGACCTCGTGTCGGCGCGTCTCGGGTGAATTTTCCGGGTCGCCGGTCGATGCCCTGAAGCCCCTGATTACAGGTAAAATCCGGGCAAGAGCGGCGTTCACGGGACCTCCGGGCACCGGTGTCACATGTCACAGATCTCCCAAAGGGCGAGACACGCTGTCCGGCAGCCGGAGCCGACCGATAAACTGGCCCCGGTTCGTACTCGGGCGCAGCTCCCGGGCCGGCCGCCCATGATCAGCCAGCAGCCGCTGCAACCCCAGGGAGCGATGTGTCCCGCCGTCTCTTCACCTCGGAGTCCGTCACCGAGGGTCACCCCGACAAGATCGCTGACCAGATCAGCGACACCATTCTCGATGCGCTTCTGCGTGAGGACCCGACGTCGCGTGTCGCCGTCGAGACCTTGATCACCACCGGTCTGGTGCACGTCGCGGGTGAGGTCACGACCAAGGCCTACGCCCCGATCGCCCAGCTGGTGCGCGACAAGATCCTGGAGATCGGCTACGACTCCTCCAAGAAGGGCTTCGACGGCGCCTCGTGCGGTGTCTCGGTGTCCATCGGCGCGCAGTCGCCCGACATCGCGCAGGGCGTCGACACGGCGTACGAGCAGCGTGTCGAAGGCGATGAGGACGAGCTCGACAAGCAGGGCGCGGGCGACCAGGGCCTGATGTTCGGTTACGCCTGCGACGAGACGCCCGAGCTGATGCCGCTGCCGATCCACCTCGCGCACCGGCTGTCGCGCCGGCTCTCCGAGGTCCGCAAGAACGGGACCATCCCGTACCTGCGCCCCGACGGAAAGACCCAGGTCACCATCGAGTACGACGGTGACAAGGCCGTCCGTCTCGACACGGTCGTCGTCTCCTCGCAGCACGCGAGCGACATCGACCTCGACTCGCTGCTCGCACCCGACATCCGCGAGTTCGTCGTCGAGCACGTCCTGAACCAGCTGATCGAGGACGGCATCAAGCTCGACACGGAGGGCTACCGCCTGCTGGTCAACCCGACCGGGCGTTTCGAGATCGGCGGCCCGATGGGCGACGCCGGCCTGACCGGACGCAAGATCATCATCGACACGTACGGCGGCATGGCCCGTCACGGTGGCGGCGCCTTCTCGGGCAAGGACCCGTCGAAGGTGGACCGCTCCGCCGCGTACGCGATGCGCTGGGTCGCCAAGAACGTCGTCGCGGCGGGCCTCGCGGCCCGGTGCGAGGTGCAGGTCGCGTACGCCATCGGCAAGGCCGAGCCGGTCGGCCTCTTCGTCGAGACCTTCGGCACGGCCTCCGTCGAGACCGAGAAGATCGAGCACGCCATCGGCGAGGTCTTCGACCTCCGCCCGGCCGCGATCATCCGCGACCTCGACCTGCTGCGCCCGATCTACGCCCAGACCGCGGCGTACGGCCACTTCGGCCGGGAGCTCCCCGACTTCACCTGGGAGCGCACCGACCGCGTGGACGCACTGCGCAAGGCCGCGGGCCTTTAAGCCCGCCGCCTGCCCCGTCGTACCGCCGGAGCCCGGATGCCGTCACGGTGTCCGGGCTCCGGCGCGTGGCGTCGAGTGTCAGTGGTGTCTGGTAGGAATTTGGCTGTGAGCAGCGACGACAAGCGGTCCGACGAGCCCGGCGCCGGGGCCCCGGAGCAACTCGCGCTGATCCGGGAGACCGTGCGCCGGGCCGACGTGCCCCGCGCCAAACCGCGGACCTGGCGCGGTGCCGCACTCGCCAAGGAGCTGCCCGTCGCCCGGGTACTGGTCAACAAGGGGGCGCTCCACCTCGACCAGTACTTCGACTACGCCGTCCCCGAGGAGCTCGACGCCCAGGCGCAGCCCGGCGTGCGGGTACGGGTGCGGTTCGGGGCCGGAGGGCGCAACGTCCGCGGCGGGCGCCGCGAGGGCGGCGGCCTCATCGACGGATTCCTGGTCGAGCGGCTGGCCGAGTCCGACTACACCGGGGCGCTGGCCGCGCTGGCCTCCGTCGTCTCGCCCGAACCCGTCCTGAGCCCGGAGCTGCTCTCCCTCGCGCGCGCCGTCGCCGACCGCTATGCCGGCAGCCTCGCCGACGTCCTCCAGCTCGCGATCCCGCCGAGGAACGCCCGGGCCGAGGCCAAGCCGGCGCCGGAGCCGCTGCCACCGCCCCCGCCACCCGCGCCCGGCACCTGGCAGCGGTACGCGCAGGGCCCCGCCTTCCTGACCGCCCTGGCCGACGGGGGCGCGCCCAGGGCCGTCTGGACCGCGCTGCCGGGACCGCACTGGCCGCAGGAGCTGGCCGCCGCCGTCGCCGCGACGCTCTCCTCGGGACGCGGCGCCCTGGTCGTCGTACCCGACGGGCGGACAGCCGGCCGCGTCGACGCTGCCTTGACCGGGCTGCTCGGCGAAGGCCGCCACGCCCTGCTGACGGCGGGATCAGGGCCCGAGAAGCGCTACCGGGAGTGGCTCGCCGTGAGCCGCGGCTCCGTCCGGGCGGTCGTCGGGACGAGGGCCGCCATGTTCGCGCCCGTCGCCGATCTCGGCCTGGTGGCGATCTGGGACGACGGGGACTCCAGCCACAGCGACGACAACGCCCCCTTCCCGCACGTCCGCGAGGTCCTGGAGCTGCGGGCCGCGCACGGCCGCTGCGCCTTCCTGCTGGGCGGCACGAGCTGCACCGTGGAGGCCGCGCAGCTGGTCGAGACCGGCTGGGCGCTGCCGCTGCGCGCGGACCGGGAACAGCTGCGGATCGCCGCCCCCCTCGTCCGCACCGTCGGCGACGGCGAACTCGCCCGGGACGGTGCGGCCAGGGCAGCCCGGCTCCCGAGCCTGGCCTGGCAGACGGTCCGCGACGGACTGCGCTCGGGCCCCGTGCTGGTGCAGGTGCCGCGCCGCGGCTACGCCCCCCGGCTGGCCTGCGAGCGGTGCCGGGAGCCCGCCCGGTGCCGGCACTGCGCGGGGCCGCTGGAGGCGCCCGACCAGCAGGACCTGAACTGCGCCTGGTGCGGGCGCGCCGAGACGTCCTGGCACTGTGTCGCCTGCGGCTCCCGCCGGCTCCGCGCCCAGATCGTCGGAGCCCGCCGTACCGCCGAGGAGCTGGGCCGTGCCTTTCCGGCGGTGCCGGTACGGACCTCCGGCCGCGACCACGTCCTGGACTCGGTGCCCGACCAGCCCGCCCTGGTCGTCAGCACCCCGGGCGCGGAGCCGGTCGCCGAGGGCGGGTACACGGCGGCGCTCCTCCTGGACGGCTGGGCGATGGTCGGCCGCCCCGACCTGCGGGCCGGTGAGGAGGCGCTGCGCCGCTGGACGGCCGCCGCCGCGCTGGTCCGGGGCCAGCCGGAGGGCGGCACGGTGGTGATCGTCGCCGAGCCGACGCTGCGGCCCGTCCAGGCTCTGGTGCGCTGGGACCCGGTCGGACACGCCCGGCGCGAACTCGCGGACCGGTCCGAGCTGGGCTTCCCCCCGGTGTCCCGGATGGCGTCGGTCACCGGGACACCCGAGGCGCTCGCCGCGTTCCTGTCCGCCGCGGAGCTGCCGCCGGATGCGGAGGTGCTCGGTCCGGTGCCGGTCCCGGGAGGCGAGCCCGGCCGTCCCCGCCGCCCCTCCGACGCGCCGGTGGGCGAGGCGTGGGAACGGGCCCTGATCAGGGTGCCACCAGGCAGCGGGGCGGCACTGGCGGCCGCGCTGAAGGCGGCCCAGGCCGCGCGGATGTCCCGCGGGGGCGGCGCGGGCCCGGTCCGGATCCGGGTGGACCCGCCAGACATCGGCTAACGGCAACCTGCCCGGCCCTTGCGGAGTGCGGGTCCCTGCGGGGGGCGGGTCCGTTGCGGGGCGCGGCGCCCTGTTTTGGTTGCCCTTTGCCGGGGCGCGGGGTTCCGTCCTCAATCGCCGGACGGGCTTGGGGTGTGCGGGGCCTCTGCGGGGTGCGGGCCCCTGCGGGGGGCGGTGCCTTGTCGTGGTTGCCCTTTTCCGGGGCGCGGGGTTCCGTCCTCAATCGCCGGACGGGCTTGAGATGCGCGGGTGCTCCGTGCTGCGGAGGCGCCCATGTCCGGTGGGTGGGGGTTCGGGGTCCCTCCGGGGCGTCTCCTCAAACGACGAACGTTCCGCCGGTACGCAGCGGACCCGGGTCGATGTTTGTCGTCCTGCGGGGACTCCCCTGCACGCCCCCGAACCCTGCCCGTCTTGCGTCTGCGGCCGTCGTCTCGCCGGTGTGCAGACGCAGACGAGGCCGGGTGGGGGCGTGCAGGGGAGTCCCCGCAGGAAATGGCGTACGACTCGGGTTGTTTTACCGCCGGGTCGCACATGCCATTTCTGAGGAGTCTCCCCGGAGGGACCCCACCCCCACCCACCGGACAGAGGCGAAGGCCCGCACAACACGGCGCACCCGCACCCCCACAGCCCGTCCGGCGATTGAGGACGGAACCCCGCCGCCCCGCGGAGCACCCGCACCCCCGCAAGGGGACCCGCACCCCGCAGGGGACCCGCACCGCCAAGCCCGTCCGGCGATTGAGGACGGAACCGGCCCGCCGGAGCACCGCCGCCCCGCGGAGCACGGAGCACCCGGACCCCGCAAGGGCACACGCACAGGGCAAGGCTCAGCCGTTGCGCGGTCCGGGGAACGCGCCCGGGCGCAGGTCCTCGCGCGAAGGCGCCCGCTCCGCCGACGGCTGCGGCGGCATCGAGCGCGCGGCCGGGACGGACGGCAGCGCGGGAGCGCTCTCCGGGGCACCCTCGGCCGCCACCGGCTGGGGGGCCGCGCGCCGTGCGCCGTAGCGACGGTGGACCGCCTGCTTGGTGACTCCGAGCGCGGAGCCCACCGCGTCCCAGGAGAAGCCCAGCGAACGGTCGAAGTCCACCGCCGCCGTGACCAGGGTCTCGACGCTGTCCCGCAGTTCCTGGGCGAGCCTGACGGTGGGGGCCGGGGCCCTGCCGTAGACGACGAAGCCCGCGGAGGGTCCGGAGCGGCGTGGACGGTAGACATTGCCCAGCTGGGCGGTGAGTGTGCGCAGTGCGTCCACCTGCCGCCGAACCCGCTCGATGTCCCGCACCAGAAGATGCAGGCTGGCCCGCGCTTGGGCGTCGTGGGTTGCGTGGTCGGCCATGAAGAAGCCTCTCGAACCGGCGTTGAAAGGGATCGGGCCGCACCAGGGCGGCTCGCTTCGGTCAATCTCTCTTGACCAACGCCTCACCGGGGGATCTGGTCACGCTCCGGGGGCGTATACGCACACGCGAGGGGCGCGCAACGGTGCGTACGCCCCCCGGCGGCCGCTCGGGCCCAGGGCCCATAGACTGGTGCGTTGCTCGTCACCGTAACGTTCCGCCTGAGAGGCAGTCAGCCACCCATGAAGCTCGTCTTCGCAGGCACCCCCGAGGTAGCCGTACCCGCACTGGACGCCCTGATCGCCTCCGGCCGCCATGAGGTGGCCGCGGTCGTGACGAGGCCGGACGCGCCCGCGGGGCGCGGTCGCCGGCTGGTGGCCAGTCCCGTGGCCGAGCGCGCGGAGGAGGCCGGGATCGAGGTGCTCAAGCCGGCCAGGCCCAGGGACGAGGCGTTCCTGGCGAGGCTCCGGGAGATCGCGCCGGACTGCTGCCCCGTGGTCGCCTACGGGGCTCTGCTGCCCAAGGCCGCACTCGACGTCCCGGCCCGCGGCTGGGTCAATCTCCACTTCTCCCTGCTGCCCGCCTGGCGCGGCGCCGCGCCCGTGCAGCACGCGGTCATGGCGGGGGACGAGGTGACGGGGGCCTCCACCTTCCTCATCGAGGAGGGGCTCGACTCCGGGCCGGTCTACGGCGTGCTCACCGAAGTGGTGCGGCCCACCGACACCAGCGGCGATCTGCTGACCCGGCTGGCCTTCGCCGGAGCCGGTCTCCTCGCCGCCACGATGGACGGCATCGAGGACGGCACCCTGCACGCGGTCCCGCAGCCCGCCGAGGGGGTCACCCTCGCGCCGAAGATCACCGTCGAGGACGCCCAGGTCCAGTGGTCGGCGCCCGCCCTGCGCGTCGACCGGGTGGTCCGCGGCTGCACCCCGGCGCCCGGTGCGTGGACCCTCTTCCGCGGGGAGCGCCTCAAGCTGATCCAGGCCGTGCCCGCCGTGGACCGGGCCCATCTGGCGCCCGGCGAGCTGTCCGCCGCCAAGAACAACGTCTTCGTGGGCACCGGATCGCACGCGATCGAGCTGCTCTGGGTCCAGCCGCAGGGCAAGAAGCCGATGCGTGCCGCGGACTGGGCGCGCGGGGTGCGCATCGTCCCCGGCGAGCTCCTGGGCAGCTGACGGACCGGCGGGCCGGGGCGGGGACGTAGGCTGGGAGGGTTCGCCCTCTCACCATCAGCGGAGCACCTTTCACGTGAACGACCAGCCGCGTCGCCGTCCCGCCAAGCCGCACCGCCGCCCCCAGAAGGATCCGGTGCGGTTCCTCGCCTTCGAGGCCCTCAGGGCGGTGGACGAACGCGACGCCTACGCCAACCTCGTTCTCCCTCCGCTGCTGAAGAAGGCCCGGGCCAAGGGCGACTTCGACAACCGGGACGCGGCTCTGGCGACCGAACTCGTCTACGGGACGCTGCGCCGCCAGGGCACGTACGACGCGATCGTCGCGGCCTGCATCGACCGGCCGCTGGTCGAGGTCGACCCGCCCGTCCTGGACGTCCTGAACATGGGCGTGCACCAGCTGCTGGGCACCCGCATCCCGACCCACGCCGCGGTCTCCGCGAGCGTGGAGCTGGCCCGCGTGGTGCTCGGCGAGGGGCGCGCCAAGTTCGTCAACGCCGTGCTGCGCAAGGTGTCCGCGGACGACCTCGAGGGCTGGGTGGCGCGGGTCGCCCCCTCCTACGAGGACGACGCCGAGGACCACCTGGCGGTCGTCCACTCGCACCCCCGGTGGGTCGTCTCGGCCCTCTGGGACGCGCTGGGCGGTGGCCGCGCCGGCATCGAGGACCTCCTGGAGGCCGACAACGAGCGGCCCGAGGTCACTCTGGTCGCCCGCCCCGGGCGTTCCACCACGGAGGAGCTGCTCGACGCGCTCGGCGAGGAGAACGGCCTGCCGGGCCGCTGGTCCCCGTACGCCGTGCGGATGGCCGAGGGCGGCGAGCCCGGCGCCCTGACGGCCGTGCAGGAAGGCCGGGCCGGCGTCCAGGACGAGGGCAGCCAGCTCGTCGCCGCCGCCCTCGCCAACGCCCCGCTGGAAGGCAGAGACACCCGCTGGCTCGACGGCTGCGCCGGCCCGGGCGGCAAGGCCGCGCTGCTGGCCGCCCTCGCCGCGGGCCGCGGGGCCGCCCTGCTCGCCGCCGAGAAGCAGCCCCACCGGGCCCGCCTCGTCGAGCGTTCGCTGGCCGGCAACCCCGGCCCGTACCAGGTGATCACGGCGGACGGGACCCGCCCGCCGTGGCTGCCCGACACCTTCGACCGGATCCTGATGGACGTCCCCTGCTCGGGTCTCGGTGCGCTGCGCCGCCGTCCGGAGGCCCGCTGGCGCCGCCGCAAGGAGGATCTGGAGAGCTTCGCGCCCCTGCAGCGCGGTCTGCTGCGGGAGGCGCTGAAGGCCGTACGGGTCGGCGGCGTCGTCGGATACGCGACGTGCTCACCGCACCTGGCTGAGACACGGGTCGTGGTCGAGGACGTGCTGAAGGGCCGCGGCGGCGCGCCCGTCGAGGCCGAGTGGGTGGACGCCCGCCCGCTGATGCCGGGCGTGGCCGCCCTGGGCGACGGGCCGGACGTCCAGCTCTGGCCGCATCTGCACGGCACCGACGCGATGTACCTGGCTCTGCTGAGGCGTACCGGCTGAGCCCCGGCCTCCCGGACCGGGGGCGAAAAGACCTGGAATGCGTGAACTGTAATGATCCCGTGAGTCTTTGGAACACACCGAAGCGGGGAAGTGCCCCAGAACATGGCAGGCTTGACCCATGGCCCAGATCAACCCCAGCATTCTTTCCGCCGACTTCGCACGTCTCGCCGACGAGGCGCAGGCCGTCGAAGGCGCCGACTGGCTCCATGTCGATGTCATGGACAACCATTTCGTGCCCAATCTGACGCTCGGCGTCCCGATCGTGGAATCGCTCAGCAGGGCCACCAGCACGCCGCTGGACTGCCATCTGATGATCGAGGACGCGGACCGCTGGGCCCCGCAGTACGTCGAGGCGGGGGCGGGTTCCGTCACCTTCCACGTGGAGGCCGCGGCGGCTCCCGTCCGGCTGGCGCGCGAGATCCGGGCGAAGGGCGCCCGCGCGTCCATGGCGCTCAAGCCGGCGACGCCCATCGAGCCGTACGAGGACCTGCTCCCCGAGCTCGACATGCTGCTGATCATGACGGTGGAGCCGGGCTTCGGCGGCCAGTCGTTCCTCGACATCATGCTGCCGAAGATCCGCCGCACCCGTGAGCTGATCTCCAAGCACGGACTCGAACTGTGGCTCCAGGTCGACGGCGGGGTTTCCGAGTCCACCATCGAACGCTGCGCGGAGGCGGGCGCGGATGTCTTCGTCGCCGGTTCCGCCGTGTACGGCGCCGACGACCCGGCCGGAGCCGTCCGGGCGCTGCGCGCCAAGGCCGACGGGGTCATCGCCTCGGCGGGATGGGCGTGCGGCCACTGACGCCGGCTACGGCGCCGGCACCCGTTCCGGGTCCCCGATCACACGTCGGCCGGGCCACGTGCAGATGAACGCGGTCCGACGGGACCGATCAAGGATCGCCGTATCTGACAGGATGACGGCGTATCGAGCGTGAACAGCAGTGAGGAGAACGCGGTGTCTGCAATGTCGGCGGGCCGGTCCGCCCTGCGGATGGGGCCCGCGGAGCTGGTGCAGGCGGCGGCCATGGCCCGCCGCTTCTACCTCGAGGGCAAATCCAAGATCCAGATCGCCGAGGAGTTCGGCGTCAGCCGCTTCAAGGTGGCCCGGGTACTGGAGACGGCCCTGGAGCGTGACCTCGTACGCATCGAGATCCGGGTCCCCGCGGAGCTGGACGCCGAGCGCTCGGACGCGCTCCGCGCCCGCTACGGGCTGCGCCACGCGGTCGTGGTCGAATCCCCGGCGGAGGAGCAGGACGACGCCGCCGATCCGGAGAACCTGGGTGAGGTCGCGGCCGACCTGCTCGGCGAACTGGTGAACGAGGGCGATGTGCTCGGGCTCGCCTGGGGGCGGTCCACCATCCACATGGCGGCCGCCCTCGACCGGCTGCCGCCCTGCACGGTCGTGCAGCTCACCGGCGTGTACGACGCGGGGACGGCCGAGCGCGGCTCGGTGGAGGCCGTGCGGCGCGCCGCGCAGGTCTCCGGCGGAGAGGCTCATCCGATCTACGCCCCGATGCTGCTCCCGGACCCGGCGACGGCGGCCGCTCTGCGCCACCAGACGGGCATCGCGCGCGCCTTCGAGTACTTCGACAAGGTGACGGTCGCGGCCGTCTCCATCGGCTCCTGGGAGCCCGGCATCTCCACGGTCCACGACATGCTCTCCGACGAGGAGCGCGAGCACTACGCCTCCCTGGGAGTGGCCGCCGAGATGTCGGCCCACCTCTTCGACGCGGACGGGCGGCGGGTCGGCCGGGACCTCGGTGAGCGCTGCATCACGGTCGAGGCGGACCGGCTGCGCCGGATCCCCGAGGTGGTGGCGATCGCCGGCGGCCAGCGCAAGGCCGCGGCGATCGGCGCGGTGCTGCGGTCCGGTCTCGTCACCAGCCTGGTGACCGACACGGCGGCGGCGGACTACCTGCTGACGGAATCGGCCGCGCCGCGTCGGCCCGCGCTCGAGCGGGCCGACCCTGACGGGGTCTGAGCGGGAACACGACGGGAGGGGGCGGGCGGTGTGATCACCGCCCGCCCCCTCCCGTCTGCTCGGCCGCGCCCCCGGTCAGTCCTGCCGGACGCCGAGGACCGTCGCCTCCAGATACTGCTCCGGCTCCTTGTACTGGCTGACGTCGGCCGGGTTGTAGCGCGGTGTCTGCCGGGACCAGTCCAGGTTGCCGCGCATCCAGCTCCGCATCCCGTCCAGATACGGCTCCAGCATCCACGCGAGCTGCGGGTAGGCGGTCAGCAGCTCGGACTGAGCGGTCAGGAAGCGCTCGGTCTCCGTGGCGATCTCCGCGCAGACGAGCTCCAGCGCCTGCTGTTTGCCCAGGCCGCGGTGGTGCCGGACCAGGTGGACGAGGTTGTGGATCTCGCCGAGCACCTGTTCCTTCTCGTACGAGTACACGTCGTTGGCCCAGCAGACGACGTTGCACGAGGCTTCGAGCGCGGTGATGAAGCGCGGGTCGTTGTGGATCGACTCGGGCGCCTCGATGCCGGCCACGATCTCTATCAGGTCCATGCAGACGTGTATCGCGCCCGTGTGGCGGCGCTTCTCGATGTACGTCGCCTCGGAAGGGATCACACCGTTCGCGCGGTTCCCGGCCTCCCAGGTGGTGGCCGTGGTGAGGTACGTCATCAGGTGCCAGGCGAAGCGCCGCCGCCAGTGGGCCGCCGCGGCCGGCGTCGTGCGTTCCCACAGGTCCGCCAGCGCGACGACCGCGGCCGGCAGCTGCTCGTTCGCCAGGGTGCCGGTGCCGGCTCCCTCGACCACGGACTGCATCAGCGCGACGACGTCGCGTACCCGCTCGGGGCTGCGGCCCAGATGCCCGTCGTCCAGTTGGTCGTCGACGAGAAACAGCCAGACGAACCAGTCGGCGACGAGGTCCAGATTCCTGCTGTCGGCGGTCGGGTAGACCATGCCGACGAAGGCCCCGAAGTCCGCCTGCTCGAAGCGTTCCCTGGCTGAATCCCGGTGCACCAGGCCGGTGTTGCGGGTCCAGGTGTCGAGGTGTTCCCGTACGTGGGCGACGTGCGGGTTCGTGCGCTGGGGGAACGGGCAGTAGATGTCCGGAAGTTCGCTCTCCACGGCGGGTCGCCATCCTCTCCGGTCGTACGTGTGGCGGCAGTTGTGATGGTTCCGCCTGATGCTCCGGGGTGTTGGGGGACCCGCGGGACCTGCGCGTTTGAAGCTACCTGACCCCCAGTCACCAGGTCCAGGGAAGATGATCGCGAATGAGGGAGACACCCCTCGGGTAAGGTCTGCGGGTAAGGCAGGTTCCACTTGCCCGGGACTCCCGAACTGTTCCTTGGAGGAACATACGAAGGCGGGAGTCATTTGCTGTGTCTTCGTGGAAACGACCTGCGCCATTTCGTATGAAAAAATGAGTGTTATGCGTTTTCTTGAGCCCGGCACCGGTCGATACACAGAGTCTCCCGCCGTCCCGTACGACCTCACGTACGACGACGTCTTCATGGTTCCGGGCAGGTCGGCGGTCGGATCCCGCCAGGGGGTCGACCTGTCCTCGCCCGATGGCACCGGCACCACCATCCCGCTCGTCGTCGCGAACATGACGGCCATCGCCGGCCGCCGGATGGCCGAAACCATCGCTCGTCGCGGTGGGCTCGTCGTCATCCCGCAGGACATCCCGATCGAGGTCGTCACCGAGGTCATCACCTGGGTGAAAACGCGCCACCTCGTGCTCGACACCCCCATCGTGCTGGCCCCCGGCCAGACGGTCGCCGACGCCCTGTCGCTGTTGCCCAAGCGTGCCCACGGCGCCGGGGTCGTCGTCGACAGCGACTACCGTCCCGTCGGCGTGGTCACCGAGCACGACCTGACCGGCGTCGACCGCTTCACCCAGCTCTCCGAGGTCATGTCGAGGGACCTGGTGCTGCTGGAGGCGGACATCGACCCCCGCGACGCCTTCAACAAGCTCGACGGAGCCAACCGCAAGCTCGCCCCCGCGGTCGACGCGGACGGCAGGCTCGCCGGCATCCTCACTCGCAAGGCCGCGCTGCGGGCCACCCTCTACACGCCCGCCACCGACGCGGCGGGCAGGCTGCGGATCGCGGCCGCCGTCGGGATCAACGGCGACGTGGCGGGCAAGGCCAAGCAGCTCCTCGACGCCGGCGCCGACACCCTCGTCGTCGACACCGCGCACGGGCACCAGGAATCCATGATCAACGCGGTGCGCGCCGTGCGGGCGCTGGATCCCCAGGTGCCGATCGTCGCCGGCAACATCGTCGCCGCCGAGGGTGTGCGCGACCTCATCGAGGCCGGCGCCGACATCATCAAGGTCGGTGTCGGGCCCGGCGCCATGTGCACCACCCGGATGATGACCGGTGTGGGCCGGCCCCAGTTCTCCGCGGTCCTGGAGTGCGCCGCCGAGGCGAAGAAGTACGGCAAGCACGTCTGGGCCGACGGCGGCGTCCGCCACCCGCGCGACGTGGCCATGGCGCTCGCCGCCGGCGCCTCCAACGTGATGATCGGCTCCTGGTTCGCGGGGACGTACGAGTCGCCCGGCGACCTCCAGCAGTCCGCGGACGGGCGCTTCTACAAGGAGTCCTTCGGCATGGCGTCCGCGCGCGCCGTGAAGAACCGCACCTCCGACGAGTCGGCGTACGACCGGGCCCGCAAGGCGCTCTTCGAGGAGGGCATCTCCACCTCGCGGATGTTCCTGGACCCGTCCCGCCCGGGCGTCGAGGACCTGGTGGACTCGATCATCGCGGGCGTCCGTTCCTCCTGCACCTACGCCGGCGCAGGCTCCCTCGCGGAGTTCGCGGAGAAGGCGGTCGTGGGAGTGCAGAGCGCCGCCGGTTACGCGGAGGGCAAGCCGCTGCACGCCAGCTGGAACTGATCCTTCCCGCGCGCATCCACCGTGCCCCCGCCGGCTGTTCGAGCCGGCGGGGGCACGGTTGTCTTCCAGGCGATCGAGGGCCGGGCACGGCTCGAAGGGGGCGCCCCGGGGCGGGCCGGGATCCGTACCAACTGCGCCGAGAAATAAGTAATATGAATCCCACTCAGCTGCCCGCCACTCTGCGGTAAGGGATCTCATGTCCTTCTTCACTGACCTGGCCCATCAGTACATCGACGGAGAGTGGAGGCCGGGCAAGGGGTCCTGGGACATCATCGACTTCAACCCGTTCGACGGGGAGAAGCTCGCTTCCATCACGGTCGCCACGGCCGACGAGGTGGACCAGGCCTACCGTGCGGCGGAGACCGCTCAGCAGGCCTGGGCGGACACCAACCCGTACGCCCGGCGGGCGGTGCTGGAGAAAGCCCTGCGGATCGTGGAGGAGCGCGAGGAGGAGATCGGCGACGCGATCGTCGCCGAGCTCGGCGGCACCCGGCTGAAGGCGGCCTTCGAACTGCACCTGGCCAAGGAGTTCCTGCGTGAGGCGAGCCGGCTCGCGCTGGGTTCCACCGGGCAGATCCTGCCCTCGCCCACCCCGGGCAAGGAGAACCGGGTCTACCGGGTGCCCGTCGGCGTGGTCGGGGTCATCAGCCCCTTCAACTTCCCCTTCCTGCTGTCCCTGAAGTCCGTGGCTCCGGCCCTGGCGCTGGGCAACGCCGTGGTGCTCAAGCCGCACCAGAACACCCCGGTCTGCGGTGGCACGCTGGTCGCCAAGGTCTTCGAGGACGCCGGCCTTCCGGCCGGTCTGCTGAACGTCGTCGTCACCGACATCGCGGAGATCGGTGACGCGCTCCTGGAGCACCCGGTACCGCAGGTCATCTCCTTCACCGGCTCCGACAAGGTCGGACGCCACGTCGCGACGGTCTGCGCGGCGAACCTCAAGCGCTCCGTGCTCGAACTCGGCGGCAACAGCGCGCTGATCGTGCTCGACGACGCCGATGTGGACTACGCCGTGGACGCGGCGGTGTTCAGCCGGTACGTGCACCAGGGACAGGTCTGCATGGCCGCCAACCGCATCCTCGTGGACCGCGCGGTGGAGCAGGAGTTCACCGAGAAGTTCGTCGCGAAGGTCGCCTCCCTGCGCGTGGGCGACCCGGCCGACCCGGCGACCCAGATAGGCCCGCTGATCAACTCGACCCAGGCCGAGGCCATCTCCGCCCTCGTCGACCAGACCGTCGAGGCGGGAGCGACCGCGCTGCTGCACGGACGGGCCGACGGGAACGTCGTCAGCCCCTCCGTCCTCACCGGGCTGGCGCCCGATTCCCCCGTGCTGTCCCAGGAGATCTTCGGTCCGGTCGCCCTCCTCGTCCCGTTCGACGGGGAGGACGAGGCGGTCCGCATCGCCAACGACACCCCGTACGGGCTGAGCGGCGCCGTGCACACCGGCAACATCGAGCGCGGCGTCCGCGTCGGGCAGCGCATCCGTACCGGCATGATCCACATCAACGACGGCACGGTCCACGACGAGCCCATCGTCCCGTTCGGCGGCGAGAAGAACTCCGGGCTCGGACGGCTGAACGGCGACTCCATGCTGGAGGCCTTCACCACCCAGAAGTGGATCTCCGTGCAGCACGGACGCTCGCAGTTCCCCTTCTGATCCGGCGCGACCTGCGCTGAGCGCGCCCCGCGGGGCGGGCCGTGGTCTACTTCCGGGGGCGGCACCACCGCCCCCGGAACAGCCGTGCCCCGGCCCTCGCCATCGCAGAGAAGTGACCCGTACGACGTGCGACTGAACGACCTCGACGAACGCATCGTCCATGCCCTCGCCGAAGATGCCCGCCGCTCCTACGCCGACATCGGCTCGATCATCGGGCTGTCCGCACCCGCGGTGAAACGCCGGGTGGACCGGCTGCGCGCCGAGGGGGCGATCACGGGTTTCACCGTCCGAGTGGATCCGGCGGCGCTCGGCTGGGAGACCGAGGGGTACATCGAGATCTACTGCAGCCGCAACACCTCACCCGACTCCATCAAGCAAGGGCTCGCCCGCTACCCGGAGGTCGCCTCGGCGTCCACGGTCACGGGCGACGCGGACGCGCTCGTCCAGGTGTTCGCGGCGGACATGCGTCATTTCGAGCAGGTGCTGGAGCGGATCGCGGGCGAGCCGTACGTGGAGCGGACGAAGTCCGTGCTGGTGCTTTCGCCGTTGCTGCGGCGGTACTCGTCGGGGTCGCCGGGCTAACGGCTGTCCCGCAATGCCTGGCGGGCGCATGCGGGCGCCCCTCCGCCTTGCGATGCACCGCATCCGACGCCGCGCGCTGATCCACCAGGAATCGCGGGACAGCCCTCAGGCCTCTCCGGACGGACCCCGCAGTCCGGCGTGATCCGGACGAAAGGCCCTGGCAGGGCGGTGCTCCCCGCTGATGGTCCGGTCCGCCGGCCCGTGACGGAGGGAGCGCGGTGCTTCGGCCACGGCTCCGTCCCCGGTCGTCGGACGGGTCGGCTCCACCCCCCCTCGTGCAATGAATCGCTGCGCCCGCGCGTTCCCACGCAACGGATCGACGGTCGGTGCGCAACGCTCGCGCCTTGTCCGGGGGGAAGCGCGGAACGTACCGTCAATACGTCCCCTCCCCGCCCGCATCGTCCGAGGTCAGCCATGCCGCCGTTGCGCACCGCCCTGCTCCAGAGCTCCGGCTGCCCGGGCTCGGTGTCCCGGAACCTCGACGTGCTGGAGAGCGCCGCCGCACGCGCCGCGGCGAGCGGCGCCCGGCTGCTCGTCTGCCCCGAGATGTTCCTGACCGGGTACGCGATCGGGGACGACGTGCCCCGCCTCGCCGAAGCCGCGGACGGGCCCGCTGCCCAGGCGGTCGCCGAGATCGCCGCACGGCACCGGGTCGCCGTCCACTACGGCTATCCCGAACGCGACGGCGGCACCCTGTACAACTCCGCGCAGCTCATCGGGCCCGACGGCACCGCGCTCGCCAACTACCGCAAGACCCACCTCTTCGGCGACTTCGAGGAACAGTGGTTCACCCCGGGCGACCAGCCGGTCGTCCAGGCCGAGCTCGACGGCGTCCGCATCGGCCTGCTGATCTGCTACGACGTCGAGTTCCCGGAGAACGTCCGGGCGCACGCCCTGGCCGGCGCCGATCTGCTGCTGGTGCCCACCGCGCTGATGCACCCCTTCCCGTTCGTGGCGGAGTCCGTCGTCCCGGTCCGCGCCTTCGAGAACCAGATGTACGTCGCCTACGCCAACCGGACCGGCATCGAGGGGCCCTACGAATTCGTCGGCCTGAGCGCTCTCGCCGGCCCCGACGGCACGGTCCGCACCCGGGCCGGACGCGGTGAGGAACTCGTCATCGGGGACGTCGACCCCGCCCTCCTGACCGCCTCCCGCGCGGGCAATCCCTACCTCCGCGATCGCCGCCCCGCCCTGTACGGCTCCCTCGCCTGAGTACGCCGCCCCGTTCGCCCACCCGCTTTCCCGCAAGGAGTCCGTACCCCATGACGTCCACGGTGCCCCCGGCCGTTCCGCACACCGACGCAGCCCCGCCGATCACCATGTTCGGGCCGGACTTCCCGTACGCGTACGACGACTTCCTCGCACACCCCGCCGGAATCGGGCAGATACCGGCGACCGAGCACGGCAGCGAGGTGGCCGTCATCGGCGGCGGGTTGTCCGGCATCGTCACCGCCTACGAACTCATGAAGATGGGGCTGAGGCCCGTCGTCTACGAGGCGGACCGCATCGGCGGACGGCTGCGCACCGTCGAGTTCGACGGCTGCACCTCGGACGGCGAACCGCTCACCGCCGAGATGGGCGCCATGCGCTTCCCGCCTTCCTCGACGGCCCTCCAGCACTACATCGACCTGGTCGGACTGGAGACCAAGCCGTTCCCCAACCCGCTCTCCCCGGTCACCCCCTCGACCGTCGTCGACCTGAAGGGCGAGTCGCACTACGCCCGGACGATCGACGACCTCCCGCAGGTCTACCGCGACGTGATGGACGCCTGGAACGCCTGCCTGGAGGAGGGCGCCGACTTCTCCGACATGAACCGGGCGATGCGTGAGCGCGACGTGCCGCGGATCCGCGAGATCTGGGCCCGGCTCGTCGAGAAGCTCGACAACCAGACCTTCTACGGCTTCCTCTGCGACTCCGACGCCTTCAAGTCCTTCCGCCACCGCGAGATCTTCGGCCAGGTCGGCTTCGGCACCGGCGGCTGGGACACCGACTTCCCCAACTCCATCCTGGAGATCCTGCGCGTCGTCTACAGCGAGGCGGACGACCACCACCGCTCCATCGTCGGCGGCAGCCAGCAGCTCCCGCTGCGCCTGTGGGAACGCGAACCGCAGAAGATCGTGCACTGGCCGCTCGGCACCTCGCTGGCCTCCCTGCACGGCGGCGAGCCGCGTGGAGCCGTGACCCGGCTGAACCGCACCGCCGGAAACCGGATCACCGTCACCGACGCCACCGGGGACATCCGCACCTTCCGGGCCGCCGTCTTCACCGGCCAGTCCTGGCTGCTGCTGTCCAAGATCGCCTGCGACGACGCGCTCTTCCCGATCGACCACTGGACGGCGATGGAGCGCACCCACTACATGGAGTCGTCCAAGCTGTTCGTCCCCGTCGACCGGCCGTTCTGGCTGGACAAGGACGAGACCACCGGACGCGACGCCATGTCGATGACGCTGACCGACCGGATGACCCGGGGCACGTACCTCCTGGACGACGGCCCGGACAAGCCGGCCAGCATCTGCCTGTCCTACACCTGGTGCGACGACAGCCTGAAGTGGCTGCCGCTCTCCGCGACCGAGCGCATGGACGTCATGCTGAAATCCCTCGGCGAGATCTATCCGAACGTGGACATCCGCAAGCACATCACCGGCAACCCGGTGACGGTGTCGTGGGAGAACGAGCCGTACTTCATGGGCGCGTTCAAGGCCAACCTCCCCGGCCACTACCGGTACCAGCGCCGGCTGTTCACCCACTTCATGCAGGACCGCCTGCCCGCCGACAAGAGGGGACTGTTCCTGGCGGGCGACGACATCTCCTGGACGGCCGGCTGGGCCGAGGGGGCCGTGCAGACCGCCCTGAACGCCGTCTGGGGCGTGATGAACCAGTTCGGCGGGACCACCGACGCCACCAACCCCGGCCCCGGCGACCTCTTCGACGAGATCGCCCCGGTCGAACTCCCGGAGGACTGAGGGGCGGCTCGGGACCCGTCGGGCCGCAGCGCTGCCCGACGGGTACCGGGAGGGGCGCGGAGCGGGCTCAGTGCAGGCGGGTGAGGGCGTCGACGGTGACCGCGTGGACCGGGGGCCGTCCGGCGAGCAGCCGCAGCACCTCGTTGACGGCGCTGGTGCCCAGCCGCTGCCGGCACTCGATGCTGCCCGCCGCCTGGTGAGGGGTGAGCAGCACGTTGGGCAGCCCGCGGAAGGGGTGGTCCACGGGCAGCGGCTCGGCGTCGAAGACGTCGAGCGCCGCATCGAGCCGGCCGGTGGCCAGTTCGGCGAGGAGCGCCTCCTCGTCGACCAGCCACGACCGGGCGGTGTTCACGAGGCCCGCCCCGTCCGGCATCAGTGCCAGCTGCCGGGCACCGATCATGTGGTGGGTCTCCTCGGTGACGGGGGCGTGCACGGCCACGATCCGGCTGCGCGAGAGCAGCGTCTCCAGGGGCACGGACGTCACCCCGAGCTCCCGGGCGTCCGCCTCCGACAGGAACGGATCGGTCACGCCGACCCGCGCTCCCATCGCCCGCACCAGCCTGATGTACGCGCGCCCGGTCCGGGAGGCCCCGATCACGCCGATGTCGCTGCCGTGGATCTCGTGGCGCGGCGGAGCCTCGCTCGCCGCCGCCCACTCCAGCCCTCCGTGCAGCGCGTGGTCGAAGCGCTGGATGCGGTGCAGCAGCGACAACGTGAAGGCGAGCGCCATCTCGGCGACCGGGCGGGCCATCTCGTCGCCGGCCTGGGTCACCAGGATGGAGCGCCGGAACACGTCCTCGGTGACATAGGGGGCGACCGCCGAACCGGTGTGCGCCACCAGCTCCAGCCGGTCCGCGTGGGCCAGCAGGGCGGCATCCACCTTCGGCGCCCGCCACGAGGTGATCAGCGCACGGGCGCCGGGCAGGGCGGCCGCGACCGCCGCCCGGTCGGAGTGGTCGTCGACGACGGTGAGTTCGGCCGCCCGCTCCAGCTCCTGCCACACCTCGGCGGTGAAGAACTGGGCCCGCAGGCCCGGCGGTACGGCGACGACGACCCGGGAGCGGTCGGCGGTTTCAGGAAGGCCAGGCATCGAGGTGCTCCGCAACGAAGACGTCATCGGTCAGCCAAGGGTAGGTCTCGGCCACTCCGGTGATCTCCTCGGCCCGGCCGGGGGAGAGCGTCGCTGCCGGGCCCGGGCGGCGGACGTCCGCCCGACGCCCTCGCCCCGGCACGGGCTGAGGGGTCACGCTCCGGCGGCCGGCCGCTCCTCGTCGTACGCCGAGGTGCCGGAGTCCAGAAGGGGTTCCTGGGTCTTCAGATGGGCCGGGGCGAAGGCCCGCAGCACGTGGTATCCGGTGATCACGACGATGGTGCCGAGCGCGATCCCGCTGAGTTCGAAGTTGTCGGAGATCTTCAGGCTGACCCCGCCGACCCCGATGATGATGCCCGCGGCGGCCGGCACCAGATTGAGCGGATTGCGCAGGTCCACCTTGGCGTTGAGCCAGATCTGGGCGCCCAGCAGCCCGATCATGCCGTACAGGATCACGGTGATGCCGCCGAGGACCCCGCCGGGGATGGCGGCGACGACCGCGCCGAACTTGGGGCACAGACCGAACAGCAGGGCGAAGCAGGCTGCGGCCCAGTAGGCGGCGGTGGAGTAGACCCGGGTCGCGGCCATCACCCCGATGTTCTCCGAGTACGTCGTGTTCGGCGGCCCGCCCACCGCGGTCGACAGCATCGAGGCGGCGCCGTCCGCGGCGATCGCGGTGCCCAGCTTGGCGTCCAGGGAACGGCCGGTCATCTCGCCGACGGCCTTCACATGACCGGCGTTCTCGGCGATCAGGGCGATGACGACAGGCAGCGCGACGAGGATCGCGGACCACTCGAAAGCGGGGGCGTGGAACGAGGGGAGCCCGACCCAGTCGGCCTTCCCCACACCCGAGAGGTCCAGCCGCCAGTGGTCCACGGCCTCGGCCCCGCCGACGGGGGAGTGGATCTTCCCGAAGACGCGGTCCAGGACCCACGACAGCACGTAGCCGAAGACGAGGCCGAGGAAGATCGCGATACGGGAGAAGAACCCGCGCAGACAGACCACGGCCAGTCCGGTGAAGAGCATCACCAGCAGGGCGGTCCACTGGTCCTGCGGCCAGTACGTCGACGCGGTCACGGGAGCCAGATTGAACCCGATCAGCATGACGACCGCGCCCGTCACCACCGGCGGCATGGCCGCATGGATGATCCGCGCGCCGAAGCGCTGTACGGCGAGACCCGCGAGGAAGAGCACCCCGCCGACCACGAACACCGCACCGGTGACGACCGCGCTGCTGCCGCCGCCGGCCCGGATGGTCGCGGCGACACCGACGAAGGAGAGCGAGCAGCCCAGGTAGCTGGGCACCTGGCCGCGCGTGGCCAGCAGGAAGATGGCCGTGGCGACACCCGACATCATGATCGCCAGGTTCGGGTCCAGGCCCATGAGCACGGGCGCGACGAACGAGGCGCCGAACATCGCCACCACGTGCTGGGCGCCGAGCCCGAAGGTCCGGGGCCAGGAGAGCCGCTCGTCGGGGCGGACCACCGCTCCCGGTGCGGGCGTCTTCCCGTCGCCGTGCAAGGTCCAGCGCACGCCGAGGCCGCCCATGGTTGCTCCCTGTGTGTAGATGCGGAGTCCGGTGCCTGCCGGGCACGGCGCCACCGCGGAAAAGATCAGCGCCATGGTAGTGCCGCGACGTGACGCCGTCCCGGCCGGGCTCCGGACTCCCGGGAGCCGTTCGTCGCACGTCAGGGACGCGGACCGGCTGCCGGCCTGCTCGCGGCGGCGGTGGCCGGGACCGCCACGGGCTTGCGGTCACCGGCCCTCAGCACTCCGGCGCCGAGCACCAGTCCGAACGCCAGCACCGACACCACACCGAACGAGACGACCAGCGAAGTGGCCTCCGCCAGGGAGCCGATGGCCGACGGGGCGATGAGCCCCGAGGTGTACGTGATCGTCGCGACGCCCGCGATCGCCTGGCTCGGGTTCGGCCCGCTGCGGCCGGCCGCAGCGAAGGCGAGCGGCACGACCACGGCGATGCCGAGACCCATCAGCGCGAAACCGGACATCGCCAGGGCCGCGTTCGGGGCGGTGACGACCATCACCCCGCCGACCGTCGCCAGAACACCGCCGGCGCGCACGGTCCGCACCGCACCGAAGCGGTCGACGATCCGGTCCCCGGCGATCCGGGCGATGGCCATGGTGAGGGCGAACGCGGTCGTCGAAGCGGCCGCCAGGCCCGCCGAGCTGTCCAGTACGTCCCGCAGATAGACCGCCGACCAGTCCAGACTGGCCCCCTCGGCGAAGACCGCACAGAAGCCGACCGCGCCGATGATCAGCGCCGACTTCGGCGGCAGGGCGAAGCGCGGCGGGGGCTCCTCGTCCGGTTCGCTGCGCAGGTCCAGCACCCGCTGACAGGCGATCAGGCCCAGGAGGGTCAGCACCAGCGCGACCACCGTGTGATGCAGCCGCGCGTCGGCCCCCACATGCGCGGCCACGGTGCCGCCCGCCGAACCGATCAGGGCGCCGACGCTCCACATCCCGTGCAGTCCGGACATGATCGACTTGTCGAGACGGTTCTCCACCTCGACACCGAGGGCGTTCATCGCCACGTCCGACATGCCGGCGGATGCTCCGTACACGAAGAGCGCCGCGCACAGCGTCAGCAGGTTCGGGGCCAGGGCCGGCAGGATCAGGGCCAGCGTCCACATCGCCAGCAGCCCGCGCAGCGCGGTCCTGGCACCGAAGCGGTGGCTGACCGTTCCGGCCAGCGGCATCGCGAGCGAGGCCCCGATCGCGGGGAAGGCCAGGGCGATCCCGAGCTGCCCGGCGCTGACCCCGGCGTGGTCCTGGATCCAGGGCACGCGCGTGGCGAAACTCCCGGTCACCGCGCCGTGCACGGTGAAGACCGCGGCGACGGCATACCGGGCCCGCCGCACCTCTCGTGTACCGAAGCCCGTCTCCGTGCAATCCGTCGTCATACCGCTGTGCCCTCCCCTGGGAGTTCTCTGTCCGCCGCGGTCCGCGACGCCCCCGGCGCCCTTCTCCACGATGCGGGCAGTAAACTATCAGGAACCCTGCCTGATAAATAGCCCGCCTGGTCCCGGACCACGGCGGAGATCTGGAAGGATCCCGGCATGCCCGCATCTCCGAGCACCGCCCGGGCCATCAACGACCGGCTCGCCCTGCGCCTCCTCCAGCAGGACGGCCCGCTGACGGCCACCCAGTTGAAGACCCTGACCGGGCTCTCCCGGCCCACCGTCGCCGACCTGGTGGAACGGCTGCAGGACGCGGGACTCATCAGCGTGGTCGGGGAGACCGGGGCCGAGCGCCGCGGGCCCAACGCCCGGCTCTACGGCATCGTCGCCGACCGCGCCCACCTGGCCGGTCTCGACGTACGCACCGACAGCGTCGCCGTCGTCGTCGCCGACCTGCTGGGCGCGACCCTTGCCGAAGCCACCCTGCCGATCGGCAGCGACACCGCCACCGACGACGCCGTCGAACAGGCCGTCGCCCTCCTGGAACGCACGGCGCGCGCCGCCGGCACGGCGCCCCTGCACAGTGTCGGCATCGGCGCCCCCGGCCTCATCGACCCGGTCACCGGTGAACTGCGGGACACGACCGGCCTGCCGGCCTGGCACCGCCGGCTGGTGCGGGCCCTTCAGCAGCGGCTGCCGGCCACCGTGCTCGTGGAGAACGAGACCAATCTCGCCGCCGTCGCCGAACACCGGGTCGGAGCCGTCCAGGACCATGACACGTTCGTCCTGCTCTGGCTCGGCCACGGGGTCGGAGCGGCCGTCATGCTGGACGGGAAGCTGCGACGCGGGGCGTCGGGCGGCGCCGGCGAGATCGGCTTCCTGCCGGTTCCCGGCACGATCGGCATCCCCTCGGCCGTCAACTGTGACGGCGGCTTCCACTCGCTCGTGGGCTCGGCGCCGCTCTGCGAACTGGCCGCCGCGCACGGCATCACCGCCTGCGACGGAGGCCAGGAGCCCGGTGCCGCGGCCGCCGTCCGTGCGGCGCTTGCGGGGGAGGGCGACAGCGCAGCGTTCCTCGGCTCCCTCGCCGACCGCCTCGCCCTCGGCGTGGCCGCCGTCGCCTCGGTCCTCGACCCGGGCTGCGTGCTGCTGGCGGGCGAGGTCGGTTCGGCGGGCGGCGACGAGCTGGCCGCGTGCGTCGAGGAACGGCTCGCCATGATGTCCCCGCTGCGCACGGAGGTCCGGGCCGGGCGGCTCGGCGGCACGGCGGTCCTCCACGGCGCGGTGCTGGCCGCTCGCGAGGCGGCCCAGGACTCCTTGTTCGCCCCGCCCCGCTAACGGTCCCCTGCGGGGGGCGGTGCGCTTTGTTTTGTTTGCCCCTGTCCGGGGCGCGGGTCCCTTGCTGGGCGGGGCGCCTTGTGGTGGTTGCCCCTTGCCGGGGCGCGGGGTTCCGTCCTCAATCGCCGGACGGGCTTGGTGGGCGCGGGCCCCGCGCGGGGTGCGGGTTGCTCCGGCGGGCCGGTTCCGTCCTCAAGCGCCGGACGGGCTTGGGGTGTGCGGGTGCTCCGTGGTGCGGAGGCGCGGTACCCGGGTGGGTGGGGGTTCGGGGTCCCTCCGGGGCGTCTCCTCAAACGACGAACGTTCGGCGGGTACGCAGTCGGACCCGGGTCGGTGTTCGTCGTCCTGCGGGGACTCCCCTGCACGCCCCCGAACCCGCCCGCCGTGCGTCTGCAGCCGTCGTGTCGCCGGTGTGCAGACGCAGACGAGGCCGGGTGGGGGCGTGCAGGGGAGTCCCCGCAGGAAATGGCGTACGACTCGGGTCGTTTTCCCACCCGCCCGCACATGCCATTTCTGAGGAGTCTCCCCGGAGGGTCCCCACCCCCACCCACCGGACAGAGGCGAACACCCGCACAACACCGCGCACCCGCACCACCACAGCCCGTCCGGCGATTGAGGACGGAACCCCGCCGCCCCGCGGGGGACCCGCACATCAAGCCCGTCCGGCGATTGAGGACGGAACCCCGCCGCCCCGCGGAGGACCCGCACCACCAAGCCCGTCCGGCGCTTGAGGACGGAACCCCGCACAACACGGCGCACCCGCCGCCCCGCGAAGCCGTCAGCAGGCGCCGAGGTCCTGCCAGACGCCCCACTCACCGGTGGACCCCGGCGTCTCGCCCTTCGTCCACCACTTGGCCTTCCACTGGTGGGAACCGTGGCTGACCGTCGCCCCCGCGCCGTACTCCGCCGTCGCGCTCCACGCGGCCGCGGCGCAGGCGCCGCCCGTCGGGTCCGGCGACGGCGTGGTGCCGGTCGGGTCCGGCGACGGCGTGGAACCGCCCGGCTCGACGAGCGTCGTGCCGCGCGCCAGGTCCGCCGCCAGGGCGTACGACTGGCCACCGAAGGTGACGGTCCAGTTCGACGGCGTGGACGTCGGCAGGTAGTACACGAAGTCGACCTGCACGGACGCACCGGGCGCCAGCGTCTGCCAGGCCGGCAGTTTGAGCGAGACGCGGTTGTAGTCGCCCTTCAGGCCGCCGATGTTGTTCGCGGCGGTGTGGTCGCTGCGCACGATCGTGGTGCCGAAGCCCGACTGGTCCTTGGCGTTGGCGGGTGCCGAGGTCGCGTAGTCGAACTGGAACTCGGTGCCGCCGGGCAGCGTCGCCGAGGTGTGGTTGGTGATCTTCAGCTTGGGGCTGATGGGGTAGTTGGAGTCACCCAGCGGGAACTGGTCGAAGGAGACGTCGATGTTCAGCGCCCGGGTGGGCAGGTCGATGGTGGAGCGTTCGGCGCCGTACGGGGCCGCCGACTTGAAGGCGTCGTACATCGCGGAGGTGAGCGTGGAGCCCGGCTCGTACTGGCCCTTCGCTGCGTTCCAGCCGTAGTCGCCCGCGAGTTCCCAGATCATCGTGCCGCCGATGCCCTTGTCGGCCACGTAGGCCGCCTTGGCCTTCACCGACTGCTCGTCCTCGGTGGAGAGGAAGACCTTCTTCTCGGCGTTCCAGAGCCACGGCGCGACCAGCGTCGAGTCGTAGTTGCGGACGTACGTGCCGGTCAGCTTCGTGCCGGCGGGGAACCCGTAGTCGGTGACGTAGTCGCCGACGACGCCCTTCTCCAGGTTCTTCGCGTGCCACATGGGGTTGGAGCCGGCGGGTGCCTCCTTGCCGTTGGTGTCCTGGTCGTGCCAGAGGTTGTCGATGCCGACGGCGCCGTCGCCGCATGTGGTCAGACCCGCGCCGGCCGGGCAGTCGGTGGTGGCGGCCCTGCCCCACAGGCCGTTGGTGCCGCCTTGCACGTTCTTGAAGCCGCGGGTGTAGTACGGCAGCCCGATGTTGATGCGGCCGGACGGCATGGAACCGCGGAAGTAGTGGTAAGCCCAGTCGGTGTTGAGGTATCCGGTTCCGCCGTACTGCGAGGTCGAGTAGACGCTCGCCTGGGCGAGTTCGGCGTCCTTGCCGTCGTCGAACAGGGCGGCGTTCGGGCCGACGTATTCGTTCCAGGCGCCGTGGAGGTCGTACGACATGATGTTGACGTAGTCCAGGTACTTCTGGACCTGGAAGGTCTCCATGCCGCGCAGCAGGTAGCCGGACGAGGGGGCGGCGACGCTGAGCAGGTAGTGCTTGCCGTCTGAGGCGGACGCGCGGTCGAGCTTCTCGCGCAGGGTCTTCATCAGTGCGGCGTAGCTCTTGACCAGACCGGCCCGGCGGGCGTTGGACAGGGTCCAGTCGAGGGGGTTGCCCGCGTCCTTCATCGTGGTCGGGTACTCGTAGTCGATGTCGACGCCGTTGAAGCCGTACTTCTTGATGAAGTCGACGGTGGAGTCGGCGAAGGTGTTGATGCCGCTCTGGTTGACCGAGCCGTCGGCGTTGGTGGCCATGGAGTAGAAGCCGCCGGAGTCGATCCGCTTGCCGCTGTCGTCGAAGTAGCCGCCGGTCTCGGCCCAGCCGCCGACCGACACCATCGTCTTCACGTTCGGGTGCTGCTTCTTGAACTTGTTGAGCAGGTTGAAGTGGCCCTTGTAGGGGAGGCCGGGGTCCATTTCGGCGCCGGCGACGCCCGGCCAGGTCATGCCGGTCGAGGCGTTGGCCGGTCCGTCGCCGCCGACGGAGATCTTGTGGGCCCCGTCGACGTGGGCGAACGCGTAGTTGAGGTGGGTGACCTTGTCCCACGGGATGTCGGAGGCGAGGTAGGCGGGCTTGCCGTCCTTGCCGGTCCGCCAGTTGGTGAAGTAGCCGATGACGCGCCGCGGGTGGTCGGCGCCCATCTTCTCGCGGCCCTCGGAGTCGTACACGGAGCAGTACGGGACGGCGACGCCCGGGGTCTCGTAGAGCCCGTCGGGGCGACAGGATTCCTGGTCGGCGGCCTGCGAGGGGGTTGCGGCGAGTGAACCGACCAGCAGTGCGGCGATACCGGCGCCGGCTGCGAGCAGGGTGGTTCTCGCGCGAGTGGGGGACAGCACGTTCGGTTCCTCCTGGGGAGGTCGGCAGAACACAACTGGCAGGGGGGTGGGTCGTGTTGGTTCGCGGGTGTGCGCACACCCGCGGAACCGCTCCTCGGAGGTGACGCAGAGATTAAGAGGACTAGACCACTGCGTCAATAGGTCTGGACCAACTGGGTGCGGGTGCCTGAAAAGAGCCCTTGTCACGGGCTGTCTGTGAGCCACTCCACAGCGTTCGCCCGTATGGGTCACGGCCACTCGTGGCACACTGATCGTGTACCAGCAGCAGCGCACTCCGGGGTCGGTGCAATTCCGAACCGGCGGTTACAGTCCGCGACCCGTCCGCATCCAGCGGCCGGTTGACCAGGTGAGATTCCTGGACCGACGGTTAAAGTCCGGATGGGAGGCAGTGCGCGGCGGGCCGTTATGCGGGTACGCCGCCGTCGGCGGATGGTTTTCGGGCGACCGATCCATCCGTTTTTCGGGCATTCGGCGTCTTCCTGTGCAGCGTTCCGCTTCATCTGTCGTCATCGACAGGCCCCGGAGTCCGTGCCCGAAGAGGCAGGAGGACCCGGTGGACACCGCAGCCGACACGACCGCCATGCGCCGAGCCGTCACGCTCGCCGCCCGCGGTCTCGGCTCCACCAGCCCCAATCCGGTCGTCGGATGCGTCGTCCTCGACGCGACGGGACAGACCGTCGGCGAGGGCTTCCACCAGCGCGCCGGGGGGCCGCACGCCGAGATCCACGCCCTGCGCGCCGCCGGCGCGAAGGCACGCGGCGGCACCGCCTACGTCACCCTCGAACCCTGCAACCACACCGGTCGCACGGGTCCCTGCGCCCAGGCGCTCATCGAGGCCGGGATCGCCCGTGTCGTGTACGCGGTCGGCGACCCGAATCCGCAGGCCACCGGCGGGGCGGACACCTTGCGCGCCGCCGGGATCACCGCCGAGCGCGGCCTGCTCGGCGAGGAGGCGGAAGCGGTCAACGCCGCCTGGCTGACCTCGGTGCGCCTCGGCCGTCCGCACGTCACGTGGAAGTACGCGGCGACCCTGGACGGCAGGATCGCGGCCGCCGACGCCACCAGCCGCTGGATCACCTCCGCCGAGGCCCGCGCCGACGTCCACCGGCTGCGCGCCGAGGCGGACGCCGTGGTGGTCGGCTCCGGCACCGCCCGGACCGACGATCCCCAGCTCGGCGTCCGGGGCATCGACCGCGCCGTCCAGCCGCTCCGGGTCGTCGTCGACACCGCCGCCACCGCCGTACGGCCCGGCGCCCGGGTCCTCGACGGCGGCGCGCCCACCGTGGTCGCGGTCGCCGACGACGCCGACGCCCGCCACCTCCCCGACGAGGCCGTGCTGCGGCTGCCGCGCGCCGCCGACGGCCCCGGACTGGACCTCGCCGCCCTGCTCGCTGCCCTCCACGGCCGCGGCGTGCGCTCCGTACTCCTCGAAGGCGGCCCGACCCTGGCCGGGGCCTTCGTCGCGGCGGGACTGGTCGACAGGGTCGTCGGCTACCTCGCCCCCGTCCTCCTCGGCGCCGGCCCCGCGGCCCTCGCCGACGCCGGAATCTCCACCATCGCCCAGGCGTTGCGGCTCGATGTGACCGAGACCGTGTCCATCGGCCCCGATCTGCGCATCACCGCCGTCCCCGGCCCCGCCCGGAAGGAAATCTGAGTGTTCACCGGAATTGTCGAAGAACTGGGTGAGGTCACCGCCGTCGAGAAGCTCGGCGACGCCTCACGATTCCGCCTGCGGGGTGCCGTCGTCACCGAGGGCGCCAAGCACGGCGACTCGATCGCCGTCAACGGCGTCTGCCTGACCGTCGTCGACCTCGGCGAGCACGAGTTCACGGCCGACGTGATGGCCGAGACCCTGAACCGCTCCAGCCTCGGCGCCCTGGCCACGGGCTCCCGGGTCAACCTGGAACGCCCCATGGCGCTCGGTGGCCGGCTCGGCGGACACATCGTCCAGGGCCACGTGGACGGCACGGGCCGCATCGTCGAACGCAAGGTCTCCGAGCACTGGGAGATCGTGAAGATCTCCCTGCCCGCGGACCTCACCCGCTACGTGGTGGAGAAGGGGTCGATCACCGTCGACGGCGTCAGCCTGACCGTCGTGGACGCCGGACCCGACTACTTCACCATCAGCCTCATCCCCACCACTCTCGCCCTGACCACGCTCGGCATCAAGGGGCCCGGCGACCCGGTCAACCTCGAGGTGGACGTCATCGCGAAGTACGTCGAGCGGCTGCTCGGCAACCCCGCGCAGGAGAACGGGGAGGCGGCGAAGTGAGCGCGCTGCACTGGCTGAACTCGGAGGCGTTCACCGCCTTCGACCAGCACATCATCTGGTCCGACATGATCGGCAACACGATCGGTCTGATCGCCCTGACGCTGGGCTGGCTGCGCTCGATCTGGACCTGGCCCGCCCAGCTCCTGTCCGGCGCGGTGCTGGTCGCCGCCAACGTCTCCGTCCACCAGGCGGGCAGCGTCGGCAAGCAGGTCATCGTCATCGCCGTGGCCGTCTGGGGCTGGCAGCAGTGGACCCGCGGCCGGCAGCAGGCCCAGGACGGCACCCTCGCCGTACGGTTCGCCACCTGGCGCGAGCGCGGCTACCTGCTCGGAGGCGCCGCCCTCGGCACCCTCGCGGTCGGCGGCCTGTTCACCGCGTTCCCCTCGCTCTCCTGGAGCCCGTGGGCGGACGCGTACATCTTCGCCGGCACGCTCGTGGCGATGCTCGCCCAGGCCCGCGGCATGGTCGAGTTCTGGTTCGCCTGGCTCCTCGTCGACCTGGTCGGCGTACCGCTCAACTTCCACAGCGGTCTCGCCTTCTCGGGCCTCATCTACGTCGTCTACGGGGCCCTGGTCCTGTGGGGGATGCGCGACTGGTGGCTGCGTACGCGGACACCCGCTCTGGAAGGAGCCACGGCATGACTGCCCAGCCCACCTGGCTGCACCGCGAACACGGCGGGCCCGCCGAGGACCTCTCCCTCGACCCCGTCGAGCAGGCCATCCGTGACATCGCCGCCGGCCGGCCCGTCGTCGTCGTCGACGACGAGGACCGGGAGAACGAGGGCGACCTCGTCATCGCGGCCGAGAAGGCCACGCCCGAGATCGTCGCCTTCATGATGAGCGAGTGCCGCGGACTGATCTGCGCGCCGATGGAGAACGACGAGCTGGAACGGCTCGAACTGCCGCAGATGGTCGAGCACAACACCGAGTCGATGAAGACCGCCTTCACCGTCTCCGTGGACGCCTCGCCGTCCCACGGGGTGAGCACCGGCATCTCCGCCGCCGACCGCGCCGCCACGCTCCGGCTGCTCGCGGGCGGCCTGGCGGGACCCGGCGACTTCGTGCGCCCCGGCCACATCTTCCCGCTGCGCGCCCGCTCCGGCGGGGTCCTCGTGCGCAACGGCCACACCGAGGCCGCCGTCGACCTCGCCCGGCTTGCCGGACTGCGGCCCGCCGGCGCGATCGTCGAGATCGCCGGGGAGGACGGCGTCATGCTGCGCCTGCCCGAGCTGGTCCCGTTCGCCCGCAAGCACGGGCTGACGATCATCTCGATCGAGGACCTGATCGCCTACCGCAGGAGCGCCGAGCCGACGGTCCGCCGCGAGGCCGAGGTGCGGCTGCCCACCACCTTCGGCGCCTTCACCGCGTACGGCTACCGCTCCATCGTGGACGGCGTCGAGCACGTCGCGCTGGTCCACGGAGACATCGGAGACGGCGAGGACGTCCTGGTCCGGGTCCATTCCGAGTGCCTGACCGGCGACATCTTCCAGTCCCAGCGCTGCGACTGCGGTCCCCAGCTGCACGCGTCCATGCGGCGCATCACGGAGGAGGGCCGCGGCGTCGTCGTCTATCTGCGCGGCCACGAGGGCCGCGGCATCGGGCTTCTGTCCAAGCTGCGCGCGTACGAACTCCAGGAGCGTGGCGTCGACACCCTCGACGCCAACCTGGAGCTGGGCCTGCCCGCCGACGCCCGGGACTACGCGGCCGGCGCCCAGATCCTCGAGGACCTCGGCGTCCGCAGTCTGCGGCTCATGACGAACAACCCCGAGAAGACCGCCGCGATCCTGCGGCACGGTCTGGCCGTCACGGGACGCGAGCCGATGCCCGTCCAGGCCGGCGAGCACAATCTGCGGTACCTGCGCACCAAGCGCGACCGCATGGGCCACGACCTGCCCTGGCTCGACGCCGCCACCGCGTCGACCTGCGGCAACCAGTAACCCCCTCAACCCGGCACACCACCCCAGGAAAAGAGCGGTAGGAGAGACATGAGCGGCAAGGGCGCACCCGAACTGTCCGTACGCAACTGCGGAGACCTGCGCGTCGCGGTCATCGCGGCGCAGTGGCACGAGAAGGTCATGGACGGACTCGTCGACGGCGCGCTGCGCGCGCTGCACGAGCTCGGCATCGACGAGCCGACCCTGCTGCGGGTCCCCGGCAGCTTCGAGCTCCCGGTCGTCGCCAAGGTGCTGGCCGGCCGCGGGTACGACGCGATCGTCGCCCTCGGTGTGATCATCCGCGGGGGCACCCCGCACTTCGAATACGTGTCGCACGGCGTCACCAACGGCCTCACCCAGGTCGCCGTCGACACGGGTGTCCCCGTCGGCTTCGGCGTCCTCACGTGCGACACGGAGGAGCAGGCACTCGACCGCGCCGGCCTGGAGGGCTCCAACGAGGACAAGGGGCACGAAGCGGTCACCGCCGCCGTCGCCACCGCCACCACGCTGCGCTCGGTCAGCGAACCCTGGCGCTGAGTGCGCGTCCGGGACCCCTTATTCTTAAGGACATCATGGCGAACAAAACCTTCGAAGAGCTCTTCGCCGAGCTGCAGCTCAAGGCCGCCAACGGCGACCCCTCCACCTCCCGTACCGCCGAACTGGTGGACAAGGGCGTGCATGCCATCGGCAAGAAGGTCGTCGAGGAGGCCGCCGAGGTCTGGATGGCCGCCGAGCACGAGAGCAAGGACGCGGCCGCCGAGGAGATCTCGCAACTGCTGTACCACGTCCAGGTGATGATGGTCGCGCGCGGAATCTCCCTCGACGACGTCTACGCCCATCTCTGAGCACGGCACCCGCGCCCGCCCCTGAGCACGACCTCCGCGCCCGTCCGCACGTTCCAGCCGCCCCTTTCGCAAAGGAAACCCGACCTCATGCTGCGCATCGCCGTCCCCAACAAGGGTGCTATCTCCGGGCCGGCGATGGCGATGCTCCATGAGGCGGGCTACAAGCAGCGCAAGGAGTCCAAGGAACTCGTCCTCGTCGACCCCGACAACCAGGTCGAGTTCTTCTACCTGCGGCCGCGCGACATCGCGATCTACGTCAGCTCGGGCCGCCTCGACATCGGCATCACCGGCCGCGACCTGCTGCTGGACTCCGGTGCCGATGCCGAGGAGATCCTCCAGCTCGGCTTCGCCCGCTCCACGTTCCGCTACGCCACCAAGCCCGGCATCGCCGCCGGCCCGCAGGACTTCGACGGCATGACGATCGCCACCTCCTACGAGGGCATCGTCGCCAAGCACCTCGCCGACACCGGCGTCAACGCCTCCGTGGTCCACCTCGACGGAGCCGTGGAGACCGCCATCGAGCTGGGCGTCGCCCAGATCATCGCCGACGTCGTCGAGACCGGCACCAGCCTGCGCAACGCCGGACTCGAAGTCATCGGCGAGCCGATCATGAAGTCGGAAGCGGTCGTCATCCGCCGCAGCGGCGCCCCCGCCGACGACCCGAAGGTCCAGCAGTTCCTGCGTCGTCTGCAGGGCGTCCTGGTGGCCCGCAGCTACGTGATGATGGACTACGACTGCCGCGTCGAGCACCTGGAACGTGCCGTCGCCCTCACCCCGGGCCTGGAGTCGCCGACCATCTCCCCGCTGCACCACGAGGGCTGGGTCGCCGTCCGTTCCATGGTCGCCTCGAAGGAGGCGCAGCGGATCATGGACGACCTGTACGACCTCGGCGCCCGCGCCATCCTCACCACGGCCATCCACGCCTGCCGCCTCTGACGGCGGGAGACGGAAGAAGACCATGCCAGCCCCTGCACTGCCCGCCCTTCCGGTCACCTTCCGGCCCACCCTCACCCGGGTGGTCCTGCTGAGCGTCGGGGCGGCGATGTTCGCCGTCATCACCGTCGTCGCGTTCACCCTGGAACAGCTCAGCGGGGGAGAGAGGGTCAGCTTCGTCTTCACGGCGCTGCTCTTCTTCGGTGTCCTGGCACTGCTCAGCCGCCCCAAGATCGTGGCGGACGACAGCGGGGTGACCGTGGTCAACATCACCCGTACCCGGCGGCTGTCCTGGGCGGAGATCGTGCGCGTCAACCTGCGCGTCGGCGACCCGTGGGTCTTCCTCGACCTCAGCGACGGGACCAGCATGCCCGCCCTCGGCATCCAGCCCGGAATCGCCAGGGAACACGCCATCCGCGACGCCCGCACGCTCCGCGCCCTCGCCGAGAACCACGGCACCGGCACGGACAACCGCTGAGCCCCCTGCCCCGACGGGCCGCTCGTTGATTACTCTGGAGGGCGGTGGCGCCCTGTGCGCCCCGCCCCGCACCAGAGGCCTTCGAGCCCGCGGGGCTTTCCTGCGACCCAAGGAGTGACTCCCTCCAGCAATGGACGGATCGTCCGGTAGTACCTGCGCCGCCCCTTCCGTGGAGGCGGCGGCATGACCACCCCCCTGCTGCTTCTCGGTGCGGCATTCCTCCTCATCCTCGCCAACGGATTCTTCGTGGCGGCCGAATTCGGGCTCGTCACCGTGGAACGGGCGGACGCCGAGCGCGCCGCCGCCGAGGGCGACCGACGGGCCCGCACCGTCGTCGACGCCCTGCGCGAACTCTCCTTCCAGCTCTCCGGCACCCAGCTCGGCATCACGATCACCTCGCTGGTGGTCGGCATGCTCGCCGAGCCGGCGCTGGCCCGGCTGCTGCACGCCCCGCTGTCCCTGACCGGCCTGCCCGGCGGCGCCGTCCCCGGCATCAGCGTGGTCCTCGGCATGCTGCTCGCGGCAGCCGTCCAGATGGTCATCGGCGAACTCGTACCGAAGAACTGGGCGGTCTCCAAGCCGCTTCAGGTCGCACGGTTCGTCGCCGGACCCCAGCTGGGATTCACCCGGGTCTTCCGCCCGGTGATCGGACTGCTGAACACCGTCGCCAACCGGCTGGTACGGCTCCTGGGCGTCGAGCCCACCGAGGAGCTGGCGTCCGCCCGTACGCCGGGGGAGCTGGTCTCCCTCGCGCGGCACTCGGCCGAGGCCGGCACCCTCGAACAGGACACCGCGGACCTCTTCGTACGGACCCTGTCGCTCGCCGGGCTCACCGCCCAGCACGTGATGACGCCGCGCGTGAAGGTCAGTGCCCTCCAGTCCTCCGCGACCGCGGCGGACGTCCTCAACCTCACCCGCGCCACCGGCCTCTCCCGCTTCCCCGTCTACCGGGAGCGCATCGACGAGGTCGTCGGCATGGTCCACCTCAAGGACGCGCTGGCCGTTCCCGCCCCGGACCGTCTGCGGACCCCCGCGGGCCGGATCGCCGTGCCGCCGCTGCTGGTGCCCGAGACCCTGCCCGTCGAGCAGCTGCTCCAGCGGCTGCGCAACGAGCAGCCGATCGCCGTCGTGGTCGACGAGTACGGCGGCACCGCCGGAGTCGTCACGCTGGAGGACATCATCGAGGAGCTCGTCGGCGAGGTGCGCGACGAGCACGACGCCGAAGGCGCCGACCGCCCCGAGCTGACCGCCGCGGCCGCCGAGGACGGGCGGCCCGCTTGGGACGCCGAAGGAAGCTGCCGCGTGCTGACCCTGCACCGGATAGGCCTCGACGTCCCCGACGGCCCCTACGAGACCGTCGCCGGGCTGGTCGCCGACCTGCTGGGCCGGATTCCCGCCCCGGGTGACCGGGCCGAACTGCCCGGATGGCGGATCGCCGTCCGCGAGGTCGGCCACTACCGGGCCGAGAAGGTCCGCTTCGTGCGCCTGGCCGAGGCACCCGCACCGGCCGCCGCGCCGCGGGCGTCCCGCCGTGTTCTGGAGGCCGCACGATGAGCCTGGTCCAGTTGGTCTTCGCCGGGCTTCTCGTCCTGGCGAACGGCTTCTTCGTCGGGGCGGAGTTCGCCCTCGTCTCGGTGCGCCGCAGCCAGGTCGAACCCCTGGCGGCAGCCGGGTCGAGCCGGGCCCGCCAGGTGCTGCACGGCCTGGAGAACCTGCCGCAGATGATGGCGGCCGCCCAGTTCGGGATCACGATCTGCTCGCTGACCCTCGGCGCCGTGGCCGAACCCACCGTCGCCCGGCTGCTGGAGCCGGTGTTCCACGCGGGGCACCTGCCGGAGGGGATGATCCACCCGCTCGGCTTCGTGCTGGCGCTGGCCTTCGTCGTCTTCCTCCACCTCGTCGTCGGCGAGATGGTCCCGAAGAACCTGGCCATGGCGGCCCCGGAGAAGACGGCGCTGTGGCTCAGCCCCGGCCTCGTCGGCTTCGCCCGCCTCTGCCGGCCGGTCACCTCGGCGCTCGGCGCCTGCGCCCGGCTGGTGCTCCGGATCTTCGGGGTCGAGCCGAAGGACGAGGTGGAGGCCGTCTTCACCAGCGAGCAGCTCAACCGGCTCGTCGAGGACTCCGGACAGGCCGGGCTCCTGGAGCCGGAGGCGCAGGAACGGCTGGAGGACGCCCTCGAACTCGGCAGCCGGCCCGTCACCGACGTGCTGCTGCGCCGGGCGTCGCTGGTGACGGTGGACCCGTCCGTCACCCCGCGCCGCATCGAGGAGCTCACCGTACGGACCGGCTACTCGCGCTTCCCCGTCTGCGCGGAGGGCGGCGGCCCGTTCATGGGCTACCTGCACGTCAAGGACGTCCTCGACCTGGAGGACGGCGAGCGGGCCGTCCCGCAGCACGTGTGGCGCCCCATGGCGACCGTACGGGCCGAACTGCCCCTGGACGACGCCCTGACGGTGATGCGCCGCGCGGCGACGCATCTGGCGCAGGTCGCCGACGCGTCGGGCCGCGTCCTGGGCCTCGTGGCCATGGAGGACGTACTGGAAATGCTGGTCGGAGAGGTACGGGACCCGGCCCACCGGGTTTCGGAGCCCCGCCGCACCGAGGAACGGCAGACCGGCTCGGACGAACTGTCCGCCCTGGTCGGGTAGGCCCGGCCGGGCCGGCAGGAGGCGCTCACACCTCGGGCGGTTCCTGCCGGTCCCGCCCCACCGGGCCCCGCCCGGACAGCACCTCGCCGTACGCCTGCATCAGGTCCGGCAGCCGCAGCGTCGCCAGATCGTCCCGCGTCGGCACCGTCGCGTACCCCGAGAGCCGCAGATCGCGGTAGGCGCAGCTCTTCTCGTACAGCGTGCGCAGGAAACGCCCGTTGCCCAGCTCGTCCAGCCATCCCTGGTCGACGACATGGCCGCTGATGGAGCGCAGCTCCTCCAGCGACTCCTCGTCCCACGCGTCCCCGTTCTCCGCGGCCAGCACTTCGCCGATGGAGGTGAGTTCCAGCGGGCGGTAGCTGGGGAAGTCCACCCGGGTGGTGAAGCGGGACGAGAGCCCGGGGTTGGTGGACAGCAGCCGGTCCATGCCCTCCGGGTAGCCGGCCAGGATGACGACGAGATGGTCCCGGTTGTCCTCCGCGCGCTTGAGGAGGACCTGCAGGGCTTCGTCGCCGTACGCGTCGCCCTTGCTGTACCCGGTGTTGGAGAGGCTGTACGCCTCGTCGACGAAGAGCACCCCGCCCAGTGCCGAGTCGATCAGCTCGTTGGCCTTGACCGCCGTCTGCCCCAGGAACTCGCCGACCAGGTCCGCCCGCTGGGCCTCGACCAGATGGTCCCCGCCCAGCAGACCCAGCGCGTAGAACACCCGCCCGAGGATCCGGGCCACCGTCGTCTTGCCGGTCCCGGACGGCCCCGAGAAGACGAAATGCCGCTTCGGCGGCTGTACGGGCAACCCCTGGCCCGACCGCAGTCTCGCCATGTTCAGCTGCGCCGACAACGCCTTGACCTGCCGTTTCACCGGTTCCAGACCGACCATCCGCTCCAGCTCCGCCAGCGCCTCGGCGAGCAGCACCGGATCGGCGGGTCCCGCCGGGAACGGGTGCGGCGTGGGGGCCGCCCGCTTCTGTCGTGCCCCGCCCGCCGGCGCCCCGACGCCCGGCAGGTTCGGCGCCTCGCCGCCGGGCCGCAGCTCCCTGCCGTCCACCAGATCGGTGCCCAGCAGCGAGTCGCCGTCCGGCTGGGCTTCCGCGAACGCCCCGTCCGCGCCCAGCCCGGTCAGCGAGACGGCGGCCAGGCCGGACGCCTCCTCGGAGCCGTCCAGCCCGTCGTAGTCCGCGATCGCGGCCAGCCGCGCGGAGGTGTCCATGAACGCGGGGTCGATGCGGTGGACCGCCCGGTACAGGGGCAGCGCGGCCGCGCTGCGGCCGGTGCCCTCGTGCGCGCGGGCCAGCCAGTAGCGCAGTTCCTTGCGCTGGGGCTGCTCGCTTCGGCAGCGCATGAGTGCGGTGGACAGCAGGGGTTCGGCCTGCCCGTACATCTCCAGCCGCACCCGCGCCATCCCGCCGAAGAGCCCTGCTTCGATGCCCAGCAGCGGATCGTCGAGCAGCTGCTCCGTATGGCGTACGAGCTGGTCCCAGTCCTTGACGAGGTAGGAACGGCAGGCGTGCAGGAAGCGGACCTGCGGGTCGGCGTCCACCGGCGGCAGTCCCGCCAGCGCCCGGTCGAGTTCGGGGACATGACGGCCGTCCAGCCAGTGCGAGGCGTGCGCGAGCAGCAGGTCGCGCGGGCTCTCCAGGACCGGCTGTACCCACCAGCCGAGCCAGTACCAGGAGTTGAGGGTGCGTCGGTAACGCCCGCGCTGGTCGCCGAACCGGTCGCGGTGGCGGTACATGTGCAGCAGCGCCGCCGTCGTGTCGACCCGCAGCGCGTGAAGGCCGAGCCAGGCGTCCGCCATGCCGGGATCGAGCCGCACCGCGGCTCTGAACTCCTCCTCGGCCTGCGGATAAGCGCCCATCGTGTAGGCGTCCACGCCGCGCAGCCACGCGAGGTCGGCCGGGGCCTGTGTGCCCTGCGTGCCGATGTCCATCAGGTCCCCCACAAACCGTGCCCCCAGGATGTCCCGCCGGGCACGCCGGTCCGCCGGGGCGCGCCGAATCACTGTGCCATGGACGGGAATTGACCGCACCGAGAGGCATCGTACCTGCGCAGGGAGTATGCGACTAAGGGCGCCGCAAGCCGAAGGCGGCCATTACCCACGGTAGGCGAAAGCGGGTGCGAGGAAGACGGAAACGGGCGCCAGGCGCAGAGCGAAGCCCCCGATCACGGGGGAACAACCGGGGGCTTCGCGTCTGCGGGGGCTCCGAAAAGCCGCACATTGAGAACGTAAGACCTGTACCGCCCCCGGGTCAAGCAGAGTTGAGGCACTTCCGGTCTGTTTTCCGACTGCTCAGTATGGCCGCACCGGGTCGTCGCACTGAGTGACGGAATGGTTCATTCCTGCTGTCGCGGGAGTTCCCTCCAGCCACTCGTACCCCACAGGCAACTGACGTACCAGAGCATCGGCCCAGGGGCGCGAGGGATCGGCCGAGAAATGAGCCGCCTCGGCAGCCGTCCAGCCGTTCCAGAAGGCGCTCAGCGCCGGTCCGTCGCGCCGCCGGCCCCGCTCCCAGGACTCCGCGGCCGGCAGGTCCATCCACAGCAGGTGCGCGAGAGCCGGGCGCAGGTCCCGCCGTCCCGCGCCGACGCCCTCGATCACCACCAGCGGGGCCGCGGCCAGCGAGCGCGGGGGCCCGAAGCTGCGCGCCGTCCAGTCGTACGGCGCGTAGCGGGCGGTCTCGCCGCGCGACAGCGGGCCGGTCACCTGGTCCCGGAGCCTTCCGGTCCAGCCGAACAGTTCCTCGTGCGTGGCCAGATCGTCCAGGTGCAGCACGGGGGCGTCGCCGAGCGCCGCCGCGAGCCGGGCGGCGAAGGTGCTCTTGCCGGATCCCGCGTGGCCGTCGACGGCGATCAGCCGGACCGGCCCGCAGGACGGCGGCAGGGCGCGCAGGCGTGCGACGAGGCGCGAGAGGTCGTTCATGGCCCCAGCCTACGAGCCGGTGCGGAGCAACCCCAGGTCACGCCAGTGGTCCAGACCCATATTGGTCCTTCGGCACGGGCCGAATCGCTGGCCGAAACGGGGGCCGACCCGCAATAGTTGGCGCACTGTCGTGCACCCGCAGCCCCATTCCTCTGACGACCGGGGGTCTCGCCCATGCCCAGTCCGACCTCACGCAGAACCGTGCTCACCGCCGCGATCGCGGCGGCGGCCGGCACCGGAGCGGTGTCGTCCGCCGCTTCCGCTTCCGCCGCTGCTCAACCCCGTACCCGGACCGACGCGCCTTCGGCGGCGCCCTCCTCCGTGGACAACCGATTCTGGTCGACGTACACCGAGTGGCGCTGCGGATCCGGCGCGGGAACCCGTGCCGTCGCGGGCCGCCGCGCGGGGCTGGTGATCGGACACCCGCTGGGGCGTACCGACTACACCGACCCGCACACCGGCACCACCGCGGCCTGGGACTACGCGACCTGGACCTCACCGGTCCACCGCTCCACCGTCCCGGCCACCGAGGTGATCGCCTCCTGGAACGCGGACACGCCCGCCGGCACCTGGATCCAGATCGAACTGCGGGGCGACTACTCGGACGGGACCGAGACCCCCTGGTACGTCATGGGCCGCTGGGCCGCGGGCGACGGGGACATCCGCCGTACCTCGGTCGACGACCAGACCGACGGCAAGAGCTCCATCTGGACCGACACCTTCTCGGTGGACGACGCGGCGAGCGGCCTGCGCCTGCTCTCGTACCGGCTGCGGCTGACCCTGTACCGCACGCCGGGCACCCGGCTCACGCCGACGGTGTGGCGCGTCGGCGCGATGGCCTCGGACATCCCCGACCGCTTCACCGTGCCCGCTTCCGCCCCCGGCCTCGCCCGGGAGTTGCCGGTGCCGCGCTACTCGCAGAACGTGCACGTGGGGCAGTACCCCGAGTACGACAACGGCGGCGAGGCGTGGTGCAGTCCCACCTCCTCGCAGATGATCATCGAGTACTGGGGCCGCAGGCCCACAGCCGAGGACCTCGCCTGGGTCAAGCCGGGCCTGGAGGACCCCCAGGTCTGCCACGCCGCGCGCTTCACGTACGACCATCAGTACGAGGGCTGCGGGAACTGGCCGTTCAACGCCGCCTATGCGGCGACGTACGAGGACATGAACGCCGCGGTGACCCGGCTCGGCTCGCTGGAGGACCTGGAGACCCTGGTCCGGGCCGGAATCCCGGTCATCACGTCACAGTCGTTCCTCAAGACCGAACTGACCGGCGCGGGCTACGGCACGTCCGGCCACCTGATGACGGTGATCGGCTTCACCGAGGACGGCGATGTGATCGCCAACGACCCGGCGTCGCCGAGTGATGAGGCGGTGCGGCGGGTCTACCTGCGCGCCGAGTGGGAGAACATCTGGCTGCGTACGAAGCGCTACGACGCGAACGGCAAGGTCAGAAGCGGTACGGGGGGTGTCTGTTACATCTTCTGGCCGGTCCGCGTTTCCGCAGCTCAGAGGGCAGTTCTGCGGGGCCTCGACCTCCTCTAAGGTCACGAAGGGGCGCCCCGCTCCGGGTCTCGGATGGGGCGCCTTGCTCGTGCAGTCAGGGGCGCGGGGAGGGTCTGGGGAGATCTTTTAGCCTTCGAACCACGCCTGCATCGCAGTCCTGCCCCGGCCATCGGCCTCCTGCATCATGTGCGCATAGATCCGCAGGTGATCGACGCGTTCATATGGCCCAGCCAATTCGAGACCGCCACGATCGGCTCCCGGGCGGCAACGCCGATGAGAGGGGCGGTAAACGCTGCCGCGGACGCCCCGGCGCTCGAGTGGAGCTCCGCCGCCCCGGCCCGCGGTGCCGCCGTCGTCCTTGCTCCGGCCGGGCGCGGCGAGGGCCGCCCCGGCCCCGCTCGCCGCGCTGCTCGCGGGGCGTCGATTATCGGTCACGCTGAGCTGCGGTTCCTGCGGCGTTACGGGCAGTGGCCGACGCCGCCAAGGGGGAGCGAGGGCGCGCTGACGCCGGATCTTTCCTCGCTCAGCCGGTGGATCAGTGAAACGTGTTGCAGGCGCAAGAATGCCTTCTGACGTGTTGGTTAAGGTTCGACGCCCGGCCATGGCTGAAACTTCTTGCAAGAGTTTGCGCAAACCGTCGGCCCCGTCGAGGATGCGGGGCATGACGAACCTCCTGAAGCGCATATCCCGACCGGCCACCCTCGGCGCGATGACCGCGGCCGGGCTCCTGGTGGCGCTGACCGCCGCCCCGTCCGCCTCGGCCGCGACCGACGTCCCCGCTCCGGAGTGCGTGCAGTCCTACCAGAGCTGGCGCTACACCGATGTCTTCAACGGCTGCGGCGAGACCGTCGCCGTCACGGCCGAGTACACGAACGGCCAGTCTGCCCCGTGCCGCGTCCTTGCGCCCGGTGCCTGGGCGACCTTCGCCGGCTACGGAACGGACGGCAACTACGTCACGGGGCTCCGAAGCTGCGACCCCCTCGCGACAAGCGGCGCCTGATTCCCGGCGTCCCCGGACCGGGTGCGGCGAGGTGTTCTCGGCGGCTTCACGGTCGTCGGCTTCGCCGCCCCGGGACGCGACGCCGACGTGTCGATTCGCCCTAGGCGGTTTCGCCTGAGCCGAGAGCCGCCGGACGGCGCTGTCTTGTGGCCGCGGCCGAGCAACTCCGTGGTCGGGCAATTCCGTGGCTGAGCAATTCCGCGGTCCTCGCACTTGCCTGTGCTGCGAGGGACCCCATAAGTTACCGGTGGGTAGTCCATGTGCGGCTCGCCCGGCCGTGTGGAGGTGGGGCGGGTGAGCCGGCGCAGAAGCGACGGTCGGGAGCGGATGCTCCTCGGCGCCGCCGCTCCGCTGCGGCGGAACGCGGCCGCAGGCTCGGTGTCTCCTCATCGCCGCGGGCGAAGGCGTGGTGATCCCGTGCCGGGCCGAGCCGAGCACCGGCCCGATCGAGGCCGCCGCCGAGATCCACGGCCTTCTCCGCCACGCCCTGCGGGAGGGTCCGGAAGCCGGACCGCTGCCCGGGACGCAGCCCGCACTCCTCTTCGACCCATGTCAGCTCAGTCCGAAGGAGTCGCCATGCCCTCGCTCGACCGCCACGACAACGTCTTCGTCCTCGACCTCGGAGACGGCGAGAACCGCTTCCATCCCGACTGGCTCGCCGCCGTCGGCGCCGCGCTCGACGAAGTGGAGAAAGCGGAGGGGCCGCGCGCGCTGGTCACCGCCGCCACCGGCAAGTTCTACTCCAACGGGCTCGACCTGGACTGGCTGTTCGCCCATGCCGACCAGCATCAGGACTACGTGGTCGCGGTCCACGAGCTCCTCGCCCGGGTCCTGTCGCTGCCGGTCGTCACGGTGGCCGCGCTGCAGGGGCACACCTTCGCCGCCGGTGCGATGTTCTCGCTCGCCCACGACTTCCGCGTCATGCGCGCCGACCGCGGTTACTGGTGTCTGCCCGAGGCGGACATCAACATCCCCTTCACTCCCGGCATGGCCGCCCTCATCCAGGCGCGGCTGGCGCCGCAGACCGCACACCGGGCCATGATCACCGCCCACCGCTACGGCGGGTCCGATGCCGAGGCCGCCGGCATCGTCGACCACGCGGTCGGCGAGGACTCCGTGCGCTCCACCGCGATCGAGATCGCCCAGGCACAGGTCGACAAGGCCGGCGACACCCTCGGCACGATCAAGGCCCGCATGTACGCCCCGGCTGTCGCCACCCTGCGCGACACCACCGACCCGCTCGGCTGAGCCGACACCGCACCGACCGCACCGCCCCGCACCCGGTCCTTCTCCCCGGGGCGGGCCGGAGCGCGGCCGTCGTCGGCACAACCGCCCGGACCACCTGAGGCCGTGTTCCCGGCCCCCGCCCGAGATGCGCCATCGGGCCGGGGGGCCGAGATTGGAGGTACCGGCCACCCGGGCGGGCGACCTCCGTCGCACCGGCCACGTGATGCGGAGGAACCCGTATGACGAGAGAGCGAACCGCACCCCGCGCCACGAGCGGCGGAGGACTGCCGCAGGCGCCGCCCCGGGCACTCGACGCACCGGGCCCGCGCAGGGCCCCCGGCCCGGGGAGGATCTGACGTCCGGGTCGCCGGCAGGAGCCGCGGATGCCGGGGCCGGCGAATCGCCGTCTCCACTGGCGCTGATCGTCGGCATGTCCGGCTCGGGCAAGACGACGGTGGGCCGGCTTCTCGCCGAGCGGCTCGGCTGGTCCTACCGGGACGCGGACGAATTCCACTCCCCGGCCGCCCGGGCCGCGATGTCAGCCGGTCAGGCACTCACGGACACCGACCGCGACCCCTGGCTGAACGCCGTCTCCGCATGGCTGGACCACGAGATCGCCGCGCACCGGCCGGCGGTCGTCACCTGTTCCGCCCTCAAGCGCGCCTACCGTGATCGTCTGAGGCGCGGGCGGCCGCAGGTGCGCCTGGTGTATCTGCACGGTGCTCCGGAGCTGATCCGGTCCCGGCTGGCCGCCAGGCGCGGCCACTTCTTCCCGGCCGCGCTGCTGGAGAGCCAGATCGCCGCCTTCGAGGAGCCGGAACCGGACGAGCACCCGCTGGTGGTGGAGATCGACCAGCCGCCCGAGGCGATCGTCGCCGAGCTGGCTTCGTCGTTGCAGCCCGCCCCCGTTCGCGGGAGCGCCGGGGGAGAGGCGGCTCCCGTGAGCCCGACAGGTGAACAGTGGACCCTGAGGTGGGAGGGGCAGACGGCCGTCGTCGTCCAACTGGGCGCCGCCCTGCGCCAGTACGAGGTGGACGGCAGGGCCCTGCTGGACGGCTTCGCCGCCGACGCCCCCGTCACCGGCGGAAGAGGGCAGTTGCTCGTCCCGTGGCCCAACCGCATCGGCGACGGCCGCTACCGCTTCGCTGGGGCGGACCTCCAGCTCCCGCTCACCGAACCGGAGAACGGCAACGCGATCCACGGCCTCGTCCGCTGGGTCCCGTGGCGGCTGCTCACCCGGAGCGAGGAGTCGCTGCGGGCGGGCACGGTCATCCGTCCGCAACCCGGCTATCCGTTCTCGCTGGACGTGACCGCCGAATACCGGCTGGGCCCCGCCGGCCTCGACGTCACGATCTCCGCGGCCAACGTGGGGAACGGGCCCGCCCCCTACGGCGTGGGGCAGCACCCGTATCTCATGCTCGGAACCGATGTGGTCGACGCCCTGGTGCTCACCGTTCCCGCACGGGAGCGCGTTCTCACCGACGACCGAGGGCTGCCGACCGGCCGGGAGCCCGTCGAAGGTTCGGCGTTCGACTTCCGTACGGCTCGTCCCATCGGCGCCACGAGGCTGGACACCGCCTTCAGCCTCGACCGCGTCGACGGGGAACCGGACGTCGTACGCCTGGCGCACCCCTCCGGGGCCCATGGACTGGACGTCCGGCTCGGTGCAGGCGTCCGGTACGTGCAGATCTACACGGGCGACACCCTGGCGGCGGCCGAACGCCGGAGAGGCGTCGCGGTGGAGCCGATGTCCTGCCCGCCCGACGCCTTTCGCAGCGGCCCCGGGGCCGAGGTACTGAACCGGGGCGAGACCCACGTCCTCCGATGGGGCCTGACGGCATGGCAGTCCGCGTGAGCGCATGAGCTGACCGGCCGGTGCCGGGGTGAGGCCAACCGGGGGAAGCTGCCCCGCCCCACGGCTCGGCAGCGGCCCGCCGGGGGTACGGCCGCGCCCATCGGTGATTGCCTGTACCCCGCCTGCCGGGCAGGAGCCGGGCGGGCCGGAGTGCCGCAGCAAGGAGACGAAGCGTCATGGATTCCCACGCCGGGGCAGTACGGGGTGCTCTGCCGGCCGGCCTGCTGAAGGGCCAGACAGCCCTGGTGACTGGTGCGAATTCGGGCATCGGCAAGGCGACCGCCATCGGGCTGGGGCGGGCCGGAGCCGACGTGGTGGTCAACTACGTGACCGGCCGCGAGGCGGCCGAGCACGTGGTCGAGGAGATCGCGTCGTCAGGGGTGCGCGCGGTGGCGTACGAGGCCGACGTGTCGCAGGAGGCCCAGGTGACCGCGATGGTGGAGCGGGCCGTCCAGGAGTTCGGGACGCTCGACATCCTGGTCGCCAACGCCGGTATGCAGCGTGATGCCGCGTTCACCGACATGAGTCTCGCCCAGTGGCAGAAGGTCCTCGACGTCAACCTCACAGGCCAGTTCCTGTGCGCGAGGGAGGCGGTCAGGGAATTCCGCCGGCGCGGAGTGGTCCCGGAGGTGTCCCGGGCCGCCGGGAAGATCATCTGCATGAGCTCCGTGCACCAGGTCATCCCCTGGGCGGGGCACGTGAACTACGCCTCGTCGAAGGGAGGCGTGCAGATGATGATGCAGACCCTGGCCCAGGAGCTCGCACCGGAGAAGATCCGGGTGAACGCCGTCGCCCCCGGGGCGATCAGGACCCCCATCAACCGCAGCGCCTGGGAGACGCCGGCGGCCAGGGAGGACCTCCTTCGGCTGATCCCCTACGACCGGATCGGTGACCCCGAGGACATCGCCCACGCCGTGGTCCTGCTCGCGTCGGACCTCATGGACTACGTCGTGGGGACGACCCTCTACGTCGACGGCGGGATGACGCTCTTCCCCGGGTTCGCGACCGGCGGCTGACCCTCTCCGCGGAACCTGAACAGCGAAGGCGGCTATGCACACCTCGGTCCACCTGCTGACGAGTGCTCCGGACCAGCTCCTGCCGGCCAGAGAGCTCATGGCCTTCACCCTGGCCTCCCACATCATCCTGGTCCCGTTGGGCGTGGCCCTGCCGCTGATCACCCTGGTCATGCACTACCGCGGGCTGCGCCACAACGACGCGACCGCCCTCCTGCTGGCGCGGCGCTGGTCGGCGGTCATGGCGGTTCAGTTCGCCGTCGGCGTCGTCACCGGCACCGTCCTCTCCTTCGAATTCGGGCTGCTCTGGCCGGGGTTGATGGGCCGGTGGGGCGACGTCTTCGGCATCGGCTTCGGAGTCGAGGCGTGGGCGTTCTTCCTCGAAGCGGTCCTGATCGCCATCTACCTCTACGGATGGCGGCGGTTGAAGCCCCGCACGCACTTCCTGCTCGGGCTGCCGCTCCCGGCCGCGGCGCTGCTGGGGGCCTTCGGCATTCTTGCAGCCAATTCATGGATGAACACGCCGCAGGGCTTCTCACTGGACGCCGCGGGCCGTCCGAAGGACGTGGACATCTGGAAGGCGGTCTTCACACCGATGTTCGGGCCGCAGTACTGGCACTTCGTCGTCGCCATGCTGCTGACCGCGGGCTACCTGGTGGCCGGCGTCTACGCCGTCGGCCGGCTGAGGGGGCGCAGCGACCGCTACCACCGGCTGGGCTTCACCGTTCCCTTCACCCTCGCGGCGGTGGCGACCCCGGTGCAGTTCGTCCTGGGCGACTCCATCGCCCGCTCGGTGTTCCACAAGCAGCCGGTCAAGTTCGCGGCCATGGAAATCGTCTGGAAGACCGATACCCGCGTCCCGGAGTACCTCTTCGGCCGTCTCCACTCCGACGGTTCGGTCTCGGGCGGCATCAAGGTCCCCCTGCTCGACTCCGTTCTCGCTGGCTTCAGCCCGGACACCGAGGTCGTGGGGCTGACTTCCGTACCGCCGGATCAACGGCCGACGGCCGTTCAGGCGACGATCGCGCACTGGGCCTTCGACGTCATGGTGCTCATCGGCTCCGCGCTGGTACTCCTGGCGCTCTGGTACGGCCTGGTGTGGTGGCGGCAGCGCGGGCTTCCCCGGTCCAGATGGTTCTACCGCGGGGCGGCCTGCGCGGGTCCGGCTTCCGTGGTGGCCGTCGAATGCGGCTGGATCGCCACCGAGGTGGGCCGTCAGCCCTGGATCGTCTACCAGAACATGCGGGTCTCGGAGGCCGTCACGGCGACGCGCTCGTCCACCCTGTGGATCATGCTCGGCCTGGTGGTCGTCGTGTACGTGCTCGTCTTCGGTTCCCTCCTGGCGGTGCTCCTCAAGCTGCGCACCCGCTGGCGGCTCGCCGACGCGGAGCAGGCGGCCGGACACCCCGTGGACCCCCCGGAGGCGGCCGGCCCGTACGGCCCTCGTGCGGCTGTCCCCGCACGGGACGGCGGCGGGGACGCCTCCTCCGAGGGTGGCCGGCGGTGACGGCCGACCTGATGGCAGTGGTGCTGCTGCTCGCCGTCGCCGCGTACGCCTGCGCGGGCGGCACGGATTACGGCGCCGGCTTCTGGGACCTGCTCGCGGGAGGCGCCGAACGCGGCAGGCGTCCGAGAGGGCTCATCGATCACGCGATGGCGCCCGTCTGGGAGGTCAACAACGTCTGGTTGATCTTCGTCTTCGTCATCATGTGGACCGGCTTCCCCACGCTCTTCCAGGCCGTGTTCTCCGCGATGTGGCTGCCGCTCGCACTGGCCGCCGGGGGCCTGGCCCTGCGCGGCGCGGGCTTCGCCTTCCGGAAGGTCGTGACCCGGCTCGCCGGCCGGCGGCTCTACGGGGCGGTATTCGCCGTGGCCTCGCTCGTGACGCCGTTCTTCCTCGGCGCCGCCGCGGGGGGCATCGCCTCGGGCCGGGTGAAGCTCGGCACGGAGGCGTCCGCGGACGCCTGGTCCAACCCCACCTCGGTCATGTTCGGTCTGCTGGCCGTCGCCGCGACAGCCCTGCTGGGCGCCGTCTTCCTGGCCGCGGACGCCCGCCGCTTCGAGGCGCCCGATCTGGTCGTCTACTTCCGGCGGCGCGGACTGCTGAGCCTCGCCGCGCTCGTGGTGCTGGTGGTGATCACCCTGGTGATCACCCGCGAGGACGCCCCGCATGTGTGGCACGGACTCACCCACGGCGCGGGGCTGGTCCTCGGCGTCGTCGCGGGAGCGGCTTCCCTGGTGACGGCCTGGCTGCTCACGCGCGCACCGGGGGGCTGGGTCCGCGCATCCGCCGTCGGCGCCGTCGCCTGCGCGGTCATCGCCTGGGGCCTGGCCCAGCGTCCCTACCTCCTCCCGACGTCGATGACCGTCGCCGAAGGCGCCGGCGCGCCGACCACGCTCACCTGGCTGGCGTTCGTCTCGCTCGTCGCGGTGGTGATCGTGGTACCGGCGGTCGTCTTCCTGTACTGGCTCGACACCCGGGGCGACCTCGAAGAACTCACGGAGACCGACCTGCGGCAGGGCGGCGGCCCGCAGGAGGGGGACACGGCGGGCACCGTCTGACCGTGGCCCGGTTCCTCAGCCAGCACGCCAGGACCTGCCGAAGGGAGTTTCTGTGACGGACGATGAGATCTACCTCGGAATCACGCTGACCCTGGTGCTCGCCACCGGGTCGCAGATCCTGGCGAGCAAGCTGCGCGTTCCCGCGCTCATCATTCTGCTGCCCGCCGGCTTCGCGGCCGGCGCGCTGACCGACGTCATCCACCCCGACAAGCTGATGGGGCAGAACTTCGACGTCCTGGTGTCGATGTCCGTGGCGGTGATCCTCTATGACGCCGGCCTCGGGCTCAATCTGCGAAAGCTCACCGGTCGCACGCGGTGGATCGTTGGGCGGCTGTTGCTGCTCGGTGTGCTTCTCACGTTCCTGATCACCGCCGCCGTCGCACCGGCGATGTTCGACATGCCCCTCAGAGTGGCGTCGATGCTCGGCGTGATCCTGGTCGTCTCCGGGCCCACGGTCGTGGGTCCCCTTCTCGACTTCGTACGACCCACGGACAGGGTTCGCCGCATCCTCATCTGGGAAGGGACCCTGACCGACCCGATCGGCGGCATCCTCGGCGCACTGGTCTTCCACGCCATCGCCACCACGCACCAGATCGACATCGGCCGGGGATATCAACTCGGCCAGTTCGCCCTCAGCATCGCCGTGGGCCTGGTCGGCGGCGCGGTGGGCACGGCGTTGCTCTGGCTGACGCTCCGCACGCTGCGGCTCGGCGAGACGCTCGGCACGCTGGCGCAGCTGACCACGGTGATCGCCGTGTCGGCGGGCTCCGACATCGTCAGAGACGACACGGGACTCATCGCCGCCATCGTCACGGGCCTGGCCGTCACGAACATCAAGGGTTTCGACATGCCCGCGCGGCGGCCCTTCTTCGAGACCCTGGCCCAGCTGATCATCGGGCTCCTGTTCGTCTCCATCTCCTCCACCATCACGCCGGCGTCACTCGTCCCCGTGCTCCTTCCCGCCCTGGTGCTCATCGCCGTCCTCGTCCTCGTGGTACGCCCACTCGTCGCGTACCTGTCGACCGCCCGGGCCGGGATGAGCCCGGGCGAACGTGCCTTCGTCGGATGGATGGCCCCACGCGGCATCGTGGCGGCGGCGACAGCCACGGCATTCTCGGCGAACCTCGTCGACAGGGGAGTCGACGGGGCCGCCAGAATCCTTCCCGTCACGTTTCTCGTCATCGTCGGCACGGTCCTCCTGTACGCCCTGACCGCGGCGCCGGTCGCGAGGCTGTTGGGCATCGTCAAACCGGCCGGGACACGCATTCTGCTCGTGGGGGGCGAGGCGTGGGTGATCGATCTGGGAAGGAGCCTGAGAGCAGCCGGTCTCGACCTGCTGATGTGGGCGGGCCTCACGCAGGAGCGCGAACGGATCGCGGACGCCGGAATCCAACTGGCCACGGGTGATCTGCTGGCGACAGCCACCAACCCGGGGGCCCGGCTGGAGGGGGTGACGGCGGTGTTCCTGGCCACGGACGACGACGACTTCAATGCGCTCGCTTCGGTCGTGATGCAGGACAGTGTCGAGGGACCCGTCTATCGGGTCGGGCCTCCCCACGACAGCCACGGAGTCGTGGCTCCCTACACCGGCGGGGACATCCTCTTCGGTGGACAGCTCGTCCGCCACGTGCTGGCGGCGCGGTACGAGGCGGGTGCACGGTTCCTGGTGCAGCCGGCCTCCACCCCGCTGCCACCCGGGAGCGAGACGCTCTTCGTCGTCCGCGCCGACCTGCGACTGGAGCCGGTGACCGAGAAGCGCCGGGCCACCCCCGGGGAGGGGGACAGCGTCGTGCTGCTGACATCCGGAGCCGAACAGTGACGCTCACTCGCGCGGAAGCCGGGGACGGCCGCGGCGAAAGGCGCCCGTACAGTGGCCCGCTGAGCCGGGCGTACGCAAGGGAGGGGACCGCATGCGGCTCATGATCCACTGGGATTCCGCGTTCCGGCTGCGGCAATACGTCAAAGCGAGCCTGTGGATCGCTCCGCTGTTCGGTCTCCTGCTGGGAGTCGTTCTGGCCGAACTGGCCATCAGCGCCGAGGGTGCGGACTGGCCGCCGGCCGGCTGGCGCTATTCGGTGACCACGGCGAGCGGAGTTCTGAGCTCCATCGTCGGGGCGATGATCGCGCTGCTCGGATTCGTGGTGACCATCGGTGTCCTCGTCATTCAGCAGGCCACGGGAACGTTGTCCCCGAGATACATGCGAATTTGGTACCGGGATCGGTTGCAGAAGACCGTGCTCGCCACCTTCACCGGCACGTTCGCGTTCGCCTTCTCCTTGTTGCGCAGCATCGAGCCGGACTCCGTGCCCGACCTCGGGGTCACCCTCGCCGGCGGTGCCGTGGCCGTCAGCCTGTTGCTGCTGCTCGTCTACCTCAACCGCTTCACGCACAACCTCAGGCCGGTAGCCATCGCCGATGTCGTCGGACGCATGGGGGAGGGCGTCTTCGAGCACGCGGCAGGGACGCTCAGGGCCTGGGCGCCGGACCGCGCCCGGGCCGCCGAGGGGAACCGGCGGGTGACCGTCATCCGCGCGACCCGGAGCGGGGTCGTTCAGGCACTTCACACGGCGGGCCTCTCGGCTGTCGCCGCGCGGCACGACTGCGTCATCTCGGTGCCTCACGTGATCGGCGACTACGTTCACCGAGGCGCCGTCCTCGTCGAAGTCCGCGGCGGGACGTCGACACCTGACGAACGGCGCGTCACCGGTCTCATCGCCCTCGGTCCCGAGCGGACGATCGAACAGGACCCCGCCTTCGCCCTGCGCGTGCTCGTCGACATCGCCATCCGCGCTCTTTCGCCCGCTGTCAACGATCCCACCACCGCTGTACAGGTCATCAACCACATCGAGTCGTTCCTCACCGTGGTCGGCAGGGCACCGCTCCCCGGCCGGTACGCGCCGGCCGGTGACGACGGCGGGCAGCGGCTCGAGCTGTGGGGGAGAGCGTGGGAGGACTACCTTCAGCTCGCCGTCTCCGAGATCCGCGACTACGGGGCGACGTCCGTACAGGTCTGCCGACGCCTGCGGGCGTTACTCGAAGCGCTGCTCGACAGCCTGCCGCGGGCTCACCATCCGGCGCTACGGGCGGAGATGGATCTGCTGAGCGATGCGGTGGGACGTGCGTTCCCCGATGCGGCTCGCCGCGCTCTTGCGCGGACGGCTGACAGCCAGGGCGTGGGCGGCCGCCCACGCCCCGGCCACTTGCGGGGGTGACAGTGGTCGCCGGCCGCCCCGCCGCCTCCTCAGCCCGGCGCGACCCAGCCGTGCCGGACGGCATGGCCGCCGAGCTGCATCCGCGTCCGGACTCCGGCCAGGTCCATGAGGTGGCGCAGGCGACGGTGCAGGGTGCGCGGTGACAGGCCGAGCTGTGCCGCCGCCGTGGGGTCGGTCAGGCCGGCCAGCAGCAGGGCGAGGATCTTCCGGTCGAGGTCGGTCGGGCCCTCCGCCGCGAACGCGACGGCGGGTTCGGACGGTCCGCCGGCCCCCGGCAGTTCGAGCGGGTGGGCGTTGCGCCACACCGTCTCGAACAGGGCGTCCAGCGCGTCCAGCAGGCCGCTGCGGTGCAGCAGTACGGCACCCGGCTCCCCGGCCGGTGTGACCGCCAGCGGGACGAGCCCGAGGTCGGCGTCGGCCAGCACGAGTTTCATCGGCAGCTGGTCGGCGACCCGCAGCTGCACGCCGTTGCGCAAGGACTCGGTCGCATCGGCGATGATGCCCGGCTCCGCCAGCACGGCCCGGTCGAGCACGGCTCTGAAGTGCACGCCGCGACCGATGGCCATCGGCTCGGCCGAATTCTCGTCGGGCCGTACGGCGACGAACGGCGCGGTGATGAAGGAGCGGACCTGTGTGCGGGCCGCCTGCTGCACCTGGAGGAAGCGATGGCGGATCGCGTCGACGCCCGTGACCACCTCGATCAGGTCGCTGATGCTGCTCCCGGTCATCGCCGCCCGGTGCTCCTCGGCGAACGTCACCAGCGCCTGCTCGGCCCGGCGCAGACCGTCCCTGCGCTGGCCGATGAGAGCGCCGAGAGCCATGGCAGGCGGCGCGGCGGTGAACCGGTCCTCCGCCGACCTGATCGCCAGCCCCCACTCGACCAGATGGCCCAGGGCGCTGTCGACGGGGGCCTGCGGGGTATCGAGCAGATCCGACAGCAGTGCGGCGGTGCAGTCCGGCTGTCCGAGCAAGGCCCGGTAGACCCGCTCGTCATCGGGTCCGAGGCCCAGGACATCCAGCATCGTCGATCGACTCTCTTCCGCTCGCCGCAGCGGGGAGAGTATGCGCCATGGCGGCAGACCCTGAATAGTCCCTGGTGGGAACGGGTGCGAGGGCAAAGGCCCCGGGGAGTCGCCTCCCCGGGGCCCGGTGGTGCGATTCATCGCAGGCCGTACGCCCGGGTGATCTCGTTGCTGACGCTGTAGCCGCGGTCCGTTGCGGCGCTCGCGCGGACCGAGACGAAGCCGCCGGGCTTCTTCGCCGTCTTGAACGACCCGGTCCAGTACCCCCCGGCGCCCTTGGCGAGTGCCACCTTCTGCCAGGTGGCGCCGTCGTCGTACGAGACGTCCAGCTTCACGGTGCCGACCTTGCCCGGCACGGTGCCGGAGTCCATCGACACCGGCTTGACCGCGATCTTCTGGATCGCCCCGGCTCTCACGTCGCCGTGCAGGTCCGACTCCAGTGCGTAGTCCAGATTCAGCACGGAGAACCGCTCGAAGCGTTCCGAGTCGACGGTGCCGGACCTGAACGTCCACTCGGTGTGGGTGCGCGTCGACAGCCGGAAGACGTCGCCGGGCCGCTCGGCGTCGAGGACGGCGCGGTAGGGGAGGTCGCCCGCGGGCACCTCCTGCCACTGCATGTCTCCGCCGGCCGGGTTGTCATGGATCAGGGTGTCGCCCTGGAACACCTTCAGGTGGGACGGGGTCTCACCCCAGGGCAGGAAGCCCCCGAGCCGCATGGTGTCACTCGCGGAGGCCCATGCCTGCACGTTCCACGTCAGGTAGTTCTGCCAGCGCGAGTTGTACACCCCGAAGGACTCGCCCTGGCCGGGCCGGGTCGCCGGAGCGAACCAGTTCAGGCGGGTGGTGGTGCCCTTGGCGTACGTGTTGTCGCCCGACACCATCACCCACGGCAGGTTCCCGTCGGTGCCCTGCGCATGGAACTCCCTCCACACCTGGCCCGGTGTCACCCATTCGGTGCGGGTGCCGGGGTGCCACTCGGGCTCGGGGAAGTTGAACGACGGGCTGAGGCTGAAGTCGGAGCGGTAGCCTTCCGCCGGCCCGCCCTTCGCGGCCGCGTAGTAACGCGCGTCGATCCGGGCCAGGTCGCGCTTGGACGGCTGGTAGACCAGGGGCCGGTCCGGTACCTGCCCCGGGTACTCCCGGGTGAGGTCGTAGACGAAGGGTGTGTACTCGGTCTGCCGCACGGTCAGCTTCAAGGCGCCGGTTCTCGCCATCGAGACGAGTGACTTGCCCGCGTCGCGGTGCACGGTGGCGACCGGGATGGCCGACTCGCCGACGTACTCCATCAGGGCGCCGACGCCGTCGTTGACCACGATCAGTGCCTTCGCACCGGCCGCGGCCGCGGCCTCGGCGCGCTCTTGCGGCGTGACCTCGTCGCTGCGCGTGATGACGACGACCTTGCCCTTGGCCCTGATCTTCTCGTACGCGGCCGCCGCTCCGTTCCCTGCCCAGACGGCGTCCAGCCGGTCGGTGGCGGTGCCCAGGGCGCTGCCCGCCTGCACCACCGTCTCGAAGCGGAGCCGGCCGCCGGCCGCGCTCAGGCCGAGTGCCGGCTCGCCCTTGCGCCAGCGAGTGGTCAGGAGGAACTCGCCCTGCTTCATCGGCTTCGTCGGCGCGACGTAGACGTCGTCGTACGACGGGGGCAGCACGTACGCGCTGCGGTAGTCCATGAACGGGTCGAGGCCCTTGTAGTGGACGTTGAAGTCGACCTTGCGCTGACGGTCCTCGGTGCGTTGCGGTGCCTCGGTCCGCAGCAGCCGGGCCTTGCTCGCGTCCAGCACCACGTCCGCGGAGGCGTCGCCGAGCACGGTCTCCGGAGCGACGAGCACGGCCAGGCCCGAGCGGTCCGCCTTCTCACCGGCCACGTCGAGGTACCCCGCGACGGTGTACAGACCGGGCGCCATGCGCATGGTGGTGGAGCCGTCGACGTAGACCGACCACGGCCAGAAGTCCCCGGCCAGGTTGACCGTGACCATGCCGGATGCGGGCTTGCCGTCCCGGCCGACCAGCTTGATGTTCAGGTCGTAGCGCTCCTCCTCCTTGAGCAGCGCCACCGAGGTGCGGGTCACGGGCTTCCCCGTGGCCGCGTCAGTCCCGATCACATAGCCGACGTGCCGGCCCGCCGGGGCCGTCTTCGGATCACCGGTCACCGGGACGGTGGCCGTTCCGCCCGCCCGTACGGTCACCGAGGTGGCGCCCAGGGCGAACGGGCCGTCGGTGTCGGTCAGCGCCAGGTTCAGCGTGACGTCGGCGGAACCCGTGTTGGTGAGGGTCAGGTTCTTCGTGACGGCGATGTCGCCCGGCTCGTGCGGCCAGGTGTAGTTGCCGAAGAAGAGCGATCCGGTGCCTCGGACGGTGGCCCGCACGGCGGCGGCGACGTCGACGCGGCCGGTGCCGACCTCGTACGGCGAATACCCGTCGGCCAGGCCCTTCGCGCTGCTCATCAGCTGTTCCTTGAGCTGCGCGCCGGTCCAGTCCGGGTGCCGCTGAGCGAGGATCGCCGCCGCGCCGACCACGTGGGGCGTGGCCATCGAGGTGCCGCTGAGGGTGCGGTAGAGACCCTCGCCCCCGTCGGTCATCTCCTGCGAGCGGGCCGAGGTGATGTCGACCCCGGGCGCCGCGATGTCCGGCTTCATGCCGCCGGAGTACGCCAGCGGGCCGGTGCTGGAGAAGGACGCGAGCCGGTCCTGCTTGTCCGTGGCGGCCACGGTCAGCGCGGAGGCTGCCGCGCCGGGAGCGGAGACGCTTTCCGGGCCCGCGTTGCCGGCGGCTATGACGAACAGCGTGCCGTACTGCTCGGACAGCGCGTCGACCATCTGCGACATCGGATCGCTGCCGTCCGTCGGGTACGAGTCGCCGAGGCTCATGTTGACGACGTCGGCACCCGTCTCAGCGGCCCACTGCATGCCGGCCATGACCCAGGAGTCCTGGCCGTAGCCCTCCGCGCCGCCGAGTACCTTGCCGACGAACAGGTCGGCGCCGGGAGCGACGCCCTTGTTGTCGCCGCCGGACGCGGCGCCCGACCCGACGATCGTGCCGGCCACGTGCGTGCCGTGCCCGTTGACGTCGGTGACACCCTCCCCCGGCACGAAGCTGGCGGTGCCGTCGATCAGCCCCGCGAAGTCCGGGTGGCCGGCGTCGATGCCGGTGTCGAGCACCGCGACCTTGACGCCCTTGCCGGTGTACCCGGCCGCCCAGGCCTCGGGCGCGCCGATCAGCGGCACGCTCTCCTTCAGGGCGGCCTTCACGCGGCCGTCGAGCCACAGTTTGCCCACACCGGCGCCCAGCGTGGTGCTGCCCTGCGGTGCGACACCGGTCCAGAAGGTGCGGGCCTGCCGCTTCTCGGTGCTGAGCACAGCACCGCCGATGCCCTCGAGCCTGCGGGTCAGTCTGCTGCCCCGCGGGGCCTTCGGCTCCGCGGCCGAGCGGGAGTGCGCCCGGTCGTACGTCGCGATGAGCGGCACCGCGGCCGACTTCGCGTCGTCGTAGCCCATCTCGATCAGGTCGGTGACGTTGAACAGCCGCCTGTCCAGTGCGTCCTTGGCCAGCAGCGGCTCCGCCTCGTCCGGGGTGACGAACAGGTCGCCCTTGATCTCTTGGATCTTCACACCGCCGACGGCCTGGTCGGGCCGGTCGACTTCTGCGGTCTGTTTGCCGTCGGACATCGTGGTGACGGTAACGACGTCGCCGGTCACCAGGGTGACCTTGTGGGTCGCCGAGGGCGTGGCGGGAGCGGTGGGCCTGCTCGGAGCGGCTTGTGCGGGCGCTTGCAGAACGGCAAGGCCCGACGCCAGAAGCGGCACCGCGGCGGCGGCCGAGATCAGCTGCCGTCGTCTGCGCCGGAAGGCCGAAGACTTGAAGGGGGAGAACATGGCACGGGTCTATCCGCAGGCGGAGCCCGGCGTGAAGGCCTGAGGGCGGCAAGTCCTCGCCATGGCAAGGACTCGACAGCGGTAAACGGCTGGAAGCCGGGCAAGGCGCACTTCTCGCAGGCGTTCGGTCGCCGGGCGCGGCCGGCCGCCCGTCGCTCGGAGGTGGCTCTGCCTGCGAAGGGCGGGCTGTTCCGGTGGCGCGGTACGTCGCGCGAGGGCGGCGACGGGCATTGCCCGCGCGGGGGAGTGGGGGAGTGCGAAGCAGGGCGCATCGGCCGGCGAGTTCGCCCTCGCCGATGTTCTGCTCTGCGGCGACCTCGCGCCGGAGTACTCCGCGGACCGGTGCGGCAGGGGCCTCACCGGGGTGTGCCCAAGCCGTCGCCAGGACGTGCCGCCCTTGCTGCCCTACGCTGGGCGAGCGAGGCGGAAAGGGGCTCACAATGGATGAATACCCCCCGATCGAGGACCATGGCCTGATCGGTGACCTTCAGACCGCGGCTCTCGTGAGCACGGACGCGACGATCGACTGGTTCTGCTGTCCGCGCTTCGATTCACCCAGCATCTTCGGAGCTCTGCTCGACCGGCGTCGGGGCGGCCACTTCACCGTCGCGCCGGCTGCGGAGACGTACACCACCAAGCAGCTCTACCACCCGGACACCGCTGTGCTGGTGACGCGCTTCATGACCGAGGCCGGAGCCGGTGAGGTGATCGACTTCATGCCGGTGACGGGCACCACCGCGACCGACCGGCACCGTCTCGTCCGCATGCTGCGCTGCGTCCGGGGCAGCATGACGTTCGAAGGGGAGATCGCTCCCCGCTTCGACTACGGCCGTAAACCCCACGAGCTGCACATCACGGAGCACGGGGCCCTGTTCACCTCGCAGGACGTGAACCTCGCCATCCACGCCGTCCGAGAGCCCGACGACGAGCGGTTGCTCAGCATTCTCTCGGGCGACAACGACCTGCGTTTCACGCTGACTCTGCGGGCGGGCCAGCAGCGGGGGCTGGTGATGGAGTCGTCCCCCGACGGACCGCCCCACCAGATCCGGGCAGCCGAGTTCGAGCAGCTGTTTGACGAGACGGCCCGCTTCTGGCGCTCCTGGCTGGGACAGTCCACCTACTCCGGCCGTTGGCGTGAGGCGGTCGAGCGTTCAGCGGTGACGCTGAAGCTCATGACGTACGCGCCGACCGGCGCCCTGGTCGCGGCCCCCACGACGGCGCTGCCCGAGCAACTGGGCGGAGAGCGCAACTGGGACTACCGGTTCACCTGGGTACGGGACGCGTCCTTCTCCGTGTACGCCCTGCTCGGCATGGGGTTCAAGGAAGAGGCCGCCGCGTTCATCGACTGGCTGCACCAGCGCGTGAAGGAGGAGGCCGGCCAAGGGGACGGCGCGGGACCGCTGAACATCATGTACCGCGTCGACGGCTCCAGCGACATGGTCGAGGAGACCCTGGAGCACTGGGAGGGCTACTGCGGCTCCGCCCCGGTCCGCATCGGCAACGGGGCGGCGACCCAGCGGCAACTGGACATCTACGGCGAGGCACTTGACAGCATCTACTTCGCCCACCAGCACGGCATGCACCTCGACCACAAGGGCTGGTCCGCGACGCACACCCTTCTCGACTGGCTCGTCGACCACTGGGACCAGCCCGGAGAAGGGCTGTGGGAGACGCGTGGCGGACGGAAGGACTTCACCTACGGCCGGGTGATGTCCTGGGTGGCCTTCGACCGAGCCCTCCGGGTCGCCTACGACGACGGCCGTCCCGCGGCCCGCGGCCGCTGGATGGAGGCGCGTGACGAGATCTACGCGCAGGTGTTCAGCCGGGGATGGGACCCGAAGAAGCAGGCCTTCGTTCAGCACTACGGCGACGACGTACTCGACTCCTCGCTGCTGCGCATGCCCACGGTCGGCTTCATCACCCCGGACGATCCGATGTGGAAGTCCACGCTGGACGCCATGGAGCGCGAGCTGGTCAGCGACAGCCTCGTCTACCGCTACAACCCCGAGGCGTCGCCGGACGGGCTGCGGGGCTCCGAGGGCACGTTCTCCCTGTGCACCTTCATGTACGTCGACGCCCTGGCACGCGCCGGACGCACCGACCAGGCGAGGCTGGTGCTGGAGAAGATGCTCACCTACGCGAACCACCTGGGCCTGTACTCCGAGGAGATCGGCCTGACCGGGCGGCAGTTGGGCAACTTCCCGCAGGCCTTCACGCACCTGGCGCTGATCGACGCGGCGATCACCCTGGACGGGATGCTCGGCGGGAGCCGCGAGGGCGGGAGGTAGCCGCGATCCGGCCGTCGGCGACGTCGGCCGTCGGTGGGTCGGCGGCGGCTGCCCGGAGGAGCCGGCGGCGGTGTGGTGTCGGGCACAGGCGGTGTCCGCTCCCTGTCCTTCCCCGCCCGCCCGGAGCCGGGTCACGGCGGCTGCCGGCAGCCGCCGACGGGGGCCGGCAGCCCTGGGGGAGTGACGCGGATCTCTACCCAGGGGGCCCGCGGGGTGGCACTGTGGTCGGGTCCTCACGAGGTGCCGGAGGACCTGGCCCGTCCTGCGGCGCAGGTCGTCGGCGCTCCCGCACGGACACCGACCGCCGGCCGACCGAACGAACGAGATGCCATGACCGCGACCGCCGCCGCAACCACCACCCACGCCCGCCGCCGCGCGCGGACGGGAGGACCCGAGGACGGCTCCAAGCTGCTGGAGAACGTCCTCGGCTGGACGCTCGTCGTCGTCATCGCCATGTTCGTCACGCAGCTCGGCCTCATGTGATCCGCTTCCGTCCCCGGACGTGACGACAGGGGCGCGGAGCCCACCCGCCTGGCCGCCCCCGTCAACCGGTGACGGATACCGTCCGATCGGGCATACTCAACCCGCCACAGCCGCTGGCCAGCACCTCTCGTGACCCGGGAGGGCAACATCGGCTGGGCAGCAGTGTTTTCCGGACATCGTCCGGAGATCCCCCGGCGGCGCCGCTCACACCCCGCGCGTGCGACCGCCGCAACGCCCGACAGGGAGGAGAGCGCCGTCATGCCCGACCGTGCCCCGCAATCGGTGGAACGCCGTCTGCCCAGCGAGGAGTCCAGGCAACTCATCGCGCTCGTACGCGACATCGCCCAGCGCGAGATCGCGCCGCAGGCCGCCGAGGAGGAGGACGCGGGCCTGTTCCCGCGCGAAGTGTTCACACTGCTCTCCGAGTCCGGCCTGCTCGGCCTGCCCTACGACTCCGCCCACGGAGGCGGGGACCAGCCGTACGAGGTCTACCTCCAGGTCCTCGAAGAACTCGCCGCCGCCCGGCTCACCGTCGGCCTCGGCGTCAGCGTCCACTCCCTCGCCTGCCACGCGCTCGCCGGCTACGGCACCAAGGAGCAGCAGGCCGAACACCTCCCGGCGATGCTCGCGGGCGGCCTGCTGGGCGCCTACTGCCTCTCCGAGCCCGCCTCGGGCTCCGACGCGGCCTCGCTGCGCAGCAAGGCCGTGCGGGACGGTGAGGACTGGGTCCTCACCGGCACCAAGGCGTGGATCACCCATGGCGGCATCGCCGACTTCTACACGGTCCTGGCGCGCACCGGCGTCGACGGCCCCCGCGGAATCACCGCCTTCCTCGTCCCCGGCGACGCGGCCGGCCTGAGCGCGGCCGTCCCCGAGAAGAAGATGGGGATGAAGGGCTCGCCCACAGCCCAGCTGCACTTCGACGGCGTGCGGGTCCCCGACGCGTCCCGGATCGGCGAGGAGGGGCAGGGCTTCGCGATCGCCCTGTCCGCGCTCGACTCCGGCCGGCTGGGCATCGCCGCCTGCGCCATCGGCGTGGCCCAGGCGGCGATGAACGAGGCCGTCGCCTACGCCACCGGGCGCAAGCAGTTCGGCCGCCCCATCGCGGACTTCCAGGGGCTGCGGTTCATGCTCGCCGACATGGCCACCCAGATCGAGGCGGGCCGTGCCCTCTACCTGGAGGCGGCCCGGCTGCGCGACGCGGGGAGCCCCTTCTCGCGTCAGGCCGCCATGGCCAAGCTCTTCTGCACCGACGCGGCGATGCGGGTCACCATCGACGCCGTCCAGGTGCTCGGCGGATACGGCTACACGCTGGACTTCCCCGTCGAGCGGCTGATGCGCGAGGCGAAGGTGCTGCAGATCGTCGAGGGCACCAACCAGATCCAGCGGATGGTCATCGCCCGCCACCTCGCGGGTCCTGAGACACGCTGACCCGCAGCGGCCGGTCCGACCACACGGGCGTCGTCATGATCCGGTTCCACTCCTGGTCATGGCGGCCCGGCAGGGTCCTCCCGGTGCTCTCCCAGTGCCGGAGCAGCGCCCGGTAGAGGGGCGGGTCGCTCGAGTGGTGCGCCGGTCGCGCCGATCGCGGCGCCGGGCGGGCCGGCTCGGACGAGGCGGGCGGGGCGCTGAGTTGCGGAACCGATTCTTCGGAGGGCGGAGCGGCGAGACGGCGGCGACCGGGGCCGGCCGTGGAGTGCAGCAGGGTCATGCAGGGCCAACGGCGCGAAGCCGGGCCGGGTCACTGCCCGCCCGATTCGGGCGCGCGTTCGGCAGGTCCTCCTGTACTTGGTGCGGTGCGTTCGATGCGGGCCGAGGGGTGTCGCGGTGAGCGCGGTGAGGCCCAGCCCGAGACCGAGCACCGCTCTGCGGCCGGCCTGCTGCGGGACGCTGTCGTTCCGCGCGCCGCCGGCCCGGGAGAGGTGCCGAGAGCCGCACCACGTGGAGCCCCGGCTCCGTCGTGGTGCGAGCGGTCCGCCTCCGGCGCCTCCGCGCCCTCCGGCGGCTTCGGTCTCAGGCCGCGTGGCGACGCAGCTGGTGCGGCACCCGCAGCGGTCGTGAGCCGGCGCCGCCGGCGTGCGAGAAGGGCTGCATCCGCCAGTCGAGTCCCTGAGGCAGCGTCAGCAGCAGGGCCGTCTCCTGCTCCTGGACATCGGCCGACTCGTCGGCGGGCCGGGCCTTCGACGCGGCGCGGCCGGTACCGGCGCACACCGTCAGGACGAACGGGTTCCACGGAGTGGGGCACAGCGCGTGCTCCGGCAGCACGTCCTCGTCCGCCAGGAGTGCGATGGGCTGCGAGCAGTCCGGGCAGACGACCCGGTACATCTCGAAGGTGTCGTACGCGTCGGGATCGGTGTCCTCGAAAGGATCAACGGGTTCCGGTTCGGTACGTCCGGTGAGCTTCAGGCTCTGCATGGGTAATTCCCCCCTCGGGTGGGCCGACAAGGCGCCGCGGCCTCGACCACAGCAAGCACTTCCCGTAGCGCATCCGCCGTAACCGCGAGCCGCCCGGCTACCGACGCGTAAACCTGTGGCATTCGTCACATGCCGCCCGTGGGCGGCCTTCACCGGCTCTCCACGGCTGTGCCTGGAGGGCCCGGGGCCATAGATTGATCCATATGGAGGAGCTGGACCGTCACATCGTGGAGTTGCTCGTCAAGGACGGGCGGATGAGCTACACCGACCTGGGCAAGGCCACCGGCCTGTCCACCTCGGCCGTTCATCAGCGCGTCCGCAGGCTCGAGCAGCGCGGGGTGATCCGGGGCTACGCCGCGGTCGTCGACCCCGAGGCCGTCGGCCTGCCCCTGACCGCGTTCATCTCGGTGAAGCCCTTCGATCCGAGCGCCCCGGACGACATCGCGGAGCGGCTCGCCGGCGTCCCGGAGCTGGAGGCCTGCCACAGCGTCGCCGGCGACGAGAACTACATCCTCAAGGTGAGGGTCGCGACCCCGCTGGAGCTGGAGCACCTGCTCACCCGGATCCGTTCGCTCGCCGGCGTCTCCACCCGCACCACCGTCGTCCTCTCCACTCCGTACGAGGCGCGCCCGCCGCAGATCTGAGGGGGCCGCGCACCGCGCCGGCCCCCGCAGGCGGGAGACTGGTCCCCATGACCGAGAGCACCGCCCCCCAGAGCGAACACCGCACCGTGCTGCTGCGCGGTGGAGACGTCCACAGCCCCGCCGACCCCTTCGCGACCGCCATGGTCGTCGAACGGGGCCATGTCGCCTGGGTGGGTTCCGAAGGGGCCGCCGACGCCTTCGCGAGCGGTGTCGACGAAGTGATCGACCTCGACGGCGCCCTGGTCACCCCCGCGTTCACCGACGCGCACGTCCACACCACGTCCACCGGTCTGGCCCTCACCGGCCTCGACGTCTCCGGTGCCCGCACCCTCGGCGAGGCCCTCGCTCTCGTACGGACGTACGTGGCGGCGCACCCCGCCGACCGGGTGGTCCTGGGACACGGCTGGGACGCCACGCGCTGGCCGGAGCAGCGTCCGCCCACACGCGCTGAGCTGGACGAGGCGGCGGGCGGGCGCCCGGTGTACCTGCCGCGGATCGACGTGCATTCGGCGGTCGTCACCACCGCGCTGCTCGACCTCGTCCCCCAGGTCACCTCGATGGCCGGCTACCGGCCCGACGCGCCGCTGACGGGCGCCGCCCACCACGCGGTGCGGGCGGCCGCCCACGGCGCCGTCTCGCCGCGGCAGCGCGCCGACGCCCAGAGGGCCGCACTGGCTCACGCGGCGTCCCTCGGGATCGGCACGGTCCACGAGTGCGGCGGCCCGGACATCTCCGACGAGGAGGACTTCACCTCGCTGCTGAAGCTGGCGGCCGGGGGAGCGGGGCCGCGGGTCTTCGGTTACTGGGCCGGACGGGTCGCCGACGAGAAGGACGCCCGGCGCGTCCGGGAGCTCGGCGCGGTGGGCGCGGCGGGCGACCTCTTCGTCGACGGGTCGCTCGGCTCGCACACCGCCTGCCTCCACGAGCCCTACGCCGACGCACCGGGTTCCGGCACCGCCCATCTGGACGTCGCGGAGATCGCCGCCCATGTCGCCGCCTGCACCGAGGCCGGTCTCCAGGCGGGCTTCCACGCCATCGGCGACGCGGCGCTGACCGCCGTCGTCGACGGCATCAGGGCGGCGGCCGAGAAGGTCGGCCTCGGCCGGGTGCGGGCCGCCAGGCACCGCGTCGAGCACGCGGAGATGCTCACGCCCGAGACCGTGGCCGCTTTCGCTGAGCTGGGCCTGACCGCCTCGGTCCAGCCCGCTTTCGACGCCGCCTGGGGCGGTGAGGAGGGCATGTACGCCCGCAGGCTGGGCGCCGGGCGGGCGAGGACCCTCAACCCGTACGCGGCCCTCCTGCGGGCCGGTGTGCCCCTCGCGTTCGGCTCGGACAGTCCGGTGACCCCGCTGGACCCGTGGGGGACGGTGCGGGCCGCGGCGTTCCACCGCACGCCCGAGCACCGGATCTCGGTGCGGGCCGCCTTCACCGCCCACACCCGGGGCGGCTGGCGGGCCGTCGGCCGCGACGACGCGGGCACGCTGGTGCCCGGCGCGCCGGCCGATTACGCGGTCTGGCGGACCGCCGAACTGGTGGTCCAGGCCCCGGACGACCGGGTGGCGCGCTGGTCGACGGATCCCAGGTCGGGAACGCCGGGACTGCCCGACCTCAGCCCCGGCGGCGAACTCCCGGTCTGCCTGCGCACGGTCGTCTTCGGACAAACGGTCTACGTGAGGCCGAACGAGTGACCTACGGTTGTTCCGCACCGCCGATCGGTGCCGCCCCCGTTCTGCCACGACCTGGGGATCTTCGGGACTGACCAGGCAAGTTCGGTAAACGACGCAGGTCAGGCAACTATTGACAGAGTGCGCCCACCGGCCGGTAGGTTCGGCCGAGTCCACCACAGGACGTCCGACCGGTTAAACCTCCATGCAGTCGTCGAACGCCGCTGGGTCATGGGGCTGGTGTGCCGCACGGGCGCACCACCCCTGACAGCCAGGTTCAGCGTCCGCGCCTCGGGGGCGAGGGAAGGTTTCAGCCGTGCGGAGGGTGTGACCCGGGTGGGGCCCGGACGTTCAGTAGACAACGGCTCTAGGTCGACCCGCAGCCAGCGGGCCCCAGGTCGGCCCGAAGGGCGCCGGGCCCCGACCCGCAGTTCTGTCCGTACTTCCGCGCTTCTGTCCGCCACCACCTCCGGCGCTGCCCGACCGGGTCGGTCTGCATGCGCGCCGCGCTCGATATGGTGTGCATCTGCGTACGGACTTAAGGGGCAGTAAGTGAACGACGGCGGTCAGAGGCGATACGGCCCGCTCGGCAGGGTTCTGGTGATCATTCCGACCTATGACGAGGCCGAGAACATCAAGCCGATCGTCAGCCGGGTGCGCGCCGCCGTGCCGGAGGCCGACATCCTGGTCGCCGACGACAACAGCCCGGACGGCACCGGCAAGCTCGCCGACGAACTGGCCGCGGCCGACGACCAGGTCCACGTGCTGCACCGCCGGGGCAAGGAAGGGCTCGGCGCGGCCTACCTCGCCGGCTTCCGCTGGGGCATGGACCACGACTACGGCGTCCTCGTCGAGATGGACGCCGACGGCTCCCACCAGCCCGAGGAACTGCCCCGCCTGCTGACCGCGCTCAAGGGTGCGGACCTGGTGCTCGGCTCCCGGTGGGTCCCGGGCGGCCGGGTGGTCAACTGGCCCAAGTCACGCGAGATGATCTCCCGCGGCGGCAGCACGTACTCCCGGCTGCTGCTCGGACTGCAGACGCGGGACGTCACGGGCGGCTACCGGGCGTTCCGCACCGAGACGCTTCAGGGCATCGGCCTGGACGAGGTCGCCTCGCAGGGATACTGCTTCCAGGTCGACCTGGCCCGCCGGGCCATCGAGGCGGGCTTCCACGTCGTCGAGGTCCCGATCACCTTCGTGGACCGGGAGATCGGTGACTCCAAGATGAGTCGCGACATCCTGGTCGAGGCGCTCTGGCGGGTGACCGCGTGGGGTGTCACCACACGGACGAACCGGGTGCTCGGCCGCCGGACCCCCTAGCGGGGCGGTCCCCGGACCCCTGACCCCGGAGCGGGGCGCTCTCCGGCGCCTCTTACCGCGTCCGCACGCCGGTCCAGGCACACTGGGAGCATGACGACCGGCACCCCGCCCCCGACCGCCCGCAAACGCTCGCGCGCCCGGACCTTCGTACCTCTCGCCTTCGCCGCCTGGGCGGTGCTGGAGATCTGGCTGCTCATCGTGGTGGCGGACGTGGCAGGCGGGTTCACCGTGCTGCTGCTCCTGGCCGCGGGGGTCGTCCTCGGGGCGGTGGTGATGAAGCGGGCCGGCCGCCGCGCCTTCCGCAACCTCACCGAGACGCTCCAGCAGATGCCGGGACAGCCGGGGGCCGGCGCCGGCGGCTCGTCGCCCGCCCCTTCGAGCACCCGGGGCAACGGCTTCCTGATGCTCGCCGGGCTCCTGATCATGATTCCGGGGATGATCTCGGACGTGGCCGGACTGCTGCTCCTGGCACCCCCGGTCCGGTCGGCGCTCAGCGGCTACGCGGAGCGCTCCCTGGACCGGCGCATGAGGGCGGCGGGCCCCGGCAGCCTCTCGGACGCCTTTCAGCAGGCGCGGATGCACCGACCGGACGGAAAGGTCGTCCAGGGTGAGGTGATCCGCGAGGAGCCCACCACCCCGGACGACCCCCGCCCGCCCCTGGCGCCTTAGCCCCGAACAGACCCGCGGCTCTGTCTCGATGCGGTGCTACGCGGTCAGGCAGACTTCCTGCTGTCCCGCGGATGCACGGCAATGTTCATGGCTCCGGAGCGCAGAACCGCCAGCCTCTCGGCCAGCACCTCCTCCAGCTCCTCGCGTGTGCGCCGCTCCATGAGCATGTCCCAGTGCGTACGCGCAGGCTTGCCCTTCTTCTCCTCGGGGCCATCCCCGTCCACCAGGAGTGCCGTGGCGCCACACGCCTTGCACTCCCACTCCGGCGGAATTTCCGCCTCTACCGAGAACGGCATCTCAAATCGATGGCCGTTCGGGCATGCGTACTCCACCGCCTGGCGCGGGGCCAGATCGATGCCGCGGTCCGTCTCGTAGCTGGTAACCACGAGTCGCGTGCCGCGGAGAGCTCGCTCACTCATGAATCGTGCCTCCCGGGCTTGTCGCCCACAGGACAAATGTCGCTGTCGTCGTCATCCGGTCAACGTCCGGTCGGCGGCAAAGATTCCCGTTGCCGGTCATGCGTCGCCCGTCGTGCCGCTGCTTTTTCAGGTTTGCGAGTGTTGAAGTACCCGCCAATGCCCGGTTTGTCACATCTGGCGGAAGGTGTCACCCAACGGTTTGGATGCTTCCACTCGCAGTAACGGTCCTCCGGGCAGGCCAAAGGCGTACACTACCGGCCTTTCACTTCAACGTCTAAATCCGTTCGGGAACGGGATTCCCGGCCGCCGCCACCGCCTGCCGTACCGGCACCCTCGCGAGCAGGACGGAACCGGCCACGAAGAAGATCACCAACGAGATGATCGCATCCCGATAACTGCCGGTCAGCTGGTACGCGAGCCCGAACACCAGGGGCCCCAGCCAGCTCAGTCCGCGGTCGCTCATCTCGTACGCGGAGAAGTACTCGGCCTCCTTGCCGCGCGGCACCAGGTGCGAGAAAAGGGAACGGGAGAGCGCCTGGCTGCCCCCGAGGACGAGGCCGATCGTCGCCGCCAGCGCGTAGAAGAAGACCGGTGAGCCGGCGGGCAGGAAGTAGCCGGCGACCAGGATCAGCGTCCAGACCACGAGCGACCCGAGGATCGTGCGCTTCGCGCCGTGGACCCGGGCTATGCGCCCCATCCCGAGCGCTCCCGCGACCGCCAGCACCTGGACCAGCAGCACGGCCGTGATCAGGGTCGTCTGGCTCAGGCCCAGTTCCTCGGAGCCGTACACCGACGCCTGGGAGATGACGGTCTGCACGCCGTCGTTGTAGACGAGGTACGCCAGCAGGAAGGAGAGGGTGAGCGGGTGGCGGCGCATGTCGCGCAGGGTCGCCGTCAGCTGCCGCCAGCCGGAGCCGACCGCTCCGTCGCCGGCCGCCTTCGGGTACCGGTCGCGCAACCGCCGCAGCGGTACGACGGTGAAGGCGCCCCACCAGAGCCCGGCCGTGGCGAGACAGACCCGCACCGCGTCCTGTTCGGACAGCCCGAAGGAGTCGTGGCCGGTGTACAGGATCAGATCGAGGACGAGGACCAGTGCCCCCGACGTGTAGCCGAAGGCCCAGCCCCGTGACGAGACCGCGTCGCGCTCTTCGGGCCCCGCGATCTGCGGCAGATAGGCGTTGTAGAGCACCATCGACACCGATATCGAGGCGTTCGCCACGATGAGCAGGAACGCGCCGAGGAGATAGCGGTGGCCGTCCAGGAAGAACATCGCGGCCGTCGCGGTCGCGCCCGTGTACGCGGCCGCGGCCAGGAGGGGCTTCTTGCGGCCCGTACGGTCTGCTGCCGCGCCCACGACCGGCATCAGGATCACCGCGACGACGATCGAGGCCGAGACCGCGTACGCGAACAGCGACCCGGCCCGCACCGGCAGGCCGAGCGGATGGACGTAGCCGTCGGCGTCGGCGGCGGCTTTGGCGACCGACGTCAGATACGGCCCGAGGAACACCGTGAGGACGCTCGTCGAGTAGACGGAGCAGGCGAAGTCGTAGAAGTACCAGCCGCGCTGCTCACGGCGCCGGTCGACGGCGCCGTCCGGCCCGGCCGTGCCGTCCGCCTGTCCGGCGGTGTCCGCGGTCTCGGCGCTCATCCGCACCCCTCGTCTCTCCCCGTGGAGACGTCACCGGGCCGGCGTCAGGCCCAGGCCCCCCGCTCGCTCAGCACCGTACGAAGCGTCTCGATGTGATCGGTCATGATGCCATCCACCCCGAGGTCCAGGAGCGCGGCCATCCGCTCCGGTTCGTTCACCGTCCAGACGTGCACCTGGAGTCCGCGTGCGTGCGCCTCCCGCACGAAGCGCCGGTCGACGACCCGGACACCGCCCTGGCTCTCCGGGACCTGCGCGCACACCGCGCCGGCGCGCAGCGCCGCCGGGATCCCGTACGAACGCAGCCGCAGCCCCAGGACACCGCGGACGCCGTAGGAGGTCGCGAGCCGGGGGCCCGCCATCCGGTGCGCCCGGGCCACCCGCGCCTCGGAGAACGAGCCGACGCACACCCGGTCCCAGGACTCCGTGCGGCGGATCAGCTCCACGAGCGGCGCGAGGGCGGGCGCGGCCTTGATGTCCACGTTCCACCGGGCTTCGGGAAACGCCTCCAGCAGCTCCTCGAAGAGCGGCAGCGGCTCGCGTCCGGCCACCCGGGCCCGCCGTATCTCGCTCCACGGCAGCTCGGCTATCCGGCCCCGGGCGTCCGTGACCCGGTCCAGGGTGGCGTCGTGGAAGGCGACGAGCCGGCCGTCCGCCGAGGCGTGCACATCGGTCTCGAAGTACCGGTACCCGGCGTCGGCGGCACGCCGGAAAGCGGCGGCGGTGTTCTCGATCCCGTCCGCCGCCCCGCCCCGGTGGGCGAACGCGAGAGGGGCCGGGTGGTCCAGATAGGGGTGGCGTACGGAAGTCACTGCGGCAGTATGGCCTGCCCGGACGCGCGGGCGGCCGGCGTGGGGCCGCCGCTGTCCGTGACCGCGAAGAAGCGCAGGAAGAACTGGGCGAGCGGCCCGATCGCCAGGGCGTACAGGACCGTGCCCACGCCGAGGGAGCCGCCGAGCAGGAATCCGGTGACCACGACCGCGACCTCGATCGCCGTGCGGACGAGCCGGAGAGACCGGCCGGTCCTCCGGTGCAGCCCGGTCATCAGCCCATCCCGCGGACCCGGGCCGAACCGGGCGGCGATGTAGAGCCCCGTCGCCACGCCGTTGAGGACGATCCCCGCCACCATCGTGCCGGCCTGCGCGGTCGGACCGTGGACCTCCGGGACGAGGGCGAGCGTGCCGTCCATCGCCAGACCGACGACGAAGACGTTCGAGACGGTGCCCAGACCGGGCCGCTGCCGCAGCGGTATCCAGAGCAGCAGCACGATCGCGCCGATGATGATCGAGACGACGCCGATGCTGATCCCGGTGCGCTCGGCCAGGCCCTGGTGCAGCACGCCCCAGGGCTCCAGGCCCAGTCCGGCGACGACCAGCAGGGCCGAACTCGCCCCGTACAGGGCCAGGCCCGCGTAGAGCTGGATCAGCCGGCGGGGGAGGTGAGCCCCGCGTGCCGCGGCGGTGATGGACAAGGCGTGCCCCCTGGTGTGGTGATCGTGGACTGCTGCGTGTCACTCTGTGGCAGGGGATTGGCTGCCAACTATGGCCAATCCGAGGAAGGTGGACTGATTCTCATGGCGCAGTGGACTTCGGCCGTCGGTGCTGCACAACTCGCCCGGCAGCTCCACGCCCAGCAGCCCCGGCCCGCGGGCCCCGGCAGCCGCAGGCCTCCCGCCTACCGTGCGCTCGCCGACGGCATCCGGCTGCTCGTCCTCGAAGGCCGCGTTCCGGTCGCCGCGCGGCTGCCCGCGGAGCGTGAGCTGGCCCTGGCCCTCTCCGTCAGCCGCACCACGGTCGCCGCGGCCTACGAGGCGCTGCGGGCCGAGGGCTTCCTGGAGTCCCGGCGCGGGGCCGGCAGCTGGACGGCCGTCCCCGCGGGCAACCCGCTGCCCGCCCGCGGGCTGGAACCGCTGCCGCCCGAGGCCCTCGGCTCGATGATCGACCTGGGCTGCGCCTCACTGCCCGCTCCGGAACCATGGCTGACCCGGGCCGTCCAGGGCGCCCTGGAGGAGCTGGCCCCGTACGCCCACACCCACGGCGATTACCCGGCCGGCCTCCCCGCGCTGCGGCAGATGATCGCCGACCGCTACACCGCGAGGGGCATCCCGACGATGCCCGAACAGATCATGGTGACCACCGGGGCGATGGGTGCGATCGACGCGATCTGCCACCTCTTCGCGGGCCGCGGCGAACGGATCGCCGTGGAGTCCCCGAGCTACGCCAACATCCTCCAGCTGATGCGGGAGGCGGGCGCCCGCCTGGTGCCGGTGGCCATGGAGGAGGGGCTCGGCGGCTGGGACATGAACCGCTGGCGCCAGGTGCTGAGGGACGCGGCGCCCCGGCTCGCGTACGTCGTCGCGGACTTCCACAACCCGACCGGCGCGCTCGCCGACGAGGACCGCCGCCGGGCGCTGGTGGACGCCGCGCGTTCGGCCGGCACGGTCCTGGTGGTCGACGAGACGATGAACGAGCTGTATCTGGACGACGATGTGCGGATGCCGCGCCGGGTCTGCGCCTTCGATCCGGCGGGCAGCACCGTGCTCACCGTCGGCTCGGCCAGCAAGGCCTTCTGGGCCGGCATGCGCATCGGCTGGGTCCGTGCCTCACCGGACGTGATCCGCAGCCTGGTGGCCGCCCGCGCCTATGCCGACATGGGCACCCCGGTCCTCGAACAGCTGGCCGTGAACTGGCTCATGCGCACCGGCGGCTGGGAGCAGGCGGTGCAGATCCGCCGGGAGCAGGCGCGGGACAACCGGGACGCGCTCGTCGCGGCCGTGCGCCGGGAGCTGCCGGACTGGGAGTTCGCCGTGCCGCGCGGCGGGCTGACCCTCTGGGTGCGCACCGGCGGCCTCTCCGGATCGCGGCTCGCGGTGGCGGGGGAGCGGGTCGGGGTGCGGGTGCCGTCCGGACCCCGCTTCGGGGTCGACGGGGCCTTCGAGGGATACGTGCGCCTGCCGTTCACGGTCGGCGGGCCGGTCGCGGACGAGGCGGCCCAGCGGCTCGCGGCCGCCGCCCGGCTGGTCGGTTCGGGAGCGGGCGCGGGCGCCGAGACCCCCCGTACGTTCGTGGCCTGAGCGCCCACGGCTCTTGAAGATTCGTGGCCTGAGCGCCACGGCACTTGAAGCGGGGGAGAGCGCCCACGCCGGACGGCGGGGGCGGCGGCGCCCGCGCACAGGACGAGGGGCCCGCGGATCCATCGGTCCGCGGGCCCCTCGTCATGCCCGGAATGCCCGGACCGGTCCCGTCCTTGCCCGGATCAGTCGCTGAGAGCCAGACCCTCCACGGACACGGAAGCGTTCACCGAGTCCGCCATCACGGGATCGGGCACGCTCGCCTCGACCGCCGTGCGCCGCTCGGGGAGCAGGTCGAGCACCGCCTGGCGCTCTGCCTCGCTCGTGGCGTCGTCGTACGGGTCGGGGGTGGCGGGCACCTGGAGGCGCAGCACCTCGCCCGTGCCGAGCCGGGCGTAGCCGCGGCCGGGCGGGACGTCCGGGGGCGGGGTGGTGTGCGGCCCGGCACCGAGAACGGACTCGATCTGGGCCGGTGAGCACCGGCCGAGCACGACCCGGGCCCTGGTGTGGGACCGGACGGTGTCACTCACGCCGTCCAGGCTGTCGACCTGCTCGGTCATCACCACGGTGACGCCTGCCGCCCTGCCGTGGCGCAACGGCACCTGGAGCAGGTCCTGCGGGCCGGGCCCGCTGTCCGCGCCGGCGAGGTGGCCGAGTGCGCTCGGCCGGTCCAGCAGGATCCAGAGGGGGCGCTGCGTGTCCTCGGGAGGCGCCTCGCCGGCCTGCCGCGCCCGGTTGGTCTCGATCAGCCGCCGCTCCGTCTCGTCGGCCGCCCATTCCAGGGTGGACAGCGCCCCGGCCAGTCCGCATTCCACGGCCAGGACGCCTTCGCGGCCGGTGAAGCACGTGTACTCGCCGGTGCCGCTGCCTTCGATGATCAGGATGTCGCCCTGCTGGAGTGCCTGGAGGGCGATGGAGCGCAGGAGTGTGGTGGTGCCGCTGCCGGGCTGGCCGACGATCAGCAGATGCGGTTCGGTGGAGCGCGCGCCGGTGCGCCACACGACGCCGGGCGCGTCCCTGGTCCCGTCGCCGTCGTTCACCGGCACCGTGCGCTGCACGGCGTCGTCGTCGGTGAACCCGAGGACGGTCTCCCCGGGGGCGGTGACGAAGCGCTGTGCGGTGAGAGTGGTGGGCAGGGCGTCGAGCACGTTCATGAGGAGCTGGTTGCCCTCCTCGTCCCAGCTGAAGAGGTACTCCCGGCCGCGGCCGGACTTGGTGTGGAGCAGCTGTTCGATGCGGGCGCGGGAAGCGGCCTCGCTGTCGGTGAAGTAGGCGGGGTACGTCACACGGAGGCTGCTGACGCGTCCGTCACCGTCGAACTCGTACGCGCTGAAGACCTTGTCCCAGTCGCCGCCGTGGGTGAACAGCGGACTGGGGTCGTCGGCCGTCGAGAAGTACGGCACGAGCGCCTCGTACAACGCTTTCAGGCGGCCGGCCTCCGCCTCGTCGGGGCCGCTTTTGACGGGGGCGCGTTCCCGGCCCTTCCATGCGGCTGCGCCCATCACCGTGACGAGGGCCAGCAGCGGCCCGTACGGGATGAGCGCGACCACGAGGACGCAGGCCGCGACGAGGAACAGCGTGGGACCACGCCGGTCCTTGGGTGTCGCGGCCCACTTCTGCCGTCCTGCACCGGCCAGCAGCCGCAGACCACGAGTGATCATGATCAGCGGATGGAGCACGTCGGTGGCGCTGTCGGCGGCCGTGCGCGCGATCTCGCGACTGCGAGTGATCGAAGCGCTGCCGCTGCTCAGAATGCGGGGGAGTGGTCGCCGGGCCACGTCTGTCTCCTGAAGGGGGTGGGAGCGGGGGCGGAGGGTCAGAACTTGATCCCGCCCAGGAGGCCGGCGAGGCTCGCCCCGCCCGCGGTGATGCTCGGTGCGATGGCGGTGCCGGCCAGGTAGAAGCCGAACAGGGCGGTGACGAGGGCGTGCGACGCCTTGAGGCCGTCCTTCCTGAAGAACAGGAAGACGATGATGCCGAGGATGACGACGCCTGACATGGAAAGGATCATGAGTGGTTCTCCTGGTTGGGGGGACAGTCACCATGAGTCCTTCCAAGCTCACCGGAAGTATCCATAGGATAAAAGCTGCAATTGGGTGAAAAGTCCGATTGTTCACTGAACTGGCTCACGTACGGGAGCCGCCGGGAGGGCTCCCCCGGTGCGGACCTCTCGTTCTCGTCACTCCATGTGATCCTTTGCGATGGGTGGGCGGGGGTGTGTGCGCGGCCGGGCAGTACCCTGGCGAATCACTCGTACGGCCCACCCGGCGTGCCGCCCGGCAGGCCGGAACCCCCGCGTACGGTCAAGGAAGGCGGTCCCCCGATGAGTGAAACCCCCGATCCCGAGGTGGTCGAGCTGGCGACCAAGGTCTTCGGCCTGGCACGTCAGGGCGACGCCGACGCCCTGGCGGCCTACGTCGACGCCGGCGTCCCGGTGAACCTCACCAACGACCGGGGGGACTCGCTGCTGATGCTCGCGGCGTACCACGGGCACGCCCCCGCGGTCATCGCCCTCGCGGGGCGTGGCGCCGACCCGGACCGTGCCAACGACCGGGGGCAGACACCGCTCGCCGGAGCCGTCTTCAAGGGCGAGGAAGCGGTGATCAAGGCCCTGCTCGACGCGGGGGCCGATCCGGCGGCCGGAACACCCTCCGCGCTGGACACGGCGCGCATGTTCGGCAAGGCCGACCTGCTGGAACTCTTCGGCGCCCGCTGAGGGGGCTTCGCCGTAAATGTGGTCGCGGTGGCGAAATGGCTGGGTCATCATGACGTCGCGGGCCCGGTTCGGGCCACCGACGAGAGGCAGAGGAAGATGGTCTACACCAGGCAGAAGACGGCAGTCGGCCGATCATGTTGCTGCGCGGCCTAGTGCCCCTCCCGACAGGCTTCGCCCCGTCGCGCCGCCCAGCACGCGCGCTCGCCGCGTCGGCCGAAAGCCCCGGTAGCTCCTCCTCCCCAGCCCTGCGGGCATGGGAGGGGACCCTGTCGAGGCGTTCCGGCCGCGTCGAGATCGCCGCCCCCGGACGACGCTCCTCATGAGGCGAACATTGCCGGTCACGGCACTGGTTCCCGGTCCGGCACGTGGAACTGCACAGTCCCGGTTGCGTCGACAGCTTGATGTGAGGCTTTTCCCATGTTTGATCCGTTCATAGCGCCGAGCGGCACCCTGCTCGGCCTGCTGCAGAGGGGCCGCGGCGACGGCACGCTCCACGCACTCGCCGCACCACGCCCCGAGGCCCTGGCGGCTCTCAACCACTGCGTCCTGAGCGACCCGCGTCACGACTGGCAGGTCGAGAACCGCTCCCTCTACTACGCACGCCTGTACCTCGACCTCGACGGCGGGATCGAGGAGATCGAACGGCACCTGTACGACGCCGACGACCACCTCGACACGGACGACTCACGGACCGGCCTCGCCCTGGCGGTCCTCGGTCACCTCGCCTCGTACGGCCGCGACGACGCCCTGGCCCTGCTACGGCGCTACGCCGCGACCGGCTCCAACTGGGCCTGGGCCCTGGACGAGCTGGCGCTGCGCGACGACGACGCCGGGCTCCGCTCCCTCGCCCTGCCCGTGCTCGCCCGGTTCCCCGACGACGCCGAGGGCCGCGCCGAGCTCGCCGCCACCGTGCGTGACGCCTACGAGCCCCGCCCCTGGCGGCTCTGGGCCGACGATCCGCGCCCCTCGGTCGGCGCCCGGGTCAGAGCCGCCTCCGAACAGGGCTCGTTCGACCGCTGGCAGCGGCAGATGCGGCCCGGCGGTCCGCGCCCCGGCTGGAGCGTCCGTGCCGTCTTCGACTGGGCCCAGGAAGGGCTCGACCGGGGCAGCGTCCTGCACGTGCCGGCCGCCCGCTGCCTCTCCGCCGTGGCGGGGGCCGAGGACCGGTCGATGATCGTCGAGGCAGCCCGCAGCGGTCCGGAAGGCGCCCGCTGCGCCGCGCTGCACTACCTCGCCGCCGAGGTCCGCGACCCGGCCGTGCTCGACCTCATCGAGGCCGCGGCGGCCGACGCCTCCCACACCGTCGCCGAAGCGGCCGTCGCCGCCTTCGAGCGGATGTGCGGCGAGGCCGCGGTGGAACGGGCGCGCCGCTGGGCCCGCCGGCCCGACGCGCTCGGCGAGTCCGCGGCCGGCGTACTGGCCGGCCGGGGCGGGGCACAGGACGCCCCCCTGGTCCTCGGCGCCCTGCGCGACGCCGTACGCGGCGAGGGGCCGGACGCCCCCCGCCTGTGGGCCCTGGTCGACGGGGCCGGCCGGCTCGGCATCGCCTGCGCCGCGCCCGTACTGCGGCACGTCTACCGGGAGACCTCCTCCTCCCACCTGCGGGGAAGGGCCGCCCGCGCCCTCGCCGCCACCGACCCCTCCTTCGCCACCGGCTTCGCCGTCGAATGCCTGTGGGACTGCGAGGAGACGACCCGGGAGGTCGCCGCACGCCACGCGGAGACCGGCGACATCAGGGTGGCGGAACGGCTGCGCCGGCTGGCCGCCGATCCGGCCGAGGAGGCCGAGGTCCAGTCCGCCGTACGCAGCAGGATCGGACCGGACGCACCGGCGGTCTGACGGGACCGGACACCCCGCCGCGCGACGACCGCGCAGCCGGGGACCGCAGGAGGGCAGCGCGTCGGGGGCGCGCCGCGCCCGTACCCGCCCCGTCTCCCCGCGTGGTGCGCCCCTCTCGAAGGGCCGCGCGCCACTATGGAGGGATGACCGGACGCTGGGAGTTCTGGATCGACCGAGGCGGCACGTTCACCGACGTGGTGGGCCGGGACCCGGCGGGCCGGCTGGTCACCCGCAAGCTCCTCTCCCACGACCCGGACCGCTACCGGGACGCCGCCGTGGCCGGCATCCGGCTGCTGCTCGGGCTCGCCCCCGGCGAACCGGTCCCCGCCGACCGCGTCGCCGCCGTGAAGATGGGCACCACCGTCGCCACCAACGCCCTGCTGGAACGGCGCGGCGAACCCACCGTCCTCGTCATCACCGAGGGCTTCCGGGACGCCCTGCGCATCGCGTACCAGAACAGGCCCCGGATCTTCGACCGCCGCGTCCTGCTCCCCGAGGCCGTGTACGAGCGGGTGATCGAGGTCCCCGAGCGGGTCGACGCCGGCGGGCGGACCGTCAGGCCCCTGGACCGGGCCGCGGTGGCGGAGCGGCTGCGTGCCGCACGCCGCGACGGGCTGAGCAGCGCGGCCGTCGTCCTCATGCACGGCTACCTCCACCCGGACCACGAGAAGGCGGTCGCCGACGAGGCGCGGGCGGCGGGGTTCACCCAGGTCAGCTGTTCCCACGAGGTCAGCCCGCTGATCAAGCTCGTGCCACGCGGCGACACCACCGTCGTCGACGCCTACCTCTCGCCGATCCTGCGCCGGTACGTGGACACGATCGCCGCCGAACTCGACGGCATCCGGCTGATGTTCATGCAGTCCAACGGCGGCCTGCGCGAGGCCGCCCGATTCCGGGGCAAGGACGCGGTGCTCTCAGGACCCGCCGGCGGAGTCGTCGGCATGGCCCGCACCTCCGCGCGCGCCGGCTACGACCGGGTCGTCGGCTTCGACATGGGCGGCACCTCCACCGATGTCTCGCACTACGCGGGCGAGTTCGAACGCGAACTCGGCACCGAGGTGGCCGGCGTGCGGATGCGCGCACCCATGATGAACATCCACACCGTCGCGGCCGGCGGCGGTTCGGTGCTCCACTTCGACGGCAACCGCTTCCGGGTGGGCCCCGACTCGGCCGGCGCGGTGCCCGGGCCGGCCTGCTACCGCAGGGGCGGGCCGCTGACCGTCACCGACGCCCAGGTGATGCTCGGCCGCATCCAGCCGGCCCACTTCCCCGCCGTCTTCGGGCCGGACGGCGATCTGCCCCTCGACGCGGACATCGTGCGCGAGCGCTTCGAGGCGCTGGCCGACGAGGTCGCCCGGACCACCGGAACCCGTCGGACCGCCGCCGGGACCGCCGCGGGCTTCCTGGAGATCGCCGTGCTCAGCATGGCGAACGCGGTCAAGCGCATCTCCGTCCAGCGTGGGCACGACATCACCCGGTACGCCCTCACGGGCTTCGGCGGAGCGGGCGGCCAGCATGTCTGCGCCGTCGCCGACGCCCTCAATATCGACACGGTCCTCGTACCGCCGCTGGCCGGTGTCCTGTCCGCCTACGGCATCGGGCTCGCCGACGCGACCGCCATGCGCGAGCAGTCCGTCGAGGCGCCGCTCGACGACTCAGCCCGGGCCCGCCTGGACGAGGTGTGCGACGCGCTGACCGCCCGTACCCGGGCCGAACTGCGCGCCGACGGCGTCCCGGACCGGGCCATCGGCACCCGGACCCGCGTGCTCCTGCGGTACGAGGGCACCGACGCGAGCCTCTCCACCGGCCTGGACACCGTGGCCGCCATGACCGAGGCGTTCACGGGCGAACACCGCGCGCGCTACGGCTTCACGATGGACCGGCCGCTCGTGGTCGAGGCGGTCTCCGTGGAGGCGACCGGCAGGGCGGAGGAGCACGACGCGCCGCGACCGTCCGGTCCGGGCCGGGAGGGAGCCACCCAGTCGGGACCGTCGGAGCCGGGGCCCGGCGAGGACTCGGGGCCGCCACCCCCGGGGCCGGGCGAGGACTCGGCGCCGCCACCGCCCGGGTCGGGGCAGGGCGGGGCGGTGGCGCCGCGGCCTCACGCCACGGCGCGGATGTTCGCCGGGGACCGCTGGCAGGAAGCCGCCCTCCACCGCAGAGCCGATCTGCGGCCCACGGACACCGTGACCGGTCCCGCCGTCATCGCCGAGCCGGACGCGACCACCGTCGTCGACCCGGGATGGCAGGCCCTCGTCGGGGACACCGGCCATCTCGTCCTGACCCGCGCCCGCCCGCGGCCCGGCAGACAGGCGGTCGGCACCCGCGTCGACCCGGTCATGCTGGAGATCTTCAACAACCTCTTCATGTCCATCGCCGAACAGATGGGCGTGCGCCTGCGGAACACCGCCCGTTCCGTCAACATCAAGGAGCGGCTGGACTTCTCCTGCGCCCTCTTCGACGCGGACGGCAACCTGATCGCCAACGCACCGCACATCCCGGTGCACCTCGGCTCCATGGGGGAGTCCATCAAGGAAGTGCTGCGGCGCAACGGAGCCACGATGCGGCCCGGCGACGTGTACGCCATCAACGATCCGTACCACGGGGGTACGCACCTGCCCGACGTGACCGTCGTGACACCGGTGTTCGACGAGACGGACGAGGCCCACGTGTTGCGGTTCCTGGTGGCATCCCGGGGCCACCACGCCGAGATCGGCGGCATCACGCCCGGTTCGATGCCGGCCTTCAGCCGCACCGTCGACGAGGAGGGGGTGCTCTTCGACAACTGGCTCCTGGTGCGGGACGGCGCCTTCCGTGAGACCGCGACCCGCGAACTGCTGGGCGGCGCCGCGTACCCCTCCCGCGACCCCGACACCAACCTCGCCGACCTGCGCGCCCAGATCGCCGCCAACGAGAAGGGCATCGCCGAACTGCGCCGCATGGTCGCTCAGTTCGGCCCCGACGTGGTGGCCGCCTACATGGGGCACGTGCAGGACAACGCCGAGGAGTCCGTACGCCGCATCATCGCGGGGCTCCACGACGGCCACTGCCGGTACGAGACCGACAACGGCGCCGTGATCGAGGTGACGCTGACCGTGGACCGGGACGCGCGCAGCGCGCTCGTCGACTTCACCGGCACCTCGCCGCAGCAGCCGGGCAACTTCAACGCGCCCCGGTCGGTGGTCATGGCCGCCGTGCTGTACGTGTTCCGCACCCTGGTGGCCGCCGACATCCCCCTCAACAGCGGGTGCCTCACCCCGCTGGAGATCAGGATTCCGGAGGGATCGATGCTGGCGCCCGCCCACCCCGCGGCCACGGTCGCCGGCAACGTGGAGACCTCGCAGGCGGTCACGGGAGCGCTGTACGCCGCCCTGGGCGTCCAGGCCGAGGGCTCGGGCACCATGAACAACCTCACCTTCGGCAACGAACGGGTGCAGTACTACGAGACCGTGGCGAGCGGCTCGGGCGCGGGGGAGGACTTCGACGGCACCGACGCCGTGCAGACCCACATGACCAACTCGCGGCTCACCGATCCCGAGATCCTCGAGTGGCGCTACCCGGTGCTGCTGGAGAGCTTCCGGGTGCGCGAGGGGAGCGGGGGGCCGGGCCGCCGACGCGGCGGATGCGGAGTGGAACGCCGGATCCGCTTCCTGGAGCCCGTCACGGTGGCCCTGCTCACCGGGCACCGCCGTGTTCCTCCGTACGGCATGGCGGGCGGCGGCCCGGGCGCTCTGGGCAGCCAGCACATCGAACGCGCCGACGGGGGCCGCACCCCGCTGAAGGGCTGCGACACCGCCGAGCTGGAGGCCGGGGACGTCCTGGTCGTCCGGACCCCGGGAGGCGGGGGGTACGGGCCACCGGACAGCACGGGCCACCGGGAGGGCGAAGGCCGGGGCGGCGGGGCGTGACGGATGCCGGCGGGGGGGGGCCGTCGGGCCGGCCCGCACGGGCGTGACCGACTCCGGGGCAAGCGGCCGCTTCTGCGCCGTTTCGACCGTTGTCAGTCCGAGGACCTAATCTGTGCAGCGTGACTTCGCCTGCCTACACGGAAAACGCTGCGCCCCAGCTCAGCGCGGGGCCGCGGCCCGCACCGGGCCCGGCCGCCGACGAGGGGCTCTCGCGGCGGCTGCGGGCGCTCGCCTGCACGGCGCCGCTGCACGACCTCGACGTGCGCAAGGCGAACCTCGCGGGTGAGTACAGCGTGTACTCGATGGCCGAGGTCGCCCTCGCGGCGATCGACCACGTCACCCTCAACATGGACTTCGACACCGGGGCCGACCACGACCAGATAGTGGCCAGACTGCTCCCGCGCGTCGCCGCGCAGGCCCCGCGCCGCCCCGTGGCCGAGCACGAACGGGTCGCCCGCTGGGTGCTGGAGAACCTGATCAACGTCGGCAGCGTGGACCGCGGCTTCCGGGCGGTCTACGGCACCTTCGGACCGGACGGCGTCTACGTCCGCCGGGACTACGACTTCAAGCTGATCGAGGAGGTCCCGGGATACGGCGGCACCGTCTACCTGCGGGCCACCGACGAAGCGGTCAACGTCCTGGTCGGCGCGCTCGACACGGACGTCACCAGCGCCCAGATCGCCGCCGAGGTGAAACTGGAGGTCCTGATCAGCCGGGGCCGCCTCGCCGACGCCCAGCTCGCCGCGGAGCAGGCCCGCTACCGGACCGTGCAGTACGCGGAAACGCTCCGCAAGACGCTCGACGCCACCCGGCGCAACGTCCGCGCGGTCGACTGGCTCAACGCCGTGCCCGACATGATCGCCGAGGCCCTCGACCACGTCGCCGACCGCTACCGCCACGAGAACGCGATCCTCACCAACATCCGCAAGGCCAGGGACGAGGCCGAGGAGCCCGAGCACAAGAGGCGCGCCGCCGAGCTCGTCGACATCGTCAAGGACTGCATCCGCCGCCACACCCAGCTCCAGTCCCGCCTGCTGGAGGCGGGACCGCTGTTCCGCGCCGAGCAGGACCGCCAGGCCTTCGCGGCGCCCGCCGCCCGCACGGGACTCGACCTGTACGGACAGCTCCTGGCCCCCGTGCTGCCTCTCCCCGTCGAGCAGGGCATCCGGGCCACGGACGCGTTCTTCGCCCACGGCACAGGACTGCGCACCCCCACGGCGGTCCGGGTCGGCGACCTGGTCGACATGCTGCTCACCCCGCCGCTCGAACGGGAACACCTCGGCGCCGAGATGCCCGAGCCGGATCTCATCGCCACCCCGGACGACAGCCGGTTCAGCGAGGAGCAGCTCGCGTCCGCCATGGAGCTGCTCGACCTGGAGCACGACGCGCCGCGCCGCCTCTCCGGACTCCTGGCCGACGCCCGGCGGCGCGACGCGGACCTGCCCTATCTGGTCGCCCTGCTCGCCGTGCACGCCGCCAGCCCTCCGGTCGGCACCGCCTACCGGCAGGGGGAGCGCCGCCTGCTGTTCTCCGTGGACGACGGCACCCCGCTCGACGACCCCGAGTTCGGGGGCGCCGACCTGATCGTGGGCACGGCCCTGCTGGACGCCGTCGGCATGGCGGCGGACCGTGCGGAGGCGACATGACGACGCCGTCCCCGCACCCGTCGGCCGTTTCCGTGCGAGCCGCCGGCGCCGCCCGGTGCGGTTCGACCCCGCGCGCCCGGACCGGGCGCCCCGTACCGAAGACCTTCCGCAACGAGGAGCGACCGTCGTGAGCGACCACCGCGCAGAGCACGCCGACGCGTGGAGCGACCCGGCCGAGCCCCAGGCCGACCGGGCGGCGCCGGCGTATCCGGCCGAGCGGCCCGCGGCGCCCGCTGCCTCCGCCGCCGTCACCCCGGCCGACGCGGCGGACGCCTCCCGGCTCGTCGCCTTCGGGCTCCAGCCCAAGCTGCTGCCCGCCCGCGACGCCGAGTACGCCGAACTGCTCCGCCGCTACCGGGAGGATCCGGCCTTCGCCCGGCTCGCCGACGCCGTGGCCACCGGCCTCGGCCTCGTCGTCCTGGAGGTGTCCACCCGGGCGGGGATGGCCGTCACGGCGGGCGAGGACTCGGTTTTCGCCGTGCGCATGGGCGACTACGCCCGGCGGGCCTCCCCGGACTCCGCCGACCGCTTCCTGCACGGCCTCGCCCACCTCGCCGTCGCCGCGATGGCCTTCCCGCGCCCCGAGGACCTCGCCGACGACGCGTACATCGGCCGCATCACGGTCAACGGTGTCGACGCCTTCGTACGCCAGGCTTGCCACCGCCTGGAGGAACGCGCGGAGGAACAGGGAGACAACACCGACCCGGCCAGCGAGGCCCCCGGCCTGGAGGCGGGCTGGCGGATCTACTCCCGGCGCAGCGCCACCGGAGCGACGAAGGACGCCCGGCGGCTGGCCGGATCCACCACCGGCATCGTCGGCAAGGCCGTGGCCTTCCTCACCGAATCCGGCTTCCTCCAACGCACCGGCGACGACGCCGGAGGCGCCTTCCGCACCACCGCCCGCTACCAGCTCCAGGTCCGCGACATGGCGGGAAGCGCCGCCCTGGCCGAGCTCCTGGAGCTCGGCGTGGTGCCGGTCAGCGACGGTTCGGCCACCCTGCTGCCGCCACCCGACCCCGACGGCCTGGAGCTGGCGGCCGGCGCCGGCCTGCCGTTCCACAGCTGACCCGCCCCCATCACCGGGGCCGCCCGCCCCACCGACGTCTCCCCCCCCCCGCTGCCTGAACGACGAGAGTCCGCCGCCATGTACGAGCTGTCCCGGGTCCGCCTCTACTCCATCGGGCCTGCCGGCGCGCGCTACGCCGACACCGTGCTCGACCTGCGCGGCGTCGGCGAGCCCGTGCCCCACCCCGCGCCCGCGCAGGCGGAGTTCTTCGAGGACGAGCCGGTCGGACCGCCGCGCAGGCCCGCGCCCGCCGGAGTGCTCTTCCTGGAGAACGGCGGCGGCAAGTCCGTCCTGCTCAAGCTGATCTTCTCGGTGATGCTGCCCGGTCACCGCAACACCCTGGGCGGCGCCAGCTCCGGCGTGCTGCGCAAGTTCCTGCTCGCGGAGGACTGCGGACACGTCGCGCTGGAGTGGCAGCACACACTGACCGGCGCATGCGTGGTCGTCGGCAAGGTCAGCGAATGGCGCGGACGCCAGGTGTCCAACGACCCGCGGAAGTTCGCCGAGGCCTGGTACTCCTTCCGCCCCGGCCCCGGGCTCAGCCTCGACTCGCTGCCCGTCGCCGAGGCCACCTCCGTCGGCCGTACCACCGAAGGCGTCTCCGGCGCCCGCGGCAGGCGCCGCACCATGAAGGGCTTCCGTGACGCGCTCACCGAGGCGGGCAAGTTCTACCAGCACCTCGACGTGCACTGGGAAGAGATCCACGACCGCTGGAACGAGCACCTCGGCGAGCTCGGCCTGGACCCCGAACTCTTCCGCTACCAGCGCGAGATGAACGCCGACGAGGGCGAAGCGGCCGGACTCTTCGCGGTCAAGAAGGACTCCGACTTCACCGACCTGCTGCTGCGCGCCGTCACCGACACCCGCGACACCGACGGACTCGCCGACCTCGTCAGCGGCTTCGGCAACAAGCTGGGCCGCCGCGCCGAGCTCACCGCCGAGCGCGACTTCACCGCGGGCTCGGTCGACCTGCTCGGCCGCATCGTGGAAGCCGCCGAAGTCCGCGCCAGGACCCGGGACATCCACGCCGGCGCCGAACGCCGCACCCGCACCCTGGCCCGCAGGCTCTCCGCCCGCGCCGGCGTGGAGCGCGGCCGGACCGGGGAGCTCGCCCAGCAGGTCACCGGCGCCGCCCACGCGGTCACCGCAGCCGAGGAGGCCCGAGGCCGCAGCGCCCTCATCGCCGCCGAACTCGCCTACCGGCACGCCTCGCTGGCCCTGGCCGCGGCCGAGAAGAGCGCGGCGGCGCAGCGCCGGGAACTGGGCGACGCCCGCACCCTGCACGCCGCCTGGCAGGCCGCCGAGGCCGTGCTCCGCCACCGCGCCGCCGCGGACCGTTCCGCCCGTGTCGCCGTCGCCATCCGCGAGGCCGAGCGCGACGCCGCACCGGCCCTGGCGGCCCGCGCCACCGCCGCGGCCGATCTCGTACGGGCCCTGCACACCGCCGCCGAAGCGGGCGAGAACCTGGCCAACGAGGAGGAAGAGCGCTCCGACGCGCTCCAGAGCGCGGGCGAGGCCGCCCACCGGGACGCCACCACCGCCGCCACCGAGGCCCAACGCGCCCGCAGCGAGGCCGGCCATCTGCGCCAGCGCCTCGCCGAGGTGGAGCAGGAGACCGCCGAAGCGGTCCGCGCGGGCTGGCTCGACGACACCGCACCCCACGCGGACCCCGCCCGCGCCGCGCTCGCCGCGAACGATGCCGAGCAGACCGCCGTGGCCGCCTGGGACGCCGCCCGCGAGGCCGCGGGGGCCGCGTCGGACCGGTCCAGGCAGGCCGCCGCCGCCGAGAGCCGGGCCGAACTCGCCGCCGCGCGGGCCGCCGACGGCGCTCGCGCGGCCGAGCAGGCCTACGAGGCCGAGCTCAGGGCCGCCGAGTCCATCGCCGCCGACCACCGCCTCGCCGACCTCCTGGGCCTGCCCACCACCGGCGGCGTCCCCCGGCCGCGCCAGGGCGCTCAGGACGGAGCGGAGGACGAGCGGCACGGCGAGGCCCGGGAGGGTTCCGGCGCCGAGTCCGGGCCGGCCGGCCACGGAGCTCGGACCGCCGCGTTGCCCGGGTCCGCCGAACAGCCCCTCACCGCAGACGAGTTCGACCGGAACGCGGACGAGCTGCGGGAGCTCCTCGACCAGGGCGTGGCCGCGGCCGAGCGTCGTCTCTTCGAGCTGCGCACCGCGGCCGCGGACGACTCGCGCATCCTGGGCGCGCTCGGCGACGGCGGACTGCTGCCGCCGGGGCCCGATGTGCTCGCCACCGTCGAATACCTCGGCGAGCACGGCATCCCCGCGCTGCCCGGCTGGCGCTACCTCGCCCAGGCCGTCGACCCCGCCGACCACGCGGCCGTGCTCGCCGCCCGCCCCGAACTCGTCGACGGCGTCGTCATCACCGATCCGGACGCGCACGCCCGAGCCCGTGAGGTCCTCGGCGCCGCCGCCCTGCTGCCGCGCTCCGCCGTCGCCGTGGGCACCGCCGCCGCGCTGCTCGCCCCCGTCCCCGACCACGTAGCCGGATCCGCCGCGAGCACCGCCGGGGTCTTCCTCGTCCCGCCGAACCCGGCGATGCACGACGAGCACGCCGCGGACGAGGAACGGCAGGCGCTCAGGAGCCGGACCGCGGCCCGCGACGAGGACATCCGCACCCTGGCAGCCCGCCTCGCGGCGGACCGCTCGCTCGCCGCCCGGATCGGCTCCTGGCGTGCGGACTGCCCGCCCGGCAGGCTCACCGAACTCGCGGAAGCCGCCCGCACGGCCCGCACGGCCGCCGAGACGGCCGAGGCCGCTCTCGCCGAGGCCCGCACCGCCCGGGCCGAGGCCGACGAGGCGGCGGCGGACACCGCGCGCGTCCGCGACGAACGCCAGGAGGCAGCCCAGCGCGCCCGCCGCGCCGCCGACGCGCTCGCCGGACTCGCCTTCCGGCTCCGCGAAAGGGCGGGCTGGCAGGCGAAGCTGCGCGAACTGGTCGACGAGGCGGCCGAGTCCGAAGCCCGTGCCACCGTCTGTCTGGAACGGGCCCGGGCAGCCGACGAGGACCGCAGGGCCGCCCAGCGCGCGGCCGACGACGCCCGCCGCACCGCACGCGCCCTGCGCGCCGAGCGTGCCGAGATCGCCGGCGCCCCCGAACACCTCCCCGAGCCCGGGCCGGACGCCCAGCGGCACACCCTGCCCGCCCTGCGCGAGGCGTACCGGGCGGCCTCCCAGCTGTACGAGAAGGTCGGCGTCGGCGCCGACCTGCGCGCCGAACAGGCCCGCGCCGAAAGCGACGAGAGCGCCGCGCTGGCCGAGCTCGACCGGCTCACCAACAAGGTCCGCACCCGGGCCGCCCAGCTCCTGGAAGGCACGGACGGCGCCGACGGCCCCTCCCGGCAGGCCGCCGCCGCCCGCGCCGAATCACTCGTCCAGCTCCTGGAGACGCGCGCCTCGGCCGCCAGCGAGCAGCTCGGCCGCCTGCGCGGCGAGGCCGAGCGGCTCGCCCCCGCCCACGGCGAGAGCCTGCACACCGAACTCCCGGACGACCAGGTCCCCGCCGACGCCGAACAGGCCCAGGCGCTCCTGCGCACCGCGACGGCCGAACTCGCCGCCGCGACCGCGGCCCTGGACACCGCCCGCGCCGCCCACGCCGAGCTGCTCCACGCCCACCGCACCGCCGAGGACTCGGCAGGCGGCTTCGACGAGACCGCGGCCCTGCTGCGCGACCTCCTGCGCGACCACGGCGCCGAGGACGACGCCGAGACCCCCGAGCCGTACCCCGGCAGCCTGGAGGAGGCCCGGCAGTCCGCGGCCGAGGCCCGCCGTTCCCTGCGCGGCTGCACCACCGACCTGTCCACCGCGGAAGCGGCCGTACGGGAGGCGAGCGACGTACTCGTCCGGCACGCCAACTCCACCCGCTACGAACAGGTCCGCACCCCGGCCCGCCAGCAGATCCGCGAACTCCCGGCCGCCGCGCTCCCCGAGCACGCGCAGAAGTGGGCGACGGCGTTCGCACCCCGGCTGCGGGTCCTCACCGACGAACTGGCCCAGCTGGAACGCAACCGCGACTCCATCGTCGACCGGCTGCGCGGCCTGGTGGACTCCGCGCTCACCACCCTCCGCTCCGCCCAGCGGCTCTCCCGGCTCCCCGAGGGCCTGGGGGAGTGGTCCGGCCAGGAGTTCCTGCGGATCCGCTTCGAGGAGCCCGACCAGGCCACCCTCACCGAACGCCTCGGCGAGGTCATCGACGAGGCCACCAAGGCGGCCCTGAAGAAGAACTCCGACCTGCGGCGCGACGGGATGTCCCTGCTGCTGCGCGGTGTGCAGGCGGCGCTGGAGCCCCGTGGCATCGCCGTCGAGATCCTCAAGCCCGACGCGGTGCTGCGCGCCGAGCGGGTGCCGGTCGGGCAGATGGGCGACGTCTTCTCCGGCGGTCAGCTGCTCACCGCCGCCATCGCCCTCTACTGCACGATGGCCGCCCTGCGGAGCAATGACCGCGGCCGGGACCGGCACCAGCACCGCCACGCGGGGACGCTGTTCCTCGACAACCCCATCGGCCGCGCCAACGCCACGTATCTGCTGGAACTCCAGCGCGCGGTCGCGGACGCGCTGGGCGTTCAGCTGCTGTACACCACGGGACTCTTCGACACGACGGCGCTGGCCGAATTCCCGCTGGTGATCAGGTTGCGCAACGACGCCGACCTCAGGGCCGGGCTGAAGTACATCAGCGTCGAGGAGCACCTGCGCCCCGGACTGCCGAAGCAGGACCCGGGCAGCGAGACGGTGCACGGAGAGATCACGGCCACCCGGATGTTCAAGCGGTCCGCACCGGTGCCGGACGTACCGGCGGCCCGGACCGAGGACGCGCACCGCCGGACGGCGGAGCCCGGCACAGCCCCGTAGCGGAGCGGGCGAGGCACGGGTCAGGCGCGGGAGAGGCGGCGGCGGCCCGCGTCCCGGCGTATCCGTGCGCCGTCCCGCTCGGCAGCCCGCGCCGCCCGTCGCGCCATACGCCGCTCGCGGCGCAGCCGCCGGGCCGAACTGCTGGGCACCGACACCACGCCGTTGCGCTGGTTCCACACCTGCCGGGTGACCCACACGTCCAGCACCGACCACGTCGCGATCACCGTGCTGCCCACACTGCTGAGCATCGTCGGGAAGGCCAGCCAGGAACCCGTCACCTCGGTCAGGAAGGCGACCATCGCCTGGATGAGGGTCAACGACGTGATGAGTACGGCCCGCACCGCTGCTCTGCGCACCGGATCCGGCATCCGCCGGCGGGTGGCGGGCTCCTCGACCCAGAGCGGCTGCGGCGGCATCCGGGGCCCGTCCCGCGTGGTCGGAGCCGCGGTGCGCGCCTCCTCAGCCGTCCGGGCCCGCGGCACCTCCACCGCCGAGTGACGCTCCTGCGTGTCCAACGACTCTCAACTCCCCACCGCTGTCCGACTTCAGGGTTGCTGCCCCGCATGCACCCTTTCTACGCGGACGGACCGTGCCGTCCCGCCCCAGTGCACTCCTGAGGCTCTCCTGCCCCCGTACAGACAGACGAACGCCGGACGGTGAAGATTCCTTTGCCGTTCCCTCGTCCGGCACGGAACGAAGACTTCCAGCCAACCGGCAAGGCAAGGAATATGCCGCTCTGATCGGCGTCTTCTGTCGCATTCGCGAATTTCATCTCCCGGAATACCGGTACATCTCATGGTCAACTCCCAGCAGGGCGGCCGAAAATCGCCCGGACACGCCTTCGAGTTGTCTGTGGGTCGGTAGTAGGCTCGCGCCGTTTGTTGACGGAACACCATCCCCGCCCGGCGGGGCGGAGCTGGGGGAGGCCATGCGCTTTCGCGGAAAGTCCATCCGCAGGAAGATCGTGGCGTTGCTTCTGGTGCCGCTCGTCTCCCTCACCGCGCTCTGGGGCTTCGCCACCTATCTGACCGGGCGCGAGGCCGGACAGCTGCTGAGCGCGAGCACGATCGTGGAGAAGGTCGGCCACCCCTTGGAGGAGACGGTCAGGGCCGTTCAGAACGAGCGCCGCCAGACCCTCGTCTTCCTCGCCGACCCGCGGGCCTCCGACGCCCTGCCCCTCCTGCGCACACAGCGCGCGGTCACCGACCGCGTCGTCGCGCGCGTGACCTCCAGCGCGCAGCAGAAGGACATCCGCGACGCCCTGCGCCCCGACGCCGAGACCCAGCTCAGCTCGATCCTCGGAGCGGTCGAGGAACTCGACGCCCTCCGCGGCTCCGTCGACCGGCGCACCATCGGCCGGGCCAGGGCCATGGACTACTACAACCGCCTCATCGACCCCTGCTACCGCTTCCTGACCGGCCTCCACACGATGGAGAACGTGTCCATGGACAAGCAGGTCCGTGCGCTGGCCGGTGTCTCACGCGCCCGCGAGATGCTCTCCAGGGAAGACGCGCTGGTCGCCTCCGGACTCCTGGCGGGACGGTTCTCCGCTCCCGAACTCCGCCAGGTCTCCGACCTCGTGGCCAACCGGAAACTGCTGTACGAGATCAACCTCCAGGTGCTCCCCGCCTCCGAGCGCCGGCGCGTGGAGCGGTACTGGTCCGGCCCCGACAGCGAACCACTGCGCACCGCCGAGGACAGACTCCTCGCCCAGGGGCCCACCCGCGACTCGCGCGCCGTGGACGCCGCCCGCTGGCAGGAGGTGGCCCCGCCCGTCCTGGACCGGCTGGCCAACGACTCGACCGAGATGAACAACCGCTTCCAGGACCGGGGCAGGCCCGCCGGCTACGGCGTCCTGATCAAGGCGGGCGTCGCCGGTGTGCTCGGATTCCTGGCCCTGCTCGTCTCCGTCTTCGTGTCCGTACGCATCGGCCGTGAGCTCGTCCGCGACCTCTCCCGGCTGCGCAAGGACGCCCATGAGGTCTCCGGAGTACGGCTGCCGAGCGTGATGCGCCGCCTCGCAGCCGGCGAACACGTCGACGTCGAGACCGAGTCCCCGCACCTCCAGTACGAACGCGACGAGATCGGCCAGGTCGGACAGGCGCTCAACACGCTGCAACGGGCCGCGGTCGAGGCGGCCGTCAAGCAGGCGGACATGCGACGCGGCGTCTCCGAGGTGTTCGTCAACCTGGCCCGCCGCAACCAGGTGCTGCTCCATCGTCAGCTGACCCTTCTGGACACGATGGAGCGCCGCACCGAGAACACCGACGAACTCGCCGACCTGTTCCGCCTCGACCACCTCACCACCCGGATGCGGCGCCACGCCGAGGGGCTGGTGATCCTCTCCGGAGCCGCTCCTTCCCGGCAGTGGCGCAAGCCCATCCAGCTCATGGACGTGGTGCGCGCCGCCGTCGCCGAGGTCGAGGACTACGAACGGATCGAGGTCCGCAGGCTCCCGCGGATCGGCGTGGGCGGCCCCGCGGTCGCCGACCTCACCCATCTCATCGCCGAACTCCTGGAGAACGCCACGGTGTTCTCGCCCCCGCACACAGCGGTCCAGGTGCACGGCGAACAGGTCGCCAACGGCTTCACCCTCGAAATTCACGACCGCGGCCTCGGGATGCCCCCGGAAGTGCTCCTGGACGCCAACCTCCGGCTCGCCGAGACCCCGGAGTTCGAGCTGTCCGACACCGACCGGCTGGGCCTCTTCGTCGTCAGCCGGCTGGCCCAGCGGCAGAACGTCCGCGTGTCCCTCCAGACGTCCCCGTACGGAGGGACCACCGCCGTCGTCTTCATTCCGGCGGCGCTGCTCACCGACGCCCCGGACTCGCACGGCACCGGATTCCGTCTCGACCGCAGGTCCGAGAAGGCCATCGCCAGCAGCAGGCCGGGCAGCGACCCGCGGCAGGACCGGGGCCAGGCAGCGTCGGACCGCAGCCTCGCCGCCACCCGCCCGCCGGACCGGGCGGGCGGCCTGTCACCGGTCCCCAGCGGGCTGGCGGACCCGGCCCTCCTGGACGGTCCGGTGGAGCTCGAAGGGCCGGACGGGGTCCTGGACTTCGAGCGCGACCCCCTCATCGAAGCCGTCGCCGGCCGGGGCCTGGATCCCGTACTGGACGGAGTCGCCGACCTCGACGACACCGAGAGCGAACGCGGGGGCATCTTCCGCGCCCGCGAGCTCCGGCGCGACGGCGACCGCGAGCAGCACCAGCAGGCCGCCGACCGTACGGCGCAGCCCGAAGGCGTGCGGGCCCTGCGCCCCGACGGCATCCGCCCGCTGCCCCGCCGCACGCCGCCGACGCTGGTCACCGACCGGGGCCGCCGCGTCGACCCGGACGGCCGCGCCCACCCCACGTCGGCCGAGCCCGAGGCGGCGCGCACCCCGGCCCGGCGCCAGGCCACCGGCCCCGTTCCGCACGAGGAGCGGCGCCGCCCCGCCGGATTCCGGAAGCCCGCCGAAGCCCCGCCCGGCACGCCGTCGGTCCCGGCGCCCCGGTCATCCACGTCAGCCGTCCCCTCACCGCCGGCCGCCCCCGACACCGTGGGCGGACTGCCCCGCCGGGTCCGGCAGGCCAGCCTCGCCCCCCAGCTCCGCGACGCTCTGGACGACGCCGGGCCGGACCGGGTGGAGAGCGCCGAGGACATCGAGCGGGACGCCGACGAGGTACGCAACCGCATGGCCTCGCTCCAGCGCGGCTGGCAGCGCGGCCGCCTGCAGAACGCCGAGGACGTGACCGGCCCCGGCGACACAGCACAAGGAACCACTCCGGGAGGGGACGGTCCATGACCGCACCGAACGCCGCAGCACTCAACTCCGCACGTCAGGGGTCGGGTGAACTCAACTGGCTCCTCGACGAACTCGTCGAGCGCGTCGCCAGCATCCGCAAGGCGCTGGTCCTTTCCAGCGACGGCCTCCCGACCGGCGCGTCCAAGGACCTGACCAGGGAGGACGGCGAACACCTGGCGGCTGTCGCCTCCGGATTCCACAGCCTCGCCAAGGGGGTCGGCCGCCACTTCGACGCCGGCCGGGTCCGCCAGACCGTCGTCGAGCTCGACGAGGCGTTCCTGTTCGTCACCGCGGCCGGCGACGGCAGCTGCCTCGCCGTGCTGGCCGATTCCGACTCGGACGTCGGGCAGGTGGCGTACGAGATGACCCTGATGGTCAAGCGCGTGGGGGCCCACCTGGCCAACGCCCCCCGGACGACCGGTACGTCCTCGGGAGGGTGAGTGGATGGGATGAGCGCCGACACCCCCCGCACCCCTCGGGCCCCGGGCGACCCGCAGTCCTCGCGCTGGTACGACGCCGACGCGGGGCCGGTCGTCCGCCCGTACGCGATGACCAGGGGACGCACCAGCAGCGCGTCCCGTCACCGCCTCGACCTGATCGCGATCGTCATGCCGGAACCCGCGGCCGACGATCCCGGCAGGGACCAGATGCTCTCCCCGGAACACGTGGAGATCGTCGAACTCTGCAGTGACATGCCCCAGTCGATCGCCGAGCTCGCGGCCGGGCTGGATCTCCCCGTCGGGGTGGTCCGGGTCCTGGTCGGTGATCTCGTCGAGGACGAGCTGGTGCACGTAACCCGTCCCGTTCCGCCGGCCGAGCTGCCGGACGTGAACATTCTCCGCGAGGTGATCAATGGCCTTCGGGCGCTCTAGCCGCAGCAGGCGGCCCGTTGAGCCGGTCACCTTGAAGATTTTGGTGGCGGGCGGCTTCGGCGTGGGCAAGACGACCCTGGTGGGCGCGGTCAGCGAGATCAGGCCGCTGCGCACGGAGGAGAGGCTGAGCGAGGCGGGACGTCCGGTGGACGACCTGGACGGCGTCGAGGCGAAGACCACGACGACCGTGGCGATGGACTTCGGGCGGATCACCCTGCGCGAGGACCTGGTGCTGTACCTCTTCGGAACCCCCGGACAGGACCGCTTCTGGTTCCTCTGGGACGAACTCGCCCAAGGCGCGCTGGGGGCGGTGGTCCTCGCGGACACGCGTCGCCTGGAGGACTGCTTCGCGGCGGTCGACTACTTCGAGCGCCGTGACATCCCGTTCGCCGTCGCCGTCAACTGTTTCGAGGGCGCCGACCGGTTCCCGGCCGAGACGGTGCAGGCGGCACTGGATCTGGATCCGCAGGTGCCGGTACTCATGTGCGATGCCAGGGACCGGTCGTCCGTACGGGACGTCCTGGTGGCCGTCGTCGAACACGCGGTGGCCCGCGTGGACCGGCTCCGCGAGCCGGCCACCACATAGCGGCGCCTGCGGTCGGTCGTCCCGTCCCGGTGACGGCGGCGACCGGGCGTGGGACGCGCGGGCCGCGGATGCGCCCGTCACCGGGGCCCGGCACAGCCCCGGCCGCGAGCCGCGGTCAGCCGTGGTCGGCGAGCCACTCGGCGGCGGTCTCGGCGAGCTCCCGGTCGCGCCCCGCCAGCATCATGCCGATCATCTGCGCGTCCCCGCGCAGCGACCAGGCGGGATGGCCGAAGGTGGCCGGGTTGTTCCTCTCGATCAGGAAATGCGCGGGCCAGGCGGTCCCGTACCCGATCAGCGGCAGGGCCGCCGCGTACCGCTTCCGGCCGCGCACCAGTCCGTAGGCGGTGATCGCGAGACCGGTGAGGGTGCCGGTCAGATGGACCCAGCGGGTCGCGGCCCGGGAGTGCATCGCGACGTAATAGGGCCAGAATTCCTCGTACGAATCGAACGTCTGCTGGGGCATACGGGCACCGTAGTGGCTGAACCGGCAACCGGATACGGCTGATCCGCGTCCGAGAAGAAGAACGGGCGGCCGGAACCCACGGGGGTGGTCCCGGCCGCCCGCTCGTTCTCTCTCCGGATCACGCGGTCTCAGTGGCCGGCGACGGACCTGCGGGCCACCGGGAAGTCGAAGTAGGTGTCCGGGAAGAGTTCCGGCTTGAATGTGTAATGCCACCACTCCTCGGCCAGATTGACGAATCCGGCGTCGGTGAGCGTCTTCTTGAGGAACTGGCGGTGGGCGCGCTGCACGCCCTGGATCCGCGGGTCGTCGGTGTGCGACAGGGTGTCGAAGCAGTCGTATCCGGTCCCCATGTCCACCGAGTTGTCCGGGAAGCGGTCGGCCTGCGGGGCGTAGCACGGCACCAGCGTCTCGCCCGGACGGTACGGCCTGGTCGGCACGGCCGGCAGGCGCACCAGTGTCAGGTCCACCGTGCTTCCCCGGCTGTGCCCGGACTTCTCGGCGATGTAACCGTCCGCGAACAGGCGGGTCTTGTCGACCCGCGGATAGAACTCGCCCTTCATGGCCGCGTCATCGAGGTCCTTCGCCCAGCGCACGAAGTGATCGACGGCCCGCTGGGGCCGGTAGCAGTCGTACACCTTCAGTGAGTACCCCTGCGCCAGCAGCCGGACCTGGGCGCGGTGCAGGGCCTCGGCCGCGGGCCGGGTCAGGATGCACAGCGACTGGCGGTAGCCGTCCACCGGGACGCCCATGAAGTCGTGCGCGGTGGCGTAACGCATCTCCTGGATGATCGTGGGATCGACCGCCCGCAGGGAGACGAACTCCGCGGGAGCCTTCGGCTCGGGCTTCGCCTGCGCCACCGGTGCGGCGACGGTGACGGCGAGCGAAGTGGCGGCACTCGCTGCCAGCGAACGGAAAACGGACCTCATAAGTGTCATGAGCACATCGTCCACTAGTCCGGCCGCCGCGGGTGGACGATCGGATACAGTCCGCGCGTGTCCGCCCGCCCGCCCGGCAGGCACGGGACGCGGGCGTGAACCGACGAGGAACGGAGAAGCCGTGAAGGACTCCCACACCCACTGCGGCGGTTGCGGTGCGCCGTACACAGCGCTGCCGTCCCCGAACACCTGGCCCCGCACCTGCCCCGCCTGCGGCGCCACCGCCTACCGCAACCCGCTGCCGGTCGCCGTCGCCCTGCTTCCCGTCACCGACGACGAGGGCACCGGACTGGTCGTCGTCACCCGCACCATCGAACCCCGCCTCGGCGGCACCGCCCTCCCCGGCGGCTTCATCGACCACGACGAGGACTGGAAAGACGCCGTCGTACGCGAACTCCGTGAGGAGACCGGCATCGAGGCGGACGGCGACGACGTCCGGCTCGCCGACGCCCTCAGCGACACCGACGGACACCTGCTCCTGTTCGGGCTGCTCCCCGCGCGGCCGGCCGCCACGCTTCCGCCGTCCGTGCCGACCGGCGAGACCTCCGGATACGGGGTGCTGCGCGCCCCCGAAGCGCTCGCCTTCCCCCTCCACACCGAGGCGGTCCGCTCCTGGTTCGCCGGCCGCTACCGCTGACCGCGACCGGCGGCACGAGACTCCGAGCGGACCGCGGGGGCGCGTCCCGCTCAGACCCCCCGCATCCGGAGCGGAACGTCCACCAGGCTCTCCTCGCCGTCGCGCTCCACCACGACCCGCCCGCCCACCAGCCGTGTCGTGTACCGCTCGACCACCGTCGGCGCCCAGCCGTCACCCCGGTCACGGACCAACCAGCCGCCCCCGCCGGCCCCCTCCACCGGAGCCCACACCTCCAGTTCGAGCCCGCCGTCCGCCCTCCGCACCGGGATCACCGAACCGGCCCGCGCCAGCACCGGCACCCGCGACAGCGGCGCCTCGACGACCACCTGCCCCGGGCCCTCGTACACCGCTCCGCTCACCGTGTCGTACCAGCGCCCCGGCGGCAGACGGACCGGCCGCTCCCCGACGCCCGGCTCCAGCACCGGCGCCACCAGCAGCGCGTCACCCAGCAGGAAAGCGTCCTCGCACTCCCGCAGGGCCCGGTCGCCGGGCGCCGCCCACCACAGCGGACGCACCATCGGAGCCCCCGACAGCCGGGCCAGGTGTGCCAGCGTCACCCAGTAGGGGCGCAGCCGCTCCCGCTCCACCAGCACCTCCCGCACACCGGCCGGCACCTGCGCGCCGCACTCCCACGGTTCCCGCCACCCCGCGTCGATCCCCGCACGGGTCCGGAACAGCGGAAGGTACGCCCCCAGCTGGAACCACCGCAGACGGAGCTCGGGCGACGGCGAACCGCCGGACCCGCCGACATCCGGCCCCGCATACGGCACCCCGCACAGCCCGAGGCCCACCACCAGCGCCAGTGAGGCCCGCAGCCCGGGCCATCCGGGCGGCATATCACCGGACCGGATCCCCCCGTACCGCTGCGTGCCCGCCCACCCGGACCCCGAGACCAGGAAAGGGCGCTCCTCCGGCCGCAGCCGGAGCAGGCCCTCGTATCCGGCCCGCGCCATCATGAGGCCGTACACGTTGTGGGCCTCCCGGTGATCGCCTCCGCGCCCTTCCAGCGAGTGCCGCGCCGAACGGGGCAGCGCCGCCTCACCGGACGCCGCGAACGACGCGGGCTCGTCCATGTCGTGCCAGACACCGGAGAACCCCTGCGCCAGCCGCTCCTCGTACAGCCCGCCCCACCACGCGCGGACCTGAGGATCGGTGAAGTCCGGATACACGCACTCACCCGTCCGCCCCTCCCCGCGCACCGTCCGCCCACGGGCGTCCCGGACGAACGCACCCGAAGCCCCCACCGCGGCACCGGCCTCGAAGACCGCGTCCCCGGGGGCCGCCGCCACCGCCGGGTCCACGAGCGAGACGAGCCGCATCCCGTCCTCGCGCAGCTCCTTCGCCAGCCCCGGCAGACCGGGGAACCGCTCCCGGTCCTCCTGGCGGGCCTCGAAGCCGTCGATCCCCGGATGGAGGGCGGACAACGGCAGCCCCCTCTCCCGGTAACCCGCGACGACCTGCCGCACCTCCTGCTCGCTCCCGGACCCGCACCGGGCGTGCTGCGGACCCAGCGCCCACGACGGAGGCACCGCCGGAGCGCCCGTCAGGGCCGACCAGGCCTGCAAAACCCGGGCCGGCGTGCCGACGGCCACCCAGCAGCGCAGCGGACCCCCCTCGACGCGCATCTCGGACGCCCCCGGCCGGTCATGGCCGGAACCGGCCCCCTCCGTGCCCTCCCGCACCTCCACCCGACCCGCCCAGGAGTTGTCGTGGAACACCAGATGCGTCCCCGCGTCCGAGACGACCATCTGCACCGGCATCGTCAGATACCGCGCATCGTCCCCGGACCCGGGCCGGCACCCCGGGCCGCTGTTCCACAGCGCGTACACACCGTCCCTGAGCCGTGGTCCCGCCGCCCGCCCGCCGGGCCCGAAGAACCGCGCGTCCGCCGGGACCTCGGAGCGCTGCACCCACCGCCCCGGCCCACCCGCCACCGGCTCCCACCACCGGGGCGGCAGCTGCCGCCGGAGCACCACCCCGCCCGGCGTCCGCAGCTCCACCGCCCCCAGCCGGGACACCACCACCGTCAGCCGCTCCGACACCACCTGCCAGCCGCCGTCCTTGTCCGGCTCCAGAACGGCGCGCGGATCGGCGTCCGGCGCGTCCCCCGGCAAGGCGTACGACGGCAAGGGCTCCGCGCCGTCCCACCCCAGGAACACCGCCCCGCCCGCGGCCACCCGCACCCGCAGCTCCGACCGGGCGAACCTCACCACGCCGCCGCCCGGCCCCGGCTCCGCACCCGCCAGATCCCCCGGCACCCGCGCCCGCTCCGGACCGCGCGCAGGCAACGCCCGCGCATCCGCCCGCGCCCGCCGCCACACCGAGCGGGCCGTACGCAGCCCCCGCATCGAACCGACCGACTTCACCGAGCGCACCAGGTCACGACCGTCCATGCGGTTCACCCTGCCACCAGCCGGTGCGGCAACGGGTTCTGTTCAACTTCCGTTCACCAGGGGTACGGCCGAGCCGGGCCCGGCCGGACGTGCCGGGACCACATACCGGGACACGCGACCATGGGCGGGCAACCCTGGTGCGAAAGACGATCACATGGCATCGTCCGTGGAGCCGCCTCACGCGCACACCCCAGCCCGTGCGCGCGACCCACGCACACCCCGCGTACCCGTACAGCCAGGGAGCCGCCCCATGACCTCAGCAGCCGAAGAAGCCCCCCTGTGGCAGCCCGGCCCGGACCGCATCGCGGCCGCGGCCGTCACCCGCTTCCAGAGCTGGGCGGCCGAGCACCACGGCGCCCCGGCCGAAGGCGGCTACGCGAGCCTGCACCGATGGTCGGTCGACGAGCTCGACACCTTCTGGAAGGCCGTCGCCGAATGGTTCGACGTACGGTTCTCCGCCCCGTACGAGACCGTCATCGGCGACCGCACCATGCCCGGCGCGGAGTGGTTTCCGGGCGCCACCCTCAACTACGCCGAGCACGCGCTGCGCACCGCCGAGGACCCCCTTCGAGCCGACGCCCCCGCTCTGCTCCACGTCGACGAGACCCATACCCAGGTGCCCGTCTCCTGGTCCCGGCTGCGCCACCAGGTCGGCTCGCTCGCCGCTGAACTCCGCGCCCTCGGCGTCACCCCCGGCGACCGCGTCAGCGGCTACCTCCCCAACATCCCGCAGGCGGTCGTCGCGTTCCTCGCCACCGCGGCCGTCGGCGGCGTCTGGACCTCCTGCGCCCCCGACTTCGGCGCCCGCAGCGTTCTCGACCGCTTCCAACAGGTCGAACCCGTCGTCCTGTTCACCGCCGACGGCTACCGCTACGGAGGCAAGGAGCACCACCGCGCGGACACCGTCGCCGAACTGCGCCGCGAACTCCCCACCCTGCGCGCCGTCGTCCACATCCCGCTGCTCGGCACCGACGCACCCGAAGGCGCACTCGACTGGTCCGCCCTCACCGAAGCGGCCACGGAACCGGTCTTCGAGCAGGTCCCCTTCGACCACCCGCTGTGGGTCCTCTACTCCTCCGGCACGACCGGCCTCCCGAAGGCCATCGTCCAGTCGCAGGGCGGCATCCTGCTCGAACACTTCAAGCAGATCGGCCTGCACTGCGACCTCGGCCCCGAGGACCGCTTCTTCTGGTACACCTCCACCGGCTGGATGATGTGGAACTTCCTCGTCTCCGGCCTCCTCACCGGCACCACCCTCGTGCTGTACGACGGAAGCCCCGGCTTCCCGGACGTCAGCGCCCAGTGGCGCGTCGCGGAGCAGACCGGCGCCACCCTGTTCGGCACCTCCGCCGCCTACGTCATGGCCTGCCGCAAGGCCGACGTCCACCCGGGCCGGGACTTCGACCTCTCCCGCATCCAGTGCGTCGCCACCACCGGCTCCCCGCTCCCGCCCGACGGGTTCCGCTGGCTCCACGACGAAGTGGCCGACGACCTGTGGATCGCCTCCGTCAGCGGCGGCACCGACGTCTGCAGCTGCTTCGCCGGCGCCGTCCCGACCCTCCCCGTCCACATCGGTGAACTCCAGGCCGCCTGCCTCGGCACGGACCTGCAGTCCTGGGACCCCGAAGGCCGGCCCCTGACCGACGAGGTCGGCGAACTCGTCGTCACCCGCCCCATGCCGTCCATGCCGATCCGCTTCTGGAACGACCCCGACGGCAGCCGCTACCGCGACAGCTACTTCGAGACGTACCCCGGCACGTGGCGGCACGGGGACTGGATCACGATCACCGACCGCGGATCCGTCGTCATCCACGGCCGCTCCGACTCCACCCTCAACCGGCAGGGCGTCCGGATGGGCTCCGCGGACATCTACGAAGCCGTCGAGCGCCTCCCCGAAATCCGCGAGTCCCTCGTCATCGGCCTGGAGGAACCCGACGGCGGCTACTGGATGCCGCTGTTCGTCCACCTCGCCGAAGGCGCCGCACTCGACGACGCCCTCCGCGACAGCATCAAGCGCACCATCCGCGAGAACCTCTCGCCGCGCCACGTCCCGGACGAAGTCATCGAGGTCCCCGGCATCCCGCACACCCTCACCGGAAAGCGCATCGAGGTTCCGGTCAAGCGCCTGCTCCAGGGAACGGCCCTGGCCAAGGCCGTCAACCCCGGATCCATCGACAATCTGGAACTCCTCCACTTCTACGAGGAGCTGGCCCGCAAGCGCCGCTGACCCAGGCCACTGTCAGTGCCCGTGGTTACGCTGAGTGAGCAATGTTCGACAGCGCACTGGGGGAATCATGGCGCAGACCAGGAACAACCGGTCGGCCGTCCGCGGCAGGACCAGCACCACGATGCGACGCACGCTGCGCCGCGAAGCACCGAGCGTCATCGGCCTCCTGACCGATGAACAGGACTTCGCGGCGATGCGGCGCTACCGCACCTTCACCTTCGACGACCACTCCGTCTATCTGCAGCAGGTCGAAGGCCTGCTCAGGGCTCTCGCCGCACAGGGCGTGCACACGACGGTCGCTCTGTTCGACCCCGAGGAGTACGCGGAGTTCTGCGCCGAGACGGGAATCGCACCCGACAGCCCCTCCGGCCGCAGCCGGTTCACCGCGGAGGTCGCGGCCTGCGGCGCGACCGTCGCCTACACCGGACAACCTCTCGACACCCTCGTCCCGCTCCTGGTCTCCCGAGCGGTCAGGCAGGCCACCTGGGAGTACGCCACGATGCTCCTGTCCGGGCTCGGGGACTGCGCCGACTGCGGGCAGGACATCGGACGCGCCGCCTTCGACCGCGCCTCCCACCTCCTGCTGCGCACCCTGGAGGCCGCCGGCCCAGGCACGCACCACCTGGTCTGCAGCACCCCCACGGAGAACGAGCAACTGCTCGCCGCCCTGCACACCGAGCGAGACACCACCGGACCGGCGCACCTCGACTCGGGGGAAGGCGCCGAATTCGTGACCGTGCTGGCCGTCGGCATCGCGCTGGAAAGCCAGGGGGGAGTCGTCCTGCGGACCAGCGCTCCGGGAATCGCGGACCGGGTCCACGGCTGGCGCCTCACCGGCGGCAGCCTCGTCCCGCTCACCGCGGGGGAGGTGTTCAGCGCCTACTGCACCGACGCGGACACCGGTGAACCCGTCTCTCCGGAATCGGGCGTGGAGTACTGCGCAGGCTTCGACATCGCCGCCGACGAACCGGAGGCGCACCACTGACAGCCGGAAGGGGCTTCCCGCCGACCCGGGCGGGAAGCCCCTTCACCACACATCGCACGACGCCGAGGTCGTGCGGGGCGTCCTACTCGCCCGACAGCACCGCCTGCGCGGCCACGCGTGCCTCCTCGGCGGAGTCCGCCGCACGTGCGGCAGCCGCCGCGCGCTCGCACTGGGCGAGCGTGTACTTCGCCAGCGTGCTGCGTACATAGGGGATGGACGCTGCGCCCATCGACAGCGAGGTGACACCCAGACCGGTCAGGACACAGGCGAGCAGCGGATCGGAGGCGGCCTCACCACAGACACCACAGCTCTTGCCCTCGGCCTTGGCGGCATCGGCCGACATCGCGACCAGATCCAGCAGTGCGGGCTGCCACGGGTCCTGGAGCCGGGACACCGCACCCACCTGACGGTCGGCGGCGAAGGTGTACTGCGCCAGGTCGTTGGTGCCCAGCGACAGGAACTCCACCTCCTGCAGCACCGAACGCGCCCGCAGCGCGGCCGACGGGATCTCCACCATCGCGCCGAACTTGGCCCGCAGCCCGGCGGCGCGGCACGCGTCGGCGAACGCCTTGGCGTCCGCGCGGTCCGCGACCATGGGGGCCATGACCTCGAGGTAGACGGGGAGACCTTCGGCCGCCTTCGCCAGAGCGGTCAGCTGGGTCCGCAGCACGTCGGGGTGGTCCAGCAGGCTGCGCAGCCCGCGCACGCCGAGCGCCGGGTTCGGCTCGTCGGCCGGGGTCAGGAAGTCCAGGGGCTTGTCGGCCCCGGCGTCCAGTACCCGCACCACGACCCGGCCTTCGGGGAACGCCTCGAGCACCGCGCGGTAGGCGGCGACCTGCTTCTCCTCGGACGGTGCCTGCTTGCTGTCGTCCAGGAAGAGGAACTCGGTACGGAAGAGCCCCACCCCCTCCGCGCCCGCGGCGACGGCCGCCGGGACGTCGCCCGGCCCGCCGACGTTGGCGAGCAGCGGCACGAGGTGTCCGTCGGACGTCGCGCCCGGACCGGTGGACGCCGACAGCGCCGCCTTGCGGGCGGCGGCGGAGCTCTCCAGCTCCGCCTGCTTCTCGGCACTCGGCTCGACGAAGATCTCGCCGGTGCTGCCGTCCACGGCGATCACGGTGCCCTCGGCCAGTTCGCCGGCGCCGGGGAGCGCCACGACGGCGGGCACACCGAGCGCCCGCGCCAGAATGGCGCTGTGACTCGTCGGGCCGCCTTCCTCGGTGACGAAGCCGAGGACCAGAGCGGGGTCGAGCAGTGCCGTGTCGGCCGGAGCCAGGTCACGGGCGATCAGCACATACGGCTCATCGCTGTCCGGCACGCCCGGCATCGGCACCCCGAGCAGGCGGGCCACGATCCGGTTGCGTACGTCGTCGAGGTCGGCGACACGGCCGGCCAGGTACTCACCCGCGCCGGCGAGCAGCGCGCGGTAGGAAGCGAACGCGTCGTACACACCGCGCTCGGCGGTACTGCCGACTGCGATGCGCCGGTCCACATCCGCCATGAGCTCGGGGTCCTGCGCCATCATGGCCTGGGCCTCCAGCACGTGCTGGGCCTCACCCCCGGCCAGGTTGCCGCGCGCGATGAGGTCGGCCGCCACGGCCTCCACGGCCTGCCGGGCCCGCCCCTGCTCGCGCTCGGCCTCCTCGGCCGGAATCTGCTTGGCCGGCGGTTCGAGCACTGCCGTGCCCATGTGCCGTACCTCGCCGATCGCCACACCGTGGCTCACGCCTACGCCTCGCAGCGTTGTCTGCATTTCACCCGTCTCCGGTCGTGCGGTGGGCGATGCCCCCGCGGTGGTTATCCAGTCGGCTGTCACTGCGCCGAACGCGTTACTGCCAACCGAAGAGTGCGTCGCCGACCTTCACGTCGCCGTCCTCGATGACGTCGGACAGCGAATCGGCGGTCGCTTCGAGCGCCACGACGGGGCACACCGGCGACTTGCCGGCAGCCTCGACCGCGGCCGGGTCCCACCGGACGACGCCCTGGCCGCGCGTGACGGTGTCGCCCTTGTTCACGAGCAGCTCGAAGCCCTCGCCGTTGAGCTGGACCGTGTCGATGCCGAGGTGGGTCAGCACCCCGTGGCCCTCGCCGTCGACGACCACGAAGGCGTGCGGGTGAAGGGAGACGACGATTCCGTCGACCGGCGAGACGGCCTCGGACGGCTCACGCACGGGGTCGATGGCGGTTCCGGGACCGACCATCGCTCCGGAGAAGACCGGGTCGGGTACAGCAGTGAGCCCGATGGCACGCCCTGCAAGAGGGGACGTCACAGTGGTCATGGGGGAGCCTCCCAGAGTGGAGCTTCAATGGCGCCGCCGCGGCTTGTAGGGGGACGGCGTACTGCTCAGCAGAGTAAGTCATAAGAAGTGACGGTTCCGCCCGAGTCCTGGTGGTTCGAGGACCTAGGGGTGCACCGGAAACGATTTGCCTCGACTCCCGGCAGCCTGTACTGTCGTACTCCTGCCTGGCCCCAACGCGACGTTGAGTCGGGGGTCGGCAGCGACTATCAAGCCCAAACCCTAACCCGATATCGGGCAGCCGCATGTCTGCGGGGGTCCTGGTCGGGGAAAGCGAAATGGCCTGATAGAGTCTGGACCGCCGGAAAGGGAAACGCGAAAGCGAATTCCTGAAAGGCGGAATTGTGAGACCCGCTTCGACCGGGAATCAGGCACGAAAGAGTCTGATAGAGTCGGAAACGCAAGACCGAAGGGAAGCGCCCGGAGGAAAGCCCCAGAAGATGTTCTGCGGGTGAGTACAAAGGAAGCGTCCGTTCCTTGAGAACTCAACAGCGTGCCA
>NZ_SSBL01000076.1 GCF_004795105.1 Streptomyces sp. A0642 | reverse complement strand
GAACAAAGCCGGCTGCACCACATCCACCCGGTCAAACGGAGGATGCTCACCCTCCACACCCGCCAACACCTCACGCACCGACCAACCCGTGAACGGCGCCAACGCCACATCACACGCCTCAACCACCCGCCGGAAAACCCCACTCTCCTCCAGCAGCACACGCCCCATCCCCACCCACTGCGAACCCTGACCCGGAAAAACGAAGACCACCTTCCCCCGCCGCCCGGAACCACCGGTCACCACCGCGTCATGCGACCGCCCCTCAGCCAACGCAGACAACGCCTCGACCAACTCACCGCGACCCGCAGCCACCACACTCGCCCGCGACTCGAAGTGGGTACGGTGCCGTGCAGCCGTCACCGCGATGCCGGACGGGCTCACGTCCGGGTTCCCGGCGATCCACTCCGCCCAACGACCCGCCTGGGCCCGGACCGCTTCCTCGTTCTGTCCGGACACCACCACCGGCAACGGCCGGGCGTCCGTAGTGGCAGGCCCGGCCGGCTTCGCGACCGGCGGTTCCTCGACAATGACGTGCGCGTTCGTACCACTGAGTCCGAAGGAGGAGACACCCGCGCGGCGGGTCCGGGACGTGTCGCGGGCCCAGGGCCGGGCGTCCTGCAACAACGCCAGGCCGCTCCCGTCCCACTGAATGTGGCTGCTGGGCTCTTCCACGTGCAGTGTTTTGGGCAGTGTCCCGTGCTCAAGCGCGAGGACCATCTTCATGACGCCGATGACACCGGCGGCGGCCTGGGCGTGACCGATGTTCGACTTCGACGAGCCGAGGTAGACCGGCCGGTCCTCGCTGCGACCGGGCCCGAACACCTCCGCCAGCGCACCCGCCTCGATCGGGTCACCCAACGACGTCCCCGTGCCATGCGCCTCAATCGCATCGATATCAGCCGGAGTGAGCCGCGACGCCTCCAACGCGTCCTGGATCACCC
>NZ_SSBL01000007.1 GCF_004795105.1 Streptomyces sp. A0642 | reverse complement strand
TCAACAAGGACGCCGAGGCGCCGATCTTCGACCTCGTCGACTACGGCGTCGTCGGTGACCTCTTCAACGTCGTCCCGCAGCTCACCGGCGAGATCACCGCCCGCAAGGGCTGACCCACCGGCAGGCAAGCAAGCAGGCAGACAGGCAGAGTCGACGGCCCGGGGCCGCGCGGTGAACCCACCGCGCGGCCCCGCACCGTTTCCGATCACCATTGACGCACGTACGGCTGCCTTATAACTTCACTATACGGATTGTTGATTCCGGGAAGCGGAAACGGCGAGAGCGTGGAGGGTGCGGAAATGGGTCAGCAGGAGAAGGTGGCGACGAGCCTCGCCGGTGCGGTCAGCGACGGGATCAGCGCCTCCCTCACGGCGGTGGACGCCGAACTCGCCCGCCGCTACCCGGGCGACCCGGGCACGCGCCAGCCCGTCCACACGGTCTACGTACCCGGGGACACCTTCACCGCGGGCACCCTCCGCTCCTGGGGCGACCAGGCGCTGCGGGCGCTCGACGAGCACGCCCCCGACGCCGCCTCGCTCGCCGCGGTGCTCGGCATTCCGGACGAGCTCGCCGGCCCCGTCCACGACCGGGTACGCGCCAAGCTGAGCCGTGAGCCCGTCGAGGACCTGCGGGTCGACTTCGAGGACGGCTACGGCCCTCGGTCCGACGCCGAGGAGGACGAGGCCGCGGCCCGTGCGGCCCGGCTGATCTCGGAGGCGTACACGAACGGCACGGCGGCTCCGTACATGGGCATCCGGATGAAGTGCATGGAAGCCGCGGTACGCGATCGGGGCATCCGCACCACGGACGTCTTCCTCACGGGCCTGATGGAGGCGGGCGGGCTTCCCGACGGGCTCGTGCTCACCCTGCCGAAGGTCACCTACCCCGAACAGGTCACCGCCTTCGTCCAGCTCCTCGAGGCCTTCGAGAAGGCGCACGCCCTGCCCTCGGGGCGGCTCGGCTTCGAGATCCAGATCGAGACGAGCCAGTCGATCCTCGCGGCGGACGGAACCGCTGCCGTCGCCCGCATGATCGACGCCGCGCAGGGCCGCGCGACAGGCCTGCACTACGGGACGTTCGACTACAGCGCCTGCGTCGGAGTCAGCGCCGCGTACCAGGCGAGCGACCACCCGGCGGCCGACCACGCCAAGGCCGTGATGCAGGTGGCCGCCGCGGGCACCGGCGTCCGCGTCTCCGACGGCTCCACCAACGTCCTGCCCGTGGGCCCGACGCCCCAGGTGCACCAGGCGTGGCGTCTCCATTACGGACTCACGCGGCGCGCCTTGGCCCGCGCGTACTACCAGGGCTGGGACATGCACCCCGGCCACCTCCCGACCCGTTACGCGGCCGTCTACACCTTCTACCGCGAGGGCCTGGAGCAGGCCGCGGCCCGGCTCGCCGCCTACGTGGCGAAGGCGGGGGGCGACGTGATGGACGAGCCCGCCACGGCCAAGGCGCTCAGCGGCTATCTGCTGCGCGGTATCGACTGCGGAGCCCTCGACACCGCGGAGGTGGCCCGGCTGACCGGACTGACCCGCGCCGACCTGGACGCCTTCGCCTCACCGCGGCGGGGCGGACTGACCGTGACCACGCCGTAGTCCCGGCCCTGCGCCCGGCTCAGGCCGGGCGCAGCTCGCCCGAACCGCGGGGGATCAGCTTGGTCGGGAGTTCGACGCGTGCGGGTGCGTGGTCGGCCCCGTCGAGCCGTCGGAAGAGGTGCTCGGCCGCGGTGCGGCCGACGGCCGCCGCGTCCTGGGATATGACGGTGATGCCGAGCAGGTCCGCGAGCTCGATGTCGTCGAAGCCGACCAGGGCGACGGGGTGTTCGCGGCCGGCCAGGACGCGTACGGCGGTCACCGTCACACGGTTGTTCCCCGCGAACAGGGCGGTGACCGGTTCGGGGCCGGAGAGCATGGCCTCGGCGGCCGGGCGGACCCGCTCGGGGTCCGTGGAGCCGAGCGAGACCCAGGAGTCCTGGACCGTGATCCCGGCGTCGGCCATGGCGGTGTGGTACCCGCGCAGGCGCTCGGTGGCCGTGTGGATCCGCGGCTGGTCGCCGATGAACCCGATCCGGCGGTGGCCGTGTGCGATCAGATGGGCGACGCCCTCGCGGGCGCCGCCGAAGCTGTCCGAGAGCACCATGTCGGCCTCGATCCGGCCGGCCGGACGGTCCACGAAGACCGTCGCTATGCCGGCCTTGATCTCCGGCTCCAGATAGCGGTGGTCGTCCCCGGCCGGAATCACGATGAGCCCGTCGACCCGCCGCGCGCACAGCGCGAGCACCAGTTCCTGCTCGCGCGCCGGGTCCTCGGCGCTGGAGCCGTTGATGAGCAGGGCGCCGTGCGCGCGGGCCACCTCTTCCACGGCGCGGCTCAGCGGGCCGTAGAACGGGTCCGCGAGGTCCTCCAGGACCAGGCCGATTGACGCCGTGCGGCCCTTGCGCAGCACACGTGCGCTGTCGTTGCGGCGGAAACCCAGCGCGTCGATGGCTTCCTGGACCCGGCGTTCGGTGTCGGGTGTGACGCCCGGCTCACTGTTGACGACGCGCGAGACCGTCTTGAGGCCCACTCCGGCACGGGCGGCCACGTCCTTCATGGTCGGCCGGTTGCCGTAACGGGGCTCGGGATGACGGGCGGTCTCGGCCACGGTGCGCTGTCCTGTCCTCGGGTACGGGCCTGTCCGGAACCCGCCGCGGGGGGACCGCGAAGGAGGCCGGAGGCTGTGGCGTCGAGCATAGGCCCTGGACAACGTTGTCAGCGGAATGGAGACTGAGCGGAACCCCTACCTAAGCCGCAGGTCCCGCCCCTCACCCCCGGAGTCCCCACCCATGCATACCGACCTCGTCGCCGCCCTCGACATCGGCGGCACCAAGATCGCCGGCGCGTTGGTGGACGGAGACGGCACGCTCCGCGTGCGGGCGCAGCGCCCCACCCCCGCCCACGAGGACGGCGAGGCGGTCATGGCGGCGGTGGCCGACGTCCTGGCGGAGCTGTCCGCGTCGCCCCTTTGGGCCGACGCCACGGCCGTCGGCATCGGCAGCGCCGGCCCGGTGGACGCCGCCGCCGGGACCGTCAGTCCCGTGAACGTGCCCGGCTGGCGGGACTTCCCCCTGGTGGAGCGGGTGAGGGCGGCGACCGGCGGCCTCCCGGTGGAACTGGTCGGCGACGGCGTCGCGATCACGGCGGCCGAGCACTGGCTGGGCGCCGCCCGCGGTCATGACAACGCCCTGTGCATGGTCGTGTCGACCGGAGTCGGCGGCGGGCTCGTCCTCGGCGGCGTACTGCATCCCGGCCCCAGCGGCAACGCGGGCCACATCGGGCACATCAGCGTCGACCTCGACGGCGACCCGTGTCCGTGCGGGGGGCGCGGCTGCGTCGAACGCATCGCGAGCGGCCCTCACATCGCCCGCCGCGCACGGGAGGGCGGCTGGCGGCCCGGCCCGGACGGGGACGCGACCGCGGCGGGGGTCGCGGCCGCCGCACGGGCGGGGGACCCGGTCGCCGTGGCCTCGTTCGAGCGGGCCGCACAGGCCCTGGCCGCGGGCATCGCCGCGACGGCCACCCTGGTGGAGATCGACATCGCGGTGATCGGCGGGGGAGTGGCCGGTGCGGGCGAGGTGCTGTTCGCCCCGCTGCGCAGCGCGTTGCGGCGGTACGCGACGCTGTCGTTCGTCCAGAAACTGACCGTGGCGCCCGCTGTCATGGGCAACGACGCGGGGCTGGTGGGCGCGGCGGCAGCGGCCTTCGCCGCGCGCGTGGGCGCGGACGGGACGGTGTCCGTCTAGGGCGTCGCCGTGCGCGGGAGCGACACGCGGAACCGCCCTGGCCGGAGCCGTTGCCGACCGGGCGAGGCGGGACGCGACCAGGAGCCCCCGTGCCTCCGATCGAGTCACAGGGGCTCACCCACCGAGGAAGTTGTCAGTGGTCGGTGCCATCCTGCGGGTATGGACGAGATCATGCGACGGCGGGTGTACGGCGCCGATCACGACGACCCGGACCCGGGGCCCCGGCCGGGGCGTGTCTACCGGGAACTGGTGGGCGGCCCGCTGGACGGGCTGCTGCTGGACGTGACCGGCTGGACGAAGGTGGCCCTGGCGGACGGCTCCGCCCTGGTCACCGAGATCGGCGCGTACGGGGCGGGCGGACGGGCCGAGTACGGGCCGCGGGCGGAAGACCCGAGCAAGTGGGACTGGCGGGGCGACACGCCCTGACATCCGGTGATGGCCCGCAGCGAGAAGAAGTCCCGCCGTCTCGTCGTCGACGGGGCCGCCTTCCTGTGGAGGGTCGGTCACCGGCACGAGAGGGACGACGGTCCCGCCCGGAACTGCCGGGAGGTGCTGGCTCTCCACCCGCTGGGCGGCCGGGGCCGGCTGGAGATCGTCTTCCGGGAAGGGCCGGGCCGCGTGGTGCCCGACGGCCTGCTGCACGCCGGCGGGGTGGGAACAAGGGGCGCCTACCTCAATCTCAACGAGCCGGGCACCGTGCGCGCCCTGCTCGACGAGGCGGTGGCCGCCCACGGCTGGGACAGCGATGACCCCGTGCCCGTGACGATCGACGGCTGGACCCTCTTCGACGCGGTGTCCGCCCGGCGGCCGGAGGGCGGCACGGAATCGGAGGAGGGTGCCCCCGGCCCGCCGGACTGACCGCGCGCCGGGGACGGTTCGTTCCGCGCCGGGACCATGCCAGCGGTTCGTCCTGCGGGGGAGACCTGCGCCGGGGCGGTTCGTCCCGGGTCGCGGCACCACGCCAGGCGGTTCGTCCCGGGTCGCCGGTCGTCAACGGCCCCCGTCCCAAGACTGCTGGGGGACGACCACCAGGAACGCGTCGTTCTCCAGGTCCATCACGACCTCCGCTGCGACGCCCTCGCCGCGGCGGGCCGCGGCGAACTCCTCCGCGGGCCGGCTGCCCCGGGGGCCCCCGGCGGGAAACTGCTCAAGTACGGTGCGATGCACGGTCCGCCCCTGTCGTTCGTATCGCTGTCCGCTCCAACGACGTCCCGCCGCCGCCGTTACGGCCGGATGCCTCCGGTGGCGGGGCGCCGTCCCCGTACCGGAAGTCGCCGGCCGGCACCCGGGCACTGTTGCGTTCCCGCATCGCCATCGCCACAGTCGTGTTTTCACGGCAGGGTGTGGCGGGCAAGCCACTGGGGGCTACGGAAGAGGGGGAACCGTGATCGTCTGGATCAACGGTGCGTTCGGCGCGGGCAAGACCAGCGCCGCGCGTGAACTGATCGATCTGATCCCGAACAGCACCTTCTACGACCCGGAACTGACCGGCACGGGGCTGGCATCCCTTCTGCCGCAGAAGAAATTCGCCGAGGTGACCGACTTCCAGGACCTGCCGATCTGGCGGCGTCTCGTGGTGGACACCGCGGCGGCGCTGCTCGCCGAAGTCGGCGGGGTGCTGGTGGTGCCGATGACGCTGCTGCGACAGGAGTATCGCGACGAGATATTCGGAGGGCTCGCCTCCAAACGCATCACGGTCCGTCATGTACTGCTCTCACCTGAGGAAACGATCCTGCGTCAACGGATCGCCCAGCGGGCCGAGTTCCCCGACGATCCGGAGACGGCCGACCGCTCCGGGCGATGGGCGTACGACCGCATCGAGCCCTACCGCTCGGCGCTCGACTGGATCAGCCGGGACGCGTACACGATCGACAACAGCGCCCTCACGCCCCGCGGGACGGCCGAGCTCATCGCCGAGGCCGTGCGCACCGGGGCTGCCCCGGCCTGCGAGATCGTGCAGACGCCCGACCCCACGGCGGAGACCGTGGCGGCAGGCGTGCTGCTCTTCGACGAACACGACCGGGTGCTGCTCGTCGACCCCACCTACAAGCCCGGCTGGGAGTTCCCCGGCGGCGTGGTCGAACCGGGCGAAGCGCCGGCGCAGGCCGGAATCAGAGAGGTGGCCGAGGAAATAGGCCTCCACCTCGAACGGGTGCCCAGCCTCCTCGTCGTCGACTGGGAAGCGCCCAGGCCACCCGGATACGGAGGACTGCGGCTGCTCTTCGACGGCGGAACACTGCCCGGCGCGGACGCCGAGCGGCTGCTGCTGCCCGGTTCCGAACTGCGGGGCTGGCGGTTCGTCACCGAGGAGGAGGCGGCCGCCCTGCTGCCGCCCACCCGGTACGAACGGCTGCGCTGGGCGCTGCGCGCCCGCGAGCGCTCAGCCGTGCTCAACCTGGAGGCCGGAGTCCCGGTCGGCTGAGGCGCGCATGACGGCGACCGCGTCGGTGGTGAGGGGATCGCCGTGGCCGAAGCAGACCGTGGCCGCTTCCAGCGCGGCCAGCCGTTGGAACGAGGACACGGCCTGCTCACGGTCGATGTTGAAGACGCCCAGCATCACGCCCCCCGCCTCGGCGACGCAGTCGCCCGTGAACAGCACCCCGTGGCGGGGCAGATGGACACCGATGGATCCCGGCGTGTGGCCGGGGGAGTGCACGACCCGCGCCCCGCCGCCGAACGGCAGCACCACGCCGTCGGACAACTCGGTGTCGACCCGGGTCGGCGGCGCGACGGGCACGGTCAGCCCGTGCTCGTACAGCGGGATTTCCCAGTCGAGCAGGACGGGATCGCCGATCTCCTCCTCGCCGCGGATCACCGGTGCGTCGAGCCGGTGCGCCAGGATCTCCGCGCCGTGCCGGTCGGCGAGCTCCTGGGCCGCGCCGTAGTGGTCGCGGTGGCCATGGGTGATGACGATCCGGGCGATGCGGGCGGGGTCGTGACCGAGCTCCCGCACCGCGTCCTCGATGGCGGGCGCCGCGGTCACGTCGCCCGCGTCGATCAGGGTGAGCTCCGTCCCGTCGCGCCAGAGATAGGCCTGGCCGATCCGGAAGCGGAACATGTGCAGCTGCGGAAGTACCTCGACGAGATCCATGCGGCAAACGTACGCAGCGGCGGGCGTCCGCCGCACGGATCTACGCTTCGGGCGAGCTTCGCTCAGCGCGTAGCGGCGCGGGCGATCCGCTCAGACGGCCTTCGAGGCGGCGTAGTTGCGCAGGAACAGCGCCTCGGCGACCGACAGCCGCTCCAGCTCCTGGGGGGACACGCTCTCGTTCACCGCGTGGATCTGCGCCTCGGGCTCGCTCAGCCCGATCAGCAGGATCTCCGCCTCCGGGTACAGCTCGGCGAGGGTGTTGCAGAGCGGGATCGAGCCGCCCATGCCCGAGGACTGCATCTCCTGGCCCGGGTACGCGATCCGCATGGCGTCCGCCATCGCGGTGTACGCCGGGCTCGTGACGTCCGCGCGGAACGGCTGGCCCTGGCCGACCTGCTCCACCGCGACGCGTGCGCCCCACGGGGCGTGCGCCTCCAGATGTGCGGTCAGCAGCTTGGTCGCCACGGCCGCGTCCTCGCCCGGCGGCACCCGCAGGCTGATCTGCGCCCGCGCGCTCGCCTGCACCGAGGGCGTCGCGCCGACCACCGCGGGGCAGTCGATCCCGATGACGGTGACGGCGGGGCGCGCCCAGATCCGGTCGGCGACCGTGCCCGTACTGATCAGCTCGACCCCGTCGAGGACTTTGGCGTCCTTGCGGAAGTCCTCCTCCGGGTACTGCAGCCCGTCCCACTTCGCGTCCGTCGTCAGGCCGTCCACCGTCGTCGTGCCGTCCTCGGCGCGCAGCGAGGCGAGCAGCTGGATCATCGCGGCGAGCGCGTCGGGAGCGGCGCCGCCGAACTGGCCGGAGTGCAGGTTCCCCTCGAGCGTGTCGAGCCGCACCCGCAGCATCGTCATTCCGCGCAGCGTCGAGGTGACGGTCGGCAGACCCACCCGGAAGTTGCCGGTGTCGCCGATCACGACGGTGTCGGCCGCCAGCAGCTCCGGGTGGGCGTGCGCGTACTGCTCCAGGCCCCCGGTGCCCTGTTCCTCCGAACCCTCCGCGATCACCTTCACCGAGACCGGGATCCCGCCGTTCGCCTTGAGGGCGCGCAGCGCGAGGAGGTGCATGATGAAACCGCCCTTGCAGTCGGCCGCGCCCCGGCCGAACCAGCGCCCGTCACGCTCCGTCAGCTCGAACGGCGGGGAGAGCCAGGCGGACTCGTCGAGCGGCGGCTGCACGTCGTAGTGCGCGTAGAGCAGCACGGTGGGCGCGCCGGCCGGGCCGGGCAGGAAGCCGTAGACGGACTGGGTGCCGTCGGGGGTGTCGAGCAGGGCGACATCCTGGAATTCCTCGGCGCGCAGCGCGTCGGCGACCCATGCGGCGGCCGCCTCGCACTCGCTCTTCGGGAACACCGCGGGGTCCGCCACCGACTGGAAGGCCACCAGCTCGGTCAGCTCCGCCTTGGCGCGGGGCATGAGCGAGGCAACGGTCTCGGAGATCGGATGGGCGGTCATGGGCACGCTCCTGGTAGGTGCGACGTTATGTGTACGTTTCCGGGTACATGAACGCCAGGAGTGCGGCGTGGCACGTACGACGGAGGTCCGGCCGATCCTCCCACAGCAGGTTTCGGCCGCAGCGCGCCGTAGGATGCCGGGAGCAGCTTGGGCCACTGGTCGGATCGGGAGCAGAAGCACATCGTGAGCAGCGAGAACGCAGACGCCGGACATGAGCACGAAGAGTCGTCCGTGTGGGACGTCGTCGTAGTCGGCGGCGGACCGGCGGGAGCCTCCGCGGCATACGCGGCGGCGGTCGCCGGCCGACGGGTACTGCTCCTGGAGAAGGCGGAACTGCCCCGTTACAAGACGTGCGGCGGCGGCATCATCGGGTTTTCGCGCGATTCGCTGCCGCCCGGTTTCGAACTGCCCCTGCAGGACCGGATCCACGCGGTGACGTTCTCGCTGAACGGCAGACTGGCCCGTACCCGCCGCTCGCGGCGCATGCTCTTCGGCCTCATCAACCGGCCCGAGTTCGACGCCGGCCTGGTCGAGGAGGCGCAGAAGGCCGGCGCCGAACTGCGCACCGGGGCGACGGTGGTCCGGGTGGAGCAGCACGGTGCCGCGGTGCCCGACCGGCGCACGGTCGCGGTCGTGCTGTCGGGCGGCGAGACCGTCCTGGCCCGCGCGGTCGTGGGCGCGGACGGCAGCGCCGGGCGCATAGGAGCACATGTCGGGGTAAAGCTCGACCAGGTGGACCTCGGTCTGGAGGCGGAGATCCCCGTGCCGGAGACGGTCGCCGAGGACTGGGCGGGCCGGGTGCTGATCGACTGGGGCCCTATGCCCGGCAGTTACGGCTGGGTGTTCCCCAAGGGCGACACGCTGACGGTCGGTGTCATCTCGGCGCGCGGCGACGGCGGCGGCACCAAGCGGTATCTGGAGGACTTCATCGCGCGGCTCGGCCTGGCAGGCTTCGAGCCGAAGATCTCCTCCGGCCACCTGACGCGCTGCCGCAGCGACGACTCGCCGCTCTCGCGCGGCCGCGTGCTCGTGTGCGGGGACGCGGCCGGTCTGCTGGAGCCGTGGACCCGGGAGGGCATCTCGTTCGCGCTGCGATCGGGACGGCTCGCCGGTGAGTGGGCGGTACGGATGGCGGAGTCGCACGACGCGGTGGACGCACGCCGCCAGGCGCTCAACTACGCGTTCGCCATCAAGGCCGGTCTCGGCGTCGAGATGAGCGTGGGACGGCGGATGCTGAAGCTCTTCGAGCGGCGCCCGGGCCTGCTGCACGCGGTGCTCACGGGCTTCCGCCCGGCGTGGAACGCGTTCGCGGGCATCACGCGCGGGACGACTTCGCTGGCCGAACTGGTCCGTTCGCACCCGCTGGCGCAGCGGGCGCTGTCGGCGATGGACCGATAGGACGACCGACCGTCAGGGCCGGGGCCGGGCCGGATCGGGAAGGAACCGCGATCCGGCCATGACGGCTTCGTCGGTGATCGGCTCGCTGACCGGCCGGGCGTCGGCCGGTCGCCGGTGGTCGGCTGCCGCGACCGGACGCGGCGGTCGGCTGCGCTGGTCGGCGAGCGTCCGCCCTGACGGGCGGTGACCCGGCCGCCCTTCGCCTCACGTCGTCGGCGGTCAGTTCTCGACGGTGATGCGGAACACGGGGTGGTCGGGGCAGGCGGCCAGCAGTTCGGCGTCCGTGGACTTGGCCGTGATGCCCTGGAAGTACTGGTTGACTTCCCACCCCCAGCGCTCCAGGTAGGCGCGGATGACGAGCACCTTCCGCTCGTCGTCCGCGATCTCCACGGCGGTGAAGGCGCGCGTTCTGCGACCCACCCGCAGTTCGCCGCCGCCCGCGGCCCGCATGTTGCGCACCCACTGGGAGTGTCCCCGGGCGGAGACGAGGTACTGCGCGCCCTCGTAGGTGTGGGGGTTCACGGGGATGCGCTGCAACTGCCCGCTCTTACGGCCCCGCACCGAGAGTTCCTGCGTACCGAGCAGGCTGAACCCGTGCCGGGCCAGCCAGCCGACGAGACCGTTCATCCGGACGGTGAACGGGCTGCCCTGAAGGTAGTACGGCTTCGCCTGCGACATGGGAACCCCCACAGTTTGGGAGAGCGGTGCTCTCGCTTGAGATCAGTGTGCACGGGATCGGTGCCTAAAAGCAAGAGCACTGCTCTCATTGTTGGGCGGTGCTCCGGTCCGTGGCAGAATGGCGCCCATGAGCGCTATCCGAGGAGCCAGGGAACGGGCCCGCATCGAGGTCACCGCCGCCATCAAGGACGAGGCGAGGAAACAGCTCGCGGCCGAGGGGGCGTCGAAGCTCTCCCTGCGTGCCGTGGCCCGCGAACTCGGCATGGTCTCCTCGGCGCTCTACCGCTACTTCCCCAGCCGTGACGAGCTGCTCACCGCCCTGATCATCGACGCGTACGACTCCGTCGGCGAAGCCGCCGAACGCGCGCACCGGACCGCCCGTACCGAAGGCGCCGCCTCCGCCGCTGCCGAAGGCGCCACGCCCGCCGGCCCCGCCACTGCCGAAGGCGCCGCTCCCCCGGCTCCTGCCGGCCCCGCCGCTTCGAAGGCCGTCGCACCCGCCCGGTCCGGCGTCCATCTGGGCCGCTGGGTCGCGGTCGCCTGCGCCGTACGGGACTGGGCGCTCGCCCATCCCCACGAGTACGCGCTGATCTACGGCTCGCCCGTGCCCGGTTACACCGCGCCCCAGGACACCGTCGGCCCCGCGTCCCGGGTCGGCCTCGTCCTCATCGCCGTCCTCGAGGACGCACACCGCGAGGAAGGGCTCGCGCTGCCGCCGCTCCCGGGGGAACTGCGTCCCGAGGCCGAACGGATCGCCGCCGACATCGCCCCCGGCCTGCCGCCCGCGGTGGCCGCGCCGCTCGTCGCCGCCTGGTCACAGCTCTTCGGGCTGCTGTCGTTCGAGATCTTCGGCCAGTTCCACCGCGTCGTGGAGGCGCGTGAGGTCTTCTTCCGCCAGGCAGTGACGGAGCTGGCCCGCACCGTCGGCCTGCTGGGCGGGCGGCGGTAGGTCCGGAGGCCGTCAACGGCGGGCCGGCCCCGTTCGCCGTACTCCCCGGGGAGTACGGGTGATCACAACGCCGGGCGGACGCCGGAGCGCGGGTGTCCGGTCTAGCGTGGCCGGCATGGAAGAGCAGCGCGCACGGACAGGCGGCGGTCCACCCGGGGAACAGGGCGGACCGCCGCGCCGACCGCCCTGGGCGCGCGGCGTACCGGACGGACACGCGATCGGCCACCAGGGCCCGTGGGGCTTCTGGAAGAACGGGGAGCCGCCCCGCTGGCTGACGGGGGCCCCCGGGCGGGCCGGCGGCCGGCTGCCCTGGGCGTCCACGATCCTCCTTGGCGTCTTCGTGATGGCCGGTTCGGCCTTCGCGGCCCGCGAACAGCTGGACGACAAGGCACCGCTCGACCTCTTCGCCCGGCTGCTCCTCCTCGCCGCCGTCGCGGTACTGCTGCTGCGCCACCGTCACCCGGTCGTGGCCGTGTTCGGAGCCTCGGCCGCGGCGACGGTCTACCTCGGAGCCGGCTACCCGTACGGCCCCGTCTTCCTGGCCGTCGCCGTGGGCTGTTTCAGCGCCGTCGTCGCCGGGCACCGGCGGGCCGCGTGGTCGGCCGTCGCCATGGTGTGGGCCGGGCATCTTCTGGTGGGGCACTGGCTCTACCGTTGGCTGCCTCCCGACGGCGACACCGCGTCGCCCTGGGGTCAGGAAGTGGGCGTCGCCGCCTGGGTGGTGGCCATCGTCGCGGCCGCCGAGTTCGTCCGCGTACGAGGGGAGCAGTGGGCCGCGCAGCGGGCCGAGCGGGAACGCGCCGAGAAGCGGCGGGCCGACGAGGAACGGCTGCGGATGGCCCGTGAACTCCACGACGTCCTCGCGCACAGTATCTCCGTCATCAACGTCCAGGCCGGTGTCGGCCTCGCCCTGCTCGACACCGACCCCGAGCAGGCCCGAACGGCACTCACCACCATCAAGACCGCGAGCAAGGAGGCGCTCGGCGAGGTCCGACAGGTCCTCGACACCCTCCGGACGCCCGGTGACGCCCCCAGGGCCCCGGCGCCCGGACTCGACCGGCTTCCCGAACTGGTCGAACAGGCCGCGAGCGCCGGACTGACCGTCACCGTCGCGACGGACGGTGAACGCGGGGCCGTGCCCCCGGGCGCGGACCTGGCCGCCTTCCGGATCGTCCAGGAGGCGCTGACCAATGTGGTGCGGCACTCCGGTTCCCGTACCGCCGCCGTCCGGGTCGGCTATGCGCCGGACCGCATCACCCTCCGCATCGACGACGAGGGACCCGCCACCGGCACGGACGCCGGGGGCAGCGGCAATGGACTGGCCGGGATGAGGGAGCGGGCCGCAGCCCTGGGGGGCACGATCGAGGCGGGCACCCGTCCCGACGGGGGGTTCCGGGTACGGGCCGGCCTTCCGCTGCCGGCCGGCGGGGCGGCGCACCAGAAGGAGACACCGTGATTCGCGTACTGCTCGCCGATGACCAGTTGCTGGTCCGGGCGGGATTCCGGGCCCTGCTGGACGCCCAGCCGGACATCGAGGTGGCGGGCGAGGCCGCTGACGGCGAGGAGGCGGTCCGCCTGGTGCGTGAACTGCGGCCGGACGCCGTGCTGATGGACATCAGGATGCCGCGCCTCGACGGCCTGGCCGCGACGCGCGCCATCACCGGGGATCCCGCGTTCGACACGGTGAAGGTGGTCATGCTCACCACCTTCGAACTCGACGAGTACGTCTTCGAGGCGATCCGCTCGGGAGCCTCCGGTTTCCTGGTCAAGGACACCGAGCCGGAGGAACTGCTGCGGGCCGTACGGGCGGTGGTGGCAGGGGACGCCCTGCTGTCGCCGGGCGTCACCCGTCGCCTGATCGCCGAGTTCGCGGCACGCTCCAAGGAGCCCGCCGCGGCGACCGCGCTGAGCGCCCTGACGGACCGGGAGAGGGAGGTGATGGCTCTGGTCGGCATCGGCCTGTCCAACGAGGAGATCGCCCGCCGTCTCGTCGTCAGCCCGCTCACCGCCAAGACGCATGTCAGCCGGACCATGGTGAAGCTCGGCGCCCGCGACCGGGCCCAACTGGTAGTGCTGGCTTACGAGTCGGGACTGGTGCGGCCGGGCTGGCTGGGCTGATCCGGCAGGACGGGGACGCGCCCGTCCACCTCGCGCTCCACGTCCCTGCGGCCGAACCGCCACAGCACGTCGACGACGCGGCCGAGGAAGACCAGCACGGCCACGACGGTCGCGGTCATGACCGGTCCGCGCCCCACGCCGCCGCCCGAAGCGAGCAGGAGGGCGGGGGCGCAGACCGCGGCGAACGCGGCCCCCGCGAACAGGACCCCGGTCAGCACGGCGAAGCCGATCTCGACGGTCACTGCGTCACGGTCGGCCTGGCTTCGCTGCTCCATGCCCGCAGTGTCACAGGCGCCCGGGCGGGCGGACAAGGCCGCCCGCCGGCCCGGTCTAGGACCAGGTGATCGAGGAGTTCTCACGCCACAGCCGGGCGAGGCCCGGATCGCCGGTCACGGTGAGAGCCGTGAGCGGCAGCCGGTTCCAGAGAGTGAGGTAGAGCTCCTGGGCGGTGGCGCTCAACTCGCAGTCCACGGGCGGGAGCCCGGTCGGCCCGTCCTCGCGCACGGCCTCGGGCGGCTCGGCGGAGAGCCGTACGGTCCACACCGTGTCCGTGTCCGTCGCCCGTACCCGCAGGACGCGCGGTGTGTCGGTGCGCACCCTGCTCTTCGGGCGGGCGTGCATGCCGCGCAGCAACTCGTCGATGCCGTCCGCCGCGTGGGCGGACGCCACGGGGGAGAGGGGACCGCCGCGCGCGGACTCGGCGTCCACCCGGTGGATCGTCGTCTCGTGCGCCTGCCGCCTCGCCCAGAACGCCAGCGGGGACGGCGCCGCGAGGAAGGCCCAGCACTCCAGGTCCTCAGGTGCGCGCTCCAGCGCCTCCACCAGCAGGCGGTGGCCCGCGCGGAACCGGTCGAGGAGGGCGGCTCCGTCCAGGTCCGGCTCCCCGGCGTCGGGGACGTACGCGGTGTGGCCCTCGGTCACGAACGCGGCCGCCCAGGTGTGCACCATCGCGGTGTGCCTGAGCAGGTCACGCACCTGCCAGCCGGGACAGGTCGGCACGGGTGCGCCGGTGCCCGCCGCCTCGGCCGCGTCCGCCAGCAACCGGCCCTCGGCGGCCAGGGATTGTATGTGCTCCGTGATCTTCATGGCAGGGATTGTGCCAGGGAACGGCAGGGGTCCCGCCGGGTCCGTCCCGCGTCGGACTCACTCGTGTGAGGCCGCGTTGCGTGCCCCGTACCCCAGCGCCGCCGCGGCCAGGGCCAGCAGGGCCACCGTGGTCAGCGCCACGGGCAGGGAGAACCAGTCGGCCAGGAAGCCGATCGCGGGCGGGCCGAGCAGCATCCCGCCGTAGCCGAGCGTGGAAGCCGCGGCCACGCCGCCGGGGCCGGCCAGTTCGCCGGCCCTGCCGACCGCCACCGGGAAGATGTTCGCCAGCCCGAGGCCGGTGACGGCGAACCCGAGAAGGGCGAGCCAGGTCGTCGGGGCGAGCGAGCCGAGCAGCATCCCGGCCGCCGCGGTGCCGCCGCCCGCGACCAGGGTGCGGGTCTGGCCGAGCCGTTCGAGCAGGGCCGTGCCGGTGAGCCGGCCCGCCGTCATGGCGAGCGCGAACAGGGAGTAGCCGGCTGCCGCCACCCCGGGGCGGGCGTGCAGGTCCTGCTCGAGGTGCAGGGCGCCCCAGTCGGCCAGAGCGCCCTCGCCGTACGCGGTGCAGAGCGCGATCACGCCGAACAGGAGCACCACGCGACGCGCCCGTCCGCTCGGGCGGTGGGCGGCCTCCGCGCCGTCGGCGGTCGCGGGGGCGGGCTTCAGCGACGGGTACCGCAGCAGGACCGGGCCCGTGAAGGCGGTGACGAGCAGACCGATTCCGGTCAGGCCGAGGAGGTGGGCGGAGGGCGAGAGGCCGCCCGCGACCAGGCCGCCCAGTCCGGCGCCGATCATGCCGCCGAGGCTGAAGGCGGCGTGGAAGCTGGGCATCACCGGACGCCGCAGGGCGGCGACCAGATCCACCGCCGCGCTGTTCATCGCCACGTTCATGCCGCCGTACGCGGCGCCGAACACCAGCAGCACCAGCCCGAGCGAGAGGGCCGAATGAGTGCGGGCCGGCAGCGCGATGCTGAGCGGCAGCAGGACACCGCAGACCACGGCCACCGGATGGCTGCCGAAGCGGCGGCAGAGCCGGCCGGTGAGCATCATGGTGATCACGGCGCCGGCGGATACGCCGAGAAGTGCGAGGCCGAGGGTGGAGGCCGAGGCGCCGGTCTGCTGCTTGATGGCCGGGATGCGGACCACCCAGCCGGCGAAGAGGAACCCGTCGAGGGCGAAGAACACGGTCAGCGCGGTACGGAGGCGTGTCGACGAGGGTGGGGCGGTGTTGCCGCCCAGTCCCCCCGGCAGTGCCGTCCGCAGTTTGTTTAGTTGCGGCACAAACTCAGCATAGGGGCCTGCGGACGACCGGCGCAAGACCGCCGCCCGCAGGGCCCGGACGGCGGGTCACGGGCGCCGGTCCCACGCCGAGGAACGGGGCGCCGCGGGGGAGCGGCCGGGCGTCGCGGCGTCCGGACCACCTCCGGATCATGGGAGACTCGCCCCCATGAACGGCAAGGGGACCACCGCCCGGACGAAGCTGGAGAGGGGCCGCAGCGCGCTCGGACCCGCACTGGAACTGGTCCACACCGGACGCGCGCCCACCCGCGCGGTCCTCACTTCCGAGCTGGGCGTCACCCGTGCCACCGCAGGGGCGGTCGCCGCGGAGCTGGAGGCGCTCGGTTTGATCCAGGTCGACTCCAGTCCCGGATCGGCCGCCGGCTCGCAGGGTCGGCCCTCGCACCGGCTGGCCGTGCGCGAGTCCGGCCCGGTGGCCCTCGCCGCCCAGGTGCACTCGGACGGGTTCCGCGCCGCGCTGGTCGGGCTCGGCGGCCGGCTCGTCGCGACCGCCCCCGGCTGCGTCACCATCACCGCCGATCCCGCGCAGGTCATCGGCGAAGTGGTGGACCACTGCGCACGGTTGCTGCGCGACAGCGGTCTGCGATGCGTCGGGGCGGGCCTCGCGGTGCCGTCCGCCGTCGCCGAGCCGGAGGGCACCGCCCTCAACCCCCTCCACATCGCCTGGCCCGCAGGGGCCCCGGTCCGCGAGATCTTCGCCACATGCGTGCGCGAAGCGGGCATCACGGGACCGGCGTTCACCGGCAACGACGTCAACCTCGCCGCGCTCGCCGAGCACCGTCACGGAGCGGGGCGGGGAGCCCAGCACCTGCTGTGCGTCGCCACCGGCCACCGTGGTGTCGGCGGTGCGCTCGTCCTGGACGGCCGTCTGCACACGGGGAGTTCGGGGCTCGCCCTGGAGGTCGGCCATCTCACCGTCAACGCCGAGGGGCGCCCGTGCCACTGCGGCGGCCGCGGCTGCCTCGACGTCGAGACCGACCCGCTCGCCTTCCTCACCGCGGCCGGACGCGCCCCCGGCCCCGAGGAGTCGCTGCTCAAACAGTCCGGGGACCTGCTGCGCAACGAGTACGACGACGCGGCGGTCCGCAACGCCGCGGAGGAACTGATCGACCGCCTGGGCCTCGGGCTCGCCGGACTCGTCAACATCCTCAACCCGGACCGCATCATCCTCGGCGGCCTGCACCGCGCCCTCCTGGACGCCGACCCGGAACGGCTCCGGGCGGTGGTCGCGGACCGCAGCCTGTGGGGACGCAGTGGAAGTGTGCCGATCCTGCCCTGCACCCTCGACCACAACAGCCTGGTCGGTGCGGCGGAGCTGGCCTGGCAGCCGGTGCTGGACGACCCGCTGGGCGCCCTTGCCTGACGGCGGGGGGCGGCCTCCTTCCTCAGCACCCCTGCGTCGGTCCACCCGCGCTCAGCCCGCGTCGCACCCCCCAGCTCCTCGGCGGGACGTCCCGAGGACGGTGCGGACCGTGGCTACCAGTGGCGCCCTTCCCGGAGCCGTGCGCGCTCCGGCCGGCTGAGGTGGAGCACCTCGTAACGCTCGCCCGCCTCACGCGGGCCGCGGTGGTCCCAGAGCGTGAAGTGGAGCAGCTCCCAGTGCCGGGGGTCGGCGGCCAGCGCCGTGGCGACCGCACCGGGCGCCTTCGCGAGCCGCCGGCTCTCCTCCAGTGCGGCGGCCACCGCGTCCGCCGGTGCGGTCGAGGACGGTACGGGGGAGCGGAGGCGGGTGGCGGAGAGCGGGGGAGCGGCCGATGAGGGGCCCTCCTGGTACGACAGGCCGGTCCAGTGCTGGACCTCGGGGCGGCCGAAGTCCCGCACGATGCCCTGGAATCCGGGTCCCCACAGGAAGGCGTTCATGCCCTCGGGCGCGGTCCAGAGGTAGAGCGGCGCGTACTGGTTGACCGGCGAGTCCTCGCCGCGCTCCCGCATCAGGTACGCCTTGACCCCGAGCCCCGGGAAGGCGTCCATGAGGTGGCCCCGGGTCGCCACCCGGTCGCGGATGACGCCCATGTCGTAATCGGCGGGCAGGCCGATCTCGTACTGCATCACATGCATCGGGACCTCCTCAGGCTTCCGGGTACCGGGGAACGCGGGCCTCGCCGTGCCCGTGGATGGTGCTGCCGTCCTCCGCTGTCTCGGCAGCGGCGAGACGGGTCATGAACGTGCGCGGCGCCGCGCCGGCGCCGCTCGTCCGGCTCGATCCACACGGTGTCGCCCGCCCGGATCGTTTCCACCGGCCCGCCCCTGTGCTGCACCTGGTCTTCGCCCTCGGTGGCATGGAGGACCTGGCCGTGCGGGCGGGTGTTCCGGGCCGGTGTGGCCGCCCGGCGCGAAGTGCACGCTGCACAGCCTCAGCCGGGAAGGCGACGCCGGGACCGCGACCTCGTGGATCCAGAGAGCCCCGTTGAAGTACCCGGCTGCTCCGGGCCGGGTCCCGGGCCGGGTCCTGGAGATGCGCATGCGCGAGTCGCTCCTGCGAGTGGATGAGGTAGGACGGGTGGTCAGGCGGTGTCCGTGCGGGGGGCGAGCAGCGCCAGCAGGCCGCGCACGGCCGCGTCGAAGGCGTCCGTCGAACCGGAGGCGCGGGCCAGCACATAACCGCCCTGCACCGTCGCGACGACCGAGGCCGCGATGTCCGCGGGCACCAGCGGACGATCGAACTCTCCGCGGTCCAGGCCTTCCTGGACGATCGAGGCGAGCCGGTCGCGGAGCCAGGCGATCGTCTCGTCCACGGGGGCGCGCAGCTCGTCGCTCGCGATGACGTCCGGATCCATCGTCAGCCGCCCCACCGGGCAGCCGCGCAGGACCTCGCGCTCGCGCAGCAGATAGCCCGCGATGCGCTCGTAGGCCGAACCCGGCCCGTCCAGCGCCTGGCCCGCGGCCCCGCGCAACTCCTCGGCCGTGCGCCGGATGGCCGCCAGCGCGAGATCCGGTTTCCCGGCGAAGTGGTGGTACATGCTGCCCTGGCCCGCACCCGCCTGCTGCTGGATGGCCTTGGGGCTGGTGCCCACATAGCCGCGCTCCCACAGCAGTTCCCGGGTGGCTTCGATCAGACGGTCGGACGTGGTCATGGTCCTACTGTACATACCAGTAGGTACAGGCTCCAGGGCGCTGCCACCGGCCGGCGGGAGCAGCCGCGGGCCGGCCGTCTACTCCCCGCGGGGTACGCGCACGGCCGCTGGCCGTACGACGACGCGCACCCCCCTGCGGGGCCAGTCTCGGTGGTGACGGAAAAGCGTGCATCCGCACCGTGAACCGAGGAGCTGACCGAGATGAACACCCTGGCCTTCGACGGCGGACCCGGACCGTGGGTCCTCCTCTTCCCGCTCGTCTGGGCGGCCGTCGTCATCACCGTCGTCACCGTCCTGCGCCGCACCGTGGGGCGCGGCAGGCGCGGCCCCTGGCAGGTCCGCGCGGAACGCAGCGGTCCCGCCGAACCCTCACCGATCACCCTGCTCGGACGGCGCTTCGCCGCCGGGGAGATCGACGAGGACGAGTACTGGCGCCGCCTCTCCGTCCTCGACGAGCAGTTCGGCACCCACGGCCCGGGCGGTGCGGCATGACCACCACCGCCCCCGCCACCGGCACCACGACCGCCGCCCGCGTCGTCGACGCCGTGAAGGTCTACGGCACGGGCGACACCGAGGTGAGGGCCCTGGACGGGGTGAGCGTCGGCTTCCCGGCCGGCCGTTTCACCGCGATCATGGGGCCCTCGGGCTCCGGCAAGTCCACGCTGATGCACTGCGCCGCCGGACTCGACATCCTCACCTCCGGCACCGCCTTCATCGGCGACACGGAACTCGGCACCCTCGACGACCGCGGGCTCACACTGCTGCGCCGGCGCCGCGTCGGGTTCGTCTTCCAGGCCTTCAACCTGCTGCCGACGCTCACCGTCGCCGAGAACATCACGCTCCCCCTGGACCTGGCCGGGGAGCGCCCCGACCGGGCCCGGCTGGACGCGCTCATCGACGCCGTGGGGCTGCGCGACCGGCTGCGCCACCGGCCCGGCGAACTCTCCGGCGGCCAGCAGCAGCGCGTCGCCGTCGCCCGGGCCTTCGCGGGCGATCCCGACGTCGTCTTCGCGGACGAACCCACCGGCAACCTCGACTCGCGCGCCGGTCAGGAAGTGCTGCGGCTGCTCGGCCGCACGGTCCGGCAGACCGGCCGCACCGTCGTCATGGTCACCCATGACCCGGTCGCCGCCGCGCACGCCGACGAAGTCGTCTTCCTCGCCGACGGCAGGCTCGTCGACAGGATGCCCGCCCCCACGGCGGAGCGCGTACTCGACCGCCTCAAGGCGTTCGATCCCGCACCGAATACCCCGGGGACACCATGACCACCACCCGCACCTCCGTGCGCATCGGCCTCTCCTCGCTCCGCACCCACCGGCGGCGCTTCGTCGGCACGCTGACCGCCGTCCTGCTCGGCGTCGCCTTCCTCACCGGCACGCTCGTGATGGGGGACACCCTGCGCGCGAGCTTCGACACGATGTTCGGCAACGCGGTGAGCGGCACCGACGCCGTGGTCCGCAGCACCCACGTGGTCACCGTGTCCGGCGAGTCGGAGGGCACCCGGCAGCCCGTGAGCGCCGGTCTCGCGCAGCGCATCCGGCAACTGCCCCAGGTCGCGGCCGCCGCCCCCGACATCCAGGGCGCCGGCCAGCTGCTCGGCGCCGACGGCAGGCCCATCGGCGGCCAGGGGCCGCCCACCCTCGCCGGCAACTGGATCGACGACCCGCAGCTCAACCCCTACCGGCTGGCCGAGGGACGCGCCCCGTCCGCGCCCGGCGAAGTCGTCGTCAACCGCGGCACCGCCGAGAAGGGCGGCCTGGAGATCGGCGACACGACCGTCCTGCGGACGCCCGACCCGGTCCGCGTGACCGTCGTCGGCCTGGCCACCTTCGGCGGCGAGGACGGCATGGCGCAGGTGACGTACACAGGAATGACACTGGCCGACGCCGAGAAGCACCTCACACCGAAGCCCGGCCAGGCGTCGGGCATCCAGGTGAGGGCCGGCCCCGGCACCAGCCAGCACGAACTCGTCGACGCGCTGCGGCCTGTGCTGCCCCCGGGCACCGAGGCCATCGCCGGACAGGCCTCGGCCGCCGAGAACCAGGACATGATCTCGGGCGCCTTCCTCGGCCTGTTCACCACGCTGCTGCTGGTGTTCTCCGGCATCGTGCTGCTGGTCGCCACGTTCTCCATCCACAACACCTTCGCCATCGTCGTCGCCCAGCGCACCCGGGAGAACGCCCTGCTGCGGGCCCTCGGCGCGTCCCGCCGGCAGATCCTCGGAGCGACACTCACCGAGGCGGCCGTGGTCGGTGTGATCGCCTCCGCCGCCGGTCTGGGCGCGGGCATCGGGATCGCCGCCGGACTCCAGGCGCTCTTCCCCGCGATCGGGTTCCCGTTCCCCGACGGCTCCCTCGTCGTCAGCGGCGTGTCCATGCTGCTGCCGCTCGCCGTCGGTGTCGTCGTCTGCGCCGGCTCCGCCCTCGTACCCGCCGTCCACGCCGGACGGACCGCCCCCCTCGCCGCCCTGCGCGAGACCGCCGTCGACGATTCGGGCGCCTCCCGGGCCCGTACCGTCACCGGCCTCGCGCTGCTGCTCGCCGCGGTCGGGGTCATCCTGACCGGCGTCCTGGCCGACCCGTCCGTCTGGCTGTCGGCCGTCGGCGCGGTGCTGGCGCTCACCGCCTTCGTGGTACTCGGCCCGGTCGCCGCCTCCTGTGCGGTACGGATTCTCGGGGCCCCGCTCGGCCGGCTGCGCGGCGCCACCGGCCACCTCGCCCGGCGCAACGCGCTGCGCAGCCCGAAACGGACCGCGTCGACCGCGACCGCCCTGATGATCGGCGTGGCGGTGGTCTCGCTCTTCACGGTCTTCGGCGCCTCGCTGAAGGCCACGATGGATCAGACCGTCGACCGTTCGTTCGCCGGCGACGTGGCCGTCAGCGCCCCCGCGTTCGGCGCCGGCGGCAGCGGACTCAGCCCCCGCCTCGCGCCGGCCGTCGGCCGGCTGCCGGAGGTGGCCGCCGCCGTCGGCCTGGGTAAGGGCGTCGCGGAGGTCGACGGCTCCGGACGCGCACTCACCGTCACCGACCCGGCAGCCCTGTCCGCGGTCCTCGATCTCGGCAAGGTCGACGGGTCCATGAAGGCACTGGGCGCCAACGGCATCGCCGTCTCCGACACGGAGGCGGGGAAGCGAGGACTGCACACCGGCTCCACCGCACGGCTCACCTTCACCGACGGCAAGGAGCGCACCTTCACCGTCCGGGCCGTGTACGGACAGCCGGAACTGGCGGGGGACTACGTCATCACCCGGGAGGCCTGGGCGCCGCACCGCGGCCAGGACTCCGACGCGCTGGTCGCCGTCGCCTTCAAGGACGGGGTGTCCACCGCGGACGGCAAGGCCGCGGTGGAGAAGACCGCCGCCGCGTACGGGAACCCGGACGTCCAGACGCGCGGCGAGTACGCGCAGTCCTCGGCCGGCGGCATCGACATGATGCTCACGCTGGTCTACGCGCTGCTGGCCCTGGCGGTCCTGATCGCCCTGCTCGGCATCGCGAACGCCCTCACCCTGGCCCTCCACGAACGCACCAGGGAGCTGGGTCTGCTGCGGGCCGTCGGACAGACCAGGAAGCAGCTGCGGGCCATGGTCCGCTGGGAGTCCGTCCTGGTCGCCGCGTTCGGCACGGCCGGCGGCCTCCTGCTGGGCGGCTTCCTCGGCTGGGTCCTGGTCAAGGCGTCCGAGGGGGCGGGTGACACCGCGTTCGCCTTCGCCCTTCCGCCGGTCCGGCTGCTCGTCGTCGCCCTGGTGGGCATCACGGCGGGGGCGCTGGCGGGGCGCCGGCCGGCCCGGCGCGCGGCGCGGCTGGACGTGCTCCGCGCCGTCGCCGCGGACTGACGGCTGTCCCGAAAAGAAGTGGGGCGCGCGCTCTCGTGAGCGCGCGCCCCCACTCCTCCTGCGGGTGCCCCGTTCCGCGGGGGCGCCCCACTCCTGCCGCGTCAGCCGACGACCACCGACCGCGCCACCGAAGGTGACACGCCTTCCGGTGCCGTCAGCCCGCTCAGTTCGAACGGACCGTCGGTCGTCGCCCCGTAGAGCGCTTGCGGTGGCTGCGGGGCCAACGGGGAGGGGGTGGGAAGGGTGAACCAGACCACCTTCCCCGCGCCGCCCCGGGGGCGTACACCCCAGCTCTCACTGACCGCGGCGATCAGTGCGAGGCCCCGCCCCGACGTACTGGAGTCACCGGCCTGGCGCACGGTCGGCAAGCGGGGGTCGTGGTCGTGGACGGACACCGTGAGCCGGTCGAGCAGCAACTCGACCTCGACGGTGCATGATTTGTCCGGCTGTGCATGCCGGTGGACATTGGTCAGCAGTTCTGTGACGCCGAGCGCTGCCTGGTCGATCAGAGGATCGAGGTGCCAGTAGCGCAACTGCGCCGAGATGATTCTGCGGACCTGACCGATCCGCGACGGCAGGGCCTGGAGCTCCACCGTGCAGTGCCTGCTTGGCTCGCTGATCACGGCTGCGACTCCCCGAAGTAGGTCCGGAAGAAGACGAAGGAACGGATCCAGCAGATGGCTGGCTGCTGATTCCGGGCCGGCGGCCTGGATCGCATTGTCACCGCCGGTGAACCATGAGTGACGCGTCTCCAATGTCACCCGGCGGCCACGGGTCCGCAACTCGCGGTGTTCCCGCGGTCCCGCTCCGTCAGCCCCGCCGCCCGTCCCTGGTGCTCCGCCGGGTCAGCCCCGCCGCCCTCCCGCCCGCTGCACCGCTTCGAGGAAGCGCCGGGCAGGGGCGGCGTCCTCGGGTTTGCCGCGCTGCCGCGGCATCGTCAGCCGGTACCGCGTTCCGTTGACCCGCGCCACCGTGGCGTCCGCGCCCGCGAACCACGGTCTGCCCGCGCTCACCGTCCCCACCGGCGCGCTGTCGATCTCCCGGCCGTAGCTGGTGAGCAGGACCACCCGGCCGTCCTTGACGGTGACCTGCCCGGCCCGGGTGAGCGAACGCGCCCACCGGTCGATCCGCACACCTGTCTCACTGAACTCCGCTTCGTGCACGGCCCCTTCGCCCCCTTCATCACGCCCCTGAGAGGAAGTGTGCACACCCGGGGGCGTGTGCACCAGGGCGGAAACGGGACGCAACGCGGTATTTCCGACGCGGCGGACCGTTGGCGCCCGCCTGGGGGGCCAAGGCAGTGCTATGGCCTGTCAAAGTGAATGTTTGTGCAGGTAGGGGGCATATCGTGGGGCTCGCCGAGACCGGTCGTACGAGGAGAAGCGCACTGATGGGCACGAGTGAGCACAAGCATGAGGGCGTCGCCGCGGAGACCGTCGACATCGACCGCACCGACCCGGCCTACCGCGCCTGGCTCAAGGAGGCCGTCCGCAAGGTCCAGGCCGACGCCAACCGCTCCGCCGACACCCATCTGCTGCGCTTCCCGCTCCCCGAGAGCTGGGGCATCGACCTCTACCTCAAGGACGAGTCGACGCACCCCACCGGCAGCCTCAAGCACCGGCTGGCGCGGTCGCTGTTCCTCTACGGGCTCTGCAACGGCTGGATCCGCCCGGGCAAGCCCGTGATCGAGGCGTCGAGCGGTTCGACCGCCGTTTCGGAGGCGTACTTCGCCAAGCTGATCGGCGTCCCGTTCATCGCCGTGATGCCCCGTACCACCAGCGCCGAGAAGTGCCGGCTCATCGAATTCCACGGTGGGCGCGGCCACTTCGTCGACGACGCGCGCACGCTCTACGCGGAGTCGGCCCGGCTCGCGGCGGAGACCGGCGGTCACTACATGGACCAGTTCACGTACGCCGAGCGGGCCACGGACTGGCGGGGCAACAACAACATCGCGGAGTCCATCTACCAGCAGCTCAGGATGGAGCGTTACCCCGAGCCGGCCTGGATCGTCGCCACAGCGGGCACGGGCGGCACGTCGGCGACCATCGCGCGGTACGTGCACTACATGCAGCACGACACCCGCATCTGCGTGCCCGACCCGGAGAACTCCTGTTTCTTCGACGGCTGGACGCATCACGACCCCCTTGCCACGAGCGACTGCGGCTCCCGTATCGAGGGCATCGGCAGGCCGCGGATGGAGCCGAGCTTCGTCCCTGGCGCGATCGACCGGATGATGAAGGTGCCGGACGCCGCGACCGTCGCGGCCGTACGCGCCCTGGAGCGCTCCATCGGCCGCAAGGCGGGCGGCTCCACCGGCACCGGGCTGTGGAGCGCCTTCAAGCTGGTCGCCGAGATGCTCGCGCAGGGCCGCACCGGCAGCATCGTCACCCTGATCTGCGATCCGGGTGACCGCTACCTCGACAAGTACTACTCCGACGCCTGGCTGGCCGGCCAGGGCCTGGACATCGCCCCGTACACCAGGACGATCGACCACTTCCTGGCTACCGGTCACTGGCCGGGCCTGGAGCCGGGCCCGGCCTGAGCGGTCAGCCGCGGGTACGCTCCGGCCCTCAGGTGCGATCGGTCCGCCACGGTCCCCGGGTCTGCCCAGTCCGCCGCGGCGCGCCACGGGCCTCAGGTGGCAGCCGTGGCGAGCCGCCGGTCCAGATTGCGCACGGCGTCGCGGAACGACTTGCCCACCGCTCCCCGCGCCCGCCGCAGCGTGAACAGGAACAGCGGCGAACCGTCGGCCGCGAAGGTCCACTGCACCCGCGTGCCGGTACCGGCCGGAGTCAGCCGCCATTCCTCCAACAGGGCGTGCAGCCCGGGTGCGTTGGACTCGTCGATCCGGTAGCCGTAACGCTCGCCGGGCTCGGTGGCGACGAGCGTCTCCCGGAACGTGATTCCGCCCCGCAGCCGCACCTCGCGGCCCGCGCCGCCGGCGAGCGGCCGCGCCAGCGTCACCTGGGTGAACCAGTCGGGCCAGCCCTCGACGTCGTCGGCCAGGGCGCGGTACACGGCATCGGGCTGCGCCGACACCTCGGCGGCGAAGACCAGGCGCAGGGGGGCGGACTCGATGAAGTCGAGGCCCACGGAGCGGAGTCGGCGTGCCATGAACGCACCTCCTGTGCGATCGGCGGCGGACGGTTCGCGCACACCATAACGGGCGTGCAGTGTGGGATGTCGCCGCAGGCGCCGCCTCGTGACGGAACGTCACATGGAGCGGTGCGTGTCCTTTCGGGAGCCGGCTCTCACGGGTGCGGCTGCGCCGGCCGGTCCAGCATGGAGTCGAGCACCCGGCCGAAGATCCGCCGGCCGGCGCCGGCGACCAGCGGATCGCCCCAGCGCGGCAGCAGCGGCACCCGGAGCTCCTCCACCCACACCACATGGGAGCCGGCATGGGTGGGATACACGTCGATCGACGCCCTGCCCCGCACCACGCGGCCGCGCTTCTCCAGCCGGCACATGCCCGCCCGGCTGCCGGCCGGCGGCGACCACCGCACCACTTCCATCGGATCGTCGAACGCGAGCGGGCCGATCCCCGTGCGGGCCACGAACACGGTCCCCGCCCGCGTCGGCAGGCCGGTGGGCACCGTGATCGTCGTCAGGGGGACATGCGCGGCATGCCGTTCCCAGTCCGTCACCCGACGCCAGGACTCGGCTGCGGGCAAAGGAGTGAAGCGCTCGATCCGGAAGACGGCCACACGTCGATCCTAGGACGTCACGGCCTCCGCGCGACCTGACCGGAATCCGGGATCAGTCCTGCGCCGGCTCGTCGGCCGCCGCCCGGCCCGCCACCACGAGGTCCGGCACATGCGCCTCGATCTCCTCACGGGCTTCGGCGGACAGACCCGCGTCCGTGACGAACGTGTGCACCTGATCCAGTGCGGCGAACGAACTCAGCCCCACCGTGCCCCACTTGGTGTGGTCCGCGACCACCACCACCCGTCGCGCCGACTGGACGAAACGGCGATTGGTCTCCGCCTCCGCCAGATTGGGCGTGGACAGTCCGCCCTCCACCGAGATCCCGTGTACACCGAGGAAGAGCACGTCGAAGTGGAGCGAGGCGATCGCCCGGTCGGCGACGGGACCGACCAGTGAGTCGGACGGGGTCCGGACCCCGCCGGTCAGCACCACCGTCGCGGCGCCGGGCCGTGAGCCCGTCGAGCCCGGACGCTGCGCGGCATGGAACACATCGGCGACCCGCACCGAGTTGGTCACCACCGTCAAGTCCGGTATGTCCAGAAGATGCTGGGCCAGGGCGTAGGTGGTGGTGCCGCCGGAGAGCGCGATGGCGCTGCCGGGCACGGCCATCGTGGCGGCGGCCCGCGCGATGTCCTCCTTGGCGGTCAGCTCGAGCGCCGACTTCGCCTCGAAGCCGGGCTCGTGCGTGCTCGCCTCGACCACGGGCACCGCCCCGCCGTGCACCTTCTCGATGACCCCCTGGCGGGCCAGCGCGTCCAGGTCCCGGCGTACGGTCATGTCGGAGACGCTCAGTTTCCTGGTCAGCTCGTTGACCCTGACCCCGCCGCGCCTGCGCACCTCGTCGAGGATCAACGCACGCCGCTGCTCCGCGAGCAGATTCTGATTCTCGCTCAACGCAGTGCCCGGTCCTTCCTCTGGCCGTGCGGCAGCCCATGCCGAGGGCTCATCCTGCCACGCGGTGTCGCGGGCCGCCGCACTGGGGAGATTCCATAAGAGCGGTACGGGCGCCGGACTCGTCCACCACTCTGGTGACCGGCCATCAGCCGTGTCCCCCTCGGGCTTCCACCTCTGAGAGCGAGCCACCCCCGTGACACCTGCCATCCAGGCCCCGCAGAGCGAGGGCCCCGCACTGGAACTGCTGGTCCACGGCGTGGGCGGGGCCACCCCCCAGGAGATGCTCGTCGATCCGCGCACGGTCCGGGTGACCGGGGACGCCACCGCCGCCATCTACCGGCGCCCCGGCGACGTCGACGCGGAGTCCCATCCCGAGCGCTACCGGGACCGGCCCATCCCGGAGGCGTACTGCTGGTCCCATCTGACCTCCGGCAACGGCTCCCGCGCCCTGTGGCTCCTGCTGCTCCCGTTCATGGTGATCAACCTCGCCCACTGGATGCGGCCGGCCGCCACGCACCGCCCCCGGGCGATCAGGCTGTACGGCCTGCTCGTCCGGCTCCTCGCCCTGAGCCTCACCGTCCTGCTGACCGCCGCCGTCTGCGAGGTCGCGCTCGACCTGACCGCCTGGCAGTGCGCGGGCGTGCGGGCCTGCTCCGACCAGCGGTCCTGGCTGGGGTTCCTGTCGGCCGCGCAGGGCGGCTGGTGGTCCCAGCCGGGCCGCCGCCTCGCGCTGGCCGCGCTGGCGCCGACCGCGCTGGTGGGGCTGCTCTGGTACCTGTCCAACCGGACCTGGAGCGCCTACGAGTCCCAGCGCCCGCTGACCGGCAGCGAACCGGAGGACGACGACACCGCGTGCCCCGCCCCGGGGACGGAGACCGCGGCCCCGGTGCGGCCCGCGCTCGGACGTCCCGGCTTCTGGTACGGACGCCGGCTCGTCGCACGCCTGCGGGCCGCGCACACCGCGGCCGGGTTCCTCACCGTCACCGCCTTCGTCACGGGCGCGGCGGCCCGCCGGGACCGCTCCGCCGGCGGACCGGTGCCCGAAGTGTTCGGCCGGCTGATCGAGGCGGCCCTCGTCGTGGGAACGCTCTTCGTGGTCGGGGTGGTCTGCCGGCGCGGCCGGAGCGAACGGCGCCTGGACAACCGGCTCGACCGGGCCGTCGTCACGTATCTGCCCGCCACCGCCCTCGCCCTGCTCGTCCTCGCCGCGCTGCACGCGGCATGGTCACGCCCCGGCTGGGCCTCCTCGGGCACGCTTCCCGGTGACGTCATGTTCCGCCTCGTCACCCTCGCCCAGGGCGCACTGGTGGTGATCCTCGCCGCAGTGGCGCTGAACCTGTACCGGGGCAGCCCGGAGCGGCGCACCGTGCTGCGCGGACTCGGCGGCCCGGCCGTCGCGATGCTCGCCTGCGCGCTCGGCGGCGTGATGACCGGCGGGGTCGCCCAGCGCGTCGCCGACTGGCTCGACGGCCCCGGCAGCCCGGGAATGGGCCGCAGCGCCGTCATAGAGGGGCCACCGGTCCTCCTCAGCTGGCAGGCCTCCGTCATCCCCGTGCTCCTGATGCTCCTGGTGATCCCGGGCCTCGTGCTCGGCCTGCGCACCTACCGCGCGGCCCGGCGGCTGGAGCCGCTGGTCGACGCGGAGTACGAGGAGGAGCGGCCCGACCCCGCGCGGACCAGGCAGATCGCGCGCATCCGGGCCACGGCCGCGCTCACCGACTCCGCGCCCCGCATGCTGGGCCTGGTCTCCGGTGCCACGCTGCTGCTCGGCGCGGGCGCGGTCGGCGGGGCCTGGGCCAGCGGGCAGGTCCCCGGCCTGGCCATGGACGGCAGCAGTCCCTTCGTCGAATCCGTGGCCGAGGCGGCGCAGTCCACCGGCTCCTGGCTCATAGGTTTCGGCTTCCTGCTCTTCGTCGCCTGCGGACGGCGCGCCTACCGGGACGCCTCGGCCCGGCGCACCATCGGCATCCTCTGGGACGTGGGGACGTTCTGGCCGCGCGCCGCACACCCCTTCGCCCCGCCGTGCTACGCGGAGCGGGCCGTCCCCGACCTGGCCTCGCGCATGTCCGGCTGGACCGCCCGCACGCGCGGCCGGCTCGTCATCTCGGGCCACTCCCAGGGCAGCGTCCTGGCCGCCGCCGCCGTCTGGCAGCTGCCCGCCGTGACCCGCGGCCGCGTCGCGCTGCTCACGTACGGCTCGCCGGTCGAACGGCTCTACGGGCGCTGGTTCCCGGCCTACTTCGGGCCCGTCCAGTTGCACGGCCTGCACCGGTCCGTGCACTGCTGGCGCAACCTGTGGCGACCCACCGATCCGATCGGCGGCGCGGTCCGGCTCGGCGAGGAGTCCGGGCCCGAGGTGGACCGGGGCCCGCTGAAGGACCCGCTGGTCTACGGGCGCACCCCCGAGCACCCGCTGCCCGAGCCGGTGCTGGGGCACTCCGACTACCAGGCGGACCCCGTCTTCGCCCAGGAGCGTGCCGCGCTCCTGGAACGGCTCGTCCCCGTCCTGCCCCACCAGGCGGACGAGTCCGGGAGAGGGCTCAGGGAAGTTCCGGAAGGTCTTCCGGGAACAGCAGAGTGAGGTCGTCCGTGCTCGTCTCGGCGAGCTGGGCGACCCGTCCCGCATGCCGTTCGACCATCGACTCGAAGGTCTGGCGGGCCGTGCGGCCGTTGCCGAAGGCGGGTCCCTTGGGAAGCTCGGTGAAGTACTTCAGCAGCGCCTCCCCGGTCCCGGCCGCCAGGCTGTACTCGTGCTCCTCGGTCTGCTGCTCGACGATGCGCAGGAGCTCGCCGGGCTCATAGTCGCTGAACCTGATGGTCCGTGAGAACCGGGAGGCCACGCCGGGGTTGACGGTGAGGAACCGCTCCATCTCGTGCGTGTACCCGGCGACGATGACGACCACCGCGTCCCGGTGGTCCTCCATCAGCTTCACCAGCGTGTCGATCGCCTCCCGGCCGAAGTCCCGGCCGGAGTCCTCGGGGGACAGGGCGTACGCCTCGTCGACAAACAGCACCCCGCCGCGGGCCCGCTCGAAGGCCTCCTGGGTGCGGATGGCGGTCGAGCCGATGTGCTCCCCGACCAGGTCGACCCGGGACACCTCGACCAGATGGCCCCGCTCCAGCACCCCGAGGGAGGCCAGGATCTCCCCGTACAGCCGGGCCACCGTCGTCTTGCCGGTGCCGGGGGAACCGGTGAAGACGAGGTGGCGGCGGACCGAAGCCGCCTTCAGCCCGGCGAGCTGACGCCGGCGCCCGACCTCGATCATGTCGGTGAGCGCGCGCACCTCGCGCTTGACGCTGTCGAGGCCGACCAGCGCGTCGAGTTCGCCGAGCACGGCTGCGGACGTACGCGCGGGCTCGGCCGGCGCCTCGGCCGCCACGGGATCCACCGCACGCGGCGCGGGGACCGCCCCCAGCAGTCCCGGCGCCGACTGGGTGGCCGTGAGGACGGGGGGCGGCGGAGGAGTGGCGGAGCGCAGACCGCTCTCGTCGCTGGTGCAGTCCTCCACCACCGGACCGGTGGCCGAGGCGTCGCCGTGGGCCCCGCCCTCCGCGAACTCGTAACCGCCACGGGCGCACCGCTCCGTGCGGCAGCGCGTCAGCGTCGTACGGCAGCCGTCCATGACATGGAAGCCGTATCCCTCGCTGCCCGTGACCCGGCAGCTGTGGAAGGTGCCGCGGCCCTCGGCCGACACGTAGAAGCCCGCCTCGGCGGGGGAGGTGACGGTGCAGCGCTCGATCGTCGGATCGGCGCCCTTGGTGACGATCACGCCGGTCTGCACCGCGTCGATCGTGCAGTTGTTCAGGGTGCCGCCGCTGCCGTGGTCGCGGAACCACGCGCCGGTCGACGCCTCCCTGATGCGGCAGTCGTCGAGCTGCGCGGTCGCCCCGTCGCTGACCGACACCGCCGTGTTGCGGACCTGGGTGAGATCGCTGTCCACGACATCGGCGCGCGAGCCCCGGTCGAGGACGAACAGGGCGTCCGGCACGTCATGGACGCGGCAGGAATCCAGTATCACCGTGGCCCCGTCACTGACCCAGACCGCGGGATAGTCGCCGGTGCTGTCGTGGATCTCGCACTGGTTGGCATCGACCCGGGTGCCCGGATCCCAGACCGAGAGTCCATTGCGGCCGAAGCGCCGGACCGTCGAGCGGGTCAGCGTGAGGACGGACCGCGACCGCAGGTCCACCGCGTTCTCGGGGATGTCGTGGATGTCGCAGTCGGCCAGCGTGAGCACCGCGTCGGTGTCCAGGGTGACGCCGTCCGCGGAGGTGCGGTGCACCGTGCATTCGGTGAGGTGGGCGGCGGCGCGGGCCGACACCTGTATCCCGCTGCCCTTGATCTCGTAGATCTCGCAGCCGACGGCCTCGAGCCCGCTGCCCTCGCCGGTGACGGACAGGCCCGCGCCCGAGGCGTGGTGGACGCGGCAGCGCTCCAGCCTCGGGTGCGCTCCGTCGCGCACCGAGACACCGGACTGCCCGGCCGAGACGATCTCGCACTCCTCGAACACCCCGCCCGCGCCGTCGAGCACGGCGATGCCGACGCCGGCCGGGTTGTCGACGGTGCAGCGGCGGACGGTGGGCCGGGCCGCCCCGCGCACCTCGATGCCGGCGGCCGACCGGGTCACGATCCGCAGGTCCGCGAGGTCAGGTGCGCCCTCCTCGACCAGCAGGGCCGGGGCGGCGGAGTCCTGGCCCTCCACGTGCAGGTCCTGGACGACGGCGGAGGCGCGCAGGGTCAGCGGGACACCGTCCACGGGGGCGATCCGCACGGAGCCGACGGAACCCTCGGGCCCCCGCAGGGTCACCGCGCGGGCGATGACCAGATTCTCCCGGTAGGTGCCCGGGGCGACGGTGAGCACATCACCGTCCGCCGCCGCTTCCAGAGCCGCGGTGAGGGAGGCGTACTCGCCTGTGCGGCGCCGCCACCGCGATGTGCCGGTGTGCGTCACCTGGACCGTGCCCTGTGCCATGGCGCTGTTGTGCCCCCACCTCGTGCGTGTGTGAAGCCCGTGTCACCGGCCGCGCGGCAAGGGTCACCACGGGGCCTGCCTGCAGGAGTGACGGGCGGGCCGGTCCACCGTAGCGCGCGCGGGGCCGGGAGTTGACCGGATCAGCTGCCGGTGCCCGTCCTGCCCCAGTCCGGACCGGTCCCGGCCCATGCCCGGTCGAGCCGCTCGTACCGCCGTTGCACCATGCGCCATACGATCAGACGCCGCCCGCCCTCGATCACCAGGACGGACAACAGCGCCACGCCGCATCCCGCCAGCGCGGCGTGGGTGTGCGCCGTCGGCGCGTCCAGGGGCCGCGGGGCGGGGTTGCCCGCCAGGTCGGTCCAGATCCGCACCCGTGCGCCGTCGGCGGTGTCGCGTGAGGCCGTGGTCACCGTGGCACTGTGCGCCGTACCGTCCGCGCCGTGCCAGCGGGCCACCACGGGGGTCCGGCCGGTACGCCCGGGGGAGACCTCGGGGTCGGTCGCGACCTGCCGGGCGGGAACCTGGCGCACCACGACGGCGGTGGTCAGCTGACGGGCCGCGTGCTGCGCCCGCGCCGACTCCTGCAACGCGTCGTCGACGCGTTGCCCGCACAGCCAGCCGAGCACCGGCGCCGCCAGCACCAGCAGGAGCAGCGCGACCAGCGCCACCCACGCCTCTCGCCTGTCCGTGGCACGGCACAGGGAATTGTGCCGCCAACGCCAGAGTCCCGTGAGCGCTCGCACCTTTCCCGCACCCCCTTCCGTATCCGTCATAACCCGATACGGCGTGGTCCGCGCGCCGGAGCGGCGAAGAGAGAGCAACCTCACCCCGTCAACGCACGGCGCACTCCCGGGCGTTCCGCCCCGCGACATCGATTTTCAGCCCAGGATGCGGACCGGGTCCCCGACCCGGATGACGCCCGCCGTGTCCGGGATCAGATTCTGGCCGAAGAGCAGGTCCTTGCCGGACCGGCGGTACCGGGCGAGCGTGCGCAGGGGCTCGGAGCCGCGACGGGCGGTGTGCTGATCAGTCGTGGTGATGACACAGCGTGCACTGGGCTTGACCACGCGGAACGTCACCTCGCCGATCGCGATCCGGCTCCAGCCGTCCTCCGCCCACGCGTCCGTTCCCGCCACCACGGCGTTGGGCCGGAAGCGGTTCATCGGCAGCGGCCCCTCGCCGGCGTGGTCGCCGGCCGCAATGAGCGAGTTCAGCGCGTCGAGCGAGGCGAGTGTGGTGAGCAGCAGGGGGAAGCCGTCGGCCAGGCTCACGGTCTCGCCCGGCCGTGCGTACGCGGGGTCGATGAGCCTGCGCCGGTCCGGCGCGTCGAGGTGCACCAGCCTGACCTCCGCCCCGAGGTGCTCGCCGAGCCAGGCGTGGGCGCTCCGCGCGGCCTCGACGACGTCGAGCCGGCTGCGGTGCAGCACCACGCCGGCCGTCTCCCGCGGTTCGGGTACCTCCACGGCCAGCGCCGCGCCCCCCGGCGCGGTCAGCACGATGCCGCCGCCCGGCACGGGGGTGGCGGAGATCAGCGCCATGCGGGGCTGCTGACGTTGTGTGACCACCTTGCCGGTGTGGTCGACCAGCATCCAGCGGCGGTCGCCGTCGAGTCCCCATGGCTCGACGGCGGCCTCGCCGACCGCGCACGCGGCCAGCGACTTGACCGGGTGGATGTGGACGGCACTCAGTTCGGGAGAGGGCATGCCTCCATCCTGCCAGCCGTTCCCCGGCGTTCCGCCGCTGCGTGCCGGCAGCGCTCCCTAGTAGCCCCTGCCCTGGTACGGGCGGTTGTACGGGTCCTCGTACGGCGATTGCGCGGGTGCGGGGCGCGGTGCCGCCGGGCGCATCGACTCGTAGCCCGTGCTGGGCGCCGGCCGCTGCTGCTGGTACTGCGGAGGCGACTGGTAGCCCCCGCGGGCGGCGGTCGGCTGCTGCGGGATGTACGGCGCCGGGGCGTGCTGCAACTGCGCCGGCTGCATCGGCGCGTAGCTCTGCTGCGCCATCGGCTGCTGGTAGCCGTACGACGGACTGGGCTGGGAAGGCGCCGCGGGAAGAGCCGGCAGGGCCGACGAGAGCGCCGGCAGATAGCTGTTGCCGGTGTCGTACGCGGCGGGCACTCGGATCGGTGCGATCTGAGGCGTGCCCCGCTCCGCGACCAGGGAGTCGTAGATCGGGGTGTCGGGGAACGACGGCGCGGCGTAGTAGCCGCCGCCGTAGGTGGAGCGGGGGGAGGTCATGGCACCTAAGTTAAGCCCACGATGTGCCGATTGGGGAGCCCCAATCTCGGGGTCATCCTTTTTACGCACATTCTGACCGCCTGACCTGCTAAAACGGTGACAAAGACGCCCGCTGACAGCGATGTCTTCCACCGGTGGCGTGCGGGACCCGGCTGAAGTGGCGGACGGGCCGCGAGCGGCGGGCCCCTGCCCGGCGGTCCGCCGGCGACGGGGGGCTTCGCGCTGAACCCCCGGAACCGGGCGGTCGGCAGGCCGGCGGCCATGGCGGCCGGTGCCGTGTGCCACCGGCCGGAAGCGTGCGCGGTGAAGGTCCGGCCCGCGGATCCGGGGGCGCTGCGTCGGTGGGCTTTCGGGCCCATGGGGGAGTCGGCGGGCGGCCTCGTCGCACGCCCGGAGAGGCCGGTCGGCCGTCGGCATGCCGGGAACGCTCGGCGACCTCGTTCTGCGGTCCGGCCGCAGAACGCCAGGAGTCGGGGGAGCGCCGCCGGGCGCTGGGCCTTCCGAGGCGGAGCGGCTCGGAGGTGGTGACCGCCGAGGAGCTTCGCCTGCGCGCGCCGAGACCCGCGGAACGCCGTCCGGCGCACCGTGGCCAACGGGGGTTCGGCCTTCCTGCCGGCGACGCGGATTCCATCTCCCTGTGCGCGCGCGGCATTTCCGTCCGGGCAGCGGTGCTGCCCGGACGGAACATAGGGAACAGCTGTGGAGGAGTCCGTAGGTGCGGCATGTCCGGGAAGCGCTTCGCGACGGGTTCGCGACCGTAGGGCCCGGCTGACGTGGCGTCAAGGAGTAGTGCGGGGCGGCGCAAGAGAATGAGGGGAAACCGGTAGGTGGTCGAAATGTTTCGACCCCCACCCGGGCAGTCCCGATTAAGTTTCGAAGAACTTTCGGAAATGATTCATTGACTGCCGCTCCGCGCCAAGCGCATACTCCCAGCCATCGGCACCTCCCCGTAACGGAAACGACTCCGTGCGGACACACCCGTCCACCTGGCACATCCACACGAGCATGCCCGGAGCCGGAAAGCAGGGCCGCGGTGATCGCCACTCCCACACACGTGTACGGCCTTCACCGCGCCCATCGCCGACCTGCCGCCTGAACGCCCGCGTCAACGCCGGCCAGGCCGCTGCATCACTCAACCATGCGCACCCACTGTAGTAATGACGACAGATCAGGGATCTCCACAATGACGAGGAAGTACGCAGCGCGACGGCCGTCGCGATCGGCTTGGGCATCGCGCTCGCCGCCACCGGCTGCGCCGGTGGCGGCGACGACGCCGGCAGTGGTGCGTCCAACGGCAAGGTCACGTTGACCCTCTGGGAGAACGCGACGCCCGGGCCGGGTGCGGAGTACTGGAAGACCGCCGCGAAGGCGTACCACTCGCAGCACCCGAACGTCACCATCAAGCTCCAGACGGTGCAGAACGAGGACTTCGACGGCAAACTGCAGACCGCGCTCAACTCGAACTCCGCGCCGGACATCTTCCTGCAGCGCGGTGGCGGCAAGATGCAGGCCATGGTCGACGCCGGCCAGGTCCAGGAGCTGAGTCTCAGCGCCGCCGGCAAGGAGAACGCGGGCGAGGCGGGTCTGGCGGGCTATTCGATCGACGGCAAGCTCTACGCGGTGCCGGTCGACACGCAGCCCGAGGGCATCTACTACAGCAAGGACCTGTTCAAGCAGGCCGGCATCACCGCGACGCCGACGACGATGGACGAACTCAAGTCCGCCGTGGCGAAGTTGAAGGCGATCAAGGTCGCCCCGATCGCGGTCGGCGCCAAGGACGCGTGGCCGGCAGCGCACTGGTACTACAACTTCGCCCTGCGGGCCTGCAGTCAAGACACCATGAAGAAGACCGCCAAGTCGCTCGACTTCAACGATCCGTGCTGGACCAAGGCCGGCGAGGACCTCGCCTCGTTCCTCAAGGCAGAGCCCTTCCAGAAGGGATTCCTGACGAACTCCTCGCAGCAGGGCGCCGGGTCGTCGGCGGGCATGCTCGCCAACCACAAGGCGGGCATGGAACTCATGGGCAACTGGGAGCCCGGTGTGGTCGCCAACCTGACCCCGGACAAGAAGCCGCTTTCCGACCTGGGCTGGTTCCCCTTCCCCACCGTGGCCGGTGGCCAGGGCGACCCGACCGCCATCATGGGCGGTCTCGACGGATTCTCCCTGTCCAAGAACGCCCCGAAGGAGGCCGTCGACTTCCTCGAGTTCCTTGTCACCAAGGAGCAGCAGGAGCCCTATGCCAAGGCCTTCTACGCGATCCCGGTGAACAAGAAGGCCCAAGGGGTCGTCACCGACTCCTACAACATCTCCGCGCTGGAGGCCTTCAACAAGGCTCCCTACTCCATGATGTTCCTCGACACCGAGTACGGCCAGAACGTCGGCAACGCCATGAACACCGCGGTCGTCAAACTGATGGCCGGCCAGGGCTCCGCCGCCGACATCGTCAAGGACAGCAACGCCGCTGCCGCGAGGGGCTGAGTGGCAGACCATGAGCGACACCCTGGGTACTGACACGGCCCCCGGCCGCCAGTCGCAGGGCACGCCGGGAGTCGGGGGTGCGGCGAAGTCCGCGCCGCCGGCTCCGCCGCGAGCGGCTGGGCGCCGTCGCGGCCGTGCCAAGATGCGACTCGAAATCGTGGTCCTGTCCGGACCGGCGATCATCATGTTCCTGGCGTTCGTGATCTTCCCGGTCGCGCTCGCCGCGTTCTACGGCTTCTACCGGTGGCATGGTTACGGGGCGCCCACGGACTGGGTCGGCCTGAACAACTACAAGCTGATCCTCACCGACCCCGCGTTCCAGCAAGTCCTGTGGCACAGCGGCCTGATCATGGTGCTCTCCCTGGTCATCCAGGGTCCCGTCGCGATCACACTCGCGCTCCTGCTCAACCAGAAGGTCCGCGGCCGTTCGGCCATCCGCGTCCTGATCTTCGTGCCCTACGTCATCTCCGAGGTCATCGTCGGCACCGGCTGGAGCCTGATGCTCCAGAGCAACGGCGCCGTCAACGATCTGCTGCGCCACGCCGGCCTGGGCTTCCTCCAGGCCGAGTGGCTCTCCGACCCGAAGCTGGCCATCTGGACGCTGATGGGCATCATCTCGTGGAAGTACGTCGGGTTCGCGGTGATTCTGATGCTCGCCGGCCTGCAGTCGATCCCCGAGGAACTGTTCGAGGCCGCTCAGATCGATGGCGCGTCCTACTGGCAGGTCCAGCGGCGCATCACGCTGCCGCTGCTGGGGCCGACGATCCGCATCTGGGCCTTCTTGTCGATCATCGGCTCACTGCAGTTGTTCGATCTCGTGTACATCATCTGGGGCCAGTACGTCTCGGGCACCGCGGGCACCTCGACCATGGCGATCTACATGGTCGCCCAGGGGCGCAGCGCGGGAAACTACGGCTACGGCAGCGCCGTCGCGGTCGTGATGTTCCTGATCTCGCTCATTGTCGCGCTGGTCTACCAGCGCTACGTGCTGCGCCGTGACCTCCGGGGCGCCGTCACCGAAGGAGCCCACTGATGAGTGCGACGTCCGTCGGCCCCCGGCCCTCCTCCGCCGCGGAGCCGGATACCCCCACCGGTCGCCCCGGCCGTCGCGACGGACCGCAGCGGTGGGGGCATCCCTTCACCTACTTCGTCGCGCTGCTCTTCATCGGCGCCTGCATCGCACCGGTGCTCTACATCGTGCTCGGCGGATTCCGCACCAACTCGCAGATCACCACGAGCCCGGCCGCCCTGCCGCACCCCTGGGTCCTCGGCAACTACGCCGCCGTGCTGAGGTCGAACACGTTCTGGGGGGAATTCGCCAACTCCCTCATCGTCGGGTTCGCGAGCACCGTCGGCATCGTCGTACTCGGCCTGATGGTGAGCTTCGTGCTCGCGCGCTATGACTTCAGGCTCAAAGGGGCGATGTATTCGATGTTCGCCGCGGGGCTGATGTTCCCGATGGTCATCGCGATCACCCCGCTGTACATCGTCATCAAGAAACTCGGACTCGTCGACAACCTGCTGGGCGTCATCGTTCCGCAGATCGCGTTCGGCCTGCCGACGACCGTCATCATTCTGGTCCCGTTCCTCAGGGCCATTCCGAACGAGATCGAGGAAGCCGCCGCGATCGACGGGGCGAGCCGGCTGGGATTCTTCTTCCGCATGGTGATCCCGTTGTCGCTGCCCGGTGTGGTGACCGTCGGAATTCTCGCGTTCATCGGCAGTTGGAACAACTACGTCCTGCCCCTTTACATCCTCAACTCGCAAGCCAACTTCACCCTGCCCCTGGGCGTCCAGGCCTTCTCCTCGCAGTACTCCCTGGACACCGCGAAGGTCCTCGCGTTCACCTCGCTCGCCATGCTGCCCGCACTGGTCTTCTTCTCGGTCTTCGAGAAGCGGATCGTCGGCGGTCTCACCGGCGCCGTGAAGGGCTGACTTCGGCACCAGGTTCTTCGCGCCCTCGTCCGCACGCCTGTTCCTGCCGTGCTCCGCGGCAGGGACAGGCGGCTGTCGGAGGAGGGAACCCCCATGTGCGGCGTCTGCCGGCACCGGCGGCGCGTTCCCGCGCACGGCCGCCGGCGTCGCCCTCCGGCCGGAGCTTCCCGGACCGGCCGGAGTTCATGACTCGGTACGCACCCCGGGCCCCTGCTGACCGTCGAGCCGGGCCAGGACCTCCAGGGGGTTGTCCAGGCTTTCCGAGAAGGCGAGTTCCGCGGCGCCGATCAGCACGGCGCTGTCGCCGAGTTCGCAGACCCGCAGCCGGAGGTTCTCGCGGGAGGCCCCGAGGGCGGTGGTGTTGATGCGGCTGCGCACCTGCGCGGCCGCGCCGAGGAAGACGTCCCGGAGCACGCCCCCGAAGATCACGGTTCCCGGATTGAAGACATTGACCAGATTGGCGACCCCGACACCCAGCCAGTCGCCGACGCGGCGCAGAGCGGCGGCGGCGACGACGTCCCCGCGGTCGGCGGCCGCGACGACGGCGCGTACCGTGTCGTGGCCCGGGGTACGGCCGTCCCGCCGGGCGGCCTCGAGCAGGGCCCGCGCGCCGGCCTCGGCTTCGAGGCAGCCGGTGGCGCCGCAACCGCAGGGCCGGCCGCCGTGCGGGTTCACGATCATGTGGCCGACTTCGCCCCCGTAGCCGTCCTCGCCGCGCAGCAGCCGTCCGTCGACGATGACACCGGCCCCGATTCCGATGTCGCCGTGCAGATAGACGACGTTGCGGCAGCCGGCTCCGGCACCGCGCAGATGCTCGGCCAGCGCCGCGACGTTGGCCTCGTTGCCGATGGCGACCGGAACGGTGAGGCCGAGGCGGTCGGCGAGCTGGGCGCCGAAGTCCTCTTCCGACCAGCCCAGGTTGGGAGCGAATCGGACCAGCCCGTCGGGATGGCGGACGATGCCTCGCACCGCCACTCCGACGCCGACACAGTGGCTGCCGGCCGGAGCGGCGGTCAGCATCTGCCGGGCCGACTCCGTGAGCGCCTCCGCGACCTGCCCGGGGGGCTGGGGGCCCGCCACCGCCCAGGGAACCTCGTGCCGGTCGAGGAAGAGGCCGCCGAGGCCGATGCGTGCCGCGGTCAGGCGGTCCACACCGATGTCGAACGCGAGGACGTGGGCGCGTGCGGACTCGGGGCGCACCACGAGCGAAGGACGTCCCGCCCGGCCGGTGTCCCGCGGGAGCTCCTCGCGCACGAGGCCCGCGCCGGTGAGCTCACTGACCAGGCCCAGTACGGTGCTGCGGTTGACTCCCATGCGCTCGGCGAGAACGGTCCGGGAGGCGGGGCCGCCGATGTGGACGTGGCGCAGCAGGGTACTGAGGTTGTGCCGGCGGATCTCCTCCTGGGAAGGACCGGCTTTCATAAGGGAACCTCATCGTTGCGCGGCGCGGCGGCGGGACAGAGCGTCCACCCCTGCGGCCACCAGCAGTACCGAACCGGTGACAGCGTACTTGACGCCCGAGCTGTACCCCATGAGGCCCATGCCGTTCTGGATCACGGCGACCACCATGCCGCCCAGGACGGCGTCGATGACGCGTCCGCGCCCGCCGAACAGACTGGTGCCGCCGATGACCGCGCCGCCCACGGCGAGCAGGAGGACGTTGCTGCCGCCCGTGTTCGGGTCCACCGAGTTGCCGCGCGAGGCGGCGATGATCCCGCCGACTGCCGCCATGGCCGAGCAGATGACGAATGCGGAGATGCGGATGAAGGCCACGTTGATGCCGGCTCTGCGGGCTCCCTCGGCACTGCCGCCCACCGCGTAGATGTGCAGTCCGAAGGAGGTGCGCTGGAGCACGAAGGTGCCGATGACCAGCAGGGCCCCGATGACCGGCACGACGATGGGCACGCCCTTGAGCGAGTCGACGATGACGTTGCGGCTGCGTTCCTGGTTGAGCAGGTACACCGCCAAACCCCCGAGTACGACGGCCGTGCCGAGGCGCAGGGCGATCAGCGCGGGCGGTGAGGTGGGCAGTCCCCGGGACCTGCGGTTGCCGTTGGCGCGGAACTGGACGGCCGCGTAGGCGGCGACGCAGACGGCGAGCAGGACCCAGCCGAGCGCGGGGCTGAGGTTGTCGTTGGCTATCGCGAGGATCGTCTTGTCCTCGATCGAGATGTTGGTGCCCTCCTTCAGGAGGATCAGCACGATGCCCTGGAACCCCAGGAAGGCGGCCAGGGTGACGACGAAGGACGGAATCCCGACCTTCGCCACCAGAAGGCCCAGGAGCAGCCCGATGGCCACTCCGGTCAGCATCGCGGCGGCCACCGCTCCGTACCAGGGCCATCCGTGGTCGGTGAGGAGGATGGCCAGCACGGCGGCGCAGACGCCGCTGGCGTAGCCGGCGGACAGGTCGATCTCGCCCAGGAGCAGGAGGAAGACCAGGCCCATGGCGATGGCGATGCTGCCCGCCCCCTGGGTCAGCAGGTTGGCGAAGTTGAGCTCGGTGAGGAAGACCGGGCGGAGGACCGCGAAGAACGCGCAGAGGACGACCAGGCCGAGGACGGCGGGGAGCACGCCCAGTTCACCCCCGCGGACCCGCTCGACGTAGGCGCGGGCGAGAGCGCCGATACCGGGTGTCTCGTGGGGGTCGTCCGCGCCGGTTCCTCCGGTTCTTCCCCGTCCTTCCGGCTTCTGGGGCGCGAGGGCGGCGGTCATGAGGTGGCTCCGTTGCTGTCGGCGAGGCCCAGGTCCCCGCTGCGGCCTGCGGTGATCAGTTCGACGACCTGGGCGTGCGTCAGGTCCGAGGTCTTGACCTGGGCGGCCATCCGGCCCAGGTGGAGGGCGGCGATCCGGTCGGACACCGCGAAGACGTCGTTCATGTTGTGCGAGATCAGCACGACGCTGAGGCCGTTGTCGGCGAGCCTCCGGACGAGCTCGAGGACCTGAGCGGTCTGCGCGACGCCGAGTGCCGCGGTCGGCTCGTCGAGGACCACGACCCTGCTGTTCCACAGCACGGCCTTGGCGATGGCCACGGTCTGCCGTTGCCCGCCCGAGAGACTGGAGACCTTCTGCCGGACCGACTTCACGGTGCGCACGGAAAGACTCTTCAGCGTGCTGGCCGCCATCTCCTCCATCGTCCCGCCGTCGAGCACGATGCCGCGGCGTTTCTCACGGCCGAGGAACATGTTCTGGACGATGTCGAGGTTGTCGCAGAGCGCGAGGTCCTGGTACACGATCTCGACGCCCAGCGCTGCTGCGTCGCGCGGGCTGTGCACGTGGACAGGCTCGGCGTCGAAAAGGTACTCGCCCGAGTCGATCGGATGGATGCCGCCGATGCACTTCACCAGCGTGGACTTGCCGGCGCCGTTGTCGCCGACCAGGGCGGTCACCTCCCCCGGGTAGGCGGCGAAGTTCACCTCGTGCAGCACCTGCACCGCGCCGAAGCTCTTGTCGATCCCCCGCAGTTCGAGGATCGGGGTGGCTGTCATGGTGGACGGCTCCTTGGGTTCGTTGCGCCGCGGACCCCGGCCCTCGTCCTGCTCCGGGACGGGGGCCGGGACGGTCGGGTCCGGCATGGCCTACTTGACGCCGTACTTGGTGCACAGAGCGGCGTACTTGCCGGTGCACAGGTCGGCCGTGGTCACGTATCCGTCGGCCACGACGTCCTTGACGTTGTCCTGGTAGACGGCCACCGGGGTCTCGAGGACCGCGGGCACGTCGCGCTTGCCCTCCGGATCGTGGACGGTGGCGTTCGTCGTCCCCTTCCGGCCCTTGGCGAGGCTCACCGCGAGCGCCGCGGTGGCGTCCGCCTCCTTCTTCACCGCCTTGTAGACCGTCATGCACTGCTCGCCCGCCAGAATGTTCTGCAGGCCCTGAACGGTGGCGTCCTGGCCGGTGACGGGCACCTGTCCGTTGCGGTGGTTCTTGCGCAGCACGGCGATGGCGGCGTTGCCGAGGCCGTCGTTGGCGGCCAGCACTCCGCCGATCCGGGGCTCGCTCGTCAGCATCTGCTCGAAGATCGTGCCGGCCTGAGCGTTGTCCCAGTCCGGAACCGACTGGTTGGGGCCCTTGCGGTACTCGCCCGAGGCGTACTTCGGGTTCAGGACGCCGTCGTAACCCTGGGCGAACAGCGTGGCGTTGTTGTCGGTCGGGGACCCGTTCAGCTCGGCGACGACGGGCTTCTTGGCGTTCAGGTCGGCCAGGCACTTGCCGAGACCTTCGCCCTGGAGCTTGCCGACGGCCGTGTTGTCGAAACTGACGTAGTACTGGGCGGAGCCGCCGAGGGTCAGCCGGTCGTAGTCGATGGTGGCCACGCCCTGCGACTTGGCCTTGCTCAGGACCGCCTTGCCGGTGCCGCTGTCCAGATTCACGATCACCAGGACGTTGACACCCTTGGTGATCATCTGGTCGGCAATGGTCTGGAACGCCTGCTTGTCGCCTTCCGCGTTCTGGATGTCGTAGTCCACGCCCGCCGCTTTGAAGGCCGCGGTCAGCAGCGGCCGGTCCGCGTCCTCCCAGCGGGCCGACGACTTGCTGTCCGGAAGGATCACGCCGATCTTCGGCTTCTTGGCGCCTCCTCCGGCGTCGTCGCCACCCGCGGAGGAGTCGCCGCAGGCGGCGAGCGAGGTCATGAGCACCACGGAGGTGCCGGCGATGAGGATTCCCTTGCGCATCGGAAGGGCCCCCCTTTCTGAGGTAACGGCCGTCCGGCACGGGGCGCACGGTTCGGCAGTGAGGGATGACTCCGGCAACGCCGTGAACAGGCGGTGCGCCCTCACGCGTTGAATGTTGTGGGCGGCAACATACGCGGCTCGGCCGACTGGCCACCAGCCCTCCACATGTGCGGCCCGATTACGATCGGGTCACGGGGCGGTAATCGGTCAACGACAACTGATCGCTCGTCAATTCCGGTACCGAGTCGCCGTGATGCCCGCGCGTCGCGGACCCGTCGCCGGACGGGCGGCCTCGGAGGGTGAGTGGGCGGCGCGCCCCCGCGACACCCGGCACACCGCCACCGCCGGGGAGCCCGGCTCGAAAAGTTTCGAGCTTGACACGGAATATTTCGCATGGTCTTCTGCTGCGCGCTTGCCCCGTTCGCGTACGCGCCCTCCTCCGGTGCCGCGGTGTCTCCGGGCGGCGCAGACCGTGAGGGGGCCTGGGTGTGACTGCGAACGCGGGTTCGCCGGACGGGCGGAGGGAGTCGCCCGCCCAGGTGCCACGGGGGCGGGCGCTCGTCGCGGTGGCCGGGCTGTCACTCGCGCTGTTCACCTTCGCCACGGTCGAGGCCCTGCCCGTGGGCCTGCTGCCGCAGATCGCACACGGCCTCGGGGTCTCGCTGCCCTCGGTGGGCCTCCTCGTGACCGGATACGGCCTCGTGGTCATGGCGACCGCCATCCCGCTGACCGCGTTGACCCGGCGGATTCCTCGCCGACGCCTGCTGGCCGTGGTGCTGGCACTCTTCACCGGCGCCACGCTGCTGTGCGGCATGGCTCCCGGCTATGGCGTTCTGCTGGGGGCGCGCGTTCTGATCGCGCTCACCCACGCGGTGATGTGGTCGGTGGTCGCCTCGGCCGCCACGGGCATGTTTCCCGAGCGGGTGCGGGCGAAGGTCGTGGCCGCGCTGTTCGGCGGGTCGTCGCTGGCACAGGTTCTGGGTGCGCCCGCCGGAACGTGGCTCGGGCAGCAGACCGACTGGCGGGTGCCGTTCGTGGTGGTGAGCTGCCTCGGACTGCTCTCCGGGATCACCGTGGTGGGCATGCTGCCCTCCTCGCCGGTGGAGGCGAACCCGGCCGCCACCGCCCCGCAGCCCGACCGGTTCCGGTTCCTGCTGGTCGTGACGGCGACCGCAGTCGTCATCGGCGGGTTCTTCACCTTCTACACGTACGTCACGGTCTTCCTCACCGACGTCGCCGGGATCTCGCCGCACTCGATCGGGGCGGTGTTCGCGGTGGGCGGCGTCGGAGGGCTGATCGGCACCAGTGTGTCGGGACTGCTCTCCGGCCGCAGCGCCCGCGGCACCATGATCGGATCCGTGGCCCTGGTGACTGCCGCCCTGGCGCTCCTGGTGGCGGCCGGAGACCGCCCCGTCGTCCCGGTCGCGGCGATCACGCTGCTCCTGCTGTCCCTGTCCGCCATGGTCACCGCTCTCACCAGCCGGATCCTGCACATCGCGCCGGGCAACGTGGACGTGGCCTCCGCGGCGAGTTCCGCGGCCTTCCAGGCGGGCATCGCCGCGGGCTCCTTCCTCGGCGGAACCGTCCTGGCCGCCCGCGGCCCGGACGGCGTCGCAGTCCTCGGCATGTCCGGCGCCGCCGCCGGGCTCGCGCTGCTCCTCGCCGAGGAACCGCTCAGCCGTCTCGTCGGCCGGTTCGGCGAGGGAGAAGTGCGGACCGGTTTCTCCCCGCCCGGCCCGCCCATGGCCCGGGAAGAATCCCTGTCCTGCACGAAGGGGCACGGGGGCGAGCACGCGTAGCGGAACGGGACGCACCGCGTGGCACCGAAGGGGCGCCCCGCGACCTCGGCCGCATCGCGTCCGAACGAGGGCGGGTCGACTCCTGCCTCCCGCCGCACGGCCCGGCGCCGAGCGTTCCTTCCCACCCGGAGGCGGCGTCCGTGAAGCGGACGCCCGCGCACCCACGGCATCATCCGACGCGCGCGCGGCCGAACCGAACTGATGGGCCGTCAAGGCGTTTCACGGACGGCGCGGAGCCCTTCCTCGTCCCTCACCACGCACGGGCGCGAGGCTGGAAAGGGGTCACTGTGAGCCGCCTGCGGCGACGGGCATTAGGTTGACGGGAAACTCTCGGCAGCCGTACTCGCGATGGGGGCGAGCATGACCATGCTAAAAGGAACCAACGTTCCGGTGGCCGCGCAGGCCGTGCGCGTCGAAATGGGGTGGCGCAACGCCCCCGGGACCCCGGACGTGGACGCCTCGGCGCTCCTTCTCCTGGGGACCGGAAAGGTGCGCAGCGACGCGGACTTCGTCTTCTACAACCAGCCGGTCCACGCGTCCGGAGCGGTGCGCCACGAGGGCAAGCGGGCCGCTGCGGGCGCGACCACCGACACGCTCGCCGTCGACCTGGCACGGGTGGAGCCCGCCATCGACCGCGTGGTGCTGGCCGCCTCCGTGGACAGCGGTTCGTTCGGCCGGGTGACCGGCCTCTACGTACGGATCACGGACGCGGCGAACGGCTCGGAACTGGCACGCTTCGACAGCGCCGACGCCACGGTCGAGACCGCCTTCATCCTCGGCGAACTCTACCGGCGCCAGGGCGCCTGGAAGTTCCGCGCGGTCGGCCAGGGTTACGGGACCGGGCTCGAAGGGCTCGCCACCGACTTCGGGATCTCCGTCGACGAACCCCAGCAGCCCGCACCGGCGCCTCAGCCCCACACGCCCCCGCCGCCCCGGCCGGCGACGCGGGTCGCGGCCACGCCGCCGCCCCCGTACCCCCAGCCGACGCTCGCCGCCCCGATGGCGCCGCCGGTCCCCCCGGCGCCCCCCGTCACCCAGCCCGTCCGCCTCACCAAGGTGACGCTCACGAAGGAGGCGCCCTCCGTCTCCCTCGCGAAACAGGGCGGCACTTCGGGAGCCATGCGCGTCAATCTCAACTGGGAGGTGCGCAAGCAGTTCAAGGGATGGGGCAGCAAACTCGGCAGGGCCGTCGCCCACCACGCGGATCTCGATCTCGATCTCTGCGCCCTCTACGAACTGACCGACGGCCGCAAGGGAGTCGTGCAGGCGCTCGGGAACGCCTTCGGCGCTCTCCACCAGCCGCCGTACATCCAGCTCGACGGAGACGACCGGACGGGCGCCAACGCCTCCGGGGAGAACCTGACGATCAACCTCGACCAGCAGACGAGGATCCGACGCGTCCTGATCTTCGTCACCATCTACGAAGGCGCCCGGAGTTTCGCGGATCTGCACGCGACCGTCACTCTCCAGCCGCAGCACGGCGCACCGATCGACTTCTCGCTCGACGAGTGCACCGTCCCCTCGACGGTCTGCGCCCTGGCGCTGATCACCAACACCGGCTCCGACCTCACCGTGCAGCGCGAGGCCCGGTATCTCGTGCCGCAGCGCGGAGTCAGCCCGCAGCGCACCATCGACCAGGCGTACGGCTGGGGCATGAACTGGACTCCCGGCCGCAAATGACTCCCGGCCGCCGGTCGAGCCCGCACGGCGGTCACTGATCCGGTGCGGCCTCGGGACGGGCGTACGTACGCCCCTTCCAGGCCGCACCGCGCCCGCGGTAGTGCTGCACGGCGGAATCGACCGTCATGAGCAGATACAGCAGCGCGGTGAACGGCAGCAGCGGAGCGAGCCACCACGACTGCCGGTAGTAGCCCAGCATCGGCAGGTACGTCCCGGCCATCACGGTCCAGGCCGCGCCCCCGGCCCAGGCGGCCGGGGCGTCACCGGCGATCAGGCCCGCGACGAGCGTCACGGGCGGCGCCAGATAGACCGCCGCGAGGCCGAGCACCGTGCCGAGCAGCACCAGCGGATGGTGCCGCAGTTGTGCGTACGCGCTCCGCGAGACCATCCGCCACAGATCGGCCAGGCGCGGATACGGCCGCACGCTGTCCACCCGGTCCGCGAGGCCCAGCCAGATCCGCCCGCCGCTGCGCTGCACCGCGCGCGCCAGCGACACGTCGTCGATCACCGCCTGCCGGATCGACTCCGGCACCCGCGCCCGCACGGCGGCATCGGTCCGCAGCAGGACGCAGCCGCCCGCCGCCGCGGCTGTCCGCGACCCCGCCCGGTTCACCCACCGGAACGGATAGAGCTGCGAGAAGAAGTAGACGAAGGCCGGCACCACCAGCCGCTCCCACACGCTCTCCACCCGCAGCCGCGCCATCTGCGAGACCAGATCGAATCCGCCCGAACAGGCCGCCGCCACCAGCTCCCGAAGACTGTCCGGCTCGTGCGCGATGTCGGCGTCCGTGAGCAGCAGGTACTCGGGCCCCCGGGACCGGGCCAGCGCGATGCCGTGCCGGACGGCCCAGAGCTTGCCCGTCCAGCCGGGCTGCGGCTCCCCGGGGGAGACCACGGTCACGGGCAGCCCCGCGCACCGAACGGACAGCTCACGGGCCAGGTCGCCGGTGCCGTCCTCGCTGCAGTCGTCGACCAGGAAGATCTCGGCGTGCCCCGGATAGTCCTGGGCCATCAGCGAAGGCAGGCTCACCGGAAGCATGTCGGCCTCGTCACGCGCCGGCACGACGATCGCGACCGAGGGCCAGTGCGCCGGTTCCGCGCGGCCCGGCAGCCGCTGGCCGGTCCACCAGAAGAACCCCTGCCCCAGCAACAGCCACACCCACGCGACAAGCGAAACCACGGCGATCCAGGCAACGGCACTCATTGGCCGAAGTCTGCCCCACTCAGCGAGGACCGCAAGGGCGGTCGACTATGGTGACCGGGTGAAGATCGCGCTCATGGACTCCGGAATCGGCCTGCTGGCCGCCGCCGCCGCAGTACGCCGGCTGAGGCCGGACGCCGATCTGGTCCTCTCCTCGGACCCGGCGAGCATGCCGTGGGGCCCCCGGACGCCGGAAGACGTCACCGCACGCGCCCTGGCCGTCGCCCGGGCCGCGGCGGACCACCGCCCCGACGCGCTGATCGTCGCCTGCAACACCGCCTCCGTGCAGGCCCTGGCCGCGCTCCGGGCCGAGCTGGAGCCCGCGCTGCCGGTCATCGGCACCGTCCCGGCGATCAAGCCGGCCGCCGCGGCCGGCGGGCCGGTCGCGATCTGGGCCACCCCGCTCACCACCGGCAGCCCGTACCAGCGCGGACTGATCCGCGACTTCGCCGGGTCCGCATCCGTCACCGAGGTGCCCTGCCCCGGCCTCGCCGACGCCGTGGAGTACGCGGACGAGGCCGGCATCGAGAAGGCCCTGGCCGCCGCCGCCGCGCTCACCCCGCCCGATGTGCGGGCCGTCGTGCTGGGCTGCACCCACTACGAACTGGTCGCCGAACGCATCCGTGCCGTCCTGCAGCGGCCCGGCCGCCCGCCCCTCGTCCTGCACGGCTCCGCCGGGGCCGTCGCCGCCCAGGCGCTGCGCCGGATCGGGGCCGAACCCGCTCCGTCGGCCGAACCCTCCGCAGGACTCGCCGTCCTCCTCGGCGGACGCCTGTCGGAGCTGCCGGAAGCCGCCCTGGCCTATCAGGAAGGGCGCGGGCTCGCCGCAGTCCGCTCCGCCCGCTGACCGCCCGACGGCCCGACGGGGGCCGTGGGACCCATTCCTTCGCGCGCATTCTTCAGTACGCTGCTTGGCATGGAGGACCACCCCCGCAAACCGACGCGAACCGGTGCCCCGACCCACACCGCCGTCTGGACCGGCCGGGCCACCAACCGGACCCAGTGGGTCCTCGCGGCCGCAGGCGCCGCCTGTCTGGCGCTCGGCATCCAGCTCGCCGTCAGCTCCACCTGGACTTCCGGCATCGCCCCGCTGCTGATGTCGGTGATCGGCTGCGTGGCGGCCGGGCTGCTCATGCTGTTCGGCACCCTCGCCTTCGTGAACGTGGCGGTCCGCGTCGACGGCGACGCCCTCGAAGTGCGCTGCGGCCACATGGGCCTGCCGCGCCGCCGGATCCTGCTCACCCATGTGGTGGGCGCGGAGTTCGCACCGCAGGTCACCCCCCGGCAGTGGGGCGGCTGGGGCTACCGGTGGCGCCCCGAGCAGGGCACGGCCGTGATCGTGCGCCGGGGCGAGGGCCTGGTGCTCAGGCTCGGCGACGGCAGGACGTTCACGGTCACGGTCGACGACGCGGAGGCGGGCGTCCGGTTCATCCGGGACCGCCTGCACCTGCCGTCCACCGGCGCCCCGGCCGGGGCCTGATCCTCACGCGACGCCGGGGGGGGGTCTCACCGCCTGGCCCGGCCGGGGCCCGACCCCAGTCCGGTTCATCCGGGACCGCCTGCACCTGCCGTCCCCCCGGCGCCCCGGCCGGGGGCTGACCCTCGCCCGACGCCGGGGGCGGGTCTCACCCCCGGCCCGCCGGCCCGAGCGGTGTCCACCGTGGGCGGCACGCCGGGCAGGCCGTGGCACCGGACGGGCGTCTCACCAGGGCTGTCAGGGCGACGACGGTCGCGGTGGCCACGGGCAGCAGAGTTCCACGGACGCGCCCGCGGGCGAAACCCGCAGCGACGCCGAGCGGAGCGATCAGCGCCCCCCGGGGACGGGTCTCGCGTCCGGCCGGGCTGATCAGTGACCAGATCGCCCAGGCTCCGAGGATCAGCGCATCGCCCGCGTCCGACGCGTTGCCGCTCTCGGAACCCCGCACGGGGGTACAGCCACCACGCTCGGCCCTCGGCCTGGGACCGGTCCCTCCGGCCCTCCGGTCTGTGACCGGCCCCGGCCTGTGACCGACCCCCGCTGCCTCTCACCGGCCCGCGGCCTGGGACCGGCCCTCCGGTCTGTGACCAGCTCCCGGCCTGTGACCGCCCCCTGCCCCTCACCGACCCGCCGCCTGGGACCGACCCTTCCGCGAGGGCCGGATACGCTCCGGCCGGTGGGGGACCGGCACACACGCTGACGGCCCCTGCCCCTCGATGTGCGGAAGTTCCGGAGAACGATTCGGCGGTGCGGATTCCACCACCAGGACAGGGCTCCCCGGCAATCGGCCCGCCACCGTAGACTCCGCCGGGTGAGCACCACCATCGCCCAGGTCGGCGACCCGCAGAAGCCTGACTCCGCCCCCCGAGCCGCACGTCTGCTGCCGCGCCTCGCACGGCCCGCCGCCGCCGTCGTCTCCGGGGTGATGCTGTACGCGAGCTTCCCGCCCCGGCCGTTGTGGTGGCTGGTTCTGCCGGGGTTCGCCCTCCTCGGCTGGGTGCTCTTCGAGCGCAGGCTCCGCGCGGCGTTCGGCCTCGGCCTGCTCGCCGGACTCGGCTTCATGCTGCCGCTGCTGCACTGGACCGGCGAAGAGGTCGGGCCGGTGCCGTGGCTGGCCCTGGCCGCGGCCGAGGCCCTTTTCATCGCCGTGGGCTGCCTCGGCATCTCCGCCGTGTCCCGGCTCGCCGGGTGGCCGCTCTGGGCGGCCGCGGTCTGGACGCTCGACGAAGCGGTCCGGGCCAGGGTGCCGTTCGGTGGCTTCCCCTGGGGGAAGATCGCCTTCGGGCAGGCGGACAGCCTCTTCCTGCCGCTCGCGGCTCTGGGCGGGACCCCGCTCCTCTCCTTCGCCGTGGTGCTGTGCGGCTTCGGACTCTTCGAAGCCGTCCGCCGCTTCCGCATCCGCCGCGCCACGGGCGCACTGCCCCGTGCGGCGGCCGCCTCGGCGGCCGCCGCCGTACTGGTCCCCGTCGTCGCGGCCCTCGCCGCCCTCCCCCTGGTCGACGACTCCGCCGAGGACGGCACCGCGACCGTCGCCGCCATCCAGGGCAACGTGCCGCGGCTCGGCCTCGACTTCAACTCCCAGCGCCGCGCGGTCCTGGACAACCACGCGAACCGTACGGAGCAGCTCGCCCGGGACGTGAAGGCGGGCAAGGTCCCCCAGCCCGACTTCGTCCTGTGGCCCGAGAACTCCTCCGACCTCGACCCCTACCGCAACGCCGACGCGAGGATCGTCATCGACGACGCGGTGAAGGCGATCGGTGTGCCGACCGTGGTCGGCGCGGTCGTGGAACCCGACACCGGCAAGCTGCGCAACACGCTCATCCAGTGGGACCCGGACAAGGGCCCCGTGGCCACGTACGACAAGCGGCACATCCAGCCGTTCGGCGAGTACATGCCGATGCGGTCCTTCGTACGCGTCTTCAGCTCGGACGTCGACCGGGTGCAGCGCGACTTCGGACCGGGCACGAAGGTCGGCGTCTTCGGTCTGGCGGGCACCGAGGTCGGCCTGGTGACCTGTTACGAGGCCGCGTTCGACGACGCCGTTCGCGACACGGTCGAGCACGGCGCCCAGATGATCGCCGTCCCCAGCAACAACGCCACCTTCGGCCGCAGCGAGATGACCTACCAGCAGCTCGCCATGTCCCGGGTGCGCGCGGTCGAGCACAGCCGGTCCGTGGTGGTCCCGGTCACCAGCGGGGTGAGCGCGGTGATCCGCCCGGACGGCACCATCGTCAGGAAGACGAAGATGTTCACGCCGGACGCCCTGGTGGAGCAGGTGCCGCTGCGCTCCTCGCTGACCCCGGCGACCCGGATGGGCCCGCTGCCCGAGGGACTGCTGTCCCTGCTCGCGGTGGCCGGCCTCGGCTGGGTGGCCCTGCGAGCGGTGCGCGCACGACGTACTCGCTGAGTCGCTCCGCGTGCCACATAGGGTTCGTGCCATGGCCATTCCTGATTTCATCCGCGAGATCCGCGCCACCGCGGGTCAACAGTTGCTCCTGCTGCCCGGCGTCACCGCCGTCGTCTTCGACGACGAGGGCAGAGTGCTGCTCGGGCGGCGGGCCGACACCGGCAAGTGGTCGGTGATCGGAGGCATCTCCGAGCCCGGGGAGCAGCCCGCGGCCACGGCGGAGCGCGAGGTGTACGAGGAGACGGCCGTGCACTGCGTGGCGGAGCGGGTGGTGCTCACCCAGGCCCTGCCGCCCGTGCAGTACGAGAACGGCGACCGCTGCCAGTACCTGGACGTCACCTTCCGCTGCCGGGCCACCGGCGGCTCGGCCCGGGTCAACGACGACGAGTCGCTGGAGGTGGGCTGGTTCCACGTCGACGCGCTGCCGCCGCTGCCGGAGTTCGCGCTCTTCCGGATCAAGCAGTCGATGACCGACGGCCCCACGTGGTTCGAGGCCACCGCCCCGCAGGCGTGAGGAACGGGCCGGGCGTCCGCGTACGGACACCCGGCCCGGACCTTCGCCCAGGGGCTGTGGGGAGTCGGCCCGGGGCCGTCGCCCAGGGCTGTGGGGAGTCGGCTCCCGCGGCGTCGCGGGGTGGGGCGCGCGCTCGCGGCGCCCCCGCGACGTCCCGGTGGCGCTCCCCTCATAGCCCGAGGCAGGGGAGGCGTCACCCGCCCAGGGCGCTCCGGCGCCCTGCGATCACACGCACCGTGCCCCGCTCCTCCCTCGGCGGGAAGCCCTTACCGGCCCCGGCGGCCGCTACGCACCGCTCCGGGCGGCATCCGCCGGCTGCTTTGCGGACGCGTCCTGCCCGGTGCTGGGATCCAGGTCCGCCAGGTCCCGGTGGCGGGTCTCCTTGGCGCAGACGACGGCCAGGACGGTGATGAGCGCCGCGGCGATCACGTACAGCGCGATCGGTGTCGAACTGTCGTAGTCGGCGAGCAGCGCGGTGGCGATGAGCGGGGCCGGGGCGCCGGCCGCGACGGACGAGAACTGGGCACCGATCGACGCGCCCGAGTACCGCATCCGGGTCGCGAACAGCTCCGAGAAGAACGCCGCCTGAGGCGCGTACATCGCGCCGTGGAAGAACAGTCCGACCGTGACGGCAAGGAGCAGGCTCCAGAAGCTCCGGCTGTCGATCAGCGCGAAGAAGGGGAACATCCACAGCCCCACCCCGACCGCGCCGACCAGGTAGACAGGCCTGCGCCCGACCCGGTCCGACAGCGCGCCCCACAGCGGGATGACGGCGAAGTGGATCGCCGACGCGATGAGGACGGCGTTGAGGGCCGTCTGCTTGCTCAGATCGGCGGCCGTCGTCGCGTAGACGAGAATGAACGCCGTGATGACGTAGTAGCTGATGTTCTCCGCCATCCTGGCGCCCATCGCGATCAGCACATCACGCCAGTGGTGCCGCAGCACGGCCACGACCGGCATCTTCTCCGTCGTCCCCGAGGCGGCTTTGCGCTCCTCGGCCTGGGCGAGTGCGGCCTTGAACAACGGCGATTCGTCGACAGACAGACGAATCCACAAACCGATGATCACCAGCACTCCGGAGAGCAGGAACGGGATGCGCCATCCCCAGGCCTCGAAGGCCGAGTCCGACAGGAGTGCGGTGAGCGCGGAGAGCACCCCGGTGGCGAGCAGTTGCCCGGCCGGCGCGCCGGTCTGCGGCCACGAGGCCCAGAACCCGCGGCGTCTGGCGTCCCCGTGCTCGGACACCAGCAGCACGGCTCCGCCCCACTCACCGCCGAGGGCGAAGCCCTGGACCAGCCGGAGCACGGTGAGCAGGACCGGAGCGGCGACCCCGACGGTGGCGTGCGTCGGCAGCAGCCCGATCGCGAACGTGGCCCCGCCCATCATCAGCAGGCTGAGCACCAACAGCTTCTTGCGTCCCAGCCGGTCGCCGTAGTGCCCGAAGACCAGCGCACCGATGGGTCGCGCGGCGAAGCCGACGGCGTAGGTGAGGAAGGAGAGGAGGGTTCCGACCAGCGGCTCGGAGTCGGGGAAGAACAGCTTGTTGAAGACGAGGGCGGCCGCTGATCCGTACAGGAAGAAGTCGTACCACTCGATGGTGGTGCCGATGAGGCTGGCGGCGACGATGCGGCGGAGGTTGGAGGCGGGTGGGGGAGCGGTTGCCGGTTCGGCCATGGGTACCACTTCCGGAGGTGGGCGGGGACGGGGTTGTGCGCCACACCGTAGGAAGGGGCAGGTGACAGGCGTATGTGGTGGGCCACCACAGTTCGTACGGGCGGTGTACGCCCGGCCTCCATGGCCTGGTGGGGTGTCCCTGCCGGAGGCGTTCGGAGGACCTCGTGCGGGGCCGTCCGGGTTGCACTGATCAGGCACGTTTTGGTGGCGCGGTGCTGACTCCCGTGCTGGTTTCGTGCTGACCGAAATCCCATGTCAGCGCCCCTTCTCACCTCTCCCGTGCTGACTTGGTGCTGACTACGCTGCGTTGAAATCCGGCATCTGCGACAGACCGGGTCGGGTCCTGCTTGCTGGGCCCGGCCGGCGCCGGAGGAGCGGGCAGCCGGCCGGGCTGAGGACCGAAGGGCTCAGGTGTCGCTGTCAGCCGCCGTTGTCAGCCCCTCTCGGGCTCCTTGTGCCATGTCGTCGTCGTGTCGGTGCCGACCGCAGTTGTGGTTCCGTCGGGCCATTCGATCTTCGCTCTGGTCCCGGTGGGCACCGTCGTGCGTACCTCGATGCCGGAGTCGGACGACCGTTGGAGCACGGGTACACCATGCATAGGCGCAGGCGGAGCCGCGCCGCGCCAGGCGGAAGAGACCGCAGTCCGGGGGACCGTCGAAGCGGAGGGGAAGAGGAACTGCGGCCTGTTCGGCAGCCGCAAGCAGCGAAGCGTGAGCCGACGGCCGGAGGACGTCCTGTGCGCTGCCGGGCAGGAGCGGAAAGAGGGGCAGCGAGAGGTCGGCCAGTACCGGCCGCAACCACCGCTCCGTGCGCACCTCGTTGCAGGGAGTCCCATGCGAGGGAAAGGGGCACGTGAGAGAGCTGGCTGTACGGAGCACAAGCTTTCCCGGATAGAGCGCTGTACGACGGACAGGAACCCCGGAGAAATGTGAGGCGGAGGCCGCCTGGGGCGGGCTTGGCCGGCTCATCGACGAAAGATGCGTACGCGGGGGTGTTCCGCCCCAGAACGTCCAGTCGAGGAGCGACCAGAGGTCCTCCCCGCCGACGCTGGGGTGTTCCGCCGCGCAGAGGCCGAGCGCGAGATGCGGCCGGGTCCTCCCCGCCGACGCGGGGGTGTTCCGCCGCCCTCGAGCGGGCCCTCGCACCGCTACAAGCTCGTCAACCGCCGCTCCGGCAAGGTACTCGGTGCCGACTCCGCCTCCACTGCGGATGGCGCGCAGGTGGTCCAGTGGAAGGACACCGGGGCCCCGGACCAGCAGTGGTCGCTGGTACCTGTGTCGTAGACGGCCCGACGCATAGGGCCCGTCAGTGCGACGGGTCCCGCAGGGCTGCGCCTGACCGTGCAACGGGCCGCCCGCGGAGTGCGTCGAACCCGCGGAGGGAGGGACGGACGGTGCTGCTCTGGGGCTCAGGCGGTGGGGGTGGCCGCCCTTTGCCGCATTGAGTACGGATGCGGTGGGGAGTGGGGGCAACGCATCGGACGGACCTTCTGGGGCCGCGGAATCGCTGCCCCCGAAAGGGTTTCGCACGGCCATCTTCACGCGGCATTTCCCCAGGGAGCGGCTCTTCGCGCTCCCTGAGTCCGAGTTCTTGGTGGGCGGTCTATTGGTGGGCGTTCGCCGTCGTTCAGTGTCAACTCCCCGGCGCACCAGAGGTCCGAAAGGCTTTCGTGAGGCTACCGGTGACATGGGGATGTCCCGTCCCGATACTTGCCACCAACCAGCGCACGTCTCGGAGGCGCATGGCCTCTTGCGCGCGCCGTGGTGACACCCCTCCAGCCCGCAAGGCGATACCCGCGTGCATCCAGACCGCCAGGACGACAGGCGTCGGCACGCGCATGCTAGAAGGAGCCGCAGTTGATATCTGACTCGATAAGGAAGACGTTCGCCGGGGCGGCCGCCGCAGGAATGGGAGTGGCGCTCACTCTCGTCTTGGCACCGAGCGCGGGGGCGTACCAGCCGGGCCCTTCCGACCTGTACGTCGCGCAGAGCCCGACGTGCAACAAGCGCCCATGCGTGCTCTACCCCAAGTCGGCACAGCTGCCGAGCGGCCGGATCGTGGCGGCGTTCGAGAACAGCCAGGGCGATCCGGTCGGGCAGACGCTCCCGCTGTACAAGAGCGACGACCACGGCACAACCTGGCAGAAGCTCACCGACGTGCGGGCGCCGGCCGCCCTGTCCGGAGACCCTCGGTACGCGAAGTACACGAGCAACTGGACCAACCCCTACCTCTACGTGCTCCCTCACGACGTGGGCCATCTGAAGGCCGGCACCCTGCTCCTTGCGAGCGTCGTGTCGGGCGACGATTCCTATTACAAGGAGCGCAAGGCCGCTGACCCCGGCTGGCAGCCCACCGGCGACGGCGACCGCAAGGACGTGTCGATCGCCCTGTATGCCAGCACGGACGACGGCGCTTCCTGGAGCTTCGAGAACATCATCGCGGCTGGCGGGTGGCAGGGCGGCGGCGGCTCGAACCGCTCGGCAGCCAACACGAACAAACAGCAGGACCCTGTCTGGGAGCCTCACCTGTACGTGCGTGGCGGCAAGCTGATCGCCTACTACTCCGACGAGAACGAGTTCACCGGCTTCGACGCCACCACCGGTGTGCCCGCTCTCGATCCGGACAATGACACCGCGCCGGACCCCGGTCTGCAGATCCTGGCGCACCGGACCTGGGACGGCACGGCCTCCTCCTGGAGCGCTCCGGTGGTGGACGTACCCGGGGGAACCGTGTGGTCCGGCACCAGGAATCTGATCGGCGGCGGACGTCCCGGTATGACCACCGTCGTGCCGACCACGGACGGCAAGTGGCTCATGACGTACGAGTACTGGGGCGGAGGGTCGAACGTCCGCTACCGGTTGGGGGACGACCCGCTGCGGTTCCGCGCCGCCCAGGACGACGCTGTTGGCGCCCTGCCTGTTCCGTCCGGGGGCGGTGGGCTCGCGGCGGGCGGAAGCCCCGTGCTCTCGGCGTTGCCCGACGGCCGCATCGTCTACAACGCGAACGGCAGCGGGAACGTCTGGGTGAACGAGTCCGGCAGAAGCAGCGGCACCTGGAAGGAGTACCAGACGCCGGTTCCCGCCGGATACAGCCGAGGCCTCCAGTACGTCGAGGGCACCGGCCGGGTGCTGATCCTCCAGGCGTCGTGGGCGGGCGGCAGTATCGGTCCCGTGCGGTACGGGGAGGTAGACCTCGGGCACTCGGACGGCGCCTACTACACGCTCGTCAATCGCCGCACCGGGCAGGCACTGACTCCCCGGGGCGGCAGGACACAGGACGCCAACCTAACCGGGAACGTTCCCGACCTGGTCACTGGCCCGGTGTCACCTGCCGACGACACCCAGCGGTGGCACCTCACGGACACGGGCGGCAGGGTGAGGCTGCTGAACAAGGCGGGCGGCCGTGCGGCCGGCATCTGGGGCGGCACCGCGACGGCGGGGGCCAAGCTCGCCCAGTGGGTCGACGACGGCGCCGGCGACAAGCAGTGGGCACTGGTTGCCTCCAGCGACGGCTACTACAAGCTCCGAGCCTTTGGGGACAGCAGTCTGTACATGACCGGCGCGGCCGCGGATGCGGCCGTCGATGTGCGGACGGCCATCGATGGCTCAACGGACCCGTCTGCGGACGACTCTCAGGAATGGCGCCTGGTGCGGGAGGCCCTGCCCACCGATGCACCCTTCACGCTCAAGGGCGGCCTCTCGGGCCGATGCCTGGACGTGCCGGGCGGTGCGACGGGCGTGCAGGTGCAGATCTGGGACTGCAACGGCAACGCGAACCAGACCATCACGCAGACCGGCGCGGGAGAACTCCGCGTCGCGGGCCGGTGCCTCGCCTCGGCCGGTGACGGCACTACGGCGGGGACCGAGCTCATCCTTTGGCCGTGCAACGGCAGCTCCAGCCAGAAGTGGTGGTTCAGGCTGGACGGTTCGGTGATCAACCGCTCCAATGGCCTGGCGATCGACGTCAGCGGTTCGCGGACCGGCAACGGATCGCCGGTCCAGCTCTGGACGGCGCTCGGCAACGCCACTCAGGCGTGGAGCCGGGTGTAGCCGTCTCGCAGCGGGCGCCGCAGGCTTGTCTGCCGGCGCCCGCTGCTGTTGTGTGAGCTGACGTGCAACGCCCGGCGCAGAGCCGGTGAGGAAAGCGGGACAGTGACTGTTCAGGACAGCGGGCGGCTCCAGGCGCAGTACGGGCTGCTGACAAGCATCGCGCGGGAGGCGGGGGTATCACTGAGCACCGTGTCCAAGGTGGTGCACCGGCGTCGTGACGTGGGGACGCGGACCCGGGCCCGGGTCGAAGAGTTGCTGGCCCGGCACGGGTACGTCCGCTCCTGGGAGCGTGATCCGCAGGTGCCCCGGCAGATCATCGCGGTGTTCCGCGACCTGTCCGGTCCTTACACCCTGGAGGTGGTCCGCGGGATCGTCGACGCGGCCGGGGAGTTCGGTGTGCACGTGGTGACTGGTACCACCGGCCGCCGGTCCATCGGGCAGTGGCTGAAGGAGTGCGGGGTGGTGGGCGCTGCCGGGCTGATCGTCGTCATCTCGATGTTGTCGGAGGATGACCAGCGGCGGATCGTCGAGGAGCGGCTGCCCGTCGTGCTGGTGGATCCGCTGAGTGCTCCGTCGGCGGAGATCCCGAGCATCGGGGTCACCAACTGGAGCGGTGCCAGGGAGGCGGTACAGCACCTCATCGGCCTCGGACACAGGCGCATCGGCATGGTGGCGGGGCGTTCGCACTCGCTGGCCGGGGCCGCCCGCCTGCACGGATACCGGGCGGCACTGGAGGAGGCCGGAATCGATTACGACCCGGCCCTGGTGCGTTCGACGGACTTCGACTATGCCGAATCGCTGGCGGCCACGTCGCAGATTCTGGCGGCGGAGGTTCCGCCTACGGCCGTGTTCGCGGCCAGCGACACCCAGGCGCTGGGGGTACTGGAGGCGGCCCGGCAGCGGGGGCGGCGGGTTCCGGACGACCTGGCGGTGATGTCGTTCGACGACACGCTGGTGGCGGCCATGGCAAGCCCGCCGCTGAGCGCGGTCCGTCAGCCGTTCGAGGAACTGGGGCGGGAGGCCACACGAGTACTGCTCCAATTGGCGGACGGGCGTCCGCCCGCATCGCCGCGCATCGAGCTGGCGACGGAGCTCGTTCTCAGGACGTCGACCGCCGCGCGAAAGGCATGAGGGCGGCCGGCCCCGGGGGCCGGCCGCCCTGCGAGTTGTTCAGCCTCGTTCGACCGTCACGGGCACGCCGTGCGTGCGGACGACGGGCACGGCCCGCTCCTCACCCACCACGTGCACCACGGCCTCAGCCGGTGTGTCGGAGCTGGAGGAACCGGCGCACAGCAGGATCTCGCCGGGCTCGACGATCCGCTGGCCGGCTCGTCCGGTGAAGGCGAACCGGTCGGTGTGAACATGGAAGCGGACCGTTGCTTCTTCCCCCGGTTGCAGGTGGACCTTGGCGAAGGCCAGCAGTGCCCGCACCGGCCGGGTGACTTGCGCGAGCGGGTCGGTGAAGTACAGCTGGACCGTCTCGGCGCCGGCGAGCGCACCGGTGTTCCTCACACGCACCGACGCCACGAACTCTCCGTCGCTGGGGACGTCGCCACGGTCGGTCTCCAGCCCCGAGACCGTGAACGTGGTGTACGACAGGCCGTGCCCGAAAGGGAAGGCCGGGGTGGGGTCGAGATTGGACAGCGCGCTCTGCCGGTCGCCCAGGGGCGGATGCAGGTAGGTGTATGGCTGTCCGGCCGGCGAGTTCGGAATCTGCACCGGCAGCTTTCCGCTGAAATTCGCCACGCCTGAGAGGAGTTCGGCCAGGGCGTGGCCGCCCTCCTCCCCCGGCAGGAAAACCTGCACCAGGGCCGCGGCGGTGGCCGCGAAGCGGCCCACAGCGTACGGGCGGCCGCTGTTGACCACGAGGGCGACAGGCTTTCCGGTGGCGAGTACCGCTTCGACCAGTTCCTCCTGGACGCCCGGCAGACGCAGGTCCTCGACGTCACAGCCCTCACCGGAAGTCCCGATGCCGAACATGCCAGGTTTGTCGCCGACGACCAGGACGGTGAGGTCGGCGGCCTCGGCTACGGCTGCCGCGGATTCGATGCCCGACCGGTCCAGGTCCCGGATCGGGCACCCCTGGGCCACCTCCCAGGTGACGTCCGGGGACTGTGCGGCCAGCGCACTGCGCAATGGTACAGCGGTGACACCGTTGCCGAGGTCGTCGCGGCTGGACAGGACGTGGTTGGGGAAGCTGTAGCAGCCGAACATGGTCCGTACGTCCTCGACGCACGGGCCGATCAGTGCGATCCGTCCGGTCGACGGCAGGGGCAGGATGCCGTCGTTCGACAGCAGGACCGCGCTGGAGCGGGCGACGGCACGGGCGAGGGAGCGGTTCTCGGGCTTGTCGAGTTCGAGTTCGCCCGTGCGCAGCGCGGACGGTTCGGGGTCCCAGTCCGGGTCGAGCAGACCGAGTTCGGTCTTTTGCCGCAGGACCCGGCGCACCGCGCGGTCGATGTCGGCCTCGTGGGCCAGCCCGCTGTTGACCGCGGCGATCAGGGCGTCGCCGAAGCCGCGCTGGTCGGGCAGTTCGACGTCCATGCCCGCCGCGAGGGCCAGTGCTCCGGCCGCGGGGAGGTCGGCTGCCACTCGGTGGGAGTTGACCAGGAAGGGCAGCGACCAGTAGTCGGACACGACGGTGCCCTCAAAGCCCCACTGCTCGCGCAGGAGTGTGGTCAGCAGCCAGCGGCTGGCGGCGGGGGCCTCTCCGTCGATTTCGGCGTACGAGTTCATGACTGAGCGAACGCCCGCGGCGACCAGCCGCTCGAAGGGCGGAAGGATGACGTCGGTCAGTTGGCGTCGCCCGATGTTCGCGGGTGCGTGGTTGCGGCCGCCCATGGAGTCGGAGTAGCCGGCGAAGTGCTTCAAAGTGGCGTACACGCCGGCGCTCTGCAGGCCCAGAACGTATGCCTCGCCCATTTCCCCTGTCAGGTGCGGGTCTTCGCCGTAGGTCTCCTCGCAGCGGCCCCACCGGTAGTCACGGATCACGTCCACGACGGGGGCGAGCCCTTGATGGACACCGGCGGCCGCCATATCCGCCCCGATGGCGGCGCCGACGCGGCGGATGAGTGGCGGGTCGAAGGTGGCGGCCATGGCCAGGGAGGTGGGGTAGATGGTGGCGCCGTAGGCGGTGAAGCCGGTCAGGCACTCGTCATGGGCCATTGCGGGGATGGCGAACCTGCTCTGGGCCATGATCTGCCTCTGCCGCTCCGCGAGGAGTCGGGCGTGTTCGAGAGCATGTCTCGGAACGGTTCCGTAGGGCCGGGTCAGCTGTCCCAGACCGTTCCTGGCGGTCTCGGTGAGATCGCCGACCCGTTCGAAGAGGCTGGTCCCGGGGGCCACCTCGGGCCCGGCGGGCTCGACGTCCTCCCAGCTGCTGCTCAGCTGAGCGACCTTCTCCTCCAGGGTGAGGCGGGCGAGGAGTGCTTCCACCCGTTCGTCCGTCGGCAGGGCCGTATCGGTCCAGGGCCGGGCGTCGCCTGCCGGCGGCCGGACGGTGTGGTGCTCCGGCAGATTGAAGTCCGGCGTGGTGGTGGGCATGTACTACTCCTGGTGTTTTTGGGCATGCCGAGGTCGGCCAGGCGTGGTGCCCGGCCTCCTTCGGGCGACTACTTGGAGAATCCGGCGGTCAGGCCGGCGACCAGTTGCCGTCTGGCCAGGACGAACACGACGAGCATGGGAAGGGTGGACAGGACCACCGCGGCCATCGTCGCGGGGATGTCGATGCCGAACTGGCCCCGGTAGAGGGTCAGTGCGAGCGGCAGCACAGCCTTGTCGCCGCTCTGGGTGAGGATCAGGGGGAACAGGAACCCGTTCCAGACCTGAAGACCGTCGTAGACCGCTACCGTCACCAGAGCCGGACGGGCCATCGGTGCTACGAGGGAGAACAGCATCCGCCAGTCCCCGGCGCCGTCGACCACCATCGCCTCGAACAGTGAGCGGGGGATGTCCCGCAGGAAACTGACCAGGATCATCACGGTCACGGGCAGCGCGAACGCCACGGAAGGCAGAATGATCGCCGGCAAACTGTCGTACATCTGCAAGCGGATGATCAGCAGATACACGGGGATGATCACTGCCTGCAAGGGGATGGCCAGTCCGAGCAGGTACAGCCGGAAGGACAGGCGTGACCACGGGTTGGAATACCGTACGACTGTGAAGGCCGCCATCAGGGCAACGACCAGGGTGACCGCCACGGTGACGATGGTGACGAGGACACTGTTGACCAGATAGGTCGTGAACTCACCGTTCAGAACGGTCTTGTAATTCTCCAGAGTCGGACTGTCGGGCAGGGCCAGCGGGCTGTCGGTGGTGAAGTCCGCACGGGTGCGCAGGCTGGTCACGACGAGCCAGTACACGGGGACGACAGCGAGTGCCGTCCATCCAAAGGCCGCCAAGGCGGACAGTGTGCGCCGCAGTGGCCTGCTGCTCCGTCGGCGCGCACCGGTGGCCGGCTCCGGCGGCCGAGTGGCCTGGTGGCGTCCATGTGCGGCCGGGGCCTTGGGGGTGGTGGTGCTCACATGCCCTCCTGCTGGCTGTCCATCCGGGTGAAGCCGGACAGGCGGGTGGTGATCATGGACAGGCCCAGGCCGAAGAGCACCAGGACCGTGGCCAGTGCGCTGGCGCGGCCCATGTCGTGCGCTTGGAACCCGGTGATGTACATGGCCAGGGGCAGTACGCGGGTCGCGGTGCCTGGTCCGCCGGTGCCACCCGAGAGAACGAAGATCAGGTCGAAGTAGGTCAGCGAGCCCACCAGCATGAGGGTGCTCGACGTGACGAGCGTGTACTTCAACTGCGGCAGTGTGATCCGCAGGAGGTGGGTCATCGCCCCGGCACCGTCGATGGCAGCAGCCTCGTACAGGGATACCGGGATCTGCCGGATGCCGGCCTGGTACAGCAGCGCGTGGAAGGGAACGAACTGCCAAGCGATCACGAAGATCACCGTGTACAGAGCCAGGTCGGGCGAGCCGAGCAGCGGACGGGCCAGCCAGTGCAGGCCGGGGGTGGAGCCGACACCGAAGGAGGGATCGAGCAGCGCCTGCCAGGTCAGGCCGATCGCCACCGCGGACAGCAGGAGCGGCAGGAACCAGAGCACCGCGAAGAAGGCGCGCGTCCGGCCCCGGGGGGCCTGGAAGAGCCCGAGTGCAAGGGCCAGCGGTGTCTGGACCAGCCAGCTGACCACCATGACCTTGACCGTGAGCCACAGCGCCTGCCAGGTAGTGCCGTCGGTCAGGACACCGCTCCAGTTGGACAGGCCGGCCCAGCTGATGGATCCGAGACCGTCCCAGCTGGTGAGGCTGAGCGCCACCACGCCACCGAGAGGGATCAGGGCGAAGAGGCCGAACAGGAGGAGAGCGGGAGCGGCCATGAGCAGACCGCTCAGACCGCGGCCACCCGCGTGGGCCGTGGCCGGCCGTGCCCTGTGCGGCGCGGCCGGACGCGGCGTTCGAGCGACTGCGGTCATTACTTCGACGCCTCGCTCATGTTCTTACCGAACTGCTCGGGCTTGATCTCACCCAGGAACGACTTGTCCACATTGGTCAGCAGCGGATCCGCCTGGCTCGACGGAAGGTCCTGGTCCCAGGAGAGCTGGAAGTTCGGCGCTTTCTCGACCAGGTCGTAGACGAAGGTCAGCCACTGCTTGTCGGCGGCCGACTTCGTCTGTGCCAGCTTGTCCTCCAGCTTGTTGACGGGCGGCACGCTGCCCGCGGCAAGGTAGCTGTCGATCTGCTGCTCGTTCATGACGTAGTTCTTCAGGTAGTCCAGAGCCTCGGTCTTGTTCTTGCTGGCCGAGTTCAGCGACAGGAAGTTCGAGGGGTTGCCGACGACATTCTTGGGGTCGCCCACTCCCGAGGTAAGGGCGGGGAAGGCGAGGTAGCCGAGGTCCTTCTTGACGAAGTCCGGCGCTGCCTTGACCAGGTTGGCGTACTCCCACGTCCCCATGAGCTCCATGCCGGCCTTGTTTGTGTAGAGCAGGGCCGTAGAGGCGCCCTGGTCGTAGCCGACGGAGGAGGCGTTGTCGCCGAAGGCTCCGGCCTTCACGAGTTCCTGGAGCCGGGCGTTGGCCTTGGAGACCGCCGGGCTCTTCCAGTCCTCGGAGCCGTTGGCCGCAATCTTCTGGAACACCTCGTCGCCGCCCTCGCGGTCAAGCAGGTACTCGAGGTACATCATGGTCGGCCACTTCGAGTTGGCCGCGAGGGAGAGCGGAGTGACTCCCTTGCGCTTGAGCTTCTTCACAGCGGACAACAGGTCGTCGTAGGTCTTGGGCGGCTCGACACCCGCGTCGTTCAGAACCTTCTTGTTGTAGTAGAGGACCACCGGGGCCAGCCCGTTGGCCGGAACGCCGTACGTCTTCCCGCTGAACTCCGCGCTCTGCAGCACGCTGGGCATGAAGCGCAGCAGGTCGACCTGCCTGTCCCTGAGCGGTTCGACCTTTCCTGCCTCGACGTAGTCGTTCAGGGCCCCACCGCCCCAGTTGAAGAACAGGTCCGGGGCCTGATTCGCGCCGAAGGCCACTCGCAGCTTCTGCTTGTAGTCGTCGTTGGCGAACAGCCTCAGGGTGATCTTCTCGTCGGGGTGGTCCTTGTTGTAGGCGTCAACGGACTCCTTGAGAATCGTCTGATCCGTCAGCGCCCACATGGTCAGGCCCTTGTCGGACGTGGCCGCAGACGGGCCCGAAGACCCGCATGCCGCGAGGCTGAGCGCAGCTGCCACAGCGACCGCCGGCACGAGGAGGTGCCGCCCCTTGGTCCCGCGCTTACGGCTTCTTGCTCCACCCGGTCCCAGGTTCCCGTGCATGTTCTTGTCTCGCTTCTCTCGGCCGTGCTCTGTCCGCAGATCAGGCAGGCGAGTTCTCCGAAAGAATTTCGGAGCTGTGCAGTTAGGACTACCTGCCTGATGAACCGGGACACTGACACGCCGGTCACCTCCGCGACAAGAAGATGGATTGCTCCAGTGACGAAAGACTTTCGTAGGTCCCTGCGCCCCCGCTTCCCCCGTAACCCACTGCATGGGGCGGCCGCAGGGTGAGCCCGGCACGGGGCTGTACTCGGCGGTGAGGGGGGCGATCAAACAGGCAGCGGCGCGGGAACTGACCGTCCACGGGCAGCCGCGCGGCGTAAGGTCAGCAGCCCGCCGGGGAGGTCGGGCCTACCGTCGTGACGGACGCCGATGGAACACCGGCCTGCGCAACCTGCCCCTGCACGACACCGCGCAGAACCAGATCTGGCTGGAGATCGTCCAGCTCGCCCTCGACCTGCTGGCCTGGCTGCCGATGCTCGCCCTGACCGGCCAGCCCCGCCTCTGGGAACCCCGCCGACTCCGGCTACGGCTGTTCTCCGCTGCCGCCCAAGATCGTCACCAGCCCGCCGCCGACACCTCCGGTTCGGCCGTCACTGGCCCTGGAGCGACCTGATCACAGACGCGTTCCAGCGGCTCGACGCTCTCCCGAACCCAGTCTGACCAGCAGAGTTATCCGTCTCAACAGCCTGACTACCCCACCGGAGCCGTGGAACCCGGCGCCCACCCGACGCGACAGCCGGGCCACCGGCCTACCCACAACGCCGAAACGGCCCACCAGAGAAACCGACGGGCCGTCACGAAAGATCGAGCTAACGGGTTCGTGTACGGCACGCGGTGGAGGTGTCGAGCCTGAAGCTGTTCCGGACGGACACGGCCCGTGTTCCCCAAGGCGCATGGCTCCTTCCGTCTGATGGGGCGAACAGCACCGGCCGGTTCGACGCCCGCCTCCTTCAGGGGCGCGGGCGACGAGTCTCACGCGGGCCACAAGCGGTGGGTCAGGAGGTGCGGCAGATTGTTCCGTGAGTGCGGCACTCGTGGGAGCGCTCCCGCGGTGATGCAGGTGAGGCAGGACCGCGTCAATGGCGCGGACGAGGGCTGTTTCCACCGTTGTGGTCCGCCGAGGCGCGCCAGGCCATCTCCGCGACCAGTCGTCGCGCCGTGCCCATGACGGAGTTGCTCGGTGTCGTCGCGCGCCCGCCAGGAATTGCGGGACAGCCCTTAGCTCGGCGGCAAAAGCGAGACCGCTGTGTCCGATCCCCGAGCGCCAGACGATGGTCTATTCGAGAGGCTGCGGTTTGCCTCACCTCTGTGAGGTCTCCCGACTGCTCGCTCCTCGCTTTGAGCTGACTCGAGCACCCGCCGACGGACCCCAACTGGCACGGTCGCATTCCGGTGCTCACGGTGTGCCACCTGCCGCCCGGCACTTCACGGGGGAGGACCCCGTAAGGTGGACTCCCACGTCGCGCACCAGCGCCAAGCGCAAGGAGGCGGAATGCTCGCCAACTCGTCGCCGCTGGCGGCCGGAAGGCGTCATTCGGTCGGGTGGTGCTCGGACGGAACCGTTCTCGCCGTGGGCAGCACCGCAGCCGCTGAATGTCGTGTCGAGTGATGGGATGGCGTCGTCGCGGTGGCAGTCGGCAACGTCCATGCCGCGAGGAACACAGGCAGGTCTCATACGGTGGGACTGCGGGCGGACGGCACGGTGCTGGCAACGGGGTGGAGTGACGACGGGCAGTGCGAGGTCGCCGGATGGCGAGGTGTCACCGCCGTGGCCGCGGGATGGCGCCGGACGCTCGGGGTGCTCGCGAACGGCCGCGTGCTAGCAGTTGGCCGGAGTTCGGAAGGACAGTGCGACGTGCAGTCCTGGCGCGAGATGGCCGTCCTCTCGTGTGGTGACTGGCACTCGGTCGGTCTCCGGGCGGACGGTTCTGCGCTGGCCGTGGGGAACAACCGGCGAGGGCAGTGTGCCGTGGAGGGGTGGTGTGACCTGGCCGCCGTTTCGGCCGGGTGTCTCCATACCGTCGGCCTCAGGGCCGACGGTATGGCTGTGGCGACCGGAGACCCGTCAACCGGGGCGTGCGACGTCGACGAGTGGGAAGACGTGGTCACCCTTGACGCGGGCAGCTACCACACCGTCGGGGTCACGGCGTCCGGGCGGGCCCTCGCGGTGGGAGACAACAGCCACGGACAGTGCGAGGTCGGCGCTTGGCGCGACATCGTCGCCGTCGCGGCCGGTTCAGCGCATTCCCTCGGCCTGCGTGCCGACGGCACAGTCGTGAGCGCAGGGAACAACGCCGACAGACAGTGCGAAGTCGATGCCTGGTCCGGAGTCCAGCGTTCATAGGCCCCGGGCCGCACCGACACGGACTCTCACCGCTGCCGGCCGCGGTAGCGCTCACCGTTCTCCAGGACCCGGAGCATCCGCCCGAAGACCGAGCCCGCCGTACGGCTCGGCCTTCTGCCGAGGGACCGGCGCCGCGATGACGGCGCAGGGGCGCCCGTCCTCAGCCGCGCCACCACGGCTCACGCACGTACAGGTTCTTCTCGCCCACGCATCCCAGACCGTTGGAGATCTCCTCCGCGTCCAGGTTCCAGCCCACGACACCATTCCCCTTGCGGCTCAGCTCGATCAGGCGGCTGTTTTCGTTCCGGGCGCCCTCGGTGACCTGGCAGCGGACGATCGAGGTCCACGCCTGCCCGTTCAGCGCCGAGACGAAGGCCAGGGCCGGCAGCGCGACGACGGTCAGGCCCAGGGCCACCCACTGTTCGACGGCCGCCGCCCGGCAGAGCCAGGGAGGCGGCCGGTAGGCGCCGTCGCGGCGTGATCCAGTGGTCGATGCGGACGGGGCGCGGTGCCCGTGCGGCCGCCGCCTGCCGGTGCGGTACTCCACCACGACACCCTTGCGCAGCGCGTACGAGGCGAGCGCGGCGCCCAAGCCCCACACGGGGCCGAAGAAGCAGGCGATCACCACCCCTACCGCCGCGGGGTTGACCACGGTCAGCGCCGCCCGTTGGAGCGCCCGCAGACCACCGCCTCCCACCGGAACCGCGCCGCGCGCCGCGAACAGGGCGAACACGACCCGGGAGACGACGACGGCCAGCACGGTGGCGAGCAGCGGATCGGTGAGCACCATGCCGATCAGCACATCCGGCCAGTTCGCGGGTTCCATGCCGACGAACACGTCCCTGGCCGCGCTGCCGCCTCCTACCGTGTAGGCGATCTTCGTCACCGGGACCGCGAACGCCAGCGCCAACAAGACCGTGTGCCCGGGGCCGCCTTTGCGGTCGACCGACCTCGACGGTTCCCCGCCCCGGTCGGTCCCCGTGCCGCCGCGCGCTTCTGCCGGGTGCGCCCTCTCCGTCATGACGCCCGCAACTGGTCGTCGACCATGGCGGGTCGGCCCGGGGCGGGGCCGGAGAGGGCATGGCGCGCCGGGACGGTCTCGCGTACGGGCACAGCCGCTGATGCCGCCGGCGCGTGCTCGAACAGGTGCGGCCGGACCCCGTCCGTCGACGTGCCCTTTACCGTCAGGTCGGCGATCTGCGCCCCGATGAGTTCCCGGATGCGCGGCCTCCCGCCGTTGCCGGGCGTGCGGTTCAGCAGGGACGTGGGCAGGCCGCCCACGTCCTCACGCGCCTGTCGGCCGCCCACCCCCGCGTGTTTGCCACCCAAGGCGGTGATCGCATCCGGCGGGGAGCCGGAGTGCGGGCTGCCGACGAGCGTGGCATCGTCCAGGTGCGGCAGGGGTGCCCCGACCTGGTGGAGGCATGCGCCGATCCCGCGGCTCCCGGCCATGGCCTTGTGGTTCTCGCCCCACCCCGCGAGGGCGTACTCCCCGCGCTCCTCCGAGAGTTCGGTCACCGCCCGCGGATCGGGCTCCGTGCAGGTGCCGAGTGCCGTCACGTCGAACCTCCGCATCACCTCGAAACGGGCCAGGGGCACGGCCCCCTCAAAGGCTCAGGGAGCATGCGGCGCAGGAGCTTTGGAGGGTGCGGCAGGGGATGTCGAGTTACTCACGGTCCGTGGACCGGTGCTGCCCCGGAGGATGCCGGCGGGGACTGCGAAAGTCATGAGGGTTCCTGCTTCCCGGAGGCTGCGGATCCGGCGAGAGACCACCGTGCCTGCTCAGCAGCCTTCATCGATCTCCCCGAACCGGCCACTTGCTCTACTCCAGCCGAGACGTCGCCTGCCCGCCATGGTCGGCACCCAAGCTGCCGAGACCGACCGCACTTCGTGTGCTGAGCCTGGCCGTCTGCCCGGTGGTGATCATCCGGGGCGGTGAGGTCAGCCTACGTCCGCAGAAGGGCGAGGTGGTGGCAGGCGTCCCCACGGAGGAGAACGAGGCGGAGGCGGTCCTGGACTTCGCCTTCCGTGCAGCAGCCGCACACGGCGTCCCTCTGAGGGCGGCGCGGGCGTGGGACCTGCCCGCCATGTTCACCAACCGGTCCGGGGTCCTGGGTCTCTCGAACAGGCCCGGAGAACTTGAGGGGGAACACCGCCGGGAACTGATCGCCCTCTTGAAGCCGTGGCGCCGCCGCTATCCCGATATCGCCGTCACCGAACACCTCGAACTGGGATTCGCCGCCGAAATGCTGGTGTCGCTGGCCGCCGGCGCTCAGCTTCTGGTCGTCGGGCGCAGCCTTAGGACGGGCAGCCGCTACGTCGGCCACGTCGTCCATTCGACGCTCCACTTCGCCAACGCCCCCATCGCGGTCGTCCCCACGAAGTAGCCATCCGCCCGGGGGCCCGCCTCGCTCTCACGACGAGGTTCTCGGATCCGGGTTCGGCCCCGCCGCCGGCCCTGACGCGCCCCCGGCGAGGCGTCACGGCCGGTCAGATCCGGCCGACCGGCCGACGACGCCGACCTTCTCCGACCAGTCGACGACGCCGACACCCTTCGACCAGTCGACAGCGCCGACCCCTCCCACCGGCCGGCAACACGGACGCCACGGCCGGCACCTCCCCGCCGCGGCGACCTCACCTCCCTCAGGTGCCCTGGCGTCCCCTCAGTTCCTCCACGGCCGCCCTGGCCGCGGCGCCGATGACCGCGTCGGCGCGGGGAAGCTTGGTGTCGGACCGGGCCGCCTGGGTGAAGACGACGGCGGTGTACGTGGTGCCGTCGGCGAGTTCGACGACGCCCGCTTCGTGGCGCAGTGAGCCGAAGGTGCCGGTCTTGCCGTAGACGGTGACGTCGTCGTACGGGAATCCGGACCCGAGGCGGTGGGCCCAGGGCTGTTGGCGCATCACCCCGCGCATGAAGGCGCAGTGTTCCTCGGAGGCGGCCTGTCCGGTCCAGATCGCTCGCAGGAGCCGTGCCATGTCCGAGGGGGTGGTGGAGGCCTTGTACGCGGGGTCGTACACGCCTGGTGGCACAACGGTGTCGTTGTCCGCCACGCGTGCCAGGGCCGCGGCCAGGGAGTGGGCGCCTGTTTCGGCGACCAGTTGGCTGAACGTGTTGACGACGCCTCCGTGGATTCGGGTGTCGGGCATGCCCAGGCTCCGGCACACGGCGTCGACCACGTCCGGGCCGACCGCTCGGAGTACGGCGTCGGCCGAGGTGTTGTCGGAGATGGTCATCATCAGCACCACCATGTCGCGCAGCGACATGGTGACGGCGTCGCTCAGGAGGGAGATGCCGGTCGGCCCGGGAACGCGCTCGCCGGGTTCCAGCGTCACCCTGCGCACCGGGTCGATCCGCCCCGCCTCCACGAGCCGGCAGAAGGCGACCATCACGGGAATCTTGTAGACCGAACCCATGGGAAGCTGTTCGTCGGGATCGACGGTCACCCGGGCCGACGGCCGGTGCAGTTCCGCCACATGCAGCCAGCCGCGGACACCCGCGTCGTCGAACATGCCGCGGATGGTGCTCTCCACGCCCCTGCCCCGCAGTATCCCGCTCACGGTGCCACCTTCCGGGTCAACGCGTCCTCCAGAAGTCGCGCCGTCCTGGCGGCCTCCTCCGCCCCGGGACGACGAGGGTCCCAGGCCACCCGCAGGCGCAGTGGCAGCGGTGGGTCCGTCGTCGGGAGCCGTTCGACGCCGGAGGCGGTGAGCGTGTCGTCCGCCGTGACCAGCACCGCCTGGCCGGCCGCGACGAGTGCGAGGCCCGCCCGCTCGTCGGACACCACCACAGTTTCCACTCGGCGGCCGCGGCTGGCCAGTGTGTCGATGAACAGGTCATGGGCCGCGGGGGCCTCGGCGCGGGGACGTACGGCGACGGGCAGACGCGGCGCCCGTGTGGCACGCACATCACCGCTGCCGGCGGGGGCGAGGATCCAGGTCGGCAGAAGGATCACGCGGCCGGCGGCGAGACCGTGCAGCACGGAGGGGTGTCGGATCACGGCGATGTCCAGGCGCCCCGCAGCGAGGTCGCCGAGCAACACGGACGTCGACGCCGTCACCATACCGATCCGCGTCCGCTCGCCCGCGCGGACCGGCGCGGCCGCCACGCCCGCCGCGAGGGGCGTCGGCACTTCCGGAGCCAGCCCGAGCCGCAGCCGCCGGCCGTCGGCCTGCTCACGAGCCCCGGTCTCACGGAGTGCCGTGAGCGCGGCCAGCGCCTTGCGGGCGTGCGGAAGCAGTTGAGTCCCCTCCTCGGTCAGGGAGACTCCTCTGTCACGGTCGAACAAACGGACACCGAGCAGCGCTTCCAGTCGCCGCAGGCCCTGGGACAGGGGCGGCTGGGTGATGCCCACCCGCTGCGCCGCAGCTCCGAAGTGTTCCTCCTCCGCCACCGCGACGAAGATTTCCAGATGCCGTTCCGTCAGCACTCTGCACCCCCTGGCCTGTACTGATACGAGCTGTGAATCGTGTGGTCGGCGAGATCGTATTCGACATGCGCTCCGGCGTGGGGCTTGACTCCCGACGTGAACCGGTTCCGGCCGGGCCGGAACCGAGCCGCCGGCGAGCCCAGGTACCCCGCCCACGCCGAAAACTCCGGCCGGCCGCCCGGTGCGGACCGCACGACCCGAGACGGAGATCACCTTGAGGCGTACCCACAGCCCGAACAGTTCCGCCCCGCGCCGCCGCCGGTCGCGAGGCGCCCGGCGACCCCTGGTCCTGGCCCTGTCCGTTCTCGTCCTCGCGGGAGGCGGGTATGCCGCATTCGGTCTCCGGGGCGGCGACGCGAGGGAAGACGACAGAGACGTGGCGGCCGCCCGCGAACCCCTGGCCGCGTTCCTCGGCGCATGGGCCGGGCACGACGCGCGGAAGGCGGCAGGCTATACCGACACCCCCGACGGAGCCGCCTCGCTCCTCACGTCGGTCCTGACCAATCTCAAGCCCTCCAAGACCACCATCGTCCAAGGCGAGGGGGCGAGGAAGGGGGAGGGGGAGGTTCACTTCCCCTTCACGGTGACCATGGCCGTACCGGGCGCCGGAGACGTCACCTGGCGCTCCGCCGCCCAGGTGGTCGACTCCTCGGGCACCTGGAAGGTCGAATTCGCTTCCCCCGTGATCCACCCGGAGCTGAAGCCGGGGCAGACCCTTGCGCTCAAGAGCATGAACACCCGGGCGAAGGTGCTCGACTCCCAGGGCGACCCGCTCCGCGCGGAGAGTCTCACCGGAACCGTCGACCCCGTCAGCGGCAAGGGCACGTCCGGCCTGGAGGCCCGCTACGACGCCATCCTCTCCGGGGGCAGGGCCGCAGCCAAGTCCGTCGTAGTCGCGGACCGGCAGAGCGGGCGCGCCGTCAAGGACCTCACCCCCGCTGCCGGGGGCAAGGGCCGCCCGGTGCGCACCACGATCGACCCCCGCGTCCAGGCGGCGGCGGCCGAGGCCCTGACCGGGGTCGAGGTCAACGCGGCGATCGTCGCGATAGACCCGCGCAACGGGCGGGTACTCGCCGCCGCCAACCGTCCCGGGGGATTCAACCGTGCCCTCGAAGGGCGCTATCCGCCCGGATCCGTCTTCAAGGTCGTGACGGCGACGGCTCTTCTGGAAGGCGGGATGAAACCAGGGGACCTCGCCCCCTGCCCCAAGTTCGCCCGAGTCGACGGGCAGCGTTTCGAGAACCAGAAGCAGTTCGAACTCCCTGCCGGTTCGACCTTCACGGACGTCTTCGCCCAGTCCTGCAACACCTACTTCGTCAACGCACGCGACCGGCTCTCCGACACCGACCTGAGGGACGCGGCACAGGCGTTCGGCATAGGCGGCAGCTGGGACGTGGGCACGACCACCTACGACGGCAGCGTTCCCGTCTCCACGAGCGACAACGACAAGGCCGCCGCGACCATCGGCCAGGCACGCGTTCAGGCGTCACCGCTGGTCATGGCGTCCATCGCGGCCACCGTCAAAAGTGGGACGTTCCACCAGCCCGTACTGGTGCCGGACGCGGTGAAGAAGAGGTACCGGGCGCCGAAGACGCTGGATCCCGAGGTCGCGGGCCGGCTCCGCGCCATGCTGCGCACCACCGTGACCGCCGGTTCCGCCCGCGCCCTCAAGGACCTACCCGGGCAACCGCACGCGAAGACCGGAACCGCCGAATTCGGCAGCGAAGCCCCTCCGCGCACCCACGCCTGGATGATCGGCTACCAGGGCGCCTCCGACCTCGCGTGGGCGGTACTCCTCGAAGACGGCGGTTCCGGTGGCGCCGACGCGGGCCCGGTCGCCGCGCGGTTCCTGAGCAACCTCGCCCGGTGAGCGCAGACCACCCTGTCCGAACGACCTGCAGAAGGGAACGTCCGCACCTCATGCACCCGCGAACTCGTCTTTCCCGTCGTGCGGTCCTGGCCGCGCTGGGCGGGGCCGCGACTCTGCCTGTGACCGGGTGTACCGCCACCCCGGACGGCACCGCCCCGACGACCTCCGGTCCGACTCCGCCCGCCGCGAAGCCGTCCGCGTCACCACAGCCCGCCGATTTCTCTCCGGAGCGCGCGTTCGTCGAACTGGAGAGGAAGTCCGACGCCCGGCTGGGGGTCTACGCGCTCGACACCGTCAGCGGCCGGGCCGTCGCCCACCGGTCCGACGAACGCTTCGCCTACGCCTCGACCTGCAAAGCACTGCTCGCCGGCGCCGTTCTCGGCAGGAACTCCCTGCGGCAGATGGACCGTCTCGTGCGTTACGGCCGCGACGATCTCGTCACCAACTCGCCGGTCACCGAGCAGCACCTCGCCACCGGACTGACCCTGCGTGAGCTGTGCGACGCAGCGGTCCGCTACAGCGACAACGCCGCGGCCAACCTCCTCTTCCGCGAACTGGGCGGCCCCCGGGCCCTCCAGGCAGCCCTGCGCGCGCAGGGTGACCGCACCACCCGCTGTGACCGCTACGAGACGGCGCTCAGTGACGCGGTCCCGGGAGACGTCCGCGACACCAGCACGCCCCGCGCCCTCGCCGGCGATCTGCGCGCGTACGTCCTCGGCACCGCGCTCCCGGCGGACAAACGGGCCGTACTGACCGACTGGCTCAAGCGCAACACGACAGGCGACCACACCATTCGGGCCGGCACTCCCGACGGGTGGCAGGTCGCGGACAAGACCGGTACCGGGGGCTACGGCACTCGCAACGACATCGCCGTCGTCTGGCCACCCCACGCCACCCCCGTCGTCCTGGCCGTCCTCTCGCGCCGCGACGCCGAGGATGCCGAACATGATGACGCCCTCATCGCTCACGCTGCCGAGATCGCTCTCCGTGCGGTCGTCTAAGGGCTGTCCCGCGATTCCTGGCGGGCGCGCGACGACAGCTATGGCACCTCGCCGCGTTGTCGAAACGCCCGAATACATCCAGTATGCGGGCGCCTCTCCGCCTTGCGATGCACCGCATCTGACGCCGCGCGCTGATCCACCAGGAATTGCGGGACAGCCCTTGGCACCGCATCAAACACATCGGCCCTTAGCACCGCATCAAACACACCGGCCCGGCGGGGAGGGCCGGCGGCGCCCGGCGGGACAACGTGTGCGTCGTCGCTGCGCCCGGGACCGGGATCCGGACCGGTGTCACTCCTCTGCCCTTTCCGCCTGGCTCGGCGCCTTCCCTGTCTGAGGAGAACGTTCAGCGGTGGCCGCCTCCGCCGATGACCGTCCGGGTGCCTCCGCACTGCGGCTGGGGCCGGTGATCGCTAGCGTTGTCCGTACGACGTGCCTCGACGTACAGGGAGCGTGACGATGTCCTCATCACCGCCGTCGGCGCGAGGTGACATCGGCCGACGTGTCGCCACACGCCGCAAGCAGCTCGGTCTGTCCCGGCAGGATGTCGCGCTCCGGGCAGCCGCCGCGCCCGGCTACATCGAATACGTCGAGGAGCACTCGTCCGCGGCGCCGGGCATCGGCTTTCTGCTCCGCCTGGCCAACGCCCTCGAGACGACCGTCGGGGAGCTGACGGGTGGGACCGAGGATCTGCCGGCAGGGCTCACGAGAGCTGCACCGCAAGCCCAGATGGTGGAACTCGACGAATCCGAGTCCTGGACCCTGCTCGGCGATCATGGTGTGGGGCGGGTGGCACTCGTGGGCGGGGACGGGCCGGTCGTGCTGCCGCTGAACTACCAGGTGCTGGACGGTGAGGTCGTGTTCAGCACGGCCGAGCACTCCCCGCTCGCCGCCGCCGACGGCACCGACATCGCGTTCGAAGCCGATCACATCGACGACGCCTTCAGCAGAGGGTGGAGTGTGCTGCTCGTCGGGTCGGTCCATGCTGTGGCGGACGAGGAAGCAGCTCGTCGGCTCAGGGCGGCCGCCTACTCGACACCATGGGCCGGGGAGGGGCGCGAGCACGTCATGGTGCTCTCGCCGCGACGCGTCACCGGGCGCAGGATCGTTGTGCCCGGTGCGCCGGGCGACGACGGCTGAGTCCAGGCCACGTCAACCGCCCGCTCTCTCCCACAGGTCCACCCGTGCGGGACGACGACCGGCGCGTCGCTGCGAGGGACCGCTGCGTCTCCGGCGCGGAACGCCGGCTCCTCACTGACGGGAGCCGGTGGCCAGGGCTTTCCGGAGGCCGTAGACACCGGCTCCGAGAGCGAGGACTGTGCCGCCGGAGAGGACAGCACCCGGGGGCAGGGCGAGGACGAGGGTTGCACAGCCGGCCAGACCGATGACGGGAACGAGGCGGTTCGGTCTGCCCTCCTGGGGGCTGAGGGTCCAGGCCGAGGCGTTGGCGATGGCGTAGTAGGCCAGGACGCCGAAGGAGGAGAAGCCGATGGCGCCGCGTACGTCGGTGGTCGCGGCGAGCACGGCGACGACGGCGCCGACTGCCAGTTCGGCGCGGTGCGGCACACCGAAGCGGGGGTGGACGGCGGCCAGGGCATGCGGCAGGTGCCGGTCCCGGGCCATGGCCAGGGTGGTGCGGGAGACCCCCAGGATCAGGGCGAGCAGCGAGCCGAGCGCGGCCACGGCACCGGCCCCGCGGACGACCGGCACCAGCCAGTCGGCACCCGCGGCCCGTACGGCGTCCGACAGGGGAGCGGCGGTGTTCGCCAGGCCGTCCGGACCCAGCATCATCAGGGCAGCGACGGCGACGAGCGTATAGACGACCAGAGTGATGGCGAGTGCTGTCGGAATGGCACGCGGGATCGTGCGCGCGGGATCGCGGACCTCTTCTCCCAGGGTCGCGATGCGCGCGTACCCGGCGAAGGCGAAGAACAGCAGGCCCGCCGCCTGGAGCACCCCGCCCACCGTGGCGTCCGGGCCGATGTCCAGCCGGGCGGTGTCCACGTCGGCGGAGGTCAGGGCGGTGACGACCACGGCAGCGAGAACGGCCAGCACGACAACGACGACGATACGGGTGACGCGCGCGGACTTCTGCACCCCGGTGTAGTTCACCGCTGTCAGCGCCACCACGGCCGCCACCGCCACGGCATGCGCCTGGCCGGGCCACAGGTAGGCCCCGACGGTGAGGGCCATGGCCGCGCAGGACGCCGTCTTGCCCACGACGAACGCCCAGCCGGCCAGGTAGCCCCAGAAGGCGCCCAGGCGTTCACGGCCGTAGACGTAGGTGCCGCCGGACTGGGGATAGAGGACGGCCAGCCGGGCCGAGCACGTGGCGTTGCAGTAGGCCACGACCGCGGCCAGGGCGAGGGCGAGCACCAGCCCGGAACCGGCGGCGCCGGCAGCCGGGCCGAGCGCCGCGAAGATCCCCGCCCCGATCATCGAGCCCAGGCCGATCATCACGGCGTCGGACATCCCGAGACGACGCTTCATCGCGCCCGCCGGTACTCCGGCAGAGCTCATCCCGCACCTCTTCCCGCACCGGTTGCGTCTGGGCGCACCGTACCGGAACGAAAGGGCGAGCCGAGATCGCCGTGGACCGGTCCTCCCACTCCGGTCCTCGCTCTTGCGGAGGGGAGTGGCGCGACACGTAGCCACCTCCCTCGGGTCGCCCCCCGGCACGCAAGAAGGGGCAGGTCAGAGGTGTGTGCGGGGGGACGCGGCAGTTCGCCCGGGCGGCGTGCGGGCGCGTGGTCCGAGGAGGCCCTCCGGGTGCCGGGCGGCCGGCCCGCCTACTGGGTAGCGTGGAGGGGGTAGTCGGGTAGTGCCTCCCTTTGGCCGTCGGGGGCCGCGGCGCCTTCTACGCGGCTGATTTCTCCAGGAAGGGCGGAGAGACTCATGTGCCGATGGCTTGCCTACGCGGGCACGAGCGTGGTGCTCAGCGATCTGCTCTACAAGCCGGAACACTCGATCATCGACCAGAGCCTGCACTCGCACATGGGCGTCGAGACGACCAACGGGGACGGCTTCGGTATCGGCTGGTACGGGCCCGATGCAGGCACCCCGGCGATCATCCGTGACACGGGTCCCGCGTGGAACAACCGGAATCTGCGGGAGATCGCGGGGCACGTACGGTCGCCCCTGTTCTTCGCGCATGTCCGTGCGTCCACCGGTACGGCGGTGCAGCAGACCAACTGCCACCCGTTCCGGCACGGCCGCTGGATGTGGATGCACAACGGGGCCATAGCCGAATTCCACCGTCTGCGGCGGGACCTCTCCTTGGCCATCGACCCGGCACTCTTCCCTTCGCTGGAAGGGTCGACCGACTCGGAGGTGATGTTCTACCTGGCCATCACCTTCGGTCTCGACCAGGACGTGCCAGGAGCCGTGGCGCGGATGGCCGGTCTCGTGGAGCGGCTGGGCCGCGACGAGGGAGTGGACTATCCGCTCCAGATGACCATCGCGGTGGCCGACGGGGAACGCATGTGGACGTTCCGCTACTCGAGCCGGCGTGCCTCGCGCTCGCTGTTCTGCAGCACCCGGGCCGAGACGATACGGGCGCTGCACCCGGATCTGGACTTCCTCCGCGGGGTCTCCGACGACACGCGCCTGGTGGTGTCCGAGCCGCTCGGCGACCTGCCCGGTGTGTGGAACGAGGTGCCGGAGAGCAGTTACGGAGTCGTCCAGCCCGGCTGGGACGAGTTCCGTCCCTTCAAGCCCGAACCGGTCTGACGGGACTCGAGCGCGAGCCGGCGTGACGTGACTCAGGCCGAACCGGTGTGACGTGACTCAGGCCGAACCGGTGTGACGTGAAGGGGGCGGGGCACCGGGCATCCGCCCCGTGCCCCGCCCCACCGGTCTTCCGGACGCCGTCTCAGGCGGCGAGCGCCTCGTCGATCTCACGGACGAAAGCTTCCAGGTCGCCGGGGTTGCGCGAGGTGATCAGCCTCCAGCCGCCCGCGTCGTCGGTGACGACCTCCTCGTCGGTCCAGTCGCCGCCCGCATTGCGGATATCGGTCTGCAACGAGGCGTAGGAAGTGAGCCGCTTGCCGGAGACGGCGCCGGCCTCGACCAGGACCCAGGGCCCGTGGCAGATCGCCGCGACCGGGCGGCCCGACTCCGTGAAGGCGCGAACGATGCGCGTCGCCGGCTCCTGCACGCGCAGCGTATCGGCGTTCAGGGTGCCGCCCGGTACGAGCAGAAGGTCGTATCCCGCCGGGTCGGCGTCGCTCAGCGCGAGGTCGGGGCGGAGTGTCTTGCCGGCGTCCTTGTCACCGACCAGGGTCTCGATCTCGTCCGTCGTCACGGCGGCGACATCGACCTGCGCTCCCCATCCGCGCAGGTGATCGAGCGGAACGAAGAGTTCGTCCTGCTCGACGCCGTAGTTGGTGACGATGGCCAGTACTTTTCGCTTGCTCACGTCGTGGTCAGTCATCGGCTTCCGCCCTTTCGTTCACGGCACAGACCGTTTCACTCACGGCACAGACAGAACGGATGCCCGGCCGGATCCGCGTAGACCCGGAAGCCGCGTTCTCCGTTCCGGTCGTCCACATCCAGGGGCGTCGCACCGAGCTCGAGCACCTCCCGATGGGCCCTTTCCATGTCCGTCACCTTGAAATCGAGGTGCTCCTGCTGGGAGTTCACGTCCCCGCGGGGCCACTCCGGCGGCCGGTGGTCCGGGGCGCGCTGGAAGGCGAGCCTGGCCCCGCCGGGCACCTGCAGGTCGAACCAGTCGTCCGATTCCTGCGTGACCTCTCCGCCCAGCACGTCCTGGTAGAAGCGGGCGAGCGCCGCAGGGTCGGGGCAGTCGAGAGCGACGAGGCAGTAGGTCGCGACAGCCATGTTCTCCTCGATTCGTTTCCGGGTTCATGCCCCGGGTTCCACACCTGCGTCGGCCGAAACGCGGCCCCGGATTCCGGGCCGGGATGCGTGCGGGGCCGGAACGCGGACGCCGTGGCCCCCGCCCGGCTCGCCGGGCAGGGAACCACGGCGGAATGCCGCTGAACGGCCCCTCGCACCGCAGGTCAGCGGTCGACGGCCTTGCGGAGCTGCTCCTTGTTCATGCTGGAGCGGCCCTCGATGTTCTTCTTCTTCGCTTCCTCGTACAGCTGGTCCCGGGTGCGGCCCTGCGCGCCCTTGTGCGAGCGCTCTCCGCCGCGCTGGGACGCCGACTTGGGGTCCTGCGTCGAGGTCCGGCTCGCGGTCTTCGACTCTCCGGAGCGCGCGCGTTCCTTGTTGACCGTGCGCGCCGCGATCTCCTTCGCGCGCTTCTCGGAGGCGCCGCGGTTCTCCGCGCTCTCCTTCACGTGTTCGTACTGACGTTCGCGCTTGGGGCTGGAACCTGCCGGCATGGCGATCTCCTCCTGGTCTGCCTCATGGCCCTCTCGGCCCGTCGGACGCGGCCGGAGCCGCCGAGGGGGCGCGCTGCGTACGTACACCCCGATTACCGCTGGGCCACTTCCGAAACATGGCACCGGCGGTCCGGCCACGCTTCCCGGGCCGCGCGCTCGGGTGATCCCGCGGTGCGGCTGCCGTCCTCCGCTGCTTTCCGCTGGGCTGATCGGGCCCCGGAGGCACGAGGGCATCGGTGAAAGCGGCCTCTTCGGGTACCGGGTTCATGGGAGACCGGGCCGGTCTCGACGCCGGCCGAGGGCACCGAGGAGGCACGCGATGTTCAGCACGCCGTCACCGCCTTCCACGCGGACCGGGCGCTGATGCGCCGCGCCGGCATTCGCGCCGAGATCGTCGACGCCGGCTGCTGCGGACTGGCCGGGAACTTCGGCTTCGCACGCGGCCCCTACGAGTTGTCCAGGGCGATCGGCGAGCAAGGGGTTCTGCCCGCCGTGCGCGAGGCCGCCGACGACGCCCTCGTCCTGGCCGATGGATTCAGCTGCCGCACCCAGATCGACCAGGGCGGGACGGGACGCCGGGCCATGCACCTGGCCGAGGCCCTGGCACTCGGTCTCGACGGGGACCCGCCCACCGGCCGCCCCGAGCGCGCCGTCCAGCGCCCCGCCGCGCCCGCCCCCACGGCCCGGCGGCTCGTCTCAGCGGCCGCGATCGCCCCGCTCAGCCTGTCCGCGTACGCGGCCGCGCGCCGGTACACACCACCGAAAGGATGAGGGAACCATGGCGACCAAAGTCTCCGACTACGTCCTGCAGCGCCTGCGCGAGTGGGACGTCGACCACGTTTTCGCCTATGCCGGTGACGGGATCAACGGCCTCCTCGCCGCATGGGGGAGGGCGGAGAACCAGCCGAAGTTCGTCCAGGCTCGGCACGAGGAGATGGCCGCGTTCCAAGCCGTCGGCTACGCGAAGTTCTCCGGCAGGGCCGGCGTCTGCGCCGCCACCTCGGGCCCCGGGGCGATCCACCTGCTCAACGGCCTGTACGACGCGAAACTGGACCACGTTCCAGTGGTCGCGATCGTGGGGCAGACCCATCGCAGCGCCATGGGCGGTTCCTACCAGCAGGAGGTCGACCTGCTGAGCCTGTACAAGGACGTCGCGTCCGAATTCTGCGAAATGGTCACCGTTCCCGAACAACTGCCCAACGTGATCGACCGGGCCATGCGCACCGCGTACGCCAAGCGGACCGTGACCGCGGTGATCATCCCCGCGGACGTCCAGGAACTGGACTACTCACCGCCGACGCACGCCTTCAAGATGGTCCCCTCCAGCCTCGGCGTCGGCATTTCGGCCCCCGTGCCCGCCCGGGAAGAGATCGTCAGGGCCGCCGAGGTGCTGAACGCGGGGGAGAAGGTCGCGATCCTCATCGGGCAGGGCGCTCGCGGGGCACGGGCCGAGGTCGAAGGGGTCGCCGACGTCCTGGGCGCCGGAGTCGCGAAGGCGCTGCTCGGCAAGGATGTACTCTCCGACGAACTGCCGTACGTGACCGGCTCCATCGGTCTGCTCGGAACCCGGCCCTCGTACGAGATGATGCGGGACTGCGAGACGCTGCTGGTGATCGGCTCCAGCTTCCCGTACACGCAGTTCCTGCCGGAGTTCGATCAGGCCCGTGCGGTGCAGATCGACATCGACCCGTTCATGATCGGTCTGCGCTACCCGTTCGAGGTCAACCTGGTCGGCGACGCACGCGCGACGCTCGACGCGCTGCTGCCGCACCTCAAACGCAAGAAGCACGGCGGCTGGCGGAAGAAGATCGAGAAGGACACCGCTCAGTGGTGGGAGGTCATGCAGCGGCGAGCCGCCGTGGAGGCGGACCCCGTCAACCCCGAGTACGTCGTCCACGCGCTCGACGCCCTTCTGCCGGACCAGGCGATGGTGGCCGCGGACTCCGGGTCGGCAGCCAACTGGTACGCCCGCCACCTGCGGTTCCGCGGCGGCATGCGGGGCTCGCTCTCCGGCACGCTGGCGACCATGGGCCCCGGCGTGCCCTACGTCATCGGAGCCAAGTTCGCCCACCCGGACCGGCCGGCCATCGCGATCGTCGGCGACGGAGCCATGCAGATGAACGGCATGGCCGAACTCATCACCGTCGCCAAGTACTGGCACGAGTGGCAGGACCCGCGGCTGGTCGTCGCGGTCCTCAACAACGAGGACCTCAACCAGGTCACCTGGGAGATGCGCGCCATGTCGGGGGCCCCGCAGTTCCTGCCCTCGCAGTCCCTGCCCGATGTGCGCTACGCCGATTTCGCCCGCTCCGTGGGCCTCGACGGCATGCGGGTCGAGAAGCCCGGCGAGGTCGAGTCGGCCTGGCACCGGGCCCTGGGCTGCGACCGGCCGTTCGTCATCGATTTCCGGACCGACCCCGCCGTGCCCCCGATCCCGCCGCACGCCGGTCTCGACCAGATCGAGGCGGCGGCCCTCTCCCTCATCAAGGGCGACAGCGACCGAGGAGCGGTGATGCGTCAGGGACTCAAGGCCAAGGTGCAAGAGATGCTGCCGGGGCATCACAAGAAGGACGGCCCTGACGGCGGGCAGGGGGCCGGGGGCAGGTGACTCCCGGTCCGGGTGACGGGAACGCCCCCTGATCGAACGGGTCGGCGCCGCGGCCTGCACGGGGCCCACCGACGCGCCGGAAGGCGACAGCATGCCGGCCTGGGACTCGACCACGCCGGTTCTGGTGCGCGTGGGCTCCGGCGACACCGGGGGGCTCGGCTACCCCTACGGGGCGCCGGCCACCGCAGCCGCCGTCGATCAGCTGCTCTCCTCGCGCGATGGGCGGCCCTGCTCGCCTGCAAGAGCGCGCTCCCGCCGGAGGGCGGTGAGGCCCGCCGCAGCTCGACCGGGCACCCGGGCCGTTCCCTGACAAGCTTTTGGCTCACAGGGCAACTAGCATGAATATGTGCTGGAGAGCCGAATGGAGGGCGTCATGATCGTTCTAGGCGTCATATTGCTCATCATCGGATTGATCGCCGGGATTTCGATCCTCTGGACCATCGGAATCATTCTGTTGGTCATCGGGGCCGTTCTCTGGGTGCTCGGAGCCGTAGGCCACGCTGTGGGCGGCCGTCGGCATTACTGGTAGCTGTCACACAGGTCGCCGCCCCGGGAGAGCGCCGAAGAATTCACGTGCTGTGGATTCTCTCCTCGCGCATGCATGCCGCGTCGTCAGGAGTCCGGTGCATTCCGACTTCCGACCAGGGAATGGATGAGCCGGCGCAACGTTTCCGGTGCGGGCACTCCCGGGGCCGCGGCGCGTACGACCTGTTCGTCGGTGTGCACGAGGCAGTCTGCGTTCTGCCTTCCGTCGCGTCGGCGTGAATTCGTCGCGCGTTCGTGAATTCCTTGTGCGTTCGTGAATGCGTCGCGCCGTTTCGAGCGGGGCGCCTCCGACCCCGCCAAGGCCTAGGCGTTTAGGACCCGTCGCCCGCCCGCCGGGCGACGGGTCCACCCCGTGGGTAGCGTGGAGTGGGCCGCGGCCCGCCCGCCGATGACCGGACCGTTCCACCGCGGCGCGTCGGGGCCTGGCTTGGCGCGCGCACTCCCGGGTACGGGAATGCCCTGAGGGAACGACGCCCTGCGCACTCGGCGCGGCGGCGGGCTTTTCTCACGGACTTCCGAGGAGGGATTCATGAGCGGCGTGCAGGACGGACCTCCGCTTCCGCGGAGCCGCGGCGACCTGTCGGCGGGCGTCCTCGCCCACCTGCGCGGGACCGGGAAGCTGCCGGCCGTGGGGTCGGCGGCCGTGGCCGATCCCTATGGCGACGACCTGCAGCTGGCGTTGTACATCTGCTACGAGCTCCACTACCGCGGCTTCGCGGAGGTGGACCCGGCGAGCGAGTGGGATCCGGCGCTGCTTGAGGTACGCGGCGCTCTCGAGCGGCGCTTCGAGTCGGCGTTGAGAGCGGATGTGCCCGCCACCGCAGGTCTGGCCGAGGTACTGGAAGACCTCCTGGTGGAACCGGTCCAGGGGACGGGGCTGTCGTACGTGCTCCAGGAGCGGGGCGATCTCGGTGCGCTCCGTTCCTACGCGGTCCAGCGGTCGTTGTACCACTTGAAGGAAGCGGATCCGCACGCCTGGGTGCTGCCCCGGCTCAGCGGCCGCGCGAAGGCGGGCATGGCGGCGGTCGAGTACGACGAGTTCGGCGCCGGACGGCCGGAACAGGTGCATGCCCAGTTGTTCGCCGATCTCATGACCGATCTGGGGCTGGAGACGGCGTACGGCCACTATCTGGACGACGGGCACCCCGAGATGCTGGCCCTGGTCAACCTGATGTCGCTGTTCGGCCTGCACCGCCGGCTGCGCGGCGCGCTGGTCGGGCATTTCGCAGCGGTGGAGATCACCTCGTCGCCCGCTTCCCGGCGTCTGGCCGAGGCGATGAAGCGCGCCGGAGCCGGTCCCGCGGCGGAGTTCTTCTACACCGAACACGTCGAGGCGGACGCGGTGCACGAACAGGTGGTCCGCCACGACGTCGTCCGCGGACTCCTGGACGACGAGCCCCACCTGGAGTCGGACGTGGTGTTCGGGATCAACACGACCGGCTTCCTGGAGGACCGCCTCGGGGAGCGGATGCTCGCGGACTGGCGCCTCTGACGCGCCCGGGGCCGCCTTCTCACTCGGCGCAGACCCGGACGGTGTTCAGTTCGGGGTCCGCCGGGTCGGGCAGGTTCATTCCGGCGGCGAGGCCCGACCTGAGGTAGCGCAGGACCGGCTCGGTCAGCTGCTCGCCGGGCAGTACCGCCGGGATGCCCGGAGGGTAGGGGGTCACCATCTCCGCGGAGATCCGCCCGGCCGCCTCCTCGACGGGAACGTCCTCCGTCGGCGCGAAGTACGCGTCACGAGGCAGTCGCACCTGCGCCATCCGCAGCTCCGACGGCGCGGGTACCGCTACCTCCGGGCCCCGGGGCAGCGACGGCGCCCGGCGGGCGAAGTCGCGCAGGGCCGTCAGGAGGCGCCCCGTCGTGGCGCCGTCGTCGGCGTGCGTGAGCTGGGCGCTGACCCGGCGGTGGTCCATCAGGTGGGCGTCGACCTGGTGCTGGCCGCGCAGCCAGTCGGCCGCACGGTATCCGGTGACCCCGAGTTCGCCGATGTCGATGACGACGGGCAGGGGATCGAACCCGGTCGCGGCGCCCGGCCCGCAGAAGTCGGCCCGGTCATTGACGTGCATGCCGTCGATCTCCTCGATCTGCCGGCGCACCGAGCCCGCCAGGTCGAGCGCGCGGGACAGCAGCGCATGACCGTCCAGCATCATCTGGCGGCGCCAGCCGTCGATACCCGCGTACAGCAGGACGGAAGGGCTCGTCGTCCCCAGGAGGTCGGCTCGCGACGCCAGGGTGTCATGGTCGATCAGGTCTCCCTGCAAGTGGAAGACGGAGCCCTGCTCCAGTCCGCTGCCCATCTTGTGGATGCTGGTGACGCAGACATCGGCGCCCGCGTCCATCGCCCACGTCGGGAGGTCGGGGTGGAAGGGAAGATGGGCCCCCCAGGCCTCGTCGACCACCAGGGGGCGCGAGCGCGCGTGACACACGTCCGCGATGGCGCGCAGGTCGGCGGTACTGCCGTACGGCGTAGGGCTGGTCACCAGAGCGCCCTTGGCGTCCGGATGTTCCGAGAAGGCCTTCTCGAAGTCGGCGGCCGCCGGCGGATGGGCGAGGTGACGCTCCGCGTCCCATCGGGGCTCGATCCATACCGGCTCGACGCCGGACAGGATGAGCCCCGAGATCACGGACTTGTGCGCATCCCTTCCCACCAGGATCTTCTCCCCATGAGAGGCGACGCTCAGCATGGCGGCCTTGACCGAGAGCGAGCTGCCGCACGTGGAGAAGAAGGCGTGGTCGGCGTGGACGGCGTCGGCCATCAGGCCCTCCGCACGCTGCAGCACCCGCGACTTCATCCGTCGCTCGTCGAGGCCGCCACTGGCCAGTACGTCCCCGAGGAACACAGCGTCCCCGAGCACGGCCCTGACCTCCGGCGCCGCACCGCGCGCCTGCTTGTGCCCAGGCGGCGAGAATCCCAGCTCGTCACGCTTGTGGTACGCGGCCAGGGCATCGAGAACGGGCGCTTCCTCATGATTCATCTGCATGCGTGACGCCTTCCCGCAGCCGCCCCGGCCAATCGGCCGAGTCCGGCCCGGGGGTTTCACGGTGCTACGGCAGGGGAGTCCCGCCGGTCGCGTTGAGGATCTCGCCGGTGATGTACCCGGCGTTCTCGGAAGCCAGGAACACATAGGCCGGGGCCATTTCGGCGGGCTGCGCCGGGCGGCCCAGCGGGCTCTGCTTCCCGAACTCCTTGGTGTCGGGCATGGTCGCGGGGATCAGCGGTGTCCATACGGGACCGGGCGCCACGGCGTTGACCCGGACGCCCTCGGGCGCGAGCATCTGCGCCAGGCCCTGGGTGAACGTCACGATCGCGCCCTTGGTCATGGCGTAGTCGAGCAGGTGCGGGCTCGGCTTGTACGCCTGGACGGACGTCGTGTTGATGATGGAGCCACCCGGCGGGATGTGCGGGAGGGCCATCTTGCAGAGCCAGAACATCCCGTAGAGATTGGTGCGCACGACGCGGTCGAACTGCTCGGTGGAGATGGCCGAGATGCCGTCCGGCTGCGACATCTGGTAGGCAGCGTTGTTGACGAGGACGTCGATCCTCCCGAACTCGTTCACCGCGCGCCCGATCAGCGCGCGGCACTGCTTCTCGTCCCGGATGTCGCACGCCACGGCCACGGCCTTCCGGCCGGCCTTCTCGATCAGCTCCGAGGTCTGCTGTGCCTCGTCCTTCTCCGGCTCGAGATAGGTGAACAGGACGTCGGCACCCTCCCGCGCGAAGGCGAGGGCCACCGCCCGCCCGATGCCGGAGTCGCCTCCGGTGACGACCGCCTTGCGGTCGGTGAGGAGCCCATGGCCGCGGTAGGAGTCCTCGCCGTGATCGGGCGGAGGGTCCATGGGCCCGGTCCAGCCCGGGTGTTCCTGCTCCTGCTGCGGGAAGTCGGGCTGCGGGTAGCGCTCGGTGGGGTTGTGGGGGCGCTCGCTCGCGCTCATGGTGCGGTTCCTTCCTCGATGACCGGTTCACGCGTCGGCCGGATGCGCCGGGCGTGCGATGGTGGGGAGGGTTCCCCAGGAGCGCGAGCCAAACGTGCCGTCCCCTCTCCGGAGGCGGGGCCCCTCAGGAGACGGGCGGTCCGCCGCCCCGCGCCGACCGGGAGGCGCGCCGCCCGATGCCTCGCAGCCGCCGCGCCAGGAGGTCGCTGTCGGTGTCCACGACGTCCTGGGCTATCTGGTCCAGCTTCCGGTTCGTTCCCTGGGAAATGCTCCGCAGGATGCCGAACGCCCGGTCCGCGTCGCAGTCCAGGGCACGCATCACCATGCCGGTGGCCCGGTCCACCAGAGCCCTGGTCGCGAGGGCGCCCTTCAACTGGCCGACCTCCACCGTCACGGAGGCGAGGCCGTGATCACGCACGAGTGCGTCCAGGGACTCCTCGGCGAGTGCCCGGACGGGCGGTTCGACCGAGGCGGGCAGCGTGCCCGCCCGGTAGCCGGCGAGGCCGACCACCGCGGTCATGCCGTTCCGGCGGACGGGAAGGGCGCGAAAGGTGCGCAGGCCCATTCCGAGCGCGTAGTACCGGAAGCGCGGCCACCGCGTCTCGGTCACCAGATCGCCGGACCGTACGGAGGCGGAAGAAGCCGGCGCTTCGACGTCGGGGCCCTCGCCGGTCTCCTCCTCGAAGCTCGCCAGCGCGTCGATGTCGGGGTGCGTGCTGGCGGTCCGGTGCACGCCGTCGGCGAGCCACAGCGTCACTGTGCTCGCGCAACACGCCGGTGTGCAGTCCCGCGCCTGCACGCTCAGCTGGGCGAGCCGCCGCACGGCGGAGGCGGACTCGGCGCTCAGGCCGGCCGATGGGGACACTTCCGAGGCACGTTTCACGCAGAACGCCTTCCGTCCGTCGGCCGTCGCATCCGATACGTTCGGCTCATGAGCCAGTCGCGCGCGTTCGGCCGAGCATTCGAGGACTTCGCCGCCCGGGTGGAAGAGCTGAGAGCGGCCCCGGCCAACCAGGAATCCGACCCTGCCGTTCTGCTCGATGCCGCGCTGGTGGAACTGGAACACGCAGTGGACTTCCTGCTCCCCGCGTACGAGGAATTCACTTCGTCCGGAGGGCGTCCTCCCACCGGTGCCCGGGCCGAGCAACGTCTCTTCAAGGCTATCTTCGAAAACCTGCCGGTGCCCGTGGCGCTCGTCGACGGTGAGACGGTGGTCCGCCGGGTCAACGCGGCCGCCGCGGAACTGACCGGTCTGCCCGCCGGGTACGCGGCCGGCCGGCCGATGAGCGGGTTCCTCCGCCCCGGCGACCGGCCCGCTCTGCGCAGCCAGACCGCCGCCGTGGCCAGGGGGGAGGGCAGCCGCAGCCTCGCGGCGCATCTCGCGCAACGCACGGGCGGCCGGGTGCGCGTCACCCTCAGTGAGGCGCACCTGCCCGGCGAGAGCGACCCGGCCGTCCTGGTGGTCCTGTGGCCGACGTCCGACCACGCATGGTCTGCGGGCGACCGGCCCGCCCCGGCGACGGCGGCGAGCGCCTCCGTCGCGGCACGGGAGGCCATGCTCATGGATCTGCTGGACCGCACGAGCGGCGTCCTGCTCGGGGCGGCGGCGGACGGGCCCGACACCGCGCTCCGGGCCGCGACGAGCGCGCTCCGGGAAGAACTCGCGGACTGGGCGGTCCTGGATCTTCTGCGGGACGGTGTGCTGACCCGCCACGTCAGCGGCCCCGAGGGGACCGACGACCCGGGGCTGGAGAAGGAGATCGCCCAACAGGATCCGGCGGCCTGCCCGGTCGTCGTCGAGGTCGTGGGCGCCGCTTCGGCCGTCCTGGACGGTTTGGCGGAGGACCGGGGCCGCTTCGGCCTCGACAGCGGGGGAGCGTCGCTGATGGGACGAGCCGATGTGGCCTCCCTGCTGAGCGTCGCGCTCACCGCGCCGGTCGGCGAACCGCCGGCGCGCGGCGCGGTCACACTTCTGCGCACCGGGGTGCGGCCGTCGTTCTCCCTCGCGGAGGCCAGGTGTGTGGAGAGGATCGCGGGGCACATGGCCCTCGTGGCAGAGCGGAACGCCGCGCAGGCTTGAGGACCGGGTGGTCACAGGTCGTGATGCGGCGTTCGCGGTGATGCGGGATTCTTGAGAAGTCTGCCGACCGGCTCGCGGACCGTCGAGCCGGGAAGGGCCGTTGCAGCGGATGACCCGACGGGCACGGCCTCGGCGAGAGGGTCGCGAAAGGGGCCGGAATGACGACGGAGACAGCGGAGCGGGACGGTGCCGTCCTGGTGGTTCCCCCGGGTGTGTACGCCCCCCAGTCCGATACCCGCCTCCTGTTGCGCGCCCTGGACCGGGAAGACATCGGGCCCGGCACGGAGGTCCTCGACGTCTGCACCGGGAGCGGGGTGCTGGCGGTGACGGCAGCCGGCCGGGGCGCCCGGGTGACAGCCGTGGACGTGTCCAGACGGGCCGTGGCCACGGCCCGTCTCAACGCACTGCTGAACCGTCGCCGGGTGAGAGTGCGCCGCCGCGACCTGGCCGCCGCGATGGGGGAGCGCACCTGGGACCTGGTCCTGTGCAACCCGCCCTACGTGCCGTCGCCCGACGCCCGGGTGCCGGACCGAGGAGCCCGCCGGGCCTGGGACGCCGGCCTCGACGGCCGCGCGGTCCTGGACCGGATCTGTGACAACGCGCCGGCTGCGCTCAAGCCCCGGGGAGTGCTCCTGATGGTGCACTCCGGACTCTGCGATCCGGACCTCACCGTCAGCCGTCTGGAACGGGCGGGGCTCGACGCCGCGGTGGCCGCGAGGACGCGGGTTCCGCTCGGCCCGGTGCTCCTCTCGCGCCGCGCCTGGCTCAGCGAACGCGCCCTCGTCGATCCGTACGAAGACTCCGAGGAACTGGTGGTCATCCGTGCCCAGCGATCGTGAACCCCGCGAACCCGTACGCATCCGTCTCGACGAAGGCGGCCCCCTGCTGGTGGAGGGGCCCGTCGAGGTGACGATGCCCGATGGCACCACCGTGTCCTCCGAACGCTTCGTGACGGCGATCTGCGTGTGCCGGAGAAGCCGCACACAACCGTGGTGCGATACCAGCCACCGGCGTCACAGCCGGGTCCGTGCGGCGACGCCGCATACGTCCGAGTAGGGCGCCGGCCCGACGAATGGGGAGGGGAAAGATGGTCAGGACCGTCGGCGTCGAAGAAGAACTGCTGCTCGTCGACGCGCGCAGCGGCGAACCACAGGCGCTCTCGTCAGCGGTGCTGGCACTGGCGGAGAGCCGGACCGGGGGAGAGTCCGTCTTCGAACCCGAACTCCACCACCAGCAGCTGGAATTCGCCACCGAGCCGCGCGCGGACATGACCGAACTCGTGGAGGAGATCCTGCGCTGGCGCGCCGAGGCGGCGGCGAGCGCAGCGGACCTCGGGGCGTCCGTGGCGGCTCTGGCCACCTCGCCCCTGCCGGTGAATCCGTCCATCGGGGAGGGCGAACGCTATCGCTGGCTGGCCCGGCGGTTCGGACTCACCGCACGCGAGCAACTGACCTGCGGCTGCCACGTCCACGTCTCGGTCGCCTCCGACGAGGAGGGGGTCGGCGTCCTGGACCGCATCCGCCCCTGGCTTCCGGTCCTGCTGGCGCTCACCTCGAACTCTCCCTACTGGCAGGGACGGGACAGCTCGTACAACAGCTATCGCAGCAGGGTGTGGAACCGCTGGCCCTCGGCGGGCCCCGTGGAGGTCTTCGGCTCCGCGGAGAGCTACCACCAGCAGGTGGAGGCGCTCATCGACACCGGAGTCCTGCGCGACAAGGGCATGGTCTACTTCGACGCGCGGCTCTCGCATCGCTACCCCACCGTCGAGATCAGGGTGGCGGACGTGTGCCTGGACCCGGCCGACACCGTGCTGCTGGCCACCCTGGCGCGCGGGCTGGTCGAGACGGCGGCCCGCGGCTGGCGAGCCGGTGAGCCGCCGGACGCGCTGCCGGTGAGTGTTCTGCGGATGGCGGCCTGGCAGGCGGGCCGCTCGGGACTGGAGGGCAGCCTGCTGCATCCCCGGACCATGAGGCCCGCACCGGCCGAAGACGTTCTGGACGTCCTGCTGGCCCATGTCCGAGACGCCTTGGAGGACACCGGGGACCTCGCGTCGGCGGAGAGCGCCCTGAGAGCGGTGATGTCGCGCGGACCGGGGGCCCGGGTCCAGCGCAGGCTGCTGGCCGAGACCGGAAGCCTGCGCGCGACCGTCGCCGAGTGCGTGGCGAGGAGCCGGGGATAGGAGGACGGGCGGGGCACGGAAGCCGTCTTCAAGGGCTTCCGTGTTCCCTCCGCCCTCCGCCGGCTCCCTGCGCACCGTACGTCCGGGACCCGTCAGCCCACGCCCTGCAGGGCCTCTCGTCGTACCTCGGCACAGCACTGACTGATCAGCCGGGACACGTGCATCTGCGAGATGCCGAGCGTCTCGGCGATGCTGTCCTGCGTCATGTCGCGGAAGAACCGCAAGTACAGGATGGTGCGTTCGCGCTCCGGCAGGCGCCGCAGCGCCGGCTTCACCGCCTCGCGGTCGACGGCGACGTCGAGGGCAGCGTCGCAGCAGCCCATCGTGTCGATGAGTGAGTAGCCGCGGTCTCCTCCCGGAACCTCCGCGTCCAGCGAGAACGTCCGGTAGCTGTCCAGGGCCTCCAGGCCCGTACGCACCTCTTCCGGGCTCAGGCCGGTGTCGGCCGCTATCTCGTCGTCGGTCGGGACACGGCCCTCCAGCCGCTGCGAGAGGTCGCGCCGTGCGAGGCGCACCGTGTTGCGCAGATCCTGCACCCGCCGGGGAACGTGAATGCCCCACGTGTGGTCCCGGAAGTGCCGCTTCAGCTCGCCCGTGACCGTGGGGATGGCGTACGTCTCGAACGCCTTGCCGCGCGACGGGTCGTAGCGGTCGACGGCCTTCACCAGGCCCATCGCCGCTACTTGACGCAGATCCTCCAGTGCCTCTCCGCGGCTGCGGTACTTGCCGGCCAGCCGGTGCGCCATGGGCAGCCAGGCGCAGACGATCGCCTGACGCAGATCGTCCTTCTCGGGGCCGTCGGACAGGGTCCGCAACCGGCGGAAGGCCGAGTCGGGGCAGTCGACCGGTTCCCGTACTCGTGCGTGGGCGTCAGCCATGGCGCGTCACTCCCTCGGCGATGCGGTGTGCGGCTTTCACCCGGGGAGCGAGGCGGTCCGGACAGGGCGCACCCGGAGCGTGACTCCACGGGTGTGCCTCCTGTCCGAAGCACGCCCCCATTCTACCGTTCGAGTGGTCCCGCACGCAGGAGAAGCGCCCTCCGACCGGCCGCCCGGCTGCCCGGCCGTGCGGTGGGCTGTGGGCGGCGGGCGGCACCGGGGCTGTCTTCCCAACCACCAGTGCCTGCGCTGCCGCGTACGCCGGGAGCGTGACGAACGGGTACCCACCGGGCCCGTGTGAAACACGGAGGTGCGCGGACACCGATGGGCCGATTGAAGGCGGGACTCGTGGGAACCCGTCGGGCGAACGGGTCGAAGGGGGACCGACCAGGACACGGCGGCCGCCGGGGAGGAACGAGGAGTGATGGGAAGGCACGCGGAACTCGTCCGGGCACTGGCCATAAGAGCGAAAGGGGCCAAGGAGCGGGCGGACGGCGCCGCTCTGGGGGACGACCGGCTCAAGGAGCTGGGGCGGCGACGGAAAGCGGAGGCCGAGGCGCGAGCGGCTCGGCGCAGGAGCGGTCACTGACGCGGACACCACCGGCGACGCACCGGGACCGCAGCCGGAAGTGAGGAGAGGGAAGCATGCGTGCACTGACCTGGCAGGGACGGCGGGACGTCCGCGTGACGACCGTGCCCGACCCGAAGATCAAGGAACCGACGGACGTGCTCATCCGGGTCACATCGACCGGCATCTGCGGGTCCGATCTGCATCTGTACGAAGTGCTGGGCCCCTTCCTCGACCCCGGGGACATCCTCGGCCACGAGGCGATGGGGGTGGTCGAGGAGACAGGTTCCGAGGTCACGGCGCTCGCACGCGGGGACAGGGTGGTGGTGCCGTTCAACGTCTCCTGCGGCGACTGCTTCATGTGCGACCGGGGGCTCCACTCGCAGTGCGAGACCACGCAGGTGACGGAGTACGGCACAGGTGCCGCCCTGTTCGGGTACACCAAGCTCTACGGCCAGGTGCCGGGCGGGCAGGCCGAGTTCATGCGGGTGCCGTTCGGCAACACCCTGCCCGTCAAGGTTCCCGACGGCCCGGAGGACGACCGCTTCGTCTATCTCTCGGACGTCCTGCCGACCGCCTGGCAGGCCGTCGAGTACGCCGCGGTCCCCCCGGGCGGCAGTCTCACCGTGCTGGGGCTGGGGCCGATCGGCGACATGGCCGCACGCATCGCCCAGCACCGCGGTGCGGGCCTGGTCATCGGCGTGGACATGGTCCCCGAACGACTGGCACGGTCGGCCGCGCGCGGCATCCGGACCGTGGATCTCAGGCAGTACGGGAAGGACGTGGCACAAGCGGTCCGGGACCTCACCGGCGGCCGTGGCACCGACGCGGTCATCGACGCCGTCGGCATGGAGGCCCACGGCTCACCGGTCGCCAAGGCCGCCCACTGGGCCACCGGCCTGCTGCCCGACGCCGCCGCGCGGACCCTGATGGAGCGGGCCGGCGTCGACCGGCTCACGGCGCTCCTGACGGCGATCGACATCGTGCGCCGGGGCGGCACCGTCTCCATCTCCGGCGTCTACGGAGGCGCTGCGGACCCGCTGCCGTTGCTCACGCTGTTCGACAAGCAGATCCAACTGCGCATGGGCCAGGCCAACGTCAGGCGTTGGGTGCCCGACATCCTGCCCCTGCTCACCGACGAGGACCCGCTCGGTGTGGACGGCTTCGCGACCCACCACCTTCCGCTCGACGACGGGCCGAAGGCGTACGAAACCTTCCAGAAGAAGGCGGACGGCATGGTGAAGACGCTGCTCAGGCCGTGAGGCCGGGCCCGGCCGCAGCGGGACGACGAGCACGAGGAGCGACGATGAACGCATCTCAGGGCCTGCGCGTCGTGGTGACCGGCGCGACGGGGAACGTGGGCACGAGCGTGGTCCGGGCCCTGTCGCGGGACCCCGCGGTGGGATCGGTGCTTGGTCTGGCCAGACGCATCCCCGGCCTCGCCGTCCCCGGAGTGGAGTGGGCGACGGCGGACCTGTCGCGGCAGGACGGCCTCGCGCCGCTCGAAGCGCACCTGGCCGGCGCCGACGCCGTCGTCCACCTGGCCTGGCGCTTCCATCCGACGCGCCGGCCGCTCGTCACCTGGCGGAGCAACGTGGAGGGCTCGCTGCGCCTGTTCGAAGCGGTGCGCAGAGCCGGCGTCCCGGTTCTGGTGCACGCCTCGTCCCTCGCCGCCTATGCGCCGGGGCCCCAGCGTGCCCCCGGAGTCGACGAGCAGTGGCCGACCGACGGGTGGCCGGACGCGGCGTACTGCAGGGAGAAGGCGTACCTGGAACGGGTCCTCGACACCTTCGAACTGCGTCACCCCCAGATCCGTGTCGTACGCATGAGGCCCACGTTCCAGTTCAAGGAGACCTCGGCCAGCGAACAGCGCCGCATCTTCGCGGGACGGTATCTGCCCGGCGCCCTGATCCGACCGGACCTGCTGCCCTTCCTGCCGTACCCGCAGGGCCTGCGCTTCCAGTTGGTCCACACCGACGACGCCGCGGAGGCCTTCAGACTTGCGGTGCTCACCGACGTGCGCGGAGCCTTCAACCTGGCCGCCGACCCGGTGGTCGACGCCCGTCTGCTCGGCGAACTGCTCGGCGTCCGCGTCGTCCCCGTCCCGGCGGCGGTCGTCCGGGGAGCGCTGGCCACCGCTTGGCGGACCCGTACCTCACCGGCGCCGCCGAGCCTCTTCGACGCCGTACGGAAGATCCCCCTCATGAACTGCGCCCGGGCCCACGGGGAACTGGGCTGGCTGCCGGTCCGTTCCGGCCCGGACGCCCTGAGGGCCTTCCTGCGGGGAGTCGCCCGCGGAGACGGTGAGGACACGGCCCCGATGGCCGGGAAGCAGTGGGGCTGACGGATTCCCCGCTGCTGCGACGTTCCTCTCGCGAAGGAGTGCACGATGAACGCGTCCAAAGTCGCCTACAAGCCCGTCGGGCTGCTGCTCGGCTCGTTGAGCGGTGCGGTGGCAGGCGGAATCTTCAAGGCGGTCTGGAAACGGATCAAGGGCGAGGAGGACGCCCCGGACGCCACGGACCAGCAGCGGCCCTGGAGGGAGATCCTCGTGGCGGCGGCACTCCAGGGTGCGATCTTCGCCGCGGTGAAGGCGGCCACCGACCGGGCCGGCGCCACGTTCGTCCACAAGGCGACCGGCGCATGGCCCGGCTGATCCGCCGGGCGGTCGGCGCCGGCGGAAACGGGACCCGGAACGAGCGAGTACCCCTCCCCCGAACGGGCCCGCCGGGCTCACACCGAGCGTGGGGGCAGGGGCCGCACGGCCGGTCCGTGGACCACCTCGCCGTCGATGGCGAACCGTGAGCCGTGGCAGGGGCACTCCCACGTGGTCTCCGCCTCGTTGAACGCGACCAGGCAGCCCAGGTGCGTGCAGCGCGCCGACACGGCGTGGACCTCTCCGCCCTCGTCGCGGTACACGGCACAGCGCCGGCCGTCGACGCGGACCACCGCGCCGGTACCGGGAGCGATGTCGTCGACGGAGTCGACGTGGGTGCTTTTCAGCCGGTCACCGATGAAGTGCCGGGCCACCTCGGCCTGCTGCTTCAGCAGCTCCGTCCCCTCGCGGACCGTGGACCACAGCCTGCGCGGATCGTAGAGACCCGCCCATGCGGGCCCGTCGCCCGTCAGCGCCGAGGACAGCAGTTGTCCGGCCATGGCGCCCCCGCTCATGCCCCAGCCCCCGAACCCGGTCGCCACGTACACATGGCGCGAACCCGGGTGGAAGGGCCCGACCAGGGGAACGCCGTCGCTCACGTCGTTGTCCTGGGCCGCCCACCGGTAGGCCGTGCTGCCGACCGCGAAGTGCTCGTGCATCCAGCCGTCCAGCCGCAGAAACCGCTCGCGGCTGTCGGCCGTCCCGGGCGTGAAGCTCTCACCGGTGACGATCAGCAGGCGTCGTTCCCCGTCGAGCGGCGCGGTGCGGACCGATCGTTTGCCCATGTCCGAGGTGATGTACATGTGCTCGGGCGCCTCGGCCGCGGGCAGCGGAGCGGCGACGACGAGTTCGCGGCGCGGCGACATGCGCGCGAAGAGAAGCGCCCGGTCGAAGACCGGGTAATGCGTGGCGACGACGACGTCCGCGGCGGTGACCGTCACGCCGTTCTCCGTACGCACCCGGCAGGGGGAGCCTTCGCTGAGGCCGGTCACCCGGGTCCGCTCATAAAGGGATCCACCGCGTGCCACGATCGCGTCCGCGAGGCCGAGCATGTACGTGCGGGGATGGAACTGGGCCTGTTCGGTGACCTGTACGCCAGCGGCAATCGGGAACGGCAGGTCGGTCTCCGTGACGAAGCGTGCCTCCAGACCCGCTTCCGACGCAGCCCCGGCCTCGGCCTCGAACTGGGCACGCCGGTGCGGATCGGTGGTGTAGGTCAGGGCCGAGCGGCGTTCGAAGTCGCAGTCGATGCCCAGTTCCTCCGCCACCGCCCCGACCCGCTCGACCGCCTCCTGCTGTGAACGGGCGTACTGGCGCGCGCCCTCTTGCCCGCGTGTGCGGCGCAGCCGCTCGTACACGAGGCCGTGGGCCGCCGTGAGCTTCGCCGTCGTGTAGCCGCTCACTCCTGCGGCGATGCGGTCGGCCTCCAGTACGGTCACCTTTCGCCCGGCAGCGGTCAGTTCCCAGGCGGTACTCAGCCCGGCCATGCCGCCGCCGATCACGACGACGTCCGCCGTGGTGTCGGAATCCAGGGCCGGTCGCGGAGTGCCGGGCTCCGTGGCCATCCAGTAGGACTCGGCCATGCCCGGCAGATCAGATCGGAAGGTCATGGGCGACGTGTTCCCCCCGTCGCGGGAAGGACACGGGGGAAGCCGACTTCTTCGCCCGAGCGGCCCTGCGCTGTCCGCGGGCGGGGCGCCGGTTCAGCCCTCCACGCCGGTGGCCCGGTGGGAGGCGCCGACCGGTTTGGACTCCGGTGAGCCGCGCTGACGCAGGTACACGGAGAGGATGACCATGGAGGCGACGGCCAGGAACTCCGACTGCCAGTTCTGCAGGGTGCGGCTCCAGAAGTCGGCCGACACCAGGTAGCCGCCCCAGCTGACGGGTGCTTCCAGCTGGCGGAGCCGTTGCTCGTTGTAGGAGGCGACACCGGCCACGGACTGGGCGAACCAGGACAGCACGAACAGGGCGCCCATCGTGATGCCGAGGGAACGGGAGAACAACAGCTGTCGCCAGCCGGCGGCCGCGGCCCAGCGCGGTGAGTCGCCGCGCGCGTGGGCGCCGATGCGCTGGTCCTCGTCGGACTCGGGACCGGCCTGACGCATCTTCTTGGACTCGGGTGAGCCGCGCTGGACGAGCCAGACCGTGCCGAAGATGTAGAGGAAGAACTGCAGGTACTCCGACTGCCAGTTCTCCGTCACGTCCACCGCGAAGTCGGAGGACGTCAGATAGGCGCCGAAGGAGACGGGGTGCAGATCGTCCACGGCACTCCAGCTCGGAACGCGTCCCCGGCGCCAGCGCGGCGCACACAGCCTCCGCGTCGTGGGCCTTCCCCGCCTGCTCGAAGGCGGCCGCCGCGTTCCGGGCGGCCGGCGACCGGTTGTCGCAGCCGCTGAGCAGCACCAGGGCCGGAAGCAGGGGGAGCAGCGTCCACGAACGCCGAAAGCGGGAGACCGTCACCGTAGTCCTCGCACGTAGTCGTTGGCGATGAGGCATTCTCCCTTCGGGCGTCTCCCTAAGGGCTGTCCCGCAATTCCTGGCGGGCGCGCGACGCCAGCTACGGCACCTCGCCGCGTTGTCGAAACGCCCGAATACATCCAGTGTGCGGGCGCCTCTCCGCCTTGCGATGCACCGCATCTGACGCCGCGCGCGGATCCACCAGGAATTGCGGGACAGCCCTTAGGCAGGCGACACGCCAGGCCGGGGCAGGCCCGGTGCGGACTGACTCCGCCGGCCGCCGCGCGCCCCGCACTTCCGCGGGCCCGGCCCCCGCCGGAGCGCTCGCAGTCACGGTGTCCGGATGCCACCATCGGATGCATGGGACGTACGGCGCTGATCGTCATCGACATGATCAACAACTACCGGCACGAGGACGCCGAACAGCTCCTTCCCGACGTGGAGCGCACCGTCCCCGTGATCGCCCGGCTGCTGGAGGCAGCCCGTGCGCAGGACGCCCCGGTGATCTACGCCAACGACAACTTCGGGGATTGGCGGTCCCACCACGGGGAAATCGTGGAGATGGCCATGGCCGGCGCCCGGCCGGATCTGGTCGAGCCCCTGCTGCCGGACGAGGACTCGCTGTTCGTGGTGAAGGCCAGGCACTCGATCTTCTACGAGACGCCGCTGGCGTATCTGCTCCGCCAGTTGGGCGTCGGTCACCTGGTGCTCTGCGGCCAGGTGACGGAGCAGTGCATCCTCTACTCGGCGCTGGACGCGCACATCCGGCATCTGGACCTTACGATTCCGGAGGACGGGGTCGCCCACATCCACGAGGATCTCGCCCGTGCCGGGCTGCGGATGATGGAGCGCAACATGGGCGCCGATGTCCGCCGTGCCGAGTCGGTAGCCTTCTGACCCGACGTCCCCCCGCCGCACCGGGGCACGGAGCGGCAGCCCCGTTCTCCCGGTGTCCCGGCGTCCGAACCGGAAGGAACCGATATGACCCGCGCGGCTCTGTTCGATGTGGACGGAACACTCGTGGACACCAACTACCTCCACGTCGGCGCCTGGTGGGAGGCGTTCCGCCAAGCGGGACACTCCGTGCCCATGAGTGCCGTGCACCGGGCGATCGGTCTCGGCTCGGACGACCTGATCGGGCATCTTCTCGGAGCCGGCCGGGACCGCGATCAGGACGCGGCCATCAGCGGCGCCCATTCCGCTCTCTACGCGACCTGGTTCGACCGCCTTCCCGCGCTGAACGGTGCGGCCGCTCTCCTGCGCGCCCTGGCGGCCCAGGGGTGGAAGGTGGTCCTGGCCACCTCGGCGAGCGGTCCGGAACTCCAGGCGCTGCGCAAGGCCCTCGATGCCGACGACGTCATCCACGACACCGCCAGCTCCGACGACGTGAGTGAGGGCAAGCCCGCTCCGGAGCCGATCCGCCACGCGATGGAGCTCGCCGGCGGAACCAGCGACGAGACGGTGTACGTGGGCGACTCCGTCTGGGACATGAAGGCCGCGACCGGCGCGTCGGTCACCGCGGTGGCGCTCCTTTCGGGCGGCATTCCCCGTGAGGACCTGGTGGGCGCCGGGGCCGCCGAGGTGTACCGGGACCCGGCCGACCTGCTGGCGCACCTGGACACCAGCGTCTTCGCCCGCATCGGCGGGGGCGGCTGAGCGCCGACGGACACTCCTGCCCGCGAAGCGGCCCGGTCACGTCCCGCCGTGCGAGTGAGCCGGTACGTTCGTCCGCTGCGGGCCCGGGAATCCGGGTCCGGGGGAGTGGTCCACGTCGAAGGTGAAGGACGGCTGATGTCTGCTGCGGAGCATGTGGTGCCGGCGCCTGGAATCCCGTGCTGGGTCAACTTGATGGTCGGCGACCTGCGGGCGGCCCAGGCCTTCTACGCGGCAGTGCTCGGCTGGGAGTTCCGGACGAGTTCCCTGGGCAGCGGTTTCCTGGTGGCATCGGTCGGCGGCAGGCCGGTGGCGGGCATCGGCGAGCGGCGGCCGGGCCTGGCCCCGCCCTCGGTGTGGACCCCGTACTTCGCCGTGCGGGACGCCACGCTGACGGCGGCCCGGATCCGGGAACGCGGAGCCACCCTGGCCGTAGGGCCCGTGGCCCTGGGCGAGGGGCGGGCGGGACTGGCCGCCGACCGGGACGGGGCGGCGTTCGGATTCTGGGAGGGCCCCGGGCTGGCCTGGTCGGTGGGCGAGGAGAGCGCCCCCGCACGGCTGGACCTCCAGACCCGGGACGTGTTCGAGGCCGCGGTCTTCTACGGGGAGGTCTTCGGCTGGGCCGACGAGCCGGGGATCGATGTGGCGTACCGGCGTGACCACGTCCTCGTCGAGCGGGACGGGCGGCCTGCCCTGTCCCTGCGCGGCGGCGGCGTGCAGACGTCCGCGCAGCCGCAGAGCAGGCCCCGCTGGCTGGTCAACTTCGCCGTCGACGACGTGGAACGGGCTGTGGCCACCGCCATGGGGGCCGGGGGCGGCAAACCCCAGATGGCGTCCTCCGCCTGGTCGCCCGACGGATTCTCGCGCGTCCTTCAGGACCCGGGCGGCGGCCTGTTCACCCTCACCCAGCGCCGCACCTGAGGGCCGGTCACCCTGGGGAGTAGCGGCAGGGTGCTGTCGGCCGTCAGAACTCCGCGGGGAGGGACGCCGGAGGCGTGGGCCGGGGTGCGCCGGACGCACGTCCCGGGCCCGCACCGTATCCCGGCGCGGCGCGGAGCCCGCGCGGAACCCGGTCCGGTGCCGGGTCCGGCGGCCCCGGGACGCGAGCGGGAGGCGACCGGCGGGCGAGCGGGCGCACGAGGCCGCTGTCCGCGGGGCGCGCGCCTTGTCACCCCGGCTCAGTCCGCCCGGTCGCGGTGGGCGAGTGCCCGGCGGCCGGTCGAGACCAGCGCGGTGGCGCCCCGCGCGCGGAGCGCGGCCCGCGCCGCGTTGGCCCCCGGCCCACCGTGCACGCCGCCCCCCGGATGTGCGGCGGCCGAGGCCATGTAGAGGCCGTGAACCGGCGTCTCGGGCCGCCCGGTGCCCGGGACGGGCCGGAACACCAGCTGCTGGTGCAGGCTGCTGGTCCCGCCGTTGATCGCGCCGCCGTGGAGGTTGCTGTCGGCGGCCTCCAGGACGGGGGGAGGGAGGAGGCGCCTGGCCAGGATGCGGCTCCGGAACCCGGGAGCGTAGCTCTCGACGCGCCGCTCCAGCCGGTCGGCGAACCTCTCGGCCTCGGCCGCGTCCCACCGGCCGGTGAGCCCCTCCTCGCCGGCGTCGGATTTCACGCGGTGCGGCACATGGGTGTAGGCCCACGCCGATTCCGTGCCCTGCGGCGAGCGCGAGGCGTCGGCAGTGGTCATCTGGCCCAGCAGGACGAAGGGACGGTCCGGGACCTGCCCCATGGCGATCTGCGCGGCGAACCGGGTGAGGTCGTCGACGCCCTCCGCCAGGTGCACCGTGCCCGCCGAGCGGGCGTCCGCCGCGCTCCACGGAATGGGGCCGTCCAGGGCCCAGTCGATCTTGAAGGTGGCGAAGTCCCACTGGAAGCGCCGCAGGTCGCCGAAGACGCGGGGCGGCAGATGCTCCGGGGCGACCAGATCCAGATAGAGGGAGGGCGCCGACACATCGGCGAGCACCGCCTTGCGCGCCCGTACGGCGTCGCCGTTCGCCGTACGCACTCCCACCGCACGGCCCCGCCGCACCACCACCTCCGTCACCCGGTTGCCGCAGTGCACCTCGACCTTGTGGGCCCGCAGCCGCCGCACCAGCGCGGCTGTCAGCGCGCCGGCGCCTCCCTCGGGCACGGGGAATCCGTAACGCTGTCCGAGCATGGCCATCAGCCAGCCGAACCCGCCGCTGCCGGCGGCTTCGGGGGGCAGGTCGGCGTGCAGCGCGTTGCCCGCCAGCAGCAGCCGTCCACCCTGGCCGGCGAATTCCTCCTCGCCCAGCCGGCGCACCGGCAGGAGCAGGCTCCGGGCCAGGCGCAGGCCGCCCGCCGCACGCAGGTGGGCCGCCAGCGCGGCGGTGGCCCGGACGGGCGGGAAGGGGGTGAAAAGGGCCCGGAGAACGTCGTCGCCCACCCGGTCCCAGACCTGGCACAGGGACGTCCACGCCTCCCCGTCCCCGTCCGCGAACCGGTCCAGGCCCGCCGCGGTGCCGGCCCGGTCCGCGTGCAGCACGGCGCAGCTGCCGTCGAGCAGGGGATGGGCGAGCACGGACGGCGCCCGGCTCCACCGCAGCCCCTCACGGTGCAGCGCCAGACCCGCCAGCACCGGGGAAGCGGCTGCCAGCGGATAGAACGCGCTGAACATGTCACTCACGAAGTCGGGGTGCACCCCCCGGTCGCTGCGCACCGCCCCGCCCGGCTCGTCCTGGCTCTCGAAGACTTCGACGCTCCATCCCGCGTCGGCGAGAAGGTTGGCCGCGACCAGGCCGTTCGGCCCGCTTCCGATCACCACCGCGTCCGCCATCATCCATCGCCCTTCACTCGGGGAGGCTCCGGCCGGTGCCGCCGGCCCACGGCGTGCACCGTCAGCTGTCGTCCGCCAGCTGGTCGACCGCGGAGGCGAGGCGCCCCAGCATGGCCCGGTGACGGAGCTGGAGCAGCACGTCGGCCGCGGCGTTGTGCAGGGTGCCGCCGGCGCCCCGGAGCGGGTGCTCGTCGAGCCGCACCAGCGTCTCCTCGCCCCAGGGCCGGATGTCGAAGGCGATGCGCGCCGAACCCAGCAGGCCGCTGTGCGCCTCCAGCTCGAGAATGCCCGGACGTTCGAGCCGGCGCACCACGGTCCGACCGTGGAACTCCTTCGGACCGACCCGCACGGTGTACTCGATCGAGGAGCCGAGTTCGGGCCAGTGCCCCTCCGCACTGCGCGAGCCGGAGGTGCCGACCACCCATTCCCCGTACAGGTCCGGCCGTTCCAGGACCGACCACAAGGCCGACGGCGGGTGCTTGATCAGCTGATGACGAATGGCCATGAGCGCCTCCAGACGCGGAAGGAGTGCCAGAGGGATCCGTGATGCGTCGTCTCCTACCCTAAGCCGCCCGCGGCGACCCGACATTCCGCACCGATCCGGATCCCGGACACGAGGGTGACAGCCATTGGAGGGGCTGGATGACGCGTCTGCCGTAGCACGGAGCCGTTCTTGTCGCTCTGCGTCCTCCGCTCGGCTACGAATGGTGAAGGGCCAGACCCTGGTGCCCGGGCGGCTCGCTCGGAGAGCGCGGCGCCCGCCGGAGTCCGCGGCGAGCGGCCGGCCGGTCGCGGAGGGACGGTCGGCAGGGCGCGGCGGGACAGATTCGCGCTTTCGCTGTGTCGACGCCCGGTTTCTGGATACCGGACTTTTCGTGCCTCTCGCGCACCAGCACCTACGGATGGAGCAGTCATGAGCGAAAACCGCCCCGAGCCCACGGCCGGCCGGCCGGACGGGTCAGGCCCCGAGGAGGGCATCCCCGGCAAGCCCGCGAGCGCCGATCCCTCGCCGGCCGAGCCGACCACGGTCCGGGAGCCCCTGCCTCCGAAGCCGGACCAGGGCGGGCCCGAGACGGTCAGCCCGACCGGGCAGGCCACCGGAGCGAACCCGGCGCGCATGGCGCAGAGCGGCTCCTACCTGACCACCGCGCAGGGAGCACGCCTCTACGACACCGATCACTCGCTGAAGGCGGGCCCCAGGGGCCCGGTCCTGCTCCAGGACCACCATCTGCGCGAGAAGATCACCCACTTCGACCATGAGCGGATTCCCGAGCGGGTCGTCCACGCGCGCGGGGCAGCCGCGCACGGCGTGTTCCGCGGCTACGGTTCGGCGGCGAACATCTCGAAGGCGGCGTTCCTGGCCCAGGACGTGGAGACCCCGGTCTTCGTCCGGTTCTCCACGGTGCTCGGGTCGCGCGGTTCGGCCGACACCGTGCGCGACACCCGCGGCTTCGCGACCAAGTTCTACACCGAGGAGGGTGTGTTCGACCTCGTCGGCAACAACATCCCGGTGTTCTTCATCCAGGACGCGATCAAGTTCCCCGACGTCATCCACGCGGGCAAGCCGCACCCGGACCGGGAGATCCCGCAGGCCCAGAGTGCGCACGACACCTTCTGGGACTTCGTCACCCTGCACTCCGAGGCGACGCACCACACCCTGTGGAACATGTCCGACCGGGGCATCCCGCGCTCCTACCGGATGATGGAGGGCTTCGGTGTACACACCTTCCGTCTCGTCAACGCGGAAGGGGCGACGACGCTCGTCAAGTTCCACTGGAAGCCGAAGCTGGGCGTCCATTCGATGGTCTGGGAGGAGGCCCAGATCACGAGCGGGGTCGACCCGGACTTCCACCGCCGCGACCTGGCCGACGCCATCGAGGCCGGGGCCTTCCCGCAGTGGGAACTGGGCGTGCAGACCTTCCCCGACAACCCCGAGCAGATGTTCGAGGGAATCGACCTCCTCGACCCGACGAAGATCGTCCCCGAGGAGCTGGCGCCGGTCCAGCCGATCGGGCTCATGACCCTGAACGCCAATCCGTCGAACTTCTTCGCCGAGACCGAACAGGTCGCCTTCCACGTGGGCAACCTGGTACCGGGGATCGACGTGACCAATGACCCCCTGCTCCAGGGGCGCTTGTTCTCGTACGTGGACACCCAGCTCACGCGCCTGGGCGGCCCGAACTTCTCGCAGCTTCCGATCAACCGCACCCACGCGCCGGTCAACGACATGCTGCGCGACGGCATGCACCAGACGGCCGTGCACCGGGGCGTGGCGCCCTACCGGCCCAATTCGCTGGACGGCGGGTGCCCGTTCGTCGCCGGAGAGGACGCCGGCGCCTTCATCGAGGTGCCGGTGGAGGTGCCGGAGGGAAGGAAGGTGCGCGAGGCGGCCGCTTCCTTCGACGACCACTTCAGCCAGGCCCGGCTGTTCTGGGTCAGCATGTCGCCCGTGGAGCGTGAGCACATCATCGGTGCGTACACCTTCGAGCTGGGCAAGTGCTACGAGGAGAACGTCAAGCGGCGAGGGCTTGAGGCACTCGCGCGGATCGACGGCGAGCTGTGCGAGCGGGTGGCCGCGGGGCTCGGTCTGCCGGCGCCCGCGCCCGAGGAGGCCCTGGCGTCGCCCCAGCCCAGTCCGGCGCTGTCCCAGGTGGGCGGGACCTGGCCGCCGGACGGCCGTGTCGTCGGCATCGTCGCCGACGACAGCATGGATCTCGCCGCCGTGCGGTCGGCGCGCAGCGCCGTGCTGGACGCCGGGATGGTGCCCCTGGTGGTCGCCCCGGCGGGCGGGAAGCTCGACGCGGACGGCGATCCGGTCACGGTGCAGCGCACCTTCGCCACCGCCCGGTCCATCGAGTTCGACGCCGTGCTGCTGGCCGGCGTGCCCGGAGCCGGTGCCGACGCGCTCGGTGCCCGGGACGCGAAGGCGGGAGATCCGCAGCGTGCGGCCGCCGCGGCGGATCCGCGGGTGCTGATGCTGGTGGCCGAGGCGTTCCGCCACGGCAAGGCGATCGGCTTCTGGGGCGGCGCCGACGCGGTGCTCACCGCGGCGGGCGTCCCCACGGACGCGGCCGGCATCGCCTCGGGAGCGAGCGAGGAGGTGGTGCGGGAGGTCACCACACTCCTGGGCAGCCACCGGGCCTGGGAGCGCTTCCCGGTGTCCGGCGCGTAGGCGGGTCCGGCTTTCGCCCGCCGCCCTCGCGGCAGGGTGGCGGGCGGAAGCCGTCAGGCGTGGGAGAGCGCGGCCGCCGGGGTGAGGGCGGCGCCCGCGGGTACGCGGTGGTCCGGTGCGCCGACGCCGCGCGTCACCCGCCGGTGACGCAGACCGCCCAGAGCGATGGCTCCGGCGATCAGGAGCCCGCCGGAGACCAGGGCGCCTCGCGCACCGGCGAACTCCAGGAGCAGACCGAGCAGGGGCGGACCGGCCAGGCCCCAGACCGTTCCGGCACTGCGCCAGACCCCGAGGACGCGGCCGCGCATCTCCGGCGCGGGGTCCGTCTGGAGCACGGTCGCGCCCGCCGTGTCGGAAAGCGACTCCACGACGGCCATCGGAATCACCACGAGAATGAGCACGAAGAGCCCCGGGGAGAGACCGGCCGCCACCTGGAGGAGGCCGCCGCAGGCCGCCAGGACGCCCACCAGCCGCACGGTGGGCCTGCGCAGCCGGCCCGCGAGGACGGCGCCCGCGATTCCCCCCACCGCGAGCACGGTCGAGACGGTGCCGAAATCGCTCTGGCTGCCGTGGAGCGGCCCGATGACGAGGACCACCAGCGTCAGCTGGTAGTTGCGCCCGAAGAGGGAGCTGAGTCCGGTGACGCCCGCCAGCGCGACGAGACGCGGCCTGCTCATGAAGTAGGTGAGCCCGGCCCGCGCGCCGTCCTCGGACCCCCGCTTGCGCGGGGGCGCTGCGGCAGCGGCCGCCGCGGGGGCCTCAGCCGGCGCACGGTGCGACCGTGCTGCCTCTTGTACCGCGTGCGCCGCGGGCCGCAGGGAGGGGATGACGGCGGCCACGAAGAGGAACGACAGGCCGTTGGCCACGTACGCGGACGCGGTACCGAGGGTTCCCACCGCCACGGCGGCCAGCGCCGTGCCGCCCAGACGGCCTGCGCTGTGCACCATCGAACCCAGCGCGATGGCCGAGGGCACGTCGTCCTTGGGAACCAGGTCGTTGCCCAGGAGGGACGTCGCGGGGCCGTCGATGGTGTTCACGATGCCGGTCAGCGCCGCCAGGAGGAGCAGGACCGGCATGCTGAGGAGGTCGAGTCCAATCAGCGCCGCCGTGGAGAAGGCGACGAGCCCGAGGACCACCTGGCTCACCATGGCGGTCACCTTGCGGTTCCACCGGTCGACCGCCGCCCCGCCGACGACGCCGAGCAGCAGACCGGGACCGGCCTGCACGGCCAGCGAGAGTCCGGTGGCGGCCGCCGAGCCGGTGATCTGGAGGACCAGCAGGTTCTGCACCGTGAGCTGCATCCACGTACCGGCGTTCGATACGAGGTTGGCGACGGACCAGCGGCGCATGCTCGGGGTGCGCAGGCACCGCCACGGGCTGCCACCGGCCCGGCGCTTCCGTGCGCGGGCAGGGGGCAGGGCGGGGGTGGCCGGAGCGGGAGCGGCCTCGGACGAGAGGGGTACAGACACAGGCAGCACATTTCGAACGGGGCCGGGGGAGCGACACGCACGCCGGCACCGAAGGCGGCGAGGTCGCGGAGTCTGGAGGCCGGGAACGGGGGCCGCTGGGGTGAGTCGGCCGGCCGCCGGCCGCCTGTTCATGTTCACAAACGCCTGCCGCCGACCCAAGTGCTGCCCCGCGCGGAAGGGTGCCGAAGGGGTGGCGAAGCCCTCAACTGCGCCTGCTTCAGGGGCGATCCGCAGCCCGGTGTTGTTCCTCACAGAGGGCGGTCCGTGACGCCCGCCGCCGGCTCGCGGTCAGAAGGGCAGGGCGCGCCCGGCAGCAGCTGCCGGGCGGTCCGGCCCCGCGAGGCGCGGCGCTTTGCGGTCGGCCGCTGCCCGGCCCGTCGGTGACAGGAGCCGGTCCCCCCAGCGGGCCGGAACGCCCGGTGGCCGGCTTTCGCCGGGCACCACCGCGGGCCGGCGCAGGAGCCCCGCCTGCGCCGCGGCCTTCGCGCCGCCCCGGACGGGGCCCACCACCAGCGCCGGAACGCCCATGCGCAACGCCGGCCCCCTGGCGTGCAGCCGGTTCCCCACCACCAGGTCTGGCCGTCCGGGGTACTGGCCGGCCGTCGCCTCGGCCGCGTACTCCACGATGCCGCGGACCCGGTGGCCGCGGGATCCTTCTCATCCACCGCAGCGCTCGCGCCGATGGCCGTAAGGCGGCACGCGGTGCAGCGCTGGTGCGGTCCGGCCGCCCGGGGGTGGACCGGACCTAGGACGGACAGCACCTGCTCGTCGCCTCGGGTGCCGCCACCTCCGGGGCGAGCGCCCCCGAAGCGAAGGCGGGGCTCCACGCGCTCTCGCGCGCGATGCCCGGAGAATCCGGAGCGGCGGGCGGCGCTTAGGGCGTGTTTCGAAAGTCCCGCCTGCTCGGCGACGCCTGGCACGCACACTCGCCGCGTTGTCGGGATCGCCCCGATACAACCAGTATCGGGGCGACCCTCCGCCTTGCGATCGCACGCACCAGGCGCCGCCGAGCCCGCCCTCCGGGCGGACGGCGCTACTTTCGAAACACGCCCTAGGGCAAAGGCCTCACCCACGGTCACCGCGCCGTCCAGGAAGCTGAACCGGCCGGTGAGCGGGGTCCTGCCCCCGGGCCCTACGCCTGGCGGCGACCGAGGAGCGTGTCGCGCGCGGAGTGGAGAGCGTCAGGTCTCGGCACCGCCTGCTCTTTCCCGTTTCATTCCAACGGTAGGCCCCGGGATGCGAATGCGCCGTGGTTCGGCAGGATGCGGGTGAGAACCGGGCAGCAAGGAACTTCGCTCGGAGCCGTCGGACAGTGGCGGTGCACACGGAGAGTCACCGCAGTCCGAGGATGGACCGGCGGAAGCAGCGGGCGGCGCGACGCCCCGGGGCAGGCCGAGCGGCCGGGCCCCACGGGTCGCGAGCGCCCCCCATGGCCTGACGGGCTCGCCGTGGGCGGGAGTGCATGCGCGCCCCGCGGACGACGTGAAGGGAGACCCAGTTGATGACGCCTTCGGCGAGTGATCGATGGCCCTGGCGGCGCGCCCTGGTGACCGGCGGGGCCGGATTCCTGGGCTCGCACCTGTGTGAGCGCCTCCTGGACGGCGGTGTCGAGGTGGACTGCGCCGACAACCTGTCATCGGGATCCTCCGCGAATGTGGCGCACCTCGTCGGCCGGACCGGCTTCCGCTTCGTCGAGTGCGACGTCTCGGACCCGTCCTGCGCGCGGGAACTTTCCGGCCCGTACGACCTCGTCCTCCACTTCGCCTGTCCCGCGTCTCCCGCCGACTACCTGCGGATGCCGCTGGAGACCCTGGACGTCGGAAGCCTCGGCACCCGCAACCTGCTGGGCATCGCGGCCCGGGACGGTGCCAGGCTGCTCCTGGCCTCGACCTCGGAGGTCTACGGGGACCCCCTGGTCCATCCGCAGCGGGAGGACTACTGGGGCAACGTCAACCCGGTCGGCCCCCGCAGTGTGTACGACGAGTCCAAGCGGTTCTCCGAGGCCCTGGTCACGGCCCATGCGGGGGCCCGGGGGACGAACGCCGGAATCGTCCGGCTGTTCAACACCTACGGACCGCGCATGCGGGCGCACGACGGCCGGGCCGTTCCCACGTTCATCTGCCAGGCACTCGCCGGCGAACCGCTGACGGTCGCCGGGGACGGCAGCCAGACCAGGTCGCTGTGCTACGTGGACGACACGCTCGATGGAGTGCTGCGGGTGGCGGCCAGCCGGTCGGTACGGCCCGTCAACATCGGCGGCAGCGACGAGACGACGGTCCGGGAGATCGCCCGCCGCATCGTCAAACTGACCAACTCCGGCAGCCGGATCGACTTCATCGAACGGCCGGTCGACGACCCCGAGCGGCGCAGGCCGGACACCACGCTCGTACGCGAGATGTTCGGCTGGGAACCGCGAGTGTCCTGGGAAGAGGGGCTGGAACGCACCATCGCGTACTTCGCCTCGCTGACCGGCACCCCGGCCGAACAGCCGGCCGGGAACGTCTGAAGGAGACAGCGCATGCGTGTGCTCGGCATCAACGCACTGTTCCACGACCCGTCGGCCGCCCTCGTCATCGACGGGGAGATCGTCGCCGCCGCCGAGGAGGAACGCTTCAGCAGGCGCAAGCACGGCAAGCGCCCCCTGCCCTTCTCGGCCTGGGAACTGCCGGAGCTGTCCGCCCGGTGGTGCCTGGAGACGGCCGGCCTCACCCCGGCGGACCTGGACGCGGTCGCCTACTCGTACGACCACGCACTGGCGCTGCCGGCCGAGGAGATGGGCCTGGACGATCCATGGGACCGGCTGCGGCAGGTCTACGCCCGCAAGGCTCCCGAATTCCTGGCCGAGGCGCTGCCCGGCCTAAACCCGGACAAGGTGCGCCTCGTCGCCCATCACGTGGCGCACGCCGCGTCCGCCGGGCTCGCCGCGCCCCTGGGCGACTGCGCCGTGCTCGTGCTCGACGGCCGCGGAGAGTGCTCCTCCCAGCTGGCCGGGAAGTACACCGACGGCCGGCTCGACATCCTGTCCGCCCAGCCGCTGCCGGAGTCCCTCGGCCTCTTCTACGAGGAGCTCACCGACCACCTCGGGTTCCTGCGCAGCAGCGACGAGTTCAAGGTGATGGCGCTCGCCTCCTACGGCAGGCCGCGCTTCGCCGACCGGATCGGCGAACGGGTCCACGGACGCGGCGACGGAGGCTTCCGTGCCAGTGACGTCCGCTGGAGCGACTTCGCGCCGCGCAGGAACCCCGGCGACCCCTACTCCCAGGAGCACGCCGACCTCGCGGCCAGTGCCCAGCGCTGCCTGGAGGACACCGTTGTCGACCTGGGCCGGTGGCTCCACGAGCGCACCGGAGCCACCGGCCTGGCGTTCGCCGGGGGAGTGGCCCTGAACTGCGTCGCCAACGCGCGTCTGCACCGCGAAGGGCCCTTCGACCAGGTCTGGGTCCAGCCGGCCGCCGGTGACGCCGGAACCGCCCTCGGCGCGGCCCTGCACGTCGCGGCGGAGCAGGGCCCGGTACGGCCGATGGCCACCGCGGCGCTCGGCAGGGGCTGGAGCGACGAAGAGCTGCGGCGGATCCTGGAGACGGCCGCGCTGCCCTACGAGGAACCCGAGGACGTGGCCGCGGCCGTGGCCGAGGAACTGGCCCAGGACGGAATCGTCGCGTGGTTCCAGGGCCGGAGCGAGTTCGGCCCCCGCGCACTCGGCCACAGGTCCCTGCTCGCCCACCCGGGCCGAGCCGAGAACCTGGAGCGGCTGAACGCGGTGAAGGGGCGGGAGGAGTTCCGGCCGGTCGCCCCGATGGTCCTGGCCGACCGGGCGGCGGAACTCTTCGACGGGCCGTTGCCCAGTCCCTACATGCTCTTCGTCCACGAGGTGGCCGAGGAGTGGAAGTCCCGCATCCCCGCTGTCGTCCACGTCGACGGCACGGCGCGGATCCAGACCGTGGACCGTACGGCCGAGCCGCTTGTCGCCCGGATGCTCACCGCGTTCGAACAGCGGACGGGTCTCCCGGTCGTGGTGAACACCAGCCTGAACACGGCGGGCCGGCCCATGGTCGACCATCCCCGCGAGGCGCTGGAGTGCTTCGGATCGGCGCCCGTCGACCTGCTGGCCATCGGCCCCTTCCTCGTCCGCCGGGCGAAGGCGTTCTCATGACGGCGGACGACGCACTGCACCCGGAGCGGCCCGACCTCTCGTACTCGGTGGTCATTCCGACCATCGGCCGCCGCTGCCTGGCCGACTGCCTGCAAGCGCTGGCCGCGGCGTCGGGCCCCGGCCCGTACGAGGTGTTCCTCGTCGACGACCGCCCGGCCGCCGACGGCCCCCTCGACACCCGTGGCGCGGGCCCGCTGACCGACCGTCTCCGCCTCCTCACCACCGGCGGCCGGGGACCGGCCGCCGCGCGGAACGCCGGCCTGCGGGAAGTGACCACTCCCTGGGTCGTCTTCCTCGACGACGACGTACGGGTGGAAGCCGACTGGGGCAGCCGGCTCGCCGACGACCTGACGGCCGCCGGCCCGATGACCGTGGGAGTGCAGGGCCGGCTGACCGTCCCGCTGCCCGCCGACCGCGAACCCACCGACTGGGAACGCTGCACGGCGGGCCTCCAGGAAGCCGCCTGGGCCACCGCGGACATGGCGTACCGCACCCAGGCGCTGATGACGGCGGGCGGCTTCGACGAACGGTTCCGCCGCGCGTTCCGCGAGGACGCCGACCTGGCCCTGCGCATGATGGACGCGGGCTGGAAGCTCGCCAGGGGCGGCCGCTCCACGCTGCACCCCGTGCGGCCCGCCGACCGCATGGTCTCCGTGCGCGCGCAACGGGGAAACGCCGACGACGCGCTGATGCACCACCTCCACGGCGCCGACTGGTGGACCCGGGCCGCGGCTCCCCGGGGCAGGCTGCCGCGCCACCTCGCCGTCACCGCCGCCGCCCTCGCGGCGGCTGCGCTGGCGCTGGCCGGCCGCCGCCGGGGCGCTGCCGTGGCCGCGGGGCTGTGGGCCCTGGGCACCGCGGAATTCGCCTGGGCCCGGATCGCCCCCGGACCCAGGACCGCACCCGAGGTCGCGACCATGATCGGCACGAGTGTCGTCATCCCGCCTCTCGCAGTCCGCCACTGGGCTGTGGGCCGGGTACGGCACCGAGGCGCCGCGCCCTGGGGGGACCGCGCATGACGGAACGCCGCGACGAAACCGCAGAGCCCGCGATCCCCATTCCGGCCGTCCGCCCGGCCGCCGTCCTGTTCGACCGGGACGGAACCCTGGTGCACGACGTGCCCTACAACGCCGACCCCCGCCGGGTCCTCGCGATACCCGGAGCCGCCGAAGCCGTACGGCTCGTACGCGAGGCCGGTCTGCGGACCGGCGTCGTCAGCAACCAGTCCGGGATCGGACGCGGCCTGCTCACCCACGAGGACGTGCGCCGGGTCAACGCGCGCGTCGACGAGACGGTCGGCCCGTTCGATGTCTGGCTCTACTGCCCGCACCACCCCGACAGCGGATGCCCCTGCCGCAAGCCGCGCCCCGGACTGGTGCGGGAAGCGGCCCGGCTGCTCGGGGTGCGCCCGGCCGACTGCGTGGTGATCGGTGACATCGCGGCCGACGTGCTCGCCGCCCGGGCGGCCGGCGCCGAGGGCATCCTCGTCCCCAACGCGGCGACCCTGCCGGGCGAAACGGCCGCGGAGGCGGAGCCCGCCCCCGACGTCCTGTCCGCCGTGCGCCGCCTCCTGGCCCGGCCCTGCCGGGACTCCGTCCCCTGCGCGACCGACGGGGGGCCGGCATGAACGTCCTCGTCGTACGACTCGACAGCTTCGGCGACGTGCTGCTCGCCGGCCCCGCCGTCCGGGCCGCGGCGGGGCGCGCCTCCCGGCTCACCATGCTCTGCGGGCCCCTGGGCGAGCCCGCGGCCCGCATGCTCCCCGGCGTGGACGACGTGATCGTCTGGCAGGCGCCCTGGGAGGGCACCCACCCACCGCCCGTCGAGGAGGCGGACATCCCGGCTCTCGTCGACTCGCTGCGGGCCCGGGCCTACGAGGCCGCGCTCGTGCTGACCTCCTTCCACCAGAGCCCGCTGCCTATGGCGCTGCTGCTGCGCATGGCCGGGGTCCGGAGCATCGGCGCCGACAGCACCGACCACGCCGGACACCTGCTCGACGTCCGGCACCACAGACTTCCCGGCCGGCACGAGGCGGAGGCGGCACTCGACGTGGCCGCGGCCCTGGGATTCCCGCCGCCGCCGGGGGACGACGGCCGGCTGCGCGTCCTTCCGCCGCCCGACACCGCCGCGCTGACGGGCAACGGCCCCTATGTCGTCGTCCATCCCGGTGCGAGCGCCGCGGCACGGTCCTGGGATGCCGAACGGCACGCCGAAGCGGTCCGGCTGCTGGCCGACGAGGGACACCGGGTCGTCGTGACCGGAGGGCCCGGAGAGAGGGAGCTGACGCGGCTGGTCAGCGGCGACGTCGCGGTCGACCTCGGAGGCCGTACCAGCCCCCGGAAACTGTCCGGCGTGCTCCGGGGCGCCGACGCGCTCGTCTGCGCGAACACCGGCCCCGCCCATCTGGCCGCGGCGGTCGGGACCCCTGTCGTCTCCCTCTTCGCGCCGGTCGTGCCCGCCGGGCGGTGGGCCCCGTACGGCGTGCCCACGGTGCTGCTCGGCGACCAGACCGCGGAGTGCGCCGACAGCCGGGCGCGCGTCTGCCCGGTGCCCGGACACCCCTGCCTGAACGGCGTCACGGCCCAGGACGTGGTGAGCGCCGTGCACAAGCTGCTGAAGGAGAGCTCATGAACATTCTGATCTGGCACGTGCACGGCTCATGGCTGACCTCCTTCGTCCAGGGCCCGCACACCTACCTCGTGCCGGTCACGCCCGACCGGGGCCCGGACGGGCTCGGGCGCGCCCGGACGTGGACCTGGCCGCAGAGCGTGCGCGAGCGCACTCCGGAGGAACTGCGGGACAGCGACATCGATCTCGTCGTCCTCCAGCGCCCGCACGAGATCGAGCTCGCCCATGCCTGGACCGGCCGGCGGCCGGGACAGGACCTCCCCGCCGTGTACGTCGAGCACAACAGCCCCCACGAGTCCGCCGTCGACACGGTGCACCCGCTGGCGGACCGCTCGGACATCCCCGTCGTCCACGTCACCCACTTCAACCGGCTCATGTGGGACAACGGCCGCGCCCCCACCGACGTCATCGAGCACGGCATCATCGACCCCGGGCACCTGTGGACGGGGACCGAGCCCCGGGCCGCCGTCGTCGTCAACGAACCCCTGCGCCGCGGCCGTACCACCGGCACGGACCTGCTGCCCGGCTTCGCCGCCGCTGCGCCGCTGGACGTCTTCGGCATGGGCACGCGGCAACTGGCCGCCCGGCTGGGGCTGCCGCCGGAACTCTGCCGTACGGCCGAACTCCCCCAGAACGAACTCCACCCCGCCATGGCGCAGCGCCGCGTCTACCTCCACCCGGTGCGGTGGACCTCGCTCGGACTCTCCCTCCTCGAAGCCATGTTCCTCGGCATGCCCGTGGTCGCCCTCGGGACCACCGAGGTGCGGGAAGCGGTGCCACCGGACGCGGGGACGGTCTCCAACCGGCCCGAGGTGCTGAACGAGGCGCTGCGCCACTTCCTGGCGGACATCGGCCACGCCCGACGGGCCGGGGAGCGGGCCCGCGCCGCCGCCCGTGCCAGGTACGGAGTCCAGCGGTTCCTGGACGACTGGGAACGACTCATGAAAGAGGTCACGCGATGACGTACTCCAAGCCGCGCCCCGGCCGGATCGCCCTGGTGTCCGAACACGCGAGCCCTCTCGCCGAGCTGGGCGGCCCGGACGCCGGCGGGCAGAACGTCTACGTGGCGCAGCTGGCAGCCCGCCTGGCCGGGCGCGGCCACGACGTCACCGTCTACACCCGACGGGACAGCCCCGACCTCCCCACGCTGGTGCGCACACCGCTCGGCGTGAAGGTCGTCCACGTGCCCGCGGGACCGCCGACCGCCGTACCGAAGGACGAACTGCTGGTCTGGATGCCGGACTTCGGCGGCTACCTCTCCAGGATGTGGCGCCTCGCCCGCCCCGACGTCGTCCACGCGCACTTCTGGATGTCCGGCCTCGCCGCACTGACCGGCACCCGCGGCACGGGCATCCCCGTCGTGCAGACCTACCACGCGCTCGGCACGGTGAAGAGGCGCTACCAGGGCCCCGAGGACACCAGCCCGCCCGAACGCGTCGGCATCGAGGCCCGCATCGGCCAGGAGGCCGACCACACCATCGCGACGTGCGCCGACGAGGTCGTCGAACTCGTCGCGATGGGCGTCCCGGAGGAGCGGATCTCCGTCGTCCCCTGCGGCGTCGACACCACCCGCTTCTCGCCGGTGCCCGACCCCGGTCGGCCACCGGGCGGGCCCCGCCGCCTCCTGTCCGTCGGGCGCCTCGTTCCCCGTAAGGGCTTCGACCGGGCGATCAAGGCCCTGGCCGAGGTGCCGAACGCCGAACTCCTCATCGCCGGAGGCCCCGACGCCCCCCTGCTCTTCGCCGATCCGGAGGCCGAACGGCTGCGCAAGACCGCTTCCGAGTACGGCGTGGCCGAGCGGGTCACGATGCTCGGCTGCGTACCGCAGGAGAAGATGCCCGCGCTCATGTCCAGCGCCGACCTCCTGCTGTCGCTGCCCCGCTACGAGCCGTTCGGCATCGTGCCCATCGAAGCGATGGCCTGCGGAACACCGGTCGTCGCCACGGCCGTCGGCGGCCAGCTGGACACCGTGGTCGACGGGGTCACCGGAGCCCTGGTGCCGCCCGCGGACGACGGCGGCCACGACCTGGCCGCCACGATCCGCTCCCTCCTCGACGACCCCGCCCGGCGCGCGCGGTACGGCGAAGCCGGCCGCGCCCACGCACTCGCCCGCTACACCTGGGACGAAGTGACGGACGGCGTCTCACGGGTCTACGCCCAGCTCACACCGGTTCCCCTGCCCACGGAGGTGGCACGATGAAGCTCATCACCCCCGGCCAGCACTGTGACGATCTGGCACGCGCGCTGCCCGCATTCCGGCGGGCCGCCGGAGTGACGGAGCGCTGGGGCGCGGCCCTGGCCCGCGTCCTGTCCGACGGAGGCCGGCTGCTCGTGGCGGGCAACGGCGGAAGCGCCGCCCAGGCCCAGCATCTGACCGCCGAACTCGTCGGCCGCTACCGGGACGACCGCCCGGCGTACTCGGCCATCGCCCTGCACGCCGACACCTCGTCCACCACCGCCATCGCCAACGACTACGGGGTGCACGAGGTGTTCGCCCGGCAGACGTGCGCCCACGGACGGGCCGGTGACGTGCTGATGCTCCTGTCGACGAGCGGCGCGAGCGCCAACCTCCTGGGCGCGGCGACCGAGGCCATGCGGATCGGCATGCCCGTGTGGTCCCTCACCGGACCCGCACCCAACCCCCTGGCGGCGGCCAGCGACGAGGCCCTGACTGTGGAGGCCGGGGTCGCCGCGACGGTCCAGGAACTCCACCTGGTCGCCGTCCACATGATCTGCGAGAGCTTCGACCGCGAGATCGCCGCCCGCGCCGCCCGCAGCGAGCGCCCCCGGTCCGCGGACGGCCGGCCGGCCGAGGAGGACCTCGCATGAGGCCCCGCACCCCGTTGCTGGTCGTCGGCGACGCCCTGCTCGATCTGGACGTCTCCGGCCGGGCCGAGCGCCTGGCGCCCGACGCGCCCGTCCCCGTCGTGGGCCACGCCGAGCGCCGGGCCCGGCCCGGCGGGGCGGCCCTGGCGGCCTGTCTGGCCGCCGCGGACGGCAGGGACATCACCTTCGTGACCGCACTCGGCGACGACGAGTCCTCCCGCGCGGTACGGGACATGCTCAAGGACCGCGTCCGCCTCGTGGAGATCCCCCTGACCGGGACACTGGCCTCCAAGACCAGGCTCATGGCCGACGGCCGCCCGCTGCTCCGGCTCGACGAGGGCGACGGGCGGGCCGCGAGCACCACGGCCGAGGCCGACGAGGCCGTCGCCGGGGCCCGGGCGGTCCTGGTCGCCGACTACGGCCGGGGCGTGGCGGGCGTCCTGCGCGACGCCCTGGCCCGGCGGGCGGCCCACGCCCCCCTCGTCTGGGACCCGCACCCCGCCGGAGAACCACCCGTCGCCGGCACGCGGATGGCCACGCCGGCGGCGTCCGAAGCCCGTCACTTCGCGGAACAGGACGCGCGGCCCTCCGCCCGCGCCACCCCGCGCGGGAACAGCCGCCATCGGCTGCGTACGGCGGCGGCGGACGCCCGGACCCTGCTGGACAGGTGGGACATCGCCTCCCTGGCGGTCACCCTGGGGGAGGACGGCGCCATGCTGGTGCGAGACGGCACCCCGCTGCTCGTCCCCGCCCCCTGGAAGGCGGCCGGCGACTGCTGCGGGGCCGGAGACAGGTTCGCCGTCACGGTCGCCGGGCGGCTGGCCGACGGAGAACTGCCGGAAGTGGCCGTACGGGACGCGGTCGGCGCCGCCGCCCGTTTCGTCAGCGACGGAGGGGCGCACGCCGTGCTGCACGGACCCGCCGCGGGCGAGGGCGACAGGGGACCGGCCGACGGGGCTCAGGAAGTCGTGCGACGCGTCCGCGAGAGGAACGGCACCGTGGTCGCGGCGGGCGGCTGCTTCGACCTGCTGCACGCGGGACACGTGGAACTCCTCCAGGCCGCCCGCAAGGTCGGGGACTGCCTCGTCGTCTGCGTGAACTCCGACGCCTCCGTCCGGCGCCGCAAGGGCGGAGGGCGCCCCGTCGTGCCGGCCGCCGACCGCGTCCGGGTGCTGAGCGCGCTGGACTGCGTGGACGCGGTGATCGTCTTCGACGAGGACACCCCGGAACGCCTGCTGGCGGAACTGCGGCCCGACGTCTGGGCCAAGGGCGGCGACTACGCGCTCTCCGACCTTCCCGAGGCCGGCCTCCTGGAGAGCTGGGGCGGGCAGGTGGTGCTGCTCCCGTACCTCGACGGCCGCTCCAGCACCAGGCTGGTCGAGCGGGCCGCCCTCGGACCCGCGGGTCCCGCACGACCCACCCGACGGAGGTGACCCCGGTGGACCCCGGCACGCGTCCGGAACCGGCTCCGCCCGCCGGTGAACGCCCTACTGTGCTGATCCTGCGGGCCCTGGGGCTGGGCGATCTGCTGGCCGGAGTGCCCGCGCTGCGCGGAGTGCGGCGCGCATTCCCCGGCCATGACATCGTGCTGGCGGCGCCCACGGGACTCGGCCCCGCCGTCCGGGCGACCGGCACCGTCGACGAGCACTTCCCGACGGCGGACAACGGCCGCCAGGTGCCCTCGCTGAGCCACTGGCCGGGGGCTCCGCCGGAGATCGCCATCGACCTCCACGGCAACGGAACCCCGAGCCACGACGCGCTGGCCGCCCTCGGCCCCGGCCGGCTGCTTTCGTACGCCCGCCCCGAACCGGGCCACCCCGCGCCACCGCGCTGGCGGGCGGACGAACACGAGCGGCAGCGCTGGTGCCGGTTCCTGGAGGCGTACGGGATCCCGGCGGACCCCGCGGACGTACGCATCGCGCCCCCACCGCTCCCGTCCCCGGCGCCCGGGGCCGTCGTCCTCCACCCCGGTGCCGACTCCGTGGCCCGCCGCTGGCCGGCCGCCCGGTACGCCGCCGTCGCCGCGGCCCTCCGGGACGCCGGCCGGCGCGTCGTCGTCACCGGAGGCCCCGGCGAGGAGGACGTGTGCGCGAAGGTCGCCGCGGCCGCGGGCATCTCGCGGCACGACGTCTTCGCCGGGACCCTGGGGTTCGACGAGCTCTCCGCCCTCATCGCCGGCGCCGCGCTCTTCATCAGCGGGGACACGGGCCCCGCCCATCTCGCGTACGCCCACGGCACGGCCTCCGTGACCTTGTTCGGGCCGGTGGCGCCGCGGTTGTGGGGCCCGCCGGAGAACCGCAGGCACATCGCGCTCTGGCATCCCGGCCCCCCGGGGGACCCGCACGCCGGAGAGCCGGACCCCCTGCTGCTGCGCCTCGACGCCCGCCAGGTCGCGCACAGCGCCCTCACCGCCCTGGATCGCCACGGAAACACGGGAGTGACCGCGTATGCGTGAGCACGCACGGGACGAGTCGGGCGACGGAGTCCGGACCACGGTCGCGATCATCACCCATAACCGGCGCGAGAGTCTGATCAGGACGCTCGACCGCCTTCAGGCGCTCCCCGAGCGCCCTCCCCTCCTCGTGGTGGACAACGGCTCGACCGACGGCACGGCGGAAGCCGTGCGCAACCATCCGTCCGGGGCGCAGCTGCTGTCCCCCGGGCACAACACGGGAGCGGTCGGCCGGACCCTGGCGGCACGTCACGCCCGCACGCCCTACGTGGCGTTCAGCGACGACGACTCGTGGTGGGAGCCCGGGGCCCTGAAGACCGCGGCTGCCCTGTTCGACTCCTACCCCCGCCTCGGCCTCCTGGCCGCTCGCACCGTCGTGCAGCCCGGCGGTTGCGAGGACCCGGTCAACGCCCTCCTCGCGGGCTCACCGCTGCCTCCACGCACCGACGTCCCCGGCACCCCCGTGCTCGGTTTCCTCGGCTGCGCCGTCGTCGCGCGCCGCTCCGCCTTCCTGGAAGCGGGCGGCTACCAGGGGCTGCTCTTCCTCGGCGGCGAGGAGACCCTCCTCGCCTACGATCTGACGGCGGCGGGCTGGGGAGTCGTGTACGAGCCCTCGCTGATCTCCCATCACGACCCCGCGCCGGGTGAGCGGCCGGGGCGCACCGTCGCCCTCCGGCGCAACTCCCTGCTCACCGCGTGGCTCCGCCGGCCACTGCCCGTGGCACTCCGTGCGACGGCCGGACTGGTGAACGACTGGGGCCGCGGGCGCCCGGGCGCCGGCCGGGCCCTGCGCGAGATCCTCGTCCGACTGCCTTCCGCCCTGCGGCAACGACGCAAGCTGCCCGGGTGGGTCGAGGACCAGATCCGGCTGGTGGAGAGCCGGGCAGCGCGCGGAGGGCCCCTGTGAACGCCGTACCGGACCCCGCGTGTCAGCGTGGTCGTGATCTCCCACAGCCGTCGCCCCTGACCCCCGCGGAGCCTTCGCCTGTGGTCCGGCCTCCCCGGACGGCAGGCGTGAAGCCGCTTGCCGACCGTGGGCGCGTTCGGGCCGCCGCGCCGTGAGCCGTCATGACCGAAGCGCGGTCAGGCGCCGGGGCCGCCGCTGCCGAATCCGCCGGTGTCGTTCCCGTCGTTCCGGTCGTCGTTCCCCGGGGGCGCGGGCCTGGTCCCGAAGTTCCCGTAACCCTTCAGCTCGTGCGGATGCAGCCGCTCGTCCTCCGCCCCGAAGTCGTCCGCCTGCCTCGCGCCCGTCTCCTCGGGGTGCTCCCAGCGTTCCCCCCGGTGCCCCGCGCCCGTCGGCGCGTGGTCCTCGCGGGCGTGCGAGCGGCCGCGTACGACGCCTGCCACGAGCACCACGGCCGCGGCGCACGCCGAAGCCCCGGCCAGCCGGCGGGCGCCGGCGGCGCGGGTCCCGGGCCTGTTGCGATGTCGCCTGTCCGTCTTCATGTACCCACCACACCTTTCGACCTCCGCCCGGCGGGCCCGGGGGCCGGCTGCGGGAAACACCCCTGAATCCCGGTTCCCGCAGCCGGTTCACCATGGCCCGTCGGTGCGGCCACCTCCTCGGGTCCCCCTGCGCGGGTCTTCCAAACAGCGGCCACCGCCGGGGCGCCGGCCGAGGCACGGACCGGGGCTGCGGGGACACACAGGGTTGCGCGCCCGGGGTTCCGCATGACCCCGGCGAGGCGGGGTACCCACCGCGACCACAGCCCCTGGGGAGGGCAGGGCGCAAGGGACTCGCGCCTCGTGCGGGCTCGGACGAGAGCGCGGGCCGGTGCCCACCGCGTACGTGGACACATCCCTGGCGGACGAGGCCGCGCGCGGCCCGCGAGAACTCGTTGTGAGGCGCATCCCGGAGCAAGGGACGCCGTAGAGGCCACCAGGGAGCACCGCGAGCAGCGGCTCGCAGGAGACAGGAAGAAGCAGCAACAGACAGGAGGTGGGCCCCATGGCCACCGCGCGAGAGATCATGACACCGGGCACGGAGTGCGTCGGCGTCGACGATTCCATCCTGTCCGCCGCCCACAAGATGGCGGACCTCGGGGTCGGGGCCCTGCCGGTCTGCGGCAAGGACGAGCGGCTCAAGGGAGTGGTGACCGACCGGGACATCGTGATCAAGGTGCTGGCCGCCGACAAGGACCCCGCGAGGACGACGGCCGGTGAGCTGGCGCAGGGCGAGGCCGTGACCATCGGAGCGGACGACGAGGCGCAGGAGATCCTGCGCACGATGAGCAGTCACAAGGTGCGGCGGCTGCCCGTCATCGACGGGCACGTCCTGGTCGGCATGGTCGCCCAGGCCGACGTCGCGCGCTCCCTGCCCGCGCCGGAAGTCGGCGATCTGCTCGAAGCGCTGTCCTCTGACTGACCGCGCCCCGGCCCCGGGCCGGGCGTCGCCCGGCCCGCGCCGACGGCCGGGCCGAGTACGGGATCAGCGGTCGTCGGCCGCTGATTCCTGCGCCTCGGTGTTCGGCGTCAGCGCGTCGCCGGCACCGGGCTCGCCGTCGTCCCGGTCTCCGGGGCGGACCTTGCGCGCCGCACGTTCCGCCTCCTCGGCCACCTCTTCTCCGGCGGTACGCGGGGCGGGGCCGTCAGCGTGCGGATCGCGGCTCTCGTGCGCGGTCATGGGGTTTCCTTTCATCCGCCGGCCTTCCGGTACCGCAAGACCGGATCCTCGGAGGCTCGTCAGGATCAGAGGCTCGTCAGGATCTGAGGAGCCAGGTTCTTGATCATGGTGTTGGCCCAGCGCATCTGCCGCAGGGTCTGCGGGTGGCAGGATGCGGCCAGCCGCTGGAGACGTGTGTCCTTCCCGGCCTGGCCGGCCTGCGCGAGCATCTCCCAGTAGAGGGAGTTGCCCGCGGCCGCGAGGTGCAGGTCCCGCAGGTCCCGCAGGAGGAGGAGACCCGGCTCGGGCCGGTGCCCGGCCGCTTCGGCTGCCCCCTTCCGGAGCTCGGCGACCGGACCCGCCGAGGACACCGGGGACGGGCCGTCCAGATCCAGGTCGTAATGGGCCGCGGTCTCCGCCAGGCGCAGACAGTGCCCGTTCGACCACCGGGCCAGGTCCTTGGCGACGTGGACGATCTCGTGCTCGGTGGTGTGCCGCTCGGAGCTGACCACGAGTTCCTTGGCCAGCTGCCGCTCTCCGTGGTGGAGGGCGCGCAGCGTGAAAGTGATCCCGTTCACCGGTTGCCTCCTGCGGCAGTGTGCCCGTCCCCGTCGGGGGAGGTCGTCTCCCGTACCCGGGCTGTGGCGCCCCCGACGGTCGGCGGCACGCCGTCGGGCCGGGAGGGTGCCGACGCGGTCGTCGTGGGAGCCGGGGCGGGCTGCCCCGGCCTCTTCTCGACCAGGGTGAGGGCGGCCGCGGCCGTCTTGAACAGCGGCTGCTTCGAGACCGGGTCCCAGTCCGTCACGGTCGTCTCGTTCGCCGCGCGGGGCGCGGTCGACTCGTCCGGCCCACACCCGGAGGGCGTGTCCCAGTACCCGTAGTGGAACGGCACGAACAGCAGCCCCCTGCGGATGCCGGTGACGCGCAGCCGTGCCCGGAGGGAGCCGCGCGGGGTGGTGACCTCCACGAGGTCGCCTTCGTCGAGCGCATGCGCCACCGCGTCGGAGGAGGAGATCTCCACCCAGACGTCGGGTGCCGCGGCGTTCAGCTGGGGGACTCGGCCCGTCTTGGTGCGGGTGTGGAAGTGGTACAGGGTGCGTCCGGTCGTCAGCTGGAACGGGAAGTCGCTGTCCGGCTCCTCGTGCGGCGGGAGGAATTCCGCCCCCTTGAGCATGGCTTTGCCGTCAGGGTTCCCGGAGCGGTACTCCTCCGGCGGGACGGACGCGCCCGTGATGAGGTCCTTGCCGTACGTCTCGCACGTGTCCGGTGCCGCCCACGTGACGCCGTCGCCGTACAGCCGCGCCGTTCCCTCCGGCGCCTGTGCGTTGCACGGCCACTGGATCCCGCTGTCACCCCGCAGCGCGGCGTAGGTGAGCCCGGTGTAGTCACAGGGCCGTCCGGCGCTGCAGCGCTTCCACGCCTCGAACGCGGATTCGGCGTCGTGCCAGGAGATCAGCGGTCCGCCGTCCTTGTCCCGGAAGTCCATGCGCCGGGCGTAGTCGAGGAAGATGTCGAGGTCGGGCCTGGCCTGCCCCGGCGGCTCGACGGCCTTCTCGGACAGGTGAACGGTCCGGTCCGCGTTCGTGAAGGCGCCGGTCTTCTCCCCCCAGGTGGCCGCCGGCAGGACCACGTCCGCGAACTGCGCGGTCTCGGTGAGGAAGAGGTCCTGCACCACCACGAACAGCCGCTCCTGGGCCAGGAGGGAGCGGATACGGGAGAGTTCGGGCAGGGAGACCGCGGGATTGGTGCCGCTGATCCACAGCATGCGGATCGTTCCCTGCTCCGCGTACCGGAAGATCTGCATCGCATGGGTGGGCGGAGCGAAGTGAGGGATCGTCGCGGGCTCCACGTTCCAGACCTCGGCGAGATCCGCCACGTGATGGTCGTTCTGCCAGTTGCGGAACCCGGGCAGGTCGCCGTCGGCGCCGCACTCCCGGGTGTTCTGCGCGGTGGGCTGGCCGTTCATCTGCAGGACCCCGGCGCCGGGCCGTCCCAGCATGCCGCGGATCAGATGGAGATTGTTGATCTGTACCGCGGCGGCCGTGGCCTGGTGGGACTGGTAGACACCCTGCAGCACCGTGGACAGGAGCCTGTCCGCCGTACCGAGCAGTTCGGCGGCCTCCACGATGCGGGCGGCGGGCACGTCGCAGATGCGCTCCGCCCACTCGGGGGTGCAGTCCGCGACGGTCTTCGCCAGCTGTTCGAAGCCGACGGTACGGGCCTCGATGTAGCCGTGATCGACCCGGCCGGTCCGGATGATCTCGTGGAGAAGCGCGTTGAGCAGCGCGACGTTGGTGCCGATCCGGGGCGCGAGGTGAACGGTGGCCGCACGGGCCACCAGGGTCGGCCGTGGATCCACGCACACCAGGCGCGGCGGATCGCCGCCCTCGAGCCGGTCGAGAATCCGCATCCACTGCACGGGCTGTGTCTCTGCGACGTTATGACCGAACAGCGCGATCACGTCCGCGTGGTCGATGTCGTCGTACGTGCCGGGCTGACCGTCGCAGCCGAAGGACTCCTTGAGGGCCTCGGCCGCCGTCGACGTGCACAGCCGTGTGTTGCCGTCCAGATGGTTCGTGCCGATGCCGCCCCGCGCCAGAACCGCCAGCGTGTAGTACTCCTCCAGGAACAACTGGCCCGAGGTGTAGAAGCCCATGGCTCCGGGCCCGCGCTCCTCCAGCAGGTCGCGCGACCGGTCCACCACCGCACGCATCGCGGTGTCCCAGTCCGTTTCGACCAGGTGCCCGTCGCGCCGGATCAGCGGAACGGTCAACCGGTCCGACGCGGCGTTGGCCCGCCAGCCGAACGCGTCCTTCGGCCCCAGCCGCCCGCGGTTGACGCGGTCCGTCACCCGGCCGCGCACCCCCACCATGCGGCCGTCCCTGACCGCGACGTCCATGGCGTCACCGTCGGAGTGCAGGATGGAGGCGGTGCGTACCCACCGGTCGACCGTGTCGGGCGCCACTCCCTCGGCCAGATGGGTGTCCATCCGTGCAGGCCACGACTCTCCCCGGGCATAGGGGGTACGGCTGCCCCACGGTTCCGCGATGCGGTCGACCGACGTTTCCATACCTGCCTCCCGGCCGGCACCGGCGGCGCCCGGCGCGCCGACTGCTCATCGGTACCCGTAGTCCCCGAGTCCTAACGCCGTGCCACGCTCGTGGCCGCGGCAACCGGGCGCCCGGGACGTCGTGGAGTCCGAGGTCGGCGCCGCCCTCTTCCCAGGGCCCGACGACCTGGGACTCGGCCCGGCCCCGCAGCGGCGCGCCGCCGGTCGGCGGAGCGCGTCACGGCGTCGGCCACCGGGGCCGGGAGCAGACCCCCGAAGCGGGCGCCGCCACGAACGGCGCCCTCGCCGCCACGGCGCCACACGCTCGCCGTCAACGCGGCGCACCTCGCCAAGGCGCTCGCGAACGCCCCGTACCCGCCCCCTCGTAGCGCGAGCGGCCGGTGTGCCCTAAGTCCTACAACATTCAACCGGTGGGGCGCTATCGTGCGCGGTGATTCGCGCACGATTGGATGCCGTGATGCCCGAAGACCTTTCGCCACTGATCGCCGCCACGACGTGGTGGCTGACACGCGCGTTCCCGGCGGGAGGAGGCTCGCTCACGGCTGCGGTGGCCGAGGCCCAGGCGAGGCAGGCCGTCACGGTCGCGGCTTGGCTGCGCTACCCGACCGTCATGGACGCGGCCCTGGTGATCATGGCCGGGCCCGGAGGCTCGGCGCGACTGGACCGGATCACCGGGGCGCACGGTGACGGCGCCGCGGGCATCGAGGACCGGGCCTGGCGGACCTGGGTGGACGAGGTCGTCGCCAGCTGGGCCGTCCATCTGCTCACCAGCCCGGAAGCGGCCAGGGCCGCCGTCGACGCCGTCGGCCGGTGCGAGCACGCCTCGGCAGGGACGGCCGAGTTCCGGAGGCTGACAGCGCCGAGCGCCCACGATCTCGCCGCGTCGCCCCTGCTGCGCCACCCGGATCTCGTACAGCCGATAGCGTGCCTGCACCATGCCGAGCTGCTCGACCGCCTCACCCTGCGCGACCCCCGGTGAACCCGGGCCGCGGTGAGTATCAGCTCTTGCCGCGGCCGGACAGCAGGTCGCGGGCGCGGTCGACCAGCCCGGCCCCCGGGCCGAGGATCCTGTTGCCCGGCGGAGTGTCCGGTGCGGAGGGGTGCGGGCGGGTGGGGGCCGTCTTCTTCGCCGTGCGGATCCTGTCGCCCCGAGCTCGTCCAGGACCTCGGGGCGACAGGCTCAGGTAGATCCTTCCGCCTCTGTGGTGCGGGCCGGTTGCGGCTCGCGCCCCCAGGGGTATCCGCGAACTCCTCCCGCGCACGCAGCCTCGCCGCCTGCTGGGCCGTCCAGCCAGCCGAACGACCACCAACAGCGGACAGCAGGCGGGACCCTGGGCAGGGGCAGGGGCAGGGGCAGGGGCAGGGGCAGGGGCAGGGGCAGGGGCAGGACAGGGGCAGCTCTCGCTCCGCGTCCTTCAGCCGGGGCTGAGAAGGAGGAGAGCGATGTCGTCGCCCGGGGCGGGGGCGTGCCGGACGAGCATGTCGGCCATGGCGTCGAGGTCGTTCGGGTCCCCGTGCTCGATCAGTCCGGCGAGGGCCGCGGTGGCGTCCTCGATGTCGACCCCCGGAGCCTCGACGAGCCCGTCGGTGTAGAGAGCCAGTACGCAGCCGGGCGGCAGCAGGAATTCCTGCGCCGCGTACCGCTGGTCCGGATCGATGCCGAGCAGGAGGCCGGGTGTGACACTCAGAAGTTCGGTGCGGCCGTCGGCATGGCGCAGCAGGGGCGGCGGGTGGCCGGCCGTCGCCAGGCACCCCCGGTGGTGGGCGAGGTCGAGGTGGACGTAGACACAGCTGGTGAACAGGTCGGGGTCGAGGTCGGTGAGCAGGCGATTGGTGCCGGCCAGGACGTCGTCGGGGGAGGCGCCGACGGTGGCGTGGGCGTGGACCGCGGTCCGCACCTGACCCATGAGGGCGGCGGCGTCCACATTGTGGCCCTGCACATCGCCGATGGTGGCGCCGGCCGTGCGTTCGTCGAGACGGATGAGGTCGTAGAAGTCGCCGCCGACGCCCAGGCCCTGAGCGGCCGGCAGATAGCGGGCCGCGACCCTCAGGCCCGGAATGCGGGGGAGCGTGTGCGGCAGCAGGGCGGCCTGGAGGCGGTGGGCGAGGTGGTGCTTGGAGTCGTACAGGCGGGCGCGGTCCAGGGCCTGCCCGACGAGGCCGGCCAAGGAGGTGAGAACAGCGCGTTCACCGGGCGGGAAAGTCCTGGTCCGCTTGTAGGAGAGGAGGAGGGAGCCGATGGGGCGGCCGGAGGCGATCAGCGGCAGAACGGCCCAGGACGCCATCCCGTCCTGGTGCTGGACCGACGGGTAGGCACGCTTCAGCTCCGCGAAGGCCGTGTAAAAGCCCGGGACTCCCGTGGTCAGCACCTCGCTGCCGGGGATCTGGGAGCTCAGGGGGACGCCGTCGAAGCTGTCCACGATCTCAGCGCTGTACCCCCGCTGCCCGACGATCTTCAGACGGCCGTTCTCGGCGGTCATGAGCACCATGGCCTGGGCGTCGAGAGCGGGAAGCAGCTGGTCGGCGGTCTGCTCGACCACGTCCTGCACACCGACGGCCTCGGTCAGGGTGCCGGCGAGATGCATCAGGTGATAGAGCACGGTGGCTCGGCTGGGGCCCGCCGCCGGCACCTCCGCCGAGGAGCGGGCCCCTTCGGACGGGTCGATGTGCGTGATGCGGACGCTGATCCCGGAAGGGTCGGGGTACAGCTCGAAAGCCAGCCACACGTCCGGCGGGCGCAGGATCGTGAACGACTGGGACCCGCGGCTCACCAGGGCGGCCCGGTAGCGGTCCTCGACCTGGGGGACGTCCATCCACGGCAGTGCCTCCCAGGGCAGAGTGCCCAGGAGGGTGGCCGCATCGGCCCCCAGGAGTGCGGCGGCGGACGGGGTGATGAACGTGATGCGCCCGTGCATGTCCAGGGCGCAGGAGCCGCCCGGCAGCCGGTCGACGAACGCGGACAGCTCCGACGCCTCCCCGGGGGAGGGGGCGGGTCCGGCCGGCGGGCGCAGCGTCCGGGGGCGGTCGGCGGCTCGCAACGGCTCCCCGCGGTCCTCCGCCTCCCGCAGGACATCCCCCAGGCGCCGGCAGCCCGCATCGATGGCGGCGCGCGCGGCGGGAGTCAGATCCGGGGAACGCGTCCCCGGATACAGCAGGACCAAGCCGCCCCGGACCTCGGCTCCGGAGGCGACCGGGGCGGCTGCCAGGGAGAAGTCGTACGGCAGCACGAGTGCGGGCCGGGGATAGCGGCGCGCCATCTCCTCCTGACCGGCGACCCAGATCAGCTGCCCCTCGCGCACCGCGTCGGCCACCGGCATCGCGTCGCTCGCCGCCACCCGCCTCCACGGAGCGGCGATGGACTGCGGCACACCGGCCGCCATGGCGAGCCACAGCGCGTTGTCGTCGTCGGGGGCCAGGACGTACAGCAGCCCGCCGAACGCACCTGCTTCGCGGACCACGGCCGCCATCGCGGTTTCCATCAGCTGTCCACCCGTGCCCGCCGGCCGTGTTCAGGGAAACGGAAGAGTGCGCCGTGCCCCAGGTGCTTGGGCAGGGCTGCCGGACACCGGGCACACCGACAATCGCCCATAAGCGGACCATACGCCCCCTTGGCCGTGCGGGCATCCGGCACCTGAGCGGGGGCGTGCGGGGTGTGCGGCGGCTCCCGCCCCACACCCCGCACGTCCCCGGCGGCGCTCCGGTCGGACACGGGGTCCGCCGCGTCAACGGGACGCGGAGCCGACGGCGTCCTCCGTCTGGGAGAGCGGCCGCGCGATGTCCTCCAGGGACCGCTGCTCGGCGTTGACCGCGAGGAAAGCCGCCACGACGCCCGCCGCGCACATCAGCCCCGCACCGATGCAGAACGCGAGGGCCGTATCACCCGGGACACCCGACGCCGTGAGATCGGCGAAGATGAGGGGGCCGCTGATACCGCCGACCGCCGTACCGATCGCGTAGAAGAACGCGATGGCCATGGCCCTGGTCTCCATCGGGAAGACCTCGGAGACGGTCAGATACGCGCTGCTCGCTCCGGCGGAGGCGAAGAACAGCACCACGCACCAGCAGGCGGTGAGGGTGTTGGCGGTGAGCGAGCCCCGGTCGAAGAGCCAGGCCGTGATGAAGAGCAGGATGCCCGGCACGATGTACGTGGCGGCGATCATGACGCGTCGCCCGATCGTGTCGAACAGCTTGCCCAGCACCAGCGGGCCGACGAAGTTGCCGGCCGCGATCACCGCGAAGTAGTAGCCGGTGTGGCCGCTCTCGACGTCGAAGAACGTGGTGAGGATCGATCCGAAACCGAAGGTGATCGCGTTGTAGAGGAACGCCTGCCCGATGAAGAGGGACAGCCCGAGCACCGCGCGCTTGGGGTAGCTGTGAAAGACCGTCTTCGCGATGAGACCGAAACCGATGCTCTTGCGCTCGTGGATCGTGATCTCGCCGGCCGGGGGCGGCAGCTTCTCGTGCTTCTCCTCCTCGATCTCCCGCTCCACGGAGCCGACGAGCCGGTCGGCCTCCTCACCGTGCCCATGGATGAACTGCCACCGCGGGCTCTCCGGCACATGGCGTCGTACGAGCAGGATCACGAGGCCCAGCACGACGCCGAGGGCGAAGGTGAGCCGCCAGCCCAGGTCCTTCGGGAAGTAGTCCGTGTTCAGCATGACGATCGACAGCAGCGCCCCGCCGACCGCGCCCAGCCAGTAGCTTCCGTTGATGATGAGGTCGACCCGGCCCCGGTACTTCGAGGGGATCAGCTCGTCGATCGCGGAGTTGATGGCCGCGTACTCCCCGCCGATGCCGAAGCCGGTGAGGAAGCGGAAGAGGAAGAACCACCAGGCGCTGAAGGACAGGGCGGTCATCGCGGTCGCGGCGAGATAGACCGCGAGCGTGACCATGAACAGCTTCTTGCGGCCGTACCGGTCGGTGAGCCAGCCGAAGAACAGGGCACCCGCGCAGGCCCCGGCCACATAGAGGGCGGCGGCCATGCCAGTGACCTGGGCGGACGTGATGGCCAGCCCGGAACCCTCCTCCGACAGCCGGCTCGCGATGTTGCCGACCGTCGTCACTTCCAGGCCGTCGAGGATCCACACCGTGCCGAGGCCGATGACGATCATCCAGTGCCAGCGCGACCAGGGCAGCCGGTCCAGCCGGGCCGGTACGGCCGTCGTGACGACACCGACCCCGGAATCACCCGGTGCCGCGGCCTCGGCCTGCCGACCGCTGGGCCGGCCTCGGCCGCCGCCCCCGCCACCGGGGCCGACCGCCTTGTCTCCGCCGGGCTCCTCCGATGCGGTGGGGGTTGTCACAGCAGCGCCTCTTTCCTCGTCCGGGCGGCGGGTGCGCACTGCGCGACCGCGGCCTCCAGCGGTGCATCCAATATCGGTCAGGTGCCCTGGCGAGGCCGCCGCACACGCGGTGGCGCTCGCCCGCACGTGGTGCGGGGCCGCGGCGGCCCGGCGTCACGCCGCGCCGAGAGGAGGCGACGCCTGCGCACACGCGGGGCGCTCGCCCACGGGAGCTGCGGGGGGTGCGGCGTGCCCGGCGTTCCGCCGGGCCGGTCATGCCGGCCGGGTCACCCGGCTTCCGGGCGTACGAAGGGGAGTCCGGCCGTGTGGGCGGCCTCGGCGAGCACCTCGCGCAGCATGCCCGGCGTGAGGCGGCGGGTCTGCACGTTGCGCCGGCTCACGTGGTAGCAGCCGAAGAGCGTCAGCGGGGCGGTGGCGCCGTCCGTGTGCGTCAGCGCCGTCCGTACGCCGTGGCCGAACGCCGGACGCGGACGCGGCAGGTCCCACCCCGCCTGCCGCAGCGCCGGCATGACGGCCTGCCAGCCGAAGCCGCCCAGCACGACCACGGCGCGTGCCGTCGGCCGCAGCAGTTGCAGCTCCCGGGCCAGCCAGGGGCGGCAGGTGTCGCGCTCACCGGTCGTGGGGAGATTGGCGGGCGGCGCGCAGTGCACCGGCGCGGTGACCCGGACCCCGTGCAGTTCCAGGCCGTCGCCCCGGTGCGTCGCCGTGGCCCGGGAGGCCAGACCGAGCTCGTGGAGCGTCGCGAACAGCAGATCGCCGGCCTGATCCCCGGTGAACATCCGGCCGGTCCGGTTGGCACCGTGCGCGGCGGGCGCCAGCCCCGAGATCACCAGCGGAGCGTCCGCCGGACCGAACCCGGGCACCGGGCGTCCCCAGTACTCCCAGTCGCGGAAGGCGGCGCGTTTGGTGCGGGCGGTCTCCTCGCGCCAGGCGACCAGACGCGGGCAGGCACGGCAGGACACCAGTCGCGCGTCCAGTTCGGCCGGCGTACCGGCTCCGGCGGCGGCGGACACCGGATAGTCCTGGCTGTCGGACATGATCAACCCCGATCGGCGACATGGGTGGCGGTTGCGTCCCCGCCTGCCCAGGATCGACGATGAGACGACATCCGACCGCCGCGCTCGCGGCCTGCCGTGCCGTACCCGCCCCGCCTCGCGAGTGCGCCGGCGAGCAGCGGACCGGCAGGCGGGCGGACCGACGGACGGGGCGGCATCATGACGAACCGCATCTGCACGGTGGGGCATTCGACGCGCACCTTCGACGAGATGCTGGAGCTGCTGAGGAACAACGAGATCACCTGCCTGGCCGACGTCCGGTCCTTTCCCTCGTCGAGAAAGTTCCCCCAGTGGAACCAGCAGGAGATCATCGACGCCCTCCCTCCCGGCATCGGCTACCGGTGGATGCGTGAGCTGGGTGGCCGACGGCATACGCCCAAGGGGGTGCCGAGCGAGAACGGGGCATGGCGGGTCAAGGCCTTCCGGGACTACGCCGACTACATGGCGAGCGAGGACTTCGAGCGGGGGCTGAGCGAGTTGCTCGGCATGGCCGTACACGAACGGCCGGCGATCATGTGCAGCGAGGCCGTCCCGTGGCGCTGCCACCGCAGACTGATCACGGACGCACTGATCGTCCGGGGGGTGGAGGTCGTGCACATCATGTCTCCCACGACGGCGAAGCCGGCGGTGCTGAACGAGAACGCCAGGCTCCGGCACGGGCACCTGATCTACCCGCCGGACCTCTGAGCCTCCGCACGGGGAGCGGGCACCGTGCCCGCGCGAACCGGTAGAGTTGCGGGCGGCGAAGGCGGCCCGGCCGCCCCGCTCCCATCCGTCCCGGGACCGATGACGCCCCCGGCGAAGACCCGATTCCCGCAGGAGTGAGCGTGCGCAAGCCCGGGGAAGGGCGCGCCGCCTGCCCGCCGTGACCTTCCGCCCTCCGCAGGGGAAGCGCGCGGGGCCAGCCTGCGCGTGGCCCGGGCTTCGTCCTTCCCGCCGGCCTCCGGCCCGCCCCCGAGGTGCCGGCCCGGCCCCTTCTTTTCGTTCCTTTCCCGTACGCCCCCGGCCTGTCGGCGGGGTCGGCCCGAGCACGACAGGTACCCGCCTCCTTGTCCTCTTCCGTCATCACGCCCGCCGCTGTTCTGCGCGGCCTGAAGCCCGACTGGCTGTCCGACCCGAAGGTCTGGCGTACGGAGGTGCTGGCCGGCCTGGTCGTCGGGCTCGCGCTGATCCCCGAGGCCATCTCGTTCTCGATCATCGCGGGCGTCGACCCGGCGATCGGTCTGTTCGCCTCGTTCACCATGGCCGTGGTCATCTCGGTCGTCGGCGGCCGCCGGGCCATGATCTCCGCCGCCACGGGCGCCGTCGCCCTCGTGATCGCACCACTGAACCGGGAACACGGACTCGGCTACCTGATCGCCGCCGTGATCCTGGCCGGGATCTTCCAGGTCGCGCTCGGCGCCCTGGGCGTGGCGAAGCTCATGCGGTTCGTGCCGCGCTCGGTGATGGTCGGCTTCGTCAACGCGCTGGCCATCCTGATCTTCGTGGCGCAGGTGCCGGAGATGCACGACGTGCCCTGGGCCGTGTACCCGCTGATCGCCGGCGGTCTCGCGCTGATGGTGTTCTTCCCCAGGGCCACGAAGGTGATCCCCGCCCCGCTGGTCTCCATCGTCATCCTCACCGTCATCACGGTCGCGGCGGGGATCGCCGTGCCGACCGTGGGGGACAAGGGGGACCTGCCGTCCTCGCTGCCGGCGCCGGGCCTGCCCGACGTCCCCTTCACCCTCGACACCCTGACGACGATCGCCCCCTACGCCTTCGCGATGGCGCTGGTCGGGCTGATGGAGTCGCTGATGACGGCGAAGCTCGTCGACGAGATCACCGACACGCATTCCTCCAAGACCCGTGAGTCCATCGGGCAGGGCATCGCCAACATCGTCACCGGCTTCTTCGGCGGCATGGGCGGCTGCGCGATGATCGGACAGACGATGATCAACGTGAAGGTCTCCGGCGCCAGGACCCGGCTGTCCACCTTCCTCGCCGGCTCGTTCCTCATGGTGCTGTGCATCGTCTTCGGCCCGGTGGTGTCCGACATCCCCATGGCCGCCCTGGTCGCCGTCATGGTCATGGTGTCCTTCGCGACCTTCGACTGGCACTCCATCGCGCCGAAGACCCTGCGGCGGATGCCCGCGGGCGAGATCGCCGTCATGGTCATCACCGTGGGGGTGGTGGTCGCGACCCACAACCTCGCCATCGGTGTCGTCGTCGGTTCCGTCACCGCGATGGTCGTCTTCGCCAAGCGCGTCGCCCGCCTCGCCGACGTCACGGCGGTCACCGACCCGGACGGCAGCGGCGTCGTGTACTCCGTGAGCGGCGAGCTGTTCTTCGCTTCCTCCAACGACCTCGCCGGCCGGTTCGACTACGCCGGAGACCCCGACAGGATCGTCATCGACCTGTCGGCCGCCCACATCTGGGACGCCTCCTCCGTGGCCGCCCTCGACGCCGTCCAGACCAAGTACGCCCAGCGCGGCAAGACCGTCGAGATCATCGGCCTCAACGCCCCCAGCGCCGATCTGCACGGCAAGCTCACCGGAGAACTGACCAGCCACTGATACGAGGCGGCCCGCGGAACCACGTGGCTCAGCCGGTCCCCGGCGTCACTCCGCGCCGGGGCCGGACACGGTGAACAGCGCGCCACCGGGATCACGGATGATGTAGGCGTCCTTCGAGCAGCCGAGCGGGGGAAGGGCCGGGGTGGATTCGCCGTCCGCCGCGTCGGCCGCCGCCGCGGCCGCACGGCTGTCCGCCACGCGGAAGTCCACCACCCAGCGCGGCCGCATCCTCGGGTCCGGGGCCGATTCCATGCCGCCGCCCCTAAGCGTGGCGACGGTGTGCCCGGCCACCTGGATGACCACATGGTCCTGGGCGTAGTCCACCGTGCAGCCGCCGCTGCCCGGCTTCGCCCAGTCGAAGACCTCGGCGTAGAAGATGGCCGCCTCGAACGCATGGCGCGTCATGAGGTCCAGCCGTGCGGGCGCGCTGCCCCGCCCCACCGTCCAGGCCAGAGCCGGCCCCTCCCAGAAACCGAAAGCGGCTCCGTCGCGGTCCGCCGCGAGCGCGGCACGGCCGCCGCCCAGCCGTGCGGGCCCGACGGCGAGCGTGGCCCCCCGCTCCCTGATCCGGTCGGCGGTCTCGTCGGCGTCGGCGACGGCGAAGTACGGCGTCCAGCGGGCGGGGAGCCCCCGGCCGTGGCAGTACCCCATCCCCGCGACGGGTTCACCGCCCGCCACGGCGACCGAGAAATCCGTTCCGAGGGAACTGTCGAGGAACTCCCACCCCATCACCTGGGCGTAGAACGACCGGGCCGCGCGAGGGTCGGGCGTCACCAGACTCACCCAGCAGGGCGCACCGGTCACCGGCGTCGTCGTTCCGAGGGCCGGCATCGCAGACTCCCTTGTGAGGTGGCGGAGAGAAGCTCGCATCCGGGGGCTCACTGCGAGCCGTCGGCCCGCGAACCTCGCGCTTCCTCCACCGGCGGTGGTCCGGCCGACGGCTGTGCCCTCCAACTGTGGGCACGGCCGCGACTCATCCGCACCCGGACCCCGCCCCCCGCACCGCACATTCCTCATGCGGGGCACCGGGGACGTACCTTCGCCGCCTCGCCCGCCGTGGTGCCCGGACCGGCTCCTCCGGGCCGGCCCCGCTCCCCGCCCACCTCACCCGCTCGGGCGATCACCCGAGCGGCCTGGCCCGCAGGCGCGCTCGTCCTCCGGATGTCATGTTTTCGGGAACGAGCACACGGGGGCGGGCGAAGGCCGGCACGTCTTCCCACGGCCGTCGCGGAACTCTTCCGTCGCTGCGTCGAGAAATGGCCCTGATGATGATGTCTGCCCGCATGCCCCGCAACCTCGAGTCCGACGGCACGGGCTCGCTGCCCGAAGCGGCGGTGTCCGCCGCTCAGCCCCCCATCGACGAGCCCCGGGCCGCCTGGGCGGTGGGCACCGTCATGGCGGTGACCCCCTGCTCGGCCCGGGACGCCAGATGGGTGCTGGGCGTCGCCGCGAAGGCGGCGGGCGTCACACCCGCCGAAGTGGCCGCCGCCATGGCCGCCGGCTCGCGCGGCACCGCGATGCCGGCCGTGGTCGAGCGGGCGCTGCACCGGGCCGTGGCGACGGCCCGCACCGTGTCGCCCCGTTCGGCGTGCATCGGGCTGATGCCGAGCCGGGCCCGGACCGAGGAGGTCCTGGCGGAATTCCGGGCGTGCCAGTCCCGGCTGACCGCCGCCCCGTCCGACATGAGGGCGCGCCAGGCACTGGACGACGCCGCGTACACGCTGTGCGTCCTGCTGGGCAGGACCGGCGTGCACGACGCGGTGCTGGCGGCCGAACAACACCTCACCGGCGAGCCGTAGAGAGGACGCGGCACCCTCCGGCACCGGGCCGTGCGACGCCCGGTTCGGAGCGCCCCCGGAGGCCTCCGTCCGGGACCCCGTACAGGGCCGCGCCCCACGCGCGCGAGTAAAATGACAGACGGCCGGCCGTTTCGACACACGACACACGACGGTGAAGAACCGCGCTACGCGGTGGCCTCGGTGGCCGGGTGAACGATGCCGGCCGGGCCGCCGATCGGCCTCTGGGAGGTACCCCATGCCCCGGTCGGCAACAGTGAAGCGGCTGCTCGGCCAGCACGGGCGCACCTACGCGGACGAAGCCGGAATCCGGCTGCGGAACACCCCGGCGCCGCTGTACCGCTTGCTCACACTCTGCGTCCTCCTGTCGGTCCGCATCAAAGCCGACATAGCGGTGGCCGCGGCGCGTGAACTGTCCGCAGCCGGGATGCGTACGCCGCAGGCCATGCTGAAGGCCTCCTGGCAGGACCGGGTGGACGCGCTGGGCCGCGCGCACTACCGCCGGTACGACGAGAGCACGGCCACCGCGCTGGGGAACGGGGCGGAGTTCCTGCTCGACCGGTACCGCGGTGACCTGCGGCGCCTGCGCGAGGAGGCCGGCGGAGATCCGGAGCGCGTGCGCGGGCTGTTGCGGGAGTTCCCCCGCATAGGGCCCGTGGGAGCGGACATCTTCAGCCGCGAGGCGCAGGGCCTGTGGCCCGAGCTGCGCCCGGCGTTCGACGCCCGGGCCCGTCGCGCCGCCGCCGGACTGGGGCTGCCCGACACACCCGAAGGGCTGGCCGGCCTCGTCGCCGACGACGATCTGCCGAGGCTGGCGGCCGCGCTGGTCCGGGTCGGACTGGCCAAGTGAGCGATCCGGTCACGCCGGAGGATGCCGTGGACCGGATCGGGGGAGCGCCCGCATCCGGTCAGGCAGGAGGTGGATCCATGGCGCGGGTGGTGGTCGACGGCGGGGACATCGTCGTACGGCTGTCGTGGTGGGAGAAGGCCGCGGCCCGCCGACGCGGCGTGCGCGTACCGGAATCGGCGCTGCGCCGCGTGTACGTCGAGCCCGACTGGTGGCGCGCACTGCGCGGTGAACGCGAGCGCGGCACCTGCCTTCCCGGCAGACTGTGCGCGGGCATCCGGAAACACCACGCAGGTGAGGATTTCACGCTGGTGCGGGCGGGCGGCCCGGTGCTGTGTCTGGAACTGCACCGCAGCTCACCGCTCAGCCGGCTGGCGGTGTCGGTCCCCGACCCCGAGAAGACGCTGCGGATGCTCTCGCGCACAGCCGCGGGAGGCGGTCCGTGAGACACGGTCACCCGAGAGGCACCCGGGGGCGCTCTCCGCGGTCTTCCCCGGCGACGGGCCCGGCTACGGTTGGTCCGCATGACGCACACCGACACCACCGGGACCGAGATGACCGCGGAGCTCGTACGGGAACTGCTCCGCGAGCAACACCCCGACCTGGCCGACCGGGCGGTGCGGCTCGGCGCGCGTGGCTGGGACAACCAGTTGTGGCGGCTGGGTGATGACCTCGCCGTCCGGCTGCCGTGGGCGACGCAGTCGGCCGATGAGCTGCTTCTCGGGGAACACGCCTGGCTGCCGGTCCTCGCGCCGGACCTTCCGTTGCCGATCCCCGTGCCGCAACGCCTCGGCGAACCGTCCGAGCTTTTTCCGCGCCCCTGGATCGTCACCACGTGGGTACCGGGTGAGCCCGCCGACCGCGCACCCGTCACCAGGGCCGCCCCCGCGGCCGACGCCCTGGCCCGGTTCTTGTCGTCGCTTCACGTTCCCGCTCCCGGCACGGCGCCCGTCGGACGTTTCGGCCGCGGCGGCTCGCTGTCCCGCTTCTCCGGGGAGCTCCTCAAGACGCTCGACTCGACCGCCGAGCGAGGGCTGATCCCCGATCCCGCCGCCGTCCGCGCGGTCTGGGAGGACGCCGTCGCCGCGCCCGAGTGGACCGGGCCGGCGCTGTGGCTCCACGGAGATCTGCATCCGGCCAACGTCCTCACCGCCGACGGCACCCTCTGCGGTGTGATCGACTTCGGCGATCTCTGCTCGGGGGATCCGGCGTGCGACCTCGCCGCCTCCTGGGTGCTGCTGCCGGACGGCGCGGTCGACCGCTTCCACGCCGCCTACCGGCCGGCCGCGGACGCCGCGACCCTGCGCCGCGCGCGGGGCTGGGCCGTGCGGCAGGCCCTCAGCGGCATCCTCGTCGGGGACGCCGGAGTGCACGGCCGGCACGGGGGCAAGGCCAGCTGGGGCCCGCCCGCACAGGCCGCGCTGCGCCGCCTGGTCGCGACGGCCCGCTGAGCGGCCGGCTGCCGAGCCCCTTGCGGGGTGCGGGTCCCCTTGCGGTGCGGGGTTCCGTCCTCAATCGCCGGACGGGCTTGAGATGTGCGGGCCGTCCGCGTTGCGCGGGTGCGCTCTGTTCGGTGGGTGGGGGTGGGGTCCCTCCGGGGCGTCTCCTCAGAAATGGCATGTGCGGCCCGGTGGGAAAACGACCGGAGTCGTACGCCATTTCCTGCGGGGACTCCCCTGCACGCCCCCACCCGGCCGTCCTGCGCCTGTACGCCCGGTGAATCGACTGTCGCAGACGCACGGCGGGCGGGTTCGGGGGCGTGCAGGGGAGTCCCCGCAGGACGACGAACATCGACCCGGGTGCGGCTGCGTACCCGCCGAACGTTCGTCGTTTGAGGAGACGCCCCGGAGGGACCCCGGACCCCCACCCACCGGACAGGCGCGCACCCGCAACGCGGCGCACCCGCACCCGCGACCACCAAGCCCGTCCGGCGATTGAGGACGGAACCCTCCGCCCCGGACCGGGGCAAGCAACAACGCGCACCGCCCCCCGCAGGGGACCCCGCACCGTCGGAGAGACGCCGGGTGTCCGAGCATGCGGAAGAACTCGGCCTTCGCCTGGCACGGCGGAGCCGGCACGGTCGCGGACCCCCCTCGACCGCCCGGGGTTCCGCGGCTGCGTCCTGGTTGCGCGGCGACGATGCGTCAGGGGCGGCTGGTCAGGTAGCCGCCCATGGTGGTGAAGTACTCCGTCGCGGGCATCTCCCGGCCGTCCTCGGTGCGCACGCGCGTCAGCGCCAGGCCGTGGTTGCGGCCGGTACGGGCGTCCGCACCGGCGACGATCACCACACCCTCGCCCTCTCGGTAGAAGATCCGGCCGGGCGTTCCGCCGTAGCGGCCCTGCGACACCACGGCGGCCAGGACCTCCAGGCGCTTGCCCCGGTGGAAGGCGAAGGCGCTGGGGTACGGATCCGACTGGGCGCGCACCAGGCGTTCGAGGTCCTGCGCCGGCCAGGTCCAGTCGATCCGGATGTCCTCGGCCGAACGCTTGTGGAAGAAGCTCGCCCGGGAGCGGTCCTGCTTCGTGAACTCCGTCCGGCCCGCGGCGATGAGGGCGAGTGCGGCGGTGGTGACCGGGGCGATGAGGTCGACGGTCTTGTGGAAGAGGTCCGTGGCGGTGTCCGCGGGCCCGACCGGGACCGCCTCCTGCCGGACGATGTCGCCCGCGTCGAGTTCGTCGTTCATCAGGTGCGCGGTGACGCCCACTTCGCGCTCGCCGTTGATCAGGGCCCAGATCAGCGGCGAGAAGCCGGCGTACTTCGGCAGCAGCGAGTCGTGGATGTTCAGCGTGCCGTGGCGGGGGAGGCCGAAGATGCGCGGGGGGATCCAGGTCCGCCAGTTGTTCGCCACGATGATGTCCGCGTCGGCCTCCTCGAGACGCTCGAACAACTCCTCGTCGTCGGGGCGGTTGCGGATCATCACGGGAACGCCGTGCTCCTCGGCGAGGTCGGCGACGGAGTCGCTCCAGATCTTCTCGTACGCGTGCTCGCTCCGCGGATGGGTCACGACCAGCACCACGTCGTGCTCGGAGTCCAGGAGGGCTTGCAGGGTGCGGTGCCCCCAGGTCTGGTAACCGAACATGACGACCCGCATGGGGTTCCTCCTCAGCGTGGGAATGGAGCGCCAGTCAGTAAAGCAAGGCTAACCTAATCTGACAACGGGCCCTCGGTGTGGCTGGGTTGAGGCTTCCGGCGTCACGTTTGGCCGGTTCCGGTCTATCGACACGGTTCCTGGATTAGCTTAGGCTCACCTAAGTTTCCCGGGTCGCTCCCTCGGCGTGCCCGTCTCTTGCGCTTTCCCCACCTCTGACAGGCGGCGTCCCCGCACGATGGGAGTGACATGTCACAGGTTCGTCCTGGCGACGCACCACCGGTCCACGACCTCATTGGCATCGGCTTCGGGCCGTCCAACGTGGCCATGGCGATCGCGATCAGCGAGCACAACGCACGCGGCGGGAACCGGGAGGCGGTCAGCGCCCGCTTCTTCGAGCAGCAGCCGCGCTTCGGCTGGCACCGCGGCATGCTCATCGACGACGCGACCATGCAGGTCTCCTTCCTCAAGGACCTGGTGACGCTCCGGAACCCGTCCAGCGAGTTCAGCTTCCTCTGCTACCTGCAGAGCAAGGGCCGGCTGATCGACTTCATCAACCACAAGAACCTCTTCCCCCTGCGGGTGGAGTTCCACGACTACTTCGAGTGGGCCGCGGAACAGGTCGGCAGCCTGGTCTCCTACGACCACGAGGTCGTCGGCGTCACGGCCGTCGTCCATGACGGCGACGTGGAATACCTGGATGTGACGGTCCGTTCGGGCCAGGGACTCACCGTGCACCGCGCGCGCAACCTCGTCATCGGCACGGGGCTGCGCCCGCTCATGCCGGAGGGTGTGGAGCGCGGCGAGCGTGTCTGGCACAACTCGGAACTGCTCGCGAAAGTCGACGCGTTGGAGGGCGCCTCACCCTCGCGGTTCGTGGTCGTGGGGGCCGGGCAGAGCGCTGCGGAGAACGTCGCCTATCTGCACCGCCGCTTCCCCGGGGCCGAGGTCTGCGCGGTCTTCTCCCGCTACGGGTACAGCCCCGCCGACGACAGCAGCTTCGCCAACAAGATCTTCGACCCCGGTGCGGTCGACGAGTACTTCGCCGCGCCCGAGGGGGTCAAGCGCAGACTGATGGACTACCACGGCAACACCAACTACTCCGTGGTGGACATCGACCTGATCGACGACCTCTACCGGCAGATGTACCAGGAGAAGGTGCTCGGCGCCGAGCGGCTGCGCTTCCTCAACGTGTCGCGCCTCGAAGAGGTCAAGGAGACGCCGGACCACGTCCGCGCCACCGTGCGCTCCCTCGTCACGGGTGAGGAAACCCTCCTGGACGCCGACGTGGTGGTGCTCGCCACCGGATACAGCCCCGCCGACCCGCTCGGTCTCCTGGGCGATGTCGCGGACCGCTGCCTGCGGGACGAGCAGGGAAGGGTCCGCGTCGAGCGCGACTACCGCATCGCGACGGACTCCGCCCTGCGCTGCGGCATCTACCTCCAGGGGGGTACGGAGCACACGCACGGCATCACCTCGGCGCTGCTCTCCAACACCGCGATCCGGGTCGGAGAGATCCTGGACTCGCTGCTGGCCCGGGGTGCGGAACCCGCCGTCGGCGGAACGGCCGGCGCGTCCCGCTAAGGGCTGCCCCGGACCGGACGGCCGCGCTTGCGAGTGGATCAAAGGGATGACGAACGCCGACATGAGCACGACTGCAGTGGAACGCCCCGCCGCCCGGGGCGCAACCACGGCCCGCCGACGGCGGGTTGCGGGACTCGGGGCGCTGCTGGCCGTCCTCGTCGTCGCGGCGGCGGCGTCCCTGGCCGTGGGGGCGCGGGCGCTGAGCCCCGCCGAGGTGTGGCACGGGCTGTTCGCGGCGCCGGAATCCGACCAGCGGCTCACCGAGATCCGGCTCATCGTGCAGACCGTGCGGGTTCCCCGGACAGTGCTCGCCGTCGTGGCGGGCGTCGCCCTGGGCGTCGGCGGCTCGCTGATCCAGGGCTACACGCGCAACCCGATCGCGGACACCGGCCTACTGGGGGTGAACGCGGGCGCCTCCTTCGCCGTGGTGTCGGTGATCGCCGTGTTCGGGTTCGGCGATCCGTTCCAGTACGTCTGGTTCGCCTTCCTTGGAGCGGCGGTCGCCGGTGTCGTCGTGTTCGGGCTGGCGAGTATCGGCAGGGGCGCCGGCAATCCGCTGACGCTCGCGCTGGCCGGTCAGGGGACCACCGTGTTCCTCGCGGCCATGACGACCGCGGTCGCGCTGTCGGACCAGAAGTCGCTGAACGCGCTGCGGTTCTGGAACGCGGGCTCCGTGGCGGGCGTCGGATTCGAGGTCATCGGGCCGGTGACCGGATTCGTCGCCGTCGGGCTGGTACTGGCGCTCACCCTGCTGCCCTCCCTCAACCTGCTGAACCTGGGGGACGACGTGGCGCGGGGGCTGGGCGTGAACATCGCGCTGAGCCGGACGGCCGGCATCCTCGCCATCACGCTGCTGGCGGGCGCGGCGACGGCGGCGTGCGGCCCCATCGCGTTCCTCGGTCTCATGGTCGCGCACGTGGCCCGCTCCCTGACCGGCCCGGACTACCGCTGGCTGGTTCCGTACGCCGGTCTGCTCGGCGCCCTCGTCCTCCTGGTCTGCGACATCGTGGGCCGACTGGTGGTGCGGCCGGGCGAGTTGGACGCGGGTGTCGTCGTCGCCCTCCTCGGCGCCCCGTTCTTCGCGGCTCTGGTGTGGCGCGGAAGGTTCAGGAGCGCGTGAAGGTGAACGGGATGAGGACTTCACCGGCGCCGGTGCCGGGCGTGCGCCTCGGCCAGGTGTCGTTCGTATGGCGGCCCTGGCTCGTGCTGGTCACTCTGGTGCTCGCGGCCGCCGCGTTCCTGGTGTTCTGCCTCTCCATCGGCGTCGGGGACTTCCCCATCGGTCTCTCCCGGGTGATCGCCACGATCCTCGGCCGGGGGGAGCAGGTGGACCAGTTCGTGATCATGGACCTGCGGATGCCGAGGGCGCTGGCCGGCGTCGTCGTCGGGATCGCGCTCGGGGTGTCCGGGGCGATCACCCAGTCCGTCGCACGCAACCCGCTGGCCAGTCCGGACGTCCTCGGGATCACCGGGGGCGCGAGCATGGTCGCGGTGTTCCTGGTGACGGTGTCGGGCGGGACCGCCGCGGCCGTCGTCGGCGCGGTCGGCCTCTCGGCGGCGGCCCTCGCCGGTGGCCTCGGAGCAGGGCTGCTGGTGTACTTCCTGGCGTGGCGGCGGGGCATCGACGGCTTCCGGCTCGTCCTCATCGGGATCGCGGTGAGCGCCGTGACGGAGGCGGTCACGACGTGGCTGCTGGTCTCGGCGGACGTCAGGGACGTGGCCCGGGCCCAGGCATGGCTGGTCGGCTCGCTGGACAACCGGTCGTGGGACGAGGTCCGGGTGGCGTTGTGGTGTTCGCTCGCCCTGATGGCCCTGGTGGCCTGCGTCGCGTTCCAGTTCAAGCCGATGCACCTCGGTGACGAGGTCGCCGCGGGCCTCGGCGTCCGCTACACCCGGGTGCGGGCCGTCCTCCTGCTGTGTGCGGTGCTGCTGGCCGCGGTAGCGGTGAGCGCGGCCGGCCCGGTCCCGTTCGTCGCGCTGGTGGCGCCGCAGGTGGCGATGCGTCTGGCGAGGTGCCCGACACCACCGATGGTGGCCTCGGGCCTGACCGGCGCGCTGCTGCTGACCGGCTCCGACCTGGTGGCGCGCTCGGTGCTGCCGGTCTCCCTCCCGGTGGGGGTGGTCACCGCCGCGGTCGGCGGGCCCTTCCTGGTGTATCTGCTGGTGCGGGCCAACCTCCGATAGATGACGGACGAGATGCAATACCCGGACAGAGGAGGCCCCGTGGCCGTGCACCACCCCACCACCGAGAGCGAGCCCGCGGTCGAGGACACCGCCCGGCTGGCCGCCAGAGGCGTCACCGTCGGATACGGCGGCCGGACCGTCATCGACCAGCTGGACGTCGCCATCCCGCCAGGCGTGATCACCACGATCATCGGGCCCAACGGCTGCGGGAAGTCCACCCTGTTGCGCACGCTGACCCGCCTGCTGAAGCCGGTCGGCGGTGCGGTCGTCCTGGACGGGGAGGACATCGCCGCGCTCCGGACCAGGGACGTGGCGAAGAAGCTCGGCCTCCTTCCCCAGGCGCCCGTCGCCCCGGAGGGGCTGACGGTGGCCGACCTGGTCGCCAGGGGGCGGCATCCGCACCAGAGCTGGCTGCGGCAGTGGTCCTCGGACGACGCCGACGTGGTGGCGGCCGCGCTGGCCATGACCGGGGTGTCCGAACTGGCGGACCGCACCGTCGACTCGCTGTCCGGCGGGCAGCGTCAACGGGTCTGGATATCGATGACGCTCGCCCAGGGCACCGATCTGCTGCTGCTGGACGAGCCGACCACGTACCTGGACCTGGCGCACGCGATCGATGTGCTCGACCTGGTCGACGACCTGCACGAGTCGGGACGCACCGTCGTCATGGTGCTCCACGACCTCAACCTCGCCACCCGGTACAGCGACCACCTCATCGTGATGCGGGACGGGGCGGTCCTGGCCCAGGGGCACCCGCGCGAGGTGATCACCGCCGCGCTGCTGCACGAGGCGTTCGGGCTGCGTGCCCTGGTCATCGACGATCCGGTCGGCGACCGGCCCCTCATCGTGCCGATCGGCCGTGCCCACGTCTCGCTCAACTAGGTTTCCGGCAACGGGAATACGCTAGTTAGGCTAGGCTACCCTCACTTAAGCGGGGTAAGGTTTGCCTGCCCTTGCGAAGGGCTCAGTGGACAGCGCGAAAGCAAGGGATTCCGGATGCTCACCCGTAGAACGACGCCCACCAGGCCCTGGCAGCGGCTGGCCGCTGCGGTGTCCGCCGCGACCCTCGGCATCGGCCTCCTGGCGGGCTGCGGTTCCGACGGCCCGGACGACGCGGACAAGGCGAGCGGCCGGGCTCCTGCCGCGGCGGCCGGCGCCTTCCCGGTCACCGTGGAGCACGCGTTCGGCTCCACGAAGATCACCAAGGCGCCCGAGCGGGTCGTCTCGGTCGGCTACACGGACGACCAGACCATCCTGGCGTTCGGCATCAAGCCGGTCGGCATGGTCGACCAGTACCCGAACCCCGTGGGCAAGGTCCCCGACATCAACACCCAGTGGCCGTGGGTGAAGGACAAGTGGGGTGACGCGCGCCCCGAGGTGATCATGAAGAACGGTGACGCGGGCCCCAACTACGAGAAGATCGCCGCCCTTCGGCCCGACCTGATCATCGCGGTCTACTCGGAGGTCGACCGGGCCGCGTACGACAAGCTCTCGAAGATCGCCCCCACGGTGGGCCGCACCAAGGCCGAGAAGGAGCCCTTCAGCGCGCCGTGGCAGGACAACGCGGTCCACATCGCCAAGGCGCTCGGCAAGGAGAGCGAGGGCGCGGCGATGGTGAAGGGCATTCAGCAGAAGCTCGACGCCGCCGCCGAGGCCCACCCGGAGTTCGCGACGCAGACCGGTGTCGCGCTGTCCTGGTACGAGAAGTCCGTCGCGCCGTTCACCACCACCGATGTGCGCGGACGCCTGGTGACGGGCATCGGTTTCAAGGGCGCGACGGAGATCGACAAGATCGCGGGCGGCAAGTTCTACACCGTGCTCTCGCCCGAGCGGATGGACCTCGTGGACGTCGACCGCATCTTCGTCATCAACGACAAGGCCGACCAGGAAGCCCTGAAGAAGTCCGAACTGTTCGGCAACCTGAAGGCGGTCAAGGAGGGCCGGGTGTCGTATCTGCTCGACAGCGAGGGACCGGCGGTCGGCGCGGCCATCTCCCAGGGCACCCTGCTGTCGCTGCCGTACGCGATCGACGAGCTCGTCGAGTCGGCCGCCCGGTGACGTCGGCCGGCACGAACGCCCCGGAGTGCGGGTGACCACCACCGGCGCCCGAGCCGCCCCGGCGACCCTCCGCACGGCCACCGGGGGAGAGGGGGCGCGGTGGATCGCGGCGCACTGCCGCGAGACGCCGTGGCTGACGGCGGCCACCGTGCTCACCACGGTGGCCGGCGCGGCGCTCCAGGTGCTCCCGGTTCTCCTGCTCGGCCAGGTGGTCGACGGGGTGGCCGGGGGCGAACCGCGGTCGCTCCTCGTCCGGATCGGCGTGCTGATGGTCGCCGCCGCGTTGCTCGGGGCGGCCGCCACCGCGGCGTCGGCCTATCTGATCGGACGGCTGGGCGCGGAGCTGCTCGCCCGGCTGCGCGAGGGCGCCGTCCGCGCGGTGCTGGGGATGCCCAGCGCACGGATCGAGGAGGTCGGCCGGGGCGATGTGCTGTCCCGGGTGGGCGACGACGTGGCCGTGCTGTCCCGGGGCATCCGGTCGGCCGTTCCCACGGTGTTCTCGGCGGGGGTGCTGGTCGCCATCGCGACCGCCGGCATGTTCGGGCTGGACTGGCGGCTCGGCCTCGCCGGCGCGGGTGCGCTTCCCGCGTACGCCCTGGCCCTGCGCTGGTACCTGCCCCGGTCCGCGCCGCTCTACCGGAGGCAACGGGCGGCGCAGGCCGACCGGGCGCAGGCGCTGATCAGCGGTCTGAACGGGATCGACACGGTCCGGGCCTACCGCCTGGAGGGTGCGTTCCGCGAGAAGGTCACGGACGAGTCGTGGCGGGTACGCGAACTGGGCATCGAGGTGTTCCGGTTCTTCGGCCGCTTCGTCGGCAGGGAGAACCGTGCCGAGTTCATCGGACTGGTCCTGATCCTCCTGGCCGGATACGCCCTGCTGGAGGGCGACGCGGCCACCCTCGGGGAGGTGTCGGCCGCTCCGCTGATGTTCCACCGGCTGTTCACACCGCTCGGCGCGATCATGTTCACCTTCGACGAGGCGCAGAAGTCGGGCGCGAGCCTGACCCGGCTGGTCGGGGTGCTGGGCGAGCGGACGGAGGACCGCCTGGTGGGCGACTCCACCGTGGCGCCGGCCGGTGCGGGCCCGTACCAAGTGACCGTGGAAGGGCTGACGTTCAGCTACCCCGACGCCGAGGACCCGGTCCTCAGGGACGTCGGCCTGACAATCCCCGCCGGCGGTTCACTCGCCCTGGTGGGGGCGACGGGCGCGGGCAAGTCGACGCTCGCCGCCCTGATCGCGGGCATCGGAACCCCGCAGACCGGTTCGGTGCGGATCGGGCCGCACGACCTCGCGGGGCTGGACGAGGCCGGGGCGCGGGCCCTGGTGAGCATCCTGACGCAGGAGACGCACGTGTTCTCCGGCCCGCTCGCCGACGACCTGCGGCTGGCCGCGCCGGAGGCGACGGACGGGGAACTGGCGGACGCGCTGCGGACGGTGGGCGCGGGGGTGTGGGCCGACGCGCTGCCGGACGGACTGCGGACCGTGGTCGGCGAGGGCGGGGAGCGCCTGGACGTCACCAAGGTCGCCCAGATCGCCCTGGCCCGGCTGGTACTGGCGCGGTCGCCCGTGGTGGTCCTGGACGAGTCGACGGCCGAGGCCGGCAGTGCGGGCGCCGCCGAGCTGGAGCGGGGTGTGCTCGCCGCGTGCGCGGGGCGGACCACGCTGTTCGTGGCGCACCGGCTGACCCAGGCGATGGCGGCGGACCGGATCGCCGTGCTGGACGCGGGACGGGTCGTGGAGCAGGGGACGCACGAGGAGCTGGTGGCTCTGGGGGGCCGGTACGCACGGTTGTGGCAGGCCTGGCGCGAAGGTAGTTAGGTGAACCTTAGTTAGGCTAGGCTAAGTTGGACACCTCGGATGGGAAGCGGAGTCTTCGATGATGGAACCGGGCGCTCGTCTCGTACTGCTTTCCGAAACGGGCCTGGCCGGCCTGCGCCGGCGAACCGGTGATCACAGTGACCGCGCGCTCGTCACCGCGTGCGCCGTGGCTCTCTCCTACTGGGCGACCGGACACAGTCCGCAGGGTATGGACCTGAGCCCCGGCACCCTGTTCGCCGACGTCCTCGGATGGGCCGGCAGCGGCGGCCCGGGACCGGCCGGCTGGGAGACCGGTGCGGACGGCCGCAGTATCGCCGTCCCGGAAGGCGTCTCGCAGGCCGACGCCCAGCTCGCCCTGGACGACCTCGCGGACTTCCCCGACCGGCCCCTCGGGACCATCGGCCCCTCGGGCGTCACCGCACGGATCGAGGCCCTGGCCCGGTGGAACGACACGGAGGCCGGCCGGGTCCGTCCGACCCTCGTGGAGATGTTCCACGAGCAGGTACGGCGAAGCCCGGACGCCGTCGCGATCGTGGACGCGCAGCGCACCCTGACGTACCGACAGGTCGCCGCGTACGCAAGCCAGTTGGCCCACCACCTGCTCGAGCGCGGACTCGTTGCCGAGCAGGTCGTCGGCATCTCGCTGGAGCGCTCCGCCGACATGGTGGTCGCACTGCTCGGCGTGCTCCAGGCGGGATGCGCGTTCGTCCCGCTCGATCCGCAGTGGCCCGCCGCGCGCAGGGCCGTCGTCATCGAGGACGCCCGGGTCGTGCTCCAGCTCACCGGCTCGGGTGAGCACCGCCCGGGCGAGCCGGACGCCGTGGCCGTCGACCTCGGGGACTGGCGGTTCGCCTCCCACCCCGCCACGGGCCCCGCGGTCACCGTACCCGGAGCCGCCCTGGCCTATGTGATCTTCACGTCCGGCTCGACCGGCCGGCCCAAGGGCGCGATGATCCGGCACGAGGCGATCAGCGAGCGCCTGTTGTGGCAGTCCGGCGAGATCCTGCACTTCGGCCCCGACGACGCGTCCTTGTTCAAAGCGCCGCTGTCGTTCGACATCTCCATCAACGAGATCTTCCTGCCGCTCGTGTGCGGCGCACGGCTGGTGGTCCTGCGGCCCGGCGGCGAACGCGACCCGCACCACCTGCTCAGCGTGATCGCCGAGCAGCGCGTCACCTTCACCTACCTGGTCTCGTCCATGCTCGACGTCCTGCTGGAGATGGCGGGCGACTCGGGCCGTCTGGACAGCCTGCGCCATGTGTGGTGCGGCGGCGAGGTGCTCACCCCCGAGCTCTACGAGCGCTTCCGCACCCGCCTCGACATCCCCATGTACCACGGCTACGGCCCCGCCGAGACGACCATCGGCGTCTCGCACGTCATCTACCGGGGCGCGGCGGAACGCCTGTCGACCTCGATCGGCAAGGCCAACCCCAACACGCAGTTGTACGTGCTCGACGACGAACTCCGCCCCGTCCCGGTCGGGGCCGGCGGCGAACTGTACGTGGGCGGTTTCCTCCTGGGACGCGGATACGTCAACGCGCCCGGCCTCACCGCATCCCGCTTCGTGGCGAACCCGTTCGCGGCCGACGGCTCGCGGCTGTACCGCACCGGCGACCTCGCCCGCTACGCCCCGGACGGATCGCTCGACTTCCTCGGCCGCGCCGACAACCAGATCAAGATCCGCGGGATGCGCCTGGAGACCGAGGACGTCGAGGCCGGACTCGCCGAGCACCCCGGCGTGCGGCACAGCTGCGTCGTCGCCAGGAAGAACACCGCGGGCGGGACCTACCTCGTGGGGTACGTGATCCCGGCCGCCGGGCACGAGGACCTGCACGCCGACGAGGTCAGGGACTGGGCGGACGCGCACCTGGTGGATTACATGGTGCCCGCCCGCACCGTCGTGCTGAAGGAGTTCCCGCTCACCGCCAACGGCAAGGTCGACCGGGCGGCGCTGCCGGAACCCGTGACCGCGGCCGGTCCGCTGCTCGCGCCCACCACGGAGAACGAGCGCGTGGTCTGCGCGGCCGTCGCCGCCGTACTGCGGCTGGACGAGGTCGGCGTCGACCAGGACTTCTTCCGGCTGGGCGGGGACAGCATTCTGGCGATCTCCCTGCTGAGCGCCTTGCGGGACGCCGGTCTCCACGTCACGGCGCGGCAGATCTTCACCCACGGTGTCGTCGGCGCCCTCGCCGCGGTCGCGAGCCGCGAGGACCCGTCCACGGCGCAGGACGACGACGTGCCGACCGGGCCCGTCGTGGGATCGCCCATCGTCCAGTGGCTCGGCGAGACCACCGACGCGGTCGACGGCTTCGTCCAGTCGGTGGTGCTCACCACCCCGGCGGACCTGACCGCCGACGCCCTGGACCGGATCCTCACCGCGCTCGTCCGCCACCACGACATGCTGCGGGCCAGGCTGGTGCGCGGGGAGCGCTGGAGCTTCTTCGTGCCGGAGGCGGAAGGAGCCGTCGCCGCGTGGGAGGAGAGCGGCCTGCCGCTCGACGCCTGCGTCGCACGCGCCACCGAGGGGCTCGACCCGGACAACGGCGTCATGCTGCGCGCGGTCTGGCGCCGCGAGGACCGGCAGCTGGTGGTGGTCATCCACCATGTGGTCGTCGACGGCGTCTCCTGGCGGGTCCTGAGGGAGGACATCGCGACGGCGTGGCGGCAGTACAGCTCAGGCGCGGCGCTCGAACTGCCGGCGGTGGGAACGTCGTTCCGGCGCTGGACCGAGCTGCTGGGACGTCCCGCGTTCGACGCGGACCGCGCCTACTTCGAGCGTCCCCTGCCCGGTGCCGACGGACCGCTGGGCAGGCGTGCGCCGACCGACGCCGACACCGTCGCCCGGGAGCGGCAGCGGACCGTCTCGGTGGGGACGGGGACCACGTCGGCGCTGCTGAGCGAGATCCCCGCGAAGTTCCACGCCGGCGTCAACGACGTCCTGCTGACCGCGCTCGCCGTCGCCCTCGCCCGGTGGCGCCGCGACCTCGGCCAGGACCAGACGTTCGCCCACATCGAACTGGAGGGGCACGGCCGCGAGGGCCGTTTCGTCGCGGAGGCCGCCGGCTGTGAACCCGAACTCTCCCGGACCGTCGGCTGGTTCACCACCCTGTTCCCGGTGACCGTCGACCCCGGCGCCACGGACTCGTTCACCTCGCCCGCCTACCTGGCCGCCGCGCTGAAGGCGGTCAAGGAGGACCTCGCCCGCGTGCCGGGCAACGGGCTCCCCTACGGCGCCCTGCGGTATGTGCACGACACGCGGTTCGACGCGCCCGCTCCCCAGGTGCTGTTCAACTACCTGGGCCGTTTCGACTCGGACGCCGCAGGGGACTGGCAGCTCGCCGGGACCACCGGGCAGCTCGGCGAGAAGCGCGATCCGAGGATGCGCCTGCCGCGCGCCCTGGAGTTCAACCTCGTCGCCGAACCCGTCGCGTCCGGGGCGCACGAACTGGTCGCCACCCTCTCCTGGCCCGACGGCCTGTTCACCGACGAGGACATCACGACCCTCGGCGCCTATCTGCGGGAGGCCCTGACCGGACTGGCCTCGCTCGAACACGGCGGCCACTCGCCCAGCGACTTCGCCCCGCTGGCGCTCACCCAGGCCGATGTCGACGCCCTGGACGGCCCGCGACTGCACGGCATTCTGCCGCTGACCCCGTTGCAGGAAGGCCTGTACTTCCACTCGGTCTTCGACGACGACGCGGCCGGCGGCTACGTCGAGCAGCAACTGCTGACGCTGGACGGCGAGGTGGACGCCGGACGGCTCGCGGCAGCGGCCACCCGGCTGCTGACGCTGTATCCGAACCTGGCCGCACGATTCGTCGCCCTGGCCGACGGCCGGGTGGTCTCCGTGCTGGAGAGCGGGACGGAGGCGCCCTTCACCACACTGGACCGTCCGGGCATCACCGACGCCGAGATCCGGACGTACGCGGAGCACGACCGTCGCCAGGGGTTCGACCTGGCCACCGGCCCGCTGATGCGCTACACGCTCATCCGGCGGGGCGCCGGCCGCCCCGTCCTGGTGCAGACCGTGCACCACATCATCGCCGACGGCTGGTCGGTGCCGCCGATGCTCCGCACCCTGCTCGCCGAATACCACCGGCCGGGCACCGTGTACCGGGCCGGCGGCTTCCCCGACTACGTGCACTGGCTCGCCGGGCGCGACGCCGACGAGAGCGAGCGCGTCTGGCGCGAGGAGCTCGCCGGGCTGTGCGGCCCCTCCCTCGTCGCCGAGGGCCACATCCCGTCGGACCGGTTCGCCGACACGGCCGTGGAGCCGTCGGACGGCATCGACGCGGCCGCCAGGTCGGCGGGCGTGCCCCTGAGCGTGGCCGTGCACAGCGCCTGGGCCGTGACGCTCGGCGGCATCCTCCACGCCGAGGACGTGGTGTTCGGATCGACCGTCTCCGGACGCGACGCGGACGTCCCCGGCATCGCCGACATGGTCGGCCTGTTCATCAACACCATTCCCGTGCGCGCCCGGTGGTCCGGGACCACGACGTCGTCCGGTCTGCTCGCCTCGGTGCGGGAGCACCAGAGCACCGTGCTGCCGCACCAGCACGTCTCGCTGGCGAGGATCGGCCGGCAGGCCGGCGCGGGCGCCCGCTTCGACACCCTTGTGGTGTTCGACGTGGCGACCGACGTGACCGCCCTGCGCGGGCCCGACGACGAGGTGGTCGTCACCGGCATCGTGAACGAGGGGGCCCCGCACTACCCGTTGACGCTGGTGGTGGAGCGCGCCCCCGACGGCGGCCCGCGCTTCCACCTGATCTACGACGGGGACCTGCTCCGGGAATCGGGCGCCGCCGCCATCCTGCGCAGGTTCACCCGCACCCTCACCGGCCTGCTCACCCGGCCGGACGCCCTGGTCGCGGACCTGGCGGCCGAGGAGGACCGGCGCCCCGCCCCGGTCGCCCCGGCGACCCTTGGCGCGCTGTTCGACGCCGCCGCACGCCGGGACACGGCCGCCGTCGCCGTCACCCAGTGCGCCCTCGACGGAGGCACCAGGTCGCTCACGTACGGTGAACTGGCCTCGGCCAAGGACGAGCTGGCCGGGGTGCTGAGGGCGGCCGGCGCCGGGCCCGGCGCGCGCGTCGCCGTCGGCGTACCGCGTTCCCTGGAACAGGTGCTCGCCCTGATCGCGATCGTCACGGCGGGCGGTGCGTACGTACCGCTGGACCCGGACTACCCGGACGAACGGCTGGAGTACGTCCTGGCGGACGCCGCACCGCAGGCCGTGCTCGTGGACCGCGAGCAGCGGGACCGGTTCGCGCGCCTGCTGTCCCGGGCGGGCGTACAGGCCCGGGTGCTCGTGCTCGGCGACGAACCGCCCCCTCCGCACGGGCCCGCGCCGGAGACCGCGGAACCGGGCCCGGACGATCCCGCGTACGTGATCTACACGTCGGGGTCCACCGGCCGGCCCAAGGGCGTCGTCGTCCCGCACGCCTCCGTGGTGGCGCTGCTCGCGAACACCCGGGCCGACATGGAGTTCGGCCCCGACGACGTGTGGGTCCAGTTCCACTCGTACTCCTTCGACTTCGCCGTCTGGGAGCTGTGGGGCGCGCTCGCGCACGGTGGTGAACTGCTCGTGCCGGACTACGCGCTGACGCGCTCCCCGGTGGACTTCCACCGGCTGGTCCGCGAGCGCGGAGTCACGGTGCTCAACCAGACCCCATCGGCGTTCTACCGGTTCGTCGAGGCCGACCGGCACGCCGGCGAACCGGCCACCGCACTGCGGCGGATCGTCTTCGGAGGCGAGGCGCTGGATCCCGTACGGCTGCGCGGGTGGGTCGAGCGGTACGGCGCCGACGCGCCCGAACTCGTCAACATGTACGGCATCACCGAGACCACCGTCCACGTCACCCACCGGGTGCTCGGCGCCGAGGACCTCGACACCGGCGTCAGTCCGATCGGCGGTCCGGTGCCCGGCCTGCGCATCCATCTCCTGGACGACCGGCTCCGGCCGGTGCCGCCCGGAAGGGTGGGCGCGATCTACGTCGCGGGCGAGCAGGTGGCGCTCGGCTACCTCGGCAGGCCGGGACTGACCGCGGGCCGCTTCGTGGCGGACCCGTTCGCCGGCGACGGCTCCCGGATGTACCACACGGGCGACCTCGCCCGGCGCACCCTGGACGGGGAGCTGGAGTTCGCGGGCCGCGCCGACGACCAGGTCCAGCTCAAGGGGTTCCGGATCGAGCCCGGCGAGGTGGAGTCGGCGATCAGGGAGCTCGAAGGCGTGGTCGACGCGGCCGTCACCGTGGCGGACAGCGGAGACCACCTGGTCGCGCACATCGTGGGCCGGGTACCCGGCGGACTCACCGGCCTCCTGGCCGCGAAGCTGCCCGCGCACATGGTGCCGGGGCGGGTGCGCCCGGTCGAAGCGCTCCCGCTCACGGTCAACGGGAAGCTGGACCGTGAGGCCCTCGCCGAGCACGCGGCCACGGACCCGTCCCCCGAAGGCGCAGCCGGCTCCGCGCTCACCGGCCGGGAAGCCGTCCCGGCGGTCGCTCCGGGGTCCGCGCTCGCGTCACTGGTGAGCGTCTTCGGCGAGACGCTGCCCGGCTCCGCCGTGGACGCCGGCACCGACTTCTTCATGGCCGGCGGGGACAGCATCCTCGCCATCACCCTCATCAACCGGGCCCGGGCCATCGGACTTCCGATCGCACCGCGGGACGTCTTCCTGTTCAAGACCCCGCGCGCACTCGCCGAGCAGCTGGAAGCGCGGACGCAGCGGATCGCCGCCCCCGCGCCCGCCCACCGGGCTGACGGCCCCCTGCTCCCGACGCCGATCATCCTGCGCAGGCGCGAACTGGGCGGCTCGCTCGCCCGGTTCGCCCAAGCCAGATGGCTGACGGTCCCCGAGGGCGCCGGGCTCGCCGATGTCGCACGCGCCGCCAACGCCGTCGTGGCCGCGCACCCGGTCCTCCGTCTGCGGCTGCACGCCGGGCACGGCGTGTGGGCCCTGCGCACCGAGCCCCACCGCGAGGTCACCGTCGGCCGCACGGGGACGACCGACGTGACGGCCGCCGCCAACGAGGCGGCCGGACGCCTCGATCCGGAGACCGGTGCCGCATCCGGGTCCGGGGGCGTCATCGCGTTCTCCTGGATGCCGGAGAACCGGACGCTCGTGGTGGCCGTGCACCATCTCGCCGTCGACGCGGTGTCCTGGCTGATCCTGCTCGACGACCTGGCCACCGCACTGGACGGGGCGGAGCTGGCACCCCCCACCACGTCGTACGCCGAGTACGCCGAGGCGATGACCGCCCGGTCCGCCGAGGTGTCCGGCCTGGGCGACTGGATCACCACGCTCGGCGCGCCCGCGTTGCTGCCCGCCGTCGAGGGCGTGCGCGAGACGACCGTCGTGCTGGCGCCCGACGTCAGCGACCGGGTGACGCGCACCGCGCCCGCCGCACTCGGCATCGGGCTCACCGAGCTGCTGTGCGGCGCGCTCCGCACCGCGCTGACCCGCTTCCAGCCGTCGCCCACCGACCTCGCGATCGATCTGGAGCGGCACGGCCGGGTCCCCGCGCGGGAACACCACGACTACACCCGTACGGTCGGCTGGTTCACCGCCATCGCACCCGTGCGGCTCACCGCGCACACCGACCCCGTCGAGGCGGCGCGCGAGGTCGCCGCACGCCAGCCGGACGAAGACGGACACGTCGCCTACGGCCGGCTCAGGTACCTCAACCCGCAGACCGCCCCGCTGCTGACCGCCCGCCCGCAGGTGCTGTTCAACTACCTCGGCCGGAGCGGCGAGTCCCGGGCGCCGCACCTCGCCGGCACGGACGAGGGCCGCCCGTACGCCGTCGAGGTCAACGCCTGGACCGACGACACCACCGGCAGCCTGCACGCGGCCTTCACCCTCGCCGACGGCATCCCCGACGAGATCACCGGCCACTGGCGAGCCGCCCTGGAACACATCGCCGACGCCGCCGCGACGGCCGAGCGCACCGCTCCGGTCACCCCCCTCCAACGCGGCCTGTACTTCCAGGCCCAGATGGCGGCCACGGCCGGGCACTACGTCGCACAGAGCTACTTCACCTTCGACCGCCGCCTGGACACCGACGCCCTCGCCGAGGCGATGGCGCACGTGATCGCACGGCACCCGGTCGTGGGCGCCGGCTTCACCACCGACGACCGCGGAAACCCGGTGCAGGTCCTCAGGGCGGGCCGCCGCGTCGAGGTCCGCACCGTTCACCTGGCGACGGACGCCGAGGCCGACGCCCTGCGCGCCCGCGACCGCGACACCGGATTCGACCCGGGCGAGCCGCCGCTGGTCCGGCTGACCGTGGTGCGCCTGCCCGACGGGTGCGACCGGCTGCTGCTGAGTTACCACCTCCTGCTGTGGGACGGCTGGTCCCGCGAGATCCTGCTGCGCGACCTGTTCGACGCCTACCGGGCCGTCGTAGCCGGTGAGCCACTGGAGGGGCCCCCGGCCGGCCCCGGATTCGAGGACTACGCCCGCACCCTCGCCGCCAAGGACCCCGCGGTTGCGGAACGCTTCTGGGCGCGGCACCTGGAGGGCCTCACCGGACCGACCCTGCTCGCCGGGCCCCGCCCCGATCTCCCGGACGAACTGCCGCGCGCGCTCGTCCACACGTTGTCCGCCGAACTGTCGGACCTGCTGAGGGACGCGGCCAAGGCCCACGGCGTCACGCTGAACACCGTGCTGACCGGCGCGTTCGGCCTCCTGCTCGGCGCGCACACCGGCCGGGCCGACGCGGTGTTCGGCGTGACCGTGTCCGGCCGCGAGGGCGAGGGGCTCTCCGCCATCGTCGGCGTACTGCTCAACACCGTGCCCCTGTGGACGCGGCCCCGGCCGCACGACACGGTCCGGGAGTACCTGACGGCCGTCCAGGCGGCCCGGGTCGAGGCGATGGAGCACGAGCACCTGGGCCTCGGCGAGATCCAGCGCGCCAGTGGACACGACACCCTGTTCGACAACCTCTTCGTCCTCCAGAACTTCCTGGACCTCGACGCGCTCGCCGGGATGAACGCACGGCACGGCATCACCTCGGTCCGGGCCGACGACTCGACCCACTATCCGTTCACCTGGGTCGTCACCCCCGGCGACCGGCTCACCGTCAGACTGGAGCACCGCGACGACGACCCGGCGAACGCCCGCCGGCTCCTGGACGACTACCTGCGCCTGCTGGAGGAACTGGCCAGGACCACCGGCCCCGTCGGCGCTCTGCGAGGACCGGGACCGGAGCCCGGGCCCGCCACGCGTACGGGCATCGGGACGGACACCGTCGTCGACCGGTTCGACCGGGCGGCGGACCGCGACCCGCACCGCGTCGCCCTCGTCGCCCACGGCGCGACCCTGACCTTCGCCCAGCTCCGCGACCGCAGCCGCGCGGTGGCGGGTGTGCTGGCCGGACGCGGCATCGGACCCGAGCGCACCGTGGCCCTCGCGGTCCCGCGCTCGCTCGACTCGATCGTGGCGCTGTTCGCCGTGCTGCGCGTGGGAGCGGCCTACGTCCCGCTGGAGCTCGACCACCCGGACGAGCGGATAGCCGCGATCGTCGACGACGCCCGCCCGGACGTGATCCTCACGGTCGGCGCGGTGTCGCCCCGGCTGACCGGCGACCTCATCGAGCTGGACCGCCCGCTGCCCGGGGCGGAGCCGTACCGGACGTTCGCGCCGGACGATCCGGACCGCCTGCGGCACCCCGCGTACACGATCTACACCTCGGGATCGACCGGCAGGCCCAAGGGCGTGGTGACCGAATACGCCGGGCTCACCAACATGCTGATCAACCATCAGCGACGCATCTTCGAGCCGGTGCTGGCCGCGCACGGGCACCGGGTCTTCAGAATCGCGCACACCGTGTCGTTCGCCTTCGACATGTCGTGGGAGGAGTTGCTGTGGCTCGCCGACGGCCATGAGGTGCACATCTGCGACGAGGAACTGCGCCGCGACGCGCCCCGGCTGGTCGCGTACTGCCTGGAGCACGGCATCGACGTCGTCAACGTGACCCCCACGTACGCGCACCAGCTGGTCGCGGAGGGCCTGCTCGACACCCCCGGACGGCGGCCCGCCCTGGTGCTGCTCGGCGGCGAGGCGGTCACCCCGGCCCTGTGGCAGCGGCTCGCGGAGACCGAGGGCACGGTCGGCTACAACCTGTACGGACCCACCGAATACACCATCAACACCCTCGGCGTGGGCACTTTCGAATGCGAGGACCCGGTGGTCGGCGTCCCGATCGACAACACCGAGGTGTACGTGCTCGACCCCTGGCTGCGCCCGCTGCCGGACGGGGTGCCCGGCGAGCTGTACGTCTCCGGCGTCGGCACGGCACGCGGCTACCTCGGCCGGGCCGCCCAGACGGCGCACCGCTTCGTCGCATGCCCGTTCGCCGGACCCGGCGAGCGCATGTACCGCACCGGGGACCTGGTGATCCGGCGGCCCGACGGCAACCTGATGTACCTGGGCCGCACCGACCAGCAGGTCAAGATCCGCGGACACCGCGTCGAGCCGGGCGAGGTCGAGGCCGCGTTCGCCGACCACCCGGCGGTGCGGTTCGCCGCCGTGGTCGCGCAGCCGGACCCGCAGGCCGAAGGGGTGTACCGGCTGGCCGCCTACCTGGTGCTCGACGAGGGATCCGCGTTGGCGTCCGTCGCCTCCGAAGTGTGCGCCGCCCTTCCGGACTTCCTGCGCCCCACCCACTACGCCCAGGTCGACCGCATCCCCCTGACCGTGAACGGGAAGGCCGACACCAAGGCCCTGCCGGAGGCCAGGCCGCTGGGGGTGCTGACCACCGCGGCCGAACGCGCACCGGAGACCGGAACCGAGAGCACCGTGTGCGCGTTCTTCGCCGAGGCGCTCGACCTGGACGACGAAGAGGTCAGCGCCGTCAGCGACTTCGTCTCCCTCGGCGGGCACTCCATGCTCGCCGTGCGTCTGACCGGGCTGCTCCGCCGGGAGTACGGCCCGGTGATCACGATCCGCGACCTGCTCACCCTGCGAACCCCCGAAGCGATTGCCGGTCACCTCGATGCCCGCTCCTGACCCCCACCGGCCCCTCCGAGGCACCGTCATCCTGCGGACCGCCCTGCGCCGCAATCTCGCCGCCATGGCCTGGGGCACCGTCCTCATGGGCCTGTACCAGGCGGGCGAGACCGCCTTCCCCATCGCGCTCGGTCTGATCGTCGAGCACACGCTGCAGGACCGGAGCCCCGGTTCCCTCGGTGTGTCGATCGGCGCGCTGGCGGTGATCATCACGACCGTGTCCCTGTCGTGGCGGTTCGGGATGCGCGTCCTGCAGAAGGCGAACACGACCGAGGCGCACCGCTGGCGGGTGCAGGTCGCCGCGTGCGGACTCCAGCCGGTGGACCGGGACACCGGCCTGAAATCCGGTGAGGTGCTCACCATCGCCACGGAGGACGCCGACTCCACCGCCGACATCATCGAGGTGGTGCCGCTGCTGATCAGCTCGCTGGTCGCCGTCCTGGTCGCGGCCGTCGCGCTGGGCCTCGCGGACGTCCGGCTCGGACTCCTCGTGATCATGGGCACCGTGGTGATCCTGACGATCCTGAGCCTGATGTCCAAGCGGATCGGTGCCGGCACACAGGAACAGCAGGCCCGGGTGGCTCGGGCCGGCGCGAAGGTCGCCGACCTGATCACCGGCCTGCGCCCGCTGCACGGATTCGGCGGCAACCACGCGGCGTTCGTCTCCTACCGGAAGGTCAGCACCGAGGCGAGGCGGCAGGCGGTCACCGTCGCCAGGGTGAACGGCGCGTACGCGGGAGCCGCACAGGCCCTCAACGCGGCCCTCGCCGCCGCGGTGACCCTGACGGCCGGCGGGCTGGCGTTCGGGGGCCGGATCTCCCTCGGTGAGCTCGTCATGGCCGTCGGCCTCGCGCAGTTCATCATGGAGCCGCTCAAGATGTTCTCGGAGATGCCGAAGTACGTGATGATGGCGCGGGCCTCGGCCGAGCGGATGGCGCTGGTGCTCTCGGCCCCGCCGGTGACGCAGCCCGGGCCGCAAAGCCCGGCCCTCGGCGGGGACCTGGAGATCGACGGCGTCCGGTACGGAACGCTGCGCGGGCTGAAGCTGCGCGTGTCCGCGGGGGAGTTCGTGGCGGTCACCGCCTACCACCCGCGCGCGGCGGCGGACTTCGCGTCGATCCTGGCCGTGAACGTCCCGCCGCACGCCTACGAGGGAGTGGTGCGCATCGGCGGGCAGGATATGGCCGGCCTGTCGGTCGAGGCGGTCCGTGAGCACCTGTTGGTGAACCCGTACGACGCGGAGATCTTCGCGGGCACCCTCCGTACGAACATCGATCCCTCGGGCACCGGCCGGATGGTGGCCGAGGCCGTCGAGGCGTCCCTGCTGACCGACGTCGTCGCCCTGCACCGCGCCGGGCTCGACCACGCCGTCCGCGACCGAGGCGCGAACCTCTCGGGGGGTCAGCGTCAACGCCTCTCGCTGGCGCGCGCCCTGGCCGCCGACACCGACGTCCTGGTGCTGCACGACCCCACCACGGCCGTCGACGCGGTCACCGAACAACTGATCGCGCGCAACCTCGTGAAGCTGCGCCGGGGCCGTACCACCCTCGTGATCACCAGCAGTCCGGCCGTCCTGGACGCCGCCGACCGGGTCCTCGTCCTGGACGACGGCGTCATCACGGCCGAGGACACCCACCGCAACCTCCTCGCCTCCGACGAGGCGTACTGCCTGGCGGTGGCGAGGTGAGCGGCCGGGGACTCCTGGGCCTCCAGGTCGTGTCCTCACACTGCCGTCTGCCGCGCGGCGTGACGACACTCCCTAGCCGAGTGCCCAGGCCACATCTCTGAGCAGGGCGTGCCGCCAGCCCGCCCGGTCGTGGCCGGACGCCGACCGTGACACCCGCACCGTCGCGCCGGCCCGTTCCGTCAGGGCCTCCACGCGTGCGCAGTGGGGCAGCATCCTCGGCTCGTGTTCCCCCACATCGAAGGCGACCCGCAGACCGGTCAGATCGGGCTGCTCCCGCAGGCGCGCGGCCACGGAGCCGCCGACCGGGCCGCTCAGGGGATCGGCCCCGTCCGGTGCGTCCGGCGTCCACCAGAACGAGCCGGACTGACAGGCGACCCGGGACACCAGCTCGGGGAAGTCCAGGGCCGCGGTCACTGCGCTCAGCCCGCCGAGGCTCTGCCCGACGGCCACCAGCCGGTCCGTATCCGCGGTCACCCCCGACCCCGCGACCAGTGGCAGCAGTTCGTCCCGGACCGCCTCCCACAGCTCCGATCCGGCCGCGAACTCGGCAGCCCGGTCCTTGGCCGGAAGGAAGACGAGGGTGACGGGCTCCACGGCGCCCGCCGCGACGGCCGCGTCGAACGCGGTCATGGCCGGATGCAGATACAGCCAGTCGTCCCCGTCCAGCAGCAGGACCACCGGCCCGCCGCCTCCCGCCGGGTGGACGCGCACCGTGCGCCGGCCGCCGAGCCGTGCGCTGTCCCAGCGGAGCCGGGTGCGCGGGAGGGGCAGGACGTCGTCCGGGCCGACGACGGGCCAGTGCGGCTGGGCGGGGGCGTCAGGGGTCGCGGCGAGGGAACGGTCCATGCCGGCCCCGACCGGGTTGAACGGGTCGGCGCACGCGGCGTCGCCCACCAGGAACTGGTAGGTCGCCCGCAGCCGTCCGGGCAGGGGCACCGCGGCGTACCAGCAGTCGGTGTCGCGCCACCGGCGCAGGGGGACCGGCTCCGGACAGCTCTCGAAGACGATGCTCGCCGGGGAGCCCCGCCAGAGGAACAGGGTCGTCCAGCCGCCGTCGCCGGCGGGGACCGACGCGGGCGTCCGCGCCGACGCCCAGAACCCGTCCGAGCCGGGCGCGCCGCCCAGTCCGAACGCGGCGAAGTCGTTCTCGGTACGGATCCGTTCGGTCACCGGGGGCATGAACGTCTCCTTGTGGGAGGGAAGGGAGAAGGGCTAAGCTCCTGACAATTAGGGGAGCCTAACCTAAGTTGGACTCTCTTTCTCTCCCCCTGACCACCCTGTGAACGAGCTCTCCGGGAGGCGCGCCGGCCGCCCCGGCGGGCAGAGGCACACGCTCGGCGCGGCCGCCACCGGCCCGTCGGACCCGAGGAGGTACTGACCCATGAGCACCAACCCGTTCGACGACCCCGACGGCCGGTTCCTGGTCCTGGTGAACGGTGAGGGCCAGCACTCGCTGTGGCCGTCCTTCGCGCAGGTGCCCGGAGGCTGGACGATCGCCTTCGACGAGAACACCCGGGAGGCGTGCCTGGACTTCGTGGAGACCCACTGGACCGATCTGCGGCCCCGTTCCCTCGCCGGGCAGGGCGACGCCTGAGCGGTCGACGACCGGGCCGCAGCCCCTTCGCTGCCGGGACGCGTTGCCGGTCCCGGGTCCTGGGGCGATGCTTGGGGGCATGGCCGACCAAGCCGGACCCGGTCCCGTCGCGGCCGTCCGACACGCCCTCCGCCTGCTGGAGGCCGTCGGGGCGCACGGGAGCGGGGCCACCGCGCACCAGCTGGCCCGGGAAGCGGGGCTTCCTCCGGTCACGGTGAGCGAGATGCTGCCCGGGCTGGCCCGGGACGGGTTCGTGACGGAGCTGGACGACGGTACGTACGTCCTCGCCGACAGCGGCGCCGCGCCGGGCGCCGCCGCCCACACCGGGCACGCCCTGATCGAGCGCGTCCGCCCCGCTCTCGCCTCCCTGCGGAACGATCTGTCGGCCGCCGTCTACCTGACTCTGTACGAGGAGGGAGAGATCCGGGTCCTGGAGATCGTCGACAGCGCCAGGACCCCGCGGGTGGACCTCTGGGTGGGCTTCGAGGACGCCGGGCACGCGACCGCCCTGGGCAAGAGCGTGCTGAGGGAACTGGACCAGGAGGCGCGGGCCGACTACCTGTCCCGGCACTCCCTGGACGGACTCACCCCGAGGACCATCACGCGGCGGGAGGAACTGATCCGGCAGCTGGACGCCTCGGCGGCTCCGCTGGTCATGGACCGCGAGGAGTACATCCGGGGCACCACCTGCGTGGCGGTCCCCGTGTACAGCGGCGATCAGGTCGGCTCGCTCGGGATCTCCTTCCGCTCGGACCGGATGTACCGGTCCGACCAGGTCCGCGAGGGGCTGCTGGCCTCCTCCATCCGCGTCTCCAGGGGGCTCTCGCTCCCGGACTGAGACACCGGTCCGGCGCGGGGGTCCCGGCCGGTGTCCGGCGCCGCCCACGACCCGGCCGGCGAGGTCATCGCCCTCCCCGAGGACGCGAGTTGGGGTCCGGCCCTCCGCCGCGCTGGCGGATGTGGCACAGTCGGGCCGTGGATGCACTGCGGCCCCAGGACCCCGCGCGCATAGGCGCCTACCAACTGCTCGCCCGCCTCGGGGCGGGAGGCATGGGGCAGGTGTATCTCGGCCGGTCTCCGGGCGGACGGCTGGTGGCGGTGAAGGTCATCCGCGACGAGATCAGCGAGCACCCCGACGCCCTGGCCCGCTTCCGGCGGGAGGCCGCGACCGTCGAGGCGGTACGCAACGCGTACACGGCCCAGCTGATCGAGGCCTCGCTCGACTCGTCCCCCTACTGGCTGGCCACCGAGTACGTCGCCGGACCCACCCTGCGCGCCGCCGTGGGCGCGGGCGGCCCCTTTCCCCCGGACAGCGCGCTGCGCCTGCTCGCCGCACTCGCCGAGGGCCTGGCCGCCGTCCACGTCCACGGAATCACGCACCGGGACCTGAAGCCGCACAACGTCATCCTCTCGCCGCAGGGGCCGCAGCTCATCGACTTCGGGATCGCGCGAGGGCTGGAACAGACGATCCTCACGCAGGAGGGGCTGGCGTCCGGGACGCCCGGTTTCACGGCCCCCGAGGTGCTGCTGCGCAACGAGGCGGGACCGGCGGCGGACGTCTTCGCGCTGGGCGCGACCCTCGCCTACACCGTGACGGGCCGGCCTCCGTACGGTGGGGGCGACGCGGCGGCCGTGAACTTCCGGACCGTGTACGAGGACATCGACCTGGAGGGCGTGCGGCCGGCGGCGGCCGCACTGATCCGCGCGTGCGTCGCCAAGGACCCGGCCGACCGGCCCGGCCTCGCCACCGTGATCGCCGGATGCGCGGTGGACTCCCCGCTGGCGTCCGACCCCCACTACCGCGTGGTGGCGCGGGCGGCCGACCCCGTGCCCGTACCGCAGAACACGTCGGCGGCCCCGTCGCACACCCGTCCCGGCCCGGGGCCGCGACGGGAACCGGCCACCGTGCCCGTCGCGGCGACGGCCGCCGGCACCGGGGGTGAGGCGCAGGATGACGGACAGGCCGCGGAGCCGGCCGGGCGGTGGCATGCGGCCGCGTCCGTCCGGCCCCCCGGCACCACGACGCCGAACGGCGGCCCGGAACGGCAGCGCCCCTCGGGCCGCGGCCCGAGGGGTACCACGTGGCTCGCCGTGTGCGCGGTGGCGCTCGCCGCGCCGCTGACGGTCTGGCTGCTCCCGCACTCGGGCGGCAGGGGCGACGCCACGGCCACGCCCGGGACCACGCTGTCCGGGCGGCCCGCCGCCTCCCGGTCCGCGGGCGGGGGGCCGGAGGGGAAGAGCCCGGACGGCGGGAGCCGGGCAGCCGGGCCACCCGGCCACCTGCTGAACGACCGCGTCTCGCACGACCGCTGGACCCTGTCGCCGGACCCGGAGCAGGCCGCCCTGCGCAGCGGCTCCTGCGATGCCGACAGCCCTCCGGAGGACTCACCGCCGGATGGCCTGTTCTCCTCCGTCTCGCACACCACGGGCTCCGACACGGCCACGGTGTCGCTGCGGCCCGAGAACGTGGGGAAGGGCAAGCGGCCCGCGCCCTACTACGTCTCCGTCGGGGTGCGCCCGCCGCACGAGACGGACCGCGCCACCGGCCGGCCGCTCAGGTCCGTCGGCAAGGGCATCGGCTTCACCAGCAAACCGGTCGACCTGTACGGGCGGTGGTCTTCGGGCGGAACCCTCAGGCTCAGGTACCCCGACGACTTCCGGGGCCACTTCAAGGACGGCAGCGTGGCCGCGCTCCCGGTGGGCGACGACCGGGGCGACTGGACCGTCGTGATCTACCACGTCGAGGGCGGCCCGTCGGACTACAGCTCCGTCGTCTGCAACGGCTTCCACGCCTGAGGCGCGCCCCGTCACGGCGACGGGCGGCGACTCGTCCGTCGCCGCCCGCACCCGCTGCCCGGCCGTTCGGCCATGCACCTGTCCGACCACTCGGTCACTCGATGACGAGATCGACCTGGATGTTGCCGCGGGTGGCGTTCGAGTACGGGCAGACCTGGTGGGCCTGCTCGACCAGCTTGCGGCCGGTCGCCTCGTCGACGGACTCGGGCAGTTCCACGCGCAGGGTGACGGCGAGGCCGAAGCCCTCGCCCTGCTTGCCGATGCCGACCTCGCCCGTCACGGCGGCGTCGGTGACGTCGACCTTGGCCTGACGGCCCACGAGGCCCAGAGCGCTCGCGAAGCACGCGGCGTACCCGGCGGCGAACAGCTGCTCGGGGTTCGTGCCCTGGCCGTTTCCGCCCATCTCCACGGGGATGGCCAGCTGAAGGTCCAGCTTGCCGTCGGAGCTGACGGCGCGGCCGTCACGGCCGTGGGTGGCGGTGGCGACGGCGGTGTAGATCGATTCCATGGAAACCGTTCCTCTCGAAGCTCTGTTCGGCGGCGGTGTCCGGCCGCTCCGCTCAAGTGAATCACACAATTGAATTGTGCACAATCAAATCGAGCCCAGCGCTATGCTGGAGAACATGACCGCCACGCCCAGCGCCGCCCGTCAGGCTCCGCAGGAGGCCGACTACCTCCGTCTCGACCAGCAGATCTGCTTCTCCCTGAACGCCGCCTCGCGCGCCTTCGGCAGCGTGTACCGGGTGCTCCTCAAGGACCTCGGGCTCACCTACCCCCAGTACCTCGTGATGCTGGTGCTCTGGGAGCACGGCGAGCTGCCGGTGAAGGCGCTGGGACAGCACCTGCGGCTGGACTCCGGCACGCTGTCGCCCCTGCTGAAGCGACTGGAGGCGGCGGGCCTGGTGCGGCGCGAGCGGAGCGCCCGCGACGAGCGGTCGGTGCACGCGCACCTCACGGAGGAGGGCGCGGCTCTGCGCGAGCAGGCCCTGCTCGTGCCCCGCCGGATCGCCGCCGCGACGGGCTTCGACCTGGAGGAGATCACCGAGCTGAGGGGCCGCCTCGACCGTCTCACGGCCGCTCTGGACGCGGCGGCGGACGGCGTCGGCGGGCATTAGCGCGGGGCGAACGGTCGCCCGGGCGTTCAGGCGGCGTACGCGCTGAGCGCCAGCGTTCCGGACAGCACCTTCCACAGCGCCCAGGCGCCCGCACGGCTCGCGACCGTGCAGGGGACGCTCTCCGTGCAACGGGTCGGCCGGTCCTGCCAGGCGCTGACGACCAGGTAGTGGAACCCGAGGGTGCGGCTGAACGCGAAACGGATGTGCAGGGCCTCTCCCAGGGTGTGGCCGCGCAGGGTCTCGATCTGCAGGTCGGTGGCGCCGACGGCCTCGACCCGGACGGGGTTCTCGCCCAGGAGGTCGCACTCGTCGGCCGGCCGGATCCGGTCCGGACACGCGCCGCTCACCGGGAACAGCCAGAAGTTGTCGGTGAGCTGCCTGCGCACGTCGTCCGGGCCGGTGAAGGGGTGCAGTCCCAGGGAGTAGCCGTACCGGTAGAGCCACCGCACGCCGCCGTGGCAGGATTCCGGCCCCTGGCCGCACCCCTCCGGCGCCGCCTCGCGGCCGGCTGCCGACGGCGAGGCGGGAGTGCCGGCGTACGAGGGCGGCGGCACGGTGAGTGTGAGAGAGGCGGTGAGCACGGCGGCCGACGCGTACAGGGACGCCGTGCGGGTGAACCTCCGCGCGGCTCGCCGGCCCGCCGCCTCCGGAGGGAAAGCGGGGGAGGTACGGCACCGAGCGCGCTTCGTGTTCCGCATCAGCACCTCCCGATGTGCGGTCCGCGCCACATGGACGGTATGTCCTGGTGCCTGGTTCGGCATCTCGGCGCACGCGACCCGGCCCTGCACCTGCCCCGCCCTCCCGGGCCCCGGGCAGGTGCGACGGCCGTACGGACAGGACGCGCATCAGGCGGCGCGATCAGGCCGCGAGCCCCAGCACCATCGCCCCCACGACCGGCGCCGCGTACACCAGCGGGTAGGGGATGTGCGTGTACCAGCGGGCCCGGATCACCGTGACGACGGCCCCGGCGAAGTAGAGCACCAGGCCCACGCCGGCGGCGATCCCGACCGCCGGTACGAACAGCCCGGCGACCAGGCCCACGGCCCCGGCGGCCTTCGCCGCGCCGAGCCATGTCCACCAGGAGCGGGGGACGCTGTAGTCGTCGAGGGCCTGGACGACCCACTGGGCCCGGAAGAGAAGAGCGGCGGCCGAGTAACCGGCCATGGCGGCGGCGACGATCGTGACGACGATGTGGGCGACGGACATGGTGGAAGCTCCTCATCAGGCGGTGCCGGTGGGGTGTCGCCGGCCTCGGTGGCCGCTCCGGCACTGCACTGAAACGCCCCGACGGGGAAACGTGACACGTTCGCCGAGATGTTTTCCGGGTCCGTCCGCGGCGCCCTGTGGGGCGCCGCTCCGTCAGGTCCGCCGCGCCAGCAGGAACAGGTGAGGTTCGGGCACGGCCGCCGGATGGTCCGGGGTGAACAAGGTGCTCTCCTGCGCGAGGACCGTGAATCCGGCCGCCGCCACCGCCGCCGTGAACGCCTCCGCGCCGAAGCTGGTCACCCGCACCGGTTGGCCCATGAACACGCCGCTCACCCCTTCCACGTCCAACGGCACCGTGGCCACAGCCAGATGGCCGCCGGGCCGGAGGACCCGCGCGGCCAGCCGCAGGACGTCCTGCTGGTCCGCGCGGGACAGCTGCAGGAGTGAGAAGTACACGCAGACCGCGTCGAAGCTCGCCTCATCCAGCGTCAGTTCGCGGATGTCGGCGCAGCGGAACTGGGCTCCGGGAACCTGCCGGGAGGCGAGATCCACCATGACGGGGGAGACATCGACGCCGAACACCTCGTGGCCGGCGTCGGTCAGGGTCCGCGCGGTCGGCCGCCCCGTGCCGCTGCCGATGTCCAGCACCCGGCTGCCCGGAGCGAGCCGCTCCAGCAGCAGTTCCAACGAGGCCCGGTGTGCGTCCGAACCGCCGAACGCCCGCTCGTACTCCGCGCCGAGAGCGTCGAACACCGAAGCGGCGGTGGGCTGCTGAGCCGAATCCATCGCGGACCCCTTCTGCTGTGGTTCTCACGGGTACGTGCGGCCGTTGTTCTCACGGGTGCGTGGACGCGGGTGTTCCTTACGGTACGCGGGCCACGGCCACGTACAGTCCGCTGTGCTCGGGCTCCGGCGCGGGCGAGTCGCGGAACCACTCCGGGGCCGTCACCAGCCCGGGCTCGACGACGTCGAGCCCGTCGAGGAACAGCGCGAACTCGGCGCGGGTGCGCAGCGCCAGCCGGATGCCGCCCTTGTCGTACTCGTCGGCCCCCTGCTGCCCCCGCTCCGGGTTGACGTCGGACGCGCCCTGGGACAGCACCACATAGCTGCCCGGGGCCATGGCGGCTGTCAGGGTGCGGACGATGCCGACGGGATCCACGTCGTCGGGCAGGAAGTGCAGCAGCCCGAGCATCGAAAGGGCCACGGGGCGCCGGAAGTCCAGGACCTTGCGGGCGGCCCCGATGATGACGTCCGGTTCGCGCACGTCCGCCGGGACGTAGTCGGTGGCGCCCTCGGGCCGGCTGATCAGCAGTGCCTCGGCGTGCCGCAGGACGATGGGGTCGTTGTCGCAGTAGACCACCCGCGACGCCGGGTTGATCTCCTGGGCGATCTGGTGGAGGTTCGGCGCGGTCGGAATGCCGGTGCCGATGTCGAGGAACTGGTCGAGGCCCTCACGGGCCAGCCATGCCGTGGCGCGGTTCATGAACGCGCGGTTCTGACGGGCGCCGGTCTTCGCCTCGGCGGGCAGCTGTTCCGCGACCGCCTGGTCGACAGGGTAGTTGTCCTTGCCTCCGAGGAGCGCGTCGTAGACGCGCGCCGACTGCGGCCTGCTGGTGTCTATCGGGGGCTGGGACGTCCCTGCCGTCATGGGGTGCTCCGTTGCAGATGAGGTGAAACCGCTCCGCAGTGAAGTCTGCCACAGCAACTTCCCGCTGGTCAGGTGATGTTGGGGTGGGACCGGCCGCCCGCCGGACCGGGGGCCCGTACCGGCGCGAATCCGCCACGGCGGCCCTACTGCAGGGCGCGCACCGCCGCACCGAACAGGGCGGGGGCGCGATGCGCTGCGGGAACGATCATCCGTGCGGTGGCGGGGCGCCGGGCCACCGACAACAGGGCTGCGGTGAGCAGACGGTGACGCCGGGTCAGCCGGGCCCAGCTGGCCGGGTAGTCCTCGGGGCGGCCCGCGGCGAGCGAGTCCACCGCCGCACCGGCCGTCGCCACGGCGAGTGCGACCCCCTCGCCGGTCAGCGCGTCCACGTAGCCCGCGGCGTCACCGGCCAGGAGTACCCGCCCCGCCCGCTGAGCCCGGGCGCGTTGGCGCAGCGGACCTGCGCCGCGGACGGGGCCCGCCTCCCGGCCGAGGAGCAGGGCGGCCAGGCCGGGGAAGGCCGCCAGCTGGCTCTCGTACGCACGACGCTCCCCGCTGAGCACGGCCACGCCCACCAGGCCGTTCGCGAGCGGCGTCACGTACGCCTCGCCGTGCCGCGACCAGTGCACCTCCACGTACTCCGTCCACGGGGCGACGCGGTAGTGCCGGCGCAGCCCGTAACGGCGCGCCCCGCCACCGGGCCCGTCCAGGCCGAGCCCACGACGGACGGGGGAGTGCAGCCCGTCGGCGGCGATCAGCCACCGGGCGGTGAGACCGCAGGCCCCGACCCGGTCATGGTCCTGCCGGACCTTCGCGACCTTGCCCGGCACGATCCGGACCCCGAGCTCCACCGCCCGCGCGTGCAACGCGGTGTGCAGGGCCGTCCGCCGCACGCCGAGCCCGGCCGCGCCGCGGAACACCGCCGCCGCGCTCCTGGCGCCCTCCACGTAGCGGATCCCGCGCAGCGGATGGCCGGCCGGCTCGACGCCGAGGGCGCGCAGCGCCGCCATCCCGCTGGGCATGATGCCCTCGCCGCACGCCTTGTCGACGGGGGCCGTACGGGGCTCGACGACGACGGCCTCCATGCCGAGCGAAGCCGCCCGGATCGCTGCCGCGAGGCCGGCGGGGCCACCGCCCGCGATCAGGAGGTCGATCACGCCGGCACGCCCCCGGCGGAGGCGAGCGCCGCCTCCTCGCACCTGACCCGTACGGCCATGAGCGCCGCGTTGAGCACGGTGAAGAGCAGCGCGGTCACCCATGCGCCGTGGACCAGGGGGAGCGCGATCCCCTCCGCCGCGACGGCGACGTAGTTGGGGTGGCGCAGCAGGCGGTACGGGCCGCCCGTCACCAGCGCCATGCCCGGGACCACGATGACGCGGGTGTTCCACCGGTGTCCGAGCGTCCGGATGCACCACCAGCGCAGACCCTGCGCGGCCAGCACCACGGCCACCATGCTCCAGCCGAGCACCGGCAGGAACGGCCGGTCCGCCAGTGCGGCCTCCGCCAGACACCCCGCGAGCAGCGCGGTGTGCAGGGCGACCATGGCCGGATAGTGTCCGCGGCCCGACTCGGTTCCGCCCCTGGCCAGCGCCCAGCGCGTGTGACGCAGGGCGACGGCGAGTTCGGCGAGGCGCTCGCCCGCCACGGCCAGCACCAGTGCCGTGTACCAGATCATGTGTCCTCCGACCTACCAGCGCAGCAGCACCAGTTCGCAGCAGAAACCCGGGCCCATGGCCATCAGCAGCCCGGGAGAACCCCGCTCGGGCCGGCGCTGCTCCAGGGTGTCCCGCAGGACGTGGAGGACCGAGGACGAGGAGAGGTTCCCCACGGCGGCCAGCGAACGCCAGGTGACGTCCAGCGCCCCGTCGGGGAGCGAGAGGACATCGGAGACGGCCTCCAGGACCTTGGGCCCGCCCGGGTGGCACACCCAGTGGGCCACGTCCTTCGGCTTGAGCCCGTGTTCCGCGAGGAAGTCGCCCACGTCGTCCGCCAGATGGCGGCGCACGACGTCGGGGACGCCCGGATCGAGCACCACCTTGAAGCCCGAGTCGCCGATGTCCCAGCCCATGACGTGCCCGGTGTCGGGGTACATGCGGCTGCGCGTGGCGATGACCTCGGGCCCCGTCCGCGAAGCCCGGCCCGCGCCGAGCGCCACCACGGCGGCGGCGCCGTCCCCGAACAGGGCGGTGGCCACCAGATTGGCGGGCGACGCGTCGCCGCGCTGGAAGGTGAGGGAACACAGCTCCACCGAGAGCAGCACCGCCACGTCGTCGGGCCGGCCGAGCAGGTAGTCGTGGAGGCGGGCGATGCCCGCCGCCCCGGCGACGCAGCCGAGCCCGAAGACCGGCAGCCGCTTCACATCCGGGCGCAGGCCGAGGCGCCCCACGAGGCGGGCGTCCACCGACGGCGCGGCCACGCCGGTGACCGAGGTGAACATCAGCAGGTCCACGTCGGCGGGCCGCAGCCCCGCCGTCCGCAGCGCACCGCGCAGCGCCTCGGCGCCCAGGTCCACGGCCGCCTCGATGAACACGTCGTTGGCGTCCCCGAATCCGCCCAGTTCGCGGTAGCGCTCCAGCGGCAGCACCATGCTGCGGGTGCGCACCCGGGCGTTCTCGTGCAACCGGTCCAGGACCCGCCGGTCGGCCCCCGGCGGCAGGCAGGTGCGGGCCACCATGTCGGTGATCTCACGCTGGGTGTGCCGGTACGGGGCCAGGGTGCCGTGCACGGCTGCGATCCGGGTCATCCCGGACCCTGCTTCTCAGGCGTCATGGCCCATCCCTGCCCCGCGCAAGGGACAAAACACCGCAAACAACCCGTGCGGCTGTCAGGTCCGCGGAGTCCGGAGTCTCTACGATCACGTGATGGGCACCCCGGATCCGTCGCGCGCCTGCACCCCCACCGCGTGGCCGCTCCGCCGCGCGACGGCCCTGGCCCGCTCCTGCCACCCGGGGCCGGTGGCCGCGGTGACCGCGATCGCGGGCGGCCTCGGGGCGGGCGCCGGCCTCGACCGCGGGGGCTGCGCCCTCCTCGTCGCGGCCGTGCTGACCGGTCAGCTGTCCGTCGGCTGGTGCAACGACGCCTTCGACGCCGGGCGGGACGCGGCCGACGGACGCCCCGGCAAACCCGTGGCCGACGGTTCGGTGAGCCGCGGGACGGTCTGGGCGGCGGCGTTCGCCGCAGCCCTGTTCTGCGTTCCGCTCTCCCTGGCCTGCGGCCCGCTCGCGGGCGCGCTGCATCTGACGGCCGTGGCGGCCGCCTGGGCGTACAACCTGAGGCTGAAGGCCACCATGCTGTCCTGGCTTCCGTACGTCATCGGGTTCGGCACCCTGCCCGCCGTGGCCGCGCTGACCCTGCCCGGCCGCCCCGGGCCGGCCTGGTGGACGGTGACCGCCGGAGCGCTGCTGGGCCTGGCCGCCCACCTCGGCGATGTCCTGCCCGACATCGAGGACGATCTGCGCCACGGCGTCAGGGGGCTCCCGCAACGCCTGGGCCCCGTCACCACGGGCCTCCTGCTTCCCTTGCCCCTCGTCGCCGCCTCCGTGGTCCTCGCGCTCGGCCCGGCGGGACCGCCCGGGCCCTGGGGCGCGGCGGCACTCGCCGTCGCGGCGCCGGCCGCCCTCGCGGGACTCCTGCTCGCCCGCGCCTGGCGCAAGGCGCCCCTCGCCGCGGCGGCCGCCGTCGCGGCGGCGGACGTGGCACTCCTGCTGGCACGCGGCACGGCACCGGGGTGAGCCGGGCGGGGAGCGCTCAGGCCGTGCGCAGCCAGACATCGAGCAGCCGCAGGCCGGCGTCGGTCAGGCCGAGCGACGGATCGACGCGGTGGAGAAGCGCCGGCGCCGCATGGTGGGCCGCCACCCAGCGCCGGTCCCGCTCGGTGATCTCGTCGTCCACCCAGGCGAAGGCGCGCCCCGCCGCCCAGCCGGCGAGCGTGCGCGTCTTCCAGTGCAGACCCGCCCGTGCGTCCCGCTCTTCCTGCTCGGAAGGCGCGGGCCAGGCGACCACCGGCAGGTGGGGCAGTCCGAGTCGCGGCGCGACGACCGCGTTCGCCTCTTCCCCCCATGTCGTCGCCCAGACCGGCTCGCACGCGAGCGCGGCGAGCCGGGGCCCGAGCGCCGGGTCGATCCGGTCGAGCAGCGGATTGCCTCCGGCCGCCGCCGACGGGTGCCGCCCTCCGGGGTGGACGGGGTGCCCGCCGGCGCGCGGGCCGAACGGGATGAGGGGGCCGTCGACATCGAGGAAGAGAAGCGGAAGCCCGCCGGGACCGGTCACCGCTGCACGCTACAGCCCGTCGTCCTCGCCCCGGGCCCGCCGGGCACCGCACCGCACCGCGGCCGGATGTCAGCGGCCGCCCGCCACCCGGAGGATCGCGCCGGTGGCGTACGAGGCGTCGTCCGAGAGGAGCCAGGCGACCGCGCCCGCGATCTCCTCGGGCTGCCCCGGCCGGCCCAGCGGGATCGCGGAGGCTGCCTTGTCGGGGCGTTCCGGATCCGCGTGGAAGCCCGTCCGGATGATGCCGGGAGCGACGGCGTTGACACGGATGCCGGCCGCCGCGACCTCCTTGGAGAGGCCGATGGTCATCGCGTCCACGGCTGCCTTGGCCGCGGCGTAGTGGACGTACTCGCCCGGGCTTCCGAGCGTGGCCGCGGCCGACGACATGTTCACGATGGCCCCGCCGCCCGACCCGGCCATGTCGCGCACCGCGCGCCGCGCACAGAGCAGATAGCCGACGACGTTGACGTCCAGGGCGCGCCGGAGCCCTTCGGCGTCGGCATCGGCGAGCGGGCCCAGCGGGCCGCTGACCCCGGCGTTGTTGACCAGGCCGGTGACCGGTCCGAGTTCCGCCGCCGCCGTCTCGAAGAGCCGGTCCACCCCGGCCTCCTCGGTCGTGTCCACCCGCACCGCGACGCAGCGCCGGCCCGTCTCCCGCACGGCCGCGGCTACCGCCTCGGCCGCTGCGGCGTCGGAGCGGTAGCCCAGGGCGATGTGATGGCCGTCGGCGGCCAGGCGCGTACAGACCGCGGCGCCGATGCCCCGGCTGCCTCCGGTGACCACGGTGACCGGCTGACGGCTCATGCGGGTTCCTCGCTTCCGTGCGGCGAGGAGACGGCGTCCTCGGCGGGGCTCCATCGTAGGCACCGGTGATCAAGGTCCCCTCGGCGCCCGCCGGCGCCCCGCACACGCCGAAGGCTGCCACCCCCTCATGGAAGGGTGGCAGCCGTCGTTCGCGCGTGCGCGCGGTGGCTACAGGGGCAGGCCGCTGTCGTCCCGGCCGGCCTGCTGCTCGCTCTGCTCCCGCAGCTTCCGGGCCTTCTCCTCGAGCCGGCGACGCTGCTCCGGGTCGCTGGTGCGCTCGGCGGCCTCGGTCATGTGCCTGGCCTTCTCGCGCATCTGCTGGGCTCGGCCGGTTTCTCCTGCAACGCTCATCGTCGCTCCTTCGGACGGTGGGGAAGAGCGGGCCCCCTCAGGGAAGCAGCGCAGCGTGGGCATCGCATTCCGAACCGCTACGTACGGTGAGAGCGCCAGGTGGAGGGCGTGCGGGGGCCGGACCGCGCCGGTTCGGGGCCCCGGTCCGTGACCGGGGTGATCCGGGCGTCCCGACGCTGGCATGATCGAGGGCATGAACGAGCGCATGATCGCCGCGTGTGACGGGGCGTCGAAGGGTAATCCGGGGCCGGCCGCCTGGGCCTATGTGGTGGCCGACGCGGACGGCAGGCCGCTGCGGTGGGAGGCCGGGCCCCTGGGCACCGCCACCAACAACGTCGCCGAGCTCACGGCCCTGCAGGAACTCCTGGAGTCGCTCGACCCGGCCGTGGCGCTGGAGGTCCGCATGGACTCGCAGTACGCCATGAACGCCGTGACCAAGTGGCTGCCGGGCTGGAAGCGCAACGGCTGGAAGACCTCGGCCGGCAAGCCCGTCGCCAACCGCGACCTGGTGGCCCGCATCGACTCCCTGCTGACCGGACGGGCCGTGGACTTCGTCTACGTGCCGGCCCACCAGGTGGACGGCGACCCGCTGAACGCGCTGGCCGACCAGGCCGCCAGCGAGGCGGCCGTGGCCCAGCGGGCGGCCGGCACCTCTCAGGGCTCCGCCGACCTGCCCGTTCCCGCCCCCTCCCGCGCCACCGAGGGGCGGCGGACCGGGGGAGCGGCGAAGAAGGCGGGCAGCGCGCCCCGTTCCGGCGGGGCGACCATCCGTGCCAAGTTCGCCGGCCGGTGCCAGTGCGGCAGGCCCTACGCGGCCAAGGACATGATCGCCAAGAACGACCAGGGCTGGGGCCACCCGGAGTGCCGGACCGCCACCGCCTGACACGGCCCGCCGCGGGCCGTCTCACGTCCGGCCGCCGCCGCCCGGCGGGGCCGTCGGCGGGCCGCCCCGCGACCGGACCGGTCCGGGTCGTGGTGATCCCGCCCCCACGGGGGGACGGGCGTGCCATGATGCGGCTCCGGCGGTGCGGTCCGAGACGCCGCCGGAGCTGTGGGAACGGCGACACGCTGGGGGGCGTATGGAAAGCACGGTTGCGGTGCTGCGTGAGCTGCGCGGGGCGCAGAAGTCGGCCAAGGGGGTGTCGCTCTACTCGCGGTACGTGAACCGGCCGGCCGGCCGGATCTTCGCGGCCGCCGCGTACCGCCTGGGAATGACGCCCAATCAGGTCACGCTGGTGAGCGCGGCGTTCACGTTCGCCGCCCTGGCCTCGGTGGCTCTCGTCCGCCCCGGCTGGGGGCCGGCGGTCCTGGTCTACCTGGGGCTCGCCGTGGGCTTCGCCCTCGACTCCGCCGACGGGCAGCTCGCCCGGCTGACCGGCGGTGGCGGCCCGGACGGCGAATGGCTCGACCACGTCGTCGACTGCGCGAAGATGATCCTGGTCCACAGCGTCGTACTGATCGCGTTCCACCGCTACTTCGCTCTCGGCTCCGACGGCTGGCTGCTCCTGCCGCTCGGCTTCCTGTTCGTCGCGGTGCTCACCTTCTGCGCCGGACTGCTCCGGGAGCAGCTGGGGAAGGCGGCCGCCCGTTCCCAGCCGGCGGCCGGCGCTCCGGCCGGGCCGGTGTCCCGGCTGCGGGCGGTGGCCCTGCTGCCGGCCGACTACGGGGTGTTCTGCCTGGTGTTCCTGCTGCTCGGCGACGAGACGGCGTTCCGGACGGGATACGCCGTGCTCGCCGTCGTGCACGCACTGTTCCTCGTGGCGTTCCTCGGCAAGTGGTTCAGGGAGCTGAGAGCGCTCCGGGCGGGCTGACCATCGTGTCCAGCGCCCGGCGCAGCTGGGTGCTGGACGTGTGCACCGTGTACGGGAAGTACACGACCTCCACGCCGACTTCGGCGAAGTCGCGTTCCAGGCGCCTGCCCTTCTCCGTGTCGCGCCAGTCGTCCCCCTTGAAGATGACGTCGAACCTGACCTGTTGCCAGGTCTCGACCTTGTCGGGGACGGTCTCGACGAACGCCGCGTCCACGTACCGCACGCTCCGCACGATCTCCAGCCGCTCCGGCAGCGGAATGACCGGCTTGTGGCCCTTGGCGAGTGCCGCCATCTCGTCCGAGACGACGCCCGCGACCAGGTAGTCGCACTGACTGCGGGCGTGTCGCAGGATGTTGAGGTGGCCTATGTGGAACAGGTCGTAAACCCCCGGCGCGTAGCCGACCCTGTGTACCATCCGTTCTCTCCCCCCACGGTGTGAACGTGATGTCCCGTGTCCCACCGGAAGGTATCCGGACATGGCATCCGGTCCGGCGGGATATCGGTATCGGTGTGATCGTGCGATGACCTTACTGCGAAGACCACTTGCGCATCTCGTGAACGGATAAGCTCACTTTTGGGGCTGTTCCTTGGGGGGAACACAGGTGGCTCCGGGGGGAAGGCGGGCGTCCGATGCCAGGAACAGAGCACCACGAGCCGTTCGGCGGCCGCCGTCTGCTGGTGGTCTCCACGAACTACGCACCCGAACTGACCGGCATCGGCCCGTACGCCGCCCAGCTCGCCGAGCACTGGGCCCGCTCCGGGGCCGACACGCACGTGCTGACCGGGATGCCGCACTACCCGTCCTGGCGGACCGAGGCGGCATACCGGGGTGTGTGGCGGACCGAGGAGCAGCGCTCGGGTGTCACCGTGCACCGCCGGCGGCACTATGTGCCGCCGCGTCAGAGCGCCCTGCGCCGGGCCGCGTTCGAGGCCAGCGTGCTGGCGCACGGCCTCGCGGCCCCGCCCGCGCTGCGGCCCGACGCGGTGATCGCCCAGTTGCCGAGCCTCGCCGGCGGCGTCATAGGCGCCCGGCTCGCCCGCCGCCACGGCGTCCCGTACATACCCGTCGTCCAGGACCTGATGGGCGCCGCCGCCGCCCAGAGCGGCATCCGGGGCGGTGGGCGGGCGGCCGCCGTGGCCTCGCGGGCCGAGCGGTACGCCCTCGCGGCCGCGACTCTGGTCGGCGTCATCCACGAGAGCTTCGTCCCCCGGGTCACCGCCTACGGGGTGGACCCGGACCGCATCCGGCTGGTCCCCAACTGGAGCCATGTGAAGCCCCCTTCGGCCGACCGGGCCGCCACAAGGGCCCGCCTCGGATGGCGGGAGGGCACCCCCGTGGTCCTGCACTCCGGAAACATGGGACTCAAGCAGGGACTGGAGGTCCTCGTCGACGCGGCGCGGCTGGCCCCTGAGGTGCGCGTCGTCCTGATGGGGGACGGCAACCAGCGCGACGCCCTGCTCGCCCGTGCGTCCGGCCTGCCCAACCTGGACTTCCTGCCGCCCGCCGGACCGGACGAGTTCACCGACGTCCTGGCCGCCGCCGACGTCCTCGCCGTCACCCAGCGCGCGTCCGTGCTCGACATGAGCGTCCCTTCCAAGCTCACCTCCTACTTCGTCTCCGGCCGCCCCGTCGTCGCCTCCGTGGCCGACGGGGGCGGCACCGCCCAGGAGGTGCAGCGCTCGGGCGCCGGTCTCCTCGTCGCGCCGGAGGACCCGGCCGCCGTACTCGCCGCGGTCCGCAAGCTGGTCGAGGAACCCGCCGCCGCCGACCAACTCGGCGCCCACGGGCCGCGGTACGTGGCCCGCCATCTCAGCCGGGAAGCCGGCCTCGCCCGCTTCGACGCACTGCTCACCGAGGTCCTCCAGGACGCCGAAGGGACACACCGCCGATGACCCAGCCGATCCGCGCTCTGGAGGACCAGGACGAACCCGCGTTGCTGCGCGACCAGTTCCGCCAGCTCCTGCGCTACCGCTCCCTGCTCGCGTGCGGCGTCGTCGTCGGACTCCTCGGCGCGGGCTGGCTCGCGCTGAGCGGCGAGGACACGTACACCTCCACGGGCGAGGTCTCCGTGCGCTCCGCCACCTCGGACCCCTTCGCCGCCGGCGCCTCCGCCGACAAGGGCATCAACATCGGCTCGGAGCGCCAGACGGCCGTCAGCGACGCGGTGGGCACCGTCGCCGCCGGCTCGCTGGCCAAGACCGGCGACGCGGTGGAGGTGGGCACCCTGCTCCGTGGGCTCCAGGTCACCAACCCGCCCAACACGCTGGTGCTCAGGTTCTCCTACACCGGCAGCGCCCCCGAACAGGCCAGGACCCGAGCCCAGGCGCTGGCCGAGGCCTACCTGGAGATTCGCCGCGAGCGCACCGAGAACAGCATCGACAACATGGTCGACGGATACCGCGCCCAGCTGAAACCGCTCACCGAGCAGCGCGACCGGCTGGCCGAGCAGGAGACCGGCGCCGTGGGCAACGACGTCACCAGCGCACGGGCCAACCTCATCGTCTCCATCTCCGAACTGAGCCAGAAGATCTCGGAGTTGCGGGCCCTGGACACCACACCCGGCTATCTGAACAAGAAGCCCGTGGCCCCGGAGAAGCCCAGCGGCGCCAGTCTGCCCCTGCTCCTCGGACTCGGCGGTGTCGTCGGACTCGCGCTCGGCCTGCTGCTGTCCTGGGTACGGCTCGTCTTCGACCCCGCAGTCCGCTCCACCAGGGAACTCGTCCGCTCGCTGGGCGCCCCGCTGCTCGGCACTTTGCCCCGCGAACGCGCCGCGGCCGGAACCCTGCTCGCCATCGGACGCGGCGGCAGCAGGCTCGCCGAGGAGTACCGGGCGGTGGCCTTCCGCCTCGCCTACGACCCCTCGTTCACCGAACGCCGCCGGATCCTCGTCACGGCGCCCCGCGGCGACAACGACATGGCGACGGCCGCGGCGGCCAACCTCGCGGCCGCCTTCGCCGAGATGGGGCGCGACGTCCTGCTCGTGGAGGCCGATCTCAGGGCCCCGTCCCTGGCCGGGTCCCTCGGAGCGGTGGGCCGGGCCGGCCGGCCCAGCTGGGCCAGCGAAAGGGACGGGCGCGGCTGGCCCTCGGACAGCCGCACCAACGTGGACGTGCCCGGATCGGGGGCCTTCACGCTCGTCGCGGGCCGCCGTACGGACAACGTGCCGCGCGCCCTGACCTCCGCGCCCGTCAGCCGCATCCTCGCCGAGGGCGGCCGGCCGGGAGCCGTGGTCATCGTGCTCGCCCCGCCCGTCCTCTCGTACGCCGACGCCGTCGCGCTCATCGACCGGGTCGAGGGCGTGGTGGTGGTCTGCGACCCGCGCGAGGTGCACCGCAGCGACCTGGAACGCATCCGCGAGATCATCGGCGCCGCGGGCGGCTCCGTGCTCGGCACCCTGCTCCACCCCGGCTACGGACGCCTGGAGCGCCGGGCCCGCCGGAAGGCGGCCGGACGCCGGGGACACGGCCGGACGGCGCCCCCGCAGGACGAACAGGACGGAGCGGAGGCGGACGGCCCCGACCGGGCGGACGTCTCCGGGCACACCGGCGACCCCACCGAGACGCTCGGCCTGCGCACCCTGGAGAGCGGCATCGGACGCGGCGGCAACGACCACAGCAGCACCGCGGGCCACAGGTGAGGGCACGCACCGCCGTCTTCTGCTCGGTCGCGGACCAGGGGGTGGCGGCGCTCACCAACATCCTGGTCCTGGTCGTGGCCGCCAGGCTGTCCACCGTCGCCGACTTCGCCCGCTTCTCCGCCGTCTACCTCGTCTTCTCCGTACTGCTGGGGGTGTCCGGCGCCTACACGGGACAGCCCTTGGTGCTGCGCCGGGGCGCGAGCGAGGAGACGCGCGGGGCCTGCCGCTCCGCGGTCGGCTTCACCCTCCTCGTCGCGTCCGCCGTCGGGGGCCCGCTCGCCGCCGTCTGCGCGGTGCTGCCGGGCGGGACGGCGCGCGCCCTGACGATGCTCGGGCTCGTGCTGCCCGTCGTCCTCGCCCAGGACACGGCCCGCTACGCCTTCGCCACCCTCCACGCCCAGCACATGGCGCTGGCCGCCGACACGCTCCGGCTGGTCTGCGTCCTCGGGGCGCTGGCCGCACAACCGCAGGGCACCCCCGCGGCCCGGCTGGTCATCGTCTGGGGGCTCTCCGCCCTGCCCGCGCTCCTGCTCTCGGCGGCCGCGCTGCACCGCAGGACGGCCGGAGCCCCCGTGCTGCTGAAACCCCTGCTGAGGAAGGGACACCTCGGCCGGCGGTTCGTCATCGAGTTCGGCGTGGGCAACGCGACCAGCCAGCTCTCCGTGCTGGGGCTCGGCGCGGTCGGCAACCCCCTCCTCGTCGGCGCCCTGCGCGGCGCCACCACCCTCTTCGGCCCGCTGAACGTGCTGTTCACCTCGGCCACCGGCTTCGGCCCGCCGCTCCTCGGGCGGCTCGCCACCGAACGGCTCAGGGTACGGGCCACCGCCGCCCTGGCCGCCCTCCTGGCGCTCACCGCCGCCGGCTGGGCGAGCGTCCTCGCGCTGCTCCCCGCATCGGTCGGCCGCCACCTGCTCGGCGACACCTGGCCGACGGCCGCCGCGCTGCTCCCCGCCACCGGCAGCCAGTACACGGCGATGGCCGTCGGCACCTGCGGGCTGCTGGCGCTCAGGCTGCTCGATCCCCGCACCACCCTCGGCATCCAGGTGGTGTTCTCCCTGGCCTCCGTCGCCTTTCTCACCGGCGGCTACCTCCTCGGCGGCGTGCCGGGGGCCGCCTGGGGCCTGTGTCTCGGCTCCGTCTGCAAGGCGGCCGCCACCTGGACCCGGGTGGCCCGGCTCACCCGCCGGGACAGGCCGGGGCACGCCCCGGTCAGCGCGACCGCCGTGGGCTCCGGTCCGTGAAACTCGTGACGAGCGCCAGGCACAGCGCCGCGATGGCGAGCTTCCCGACGGCTTGGAGGAGCGGGCCGCGGAGCAGGATGAAGGTGTACCCCGCGATCAGCGGAGCCGCGATTGCCAGGACGCTGCCGGGCCCCGGGCCGTCCCGCGTCACCGCCCGGGCGTAGCGGCGGTCGGTGCGCGCCGCCGCGTAGCCGATCAGGGCGAGCCCCCCGATCATGCCCGGCATCCCGAAGTCGACCCACAACTCGGTCCACAGCGGCGCGGAGAGGTTGGTCATGTTCATCCCCATCCATTGCCCCACGCGCACCCCGGTGTCCTCCGGCTTCCCGCTCCACGCCGCCCGCGGCACGAAGAAGAACGCGGAGCCCGCCAACTGCCGGCCGTACGTATGGCCGCGGGTGTCCACCCAGGAGATGGTGTTGGCGAACATTACCGTCTGGTCGTAGTCCTTGGTGGCCAGCGGCTCGAACACCGACGACGACTGCACCGGCCGGTACCCGGAGTCGTCGTAGCGGAACCGGTCCGCGTACGGGAACAGCACCAGGGCGCCGATCACCCCCATGGCCAGCACCGAGCGGTACATCGCCGCGCTGCTGGGGAAGGCGGTGAACAACAGCGAGACCAGGACCGTCAGGAACCAGTAACGCGCATTGGACACCGGGTTGTTCACGACCAGGTTGACCGCTGCCAGCGCGATCCACACCAGGACGGTGGACGGCGAGCGCCGGGCCCGGCGCGAGGTCACCAGCCGCCGGGTGTAGAAGAGGAGGGCCAACAGGGCCGGGACGGTCCCGAAGCCCTTCAGGAACGCCGAGCCCACATTCGACTCCCCGCTCGCGACACCGCTCTCCGCGACCGAGGCGCTGATCTCCTGCCTGCTGGAGAAGAACACGGCGGGCCCGCCGAGCTTCAGCACGTAGTAGCCGCTCGCCGCGAACGCGATCAGCACCAGCAGCCGCAGCCTGACCGGATGCGCGGTGGCGGGACCGCCGCCCCCGCGCGCCGCGGAACGCCGCCGCAGCGGACGCCGGGACGCGAGCAGGGCCCCCAGGTCGAAGGCGGCACACCCCACCAGGATCAGGGCGATCGCCGTGACCAGGTCCGCCCGCGGCCCCACCATCGGCGTCGGCGTCTGACCGATGACCGCCTGGGCGAACGGCGCCACCCCCATCGCGATGTACACGAACATCCAGAAGACGCCCTGCAGCAGCCGCCGCCGGGTGGAGAGGATCATGGTCGCCAGCCGGGCGCCGGAGTAGCACGTCAGCACGAGCTGCAGCCAGTACCCCGTGTCCCGCGCCCCGGTCCCGGGCTGGGCGGCGATCAGCGCGGGCAGGAAGCAGACCAGGCCCAGGATGAGCGGCACGGCCATCGCCCGCGACAGCATCGCCCAGGACATCGGCTTGGCGGGCGGCTCGACCGGATGGCTCCGGCGAACGCCTGCGGACAGTGCCGCCTCGTGCACGGACGTCATCGTTCCCCCGCTCCGTGAACGTACGAGCCTGTGAACACCTTAACCAATCAGCCCACTTGAGGTGATGTGATGACTAGTCTGTGAACAGCCGGCCGAGGTCGAGGGGAACCCTGGTGAAGATCCTGCACATCGTCACGCTGCACACCCCGGACCATGCTTTCGGCGGTCCGACGCGAGTGGCGCTGAACCTTTCGAAGGTCCAGCGCGCCGAGGGCGACGACGCCCGGATCATGGCCCTGGGCGACGGCTTCGAGGGGCCGCTGCCGGACGAGGTGGAGGGGGTGCCCGTCCACCTCTTCCAGGCCCGCCACGCGCTGCCCATGTTCGAGGTCAGCGGCATCACCTCGCCGGCCCTCCTGCGGAGCGCGCGCCGGATGATGCGCGGCGCCGACCTCGTCCACGTCCATCTGATGCGCGACCTGGTGACTCTGCCCGCCGCGCTGCTCGCACTCGCGGGGGGCACCCCGCTCGTCGTCCAGACGCACGGCATGGTCGACCCCACCGAGAAGCGGGTGGCGCAGCTGACCGACCTGCTGGGGGTGCGCAAGGTCCTGCGCGGCGCGGACGCGGTGCTCCACCTGACCGAGGCCGAACGCCTCGACGTGAACGCCGTCGCGGCGCCCGTCGCCCTCACCAGGACCGTGCGCCTGGTCAACGGCGTGCGCCCGCAGGAGTTCAAGCCCGCCCGCGACCCGGCCCGCCCGCCGACGGTCCTCTTCCTCGCCCGGATCCAGGAGCGCAAGCGTCCGGAGGACTTCGTGGCCGCGATGCCCGCGGTCCTGGCGGTCCACCCGGACGCGCGGTTCGTGCTGGCGGGGCCCGACACCGGCGCACTCCCCGGCACGCTGCGCCTGGCCCGCAGCCTGGGGGTGCAGGACTCGCTCGACCACGTCGGACCCCTGGGCCACGAGGAGGTGCTGGCCGCCGGCCGTGAGGCCGATGTGTACGTCCTGCCGTCGATCGAGGAACCCCTGGGCGTCTCGGTCCTCGAAGCGATGTCCGTCGGCACCCCGGTGGTCATCACCCGCACCTGCGGCCTCGGCCCGGACGTCGCGCGGGCCGGAGCCGGCCGGGTCATCGACAGCCGGGTGGGCGAGGACGACGCCAACGCCGGGAAGGTCGCACAGGCGATCCTGGAGCTGCTGGAGCCCGGGGCCAACGCCCAGGCGGGCAAGGCCGCCTGGGAGCTGGTCAACGAGGACTTCACCATCGACGTCGTCACCCGGACGCTCCGGCGGACCTACGAGGACGTGGTCCGCCGGAAGCGCGGGTGACTCATGGCGTGGGCCGCTCCCGCGACTTGAGAGCGATCTGCCACCGGTAGAAGCTCATGGCCAGCGCGAAGTCGAGCCCCGCCCGCCCGTCGAGGAAGCCCCGCCGGTACACGTACATGTACGCGAAGGACACCAGCGGTTTGAACGGCGCCTTGTGGAACAGCTGTCCCTGACGTGACTTGACCTTGCGCACCTGCTCCTTGACGTCGGGATGCTGCTCCAGCCACGCCTCCCAGTCCGAGTACCGGTTGTGCCGCTCGAACCAGGCGGTCACCGGGTCGAGGTCCTGGTGCTCGATCGGGTTGCGGAGCGAGCCCGCGCTCTCCGCGACCGGCTGGTAGTGGCCCTCCACCTCGCCGATGCCCGGTGCGTCGAGATCGCCCACCTCCGGATAGTGGCACCGGGTGCGGTCGGTCAGCGAACGCTTGCGGATGGTGTACCCGTGCCGCAGCCGCTTCCCGGAGAACCAGTACCCCAGCGGAATGTCGTACGCCGCGGGCCGCGGCGCCTCCGGGTCCGCGAAGACCTCCCTCAGCTCGGCCAGCAGCCCGGGACTCAGCCGTTCGTCCCCGTCGAGGAGCAGGATCCAGTCCAGGTCCGTGCGGACGTTCTCCAGGCACCACTGCTTCTTCCTGGGATGTCCGCCGTCCCAGGTGTACATGACGACCTCGGCCCCGCACTCCGCGGCGATCTTCGCCGTGTCGTCGGTGCTGTGCGAGTCGACGACGACGACCGCCTCGAAGTGGCCGAGGACCGACTTCACCGCCTCGGCGATGTTGAGCCCCTCGTTCTTCGTGGGGATCGCCACGGCTATCGGCAGTCTGCTCATCCGTTGTCTCCTTCGGGCAGCCAGGCGTAGCAGCCTGTGGAGGTGAAGGCGCGGGCCGCCTGCGGAATGGTGATGACGGTTCTCTTCCCGTCGTCGGACGAGCCCGACACCAGGTCCTTGCCGTTCGCGCCCGTGACCTGCCAGCTGCAGTTCTTGGTGGGGCTGACGTCGCGGTAGCGTCCCGGCCGCAGCCGCCCGCCCTCGTGGGTGCCGTCGGCGTAGCCCCCGGCCGCCCGGTCCACCAGCGCCTGGTGCTGGGTGCACAGGTGCCCGACGGCGGGCGCCGCGTCCGCGATCTCACCGGTGACGATCGCGCCGACGGCCGTGTCCCGGTCCACCTTGACGAGATACGTCAGCCGGTCGCAGGTCGCCTGCCCGGTCTGGAGCACGGCGGCGGGGTCCATGCCCTTGGGGACCCGGTCGACGAGGAACTCCTTCTGCTTCTTGGTGAACGTGCCGGTGGCCGGCGTGAGGTCGTCACTGGGAATCTTCGGCGGCTCACTGGCCGGGGACGTCTTCGGACCGGCGGGTGACGGGCCTTCTGACGCGGTCCCCCGGGGCGCCACCGCGCCCGGCGAGGCCGTGGCACCCGCGCCGGACGCCTTCTGCCCGCCCCCGTCGGAGGACGAGCCGCAGGCGGCCAGCGCCGCCGTCATGATGACGACGGCGCCGGCCAGGAACGGATACCTCATCCACCCGTCCTCAGTGCGTAGTGGGCGGCGACCTTCGAACTGCTCAGCGCGGTCGGGTAGACCGCCGTCTCGTCGATCTGCCCGGCGAAGAAGTTGCTCGTCGGACGGTTCGGCCAGCCGGAGAGGTTGTCCCCGCCGATCCGCCAGTAGCCCTGGTAGCTCTCGTTGCCCGTGTAGAACGGGTTGGAGGCGCGGAGCTGCCCGTCGACGTACAGCGCCATGCCGCCCGAGCCCTGCGTGGCGACCACGTGGTGCCATTCACCGTCGTTGTACGGGGCGAGGGTGGTCACCGTCCGGGTGCCACCGCTGTGGACCCCGAACATCAGCCGCCCGTCGTTGCGCATGTAGACGTGCTTGTCGTACTGACCGCTGTTCTGCATGGTCAGATTGCCGAAGCCGATGATCTTCCCTCCCTTGGTGGTCGTGGTCTTGATCCAGGTCTCCACGGAGAACGTCGTCGGCTGCGCGTGCCGCCTGTTGCTGTAGACGTACTCGTCCGTGCCGTTGAAGCCCATGGCGGTCGATCCGCCGGCGATCGCGGCCGGAGTCTGCCGGTAGGCCGGCGCGTTGCGCACGAAGCCGTTGTCCAGGCCGCCGGAGGCATCCCCGGCGAACGTCGAGCCGGGCTCGTCGTAGCGCCAGTACAGCGATGCGCCGTCGGCGATCACCCGGGCGGGGTAGGCCTCCGCCGCGGACGCCACGACCGCCGTCACCGCCGGGGACTTGGCGCTGGTGTTGGTGCCGTCGCTCGCGCTGATCCGGTACGTGTGCGTCTCACCGGGCGCCACCTCCCGGTCGGTCCACGTCAGCTGCGGTCGGTCCCAGAACAGCGAGGAACCGGTCACGGTGTGCACGGGAGTGCTCGCGCCGTCCTTGTAGATCCGGTACGTCAGCTCCCCGTCGTCCGTGTCGAAGCTGGTCTGCCAGTTCACGTCCACCTCGCCCGTGCGGACCGTGGAGACGCTGGCGTTGGGCACCCAGGGCGCCCCCGTGTCGGGCCCGTCGGCGAACCGGGTCAGCCCCTGCTGCCCGGCGCCGTTGACGGTGGTGAACTCGCCGCCCACCCACAGGTAGTGGTGACCGCCCTTGTCCGTCTGCGCCATCACCCGCGGGCCGACCGGCTCCCCGATGCCGTCATTGGTGTCCGGGAACCACGGCAGCAGCTTGGGGTTGTCGACCGCCTGGGCCAGCAGATGCTTGCGCGGCTGGTCGGGGAACTCGCCCATGGACGCACAGTCATGGGCGTGACTTCCGCTGTACAGCACGCCGTCGTGCACCAGGAGCGCCTGGGTGGCACCGAGGCAGGTGTCCCGCCAGACCTGGGAGAACGTGGACAGGTCGAGCGCGATCCGGCCGTCGAAGACGCCTCCGCCGGTGCCTTCGTTGGCGGTGTAGAACTGGGTGGCGTCCGAGGTCAGGTCCTGCACCGTCGAGGTGTTCGGAATGAATCCCGGATAGCTCTTGTCCAGGGCGCCCGTGGTGGCGTTCACCACGGCCAGCGCGTGGGAGGCCGTCCCGTTGACGGTGAAGAAGTCGCCCCCGATCACCACGTGCAGGCCGTCGGGCGTGACCTCCACGGCCCGCCCGACTTCGTCCGTGTTCGCGGTGAACGGCTTGAGCTGGCCGCCGGTGGTCACTGCGGCGAACTTGTTGCGGGTCTGCCCCTCGACGCTGTTGAAGTCACCGCCGAAGTACACCGTGTCGTCGGTGACGTCGATCGCCCGCACGGTCGCCGAGACGGCGACCTTGAAGTCCTGACGCGGAGTGCACGTGGCCGTGTCCACGGCCGCGATGTTGCTGACCCCGACCCCGTTGACCGCTCCGAACTGTCCGCCCGCGTAGAGGGTGTCACCGTCCGGCGACAGGACGAGGGACCGCACGGTCGCGGTTCCGGAGGAGAGGGTGAACGACAGGCTGCACCCCGTCGGCGCACCGGTCGCGGCGTCGAACGCGGCGAAGTTCACCGCGGGCTGTTCCGACGTTCCGGCCGCCGCGTCCGGCGGCCGGACGGTGGAGAAGGTGCCGCCCGCGTAGACCACCCCGTCGGCCGATGCGGCCATCGACCAGACGATGCCGTTGGTCTGCCAGGTCGACAGGTCGTCCGCGGTCAGCGAGACCGGCGGGGTGAGCGCCGCTGCCGGGGAGCTCCCGGCGGCGGCGGCGCTCAGGGCCCCGGCGAGGAGGCAGAGCGCGGCGGCCGCCGCACGCGTGCGGCCGCGTGCGCCGGGCCTGCGCCCCGTACTTGCGTTCATCATTCAGCTCCGAAGGTGAGAACGAGCTGCGGCCGGTAGGCCGCGGTTGCGACCTCGCCCGACCAGACGCGGAGACTGTCCGTTCCGCTGCTGGTGAGGGCGAGTGAGTAGGCGGAGCCCAGGGCCCCGCCCAGCGCCGGCGCGTTCAGCTCCACCGAGTAGTCGGTGGAGACGGCGGTTGCGCCGGAGATGGTCCCCAGCACCGTCGCGGCGAGCGACGGGCGGGTGTTGTAGGTGACCGCCGACTCGGTCCACGTGCCGGTGACCGGCACGAGTGTGTGGGGTTCGGCCGAACCCGCCGTGGAATCCGACGAGGTGCGGAAGGTGAGCCGGGCGCTCTTGAGCTCCTGCCCGGCCGGGGCGGCGGGCAGGGCGAAGCGGAGATAGCCGATGTACGGCGTGGAGCCCCGGGAGGCGAGCTGGGTGTCGTCGTAGTTCGTGTTCGCGGCCACGCCGTTGACGTACGCGTCCTCCGTCGGCGTCAGCGTGAGGGTGGTGTCCCCCGGGCCGGACGGGGTGTCCGCCAGGTCGTGGTGCGCGGCCACCTGGGCGGCGGTCAGCGCCGAGGGGTAGACCGCCGTCTCGTCCACCTGTCCCGCGAAGTAGGTGCTGGTCGGACGGTTCGGCCAGGCGGTGCTCATGGCGTCCCCGCCGACCCGCCAGTATCCGTTGTACGAGCGGTTGCCCGTGGCGGCGTTGGCGCCGACCTGCGTTCCGTCCACGTACAGGCGCATGCCGGACGGGCCCTGCGTGGCGACGGCGTGGTGCCAGGTGTCGTCGTTGTACGACGCGGACGAGGTGATCGTCGGCCGGGTGCTGGAGCTGCTGGACTGGACGCCGAAGGCGAGCCGCCCGTTGTCGGTGAGGTAGAGGATCTTGTCGGAGATTCCGCTGGTGTGCCCCTGGGCGGTGCCGATGTTGCTGCCGAAACCGACGATGCGCCCGCCCCGGTTCGTGGCCGTGCGGAACCACGTCTCGATCGAGTACGGGCTCGGCGAGGTGTAGCGGTGCAGCCGGTCGCTGTAGACGTACTCGTCGGTGCCGTTGAGGGAGAGCGCCGAGGAGCCGGAAACCGCGGCGGGCGTCGAGCGGTACGCGGGGGCGTTCGCGTACACCCCGCCGTCGTCGCTGTCGGAGGCGTCGGAGGCGAACGCGCCTCCCGCCTCGTCGTACCGCCAGTACAGCCCGGCCCCGTCGGCGAGCACCCGCTCCGCGTACGGACTGGCCGAACCCGAGGCGGTGACCGAGACGTTGGCGGAGAGCGCGCTGGTGTTCGTGCCGTCGCTCGCGGTGACCCGGTAGGCGTAGCTGCGGCCCGCCACCACGTCGGTGTCGGTGAAGGTCAGCTGTGGCCGGCTGAAGAACAGCGAGGAACCCGTCGTCGTGTGGACGGGCGCCGACCCGCCGTTGCGGTACACCCGGTAGGTGAGCCGGCTGTCGTCGAGATCCAGGCTCGAGCGCCAGGTCACCCGCACCTCGCCCGGCCGGGGCGCGGAGACGCTGACCACCGGCGCGGAGGGCGCCCCGGTGTCCGGGGAGTCGGCGAACCGGGTCAGCGCCTGCTGCGCGACCCCGTTGACCGTGGTGAACTCGCCGCCCACCCAGAGGAAATCGCGTCCGTCGCGCGACGACACGGTCAGCGCGCGCGGCCCGACCGGTTCGCCGATGCCGTCGTTGGTGTCCGGCAGCCAGCCCAGCATCGCCGGATCGCCGACGGCCTGCGCGGTCAGGTGCTTGCGCACCTGGTTGGGGAAGCCGCCCATGGTCGAGCAGTCGTGGACGTGGCTGCCCGCGTACAGCACCCCCCGGTAGACCCGCAGCGCCTGCGTGGCCCCCTGGCAGGTGTCCCGCCAGCGCTGGTCGAACGTGGCGAGGTCCATCGCGAGCCGCCCGTCGAACGAGGCTGCGCCGGCCCCCTCGCCGCCGGCGTACCAGCCTCCGGACGCGCTGTCCGTGACGATGTCCTTGATCACCGCGGTCGGCGGGATGAAGTTGTTCGGGTACGCCCGGGTCAGCGCGCCCGTCCCCGCGGCGGTCACCGCGAGTGCGTGCGAGTTCGCGCCGCCCACGGTGGAGAAGTCCCCTCCGATCAGCACGCTCTGCCCGTCCGGGGTGACCTTCAGCGTCCGGCCGGGATCGTCGGCGTCGGGGTTCCAGGCCGTCAGCGCACCGGTGGCCGTGACCGCGCCGAAGAAGCGCCGGGTCTGCCCGTTGACGCTCTGGAAGTCGCCGCCCGCGTACACCGTGCCGCTCGCCGCGACGTCGAGTGCCCGCACGGTCGCTCCGAAGTCGGGGGAGAAGCCGGGACGCCGGGCGCAGGTGGCGGTGTTGATCGCGACCAGCCCGTTGGCGGCCGTCCCGTTGACCGCGTTGAAGTAACCCCCGGCGTACAGGGTGGACTTGTCGGGGGAGACGGCGAGCGCCCGTACCGTCGCGGTGCCGCTGGAGCGGGTGAAGGAGAGCGAGCACCCCGTGGGCGCTCCGGTGGCCGCGTTGAACGCGGCGAAGTTGACCGCCGGCGTGGTGTTGCTGCCGGCGGGGGAGCCCGCCGGGCGGACGTTGGTGAACGTGCCGCCGGCGTAGACGACCCCGTTCGCCTCGGCGAGCGACCAGACGATGCCGTTCGTCTGGTACGTGGAGAGGTGGTCGGCCGTGAAGCCGACCGGCTCGGTGAGGGCCTCGGCCGGGGGAGCGGTCACCGCGGAAGCGGTCAGGACCCCGGCCGCCAGGGCGAGGACGGCGGCGAACACGCCGCTCCGGCCGCGTCTGAGACGTCGGGGCCCCCTCATCGGTCCACCCGCACGGCCGCCCCGGACAGCTGGTCGGTGAGCAGGCGCACATCGGCGTCGACCATGATCCGGGCCAGCTCCTGCGACTTCACGGCGGGCTTCCAGCCCAGCAGTTCCGCGGCCTTCGACGCGTCCCCGATCAGCGCGTCGACCTCGCTGGGGCGCTCGTACTTCGCGTCGTAGCGGACGTGCTCGCGCCAGTCGAGACCGGCGTGCTCGAAGGCGTACTCCAGGAACTGGCGCACGCTGACGCCCTCCCCGGTCGCCACCACGTAGTCGTCCGGGGTGTCGCACTGGAGCATCCGCCACATCGCGTCGACGTACTCGGGGGCGTACCCCCAGTCACGCACGGCGTCCAGGTTCCCCAGGTGCAGATGCGTCTGCAGACCCGCCTTGATCCGCGCCACCCCGCGGGTGATCTTCCGGGTCACGAAGGTCTCCCCCCGGCGCGGCGACTCGTGGTTGAACAGGATCCCGTTGACCGCGAACATGCCGTACGCCTCACGGTAGTTGACGGTCGCCCAGTACGAGTAGACCTTGGCGACGCTGTACGGGCTGCGGGGATGGAACGGGGTGTGCTCGTTCTGCGGAGGCGGGTTGGCGCCGAACATCTCCGAGGAGGACGCCTGGTACACCCGGGTGTCGATGCCGCTGGCGCGCACGGCCTCCAGCAGCCGGATCGTGCCGAGACCGGTGACGTCACCCGTGTAGAGGGGTGCGTCGAAGGAGACCCGGACATGCGACTGGGCACCGAGGTTGTAGACCTCGTCGGGCCGGATGTCACGCAACAGGTTCACCAGGGCGACCCCGTCGGAGAGATCGGCGTGGTGCAGCACGAACGAGCGGTTCTCCTCCTCGGGCCCCTGATAGATGTGGTCGATCCGCTCCGTGTTGAAACTGGACGAACGGCGTATGAGGCCGTGGACGATGTATCCCTTCTGGAGCAGCAGCTCCGACAGATACGAGCCGTCCTGTCCGGTCACGCCGGTGATGAGCGCGGTCTTCGCCACGATTCCCCCTCTTGTGGCCGCCTGTGAGGCGGTCTTTCACGCCGAAATTTCAGAGTTTGAGCGATCTGCGGCAAAACATCACCGCGTCATACAACTGCTGGCACAATCCGAGCCATGACGACTGAACTCCCCGGCCCCTCCCAGGAATCCGCCCCGACCCTGCTACGCCCCGGTGCCCGCGTGTTCGTCGCCGGCCACCGCGGTCTGGTGGGCTCGGCGCTGGTGCGCCGCCTGACCTCGGACGGCCATGAAGTGATCACCCGCGGGCGCGACCGGCTCGATCTGCGCGATGCCGAGCGGACCGGGGCCTTCCTGCGCGACGTGCGCCCCGACGCCGTGGTGCTGGCCGCGGCCAAGGTCGGCGGGATCATGGCCAACAGCACGTATCCCGTGCAGTTCATCGAGGAGAACCTGCGCATTCAGCTGAGCGTGATCGCGGGCGCCCACTCCGCCGGGACCGAGCGGCTGCTCTTCCTCGGCTCGTCCTGCATCTATCCGAAGCTGGCCCCCCAGCCCATTCCCGAGTCCGCGCTGCTCACCGGCCCGCTGGAGCCGACCAACGAGGCATACGCCCTCGCGAAGATCGCCGGAATCGTGCAGACCCAGTCCTACCGCCGCCAGTACGGCGCCTCGTACATCAGCGCCATGCCCACCAATCTCTACGGACCGGGCGACAACTTCGACCTGGAGACCTCGCACGTCCTGCCCGCCCTGATCCGCCGCTTCCATGAGGCGCGCCTGAACGACGCCCCGGCGCTCACGCTCTGGGGTTCGGGCAGCCCGCGCCGCGAATTCCTGCACGTCGACGACCTGGCCGCCGCCTGTGTGCTGCTGCTGGAGCGGTACGACGGCGACGCGCCCGTCAACGTCGGCTCCGGCGAGGACCTGACGATCCGCGAACTCGCCCTGACGGTGGCCGAGGTGACCGGTTATCAGGGCAGGGTCGACTGGGACACGGCCAAGCCGGACGGCACGCCGCGCAAGCTCTTGGACGTGTCCCGGCTCTCCTCCCTCGGTTTCAAGCCGCAGATCCCCCTGCGCGACGGCATCGCGCGGACCTACGCCTGGTGGCTGGAACAGCAGGGCGCACAGGTCTGACCGGTCACCGGGGCCCGCCCCCGGCGCCGGGTGGACGGCCGCGACCACGCGACCCTCCACCCGGCCCGCTTCCCTCTCCCTCATCCGGTCCCGTCCGCTCTCAGTACGCCCCGCGGCCGTCGGTGACGGCACGCAGCGTACGGGCCATGAGTCCCATGTCCGTGGCCACCGACCAGTTGTCGACGTACCACAGGTCCAGCGCCACGGTCTCCTGCCACGACAGGTCGGACCGCCCGCTGACCTGCCAGAGGCCGGTCAGCCCCGGCCTGACCGCGAGCCGCCTCAGCTCGCGCTCGTCGTAGCAGGACACCTCGTCCGGCAACGGCGGCCGGGGGCCGACCAGGGACATGTCACCCCTCAACACGTTGAACATTTGCGGGAGTTCGTCCAGGGACGAGCGGCGCAGCAGCCGGCCGACACGGGTCACCCGGGGGTCCCGGCGCATCTTGAACATCCGGCCGTCGTTCTCGTTGGACGCCACCAGCTGCGCCTTGTGCTGCTCGGCGTCCACCACCATCGTGCGGAACTTCCACATGGTGAACGGCCGGTTGTGCTGCCCCTGCCGGATCTGCCGGTGGAAGACCGGCCCGGCCGAGGTGAGGCGGACCAGGAGCGCGATCGTCACCAGCAGCGGGGCCAGTGCGATCAGGCCGAGAGCGGCGCCCGTGCGGTCCACCGCGGCCTTGAGGGCCTGCTGCGGACCGTGCCGCAGCGGCGGCACTATGTGCAGCAGGGTCAGCCCGGCGGCCGACGAGGGACGGACCCGGCGCTCGGTGACCTCCGACAGGTGCGACAGCACCGACAGGGCGAGCCCGCCGTCGTGCAGCCCCCAGGACAGCCGCCGTAACCGCTCCTCGGCGAGCTGCGGCCCCGGCACCACCAGCGCCAGGTCCGCCTCGTACGCGAAGGCCGCGCCCAGCACCGTCGAGGCGTCGTCGTCGGCCGGCTCCGAGGCGAGCCGCCCCGGCACCGGGACGTCACAGGTCAGGCTCGCCGTCCCCACGGGCACCACCCCCACCACGAGATAGGCGTGGTCCGACCGTGAGGAGAGCAGCCGCACCGCCCGTTCCACGCCCGCGGACTCGCCGACCACCAGTACGCGGCGGACGGTCCGGCGCCCCCCGGGCCGCGGTATTCGCCGCGCTCCGGAGAGCGCCGCCGTCGCCAGCAGGCCGGGAACCAGCGCCACGACGGCCGCCGCCGGATCGACGGTGGTGTCGGCGGCGGTCCACAGGACCGCCAGCAGTCCGATGAGCAGCAGCCAGTCCCCGGCGGCGGCCACCGCCCCCGCCGGCCGGCCCGGGTTCCGTGCCGCGTACCGGCCGCGCGCGGCCCGGACGCCGGACCACACCATCGCGGCGACGGCCGCGCCGGCCAGGGCCCTGGGCTGTCCGTCGGTGCGCAGGACGAACCAGGCGGGAATCCCCAGGCCGACGACGTCGAAGCCGGCGACGAGCGGCAGATACCGGCCGGGGCCGTGCTTCGGCCCGGGCCGGGCGGAACGGTCGCGCTGTACGGTCGGGGCCTGCCGCAGGCGGTCGAACTCCTGGCGGCGAGGCCGGTGTGAAGCGGTCCGTGGGCGCGGTCTCCCCGCCAGTCCCACGGGCCTTGTTATCTCGGATTCGGGTAGCTCGACATGCCCCATGAACCCCCCAGTCACAGTCGCATTGCCACAAACGGGGCGCATCCGCCGATCCTGTGGACTGACGGATGCGCCCTCGCTCGGTGCACGATATCCACACACGTGGCATTTCGCTGGAGTTCCCGTGAAGTTCAGACCAGTGGCAGTGACCCGGAACTCGTCCCCTTCCGCACGGGATCTCAGGTTCTGTGGGCGGCTGTTGGTATTTGGGACGTACGGGTATGTGGCCGTGTGCGGATATGTACGGCTGCCGGGCCGGCCGCGGTGCGGGGGCCAGGGCGGATCGTCACGATCTGCACTCCTGCCCCTCCGCTCCCGAGGTCTGGGAGAATGCGGTGCCGGGGGAGTGCCCGCGGCGGGAGCGAAAGAGGAACGCACGGTGACCCCTGCGGAGACGAACTGGGCCGGCAACATCACGTTCGGGGCGCGCCGCGTGTGCATACCCCGGTCCGAGGCGGAACTGCGCGAGACGGTAGCCGCCTCCACCACGGTGCGGGCCCTGGGCACCCGGCACTCCTTCAACACGGTCGCCGACACCACGGGCGACCTCGTCTCGGTGGCCGGACTGCCGCGGGTGGTCGACATCGACCGGAAGGCGCAGGCGGTCACGGTCAGTGCGGGACTGCGCTTCGGCGAGTTCGCGGGTGAGCTGAACGACAACGGGTTCGCGCTGCACAATCTGGGCTCGCTGCCGCACATCTCGGTGGCCGGCGCCTGTGCGACCGGAACCCACGGCTCCGGTGTCGGGAACCGCTCCCTCGCGGGGGCCGTCCGGGCCATGGACCTGGTGACGGCGGACGGCGGGACACTCACCCTGCGCCGCGGCGACGCGGACTTCCCGGGCGCGGTGGTGGCCATGGGCGCCCTGGGCGTGGTGACCCGGCTGACGCTGGACCTGGTGCCGGCCTTCGACGTGCGGCAGTGGGTCTACGAGGACCTGCCCGAGTCCGTGCTGACCGGCCGGTTCGACGAGGTGATGTCGGCCGCGTACAGCGTCAGTGTCTTCACCGACTGGCGGCCGGGACCGGTCGGACAGGTGTGGCTCAAGCAGCGGGTGGGCGACGAGGGCACGCGGGAGGCGCCCGCCGAGTGGCTCGGCGCACGGCTCGCCGACGGTCCGCGCCACCCGATCCCCGGTGTGCCGGCCGGGAACTGCACCCGTCAGGAAGGTGTGCCCGGCCCCTGGAACCAGAGGCTGCCGCACTTCCGGCTGGAGTTCACCCCCAGCAACGGCGACGAGCTGCAGTCCGAGTACTTCGTGGCGCGGGAGGACGCCGCTGCCGCGTACGAAGCGGTGGCCCGTCTGCGGGACCGGATCTCCCCGGTGCTGCAGGTCTCCGAGATCCGCACCGTGGCGGGCGACGACCTGTGGCTGAGTCCCGCGTCCGGCCGCGACTCGGTGGCCTTCCACTTCACCTGGGTCCCGGACGGGGACGCCGTCGCCCCGGTGCTCGCGGAGATCGAGGAGGCGCTGGCCCCGTTCGGCGCCCGCCCGCACTGGGGCAAGGTCTTCGGCACATCCCCCGACGTCCTGCGCACGCTGTACGGGCAGTACCAGGACTTCGAGAAGCTGATGGCCCGCTACGACCCGGCGGGCGCCTTCCGCAACGACTTCCTGGACCGTCACTTCCGACGGTGATCCCGGAGGTCCGGGGCGCCTCGCGAGGTTCGGCGGCTCTCGTGTCCGCCCCGGGACCGGGGTGGCCACGCGGCCGCCGATCTCTCCGGGGCGAGTTCGTCCACCAGCTCGGCCAGCTCCTCACAGGCGCGCTCGATCCGGTGGCGGACGCTCTGCTGCTCGGCGACGAGAGCGGCCAGCAGGAGCGCGGTCAGGGCGACCGCCCCGTTCAGGACCGTGAGGTTCACCATGACCTGGAGCATGGTGTGACCGGCGAAGGGGCCCACGCGGTCCGTCCCCGCGACCACCGCCAGGACGGACACCAGCAGGGCGCACGGCGCGCTGCCCGCGAGCTGGAAGCGCAGCGCGGCCCAGACGAGGATCGGGAACACCAGATAGAGCATCGACAGCGAGCTCCGGGTCGCGAGCAGCGCGCCCACGACCGCGACGAGCAGCAGCGCGCCCCCCTCCGCCCACCGGTCGGTGAGCCGCGGCATCCGCAGCCTGCGCAGGACCAGCAGCAGCGGGACGACCACGAGCACGCCCATCACGTCCCCGGACCACCAGGCCGACCAGACCGGCCAGAACCCGCTCGCCGGCAGCTTGCCGTCGGCCACCAGCACGGCGGTTCCCGTGGTCGCGCTGATGATCATGCCGGTCATCGCGCCCAGGAAGACCAGGGCGGCGCCGTCGCGGAGCCGGCCCAGCTCCATACGGAAGCCGACCCTGCGCAGCAGCAGGAAGGCGCAGACGGGCGCGAGCGTGTTGCCCGCCACGACGAGCGCGGTGGACGCCGTCACCGAGCCGCTGAGGGTGGTGATGACGAGGAGGGAGCCGAGCGGGATCCCGGGCCAGACGCGCAGCCCCATGTACAGCAGGGCGCCCAGGGCGATTCCGGTCGGCGGCCACAGCGGCGTCACCACCGCACCGTGGACGCCCACCTGGCGCAGCAGGCCCAGACACGCGGCCGCGTAGTAGGCACCGGCGACGCCCAGGACGCGCAGGAGGGCCAGGGCCCTGCGCCGGTTCTTCTCGCTGTGGATCACGGTTCTCATGAGACACCTGCCGTGAGGGGAGGCCGCCGCGTGACACGCGCCGGTCCGCCCGGTCTCATTCGGGGGCGAGAGACGGTTCGTGCCGCAGGACCAGTACGGCGGCGTCGTCCTCGTGTCCGGTGCGTTCCGCCGTGCCCAGGACCGCGTCGGCCAGCTCGTCCGCGTCCAGGCCGACATGCGAGCGCACCAGGCCCAGGATGGCGTCCATCCCCTCGTCGATGGCGTACGAGGGCCCTTCGACCACCCCGTCGGTGAGCAGGACGAAGGCCCCGCCGGCCGTCAGCCGCCGGGTGGTGACCGGGTACTCCTCACCGCTCTGGATCCCCAGCGGCAGACCGCCCTCGTCGTCGGTGATGCCCGCCTGCCCGTCGGCCGTGGCCCAGACCGCGCCCACATGACCGGCGCGGGCGCTCTGGAGTTCCCGGGTCCACGGATCGAGCCGGACGAAGGTGCAGGTGGCCAGCAGGCCGGAGTCGACGGAGAGCAGCAGATCGTTGGTCCGGCGCACCACCTCGCCCGGATCCGTCGCGGTGACCGCGAGCGCGCGCATCGCGATCCGGACCTGGCCCATGAAGGCGGCCGCCTCGACGTCGTGTCCCTGTACGTCCCCGATGGCGAAGGCCAGCGATCCGTCCGGCAGCCGGAACCCGTCGTACCAGTCGCCGCCGATGTCCAGGCCGCTGCGGGCGGGCGCGTACCGGGCGGCGGTCCGCAGGCCGGGCAGGCCGGGCAGGGCGGAGGGGAGCATCTCGCGCTGCAGCGCCTCGGCCAGCTCCACCCGTGCCTGGTGCAGCTCCACCTCACGGCGCGCCCGCGAGGTGAGGTGCTGGAGGGTGGTGAGCAGCTCCTCGGAACTGGCCGGGCGGGGAGGACGACGCCGGTTCATGGGCCGCTCCGCAGGGCAGGTGGTGGCCGTCCGCGCCACGGGATCCGTCGCGGCGGGCCGGCCCGGGAGGCCGACGCTTGTCGGCCCGCAGGACAGGGGCCGAGGCCCGGCTGCTGCGGGCGTGGTCTCCCCGCATCCTATTTCGGTCCGGGGATCCGCGCAGGACGAGCCGGAACGGGCGTGCGGGGCCGGTTGGGTGGATGCTGGAAACTGACCCGTACGGCGGCGGGCGTCCGCCTGCCGGTGCGGGCCGGGAGGTGCCCCATGAACCGCACGATGGAGTGGACGGTCCGCGTCGATCTGTCGGAGGACGACGGGACGACGAAGGCGGAGGCGGTGCTGGACACCGGTACCGCGAAACTCACCGGCCACGGGGTCGCCCGGTGCAGTCCGCAGGATCCGGACGTGCCCGCCATCGGCGACGAGCTGGCGGCGAGCCGCGCGATGCGCGATGTCGCGGGACAGCTGATGAGTGTGGCCGACCAGGAACTGGGCCGGGCCGGTGCGGGCCCCGGGGCCGGGCCCGTGCCGCCCCCGTACGCCTGGTCGGACGCGACGGCCTGAAAGGGCGGAGCGGCTCGGCCCGGAAGCCGCGCCGCCGCGGGTCCGCCCGCCCCGGTGACCGGGACGGGCGGACCGGTGCGTCACCGGTGATCAGTCGGCATAGGTGATGTCGGACGGGGCGTACAGGCAGTTCGTGCTGTCCGGGCCGGTGCCCGTCTTGGTGGGCTCGCCGCTCGTCACGCCCTTGTACTTGGTGCAGACGTCGATGTCGCGGTCGCCGTCTCCGTAGATCGTCACGCCGGAGAGGCGGGCCGTGTCCCCGTAGTTGGGGTTGATCCCGACGAGACCGTCACCGGGCGCGGTGACCCAGACGTTCTGCACCTGTACGTGGCGGCCGTACTGGGTCGAGCAGTTCCCGCACGAACGGTAGAGCTTGCCGAAGTCCCGGACCTGGAAGTTCTTGATGATCAGGGTGCCTCCGCCGTTGTGCTGGAACACCTTGTCCTGCGCCAGCTTCGCGCCGCCGCCGTCGATCGTGCGCACCAGCGAGGAGGAGCCGCCGAGGAAGGTGGCGGCGTCCTCGCCCACGTCCTCCCACCACACGTTCTTCAGCGTGCAGGCGCCCAGGCAGTGCACACCGTCCGCGGCGGGGGAGCCGAGGATGACGTTTTGCAGCGTGGCGCCGTCCGCGAGCTCGATCAGGGCCGGCTGGTTCTCGTCCTGTCCGTCACTGCCCAGGTCGCCGCTCCCGTAGAAGCGCTTCAGACCGCCGTCGTAGGTGCCGGAGACCTTCATCGTCGCGGAGACGGCCTGGCTGCTGGTGGCCGTCGGCCAGGCGGGCGGCGAGCCCGGGTCGGTGGGCGGGTCGGTCGGCGGATCCGTGGGCGGGTCGGTCGGCGTCGACCCGGCCGGGGTGAACGTCCAGCGCTTGCTGGTCACCGAGTCGCAGGAGTTCTGCTGGACGAGGGCGCCGGCCGCGGTCGAGCCGTCCTTGACGTTCAGGCACTTGCCGCCGTTGGCGTTGACGACCTGGTACGTGCTGCCGCTGACCGGGGTGAGCGTCCACACCTGGCCGGCACCGCCGGTGCAGCTCTGCTGCTCCACGGCCTTGCCCGCACTCGTCGAGGCGCCACGGACCCCGGCGCACTTGGCGCTGTGCGCGGCGGCCAGGGTGAAGCCGCTGCCGGAGGCCTTGAGCTGCCAGGTCTGGTGCGCGGCTCCGCTGCAGGACCGCTGGGCGAGCTGGACGCCGTCGGAGGTTGCCGCGCCGGGGACCTCCAGACACAATCCGCTCGCCGCGTTCGACAGGCTGTACGAGCCGGCTGCGGGGGCCGCCGTTGCCGAACCGGTCGCGAAGAGTGCCGTGAGCCCCGCGAGAACGAGCGAGGCTATGGCGACGAACGCGGCGGCTGCCCGGCCGCCTCTACGTCTGGCATGCTGATTTCTGGTACGCACTGGGTGTTCCTTTCACCGCCTGCGGTGTCCTCCGCAGGCACCAATGAGTGGTTTGGTGCGGTGGTAGGCAATCCCTCGACCATCGGAACGACGTCCCGTGATGTTCCGCATGGTGAACCGAGTTCTTGTATGAGAACAGCGGTGACGGTACGTCAACGGCATGGACCGGTCAAGAAGTCGGAGTGTCATAGGCCGGCGGCGGCCTGGCGGCCCGTAGCGTGACAGAGGGAGCGGCCGCGGCGGAATCCGGCCGCCCGTACGAGAGACCCCCGGGTGACGCCATGTGCTGGAGTGCGACCGCGGACCTCGTCGCGGGCACGGCGATCGCGGCGACCGGCGCGGCCTGTGCGGCACGCACCCGCAGGCTCCGGGACCTGCCGCTCGCGGCGCTGCCGCTGCTCCTGGGGGCGCACCAGATCATCGAGTCCGTGGTCTGGCGGGCGGATGGCGGCACCGGCCCGGTGACTGTGGCCCGGGCGGTCATCGCCCTGCCGGTGCTGGCGCTGTGGGTGCCGCTCGGTGTGCTGTGCGCGGCCCCGTCACAGGCCCGGCGCCGGCTCGTGCTGCCGTCGGCGGTGGGGGCCGCCACCTCGGCGGCGCTCGCGTACAGCCTGGCCACCCGGCCCGTGACGGCGCGGATCAGGGGGCACACACTCGGGTACGTCCTCGACCTGCCGCACCCCGGACTGCTGGTGGCGGGCTACCTCGTGGCCACCGTCGGAGCACTGCTGCTGTCCGGCGACCGGTTGCTGGTGTGGCTCGGCGTGCTGGTCGCGGGCGGGGCCGCCGTCTGCGCGGCGCTGTGGCGCCTGGAGTTCATCTCCACCTGGTGCGCGTTCGCCGCCGTCTGCTCCGTGGTCCTGCTCGGCTGGTCCGGGAGGCGCCCGCCGGGGCCCGCGGACCAGGGGCGGCCTGTCCGCGTGTGACGGGCGGGACGCGGACAGGACCGGGCGGCGGCGCCGTCCGACCGGCACCGGCCCCGCCCGACGCCTCAGCTCTCGCCGCAGTGCCGCGCCACCACAGCCGCCGCGTCCGTGCCCCGCGGCAGAACCCCGTACTGGTGACCACGCGCCTCGCCCAGCCGGGCCGCCACGAAGGCCTCGGCCATCGGCGCCGGCGCGTGACGCAGCATCAGTGAGGCCTGCAGCGCCAGCGCCATGCCCTCGACCGTGGCCCGCGCCCGCGTCTGCGCCGCCACCGGGTCGCGCAGGTCGTCGGCGAGATCCCGCCGGACCCGGCCGATGTGCGCGTCCAGCACGGCGCTGACCCCGGACGTGCCGTCCAGCTCGGCCCAGAACGCCTCGAGGGACTGCGGGCTCCGGGCGATCCCGCGCAGCACGTCGAGGGCGATGACGTTGCCCGAGCCCTCCCACACGGCCATCACCGGCTGCTCGCGGTAACGGCGGGCCAGGGGCCAGTCCTCCGTGTAGCCGTTGCCGCCGAGGCACTCCAGCGCCTCGTAGGCGTGCTGCGGGCCCCGCTTGCAGATCCAGTACTTCGAGACCGCGGTGGCCAGCCGCCGGAACAGCACCTCCTGCTCGCCGCCGTCCGCCTCGTAGGCATGGGCCAGCCGCATCGACGTCCAGGTCGCCGCCTCCGTCTCCAGCGCGAGGTCCGCCAGGACCGCGGTCATGGCCGGCTGGTCGGCGAGACGTGCGCCGAACGCGCTGCGGTGGCGTGCGTGCCAGATCGCCTCGGACACCGACTGGCGCATGCCCGCCGTGGTGCCGAGCACGCAGTCAAGACGGGTGTGGTTGACCATCTCGATGATCGTGGGCACGCCCCGGCCGGGCTCTCCGACCCGTACGGCCCAGGTGCCGTCGAACTCGACCTCGGCGGAGGCGTTCGACTTGTTGCCGAGCTTGTTCTTCAGCCGCTGGACGCGGAGGGTGTTGCGTCTCCCGTCGGGCAGCACCCGGGGGACCAGGAAACAGCCGAGGCCCGCCTCCGCCTGCGCGAGGACGAGGAAGGCGTCCGACTGCGGGGCGGAGAAGAACCACTTGTGACCCGTCAGAAGATGCGCCCGGCCGTCCGCGTCGGACGCCACCGGGACGGCCCGGGTCGTGTTGGCACGCACGTCGGAGCCGCCCTGCTTCTCCGTCATCCCCATGCCGAAGGTCAGGCCGGCCTTGCCGGCCGGGGCGATCGGCCGCGGGTCGTAGACGCGGCTCAGCAGGCCGGGCAGCCACTCCCGGCCCACCTCGGGGTCGCGCTGCAGGACCGGGACCACGGCATGCGACATGGACATCGGACAGGCGTGACCCGGTTCGATCTGGGCGAAGAGCATGAAGGTCGCCGCCCGTGCGACGGCGGCGCCGGGCCTGGGGTCGGCCCAGCCCGCCGTGTGCGCGCCGTGGCCCACGGCCGCGCCGATGACCTGGTGATACGCGGGATGGAACTCGATCTCGTCGATCCGGTTGCCGTACCGGTCGTGGGTGCGCAGCACGGGCGGGGAGGTGTGGGCGAGTTCGGCGTCGCGCTGGAACGTCTCCGAGCCGACCAGCCCGCCGATCCCGTGCAGCTCCTTCCCGTGCCACTCCGCACCGAACGCGGCGACGGCCTCGACCAGGGGTGCGTTGGCGCCGTACTCGTCGAGGCCCGCGCGGGGCGGCGCCTGGTTGGAGACCTCGTGCGTGCCGTGCGGCGCCGCAAAGGGCGTGGCCGGGCCGGCCGGAGGTGCGGTGGCGGTCATCTCGGGGCTCCTGTCTGAGGGTTCGGGACATGCGGCGCGCAGGCGGGGCGGTCCGGCCGGGTCAGCCGGCGGGGGCTCCGACCGCGCGGAGGCACAGCGCCGTGATGCCGTCCACCACCGGCCCGGGGTCGGTGCGCTCGCCGACGGGGGAGAGCGGGCCGAGCAGCGCCTCGCTGACCGCCCCGATGACGGCGGCCGCCGAGAGCCGGGGGTTCTGCTCGGGCAGCTCACCCGTGGCCACGCCTGCCGCGACGACGGATTCGGCCAGCGCGTGGTACCCCCGCCGATACGTCAGCCGTTCCTGCTCGACGAGCGGATCGACCGGCTCGGCCAGCAGCGCCCACGCCGTGCGCGGCGTGCGCAGCGCCCGGTACGAGAACACCTCGACCAGTGCCCGCACCTGCTGCGCCGCCCCGCTTCCCGCCCGCACCGCCTCCCGCACCGCGTCCAGTTCGTGACCGGCGACATGGCGGAAGACCGCGGCCAGCAGTTCCTGCTTGGAGGTGAAGTGGTTGTAGACGCTGCCGGTGGCGACTCCGGCACGGTCGGCGAGCGCGGCGATGCTCGCCGCGGCGTAACCGCCCTCGGCGAGCAGTTGCCGTGCGGCGTCCAGCAGCCGCTCCCGGTGGGCGAGCCGGGTCGCCTCGGTGCGAGGGGTGGACCGGTAGGCCATGATGATCTGAACCTCGATTCATAGCTTCGTGCGTCACTCAACCATGCGTGGCCGAGCGGCGCAATCACTTGATCCGGCCACTGACCGAGGGAACGCCCGTTCCGCTTTCCATGGGTAATGGAACGGCCGTTCGCCTCCGGCTGGGCCGGGGCTGTTACAGGCTGCAGGGGGGTGGCGCAGGGTGGCCCGGGCGGGGGCGCGGTCGCGCGTCGGTGGCCGTCAACCGGGTGCCGGGCGGGTGGATGCAGCAGGCAGGAATTGACAGGTACCCGGAGGTCTGGGTACATGCCGCCTACAGTCGCCCGTGACAGAAATGTCCGTACTTCGTCACACGTACCGGGGCGCGGCCCGTCCACCCGGCAACTAGTTCAAAGTTTGCCTTCCCGGTATCACTCCGGGGCCGAACAACGCCCGGACCGCACGGCCCGGGCCCGCACTTGAGGGGTCTTCATGTCCCGTTCCGCACGACGGATCACCGCTGCCGTTCTCGCCGCCGGCGCCCTTGTCGCCGCTGCCGCCCTTCCGGCGGTCGCGGACGACCACGACCACGGACGCGGTCACGACCGCGACCACAGCCACGGACGCGGTCACGACCACGGACGCGGTCACGACCACGGACGCGGTCACGACCGCGGCCACGACCACGGCGACGGCCGCGACCGCGGTCACGGTCACGCCGTGCGGTCGGCCGTCGTTCTGGGCAAGATCCAGTACAACAGCCCCGGTCGCGACAACGGCTCGAACCGGAGCCTGAACGGCGAGTGGGTCACCGTCACCAACACCGGCCGCCACGCGGTCAACCTGCGCGGCTGGACCCTCCGCGACGAGAGCCACCGCACCTACCGGTTCGACCTGCGCCTGCCCGGCCGTTCCTCGGTGCGGGTGCACACCGGCGCCGGCCGTGACAGCCGGACCGACGTCTACCAGGACCTCCGCCGCTACGTCTGGGACAACAGCGACACGGCGACCCTGCGGGACGCGTACGGCTACAAGGTCGATTCCAAGTCCTGGGGCCACCGCTACGGTGGCCACCGCTGATCCGTCGGCGGCCGTCCTCTGAACCCGGGGCGGCTGCCGCCGCCCCGGACGCGGCGCACCACGGCCCGACCGCCGTGGTGCGCCGCACCCATGTCCCCGTGCCGGGCCGTCAGGGGGCGTCGTCGGCCGGGATCTCCTGCTCGGTCCACAGGGCCTTCCCGCCGGCGCCGTACCGGGTGCCCCAGTGCGTGGCGAGCTGGGAGACGATGAACAAGCCCCGGCCGCCCTCGTCGACGGTGCGGGCGTGCCGCAGGTGCGGTACCACCGGGCTGGTGTCGTGGACCTCGCAGGTGAGGCTGCGGTCGAGCAGGAGCCGCAGCCGCAGGGGCGGGGTTCCGTAGCGGACCGCGTTGGTGATCAGCTCGCTCACGATCAGTTCCGTCGCCTCGATCGTGTCCTCGCCGAGGTTCCAGCCCTCGAGCCGGTCGCGGACCAGGGTGCGGGCCATGGCCGGCGTGGTCCGGTCATGGGTCAGCTCCCAGGTCGCGACCCGGTCGGGCGGCACCACACCCGTCCTGGCGAGCAGGAGGGCGGCGCCGTCCGGGTGCGTTTCGGCGGGCAGGTGGTAGACGACGGCGTCGCACAGCTCCTTCAGGGGCCGGTCCGGACGGGCGAGGGCGTCCTGCACCCCGGCCACCGACCGGTCGGCGGACAGCAGCGCTTCCGTGAGGAAGGCGAGCACACTGCCCTCTTCCAGTTCGACGGTCGCGGTGGCGAACGGGGCGCTGTCCTCGGAGAACAGCGGCGGTCCCTCGGGTACGTCCACGGGGACCGGGCGGCCGTCCGGAGCGACCGCGACGGGAGCCGGATGCCCCGCCCGCGCCATCGTGCAGGTGCGGGTGAACGGGTCGTAGACCGCGTACAGGCACGTCGCCGTCAATGTCTGGTGGTGCAGCGAGTCGCCCGGCGGCAGGGACCTGCGTTCCAGGGCGAGCCGGTCGGCCGTCTCGTTGAGCCGGGCCAGGACCTCGTCGGGCTGCAGGTCCAGGCCCGCCAGAGCGTGGATGACCGTCCGGAGCTGGCCCATGGTGATGGCGGTCTGGAGTCCCTGCCCCGCCACGTTGCCGATGACCAGCGCCGTTCGCGCACCGGACAGACCGATCGTGTCGAACCAGCAGCCGCTGTTGTGTCCGGGAAGCAGCACATGTGCGGTCTCGACGGCGATCCGGAGACGGTCGTCCTGCGGCAGCAGCCGACGCTGGACGGTCGACGCGATCACATGGTCACGGGCGTAGCGGAGCGCGTTCTCGATACTGAGGGCGGCGTGGGCGGCGGCGGTCACCGCGAGGGTGAGGTCGTAGGCGTCGTACGGTTCGGCGTCCTGGTTCCGGTAGAGGCTCACCAGCCCGAGTACGCCGCCGTGCAGTTTCAGCGGAACCACGATCAGCGAGTGGGCGCCCGTCGTCTCGGTCAGCCGTGCCGTGGCGGGGTCCGTGCCGAGCCAGGGGGTGTTCCGGTCCAGTGCGATGAGGCGGGGGCGGAGATCGGTGACGGCGAGCGCGAAGGGGGTGTGCTCGGGCAGCCGCCGCAACTCGCCGACCAGGTCGTCCGACTCCGTCCCCCGCACGGCGGCACGGCGCAGGGGCACATCGGGTTTCAGCGGACTGAGCGGCGGTTCCGCCCCTCTCAGGACCTCGTCGACCATCTCGACCACGGCGAACTGGGCGAACTGCGGCACCAGGGCCGCCACGAGCCCTTCGCAGGTCGTCGCCACGTCGAGTGAGCGGCCGACCTCCTTGCGCACGGACTCCAGACACTTCGACCTGGCCTGGGCCTTCACCCGCTCGTTGACGTCGACCACCGCCGCCAGCAGCCCGAGCGGCCGTCCGGAGGCATCGTCCAAGCGGTGGAGGGTCACCGTCAGACTGCGGCCGGGCCCGGGCGCACCCGCGAGCCGCCCTCGGATCATCTGGTTCAGAACGGGGCTTCCGCTCTCCAGAACCCCGCGCAGCAGCCGCTCGGCCTCCTCGGGGTCCTCGAGCCGGTACGCCTCGGTGAAGTGCAGCCCCACGATCCGGTCCGTGGGGACCGAGTCCGACAGCGCGTTGACGCGCACCACCCGCAGTTCCGTGTCCAGGACGTGCAGTCCCACCGCGGACTGACTGAACAGTGTGTCCAGGAGTGCGCCCGCCATCCCGTCGGGCAGGGGCGTCCCTGGGCCCGGTGCACCGGCGTCCGGCACGTCGCACCCCCAGCATCTGGCTCCGCCATCCCTGCGCATCGGCAGCTCTGCGGACAGCCTGCGCACCCTCCGCCCGGCCCGCCACCGCGCCGGGGCAGACGGGTGAAGCCGGTTCGTGCGGACCGGCTCACATCCGGTGGGCGGGGACGGCAACCTTTCCGGGCCGGGCGGGCACTGAGGTGTACCCGACACCCCCACTCCGGAAGGCACACCCCGTGGCTCCTGAGCATCCCCGTTCCCCCCGCAGACGCCGCACCACCCGTACCCGGACCGTGCTCGGCGCCGTCACGGCGGGCCTGCTGGCCGCCGCCGGACTGATCGTCACCGGACAGACGTCCCAGGCCGCGACCGCACGCCAGGCCGAGGCTCTGGACCGGGGCGTCGTCAGCGTCCACACCGACGCGGGCAACCTGATCAGCTGGCGCTGGCTCGCCACCGACGCCGACGACGTGTCCTTCAACGTGTACCGGGCGGGCACCAGGGTCAACGCCTCACCGGTCACGGGCTCGACGAACTACTTCCACGCCGGGGCCCCGAACTCGGCCGACTACACGGTGCGCGCGATCGTCGGCGGCGTCGAGCAGGGCGACTCGGTGCACGCCATCCAGTTCCGCAGCGGTTACAAGGACGTGCCCCTCAGCCCGCCCGCCGGCGGCACGACCCCGGACGGCGTCGCCTACACCTACGAGGCCAACGACGCGTCCGTCGGCGATCTCGACGGGGACGGGGCGCTCGACTTCGTACTGAAGTGGCAGCCCACCAACGCCAAGGACAACTCCCAGTCCGGGTACACGGGCAACACGATCGTCGACGGGATCAAGCTCGACGGCACCCGGCTGTGGCGCGTCGACCTGGGCCGCAACATCCGCTCGGGCGCGCACTACACGCAGTTCCAGGTGTACGACTACGACGGCGACGGCAAGACCGAGGTCGCGATGAAGACCGCGGACGGCAGCGTCGACGGAAGGGGCACGGTGATCGGCAGTGCGTCGGCCGACCACCGCAACGCGTCCGGCTACATCCTGTCCGGCCCCGAATACCTGACCATGTTCAACGGGCAGACGGGAGCCGCCATGGGCACCGTCGACTACGTCCCCGCGCGCGGCACCGTCTCGTCCTGGGGCGACAGCTACGGCAACCGCGTCGACCGCTTCCTCGCCGGCACCGCCTACCTCGACGGCTCCCGGCCCTCGCTGATCATGGCCCGCGGCTACTACACGCGTACCGTGATCGCCGCCTGGGACTGGCGCAACGGGGCGTTCACCCGGCGCTGGACCTTCGACACCAACAGTTCGACCAACTCCGGCAAGGGGTACGACGGCCAGGGCAACCACCAGCTGTCGGTCGCCGACGTGGACGCCGACGGCAAGGACGAGATCGTCTACGGTTCCATGGCCGTCGACGACAACGGCAACGCCCTGTGGACCACGAAGAACGGCCACGGCGACGCCATGCACGTCGGCGACCTGGACCCGTCCCGCGCCGGCCTCGAGGAGTTCAAGGTCGACGAGGACGGCTCCAAACCCTCGTCATGGATGGCGGACGCGAGGACCGGCCGGCTCCTCTGGACGACGCCGGCCGACGGCGACAACGGACGCGGCGTCAGCGACGACATATGGTCCGGCAGCGCCGGCGCCGAGTCCTGGTCGTCCGCGGCCGACGGGGTACGCGACCCGAAGGGGACCGTCGTCGCGAGCCGCAAGCCGTCCAGCACCAACTTCCTGTCCTGGTGGGACGGCGACACCACGCGGGAACTCCTCGATGGCACCCACATCGACAAGTTCGGCACCTCCGGCGACACCCGGCAGCTGACCGGGGCGTCGGTCCACTCGAACAACGGGACCAAGGCCACCCCCGCCCTCTCGGGCGACCTGTTCGGCGACTGGCGCGAGGAAGTGGTCTGGGCGACCACGGACAACACCGCGCTGCGGATCTACTCCACGCCGTACGAAACCGGCACGAAGATCACCACCCTGCTCCACGACACCGCCTACCGCACGGCGCTGGCCTGGCAGAACACCGCGTACAACCAGCCCCCGCACCCGAGCTTCTTCATCGGCAGCGGGATGGCGAAGGCGCCCCGGCCCACGGTGACGACCCCCTAGCCGGGTACACGTGTCCCGAGAGCCCCCGTGAGAGGGCGGTCGGAGTGGGTTGCTCCGACCGCCCTCTCATGCCGTTGAGCTGCTGGGGAGAATCTGGGGGGATCCGCCGGGAAGTCGCGGCCCTGGGGGCGGAGGGCCGGGGCCCGTCGGCCGCCTGTGCCGGCGCGGCCCGTGCGCCACTCCGAGCTCGCGAACCGATGCCCCGCCTCCGGTCGGGAACCGCCCGAGCGCGGCCCGGCCGCGGTTCGGACCATGCCCACCGGGAGATACCCATGACCGGCCCCAGCAGCAGCCCTCGCGGAGAACACACCGGATGCCCCGGAACCCGATGGGAATACCGGACTGTGGTGGACCGGCGAGCAGGTCATCGCCGACGACGCACCCCAACCCCGGCCAGCCGGGCTGCGCGGCGAGCAGCACGGAGGAAGAAATGACGGCCCGCACCCCCTGCCAGCCGTCCGACGTTCCGGATGTCCGAGAAGAGTCTGATGGATCGGGTGCCGGGCAGGCATAGTGCTGACGTTCTTGTGCTTTATGGCCCGGGGGGAGCTGCCATGAGCTATCTACCTATCGAGGTTGTCCGTGCAAGTGCCGCGACGTACCGCGCACGAGTCACGAACTCCTGCGGTACGGCGTTGAGCCCCGACGAGGCGACTGCCGTGGGGAGGCAAGCCGCCCGGGCTGCGGCCCGGCAAGCCGTCCACGAGACTCTCACCGAAGCATGGATGCCACTTTTCCTTGTGGGGGTACTCCTTGTTTCCATTCCCCTTCCCTGGCTCGCCCGCTTGGACCCGGATAGCACCTTCGGGTGGCCCCCTCCCTTCTCCTGGGTCCAACATGTCATCACCACGAACGATGCTCCCACTCCGCGCTCTGCGTCGTTCTGGAGCGGCTACGCCTTGATTTTCATGACCATGGTCGCTCTCTTCGTGGCGGTTCTCCCCGCCAGGCCGGGAGCTGCGCGAAGCCTGCGAAGGGGGCGTCTGGGCACGCTCCACGTTCTGGCCCTGGCCCTCGTTACAGCCTCGGTACTTCTCTTCGCGATCTCGGGAGGCGCTGACGGGGGCGAATGGCCCAGCGCCCGAGAGATCTTGGCAAGATGGTCCGCTATCTTGACCTTTATCTCTTTGCTCGTCATTGCCTTCTTTGTGTGCGTTGTGCTGGGCGTGACGATAATTCCAGCCTTAGTCGAATGGGTGACCCGTCCCGTCCTGCGCCCCTACGACCTACTGCTCCTTGCGCTCGTTGACGCCTGCTTCAAGACGCACGTTCACCGTGACACCTGGTTCCGCCGGCAATCACGGACCGAAGTGGAAGCTGCCGTGGAGCATGCCGCCCGCGAGGCGGAACGGTCCGTGTCGGCCTGGTTGTTTCCCGGCGGGCGCCGATCCGCCCGGGCTGACTTACGGCGAGTCGCCACGGTCATACGCCGGCACAAGGCCCCGATAGCCCGAGCCAGCGGCCCGTCTTCTTTCGATCTCGTCGCCCAGTCCCTCTGGTCCGGGGTGGTAGCGCTGATCGGTGACGACTGGGAGGCCCTGACCGCGGCCGCTCCGCCCGTGACTGCCCTTTCCCGGATTCGTAGGGTCGCGGGCGCGGTATGGACTCCGACAGTCCTTTTTGCCGCTGCCATCGCGCTGCCATGGATTCCAGGGCTGACACAGGCCCCCGCGTTGGTGGACGGAGCGCGGGTCACCCTTGTCATCACTGCTGTACTCGGCCTTGTCCTGCCCCGTGACGCCTCGGGGAGAAGCGCCGCCATCGACGCGATCAAATCCCTGACCTTCCGCGCCGAAAAGTAGGGACGAGGGGGAGCAGGCGTGCGCGGCCGTCGGCTCGCGCTGCGCTGCGGCCGAACGTCGTGCTCGTAGGGGGTCAGCGCCAGACCCAGCGCGAACCGATCGCTCGAGGCTCGGGCGACGTGGCGCATCGCGGCATCCGGGTGAACCCTGTCCGTGCGACGGCAACCCACCAGCCTGTCGCGCCGTAACGAAGACATGACAGGGATCGTTCGAATCATCGACGCGTAGGAGCCCTTCCGGTAGCTGAGCCGAGGCTGCCCGGGGACCGTCGGCTGCGTGAAGGTAGGACTCAAGCGGTTCGAGGAACGTGGGGGAGAGGCTGGGGGCTCGTCGAAGCGCACCCCATGCACGTGGGCGAGAAGGCGCACGAGGGGTCTCGCCCGGATTCGAGGATGTCAGGGCCTCCGCCTTTGCGGTCTGTGCAGAGGCGGGGAGGAGGCGACCGGATCAAGGCGCCGCCCCGCGCCACGGCCCGATGCACTGCGACGCCCCGGGCCGTTGAAGCGGGGGCGCGTTCACATGTCCGGGATCAGACCTTCCCGCCGCTGAAGAGGCCGGCGACCAGAACGACCAGGGCCGGCGTCACCATCAGGCCGGTGATCCAATGGATGGCCCCCGCGAGCCACGCCAGGAGCCCGATGACGACCATGATCGGCAGACCGATGCCCACCATGAGCGCCCACGTCAGGCCCAGCCCGGCCCGGGTGCCATCGCCCAGGCAATCAGCCCCACCGCGGACGGCGCTCCGTCCGGCGGTTCTCCGCCGCATGCGGTCACCGCGGCAACGCCTCGTCGAGGTACTGGTGGACCGGCCCGAACAGGCCGTAGGGCACGTAGTCGTCGATCTGCGCATGCGCGACCCAGGCAACCTCGGTGATCTCCTCCGGGGCACCGATGCCCGCGGTGCCGGAGACCGGATCGCACGCCACATACGTCATGTGGCGGCCGGTGTTCGGGTGCACCCGTTCGCCGAGAACGCGGACGGCTTCGACCTCCAGCCCGACCTCCTCGGACGTCTCCCGGACCGCGGTCTGCTCCGGCGACTCGCCGGCCTCGATGCCGCCGCCGGGGAACGCCCACAGCAGCTTCCCCTCCCGCTCGCGCCGGCGAATCATGAGGACCCTGCCGCCGTCCACGATGATCGCCGCGGAGATGCCCTGCCGGGTGTCGGTCTGCTCGGTCACGCGGCCTCCGAGGCAGTCGGAATCGGCGGGCAGAGGCGGGCGGCCGGGATCAAGCGGGTCAGGTGCGCGAGCGGCACCCAGGCGACGTCGACGTTCTCGACCGTGTCTCGGTCGGTGGCTTCACCGGCAAGATAGCCGCAGAGGACGTGCCCCGCGAGCGCCCGCGTTTTCGGGTGGATGCGGCTGCCCCACTCTTGCCGGCGTCCAGCCCCTTCACGAGCGAGGGACGTTCGGCTTGCCGGATCGGCAGATGCCCGGGACCTGTGAAGCTGTTGGCGCATCGAGCCGCCTGGCAGCGGTCGATGAGAGGCACTGACCATCAGCCGCAGGTCACGCCGCCTCAGCGCCGTCGCCCCGCACCACAGCCGCCCACTCCGCGAGGAGGCGCTCGTACTCCCGCCGCCCCTCCGGCGACAATCGGCCGCCCCGCTCCCACAGCGCGCGGATGTCCGCGTTCACCGCGGCCAGCGAGCGCACAGGTGTGGCACGCGAAGAGGCAGAGGGCATGCGCCGATTCTACGCCGTGGGGCTGACAATGGCACCGACGCCGTCGAGTGGGTGATGCCACAGCCAGGCCCGCGGAGGCTCCCGACCGGCGTGGGGCGCCCCCGCAGACCCCTGGGCCGCGCCGGAACGCGCTACGACCGCCTCAGATCGGCCCGCACCAGATCGTGGTCCGAGTACGGAGTGAGATGCACACCCTGCTCGAGCGAGGTGAAGCCGCGCAGGAAGACGTAGTCGAACTTGCTGTGCCAATCGGTGGTCGGCTCGCACCTGCCGGACGCCGAAGGACCGCACCCGGCGTCCGCGTCCGCGAACAGCTTCCACATTCCGGCGAGTTCGGCGGCATCCGGGACCGCGTTGAAGTCACCGAGAACAATCGCGCGGTCATGCCGGGCGACCGCCTTCGCGAGTACGCCCGTCTGCTTCATGCGGACCGATTCCTGACTCCGCTGGGCAAGGTGCGTGTTGAAGACCCGGACGGCCCGGCCGTCCACGAGGGTGGTGACGGCCATGTAGCCGCGGTCCTCGGAACCGCCTTCGGGGTACTCCACGTTCACACGGCCGGTCATCGGAGCGGCCGAGAGGATGGCCTGACCGAAACCCCCCGGGGCCCACGGCACTCCGCCGCAGCGGCTCCAACTCCGCAGAACCGATCCGTACTCGACGTGGTAGACCAGCCCGTACCGATACCGCAGATGATCCCGGATCCTCTCGACATCACCCACGCACGCTTCCTGCAGGCCGATGACCTGAGGCGCGTACGCGGCGATCTCCGCCGCCCGGCCGGCGTTCTGGCCGCTCCCCTTGCAGGGGTTGCAGATGTTCCACGTCATGACGCGGTTCGGGACGGCCTTCCCGGGAGCATCGGCCGGCGGCGGCCCGGCGAGGCCGCCGCCGTTCGGTGCGCTGCGGCCGAGGAGCAGTACGCAGGCCACGACCAGCGCGCCCGCGAGCGCCCGCGCACCGGTACCGGTCACCTTCGCCTCCTCGGAGCAGAGACATCCGCCCTCATGCGCGGTCTCCCCGGAAGAGGTTAGGTGACGGGTTGTAGGCAGCGCATGAGGTGCCTCGCCGCCGGCGGCATCGTCATCCGCCGAGCAGCAGCGCGGCGACCGCTTCCGGGGCTTCGTGCATGGCGTCGTGTCCGGTGGGGAGTTCGTGGACACGCCACGCGGGGTCGGCCCGCAGGCGGGTGCGGAGAGCGGCGAACGGCGTGCGGTCCTCCCAGCCGGAGCAGTAGACGAACTCCCGCCGGGTGACCCGCTCGTGCGCGCCGGTGAGCCGGATGGTCTGCACGAACGACGCCAGGGGATGCGGCCGGCGGCGGGGATCACCGTCGCCCGGCGGCCGGACGGCGTAGCCGGTGGCTGCCGCGCCGGCGGCGAAGACGTCCCGGAAGTGCGCGTTCGTCGACGACCAGCACGACTCGCCGTCGCGCGGTACGTAGGCGTCGAGATGCACGAGGCGTGAGATGCGGCCGGCCGCGCGGTCGGCGGCGGCGGCGATCACCATCCCGGCGTAGCTGTGGCCGACCAGCGTCGCGTCGGTGACGCGGTGACGGTCGAGGAGCCGCAGCACGTCGTCGGCGTGGGTGTCGAGGTTGGCGCTCGCGACCGTCGAGCGGTCGTCGTCCGGCCGCAGACCCGTCAGGGTCAGGGCGTGAACCGTGTGACCGGCACGCTCCAGCAGCGGAGTCACCGCCTCGAACGACCAGGAGCCCTTCCACGCGCCCGGTACAAGGACGAACGTCGTCATGCGTTTCCCCTTCTCTCGCGCCGCGGCATCGAGCCACGCTGCCCCACCGCCGGAGGCCGCTGCACGAACGAGTCTCACCGGGGCGGGGGACGGCGTGCCACCGCTAAGGTGCCAACTGATGCCTGTTCGCCGCCAACCTCGTCCGGCCGCCGGTGTGACGTCGCACGTGTGGCCGTCCGGCGGGCGCCACCTGTGGCCGTCCGGGGAAGCGAGCACGGCCCAGTCGCACGCGCGGGGCCACCTGGTCTACGCGGCCGACGGCGTGCTGGCGGTCCACACCGAGCGCGGCACCTCGATCGTTCCCGCCAACCGGGTCGCCTGGACGCCCGCCGGCTTCACGCACTACCACCGCGCCCACGGCGACACCGACATGCGCATCGTCTTCCTCGCCCCCTCGCTCGCCCGGCTCATGCCGGACCGCCCGGCGGTGTTCGGCGTCTCCGGCCTCTCCCGCGAGGTCCTGCGCGCCCTGACCGGTCCCTCCCACGACGGCGCGCCGGGCTACAGCCGCCCGGCGCGCACGCGCCTCCTTCACGTCCTCGTCGACGAGCTCAGGGAAGTGGACGAACAGCCCCTGCACCTGCCGGAGCCACGTGACGACCGCCTGCGAACCGTCGCGCGACTGCTGTACGAGGCACCGGCCGACAACTCCACGCTGGCCGAGCTCGGGAAGGCGGCCGGGGCCGGGGCCCGCACCCTCAGCCGGCTGTTCCGCGAGGAACTCGGCATGACCTTCTACGAGTGGCGCACGCAACTGCGCATCCACCACGCGCTCGTGCTCCTGGCCGACGGCCACGACACCACCCGGACCGCCGCCGCCTGCGGATGGGCCAACCCGAGCAGCTTCATCACGGCGTTCACCCGGGTCATGGGAACGACTCCGGGCCGCTACCGTGCCGGCCCCCGGGCCGCCACCCACGCCCCACGACTTCCGGAGCCCGTCGACTCCTCGGAGTGATGCGGAAGCGCCCCGGCCGGAGGACGGACCCAACGCCGGTCCCGGTCCCTACGCCGTCCCGTCCGCGGTGCCGTCCCCGGAGGCGGGCGCAGGCGCCTGCGACTCGGCGGTCTGCGGCGTCACGGGCTCTGGGGCCGACTCCGACGTCGGCGGCGCCTCGGAGGAGGGCGGCGGGGGCGGTGGTGCGGACGACGGAGGCGGCTCGGGCGGCTGCGTCGACGGCTCACCGGGCTTCGTCGCCGGCGAGGACGGCTCGCCGGAAGCGGGGGAGCGCGACGAGGAGTCCGAGGGGCAGGACTCGTCCGGACACCGCGAGGCGCTCGAGTCGGCGGGCGGCCGGGTCTTCTTGTCGTCCCCACCCGTGTCACCCGCGTCCCGCTTGAACCAGCCCTCGGTCCGGGGGTCGAACATGACGAACACGTCCACCGGCCGTGCGGCGGGCTCCACCACCACGACGTTTCCCGCCCGGTACCCCGGCCAGGGCTCGCCCTTCTGCCGGGGTGTTCCCTTCAGAGCGACCGGCGGCGACAGCGGGTTGCCGCAGGCGCACCGCACCCGGGGCACTCCCCGGTCGTCGATCAGCACCGCCGTCCCGGCCTGAAGGACCGCCTGGTAGCTCGTGGCGGCCCCGTTCTCGTAACCGTGGTTGGTCACCCGGGTGTCGAGCCGCAACTGGACAGGCGTCAGCGCGCGCAGATACGCCGGGACACCGGAGGGGGCCACACCCGCGACCGAGGCGAACGCCTTGTTCTTGGCAGGCCGGCCGGTGAGGGCGTTGACCTGCTTCTCCACGTCGCAGGCGGCTTTCTTGCGCGTGCCGCCGTACAGACCGGGAGCCGCACCGTCCACGCCCTGGGTGACGTGGGGCCCGGCACGGGAAGGGCTCGCCACGGGACTCGGTACCGCGGTCGGCGTCGCGTCCCCGGCGCGGCCGCGTGCGGTGGACCCGGTGAACGGGGCGGGGCCCGTCGAGCCCGCCGCCTCCAGGAACACCTCCCCGCTCGCCTTGTCGGACCCGTCGGGCCGGGTGAGGACGATGGTCAGCACCACCGCCGCCACGAGGGCGACGGCGATCGCCGCCACCTTGGGGACCGACCGCCACCAAGGGGTGCGGGGGCCCCTCCCCGGACCTTGCGGGGCCTCGCCCGCACCGCCCCTACCGCCCGCACCGCCCGGACCGTCCGGGCCGCCAGGTCCGCCGTGGCCGCCGCCGGAGGGCGGGCCGGGCGGGGGACCGGACGGACGCTCCGGAGGCGGCGGAACGGGCCCCTCCCGCGAGGGACCCGAAAGCGGTCCTGAGGGCGGCCCCGTGGGGCGGCCGGACGACGGCGGCTGGTCACTCACGGCTTCTCATCCCCACGCCTGGGTCGTTGCGGAATTGTTCGGGTATCAGCCATTGTGTGCCCGGCCGCGCGCCCCGCAAGCCGACGCGGTCGCCCACCCGGGGGCGGCCGGGATCGTGGCTGCCTGAGGGCCGTCCCGTCATTCCCGGCAGGCGCACGACGACAGCCGCGGCACCCCGCCGCGCCGTCGCCAACCGATACATCCAGCGTGCGAGTGGCTCTCCGCCTCGCGACGCACCGCGCCTGACGCCGCGCGCTGATCCACCGGGAACGGTGGGGCAGCCCTTAGCGTGGGCCCGTGAGCACACAGGGATCGGACGGCCGGCCCGGAACGGGAATCCGCGGTGCGCACGGCTGGGCCGACGCCCTCCTGACCGTGCTCGCCGGACTCCTGGTCATGAGTCTCACCGCCGCGCTCGGCCTCTGGGCGGCCGGCGCGGCGGAACTGCCCGGCGGTTCGTTCCCCCGCGTCACCGCGGCCGTCGTCGTCATGGCGGCCGGCGGGTCGGTCGCGCTCTCGGGGAACGCGGGCGAACTCGCCAGGACCCACGCGGACATCTCGGCCCTGCCGCTCTCGGTCACCCTCCTCGGCGCGCTGGTCCTCGCCGCCGGATTCCTGCGCCCCCTGCGCCACCGAGCCGTCGCCACCACCCGCGAACTGGCCGGCTGGGCCGGCCGCGTCGCGGCACTCTGGGTCCTGGTGCTCATCGGGCTGTCCCTCCTGGCCCGGCACACCTTCGACATCCCCGGGGCCGGCCCGACGGGTGGCATCGGCGACGTGTTCGACGCCTCGCCCCGGGCCGGATTCCGTGCCGAGATCCCGCTCACCCTCGTCCTCGGGCTGCTCTGGCTGGCCGGCGTCCTCGTCCTGGCCCTGCTCGTCTCGCGCGGCGCGCCCCTGCCCGTCCGGCTGGTGCGCTTCCAGGAATCGGTGCGCCCGGCCGCGTACGCGATGGTGGCCCTGTTGCTCGCCTATGCGGGGGTGGGCCTGCTCGTCGCCCTCGTCGTCATGGTGACGCGAGGACACCCCGCCGAGACGGCCGCGGTGATCCTGCTCGGACTGCCCAACGTGGTCTGGCCGGCGTTCACCCTGGGGCTCGGGGCGTCCTGGGAAGGGAAGGCGGACGGGCCGTTCGGACTCCCGATGCCGCAGGTACTGGACTCCGTCCTGCGGACCCCGGACCTCTCCACGGTGAACGTCGGCACGCTCGCCGACCAGGACGGCCGCGTCTGGTGGTGCGTCGCCGTCGCCGCTCTGTTCACCCTGGCGGCCGCGTTCCTGGCGGCCGTACGCTCCCCGGCCCGGATGCGTCCCCGGCAGCACGCCCTCCACATGGCGGTGGCACTCGTCCTCACCGTGCTCGCCGTATGCCTGCTCGCACGGATCTCCGCCCACTACGGTCTGTCCCTGCTCGGTCTCGGTGACCTCGGCGGCGGGCTGGGCGGAGAGGTCCTGCTGCGACCGCGGCTGTGGGGCGCGCTCGGACTCGCCGTGCTGTGGGGGCTCGTGACCGGTCTGCTGGGCGGGCTGCTCGGCACACGTGTGCACCGGCGCGGCGAAGTGCGCCCCGAGAGCCCGGCTTGATCCGAACGAGAGGCGCTATCCCCGGAACACCGGTAGCGCCCACCGCGGCGGCCCCGGCGGTGGTCCGGGCCCCGACCGCCATGCGCCGACCCGGCGGTCCACCTGCGTCGGCGGATGGCCGCCCCGCACCTCGCCCCGCGCGGCGGCCCGCAGCGCGGTCACGAACTGGAGACAGGAGTCGTAGCGGTCGTCCGGACTCTTGGCCAGGGCCTTCGCCAGCACCGCGTCGACGTCCGCCGGAAGGCCGGAGCGCAGTCCCGTCAGCGCCGGCGGTGGATCGAACTGGTGCGCCCACAACAGCGCCATGTCGTCGTCGCGCTGGAAGGGCGGGGCGCCGGCCATCGTCTCGTGCACGACGCACGCGAGGCTGTAGACGTCGCAGCGCCCGTCCACCGGCCGGCCGGAGATCTGCTCGGGCGCCACGTAGTCGAGCGTTCCGACGAACTGGCCCACGGACGTGAACCCCGTCAGCGACAGGGACTTCTTCGTCAGCCCGAAGTCCGTCAGGTAGACGTGCTCCGGATGGTCGCTGTCCGTGCCCTCCGCGACCAGGATGTTGCCGGGTTTGACGTCCCGGTGCACCAGATCGTGGTCGTGGGCGGCATCGAGGGCCGAGGCCACCTGGGCCGCGATCCGGAGCGCGGTTGCCACGGGGAGCGGCCCCTGCCGGTCGATGAGGGCCCGCAGATCCTGACCGGCCACGTAGCGCATGGCGATGTAGAGGATGCCCTCGGTCTCCCCGGCCTCGAAGACCGGCACGATGTGCGGGTGGTCGATCGCGGCAGCCACCCGGGACTCATGCGTGAAGCGTTTGCGGAAGGTGTCGTTGCGGGCGAGTTCCGGGGCGAGCAGCTTGAGGGCGACCGTACGGTCCAGCCGCAGGTCCTTGGCCCGGTAGACGACCGCCATCCCGCCTCGCCCGATCTCCCGCTCCACCAGATATCCCGCGATCCGCCTGCCGGTCAGGTCGGCGGGCCGTCCGGCGGGCAGGCCGGAATCGTCCGGGGACGCGGTGGCCGGCGCCATCAGGTCTCACCCGGCCAGGTCCGCGGGTGCGTGCCGGGGTCGACGAGCCGGGTCGCCTCCGGGCCGCCGCTCACCGGGGCGCTCTTCGGCAGGCCGGGGCCGGACTGCGCCGCGTAGACCGTCAGCCGGGTGCCGTCCGTGTACACCCAGCGCTCGTGCTCCGCGTCGAACAGCCACACGGCTTCGCCGTCGACGACCACACCCGCGCGCAGCCCCTGGGTGCGGCGGCGGAAGGTCTCCCCGTCGATGCGGCCGGCGACGAGCTCCTCGGACGCCCGGCGGAAGAGGTCCAGCGACTCCTGGACCCGGGCCATCAGCGGACCGGGGTCCGCCGTCCGGGCCATCGGCTGTCCGGCCTGCGGCGGGTCGTGCGGTACGGACACGAGCAGCCGGCCGTCGACCCATGCCGACCAGCCGTTGGCGCACAGGATCCGGCCCCAGTCGCCGCGCCGGTCGAGCAGCTGGACGGGAAGCAGAGGATCGAGGGGCTCGGTCGGCCGGGACACGTCCGGTGCCTCCCAGGCGGGCAGCCCGTCCCGGGGGACGACATGGGTGGGGCGGAAGTCCTCGCTCTCCATGGGCCGCTCCTACTTCCGCATGATGGCGGGTTCGTGCCGCCGCAGGAGTCTGGACACCGCGAATCCGAAGACGACGGAGAGCACGACCAGCATCGCCATGTCGAGGAACCAGATCCCGGCGGAGTGCTCGAACAACGGGTCCGAGGTCAGTTTCCCGGGCACGATCCGGGCCAGGCCGATCGTCCCGGCCATGGCGCCCAGCGCCCAGCGGGAGGGGATCAGCCAGGACAACTGCTCGATGCCGGGCACGCCGTGCAGCTTCAGCAGCGCGCCGCAGAAGACGACCTGGACGATCGCGAGCAGCACCAGGAGGGGCATGGTGACCTCCTCCTTGCGCACCAGTGCGGACACCAGAAGGCCCAGCATCATGGCGGTGAACGACAACAGGGCCACCGTCAGGGTGATTTCGGCCAGGGGCGGCAGGAGAACGCCCTCGCCGCCGGGGGCGTTGAGATCGACGCCCACGAGACCGACCAGGGTCAGCACGACGGCCTGGAGCACCGTGATGGTGCCCAGCACCACCACCTTGGACATCAGATACGCGGATCTGGACAGGCCGACGGCTCTTTCCCGCTGGTAGATCACCCGTTCTTTGACCAGTTCCCGTACGGCGTTGGCGGCGCCCGTCAGCACCCCGCCGACACAGAGGATGAGCAGCGCGTTCATCGCCGTCTCCTGCGTCAGCCTGCTCCCGGCGAGGGCCCGGGTCATGGCGCCCATCACGAACGGCAGCGCGATCATGATGGCGAGGAACGTCCGGTCGGCGCTGAGCGCGGCCGCGTACCGCCGCACGAGGGTCCGCAGTTGGGCGCCCCAGCTGCGGGTCTTCGGCGGCGGGGCGACCGTCGCGGCGGCGGCGTGCGGCAGCCGGGGCTGTGAACTCGCGTTGGCGATGTAGCGCCGGTGGAAGGGGGAGGCCGCGAACTCCTCGGACCAGGGCCGGTCGCGCTCGTTCTCGAACGCCTCGAACGCCTCAGGCCATTCGGTGAAGCCGAAGAAGGCCAGCGCGTCCTCGGGCGGACCGTAGTAGGCGATCTTCCCGCCGGGCGCGAGCACCAGCAGCCGGTCGCACACGTCCAGGCTCAGCACGCTGTGCGTGACGACGATGACCGTCCGCCCGTCGTCGGCGAGGCCGCGCAACATGTGCATGACCGAACGGTCCATGCCGGGGTCGAGGCCCGACGTCGGCTCGTCGAGAAAGAGCAGTGACGGCTTCGTCAGCAGTTCCAGCGCCACGCTCACCCGCTTGCGCTGACCGCCGGAGAGGCTGTGGATCGGCTGGTCCGCACGCTGCTCGAGCCCGAGTTCGCGCACCACCTCGGCGACCCGCTCACGGCGCTCCGACTTGGCGGTGTCCTGCGGGAAACGGAGCTCCGCGGCGTAACCGAGCGCTCTGCGTACGGTCAGCTGGGCGTGCAGGATGTCGTCCTGCGGCACGAGGCCGATGCGCTGCCGCAGTTCGGCGTAGTCGTGGTAGAGATCGCGGCCGTCGTACAGGACGGTGCCCTCGTCGGCCGGGCGCAGTCCGGTCAGGGCGTTCAGGAGCGTGGACTTGCCCGCGCCGCTGGGTCCCACCACGCCCAGCAGGCACTTCTCGCCGACCGGGAACGCGACATGGTCGAGCAGCGTCTTGCGTCCCTTGTCGACGGTGACCGCCAGGTCCTGCACGTCGAGGGACACCTCGCCGGTGTCGACGAACTCCTGCAGGGTGTCCCCGACCAGGCAGAAGGCGGAGTGCCCGATGCCGACGATGTCTCCGGGGGAGACCGGTGCGCGGTCGGCCGGCTGGCCGTTGAGGAAGGTTCCGTTGTGCGAGCCGAGGTCGACGATCTCGTACGTGCCGTCCGTATGGGCCAGCAGTTCGGCATGGCGGCGGGACACGCTCAGATCGTCGACGACCAGGTCGTTCCCGGCGCCGCGGCCGATCCGTACGGTGCGCGACGGCAGCGGCCGTACGGTGGTCGGCTGCCGGAACATGCCGGTCGAGGCGGGCATGGAGACGGCCGACGGACGGTCCGGCGCCGGCGCCGGGGCCGGCGCGGCCCGGACCCGGAGGACGGCCCGCGGTCCGTCCTCCGGGTGGCCGAAGCGGATGAGGGCGCCGGGCCCGATGCCGCAGGTGCCGATCCGCCGGCCATCGCTGTAGGTGCCGTTCGTGCTGCCCTCGTCCTCGATCGACCAGTGGCCGTCCGACGCTCTGAGCACGGCGTGGTGCCACGAGACCCGGACGTCGTCGATGACGATGTCGCTCAGAGGGTCGCGTCCGACGTGGTACTCCCGGCCCGGACTCATCACCGTGGGTCCTGCGTCGGTTTCGAGTACGACCTCGGGCGCAGTCGGCGCGACCGGCCGCTCTCCCATGCCCGAATTCTATCGACCGGTACGGTTATGTGCCCGGCCAGCCGCTACGGGCACGGCCCTGCACGGGTGCGGGGGAGGCGGGGGGCCGCCGGCCCCCGCACCGGGCCGGCCGGGGGCGAACGGCGTCCGCCTCAGGCGTCCAGGGCCGCGGAGACGACGGCCTTGGCCTCCTCCTGGACGAGGGCGAGATGCTCGGCGCCCCGGAAGGACTCCGCGTAGATCTTGTAGACGTCCTCGGTGCCCGAGGGCCGCGCCGCGAACCAGGCGTTCTCCGTCGTCACCTTGATGCCGCCGATCGCGGCCCCGTTCCCCGGGGCCGAGGTGAGGACGGCCGTGACCGGTTCGCCCGCCAGGGTGTCGGCGCTGACCTGCTCGGGGGAGAGGCGTGCCAGTACGGCCTTCTGCTCGCGGTCCGCGGGCGCGTCGATCCGGGCGTAGGCGGGCTCACCGAAGCGGGAGGTCAGCGCGGAGTAGTGCTGGGAGGGCGAATCGCCCGTCACCGCGAGGATCTCCGAGGCGAGCAGGGCCAGCAGGATGCCGTCCTTGTCCGTGGTCCAGACGGATCCGTCCCGGCGCAGGAACGAGGCCCCGGCCGATTCCTCGCCGCCGAAGCCGAGGGAGCCGTCGGCCAGGCCGTCCACGAACCACTTGAAGCCGACAGGCACCTCCACCAGCCGCCGGCCGAGATCGGCGGCGACCCGGTCGATCATGCCGGACGAGACCAGGGTCTTGCCGATGCCCGCACCCGCCGGCCAGCGGTCCCGGTGCGCGTACAGATAGTTGATGGCCACGGCGAGGTAGTGGTTCGGATTCATCAGCCCGCCGTCCGGGGTGACGATCCCGTGCCGGTCGGCGTCGGCGTCGTTGCCGGTGGCGATCTGGTAGCGGTCGCGCTGTCCGATCAGGGAGGCCATCGCGTACGGTGAGGAGCAGTCCATCCGGATCTTGCCGTCCCAGTCCAGCGTCATGAACCGCCAGGTGGGGTCGGTGAGCGGATTGACCACGGTCAGGTCGAGCCGGTGCTGCTCGGCGATGCGGCCCCAGTACGCGACCGAGGCGCCGCCCAGCGGGTCGGCCCCGATCCGCACTCCGGCCGCGCGCACCGCGTCCAGGTCGAGGACGGACGGCAGGTCCGCCACGTAGGTGCCCAGGAAGTCGTACGTGCCGGTGGACTGCGCCGCGAGCGCCCGGACGTACGGCATGCGGCGGACGTCCTTGAGGCCGCCGGTGATGATCTCGTTGGCCCGCTCCTGGATCCAGCCGGTCGCCTCCGACCCGGCAGGACCGCCGTTCGGCGGGTTGTACTTGAACCCGCCGTCGCCCGGCGGATTGTGCGAGGGGGTGACCACCACACCGTCGGCGAGGTGCGAGCCGCGGCCCCGGTTGTACGTGAGGATGGCGTGCGAGACCGCGGGCGTCGGTGTGTAGCCGTCGGCGGAGTCGATGAGCACGGTCACGTCGTTGGCGGCGAACACCTCGATGGCGGTCACCCGCGCGGGCTCCGACAGGGCGTGGGTGTCGGCCCCGAGGAAGAGCGGCCCGTCCGTGCCCTGTCGCGCCCGGTACTCGCTGATCGCCTGGCTCGTCGCCGCGATGTGGTCCTCGTTGAACGCGGTGGCCGTCGACGACCCGCGGTGCCCCGACGTGCCGAAGGCGACCCGCTGGCCCGGTTCGGCGGGATCGGGGTGCAGCGTGTAATACGCCGTCACCAGCCGCGCCACATCGGTCAGGTCCTCCGGGCGTGCCTGCTGCCCGGCTCGTGTCTGCGGCATCTGCCACTCCTCCGTATCGGTCGGTCGGTGCGGTCTGCCCGCTCCGTCATTTTCACCGGTCGCCGTGGCGGGCGGGCGGCTGCCCCGCCGCGCGGACCGCCACCGCCGCCGCATATCCGGCGGGGACCCCGACATCGGTGACCGTCCAGCCGGGCGGGCCCGGACGGGGCCGGGGGCCGGTACCCAGGTGTTCGGCCGCGAGGCCGTCGGCCAGGCCGATGCCCTCACCCTTGAGGTGGGCCTCCTTGCGGGTCCAGACCCGCCCGAAGGCGGCCGGCCGCTGCTCCCCGGGAAGCGCGGCCAGCTCGCGGGACTCGGCCGGATGCAGCTGACCGGCGATCTCGGAGACGATCTCCTGCGTCGGCAGGGGCTCCACGTCCACCCCCACGGGCGTGTCCGCGAACGCCAGCAGGGCCAGGTGGCGGGTGTGCGACAGGGAGAAGTGCACACCGCCGTCGGTGCCGGGACGGCCGTGCGGGCCGCCGCAGGACGGGCACGGCTCCCGCGTGAGGCGCACGGCGTCCGGAGCGATCCCCAGCCACGCGCCGAGCAGCAGCCGCAGGGCCACGTGCGCGGCGACGTAGCACGCGCGGTCGGCCGGGACGACCAGACGCGCGGCCCGGTCCCGTTCGCCGGCATCGAGAATTCCCGGCGCGAGCCGCCGCGCGTGCTCTCCGTCCCGCTCCGCGTCCACCAGCCACAACGCGGGGGCGCCCGGTGCCAGGAGGGGGGCCGGGACGCGGTGGCCCTTCCCGGGGAACGTGAACTCGTGGGGCTGGTACACCGGTACGTCGTTCCTTCGCCGGGCGGACACCGTGCGGGCGCGTCACGGCGGAGCGGTCGGCCTTATTCTATGGAGATCCTGACCGGGCCCGACGTATGTTCGATCTCCGGGTGGCTGGTTCACGGCGCCTCCGAGAGGCGGCGGGGCTTTCCTCACCCGGCCCCCACGGACAGGAGACCTGGATGTCATCGGACGGCCGCCCGCCCTCAGGCGCGATACACCTGCGGGAGGCGCGCGTCGAGGACGCCCCCTGCCTCACCCGCCTGTTCCTCGATTCCCGCGCCGCCTCCATGCCCTATCTGGCGAGGGTGCACAGCGACGAGGCCACCCTCGGCTGGATGACCCACGTCGTCCTGCCCGGCACGGAGGTCTGGGTGGCCGAAATCCAGGGAGGCGGGGGCGCGGGGGAGCCGGTCGGCTTCCTCTCGGTCGACGGGGACGAACTCGAGCACCTGTATCTGCGCCCCGACATGCGGCGTCGGGGCATCGGAACGCTTCTCCTCGCGAAGGCCAGGGAGCGCAGCCCGGAAGGGCTCGCCCTCTACGCCTTCCAGCGCAACACCGACGCGCGGGCCTTCTACGAGCGGCATGGATTCACCGCCGTCGGCTTCGACGACGGGGGCCGCAACGAGGAGAGCGAACCGGACGTCAGATACCGCTGGAGCCCGTCGGGCTGAACCGGCGGCCCGTGGAAGAGGCAGAACGGGCGGGGTCCGCACCAGCGGACCCCGCCCGTTGCCGTGCGCCGCCCGTTGCCGTACCCCGCCCGTCGTCATGCCCCCGTCGTCGTGCCCCGGCCTTCCCTCTCGGCCTCCCCTCCGAGCTGGCACCTTTCAGTTCCTTTCATAAATACGCAAATTCCTTGCGTGATCGCGTAGCGCGGACGCTTGGCCTATCCCCGGTCAAATGCCGTGATTGTTACCTGAGTTGCGGTGCCCCAGGAGCGGCCGCCCGGATTCCGTATTCTGTCGCAACGGTGGACTCGGTCTCAATTCTCTGCAACTCTCTGACCGCAAAACGCAAAACCCCATCCCGATGGTGCAGAAAGTTATGACCCAGCGGGTACGCAGACAGAGCCGCGCCTTGGCCGCGCCCCCTGCGCCGAGGCCGAAGATCGGGGACATATGAGAACGCAACACCGCCGATGGCGGGTCCTCTCCGCCGCCCTCACCACCAGCCTGCTGATGGTCGGCTGGCCGGCGCTCAACGCGTCGGCCCACAGCGGCCCGAACATCGCCGCCGGTCACCGCGCGGCGGCGAGCAGCGCCGGCCGCACGACAGCCGCCGCGAACATCGCCGACGGAGACCCGTCGACGTACTGGCAGGGGTCGGGAAGCTCCCTGCCCCAGTGGGTGCAGAGCGATCTGGGCAAGGTCACCCGCATCGACCAGGTCACCCTCAGGCTTCCCGAGGGCTGGAAGAGCCGCCGTCAGACCCTCTCGCTCCAGGGCAGCGCCGACGGCACGAGCTTCACCACGCTCAAGACCCCGGCCGCCTACACCTTCGCGCCGGGCAGCTCCAACAAGGTGACCATCGACCTCCCGGCCACCCGCGCGCGGTTCGTCAGGGCGACCATCACCGCGAACTCCGCGTCGGACAACGGCCAGCTCGCCGAGCTGGAGGTGCGGGCCGCCGCCGAGTCGACGGTGAACCTGGCGGCCGGCCGCACGCTCACCGCCAGCAGCTACACCCAGACGTACATCGCCGCCCACGCCAACGACGGCAACGCGGCGAGTTACTGGGAGAGCCGCAACAACGACCTGCCGCAGTGGATCCAGGCAGACCTGGGCTCCTCCGTCCGGGTCGACCGTGTGGTGCTGCGCCTGCCGGACGGCTGGGAGACCCGCAGCCAGACGCTGAAGATCCAGGGCAGCGCCGACGGCACGGCCTTCAGTGACCTGACGCAGTCCGCGCCCTACACCTTCAGTCCGACGGCAGGGGAGTCGGCGACGATCTCCTTCGACGCCACGACCACCCGGTATGTCCGGGTCCTGGTCAGCGCCAACTCCGTCCAGCCGGGCGCCCAGGTCTCCGAGCTGGAGATCTACGGCCCCGCCTCCGGTGACACCCAGGCGCCGACCGCGCCGGCGCAACTGGCGTACACCGAACCCGCCACCGGACAGATCAGGCTGGCCTGGAAGGCGTCGACGGACGACACCGGCGTCACCGGCTACGACGTCTACGCCGACAACACGCTGCTCACGAGCGTCGCAGGGGACGTCACCACCTTCACCGACACCCGTCCGGCCGGCACCACCGTCTCGTACTACGTACGGGCCAGGGACGCCGCGGGCAACGCGTCGGCGAACAGCAACACCGTGACCCGCACGGGAAGCACAGGCGACACCCAGGCCCCGACCGTGCCCGCGAACCTGAGCTTCACCGAGCCGGCCACCGGGCAGGTCAAGCTGGTCTGGCAGGCGTCCACCGACGACAAGGGCGTCACCGGTTACGACGTCTACGCCAACAACGTGCTGCGCAAGAGCGTGGCGGGCGATGTCACCACCTACACCGACACCCAGCCTGCCGGCACCACCGTGTCCTACACCGTCAGGGCCAGGGACGCGGCGGGCAACGTATCGGGCGACAGCAACACCGTCACCCGCAACGGCAGCACCGGCACCGCGTCCAATCTAGCCGTCGGCAAGCCCGTCACGGCCTCGTCCGTGGTCCACACGTTCGTCGCGGAGAACGCCAACGACAACAGCCTCACCACCTACTGGGAGGGCGCCGGGGGCAGTTACCCCAACACCCTCACGGTGAAGCTGGGCGCCAACGCCGACACGTCGAGCGTCATCGTCAAGCTCAACCCGGACAGCAGCTGGGGAGCCAGGACGCAGAACATCCAGGTCCTCGGCCGTGAGCAGAGCGCCTCGGCCTTCAGCAGCCTGGTGGCTGCCAGGGACTACGCGTTCAGTCCGGGCAGTGGCAACACGGTGACCATCCCGGTCGGCGCCCGGGTCGCGGACGTCCAGCTGAAGTTCACGTCCAACAGCGGCGCGCCCGCCGGTCAGGTCGCGGAGTTCCAGGTCCTGGGCGCCCCCGCCGCCAATCCGAACCTCCAGATCGGCTCGGTGACCGCGGCCCCGGCCGCGCCCGTGGAGTCGGACCCGGTCACCCTGACGGCAACGGTCCGCAACACCGGTTCGCTCGCCGCGCCGGCGAGCAAGGTCGAATTCCGCCTCGGCGGTTCCAAGGTGGCCACCGCGTCCGTCGGCGCCCTCGCCGCCGGGGCCTCCGCCCAGGTCAGCGCCGGCATCGGCGCGCGGGACGCCGGCACGTACGCACTGAGCGCGGTCGCGGATGCGGCCGACGAGGTCATCGAGCAGAACGAGACCGACAACACCTGGACCGGTGCGACCGGCCTCGTCGTGAAGCCGGTCGCCAGCTCCGACCTGGTCTCCACCGGGGTCAGCACGTCGCCGTCGGCCCCGTCCGCCGGCCAGAACGTCACCTTCTCGGTCGCCCTCAAGAACCAGGGCACCGTCGCCTCGGCGGCGGGCGGCCACGCCGTCACGCTGACCCTGCTCGACTCCAAGGGCGCCACGGTGAAGACCCTCACCGGCGCCTACGACGGGGCCATCGCCGCGGGTGGGACGAGCGCCCCGGTGAACCTGGGCGGCTGGACGGCGGCCAACGGCTCGTACACCGTGAGAACGGTCATCGCGGACGACGCCAACGAGCTCCCGGTGAAGCGGGGGAACAACACCGCCACCAGCTCGCTCTTCGTCGGACGAGGCGCCGACATGCCGTACGACATGTATGAGGCGGAGGACGGCGTCACCGGCGGCGGCGCGCAGGTCGTCGGCCCGAACAGGACCGTGGGCGACGTGGCCGGCGAGGCGTCGGGCCGCAAGGCCGTCACCCTCAACAGCACCGGGAACTTCGTGGAGTTCACCACCAGGGCCAGCACCAACACGCTGGTGACCCGGTACTCCATCCCCGACTCCGCGGGCGGCGGAGGCATCGACTCCAAGCTGAACGTCTACGTGGACGGCGTCTTCCTCAAGGCGATCGACCTCACGTCGAAGTACGCCTGGCTGTACGGCGCCGAGACCGGCCCCGGGAACTCGCCGGGCGCGGGCTCCCCGCGCCACATCTACGACGAGGCGAACATGATGCTGGGCCGGACCGTCCCCGCCGGCAGCAAGATCCGGCTGCAGAAGGACGCCGCCAACACCAGCACCTACGCGATCGACTTCGTCAGCCTGGAGCAGGCGACGCAGATCGCCAACCCCGACCCGGCCGCGTACACCGTCCCCGCCGGATTCACCCACCAGGACGTCCAGAACGCCCTGGACAAGGTGCGGATGGACACCACGGGGAAGCTGGTCGGCGTCTACCTGCCGGCCGGGGACTACCAGACCGCCGGCAAGTTCCAGGTCTACGGAAAGGCCGTCCGGGTCATCGGCGCGGGCCCCTGGTACACCAGGTTCCACGCGCCCTCCGGCCAGGAGAACACCGACAACGGCTTCCGGGCGGAGGCCAGCGCCAAGGGATCGACGTTCGCCAACTTCGCGTACTTCGGGAACTACACCTCGCGCATCGACGGACCGGGCAAGGTCTTCGACTTCTCCAACGTCTCGGACATCGTCATCGACAACGTCTGGAACGAGCACCAGGTGTGCCTCTACTGGGGCGCCAACACCGACGGCATCACCATCAGGAACTCCCGCATCCGCGACACGTTCGCCGACGGCATCAACATGACCAACGGCTCGACGGACAACCACGTCGTCAACAACGAGTCCCGGGCCACCGGTGACGACAGCTTCGCGCTGTTCTCCGCGATCGACTCCGGCGGCGCGGACATGAAGAACAACGTCTACGAGAACCTCACGTCCCTCCTGACCTGGCGCGCGGCCGGAGTCGCCGTCTACGGCGGCTACAACAACACCTTCCGCAACATCCACATCGCTGACACCCTCGTCTACTCCGGGATCACCGTCAGCTCGCTGGACTTCGGCTACCCGATGAACGGTTTCGGGGCCGATCCGACGACGGTCGAGAACGTGTCGGTGATTCGCTCCGGCGGCCACTTCTGGGGGACGCAGACCTTTCCCGGCATCTGGCTGTTCTCCGCGTCCAAGGTCTTCCAGGGCATCCGGATCAACCACGTGGACATCGTCGACCCGACGTACAGCGGCATCATGTTCCAGACCAACTACGTAGGAGGACAGCCCCAGTTCCCCATCAAGGACACCATCCTGACCGACATCTCGATCTCCGGCGCCCGCAAGAGCGCGGACGCCTTCGAGGCCAAGTCCGGCTTCGGGGTGTGGGCCAACGAGATGCCCGAGTCCGGCCAGGGGCCGGCCGTCGGTGAGGTCACCTTCAACGGGCTGAAGCTCAGCGGCAACGCCCAGGACGTGAAGAACACGACGTCCACCATGAAGATCAACATCAACCCGTAGCCGGTACCGCATTCACGAGCGCCGTCCGGTCCGCCGGGCGGCGCTCCGTGCTGCGTCCACGCAGGCACCGCACGCCGCGTGCGAAGCACTGTCAAACTTTTACGAAAACTGCGCGAGATATTGCGTTCACATGTTGCCGCTGGTTGAGTGTGCCTCGCCCCGGCAGAGAGCCGGCCGAGGGCCATCCACGCTCATGCCCGAAGGGGATCATCGATGAGAAGTGCCGGGTTGCGCCGCACACGCCGTATCAGCCGTGCCTCCGCGGCTGCCCTCGTCACCGCACTTGCCCTGACCTCGCTCGCCTCCTGCGGCACGAGCAGCAGCAAGGACGGGGACTCGAACAGCGCGTCCAAGGGATCGTCCGACCCTTCCGCCCCGCTCGACCCGAAGACCAAGGTGACGATCTCGATCGACTGCATGCCGCCGGCGGCCAAGGCCGCGGAGCTGCGCGAGTGGAACGAGGACATCAAGACGTTCAACAAGACGTACCCGAACGTCAAGATCAACGGAAAGTCCACCCCGGGGCAGTGCAACGAGCCGCCGCGCTTCACGGCCATGCTGAAGGGGAAGTCGCAACCCGACGTCTTCTACGCGTACTTCACCGACCTCCAGCAGGTTCTGGACAACGACGGGGCCGAGGACATCTCCGCCTACGTCACCGAGAAGACCGTGCCGGCCCTCAAGGACATCCAGCCCCAGGTCATCGACGTGGCCCGCAAGGACGGCAAGCTCTACGCACTGCCGACCAGCAACTACACCATGGGCCTGATGATCAACCGGAAGCTCTTCACCCAGGCCGGCCTCGACCCGGACACCCCGCCCGCCACCTGGGAGGAGGTGCGCACCGCCGCCAAGAAGATCGCGGGCCTGGGCAAGGGGATCGCCGGCTTCGGCGAGTACAGCGCCGGCAACAACGGAGGCTGGCACTTCGCCGCCACCCAGTACGGCCTCGGAGGGGACGTCGTCGACGCCTCGGGCAAGAAGGCCGCCTTCAACGACGCCACCGGCAAGCAGGTCCTCCAGCAGCTGCACGACATGCGCTGGGAGGACGACAGCATGGGCAAGACCCAGCTGCTGAAGTGGGGCGACCTGCAGAAGCAGATATCCAGCGACAAGCTGGGCATGTTCCTCGCCGCCCCCGACGACATCGCGTACATGGTGCAGCAGCTCGGCGCCCGGTACGAGACCTTCGGCCTGGGCCCGATCCCCGGGGCGAAGGGGACCCTGTTCGGCGGAAACAACTACATGATCAAGAAGGGCAGTTCGCCCGACCAGATCAAGGCGGCCGTCGCCTGGCTGAACTTCAAGAACCTCACCCCCGGCAAGGGGCAGTTCGACTGGGCCCGCACCAAGGCCGACAAGCTCCCCGTCGGGCTTCCGCAGCCCAACTTCTTCCTGGGCGACAGCAAGGCCAAGGACGACGCCTCGCGGACGGCCAACGCGTCGATGCCCGTCCAGAACTTCAAGGCCTTCATGGACAACCCCGTCCAGGGGAAGGCCGAGCCGCCGAAGGCGCAGGAGATCTACAAGATCCTCGACAACGCCATGTCCGGAGTGCTGACCAACGAGGACGCGGACATCGACAAGCTGCTCTCCACCGCCGAGCAGCAGGTCAACCAGGTCCTGGCGAACCCGTAACGGACGCGCGGGACCGGGTCACGCGGACCCGGTCCCCCGTCCCGGACCCGTCCGCCTGCGCTCGAAGTACACCGGCACCGAGGAGACACACCATGTCGGCCCCTACCCTGTCCTCCCCCAAGACGACCGGGCCCGGCCCGGGCCACCCGGGCCCCGCCCGCCGGGACTCCGCCCGCGAGGAGTTCCTGCGCGCCGTGCGCCGCAACATCTCCGCACACGGCTTCCTGATCGGAGCGGTGCTCTGCTTCTCGCTCTTCTCCTGGTATCCGATGGTCAGGGAGTTCGTCCTGGCCTTCCAGAAGACCGAGGACGGCAGGACCACCTGGGCCGGCTGGTCCAACCTGACCTACGTCTTCAACGACCCGGCGTTCTGGCAGGCGTGGCGCAACACGGCGCTGTTCACCGTGCTGGCGCTGCTGCTCGGCTTCGCCGTCCCGTTCGTCGTCGCCGTCGTGCTCAACGAGTTCCGGCACGGGCAGGGCTATCTGCGGCTGCTGGTCTACCTGCCGGTGATGCTGCCTCCGGTCGCCTCCGTCCTGCTCTTCAAGTACTTCTACGACCCGGGATACGGGCTCTTCAACCGCATCCTGGAGCTCTTCCACCTGCCCGCCCAGCAGTGGCTCCAGGACACCGGCACCGCGATGCTCTCGGTCGTCATCGCGGCCACCTGGATGAACATGGGCGGGGCGACCCTGATCTACCTGGCCGCGCTCCAGGGCATCCCGGGGGAGCTGTACGAGGCGGCGGAACTCGACGGCGCCGGGCTGCTGCGCAAGGTCTGGCACGTCACCATCCCGCAGACCCGGCTCATCCTCTCGCTGCTCCTGCTCATGCAGGTCATCGCCACCATGCAGGTCTTCACCGAACCGTTCCTGCTCACCAACGGCGCCGGCCCGGAGGGCTCCACCACCACCGTCGTCTACCTCATCTACCAGTACGCCTTCAACTTCAACAACTACGGCAGCGCGGCGGCACTGGGCCTCGTCCTGCTCGTCGTCCTCGCGGGCTTCTCCGCGGTGTACGTACGGCTGAGCCGCAGCAGCGAAGACTAGGACGGGAGCACGACCATGGCATCGAACACACTGGTCTCCCGGCGCGGGAGCCGGCGGCACGGGCCCGGCCGCGCGGCCGAGGCCGCGCGCCAGCGGACCCTGATCTCACCGGCCCAGCTCGGCAGACCCCGCGGCAAGGCGTTCTACTGGATCGTCTTCACCGTGGTGGTCGTCCTGTTCACGGTGGCCTTCCTCGGGCCGCTGTACTGGATGGTCACCGGCGGCCTCAAGACCACCCAGGAGGTCGTCCAGAGCCCGCCCACCGCCTTCCCCCGCTCCCTGCACACCGAGAACTACAGCCAGGCCTGGACCGTGATGGACCTGTCCAGGCTGCTGTTCAACACCCTGTACTACGCCTTCGGGGCGCTCTTCTTCCAGCTCGTCCTCGACGTCGCGGCCGCGTACTCGCTGTCCAAGCTGCGGCCGGTGTTCGGCAAGGTCATCCTCGGGATGATGCTGGCCACCCTGATGATCCCGGCCACCGTGCTGGTCGTGCCCCAGTACCTCACGGTCCTGGACGTCCCGCTCTTCCAGCGCAACCTGGTCAACTCGCCCTGGGCGATATGGCTGCCGTCGGTCACCAACGCGTTCAACATCTTCCTGCTGAAGCGGTTCTTCGACTCGATCCCGCGCGAACTCCTCGACGCCGCCGCGATCGACGGCGCGTCGCCCCTGCGCACCCTGCGCTCGATCGTCCTGCCGATCTCCCGGCCCATCCTCGGCGTCGTCTCCATCTTCGCCGTCGTCGGGGTGTGGAAGGACTTCCTCTGGCCGATGCTCACCCTGCCCGACCCCAGCAAGCAGACCCTCAACGTGGGCATCTACTCGCTGGCCAGCGGCGTGCCCGAGAACGTCCTCATCGCCGCGCTCACCATCGCGTCGATCCCGACGCTGCTCATCTTCCTGCTCTTCCAGCGCAACATCATGAGCGGTCTGACCGCAGGCGGTCTCAAGGGCTAGGGCCTGTCCCAGCCGGGGCCCCGTACAGCCGCTTCCCCTCAGCACTCCGCCGCCGGCCCACCACCTGCCCCGCCCGCCGGGCCGGCGGCGGAGTCCCACCTGCCCGAAAGGAACGCCACGTGGCAGCCAACCGTCCGTCCGAGGCCACCGCGAACTGGTGGCGAGACGCCGCCATCTACCAGATCTACGTACGCAGCTTCGCCGATGGCGACGGTGACGGCACCGGCGACCTCGCGGGGGTCCGGGCCAAGCTGCCCTACCTCGTCGAACTGGGCGTGGACGCGCTCTGGTTCACCCCCTGGTACCTCTCCCCGCTCGCCGACGGCGGCTACGACGTGGCCGACTACCGCACCATCGACCCCGCGTTCGGCACCCTCGCCGAGGCCGAGAAACTGATCGCCGAGGCCCGCGAGCTGGGCATCCGCACCATCATCGACATCGTTCCCAACCACGTGTCCGACCAGCACGCGTGGTTCCGGGCCGCCCTCGAAGCCGGCTCCGGGAGCCCCGAACGCGACCTCTTCCACTTCCGCGCCGGCCGCGGCGCCGACGGCGAGATCCCGCCCAACGACTGGGTCTCCGAATTCGGCGGCACCCCCTGGACCCGGCTGGACGACGGCGAGTGGTACCTCCACCTCTTCGCCACCCAGCAGCCCGACCTCAACTGGGCCCACCCCGCGGTCCGCCAGGAGCACGAGGAGGTGCTGCGCTTCTGGTTCGAGCGGGGCGTCTCCGGCGTACGGATCGACTCGGCCGCCCTCCTCGCCAAGGACCCCGCCCTGCCCGACTTCGTGCCGGGCCGCGACCCGCACCCCTTCGTCGACCGCGACGAACTGCACGACATCTACCGCTCCTGGCGTGCCATCGCCGACGAGTACGACGGCGTCTTCGTCGGCGAGGTGTGGCTCCCGGACACCGAACGGTTCGCCCGCTACCTGCGGCCCGACGAACTGCACACCGCCTTCAACTTCAACTTCCTGGCCTGTCCCTGGGACCCCGCACTGCTGCGGACCGCGATCGACGACACCCTCGCCGAACACGCCTCGGTGGGCGCGCCCGCCACCTGGGTCCTGTGCAACCACGACGTGACCCGCACCGTCACCCGCTACGGCCGCGCGGAGACCGGGTTCGACTTCGCCGCGAAGACCTTCGGCACCCCCACGGATCTGGCCCTGGGGACGCGGCGGGCCCGCGCCGCCGCCCTCCTCTCGCTGGCCCTGCCCGGCGCGGCCTACCTCTACCAGGGCGAGGAGCTCGGCCTGCCGGAGGCCGACATCCCGCTCGACCGCATCCAGGACCCCATGCACTTCCGCAAGGGCGGCACCGACCCGGGACGCGACGGCTGCCGGGTACCGCTGCCCTGGGCGGCGGGCGAACCGTACGCCGGATTCGGCGCCGCCACCGCACCCTGGCTCCCGCAGCCGGCCGGCTGGTCCGCGTACGCCGCCGACCTCCAGGGCGGCGACCCGGACTCCATGCTCAGCCTGTACCGCGAGGCCCTGCGGCTGCGCCGCACCGAACCGGGCTTCGGCACGGCGGGAGAGCCCGGGGTACGGAGACTGACCTGGCTGGACGCGCCGCCCGGGGTGCTGGCCTTCAGCCGGACCGGCGGTCTCGTCTGCATCGTCAACCTGGCCGCCGGGCCCGCCGAGCTGCCCCCGCACACCACCGTGCTGCTGGCCAGCGGGCCCCTCGATCCAGCGGGGAGGCTGCCGCAGGACACCGCGGTCTGGCTGCGCGTCTGACCACCGGACGAGGACCCGTTCGCCGGTCCGTCCGTCCGTGCGCCGCGGCACGGCCGGGCCGGTCGGCGGGATCGCGGCGGAGCGAGGGCTGCGGCACCGTGGGGTATGCGGCACAGTGGGGCATATGGACGCACCGAACGAGCTGAACGCCCTGGCCGACGAACACCTGACCGCGGCCCGCACCTCTCCGCACGGCCGCAGCGCCCACCTCCTGCTCCGCCAGGAGCCGCTGAGGCAGACCGTCATCGCGCTGACCTCGGGCAGCTCCCTCGACGAGCACAACGCCCCGCCCGCAGCCTCCCTCCAGGTCCTGCGCGGATCGGTACGGCTCACCGCCGCGTCGGGGGACCGGGAACTCGCCGCCGGACAGCTGTACCCGATCCCGCAGGAACGGCACGGACTGCTCGCCCTGGAGGACGCCGTGGTGCTGCTGACGGCCGTCAACGACTGACGGCCCGGCGCGTGGCACCAGCCGGCGCCGTCACCGGGGGCCGGTACCCGGCCGGCCGTCGGGCAGCGCCTCGGCCGTGGCGGCGGGGGCGTCCTGCCCGGGGCCGGCGGCCGAGCCCCTGCTCAGCCGTCCACGTTACCCTCGAACGGCCGGACCTCGATGGGCAGTCCGATCGCCAGCGCGGCCTTGCGTCCCCAGTCCAGGGCCGCCTCCCGGCCGGCCGCCTTGATGATGCTGAGCCCGCCGAGATACTCCTCGCCCTCGGTGTAGGGGCCGTCGGTGAGTACCGTGTCGCCGTCCTCGGCCCGCACGACGGTGGCCGTGGCCGGCGCGCTCAGCCCGCCGTCGAAGACGCAGGCCCCGGCCTCTTCGAGCTCGCGGTGAAAGCCCTGCACCCTCCGCATGATCTCCGCCAGTTCCCCGGGAGCGGGCGGAACGCCGTCGGCCGGTGTGACGACGCTGAGCAGATAGTGCTTCATGGGGTGCCTCCTCGGGTGCGGAGCCGGTCGCCTACCGGCCCGTCCACCCTCTATACGAACGGCTGCCGCACGGACCGGTGCCGGACACGGCCGTGTTCGAAGAAATCTTTCCCGGCCCTTGTGGGAGCGCTCCCAAAGTCGGCAGGATGAGGCGGTGACCCTGCTTCCCGGCCTGCGGGCCTATCGATCCGACGATCGCGCGGCGCTCGCGGACATCTGCGTGCGAACGGCCGACAACGGCGGTGACTCCCGGCACCTGTACCCGGACCTGGATCTGATGCCGTCGATCTTCGCCGCACCGTACGCCCACCTCGAACCCGACCTGGCGTTCGTCATCGACGACGGCACGGGCCGGGCCGTCGGCTACATCCTGGGGACGGCCGACACCCCGCGCTTCGTGACGGAGTTCCGCAACCGCTGGCTGCCCCTGGTCGAGGACCGGTACCCGCGTCCGGACGGCGCGCCGCGCACTCCCGCCGACGAGATGATCGCGCTCCTGCACAACCCGGAGCGCATGGTCCTGCCCGAACTCGCGGACTACCCGGCCCACTTGCACATAGACCTGCTGCCCGACTGGCAGCGCAAGGGGTACGGGAGGGAGCTGATGCGCGCCTTCCTCGCGGCCCTGGACGCCAAGGGGGTGAAGGGCGTGCACCTGTGCATGCTCACGTCCAACACCCCGGCCAGGGCGTTCTACGACCGGCTCGGTTTCACCGAGATCGAGGTCCCCGATCCCGGACCCGTCAGCTACCTCGTGCGCTCGACGGCGGCCGGCCTGTAGTCCGCCCACGGCGACGCGGGTGCCGCGCGGGTCCGCTGGGCAGGTAGTCCAGGACGAGACCGCTTCGGGGGGCGGGAAGCCGGTGGCGAGAGGTGTGTGACGTGAGGGAACGAACCGTGTGGGAGTTCTCCGACGACCGAGGACAGGTGTCGACTGCCGACAGGCGCCCGGCAAGGATCCTCGCCTATGTCCAGGCCGGGGCGACCTTATGGGACCACGGCATCCGCCCGCGCGCGATATTCGGCTCCGGGCACGACGATCCCCGGGTGCCGGACGCGGCCAAGACCGGGTCGCTGCCCCTGGCCGACGTCGCGTACGCGGGCGCGGGCGCCACGCTGGACGCGGACACGCTGCTGAGGGGGGAACCGGACCTCGTGGTGGCCGTCAGCTACGGCGGCGGCCAGGTCTACGGCCTCGGCCCCGAGACGGCCAAGCACCTGGAGGGGCACGTCCCGGTCGTCGTCATCGACGTGGGCCAGGCGCGCACCCTGCCGGAGATCGCCGACCGGTTCGCCGGGCTGGCCCGTTCGCTCGGCGCCGAGGAGCCCGCGGCGGCCACCCAGGAGCTGGACGCGGCCCGGGACCGGCTGCGCGCGCTCACGTCGGGCCCGGACCGGGCGAGGGTCATCGCGCTGTCCCCGGCGGGCCAGGAGCAGGTGCACCTGGCACGTCCCCGTATGTGGCCCGAGCTGCGGGTCCTGGCCGAGCTGGGCGTCGGCCTGGTGGAACCCGCCGAGGGCCCCGGTGCGAACTGGTCCACGGCCGGCTGGGCCCAGGCCGCCGCACTGCGGCCGGCCGTCGTGCTCGCCGACATCCGGGCCCACGCCACCCCGCTCGACGCGCTCCCGGCCGACGGACCCTGGGCGTCGGTCCGGGACTCCGTGCGGGTGGCGCCCTGGAACCCCGAGCCGGTGTGCAGCGCGCGGGCCCACGCGCGGTTCCTGGCGCGCGTGGCCGACGCGCTGGAGGCGTAGGCGGGCAAGAGGGGCCCGGCCCGTACGCGCCCGGGCGCCTGGGCGGGAGAGGGGCCGGGCCGTACGCGGTCCGGGGGCGATGCCCCGGACGGACGTGTGCGATCGCGCGGGCCGCCCCGGTTCGCCAGGCTGGCCGGGAGCGTCCCGCGCCCGTACCCGCACGTCCCCAGGAGCAGGCATGCAGCAGGACAAGCACCCCTCGTACCGGCCCGTGGTCTTCCGTGACCGCTCGGCGGGCTACGCCTTTCTGACCCGGTCGACGGCCTCCAGCGAGCAGACGATCGACTGGGACGACGGCAACAGCTACCCCGTGATCGACGTGGAGATCTCGGCCGAGAGCCACCCGTTCTACACCGGCAAGGCGCGGGTGGTCGACTCGGAGGGACAGGTCGCCAAGTTCGAGCGCAGATACGGCGAGGAGGGCGGCGCCGACGCCTCCTGAGCCGTGCCGCGGCCCGAGTCCCCCGTCCCCTTCGGCAGGGCGGGGGACTCGGCGCGTCCCCGGGCGCCCCGCGCGGGACGGGCGGCCTCCTGCCGACGCCCCCGGGGGCACGCGGCAGGATGGGTCCCGGCGCGTCCGCAGGCAGTCGCGCCTGCCGGGACGCCCGGGCCACCGCACTCCAGGAGAGGTCACCTTCATGCTCGACAGTTCCGACCTGCTGGTCATCGGTGAATGCGTCGCCGACATCGTCCGGCTGCCCGATGCGGCCGACCGGGTCCACCCGGGCGGAAGCCCGGCCAACGTCGCGTACGGCCTGGCCCGGCTCGGACACGCCACGACCCTGCTCACCCAGCTCGGGGCCGACGCGAACGGGCGGCTGATCCGCGACCACCTGACCGGAGCCGGGGTCGACGTCCGCACGGACGGTTCCACCGCCCCCACCCCGTCCGCCGCGGTGACCCTGGACGGTGCGGGGCGGGCCACGTACACCTTCGAGATCACCTGGACCCTCGGCGCGGTCTCTCTGGAGCGGCCGCCCGCGCATGTGCACACCGGATCGATCGCGACCGTCTCGGAACCCGGTGCGACCACCGTCGTCGCCGCCCTCGAATCGCTGCGTGCCGCCGCCACGGTCAGTTACGACCCCAATGTGCGGCCGGAACTGATGGGCGACCACGGGGCCGCCGTGCGCCGGGCCGAGCTCTGCGTGGCCCTCAGCGACGTCGTCAAGGCGAGCGACGAGGACCTGGAGTGGCTGTACCCGGGCGAGGACCCGGTGAGGGCCGCCGAACGGTGGCTCGCCGCCGGCCCGGCCGTCGTCCTCGTCACGCGGGGCGGCGACGGGGCGTTCGCGGTTCTGCCCGACGGGCGGGTGAGCGTCGAGGCGCTGCCGAGCGAGGTCGTCGACACGGTGGGGGCGGGAGACGCCTTCATGTCCGGCGCCCTGCACGCGCTCGCCGCGCACGGGCTGCTTGGAGCCGCCGGCCGGGAGCGGTTGCGGGCAGCACTTGACCGGGCCACCGTGACGGACGTTCTGCGGCATGCGGCGGCTTCCGCGGCGGTCACCGTCGGGCGGGCCGGCGCCAGCCCGCCCGACGCGGCGGAACTGGACACGGTGCTCCACCGGATGTGAACGCCGGGGCCGGGCGGGCCGGTCGCGCCCGGCCCTACGCCTTCGCCGCCAGATGAGGAGTGCTGTCGTCGTCCAGGAATTCGACGACCGCCAGGGCGACCAGGGCGCACAGCGCGATCCACACCGTGACCAGTCCCGTCGGCCGGTCCCACGCCAGCAGCACCGCGACGGCCACCACGACCACCGTCCAGTTCAACGGCCGGCGGGCCCGGTGCACCCACCGGCCGGCCGGGCCGCCGGTGAACCCGGCCGCGTCCCGTACGGCCCCGATGCCACCGCTCCACATCGCCATGACCCGCTTCGCCGCGCGACCCCGGCCGGTGAGCCAGGCGGAGAGGGCCACCACCGCCCCGACGGTCACCACCAGCCGGATCCCGGCGCGCAGATAGCCGGCCAGCGCGTCGAACACCGCTCCCGCAGCGGGCTGCGAGACGTGCGGGGGGAGGCTGTCGAGGTAGAACGCGCGCCCCGCCCACAGTCCGAGCGCGAGCAGCCCCGCGCCCACCGCGGCCGCCAGCGCCGCGGTCACCAGGGCCCGTCGCCGGCGTACGGCGAGCAGCACCCCGCCCGCCGCCACCACCAGCGTGAACAGCGGCAGCCAGAATCCGAGGAGTTCGAGCGCCCGGAACCCCTTCTTCGCCTTGCCGACCGAGTCCGAGGTCAGAAGAGTGAAGTCGGTGTGGATCTCGGGGATCTTCCCGGCGACCGTCAGACCACGGTCGACGAGCCGCTGTTTGACCCGGTCGATGACGGGGGCGAGGTCCAGCGTCACCGTGTCGCCGGTGAGTTTCACCGCGCCGCCGCCCTCTCCGGTCAGGGCCTTCACGACGGAGGCGTGGGCCGACCGGTTGAGGTTGATCCACACCCGCTCGAACTCGTCGCTGCTCACGAACTTCTCCACGGTCCCGTGCACGAAGTCCGTGACCCCTGTGGTGAGGGGATCACCGAGCTTCCCCAGTGCCTTGTCGACCACCGGCCGGTCGGCGGGCGCGACGTCCGCGAGCAGCGCGTCGATGTCCAGACGGTCCATCACGGCATCGGTGACGCGGTGGGTCACCGCGGCCCGCACCTCGGGATCGGAGGCCAGCGGCTTCATCATCTCCACGTAGCGGTCCGTGTCCCCGGCGACCTCGCTCGCCCAGCTCGACAGGATGCTCAGCGGCGTGAGCACGGCGGCCACCAGGATCAGCAGCACGGCGAGGAACGAGCGCGGGCGCGGCCGGGAGCGCCCCGGACCACGGGCCTCCAGGTTCGCCACCCGGTCACGCAGGGCAACCAGTTCGGCGTGCTCGTCGGGTGTGGTTCGCTGAGCGGGGTCCTGTTCCATGCCCCCAGGGGATGTCCTGCCCGCCCGTACAGCGCGGCGGATTACTGCGTACGGGTGAGAACGGCAGCCGGGACCGCTGCCGTCGGCCGACGGCGAGGGGGCGCGAAAGCAGACGCCGGGGTGTCCTCGGCGATTCCCGATCGTTGCCGCTTTCATGAACGCCATCTTCGACAGCGCCGCCCCCTCGGGAACCGGGAACGGGCGAGTCACCGACCTGCTCAGCACCGTGCTGTTCGGCTCGGATGCCCGCCGCGAACACGGCTTCTGGCGCCGCCTCGTCGCCACCGAGCCGTTCCGCCGGCCGCTCTGGCCGCCGCCGGGCCCCACCTCAGACGAGCGCCTCGCCCTCGCCCACGCACGGCTGCGCGCGCTCAACGACGCCCTGGACAGCGCCGCGCGCCCCGCCGCCGACCCGCGTGCCCTGGCAGCCCTGCACGAGTGGCTCGCGCCGGTGGACCCGGCGCTCGCCACCGTCGCGGGCATTCACTACAACCTCTTCCTCGGCAGCCTCCTGGACCACGACGCCGGCAGCTTTCGCGACCTGTCGGACTTCCTCCGGCTGCGACGGATCGGCACCTTCCTCTGTACGGAGGTGGCGCACGGCAACGACGCGGCCGCCGTGGAGACGACCGCCACCTACGACCCCGGCCGGGACGGGTTCGTCCTGCACACCCCGAACGCCGGCGCACAGAAGTTCATGCCCAACACCAGCCCGGCCGGCGGCCCCAAGTCGGGTCTCGTCGCCGCCCGGCTGATCGTCGGCGGCGCCGACCACGGCGTCTTTCTGCTGCTGGTGCCGCTCACGGACGCGTCGCGGGCCCTGCCCGGCATCCGGGTGCGCCGGCTTCCCGCCCGGATGGGCAGTCCGGTCGACCACAGCCTGACCTCCTTCGACCAGGTCTTCGTGGGCCGGGGCGCGCTGCTCGGCGGTCCTCAGGGGAGGGTCGGCGACGACGGGGTGTTCCGCAGTGAAACGGAGGGACGCAGGCGCCGCTTCCTCACCTCGATCGGGCGGGTCGTCACGGGCCGGATCTGCATGAGCGCCAGTGCGGTCGGCTCCGCGCGCGTCACCCTGGCCCTCGCCGTCCGCTACGGAGGCCACCGCTTCGTCTCGGCGGGCCGTGCGGCGCCGCCGGTGCCGGTCCTCGCCCACCGCAGCCACCACGGTCCGCTCGCCGAGGCCATGGCCACCGTCTTCGCGATGAGTCTGCTGCACCGGCGCGTACTCGACCGGTGGGAGAAGGCGGCCTCGCGGCCGCCGGCGGAGCGGGAGGCGGCCGAGCGGCTGGTCGACATCGCCAAGGGATGGATCACCTGGCAGGCCCGGGACGTCATCGTCGAATGCCGGGAGAGGTGCGGTGCCCAGGGGCTGCTGGAGAACAACGGGATGACCGAACTCGTCACCGGGATCGAGGGCGCCATCACCGCGGAGGGCGACAACCTGGCCATCTGCTCCCGGGCGGCCGCCGGACTGCTCGCCGACGCGGTACGGGCCCCGCAGGAGGAGCCGGACCCCGAACCCGAGAGCGGCGACCTCGCCGACCTCCGGTTCCTCGGCCGGCTCCTGGACCAGGTGGAGCGCATCCGGTGGGCCCGGGCCGCCGCACGGTTGGCGGGGGCGGAGCACGGCGACCCGCTGGAGCGCTGGAACGCGGCTTCCGGGCCCGCCCTGCGGGGGGTCGAGGCCCATGCGTACCGGCAGGCGGCCCACGCGTACGACCACGCGATCACCGCCCTGCCCGACGGCGAGGCCCGCGACCGGCTGGGCGAGCTGGCCCGGCTGTTCGCGCTGAGCTGGGTCGCGGCCAACAGCGGGGACCTGCTGGCCGCCGGCCACCTGACCGCCGGCCAGGTCGAGGGGCTGACCGATGCCACCGAGCAGCTCGTCGCCGCCGTGAGCGGCCACCTCCCGGAACTGGCGGAGTCCTTCGCGCTGCCCCCGGAACTGCTCGCCGACTGGCCCATCGCCGGAGCCCGCTACACGGACGCGTACGACGACCCGGGCGCCTCCTGGCACACCGAAGCGGCCCGGGAACCCTCCGGGAGCGCGCGATGACCGGCCCGCCCCGGCGCGCGGCCGCCGCGCTCGGGCACCGGGCGGCGGACGCGGCGGGGCGGCTGGGAGTCCGGATCGTCCTGCTGGCGTTCTGGGGGACCGCGTCCGTGCTCTCCCGGTGGGGCGAAGGGCCGCGCAGCCACGAGGGCGAATCGGTTCGCCGCGACGGGTGACCGGAGGGACACCGCCCCGCCGCTCCGGCGCGGGGCGGTGCGCCCCACCGCCCCGGCCGCCCACCGTCCCGTACCACCGGCGCACTGCCGCTGAGCTGCGCGGAGGCTCGTGGTAGCGTGCCGGAGCCAGTCGAACTCCACGTAGGGGTCAGGGAATCCGGTGCGAATCCGGAACTGACGCGCAGCGGTGAGGGGGACGGGCGGGGCCACGGCCACTGGGAGAGCGATGTTTCCCGGGAAGGCGTCCCGTCCGCGTGAACCCGAGTCCGAAGACCTGCTGGCACCCGCTGTCCGGCACCGGGCGGCGGAACTCCGTACAGCGGGCCCCGCGCATGGGCCCAGAGACGCCGAGGTACTCCGTGCCGCCCATAGCCGGCCCCGCCCGCTCCGCCGCCCTGCTCACCGCCGCCCTGCTCCTGTTGACGGCCTGCGGCGGCGGCACGGACGGCACCGCCGCCAAGTCCCCGGGAGCCGACGGCTATCCGGTCACCCTGAAGAACTGCGGACGGACCGTCACCGTGGACGCGGCGCCCGAGCGCGCCGTTCCGGTCGACCAGGGATCGACCGAGATCCTGCTCTCGCTCGGCCTCGCCGACCGGCTCGCCGCCACGGCCACCTGGACCGACCCGGTGCTCAAGGGTCTCGAGAAGGCCAACGCCGGCGTGCCGAGGATCTCCGACAACCGCCCCTCGTCGGAGAAGGTCCTGGACCAGGAACCCGACTTCGTCAGCGCCTCCTTCGAGTCGACCCTCGCCAAGGGCGGGGTCGCCCCCCGCGAGCAGTTCGAGAAGCTCGGCGTCCCCACCTACGTCTCGCCCGCCGACTGCACCGCCAAGGACAACAGCAAGGACGGCGACGGCGTCCGGACCGGCCCGCTGACCATGGACAGCGTCTACGCCGAAGTGCGCGAACTGGCCCGGGTGTTCGGCGTCCCCGGGCGCGGCGAGAAGCTCGTCGCCGGACTGCGCGCCCGCGTGCGCGAGGCGACGGACGGCATCGACGCCTCCGGGACGTCCCTGATGTACTGGTTCGCCAACTCCGAGTCCCCGTACCTGGCCGGCTGCTGCGGTGCGCCAGGCATCATCACCCGGGAACTCGGTGCGGAGAACGCCTTCGACGACACGCACGAGGAGTGGCCGCAGATCAGCTGGGAGACCGTCGCCGACCGCGACCCGGACGTGCTGGTCATCGGCGATCTGACCCGCAAGTCGCAGACCGCCGAGAGCGCCGCGAAGAAGATCGCCTTCCTGGAGTCCAACCCGGTCACGAAGAACATGGACGCCGTCCGGCACAAGCGTTACGTGCTGCTCAGCGGGCAGGCCATGAACCCCACCATCCGGACCGTCGAGGGCGTGGAGCGTATCGCCGCCGCTCTGCGCACCTTCGGGCTCGCCCGGTGACGGACACCGGACAGGCCCTCGCACCGCGCGAGGACGCGGGCCCGGACGCCCGTCCCGCCCTGCGGAGCATCCGCGACGGGCTGCTGTGGACCGGCGGGATCCTGCTGCTCGCGCTGTCCGTCGCGGTCGCCGTCACCATCGGACCGGCCCGGATATCCGTCGGCGACGTCTGGTCCGCGGTCGCCTCCCACCTCGGCGCGGGGGAGTCGCGGCTGAGCCCGATCCGCGACGGCATCATCTGGAACCTGCGCATGCCCCGCACGCTGCTCGCCGCCGTCTGCGGTGCGGGGCTCGCGGTCTGCGGCACCGTCATGCAGTCGCTGCTGCGCAACCCGCTCGCCGACCCGTTCGTCCTCGGCGTCTCTTCCGGGGCGTCGACCGGCGCGGTCGTGGTGGTCGTCCTCGGCGTCGGCGGGGGAGCGGTGTCCCTGTCGGCCGGGGCGTTCATCGGGGCCCTGTGCTCCTTCGCGCTGGTCATGCTGCTCAGCCACACCCTCGGCGGCAGCACCGACCGGGTGGTCCTGTCGGGGGTCGCGGCCATGCAGCTGTTCTCCGCGCTCACCTCCTTCGTCGTGATGACCGCCGCCGACGCCGAGCAGACCCGCGGGGTGCTGTTCTGGCTGCTGGGCTCGCTCGGCGGCGCCGGCTGGAGCGATGTGTGGATCTGTTCCGCCGTGCTCGCCGTGACGCTGCTGATCTGCCTCGGCCACGCCCGGACGCTCGACGCCTTCGCCTTCGGCCAGGAAGCGGCGGCCGCCCTCGGCGTCCATGTCGGCCGCACCCGGATCGTCCTGCTCTGCACGACCGCGCTCCTCACCGCCGCACTCGTCAGCTCGGCCGGCGCCATCGGTTTCGTCGGACTGGTGCTGCCGCACGCGGCGCGCGCTCTCACCGGCTCCGGGCACCGCAGGCTGCTGCCCGTCACCGCCCTGTCCGGGGCCGTGTTGCTGGTCTGGGTCGACACGCTCGCCCGGACCGTCCTGGACCCGCAGGAGGTTCCGGTGGGAGTCGTCACCGCGCTGATCGGGGTGCCCGCCTTCGTCCTGGTCCTCCACCGCACCCGGCGGGCGCCGTGACCGGGGCCGTCCCCGCCGGTCTGCGGGCCGACCGGGTCAGCCGGGAAGCGGGCGGCCGCCTCATCCTGGACGGCGTCTCGCTCGCTCCGCCGCCCGGCGCCACCTTGGGGCTGATCGGCCCGAACGGCTCGGGGAAGTCCACCCTGCTGCGGATACTGTCCGGGATCCTCGCCCCGGACGCGGGCCTGGTCACCCTCGACGACGATCCGCTGTCCGCCGTCGGCCGCCGCACCGTGGCCGGACGCGTCGCGGTGGTCGACCAGCACGCCGTCACCCAGGTCGAGCTGAGCGTCGTGGACGTCGTACGCCTGGGCCGCATCCCGCACCGCCGCGCCTGGTCGGCGCCGACGGCGGCGGACGAGAGCGCGGTGCGCGAGGCCCTGGAGCGGACCGGTCTCGCCGACCGCCGCGACCAGTCCTGGCACACGCTGTCCGGCGGCGAGCGCCAGCGCGTGCAGATCGCCCGCGCGCTCGCCCAGCAGCCCCGGGAACTCCTGCTGGACGAACCGACCAACCACCTGGACATCCAGCACCAGCTCGAACTGCTGACCCTCGTCACCTCGTTGCCGCTGACCGCCGTCATCGCCCTGCACGACCTCAATCTGGCCGCGATGTTCTGCGACCGGATCGTCGTGCTGAACGAGGGACGGGTGGTCGCGGGCGGCACACCGTCGGAGGTGATCACCGAGGAGCTCATCGCCGACGTCTACCGGGTGCGTGCCGTCGTGACACCGGACGGCCCGCAGGGGCGGCCGTCGGTGCGCTTCCGCCCGGAGCGGCCCTGACGCCCCTGCCGAGGCCGGCCGGGCCGGGGCCGGCAGTCCCTGCCGCGGGCGAAGGTCACCGGCCGGGCGCTCCACCCCGTGGAACCGCAGGAGAACGCGAAGGGCGGGCCCCGGCGCGGGGCCCGCCCTCCACTGGTGCGGTTCGGCCGTCCGGCACGGTGCGCCGGAGGTCAGCGGCGTCGGCCCTGGCCGAATTCACCGCCCATGTCCTTGCCACCCATGTCCTTGCCGCTCTTGGTGGTGCCGTCCGCGTAGTCGATCTGCTCCTTGCGCAGTTCGGCGGAGACTTCCTTCTGCTCGGTCACCTTCTGTGTCTCCATCCGCACCCGCTCGACCGGCACCGTCTCCTTGCGCATCGTGGCGCGTTCGGCGTGCAGGGTGACCTCCACGTCCTGCTCGGTGAGGTCGGCCCGGCCGGTTGCCTTGTCGCCCGGCCGGAGCGGTTCGCGGACCACGCGCACCTCTTCGTGCGACACGGGAACGGTCCTGGTGACGTTCTCGGTGACGACGTACTTGTGGAGGCGGGCCTTGCCGCTCTCGTACTCCTCCGTGCCGATGTGCAGCTGTTCCTCGGAACGGATCAGTTCCTCCTTGCCGCCGGGATCGGCGGAAGAGCGCTGAGTGCCCGCACCGGCTCCGGCCAGCGGCCGGGACGTGCCCGAGGTCTCGGTGTCACGGTGCCGGCCGGTTCCAGTCCCGGCGCCCGCGCCGGCCATGCCGGCCGAGGTGGTCCGGTCGGTTCCTGAGGTGCGGCCCGCGCCTGCGGCGCCCGCGGCCCCGGCACCGGCTGCCGCTCCGGTCCCGGCCGCGCCCATGGTGCCCGTGCCGGTCGTGGTCGGAGCGTCGGCACCGGTGGTGCCGCCGGCCCCGGAACGGTCGCCGAGATTGGCCTTGGTGTTCCGGGTCAGGCCGTAGTGCCGGTAGAGCTCTTCCTCCTCGGAGACGGAGAGATGGGCGTCCGCGTCCACCCGCGGCGCTTCCTTGACCTGGTCCTTCGGATGCGAGATGTGCAGGTCGGAGCCCACGCGGCGGGCTCCGGCGAGGGGCACGAAACTCTCCTTCATGCCGAACAGGCCGGTCTTCACCGTGATCCAGTCCGGCCGGCCGGTGCTGTCGTCGACATACACCCGCCCCACGTTGCCGATCTTCTCGCCCTCGGTGTCGTACACCGTCAGGCCGTCGAGCTCTCCGGAATCCGTGAAACCGTCAGCGGCTCCCATAACCGATCCCTCCTCGCCCGGGCGCGTCCTGTGGGTGGGTCCAGCAGGGGAGGCGCGTCCGGATTCCATCGCGCCTCACCCGGATGGACGCTGCAACCGCCCAGCACGCGCGGTCCGGGTGCCGCACCCGGGCACAGGGGCGTGCAGCCCCGGTGTGATGCCTTTGCCGGGCCCCTGCACGAATTAGGCCAATCGAGTGAACGGTCCCGGAGGGCGCCCTCCGGGGAGCCCTGCCCCGGCGCCTATGATCAACGGGTCCCCGTGCCCGACCGACGGGGCGCCGACCACCGACCTGCCGCACCACCGGGGGTGTCCCATCCGTTCCGTACGCGTCCGGCTGCCCGAACAGCGTGGCGAGCTGCTGGCCAGGTGCGAGGACGGCCGGGAGCTCCACCATCTGGTGTGGCGGCTGGGATCCGGGTGGCGGGTGTGCAGCAGTGCGGTACTCGGCGGCGGTATCGGCCCGCGTGACTGGATCCTCAACGCGCAGGTACCCGGTGGCTATCCGCGCATGGACCCCGACCGCCACCTCGCAGAGATCGCCGCCGTCGCGCGGCTCACCGGCCCGGGGGCCGGGCTGATGACGGCCGCCGATGTCACCGCGTACACCGTCGCCACCGACGGGGGCGTCACCGCGACCGCCACCTGCGGCCTGGGCGTACGCGGCTGGGCTGCGGCAGAGGCCGAGGGGGACGGGGGGCCGCGGGCACCGGGGACGGTCAACATCGTCGTCACCGTTCCGGCGCCCCTCGCCGACGCCGCACTCGTCAACGCCGTCGCCACCGCCACCGAGGCCAAGGTGCAGGCGCTCCTGGACGCCGGACTCGACTGCTCCGGCACCCCCACCGACTCCGTCTGCGTCGCCGCGCCCGCACCCTCCGGGGACACCGGTCCCGGTGAACCGTTCGCAGGGCCCCGCTCGCGCTGGGGCGCACGACTCGCCAGGGCCGTACACGCCGCCGTCCTCGAAGGCGCGCTGCGGCAGACCTGAGCATCCGCAATGCCGCGCGCCCGTACCGGCGCGGCCGATGAAGGGAGAAACCCCGCATGACCTCAGCAGCCGACGCCGTCCCGCAGCGCTCGTCCGTCGCCGTCCTCGGCACCGGGATCATGGGTTCGGCCATGGCCCGGAGCCTGCTCCGAGCCGGTCTCAACGTCCGGGTCTGGAACCGTACGCACGCCAAGGCGGCACCGCTCGCCGCCGACGGCGCCACCGTCGCCGACACCGCGGCCGAAGCCGTGCGCGGCGCCGGCGTCGTCCTCACCGCGCTCAACGACAGCACCGCCGTCGCCGCCGCGCTCACCGCCGCATCCGACGGCCTGCACCGCGGCCAGGTCCTCCTGCAGACCTCCACCGTCGGGTCGGAAGCCACCGCCGAGCTGGCCCAGCGCGCCGCCGACCTCGGCCTCGTCTACCTCGACGCCCCGGTCGCCGGCACCAAGCAGCCCGCGGAACAGGGCATGCTGACCGTCTTCGTCTCCGGCCCGTCCGCCGCCCGCGTGGCGATCGAGCCCGTACTCGACGCGATCGGCCAGCGCACCGTCTGGGTGGCGGAGGAGCCGGGAGCCGCCTCCCGGCTCAAGCTCGTGGTCAACACCTGGGTGATCAACATGGTGGGCGGCGTCGCCGAGTGCCTCAACCTCGCCGAGGGACTCGGCGTGGACCCCCAGATGTTTCTCGACGTCATGAAGGGCGGACCGCTCGACACCGCCTATCTGCACGGCAAGTCCGCAGCCGTCCTGTCCGGCGACCTCACCCCGAGTTTCGCCGTGACCACGGCCCTCAAGGACACCCGGCTCATTCTCGAAGCCGCAGGCCACGCAGGCGTCCGGCTGGACCTGACGGAGGCCTCGGCCGCGCGCTTCGAACGCGCCCAGGCGGCCGGGCACGGTGACGAGGACATGATCGCCACCTACTACGCAGGCCGGCCCCCGGAGAAGGACGCCGGCTGACGGCCGCCGCCGCACGGCCACGGGGTGCGGGGAGGACCGCCCCGCACCCCGCCCAGGCATCGGTGCCGTGCCGTCAGACGACCTGGGCCCTGCCCCCGGCATACGCGCCCTGCCGTCGATGACCCGCGTGCTGCCCCAGGCATGCGCGCCCTGCCGTCAGACGACCCGCGCGCTGCCCCGGCATCCGCGCCTGCCCACCCCGGCATCGCGTCCCGCCGTCAGACGACCCGCACCTCGTGCCGGACCACCGCGTCGAACAGATAGCCCTGCGTGTTGTGCACGGCGACGTCCGGCTGGGTGCGGCCCGACCGGTCCGTCGCCCGGGCCAGCAGAACCGCCGGCCCCCGGGTCCCGGGCACCCAGTCGGCCGACCAGCGCACCCAGCTCCCGCTCCGCGGTTCGTCACGCAGCCGCGCCCGGCGCCACCGCGCGCCTCCGTCGGTGCTGACCTCGACCGCGCGCACCGGAGCGCCGCCCGACCACGACCGCCCCGTCAGCACCTGGCGCCGATGGGCGGGGAATTCCGCCCCCGGCGCCAGCTCGAAGGCGCTCTTCAGCGTCTGACGGGTGAGCGGCGCACTCCCCTCGGCCGGGTAGCCGGGTCCGAACAGCCGGTAGAGAGCGGTGTTCCAGGGGGAGACCAGGGGCTGCGCGCTCACCTCGATGTCGCCGACCCACTTGATGTTCGCGATCCCGACCCAGGACGGCACGATCAGCCGCACCGGATGGCCGTGGTCGGGAGGCAGCGGCTCGCCGTTCATCTCGTACGCGAGCAGGACGTCGTCCAGCGCCTTCGCCACCGGCAACGGCCGGCGCACGTGCCCGAGGTTGATCCCGTCGCTGACCACCTCGCCGTCGAGGCCGCGCGGCAGCACGTCGACCGCGTGCCGGGTGATGCCCGCGCGGCGCAGTACATCGGCGAGCCGCACCCCGCGCCAGCGGGCCGTGCCGATCGCGCCCAGAGTCCATGCGGTCCCGCTGACCGGCTGGCCCTGCTGCGTCGCGTAGTAGCTGCGGGCGTTGCCCGCGCACTCGACGAACGAGGTGCGGGTCACCGAGGGCAGAGCGCGCAGTTCGTCGTACGTGAACTCCACCGCCGGGCCCTTCAGTCCGTCGCCCCACACCCTCAGCCGCCAGTCGGCCGCCGCGATCCGCGGGGTGACCGTGTGGTTCCGTACGAAGAACCGCTCGGCCGGCGTGAGCAGCCCCGTCTCGCGGAGCGCGGCGAAGTTCGTCTCGGCGTTGGTGCCCCGCACCGTGAACACCTCGGGCGGCAGCGGCTTCACGATGCCCGGGGCGGTCGCGGTGGCGGAGGCCGCCTGGGCGGGGGTGGCGAGCCCGGCGAGCGGGGCCGCCACCGACGCCGCAGCGACCAGCCGCAGCAGATCGCGGCGCTCGATTCCCGCGGAGCGCGCGGTGCCGTGGGCCCACTGGCGCAGCCGCATCCGGTCGTAGGCGGCTTCGGACGGCGGAACAGATGGCATGGACAACTCCGGGGAGGGGAGGGGAGGGGAGCGGATCGGGACGAGGCCGTGGACGTGATTCGGGGGGAGCCGGGGCGGGTCAGCGACCCAGAAGCGGCTCGTCGGGTCAGTGACCCAGAGGCGGCTGGTCGGGCAGCAACTCCCGTACGAGCGCGCCGACCTGGTCCGTCTCGGTCAGGAACCCGTCGTGACCGTGGAGCGACTCCACGGTCCGGAGCCGGTCGGCTCCCGGCAGCAGCGCGGCCAGCTCGGCCTGCTGCGCGGGCGGATACAGCCGGTCCGAGTCGATCGCGGCGACGAGCGCGGGCATCCGGGCCCGGCGCAGCGCCTGCCGGACACCCCCGCGGCCCCGCCCGACATCGTGCCCGTTCATCGCGCCGGTCAGCGTCACATAGCTGCCGGCGTCGAAGCGGTGCACCAGCTTGGCCGCGTGGTGGTCGAGATACGACTCCACCCGGTACCGCCCGCCGTGCCACGGATCCTCACCGGGCTGCGGCGCCCCGCCGAACCGTGCGGCCAGCTCCGGCTCGCTGCGGTAGGTGACATGGGCGATCCTGCGCGCCAGACCGAGCCCCCGGTGCGGCCCCTCGCCGGGTGCCGCGTCGTGGTAGTGGCCGCCGCGCCAGCCCGGATCGGAGCGGATCGCGGAGATCTGCAGCGACCCCCAGGCGATCTGCTCCGCCGAGGCCGCGGCGGGTGCGGCCAGAACCAGCAGCGCCCCGGTGCGCTCCGGCAGGCCCACCGCCCATTCGAGTGCGCGCATGCCGCCCATGGACCCGCCGATCACCGCCGCCCATCGTCCGATGCCGAGTGCGTCCGCCAGTGCCACCTCGGCGGCGACCTGGTCACGGACCGTCAGGTAGGGGAAGTCGCCGCCCCACCGGCCTCCTCCGGGCCGCCGGGAGGCCGGGCCGGTACTGCCCTGGCAGCCGCCGAGCACATTGGGCGCGACGACGAACCACCGGTCCGTGTCCAGCGCCCTGCCCGGTCCGACCAAGGCGTCCCACCAGCCCGCCGTGGGGTGCCCGGGCTCGGCGTGCCCGGCCACATGGCTGTCCCCGGTCAGGGCGTGGAGCACCAGGACCGCGTTGGAACCGTCGGGGGCCGGCCGGCCCCAGGTCTCGTACGCCAGCCGGACATCCGGCAGGGCGCCGCCCGACTCGAGCGGCAGCGGGCCGTTCGCCCGCACCCAGGAACGGCGGCCGGGCGGATCCCCCTCCCGCCGGCCGCCCGTGGCCGGCGGGAGGGCGGGAGCGGAGGAGAGGGCCATCCGGTTCAGGACGCGGCCTTCGCGGCGCGGAACCCGGCCTCCAGGTCGGCCTTCAGATCGTCCAGGTTCTCCAGCCCGACGGAGAGGCGGACCAGTCCCGCGGTGGCCCCGGTCGCGGTCAGCTGCTCCTCGGTCAGCTGGCTGTGCGTGGTCGACGCGGGATGGATGATCAGGCTCCGTACGTCACCGATGTTGGCGAGGTGGCTGAACAGCTCGACCGCGTCCACGAACCGCTTGCCCGCCTCCACCCCGTCGCGCAGTTCGAAGGAGAGCACCGCTCCGGCGCCACGGGGCAGATAGCGGCGCCCCGCCTCGTACCACCTGCTCGACGGCAGCCCCGCATAGTGGACGGCCGACACCTCGTCCCGGCCCTCCAGCCACTCGGCGAGCGCCAGGGCGTTGGCGGTGTGCCGCTCCAGCCGCAGGCTCAGCGTCTCCACGCCCTGCAGCAGCAGGAAGGCGGAGTGGGGCGAGAGGGCCGGCCCGAGGTCGCGCAGCAGCTGCACCCGCAGCTTGACGGCGAAGGCACTGGGCCCGAGGTCCGGCCAGTAGCGCAGCCCGTGGTAACTCGGGTCGGGGGAGCTGAAGTCCGGGAACCGCTCGGCGTGCGCCCCGAAGTCGAACGTACCGCCGTCGACCACCACCCCGCCGATCGTGGTGCCGTGCCCGCCGAGGAACTTCGTCGCGGAGTGGATGACGACGTCCGCGCCGTGCTCGATCGGGCGCAGCAGATAGGGGGTGGGAACGGTGTTGTCGACGATCAGCGGCACCCCGGCCGCGTGCGCCGCGTCGGCGACCGCCCGGATGTCGAGGACGTCGCCGCGCGGGTTGCCGAGCGTCTCCGCGAACAGCGCCTTGGTGTTCGGCCGGATCGCGGCCGCCCATGCGTCGATGTCGTCCGGGTCGTCGACGAACGACACCTCGACGCCGAACCGGGGCAGCGTGTGGCGCAGCAGGTTGTACGTACCGCCGTACAGCGAGGTGGAGGAGACGATGTGGTCGCCGGCTCCGGCCAGCGTCAGCAGGGCGAGGGTCTCCGCCGCCTGCCCGGAGGCGAGCGCCACCGCGGCCACCCCGCCTTCCAGGGCGGCGATCCGCTGCTCCAGCACGTCCTGGGTGGGGTTGTGGATCCGGGTGTAGATGTTGCCGGGTTCGGCGAGCGAGAACAGGTCCGCGGCATGCTGGGTGTCGCGGAAGACGAACGACGTCGTCTGGTAGATCGGGACCGCCCGGGCGCCGGTCGCCGCGTCGGGAGCGGCCCCGGAGTGGATCTGCTTGGTCTCGAAGGACCAGGCGGCCACGGTTCGCTGACGCTCTGCGTCTTCGGGGGTGTGACCTGCGGTGACGGAGTCGACGGGCTGGCTCATGGTGGTTCCTCTGCGGTTCTCGTACGGAGCGGAGCCGGCCGGTGGCCGGGGCGGGGGTCCGTGGCCGGACCCGGCCGGGCATCGGGGCCGGGGTGCGGGAATCGTCGCTGCGCCGGCGCCGGGGATCAGGCTGCCGACGGCGCGGAATTCGCTGCCGCGCCGGCGGGGATCAGCCGGCCGACGGCGCGGGGGAGCGGCGCGGGCCGCGGCGACACGCGGCGGACGCGAGGCGTCCCAGATCGACGTGGCGCCGCGAGAAGAGAACCGGAGTCGCGGGCATGCGGCAGAGCGTGCCAGTGGGCCAGGAGGGCGTCAACAAGCTCCTCGTGCGGCTGAGGTGCCTGTCGGCGACACGGGAGGACCGGACCCGCTACCTCGCGAGGGGGCGTACTTCGCCGCCGTGACCTGCGCGGACGTGCCGTTCGCTGAGGAGCGGGCCGAGAGGCGGGGCGGGCGACGGGCGAGGACGCGGGCCCGCGCCGAATTCATCGGGCCGCAATGTACGGGCGTGCGGAAACGCCGAGGGGGGCTCCCGGCCGCCTCGGCCGGGAGCCCCCCTCGCACCGCTCACTCCTCGACGAACATCCCTTCACGGAGCCTGCGCAGAATCCGGCTGATCAGCCGGGAGACGTGCATCTGTGAGATGCCGAGCTCCGCGCCGATCTGCGCCTGGGTCATCTCCTGGCCGAACCGCATGTCGATGATGCGCCGCTCGCGCTCGTCCAGGTCCCCGAGCAACGGGGCCAGTGCGTGCAGGTTCTCGACCGTCTCCATGGCGGGATCCGGGCTGCCCAGGATATCGGCGAAGGTCCGCCCCGCCGCGCTGGGCTGCCCGGAGTCCGTCGTGGCGGCCGGCATGTCCAGCGAACCCGCGGTGTATCCGTTGGCCGCCACGATGCCCTCGGTGACCTCGGCCTCGCTCAGGCCCAGGTGCTCGGCCAGCTCCGCGACGGTGGGGTCGCGGTCGAGCTCGCCGGCCAGCGTCTCCTTGGTCTTGGCGATGTCGACCCGCAACTCCTGGAGCCGGCGGGGGACATGGACCGCCCAGCTGGTGTCACGGAAGAAGCGCTTGATCTCCCCGGTGATGTACGGAACCGCGAAGGAGGTGAACTCGACCTCGCGGGACAGGTCGAACCGGTCGATGGCCTTGATCAGTCCGATGGTGCCGACCTGGATGATGTCCTCCATGTCGCCACTGCCCCGGTTCCTGAACCGGCCGGCGGCGAACCGGACGAGCGAGAGGTTCATCTCGATGAGGGTGTTCCGCGCGTACTGATGCTCGGGCGTCCCCTCCTCCAGTACCTGGAGCCGGTCGAAGAACAGCCGGGACAGCTCGCGCGCGTCGGTGGGCGCGACCTTGCCCGCGTCCTCGATCCACGGCAGCTCACCGAGGTCCGCGGCGGCAGACCCCGCGCCCGTGAACGCCCCCTGCCCGGCGACGGTTTCCGTCGCCGTTCCGGCGCCGACCAGTGCCGTCGGCACCGCACTCTCCGCTCGCTCCGCACCGGCAGTCCGCGTAGTGTGCGCCGTCATCTCTTCACGCTCCCTGGTGGTAGGCCATGAGGTGTAGACGCCTGCCCCGTCAGAACACTCTCATGCACATCAACAGAAATTCATTCGTTGACACCCCGTCAACAGCCGGGACCCGGGGTGCCCCAGGCGTGGGCCGAGCGCGCTTCGCCGCCTCGGCTGAGCCCGGCGCGGAGACGCAGAACCGCCCCACCGGTACGGGGGAGCCCGGTGGGGCGGTCGCCACCAGAGTGCCACAGCCACCCCCGCAGGGGAGCAGGCCGACGTATATCCGGCAGAAGGTTGAGTCGAAATCGACGGTGGCTGAGGGGCGGTTCGGCTGTCGGCCGAGTGCGGCGGGGGTGGCCGGGGGTGGGCTGCCTGCTGGTCGAGCCGCGGTCGGGCGGGTGGGGTGTCGGCCGAGCCGCGGCCGGGCCGGTCGGCTGGTGGCTGAGCCGTGGCACCGGCTCAGGTACCCGGAGACATCGGACGGCACCGAAAAGGGTGTGCGTGCGGGGTGGGGTCGCTGACAGGCTGCTCCGGTGAATCATGACGAGATCTCCGCCCTTGCCCATGCCGGCCACCCGATCAAGGCGCCGCTCGCCGACGACTCCGTGAGCGGACTCCTGGACCACGCGGTCCCGCGTGGTGACGCGCGAGCGCTCGATCTGGGGTGCGGGGGAGGGGAGTGGCTGCTGCGCGCCCTGACCGGGCATCCCGGCCTGCGGGCCGAGGGCGTCGACATCTCCGAGGGCTCCCTCCAGCAGGCGGGGGAGGCGGCGGACCGCCTCGGCGTACGCGAACGCCTCGTCCTGCACCGGCAGGACGGCGCCGCCTTCGCCTCGGCGGAACCGTTCGACCTCGTCCTCAGCGTCGGGGCCGCGCATGTTTTCGGCGGACTGCTGCCGACCCTCGCCGCCGCGCGCAAGCACCTGGCTCCCGGAGGCCGCGTCCTGATCGGTGACGGCTTCTGGGAACGCGAGCCGTCACCGGAGGCCGTGGAGATGCTCGGCGAGTTCGCCGACCTGGCGACCACCCTGGACCGGGTCGCCGCCGACGGCTGGACGCCCGTGCACGGCCACGTCAGTTCACGCGCCGAACTCGACGCCTACGAGTGGGCGTGCTGGGGCTCGCTGGCCTCCTGGGCGCTGGACAACCCGGCCGATCCCAGGAGCGCCGAGGTGCTGGAGACCGCGGCCACCCGGCGCACCGAATGGCTGCGGGTCTACCGGGAGACCTGGGGCTTCGTCACCCTGGTGCTGCGCCCCACATCCGGCTGACCCCGGGCGACGCCGTCGCCGCTCGCCGGTCCGATCGACGCGGCCCCGGCAGACCGCCCGGCGACGGGGACGGAACCCCGCCGACCGCCACCGGCACGCCCGGCGGACTCCGGCCCGGGACCTCCTCGCCTCCCCGGGTTCGTTGCGGCCCCGTGAACACACCCGGCTCCCGGGAATACGTGCGCGCCGGGCGGACTTGCCGCTCGTGGGGCAGTCGGCGTCAGGCCCGGCCGCCCGTGCCACGAACGGAGAGGAAGCCCATGTCCAAGGCGTACGTGTTCACCCGCAACGGCGGGCCGGAGGTGGAGGCCCTCGTCGACCAGGACCCTCCGGTCCCCGGACCCGGGGAACTTCTCGTCGCCGTCCGGGCGGCCGGGGTCAACCCGGTGGACTGGAAGCTGCGCAGGGGATACCTCCGTCCCGGCAGTGCGCCGAAGCCGTTTCCGGTCGTCCTCGGCAGCGAGGCGGCGGGGGTCGTGGAGGCGGTCGGCCCCGGTGTCGAGGGGTTCGAGGCCGGGGACGAGGTCTTCGGCAATCCGCTGACGGGCGGGTACGCCGAACACACCCTGCTGCCCGTGGCCGTGACCGCCCACAAGCCGGCCGGGCTCCCGTTCGCCGACGCGGCGGTGCTGCCGGTCGCGGCGGCCACGGCCTACGACGGGGTGCGTCAGCTCGGCCTCGCTCCGGGGGCCACGCTGCTCGTCACGGGGGCCGGCGGCGGAGTGGGAAGCGCCGCGGTGCAGCTCGCACGCCACGCGGGCGTCCATGTCGTCGGCGTCGCGAGCGCGGCCAAGAAGGAGTTCGTGGCCTCGCTCGGCGCTGTGCACGTGGAATCCGGCCCGGGACTCGCCGACCGCGTACGCGCGGCGGCGCCCGGCGGCATCGACGCGGTCTTCGATCTGGCCGGCGGTGACACGCTGCGCGAGGCGGCCACGCTGCTCGCCGACCCCGCCGCGCTGATCAGCGCCGGTGACAAGGCACTCGTGGCCGAACTCGGCGGGTCGCCCGTCGAGCGGGCCCGCACCGCCGCGGTGCTCGACGCGGTGGCGGACCTCTTCGTCGCCGGCGCCCTGCGCACGCACATCACCCGGACGTACCCGCTCGCCGCGGCCGGCGACGCCCTGCGCCTGGTGGAAGAGGGTCACGCCCTCGGCAAGACCGTGATCGAGGTGACCGCATGACCGGCCCAGGACGTCCCGACACCGCGGCGCACCCCCTCGACGACCCGGTGGGTTCGGCGCTGCGGGGGCCGCACGCCCACTTCACCGAGCACCGCGGCCGCGTCCTGCGCTACCCGCCGGACGTCACCCCCTGGGTCGCCCTGCCCGAGAGGCCCGGTCCCGCCGACTGGGCCGACGCGGCCGCGCTCGCCGGACCCGGCGGTCTCGTCACCATCACCGCTTTCACGGAGCCGCCGCCCGAGGACTGGGAGGTCGTCTTCGACGCGGAGGGCGTCCAGCTCGTCGACGCGGGAGTCGACGCGGCACCGTACCCGGAGGCCGTCCGGCTCGGCCCGGCCGATGTGCCGGACATGCTGGACCTGGTGGCACGGACCCGGCCCGGCCCGTTCGAGCCCCGCACGATCGAGCTCGGCGTCTACCTCGGGGTGCGGCGCGAGGGGGTGCTGGTCGCCATGGCCGGGGAACGCATGCGCCCGCCCGGCTGGAGCGAGATCAGCGCCGTCTGCACGGACGAGTCGGTGCGCGGTCAGGGGCTTGCCGGCGGACTCGTGCGGGCCGTCGCGCACGAGATCCGGGAGCGCGGCGACACCCCGTTCCTGCACGCCGCCGCCTCCAACACCAACGCCGTCCGGCTGTACGAGTCACTCGGCTTCGCGCTGCGCCGCCACACGCCGTTCCTGTCGGCGATCGTCCCGCAGGACCCTCCCGCGCGCGTGCCCGGCACGGTCCGGGGCGAGGTGCGTGAGCGGGCCGCTCGCTGATCCGGGGGCTTTCGGGGGACTTGAGGAGCTGGGAGGACGGGCCTCGGCTTCGGCCCGCGCAGGGCGGCCGAAGGCCGAGGCCTGCGCCGCTTCCGGGACCTTCGGCGTGGCGGGTGAGGCCGTAAGCCTCGTGTGCCACCCGGCGCTGCCGGGGTGTACTCGGAGGGAACGCCGGGGCCGGTCCGGCGCAGACCCCGGGAGGAATGCGGCCGTGACCATCGGGCTCCGGCACCTGTCGACGACGCGTGGAGCAGAGCTCACGGATACGGAAGCGAGCGAGGCCGCCGTCCGGGCGCCGCGCGTCGGCAACCGGGCACTGTTCGGTGGTCTGGCGTTGCTGACCGCGCTGATCGTCCTGCTCGACATCGGGTCCGGCGACGACCTGCGCCTCGTGCCGCTGCTGGTCGTCGTGCCGGCACTCGTCTCGGTCTTCGCGACGATCCGGCAGACGGTGGGTGTGGCCTCCTGGATCATGGCGGTGGCCGTCACCTCGCGGATCGTGACCGGCGGGACGTTCTGGGACATCACCAGCAGCGTCGTCTTCACGGTGCTCGCCTGTTTCCTCGGCGTCGGCGCCTGCGCGCTGCGCATCCGCCACGCCACCGAGATCGCCAGGCTCCGCTCCGCCGCCGTCGCACTCCAGCGTCAGATCCTGCGTCCGCTGCCCATCCTGACCGACCAGGTCGTCGCCCACGGCACCTATGCGCCGATCGAGGAGGACCGGCTGGTCGGCGGCGACATCTACGAGGTCGTCCAGTCGCCCTACGGCACGCGTGTGATCATCGGGGACGTCCAGGGCAAGGGGCTCGCGGCGATCGGGGCCGGCTTCGCCGTACTCGGCGCCTTCCGGGAGGCGGCGATTCGCGAGCCCTCCCTGACCGGAGTCGTCGACGCCCTGGAGGACGCGGTCGCCCGGCACAACGCCTTCTCCGCGCAGACCGGCGAGATCGAGCGCTTCGTCACGGCTCTGGTCCTCGGTTTCGACGGCGAGGGGCGCGTGCAGGCCGTCAACTGCGGGCATCTACCGCCCCGGCTCCTGCACGACGGAGTGGCGTCCCCGGTCCCGCTGCGCCGTACGTCGGTCCCGCTGGGCATGGCGGAGCTCAGCAGCGACGCCCGTCTCACCGAATGGCTGGACTTCCCGCCCGGCGCCACGCTCCTCATGTTCACCGACGGAGTCACCGAGGCCCGTGACGCGGCCGGGACCTTCTACCCGCTGGACACCCGGCTGAGCCGCTGGGCCCGCCTGTGCCCCCGTGAGCTGCTCGACGCGCTCAGCGCCGACCTGGAGGAGTTCTCCGGAGGCGTACGGCGCGACGACATCGCCGCGCTCGCACTGCGCCGGACGCCGTCGGGCGGCCACGAGCTGATCACGACGCCGGGCCACGGCGCGCGACGCACCGTGGAGACGTGCGGCGGGCGCTGACGGCCCGGCCCCTGCCCCGGCCCGCGGCGGCACCCGGAACCACCCACCCCCGAGAGCCACATGTCCCAACGCGACGTTTGTCGCGGTGGGACATTTTTAGGTGTACGGTGCAGTTATGAATCGGGAACGGACGACCCCGGAGAGGCGGAGCCGCAAGGCGCGCCGGACCCGGGACACGCTGGCCCAGGCCGCCTTCGAGCTCGTGCTCGACCGGGGTCTGAGGGACGTGACGGTCGAGGAGATCGCGGCCCACGCGGACGTCGACCGGCGCACGTTCAGCCGGTACTTCGCGAGCAAGGAGGCCGCCGTTCTGGACTCGGTCCGCGGCGACGGAGACCGGATCAACGACGCCCTGCGGGCCCGCCCCGCCGGGGAACCCCCTCTCACCGCCTACCGCCGGGCCGTTCTGGACTGGCTGGCGGACCCCGAGGCGGAGGCCTGGCACCGCCGCCCGAGGATCTTCGAACTGCTGGTCCTCGCCGAGCGCGAGCCGACCCTCTACGCGGCGTTCCACCACATCCGCGTGGACGCCCAGGAGGAGTCGGTCGCCATCGTCGCCGAACGGCTCGGAGCCGACCCCCGGCAGGACATCCGCGCCGCCGTGACAGTCGCCGCCGGAGCCGGCGCGCTCCTCGCAGCCCAGGCCGCCTGGGTGCGCGGAGGCCGTCCCGAGGAGTTGCCCCGACTCGTCGAGCAGGCATTCGACGCCCTCGCGGCAGACCTGCTCACGCAGGCCCCCGCCGGACCGGCGTCACGCAGCACCACGGAAGGAAACGCACCATCATGAGCACCACCACCACCGCCCCCGCCGAGCAGGAGTTCGCCGGCCGCACCGCACTCGTCACCGGAGGAGCCTCCGGCATCGGCCTCGCGCTCGCCCACCGGCTTGCCGCGGCCGGCGCGTCCGTCGTCGTGGCCGACTACGACGAGCAGAGCGCCCGCAAGGCGGTCGCCGCACTGCAGAGCACCGGCGCCAAGGCCGCCGCGGTGGCCATGGACGTCACCGACCCCGCTTCCGTCGAAGCGGGTGTGCGGTTCGCCGTCGAGACCTTCGGCGCCCTGCACCTCGCCGTCAACAACGCCGGCATCGGCGGCCCGAGCAGCCCGACCGGCGAGTACGCCGTCGAGGACTGGAACCGCGTCGTCGCCACGAACTTGAGCGGCGTCTTCTACTCGATGCGCTACGAACTTCCCGCCCTCGTCGCCGCGGGCGGCGGCGCCATCGTCAACATGTCGTCGATCCTCGGCACCAACGGCTTCGCCGGCTCGCCCGCCTACGTCGCCGCCAAGCACGGAGTCGTCGGCCTCACCAAGACGGCCGCCCTGGAGTACGCCGCGCAGAACGTCCGCGTCAACGCCGTGGGCCCCGGCTTCATCGACACCCCGCTGCTCCGCGACACCGAGGGTCCGGCCCGCGACCACCTGATCGCGCTGCACCCGGCGGGACGCCTCGGCACGGCGGAGGAAGTGGCGGAACTCGCCGCCTTCCTGCTCTCCGACCGCGCCTCCTTCATCCACGGCAGCTACCACCTGGTGGACGGCGGCTACTCAGCCGCCTGAGTGGCGGCCGGGGGGCAGGGGGGCGAGAAAGTAAGCAGGAGAGGTCAAGGAGGACCCCATGAAAGCCGTCCAGTACCGCACCATCGGCGCCGCGCCCGAGGTCGTCAACGTTCCCGACCCGGAGCCCGGACCCGGGCAGGTGCTGCTGAAGGTCACCGCGGCAGGCGTCTGCCACTCGGACATCGCCGTCATGAGCTGGCCTGCGGACCAGTTCCCCTACCCGCTGCCCCTGACCCTCGGCCACGAGGGCGTCGGCACCGTCGCCGCCCTCGGCGACGGCGTCACCGGGTTCTCGGCCGGCGAGTCCGTCGCGGTCTACGGCCCGTGGGGCTGCGGTACGTGCGTCAAGTGCGCCGAGGGCAAGGAGAACTACTGCCTGCGCGCCCAGGAGCTGGGCATCAACCCGCCCGGCCTGGGATCTCCCGGCGCCATGGCCGAGTACATGATCGTCGACGACCCGCGCCACCTGGTCCCGCTGGGCGGCCTCGACCCGGTGCAGGCTGTGCCGCTCACCGACGCCGGCCTCACCCCGTACCACGCGATCAAGCGCTCCCTGCCGAAGCTGGTCCCCGGCGCGACCGCCGTCGTCATCGGCACCGGCGGCCTCGGCCACGTCGCCATCCAGCTGCTGCGCGCCCTGACGGCGGTCCGGGTCATCGCCCTCGATGTCACGGAGGACAAGCTCGCCCTGGCCCGCACCGTCGGCGCACACGAGACGGTCCTCTCCGACGAGCGCGCCGCGGAGCGGATCCGCGCGCTCACGGGCGGCATCGGTGCCCAGGTGGTTCTGGACTTCGTCGGCGCCCCGCCGACCGTCGCGACGGCCGGCGCCGCGGCCGCGATCGACTCCGACGTGACGATCGTCGGTATCGGCGGCGGAGCCCTTCCCGTGGGCTTCGGCTCCCTGCCGTTCAACACGACGGTGTCCGCCCCGTACTGGGGATCCAGGTCCGAACTGGCCGAGGTCCTCGAACTGGCCCACGCGGGCGCCGTGAACGTCCACGTCGAGACGTACTCTCTGGACGAGGCTCCGCTGGCCTACGAACGGCTGCACGAGGGCAAGATCAACGGCCGGGCGGTCATTCTGCCCAACGGCTGACCGCCCCTGCCCTCGAGCCCCACGACCCTGCGGGCCGTCGCACAGCGTGCGCCGGTCCGCAGGGTCGTACCTGCGGCCGATGCGCACCGCACCGCCCGGGACGGATACTCGGGGCATGGAATTCGCCGCCATGATGACGCTGCCCGGACTGGTGATCGGCCTGACCCTCGCCGCCTTCGTCGACCAGCTGCTGCTCCGCGCAGGAAAGGCCGGCCTGCTGCCGTGGCGCAACAGCGCCCGCCAGGGCCAGATCTCGGCCACCGGATTCGAGCAGCTGCACGCGACGTTCTCCCCCGGCAAGCAGAGCGAGCTCAAGGAACGCCGGAGCGCGCTGCTGCTGCGCGACGACGAGGAGGACGGTGCCCCGCCCCACCGCTCCACCGTCGACCTGGACGGCGGCCGCGCCGTCATCCGCCTGCGCCGGCGGTAAGGCCCGGCCCGGTGCACGGGCCCGGCCGGAGGCCCGCCCCGGGTGCGTCCCGCAGGGGATGGTCACCCACCGCTCGTGGGTTCACGTGCCCGCGGTTTCGCCCGTCGACCGCCCCTGAGTGTTCCGGTCATGGCCCGTCTCGGGTGAACGCCTGGCCCGCCCGGAGGTGAAGGTGCGCCTTCGGTCCGGGCGCGAGACATGTTTGCGGGCCACGCTTCCCCCCTCAGCCCGCCGCCACCAGCGGGCGCAGCCGGCTGTCCCGCAACCGCACCACCGCGGGCGCGCAGCGGCGGGCCGCGAGCGTCAGCGGCCAGGCGACCAGGACGCCGACCAGCAGCCCGAGCATCACATCGTGCGGGTAGTGCGCGCCGACCCAGACCCGGGAGGCGCCCATCGCCAGCGCGGCGACACAGGCCACCGCCCCGAGCCGTCGGTCGCTCAGCCAGATCGCCGCCGCCGCGGCCGCCGCGATGGCCGCGTGATTGCTGGGGAACGACCAGTCACCGGGCGCGGGACATGCCTCCACCGTCACGACATGCAGCGTCCGGCAGGGCCGCTGCTCGTGGATGACCGACTTGACCAGGTCGTTGACCAGATACGCGGCCACCACGACCAGGGGGGTGCACAGGGCCATGGCGGTGCGCGCGGGATCAGCCGTGCGGGAGCGCCACCAGGCCACGAGCATGAGCAGGGCGAACAGGGCCGGTCCGTAGTCCGACCAGATGCGGACGGCCGAGTCCAGCGGGGCCGGTGAACGCTGGGCCAGTTCGGTGACCCACGTGTAGAAACCGCCGTCGATCGAGGAGGCGGCGGAGGCGAGCGGCATCAAGGTGCATCTCCTTCGGTGGTGCGCCGGGCGCGGGAGCGGACCAGTTCGGCGGCGAGCGGAATGAGGGAGACGGCGACCACCACGGCGACGATCGGCAGCAGGTACCGGTCGACGTTCGGCACGGAGGCGCCCAGGCCGTACCCGGCGAGGACCAGTCCGGCCGTCCAGGCCACCCCGCCGACGGCCTGCCACAGGGTGAACGACCGCACCGGGACGCCCAGCGCCCCGGCCAGGGGGTTGAGCACGGTGCGCACCACGGGGACGAAGCGTGCCAGCACGATGGCGCGGCCATGGCCGTACCTGGCGAGCAGCCCCTCGGCGCGCGCGGCGCCCTGGCGGAGCCGTTCGGCGCCGCCGCGGGCGAGCAGCGCCCGGCCGCCGCGCCGGCCGATCCAGTAGCCCGTCTGGGCGCCGAGCAGTGCACCGGCCGTCGCGGCCGTGAGCACCTGCGGCAACGACAGTCCGACCGGCCCGTGCGTGCCGGGCACGCACAGGAGACCTGCCGTGAACAGCAGGGAGTCGCCGGGGAGGAAGAAGCCCGCCAGCAGCCCCGTCTCGGCGAAGAGCACGACGGCGATGCCGAGCGCGCCGAACGTACTCAGCAGCGAACCGGCATCCAGCAGGTTCACGGCCAGGGGCGGCGGGGCCGACGAAAGTACGGACACGGTGGCGGGTCTCCCATAATGGTGAGCGGGCGGCTCCGCGGGAACGCCCGACTGACTACAGTGGTGTAGACGGTCTACATCACTGTAGACGCCCGAACGGGGAGGAGAGTTCCCATGTCCCAGGCGAACGGGATATCGGGCGGGGAATCCGCCCGCCGCCCGTCCGGCGCGCCGGCCTCCGAACCGATGCCGCCGACCGCTCCCGGACCGCAGGGCGGCCCCGCCGGACCGGCTGCGGGCCCGCCCGGCCGCGAACGCGCTGCCGCCGAGCGACGTCCCTCCGGCGAACTGGAGTCGACGATTCTCGCCGCCCTCTGGGCGGCCGGCACCCCGCTCACCCCCGGCCAGGTCCAGAGTGCCGTCGCGACGGAACTGGCCCGCACCACCGTGACCACGATCCTGTCGCGCCTCTACGAGAAGGGCGCGGTCACCCGCAGCAGGTCCGGGCGGGGGTTCGCGTACACGCCCACCGAGGACGTGGCCGGACTGACCGCCCGCCGGATGCACAGCGAACTGCGCAAGGAGCAGGACCGCGGCACGGTACTGGCCCGGTTCGTCTCCCAGCTCACGGACGAGGACGAGCGGCTGCTGCGCGATCTCCTCGACGGTGACACCCGGTGATCTACGCCGTGTGGGTTCCGCTGCTGGTGCCCTTCGTCGTCGTTCCCGCCGCCCGTCGGCTCGCCGACGCCCTGGCCCCCGCACGGGCCGTGCGGCTCCTCGCCGCGACCGGCGCCGGCCTCGCGCTGTGCACCCTGATCGCCCTGGCGTTGCTGGTGATTCCCGGTGCCGGCCGGCTGTCCGCCGTCGCGGCGGCCGGCGATTTCGTCCATCCCCTCGCCGCGGCCGCACCGGCCGCGGCCGTCCCGCTCGCGGCCGCCGCCCTGGCCCTGATCGCGGGCTGCGCCGCCGCCGTGGCGCGTGCGGTGCGCGGCCACTGGGCCCAGCTCCAGCGGGTCCGCCCGGCCCGGAGCGACGGGGAGGAGCTGGCCGTCCTGCACGACAGCCGACCGGACGCCTACGCGCTTCCCGGACGGCCCGGCAGCCCCGGCCGGATCGTCGTCACCACCGGCATGCTGCACGCCCTCGACCCCGCCGAGCGGGAGGCCCTGCTCGCCCACGAACGCGCCCACCTGGCCGGTCACCACCACCTGTACCTCGTCGCCGCCGAACTGTCCGCACGCTGCCACCCGGCCCTGCGCGCTCTGCGCGCCCCCCTCGGATACGCGCTGGAGCGCTGCGCCGACGAGGCCGCCGCGCACGCCGTGGGGGACCGCCGGGTCGCGGCCCGTGCGATCGGGCGCGCCGCTCTC
>NZ_SSBL01000075.1 GCF_004795105.1 Streptomyces sp. A0642 | reverse complement strand
CACCGGGCGACCGGGTTCGGCCTGGAGGAGAAGAAGCCGTACACCGACGGGGTCATCACCGGCTGGGGCACGGTGGAGGGCCGCACGGTCTTCGTGTACGCACACGACTTCCGGATCTTCGGCGGCGCGCTGGGCGAGGCCCACGCCACGAAGATCCACAAGATCATGGACATGGCCATCTCGGCCGGTGCTCCGCTGGTCTCGCTCAACGACGGCGCCGGCGCCCGTATCCAGGAGGGCGTCTCGGCGCTCGCCGGTTACGGCGGGATCTTCCAGCGCAACACCCGGGCCTCCGGCGTCATCCCGCAGATCAGCGTGATGCTCGGCCCGTGCGCGGGCGGCGCGGCCTACAGCCCCGCCCTGACCGACTTCGTCTTCATGGTCCGCGAGACCTCGCAGATGTTCATCACCGGACCGGACGTCGTCAAGGCGGTCACCGGCGAGGAGATCACGCAGAACGGCCTCGGCGGCGCCGATGTGCACGCCGAGACCTCGGGCGTCGCGCACTTCGCGTACGACGACGAGGAGACCTGCATCGCCGAGGTCCGCTACCTGATCGGGATGCTGCCCTCGAACAACCGGGAGAACCCGCCCACGGTGGCGAGCGACGACCCGGCCGACCGGCGCGGCGAGGTCCTGCTGGACCTGGTCCCGGCCGACGGCAACCGCCCGTACGACATGCACAAGGTCATCGAGGAACTCGTCGACGACGGCGACTGCCTGGAGATCCACGAGCGCTGGGCCCGCAACATCATCTGCGCGCTGGCCCGCCTGGACGGCAAGGTCGTCGGCATCGTGGCCAACCAGCCGCAGGCCCTGGCCGGCGTCCTGGACATCGAGGCGAGCGAGAAGGCGGCCCGCTTCGTCCAGATGTGCGACGCTTTCAACATCCCCATCGTCACTCTTCTGGACGTACCCGGCTTCCTGCCCGGCGTCGATCAGGAGCACGGTGGGATCATCCGGCACGGCGCGAAGCTGCTGTACGCCTACTGCAACGCGACGGTGCCGAGGATCTCCCTGATCCTGCGCAAGGCCTACGGCGGTGCCTACATCGTCATGGACAGCCAGTCCAT
>NZ_SSBL01000074.1 GCF_004795105.1 Streptomyces sp. A0642 | reverse complement strand
ATGCTTTGCGGGCGTTGGCGGGTGGCAGGGCGCACCGTGATGTGGTGGAGGGTGTGGTGGGGGGTGGTGATCTGGCGGTGTTGTTCACGGGTCAGGGTAGTCAGCGGATTGCGATGGGGCGTGGGTTGTACGGGGCGTTTCCGGTGTTCCGGGAGGCGTTCGATGAGGTGTGTGCGGCGTTGGATCCGTATGTGCGGGTGCCGTTGGTGGCGGTGGTTTTCGCGCCGGAGGACAGTGCGGATGCGGTGTTGATCCATGAGACGGAGTTCACGCAGCCGGCGTTGTTCGCGTTTGAGGTGGCGTTGTTCCGGTTGTGGCAGGTGTGGGGTGTGGTGCCGTGTGCGGTGGCGGGTCATTCGGTTGGTGAGTTGGCTGCGGCGCATGTGGCGGGTGTGTTGGATCTGGGGGATGCGGCGCGGTTGGTGGCTGCGCGGGGTCGTTTGATGCAGGGGTGTGAGCGGGGTGGGGTGATGGCGTCGGTGGAGGCGTCGGAGGCGGAGGTGTTGGGGGTTGTCGGGGGTGTGGGGGGCCGGGTGTCGGTTGCGGGGTTGAACGGTCCGGCGCAGACGGTGGTCAGTGGTGATGTGGCGGGTGTTTCGGTGGTGGTGGAGCACTTTGCGGGGGTGGGGAGGCGGACGCGGTGGTTGGAGGTCTCGCATGCGTTTCACTCGCCGCATATGGATGCCATGCTCGGTGCGTACCGGGAGGTCGTGGAGTCGTGCACGTTCCGTGAGCCGGGTCTGATGCTGGTGTCGACGGTGACGGGGCGGGAGGTGACGGGGGAGGAGTTGTCCGACCCGGGGTACTGGGTGCGTCAGGTTCGTGAGGGTGTTCGTTTTCTTGACGCGGTGCGGGCGTTGGAGGGGGCGGGTGTGTCCCGTTTCCTGGAGTGTGGTCCGGCCGGTGTGTTGTCCGCGATGGGTGCGGGGTGTGTGGAGCGGGATGCGGTGTTCCTTGCTTCCCAGCGTGTGGGGCGGGGCGTTGATGAGCCGGTTGATGAGGTCCGGACTCTGCTTCAGGCTCTGGGTGCCCTGCATGTGGGCGGGCAGGGCATTGCCTGGGACCGGGTCCTGGACGGGGGAACACCCGTCGGTCTTCCCACGTACGCCTTCCAGCGCCGGCACTACTGGATCGAACC
>NZ_SSBL01000073.1 GCF_004795105.1 Streptomyces sp. A0642 | reverse complement strand
GTCATCCTCGGCGGCGCCGCCCTCACCCGCGCCTACGTCGAACAGGACCTCCACGAGATCTACGAAGGCGAAGTCCGCTACGCCCGCGACGCCTTCGAAGGGCTGCGCCTCATGGACGCCCTCATCGCCGTCAAGCGGGGGGTGCCGGGTGCGGCTCTTCCCGAGCTGAAGCAGCGCCGGGTACCCAAGCGTGAGACGGCGGTGCTGGACGTCGAGGAGCCCCAGGACGGTGCCCGCTCGGACGTGTCGGTCACCAATCCGGTCCCGACGCCGCCGTTCTGGGGGAGCCGGGTCGTCAAGGGCATCCAGCTCAAGGAGTACGCCCCCTGGCTCGACGAGGGCGCCCTCTTCAAGGGCCAATGGGGCCTCAAGGAACCGCAGTTGATCGACACCGAGGCCCGGCCCCGGCTGCGGCACTGGCTCGGCCGGCTGCAGACCGGCCGACTTCTCGAAGCAGCCGTTGTCCACGGCTACTTTCCGTGCGTCTCCAAGGGCGACGACCTGATCATCCTCGACGAGGACGGCTCGGAGCGCACCCGCTTCACCTTCCCGCGCCAGCAACGCGGCCGCCGCCTGTGCCTCGCGGACTTCTTCCGCCCGGAGGAGTCCGGCGAGACCGACGTGGTCGGGCTCCAGGTCGTCACCGTCGGCTCGCGGATCGGCGGCGAGACCGCCCAACTGTTCGAGGCCAACGCCTATCGCGACTACCTGGAGCTGCACGGGCTGTCCGTCCAGCTGGCCGAGGCGCTCGCGGAGTACTGGCACGCCCGGGTCCGCACCGAACTGGGCATCGCGACAGCCGAGCCCGCCGCGCTGGACGGCATGTTCCGTACCGAGTACCAGGGCTGCCGCTACTCCCTGGGCTACCCCGCCTGCCCCGATCTGGAGGACCGCGCCAAGATCGCGGAGCTGCTCCGGCCCGAGCGGATCGGAGTCGTGCTGTCGGAGGAATTCCAGCTCCACCCCGAGCAGTCCACCGATGCGATCGTGCTGCACCACCCCGAGGCCGGTTACTTCAACGCCGGACGCCGCCGGGCCTGACCACAGCGGCACAGCGACCCCCGAGATCCACGGAACATCCGGAACATCCGGAACATCCAGAACCCAAGGAGTGCACATGCCCTCGCAGGCGCCCGCTGACTTCACGGACTTCAAGGTCGCCGACCTCTCCCTCGCGGCCTTCGGCCGCAAGGAGATCACCCTCGCCGAGCACGAGATGCCCGGCCTGATGTCGATCCGCAAGGAGTACGCCGCCGCGCAGCCGCTGGCCGGGG
>NZ_SSBL01000072.1 GCF_004795105.1 Streptomyces sp. A0642 | reverse complement strand
GACTTCAAGGTCGCCGACCTCTCCCTCGCGGCCTTCGGCCGCAAGGAGATCACCCTCGCCGAGCACGAGATGCCCGGCCTGATGTCGATCCGCAAGGAGTACGCCGCCGCGCAGCCGCTGGCCGGGGCCCGGATCACCGGTTCGCTGCACATGACCGTGCAGACGGCCGTGCTGATCGAGACCCTGGTCGCCCTGGGCGCCGAGGTCCGCTGGGCCTCCTGCAACATCTTCTCCACGCAGGACCATGCCGCCGCGGCTATCGCCGTGGGCCCGAAGGGCACGCCGGAGGCCCCGGCCGGCGTCCCGGTCTTCGCCTGGAAGGGCGAGTCGCTGGAGGAGTACTGGTGGTGCACGGAGCAGGCGCTGACCTGGCCGAACACCCCCACCGGCGGTCCGAACATGATTCTCGACGACGGTGGTGACGCCACCCTTCTGGTCCACAAGGGTGTGGAGTTCGAGAAGGCCGGCTCGGCCCCGGACCCCTCGACGGCGGACAGTGAGGAGTACGCGCACATCCTCACTCTGCTGAACCGCACGCTGGGTGAGGCGCCGCAGAAGTGGACCCAGCTGGCTTCCGAGATCCGCGGGGTCACGGAGGAGACCACGACCGGTGTGCACCGGCTGTACGAGATGCACCGTGAGGGCACCCTCCTGTTCCCGGCGATCAACGTCAACGACGCGGTCACCAAGTCGAAGTTCGACAACAAGTACGGCTGCCGTCACTCGCTGATCGACGGCATCAACCGTGCCACCGACGTCCTGATCGGCGGCAAGACCGCCGTCGTCTGCGGTTACGGCGATGTGGGCAAGGGCTGCGCGGAGTCGCTGCGCGGTCAGGGCGCCCGGGTGATCATCACGGAGATCGACCCGATCTGCGCGCTGCAGGCGGCGATGGACGGCTACCAGGTGGCCACCTTGGACGACGTGGTCGAGCAGGCGGACATCTTCGTCACGACGACGGGCAACAAGGACATCATCATGGCCGCGGACATGGCCCGGATGAAGCACCAGGCCATCGTCGGGAACATCGGCCACTTCGACAACGAGATCGACATGGCCGGCCTGGCGAAGATCGACGGCATCGTCAAGGACGAGGTCAAGCCGCAGGTCCACACCTGGACGTTCCCCGACGGCAAGGTCCTGATCGTGCTGTCCGAGGGCCGTCTGCTGAACCTGGGCAACGCCACCGGGCACCCGTCGTTCGTGATGTCCAACAGTTTCGCGGACCAGACCCTGGCCCAGATCGAGCTGTTCACCAAGCCCGAGGAGTACCCGACCGACGTCTACGTGCTGCCCAAGCACCTCGACGAGAAGGTCGCCCGTCTCCACCTCGACGCGCTCGGCGTGAA
>NZ_SSBL01000071.1 GCF_004795105.1 Streptomyces sp. A0642 | reverse complement strand
GACCCAGCCGACGAGCATCCGACAAGCGCTCGACCAGCAGAACCCCGACACCCTCCGACCACGCGGCACCATCCGCAGCACCCGCGAACGACTTGCACCGGCCGTCCTTCGCCAACCCACGCTGACGACTGAACTCCACGAACATGTCCGGCGTCGACATCACGGCCACGCCGCCCGCCAGCGCCATCGAGCACTCACCCGAACGCAGTGCCTGGGCCGCCAGGTGCAACGCCACCAACGACGACGAGCACGCCGTGTCCACCGTCAGGGAAGGTCCTTCGAGCCCCAGCGTGTAGGAGATGCGGCCCGAGACCAGGCTGCCTCCCGTGGTCGCCGCGGCCTCCGTTCCCTGGCCGTAGTCGTGGTACATCAGGCCGGCGAAGACGCCGGTCCTGGTCCCCTTCAGGGAGCGGGGGTCGATGGCCGCACGCTCAAGGGCCTCCCACGACGCCTCCAGCAGCAGCCGCTGCTGCGGGTCCATGATCAGGGCCTCGTTCGGGCTGATCCCGAAGAACGCCGGATCGAAGTCTCCGGCCTCGTAGAGGAAGCCGCCCTCGTTCGCATAGGTCTTGCCCGGCACTCCCGGCTCGGGGTCGTACACGCCCTCGATGTCCCAGCCGCGGTCGAGTGGGAACCCCGAAACCGCGTCCCGGCCGTCAGCGACGAGCTCCCACAGGTCGTCGGGGGAGGTCACGCCGCCGGGGTAACGGCACGCCATGCCCACGATGACGATCGGCTCGTCATCCAGATCACGCGGAACCGGGCCGCCGCCCGGCTGTTCCGTCTCCGGCGTCCCGCTGCCGTCGAGCTCACTGCCGACGTACCCCGCCACGGCGCGTGAGGTCGGGTAGTCGAAGACCAGCGTCGCGGGGAGGCGGAGCCCGGTCGTCAGATTCAGTTCGTTACGGAGTTCGACCGCGCTGAGCGAATCGAAGCCGAGCTCCTGGAAGGGGCGGTCCGCCTCGATCGCCTGGGCCGACGCGTGGCCCAGCACCTTGGCAACGCGGCCTCGGACGATCTCCAGCAGCTTGAGGGCACGCTCGTCGTCGTCGAGGCCCGCCAGACTGCGCAGCAGTTCCTGCCCGTCTCCGGTCCCGGCCACCGCTCGCGCGGCCGGTCGCCTGTTGGTGGGGACGAGGTCGCGGAGGAGGGCGGGGAGGGTGTCGGTACGGGACCGGAGTGCGGCGACATCCATCGGCAACGGAACCAGAGCGGCCCGGCCGGACGCCAGCCCCGCGTCGAACAACGCGAGCCCCTGCTCAGGCTCCAACGCCGGCAGCCCCTGCCGCCTCATCCGCTCCAGATCCGCCTCACCCAGCCACTGCCCCATCCCCGCACCCGCCCACAGCCCATACGCCAGGGAGGTGGCCGGCAGCCCCTCCGCCCGGCGCCGCACCGCCAACGCGTCCAGGAACACGTTCGCCGCCGCATAGTTCGCCTGACCCGCCGCCAGCACAGAACCACCCGCCGACGAGAACATCACGAAGAACGCCAACTCCCGCTCACACGTCAACTCATGCAAATACCACGCACCATCCGCCTTCGCCCCCAACACCCGAT
>NZ_SSBL01000070.1 GCF_004795105.1 Streptomyces sp. A0642 | reverse complement strand
ACCACCCCAACCCCTCCACCGACAACCGCCCCGTCAACACCACACCACCCGAATCCGGCAACGCCACCAACGCACCCAACACCGGATGATCAACCACCACCTGACCCAGACCACCCGCATCCCCACCACCCACACACTCCAACCAGAACCGCTCCCGCTGGAAGGCGTAGGTCGGCAGGTCGACGCGTCGGGCTCCCGAACCCTCGAAGAACCGGGACCACTCCACCGCGACCCCGGCCACATGCAGACGGCCCAACGCCGTCACAACCGACACCACCTCCGGACGCCCCTTACGCACCACCGGCACGAACACCGAGGCGTCCGCGTCCACCGACTGCTGCGCCATCCCACACAGCACCCCGTCCGGACCCAGCTCGACGAACGACGTCACACCCTCGCCCTCGAGGAACCGAACCGCGTCAGCGAACCGCACCGCCTCCCGCACATGCCGCACCCAGTACGACGGCGTCGCAACCTCCCGCGACAGCGCACCGGTCACGTTCGACACCACAGGAATCGACGGGGAGCCGAACGACAAGCCCGCCACCACCGCGCCGAACTCCTCCAACATCGGCTCCATCAACGGCGAATGGAACGCATGCGACACCCGGAGCGCACTGGTCCTGCGGCCCTGCGCCTCAAACACCGCCACCAGCTCACGAACCGCCGACTCCGTACCCGAGACGACGACGGAACGCGGACCGTTCACAGCCGCCACAGCGACTCCGGCACTCAGCAGCGGAAGGACCTCGGCCTCCGTCGCCTCCACCGCCACCATCGACCCACCCGCCGGCAACCCCTGCATCAACCGACCACGCGCCACCACCAACTCAGCAGCATCAGCAAGGGACAACACCCCCGCCACATGCGCGGCCGCGATCTCACCCACGGAATGACCGACCAGGAAGTCCGGACGCACTCCCCACGATTCCACCAACCGGAACAACGCCGTCTCCAGCGCGAACAACCCGGCCTGAGCGAACATCGTCCCGTTCAGCAGGTCCGAGTCCTCGCCCCACACCACCTCACGCAACGAACGATCCAGGCGTACATCCAGCTCACCTACGACTGCGTCGAAGGCCTCCGCGAACACGGGATACGCCTCATACAGCTCCCGGCCCATACCGAGCCGCTGCGCACCCTGACCCGTGAAGAGGAAAGCGACCTTGCCCGCCGGACGTGCCGTCCCCCGCACCACCGACGCCTCAACCCCGCCCTCAGCCAGCGCGGTCAGACCCCGCACCAACTCCTCACGATCCGCCGCCGCGACCACCGCGCGATGCTCCAGCACCGCACGCGACACCACCGACGAGAACCCGACATCCAACACGGACGCGGCATCTCCCAGCCGCTCCAGCAGCTTCCCGGCCTGCGCGGACAGACCCGCCTCACTCCGCGCCGACAACAGCACCGGCACCACCGGCAGTTCGACCGCGCCGGCCGTCTCCGGCTCCTCCACCACCGGAGCCTGCTCCACGATCACATGCGCGTTCGTCCCACTCAGACCGAACGACGACACCCCCACCCGACGCGGACGATCCCGCACCGGCCACGCCCGCGACT
>NZ_SSBL01000069.1 GCF_004795105.1 Streptomyces sp. A0642 | reverse complement strand
TCGGTCCTGCTGATCTCTGCGAGGACGGTGGCATTGGCCGCGTCCAGGCGGGTGTCGAGGTTGTCGGGCGTGGTCATCGAGTCCCTTACGTGACGGGGTCGGACGAAGGAAGTACGGGGTCGGCCGACCCTCCGGCCGGAGGGTCGGCCGACCCCGTGTCGGTGGTCAGCCGAGGTGCGTTTGACCGTGTCGGCTGGACCTGGGCGCTAGGCCGCCGCGTCGGCGCCGACGTCGAACAGGCCGATCTGCATCTCCGCGAGTTCCCGCGAGCGCTGCTCGTCGGCGCGCACCTGCTCGGCGGCGAGCGCGGCCCGCCAGCAGGACCAGCACCAGGGCCGCAGCTGATCCAGCGGCACGGCCGCGTTCTGCGCGTCGGTGGCGTGCGGGGTCTGCGGGGCGGCCATCAGGGGCTTGTTCTTGCCGCTGCTCATGGCGTTGCACTGCCCATCGGCATCCGTGTGGGTCTTGCCGCAGGCGCCACGGCAGGCGCAGTGCTCGCCGTGGGTTTCGAGGACGGAGGCCAGGACGTTGTCGCGTACCTGCTTCATGGTCGTTTCCCCTTAGCCGTCGAACCGGTTGGTGGTGCGGGCGATGACGCCGCGGGTGTGCGTGTTGATCTCGGTGTTGTCCTGGACGACCGTGCCCTCGTAGTGGTTGTGGATCACCGGGGGAGCGGCCTGTACGACTTCCTTGGCCCTGCGCGCCAGGCGGCAGAGCGCGAGGACGACGAACGTGGGGGCGCCGAGGACGACGCCGCAGACGACCGGGTCGGCGTACTGGGACAGGTACATCAGGATTCCGCCGGACACGCTGACCATGGACACCGCGCCTCCACCGGCGAGCATGAGGACGCTCGCGTCGGTGGCGCCCTGGCTCATGGGCGTCCGGCCGGGCTGCGCCTGCGGCGGGGCGGTGCCGACGGTGGGGGCGGGGTTGGGGTCCTTGTAGAAGGTGGCGAGGGGAACGGTGTGGCTGGTCTGGCTGTAGCCCTCGGCGATGAGGCGGGCGGCTTCGGCCTCGGCCTCGGCTTCGCTGAGCACACGGCCGGCGGGGCGGTCGGGGTGGTTCACTGGAGTCTCCTTCTTCTTTGCGATGGGGAAGGGGCCGGGGCCCGGAGGCGGAATCTCCAGGGCCCCGGCGTGCAGGTGTCAGTCCGCGAGAACGGGCACGATCAGGCCGGTGCCGTCAGGGCGGGCGAGCTTTCCCTTGCTGCGCAGGGTGCTGATGTTGGTGCGCACGGAGGCTCGGGCGACCCTGCGGCCGCCGTCGGCTTCGAGCGCGGCCACGAGGTCGACCTCGGTCAGCCCGCCCGGCGGTAGCGCGGCAAGGATGCGCTGGGCGGTCGACATCCGGGAGGTGTCGGGCTCCGGCTCCGGGGCGGGCACCGCCGACGAATTGCCTGCCTGACCGCCCTCAGCGGCCGCCTCCCGCTCTTTCGCGCTCACGTACTCCTCCAGGTCGATCGCCTGGCCCGGAGGCGCGTGATCGCCGTACAGGGCGAGGATCACCGGGTCGAAGCCCGGTGTCGGAGCGACGCTCCCGACGACGAACGTGCGCGCCATGCTCGTGGGGCGGATGCCGGTGAGGTGGTAGAGCATCCCCTGGCTGTTCACGTCGTCCTCGTTGTCGGCC
>NZ_SSBL01000006.1 GCF_004795105.1 Streptomyces sp. A0642 | reverse complement strand
GCGCAGCCAACTCCCCCGCAACCAACATGCCGACCGGACCACCCCCCACCACCAACACCTGCGCACACACACGCCCACCCATCCCCAACCTCCCCCTCCATCACGCCCGGAACAACCCGGCCACCAAAAAATATACCGGTTGGACGGTTCTTTGCAACGGGCCCACGGGCCCTCCCACCCCACCCCAAAAACAGGAACCTCACCCCAAACAAACAAAACGACTCACAAACGAAAGACACGGAGACGAAGAACGAAGAACGAAGGGGCGAAGAGGGGTGGGGCGAGGGGGTGAGCGAACGGCGAAGGGGGTGAGCGAGGGGCGAGGGGCCCAGGCTGGCCCGGCGGCCGGCCGAGAAAAATCGACCCGGTCACCATCCACACCCTCGCCAGCTGTGAATGGATCAAGAAGAGCCAGCCGCTCTGCCTGATCGGCGACTCCGGCACCGACAAGTCCCACATGCTCATCGCGCTGGGCACCGAGGCCGCGATGAATGGCTACCGCGTCCGCTACACCCTCGCCACGAATCTGGTCAACGGACTGGTCGAAGCCGCGGACGAGAAGCAGCTGAACAGGACCACCGCCCGCTACGGCCGCGTCGACCTGCTCTGCATCGACGAACTCGGCTCCATGGAACTCGATCGCCGCGGCTCCGAACTCCTCTTCCAGGTCCTGACCGAACGAGAAGAGAAGAGCAGCGTCGCCATCGCCTCCAACGAGTCCTTCGGCGGCCGGACCAAGACCTTCACCGACCCCCGCCTCTGCGCGGCCATCGTCGACCGCCTCACCTTCAACGGCACCATCATTGAGACCGGCACCGACTCCTACCGCCTCGCCGCGACCAAAGCCCAAGCGGAGCGAGCAGCCGGCTGAAAGAGCGCGGAGCTGCGTCATGAGGCGCTGACGGGGTTCCAGCTTCGATCTCCCGCAGCAGTTCCCGTCATCGTCATAGAGCTCAAGACTGAACCGCAGACCGGACCGGGTCAGCAGCACAGCCAGATCCTCGAACCGTTGGGGATCAACAACTCCGTTCAGGAGCGTGTCCCGTCGGTCGGGTCGACCTCGATGCGGCACCAGCCGGTCTCGACCTCATGCGACTCCCACGACGCCGATCTGGAACTCCAGCCGGCCCCGATGAGCCGCTCGGCCACCAACGATGCGCTCGGGGCTCGCCAGGCCACCACACCCATTGGACCCCGCAACCCGCGATCACACGCGCTATCGACATCAAAACGCGTTTCTGGCACAGATCTTGGGGAGCCGTCGCGGAGCGTGATGGCGCTGTTCGATCGAGAGGGGCCAAACCCCGGTTGCTCGATGTGAGGGCTCACCTCGTACCCTCCGCACATGACTGATGATCCGTTCCAGTGCCGCTGTGTCCTCTGCCATGACTACGGCGACCGGGACGAAGCGGACCGCATGGATCTGGCGGTCATCGAGCATGTGCAGCAGCACGGATGGCACGTCGTGATGGTTCCCGAAGACGAGATCGGTCCTGGATTCGCCTACACGATCGGCCTCGCGCACACGCACGGCGGACCTGAACTCGCCATGTTCGGGCTCGATGTCCACGCCATGCACCGCATGCTCAACACGCTCGGAGAGAAGTCTGCCGCGGGAGAAACACTGGCGGACGGCCAGAGCCATCCTGATGTTGTCCACGGGTATCAAGTCGCGCTCAGGCAGGTCGATCGCAGCTGGCACCGGACCTTCTTCGGGCAGGCCATCGGGTTCTACCGACGGCCGCCTCTCCCCGTGCTGCAAGTCGCGTGGCCTGATGCCGAGGGCCGTTTCCACTGGGATGAGCAGGCTGACGAGAGGCATCGCGACTCACAGCCTCAGTTGTGGCTCCCTTCGCGCGACCATCCTGTCGGAATCTGGACGACCGATCTCTGATCTCAAGGGGCCGGGAAGCCGGCGAGTCGGCACCAGGGCGATGCGCTATTGGAGCAAGATCATCTTGCGTAGGAGTTCGAATCCGGCTCGGCCGTAGAGCTGTCTCTTGATCTTCTTGATGCGGTTCACGGCGCCCTCGATGCTGCCGGAGCTCCAGTCCAGAGTGAGGCCGGCGGTCACGGCGTCGAGGTCTCGGAGCAGGTGGAGTGCGAAGCCGGTGAGCCCGGGCAGCTGGCTGGCGTCGACTGCGTCGATCCAGGGAGGGAGCGTGGCGCCGAGGCGGCCGGTGAGGATCTCACCGAAATCGCGGACGTGTCCGGCCGCTATGTCCAGTTCGGGACAGCGGGCCAGGACGTCCTTGAGGCCGACGCTGTCCTCCTCGCTCAGGGCGGCGGGGTGGCGTGTGATCCACCCGGTCACCTGCCGTACCGTCGGCGGCCTCGGCGGTGCGGCGGACGGAGCCTCGCGCAGGGTGGCGATGTGTGCGCGGACCATGCCGTAGGTGACGGGAGCGTGCTCGGCGACCAGTTCGCCGTGGAGTTGGGTGACGCTGGTGCATCCCTCGGCGAAGCGTCGTTCCAGGTAGGGCTTGTAGGGGTCGAGCCTGCTGGGCCGGGGCCGGTTGTCGCGGATGGTGTCCTGCCAGCGTGCGGCGTTCGCGTATCGGAGGACGGTGTTGAGGCCCCAGCCCAGGTGCCGGGCGATCGCCCGGCGTGAGTGACCCTGGGCGAGCATCTCGTGGACCAGGGCATGTGCGGCCTTCTTCCGCTCGGCTCGCCGGCCGACCGGCTCCGCGCCGTTCTGCGGCCGATCGGAATCCGGTGGGGTGTTCTGCGGCAGCGTGCCACTGGACGACGGGTTGCGCAGGCAGTCGCGGTGGGCGGCGACGCAGGTCTCTACGGCCCGGCCGAGGCCCTGCCACAGATGGAACCGGTCAGCGACCTGCAGAGCATCAGGGGCACCGCGCCGGGCGCCCTCAGCGTAGGCGCCCGCCCGGTCCCGGCAGATGATCTCCACCCCCGGGTGGCGGTCCAGCCAGGCGGCCAGCGGCCCGGCCTCACGGGTCTGAAGCACATCGACCACGCGACGGTCTTCGACGCTGGTCAAGACCGTGGAGTAGGTCTGACCGCGACGAATCGCAAAGTCGTCCACACCCAGCACCCGCGGAGTACTGAACCGCGGATCGGGCAGTGCCATGACCCTGCGTAACAAGGTCATCCGTCCCGCACCAAAGCCCAGTTGGGCCGCCAGCCGAGCTCCGGCCCGCCCGGCCAGGGCGAGCCCGACCCGTTCCAGGGCGTGGTTGAGACGCGTGGTGAACCGAGCGTACGGGGCAGCCAGCCGGGAGAACGGCTCGGCGAACGTCCGGCGCGGGCAGTCTGCCGACCCACAGATGAAACGCCTGACCGTCAGCCGGATCACAAAGCCCTGATCAGCGAGCGGAAGGTCCTTCAGCCTGCGCTGGTAACGATCGTGGACCCGGTCCGAGAAGAGGCCGCAGTCCGGACATGCCGCCGCGACTGCGCGACCTCTCGCCACCACCTCGACCGTGCCGAACGCGGCCGTAGCCGCCTCGACCTCCACCTCGTCGATCCCCTCGAACACCATTAAGTCCCAGAACGGCGCGTCGGTCTGCATGACCTGCACCATCACGGTCCACCGCCGACCACAGCAGCGAACCGAACGCACCTGAGGGAGCGTCATTTCCGGCCGTCAGGCGACAAGGCGTACGCCGTCTCGTACGAGCCAGGCCCTCGCAATCGAACAACGATGTCACGCTCCGCGACGGCTCCCCAAGATCTGTGCCAGAACCCAAAACTCATCGATGTTGATCACTGCACCTCGGGCCAGACGCCTCCCGAACTAATCGACAAACGACTCCCCAAGAAGGGCTCTGGTCCACTTCCTGTGGGCGGGCACGCAGGGTGACTGTTGATCTTGGTGTGATGGCGAGTGAGTTCGCCCGAAAATCGCCCGGCTGGATGGTGGTGTGGTCGACAGTCCTCCGCTGTGAACGAAGTGCTGTTGAAGTTGGACGAGTTGCTATTCTCCTCGGTCGAGGGCGCGCTGGTCGAATCGGTCGAGGTGACCGACACGGTCGTCCGGGTCGAGGCCCGCACGACCGCAGGGCGGGAGGCCTGCCCGGGGTGTGGATGCTGGTCGGGGCGAGTACACGGTTCCTACCTGCGATTTCCTCGTGATCTGCCAACGGCGGGAAAGTTCGTCGTGGTGTGGACGGACCGAGCGGCTGCGGACGACGCTGGTGTCGGTTGGTCTTGCGCTCGCGGGCCGGGCCGGCGCCCGGATGACGGACGCCTTCAAGGTTCCGGTCAGCCGGAACACCCTGCTGAGGCTGATCGCCTCGCTTCCGGACCCCGCCACCACAGCACCCCGCGTGGTCGGCGTGGACGAGTACGCCCAACGCAATGGCCGTATCTACGGAACCGTGCTCGTCGACGTCGAAACACGCCGCCCGGTCGACCTCCTTGCCGACCGGGAGGCGGACACGTTCGCTGCGTGGCTCGCCAAGCGGCCCGGCATCGAGATCGTCTGCCGTGACCGAGCCCCCTTCTTCGCCGAGGGTGCCACCCGCGGTGCCCCGCAGGCCCTCCAGGTCGCCGACCGATGGCATCTCTGGCACAACCTGGGCGAAGCCGCCGAGAAGTGTGTTTACCGGCACCGCAGCTGCTTACGCCCCACGCCGGAACAGCCGGAGGGACCCCGGGAGGAGCCGGAGCCGGCCCCGTCATCGCCCTGGCCGACAGGACACCGGTTCGCCGAACGCACCCGCGCCAAGCATGCCACCATCCACGCTCTCCTCACGGCTGGTCACAGCAAGCGGTCCGTCGCCCGGCAGCTCGGGATGACCCTCAACACGATCCTGCGCTTTTCCCGCGCCACCACCCCAGAGGAGATGTTCACCGGTCAGTGGCAAAACCGTGCGACCAGGCTCGACGCCTACAAGCCCTACCTCGATCAGCGCTGGCAGGAAGGCTGCACCAATGCCTGGAAACTATGGGAGGAGATCAAGGAACAGGGCTATCCCCGCGGCTACGCCAGCGTCCGCGACTACGTCGGCAGGAATCTTCGCGGCAAGCCTCAATCGGTCGGCCCGCGCCCGCCGTCGGCCCGCGCCGTCACGCGCTGGCTCCTCACCCACCCCGACGCCCTGCCCGAAGGCGACCGACTCCAGCTCGAAACCGTCCTGGCCAACTGCCCCGAACTGACGGCACTCTCCGAGCACACGCGTTCCTTTGGGCGCATGGTCGCTCACCTCCAGGGCGACCAGTTGCCGGCCTGGATCGAAGCGGCCACCTCCACTACCGACCTACCCAGCCTCCGGCACTTCGCCCAGCATCTCGAACGCGACCTCGACGCCGTCATCGCCGGCCTCACACTGCCCTGGAACTCCGGCGTCGTGGAAGGTCATGTCAACCGGATCAAGATGCTAAAGCGCCAGATGTTCGGCCGCGCGGGATTCGAACTCCTGCGCAAACGAGTTCTGTTGGCGTGACCGAGAGTCATGCGCCCGCAGGAGTGGACCAGAGCCCGAAGAAAGGTGTTGGTCCACCTTCTGCGGGGTCTCACAAACGGTGATGCCAGTGGGCGTGGGGGCCTCGGCCCGAATGGAGCACCGTGAGATCCAGTGCCCGTGTGCTTCGTGTCCCACTAGCGTATGTCCATGACTGAGGACATATGGGCGGGAGTGAGGAAGCGGGTGCTCCGGCTGGCCGACCACCCCGGAGCAGGCAAGATTTTCGGGGCGCGAGGCCATGGCTTTCGGCTCGGTCCGGTCATGGAGGAGGAAGAGCTGCGAGCGCTGGAGGCGGACTTGGGTGTCGGCCTGCCGGTGCGATATCGGAGTTTTCTGCTCTGCGTGGGAGGCGGAGGTGCTGGCCCCGACTACGGCCTGATGACGCCGGTCGTGGGTGAAGGCGGGTGGCAATGGCGCGGCATCGGGATTGCCTTCCCCGCGCAACCGACAACCGCCGAGTTCGCCGGACGGCCCTTCGTGGCCGAGGCACTTCAGAGCGAGCTCGACTCGCTCGGGACGCGGGAGCCCAAGGAGGACGCCTTTGCGGCCGACAACGCATTCCGCCGCGCGTACACGGCCTGGGACGCGCGCTACGAGGAGCTGAGTGATGCTCAGGAGGCAGGCGCCGTGTTCCTCAGCGAGCAGGGATGCGGCTACGCATCGCTGCTGGTGATGACGGGCCCGCACCGGGGTGCCATCTGGGAGGATCTGAGGCCGGCGGACCGAGGGATCGAGCCGTCCGGGCATGACTTCGCGGACTGGTACCGAAGGTGGTTGGAGCGCACCGAGCGGCAGCTCGATGTCATACCACCGGCTCAGGAACACCCGGACTGCTCGTGAGCGATGCCATCACCTCATGATCATTCAGCCGTTCCGTCACTCCACCGCCCCCAAATTCGACGGTAACCCACCAGTTCACAAGAAGTGGACCAGAGCCCCAAGAAGTCGTCATAGCCACCAACACGATATGAGGCGACGTGACTGTTCCACCGCGGCCTGGGGCAGGGTTCTCTGGTCGTCGGACGCTCCGGCGCGGGAGGGGGAGAATCCTGATGAGCCAAGATCTGAACGCCAAGCTGTCCCGCATCTACGAACGCTGCATCGAGCAGGTCCGCACGATTGCCACGCTCGACCCGACAAAACCCGTAGAGGGATGGAATCAGTACACCTGCACGTCCGCCGATGAGTTCGCGTCGGACGTCGAGATGGCATGGATCGGGGCGCACCCCGAGCACGAGGCGCGGATCACCCACGGGGCCATCATGGGCGGCATTCCCATCGAACGTGAAAGCGTCCTGGGGGACTCGCCCACGCGTTACATCACGTACGGGCTGACGTCCTTCGCCCGTGTGCTGCAGTGCATCGAGGCCATGAGCGTCGGCCGATTCGACCCGCACGTGCCAGGCGGCATCATCCGAGACGAAGAGGACTGAACCAACCGCCGTTACTCAGCTCCACCTGGCTCCGGTGGGGGCCGCAGGTCGACGTCTGTCTTCGCCCCCCACGGCAGGCGGTTGCCGAGAAGCCTTGGAGGATCCTGGCCTGTGGCCTTGGCGAAGTACACCGTGCCGCCGAGGACCTGGTCCCCCTGCAGGACCCCCTGCCGCCCGGGGGCGGGGTGGTCAGGGCACGTCGGCTTCCCAGACCCCGCGGGCCGTCAGAGCGGCTGAACGTCGGCCCGTACGGGGTTCTCCTGCCTGTAGGTGCTGTGGGGGGTCATCAGGTCGCTCACCCGAGTTGAGCTCCGGCCGTCCTGGCCCAAGGGTCAATCGGCGCGGCAGTTGAGTTGACGTCCGGGGATTCCCCCCAGATCGTCTGCTCTTCTCCGGTCTCAGTCCCTGGGCATCCACAGGGCCGGAGAAGGGTCGGGGCCCTCAAGGGCGTTGCGGAGCTTTTCCTTCAGGGTTTTGGGCGGGGGGTGCTCTTCTTCCTGCGTGTGGACGAGGCGGGCTGTGCTCACGCGTATGTGGCACTCGCGGTGATGCTGCCTGAGCCAGACCAGCCAAGCCCCGTCCGGGGTGAGGAAGGCGCGGCGGGCCGGGGTGTCGCCGGGTCGCGCATGTCTGGCCAGGAGGGTTGGCATGTAGTTGAGCGCGGCATCTTCGGCCACGGCCAGTGCCTGCTCCTGGGGACCGTTGACCGGGTGGCTGGCCACCAGGGTCCAACGGTGCAGTTTCAACTCGACACCGTCGGCACGTCGGGTCGCACGAGTGTCCTCTTCTATGAGGACGTACCAGTCATCAGCCATGTCGGGAGCCTAACTTTTTGACGGTTTTTCCGGTGGCGGTATCGGCGGTCGTTACGGTGTCGCCGACCTTGATATCTTCGATGGGCCGGCGGGTGCCGTCGGCGAGGAGGACGCCGGTTCCGGGCAAGAAGCTGTGCCAAAGAAGCTTGGCCGCCAGAGCGCTGAACGCTACGGCCGGCTGCACCCCAGACAGCTCCTTCTGCCCCTGATAGTGGAGCGGTTACGGTGTCCGGGACACCCGTCACCTGTCTTTCGCAGGCGAGGCTGGCCCGTCTGCGGACTCAGTCGATCGGCATGGTCTTCCAGTTCGGTGAACTACTGCCCGAACTCAGCTCCTCGGACAACGTGTATCTGGCGGCCCTGCTGGCCCGTGGCGGCCGTGGCCGTGAGGTGCGCGAGCGGGCGCAGCGGCTGCTCGATGATCTGGGGGTTTCCGCGGGCTGCGACGAGCCAGGAACTGTCGGGCGGAGAGCGGCAGCGTACGGCGGTGGCCCGCACGCTCATCAACGAGCCGGCGTTTGCTGGCGGACGAGCCGACTGGTGCGCTGGACTCCGGGACGCGGGACAGGACTGCGGAGTTGTTGTTCGACTTGCCGCGGCACTATGCGTGCGGCTTGCTGGTGGTCACGCACAACCCGGCCATAGCCGCCCGAGCAGCCGGAACGAGAGCGTTGGAGCAGAGCATGCGAGTGCTTGGGTTGCTCCTCCAGGAGAAAAATGGCCGCACCAGCCGGTGTCCTCACGCAGATGGCCGGGCCGATGGCACCGAGGGGAGGGCGCCCTGGCGGCGTCGCGTTCCGTCTTGCGCACGCACTCCTGGCACATGGCCGGGCCAACCCGATGCTGTCTTGACAAGCATCCCGGTGCACACACGACTCGTGCACGAAGCCACTCGTGCTCAGTTCTTGCTCAAATACCTTCCCGTCCGACGGGTTGCACCACCATGATCAGACATGAGCCGAACGCAACGAAGTGCTGATGACCCAACCACGGCGCTGGACGTGGCAAGGGGGATGTAATGGCCAAAGCGGTGCGGGCCTCGCTGGGGGAGATGTGGATCACGTGTCAGGTCTGCAAGAGTGATGTCTTCCGGGAACGGGGGGTCAAACTCAACAGCACGGGCGGGGAGTTGTTCAATCTGGCCTGGGCTGATGAGACCGCCACTGGGCTGATCTGCCTGCACTGCGGCTTCGTTCACCTCTTCGTCAACCGGCAGATACAACTGCATCACGCCAAGGACTGATACCACGCGCTCGTGCTGGTGCACCTGTAAGTCGAGAGGGGGCTTTGCCGGCCCCGGGGAATGATGCGTCGATGCGGAGAGCATTCGCCGGTGCCGCCCAGCGTACGAAGCCGACGCGCCGGTGTGCCGCCCGCGCGGCAGCACGCCGGCCATGCCCGATCCCCCGTGGGGTGTCTTCCTCGTGGCGACGTGCGGCGCGCTGGCGTGGCTGGCGGTCTCCGGCAGGGTCGAGCTCGCGGTCGCGGCGACGGCGGTCATCGCCGTGCAGACCACGCTCGCCGCGTTGTCCCGGGTGGGCATCAACGGTGCCGCGGTCTTCCACACCAGTCTGTACCTGAGCGACATGCAGACCTTCCTCGACGATGCCGCTGCCCGTGCCCCCCAGCGCGGCACTCGCGCGCATGCCGCGCCTACCGAGGAAATCCGGCTCGAGGAGGTCCTACCAGTACCCGGGTAAGGACAAGCCCGCCGTGGACGGTGTGTCGCTCTCTCTGCGGCGCGGGCAGATCCTGGCGATCGTCGGTGCGAATAGGTCGGGGAAGTCCACGCTCACCCGGCTGCTGACCGGGATCCACCTGCCGGACAAGGGCAGAGTCACGTGGAACGGCACCGACCTCGCCGAGGTGGACCCCGCCACGGTGTGGGCGAACACCGGCCTGGTGCCGCAGATCTTCGCGCAGTGGCCGCTACGGGTCCGCGAGAACGTCACCCTCGGCCAGCCTTTCACTCACGACGACGCCCCCGTGTGGGCGGCCCTCGACGCGGTCGGCCTACGAGAGGCCGTCGAGGATCTGCCGACAGGACTCGACACCCTCCTGGCGCGGGATGTCCGCGGCCCTGCGCGAGGCCAGGGAGGGGGCCGGGATCCCGGCCTCGGCTCTCGTCCTGACGCCCGACCTCCGGGACTCCGGGACGAGCCGATCGACACCGAAGTGCATGCCATCGACCCCGACCCGGCGCGGGGCGAAGCGGCCCACTGGCACTACGACGTGCGCATCGCCTTCTACCTTGCCGACGGCGCGCCCGAACTCACGCTGCAAGCCGAAGACATTACGGGATCGGCTTGGCTGCGGTTCGACGAGGTGTCCTCCCCGGCACTGCGCGAGGAACTCACCGGCTCCGCTCTGAACGGGGTGATCGTTCCGGTGAACGCGTCCGCGATCATCCATGACGGCAACGGCCAGTACTTGCTGCACCTGAGGGCCCAGAACGGCCTCGCCAAGGCCGTCGCCCAAGAAGCGACGCTGCGCCGCGTCACCCCTGACACCCTCGACCGGCTTCCCGCCGAGTATGGACTGAGTCCGCAGCCGTGGAATCGAGTCCTACCGTCTCGCCAGCACCGGGCCTTGCGCCGAGGAGTCGGCCGGGGCCGCTTGATTACTGTCCGCTACTTGTCTCGACGGCCCGACGGCCCCGCCGGGCGGCGGCTCGTCGGCGGACGTCCTGCCGCTTCGTCGACCGTCTGACACCCCCTTGCCGGGCGCTGCCGGGCAGGCGGTCGGGGCGGTCCGCCGAGGCGTGCGACTCGGCCATGTACCGCAATCGGTGTGTGTCGGGCCGCCGGCACGCGCCTGCGCGGGTACCGTCGCCCGAAACCTTTCCGTATCTCGGTCGAGGGACCCGCCCGTGCAGCAATCGTTCTTCCAACTGCTCGGCCGTTTCCTCAGCGACCCCCGATGGCGCGCCTTTCACTTCCGGGCAGCGGTCGCCGTCACCTCGGCCACCGCCGTGGTCCTGCTGGCCGGCGCCGCGCTGGTCGTGCCGGCCGAGCGGGGGGCGGCGGGCGCCAACATCACCTCGTTCCCCAAAGCCGTCTGGTGGTCCATCGAGACGGCGACGACGGTCGGTTACGGGGACCTGTATCCCGTGACCGCGTGGGGCCGGGTCATCGCCGCGGTGACCATGCTGGCCGGGATCACCACCTTCGGGATGGTCACCGCAGCCCTCGCCACCTGGTTCGTCGGCCGGGCGGAGAAGGAGGTCCGCGAGGCCCGCACGGCCGTGGGGCGCTACGCCCGTGAAGGGGAGGAGACCGTCAGCGCGGAGCTCCGGATCCTGCACCAGAGGTTCGACCGCGTAGAGCAGTTGCTGGACCGTCATGGCGAACGCTGACGGCCCCTGCCAAGCCCGTGAGGACGCCGGACCCGACAGGATGCCACAGCGTGGCGCGGACTCTTCTCCCGCGCCAGGCAACGCCGTTCGTCGTCGGAGTGGTGTCTGACGGCCGAGGAGCCGGTGCGGCCGCACCCACCGGAACCCTGGCCGTCAGCCACGCGTTGTGAGATCGTCCGCAAGTGACTGACGTCAATCGGGCGACAACGGACTCGCTGCGGCCCGCCGACGGCACCGCGTCCGTCATGCGCTTCGCGACGGAACTCGTCGCGTGGGTGGCCACACCCTGGGTCCTGGCCGGCCACTCATGGCTGCTCGCGGTCCTGTCCGTGCTGGTCCTGGTCGGCCTCCCGACGCTGTTCTCCACCCCCGGGGACAAGACCGCCGTGCTCATCGCGGTGCCGGGCTGGGTCACTATCCTGTTGGTACTGCTCCAGCTTGCCGCGGCTGCCGTCTCCTCGTGGCTGGCCTGGCCCGCCTGGGCGGCGGTCCTTGTGTCCCTGCTGGCCGCGGCCACCCTCGTTACGGAGCAGCGGCGCTGGCGGTGGCTGGTTTCCTCGCAATAGTTCGCCGGGAGCCCGACGAACGCCCCGGGCCGGCCGGCACCGCCCGGCCGCGGAAGCGCTGAAGACACAGAGCACCATCCCCCGCTCCCCCACGGCACCGGAACGCCGTGGGGAGCACGAAGCAGCCGGCCGGCGAGGCGCAGTCGCGAGAGCCGCAGCCGCTCCCTCGTGGGTCCGCCGGCAGAAGCCACGTATGCCATGGGAGCGGCCGGCCTCCCCACCGCGCGAAGCGCCCCTCGGCAAATCATCGGAAGGAATCCGTCCGCAGGGATCAGCGGCTAGCGTCCGATCCATGACACACATACGGATGATGCGAGCCAGACGGCTGACAGTGGCACTCGTCGGGGCGGCCGCCGCGATGGTGCTGGGCATCGGCGGCGCACTCGCGGTGGCAGATCAGGACGGCGGAGAGTCCGGGCCGAGTCCTGTGCCCACGGACACGTTCGACAGCGGAAGCGCCGGAGCCACCGGCGGCGGGGACTCCGGCACGGGTGACAGTGGCTCGGTCAGCGGGTCGGGCGGCACCGACGCCACCGGCTCCGGCGGCGGAGATGTGGCGGGATCAGGTGGTTCGGACGGGGGCCCGATGCCGTCCGAGTCCCCGGGCCCTACGGACGGTCCCACGGCTCCGGCAACCCTGGACGACCTGGCCGAACGCATCGACGGTCTGGAGAAGAAGGTGGACGAGCTGCCCACCAAGAAGGAGCTGGCCGAGGCTCTCCGAGCCTTCGCCGACGCGTTGGATCACGAGTGATCCCCTGCCGCTTCCCTCGACGTCACCCCGCATACCGACGGGCGATCGATGAGGACGCGTTACGGCGGAGGGCGGTGTCCGAGGCTCGGCGGGGCGAGCCAGGACCGTCTCCGTGACAGCAGGACCCGGTTTCTGCCCTGCGGGAGGTTCCCGGAGCGCGCGGCTCACCGCCGGGATGTCAGCGAGTGCGGCGAATGCGGATCGGCCCCCGCGCCTGCTCCGGCTCGATCGGCTGACCACCCTGGGTGATCTCCACCTCACCGGCCGCAACCAGACGCCGTGCCGCCCGACGGACCGGTTCCATCAAGGCGCGCCAGCCATCGTCGTCGTGCGCGTACACGGCCCGAGCAGCGTCCGAGGGGCAGATCGTCCCGGTCGGCCCACGCTGATCGAGCAGCTCCACGATGGCCTGCTCCAAGCGCCGGTCCATGTCCCGTTCGTCGTCCGTCACCCCACCAGTCTCCCGGAGGATCACCTTGGACGCTGCCCGGGACGACCGGCGACACCGCCGACACGGTGTGGCGCCGAGTGGGACCGGCAGGGAATGGGGCGCCCGGAATACGTTGCCCGTGGTGGCTGAGCGGCCGACCGCACCCTGAACTACGTGGGCCTGTACGGGAACCACGGACTCGCGGCGGCGCGAAAGGGGGCAAGGTCGCGGCCGGTCCCGGGAGCCGTACACATCACGATCGGTCTGCGCGACGACCGCCTTCAACGGGGGGTGGGCGGTGTGGCGCGAACGGCAGGCACATGGCAGCGGAGAGTGGGGCGGACCGGAGGAACCGTGGTCAGTCTCGTTGTCGCCGGATGGCTGATCTGGCTGCTCCCGGGATCCCACCTGGCGGCCGTTGTGGGAATCGGCCCCGTGGACGGCGTCATAAAGATCTCCTCGTACTACGACGCCACCGACGTGGAGGGAAAGCAGGACGGCACCTACACACCGCGTGCGGCGGCGAGCCCCCGCGCCGGATCACGCTGGACAAGGCGGGCAAGTCCCACAAGCCCGGGAGCACCGTGGAGGTGCGGCCGGCGAGAGGCCGCGCCCAAGACCTGTCGGGTTACGCGCTGGGTAGGTGGGTCACCGTGACCGGTCTCATCCCCGGCCCCCTCCGCGCACTGGCACTGTCGTTCCGTGCCTCCGCGCCGGAGGGGAGCACACCCTAAGGGCTGTCCCGCAATTCCTGGCGGGCGCGCGACGCCAGGAATTGCGGGACAGCCCTTAGCCTCGCAGGGCCGGGTCAAATCCCCGCCCTGCCCCACTAGGCAGCTGCCTCCCGGCTCGCCACGTTCAGCCAGTGCTGCACGGAAGCTGTGCCAGAACCGGTTCTCGCGAGCAAAGCCACCCGGCCCGCCGCGTCGCGGGCTCCTGGATGCCTCGGGGTCATGCCGGCCTCCTATAGTTGCCTCATGAGCCGTTGGTCGGATTTGGCAGGCAAGGCGTCCGGTGAGGACTACGCCGCACGATTCGCGGACCTGGCCCGCAGCGGCAAGAACGTGCACGGTGAGGCAGGGTTCTGTGCAGCTCTGGTGCCTACCGGAGCGCGGGTGCTGGACGCCGGCTGTGGTACCGGGCGCGTCATGATCCGGCTCGCGGAGCTCGGGTACGAGTGTGTCGGGGTGGACCTTGACGCGTCGATGCTGGCTGTGGCGCGGAAGCAGGCGCCCGGACTGCCCTGGTTCCAGCTCGATCTGGCCGAGTTCGAGCCGGCCCTGGTCGGCGTGGCGGAGGGCTTCGACCTCGTCGTCGCCGCGGGCAATATCTTCCCGTTGCTCGCCCCCGGCACCGAGGCCGCCGTGACTGAGCGCCTGTCCGCGGCACTACGCCCGGGCGGCCTGCTGGTCGCCGGCTTCGGCCTGGACGAAGCCCACCTGCCGGTGCCGCCGGGCCTCACCCTGTCGGACTACGACGACTTCTGCGCCGGGGCCGGTCTCACCCTCGTCGACCGCTTCGCCACCTGGGACGCCGATCCCTACGACGACGGCGGCTACGCCGTCAGCGTCCACCGCCGGTGAGGACCCACGCAACGTCCTGACGCCCACGTCCCCCGGGCCGGCACGGGCACGGGCCTGGGGCCCTCAGTCTTCGGTCCAGGTGAATGGGTGGCAGTGTCGCTCTCATAGCTGTCGGCGTACACGTGAACGCACATGGCCGCGTACGGATGAACGTGCAGAGTTCTTGATGTGCTGAATGCTGGCCCCCGGCACGCTGCTGCCTGTTGTCGAAGGTTGCAGAAAGAGGTGGGCTATGGTCTTGGACCCGCAGCGCTGGCTCGAGGTCCGGCGTTTTCGCGGCTTGGTGGAGTCCGGGGCGATGAGCCTGTCGGAGGTCGCCAAGGAGACCGGGCTGAACTGACGGACGGTCAGCAAGTACCTGTCTGCCGACTCGTCTGCGCCGCCGCGCCGGACGGCGAGTGGTCAGCCGCGCAAGCGGGTGGTCGACGAGGTCGCTCCGCTGATCGACGCGATGCTGCGGGCGGAGATCCTGATGAAGGCCGCGGTGATTCACGAGCGGCTGGTCACGGAGTACGGGTTCACCGGGAACTACCAGCGGGTCAAGCTTTACGTGCAGGAGGCCCGCCCGAGGGTCGCGGAGGAATTGGGGATCGCTCCGCGGGAGCTGGCGGGATGCATCGCCGGTTCGAGGTGATCCCGGGTGCTCAGGCCCAGTGGGACTGGGGCGATGAGGGCAAGGTCCTCTCCCACATGCGCATCCCGAAGGTCTCCTCCTTCCACATGGTGCTGTCGTACTCGCGTGACCCGTTCTGCTGCTTCACCACCAGCCTGGACCTGCAGACGTTCTTCGACTGCCACCGGCGGGCATTCGCGCACTTCAACGGGGTGCCGATGACGATCGTCTACGACCGGACCAAGACAGTCGTGCGCCGTCACGTTGCCCCAGGTGAGGCGCTTCCGCTGCATCCGGAGGCGGTCGGCTTTGCCGGCCACTACGACTTCGACATTGATGTGCTGGCCGCCTACCGGCCCCAGGGCAAGGGCCGCGTCGAACGCCAGGTCCTGATCGTCCGCGACCACGTCCTCTCGGGCCGGGCCTTCTCCTGCGTCGAGGAGATGGACGCCGCCTTCACGGCATGGGTGCCAAAACGGCGAACCCAGACCACCGGACTCCCCAGCAGGTCATCGGTGAGCGGGCAGCTCGTGACCACGCGGCGCTCAAGCCGTTGCCGCCGACTCCGTATCTGGTGGCGGAACGTCACCTGCGGCCGGTCGGTAAGGATTGTCTGGTCGCTTTCGGCGGGAACCTCCACTCCGTCCCGGCCCGCAAGGTCCGACCGCGTCAGCTGGTGGAGATCAGGGCCACGAAGTCGCAGGTCATGCTGCATTCCACCGCTGCTGACCCCAGCGGCGAGACGCTGCTGGCCATGCATCCACGGGCCGTCGGACGCGGGGTCCGTGTCGTCCAGGAACAGCACTGGAACGCCGGGCACGTACAACGTGGCCAGCCAGGGTGGGACACCCTCCGCGCCGGCTTCGATCAACTCAGCGGTGTACGCCCCGCGGACGCACTGAGCCGCGCTGATCTCCCGGCCGAACCGCCGCCGGAAGCTGGTGCAGGGTGGCTGATCGCAGGGTTTTGGGTGGCTTCTGCTTCCTGGTGAAGTTGCCGGCGTCGGCCTCGGTGAGCACGTCGAGTTTGACGAGACGCTTCAGCCTGGCACGCCTCAGGTCGGTAGGGCCGTGCGTAGGCCCATTCATCCAGCAGGGTCCGGTTGACACGCTCCACCTTCCCGTTCGTCTGCGGCCGGTAGGGGCGGGCGCGCTTGGGTGAAATACCTTGCCTCGGAAGGGAGTTGCGCCATAGGTATGACTTGCAACAGGAGCCGTTGTCCGTCAGGACCCGCTGGACGGTGACTCCGGCGGCGGCGAAGCAGGCGTGGGCCCGTTGCCGGAATCCGACAGCGGTTTCCTTCTTCTCATCGGCGAGGATCTCGCTGTAAGCGAGGCGGCAGTGTCGTCGACGGCGTTGGCCCGGTTCTTGTGGCCTGCCTGCCGGCCCAGGGCCCTGGGGCCGCCGCCGTCCGGGATGTTGCCGAGTCACTTGATGTCGACGTGGACGAGGTCGCCGGGTGCGGTGGGTTCGTAGCGGCGGATGGTCCGGCCGGTGGCGCGGTCCAGGTGGGTCAGGCGGGCCAGCTTGTAGCTGGTCAGGACGCGGTGGACGGTCGCCGGGTTCAGCCCGAGCAGGTAGGCGATCTCACCACCCGCTCCGGCCAGCCCCTCAAAGACCGGATCACCGCCGTCCGCGCCGAAGGCCTGCCCGACCTCCACAGCTTCGCCACCGGCCTGGAGAAGGACTGGGACGCCGTCATCCAGGGTTTGACCAGCCACTGGAACTCCGGGCCCGTCGAAGGCCGCGTCAACCACATCAAAATGATCCAACGCCAGATGTTCGGACGGGCCAAGCTCCCCGTGCTCGGCAAACGCGCCCCTCTCATCAGCGAACCTCGTCGCGGGCTCGTCACGCCAGGCATAGGGGAAGACGCGCGTGCCGGACTCCGCCTCCACCGTCACGTGGACGACAACACGTCGGCGATCACCGGCAACGCGACATGTTGGCCTTGTACGCGGCGTACTCCTGGCGGGACGCGTTGCCCTTCTTGGGCGTCTGGGTCCGCATGTACTTGCCGCTCTCGTATGTGTGCTCGGTGGTGACACCGCGGCCGTCGCCCCATTTGTAGTCGGCCGGACCCAGTGGTCACAGGCCGGAGAGGTCTGACCGGGTGGCTCGGGTTGTTGTGGGCGTAGGAGGAGGCGTTCATCCGGGCCGGGTCGCCGTGGTCGAGGAAGCGGACGACTGAGCACGAACACTCGTAGACGTGCCACCGGCCCGGCCAGCGTCGGCCGTTCCGACGTTGAGCCGTCACTGCGGGTTCAACGGAGTCGAGAGTCCTCCCAGATCTGTTGCGTGCATGCCAAGTCAAGCTAGGGTTTACGCGCGTCAACCAGCCATCATCAGCGAGGAGTACTGCGCCATGCCGCACATCAAGCGCGTCCTTGCGACCGGTGCCACTGCGCTCACCGCCGCCGCACTGCTCCAGGTCCCGGCCCAATCCGCGGTCGTCCCGGAGCACGCAGTCATCACCTGTCAGAGCGCCAGCTTCTACGCCAACTACAACAGTTCCTCCGGCCCCACCGGCTTCGTGCGCACCTTGTCCTACGGCGACAAGGTCGGCCACACGCGTGGCGTCCACCCGGTCTACAACGGCTGGGCCGCCACCTTCGACTTCGGCCCCAACGACTGGGGCTACGTGCGCTACGAATGTATCGGCGGCTACGGCTCGTGGTGAGCCCGACTTAGAAGGGAAACGTCATGTCCACAGCCCGCACCGTCCGCGCACTCCGCGCCGCCACGGTGGTGTCCGCCGTCGGCGCCGCCCTGTTGTTCTCTTCCGGCCCCGCCCAGGCCGCCAACGGCACTCTCGGCGAGCGGGAGACCGTCTGCGCCCAGGACCTCTTCGTCCGCACCGCCCCGCTGGGTGCCTGGATGGGCACCCTCTACCACGGGCAGACCTTCCTGGTGGAGAGCAAGCAGTCCGGCTGGGTCTACGGCTTCGCATACGGCGACATCAACCGCCGCGGCTGGGTCCAGGACGGCTGGTTCTGCTGACCGCATCTCCCCAGGGAGCCGGTCCATCACGCACACCGCCGGGGATGGGTTCCCTTGCAGCTGAGTGACGACCAACTCCGGGAGATCGCGGACCGTCTCTTCCGACGACGAAACGTGAGACAGCACCCAGCGAGACCCCGGCCTGGCCAGCACCCTGGCCCGCGCCGAGCACGCTGCAGCCGGCCGGCTGGAGCCCCAGGCTGGTCCGCTGCCCAAGGGGCAGCGGACCAGCCAAGCCTCATGACCCGCTTCGTTCTCAGAGTGCGAACGACGCCCGTTCTTGCCATTTCGTGCCGTCGTGGTGGCTGCGTCGGCGAAGAGTTTGACGGCGCGGGAGGTCATGCGGAGCTGGAGGCCGATCGCCCTCCGGCTTACTGATCGTTTCAGAATGAGGTCCGGAGCTGTCTCAAGCAGATGATGCTGCAGGCGAGTTGGAGTGGTCCGAGGTGAAGGTCGGCTCGAATCTCGTAGCGGATGCGCAGGCGCTTGAACTGGTGGAGCCAGGCGAAGGTTCGCTCGACGACCCAGCGTGTCTTGCCCAGTCCCGAGCCGTGCGGGGTGCTGCGGTGGGCGATCTTGGGGGTGATCCCACGTGCGCGGACGAGACGCCGGTACTTGTCGTAGTCGTACCCGCGATCGGCGAACAACCGCCGGGGCCGGTGGCGTGGCCGGCCCCTCAGCCCACGAATGCGGGGTATGGCGTCCAACAGCGGCATGAGCTGGGTGACGTCGTGACGGTTTCCGCCGGTCAGAGAGACGGCGAGCGGAGTCCCGCCGGTCGACGATCAGGTGATGCTTGCTGCCGGGCCGGGCCGCGGTTGAAGAGGTGCCGCATGGCTTGCATGCGCCAGTCCCCTCCGGCCCGGCGACTTCGGTAGTGGGCGTCCGCGCCGGTGGAAACGCTGAGGGACGCGAAGGCCCGCAGGGGGCCGACGTGGTTGAGCCGGTTGTTCTTGACGAACCGGCGTCCGACGTAGCGGCGTTTGCCGGAGGCCCGGGTGATCGGGGCCGAGCCGGGGTTCGCCTCAGTCCTCCAGGCGGGGCGAAACGGGTCCGGTCGTCGCTGATCTCGCCCAGGCTACGGGCGCCCACCTGGGGGCGGATCCCGGGGAAGCTCAGCATGATCACCACGTCCGGGTGTAAGCGGAATGCCTCTTCGGTGGCCCGCGCCAGGTCATCGACCGCCTGGCAGGCAGCGCCCAACTGCCACAGGGTCAGAGCCCGCTTGCCCATGGCGTCCTCGACAAGGGGCAGCTGCCGAGGGGCCTCCTGGCGGAAGAGCTGCTGGATTCGTTCAGCGTCCCTGACCTGCACACGCTCCTGATGGGCCAGGATGCTCGTCGTGCTCTTACGGATCCGGGCTCACTTTACGCGCGTAGCTTTGACGTGTACAACTCACATTGCACCCTCCGGACTTGGTCGTACCGCACACCTTTGGAGGTCCCCCATGCACATCTCCAGATCCCGCTTAACCCCACTGAGCCGCGCCGCCGCCACCCTCGGCGCCCTCACCGTCACCCTCGGCCTGCTGGCCGGCAGCACCGCCCAGGCCGCGCAGTCCCAGGGCGGCCAGATCCCGCTGGGCACGGGCTACCTGGGCGTCACCATGCACAACACGCAAACTGCCCCAGGTTCGGTCAGCCCCATGGCTGCCACCGACGGGGTCCAGGGCATCGACGTCTCGCACTATCAGGGGACCATCAACTGGACCTCGGTGCGCAACGCCGGCAAGCAGTTCGCCTGGATCAAGGCCACCGAGGGCACCAGCTACAAGGATCCGACGTTCGGCGCCAACTACACGAACGCCTACTACGCCGGTGTGATCCGCGGCGCGTACCACTTCGCCCGGCCCGACGCCTCCAGCGGGGCGACCCAGGCAAACTTCTTCGCGTCCAACGGAGGCGCCTGGTCCAAGGACAACCTCACGCTGCCCGGCGTGCTGGACATCGAGGGCAACTGCTACGGCCTGTCCCAGACCTCGATGCGCAACTGGATCCTGGACTTCTACAACACGTACAAGACCCGGACCACGCGTGACATCGTCATCTACACCAGCCCCAGCTGGTGGAACACCTGCACCGGCGGCTGGAGCGGCATGGCCACCCGCAGCCCGCTCTGGGTGGCCCACTGGACCACCGCCGCCAGCCCCACGGTCCCGACCGGCTTCCCGGCCTGGACGGTGTGGCAGTACACCAGCACCGGCACGGTGTCGGGCATCTCCGGCAACGTGGACCACGACAAGTTCAACGGCACCCGCGACCGGCTCCTGGCCCTGGCCAACAACACGCCGTGACCGCGGGCTGGTGACAGCCCCCAGGCAGGTGGGCCGCCGACGACCGTCGAGCGGCCCACCCCGCCTGCCTGGGTCTGCACGGCACGAGCACGCACACTTCCCTGACTGCGTTACGGAGCCCCCATGGACATCGCGAACCCGTCACGGCGCCGCCTGCTGAAAGGCGCGGCCGTCGCCGCCGGTGCCACCGCGCTCGGACCCCTCACCGTCGGCACAGCCCGCGCCGCGGGCTACCCGACCACCCACTGGATCCCTGCCAGCACCTCGAACTACACCGTCTCCAACCGGCCCACCAGCTATGCCATCGACCGGGTCATCATCCACGTCACCCAGGAGTACTTCCAGGACGCCAGGCGGATCTTCCAGGACTCCGCGCGGAAGGTGTCGGCGCACTACATGCTCGCCTCTGCGGACGGCTACATCGCCCAGTTCGTCCGGGAGAAGGACATCGCCTGGCACGGGGGGAACTGGAGCTACAACACCCGCAGCATCGGCATCGAGCACGAGGGGTGGGTCGACGACCCCAGCTGGTTCACGGATGTGATGTACCGGCAGTCGGCGCAGCTCACCGCCGCGATCTGCACCCGGTACGGCATCCCCAAGGACCGAACCCACATCATCGGACACTATGAGGTGCCAGGAACGGACCACACCGACCCTGGTCCCTACTGGAATTGGGCCAAGTACATGACGTACGTCAAAGCCGCCCTCTGACCGGCTTGGGCGTGCTCGCTGCGGGCTGCGCCCCCACTCCGCCGCTCCTCATCGCCGCCGGCGCCCTCATCGGCCTCACTGCCTCGGCCGCTCAGGTCGCCGGCCCGCGGGCGGCCGGACTGGGGGCCGTCGACCACCGCGGACCGGTGATCGGCAACTTGCTGAGCGGGGCGATGGGCGGCATGCTGCTGGCCCGCATCCTCAGCGTGGCACTCGGCACATGGCTGGGGTGGCGGCACCCCAGCCTTTGGCCGCGGTGTTGGTCCTGCTTCGCGATCTGCGGTGGCGGGTTGCCGTCCAGCGCGTCAATGTCGTCGCAGGGCCCGCCCCGCAGCCTTTGCGGGCATGCCTGGGTCAACAGCCGCCCCAGCGCGCGGACATTGCCGGCTACCGAACGGCCCCGGCAAGCAGCAGCCCATACTGTTCAACGGCATCGGGCGCATGGGCATCCGGCCCCCTTGCGGATACGCGAGCGAGCCCCGGACCGATGCGGTCCTTAGCCGAGCACGGTAGCTGTCACCACCCCGAGGCGGATGAGCCGGCGGAGGGGAGTGATCGAAGCAGGCAGGTTCGTCACCAGTGAGGCACGGGGCGGCGACCAGGAGGCCGAGCGCGATGATTGAAGCGGCAGCCGCGGCGGCGGCGGCCAAGGTGTGACGAGTGTTCATGAGGATCCCCCCTCAATGGTGCGGACAGTCCCGGCCCCAGTAGCCGTCGAGCCGCCCCCTCGTACTTGCCGCATCCGGCTCCAGCTCTCCGATCCTCACCGGCCTCTACGGCGACCTCGCCTCGGCGGCCACGCCTGCTCGGGGCCGAACGCGTTGACGTGCTGACCGCGCGACCCTGTCAGCAGCCCTTCGGCGATCAGATGGTGCGCCAAGAATCTCCGGTATCTGTCTCGTGCGCCCTCCGGTCGGCGAGGGGTGTGAACGGGCGACCTCGCGCAATCGAGAGTCCCGCATTCCTTGGCCGGTGAGGGCTCTTGGTCACCATGAGTGGCCGTGGGGAGCGTAGCGACTCCGCTTCTCCGGTATCTGCGACGAGGCGGGCGGTCAAGCCCGTGGGCGGATCCGGCCACCGGTTGCCTGTCGCAACGCGGCTTCCAGTCGGTCGCGGGCCTCAGCCTAGGCGGCGATACGTTCGTTGAGGACCGCCAGCCGTTCCCATGCGACACGCAGGCCCTTGTCCGAGGGCGGTGCGGCGGCCACATCGCCGTCCAGGCACGGCAGGAACACCCGCACGTCCTCCAGGGTGAGACCGACGGCCAGCAGATAGCGGATGTTGCGGACCCGCACCACCGCCCGCTCGTCGTACATGCGATAGCCGTTGGCGGCCCGCTGCGAGGAGATCAGTCCGGCCTGCTCGTAGTGGCGCAGCGCACGGGCGGTTGTCCCGGTCGCCCTGGCCAGCTTGCCGATCCGCACCCGTCCCACCTCCCGGGCCACTCCTATCACGCCACGACCGCACCGCCGTCGACCGGGAGTACCACTGCGGTGACGAACGACGCGGCCGGTGCGGCAAGCTGGGTGACTGCCCAGGCCACCTCCTCGGGTCGGCCGATCCGGCCCAGCGGGGTGTGCGCCAGCTGCCACTCCCGCACCGTTGCCATCCGCTCCGGCGTCAGGCCCTGGTGCTCACCGATGGGGGTGTCGATCGCGCCGGGGGCGACCGCCACCACCCGGATCCCGCGGGGTGCCAGCTCGACCGCCCAACTGCGGGTCAGCAGCTCCAGAGCGGTCTTGGTAGCCGCATAGACCGAGCTGCCGGGCCAGGCACGCTGCCCCACCGACGTACTGACATTGACGATCACCCCGCCCGACTTATCCAGGAGCGGCAGCGCGGCCTGGGCCAGCAGGATAGGGGCGACGAGGTTGGTGGCAAGCTGAGCTTCGATCATCTCCGGCGTCAGCGTGCCGAGGGCACCGCTGCGGACGATGCCTGCGTTGTTGACCAGAACGTCCAGCCGGCCATGTGTCTCCAGCACGGCTCGGACGATCCGATCCGGCTCGCCCTCGGCGGTGATGTCCGCAGCCAGCGGCGTGATCCGGTCGTGCCCGGCCGCGGTCTCCTTGAGGGGCTCGACCCGTCGCCCGATCGCGACCACGTGGGCGCCCTCGGCAGCGAAGGCGCGGGCGGTGGCCCGGCCGATCCCGGTGCCGGCTCCGGTGACGGCGACGATCCTGCTGCTCTGCGGTGCGGTGCTGTTCATGCCGGTCATCGTGCAACCCTGCCGCCAGCGGCAAGGTCAAGCAGCGCCTGCCGGGCAGGAGTCACCTACGGTGGTCACCGGGGGCATAGGGACGCACCAGGTCTATCCGGCCTCTTCAGCGAGGTCTGCTGTGGTGGGGCTCGGCGGCATGGGGGTCGGCCCGCACGACGGTGGAGTCGACCGACACCAGCCGGTCAATCTCCCCTGTATCCGCTCGAAGGTGCCGTTCAGAGCCCACCTGAGAAACCGCGTGCGCGGCGAGGCCCACGGGCCATTCCGGTCGGGCACATCCCGCCGGCCGTGCCCGACCGGGACTTCCGCACGATCCCGTTGAGTACGGTTCGCTCGTCCGTCCGCTTCCGCCCCCACGAGCACTCAGGCAGCGGCGGACGGACGAACTCCCACTCCTCACCGCAGAGTTCGCCGAACTGCGCGCCGACCGCATCGTCTTCGACGAAACCGCCCGCCGCTTCGTCGCCTAGCGATCGCCTGAAAGCCGGAGCTCCGCGGTGTTCATCACTGACTCCTTCTCGTACGGGCCCTCGGCTCGGCGCGCCGTGGCCAGGGAGACCACGGGCAGGGCGCGTCAGCGTAAGGCTGGTGGCGTCCTGTGGGCCCGGTACCGGTTGGGCAAAGGCTCTTGGAGTTCCCGACTGTCGTACGGTGCTCCCGGGCACCCGCACCGTGGTGATCGTCGCGATGAGCGGAGCTGGGAATGGTGGACGCGGTGGAGAAGACTGGTCATCCGGTGATACCGGAGGCGGGTGGGCCTGGGGTGCCGGAGGTGGTGGGCAGTCCCGCACGGCGGTCACAGCCGACGGGTGCGGCGGCGCGGTGGTTGCTGCGGCATCGGGTGCAGCCGGTGGGGCCGGCGGCCGGTGACGACCATGCCGAGACGCAGCCTTGGTGGAAGGTGATGTGTCTGACGGGTGTCGACTACTTCTCCAGCCTGGCCTACGTTCCGGCGATCGCGGCCCTCGCCGCCGGGGCGGTCTCGCCGCTGGCCACGCTGCTGATCGTGGCGCTGACTCTGCTGGGGATGCTGCCGATGTACCGCAGGGTGGCGAAGGAGAGCCCGAACGGCGCGGGTTCGGTGGCGATGCTTGAGGACCTCCTGCCGTTCTGGTGGGGGAAGCTGTTCGTCCTGGTCCTGCTCGGGTTCGTCGCCACCTCGTGGATCATCACCATCACCCTGTCCACGGCGGACGCGTCGGTGCACGTGGTGGAGAACCCGTTCTTTCCCACCGCCCTCCACGGCCACGAGGTGGCCATGACGGTGGTGCTGCTGCTGGTGCTGGGAGGCGTGTTCCTGATCGGGTTCAACGAGGCGGTCAAGGTCGCCATCCCCCTGGTCGCCCTCTTCCTGGCCCTCAACGCCGTCGTCATCGCCGTCGGCCTGGTCGACGTCTTCACCACCCCGGGTGCGTTCTCCTCCTGGACCGACGCGCTCGGTAACGGCGGAGACGGCACCGGTGACCTCGCTGGACCGGCCCTGTTGGCCTTCCCCCTGCTGGTCCTCGGCCTGTCCGGGTTCGAGACCGGGGTGAGCATGATGCCGATGATCGCCGCCAAGGGCGCCGGCGCACAGGAGCGGCTGCGCGACCGCGTCCGCAACGCCCGCCGCCTGCTGACCACCGCCGCGGTGGTCATGAGCGTCTACCTGCTGGCCTCCAGCTTCGTCACCACCGTCCTCATCCCCCACCAGGAGTTCGAACCGGGCGGCGCAGCCAACGGCCGCGCCCTGGCCTTCCTGGCCCATGAGCACGTCGGAGAGGTCTTCGGCACCGTCTACGACATCAGCACCATCCTCATCCTCTGGTTCGCCGGCGCCTCCGCCATGGCGGGACTGATCAACATCGTCCCCCGCTACCTTCCCGACTACGGCATGGCCCCCGAATGGGGGCGCGCGGTCCGCCCCGTCGTCCTGGTCTACACCGCCCTGTGCATCGTCATCACGATCGCCTTCGGCGCCGACGTCGACGCCCAGGCCGGCGCGTACGCCACCGGCATCCTCGCCATGATGGTCTCCGGCGCCTTCGCCGTCACCGTCTCCGTCGCGCGCCACCGCCGGCGCGTGGCCACTATCGGCTTCGCCCTGCTCACCGCGGTCCTGCTCTACGCGCTGATCGCCAACGTCGTCGACAAGCCGAACGGCATCGCCATCTCCGGGCTTTTCATCATCGGCATCATCGTCGTGTCGCTGATCTCGCGCGTCTCGCGGACCACCGAACTGCGCGCCGACCGCATCGTCTTCGACGAAACCGCCCGCCGCTTCGTCGCCGACACTCTCGCCCATGACCAGTCCATCAACATCATCACCAACCGCCGCGAGGCGGGTGACGCGGCCGAGTACGCCGCCAAGGAGCGCGAACAGCGCGGCACCAACCCGGTGCCGGGCCCGGCCGATGTGATCTTCCTGGAGATCGACGTCGTCGACCCCTCGGACTTCAGCGAGACGCTCACCGTCCACGGCGCGGAGGTCGACGGCTACCGCATCCTGCGCGCCGAGGCCCCCGCCGCCCCCAACGCCATCGCCGCGATCCTCCTCGGCCTGCGCGACGCGACCGGCGTCCGCCCGCGCTGCTACTTCGCCTGGGCCGAAGGCAGTCCCCTGCGCCACATGTTCCGCTACTTTCTCCTCGGCCGCGGAGACACCGCTCCCGTCACTCGCGAGATCATCCGCAGCAACGAACCCGACCCCGACCAGCGCCCCAGCATCCACGTCGGCGGATGACCCGTACGTCCCCGGAGGGCACGTACGGGCGTCCGGGCGAGCGCACAGGGAGCAGGTGCGATGACCGGCTCACACGCCCGCGACGGCATGCGGCGCATTCAGCACGCCCTTCTCACTTTTACCATCGTCCTGGGCACGGCCGGAGCACTCACCGAAGTGATATGGCCGCTGGGGCCGGCGGCCTGGGCTCTGATCGCAGCCGGACTGATCGAGATGATCTACCGGCCCTGATCATGCAACCCGTGTGACGGCGGCGCCTTGCTCCCGGGTGTCCGTGTGATCACAAGCGAGGCCGGCGCCCGACACGAATTCCAGGTGGCCGCCATTCTCGTCGGCGACGCGTCCCGCGGAACTCTCGCACGATCCGGCCCCCCATGCCAGATGCCAGCAGGCGGAGTGACGGCCTCGCGATCGCGGCCGACTCGAGGCCGCCAATATCGAGCGCACAACTCAAGAGCACCCGCCCGGGAGCAGACCGGCTCCACCTTCGCCGAGGCGGGACCGACAGCCGCCCCTACGCCATCTCACCGCGGCGTGTGCGGAGAGGTCGCGCTCGGCATTCAGCGCTGCCGCTCCGGTGCCTGCGGCCAACCGGCGACCTGCCCGGATGCCGCACCACTGAGCCGATCAGTCTCCGTGCTCAAGCCTGACGCGGCGCGCCGACTCCGGAGCCGCAAGATGACCTTGAACAGTGCGATCACTGGCGGCCGCTTGCCCGTATGGCGTTCCAGGGCCTCGCGGAGCCTGAACATCGCCAGGGAGTGGCCACCGAGGTCGAAGAAGTTGACGTCCAGCGCACATGGAGGACGTCAGGACCTCGGCCCAGGCGGCGGACACGCGTGCGGTCAGATCACCCTGGGCCGCCTACGGGGCGGCCTGGGTCTGAGCGGCAGCCTGAGCCGCGCGGGAGAGAGGCTGCCGTTCGTCGGCCCGGGTTTGCAGCGCCAGCCGGTCCGCCTTGCCATTGACGGTGCGGGGGAATGCGTCAAGCCGGACGAACCGTGCGGGGACCATGACGGCCGGCAGCCGGTTAAGGAGCTGCGCGCGCAGTGACTCGGGCGTCGGTGCCGGACCGGACGGGGCGAGGAAGAAGGCGGTCAGGGCGCGATGGGCGGTGTCCGGGACGACGACGGCCTCGCGTAGGCCGGGCAGGGCGGACAACTGTGCCTCGATCATCGGGAGTTCGACCCGGTGACCGCGGATCTTGACCTGGTGGTCGCGGCGGCCGAGGAAGGCGATGGTGCCGTCGGCGTTCCAGCGGGTGCGGTCGCCGGTCCGGTACATCCGAGCACCGGGCATGTCCGTGAAGGGATCGTCGAGGAAGGCGCGGGCGGTGGCCTCCGGCCGGCCGTGGTAGCCGCGGGACACCCCTGCGCCGCCGATGAACAGCTCGCCCTCGGCGCCGGGGGGGCACCGGGCGCAGTTCGTCGTCGAGGAGGTGGAGCGTCGCACCGGGGACCGCTCGGCCGATGGAGACGGGGCCGGGGGCGTCGAAGCGCCGGTGGCTCGCCCAGACGGTCGTCTCGGTGGGTCCGTACTCGTTGACCAGGGCGGTGGGGCCGGTGCGCAGGGCGAAGTGGCGGTCGACGAGCTCGGGCGGCAGGGGTTCACCCGCGACCACGACGGTTTCGAGGGAGCTCAGCCTCGCGCCGCTGAGGGAGTGCGCGGCATCGAGCAGGACGCTGTAGAGGGAGGGCACGCACAGCAGCTGGGTGACCTGGTGGTGATCGATCAGTTCGACCAGACGTTCCGGGTCGCGCACTTCATCCGGGGTGGCGACGACGAGGTGGCCGCCCGCGGTGAGAGTGCCCCAGAGTCCGGCCACCGATGAGTCGAAGGCCAGCGGGGAGACGAGCAGGAAGACGGGCGTGCCCGGGTAGACCGTGCGGCGGGCCAGGGTGGAGGCCGCCAGCTGGCCGTGCTCGACGACGACGCCCTTGGGTTCCCCGGTGCTGCCCGAGGTGTAAATGAGGTATGCGGCGTCGTCGGCGGCGACAGGAACGCCGGGCGATTCCGGCTCGCGGCCGCGGGCCGTTCCGCTCGCTGGGCCGGCGGCTGGTTCGCGGGTGGAGCCGGCAGCGACCAGGGGTACGTGGAGCCCGGTGAGGCGGGGGCGGGTGGCGTCGCTGACGAGGACGGCGTCGACCTGGGCGTCCTTCAGGTTCTCGGCGAGGCGCCGGTCGGGATGGGAGATGTCCACGGGTACGTACGCGGCTCCGCAGCGCATCGCGCCGAACACGGCAGCGACCATCGCGAGCAGGCAATTGGCCCTACGTCTGAAAGATCTATTGCGACGGGATAGAAGCTGATCGGTCAGACCTACGTGAACCTCGTCGTCCTCATCCTCGTCGTCGGTAAACGGTGGGTGGCTCTGATCGCCCTGGGCCTTCCCGCCAAGCAGCTCATCGCCGTCAGCACGGCCGCGGGGGGCCTGGGCCCCGCCTGGCAACAGGCGAACAGCACACGCGCCTACGCGAACATGCCGTCTCCCGCACAAGAGACAGGGAGCAGAATTCCTCCTGAAACAGAGCGGGATGCCGCCTCTGGTGAGGCTCTCTACGACCTGCCCCCGCCCGGCTATGCGAGGAGGAGCGGTGGGGCTACGAGTCGGTGGTTACAGGCCCCGTGAGCGCGCCACAAACCCCGCCTTCCCTTGCCCCTCAGCCGGACCGGGCTGCGGCCGGCGGGCGGTCACTCGGCGGGCAGCGGGTTGGGCCGGGCCAGGAAGGCGCAGCGCTGGGAAACCAGCCGCCACTGCCGCGGCATCGGCGCCGGAGTCGGATGGGCGTGGGCGTTTTCCCTGGCCCATCGCAGCTCGGCGCTGACGCGTTGTCCTCCCGAGTGGCCCAGGATGTCCAGCACAGTGCCTGCGGCCGCCATGTCGTGACGGATTGCGCGGATATCGAAGTCGGCCAGGGAGAAGGGCTCGACAGTACAGCGGACCTTGCTACACACAGACTTGCCGTGCTTGAGCTGAAGGTCGTGGGTCATCAGGTCGCTGAGGGAGCCGTAGTTGCGGCCCTGCCAGCAGGTCAGCAGATCATGGGTCTGCTGGTAGAGAGGGTGGCGGGTGAAGTCTTCGGTGACGGGCAAGAACTCGGCCGGCTTCCCTCGCTTGTTGGCGCGGCCCACCTCGGACTGCTCTTTGAGTGCGCCGAATGCCTCTTTGAGGTGTCGGCCCACGCTGCCCGTGTAGGGGCTCCTCGGTGTGGTGCTGTCCCTCCTTCTGACGCGCCACCGCCCAGTCAGCAACCGCGAAAGGGCGGTTGAAGGCCTTGGTGGCCACGGTGATGTTGTCGTAGTCGAGGATGCTGCCGTGGCCGATGCCGTTGCGGTACAGCTCAAAGACGGGTTCGCCCGGCGACCGTAAACGCGGTGACGTTCGCGTTCGCGGGGGCGGTGCCGCGCGCAGTCCGCGGCCACGCGCGGTGCGACAGGCCCTCCAGCTTCACGAAGCCGTCACGAAGGAAGCGGGATGCCAAGGCCGTGTCATCCACGCCCCCATCGTGCGGCGACCTCGGCCCCGATCACCCGATCACCCGACATCCTCCGTACCGCCTCTGCCGGGTGATCACCTGAGCGCGGTCACGCGGCGTGCGCCGCCTGCCAGACCATGATCGTCCCGGCGTCAGCGGTTCCGTCTGCGTTCCCCGAGGCCCGTGCCCTTGGAAGAAGGACGTGGGGAAGGTGAAAGGTCCTCTCGGCGGCAGCAGCCACGGAGCGTCACGGAGTCCCCATAGGTTTCCGAAGCTCGATCACCGGTTACCGAACCTCAGATGCGGCGCGGTACGGCTCCGTCCTGCCAGCGGTAGAGGTCGCGCAGCAGGGAGATCTCGGCGCCATGATGGATCAGCTCCCTGTTGACGTGCAGGACCCTGTTCTCCATGGGAAACCGCTCGGGACCCATCGTGGGCGGATTGCCCAGGTCTGCGTCCGAGAGTTCGCGGACCCCCGCATTCCATCTCCCGTACATCTCATCGAGCTGTTTCAGCGCCTCGTCGGCGGTCCCCGCGTAGGCGAATGTCTGGGAGTCGACGTCCTGGCCGCCGAAGTACCATCCGACCCGATAGCCCAGGCACGAGACGATGATGTGCGCCAGCCGCCAGGCAATCGTGGTCACCGGTGCCGGCACCGGCGCAGGGGACGCGGAGTCCACCGTCCATTCCCCCGAGCCTTCCCACATCGATGCGGCCGACCTGTCACGTGGGTGGATGCTCCAGCAGCCGCGCACCGGTTCCCAGAAGTACTCCTCGTCGGTGAGACCGTCCAGCCGTGGCCGCAGGTTCTCGCGCCAGTACCAGTCCAGCTGCTCCGCGAGCCGCTCGCTTCTTGTCATTGCCGCACACTACAGACCCGTCGAACAGAGTGATCGTCGCCGTCCGCGGTCATCGTCCACTGTCAGAAACCCCGCAGGCAGTCGTCCCTGAGCGGCACAGAAGTCAATCGATCGGCCTTCGCTGGCAATCGATCGACACCCACTGCCACAGGTCCGTGACACCGGCGCGGGTCCGTCTCACAGCCTCACACCCTCACCACTCAGCGCGTCCGCCCGGGGAAGTGCCCTGTGAGGCTCATAGACCTCACAGGGCAGGGCTGTGCGTGACACCGGTGGCGGCCTTCGCCGAGCAAGGCGTCTCGTCTACGGTCGCCTTCATGAACAGCGACGGAGTAGTGGTGGACGAGGCGGTCCGTGCGGCGTGGGACACCTACCGGATCCTGGAGAAGCGGACGCCCGCCAAGGAGCGCCAGGAGGCCCAACAGCGGGTGAAGGCGGCGATGGATTCCGTCGGGCGTGAGGAGGTCTCCCGGGGCACGGTGTTTCTGGTGGGGGTGCTGACCGGGTACTTGATCGCGGAACCGCCCGGAGGTGGGAAGCAGCTCGATCCGCTCAACGACCTCATCCCTGCCGTGATCCGTCGGCTGCCCTCCTTCGAGGCGGCCGACCCGGAGGAGGTGCCGATGGTGACCGGCGTCCTGATGGCTGCTGCCATGGGCATGGACACCGTGGCCTGGCGCGACCGGTTCGGGGCGATCGAGCCGAAGGAGGCGATGGTCCACGGCTTCGTGCTGTGGCTGCTCGCGGATCTCTTCGACTCCCTGGTCGGCAAGCCAGGAACCATCGACGAGCTGTTGCGTGAAACCTTCGGGACCATGGGCACCTCGGAAGGCTGACGTAGCACGACGGTGGTCGGCGTAGCTCTGGTGGGCCAGGTTCATTGAGCAGCGGAAGGCAACCGTGACGCAGCTCAACCCGTCGACCGAGCGGTGAGGCGGTCCAGCCGCGTGTACAGGGCGCGTACGAGGCGGGCACGGTTCTGGACCGCAGCGGGCTGTTCCTTCGAGCGGGGCGGAGAGGCGGCCGTCGGCTTCACGGAGTACGACTTCGGCGAGGGCACCGCGGCCGTCGCTCTTGGGCAGGGCGGCGGCGTGTCGTCGGACGTCGGCGGCCACGGCGCGGGCGTGCCCGGTGAGCTGGAGGGCGATCTGCTCGTAGTCGCTGGGGGCGAGGTCCGGGTCGTTCCACGCGAGGACGGCGGTCACGAGGGCTTCGTGCGGGGCGCGGTCCAGGGGCAGTCCGGCCTCGCCCGTGGGGGTCGTGGAGCCCGCTGTGGGTGCCGCTCATCGGGTGCCCGCCGCGTCGTCGTCCTGGCCGTGGCCGCCGGTGCGGGCATGAGGGGTCTGGACGGCGAGGAAGCGGGCGTGGCTGGGGTCGGCGTGCTCCAGGGGGGTGGGGGATGCTTGGCCGAAGCCGGGCGGCTGCAGGCCGCGGCCTTCGGGTGAGGGCCGGCGGGTGTGGGTGTGCTCATGGGCCACCGCCTCCGTAGCTGGGGTGTCGGTGTAATTCGACGCTGCGGAGGAGGTGGATTGGTCCTCAATGCGGAGAATTGCCGGAGGTTCGCTCCAGGGCGTCGATCGCGGCCGTGATGAGGGCGTGGGCCGGCACGTCGGAGGGCGAGACCCGGGCAGAGGCGGGGTCTGCTTGTGCAGGGCGTACCAGTGGCGCCGGCGGTGCCACTCGCCCGTGCGGTGGCGATGAGTGCTGGAGCGGTCCGGCATGATCGCGCGGTGAGTGATGCGAGGTCGCTGGCCGCGGAGGCCGTCGAGTCACACGTCCGCACGCTAGAGGATGATTTCTCACGCCTCGTCAAAGGCTTCGAGCAAGCGCTCGTACGCCGGCTTCGGCCGCAGGGCCGCGTCCCACGGCAGGGAATCGGCCGTGCGCGGAGGATAGGTCTTGGTGTCGGCGGTGGAACCGTACCGGTCGGTGAATCCCCACGTGGAGAACGATGTGCAGTTCGGCTCCTCCAGGCAGACCCGCAGCTTGCCCGCCATCTCATCGGCCTGGACGTGCTGCCCGTCCTCCTCGTCCTCACCTATGGGGACGTCCATCTCCGACACCCGCGCCTGAACCCCGAGTTCCGCCAGATCCCGTACATGGCTGCGGAAGGTCTCCGGGTCGATACGGTCGCCGGGTGCGTACTCATGGTTCTGGAAACCCACGCCGTCGATCGGTACGCCGCGTTCCTTGAGCCGCTTGACCAGATCGTAAAGGGCGTCCCACCGCTCACCTTCCTCCTCGACGCCGTACTCGTTGAGGAACGGTCGTGCCTTCGGATCGGCCTGGTGGGCGGCCCTGAACGCCTCGTCGATGTACTCCTCCCCCATGGCCTCGAACCACGGGCTTTGCTCGGAGCGCAGACCGAGATCCCCGTCGGCGTAGCTCTTCTCGTCGTCGGACAGGGGCTCGTTGACCACGTCCCATTCCGCGACCTTTCCCTTGAAGTGCCCCGCGACCATGGCGATGTGCCGGAGCATGGTCCGGCGCACCTCCTCGGGGTCGTCGTTCTCCCGCATCCAGGTGGGCAGAGCCTCGTGCCAGACGAGGGTGTGCGCGTGCACCTTCATGTCGTTTGCCCGGGCGAAGCGTACGAGTAGGTCCGCGTCGCGGAAGTCGTAGACGCCCCGGCGTGGGTGGAGGAACTGTGGCTTGAACGCGCTCTCCGGAGTGAGCATGGAGAACTGGCTTCCCGCGAGCGCCCGGTAGCGTGAGTCGGTGAACAGCGGGTTCTCGGCCAGGGCGGCGCCGACGTCGAACGGCCGCCCCACGTCTGCGGCCCGCGCACGCAGCGAGTCGTCGGACTGCTCCTGGCGTAGCTGCGGCGCCTTGACCACGCGGAGCGAGTCGCCGCTCTCTGCTCGCGCGATCAGCCGCGTCAGACGCCATCCCTCGCGGCGCTCGTCTTCGCCCGCGTCCGCCTCCAGACCGAACCAGACAGTGCCCTCGGCGAACACCCCCGGGTCCTGCACGGTTCCCAGCCGCCGCCCGTCGGCTTTCACGCGGAAAGTGTCACCGATGTTCGACACTGCGAGCGTCACCGTTCCGGAGCAGCCGCAGTCGAAATCCTTGGAGGTGGCTGGCTCATCGCCCTCGCCGTCCCATATCTGTACCTTCACCTGTCCGTCAGCGGTCACGCCGACGCGGAGTGAGGGCGGCTCCTGCCGCCACTCGTCGTAGATGACCGGTACGCGTCCGTACAGCCGCAGCCATGCGTCGCCGTCATCGTCACCCACACCGGACATGCGCGCGGTGACGGTGAAGTCGCCATCAGACACAAGATGCGGGCCGGCCAGGTTCAGCGGGGGGTTGGGCTGGCCGCCGGAGGAGTCCTGCTCCACGATGTGCCGATCCAATGCGCTGACCCGCAGGATGTCGTTCCGCGCGGTGGTGCCCGGCATCTGCGTCCAGTCGTGGTTGCGCAGCAGGTCTACGTCGTTTCCGCCGCCCGCGCCTTCGCCCTGCCCCGTACACCCGGCCCCCACCGCCATGACGAGCACCACGGCGGTCAGTCGCTGCCACGTCCCCCCACCGAGGCCCACGGTCCCTCCCACTCTCTTGTTCGAGACGAGATCAACGTCGCGAAACCGGGCCACAGTTCATCACAGAGTGTGGTGGCGAGGTCAGTGGGAGAGGCACACTGGCCGCATGATCACCTCTTCCTCCACCGCCGACGATGCCGATGTCTCCCGTCCCTGCCCTGTCTGGGTGGAGTCGATGGGCGGCCCTCTCATCGTCGTTCCCGTCGCCGCCCTGGCTGCCTGGGGCGGGGGCACGGCGGAGAGTGGTCACATGGCGGGAGAGACCACCGGTCCGGACGACTACGACCGGGCCTGCGCGGTGGACGACCTGGCCGGCGTGATCCCTGTCGACGAGCACGGTGCGCAGGCCCTGGTGCTGGCGGACGAGCCAGCGACCAGCTGCTATCTGCCCGAACACCGGGCGTTCCTACGGTGGCTCGCCGCCGACTCCGAGGCTGGGCTGCGGGCCGCGGCAGACGTAGCCCTCGCCGATCCGGCCACGGTGTGGGAGGCGTGCGGCACTTGGATCTCGGACGGCCCGGCCGTGCTCATGGACTCCGCCGAAGCGGGTTCCGACTTGGGCGTCGAGTACCCCGGCGGCGGGATGGCCGCCCAGGCAACGGTCCCGCTGCCCGGCGGCCGCTGGAGGGTCCGCGCCACGCAGACCTGGGTGGACGAGAAGAACTGGGTCGGCTTGGTCCAGCTCCTGCCGTGTGAGTTCTGATCGGGCAGTGCTTCGGTCGGGTGCGTTCAGCCGCGGCGTGCCCCCTGGCGTCCCACCGAGCCGTGCGGCTGCCCAGGCCGGGAGCTTGTCGTTCAACCTCGGCGCGAAATGAGTCGGGCGAGTGCCTCCGTGGGCCGGCACAACCATCTGAGAAGAGGACTGGTGACCACGAACCAGTGCACACTGATCCGTCCCTGCCCCTTCTCCAAAATCAGCGGGGCGTCATCGCGGCAGACGTACCGAAGGTACCGGCGGCGAACCGACACGCCGGCTACCAGCAACACTGGCGCGGCAACAACGATGGCCACGGGAACCAGAGTTCTCGCCGCGATGAGCTTCGCCTTCTCCTCGTACCTCATCCGCTCAGTGTTCCGATCTCCGAGGTTGTGTGTCAGCCTGCTTTGGTGCCCCACCTCCTAATGGGCGGAGCCGCTGAACACGGCCGGGCAAGTCCTCACCGCTGCCAAGCCGGCCTGCCGGCGGGAGAAGCCCAGTCCTGGCCTCGAGGTACGTTCCCACCTGGGCAGAAATCCGGTTGCCGAGCACCGACTCCGAGTGGGCAGCCTCCCTCCCCTCCAGCATCAGCTGCTAGCGGCTACGTCAACCTTCTCGCCGTGGTGGCGGCCATGCAGCAGGCCAGTTCGCCCTCGGCGATCCGGTCACCGTAGAGGGCAGACGGCGTGGGGACTGTGGCGCGCGACCGCAGCGCGGTGTGATCAGAAGTCCGAGATCCCCGGATCGTCCGCACTCGGAACCGGCCACGGTGGACCGGGCCGGCCGGGTGGGGCCGGCCTCGGGCGCCGTCGGCGGATGCGGCGCGCGCGCTCCACCGTCACCGCCGCCGGGACGCCGACCAGGAGGAGGGAGAGCCCCACGGGGAGCACCCCCGTCCATAGGCTCGGTGAGACGTACGCGGTGCCGGAATTGCCGTCCACCCACCACGCACGTACCGGTTGCGAGTGGATGTCACCCTCGACGGTGACGTCGAACGACGCGTTGCCGTTGTCTGCGGTGAAAGTGCCCGAGCAGGACGTCGAGGTTCCCGCGTTGGCGACGGTATTGTCGTACGTCCGGCAGCGGGTTTCGGTCACAGTCCCGGGTTCGCCCCACAGCGCCGCCCGTAGCTCTCCGGTGAAGTTCGTCAGCACGACGTAGGCCAGAAGCAGCCCCACCAGGCAGGCCAGCGCTAGCCACCACGCGGGCCCGTCCGGCTCCAGTTGCCCGTCCGGAACGTCCGCCCCCTCGCTCATCCCCCACCCCCGGGTCACCGACGGACCTCCATGGTGACCGCTCCCGGGCACCCGCGGAAGCCCTAGTGCGCACCCCGCCTCCGTCCTGGCAATTTCGCGGGCCGTGGTGACGTGGGCGATCCGCTGAAGCAGGGACGGCACCCCGAATGGGTCCCACTTCCATGGCAAACGGTCCAGGTTCAGCGTCGGAGGGCAGTGGCGGCCAGGTCTGACACGTTGGTCCGCGAGGGCGGGCTGTCGCGTCTCGCCGCACAGTCCGCGGGTCCGGAAGTGGCGGGGATCGCGCGGGAGCCGACGGCGAAGTGCCCGGCGAACGCTCAACCAACTGAGGGCTGACCGGACCATTGGGGCTGCTCATGGACACGGAAAGTTCACATGCCCGCTACCCCGAAGGGATTAATCGGCATATAAAGCAACGATTCACTGCGGGTTTCACTACGGAGAGTGGTTACTTTGGCTCGGTGCAGGCATATGCCTGCCCTTCAATCGTCCAGGAAAGGAGCGAAGCGTGAACGCTTGCTCTGGCGTGAAGCGCAAAGTGACGCTCGGGGTCACAGCGCTGATCGCGATCGTTGTCTCGGCTGTCCCGGGATCGGCATCCTCCGTCGCCGACGGAGGTCGGGGGGGCTCGGACCACTGGGGTGTGATCACTCGCAACACGATCGGTTCTCCCGTCGCCGCCTTGAGGAACGGCCCGTTCGGCTCGTTCGGCGTCACCGGCCCCTCCTCGAGGCCGCCCTTCGGAACGGGCAGCCTCGGCATCGCGGTGGCAGACCACTCCACCTCCCTCACACCTCCCAGCGAGAAGGTCGACTTCGGCAATGAGGTCGACTTCTACGGCAACCCGGTACTGGGACTGAACCAGGTCGGGTTCTACGTCTTCCAAACCGGCGAGAACGTCTCCTACGGCGGCCCGGGGAACATGCCGAACATCAGGTTCGAGATCAACCCGAACCTCACCGCGGCCCCGGCCACCACCTACTCCACGATGGCGTGGGTGCCGGATCCCTCCCCGGTGACGAACCAGTGGAGTCCCTACCTCGACGCCACCACCACCGGCAAGTGGTTCCTCACAGGCACTGCCGGAACCGTGACCGGCTGCAACCAGACCACCATGTGCACCTTTCCGCAGCTGAAGACCGCTCTCAACGATGGCGGCCCGGCCCCGACCCTCTCCACCGCCGCAGTCGGCAAGGGCCGCGACCACATGTGGATCGGCGCCATCGACGGCTTGCGGATCAACCGAACCATCTACGACTTCGAAGCCGACGGAGTCAGGACTCGTCGCGCCAACTGAGCGGTGCAGCACAAACACGGTGGCACACCCTTCCCCACCCGCACTGGCCGACGCGCAACAAGGGGCTGGGAAGAACGCCGCCTGTTCAGCAGGGTTTGAGTGGAGAGGTCGGCTCGTCGTTGGTTGACAGGCCGGCCTCGCCATTACGGGCTGCGTCAGTGGAGCCGTCATGGCGATGCGACAACTGGCCTACTGAGGCCCGGGGGGCGAGCGATGCACAGGACGTGTGGCTGAAGCGCACACTGGTCCCGGACGAGGACCGGAAGCAATGGACCTGGACTCCGCTCAATCTCCGCCGCCCCACGGTGCCAGCAATCAGCCCTCCCCTGGTCGACGGGGATTCGATTGCCTACCTCACGCTGGAACGGATGGCCATCGGTGGCTCGGAACCGCGCTTTCGCCTTGGCTCCGCCGGCTACGGGCCGGCCGGCCGCACCCTCGCCGAACGGGTGTGTATCCACATCGAGGCATGGGGCAGGGACCGGACCGCGGAACCCTTGATCAGCCTGGACCGGCCGAGACCCCGGACACCGAGCTTGCCGACGGGTACGTCATCGACAAGCCGTCCGCGCGCATAGTGATCTCCTCCTGACCGGGGTCACCTGAACCCACACCGCCTGAAGCCCCTGCTCCGACCGAGGCCGCAATCATGCGCAGTGATGGGACAATCGGACGCTGGGACATGGTGATCTCCGAGCCCTCTGCGAATCGGTAGACGGTGGTATCCCACCGCGAGGTCAGCAGGCTCGGGCGGCCGGCGCGTCCTTGACGATGCACCATTACCCTGCGCGAGGGGCGTCCGGGCGCGCGCGAGTCGTCGGGCTGTACCGGGCCGTCGCAGTCCACGAAGGTGCCGATGTGGACGCCCGCGTGCTGGGCGGACGCCGCCGTGGTCAGCCGAGCCATGCCCGGGTGGGAGGCGGACAAGCAGCTGCACTCCGGCTAACGCTCCGCCGAGCCCGACAGCCCCGGCTACACCGACGAGCAGCGCGAACGGCTCGCCGCATACCGGGATCGGTTCCTGCCCGCCGCCAGCACGAGGCCCCGGGCGATGACGCCCGGGGCCTCTCGGTGCACCTCGCTTGACCGTCCTCTTCAACGACCAGCCGCAGCGGTGTCACGCCCAGTCCACGCCCAGCGCCGCGATTGCGGCAAGCTGGTCAGCGGCGAGCTCCTCGCACCTCGCACGTGCCCTCGAGATCCGTACGCCGAGCTTCAGGATTACCGGTAGCGGCTGCCGAAGCCCGGCGCGCAGCCCGCCCAGGCTCCGTCTCCCGCCCCGGCAGCCGCTCGCACGACGAAGGGCCCGAGCAAGGCGCGAGGCACCGGTCCGGCGGCCGCCGTCGACAAGCTGGTGCACGGGCCTGCTCGGGCAGTTGGCCGACTGACAGCAGTCGATCGGCGAGCTGGGCCGCACGCTCACCACGGCAGCTGAAGGCCGACCGCCACCCGGCTGGTCCACCGACGCCAGCCGCACCGAGGACATCGGGTGGTGCCAGGCCCACACCACGCTGCTCACGACCGTCGCACGCCACCACCACGCTCACCTGCTCGCCGCCCTCGTCGAGCTCGGCGGTGAGCTGGAACTCCCAGCTACCCGTATCGGGCGCTTCACGGGCGCGCTCAGCCCAGAAGGCGGCGCGGTCAGCGACGCCGGCCGCCGCCGATGCGGCGGTCGTCGGCCAGTGCGGTAAGCGGGCCGAACTCGCTGGCAAGCTGGTTCCACGTCAGAACCTCGCCACAGCGGGCGGGGAACTCCTTCGGGTTGAACTCGGGCATGGTCCAGGTGCCAGTGCCCCGGTCCCGAAGCCACAGGTCCCCGTCACCGTCGACCACACTCGGTGGGACCGGTACGGGCTCGGCCTGATCGATGGGCTCCCAGGTGACCCGGCCCGGGTGGGAAACGCGGCGCAGCTCGGTGGTGGCCAGCCGCGCGGCCAAGTCACGGGTGGACTCTTCGGCGTCCTTGACCGACGCGAGCCGGAATGCGTCGTCAAGTACGGGCAGGGCTGGATTCTTGCTGCGCTTTGAACTCATACGCTGACTACCTCCGGTGGGGGGCGCCACATCCGTTATGGCACCCCGTAGAGGAACACGCTATCCGAGGCGGGAGCCGGGTCGGCCACCACCACCACTGTCCAGGTGGAGGCGCTGGCACACCGGGCGGTGGGCTAAGGCCTGTCCCGCAATCCCTGGTGGATCAGCGCACGGCGTCAGATGCGGTGCATCGCAAGGCGGAGAGACACCCGCATACTGGGCGCATTCGGGCGTTTCGACAACGCGGCGAGGTGCCGTAGCTGTCGTCGCTCGCCCGCCAGGAATTGCGGGACAGCGTTGTCGCTGCCATCGCCCTGTTCGCCGGTCTGGCGGCGAACCGGTGGCTGCGGCCCAGACTTCTCAGCGAGGACGACGGCACCGGGATGACGGTCAGGGACCTCGTCGGGCCCCTCCTCACCCTGACCGTCCTGTGTCCATGTCGACCTTGCAGGTGTCGACCGCGGTCTCGATCCGGTCCAGGGCGGCCCTGGCCTTCGCGACGTTCTGGTGGACGATGACGCCCTCGTCCTCGGGCGGGGTCCGGTCGCGCGGGCCGGGGACGGTCCGGTCGGCCGCGATGACGCACGCGTGGCCTGCCGTCACCAGGTCCAGGAACTCGACCGTGCGGTCGATGTCGCGGACCGCCGGGGCGAGCGGGCTGGTGTCCCCGGGGACGGAGGGGCCGCTCCGTGGGCAGGGAGCTGTTTTCCTGCCTGTCTGATCTGGTCTGGCAGAAGGCGTGGGGGTTTCAGGTGATGGCCGAGTCGCTGTCTTCGACGGACCCGCTCAGTAGCAGCTCTCTCGCCGCCCGGTGGACCTTCGTCAGGGCGTTCAGAAGGGATTCGCGTTCGGTCTCGGTGAGATCCGCGGTGACCTTCTCCTCAATCAATCGCCGCTCCGCCTCCACCGGTTTCTGTAGCGCACGTCCCGCGTCGGTGAGCCAGAGGCGGACGAGGCGGTTGTCCCGGTCATCGCGGCGACGGGTGAGCATCCCGGCCGCGGTCATTCGGTCGGCCATCTTGACGACGGTGGGCGTGGTGACGTTCAGCGCGGCGGCGACTTCGCCGGGCGTGCTGCCGTCCCGCTCCCACAGCGCGGCGAGCAGGTAGTTCTGTCCGACGTGCAGCCCGTGGCGTCGCATGGCCGCGTCGGCCAGGGCCCGGAGCACCTTCGACGTCCTGCCGTGCAGATCCAGAAACTCTGACATCGCGGCCTTTCGGTGAGGTGTGGGAGGGACCGCCCGAGCCTCAAGCAAGTCGATTGACGGCTAATCATTCACCGGCTAACGTTCCCTCGATCTCGTTAGACGGCAAACGACTTTGGGGAGCCACGATGATACTGGTCACGGGAGCCACGGGGCACATCGGCCGCGAACTCACCCGCGAACTCGACGCGAACGGAGCGGAGTTACGTCTGCTCGTCCGCGACCCCAACCGGGCCGCCGACCTACCCGAGCGTGCCGAGCGCGCCGTCGGCGACCTGGGGAAACCCGCGACACTGCCTCCCGCCTTCGCCGGCGTCGACAAACTCTTCCTGCTCACACAGGGCATCGGCACCGACTACACCACCGCCGCCATCACCGCCGCCGAGGCCGCCGGGGTGCACCACATCGTGCACCTGTCCTCTTGCCACGTCGCCCTCGACCCGATACCCGCCATGGGACGCTGGCACCACGAACGCGAGAAGATCATCCGCGCTTCCGGCATACCCGCCACATTCCTACGGCCCGGCGGCTTCATGACCAACGCCCTCGACTGGTTGCCCACCATCCGCGAGGCGGACTACGTCCTCGACCCGGTCGGCCCTGGCCGCCTTGCGCCGATCGACCCCGCGGACATCGCGGCGGTGGCCGCCCTCGCCCTGACCGAGGCCGGCCACCAGGGCAAGGAGTACGTCCTCACCGGCGACGAGATATTCACCGTCACCGAGCAGGTCCGGATCATCTCCGAGACGATCGGCCGCGACATCGAGGTCAGGGAAGCGGCCACACCGGCCGAGGCCGTACGGTTCCGCTTCCCCCACGGGGCACCCCAAGCACTCGCCGACGCTCTCACGGAGGGCTTCACTCTCATGCGCGCCGACACCGTCGGATTCCGGACCGACACCGTGGAGCGGCTGCTCGGCCGCAGGCCCCGGACCTTCGCGGACTGGTGTGCGCGTCATGCCGACACGTTCCGGCGGCCTGACACCGCCTGAGCCGACGGGCGACCACGCCCTCTTCTGCTTCTGCTGACCGGTCTGCCTCCTATGCCGGCCTGCGCCGCCTGCCTGATAAGCCTGACCGCCTTTGAACGCGCACGACTGAACTACGGCGGCCGCCCTCGCGTCCCCGCAGGCGGGCAGCGTCGAAGTTGCAGGCCCGGCAGCGCGGCGCGGAGACCGTCTGCACTACGTCCAGCACGGTTTTAGACTGCGCTGTCCAACAGGGCCCCTACAGAGGTGCGTTGCTCTCCGAATTTCGCCGATAGACGTCATGTGCCGCCTGGGTGACGAACCCCGTAGCGAAAGCGGCAGGGCTGCCGTAAAGCAGAAGAGGACCCACATCGGAAATCCAGTCCCCGATGGCGAGAACAGCGACAACGTCGAGGTAGCAGAATAGGAACAGTGCCCCTTGGCCGAGCTTCGTCATCGCCCCTCCCCCTTGCAGTCTCCGCTCTTTCCCCCAGGGCATGCCCGGTCCGTGACGGTTCGACACCGCACAGGCGGCGGCCGTGCGGGTTGACGACGTCCTAGTCCTGGTCGTGCGGGCCCATGACTCCATCGTCCTCCGGGCCGGGTGCCGGGGCCTGTGCGTGCGGAAATGACCTCTGACAGGTGATCTTGACCATTTGCCATGTGAGTTTGACCAGGCCAACAGCTCCGCAGTGGGACAGCCCTTACAACAGCTAACACAATGAGGTGGCTCGGTTCTGCAGACCGTGTCCGCGTCAGGAGTTCGGCGTTGTCCAGGCATGGGGGCTTCGCCGTGGATCGTGTCGGATGACCTGTGGGAGCGGATCGAGCCGCTGCTACCACGCAAGGAACGCCGGTTCAGGCACCCGGGTCGCAGACCTCTGCCGGACCGACAGGTGCTGTGCGGAATCCTCTTCGTGCTGCACACCGGAATCCAATGGGAGTACCTGCCGCAGGAGTTGGGCTTTGGCTCAGGCATGACCTGCTGGCGCCGGCTGCGGGACTGGAACGAGGCCGGTGTCTGGCAGCAACTGCACGAAGTTCTGCTCGCCGAGCTGAACGCAGCGGCCCGTCTCGACTGGTCACGGGCGGTGGTCGACTCCAGCCACGTGCGAGCGATAAAAGGGGGGAGCAAACGGGACCGAGTCCGGTCGATCGTGCCCGAGCCGGATCGAAACACCACCTGATCACCGACGGACACGGCACCCCGCTTGCCGTGATCCTCACCGGCGGCAACCGTAACGACGTCACCCAGCTCATGCCGCTGATCGACGCCATCCGACCCATCAGGGGCCGGGTTGGGCACCCGCGACGCAAGCCGGATTCACTCTTCGCCGACCGCGGCTACGACCACGACATCTACCGCGACCAGGTCCGACAACGCCGCATCGTGCCAGCCATCGCCCGCCGCGGGACCCTCCACGGCACGGGACTGGGCACCTACCGCTGAGTAGTCGAGCGCAGTTTTGCCTGGCTCCACGGCTTCAAACGTCTTCGCATCCGCTGGGAACGCCGAGCCGACATCCATGAAGCCTTCCTCAAGCTCGCCTGCTGCCTCATCACCCACCGGCAGCTCAGGACATTGCGTTGACCTCGAAGAGCAAGGATCGCTGGTCACCACGCGCATGTCCGCGGCGCATGTCATGATCCGCTCTCATGAGTGACCGATCGCTTTCGCGCGCTTGGCTGGCTTCATGGATGAGCAGGGTCTCAGAGGCCCTGAAGGTCATGACCGTCGACTTCGAGCGCCAGCACGGTTTTCCCCCGGGGACTAACGAGGTCCGGCCAGCCGACCACGACGATCAGGCCGCAGCTCGCCTGCTTGCCCGCGCGGGAACTGCCCCTGCTGACCTGATCACCTTCTACGGCAGCATCGGTGATGCCACCTGGGCGGACGTCGGCAATGGCTACTTCGTCGCCCCGGCAGCGGATGTCCTTCTGCAGCTTGCGGAGCGCGCCGATGTCACTGCAAGTGCGGACCCGAGACCCTCCGGCCTTGTCATCGGTTCGAACGGCGGCGGCCAGTCCTATGTCGTTGCCCCAGGCGGGACGGTCTACCGGACACGAACGGCTTCCTTGGACGAACCCGAACTCGACCGCATGGCCGTTGACCTGCGGCAGTTTCTTGAATTGCTGGAGCAGGCCCTGACACGGTTCATCGCCACCAACGAGCCGGGCCACCTATAGAAACGAGCCGGTCCAGCACTTCTTTGTGTTAGCCGTTGTTAGTCTCAGCCTTGATGACCGACAACGCTGACGCGCCCAAGCGCCCCTTCCTCGTTCTGCACGACTACGGGATGGGCGGTTCATGGTGGTGGGTCCGAGCGCGTTCCAAGCGGGAGGTTCTCGAAACGTTCGCCTGGGTTGAGGTGGTCACCGACCCGGACGCTGTGGCCCGGTCTCAGGATGAGGGCTTGGAGGAAGTCGACATCGACGGTCCTCGGATGCCTCCTGGACTGGATGGTCTGCGCGCCCAGCGTGACGCCCAGCGTGGGCGTGAAGGCTTCGGTGCGCTTGCAGAGAGGGACGTCGTATTTCTGCGGCGTCGCTGGGACGAGGAGGTCGATGAACCGGTCGTCTATCTGATGGAGGCGGGGTCCGATGGGCGTCGGATTCGCCAAGTGGAGCTGGCCGAGGACGGAACCGCCGTGCGCAGTGGCCCTGACGATTGGCCGTTCAACCCACCGATCGTGGACCTCTTCGACCCTGGGCTCTCAAGAGAAGAGATCAGCCGGAGCCGAGTTCGAGGAGCACTGGTCGACAGCTCGCCGGCCACGCTGAATCGTAGTGGCCAACCCGGTCAGCTCACCCGGTTCAGTACCGTCGTCTTCGATAGCGTAGTTGTCCTTGCCGCCGAGGAGGCTGTTGTAGACCCGCGCCGGGTGCGGCTTTCCCTGTCCGAACGACCCGTTGTGTTCGAGCAGCCGGGCGCCCGCACATATTCTTGGTATCTGCTTCGCAACGGCGGCCGGGCTGCCACCCTCGGTGGATGCACCCTTTCGTCTTCACCTCGGCGGGCAGCGGACGCGATCCGCAGGCAGTGCGTGCCGCGCAACGTCAGGCGTGGAACGCCTGCGCGCAGGTCGCTTGTCCGAAGTGTCACGTTCCTGTAGGGCAGCACTGCCGCGATCGTGTGGCGGGCAGGGAGATTTTGGCTCGCTTCCACAAACCCCGGCAGGACGCGGCTGGCGCGCCGTCCGTACTCGCCCCCGTCGGGATCCATGGGTTGAGCTGGTCGAAGGTACGAGGCCAGCACCCCTGGCGACCGGATGAGATCCAGCAGCTGTGAATGCGCGCCTGCGGTACGGCTCTGACGTGAACGGCTGACCTGAGGGATTCCCGAGTGACGGGTTCGGTCCACTTGCTGGCAGCAGCGCCCCGGCGTCGTCGCGCTGAGCAAGGTAGGGCGCGACCAGAAAAACGCGCCCCACCCTGCTCAGAATGGTTGCTGCACGGTCAGGGTGCACGTTTCTACGGTGCTGGCAGCGTATAGACAGCGTTCGCCCGGGACTCCCGTTCAGGACTCGGTGGCATCGAGTCTCTTCTTGAGAGGTTCGTATTCCAGCTCCCATGCACCCGGGCGTGCGTGAAGGTCGCGGATCAGGAGTCCGAACACCTTCGGGTCGAAGTTGACGCCGTACAGGCTGCCGTCGATGTTGTGCCCGTTCACGATGACAGTGGGTGTGCCGGGGCCGATCGGATCGTCGCCGGTGTGCTCGTATGCGCTCTGGGAAGCGGTGACGAACGAGCGGTACTTCATGGTTTTGACGGCCTGGTCGAAGGCGTCGTCGCGCAGGCCGGGAACTTCATCGGCGAGCTTCAGCAGGCGTGCGGTAGTGACGGCGCCGGAGACCGTCCGGCCGATGAGCTGTAATGCCGGGAAGCGCCGTCCGCGCCCTGGCGCACTGGTGGTGGTGTCGGGCTTCGGGATGCTTCTACCGGGGCGAGCGTCTCTCTGCGTCACCGCGGAGACGCAGAGAGACGCCACTGCCAGCCTGGCGGCCTGGTTCGACCTGCCCCAGGCATATCTCAGCAAGAGGCTGCAGGCACTGGTCAGGGCCGGCATCCTGAGTTCGACGCCGGGGGCCCGCGGCGGCTTCCAGTTGGCCAGGCTCCCCGAGCGCATCACGCTCATGGACGTCGTCACCGCTATCGAGGGCCCCCGCCGATGCCTTCCGCTGCAACGAAATCCGTCAACGGGGCGAGGGAGCGGACGCGCGCGCCGGGGAGTTCCGACGGGCCTGCGGCGTCACCACCGCCATGCACCGGGCCGAGCTGGCGTGGCGCCGCGAACTCGCCGCCCCGGTACACGCGAATCCCGCGATGAGGCTCTGCGCTCGACGACCGGCGGGCAGAGCCCGGCTCAGGGCAAACTCCTCGCCGACGAGACAGGGCGGGGCAACGCATGGCCCCGCCCACGGGGTTCCCCCCTGTCTTGTCTCTCTGGCCGGGCTCTCACCTCGTCCCGGCCTCGAGTGGTCCAGAATCTCCCCACGATGTGGATTTTCCGACGCGGAGAGAGCCGTGGACACGTCACTCGTCGCAGAGAGTGGTTAAGCCACCCTGACTTTAGAAGAAGTGCTTGCGTCCACCGACCGCACGACCGGTCGCACCCAGGATCCACAGGATGACGCCAACCAGAATGAGGATGCCACCGATCGTCGTCAGCAGACCCATGCCGACAAGCAGGCCGATAATCAGCAGAATAAGCCCAAGAATGATCATTTTAAACTCCATCGTCAATTCCGGCTCAGGCGCGTGTGCGTATGAGCTTCACAAGGGCCCGAGTTCGTCCCTTGGTGGGTAGATCCCGACCAGCTCCGAATGCCAGGACCTCGTGCGATAGCCCTTGTGCCCGGCGACACGGCGTTCACGCACCCCTTCGAAAAATTGTTCAGTACGTCATCTCCTCGGCCGTCCTCTGCTCCGGAAGGTCCTTCCACCCCGGACGGTTTGGACGCTGGAGACGGAACAGCGGGCAGCGGCACCTACGGGCAGGCCCTCAGGTCCCAGGGCTTCTTCACCCTCGCCAGCCGGCCCCGGGTGACGGGACTGTGGTGCAGTCCGGTTCGACGGCTCGCTTCGAGCCCTTCCTCTGCTCGTGACCCCACCAGCCCTTATACGCAGGACCTCGTCCTCATCGGCACCCCAGATGGACGCGGAGCTGCTGCGGGTCGACCTGAACGGCTGCCGCATACAGGAAGGCGTAGCTCTGACCCCTTCCGATTCCTTCCCTGCCTAGGACACCTAAGTGACTGTTGTCGTTTCGATCTTGAGGAGTGCTGGTCGAACGGGAGTCCGGATCGGGTGAGCTAGCCTGTGCGCCGTGGACCATACTCCCGAGCCGCTGACCTGCCCCGACTGCGGGCAACCGCTGAGGAGTCTGGGCCTGGTCCTGTCTCTCCGTGACGAGGACCAGCAGCGCGTGTGCCGACATGCCTGGAAGTGCCCGGCGAGTCACATCTGGTGGCACTGGGCGGACCAGCCTGCGGAGCCCTTGGACGCCTGTCCCTACCCTCAGCTCTTCCGGCGATGACCACTACCCACTGAACCCGGCCCGCGACCTTGACTGACGAGCTCAGTGACCGGTGCCGGTCAGCTCTTGAGGATGCCAGTCGTACGGGAGTCTCGATCGAGTGAGTGCGACGACAGTCGTGCATGAAAGCAAGGCCTCTTGGTAGCTCAAAGGGTGTCTACGCCAAAGAGCGTTCCGGGAGGCCCTGTTGCCGCAGTTCTACGGCATCGTGGGAGCGAGGTCCACTTCGGCCACTCTCGCGTGTGACTGCCTGGCACGGTTCGGGAACGCCGCCGACCATGGGGTGCGTGCGCGCCGCTACCCGACGGATATGTCCGATGCGGAGTGGGCGGTGGTGCGGCCGCTGCGATGGTCCACTGGTCAATGACCCTGCTCATGACCCGCCGCCTGGCCCGGCCGCGGCCTTCCCGAGCGTGAAGCGGCCCGGCGTCGGCTCGGCGAGCCACCCGCGCGCTGTCAACCGTTTCGCCTTCGCCCGCAGCGCCTCGATCTTCGCGGGTACCGGGTCCAGGCCGAAGCAGGCGGCCATCTCCTGGCAGGTCAGCGGGCCCTGGCCGAGCCGGTTGCGGTCCGCGAGAGCTTGCACGATGCGCTGGTATTCCGCCGACAGTGCTGACTGGGCCAGGCCCGCACGCCACACCGGGATCACCGATTTCGGCTTCGCCGCCTCCGAAGATGCAGGCAGCGCGGGCGGCTCCTCGGCGGCGCCCGGGCCGGCGACGTCGCCCGGGGACAGCACGTCGCCGACGTGTGAACGGGCGATGACCCACTCGTTCAACTCCCGCTCGGCCATGACCAGCTCGGCCTGGATCCGGTCCGCCTCCTCCCGCAGCATGTTCACACGACGGCGAGCGGTCAGCTCCCGCTCTTCCAGCAGCCCCACGACCGACGGCATCCCCGACCTCCAACAGAGCGACGACACGACACGTCACCACTCCCCGAGACCGCCGACCCCATGCCTGAACAGCGGAAACGCAGCCCTCAAGACCGGAAAGGCAACAGCTACTAAAGCTCCTGCGAGAGCTGCGCGCGTGAGCACCACCCCCTCATCACACCCCGGGGGACCGTGGCCGCAGTTCTCTCACCAAGGCGCGCACGACGGCGGACATTGCGCCCCACACCCGGGCTGCGGAACCGATACCCGGCCCGGTTACCAATTACGGACATTTCCGCAACTCTCACCTGCAACCGGCACGCATATGCAGCGGACGCGGCCCTGACATTCACTGACCGCTGCACCCGCCCCTTCAACGATCAAGAGCAAGCCCTTCCATACGCCGGTGCACGCCCCAGGACGCAACCGGCGCACCACTCGTCCGGCCCACGCAATCTTCGTAACGGCCGTTCTGCACTCTTTGCCGCCCACCTGATCCTCAATCGCGTGAGAGAGCGAGGTTCACAGGAGCGTCTGCCGAACCACCACGTCACACACGCCCCACTTCGCACACCTCTCCCGACTGGGGATCTGCGAACCGAGCGATGGCAAAGCACGCAGACAACCGAGCGACGTGCTTCGGCGGGCTTTCTCCCGGTGCACCGCCAGTATCCCGAACTCGGTGAAACGTGCTGGTTGGCCGTCACCGGTATGAAGATCCGGCCGTTCGTGAGGGTGTGGGTACGCGGTCGTGGATCGGGGACGACGACTTGTGGGCGCTGATTGAGCCACTCCTGCCCTCTTGGCCGGAGCACTCGCCGAGGCCGAGACCAGTTCAACCCGACGCGCACGACCCACACCTGGGGACGCACCCCGGTCATTGATGACGTCACTCTTGTCGTTGCCGAACGCTTCCGGGGGGTCGAGCCCCACGACTCGGTTGGCCCATGACCCGCGTCCGACTCGATGGGACTCCGGGAGGACCAACCGGACAGGCCCTATGGGTGCTGGGACGGCTGCTGGTCACAGCCACTCCTTGATGGCGGCGACGAGCATGGTTGTTTCGTAACGGACGGCGAGCTCGTCCTATCGCGTGGCGACGGCTCGGTGGCGCTTCAGCCGGTTGTCTCCGCATTCCGCCGCGCCCTTTTAGTAGTCGGCCTTGGAGAATTCGGCTGGTCGGGCGCCTCGGGAGCCGAACTTCTTGCGGTTGCGGACCTGGTCGGCCTTCTCCGGAATGGTGCACGCGACGTCTCGTCTACGCAGGTAGACGCGGTTTGACCTGGTGAGTGGGTTGCCGCGGGTGACGCCGCGCAGGACCGAACTCGCCGGAGTCCCGCGGCCGGCCCAGCGGGCGGTGGTGCGCGTCCCGGCCGTGCTGCAGTTTCGGCACCCCACATGGCCGCCGGCCCGGCGGTTGTGGCCGGGCCGGCGGGTGCTCCCTGTCCGACACCGCCGGGCTGGGTTTCCGGGGGTTGCGGTGGGGCCACTGCGGTGCGGGGACGCCACTGGTGTCGGTTGCGGGGCAGCGGCTGTGGTCAGGCTGTGGTGCAGGGCCTGCCGCTGAGGGTGAAGGTGGTCGGGGCAGTGTTCGTGGCGCCCTTGTTGGCGATGAAACCGAGAGTGACGGAGCCGCCGGCGGTGATGGTGTCGGTGTAGGAGGCGGGGATTACGCTCACGGAACCACCTGTCTGGGTGGGGGTACCGCCCCACATGTTGTTGATGGTCTGGCCGTTGGTGAAGGTGAAGCCGAGCTTCCAGTTGCTGACAGCGGCGGCGCCGGTGTTGTGGATGGTGATCTCGCTCTGGAAGCCGCTTCCCCACTCCCCCACCAAGCGGTAGCCGACGGAGCAGGTGCCCGCCGGGGTGCCGGTAGTGGTAACGGTAACGGTGGCCGAACGGGTGGAGCGGTTGCCGGCCTCGTCCTTGGCGTAAACGGCGAAGGTGTAGGCCGTGTTGCCGGACAGCCCTGTGACCGTGGCCCGGTTGGACGCCGAGCCGGCCACCTGCGTCTCGGTGCCGCCGGCGACACGGACGACGTCGTAGCCGGTGACGCCCACGTTGTCCGTGGCGGCCGCCCAGCTCAAGGTCACGGAGGTGGCCGTCACCTCGGAGGCGGTGGGAGTCCCCGGAGCGGTGGGCGCAGCGTTGTCACCGCCGGGATCACCGGGGGTCTGGCTGAGCAGGTGCGCCTTGAACCCCTCACCGTAGGTGCTGGTCGGTGTGCCGTTCCAGTCCTCGATGAGCACATTGCCACCGCTGCAACCCCAGGGGTTCCAGGTCCAGGCCGTGTACCCGACCTTGTTGGCGTCCGCCCAGGCCATCACCTGGTCGATGTAGTCATGGGCGCAGGTGTTCTGACCGATCTCGCCGGCCTGGACCGGCACCTGGGCGGCGACCGCTCCGATGGTGCTGTCCCAGCACGAGGTGGTCACGCAGCCGTTGAAGTTGTAGGAGTGCCATGAGGCCATCAGATTGCCGGTGGGGTCCGCCGGTTTGAATTCCAGCCACCGACTCAGGTTGTTCGTCCACTCCAGACCGCCCGTCATGATCACGTTGGTGGCACCGGTGGCGCGTACCGCGTTGACGAGGGTCTGCATGCCGGCGACCGGGTAGGTGATCCCGGCGCAGGTGCCGCCGTCGCGCAGGCAGGTCCATGCGGCCGTGGCGTCGGACCAGTTGTTTGCCGCGTCCGGGTACGGCTCGTTGAACAGGTCGAAGACGACCGCTCCGTTCCCCTTGAACATCGTGGCCACCTCGGACCAGAAGGTGGGGGTGTAGCGCGCGTCCGGCATCGGCTTCTGACAGGTGGCCGTGACGTCCGGGCAGCCTCCGCCGGGGCCGGTGTACTCGCCCCAAGTCCAGTGCAGGTCGAGGATCACGTTGATGCCGTTGGCCACCAGGAGGTCCGCGTAGGTCTTGACCGCCTGCTGGTACGCCGCCGCGCTGGGCGCTGTCGGAGGTAAGTCCCCGGTGCCCAGCCAGCACTCCTCGTTCAGCGGGATCCGGACAGTGTTGATCTTCCATGCCTTCATCGCGTCGACGGCCGCCTGGTCCGTCGGCCCGTCGAATATCTCCTTGCCCTGGACGCAGCCGAACTCCCCGCCGGACCGGTTGACACCCAGGGGGCGGAAGGTGGAATTGGACCCGGTGACCAGGCGGCTGCCCGACACGTGCAGTGCCGGCGCCGCGGCGACCGCCGATGCCCTGCCCTCTGCGGCGGACTGACCGGCCGCCGGCGAGGCGACCGCCGAGGCCGGGCCGCCGAATCCGGCCACCGAACCCGCCATAAGCACTCCGACAACGCCGAAAGCCCGAAGGGCTCTTCGCATGCTCATCGCATTCTCCCTCAACGCACGTAGAGGACCGATCACTCCATAGGGCGCCGCCCGGCGAGAGACCAGCCTCAAAGCGGGTTCCAAAGCGGGCAACGCGCCTTCACCTGCTGAATGACCTTCGATACTGCGCAAAACGCCGTTCACCGCCTATGGGAGCGCTCCCATACGTAGTGAGCGTAGACGCGCCGGGCAATCGGACGGAAGCTCTCTGCAGGACTTGTTTCTGGCATCGAACCCTGAGGCTTCGGAAGCGGCGGCCGCCGCCGAACTGCCCGAGGGGCTGCTTCGCCGCCTGCTCCTGGGCTGCCCGCCATACCTGTGCGGGTCGCCTCGCTGAGAGGGGATCTACGACCCGCACGCCTGTCCTGTGCGCGAGGGAATCGAGCTCCGTATGTCCGCGGCCGAGCCCTGGGGCGCAGGAAACGCGCCGGCTCTCTTCGCTCCGGTGGTCAGTGAGTCCTTTCCGACCGTGCGGTGCCGGTCACGTGTTGGACGGCTCTACGGCACGACGAAAGCTCCTGATAGGCGGGTTCACGACCAGGATCCACCGTCGGCCAGGAGCCCCGCGTGCTTGTCCACCCGTCGTCGAGCGACCTGTCCAGTCGCACCCTGCACTACCTCACCGGCCGACTCTCTGCCCGGCGAGAGAAGATCGGGACCCGGTGGTCGCGTCTGACCGCCGGCCTTCAGGCTCTGCCAGGTGGCCATAGACCTCCAGCGCAACCAGGCCGTGCTGGTGCCCCCAGATCCGCAGCGCCAGGGCCACCATGGCCGGCGGTAGCGCAGGGAACGCCGGGCGGACCTTGTCGAGCAGGCCGGGGTCGCAGTCGTCCCAGCCGAAGTCGCCCTCCTCATAAGCTTGTTCAGCGCTGCTCCAGGCCGTGTCCGCCAGCGCGGCGATGCCGATGCAGACTCGCCGGGCGGCGTCCGGCGCGGCACCGCCCTCTGGGGCTCGGTAGCCGGGTCGGCACCCCGCTCTTCGTTCGTACCAACCGCCGCGTCGCCCTCACCTCACTCGGCCGGCAGCTGCGCGCCGATCTCGAACCGCACCACCGCGCGATCGAGGCCGCCCTGGAGCGGGCCGCCACCACCGCGCGCGGCATCAACACCGTGCTGCATGTCGGTTCTCGAACCCACTGACCGGCGAGATGGTCATGAAGACGACGGAGGCACTGCGCGACAGCCACCCCAGCTGGCCGTGGAAATATGGGAGGTCCCACTCGCCGATCCGTACGGGCCGCTGCGCGAGGGCGAGTTCAACGTCCAGATCACGCTCCCGGGGCGTGAGGAGAATGTGGGCGAGGGGGCGGCACTTTTCGCAGAGGAGTACATCCTCGCGATCACCTCGACGCATCCACTCGCGACTCGGGACTCGGAGTTCCTCGAGGATCTGGCCGGCGAACCGCTGCTCACAATCGTCGGCAACGTACCCGACTACTGGCTCGCCCACCACGTCCCCGCCCACACACCGGGCGGTCGGCCGATCGCACGAGGCCGCGGCGTGACCACTATGCGGAAGGCGTTGATGCTGGCCCCCGGGGGCAAGGGCGCACTGCTCGCACCCGCGCACACGGCGACTGAACCTGGCAGACAGTATCTCGAACGGCCGCTTGGTGGCGGCGTCTCAGTCTCCGTCACCAAGCCGACCACCGCCGGGGGAACTTCGTCCGTCCTCGGACGGGGAAGGTCTCCCGGGACGTATGCACCACGGGCAGACTCCAGCCGATGGACGGCTGCCTCAGACGGCAGCGGTGTCTGTGCGCTTGGGGCGGGTGGGCGCCGACCGCCTTCCCCCCTTCGGCAGCGTCGTGACCTTGGGAGCGCCGGTGCGAAGGAGCGTGTCGGCCGTGTGCAGGGCCTGCCGCACCTCGTTGACGCCCGTCATGACGCACAGGGTGTACGCCGTGTCCTCACGTCTCCGGACGGTGTCCGGGGTGGAATGGCGCTCGTCCTCGATCACTGCGTCTGCGTAGCAGGACAATGCGGCACGCAGATCACCGGGTGTGGGATGCAGCAAGGCCAACTCCTTATGGAATCAATTCGTCCTCCCGGCCGACACGGCAGGGCGGGTATCGCTCATGACGATGTCCGGATGCCCCGTATCATGAAGAGCATTCCTGACTCTTTTTCGCCACACCCTGTGAATGCGGGAACCGGTCTCCTTCCTTCCCCCGGACAGCAGCTTGCCCCTGTTGGTGGAGGTGGCGACGTCAGGACATGGCTGATGAGGTGCTGGACAAGCCGTGCGGCAGTCGTACTGGTCTCGGGCAACTGTCTGCTGCCGGGATGCGCTGACGGCCTCTCGGTACCCAGCCCCCCGTTCGCGGAGCGGCTTCCGCGCTCGGTCGGCCGAGGGATCCCCCGAAGCCGGACCGGGTCACCGCCTGACGAGCTGAGCCGGACGTCGTTCCGAAGTGGGAGGGCCGTCGGGTGGTGGACGTGCGGTACGAACACGAGGCCGACGGGTCACCCGGGCCGTGCTGCGGTTGGGCCGGCAGGCCATGGGCGACGCGTCCCCGAGAGGATGCCGCGCGCAATGAGACCTCCCTCGGGCCGCGGGGGACGCATGGCAAGGCCAGACAATCGCTTGCGGGGCCTTCAGGAGGGAGTGTCCGATCCCGCCTACGACGATTGCGCTCGGAACGCCACGGCCGATGGGTGCGCGAGGCCATGGGCGCGCTGCGGGAATGGCAGTACGACGGAACGCCGATGCAGTTTGCATGCGCCGGGGGGCCATCCGTGTACGTCATGAGGTACGCCACGCACCTGTGGGTAGACGGGGTCACGGGGTGGCACCGCGCCACCGTGTACGTGATCTGAGGAGAACCTGATGGACGGGATCGTGCTGCTCAAGGAAGACCACAAGACGGTGGAGAAGCTCTTCAAGCAATTCGAGAAGGCCGGCGAGAACGCCCATGCCGAGAAGCGGAAGATCGCTGACCGGGTCATCGACGAGCTCACCACGCACACCTGGATCGAGGAGAAGCTCTTCTATCCGGCCGTACGCGAAGCAGCGCCCGACACCAAGGACGACGTCCTGGAAAGCGTCGAGGAGCACCACGTGATGCTGTGGATGCTCTCCGAGCTCAAGGATCTCGACCCCGCCGACGAGCGGTTCGACGCCAAAATGACCGTTCTCATGGAGAACGTGCGTCACCACGTCGAGGAGGAGGAGAAGGAGTGGTTCCCGGAGGTCCGCAAAGCAATGGGCCGCAACCGTCTCACCGAGCTCGGAGAGCAGATGGAGCAGGCGAAGAGTAAGGCTCCCGGTGAGCCTCTCGCCGTCCCCAGCGCCAAGCAGTAGCGGCAGCCGGCCACGAGCCCCCGACCCCCACCAGCGCCGCAGAGCGGCGACCCGGGCCCTCGGTCGGGGGCGCGCCCCCGACTCTCCGATCGCGGCTCCGCCGTGCTCGTGATCGCCCGCCGCGACCGGCAGACGCCCACCGCGCTCAGCGCCGCGCTCCCCCGGGGCGCGGACACCGAGGCGGTGCTCAGGATCGGCCTGACGCCGCTCACCGAGCGTGACTGCGTCGAAGGACTCGCTCACGATCTGCCGCCCGACCGGACCGCGCGCCGGTACGCCGTCGGAGAGGGCAACCCGCTCTAAGCGAACTGGCGGACGAGGCCGAGAACGTCGCCCGCGGAATCGGGAGCGGTGAGCTGCTCGCCTTCGTCCTGGCCAACAAGGCCCAGATACGCGTCGCGGCGTCCCCGCCCGGCGATCCGGAGGCACTGGCGGCCGCGGAGGAGGCCGTTGCGGCGATGGGGCCGAGCGGCAACTGGCGTGCCTCAATGGCCTGGTGCATGTTCGGCTACGCGGCGCTCACCGGTGGCGACCCGCCCCCCGCCCGGAGCGCTCTCCTCCGGGCGGGGGGCGACGATCTGCGCGGCCTGCAACCGTCGATGCGCCTGCTCCTGTCGGAACTACTCGTCACGGCGGCCTTCTTCACAGGGGATGTCGAGTCGGCGTACGCCTGGTCCGAGCGAGCCCGCGAGGAGGCCGAGCGACTGGGCCTGCCCGTGCAGCGGGCGTCGGCGATGCGGAGCGCGGCACAGATCGCACAGCACCGGGGCGATGCCGGCCGGGCGGCCACGCTGCTGGCCGAGGCGGCGGAATGCGCCCGGTCCGGTGCGGTGTTCTGGGAAGCGCGGTCCCTGCCGCTTGCGGCGCCGGCGATGGCGGCGGCCGGGTTCGAAGCGTCTCTCGGCTTGGCATGTCACACCTACCCGCCATGCTCTCCGGCATGAACGAGAACGCCTTCTGGCAGCTAATGGAAGCGTGTAGCCCCTCGACCTCCGACCCCGAGGGCGATGAGCTTGCCGCTGCCCTGTCAGTTCACCTGACGAACGGCCCGGTATCGGACGTGGTCGGTTTCGCCGAGCAGCTCTCCTGGGCCCTGTACAGGCTGGACCGTAGGGAATACGGCGATGACCTGTCGAGCGACCAGTTCCTCTACACCCGAGCGGCAGTCGTCGCAGCTGGCCGTGAGGAGTACGAGAGCGTACTTCGCGACTCACAAAGGTTCAGGCCGTACGTCAACGACCTCATCTGGGCCGAGGCCCTGCTCTACGTGCCCGACAACACGTATAGGCACCTCACGGGTGACGAATGGGACCGCGGCACCCGATACAGCTACGAGTCGTACTCCAACACCGCTGGGTGGACCGACGGATAGGCAACGGCGATCACACTCACCTCACCATGCGAAACGACGTCGAAGGGTTGCTGCCCACCGCCCGTGGCGACTTCCAGGGCGGCGCCGGACTGCCGGTGGGAGCGGAGGCCGAGTCCCGATGAACCCGGGTCTATGAATGCGGGAGGACGAAGTTGAAGCCCTGCGCGCTGTGGGAGCCACCGCTCGGACAGACACCGTCGGTCGGATACCCCCAGTAATACATCGCGAAGCACTTCTGGCAGAAACGCCAGTTGTTCTGCGCGGTCGAACTCGCGGGCACATCGTGCGGGAGAACGAAGTTGAAGCCCTGCGCGCTGTGGGAACCACCGGCCGAACAGACACCGTCCGTCGGATACCCCCAGTAATACATCGCGAAGCACTTCTGGCAGAAACGCCAGTTGTTCTGGGTCGCCTGCGCCCCGGCGGGCTTGGCGGCGGCTGGGGCTGCGAACGTACCAGCGGCAACCGTCACTCCGACCAGGCTGACCGTCACGCCGAGCGTTCTGCCCAGAAAATCGCGTCTACCCGGTAACTCGATTTCATCCTGCTGAAGCGAATCTCCAGATTTCCCCGACAACCCCATTTGCGGTCCTCCCTGATTCATCAGCGACGCACCGGCCCCTGATATGAAATGTGAGCCATACCTGCTGGACGCTGAACGAGATGGTCTCGTTCAGGGCTTCGCAAGTCAAGGGGCGGCGCCCGGCCGGAGGTCGAAAAATGCGGGGTCGAGGATTCCGCATCGTGAGCCTCCAGTTGTCAGGTGCAGCAGGCGCATCAGGGCTATCAGGGAATTACGTACTCCGAGCCCCTTCCCCAGTCGTATTCCTTGCGCCGCAGAAGAGATGATCCGGGATCACCAGCCGGCCGAGTCCATTTGCGTGCTCCTTGCCGAGGACCTGGGCCTCATGTGCGACGCGATCCGGCCCGCGTCGTGGCCTGTGAGGCTCGCGCCGAGCCCAATGCGGTAGAGCAAGTACCAGTCACCCCGGTGGCACCGGGCAGGATCAGCCGACGGTCGTGCCGCAGCGTAGGCAACCACCATCGTGCTGGGGGCGGGGACATGGAGTTCGGGACGTGCACCCACGCCCTGCACGCGGAAACCGGCCCCACACGAAGCCAAACGCCGAGGCTAAGGGCTGCCCCGCCATTCCTGGTGGGTCAGCGCGCGGCGTCAGATGTGGTGCATCGCAAGGCGGAGAGGCATCCGCGTACTGGGCATATTCGGGCATTTCAACAACACGGCTGGGCTCCGTAGCTACCGTCGCGCGCCCGCCAGGAATTGCGGGACGGCCCTCAGCCGCCGTGCGGGGATATACCGGCGACTCGTCCGCAGGCGGCCGTGCTCCGTCAGGCCACGATCACTGCTCGCCAGCGGCTACTCGCCCCGCTCCAGCGCCCCCCTCCGCCTGGCCGGTCGCCTGGGCCGTCGAGCGCGGCATCGAGGCGCTCGCACTGACCGACCGGGACACGGCGTGAGGTAAAGGCCGGCGATCGCCGTGGTCACCGCGGCGGTGCACAGGGAAACCCGGCCGCGCCCGGCCGCATCGAGCAGGCCGTCCCTCGACGCGCATCGCCCTGCCCGGCCCCGGACCTTCGCGAGAGTGACGAGGCGAAGACCCCCGGCTTCGGAAGGCGCCGGATACCCCTTTCCGTCACCGACTTGACCGGTGACGGAAAGGGGTGCATTCTTGTTTCACCCAAGCGCTGAGGCGCACATCCTCAGCTGAAACGAGCGGGGATCCACTGTGATGAACGAACAGAAGACGGACAGCGCCGCGGCGGCACGGCAGGCACGCTTCGGGAAGCTTCCCGCGCGCATCCGGTACGAGGACATGGTCGAGGACCAGGCGGCCGGCCCCAGTGGTGGAGCGGACAACCGCTACAACCCCGAAGGCTCGTGGAACCACTTCAACTGTCTGGCCTTCGACCTGGGCCTCTGAAGGCGGTCACGCCCCCGCGATGATGCACGCCCCCGGCGTGCCTGAGCGTCCGCGCGCGCTCCCCGTCCGATCCGGTCCGGCCCCCTCAGCGCACCCGACGGCCTCGCACCGGACACCGCAGCCCGCTTCACGCGCGAATACCCCGGCCCGAGACGCCCTGTCGCCACCGCGCCGGCCCTCCGCGGCCGCCGTCATCCCGGACGGGGACGGGGTGACGGCGCTGGCGGACGACCGCCCTGACCGGGGCAGCCCGACGCCCGTCCTGACCAGGGGCGGCTGTCCTTCGCTCCGCTGTTGCCGCACACCAGCAGGTTCCCTCAACCGGTCAACGAGCCACCGCGCCCGAAAGGTTCACGTCGCACCGCGAATTCCGCGGCGGATCCCGAAACCTGCGAGCGAACCCCTCCTGAGGAACGCCACCCTCTGACGAAACCGGCCACCTCCGAACAGGTGACGGCACAGGCCCTGGATCCGGATCTATGATCCCCGCATCCAGGGCCGCCGCTCTGCGCGGCCGACTCTTCGCACGCCCCCACTAGTTCAGGAGTTGCCGTGCCGGATCTCGCGGAATCGATCGAATCGATGGAGCAGCTCGCCGTGGTCTGGCGTGCCATGGTGCTGGACCGGGATGCCGGTGCGGACGTACGGGACCTCCCGGGCCTGGCCGTTCGCTGGGCCGACTGCCGGTTCGCGTTCTGGAACTGCGTCACGCTGACCGATGTCGGCGCAGATACGGAGCTGGTCGAGCAACGTGTGAGCCAGGCGGCCGGCATCATGCGATCGAAGAAACACCCGGGCTTCCTCTGGGTCTTCGAGGACCTCCTCGAAGAGGGTGCGCTTGCCGGGCTGGCGGCCATGGCCGAACGGGCCGGCCTCGAACACGCGTTTCCCGGAATCGGCATGGCCGGGGACCTGCTCCCCGTCCCCGACCCGGCCCATCCGGACCTCACGTTCGTACGCGTGAGGACCGACGAGCACCTGCGCGCGTTCGCGGACATCAACTCGCGCGCGTACGGATTCCCCCTGGAGGACGGTCGCGACGGGCTCATCGGCTCCTCCCTGTGGAAGGACCGGGTGCACGCCTACCTGGGTGTGCGGGACGGCGTTCCGGTGACGTGTGCCGCGACCGTGGAGGCCGAGGGCCGGCTCTTCGTCGTGCTCGTCGCCACGGATCCGGACCTCGAACGCCGGGGCTACGGCGAGGCGGTGACGCGCAAGGCGCTGCACGAGGGAGCACGGGCCACGGGTCTGACCCGCGCCACCCTGCACGCGACCGCCGCCGGTGCGCCCGTGTACCCGCGCATCGGCTTCAGGCCGAACTCGCCGATGCGCTTCTACGGACTGAAGGAATGACGCGGGGACGGCCCGTCCCTCCGCCGCCACGAGGACAGGGGCCGTCGCCACGGCTCGACGGCCCGGAGGCCTGCCCTGCCGAGCAGGTGAGCCCGCCAGGGCAGGATCGCCAGGGCTCCGACCGGGAACTCTGCCGTGCCGGTCAGGTTGCGCCGGCGAGAGACCTCGGGGCCCTCCTGCGGAAACTGACACGCCACGGGCACGGGCGAGACCTTTTGCGAGTGGGGGGCACCACTCCCCGCGTCCCGGCAGGGGCGCCGGCCGCACACATCAGCCGGTGGACGGTCGCTCGCCGTGGACAGGAACACCCCCGGAAACCGCAGCCGTGAACCGGACGTCAGGTACCTCAGTCGGCCGGTCACCCCTCGTCCACATCCCCGGCCTCGCTCCTCGCACGCTCTTCACGCAGCCAGTGGACGTGGTGCAGTGCCGCCCATGACCGGCTGACGTACCCGGTGCGCATGCCGAGCCTCGCCTCCGGGTCCTCGTACGCCTTGCGCAGGTGGCCGACGAGGACGAGGGCGACGGCCCAGGCGAGGCAGTCGTGGACGAAGATCGCGCTGGTACGCGAAAGGGAGGGGAGCAGTCCCATGAACCACATGAGCAGGCCGGTGAACATCATCACCAGGACCGCACCGGCGATCCACCCCGCGTAGAGCTTCTGGCCGGCATTGAACTTGCCCGCCGGGCGCTCCCGTGGGGAGGCCAGCCGCTTGCGGACCGCACGCAGCCATCGCTTGTCGTAGGGAGCGAGCCGGTTCAGTCTGCGCAGGTCCGCGCGGAACGCCGGGGAGAACAGCCCCAGCAGGAGCGGCAACGGCAGCAGGATGCCCGACCACTCGTGGACCGTGACCATCAGATGGCGCCGGCCGACGAGTTGGGCGAGCGGCCCGAGGTAGAGGCAGGCGGCCGTGACCAGACACAGCAGCATCAGCCACCCGGTGGCCCGGTGGACCATGCGTTCGGCGGTGCTGAACCGGCGTACCCGGCCCGCCGTCTCAGGCAGCCGCACTGTTCCTGTCCTCCCCGTCGAGCCAGCCGTCGACCGCGTACCCGCGCTCCTCCCAGTAGCCGGGGACGACGGTCTCGGTGACCGAGATGCCGGACAGCCACTTGGCCGACTTGTAGAAGTACATCGGGGCCACATAGAGGCGGACCGGCCCGCCGTGCTCGTGTGTGATCGGCTTGTCCTGCATGTTCAGCGCCACCAGGACGTCCGACCGGCGGGCCTGCTCCATGGTGAGACTCTCGCTGTAGGCGCCGTCGAAACAGGTGAACCGGACCGCCGCACCACCCGATCGCACCCCTGCGGCGTCAAGGAGGTCGGCCAGCTTCACGCCCTCGAACGGGGTCTTCTCCACCCGCCACCCGTCGGTGCACAGGACGTCGTGGACGACCCGGGTCTGGGGCAGCGCGCTCAGGTCGGCGAGTGTGAAGGATGTCGGCCGGTCGACCAGGCCGCCGATCTTCAGTTGGTAGTTCGTCTCGTCCTTGTGCGGTACCGACCCGACGATGCTGTAGTACCGGAAACCGCCCGGGTTGGGCAGCAGGCCGGTGAGTCCGGTCGAGTCGACCTGCGAGGCGGCGCCGAGGAACCCCTCCCAGCCGCGCTGCAGATAGGGCGCGGCGGCGAGCCCGGCGGCCCCCGCCCCGAGCATCCCCAGCAGCGCGCGACGGCCCACGGGTGCGCCGTCGGCCTTCCGCTTCGGCTGTTCTGCCATGTTCAGCACTCCTTAGGGGCGGCGCGGTCCCGGTGCTCCGTGCGCTGGGTCGTCGCGTCCGTGTCGCGGAACCGGTCGACCGGCGTCACGGGCCCTCGACCGGTCACAGGAGACACGTGTGAGTTCTTGGCCGCTGACCCGCTCGAACTACGTCACCGGTTTAAGTGGTGACGATACTGGCATGCCCTTCTTTCCACTGTCAAGAAAGCGAGAAGGGAGCCCATGACCGAGTTCCGCCACCCACCGCCCGACGGCTCACACGTATGCTCCACGCATCCCGAGGGGCACCCGCGCAGGTGCCGCGCACCCGGCACGAGAACACGTACCCCGCCGCACCCGCAGTCGGGCCGCCGCAGGGACATTCCTCACGCTGCTAAAGTGGGATCGGTATCGACCGCGCACAGAGCGCAGCGAGGGAGTGGCAGACATGGCGGGTGACGACGACATCTCCGGGTGATACCCGGATGTGATCGGCCACCGACGGGCGCGCACGAGCGCCGCCGTCCTGGCCCGCGTCGTCGTGCCCTTTTCCCTGTCTGCCCTGGGCAGAACCCTGTCTGCCCTCATTCCGTCCGAGGTCGCCTTATGTCCGACGCTTCCCTCACCTGCTCCCACCTGTCCTTCGCCTGGCCGGACGACACCCCTGTCTTCCACGACCTGTCCTTCAGCATGGGCAGCGGCCGCACCGGACTCGTCGCCCCCAACGGCTCGGGCAAGAGCACGCTGCTCAGACTCATCGCCGGCGAACTGCGGCCCGGCACCGGGTCGGTGTCCGTGACCGGCACGCTGGGCTATCTCCCGCAGAGCCTCCCGTTGTCGAGCGGCCTCACCGTCGCCGAGGTACTCGGGATCGCCGAGGTGATCAGAGCTCTGGACGCCGTGGAGTCCGGGGACGTGAGCGAGGAACACTTCACGGTCATCGGCGACGACTGGGACATCGAGGAGCGCACCCGCGCCCAGCTCGACCGCCTCGGTCTGACCGGCCTCACTCTCGAACGGAGCCTGACGACGCTCAGCGGCGGTCAGGTCATCTCGCTAGGCCTGGCGGCGCAGTTGCTGAAGCGGCCGGACGTGCTGCTCCTCGACGAACCCACCAACAATCTGGACCTCGAGGCGCGCCACAAGCTCTACGACGTCCTCGAAGACTTCAACGGCTGCCTGCTGCTCGTCAGCCACGACCGGGCCCTGCTCGACCGCATGGAGCGGATCGCCGAACTCGGCAGCGACGAACTGCGCTTGTACGGAGGCAACTTCACCGAGTACGAGGAGGCCGTGCAGGCCGAGCAGGAAGTCGCCGAGAAGAACATCCGCAACGCCGAGCAGGAGCTGAAGCGGGAGAAGCGAGAGCTGCAACAGGCCCGCGAACGCGCCGAGCGCCGCGCGAGCAACGCCGCACGCAACCTCAAGAACGCCGGTCTGCCGCGCATCTTCGCCGGCACCATGAAACGCGGCGCCCAGGAGTCCGCGGGCCGGGCGGGCCAGATGCACGCGTCCCGGGTCAGCGAGGCGAAGGCCCGGCTCGACGAGGCGGGACGTTCCCTGCGCGACGAGCAGCGCATCACCCTGGAGCTGCCCGGCACCCATGTGCCCGCCGGGCGCGACCTCTTCCTCGGCGAGGGGATGCGGGTCCGCCTGGGCGACCGGGCGGTCTTCGCCGACCAGGGCGTCGAACTGTCCATCCGGGGCCCCGAGCGCATCGCTCTGACCGGACCCAACGGAGCCGGAAAGACCACGCTGCTGCGCCTGCTCACCGGAGACCTCGACCTGGAAGACGGGCAGATCAAGCGGGCCGAAGGGCGCATCGCCTACCTCTCGCAGCGGCTGGACCTCCTGGACGTGGAGAGGACCGTCGCCGAGAACTTCACCGCGTTCGCGCCGGACCGCCCCGAGGCCGAGCGGATGAACCTGCTCGCCCGCTTCCTCTTCCGGGGCGCGCGGGCCCATCTCCCCGTCCGGGTCCTCTCGGGTGGCGAGCGGCTGCGCGCCACCCTGGCCTGCATCCTGTGCGCCGAACCGGCACCGCAGCTGCTGCTCCTCGACGAGCCGACGAACAACCTCGACCTGGTGAGCGCGGGTCAGCTGGAGAGCGCGCTGAACTCCTACCAGGGCGCGTTCGTGGTGGTCAGCCATGACGAGCGGTTCCTCACCGAGATCGGTGTGAACCGGTGGCTGAGACTGGCCGACGGCACGCTCAGGGAGACGGCGGCTCCCGGGGCGTGAGCCACCGGTGTGCCGACGTACCCCGCGTCCGAGGCTTCGCGCCCGGCAGACCACACCCCAAGACGTTGGAGGGATTCCTGTGCCCCAGCCCGCTCTGATCGCCTACGACCTCGTCCGCAGCCTGGGCGGCCGCCGAGTGCTCGACGGCGTCTCACTGACCGCGTCCCCCGGTCACCGCATCGGCCTGATCGGGGAGAACGGTGTCGGCAAGTCCACCCTCCTACGCCTGCTCGCAGGGTCGGACGAACCCGACGCGGGGAGCGTCGCACGCCCCTCCGACCTGGGCTTCCTTCAGCAGGAGACTCCGTTCGACACGTCCTCGACCATCGCCACGGTGCTCGACGAGGCTCTGCGGGAGGCACGCGATGTCCTCACGGACCTCGAGCGGCTCACCGGGGAACTCGCCCGCACCGCGGACGATGACCCCGGTCACGCGGCGCTGCTCGACGCCTACGGCCGACGGCTGGAGGAGGCCCAGGACCTGGCGGCGTGGGACGCGGACCGGCGCGCGGCCGTCGTGCTGGAGGGTCTCGGCCTCGGGGCGTTCGGACACGACCGGACCCTCGGTTCGCTCTCCGGCGGGCAGCGTGGACGTCTGGCCCTTGCCGCGCTGCTGGTCCGGCGGCCGTCGGCACTGCTGATGGACGAACCGACCAACCACCTCGACGACGCTGCCGCCGCCTTCGTGGAGCAGCAGGTACGTGACCTGCCCGGAGCCGTCGTGGTGGCAAGTCACGACAGGGCGTTCCTCGACGCCGTCTGCACGGATCTCGTCGACCTCGATCCCGCCGTGGACGGTCCGGTCCGCTACGGCGGCAATTACAGCGCCTACCTCGCCGAGAAGCATGCGGAGCGGGAGCGCTGGGAGCGGCGCTATGCCGAGGAACAGGAGGAGTGGGAAGCGCTGCGACACTCGGCCGGTGTGACCGCTCATCGTCTGGCTCCGGACCGGGAGCGGCGGGACAACGAGAAGATGGGGTACGGCCACCGGGCCGGACGCGTGCAGAGCCAGATCTCGCGCCGGGTGCGCAACGCCACCCGCAGGCTGGAGGAACTGGAGCGGAGCCGGGTGGGTGAGCCGCCGCGGCCGCTGCGCTTCGCAGGACCCGTGCTCTCGGCCTCCTCCGCGGAGGGCAAGGACGATCCCCTGGTGACCCTCCACGACGTGCGGGTTCCCGGCAGGCTCGCACTGGACGGCCTGGAGGTCTCGGCGACCGACCGCCTGCTGGTCACGGGCGGCAACGGAGCCGGCAAGTCGACCCTGCTGGCCGTGCTCGCCGGAAGCCTCGCGGCCGAGGGTGAGACGCGCAGGCGGAGCGGTCTGACGGTGGGGCTGCTCACACAGGACACCGCTTTCGACCGGCCGGACCGCACGGTCCGGGAGACGTACGAGCAGACGCTGGGCGCCGAACGGGCCGAGGCGATCACGCTGAGCTCTCTGGGCCTGATGCACGAGGCCGACCTGAACAAACCAGTCGGGCACCTCTCCGTCGGACAGCGTCGGCGACTGGCTCTCGCCCTCCTGGTGGCGCACCCCCCGCACCTGCTGCTGCTCGACGAGCCGACGAACCACCTGTCCCCGCGTCTCTGCGACGAACTGGAGGACGCCATGGGTGCCGGTCCCGGCGCGATCGTGGTCGCGAGCCATGACCGCTGGCTGCGGAAACGCTGGCAGGGCCGCACGCTCCGGCTCGAGGCGGGGCGGACGCATCAGGCCGCGGCCGGCTCCGCCGTCCGGCCCGTCGGCGGGTGCTGACGAAGCGGCGGCGTACGGGGAGGAGGGCGGGCCGTCACGGGCGTGGGCGCCCGGGCCCGTGACGGTTCTTGCCGCACCCCACAGTCACCTGTCAAGATGGTGACGTGAACCTCAATCATGTCTTCGTCTGCGGCAACCCCGCCCTCGACTTCGCGGCGACGCTCCGGGCCCGCCGCTCGACGCGCTTCGAGATGTTCGTGACACCGGACCGGCTGAACGCCTGGTACCTGGAGTCCGGCGTCGTCGACACGATCGTCCCCGGCGAGGAGGATGACGTCGAGCAGGCCAAGGCGGTACGGGAGGCCATCTACCGGTTGGTCACGGCGCGTCGCCTCGGGGAGCGGTTCGACGAGAAGTCGCTCGGGACGCTGAACGAGGCGGCACGCAGGCCGCCCGCGACGCCGCAGCTCACGCCGTCCGGACGGCGGACCGAGGCGACGCCCGAGCAGGCCCTCTCCACCGTCGCCCGGTACGCCGTCGAACTGCTCAGTGGACCGGATGTGCCCCTGATGAAGGAATGCGGCAATCCCGAGTGCACGCGCGTCTACATCGACAGGTCCCGCGGCATGCGCCGGCAGTGGTGCGGAATGGACTCCTGCGGCAACAAGATCAAGGCAGCCGCGTACCGCGCCCGTAAGAAGACCGCACCCCACGCGGCCGCTCACTGAGTGCACCCGGGCGTAGTCCGAGGGATCCGCTCCATCGGTGCGCCGTCACTCCGCCAGCTGAACCAGCTCGTCCCAGTCGACCCCGTCCAGTTCGGTGCCGCGGGGCACCATGGCGTAGGTCCTGGCGAGCCACTGGCCGACGGGCCGGGCGGGGATCTCGAAGAGTGCCGTACGGGCACCTCCCACCCGTGCGCAGAACGTGGCCGGCTCGCCCTCGCCGTCCAGGAGCGGCCAGAGCACCACCTCGCCCTCCCCCACCCGGGCCGTCAGGCCGTCCGCCAGCAGCTGCCGGCAGAAGATCCACCGCACCGACCGCTCGCTGTCGGCTCCGAGGACCAGCGTGACGGCGAGCGGGTCGCTCGTGTCATAGGTGAACTCGCAGTCCAGGTCCAGGGCGAGCTCGTGTGTCACCCAGTGGGTGATCTCCAGGGAGAGGTGGCACTTCTTCATGGTTGCCTCCTGGGCACTCGGGCGCCGGTCAGCCGGCATGGATCGCGGGTGGTTGGGTGCGGCCGCGGCGTGCGACGTCAGCCGACGGCGCGCTGGGTGCGGGAATGCCGCCGGGCGGCGGCGATCGCCTCGAACGCGCCGGTGATCATCAGTACGGAGCCTCCGACACCGGCCACCGTCCGGAGGACTCGAAAGGGAAGGCGGTCATGAACAGACCTGCCGAGACGATCACCGCGTTCAGCAGGTCGTCGTAGACGAAGACATGGCTCACCGAGTCCGACGTCACGGAGATCGCCATGGTGAGTCCCCGCAGCAGCCATCCGCAGCCGGTCCACACCCCGAGCACGAACACCGTGTGGGCCCCGTCGTGGCAGAGGGCAGCACCGAGCGCCACGGCGGCGAGACCGCCCGCGGACAGCAGCCGGCGCACTGCCTTCGACGCCTCGGACCGGTACACGGTGAGCAGCTGCAGCACTCCCTGAACCGTCAGATGCACTCCGAGGAGCGCTCCGACGGCGGCTACCGTCAGGGCCGGGGTGACGACCAGCACGCAGCCGATGACCGCCGAGAGCAGTGAGCCGGCCAGCATGGTCCCCCGAGTGAGGGAGCCTCCCCAGTCGGCGGCACGGGCGCGAGGACCCCCATGGGGGTTCCGGACCTCTTCCCAGGCGGTTTCCAGCTGCGTCATGTCCCGTTTCCGTTCGTCAGCCACATGTGTGCGGTGCACCCAGTCGTCCTCGTAGGTCCGGGCACGCAGTCGTCCTCGTACGTCGGTGAAGTCGTCGGCCGCCGGGACCGCCCGGTGTTCCGGCGATGCCCGCGGACGCGGCGCCCTCCTCCTCCCACGCGGTCCTCCGGTCGCGCCCGGTGGTGGGCCGCGTTCGTCGAGCGCGACCGGCTTGAGGAGCGGGATGACATCCGTAGGCATCCCGGCCCGTGGGGGTCGGGGAAGCGGTCGAGCCGCCTGCTCCCTGCGTCCAAGTCTCCGGCGGGGCCGAGGCCTGATCTGTCATGCGTTCCCTCTCCCTCCCCGGGGGCGACCCCACACGTATGTAGGGTCCACCCCACGTCCCGGCGGGCACCTGGTGTCCGGCGTGCGCAGTGTCCTCGCGGGGCCGGACGGTCCGTCAAGGGCCTCCGGGCGTGCGGGCCGACGGGCTGGAGAGGGAGACACAGAGGCAGGTACGCGACCAGAGGGCGACCCGCCGGGAAGTCCAATTCGGCGACTCCATGGACCCGGCGATGGAGATGCGCCGGGCGGCGCCCGTGCCGCGCGTCCCCGGACGGGGGCCTCAGGTGCGCGCAGTAGCGCTGCACTTCCCGTCGGCTCCGCCGCGGATCGACGGCTGTGACGGTACGGACGACGTCACCGAGGGTGCCGGCGGCCCGGTCGAGCAGATCGTGCGGGTCTGGAACGGACCGGCCGCAACTGCGGTCGGAATGCTGCAGCACCGGCTGACCGCCGGCGAACCGCCCGTACCCGGGAGCACCGGCGGACTGCGGATACCGCTGGGCCTGGACCAGGAAACGCTCTCACCGGCCGGTCACCACTTCAACCGCACCCACAGGTGGTCGCCGTCAGGGACACCGAGAGCGGCAAGAGCAACCTGCTGAAGCTGGTGACCTCAGCGGTCACCTCCGCCCATCGCTGACGCCCTGACCGGAGTCCCGCCGAGGACGCCCCCTCCGATTCACCTCCGCGGGGAGCCGTCTCAGGCGGCTTGTACCCTGCACTCATTCGACGATCACGGGTACGGGCGGGCGCTCACAGGGCGGACGCCCCACGGGCGGGAGCGCGGAGATTTCCATGAGTGACGCACATCCGATACGAAGCCGGAGGCCGGGCCTCCCAGTCGGTGCGCGCATCGTCGCCGTGGCCCTCCTCGCCGTGATCGGGGGCGTCGGCGCCTGGCTCCAACGTGACGCTCCCGGCCGGAATGCGGAGCCGCGTACGGAGCTCACCGCGAGCAACCCGCCCGCCGGTCTGCCCCCCGCCCTCACCACCGGACAGCACCTCCACTGGTCCCGCTGCACCTCGACGCCCACCGCTCGCACGGGATACGACTGCGCCGTCATGAAGGCCCCCCTCGACTACCGGAAACCAGAGGGCAGGACGATCGACGTCGCCCTGATCCGCCGCAAGGCCACCGGCCCGAACGCCCGGCGCATCGGCTCGCTCGTCCTCAACTTCGGCGGTCCCGGCGCGTCCGGTGTGAGCGGCCTGCCCGAGCACCTCAACCAGTACAAGCCACTCCTGGACCGCTACGACCTGGTCTCCTTCGACCCGCGCGGCGTGGGCGCGACCATCCCCGTCCGCTGCGGAAAGACCGCGGACGACACCGGCTACGAAGGGGCCGAGGCCTGCGCCGAGCACTCCGGGGCGATCCTCCCGTACATCGGCACCTCGCACACCGCGCGCGACCTCGACCTGATGCGCTACCTCCTCGGCGACGAGCGGCTGCACTACTTCGGCGTCTCGTACGGAACGGCCCTCGGCGCGGTCTACGCCCACCAGTACCCCTCGCACGTCGGGCGGCTCGTCCTAGAAGCTTCCGTCGATCCGACCGAGGACCTCGACGAGGCGCAGGTGTCGCAGGTCAAGGCGGTCCAGGGGGCGTTCGACCGGTTCGCCGCGCACTGCGCGGCGCGTATCCGCCACTGCCCGACCGGCGACGGGCCCCAGGAGGCCGCGCGACGCATGGCACGCCTGGCCGACCGCCTCGAGAAGAAGCCCGCCCCGGCCGGCGGCGGAAGGAAACTCGACGCCGACGACCTCGCGTACGCCGTCAGCGACCACCTCGACCTCGGCACAGACGGCTGGTCACCGCTCGCGGAGGCCCTCACCGCGCTGATCGACCGCAACGACGGCCGACCGCTGAGCAAGGGCGCGGACGGTACCGGCTCCGCCGACCGCGCGGCGACGCCGAGCGACAACAGCGTCGCCGCCCGGACCGCGATCACCTGCGCGGACTCCAGCCTGCGGCCCGGCTTCGAACGCCTCGGCAGGGACGAGGCCCGCGTCGAAGCCGCGTCACCCGTCTTCGGGGCGGCCTGGTCCACCGGTGTCTACCTCTGTTACGACTGGCCGTTCGACGGCGAGCGCCTGACGCCCCAGGTGGACGCCGCCGGCGCGGCCCCCGTCCTGGTGGTCGGCGGCACCGGCGACCCGATCACCCCCTACCCCGGTGCCCGCCACATGGCCCACGCCCTGGGCGACGGTGTCGGCGTGCTCCTGACGGCCGAGGAGGAGGGACACGGGACATACCCGCAGAACCCCTGCGTCACGGAGACGGTCGACCGCTACCTCCGCACGGGCGTCGCCCCGGCCCCGGGGAAGGTGTGCCGGGGCAGCATGTCCTGAGGCCCGGACGCATCCGGCGAACGGCTGGGAGCACACCGGTTCGCTCGCTGGGACCTGGACGTGCGCCGCCACACCGCCTTGAGCACTGCCTCGCCTTCGTCAAGCATCGCCGCCACCCTCATCTGCCACCGCCGCCTCGTTGAGGAGAGCACTCTCAATCCCACCAAAACCGCCACTCGCGACGCTGCATGAGCTCTTCGTGGCAGGTGGACCAGTCCAGGTCGGGGTCCTCATAGAAGACGTCCGGGCAGGCGAGGTAATGCTCCGCGGTGAGGACACGAGCCTGGTGGACGTCCGTCGGCGGAGCGGCAACCGAGAGATACAGGCTTCCTTGTCCCAGGCCCACGACCCGGGCACCAAACCGTTGCTCCCAGGAGCGCAGCACGGCCGACAGTTCCTGCGCTGTCAGGTGATTCGTCATGCCCAGCCAGTTGAGGGCAGCGGGTGCGTCTGCGCCCCGCGCGACCTGGACAAGTGCGAGACACCGGGCCCGGCCCTCGCGGACGACAGCAGCCGCCACTTCCCCTGCGCACACGTCAGCGTCCGTCACCCCCGCGGAAGGCGTCGCGAGACCGGGCCACTCCTCGAAAGGCGGCCACGAGTCGTCCATCCACTTGCTCCGGAAGTACGAGCCGGCATCGGCGTCAGTCCCGTAGCCACCGCCCACAGGTTCGAATGCGTCGTCGGGGTACTCAAGCAACAGCGGGTACAGGCCGGTCGCACAACGTCGCGCGTACAGCCGCTTCCACCACTCAGCCGCGTCTGTGACCGGCCCGCCACTCATCCATACCACCGGATGCGGATCATGACACGGCCCTACCAGCCTGCCAGGTGGCAAGTCGTCCAGCAGGCGTCTGAGATCTTCACTCAAAGGCTCGGGCATGACGGAAACCTACGCGGCCCCTCTGACAGCCATCAGAAACAATGTCGCAGTGGCTCCGGCCGGACGCCCCGACCAGTGCGGACCGCTTGTTCTGTCATGTCTCCGGCCGTAGCGGACGGTCGCCCGACCAGTTCGTGCCCGGCCGGCCCTACTCGTCCGTTGCCCGGCTGGAGTCGGGCCGGCCCTCGTGATGCCGGATCCTGGACGCGCTGAGGCCGGGGCCGGCCGATGATGTCGCCGAGGACACCGTGGCCCAGGTCCGCCGCATGGTCGAGGACCTCATCCACAGGGGCCGTTGGCAAGCAGATGACCGCGGCCTACTGAACGTCTTCGACGCCGGCTACGACGCTCCGCACATGGCCCGTCAGCTGGAAATACTGCCGGTGGAGATCCTCTCGCGGTTGCACACGGAGCGCGTGATGCGCAAAGAAGAAGCTTGGTGGTCGGCTTCCTAAGCCCTTCGGGGGCGGACGTCCGGGCGTTCAGGAGGAGGCGGCTTCCAGGAGGGCTTCGGCGGCGGCGGTGCGGGCGTAGAGGACGGAACGGCCAGCGCGGTGGGCGCTGACCAGGCCCGCATTGCGTAGCGCGGTGAGGGACTGGGATACCCCGGCCGGGGAGAGTCCCGTGCGGCGGGCGAGCTCGGTGGTGGAGGCCGGCGTCTCCAGTTCGGTCAGCAGGAGGGTTCGTGAGCGGCCGAGGACGGGGGCGAGAGTGCCGGTTGTGGTGGCAGACCGTGTTTCCCACAGCGTGCCGACGCCACGCGCTGGATAGGCGAGTTGTGGAGGGTCCGGCGGTCGCACCCGGGTGCGCAGGCCGGGACCGGTGAACGCGGACGGGATGAGCAGCAGGCCCGCGCCGGCGGACTGGCGGGGCATGTTTCGTTTCCGGCGGACCAGGGTGAGCGTGTTGTCGTCCCAGCTCACCGACGTGTGCAGGTCGTTGAAGAGGTGGCCCGCGCCGTGCTCGGCGACGGTGCGGGCCCGGTGGAAGACGTCGGCGTCCAGTACGGCCCTGATCCGTGCCCAGTACGGGGCGAGCGCCAACTCCCAGTAGTTTTCGATCTCTTGTGTGAGCTTGGCCAGCCGGGAGGACGGGTCGGCGTGGAGGCTCGACAGCCGTGGGCCGAGGTGCCCCTGGTGGCGGGCGAGGTGTTCGAGGTCCTGGCGTACCCGGTCGACGGGCGAGGCCAGGATCGCGTCCCACTCCGCCGCCGGTGCGGGGGCGGGCCGGCCGGGGGCTGGATTGAGGAAGTCGGGCACGTAGCCGGAGGATCCGATCAGCTCGGCAAGCCATCCCCGGTCCAGGCCCGCGGCCACCATGCGCGGCCGCACTTGCTCCACCCAGGGCCGGTGCACCGGGTGCACGCCGGTCGACGTCAGCAGCCGGAAACTGGGCGCGACCTCCCACATCGGCGAAACGGCGAACCGCACTTGCGCGAGATCGTTCGCCGAGAACGCCAGCTCCGCCACGCCAACCGCCCCTCAACGGATTCAGACATACCTTAAACAATGGCCCGCCAGGCTACCGTGCGCCGATCATCCCGCCATGACTTCACAGACCATCCCCGCGACGGCATCGGGCACCTGGACGCTCGGCGACCGCACCGTCAACCGGATCGGCTTCGGCACGATGCGCCTGCCCCAGCACGGCGAGGCGTTCGCGCCCGACGCCGTCCCGCGCGACCGCGACCAGGCGATCACGGTGCTGCGCCGGGCCATCGAGCTCGGCGTGAACCACATCGACACCGCCGCGTTCTACTTCTCGGCGCTGCGCTGCGCCAACGAGCTGATCAACCGCGCCCTGGCGCCCTACCCGGACGACCTCGTCATCGCCACCAAGGTCGGCCCCGGCCGCGATCCCTCCGGCGCCTGGCTGCCGCACGCCGGCCCCGAGCAGTTGCGCGGCCAGGTCGAGGAGAACCTTCGCCGGCTCGGCCGCGACCACCTCGACGTGGTCAACCTGCGCATCGTCGGTGCCGATTCCATCGCCGACCGCTTCGGCGCACTCGCCGAACTGCGCGATGCCGGACTCGTCCGGCACCTGGGCCTGTCCAACATCCGCCCCCACCATCTCGCCGAGGCCCAAGCCATCGCACCGGTGGTCTGCGTCCAGAACATGTACGGCATCGGCGCCTCCCCCGAGCAAGAGGAGCTCCTGCGCCTGTGTGGTGAACAACGCCTCGCGTTCGTGCCGTTCTACTCGATCGCCGGCAGCGGCCGCACGGCCGGCGCGTCCACCGACGACAGCAGCACAGTCCACGCCATCGCCCGCGACCATGGGGTCAGCACCGCCCAGGTCCGGCTGGCGTGGACACTGCACCGCGGCCCGCACGTCCTGGCGATTCCCGGCACCGGCGACCTCGGCCACCTCATCCAGAACGTGGCGGCCGGCGCTCTGCGCCTCTCCGAGGAGGAGCTGACCGTCCTGGGCTCCCTTCGCCCCGGTGAGGGCGTGGCCCACGGCTCCTGATCTGCCCACCGGGCCTGACCAACAAGCAGATCGCCGAGCGGCTGTTCATCTCGCACCACACCGTCGGCGCCCACCTGTACCAGATCTGCCCGAAGCTCGGCATCGCCTCCCAGGTGGCGCTGAGGGACGCCCTGCGTGAGCAGGCCTCGGCTGCCGGCCCCGCGCCACGCCCGGCGGAACCACGAGCCTCCCGCTGCCTGCCTCCGCACGACCGGCCCACGGGCGTCCCACCGCCTCGAGGGTGGGCATGTTCCTTCCCAGGCAGAAACGTGTCTCTTCCGCGGGTACGAGGAGTGCCGCAGTGTGGACATGTGCCCGGCACCGACGGTGTGCGGACAAGGGCCGGCCGCCCCGTGCGGCAGCATCCACGCGACAGAGATCCAGGGAGATTCCCCATGGCCAGGACCAGCGTCACCTTCGACAGTGCGGGCATCGAGATCGCCGCCCACCTCTACACCCCGGACGCCTCCGCGCCGGGCCCGCGTCCGGCGCTCGTGGTCGGCCACCCCGGCACCGGCGTCAAGGAGCAGACGTCCGGAACGTACGCACAGTTGATGGCGGAGCGCGGTTTCGTCACCCTCGCCTTCGACGCCGCCCACCAGGGCGAGTCGGGGGGCCTGCCACGCGGTCTGGAGGACCCGGCCCAGCGCGTGGAGGACTTCAAGGCGGCCGTCTCCTACCTCACCACCCGCGCCGAGGTGGACGCCGACCGGATCGGTCTCCTGGGCATCTGCGCCTCCGGCGGCTACTCCCTGTCGGCCACCGGCGGCGACCACCGCGTCAAGGCCGTCGCCACCGTCGCCGGAGTCGACGTCGCCCGTCAGTTCCGCCTCGGCGCCGACGGCACCCAGGACCCCGCCGTGTTCCAGGCCCTCCTCGACGCGGCGGCCCGGGCCCGCACCACGGCAGCCCGAGGCGAGGACCCCGGGGTCATGACCATGTTCCCCGAGACCGCCGAACAGGCCGGCGCCCTCGGCGGAGAGCACGGCGTCGAGGGCTTCGACTACTACTGCACACCGCGCGGTGAGCACGAACGCTCCGCGAAGTTCCTCGCCTGGCAGAGCATCGACAAGCTGGCCTTCTTCGACGCCTTCCACGCCGTGCCCCTGATCGGCCCCCGCCCGCTCCTCCAGATCGTCGGAAGCCGGGCCGTCACCTCGTGGATGGCCGTCGAGGTCCATCAGCGCGCCACCGGGCCCAAGGAGCTCCACTGGATCGACGGCGCGAGCCACGTCGACCTGTACGACAGGAAGCAGTACATCGACCCTGCCGTCGACAAGCTCGCCGCCTTCTACACCACCCACCTCGCCGGAACCCGCTGATCCGCCGCCGTCGGGGCCCCCGCCGCTCGCTGCCCGAGGCGTGCGGGGCCCGGTGGGTCATGCGGCGGAAAGATCTCACGCGCGATCGGCGGGTGGTGCCGTTCGGTGGGACACGACGTTCCCGCCGCGTCCCCCCTGCTGACGTGGTCAGGTGACAACGGTCTGCGGTGTGGCCGAGCCGGGGCGGCGACATCGGGATGGAGAGGGGCCCCTCCGGCTCCGATCCCCGCCCGACGCACTCGCACGGAAGGGCCAGGGGGCGAGGGAGAAAGCTCCAGGGTCCGCCTTCCGCGCGTCACGTCCTTCCCGTGCGAACGCGGCGCCGGAGCGCTCCCGCACGTCCTCCACGAGAAGCGGCCGATGGCCCGAAGGGCCCTTTGACCAGGAGACCTAGTTTGCTTTAACGCCCATTCCACAACTGGTAGATTTCCGCTGTTCGCACGTGGCGGCACTGGTCGGGAACAGAGCTCCCGGGGCTCGTCCCTCGGGGGTGGAGATGGAAAGGATCACGTTCGGCGGCCTGTTGCGTGAGGCGCGGCTGCGTGCGCTGCTGACGCTGGAGAGCCTCGCCGAGGCCTCAGGGGTCAGTGTCCGGGCGATCAGTGACATGGAGCGCGGGCACAGCCTGCCGCGACCGGCGACGCTGAGCGTGCTGATGGACGCCCTGGACCTGGACGACGGCGAACGGGAGCGGCTCGTCGCGGAGTCCACCCGCCGCACGCGGCGGGTCCCGCGGCAACTGCCGCCCGACCTTCCGGCGTTCCGAGGCCGGGACGACGCGCTGGCGACCGTCCAGCTGCTGACCTCGCAGGTCGCCGAGGGCGGGCGCCATGTCGTCATCTCCGCGATCGGCGGCATGGCGGGCGTCGGCAAGACGGCTCTCGCCGTGCGATGGGCACACCAGGTGGCGCACCTCTTCCCGGACGGGCAGCTGTACGTGAACCTGCGCGGTTTCGAGGAGTCCGGGCAGCCGCTCGATCCCGGTGAGGCTCTGGGCGGGTTTCTCGACGCGCTGGGCGTGCCCAGTGGCAGGGTTCCGAGCGGCGCCGAGGAACGGGGCGCACTGTTCCGGGAGCAGGTGGCGTCCCGCCGGATGATCGTGGTCCTCGACAACGCACGCGACGCGCAGCAGGTCAGACCCCTGCTGCCGGCCTCCGCAGGCTGTCTGACGATCATCACTTCGCGCAGTCAGCTGTCCGGTCTGGCCGTGACCGAGGGCGCCGGTCTGCTCAGTCTGGACGTGTGGACCCCCGAGGAGGCGCTCGACGCGCTGGCCACGCGGATAGGCGCAGAACGCTGCCGCACGGAGCCGGAGGCGGCCGCTGAACTGGTGGAGCTGTGCGGCTTCCTGCCGTTGGCCGTCGCGATCGTCGGTGCGCAGCTGAGCGTGGCCCCGCAGCTCCCTCTGAGCGTCGGGGTGCGGGAGCTGCGCGAGTCCCGGCCCCGACTGGACGCTTTGTCCGCAGGCGACCGGCGGGGCGATGTCCGCGCCGTCTTCTCGTGGTCCTACCGGGCCCTGACACCCGAGACCGCCCGGTTCTTCCGGCATCTGTCGTTGGGCCCCGGGCCGTCGGTGTCGGCCGAGGCCGCCGCCTCGCTCGCGGGGACCGCCCTGGCGGCTGCCAGGCGGTATCTGCGGGAGCTGACGTCGGCGAATCTGGTCTCGCGTGACGCGGAGGGCCGTTATGTGCTGCACGACCTGGTCCGGGCCTACGGCGTGGAACTCGTCAAGGAGGAGAAGGACGACCGCCTGCCGGCCGAGACGCGGCTGCTGGAGTACCTGCGTCACAACGCCTCCGCGATCACGCGCGTCCTCGACCGGCGCCCCGGATTCGAAGTCCCGGCTCCCCTGCCCGAGGGCGTGACGGGTGTCGTGGCCGACACCCGGGAGGAGGCGCTGCGGTGGTTCCGCCAGGAGGAGGCGACCGTCGCGGCGGCCCTGCGTTCCATGAACGACCCGCGGCTGCTGCCCCACGTCATGGTGCTCACTCTCGACTGGGTGAGTTACTACTCGGTCATGGGCCGCTGGGCAGACGAGATCTCGGCCAAACGGATCGGTCTGCGGGCGGCCCTGGTGCTGGACGATCCGACCGCCATCGTGAGGAACTCCGCGAGCCTGGCCCGCGCGCTCGCCGAGACGGGCCGGCTCGACCAGGCGGAGGAGCAGGTCGGGCTGATGCTCGGCCAGATGCACCGGCTGCCCCCTGCCGAACAGGCGGTCGCCGAACGCAGTGCCGGCTGGGTACGAGGGCGGCAGGGACGCCACTCCGAGGCCCTGGACCACGCCAGGCGGGCCCTCGCTCTCTTCCGTACGCTCGGCGACCGTGGCAGCGAGGCCCGTGAACTCAACGCCGTCGGCTGGTACCTGACCCTGATCGGAGACCACCGGCAGGCCATCGCCATGTGCGAGGAAGCACTTCCCATGCTGCGCGAGTCCGGCAACCGCCGCAGCGAGGCGGCCACCTGGGACAGCATCGGCTTCGCCAGGCAACGCCTGGGCGATCTCGACGCCGCGATCGCGGACTACGAGAGGTCGCTGCGGTTGTACGAAGAGGTCCTCGACACCTACAACCAGGCCGACGTACTGGATCACATCGCGTCGGCCCATCTGGCGCGCGGAGACGACGCTCAGGCGCGCGAGAGCTGGGCCCGTGCCGCCCGGCTCCTGAGCGCGATCGGCAACCCTCGTGCCGACGAGATGCAGGCCAGGGCCGAGGCGCCCCGTGAGGTCCACTGAGGCGTGACGCGCCGCCGCGCCACCCGGCCGCCGCCCGCCGCGCCTGAGGCCTTCGACCTCCGTGACCACGCCGCCTCACGGAGGTTTGCGGCGTTTCATCCCCCGTGCGGGGGCAAGCTGCATGCGAACTGCCTGGTTCCGCCGGCCCCGTTCCACTGGGATGGAGGCAGACAGAAGAGAGCGCTCCCCCGCGTCCGACGGGATCGTTCGCCGTGGGACAGGGGCACCGATGGACACGCAGACCAGCCTCCCCCCTCCCGCCACCGAAGGGGCGGCACCGCACACCCGGTCACTCGTCGCCCCGCTTCCCGAGACCCCGCCGGGCAGCCCGGCTCTGATCGGCCGCGACCCCGAACTGCGGGCACTCCAGGACTTCCTGCGCGAGGCGGCGGCCCGCGGGGCGGCCCGGGTGGTGCGCGGCCACGCCGGTTCGGGCAAGTCGGCCCTGCTGGAGGCCACGGTCCGGTCGGCCACCGGCGCCGGGATGCGAGTGCTGCGCTGCGCGGGCACCCGGGGCGGCGCCCCGACCCGCCTCTCGGGTCTGCTCCAGATCCTCTGGCCGGCCCTGAGAAACCCGGGCCGGAGCATGGCCCCCGGCCGGCTGGAAGCCCTGGAGATGCTGCTCGTCGACGACGCCCCCGCCCCGGGCGGCCTCTCACGGCTGTCCTTCGCCGTTCTCGGCCTCCTGGAGTCGGTCAGTGCCGTACGCCCTCTGCTGATGACCGTCGACGACTGGGACGCGCTGGACGAACCCAGCCGGGACGTGCTCTCGTTCGTCGCCCGCCGGACCGAAGGCCATCCGATGGGCCTGCTGATGACCTCGCGTCCGCACCGGACGCACGAGGCCGCCCTCACCGGCCTCCCGGAGACACTGCTCGGCCCCCTCACCGCGGCCCGGTCCACCGAACTGCTGGCGGCGAGCAGGCCCGGACTGGACGCACAGGCCGTCCGTGAGGTGCTGGCCACTTCGGCGGGCAACCCCCTGGCGCTCCTGGAGCTGCCGGCCCGGGCCGAGGACTCCGCGCCCCACGCACCCGCCTCGACCGACCGGCTGGCCTCCGCCCTGGCACCGGGCGCCGCGCACCTTCCCCGGGGAACCCGGGATCTGCTTCTGGCAGCGGCGCTCCACCCGGCAGGAGACCTTCCCCTGCTCCTGTCCGCCGCGTCGCGGATCGGGGGCGTGGAAGTGGGCTTCGCCGCCTTGGAACCCGCCGAGCGCGAAGGCCTCGTCGAGTCCGACGGCATGCGGCTGGTCTTCAGCCATCCCGCGACACCGGGTGCGGTGGTCCACGCCGTGAGCCGGCCACGCCTCCGCGCCGCGCACACCGCCCTGGCGGCCGTCCTGGAGCGTGACTCGGTACGGATGCTGTGGCACCTGTCCCAGTCGGTGGAGAGCCACCACCCGGAGCTGGCCTGTCGTCTGGAAGAGGCGCACGATCGCGTGCTCGGACAGTTCGAGGCGCCGATGGCCGTCCTGCTCCTGCGGCGAGCCGCCGAATTGCACCCGGTCCCCCGGGACCGGGGCCGGTGCGCGCTGCGGGCAGCCCAGCTCGCCCACGCCCTCGGCCAGGACCGCGTGGCAAGCACGATGGCGCGCCAGGCGCTGCGCCACCCCCTCGGCCCGCTGGGCACACTGTGCGCGAAGGCGGTGGCCCGTACCGGAGAGCCTGGCGGGCTGCCGCCGGCCGACCCCGGGGCCTGGCCCGCCCCGGCCGGCCCCGCCGAACAGGAGGACGCCCTGGAACTGGCCCGGATCATGGCGCCCTCCCTCGCGCACGGCGAACGGGCCGGGGCACTGCTCGACTTCCTCGACACCATGCCGGACAGGGCAGGCGATCCCCGGCTGCTGCACGCCATGGCCACGGCCGACCCGGTCGGCCGCGCCGCGACGGTCCTCGCGGGCGTGTCCGCCGGCCGGCAGTTCACCGACGTACCGGCCCGCGACCTCGAACGGCTGGGTGAGGCGGCCCTGCTGGCAGGTGACCCGCTGCGGGCGCTCGACGTCTACCGGCTCGCCGAGCGCCGCCACCACTTCCACGAGCTGCCGGACCGGCTTCCCCGAGTGCTCGTCGGCCAGGGACTGGCCCACCTGGCCATGGGTGACCGGGGCCAGGGCGACCACGCGCTGCGCCGGTGCGCGGTCCTGGCCGAGGAGCACGGCCAGGACCACCACGCGGCCGCCGCCCGCCTGTTGGTGGATCTCGTACAAGCGCTGCGCAGCGGCGTCACGGCCCGTCGGGGCAGCGAACGCGACGTCGAGGCCGCCCGGCGCTCGGTGCGCTCGATCGACGCGGTTCTCGCCGTCGGCACGGCCTGCGCCCGGATCGAGGGCGGCGACTTCGGGACCGGCCTCGCCAGTCTCTCGGGCCTCCTCGCCGACCCCGGCACCCGTGCGGTCGCCCTCTTCGCGCTGGTGCCCCTCGCGGAAGCCGCAGCCGCGGAGGACGTCTCCGCCGAGGTGCTGACGACGCTCGACCGACTGGAGAGCGAACTGGGCGCGGAGTGCGCCCCCGTGCTCGCCGTCCGCATCGCGGTGGCACGGGCGGTCCTCGCCGACGACCGGGACGCGGAGAACCTGTTCGCGAAGGCCTTCGCCATGGACCTGTCCCGCTTGCCCTTCCTGGAGGCGCCGCTGCGTCTGGCTCAGGGGCGGTGGATGCGACGCGGCCGACGGTACGCCGACTCCCGCGCCGTCCTGCGGCAGGCGGCGGCCACCTTCACACTGATGGGTGCCGAGGCGCGGGCCGCGCGGATCACCGCGGAACTGCGGGCATCCGGGGAGCGGCCGGAGAACGGCACCGCGGACACGCCCGGTCCCGCCGCCGTCCACAGCCTGCTCACGGCCCAGGAGCTGCGGATTGCCGAACTCGCCGGCCGTGGGCTGTCGAACCGTGAGATCGGCGAACAGCTCGGCCTCTCACCGCGGACCATCGGAGCCTACCTCTATCGCATCTTCCCCCGGCTGGGTGTGACGGCTCGGGCGCAGCTCGCCCAGGTGCTGACGACGTCACCGGCCTGACGTCACCGGAAGATCGCGGCCGGACGGGCCGACGGGGCACCGAACGGCCGACGTACGAGAAGACGCGGCTGGGCCGTGGGAAATCGGAGACCCCCGCGCCCGGACAGTCGGCCGCGCGGCATCACCCGAGAGGCGGGCCCGTCAGCCCGTCGGAGCACCCGCGGGCGGCCCGGTCATCCGGGCCGCCCGTTCTCGTCCGCTCTGAACCTGGCGGCGAGCTGCGCGCGGGACGTGACGTCCATTTTCGGGAAGATCTGATAAAGGTGTGAGGCGACCGTGCGGGGTGACAGGCGCAAGTGCTCCCCGATCGCCCGGTTGGTCAGTCCGCGGGCGGCCAGGCGGGCGATGGTCAGCTGCTGCGGGGACAGCACCTCGGACAGGTCCCCGCCGGCCGTCCGTGCGGCGGCCGCCCCGCCTGTCGCCCTCAGCTCGGAAGCCGCCTGGTCGGCACGGGACCCGGCGCCCAGGGTCCGGAAGACCGACTCCGCCGCGGCCAGCGGAATGCGGGATTCGGTGAGTCGGCGTCGGCGCCTGAGCCAGGCCCCGTAGGCGAACTGGGTCATGCCGTGGAGCAGGGGCCAGGTGGCGGCCCCGGGCCCCAGTGCCCGGTGGTACACGGCCTCGGCCTCGTCGTCCGGGGAGAGGACGGCGGAGGCGTAGTCCAGGGTCCTTCCGAGCAGGGGCGCGCGTCCCGGCCCGGTCACGAGCGCGAAGTGTCCGACGACGGTCCGGGCGTCGTCCGTCTCCCCCGCGGGCGTCGCCGCCTCAGCCAGGAGTGCGAGCCCGCAGTAGTGCTCGAAGGAGTACGGGGCCGTCGCTTCGGCGAAGAGGGACCGCAAGTGCACGTAGGCCTCGGCGTATCGGCCCGCGCCGGACGCGGTAAGGGCGCGGGCCAGGACGGCCAGGCTGAGCTGCCGGGTCTCGCCGAGGCGCAGGGACGCCTCCTCGACCTGCGCGGCGCACTCCAGCGCCTGGTCACCGTGCCCCCGCAGTGCCTCGACGATGCCGCGTGTGCCGGTGGCCCTCGCCGCCCAGTCGGGCTGTTCCGTCCGGGCGGCGATCGTCCCGGCCTCCTCGGCGAGGGCCAGGGTCCCGTCCCACTGCGTGGCGAGCAGGATCTGCCCCATGGCCTTCGGTACGAGGATCTGCGGCAGCCGCCCGTAGCGTCCGCCGGCGCGGAAGGCGGCCTCCGCCTCCGCGAACAACAGGTCCGCTCCGGCGAGGTCGGCGTCGAGATGGGCGACGTGGCCGAGCAGGCTCTCCTCGTCGCCGTCGGGCAGATCCGTCAGGGGCTTCGACGGTGCCGGCGAGGTCACCGGCGGCGGGCCCGTCAGCGCCAGGAGCATGAGGTCGCGCGCGTCACGGGGACCGGACCGGAGGTCCTCGAACGTCGCGCGGATCAGGCGGCGTTCGTCCGGCCCGGACTGCTGCCACCAGCTTCTGCGCGCCGCCGCGTGCAGGAGCTTCTGGGCGAGGGCGGGGTCCTTCGCGGCCACGGCGCGTGCCGCTTCGCACAGTTCGGCGATCCGCCCCCGGCCGACAGCACTGTTTCCCCGGAGCAGTTCGTGGATCCACAGCAGCAGGGCACGGCCCCATGTCCCGAGCTCGGTGGGGTCGATGCGCCGCGCGAGCCGGAGCGCCTGCTCCGGCAGCCCGTGGTCGCACGCGAGCTCGGCCGCGCGCAGCAGTCGGCCCGCCCGGCTCTCCGGCTCCGGGGAGAGGACTCCGGCGGCTTCCAGGGCTGACAGGGCCACGAGCACGCCCGTCCCCGAGCGGGGTCCTGCGGCCAGCGCCTCCAGCCGGCGGGCCAGCTCCTCGTCGGGGGCACCCGCGCACCGGGCCGTGTGCCAGGCCGCGTGCGGGGAGCCGGCGAGGCTCCGCCCGAGGGCCGCGTGGGCGCTCAGGCGGCGGGCCGCCGGCTCCGTGTGCAGGACCACCGGCCGGACCAGAGGCCGGGGGAAGCCCAGCAGCTGTCCCTCCTCGACGACGAGTCCGCGGGCGGCGGTCTCGGCCAGACCGGAGCGGGCGGCGTCCGGACTGCCGAGCAGACGGGAGCTCGCGTCGAGGATGTCCCGTGTGGCCGGGGAGGTGCTCAGCGCGGCGGTGAGGAGCACGGTACGGGCTGCCGCCGACAGCCCTGCCAGGTCCTCCGCGTACGCCTCGGCCAGGCGGGGCGTCGCCGGCAGCATGCCGAAGGCCGCCGTGTCCCCGAGAGGGCCGCTCCCCAGGGAGAGCTCCGTGAGGGCGAGCGGGTTCCCCTCCGCCACGGCGAGCACGAGCTCCTGTTCGGTGTAGCCGGTGGCGCGGCGGGTGCTCGTGACGAGGAGGCGAGCTTGAGGGCCGGGCAGGGCCTCCAGCGTGACCCCGAGTCCGTCGGGGGTGAGCCGGGGGCCGGATGACGACCGCTCGGCGAGGATCATGCCCAGTGGCGTGCCGCCGCCGCGCCGGGCCACGTGGCGCAGGACGTCGCGGGTCGCGGCATCGAGCCGGTCGAAGTCATCGACGCACAGAAGGACCGGCCCCGGTGTCATGTCCAGCAGACTCAGCACGGCTTCGGCCAGCAGCGCGGCGGACGGAACGGCCGCTCCGCCTGTGAACGCGGCGTCCAGCACGAGGCGTTCCGGGTCCGGCAGGCCGTCGAGCCGGGCCAGGCGGGGACGGAGGAGGCTGTGGAGGGCCGCATGGCGCAGGCCCCGCTCGGCGGGCGCCGACGACGTCGACAGCACGCGAATGCCCTGGCGCACGGCCGCCTCCGCGGCGAACCGCAGGAGGGCGGACTTCCCCGTGCCCGGGGCCCCGCGCACGTGGAGCACCTGGCCGCCACGGGGCAGGGCCGCCAGCAGCGCGGCCACCTGTTCCTGTTCCCGCTCGCGGCCGACCAGTTCCCTGTCGTCCGAACCGTTGAGGTCCGGGCCCGCGCCCTTCGGGCGGGCGTCGGCCGATTCGATGCGCGCGCTCACCCGTCAGCTCCCCCATTCGTTCGACCGGCACCGCGAGCATCCGCGAGCCGTCCCGGCAGACCTCCTCCACGGGCGCCCTCCCGCGGACGCCCCCCCACCGGTGCGGAGTCCTGCCGTGGACCCCTGGTTGTCCGGGCGCGCCCCGGGGCGCTTCATCCACCTCTTCCACACCCCCCCACACCTCATCATGCCGGTGTCCAGTAGCGCCGGGGCGCTTCTCCCGTCCCGGCTGCCGTGCAGAGACCGCGAATGCTGACATCGGCTCCGCACGCGAGGCGGCTGAAGACCCATTCGATCGGCCGGCATTCCCCGTGCGTCAGGCAGTTCCACGAAGAGGAGCACAGCCCTGGGGAAGATGACCGGCGAGCCCGCCGGGGCCTGCCGCCGGATTCCCCCGGCATGACGATTCAGTATCTCGCCGACGTGGCAGCCGAACGCGATGAGCGATTCCGCCAGGTGCTCCTGAGTGACGCCTTCCGCGCGAAAGCCGTCGACTATGTCCTCGACCACGGTGCTCTCGGAGCTGCAGTCCAGTTCCGCCCCGCTGATGTCGGCCGCGGTCGCGACGATGGCAGCTGCGTGGCGGGGCGCGCTGCCGGGCTCCAGCGGGGGGGGGTCAGGTGCACCTGCATGTTCGTCCTCGGACTGTCGCCGTCAATGCCGTCGAGGCTAACCGCAGAACATCCGGCCGGGCATGCCCCTGGTCCTGTCGCTGGGGAGTTCGCTCGTACCGCATACGGGCGGTCCTCTCCCGTCCCCGTCGCCCGAAGCGCTGTCCCAGCCGGCCCAAGGTCCGTCCTCCGCAGCAGCGCGAAGCGGAGCAGGGCCGGCCGGACATCCGGCGCCCTGAGCCTCTTCGTCCGGCTGGCGTGTTGTCCGAGTACATCGAACTCCAGGGCAGGTGACCGCCCGTGCGACGAAGTCGCCCCTGCCTCGCCAGGTGTGCAGTCGATCGACTCATGCCTGCGAAGGGTCGCCGGGGCAGAGTCGGGACCGTGGTCCGTTCACTGATATGTAACGCCCCGGGCGCCCGGCAGGCCAGGAGCCGGCCGACCGACTTGATGCTCCAGCCCGCCCCGCACTGCGATCATCACGCCCCCGCGGGACCGAGGACACCGACGAAAGGACCCCGGTGTGGCACGCCCTCGTGCATTCGATACCGACGCGGCCGTGGAACAGGCCATGCACCTGTTCTGGAAGAACGGCTATCACGCCACTGTCGTACCACGGCTGACGGAACTGCTGGGAATCGGCAGTGGCAGCCTGTACGCGGCGTTCGGCTCCAAGGACGGCCTCTACGCCCACGCCCTGAAGCGCTACTGCGACCTCATGATCGCCGCCCTCGACGAGGACGTCCGGGCCGGCTCCGACATCCGTACGGCGGTGCGCGCCATCCTGATCACGATGGTCACCACCGACGCGGCGGACCGGGAACGCGGTTGCCTGCTCGTCAAAGCGACCACCGAGCGGTCGACGCACGACGGCACGGCGGAGCAGGTGCGCGCGACCATGACCGCCATGGAGTCCGTACTCGCCGCGGCGCTGTCCCGCGCCAGGAGCCGGGGAGAACTGCGCGACGAGCACAGCCCTGTGGAACTCGCCCGCTTCCTCGTCACGTTCGTCCAGGGGCTTCGCGTCATGGACCAGGCCCGCGTCGACCGGTCCTTCCTGGAGGCCGCCGTCGCCGGAGCGTTGAAGGTGCTGGACTGATCCGGGCGCAGTCCAGCAGCCCCTGGGGTCCGTCACGGTCACAGAGAGCCTGCCTCCCTGGGGTGAGCGGCCCGGACTGTCCCGGGTCCGTCCGTCATGCGACTGCACCGCCGCCCCTCCCGCCTCTCCCTCCCCCTCGCGTCCACTTTCGAGAAAAGTAACCACCTTGACAGGTGACGTAACAGCGTGGGAGTGTCTCGTCACCGTTCAGAGCAGTTACTTATTGGTGAGGAAGAAGATCCATGGCAGTCGTACGGTTCCATCTCGTCTCCACGCTCAGCCCGCAGGACGTGGTGGGGGTGCTCACCGACTTCGGCCCCTCCCGCGCCACGTCCTGGCCTACGATCGACGCCGAGCACTTCGAGGTCCACGGTCTGGGCGAGACCTGGGCAGAGGTCACCGAGGGCACCGCCGCTGCGTGGGAACGCGCACGCTACGCGTGGGAGCCGGGCGGGGACACCGTCGTCATCACCACCCTCGACTCCAAGCTCTTCGGAGCCGGGGGCGGATGGGTCTTCCGCATGACCCCCGAGGCGGAGGGCACCCGGGTCGACGTCGAACTGACGCGTCAGCCGAGCACGTTCAAGGGCAAGGTGCTGGCCTCGCTGCTTCCTCTCGCCGCCCCCGCGTCCCTGCGCAAGTCCTTCGCGGGCCCGCTCCAGGCCCGGTAACGGCACCCGAGGGCTCCGGTCACGGGTGCCCGAGGATGCGACGACGCAGGGCGTGGGGCCGACAGATCCTGTCGGCCCCACGCCCTGCGTCGTCGCATCCGGCCGCCCGCCGAGAGCAGCGGGCACTGAACGTCCGACCGGAACTCATGGGTGCCCGCACGGCCCTCCCTCACCGCCACCCCCATAAGAACCCGCGGGGACCGGACGGCGCACCCCTCCACGCCCCGAACGGTCCCGCGGCGCCCGGTCCCTCAGAGGGTGCGGCCGAAGAGGGCGAGGAGTTCCGTCCAGTGCCGCTCCGCCGCCTCGGGGTGGTAGGCGGCGGTGTCGGACTGGGTGCATCCGTGGTGCGCGCACCCTTGTAGACCCCGCAGCGGTACGTGAGGCTGCGACCCAGCCGGGCGAGGACGCACCTCTGACGTGTCTGCGGTCGACGGCGACCACGTAGTCGAAGGATCCGGCGAGCGGTTCGCTCTCGAAGGCGGTTCCGTCGACGGAGGGGAAAGGTCATATGCGCCTCCCCCGCCGGACGGCGATGCCCGGTGTACGGCTTCCCTCTTTGATACGTGTCCTACGGCCGACGCCTGCCGTTGCCCTGTGCCATGGCATCGGCATTCCGCCGAAGACGACACCCCGCCCGGCGAGCAGCCGTCCGGTGCAGATGGCCCCACCGGCTTCGGGCCCCGGCAGCCAATTGACTTACGGCACGGCTCGCACGCCGCAATGCTCGCCGTCAACCGCCCCGCGCTCCGTCGCCCTTCGACCGTCAAGTGACCGATGTCCGAGGAGCGGTCGCGACGAAGACTGAGGAACGCAGACTTCGTCCCATGGAGGGGAACCCCTGTCATGTCTCGTGATCAGTCACCACTGCGGGCACCTTCGGCGCCCGGCCTCATACCTCCGCTGCTGCTCGACCTGGACCAGATGCTCGACGAGTTCACCCGGCTTCCGATGCGCGCGAAGTTCAGCTTCGACCCGGACGCGCCCGCGGTGATCACAGTTGAGTTCCTTGCGGAACGGGGTCCCAGTCTCAGCTGGTGCGTCGGCCGTGAACTCCTGCATCTCGGGCTGAGGTCGATGAGCGGCTCCGGCGACGTGCGGATGTGGCCGACGCTGTCCCAGGAGTCGCCCTCGTCCTGGCTGCTCATGGAGTCCGAGGAGGTGGAGGCGCTGTTCGAGGTACCCACCTCCCCCCTCGCCGACTGGCTCGCCGCCACCTACCGCGTCATCCCGTCCGAGGTGGAGATGGACGGCCTGGACTGGGACGGCTTCCTCAGGGAATTGCTCTCGGGGCCGGAAGCGCCGGCCGTGTGACCACCTGTCATGCCCGGCCCGGCGGGACTTGCCTCCCTTAGCGTCACCTGTCAGAGTGGTGACGTCGAGCATGGCCGTCGCCGGTGCGGCGAATTCACCACCGGCATACGTGTGCCGCAACGGGCGCCCGGCGGCAATGGCTGTGCGCAGGCCGCGAGTGCGGCTGACGAGGAGGATTGACGTGAGGACCAGCAACCCGATCTTCTCCCGCTGGGGGACCGCACGAGACGCCGGCAGGGCCGACGCGTACACACGGGTGGCGGCGGTGGGTGCCACCGGCGTCCCGCAGCCGGCCGGCGACTACGGGACCAACCCCTACGCATCGGCCGGCGACGGGGCCGGCAGCACCTCGGTGACCATGGACGACGTCGTCGTCCGCACCGCGACGACCCTCGGGACCGTAGCCCTGACAGCGGTGCTGTCCTGGCTCCTGCTGCCCGTCGACGAGGCCGACATCGGCCGTTCCTACGGGATCGCCGTGGTCGCGGCCTTCGTCGCCTTCGGGCTCTCGATGCTCCAGTCCTTCAAGAGGGCCCCCTCCCCGGCACTCATCCTCGGTTACGCGGCGTTCGAGGGCGTCTTCCTCGGCACTATTTCCAGTGCGACCTCGACCTACATCTCACCGGGCGTCGTCGTCCAGGCGGTGCTCGGTACCTTCGCGGTGTCGGCAGGCGTGCTGATCGCGTACCGGATGCGCTGGATCCGGGTCACCCGGAGGTTCATGGGGTTCGTCGTCGCCGCCGCCACCGGCTTCGTCCTCCTGCTCCTCGCCGACCTCCTCTTCTCCGCCTTCGGCGCGGGTGACGGGCTCGGGTTCCGGAGTGGCGGCCCCGGCATCGCGTTCGGCGTCATCGGCATCCTGCTCGGCGCCGCATTCCTCGCCCTGGACTTCAAGCAGATCGAGGACGCCGTCGCATACGGCGCTCGGCGTGAGGAGGCCTGGCTGGCCGCCTTCGGCCTCACCCTGACGCTCGTGTGGATCTACCTGGAGGTGCTGCGCGTGCTGACGATATTCAACAGCGACAACTGAGTCCTCGGCTCTCCCACGCCACAGGGGCATGCGCACCGCGCATGCCCCTGTGGCGTGCCCGGACATCCGCGCCACGCCCACCGGACCACACACCGGGCCGGGCTCCCGCCTGCGAAGACGCCCCGGCACCTGGAGGAGCAGAGCCCTCCGGACTCGGAGCTCGGGGCTTGCTGCTCCGGGACTCGGGAACTCCGGGGCCCGGGGACTCCGGGACTCCGGACCTCCAGGAGTCCGGACCTCCGGACCTCCGGGTGCTCCATGCCTCGGCGCTCCGGGGCTCGGGGGCGCCAGGACTCCGGCGGCCGTGTCCGATCTCCGAAACCTCCCGGGCAAAGTCGCCTGCGCCGCCCGGCCGGGTCCTCAGGGCGGTCCCGCGGTATCGGACTTGGCGGCCCTGGCGGCTTCTGCCGGCTCGTCCGCCGAAGCCATTTCCCGCGCCCCATCGCTGCGGCCCCCGGGGAGGACCTGGAACGCCGACACGTATCAGGACGGCTGCGGAGACGGCGGTCGGCGCGTACTCCCGCCCCGCCCCGCCACACAGCATCATTCCCCGCCCGGCGGTCCGCCGGGCGGGGGTCGCAACGGGCCGGATCGGCACGGAGCGGCCGGGACGAGCTGCCCTTCCTGGACCGGGAAGCGCCGTGCTCGCGCGCCTCGGCCGCACTCCTTCTCGTACCGGGCGCGAGGAGCGCACTCTTCGGGCCGGTGCCAGGCACGCCGAAGTCCCGGCCCGCGCCTGGTGGCGCGGACCGGGACTGTACCGGCAGGGGCTGGTGCTCAGACGGTCCGGGTGTTCAGCCGGCGGTTCTTCCACGCCAGCAGGAGTGCCTGGGCGATGAAGAACACTCCACCGCCCGTCGCGTAGACCGAAAGCACGTCGAGCGAGGGAGCGTCGCCCGCAGCCTGGATGTTGTAGAAGACACCGACGACGAAGGAGAGTCCGCCCGAGATCAACGTCGGCCACTGCCTGCCGAATTCAGGGCCACGGCGGCGCAGTCCGACGAGCACCTGGGCGGCACCGGAGACGACGGCCCAGGTGCCGAACACATGGAGCACCGGTGCCTCGCCGCCCACGCCTGCGCTACCGACCGCGAGGGCGGCCAGGGTGCTGAGCACCCCGTTGAACGCGATGACCCGGCGTTCCGGACCGTCGGAGGTCGCGCGATGGTCGACCAGCGAGGACACCGCGTCGATCAACGGGTAGGCGACGAGCAGCGTGATCGCCACGGCGTCGACCTCCGCGTGTGCTCCGGCGAACGCCACGGCCCAGGCCACGGCAAGGACGCCGCGGCCCAGGTACAGCGCCGGCAGGGAGGAGCGCGTGCACCTCGCCGCCGTGTCGGCGGCCGGCGTCACTGTCTGCGTACTCATGATGGTTCGGACCTCTCTCGGGTCAGGGCGGAGCGTCGGCCAGGTCAGTGACGAGGCGGGGCGGTGCAGCGGAGGCTGGAGGCGACAGCCGGGTCGCCCTGGCCGTCGTAGCGGGACACCTGGGGGTAGCTGCACAGATCGCGGCTGACCTGTGCGCCTTCGTCGTTGACGAGCGTCGCGGGCAGCACCCGGGGCGCCTTGCCCTGCTCGACCCACTTGGTCAGGGCGGCGAGACCATCGGCGGTACCGTCACTGCCGTTGAGACCGCAGTGGTTGGTGCCGGGTGCGAGGAAGAGCCGGTAGAAGTCGTCGACCTTCTTCGAACCGCCCATGGTGCGCTCGACCTGGTCGCGGTACGCCACGGTGCCCTGGGTGGGGATGTACTGGTCGGCCTGGCCGTGCCAGGTCAGCAGCTTGCCGCCGGACGCACGGAAGCCGGACAGGTCCGGGTCGTCCGTGCCGATGACCTCGTCGAACTCGGCCTGGGACTGCTTGAACAGCTGGGTGAACCGGCTGTAGGTGATCGTCGAGACGTCGAAGGCCGGATCCTTCTTCAGCCAGTACGAGACCCAGAAGGCCGGGACCGCGAAGGGTGCTCCCTCGACGTTGCCGTCGGCGTCGGGTCCGGTGGTGGCCGCCAGGCCCTTCAGGTCGGCGCCGACCGGGACGCCCGACCAGAGCTTCGTGCCGGAGGCGGTGCGCGGCCCGTCCCAGATCTTGCGGACGACGGCAGCGTCGGCCGCCGTGATGGTCAGCTCCCTGCCCTTGCAGACGACCTTGGTGCCGATCAGCCTGCGGGGGTCGAAGGTGCACTTCTCGGGGTCGTTGACCAGGCCGTCCTTCACACCGTCGAGCCTGTCGCAGGCCTTGACGGCAGCGGTGGTGAAGGCGTCCAGCTCGCAGTCGGCCGGATAGGTCTTCTCGTTGTTCATGACCACCTGCGGCCACAGGGTGGCGACCTCGAACTCGTCCCAGTTGATCGCGGGCGCGTCGGCGAGGATGCCGTCGTAATCGTCCGGGTAGCGCTGGGCTTCCATGTAGCCCTGGCGCCCGCCGGTGGAACAGCCGGTGAAGTACGAGTAGGAGGCGCGCTCGGCATAGACGGAGGCGACGACCTCCTTGCCGACGACGGCGGCCTCGTGCTGCGAGCGGGAGGCGAAGTTCTTCAGCTTGGCACGGTCGACCTGCCCGTTGCCGTTCAATGCCCAGCTGACGTCCACGACGTCACCGACGCCGGCGTCCGTGGTGGTCACGGCGTAGCCGTTCTTGACCGCGGCGCCCATGCCTACACCGTTGTCCCCGGCCGCGTAGGCGCTGCCGCCGAGCGCCTGGAAGCGGCCGTTCCAGCCGCTCTCGGGCAGCCAGGTCTGCACCTTGGCGTGGTCGCCGCCATCCGGGTGGGTGAGGGTGACGGTGACCTCGCAGTAGGCGGGGACGCCGGAGACGGAACCGCCCAGGAGACCGGTGCCGTTGACGGTGCCGCCTGGCCGGCGGACCGCCGTCACGGATTCCACCTCGGTGCCGGCCGGAGCCTTCAGGGACATGGATGTGCAGGGGGACGGAGCGGACGCGGTCGAGTTCAGGGGTGCTGCCGACGCGGTCGGCAGGTACACCGCCGCAGCCAGCGGCACACCGGCCGCGAGGACAGTCAGGATGTGCTTCTTCATGGGATTCCGTTCGAGAAGTAGGTGTGACGCCCCGCAGCGACGACACATGTGCCTGCTGCCGAGGGAGACGGTCGGCCGGTCCACGGGCTCGTCCGGACCCTGTCCGTGTGTGCCTCCGTGGTGGGTGCGCGGCCCGAGCCAGGCTCGTTCCGCGAAGACTGATCCGGACCATATCACCGGTTAAACAGGTGACGGAAGTAGGTGATGCGATTCGGCACCCGCGGCGGGTTGCCGCCGACCGATTCCCACCCTCGACGAATACCGGAGAGGCGACAACAGTCAGTTGACTGATCGCGGCCCGGGGGACGACTGAAGCCGACCGTCATCGGAGGGGGCGACAGCCCCCACCCTCCCGGAGCCCGGCGACGTGATGCGTCCCGTGCCGTACGATCCCGGGCAGGGCCCCGCAGGGCCGTCTCCGCCGGCCCCGAAGGGCGCCCCGAGGGTCGCTGTTCGCGGCAGGGCACGGTCCGGACGGGCTGATCCTTGCGCCCGACCGGAGTCACCTGTCAAAATGGTGACGTGAATCTTAGCCATGTTTTCGCCTGCGGACATCCGGCCCTCGACTTCGCCGCCACCCTCCGGGCCCGGCGGTCGACGCGGTTCGAGATGTTCGTGACCCCGGAGCGGCTGAACGCCTGGTACGTGGAGTCCGGGCTGGTGGACGCGATCACCCCGGGCGACGAGGAGGGACTGCAGGCGGCCAAGGTCGTGCGCGAGGCCCTCTACCGGCTGATCACCGACCGCCGCCTCGGGGAGGAGTTCGAACGGGAGGCGCTGGCCGTGGTCAACGGCGCCGCCCGCGGGACCCCCGTCACCCCGCAGCTCACGGTGACGGGCCGGTTCACCGAAGCCACGCCCGAACAGGCCCTGGCAACGGTCGCCCGACAGGCCGTCGAACTCCTCAGCGGCCCGGACGTCCCGCTGATGAAGGAATGCGGCAACCCCGAGTGCACGCGCGTCTACGTCGACCGGTCCAGGGGCATGCGGCGCCATTGGTGCGGCATGGCGTCCTGCGGCAACAAGTACAAGGCCGCCGCCTACCGCGCACGCAAGAAGTCGGCGTCCGCCGTCGCCGGTGGATGACTCGCCCGGCCTGACGACGGGACCGCCGGCGGTCCGAGTGGGGACCCGGCCCGTCGGCGACGGGCGGCCTCCGCCCGCGGCCCCGGGACCGTGGCCGGGCTTGGGATGCCGCTTGCTCCGCGTGCGGAGGCCGCCGTGCTGGTCACGCATGGCCACAACGACCACATGCCACGGCCGAACACCTGCGCGCCCTGTACGGGGTGCCCGTCCTGATGCACCAGGACGTTACGGCGCACACACGCCGCGAACACCTTGACCTGGTGGCCGTCGGACAGGTGCTCCTGCGGAGCGGCCGAGGGCTCCCCTTGGCCGTGCACGCCCTGTGTGCCGGAGACACCGCCACGTACCGGAATCCGAGCCGCAGGCCTTCCCGGTGCCGGGCCCCCCTCGCTCTGCCGGGCAGCCCTTCGCCCGTGCACACACCAGGTCACACAGACGGCCACTGCGCCTGTCGCCTGCCCGCGAGCGGCATCCTGGTCACGGGGAACGCTCTGGTCACCGGGCATCCCACGTCGTGGATCAGCGGACCGCAGCTGCTGCCCGCGACGTCCCACTCCGACCGCTCCCGAGCCCTCGCACCCTGGCCCTGATCGAGCGCCTTGATGGGAACGTGGTGCTCCCCAGCCACGGACCTGCGCACCACGGCCCGGTCGGTCCGGCTTCTCTGAGGGGCCGCGAACGCAGCGCCAGTTGAGCGACCGCCCCTCCCTCGCACGCCGCCCGGACGGTGGACGGCCGCGACCCACACCTGACCGGCGAGCGGGTCGTACCGGGGGACGGGCACGGGCGCGCCGGTCGGCTGTGCCCTACCCGGCACACACGGACGGGTGGGGACAGGTACGGCCGTGGGTGGTTCGACGACACATTTGCCGGGCATTCCGTCCGGCAGGATCCCTTGCCGACGGGTGCCACGTGCGGCGGGCGGTTGAAGAAGACCCGACACCAGCTACATGCTCGGGCGCATCGGCGCTTATCGTGAAGGTGAACATGCCCCGCCACGGCCCGGTGCAGATACTTTCGGCACGGAGCCTCTGCGTGGGTACCGTGCGCAACATCGTTCATATCGAGGGAGTGAATCGGTTGTGACCAGCAAGTCAGCCGCCCCGCTCCGATCGCGGTTGGTGGAACAAGCCGCGTCGGACCTGGAGGAGAACCGTCGTCGACAGCAGGAGCTCGCGGACGGGATCACGGTGTTGAAGCAGGAGGAGGCCCTCCTGACGGACATCCTGAGCCTCGCCGAGCGGTACCGCGGCTTCGCGGACCCGTCACGACTGCCCGAGCAGTTGCAGGACGAGCCCGCCGTCACCAAGACGAAGCGGACGGCTGCCAAGTCCTCCTCCCGGCGCCCGGCCGGCAGCACCGATGCGGCGAAGGCCGGCGCGAAGGGGAAGTCGCGCCGTCCCCTGCTCGGTGACCTGCTGATCGAACTGCTCGGCAAACATCACGAGCCCCGCCTCGCGAAGGAACTGCGGGACGAACTCCTGGAGAAGCACCCGGACCGCGACCCGACGCCGCAGGTGGTGCGGAACACTCTTGAGTCCCTGGTCGCGAAGGGACGCATCCAGCGCCACAAGCAGCAGCGCACGGTCATGTACACCCTGGTCGAGAAGCAGCCCGCCGGCTGATACGTCCATGCGTCCGCGCGCGGGCCTGCTCCGGTACGCACAGCAGCAGACCCGCGAGCGTCGTCCGCCCTGCGGGCCGCACGGGGAACTCGCGGGTGTGTGCCTGACCCGACGGCAGGCACACATACGTGCGAAGCGGGCTGCCGGGGCAGGATGTTCGAGTGCCCGCCCGAACCGCTACCCGCGCCAGATGTTGTCGAACGCGCTGCCCTCCACGTCCCGGCGCAGCCGTACGGCCTCCAGCTCCGTCACCGCGTCCCCGACGGCCGCCAGCACTGTGACGACCGCGTCCCCGAGGCTCTCACCGGCATCCGCCGGGGCCTCCCCCGCCCCCAGAACGGTTGTGAGAGCGGCCAGGACGGGCTCACCCGAGGCCACCCGTTCCTCCGCCGCGCGCCACTCCGGCGAGTCGGCCGGGGCGGACCGATCCGGCCGTGGGTGCCATCCGTGCCCGCGCGGTGACGCGAGGAGTCCGGCCTCTTCCAGGTCCTCGGCGTAGGCGGAGGCGAGTGCGCCGCCGCGGCGCCACAGCCAGTCCCCGACCGTTTCGTGGGGTTCGCTCCGGTCCAGTGAGTCGAGTGCCCGGTCGAGCAGGCGGTCGCCGGTCGCCATGCGCGGACCGGGCACCATGCTGTCGCCCTCCAGGGTCAACGCTCCGCAGGTCAGCAGGTCGACCGCTTCGGCCCCTGCGAGCGCGAGGGCGAGGTCCCCCCGCCCCACGGCCGGGCCGGCTGTCCGGCCCAGGACGACGAGCGCCAGATCGCGTGCTGTGGTCATGAATTGCTCCTCTTCTCCAGGAGGCGCAGCCACACCTCGCTGATCGTGGGGAATGCGGGTACGGCGTGCCGGAGGCGCCCGACCGGTACCTCCGCGGTGACGGCCACGGTGGCCGCGTACAGGAGTTCGGCAACGCCCGGTCCGGCGAAGGTGGCACCGACGACGACCTGACGGTCCCGGTCGATGAGGATACGGGCCCTGCCCCGCTAGGGCGTGTTTCGAAAGTAGCGCCGTCCGCCCGGAGGGCGGGCTCGGCGGCGCCTGGTGCGTGCGATCGCAAGGCGGAGGGTCGCCCCGATACTGGTTGTATCGGGGCGATCCCGACAACGCGGCGAGTGTGCGTGCCAGGCGCCGCCGAGCAGGCGGGGCTTTCGAAACACGCCCTAACCGGGGCGGTACGGGAGCGCGCCCGCCAGATGGCCGATCTCGTCATCGACGACCTCGACGGCGTGGCCGGTCCGCTCGGCCTCCAGGACCGTGAGGCCAACGGAGGCGACCTCGGGATCGATGAAGACGACGGACGGCGCAGCCTCGTTGTCTGCCGTGCCGCTGTGCGGAACGAGTGCTGACACATCACGGCCGCCACCACTGACGTTCGTTTCGCAGTGCGGCCGCGGGGCCGTCCGTCACAGGAAACTGGAGGCGGGCGGCCCGTACCCCAGAAGGACCGCGCTCTCCGCCCAGTTCCACACCTGGGTGTCGGTCGGCCGGCCCCGCGCGCCGGGGCGGGGCGCGCCAGGGCCGGACCGCTCGCCCGAGCCGGCCGGGACCGGACCGGCCTCGGTCGGACGCGACTGTCCGGGGTCTGCGGCATGCGTGTGCGTCGTCCGAGCCATGTCCTGCCCTCGCGCTTCGATAGGTGTGGTGGGTACGGCGATGAGATGGGGGGCGGGCCCCGTGCAGACACATGGAGGGGGCACGGGACCCGCGGCCCCGGGGGCTGATCAGGCGGCCGCGGCCGTGAGGGTGACGGGGATGTTGCCGCGCGTGGCCTTGGAGTACGGGCAGATCTGGTGTGCCGCGTGGGCGAGTTCCTCGGCGGTGGCCTGGTCCACGCCGCCGAGGACGGGGGCCAGGACCGCGGAGAGCGAGAACTCGCCGTCATCGCCGTGGGTGAGGGTGATCTCCGCCGTGATGGTCGTGCTGGTCAGCCGGACCTTGCGCACGGAGGCCGCTCGGCGCAGCGCCCCGAGAAAGCAGGCTGCCCAGCCGGCGGCGAGCAGCTGCTCGGGATTGGTCGCGGTTCCGGCCCCTCCGAGCTCCTTGGGGAGAGCAAGCCCGGTCTCCAGCAGGCCGTCGGAGGAGACGGCGTGACCGCCGTTCCTGCCCTCTCCGTCGACGTCGACAACGGCGGTGTAGCTGACTGCCATGACTGTTGCTCCCCATCTGGTTCAAAGGTTTCGGGCACCTCCTGACCGCGACACTCCTGCGTCACCGGTTGAGGCGGTGACGCAATCATTGCAGCATCCAGCGTCACCAGTCAAGGCGGTGATTATGTAGGGCCATACTGTTTTCTCACATGTGCGCAGGAGCCGCACCGCCCCTCCCGTACGGGCCGGCTCGGCGTGCCGATCACCGACACACGTATGAAGGAGCTCTCCGGGGCGCCCCGGGACGAGGAGGGCAGAGCTCGCCGCTCTCGCGAGCGCGCAGGAGCGTTCGATGAGACGCTCAGCGAAGGCGCCCAGCGGGGGGCGTGGGCTCGTGCGGACGGTGGCCCGGGAGGGGGGCCGACCCTTTCACCGACAGGCGCATGACGAGTCCGTCGCCCGTGCGGCCGCCCTCACATCAGGGAAGTGCGCGGGGACGGCCGACCCGTTCCTGCGGCCGGGCGGGCCAATTGATCCTCCTGGCCGCAGGAGTCCCTCACTTATGCAACGTGGCGGCCCCGCGCTGGGTTCACCGTGGGCGCGAGAAGGTCGGCCGGACGGCGAACGGGCCGCGGAGTAGGTGCCGAGTACCGCCACCGGTTTCGAGTGCCGCCCCGGCCGACGTAGTCAGTCGCCTGCGCTCCGTGCGCAGTGAGTCAGTCAGTCAGTGTTCCGTGCGCAGTCAGTCAGTCCGACGGTGTTCCGTGCGCAGGCAGCAGGTCCGCGGTGGCCACGTCCCAGTCGATTCCGGCGAGCTCGCGACCTGCGGGAACGAGTTCGTAGGTGTGTCCCAGCCACTCGGCCAGCGGGGCCACGGGCAGCTCGAACAGAGCCGCCATGTCACCCGAGGCCAGCTGAAGCCAGACCGTTGCCCGGTCCTCGAGGGGCGACGGCCACATCTGCACGTCACCCAGGCCGCTCATCGAGTACAGCCCCTGCTGAAGGAGATCACGCCCGATGCGCCACAGAACCCGCGGGCCGCCTTCCACGAGGAACTCCACGCACACGACCAGGGGTGACTTGGAGTCGAAGAGGAACTCCGCCCGGATCGCCTGCCGGGCATGGACGTCCAGCACCCGCTCTATTCCGAGGATCAGCCCGAGGTGGTCGTGCGGCGCCGAACGGGGGGCTTGGACAGCTGGTTGGTCGGCGCTCATGACGGGTGGATCCTTTCCTCTGCGAATGCTGGCTCGACCCACTTTCCCTGCCGCGCGACTGTCGTACATAAGTAACTTGACCGTCCCGCGTCGCCCGATACGACGGCGCTGACCACAAGAAGCGACTGATGTATGGACACATGCCCGCCTCGGTGTATTGCGGGAGTGGGGTCTTCACCGAGGACCGGCACCGCCGCCCCAGGGCAGCGCTGCCCACATTCAGTCATTCGACTGTCGCCTCCGGCCCGGGGCTGGACGACCCTGAGACCTGTCGCCCGTGTCCAGGAGCCGGGCGGTCCCCCAGCTCGGAGGAACCAGCCGTGAACCGTACTCCCGTCGTCTTCATCCATGGTGCGTGGCTGGACGCACTGTCCTGGGAGGCATGGGCGGAACGCTTCGCCAGAAGGGGATTCCTCGCATTCCCCCCCGGCGGGCCTGGGGAGGACTCCGCCTCCCTTCGGGTCCGCGCCTTCCCGGAGCGGCCCGAGGACGCCGGTCTCGGCGCACTGAGGGACCACTACGCCGCGATCGTGCGGTCGTTCGACGTCGCCCCGGTGATCATCGGCCACTCCGTGGGCGGTCTCATCGCGCAGCACCTGATCGGCGCCGACCTCGGCCGGGCCGCGGTGGCCATCGCTTCCCTCCCGGTCGACGGCGTCCCGATGCCCGCATCCGTACGGCCGTTGTGGACCCCCGACGGTGCCGAGCGGCTGGTGTCCCTGTCAGCGGAGCAGTTCCACCGCGTCTTCGCCAATACGGTCGAGCGGCGGGAGTCCGACCGGCTCCACGAGCGCTACGCCGTGCCGGTAGCACGCCGGCTGCTCGCCGATCTGCCAGCCGCCGGTGAGGGAGGCGAGCCGCTCACGCCGGCGGACGTCGCCACCACGGGCCGTGGACCGCTTCTGCTGATCTCGGGGCAGGAGGACCGGCTCGTGCCCGACTCCGTCACCAGGTCGGTCTACAAGGCGTACGGGGACTCGACGGCTGTGACGGAGCTGAAGCAGTTCGCGGACCGCGGCCACTCCCTGGTCATCGACAGCGGCTGGCGTTTCGTCGCCGACTACGTCCTCGGCTGGCTCGACGCCCACGGAGTCCGCGCCCTGCCCGACGGGAGCTGAACGCACGACGACCGACGGACAGGCACCCGCTGAGGTCCCGCCGTCGGCCGCGGCAGCGCGTGCGGCCGCTCACACGTTCTGATCCGTGGGGAACTTGCCCAGCGCGTCGCGCAGTGCGGCGCGGGAGGTGATGCCGAGCTTCGGGAAGACCCGGTAGAGGTGGGAGCTGACCGTGCGCGGCGAGAGATGCATCCTCTCGCCGATCTCCTTGTTGGTCAGACCGCCCGCCGCCAGATCGGCGATACGCCGCTCCTGCCAGGTCAGCGCCGCCAGGTGGGCGGAGGAGGTGCGGGCGGGCGCGCCGGTCGCCCTGAGCTCGGCGCGGGCCCGCTCGGTCCAGGCGGGCGCGCCGAGACGCTCGAACGCCTCCGCGGCCAGTGCCAGCGGCTGACGGGCGGCCTTCCGGCCCTCGGTGTGTCGGAGGCGGATGCCGTGGGCGAGCCGGATGCGGGCGAGTTCGAAGGGGAAGGTGGTGGCGGCCGGGTGGGTTTCGGCACGGTGGTAGAGGCGGTCGGCTTCGGTCGGGTCGGTGGTGGTCATGGCGAGGGCGCCGTAGGTGATGAGGGCGAGGCGGGGGGAGATGTCGGGGAGGTGTGCCTGCTGTGCCGCGAGGGCGTGCTGGCGCGCTTGTTCGGATCGGCCGGTGTGCAGGGCTGCTTCGACGAGGTCGAGGAGGGTGCGGGAGGCCTGGTGGGCGTAGGGCTGGAAGGTGCCGGGGGGTGTGATGCCGATGGCGTGGAGGTAGGCGGCTTCGTAGTCGCCCTCGCCGAGGGCGGTGGTGGTGCCGATGGCATCGGCGATCTGGGTGAGGAAGCCGACGCCGCGGGGGCGGGCCCAGGCGTCCACGGCGGCCTGCAGTTCCCTCGCCCGGTCGGTGTCCCCGCGCAGGGCTGCCACCAGGCCCAGATACGCACGGGTGTGATGGGCGAACAGCACGTGCCGGTGCTTCGTGGTCAGTTCCAGGCAGCGCTGCCCGGTGCGCTCCGCCTCGTCCCACTCACCGACCCCGATCTGATCCAGCATGATCAGGTGCAGCATGGTCATGCCCGCGGCCATGGCCCCCGTCTCCACCTCGCGGTCCACGGTTCGCTGCAGGTGCGGCCGGTAGTGGCTGAGGGTGTCGACGTGGTAGGCGGCGACCCCCAGCCGGGTGACGTCCCAGGGTTCCAGGTGGTGGAGGCCGACGAAGGCCTCCTCGATCCGCTCGTGCACCCCCGTGCCGCGACGTACCACGTCACCCCAGGCGTTCTGGTAGATGCGCGAGTGCGGAGACACCAGATCGCCCAGAGAGCCCAGCAGTTCGTGAGACCGCTCCCACCACACCTCGTCACTGGCGTACTGGTTGATGGCCAGCAGAAGGTCGACCATGCGCGTGAGCACCTCGTCCGAGTCCTGCGCTCCGCTGTCGCGCCACTTCTCGACAGCCGCGAAGACGCGGCGCTGCGTGGACCGCACGTCCCCGTCCTCGAACAGCGCACCGTAGGCCGAGGCGACGACCGAGGCGGGAGACTCGTCCCGGCCCGGCTCCCCGTCGGACCGCACCAACTGCTGGGCCTGGTCCAGCAGACCCGCGTGACCGGCGATGAACGCCGCCCCGCCCAGCCGCCTGGAGCGTTCCGCGTGGCTCTCGCTCAGTTCCGCCGCCCGGGTCAGCCAGGCGACCGCGGCTCGCGCGCCGCCGCGCCGGGTGGCGGAGTCGGCAGCGGCTTCCAGTACGGCGGCGACCTCCTCGTCCGGGTCGACCGCGAAGGCCCCCAGATGCGTGGCTCGGCGCTCCAGGTCGTCGCCGTGCACGAGGGCGAGGGCGGCGTGAGCGGCACGCCGCTCGTTGGGGGTTGCCATCTGGACCACGGTCGAGCGCACCAGCGGGTGCCGGAAGACGAAGTCGCCGCTCAACGGGTCGATGTCCACCAGGCCGCAGGCCGCGGCCTCCTCGGCGTCCACCATGCGGTAGCGCGTGCCGCGCGAGTGATCGGCGGACGTGCCCGACCGGACGCCGTCCAGCGCGCCTCGCAGCAGCTCGGCGCGTACGACGCTGCCGAGGGATTCGATACGTGCGCCGTAGACGTGCTGCAAGCGCAACGGCAGCGGAACACCGGTGTACCCGAAGGGCTCCCCAGGTTTGCGTCCCACCCGGCTGTCACGGACGAAGGGGGGCAGTTCCAGCAGGGCGAGCGGATTACCCTGGGCCTCGTCCAGCACGACGCGGCGGACCCGGGCGTCGAGTCCGGGATGGTGTAGATCCAGGAGTTGTTCGGAGGCCTTCTCCGACAGGGTGGTCACCGGCAGTTCGGACAGCGCGGCCGTGTCGAATCCCGAGGGCACGTCGGAGCGGAGGCCGACGACCAGCTTCACCGAACTTCCGGCAAGGCGGCGCCCCACGAAGCCGCACACCTCGGTGCTGGAGGCATCCAGCCACTGACCGTCGTCGAGCACGAGCAGCAGGGGGTGCTGCGATGCCGCGAGGGAGAGCAGGTCGAGGACGGCGATTCCGAGGGTCATGACCGAGGGGGGCGTGCTCTCACCCCGCCCGAAGACGACGTCGAAGACCCTTTGGTGCACGTCGTCGAGGCGGTCGATGTAGGGCAGAAGGGGGTACAGGATCTGGTGCAGACCGGCGAACAGCAGCTCCGACTCGGCCTCGACGCCGGCCGCTCGTATCACTCGGTGCTTGTCGCCGGCCGCGAGGTCGGCGAGGTGGCTCAGCAAGGCGCTCTTACCCACACCCGTGTCGCCACGCAGCACCAGCGCCTGTCCTCCGGATGCTGCCACGAAGGCGGACAGCACCTGCTGTTCGCGTTCGCGGCCCACCATCGTTCCGACGATCGACTCCATCGTCCCCCACTTCCTTCACCGCTGGACCGGCGCCCGGCCGGCACGTCGTCGCACCCCTGCGTGCGGACTGCCGGACACGTGGCGAGCAGGTGTGGCTTCGCTGTTCCGCAATGCAGCCCGGACAGGCGCCCCGGACGCACCTGTCGAGTACGCAACGGTCCTGCCGGACCGGACTCCGCCGGGCCATGATGCTCACACCTCAGCTGAACATTAGATGTCCCGGCCCCTCTTCGTCACCCGGAATGGCCGAGAAAGTTCTTGTTGAGCAACGTTTCCGGGGCGTGATCGGCACCGACGGGCCCTGCACGCCGGGAGTGCGCGGGCCCGGTACCCTTCCGTAACCACCGGACACGTCTGCATACATATGAACTTTCCTCACATGTATCTCCCGAACGGGTACACCGCAGACGAGCCGTCGGGGGCCATGCACTGGGGCCGGCCGAGGCCTGCGCCGGACGCCGGGACGGTGCACCTCGACCGGTCGGTGACGTGCAGGGCATCGGCCGTCGAGGTGGGCCCTCCGGCGATCACGCCGCCGGGACGGTCCTCTCGGCGACGGGACGCGGGGCGGGGGTCGTGGCAGCGCTCCCGCGGGACGGCGGCAGGAACAACGCGAGCAGGATGCCGACCGCGAGCGCCGGGGCGATCCACAGATACCCGGTGGCGGTGGCGTGGGCGAAGGCCTCCAGGGCCGTGTCGCGGAGACCTGCGGGCAGGCGGCCGATGCTGTCGGGGCGGGCGGCGTCGAAGCCCCCGACGGTCGGCAGGCCGTGGGTACGGTCCGCGAAGCCGGTGTTCAGGAAGGTGCCGAAGACGGCGACTCCGAAGGCGGCGCCGGTGGAACGGGCGAAGGTGACCACCGCGCTCGCGGCGCCGAGGTCGGCGGCGGGGACGCTGTTCTGGACGGTGGTCAGGACCACCATGGGCACCATCCCGATGCCGATACCGGTGATCAGGAAGTAGGTGCCGAGTACCAGGGTGTTGGTTCCGGCGCCGATGCTGCCGAGCAGGAGCAGTCCGGCGAGGTTGGCGGCCAGGCCGGCGAGCAGGATCATGCGGAGGCGGTCGACGTGGGCGGCCCATCGCCCGGCCAGGGACTGGCTGACGACGAGACCGGCCACCAGCGGGAGCATGTGGATGCCGGAGAGAGTGGCCGAGACGCCGTGAACGATCTGCAGGTACGTGGGCAGATACACCAGGACACTGAACATGGCGGCGTTGGCGAAGAAGCCGATCAGCGAGGAGAAGACCACGGTCCGGGAGCCGAGCATGGCCGGCGGCAGGACCGGAGCGGCGGCGCGCCGCTCGACGGGCACCAGAAGCACGGCCAGAGCGACGGTGGCGGCCACCAGGGCGATGATGGCCGGTGAGCCCCAGCCCCAGCGCTCGCCGAATGAGGTGACCAGTACGAGGCCGGTGGCGATGCCCGCCAGGACGAGAGAGCCCGGATAGTCGATACGGGCACGGGCACGGGCGCCACGGGCCGCGGGGGGAAGGGCGCGCGCGGCGACGGCCAGGGCGACGGCCCCGACGGGCAGATTGACCAGGAAGGCCCACCGCCAGGACAACTGGTCGGTGAAGACGCCGCCCAGCAGGGGTCCGACGATGCTGGCCACGCCGTACACCGACCCGAACATGCCCTGGTACCGCCCGCGGTCGCTCGGGGCGACGATGTCGCCGACCAGGGCGAAGGTCAGCACGATCATGCCGCCGCCACCGACCCCCTGGAGTACCCGGGCTCCGATCAGCTCCGGAAGGTTCTGTGCGAGGCCACAGGCCACCGAGGCGATCAGGAAGATCATGGTCGAGACGAGATACAGCCGTTTGCGGCCGAACATGTCGCCGAGCTTGCCCCACACCGGCGTCACCGCCGTCGAGGCGAGCAGGTATGCGGCGCTGACCCAGGCGATGTCGTCGAACCCGTTCAGGTCCTCCGCTATGCGGGGCAGGGCGGTCGACACGATCGTCTGGTCCAGGGCCGCGAGCAGGACCGCGAGGACCAGCGCGCTCATGGCGGCGCGGACACTCCCTGCCCGGGGCGATGAGGACGGTGTCTTCGACATCGGAACGTGCCTTTCTCCCAAGGGCGGCAGGGCGGACGCGCCTGCTGCGACATGACGGCCGCGTCTCACTACATTGGCGCTAACCGGCTTATCTGTCATCGCAATGTAGCACTTAGGGGTAACTTCAACACACACGAGAGGCGTTATCTGTCGCAGGCTGCACAATCTCCCACTACACTCAATGGGGTGAGAGCCGACGCTGCACGAAATCTGGAAGCCGTCCTGACGACCGGGGCGCGCATGCTCGCCGCCGATCCGGCCACGAGCATCGCGAGCATCGCCGCCGAGGCGGGCGTGGACCGGCGCACCGTCTACCGGCGCTTCGACTCCCGCGAGGAACTCCTCGCCGCCATCCACGAATCCCGGCTCTCGGCCATCGAAACCGCCATCGAGGACGCACGCCTGCGCGAAGCACCCGTGGCCGTCGCCCTGCACCGCTACGTCGAAAACATCATCACCGTCAACCGCACCTGGCCGGTCGACCTCACCCGCATGCTCACCGACGACACCATCCGCCAACGCCGCGACGCCTACATCACCGAGGTCGACACCTTCCTCGAACGCGCCACCGACGAAGGCCTCCTACGCCCCGGACTCCCCCGAGGATGGGCAGCAGCCCTGCTGGTCGAACTCATGCACCTCGTGGTCCGGCAGTCGCCGGAGCTCAGCGCCGGCCGGGCGGCGGACATCGTCGTCGACACTCTGCTGCACGGTCTCGGCGCACCCTGACACGGGAAGGCCCCGCTGGTCACACATGCTTGGGTGCTGGTGATTGTCAGCGCGGGACGTACGAATTCGAAAGGATGCCGCCCCTCACCCCGGCCCGGCGGGCCGCCGCGGCCGCGGCGATCATGGAAGAGGGATCCGGCGCTCTGCCAGGTGATTACGCAATGTTCGGGCACGGAGGTTCTACGCTGCCCCGGAACCTGCGCGAGCCAGGTTGCCCGCCGGGCCGCAGGTCCCCGACCGCCGCGCAACCGCCGTCGGTCAGCCCACTTCGCGGTTCCGGTTCATGCCACCACCGCCCACCCCCGCCGCTCCCGGGGCCAGCCTCGGCAGACCCCGGAGCTGGGCACGGGTCACCCGGTGGTTCCAGAGGCGTAGGTGCTCCGAGACATCGGCACGATCGGGGCACGACCGGGGCGGGGCGCATCCAGAGCATCCCGGAAGGCCGACACCATGCGCGCGTTTCCCGCCGCGTCCCTCACTGCGATGCGCACCGTGCGTCCTTGGTACGCGCAGGACAGGGGCGAAAGATCCCTCAGATAGACGTTGCTTCGGCGGCAATTCTCGACGAGTTGCGCGGCGCTCGGGCCATGGGACGGCAGTGTGACGGTGAGCCAGTTGGCCACGGCTTCTTCCACCACCACGGCTTCATCGAGCCCGGCAAGCCCGTCGGCCAGTTGCCGCCGCAGGGCATGGGTGCGACGCCAGCAACCCTCGTAGTACGTCGGATCGCGCAAGGCTGCCACCGCGGCCAGCTGTGCGGGCAGGCTCACAGGCCAGGGCGGGGTGCGCCGGCGCAGCTCTGCCCCGGTGTCCGGCTCGGCCACCAGGTAAGCGGCCCGCATGCCGGACAGCGCGTACATCTTGGACAGGGAGCTGCAGACCACCACCCTTGGATCCGTCACGGCTAGGCCGGCGAGCGACTCGTCCATGTCGACGTAGCCCAGGTAGGCCTCGTCCACCCACCAGCGGGTCCGGGCCGGTGAGGCGGTGATCAGGGAACGCAGGTCCACGGCAGGTGTGTGGCGGCCCGTCGGGTTGTTCGGATTGACCACCACGACGAGGTCGTAGCGCCCGTGCGTGACGACAGCCGACAACCGGCCGGTATCCAACCGCCAACCGTCTTCGCGACGCAGCCGGAACCGGTCCACCCGGCATCCGATGACCTTCTCCGTGACGTGCGCGTACTCACCGTAGCCCGGGTCCAGGAGAAGCACCCTGCTTTGCGGGGTCAGCCACTGGACGAAGGCCCTGAAGATCAAATCGGAGGAACCGGCGCCCGGTACGAGCGATCCCATGGGCAGAGCCCGCGCCCTGGCCTTCTCCGCCAGAAGACCCTCTGCACCGGTCGGCGGCGAGGTCCGGGCGACCCAATCCGGATCGTCCGCGAGCGCCGCACGCACCCCCGGGGCGGGCGGGAACCAGGCGTCGAGCACATCTGCCGCGACCACCTCATGGCGACGGTGCAGGGAGTTGAAGTCCGTCCCGATGGCAGCGAAGGAGACGCCGCCGTGCTCGCAGCCGTCCGGTCGCGGCGCGAAGGGCACGTCCAGTCGCCAGTCCACTTGGGCCCGCAGACGCTCCAGCATGGTGCGGTAGCGGTCCGTCGTGGCCCTCGCCAGCTCGTCGACGCCGCCGCTCAGTACCTCGAACGTGACCGCCCCACTTCGAACGGTGCGCCCGACCGGCTGCAGACCGGCCGCAAGATACATGGGAAGCAGTTCGGTCCGCCCCATCGCAACGATCCGCCGGCCGCCCCGGGAGGCGATCCAGCGCAGCGCCGCGTACATCAGCAGCGGTGCCGCCGCCGTGGACCGCCAACGAGGTTCGACGGTGAGGATGCGCACCTCGAACAGATCCTGCTCGGCCAGAAGCGGCAGTTCTTCACGGGACAGGTACTTGTCCAGCGCGAATCTCCTCAGCCAGGGAGGGGTCAGGCTGACAAAGCCGATGCGGGTGCTTCCTCGTGCGGCGACCACATACGTGTTGTCGCCGTCCAAACCGTCATGAAGCTTCCCTGCGGGATTCGGCGTGTGCTGGCCCAGCTCGTGGGCGTACACACGGTGACGCAGCTCATGGATCCACTCGAGGTCCTCCACAGTGGCAGTGCGCAGCTGCAGGTCGCGGGTCATCAGTTCCTCTTTCGCTACAGGAACTTGCATCATGTGCAACGCAAATCCGCTGTGTCAGGGGCTCCGGACTCGTTCGACCCGAGTACGCGTACTCACGCACACCGGCCGTGGTGCGTGTTAGTGGCCGGACAAGGGTGGCGAGCCGGGGCGGTCCGTCCATGCCTGGAGCCCTGAAGAGGCAGTAGGCCGCCCCGGCGGTCCACGCCCGCACCCGCACCCGCACCCGCGGGTCGGTTTGCCCGTGGCACGGAAACGCACCCCCTCCGAGGGACCTCGCGGACTCTCACAGACGAGACCTCATCAGGAACCCCGGCCGTCGCCCCTGGCCGCAGGGGCCGTCCCGGACGCGCTCGCCGTCGTCGTGCAGCTCCGGCCCTCCCTCCGCAGAGAACGCGCACTGCATGAGTCATGGCATACGCGGTGGCCGTTCGGGCCAGCCACCTCGACTTCCGCCTGCTGTGGGGTGGCGAGACCGCCGCCAAGTTCGACGCGCCGGCCACAGGGGTGGCGATGCCGCCGGTCGCCGTCTCCACCCTGCACGCCAGCACGTCGAAGTCGGCCTGCTGAGCGCCGCCGCTTGGCCGTGCCCGCCGGTTCGTCTGCTCGTCGGTCAGCCGCACGTTCTCCCTGTGCAGGGCGGGCGCGTCATCGAAAGATGACTCCTCGGCGTCCGTCCGCCCCTCTCGCCGACCACACACATATGTGTCTGGCCAGTAATGCCCCTCCCGCAACATGGTTGAACATGCAAAAATCTCTCGGAGTGCATTCCCCGAATGACACGTGCCGAGGTCGTTCCCCGGCGCCGTTCACACAGGAAAGGGTGGTTCGCATGTCTACCCCCAGGGCGAAATCGCGCAGCGCTGCCGCTGTCGCCTCCATGGCCGTGGTCCTGATCGGACTCGGTGGCGGGGCGGCGAACGCTGCCGGCTGGCCTCCCCTCCAGGAGGGCGCCCACCTCTACTCGGGCCTCACCGGCACCGGCACGGTGACCGAGGTCGATCTCAACGATCTCGGTACGTGCCACACGCTGTCCCCGTCCGTCCGCTCGGTCCAGATCGCCAACGGGTCCGCTTCCCTGGAGCTGTTCTCCGGGAGCGGCTGCACGGGCTGGGCGTGGCGCTCCGGCAGTCTGACCCAGACCAACCTCCCCCAGGCGGCTCTGAGTTACCGGGTCGTCCCCGCGTAGTCGCAGCGGACTCGCGCGACCCGTCGCGGCCCGGCAGGCCGGGCCACGACGGGTCGGGCACCGGTGGAGTCGCCGAGAACGCCTGCACGCCGATCCGGGCGAACCCGTCTTCGGTCACTTTCCGGTCTTCGCGGGTTGCTCGTGCGGGCCGCCTGCCCCCTCACCCTGCTCGGGAGTGACGCGGGCGACGGACAGCCGGGAGATGCCGTCGGCGGCAGGTGGCCGGGCCCTCTGCCGCCGACGGCGTCTCTGCTGCGGCCGTACCGCAGGGCCGGGGTCAGAGGGTGATGGTCTTGTACTCGGTGTACGTGCCGAGGCCCACCGCGCCGTACTCGCGACCGATGCCGCTGGCCTTGAAGCCACCGAACGGGCCGTCGAAGGCGACGGAGGCGCCGTTGACCGTGATGGTTCCGGTGCGGATGCGGCGGGCGACGGCGAGCGCATGTGTCTCGTCGGAGGACCAGACACCACCGGAGAGGCCGTACTCGGAGTCGTTGGCGATACGGACGGCGTCGTCCTCGTCGTCGTAGGCGATGACGACCAGCACCGGGCCGAAGACCTCCTCCTGCGCGATGCGCATGGAGTTGTCGACGTCGGCGAAGAGGGTGGGGGTGACGTAGTTGCCCTTCTCCAGGCCCTCGGGGACCTCGGGGCCACCGGTGACCAGGCGGGCGCCCTCCTCGATGCCGAGCCTGATGTAGCTGCGCACCCTCTCCTGCTGGTCAGGGCGGATCATCGGGCCGATGAAGGTGTCGGGGTCGTTGGGGTCGCCGACCTTGAGCGATTCCACCAGCTCCTTCAGACCCGCCACGACCTCCTCGTACCGGCTGCGCGGCGCGAGGATCCTCGTCTGGGCGATGCACGACTCACCGTTGTTGAGGAGCGAGCCGAACTTCACGCCCGCCACCGCCTTCTCGATGTCGGCGTCCGGAAGGATGATCACGGCGGACTTGCCGCCCAGCTCCAGGCTGACCCGCTTGAGCTGCTCCCCCGCGATCGAGGCGATGCGGCGCCCGGCGCGCGTCGAGCCGGTGAAGGCGATCTTGTCGACTCCGGGGTGCGAGACCAGGTACTCGCTGGTCTCCCGGTCGGCGGGCAGCACGCTGATCACACCCTCCGGCAAACCCACCTGCTCCAGCAGATCGGCCAGGAAGCCCATGCTCAGCGAGTTCTCCGGGGACACCTTGAGTACCACGGAGTTGCCGGCGACCAGGGCAGGGATGATCTTCGACGTGGCCGAGGAGAACGGCGAGTTCCACGGAATCACCGCGGCCACGACGCCGACCGCCTCGCGGCGCACGACGCTGCGCACCCGGGATGCGGGGTCGGAGGGCGCGAGTGTCTCCTCCCAGGCGAACTCCTCGGCCGCCTTGAGGTAAGCGTTCGCCTGGCGGGTCAGGCCAGGCTGTCCGGCACGGGTGAACCAGCCTGCCGAGCCGTTCTCCAGAGAGATGAGGTGGGCGATCTTCTCCGCGTGGGCCTCCCTCAGGGCGTTGAACCGGCGCAGGGCCTCGATCCGCTCGGCGGGCGGGGTCAGCCGCCACTCACCGGACTCGAAGGACGTCCGGGCCGCGGTGACCGCGCGGTCGATGTCAGCGGGCCGGGCCTGAGCGGCGCGGGCGACCACCGACCGGTCGTGCGGCGAAGCGATGTCGAGCAGCTCGGGGTCGCTCGGCTCGGTCCAGGAACCCCCGATGAAAAGCCGGTCGTAGGTGATCATGTTCGTCTCTCTTTTCCGGTGCCTTGGTCCGCCTGGGGCTTCTAACTGTCACTTCAATGTAGCACTTCTATGAGTTAAGAGCACGTAAGGATGTCATAGATGCCATCATCCTCTACTGCAGCGTTACCTTTAAGTCATGAGAGCCGACGCTGCACGAAACCTGGAAGCCGTCCTGACGACCGGGGCGCGCATGCTCGCCGCCGATCCGGCCGCGAGCATTGCGAGCATCGCCGCCGAGGCGGGCGTGGACCGGCGCACCGTCCACCGGCGCTTCGACTCCCGCGAGGAACTCCTCGCCGCCATCCACGAATCCCGGCTCTCGGCCATCGAAACCGCCATCGAGGACGCACGCCTGCGCGAAGCACCCGTGGCCGTCGCCCTGCACCGCTACGTCGAAAACATCATCACCGTCAACCGCACCTGGCCGGTCGACCTCACCCGCATGCTCACCGACGACACCATCCGCCAACGCCGCGACGCCTACATCACCGAGGTCGACACCTTCCTCGAACGCGCCACCGGCGAAGGCCTCCTACGCCCCGGACCCCCCAAGGATGGGCAGCAGCCCTGCTGGTCGAACTCATGACGCCGGCGTCACCTCATCGGTCGCATCCGAGCCCGGGGCGGGTGGCCGCCGGAGTGGTCGACACGTTTCTGTACGGCATCGGTTCGACCTCCCCCGTGGCACCCCCTGCGGCTTCGGCTCCCAATCCGGCGTTCCTGCCGCGCCCCGTCTTCCAGGCGGGCGGACATCGGGTGCACGACCACTCCGCTCACCCCGAGTGCGGCGCGGGCCCGCCCGGTTCGGGCCGCGCGACGAACGGAGGGGTGACGCACACGGTCGGTTCCTGAGTCGGATGACCCAAGGGCGGGGAGCGCGGAGCGCATGGGCTCCTCCTGCCGCAGGTGCGCGAGCGGTCACCCGAAGGCGGAGTCGGGTGGCGCGATACGGGCGGCGGGCACATGTGTCCGTCCAGCGTGCCTGTGACTCCCTCCTGCGAACCGTCATATGACTGATGTGTCTCGTTTCGCCACGGCCCAGAGTGGGTGGCGTCGGTTCGGACATGACGTCGCACCGACACCGCTGAAGACACGTTCACGAACCTGTCCCCTCCACCGGACACGCACGTCACCTCTTTGACAGGTGACGCACCGTGTGCGAGGGTCATCGCGCCGAGGCGCCACGGCGATGTCGCACCACCGGTGCGGACGAGAGGTTTCCCTGGCGCAAGCCGGTCACCGGATACGCACGACGGAGGAATTCCCATGATCAACAGGCGTACGTTCAGCAAGGCCGTCGGCCTCGGCACGGGGGCGGCCGCGGTCTCGCTGTCCGGCCTGGGCGGCGAGGCGTTCGCGTCAAACGCCTCGCGCACAGCGGGCACCGCTCAGGCGCCCACGGTCCCAGCCATCACCCCCGGCACCCACACCGGATTCAGCAAACTCAAGCAGGTCAAGGCCGGGCTCCTCGACGTCGGTTACGCCGAGGCCGGCCCCGCCCACGGACCCGTCGTCATGCTTCTGCACGGCTGGCCGTACGACATCCACAGCTTCGTCGACGTCGCCCCGCTCCTCGCCGACCAGGGCTACCGCGTCATCGTCCCCTACCTGCGCGGACACGGCAGCACCACGTTCCTGTCCCGCCACACCCCCCGTACCGCGGAGCAGTCCGCCGTCGCGCTCGACATCATCGCCCTGATGGACGCCCTCAAGATCGACAAGGCCCTCTTCGCAGGCTTCGACTGGGGCTCACGTACCGCCGACATCATCGCCGCCCTGTGGCCCGAGCGCGTCACGTCCCTCGTGTCCACCAGCGGGTACCTCATCACCAAGGTGAAGGCGCAGCTGGAACCCGCCGCTCCGGCCGTCGAGCACAACTGGTGGTACCAGTGGTACTTCGCCAGCGAGCGCGGCAAGAAGGCCATGGAGGACGTCGACAAGCGCATCGACCTCTGCCGTTACGTGTGGACTCTCGTCTCCCCCAACTGGAACTTCTCCGACGAGACGTTCGCGCGCACCGCCGAGGCCTTCAAGAACCCGGACTACGCCTCCATCGTCCTGTTCAACTACCGCTGGCGGATCGGCCTCGTCCAGGGCGAGCGGCGCTACGACCGCTACGAGAAGCTGCTGGCGGCCCAGCCCGAGATCGACGTCCCCACCCTCACCCTGGACGCGGCGCTCGACCCGTTCACCCCGCCCGATCAGGGCGCCGGTTACCGCCACCACTTCACGGGCCCCTACGAGCACCGCACCATCACGAACATCGGTCACAACCTGCCGCAGGAGGCGCCCACGACGTTCGCCCAGGCAGTGGTCGACGTCGATCACTTCTGAGCCCCGCGCCGAGACCCACGTACTGACCCGCTCTGCGGGCCGGATGCTCCGAGGAGGAGTCCCCGATGAACCAAGTCCAGTGGAAGCGTCTGACCGCCACCGAGCTGCGTGCCCTGGCGGCACAAGACGCGGTGGTCCTGCTGCCCGTGGGTGCCACCGAACAGCACGGCCCCCACCTGCCGACCGGCGTGGACGACTTCCTGGCCTCGGAGGTGTGCCGGCGGGCGGCGGTGCTGGCCTCGGAACACACGGGCGTGGTGGTGACGCCGTCGGTGCCGATCGGGCTGTCCGAGCACCACATGGCCTTCGGCGGCACCCTCACGGTGGGGCTGCCCACGCTGCACGCCCTGCTGCGGGACATCTGCCGCTCCGTGATCCGTGCGGGTTTCTCACGCATCCTGATCGTCAATGGGCACGGGGGGAACATGACCGCCCTCAACGCCGTCACCACCGAGCTGACCGCGGAACTGACGGCACCGATCGCCTTCGCCAGCTACTTCGGTGCGGGCCGGGAGGCGGTGCGCGACACATTGGAGACCCAGGACGGCCTCATGCACGCCTGCGAGGGGGAGACATCCATGATGATGGCCGTTTTCCCCGAGCTCGTCCACGCCGAACACCTTCCCCGCGCCCATGGGCCTCGGATCACACTGCCCGCCGAATCCCCCGAACCGGTGTACATGGCCGTCCCCTTCGACCGGATCACTCCGTCCGGTGTGGCGGGTGACGCCCGGGTCGCGAGTCCCGAGAAGGGGGAGAGGCTGCTCGCGGGCTGTTCGGCGGCCCTGGCCGACATCATCGTCCGGGATCCCTGGGCGAAGGCGGACTCCACGGAGCAGCCGGTGCGGTGACGACGGCACCGGTCCGGATCCGGGCACCCCGCCCCCCGAACCGCTGCCGGGGGGCACACATGCGCCGGACCTCACGCCCGCGGCCGGGAGGAGCACTGCTCCCCCGGCTGCGGGCCTCTTTCAAGGCCGCGCGGCCCGCTGACCGGCCCGCCCAGGACGCGCGCACCCTTGGCCCGACCCACGGCTCCCCCACGGGTCCGTGCGCTTCCGCTCCCCTGCCGACTGCGCCGCCCGCCCCCTGGTCGCGGACTCGGCCCGGCTGTGCGCCGCCCGCCCCCTGGTCGGGGGCCTTCTGGGCGCCTCCGCAAGCGCGAATCGGGCCCGCGCGAAGCTTTTCGTGCCTGTAGGCCGACGCGAGTCCGTGCGACGCAGGTCGTGCGACGCGAGTCCGTGTGCACCGACGATATGCCACGAAGAGACGTCACCGGCTTGACAGGTGACGGTGCAACATGACAGATTCGTCACCGTTCAGGGTGGTGACATTGTCTCGGCGAGGCCGGCACACCGCCCGCTGTCGAAATGCCTGAGAGGGAAATGCCGTGGTGAGCAACAAGAGTGGGCGCAGGCGACTGGTCACAGGTACGGTCGCGACGATCACGGCGGGCCTGGCGCTCGGCGCGTTCGCCCTGAGCGGGAACGCCAACGGAGCGACCTCGTCCCCCGAGGCCGACCGGCACCCGAAGCCCACCATCATCCTGGAGCACGGCGCCTTCGCCGACGGCTCAAGCTGGAACGGCGTCATCGACGAACTGCGCGCCGACGGATACCCCGTCGTCGCCGCAGCCAACCCGCTGCGCGGTCCCGCAACAGACGCCGCCGCCCTGCGCACGGTCCTGGACCATGTGGAGGGCCCCAAGATCCTCGTGGGCCACTCCTACGGCGGAAACGTCATCAGTCAGGCCGCCACCGACGACCCGCAGGTCAAGGCCCTGGTCTACGTCGCGGCCTTCCTCCCGGCCCCCGGCGAGACCGCCCTGGAACTCACCGGCAAGTTCCCCGGCTCGACCCTCCCCGACGCGCTCGACCCCGTCACCTACCAGCAGGGCGACGGCTCCACCGCCACCGATCTGTACATCCAGCAGGACAAGTTCCGCCACCAGTTCGCCGCCGACGTGCCCGCGCAGCAGGCCGCTCTCATGGCCGCGGAGCAGCGGCCCGTCGCCCAGTCCGCGCTCGAGGAGAAGGCCACCACGGCCGCCTGGAGGACCAAGCCCAGCTGGGACATCATCACCACCCGCGACCTCAACATCCCCGCGGCCGTCCAGCGCTTCATGGCCAAGCGCGCCCACGCCCACACCACCGAGGTCGCGGCCTCCCACTCCGTCGCCGTCTCGCGCCCCCACCTCGTCGCCGACATCATCGAGCAGGCCGCCCGCGCCACCGTTCGCTGACCCGCCACGGGCGGGGGGCGGGGCCACGCGACCGACCCCCGCCCACCCCCGGGAACCACCGCAGAGCTGGCAGATTTCGGCCCACGGGAGAATGGACGTCATGGCCTCACACGCGGACTCCCGGGCGCTGGGTGACTTCCTCAAGTCGCGCCGGGCACAGCTGACACCGAAGGAATGTGGTCTGCCCGAGACTGCCTCCTCGCGCAGGGTCGCGGGGCTGCGCCGCGAGGAAGCCGCCCGGCTCGCGGTGATCAGCGTCGACTACTACACCCGGCTCGAGCAGGGCCGCGTCCGGGCCTCCGCGCCCGTGCTCGCCACTCTGGCCCGTGCCCTGCGCCTGGACGGGGACCAGCAGCGCTACCTCTACGAACTGGCAGGCCGGAGCGACGCGTTGCCCCGCCGCCGCCGGCCCGCACAGCGGGTACGGCCCGCCATGCGGCGGCTGCTCGACCAGCTCACCCACACACCCGCGCTGGTCCTTGGCAAGCGCCTGGACATCCTCGCCTGGAACCCTGCCGCCGTGGCTCTCTACACCGACTTCGCCGAGGTCCCCGCCGGCCGGCGCAACTACGTGAGACTGCTGTTCGCCGACTCCGTCATGCGAGGGCTGCACCGCGACTGGAAGCACGATGCCCGCGAGGCCGTCGCCGCCCTGCGGATGGAGGCGGCAGCCGACCCCGACGATCCCGAACTCAGGTGCCTCGTCACCGAGCTGACGGCCCTCGACCCCGAATTCCGCACCTGGTGGGCCGAACACCACGTCACCAGCGCGACCCACGGAACCAAGCAGTACCACCACCCCCTCGTCGGCGGCCTCACCCTCGACTGCGACACCTGGGCCGGCTCCGACGACTCCGGTCAGCGGCTGATGGTCCTCACCGCCGAACCCGGCAGCGCCTCGCACGACGCCCTGCGCATCCTCACGTCCTGGACGCCTGAACGGACAGCACCGGACCCGGTGCGCGAAACGATCTCGTGACGGTCCGCGGAGAGCCGGGACCCGTCGTAGGGACGAGGACCGGCGCGCCTCGGGCCGGACGGCCCCCGCGCAAATGAACCCGGCCGCGCCGCCGCAGCCGTGCGGCCACGCCCCCGGCCGCTCCTCGATGTTCGACGCTTATGCGAGGGCTGTGCCCGCGCGGACCGCCCGCAGGACCGCCCCTCGGCGGGGCGCACCGAAAGGCGGGATGAATCCCACGGGGGTCTCGGGGACGATCAGCCGGGTGCGGTGCTCCATGCTTCCCAGACGATGATGCCGGACACGCGACCGACGCACGCCCCGGCCGCTCCGGCACCCGGTCAGCACCGCTCGTCGGCCGGGTAGAGGGTGCACAGCCGCCCTGCCTCCACGTACAGCCACACCGGAGTCAGAACGAGCCCGAACGCCACGAGCCAGCACTGGTCGCGGGAGGCGCCGCGTGCGATGCCGTCCTCGATCTGCCGGAAGTACGTGGGCGGGACGGAGCTCCCGAGAACAGCGCCCAGGACACCCAGACAAGACCCAGGCCGACGGGGGTGCAGACCCAGACCGTCCGCGCCGGCCAACTGCCACAGCATCCAGTCCGCCAGGGCGAGAAGGCCCAGGCCGAGCAGCGCGGCGCCGCTCCTCCTGGTGGAAGATGTCACCCGGGCGGGAGGCCGCCGTGGGGTGGGCTACTTGCACCGCCTCTATGATCGACCGGCCGCAGAACGACGAAAGGTGGAGGGCGTGATGCCTGGTCAGGTGACCGCAGTGAGCTGTAACGAGGCGTACTCGTTCAGCAAGCCCACGCGCGATTCCATCAGGCTGCTCACGGGGCTCGGTGTGGAAGGAGACGTTCACGCAGGTGAGACGATCCGCCACCAATTCCGCATGACCTACGAGCCGGACCTGCCCAACCTGCGCCAGGTCCACCTGATGCACGAGGAACTCTTCGACGAACTCGCGCTCAAGGGCTTCAGGGTCTCGGCGGGCCAGCTCGGCGAGAACATCACCACGCGCGGGGTGGACCTGCTGGGGCTGCCCACCGGCGCCCTGCTCCACCTCGGGGAGCAGGCGGTCCTCGAAGTGACCGGACTGCGTAACCCGTGCTCGAAGATCAACGACTTCCGCGAGGGGATGCTCGGTGAGGTCTTCGCCATAGATCCGCTGTCCGGCGAGTTCACATTCAAGTGTGGCGTCATGGCTGTGGTCCGCTGTGGAGGGACCGTCCGCCCCGACGATGCCATCCAGGTCGAGCCCCCGCCCCTACCCCACCGCCCGCTGGAACGGGTCTAAGGGCTGTCCCGCAATTCCTGGTGGATCAGCGCGCGGCGTCAGATGCGGTGCATCGCAAGGCGGAGAGGCGCCCGCATACTGGATGTATTCGGGCGTTTCGACAACGCGGCGAGGTGCCGTAGCTGGCGTCGCGCGCCCGCCAGGAATTGCGGGACAGCCCTTAGGTTCTTGGCCCGTAGTCATCAGCGAGAGGCTGGCGGCTGGGCGGCGCCCACCGACTGATCGCCGGTCAGAGGCCGTACGGGTAGAGAGCGATCTTCTCGCGCTCCAGGAAGAGCTCGACCCACGTGCCGGCAACACCCTCGGGCAGGGGATCAGCAAGGTCCAGCAGGATCTGCGAGCCATCCACGTCCAGCACGGCTGCGCCGTCCACGGTGAGGTCCAGCCGTCCGCGCAGGACAACGCAGTGCCCACCCGGCCGGACTCCCGGTCCGACACCGACGGCCGGTTGCGCGTTCCGACCCCAGACGATGCGCTCATCGACCGTCCACTCAACGTGGTACGGGCCCGGCTTCGCGGCCTGGTCACCGCACCAGCGGACCGCTGTCCCGCCGAACGGCGTCCGGACCTGGGCCAGCCAGGGGCTCCAAGGAAACTTCGCGACCTTCACCAGTTCGACCAGCATCGGTCGATCATGCAGCATCCGCGTTCCTGCCGGAACCCGTGCAGTTTCGGCGCTGCCTGCCGCAGGTTCGCCGGAACGTGTGCGTTTTACCGAAGAAGCCGCTGCAAGCGATGGCGGTTGTCGGGATCACCCTGCTTCAGGTAGATGCCGGACGGCCTGTTCCGGGCCGGTCGTGGCGCCCGCCCCGAGCGGTACGGCGGCGATGCGCCCGGTTGTCTGCCGGCACTGCGAAATCGCGGTCGATGTGCTCACGCGTGTGGGTCAGAGCCTCGGCCGACGAGGTGGCACCTCGGCTGAGCAGGTGTCGCACCATGGGTATCCGTCCGAACCCAGCCGCCCAGTCGAGGGCGGTCTTGCCCTTCATCACCGCGTTGACATCCGCCCCGTGGTCCAGCAACACATCCACCGTCTCCGGGTACCCCTCGCTGCCGGCCGTGGCTGCCAGCACCAGCGGCACCCATCCCCTCCTGCCCTGTGCTCCGGTACGGGCACCGGCATCGAGGAGAGCTCCCACGACTTCCGTGTGCCCACTCATCGCCGCCAGGCACAGAGGTGTCGACTCCGCGTACTCACCCACGCGCTGCTCCGGATCGGCTCCCGCGGCAATGAGCAGACGGACGACATCGGCATGTCCCCGCCCCGCCGCCAGATCCAGCGCCGTACGCCCGCCCGTGCCCGGCGCATCCACCGCAGCACCCAGCTCCAGCTGCCGCTCTACCGAAATCACGTCGCCGGCGTCGGCCGACCGCACCAGTTGATCCGCCACGTCCATACCCCGATCATTCCGCGTATCCGGGCCGAGGGAACAGCTGGGGCGCTCAACTCCCCGGCCTGTCGTCCGACTTCGACGGCAAGCGATCCAGGTTCGATGTCACGGGACGAAGTGCCCCGTCGCACGGAGCGTTGTTGCGCAGGCCGCGTACTTCCGGCTCTCAGCTGAAGATGTCGAGGACGTCCAGCCAGGAGTCCCCGTCGCCGGAGCGGGGGCGCATCGGACGCGGCTCCGGATAGGCGGCCGCCGCGGCTCGGGCGCGGACGACCTCCGGCCCGCCACACGCCTCCACCGCGAAGGCGCCGAAGACCTTGGCGAAGCCGGCCGGATCGCGAAACTCCACGCCGAACGCCCGGCCATCCTGCAACGGCACCCACACCACCCGGTCAAACCGTATCCACTCCAGCACCGGCTGGTCGTCCGCGGTCGACCGCCCTTCCAGCCACAGCCGCGCCACGTGCAGCAGATTCACCTGCTCCATCGCCAGCCGCTTGCGCCGCACCCGCAGTTCACGCGTCGTCAACATGATCCGCTGGTCCTTCTTCGGATACCAGACGACGCCGATCCCGAACGGCACCCACAACAGGATCCCGATCATCGGCCAGACGAGAGCGTCGCCCCACGATCGGAACAGTCCCCCGTCCCACAGATACAGGGCCCCGAAGACCAGAACCCACTTCGCCGTCATCCGCCAGAACCCCGTGCCCTGCCGGTACAGGACCCGCCGCTTCCCCGTCATCGTCATGCCCGCACGCTATCCGCCACCCTGCGGATCCCGGCAACGCCGGCCTCACTCCCTTCATCTCGTCCGGTCTTCCGACCGCCAGCCGAGGATGTCGAGGAGGAGCCCGTCCAGCGGCCCGCCGACCAGTACCGGGTACGTCTGGTGGGGAAGCAGGCCGGGGTTGAGGGCATCGTGGTCGTGGCCGTAGACCCAGCCGCGCGCGGCAGTTGCTCGTCGCCGTCGTTCATCCGAACGACTTCCCAGCCGCACCGACGGCACGGGCGGAGATGACCGACGGGCCCGGCCTGGGTGGGGGCCGGGCCCGGCGCTGTGCGCGGGGCGGCTATCGGGTCTGGAAGGCGCCGCGGCCGACAGGGCCGTGGCTGCGGGGCGGCCCAGTTCCGTTCCCGGCTGGTGGTGACGGCGGTGCGGGCATCGGCGCGGAGCCACGACTCACGGGTCGGCACGATTCGGTGGCGTTCATGCGGGGAGGGTGTCTCCGGGGAAGCCGTGGCACGCGTGAACCTCGCAGCGCATCATTCCCGCTCGCACACAGGGGTCCCCCGCCATGATCTCCGCCGCTTCCTCGGCCGGCACGGTCATGATCGCGACGCCGGCCACCGGGGCGGAGGCGACCGGGCACAGGACAGCGATCACCCCCTCCGCGCGCAGCGACACCATGCGCCGCTGGTGTTCGAGTTCGATGGCGTCCGCACCGTCCATGGTCCGCTCCGGCCCCCACTCGAGGATCGCCAGGCTGTAGGGCTTCGCGGTCGCGGCCAGAGCCCGGATCTGTTCGTCGGTCACGGTCGTGCTCATGATGTCTCCTTAGAGATTTCGCGGGTAGGAGCGCCCTCGCGAGCGCTGCGTTACCGCCGCCCGGACCAGCGGAACATGCCACGCCTCCGAGTTTGCGTGAGAGCGCACTCCAACTCCTAGGTTCGGCGCATGCGATACATCAAACTCGGAACGACCGGACTGGAAGTCTCCGCCATCGCCCTCGGTTGCATGAGCTTCGGCGAGCGGGACCGGGGCGGCGAGCCCTGGTCGCTGGGCGCGGACGCCAGCCGGGACGTCATCAAGCAAGCCCTCGAAAGCGGCGTCAACTTCCTCGATACGGCCAATGGGTACAGCGCCGGAAGCAGCGAGGAGATCGTGGGCCGGGCGGTCAGGGACTTCACCCGGCGCGAGGAGGTCGTTCTCTCCACCAAGGTCTGGATGCGGATGCGCCCCGGCCCGAATGGCGCTGGGCTGTCCCGCAAGGCGATCTTCGCCGAGCTCGACGCCTCCCTGAAGCGACTGGGGACCGACTACATCGACCTGTACCAGATCCACCGCTGGGACTACGACACCCCGATTGAGGAAACCCTCGAGGCGCTGCACGACGCGGTCAGGTCCGGGAAGGTCCGCTACATCGGGGCCTCTTCCATGTATGCCTGGCAGTTCGCCAAGGCCCTGTATCTGGCTGACCTGAACGGCTGGACCCGGTTCGTGTCGATGCAGGACCACTACAACCTCATCCACCGGGAAGCCGAGCGGGAGATGCTCCCGCTCTGCGCCGACCAGGGCATCGGCGTGATTCCGTGGAGCCCGCTGGCGCGGGGCAGGCTGACGCGGGTCGGGGACACCGCCACGGCGCGTGCCGCGACCGATGAGGGCGGCACGATCCTCTACCGCGACGGGGACCAGGCAGTGGTCGAGCGCGTCCACGAGATCGCGGGCAAGCGGGGTCTGTCCCCGGCCCAGGTCGCCCTGGCCTGGGTCATGCGCAACCCGGCGGTGACCTCGCCCGTCGTCGGGGTCACCAAGCCGGCCCAGCTTGCCGACGCACTCGCCGCGGTGAACGTCGAACTCGACGAAGACGAGGCTGCCTACTTGGAGGAGCCCTACCAGCCGCACGAGGTCGCCTACCTGGAGGAGTCTTTCTACAAGTCGCGCCCTGTGGTGGGCTCCCGGTAGCCCGGGCTACCGCCGGGCCTTCGACGAGTCCTTGGCCTCGGCCTTCACAGCCCTGTGGTGGGTCCGGCGGTACGTGCGGGCGGTCGCGCGCAACCGCATGATCTGCGCGCTGCCCGCCGGCGCGGTGAGTAGGATGCCCGCCACCTCGGCCAGCAGCAGGGCCACGCGTAGCGGGACGTGCCCGCGGTCACCGCAGTAGCTGACGTCCATCGACTGCTCCTGAGTTTGGTAAGAGATTTCGCGGGCAGGGCGTAAGGCCCATGTGCGCGGGCACCGGCATCCGTTTTGACGTGGGACTCCTACCTCTCTACATCTGAAAACGGAGCACCGGTGCCCGCTGTCGAAGCATGGGCAATCGAGCCCTTGTGGGTCCCGTTCGAGGCCCTCCTGCCACCGCATCTCGAGACACATCCGTGGGGCTGTCACAACCCACGGATCCCGGACCAGATCGTGTTCGACAAGCTCGTCGCGAAACTCGTCTTCGGCGGCTCGTACGAGAAGCCCGCCGATCAATCGTGCTCGGCAACCACGATGAGAACCCGACGCAACGAGTGGATCGCGGCCGGTGTCTTCGCAGGGCTGGAGCAGATCATGCTGGAGACCTCCGACCGTGTCGTGGGCCTGGATCTGGCCGACATCACCGTCGACGGGCAGATCACCAAAGCGCCCTGCGGTGGCGAGGTCGCCGGGAAATCACCGATTGACCGAGGAAAACTCGGGATCAAGTGGTCGCGGATGACCGACGGACGCGGGATCCCGCTGGGCTGTGTCGTGACCGGCGCGAACCGACACGACTCCCCGTTGCTGCGCCCGACGCTAGAGAAGCTCGCGCGTTTCGAGCTCGCGCTGCCTGAGCAGATCACGGTGCACCTTGACGCGGGCTACGACTCCACGGTCACCCGCAAACTGCTGACCGATCTCGGCTACGAGTGGCGGATCCAGCCCAAGGGCGTCGTGATCCCGATCAACCACACTCGCCGCTGGGTCGTCGAGCGCACCAACTCCTGGTACAGCCGCGGCTTCAACTTCACCCTTTCCTGCACGGAACGTCGACCGGTCATCATCAACGCACTGCTCGCGTTGATGACCGCGATCATCGTGACCCGACGCCTCATCCGCGAAGCCTGGACCAGCCAACGCTGGGACGCACGGCCAGCCCGCCGACCATGACGCCTTGTCCTCTCCCCGCGGAATCTCTTAGTTCCCGATCCTCTCGGCCAACGAGACGATGATGCCTTCGGGCCCGCGGACATAGGCCATCCGCCACACACCCTCGTATTCACCGATGCCTCCCACCAGGCCGTAGCCGTCGTCCGCGGCGCGCTCGACCGCAGCTTGGATGTCGTGCACTTCGAAGGCGACGTTGCGCAGGCCGAGCTCGTTGGCCGGCGCGGCAGGCGAACCCGGGAGGTGGTCCGGCCGCGTGAAGCTCGAGAGCTCCAGCGTCGTACCTCCGCCGGGCAGTCGCAGCATGACGATCTCGGTGCGGGCGTCGGTCATGCCGGTCACCGTGTCCAGGAACTCGCCTTCGACGGCCGTCTTCCGATCGGCCTCCAGACCGAGGCTGACGAAGAACGCCGTCACGGTCTCGAGGTCAGCGACGGTGATGCCGCCGTGGTCGAAGCGCGTTACGAATGTCATCGGACCCCTGACGGATGCTTGAGGAGAGGCTGGGGAAGGCGGCCTCTCAGGTTCCTCAAGGGAACCCCACCCGCTCTCGCGATGCACGCATCTGACCCCGCGCGCTGATCCACCAGGAATCGCGGGACAGCCGTTATGCGCGAGGCGAGGTGTCGGTGATCGAGAGGCTCAGTCCGTCGGTCAGCCACGCATGGGCCGCGGTCATGTTCAGGGAGCGCCCGCCGGTGACGGTGTCCAGCAGACCCCAGTATCGGCGCAGACGCGGGTCGAAGCCCGACGACCTGGAGACCAACGCGTGCAGGAAGCGACGGAAGGCGGGGGTGTCCGACTCCCTCCGAGCTCGCGCGTGGGCGGACACGAACGCGTCGACCGCCTCCCCGGGGCCCGGCGGGAGCCCGGCCCTCACGGCAGCGGCTGTCAGAGCAGCCGCCTCGTCTATCTCGCCGTAGAAGGCGGGGGCGTCCCGCATCTCCTCCGAATGATCCCCCGTCCAGCGCGTGAAACCGGGCGTGGACACCAGGACGTGGATCTCCGCGTAGGCCAGTGCCGCGGCGGGAGAGGGGTCGTGCGAGGGCTCGGGCGACAGCATGGCGACCATGAGGTCGAGCCGCCGCTTCGGCATCTCCGCGGGCAGCTCGCGGTACCAGTGATCCGTGAGGGTCCGCCGCGCCTGCGGAAGCCGCTGCACCCGGGCGAGAATCTCCAGGCGCCGCAGCCGCTCGCCGTCCACGCAGTCGTCGAGGGCGCGAAGTGTGGCCTGCCGCCATCGCAACTGCGTCAGCTGCTCCTCAACGGCGTCGAGTTCGGTCGCCACGAAATCACCGAGGGCCTGCTCCCCGCTCGCCACCCGCGCGACGGTCGCGATCGGGGTGTCCAGTGCCCGCAAGCGCCTGATCAGCCCGATGCGCTCCCACGCCTCCGGGCCGTAGCGCCGGTGACCCCCGCTGCTGCGCTCCGCCACCGGCAGCAGACCGCTGTCGGAGTAGTAACGCAGGGTCTTCACTGCGATCCCTGTCCCGGCGGCGAGTTCACCGATGCTCCATGTGCGGTGCGTCACAGACCCTTGAACCTCCAGTGCGCGGGAGCTTCTAGCGTACCGAGCACCGGCCGCCTCCGGACGGCCCATCGAGACAGGGGAGCACGCATGACCTCGATCCCACCACCACGCCCGCGTAGGCGAGTCGGCCGGCGCGCGCACGGCATCCGCCTGCTGCGTGTGGCCGTTCTGCTCGCGGTCACGGCCGTGTCCGTGACGACGGCGGCCGCAGAACCGCCGCGCGCAGAAGGAGTTCGCACGGAGACCGTCGTACGGACCGACCACGGCCTGATCCGCGGCGCCGCCCACGGCTCGTACGTCACCTTCGACGGCATCCCCTACGCCGCACCGCCCACGGGCCGCCTGCGCTGGCAGGAACCCGCGCCGGCGCCGGCCTGGCGGGGGGTGAGGGACGCCACGGCCCCCGCCTCGCGCTGCGTACAGATGCCGATGCCCGGCATGGAAGGGGGGAGCGGTTCCGAGGACTGCCTCTATCTCAACGTCACCGCACCGTCGGCACGTCCGCCCGCCGGCGAACGGCGCCCGGTACTGGTGTGGTTGCACGGCGGGGCGTTCCTCGGCGGGTCCGGCGGCGACTACGGTGCGGAGCGGCTGGCCGTTCGCGGAGACACCCTCGTCGTCACGGTCAACTACCGCCTCGGCGTCTTCGGCTACTTCGGTCATCGGGCCCTGGGCTCCGCTCCGCCGTTCGGCCTCGCCGATCAGCAGGCCGCCTTGCGCTGGGTACGGGCGAACGTGGAGCGCTTCGGCGGCGACCCCGGCGCCGTCACACTGTTCGGCGAATCCGCGGGCGCCCTGAGCATCTGCGCGCACCTCACCTCCCCGCGCGCGGCCGGGCTCTTCCAGAGGGCGGTGCTGCAGAGCGGTTCCTGCCTCATGTCGTTCCCGCCCGGCGCCCTCGGCCCCGGAACACCGGCGTACGAGCCCTTCGCCCCCGCACACGACGTCCAGGACAACGGCGCCCGAGCCGCGGCACAACTCGGCTGCGCGTCGAGCGACGATGCCCGAGTGCTGGCCTGCCTGCGCGAGCAGAGCACGGAACACCTCGCCACCACGCAACTCATGCAGTCCTTCAACCGCCCCGCCTTCGGCAACTCACTGCTTCCCACGGCACCCGGCGAGGCCCTCGCCTCCGGCCGCTTCCACCGGGTGCCGCTGCTCCAGGGCACCAATCACGACGAGATGCGGATGTTCGTCGGCCAGTCACTCACCGCGTACCCCCTCCGGACGGAGGAGGACTACCGCGCCCGTCTCGACGACACCTTCGGCCCGGCCGGCGCCGCCGTGGCCTCGCACTACCCGGCGGCCCGCTACCCGACCCCGGCGCTGGCCTGGTCCGCGGCGCTGACCGACCGCTCCCTGACATGCACCACGCTCCAGGCGGCCCGCGAGATCACCACGAAGGCGCCTCGCCTCCCGCTCTACGGCTACGAGTTCAACGACCCGGACGCCCCTGTCCTGACCGGCCTTCCCGCGCACGCCGACCTCCCCTACGGGGCAGCGCACGGCTTCGAACTGCCCTACCTCTTCTCCTCCGTGCCGACCCAACAGCCCCTCACCGAGGCGCAGGGCACCTTGTCCGACCGCATGATCGACTACTGGGCGTCTTTCGCCCACACCGGGAACCCGAACACACCCGGCGCTCCACGCTGGCCGGTCCTGCGCACCACGGGCCCCGTCCTGTCGCTCGCGCCCGGCCCCGGGGCGATCCACGCCTCCGACGCGTACGACGCGCACCACTGCGCCTTCTGGCAGGGTACGCAGACGGGCGTGGGGCCCGGCTTGAACCCTTCGTAGCGCTGAGCATCAAGCCGCAAGGTCCGCAGGCCGGGACGGGGGGCCCGCGTCTCCCGGGCGACGGCACCCCGTGGAGCGGGGCTGCTCCCCGGCCCTGGCCGCGGGCGCGGTGGTCCCCTTCGCCTTCGCCGCCGCACTGACCCTCTCCACTGCGGTGGGCGGCGCTGGCAAGGCTCGCCGGGACGGGTTCACCTCGGCCCTGAAGCCGTGGCCCTCCCCTCCGTACGCGAAGTGCGGGTGCCCAGCCGCGAGGGCATGATCCTGCGGGACCGTCTGCCAGCCGACCGACGGTGTGCGGGACATCGGCGAGAAGGCCCCCCTTCTGCGTGTGGACCAGGTCCCCGCCGGCGGCTCGCGTCCAAGCGGCTCGACGCGGCGTCCTGCCGGGCCGTCGCGCGCGTCATCGAGGAGCGCGTGGCGCGGCTCTGCGCGCCGGGGCCGGACTGCGGCCTCCGACACCGCGCCACCACCGCGGATGGCTCCGCCCTGCCTGTCCTCGGCGCCGGCCTGGGCCACGTTGGTGATCCGGCACTTGACGGTGCCCTTGCCACCTCCGCCACGGGTGCCGGCCTGCCGGCAGAGGTCGATGTCGGGCCCGGGTGATCTGATAGGTGCCCTGACAGGTGGTGCTCGCCCCAGGAGCCAGCGTGGTCCCGTCACACGTCACCGTGGCGACGCGGTGGTCCGCAACGTGCACGTCGTGCAGCGGGGTGCTGCCGGTGTTGGTGACCGTGTACTCGTACCGGACCCTGCTGCCGACCCGGAACGGGCCGCTGGAGGCGCCCTTCTTGTGCAGGGTGAGAGGGGGCTGCCCGACCGGGACGGTCTGGTACGTCTCCGGTGAGGTGACGGTCCCCCCGTTCGCCGTGCCGGTCGCCGTTGCGGTGTTGGTCACGGAGCCGGCCGTGCCGTCGGCCGCGGTGATCGTGTAGGTGCCGGTGCAGGTGGTGCTGTCACCGGTCTCCTCCGCCGGGGCGAGCGTGGTCGACTCACAGCTGATGTCGGTGACGTGGTCGTCGTGCACCGCGACATGGGCTCTGACCAGCGCGGATCGCCGCCCCGCTCAGGATCGTCTCAACAGCAAGAACCGGGTTGAGAGGCTCCGCGAGCTCTTTGGTGGCGACGGCCATGAGACGCGCGGGTAGTTCACCATTGCGAGGGCGGCTCAGGCCGTGTGCGCAAGGTGGATGGTTGGGTGAGCCCGGGGCACCTCGTTGTCACGAACGTGATTGCCCTCTGTTGGCCATCGGAGTACGTAGTCCGACGGCTTCGTCCTGCCTGACCAGGGCAGTCATCGGCGGCGGTGAGAAGTACCCAACTACGAGGCGGGAGCTTGGCGCGGCCGCACATCTGGCGCTTGAAACCTGCAGCCCAGGATCGACCAGGAACGCGAACTCCTCGAGCCCATGCCGCAGGGTCCGCACGGCTGCCTCACATCGACCCAGGACCCGGTGAGTACTCCCCCGGCCGAGGGTCTTCCTCCGCCAGTGGCACCCCTCAGGGCACGGCTCACCCCGCGTCGGCGGGTGGGTGCCGCCCACCGAGCAGAGGGGCGCCGCGGTGCTGCCCCCGCCGGCGCGGCGCGCAGGTGAGACGCTCCCCACGGACGCACCGGACGAACCGCGGTCTCCTGCCCCGGCACACCGCGGCCCCCACCAAGCGGTGGGGGCGCACAGGGCTGTGGCCAGGGGGTGTCATCGCTTCGGGAACTTCCACCCGTTCTTGCGCAGCTTCAACAGGATGAAGACCGCGAACAGCACCCACACCCCGAGGAACGCCCATTTGAACCAGGGCGGCCCCTGCCACCGCTCAGCGAGCACAACCATCGACGATGCTGCCACGTGAGAAGACATGACTCACGAGTGCCCGCGCATGGCCGCTCGACTCCATCAGCGGCTAGTGCGAGATCGAGTGCAGGGTTTCCTCGTGCTCGGCATGCTCGTAGTGGGCCAGGGCCAGCCCGAGCCCGAAGAACGTGGGAGCCCACTCCCCGACGAAGATCCCCCACCGGTCAGCGCGAGCCACACCGAGCGGCTCGACCTTCATGGACCCGAACCAGGAGGCCACCGACAACCCGATCGACACGAACCCGGCGGCGTAGGCGTGCTCAGACTTCAAGCCCTTGTCGTGCAGCATTTTGACGATCATGACTCTCCAAGGGGATGGAAGACGGTGCCCCTCCAGGCTCTCCCCGGAGCGCGGGCGGCGCATCCTGGCGAGGGAAGCGACCGGCCTACTCCACCAGCATCCGAATACCGCGCCGTGCCGCACAAGCGCCGTACCCGACCACAGCGGCCGCGGCGTACGCACACCTCCAGCCCTCCGCGACCCACCCCGCTCAGGGACAGCCGCGACTCCGGCTCACCTGCAGGGGAGCGCAACGCCGCTCGTGGGTGTTATCGAGTCAGGCGCATGGGCTTGCAGTCGGGGTGCGCGCAGACAAGATCGTTCTGGTGATCGGGGAGCAGTCGGCTTGTGATCCGCCCGGCGGGGCCAACTCGCTGGGGCGGTCTCGGCGGCCGGCACCAACTCGCCAACGAGCGGGGCCCATCGGTGGCATACGCCACCGGTGGCGCCATCGCGACGAATGCGCCCGGCGAGGTCAGGCGCGAACGAATCCGGCCGGGTCGGTCAGGTAGCGATCAAGGTCCGGGTCTTCGTGAAGCGCGTAGAACTCGAGATGGATCTTCCACACGGGTCCGAGTTCGGCCCGAAGGCGGCCGAGCGCCTGGCGTACCGCCTCGTTGATTGCCTCCCTGCGGCCCTGCACCAGCGACACCGAAGGGACCGCAGCCCTGGACGCCTCCCTCACCAACCATCGCTGCCACCCCCCACTCGGATACCAGTCACTGGTTGCCACATCAACAACCTGCGGGTCGGTACACCTGAAGGACGTCGACAGGTCCGGAGCAAGTGTCCGAACCTTCATCGTGCCCAGGATCAATTCTTCCGGCCGCTACCGTCCAGGTCCCGGTTCGGGCGCCGGCAGCGGGAAGACGCCCGGCCCGCTCCGTGGGAACGAAGGGGCCGGGCGTTTCGCATTGCGCCTCCGGGTCAGCGGGTGTGATGACGGCTCGTCTGCTGACGGGGCAAGTCGCTCGGCCGCACCGCGGTGAAGGAGCGCTGAGCCCGGCCGGACCGGCGACCCGGGAAGGGATTGCGCCGCGCCGGCACGCTGGGGGCCAGCGCCAGAACAACGAGGGGGACGAGGACGACGACGAGGACGAGCACATTCACGAGGGCCATTTTCCTGCCTTCCGTCGAGTACTGACCGCCTGTAACTACCTTCTGTAACCAGAAAGCGGGCCAATAAACACCCTTGGTGAGCACGGTGTGAGTGGGCATGCCAGTGAGTGCTCAGCGGCGGAGGTCAGCTCGCATACCCACGGTGATGAGAGGAAGCACCTGTGCCCCGCTCGGCACAGGGTGGACGAGAGCGAAGCACCGGCACCATCCGAGGGCGCCGGCCCCACGTCCTCAAGCCGATCGGACGGCTCGTTTCCACGGGTCGTCATACGTGTCCCGGAACCGATTCGTTCGACGGCCAGCGATCGCGGCTGCTACCCCTCGCGGGGCGCTGAAGTGGTGACCGGGCCGTTGCAGAAACGGCGGCGCAGCGTGCTCGCCGACCGCAACGCCGCCCGTTCCGCGTCGGTGGCCGAGGCTATCGCCTCGCTCCTCGCCGCCCTCCCGGGATCTGCATCGACACGCCACGCGTCGGGCGAACTTCGTCACGGGCACGTGAATCGACTACCCGTCGAAATGATCCGTGTCTGATCGGCTGCGGCGTGATCCTGACAGAACCGCAGCCTCGGACTCGATAGCGATGCGGTCGCTAGTGGTCTGAGGGTAAGGTTCGCCGGGCTGGTGGTCACCACGGTTGGATGTGCGGTGACGTCCGATCCGGTCGCTGGAGGCGAGTGGGCTGAGCCTGTCCGTGTACGCAGACTGACCGACCGGAGGGACAGAGGCCGCAGCAGATCGTGCGCCGGGGCAGCACCAGTTCGGTGCGCTAGCTGCGCGCTTGGATGCTGCTCGCCTCGGACTCAGGAGACGGACGCCTTGATCTCCCCCGCGAAGACGATGATCTGGTCGATGAGGCTCCGTCGCAGATGGACGACGTCCGTTCCCGCCAGGCGGGGGCCTCCCTCAGGCATGGTGAAGACCCACTGGTACCGGGCCCATTCGTCAGGCATGTCCACCGCTGAGCAGCGCACCATCGTGCCGGTCCCCGCCGGGTGGCGCCGGATGTCGAGCACGAACCGCTCGACCGCCGCGATTCCTTCGCTGCGACCCAACGGTCCCCAGAAGACCACGTCTGAGGTGAGGGCCTGCGAGAGCAGGGCAGTTACATAGGTGTCGTCCGTGGCGTTGAACGCGGAGATGAACGTGTCGATCGCGGAGCGTACGGTGTCTTCCTGCATGCCCCAGTAATACCAGCCGTTTCGCGTGCGCTCGTCCCCCGAGCCGTCTTCCGATCACGGGGGGGCCCTGTCGGTCACAGCACCAGGAATACGGAAGCCGTGGCAAGTGCCCCGCCATCCGGTGAGGTGATCGAAGTGGTGTGTTCCCCGGCCGCCACCGCGACACGGCGATGCGAGTGAACGGCTTGTCTCAGTGTGCCGATGACGCTTTCGTATCTACACCAGCGCCGCCCTGTCAGCGGTGGCGCGCCGGCATCAGGGGTGGGATCAGAGTTGAGGAACACGTTAGGAAGAGCCAGGAGGCTCATGACCGTGCTGGTGGCGGGTGCGCTGGCCGGGTCGGCACTGACGGCGGCCCCGGGCACCGCGTCCGCGGCCCCGGCAGCGGCCGCCGTGGCGTCCGTGGTGCCATCGGGCCCGGGCGTGGAGCTGTCGGCCGCATCGTTCACCCAGATGGCGGTGGACGACGCCAGTCGGCGTGTGTGGATCGCCGGTGACCGGGTCTATCCGGACGGGTCGCGGGACGGCGAGCTGGTCGGCGTGCTCTACGGGGGCGCCGGGCCCGCCGTCGCGAGCGCCCACATGGCCGCTCCCCTGTCCGGTGTCGCGGTGGAGCCGGACGGGTCGAAGGTCTATGCCGGGCAGTCGGACCGCATCGCAAGCTACTCCCACTCCAGCGGGTTTCTGGACCCACTCGACCCGATTACGGCACCGGCCGACGGCTGCGGGCGGGAACTGGCACAGACGGGCGGGCGGCTGTTCTTCACCAGCCGACCGGCCGCGTCGCCCGAGGACTGCGCCGGCACGCAAGGCAGTGTCGGTGTCGCCGCGACGAGCGAGGGGGAGACGGCCGGGGAGGTCATGTACACAAGTGCCTCGGTCCATCTCGAGGGAGGGCCCGGAGGGCTGCTGGTGACCGCTCCCGAGCGCTGGTCCCCGACCGACGACCCCGACCTGGGGATCTACCGGGTGACGGACGGGGCGGACGGGAACCTGCTGGAGTTCCTGGGCGAGCGCCGGTTCGCCGAGGACGGCACGGGTCAGGGGATGGACTTCCGGGACGCCGACTTCTCCGCGGACGGCTCCGTCCTGGCGGTGGCCGACGGGGCCCGGGGGACCGTCCTGCTCGGCGGCCGGGACGCCCGCTTTCTCGAGAACCACTACGCCCCGCTGCCGCAGGGCGTGGCGCCCACGGCCGTCGCCTTCAGTCCCGACGGCAAGTGGTTCGCCCAGGGCGGCGCGGCTTCGGGCGACGCGGCCGACCTGACTCTGGCCTTCGCCGACCCGTCCGTCGGGCGTGAGCCGCTGCGCATCAGCTTCGAGGACGAGGCCGCGGGCCACCGCGTCGTCCCGCGGGGCATGGAATTCTCCGGGGACGGTCAACAACTGTTCGTCGTGACTTCCGATCAGGAGGGCACGAAGTTCTGGCTGCACACGATTCAGACCCGGGAGGCTCTGGCACCGTCACGGTTCGTGGGCGTGACCCATGGCCCCGCCGTAGCCGGGGGGTTGTTCAGGGTGACCGGGCGGCTGGATCTGGACGGTCTGGCGCCTACCGAGCCGCCGCGGATCACGGTCCTGCGGCTGAACGGGCCGGATGCCGCCGACCTGCCGCCGGTCCCGGTCTCCGAGGACGGAACGTTCGTCCTGGAGGACGTCCTGCCGGACCGGGCCGGGAACGTCCAGTACGTGCTCGGTTACGCGGGTGACCAGGTCCACTACCTCTCGGAGTACTGGCTCGTGGTGGACACGGTGGATGCCTCGGCCAGGGTGACCCGCGGCAGCCGGTAACCGGCGCGGGGCTCGGCGGCTACCGACTGCCGCGCCCCGGCGCTCTGGCATGCGTCTAAGGGTGACCGGACCCGGCGAGAGCCAGAGGGTTCACGAAGTCCTTGCTCCGGCACGAGCCGGGTCTGAGTCGTCGTCGAGACGCTGCGGCGCTCCCCCGTCGCCGACGTACTGCCCGCTGCGCACCGGGACCGGCGCGCTCCCACGCTCGCGTACTGGCGGAGCAATCCGCCGTGGCCGCTGCTCGCCGGCGCCCCTGTGGCACGGTCCAGGTTGAGGTTCCGCTTGCACCGCGCGGCCAGTGCAGTCCGTCGGCGAGGCGCTTGCCAACGGCAAGCCCGGCGCGAACGGGCCGGCCCTTCGCACGGACGACATGGGTGCGTGAAAGGCTGAGCCCATGACCAGTGCAGCCGATGGACCACGTAGATAGTTGTTCCTCCGGGACGGCCTGGAGGCGGCAGACGTGGTGCGTGCTCATCGTGAGGCGCTTCGTGTCCTGCGAGAGAGCATCGAGTCTGCCCAGGTCGACGCCTACAGTGATATCGCCTGGCCACGCGAAGTGGCGCCCGCGTACGAGCAGGTGTTGTCGATGGCCGCCAACGAGGTGGCCCAGGGCGTCCGGCCTGCGAAAGGTGATCCCGGCATGGGGATCGACGTCGATATCCGCGACGACACGCAGTTCGACGTGCTCCTGGCCTTGGCTCCCTACACGATTCACGCCGAGGCATGGCGACAGGGTCGAGAGATCTTCAGCGCCGGCGACACCGGCACAGCCCTGTGGATCGCCGTCACGTCAGAGCAAGAGGCTCGGCTCATGTCACGGCTCGAGGCGCTGGGTGTCCCGCAAGGACCGTTCACGACGGAACCTCGCATGCGGCGAAGTCTGTTCGCCCGGTGGACCCGACGCCTGATCGCGTAATCCCCGCAGGGCTCCCCCTTTTCGCCGGTGCCGGGGGGCTGGTGGGCTGGTGGGCTGGTGGGCACGATTGATGGTGGAGTCCGCCGACACGGTCCACCCGATGCCGCCCACCGCGTCACCGTGGACCTGGGCGTGTTCGGACGGCCTGGCCCACACGCCATCCGCTTTCCAGCAGGCAAAGCGTTCGTGGGCGGTCTGCCACGGGCCCTGATGCTCGAGCGGGTCTCACCACGGAGCAGACCGGTCCCCCGCCGCCCCTGCACCCCATCGATCACCTGCCGGGAGTTCTGCCAGGACCTCTCCCGCCCCTCCACCGAAGGAAGCGGCGGTGAGTGCGCCGATGGTGGCGGTGCGCTTGCGGAAGTGGAACGTCGTACGCAGGTGAATTCCCCGAGTGTATGGCGGTCGAGTACGGAGGTGCAGTCGGGGCCCGGAACGCGGGAGCCGCTACCCCGCTTGACCTGCTGACACGTGGAAGCATCCCGCTCCCCGCTCATGTTTGGCTAACGCCTCGCATACGTCCTGCGGCCGTCCCTCGACGCGGCGGCGCCCGCCCTCGTCCTACTCAGGCCACTGGGCCAGGGCGCGGCTTAGGGCCTCTGCGGCGGGGAGCCGGACATCGTGGTGGATTTCTTCGAACCACGCGAACCAGGCGTCGGGGTCCTCCTCGAGGTCGGGCTCCGCTCCCGTCTCGACGACTGTCAGGCGCAGCCGCAGCCACGCCAGCGCTTCTTCGCGTCGCTGGGTGGCGTGGCGAGCGAGTTCGCCGACGCCCCGCACGAGCCGCTCCGCCAGCCAGAGGTCCGGCTCGTTGACGAAGAGCGTCAGGAAACGGGGGATCAGGGAGTCCGCGTGAGCGGCGGACTGCGCGAGTGCATCGACTGCGGCGATCCGGAGGAGGGAATCGTCGTCGTCGAGCAGCGGCAGCAGCCCGTCGGCGGCTCGCTCCCAGGCGGGCGGCCACGCCGGGTCCACGGTGGGCCGCCACCTGCCTTCGAGGATCGGGGCGACCTTCGCGGTCGGGGCGGTATTGCCCGTGTCGGCGATGTCGGTGATCGTCCGCAGGATGTCGAAGCGTACGGTCACGTCCGGGTCCCGGGCCGCCCCGACCAGAATCGGCAGTATCTCGGCGGCCGGAATCCCTACCGAACTGCCGTCGCCGTTGGCCGTGTAGTGCAGGATTTCGCACGTCCTGCCGGCCGTGAGGCGGTCGGCCGCCCAGAGTCCTGTCAACAGCTCGGGCCCTAACCGTTCTCCGGTGTAGGGATCGATCACCTTCGACCAGTCGACCTGCGCGGCGAGCCGTGCCAGTCGCTGGGCTTTCGTGCGCTCCACGGACATGCCCCGCTCGCCGCCCTCGTCAGTCTTCCGGCATGAGGCCCAACAGGGGCAGGACAAGGGGGCGATTGCCCCGGCGCCCGTCCCACGCTTCGTAGACGAGGGCCTGCGGCCCGGCGATCCGCAGGCCGTCGCGCAGACCGGTCACCGTCATCGCCGCCAGGGCCCGGTAGGCGTCCGAAGGAGAGGGCCAGGGCAGCTCGACCGCCCAGTTGTGACCGTAGACGGTGTCCTGGGGCGGCTGCCAGCCCGCCTCGGCAATCAGCCGGCTGCCCGTCTCTCCAGCGCGCAGCGCGGGGTCGAGATGGTGGTCGCCGACCAGTTCGGCTCCCAGCCCTTCGTCGCTCTGCAGAAACTGCGCGTACCGCCCTGTCCGTCCGGTCTCGCGGACGATCAGGACCGATCCGGCGCCCAGCGAGGACAGTTGCTCGGCGAGCCCTTCTTCGAACGCGTCCCACTCCGTCACAGCGGCCCTTCCTCGTCCTCGTCCATGCGCCGGAGCTCCTCGTCGAGGGACAGCTGCTTGTTCGTCACCAACTCCAGGTACACCGAGCCTCCCCAGTGCCCGAGGATCAGGGTGGTGTCGGCGCCGGTCCAGTGAACCGCAGCCTCGGGGCCCGGCTTGCGGTCCGTCGGCTCGCCCAGCGACGTACGCAGCGCGGCAGCCATCCCCGCGAACGCGTCCAGGACCTCGGTCCACTGCCCCCCGCGGTCGGTCAGACGGAGTTGGACGCGTTCAACCAGTTCGTCGTCCCGCACTCTTCCGCGGCGGGTCGCGTCGTGGCCGACCCTCTCGAACCCGGTGTCGAGCAGGTCCCAGCGCGGCCGGATCATCAGCGCCCGACGAGCGAACCGCGTCGACCGCCTCGCACTCTCCGTGGCCCGCAGCTCCCACGTACAGTCCAACGTCTGCAGTACGAAAGCGAGTTCGGCCACCCTGGCCTCATGCATCGCACGCCATTGCGTCATACGCCCCCGGAGGACGGCACCGCCACCGGCCCGCCCCCGCCCTCCTCACCCTCCATGCGGCACCCCGCACACGACTGGCACTTCGCCGATCATGGCACACCGCTGTTCTGCCCAGGGGCCGGAGAGGCCGCCACGCTCGTGGTGACGCTAGCGGGGCTTCACCGCGTGGACTCCTTGTGCTGAAAAGCGGAACAGTCGCACGTACCGCCGTACTTCTGCTGGCTGTTTCCGTAGCTGTCGTTGTTCCACGTGTCATGGCCGTAGGAGTGAAGGCAGTGGGTCGTACTGCCCCGGGAGTGCTCAGGCTGTTGGTGCCCGCACGTAGCGCACACCGGGTACACGACCACCGGGCGCAGGATCGATCCGCGGGTGGGTGGGTTCATCGGCTGGTCCGCGGGCTACGGGGCGGGGGTGTAGCCGCGGGTGCGGACGAGGTCGTGGGTGAGGCGGGAGAAGGCGAGGGCGGCGGCGCTTTCGTAGGCGTCCGTGCGTCGCAGGAGGGCGACGGTTCGGGTGGGCAGGGGCGGATCGAGGGGGACCGGCGTGAGGTGGGGATGGTCGTGGGTGACGGCGTCGGGCAGGACAGTCGCGAGGGCGGTGCGCCGGACGATCTCGGTGAGGGCTTGGATGGAGTTGGCCTCGACCGTGATGCGCGGGGTGATCCGGTGGCGGGTGAAGTAGGCGTCGATGTGATGGCGCGTGGCGAAGTCATCACTGAGCAGGGCAAGTTGCCGGTCGGCGAGCTTCCCTACGGCGAGCGGGGCGGTGTGGACGGCGCCGGGGCGGGGGGTGCCGATGACCAGAGTGAGCGCCTCGGTGAACAAGGCGGTGGCCGTGATGCCCGGAAGGTGGGCGTCAGCGAAGGCGATGCCGAGATCGAGGCCGTCGGCGAGCAGGGCCACTTCGATGCGGTCCTGGGTCATCTCCACCAGGGTGAGATCGATGCCGGGGTGGCGGGTGTGCAGCTCGGCGATGAGGGGGCCCATGAGGTAGGCCGTGAACGACGGAGTGACGCCGAGGCGCAGGTGGCCGCGGGAGAGGTCCTGGACGTCGTGGACGGCGCGTTCGGCGGCGGCAAGGTCACGCAGTGCGCGTCGGGCGTGGTCGGTGTAGACGGCGCCGGCGTCGGTGAGTCGCACCGTGCGGCCGGTGCGGTCCAGCAGCTGCACCCCCAGGGTCCGCTCCAGCTGCTTGATCTGCTGGGAGAGGGTGGGCTGGGAGATGTGCAGCGCCTCGGCGGCGCGGGTGAAGTTGCCGTGTTCGGCCACGGCGAGCAGATACCGCAGGTGACGCAGTTCGAGGACAGCCATGGAGCTGACTATAGATGCGGTCGATAGCTCCTATGCCTAATGACTCTTGGACACTATAGGCAAAGGCCATGCATGGTGGATTCCGTCAGCCCTCAGGGGCCGATCACCACTCGAACGGAGTGACTATGCAGGATCTGACCGAGGGCGTCGCCCGCTTCCAGCGGGACGTCTTCCCCGCCAAGGCGGAGCTTTTCGCCCGCCTGGCCACGCATCACACACCCCACACGCTCTTCATCAGCTGCTCGGACGCACGGGTGGTCCCCGAGCTGATCACCTGCACGGAGCCGGGCGACCTGTTCGTCATCCGCACCGCCGGCAACCTGGTGCCCGCCTACACTCCCGGGAGCGACGGGATCGCGGCGAGCATCGAGTACGCCGTCACCGCGCTGGGTGTCGAGGACATCGTCGTCTGCGGTCACTCCGCGTGCGGCGCGATGACCGCACTCGTGGAGGGTCACGACCTCAGCGGCTCACCGGCGATCGCCACCTGGCTGCGGCATGCGGACGCCTCGGTGGCCCGTACCTCCACCGACCGTGACGTTCCAGCCCTGGTACGGCAGAACGTGCTGGCCCAGCTGGCGAACCTGGCAACCCACCCCTCGGTCGCCAGGGCCGTGGCGCAGGGGAAGGTCGCCCTGCACGGCTGGGTCTTCGACATCCTCACCGGCCGCGTCCAGGACCTGACCGCCCCGATCGCGGCCTGACACCTCCGGCTCCCGCCTTCCGACCGAGTAACACCCATCCCCCACCCGCCACTCCGCAGCCCCCTGCTCGTGAAGTGGCCCAGCTGAGAAAAGAACGTACTGATCATGATGCACGCACAGTTCGACTCGACCGCCCGTGAGGCCCTGGCCGCTGAGGCCGTGAAGGCCAAGACCGTCATGAACCTCTCCTGGCAGCAGATCGCTGACGCCTCAGGCCTGTCGGTGGCCTTCACCACCGCCGCAGTCCTCGGCCAGCACCCGCTGCCGGAGAAGTCCGCGAAGGCCGTGGCCGATCTGCTGGGCCTGGACGACGGCGCCGCCATGCTGCTGCAGACCATCCCGCTCCGCGGTTCGATGCCCGGCCGAATCCCGTCCGACCCGACCATGTACCGCTTCTACGAGATGCTCCAGGTGTACGGCACGACCCTCAAGGCCCTGGTCCACGAGCAGTTCGGCGACGGAATCATCTCCGCCATCAACTTCAGGCTCGACGTGAAGAAGGTCGCCGACCCCGAGGGCGGCGAGCGCGCCGTCATCACCCTGGACGGCAAGTACCTGCCGACCAAGCCCTTCTGACCGGCGCCGATACAGCGTCACGCACGGGCGGCGAGGGGGTGGTCCGGACGAGCAGCCCTTCGGGCCGCCCGGCCCCGCCCCACTCCCCCGCGAAGCCACCCGATCGCGAGCGCGAGCGTCATCGTCATCGTCATCGTCATCGTCATCGTCATCGTCAAGGATGGCGAGAAACTCGCTGAGAGCCCGACGTAGCGGCCCCCACGCCGGGCCCGGGCAGGTCGGGCAGATGGGCAGCACACGTCCGTTGTCCGCACCCAGGAAGGATCAGGCGAGCTCTGGGAGCGAGCGGTCCGTGAGGTAGGGCATTCGGGCCGTCCGCGCGCCCGCGCGGCTCGGGATCTCGGAATCCATGAGGAAGCCATGCGGGTGAGGATCCGCCAGGCCGAGGCCGACCACGAAAGCCGGACCGGCTTGCTCACCTCCGCCGAGCGCTGCCAGACCCACAACTCCACATGTCGGGAGCAGAGTTGCAGAGGCCCCGCGAGATCCCGCAAACCCAGGCAGCTCAGAGTCACGGTGCGGGGTGTTCCAGGTCCCTCGGGTAGTGCGGGCTCGGGAGCAGTCCCTTCAAACGCGGCATTGTCTGTTCCAGGGATTCGGCCAGGGTGTGCAATGCGCCGTGCAGGTCGGTGAAGTGGTGGTGCCGGACGGCTTCAAGTGCCACGTGGCATGCGCGCCATGCGGCCGCGGCCCGTCCGTGGCGATGGTGCCTGATGGCCTGTGCATAGAGCAGGTGGGTGTGGGCCCACGCGTCCCGATTGGTGTCGGTGGTGCACTCGGCCCGCTCAGCGGCGTAGGCAGCCGGCGCGAGTTGCCCGCTGAGGGCCAGTTCGGCGGCAAGGTAGGACCAGCCTTGCCCGATCGACGGGCCGGCCGTCCAGTCGGCACCCGAGTTGCCGGTCAGCACATCGGCAGTCCGCAGCAGTTGGTGCGCCTGATCCCAGTCCTTCTGGGCGGCCGCGTGATACGCCTGCACAGTGAGTGCGGCACTGAAGAGCGAAAGCGCGCCCTCGGCGACGGCCGCGTCCCAGGACTCGGACAAGAGTGAGTGGGACATTTCGCTGCCGCAGGCCAGTGCGAGATGAGCGGCGAGCGTCAATGCCTCGCAGCGCGCCAGAGATGCGGGTTCGACGTGGGGCAGGTGCTGGCGGAGCAGGCTCAGGCCGGTGGCGGCCTGACCGCGGGTGGCCCACCAGAACCATAGATCGACGCAGATTCCGAGCTGCGCTTCGCGGTCCGTCGTCAGGCTCGTAGCTTCTGCCTCCAGTAGCGGCCAGTTCTCCTCCACCTTGTCCAGAGCCTGGCGCTGATGGCCTTGGTGCCACAGCTTCCGGGCTTCCGCGGCGATGATCTGAGCTTGCAGTTTCATCCGGCGCAAGGCCTCGCCGTGTTCTCCGCGTTCATGGAGATGACGAAGACCCCACACGCGCGCGGAAGGGGTGAGACGGAAACGCGGTGGCCGCACGGCGCCAGGATCCTCACCGGAGACCAGTACGGAATGCTGGTGCAGCCGGACGACTGCGGCATCCACGTTGAGTTTCGTCGTACTGCTTGTATAGGCGGCCACCGCATGTGCCGTAGCCATGTCGAAGGACGCGGGCAGGACAGCGAGCCGGGCCCATACGGTCCTCTCGTCCTCCTCCAGCAGTCGGGCGCCGGCGCCTTCCGCGCGGTACATCGAGGTGTGACGTTTCGGCAGGCCGGCCAGATCCGGTTCCGTGGCGAGGACGATCGCCAGGGGGTTGTTGTCCAGCGTGGCGCACAAGCTCGCCAGGCCGGCCTCGTCCTCGGCGTGCCAGTTGCCTGGCACTCGGGACCGGTACAGGAGAGGCCCTTCCGCGGAGCCCAGCGGCCCCAGCCGAAGAATCCTTTCCTCTCCCAAGCCGAGCGGCGCGCGAGAGGTGGCGAGCACCCGCACTTGCGGCTGCGACATCAGCAGCTGCTGCAACAGCCGAGCCACAGCCCGGCGGCACGGATCCACATCGTCGACAAGCAGCAGTGTGCGCTCACGCCCCAGCGCCGCGCAGAGTTCCGCCACCGGAGCGTCCGCCGGCAGACCGACCGCCTCGCACAGCCCCTCCCGGACACCGTCGGTACGGCCGGGCTGCCACCACTGCGCGACGATCAGCCGCCCCTGCCCTGACCGGGCGAGCCGCGCCATCGTGTGCGCGGCGAGCGTGCTCTTGCCGATGCCCGCGTGGCCCGTAATCGTCGTCACTCGGCTGCGCAGCAGCATCCGCAGAAGGACGCGCTGTTCCTCCACCCGTCCAATCAGATGTTCCGGTCTGCTCGGCAGCGCAGGTGTTGCTCGGCTATTCATTGGTCCCCGTGTCCAGCTGCAGCGCGCAAGCGCGTGACGTGGAGGGCGAATCGCTTGTGCGGTGTGCCCTAAAGGGCTCGCGTTCCGGTGCCTGCGGCTCGCCCGGTACGAAGGGGCGGAACCTGGCGCACCCCGGCCATCCAACGCCGACGCCCTTCCAGTCCAGCAAAACGAGCCGAATGCCCCACTGGCCCTGCGCCTCCGCAGATCTTCACCCACCCTTCACCCTGCACTCCCATCCGCGGGCGAAGGCCGGCAAAGGGGTCGACTGCCGAGGCGGCCTCACTCTGTCCTGCAAGAGGCGCGCACCGAGCCCAGCCCCGGGGTCCAGTCAGTCAAGACCGCACCGTGCTCACGCACTTCAGTCTCTGTATCCCCACTCATGGGCCGACCGGCCCGAGGGTTGCCAGGGCCGCGGGCCTCGACCCCAGACGCCGCCCCTGAAATCGGCGCGCGCATGATCGCCCGCATATTCGCAGCCGGCCACCACGCCCCCTGGGTAGCGGCTCTCGTCGCTCCGCTTGGGCCGAGGCGACACCCACCTGGTCCTGTGCACAGGATCAGTCACGGTCGACTGCTCGCCGCCCCTCGGCCCACTCCCCCGCCCCGCCTCCCAAAGCGGGCGGCCTCTCCGAGCGCGTGGCCGTCCTCCCGAGCCTCAGTCTCCTCGGCTGCCTCGACTCCACCCTCGCCCAGCAGACGGGACTGCTCACCGTCACTCTCTTCTGTGAGGCCGCAACGGCCAGGCTCTTTCTTGTCGTCGGGACCTCAGGCACGGCCCAGGACGGGGACACCTCGCCGTAGAGAGACGCTATTCCCCGACCTTCCCGGCGGTGATCTGCTGGCCTCGGGTGGTGTCGACCACGAGGGGGACGCCGTCCGGGATCTCCCCTTCGAGGTCGTGGAGAAGGTCCTCGATCGGCCGGAGATCCCCGGGGCTGCGTACATGGACGTACAGAGTCTGGCCTGTGCGTCGACGCTGGTGACGGCTGCTCCCGGGGTGCGTGACAGCCGCCGTTGCGCGCTGCTTCGCGTCCGCGAGGCCCAGGTAGCAGCACGGTGGTGACCGTGTTGGCGGCCAGCGGAAGCAGTACCGCGGGGAACAGCAGGCCGAGCATGACGTACGCGGGGCGAGGCGCGCGCCGGCGTCGATCCCGGGCGTCGAGGGTGTGCCCGAGGGCGGCGAAGACCACCATGCCCGCGAAGACCAGGGCGGAGAGGTGCGACAGGAAGAGCACCAGGGCACCCAGCGCGAGCCACCATGCGGTTTGGCCCGTGCAGACGCCCGTGACGACGAGCGGAGGTACGAGGGAGATCGCGAGGGCGACTCCGGGCAGGACCGCGGCGACGTCCTTGCGGGACAGTGCCACCGCACCGTCGAAGCCGGTCGCGAGGGCGGCGATCAGGTGGCCGCGTCGTAAGCCTTCTCGGCGGGGAGCTTTCAGGGTGTGCGGCACCGCGGACCGCGATGGGATCGGATCGGCAGCATCCCTTGCACCAGAGGGATCAGGGCTGGTTGTCGTGCGGGGTTGCAGCCGAGATCCCGACGGACGGAGGCAGACACCGGTTCACTCGGTAGCCCAAAAGGCCTTCGAGCCATACGTGCCCACGTCGACCGGATCGAGGCCAGCATTCCGCACCCCCGGCAGGCCGGGCAGCGCGCGCTATGCCGACCGGGCCCTCACCGACGGGCCCCTCCGAACCGTCCGGGACCCCGTTCCTCCAGCCCTCCCTCCCCCGGAATCGCCGGGCACTTGCGGGCGGCGCGACCCGCACCGGATTCATGAAGCAACCGTGAATACCCTGTGGAAGTGAGGGCGGGGTGGCCCCTTATGCTGCACCGGACGATCACGCGGGACCAGGGGAGGGCGCGGCATGTTCGGCAAGCTTTTCGGCAGGGGCGGCGAGAGACCGGCGGTGGATCCGCACGCCCTTCCCGTGCCGCGCAGACAGCGGAACGGCATGTACACGCTGCGCGCGCTCGGGGACGCCCGGGTGCTCGCGCTGGTCGAGGCAGCCGGTGCTGGGGACTGGGAGGCGGTCAAGGCGGCGCTGGGGCCCTTCGACCTCGGCACCGACCACCAAGTGCTGGGCGAGCTGGCCGACCTGGACGGTGTGCAGGAGTGGATCGGCCGGGCCGTGGAGCAGGACGAGGAGCACCGGGCGACGGCTCTGCTGATATCCGGGACGCGCCACATCAGCTGGGGCTGGGAAGCGCGCACCAGTGCGCGGGCCGTCAACGTCACTCAGGAGCAGTGGCGGGTCTTTCACGAGCGCCTCGACATCGCCGAGGAGCAACTGTTCCAGGCGGCCGAGCTGCGACCGGACTGGGTCACACCGTGGCGCCGGCTGCTCACCTCGGGCCGCGGCATGTCGTTGGGCAAAACGGTCAACGAGACCCGGCTCGAGGCCGCTCTGCGCCGCGCCCCGCTGGACCTGGAGACCCACATCGAATGGGTTTCGCAGTTGCAGCCTCGCTGGGGCGGTGAACCGGGCGAAGCCATGGCGTTCGCCCGCGAAGCGTTCGCCCGTGCTCCGCGCGGTGACCGGATCGGCTGCGTGATCGCCATGGCGCACATCGAGGACTGGGTCGAGTCGGACGAGGCGACCTGTCTGCGCACTGCCGCGATCCAGGCCGAGTTGCGCAACGCGGCCGACCACAGCATCCTCCACCCCGCCTACGCGCGGCGCCCAGGGTGGCAGCACGACTTCAACGTGTTCGCGATGGCGCTGACGCTCGCGGGTGAACGCCACACGGCCGCGCGCGTCTTCCAGACGCTCGACGGTGCCTACACCGAGTGGCCCTGGACCTATTTCGCGGAACCCGAGAAGCAGTTCGCCCGCCAGCACCGCCGAGCCTGAGCGCCGGACAGGGTCCGCATCCCGGCTTGCGGCCCGGTCCCGGGCCCGCTCCGCCTTCCTGTAACAGCCGCCTCTCCCACACCGGACTGCCCGATGACTCTGCCCGACACCGCCTCGAACCCGGCCGACGCCGACCGCACCTTTCAGGTGGACCTGCGCGGCCTCGTCGATCTCCTCTCGCACCACCTCTACTCCAGCCCGCGCGTCTACCTCCGCGAACTGCTGCAGAACGCGGTGGACGCCCTGACCGCCCGGCAGGGGCTGGAACCGGGCGTCCCCGCCGCCCCCGGCATCCGTCTGTACGCCGACGGTGCGGTCGTACGCGTCGAGGACGACGGCGTCGGTCTCACCGAGGCAGACGTGCACACCTTCCTTGCCACGATCGGCCGGAGCAGCAAGCGCGCCGACCAGATCGCGGAGCAACGCGCCGACTTCATCGGCCAGTTCGGGATCGGCCTGCTGTCCTGCTTCCTGGTCGCGGACGAGATCCTGGTCGTCAGCCGCTCCGCCCGCACCTCCGACGCACCCGTGGTGGAGTGGCGCGGGCGCGGCGACGGCAGTTACAGCGTCCGCACTCTGCCGGTCTCCGCCCGCCCGCGCCCCGGAACCACCGTCACGCTGACACCGCGCGCCGACGCGGGCGAGTGGACCCGTCCGGGGCAGGTGCACGCGCTGGCCCGGCACTTCGGCTCGCTGCTCCGTCACCCGGTGACCTTCGACGACGGCTCCGGCGGCCCGGGCGCCCGGGTCAATCCCGAGCCCGCGCCCTGGCAGGGCGCGTACCCCACGCCGGGCGCCCGTTCCCGGGCGCTGGCCGCCTACGGCGAGACGGTCTTCGGCTTCAAGCCGCTGGACACCATCGATCTGGACCTGCCGGCCGTGGGGCTCAAGGGCATCGCGTGCGTGCTGCCCGAGACGGTGCCGACCGGGCGTCGCCATGGCCACCGAGTGCACGTCAAGGGCATGCTGCTGTCCGAGCAGGCCGAGGAGATTCTGCCCGAGTGGGCGTTCTTCGTCCGCTGCGTGGTCGACGCCGAGAGTCTGCGCCCGACCGCCTCCCGGGAGGCCCTGTACGAGGACGACACCCTCGCGGCCGTCCGCGACGCCCTGGCCGAGCGGCTCCGGGCGTGGATCGCCCGGGCGGCCGCCAGCGATCCCGACCTGCTCGCCCGCTTCCTCCAGGCCCACCACCTGGCCGTGAAGTCGCTCGCGGTGCACGACGACGAGATCCTGCGGATGCTGCTGCCCTGGCTGCCGTTCGAGACCACGGACGGTTCCACCAGCCTCGACGAGTTCGCGCGCACCCACCGCACCGTCCTCGTCACGTCGAGCGTGGAGGAGTTCCGGCAGGTCGCGGCGATCGCTTCCGCCGCCGGACTCGGTGTCGTCAACGGCGGCTACACCTATGACCGTGAACTGGTTCACCGGCTCCCCGAGATCAGGCCCGAGACCAGCGTCGCCGACCTCGACCCGGTGACCCTCACCGCACACCTCGACCCCGTCGAGCGCGAGACGGAACTGGCCGCTGCCTCTTACCTCGCCCGGGCCCGTGACGCCCTCGCCGTCTTCGACTGCGACGTCGCGCTGCGCACCTTCCAGCCCGCCTCCGCCCCCGCCCTCCTCATCGACAGCCGCGAGGCCCGGCACGAACGCACCCGCTCTCAGCTCGCCCGTGAGCAGGAGGGCGGGCTGTGGGGCGACATCCTCGGCGCGCTGCGCCAGGAGGCCCCGCGCGCCCAGCTGATCCTCAACCAGCTGAACCCGCTCGTCCGCACCGCGCTCGCCATCGACGAACCCGAACTGGCCCGCACCAGTGCCGAAGCCCTCTACGGGCAGGCCGCGCTGTTGTCCCGGCGTCCGCTCAGGCCCGCCGAGTCGAGCCTGATCAACCGCTCCTTCCTCGACCTCCTCGCCCACGCCCTCCGCAAGGACAGCTGACGATGCCGACCGCACCCCAGAACACCGACGAGCTGTACCAGGCACTTCACGAGAACCAGCGGCGTCCCTACGGCCGCACGCGCACCGTCACCGCCGAGGAACTCGTCGACGTAGCCGAGCGGTTCGAGGATCCCCTCGCTCTGGTCCGTACCCTCCTCGAACTCCAGGAGGCGTACGCCTACGGCTCCGAGCCGCGCAAGTCGCCCGTCGTCTTCGCCCGGCTGCTCACCCTCTTCGACGAGCAGCCCGACGTCTTCGACGAGCGCCTGCGGCACACGCTGTTCTGGCGTTTCAAGTGGGTCGCCAACGCTCTGCGCGCACTGCCCGAGATACCGCTGGCCAGCCTGGGCCAGTGGCTCAAGGAGATGAAGGACCGGTACGAGAAGGCCGGTCTCGGCCTCCAGCCGTATTACGGGCAGGTGTACCAACTCGCCTCGCACCGCGGTGAGGACACCGCCGTCGCGTACGAGCTGTGGGCGGGCCGCACCCGTACCGCGTACAGCGACTGCGAGGCCTGCGAGATCTGCGAGCGCGCCCTCCATCACCTGGCGGCAGGCGACGACGAGCGCGCGCTGCGCGCCTGGGAACCCGTCCTGGCCGGGCAGGAGTCCTGCCAGGAGGAGCCCGCCCGCTCCTTCTCGCACGCGCTGCTGCCCCTGCTGCGCACCGGCGACACCGACCGGGCCCGCGCAGTGCACCTCGCGGGCTACCGGGGATGCCGCCGCAACGCCTCCATGGCCGGGGAGGTCGGCCGGCACCTGGAGTTCTGCGCGCTCACCGGAAACGAGGCACGCGGCCTGGAACTGCTGGCCGAGAACCGGAACCTGTTCGACGAGGTGGACTCGCCGCTGGACCTGTTCGACTTCCTCACCGGAGTGGACGTTCTCCTGCGGCGCGTCGAGTCCCTCGGCCACGGCGAGCTGCCCGCTGCCGGATACGCGGGCCGCAGCTGGACGGTCACCGGCCTGGGTGCCGAAGTGCGCGGACGCGCCGACGACCTCGCCGCCCGCTTCGACGCCCGCAACGGAACCACGGCCCTCACCGACCGCCGCCGGGCCCGCCTCGACCGTACGCCGCTGCTGGACTCCCTCGAACTGACCCTGCGCACCCGCACCCTGGACGAGGTGGACCCGGCCGCCGCCGCCCCGGTCGCGGCGTCCACCGCCCGCAAGAGCGCCGACCTCCCCGAGGAACTGCCCGCGCTCATCCTGCGGGCCAGGGACCTGCACGAGCAGGGGCACCCCGACGCGCAGCTCTGCTGGGCCCGGCTGCGCAAGCTCGTCGCCGCCCGCGGCTACACCCACCCCGACGACCCGGCCGTGGGCCCTTTCGTACGACTGCGCGCGGACCTGCTGGCCGATGAGGCGGGCCGGGCCGGGGAGAGGGACGACTTCGCCGAGGCCGCCGACCTGCACGAGGAGGCCGCAGGGCTCTACGAGGACGCCGGAGTAACGGGTGAGGCGGTGCTCTCCCATGCCTACGCGGCACTCGCCGTCGCCCAGATCCCCGGGGACGGCGACGACGGGGCCGAGACCAAGGCCGCCGCGCTGACAGCCGCGCACGCGGCAATGGTCCGGCTGCACGAGGGAACGCCCGGACTGGCCCCCCACGTGGAGGCCCGTCTGCTGCGGCTGCGCGCGACCGTGCTCGGCCTGCGCCTGCAGACGTCGGTGAGCGAGGAGCACCGGGCGGCGGCGTTCGCCGAGGTGGAACTGCTGCACGCGTTCGCCGACCGGCACGGCCTCGGCGGGCAGGTGTCCGGTGCCGCGCTGCTCCGGGCCGGCACGCACGGCGTCTCCGGTGACCTGGCGACGGCGGTGACCGAGCTCGACGCCCTCCTTCTCCGGCTGAAGGAGCACGGCCCCGCCTGGCATCTGCCCCGCGCGCTGGGACTGCGTGGCCGCATCAACCTCGGCCGCCAGGACGCGCAGGCGGCGTACGCGGATCTGGCCGAAGGGGTGCGACTGGCCGGCGAGTGGGTGACCGTGGCCGCCGACAGCGGCCGGCTGCACGGTGATCTGGCCGAAGCCTGCATGCACCTGGGCCGCCCCGACGAGGCCCTGCGGCATCTGACGCGCTCGGCGGAGCTGGATCTTCGCCGCGGCAGCCGGACCGAGGCGTTCTGCAGCTACAGCAACGCGGCGCAGCTCAGCCTCGACCTGGGCCGCATCGAGGACTGCATCGCCCTGCTCGACTCCCTCCTGGCGGATCCCGGCGTCGCCGCCGGAGAGCTGGACGACCGGCTCGTCGCGCAGCTGCGCCTGACCCGCGCCCGGGCGCTGCACGCGGGGGCGGATCTGAAGGCCGCCACGGCGGAGTTCGTCGCGCTGGCCGCCGAGTCGGCGGGCTGGGGGGACGACCCGGGCAGCCACGCCATGATCGCCGCCGAGACGGCCGTACTCCTCGGCGAGTCGGGCGAATTCGGCAGGGCCCGTGAGGTGATGGCCCAAGCGATCGCCGCCCACGCCCTCGCCCCGCGCTACGAGCAGCTCAGCAACGCCCTGCGCGAACTCGCCCGTCTCCAGGCCGAGCGGGAGGGCGCCGACGGTCTTGCCGACGCCCTCGCCCACCTCGCCGAGGCCGGCCGGATCGCCGACGAGGCCCGTGCCGCCGCCTTCGAGGCGGGAGGCCGTTCCCTCGACACGGCCCTGGGCTACGAGCACGGGCGGGTCCATGCCTACGCCGGTGAGTACGAGGCCTCCCTGTCCGCCCTGGAGAAGACCCTGGGTGACCTCGGCGAGCCGGATGCCAACCGGGACCGCGCCGCTGAGTGGGCCGAGTGCATGCGTCTCGCGAGTGCGGTGGAGGGCATCTACCTGGAGCGCACCGCGCCGGCCCTCAGCCGTCTGGAATCAGCTCTCTCCCGGCTGAACGCCCTCGGCCACACCGAGGAGGCCGAGCCGCTGGCCTCGCTGGCGGCCCGGTTGCGCGACGATGCCTGAGCCGTACGACCCGGTCGGGGCGACGACGTCGGGAGGATGACGCCGTTCCGCCTGGCCCGCGATCGGGCTCCCCGGTCTCCCGGTTGTCACGTGGTGACCGGCCTCCCGGTCGTCACGTGGTCCTAAGGGCGCGGCCCGGCACGGTGCGTGTGAGCACGGTGCCGGGCCCCGGGTCCGGTCTACGCCTTACCGAAGGCGACCAGTGCGCCGTCGGCCGCCGGGACGAAAAGGCGGGAGCCGGACGTCGCGATGCCGGGCACGACGAAGCCGCGCCAGTCGTCCTCGGCGGGGTTGGGCGACATGGGCGGCGGCTCGGGGTAGCGCCGGTACGTCCACCGTACGGATCCGGTCCGCTCGTCGAGCACGACGAGGCGTCCGTCGCCGTCCTCCACGTACACGTAGCCGCCCGCGACCAGCCGCACGGTGGCCGCCCGCACCTTGCTGGTGTAGGTCCAAGCCGCCTGGTAGGTGCTCGTGCGCAGGGCCCGCACCTCCCCGTGGTGGGCGAGGTACACGCGGCCCGGCCCGAACGCCGGGGTCGCGTCGGCGGGCAGCGTCCGTACGGCCGCACCGGTCTTCTGGTCGTACGCGGTGACCGTCCCGTCGTCGTCGCCGGAGCTGCTGCGCATCCAGGCGGCGCCGGCGCCGAGGGCGACCGGATTGCCGTAGGCGCCCGAGCGGTCGGGCACCTCGAAGTGGTGCAGTGTTGCACCCGTCTTGAGGGCGAGGTGGTGCCAGGCGATGCCGTCGAAGCCGATCCACACCCCGGTGGCATCCACGACGGTCGGCGCCCAGGAGTACTCGGCGAGCGGCGCCGTCCACACCCGGGCCCCCGTGTCGGCGCGCAGCGCGAGGGCGGTGCCGCGGCCGTCCTGGAGGTAGAGCAGACCGTCGTACCAGACGGGCGGGTACTGCATGGACGCCGAGTCCAGCGTCAGCGACCACTTCCGCCGTCCGGTGGCCGGGTCCCACGCGGCGATCGTGCCGCGCGCCGTCTGGGTGTAGAGCAGGCCGCCCCCGTAGGAGACCCCAGCCTGCGGCTCGTTCTGTTCGAGGGAGACCGCCGGCCACAGGTCCTTGCCGGTGGCGGCGTCGAGACCGACGAGCATCATGCGCGGCCCGCCCTCGGTGCCGTCGTCGGCGTTGACGACGGCGTACACCCGGTCGCCGACCGCGACCGGTGCCGAGACGGCCCTCCCGAAGTCCCGTGACCACAACGCGCGGTAGGGCGGCGCCGCCGTCGCCCCGGCGACGAAGCCGTCCGCACGGCTGTCGGCGCGGTAGCCGAGCGTGGCGTCGGTCAGCTCCGCCGCGGTGGCGGCCCGGCCCGGCACGACCGTGGCCGCGCGAGGTGAACCCGCGACGGTCAGGAGCGTGACGGCGGCGAGGCAGACCACGCCGAGTCTGGTCCGTAAACGGTGTGTTGATGCGTTCAAGGAATACCCCCCTGTACGGAAGTCACCCGGTCGGACGACCACGCCCGACTACCCCCGCGGGGTGTTCACATGCACGCGGTGATGGTGAGTTCGGTGATGCGGCCGCCGTCGTCGAGCGTGAAGGCGTGGGCGAGGTCCACAGTGCCGCCGGGGAAGTCGCCTTCGAGGCGTCGGGTCAGCGTCCAGCGCCGGTCGTCGTGCCGGACGGCGGTGAGGGTGGTGCTCGTGTAGGTGTACTCGGTGGATGTCTTGTCGAGCCAGGCCAGGACCGCGTCGCGGCCGCGGTGGGTGCGGCCGTCGTCCACGACCACCGGGGCGGGGCCGAAGCAGCCGGCCGCCGTGGGCACGCCGTGGCGGGTGTGGGCGTCGAGGTACGTCCGGATGCGGACGGGCAGGCCGTTCGGGGTCATGCGGGTGCTCTCCTGCGTGCGGGATGCGGTCAGAGGGTGGGGACGGTGCCGCCGTCGATGGTGTGCTCGGCACCCGTGATGGCGGCGGCGCGGTCGGAGACGAGGAAGGCGACCAGCTCGGCCACCTCCTCGGGGCGTGCCGGGCGGCCGAGGGGGATGCCACCGAGCGAGGCCAGCACCTGGTCCCAGGCCGCGGCCCGGTCGATGCCCTGTGCGTCGGCGATCCGGGCGACGAGGGCCGTGGTGCCCTCCGTCGCGATCGCGCCCGGGGAGACGACGTTGACCCGTACTCCGTGCGGGGCCAGTTCCCGGGCGAGGCCCTTGCTGTACGTGGTCAGTGGGGCCTTGGCGGCGGCGTAGCCGAGTGTGGCGTCGGGCAGCGGCAGCCGGCGCTGGATGGAGGAGACGTGGACGACGGCGCCCCGGCCCGCGTCCCGCATCGCCGGGAGCAGTGCGCGGTCGAGGCGTACGGCCGCCAGCAGGTTGAGGGCGAGCTCGTCCTGCCAGTGGGCGTCGGTGAGGGCGGCGAAGCCGCCGGCCGGCGCGTGCGAGCCGCCGAGCGTGTGCACGATGACGTCCGGCGTGCCGAGCCGGTCGCGCACCGCCGACACCACGGTGCCGACGCCGTCCGGGGTGGTCATGTCGGCCGTGACGAAGAGCGGATCGGTCGCCGCGGTCGCGGGCGCCGTGCGGGCCGTCGGAAGCACGGTGGCGCCGGCCGCGCGCAGGCGGGCCGTGATCGCGGCGCCGGTGCCCCGTCCGGCGCCGGTGACGACGGCGAGACGCCCCGCGAGATCGGTAGAGAAAGATGCACTGGTCATGTGCCCGAGCGTGCCGCCTCCCGCGGCAGCCGGGTCAAGCGCTGCACTCTCCCCCTGCGGGAGGGTGCAGAGTAGGGGCGTGCTGACGATCGGCGAGTTCTCCCGGCTGACCCACCTGAGCATCCGTACGCTGCGCCGCTACCACGAGGCCGGGCTGCTGGAGCCCGCGCACGTGGACCCGTCGAGCGGCTACCGGTACTACGACCCCGGCCAGATCCCCACCGCCCAGGTCATCTCCCGGCTGCGGGAGCTCGACGTTCCGCTCGCCGACGTCCGGAGGATCCTGCTCACCCAGGACCCGACCGTGCGTGCGCACCTGGTGGGCGAACACCTCCAGCGGCTCCAGGACCAGCTGTCGCGGACGCAGGCGGCCGTCGCGTCGCTGCGACGGCTGCTGCGCCCCGAACCGGCCGGTGTCGCCGTCGAGCTGCGCCACGCGCCCGGGTGGCACGTGGCCGCGGTGCGGGGCACGGTCACCCACGAGGAGGTGCTGTCCTGGTACGCGGGGGCGATGGCCGAGCTGGACGCCGTCATCGACGCGCCGACGGGCCCCGCGGGCGGCCTCTACGACAACGCGCTGTTCAGCGAGGGCCGCGGGGACGTACTCGTGTACCTCCCGGTCGCCGCGCCCGTGCGGGACCTGGGGCGCGTCCACGGCACCGAGTTGCCGCCGGCCGAGCTGGCGGTCACCGTGCACCCGGGGCCCCACGACACCATCGACGTCACCTACGGCGAGTTGGGCAGGTGGGTCGCCGGCCACGCGCTCGCCGTGGCCGGGCCGGTGCGCGAAACCTACCTCGTGGGCCCGCGCGACACCCCGGTCGCCGAGGAGTGGCGTACGGAGATCGGCTGGCCGGTGTTCAAGGTCGCCGGTGCCGGCCCCCGCCCGGTCTGATTCCGGCATAGCCCGGCGGGGGCGCGGAACCCGGGCCGGTCCAACGAGCCGTGGCGGGGTTCACAGGCGTCGCGCAGTCTCTCCGCGTGGGGGGTGTCGTAGTCGTCGCCGCCCTGGTCTCGTTCGATCACGACGCAGGCGCCGACCTTGTCGGCCTCGGCGACGGTGTCGAGGACCGTCGGTCGGTGTCGGAACAGGCGTCGACGTGCTTCTTCTCCGCGTCGATGAACCCTGCGACACCGGGCCGGGGACTGTCGATCTAGGGGTAGAAGACGAAGTCCGGGTCAAGCATCCCGGTGAGCGTGTCGTAGTCGCCCTGCTGAAGGGCCTGGTAAAAGCGGTGCACGAGGCCGGAGTTGGTTCCGGGGGACATGCGCTCGGGTCCCTCTCTGTCGTTCTGGCACGGCCCAGGGGACGTATCGAAGGGTTGTTCCCAGTGCCGGGGCTCTGCGTGTGGGGAGCCCCGGCGTTCCTGAGTTGCGGTCCGGGCTCAGGCGCGCTGCGCCCAGTCCTGGTCGAGGCGGTCGGTCAGGTCCGCGGCGGCGAAGGCCGCCTCCAGCTCGTCGCGGCCCTCGGTGAAGTGGGCCCAGCTGTCGTGGTGGACCGGGACCACGCGTCGGGCGTCAAGAATCCGGGTGGCCTCGGCGGCCTGCGCGCTGTCCAGGACGACCGGTCGGCCGTCGAAGAGCATGGGGAAGCGGGGTGCTCCGGCGAACAGGAGGGCGGTGTCGATCGGGGCGAAGCGGTCGGCGATCTCCCTGACCGCGTCGAGCGAGGCGTTGTCGCCGCTGACGTAGACCGTCGGCAGACCCTCGCCCGTCAGGACGAAGCCGACGACCTGGCCGGTGAAGGGCTCGATCTCCTCACGCGCACCGGGTCCGTGGATGGCGGGGACTCCGGTCACCGTGATGGTGCCGCCGCCCGGGCGCTCCAGCTCGGTCGACTCCCAGTCGGCCAGGCCCTTGGCCTTCGCCCCGAGGCGCTTGCCGCCACCGGGGGTGGTGAGGGTGAGGGGGACGTCGGCCAGCAGGGCGCGGCCGGAGGTGTCGAGGTTGTCCGCGTGCTCGTCGTGGGAGAGCAGGACCACGTCGATGGGGCCGAGGTCGGCAGGAGTGGTGGTGGAGGAGGCGGTCTTGGTCAGGGTCGGGCCGCCTTGTGAGGCGTAGTCGCCGGGGCCGTCGAAGGTCGGATCGGTCAGAAAGCGCAGGCCGCCGTACTCGAACAGGGCGGTCGGACCGCCAAAGGTGCGGACCGGGAACTGGCCGGCGTTGAGCTGGGACATCACCGTCTCCATTTCTCACGAATAAAGTCTGCGTTTAACGTGAGTTCAGGTTAGCCAGGAGTCACGGAAAAAAGCAAGCGATACCATGAGACGTATGGACGACACCCTGGCCACCGACGTGGCACCGATCGCTCTGCCCCCGGTCCCGGGTGCCGACCGGTACCGCTCCCTCGATTTCGCCGACACCGCCGCCACCCTGCCCGCCGGCCAGAGCTACGACCTGCTCGCCGCCCCGGAATCCGCCATGCGCTGGCTCGCCGCCCACGACCTGACCGCCCCGGACGTGCAGCTGTACGAGGTGTGTGCGCAGCGGATGCGCACACTGCGCACCCATGTCCGGGCCCTGTTCGCCGCCCGCGTCGACACCACGACCCCGCCCGAGGAATCCCTGCGCGCGGTGAACGAGGCCCTCACGGCCATGCCCACCGCCCCCCTCCTTGCCTGGGACGGGGCCCAGGGGCTGCGCCGCATCCAGGCACACCCCACCGACCAGGCCGTCAACCACGCACTGGCGACCCTCGCCGCCGACGCCGCCGACCTGCTCACCGGTCCCGACGCCGAGATCCTCGCCGCCTGCGGATCAGCCCCCTGCGACCGGTTCCTCCTGCGCACCCACGGCCGGCGCCACTGGTGCTCCACACGCTGCGGCGACCGTGCCCGCGCCGCCCGCGCCTACGCCCGGCGCAGCGGCACCTCGGACTGACGCCCCCAGGCCATCGTGCTCTTGTCTCGTCCTCGTCACCCTATGGATGGCTGTGGTCAGCTGGCCCGAAGAATCTCCTCCGCAGCAGAGCGAAGCCGGCCCGTCCGGACATCTGGCGCGTGAGCATCTGGATCCGCGTGACGTGTCCTTCGACGCCGCCGCAGCTCAAGGGCAGGGTGAGGCCGGCGATGACGGCATCGCGGTCACGTTCGATGCCCACGGCGAGGGTGTGGAGGCCGGGGAGGTCGTCTTGTCGGACGGCGTCTAGGGCGTGTTTCGAAAGTCCCGCCTGCTCGGCGACGCCTGGCACTTCCCCGAGCTCTCGGCTTCGCTCGAGCAGGGGAGACCCCATTGCTCGCCGCGTTGTCGGGGTCGCCCCGATACAGCCAGTATCGGGGCCACCCTCCGCCTTGCGATCGCACGCACCAGACGCCGCCGAGCCCGCCCTCCGGGCGGACGGCGCTACTTTCGAAACACGCCCTAGCCACGGCGGGAGCCGTTCGCCTCGGCGCTCGGTGAGCATCGGGGCGAAGGACCGGACGTGACCGGTGAGGGCGTCGAGTCCGGGGCAGTGGACCGGAACGGCCTTGAGCCGAAGGTGGTCGATCTCCGGGAGCGTCTCGGGTCGCGCCGGTGCCCTGCCCGTCCTGTGGCCCGCACCCGGCCGGTGACGAGCACCGATTCCGTACGAGCAGCCTGCCGCTTTACCGTGCGGTGTCCATATGGAGGCGGACGGTAGTGCCCCGGTCCGGCTCGGAGCGGATCTGGACCAGGTCACAGAGCTGGTGGGCCAGCCACAGGCCGCGGCCGCCGATCTGATCCACGGGTGGGCGGATGCGGCCGGCCATCACGTCCGGGATGTAGCCCGCGTCGCGGAACTCGCAGATGAACTCCGCCTCCTGGGCCCAGGTGCGCATGGTGCCGCTGCCTCCGCCGTGGCGGATGCTGTTCGTCGCGATCTCCGTGACGGCCACAGCCAGCTTCGCCCGCTGCTGCTCGGGGACGCCCGCGTCGGCGGCGCACTGGGAGACCTTGGAGCGGATCGCGGCCAGGTCGCCGTCCGTGTAGCTGATCTCCTGGTACGGGTCGCACGGTGCCTGGAGGGCCTCGAAGGGATACACCCCGTCGGTGAGGTACTCCGCGTTGGACATGTACTGCCCGTCCTGGCGGATCAGGGGGTGGCAGCGGGACACAGCCTGCAAGGCGCTCTGGTCCTGGTCAGCGTCGTCGAAGGGGCACAGCATCGAGTACGCAGGGCTCTGGGCGAAGGCCTGGTTCACGAGCCACTCGTGGTAGCGCAGCTCCGCCAGGTGTCCGGCGCTCCGCGCCGGGCGCCAGGCGCTCTCGCCGATGCCCCGTACGGGCCGGCCTCCGTCGCCCTGCTGCGCCAGCCAGGCCGTCCACGCAGCGATGAGGCGCCCCGGGTTGGGTCCCGCGGTCGCGGAGTCGACGAAGGTGACGGCGGGCTCGTCGGCCAGTTCGCCCTGGAGGAGTGACGTCTTGTCCGGTGGCACCGCGACGACGACGGCTTCGTCGGCCTCCAGGGCTTCGTGGATGAAGCCCAGGGTCCCGGTCAGGAACTGATCCTCGCCCCGGTAGGGATACAGCTCGTGGCGGAATTCGCCCGGGGCCTGCTCGGCCGGTTCCGGCGCTCCGGACGGCTTGGAGGGCAGGGCCGTGCTCATGCGGCCATCACCACCGGCAGACCTGCGCCGGCGTAGCCCGCCAGCTCCCAGACCAGGCGCACGGTCTCGTTGGCGCCCTCGACGACGATCCGGCGGCCGGGACGGTGGCGGGCCGCGTCGATGAGGGCGTGCATGCCGGCGGCGTCGATCATCTCAAGGCGGTCGAAGCGCAGCGTCACCGTGCTGGTACCGCGTACGGCCGCTCGGGCGGCAGCGTTGAACGCGAGAGCGCCCTCTGAGTCGATCACTCCGTCCACGCTCCACATGTCGCTACCCGTGCAGTACATCCGGAACGCCGGACGCTGTGCACGTGTGCCCATTTCATGCGGATGCACACTCGCCACATGTTCCAGCGTAGGCCCATTCCATTCGGAAGGCCGGAACGCGCACACCACCATGGCACCGCTCTCGGCGGCGAACTCGTCCAGCTTCAGTTCCTGAGCCAGCAGTTCCTCCGCCGCCCCCGGCGCCGTGACGGGCATCCGCTCGGTCAGCACGCGTACCGCCCGGAATCCCTCCCGGGCGGCGGTACGGGCCTCGCGGCGCACCGCGGCCACCACCCCGTCGCAGTCCGTGGAGGGGGGAAGGTCGAGGACCACCGTGCCCGCGGGCCGCAGGCCCTCGTCAAAAGGGGCAGAGGAAGACGGGCCCCCAGAGCCTACGACCACGATCTTGTCCCCGTACAAGGCGCCATCGGCCACGTAGGGCCACGCATCCTCGTACAGGACCCCGGGTGCCTGCAGGCGCCAGCAGACATGGTCACCGAGCTCGACCTCATCGAGCGTGGCCAATGCCCGCACCGCTCTCATCCCCGCCCCCTTCCCGCCACGTGCACACTCCCACCAGCCTACTGACCGCCAGGACAGTGAAGCCAACCCGCTGCGCACCTGGCACCCTGGCAGACCTCCCTCGCCTCCACCCACTGCCCAAGGGGGGACGTGTCAATCGCTCACCTGTGCGACGGAACCGTCGGCGCCCGGCCTCCCTCGGCCCAAAGCCCGGCGCAGGGACTGGGCGCCTGCCATTCACGGCCGCCGTGACGCCCGGCGGCAGCCGCGTCTGCGTCCGGTGGCGGTGCTCAGCGGTACTCGTCCGCCGAGCCGTCCTTGCCGCCGTACCGGGTGTCCTCGAAATACGCCCAGCCGTCGGGCTGGCTGCCGTCCACGTCGCGTACGCCGTAGGCCCTGGCCAGCTCCGCGCTGGAGGCGGACTTCTTGTTCCAGCGCGCCGACCGGTCCGGGTCCGCGGCGAGCGCGGCGACCCCCCGGGCGAGGTAGTGCGGTGACTCGGCGATGGCGAAGGCCGGTTCCCGGGCGACGGCGTCCCGCCAGTTCTCCTCGCTCACCCCGAAGTAGGCGAGCATCTGCTCCGAGCGCAGGAAGCCCGGTGTGACCGCGACGGCCATCCCGCCGTACTCCGCCAGCTCCTCCCCCAGTCCGAAGGCGATCCGGATCGGTGCGTTCTTGGCGAGGTCGTAGAAGAGGTTCTCGCGGTAGCGGCGGTTGGAGGCCGCCGTGCCGTCGGTGACCTCGATATGGAGCGGGGCATCGGAACGCACCAGGAGCGGGAGGGCCAGCGCCGCAGTGACCACGTGGGAACGGACTCCGAGTTCCAGGATGCGCAGGCCGTCGGCGAGGGGGGTCTCCCAGCTCTTCTTGCCGAACACGGACCCGACGAGGAGGTGCTCGCCGCCCCACAGGTCGTTGACGAGGATGTCCAGCCGTCCCTGCTCGCGCTCGATACGCCCCACGAGGGCGCGTACCTGATCCTCGTCGAGGTGATCGGTGGGCACCGCGATACCCGTGCCGCCGGCCGCCGACACCAGTTCGCCGGTCTCCTCGATGGTCTCCGTGGGCCGGCCGACCTCGCTGGCACGCGCACGGGTGGTGCGGCCGGTGACGTAGACCGTCGCGCCGAGCCGGCCGAGCTCGACGGCGAGTGCGCGTCCGGCGCCGCGGGTGGCTCCGGCGACGAGTGCGATCCGGCCCGTCAGCGGGGCATCACCGGCAGTGCTCTGGACGGCGATGCCCTGGATGGGTGGGGTGTGCTGGGTGGGGGTGTCCTGGTTCATGCGCACCACCCTGCACGGCAAACAAGACAACCTGCGTCACCATTTCTCTTATGTTTCACCGATTCCCGGGCGGCAACCGTGGCGCCCGCCGGCCAGATGACGGCCGGGGCTCGGACGCTTCAGCGGGGCGTATCCGGTGGGGACCCTGCTCAGGAAGGGGTGCGTGAGGGCGGTGACGGCACGGCTGTTCACGTGAAGCGTCCCCGGGCCCGGTGCAGAGGGAAGCCGTGAAGAGCCCGGTGGTGGCCGTTCCGGTGTTGCTGAGCAGCAGGTGGACGCTGGTTCGGGTGATCAGCTGACCGGTGCGGCGTACACCGCCCTCGGCGGCCGGGTCTCGGCGAGCCGGTCGTGGCCGCCACCCGGGCGTGTGGTGAGGGGTCTCAGCCGGCTGTTGTCGCGGGCCACCGCGATCACTCGGTAGCCGGCATCGGCAAGGTGCTACGCAAACGCCCGGCCGATTTCGGCCGCCGGCTGCGGTGACCGCTGCGGTCGAACGTCTGCCGCTCCGCGGCTCCATGGTCAGCTCGCCGCGGGGCGGGTCGCGGGCCGCATGCGAAAGGAGAACGCTTCCATCAGGGGGCGGCGGGTGGTCTTCTGCACGGCCGCGATCCCCCAGGAGCTGTCGGCCCGGCGCACCAGTGTGTAGGTGGCGATCTTGTCGAGCCGCCCTGTCTTGGCGCCGTGCTTGCGTACGGCTCCGCGGGTGACGGCCACCGCCGAGCCCGGGCCGTGGAACCGCAGGGAGACGACGTCGGTGTCGAGCCGGGTGTCCTTGAGGAAGCTGTCGAACAGGGCCTGGTGGGCGCGGCCGATCTCGGAGCCGCCGTGGTACACGGTGCCCACGTACGTGACGTCGGTGGCGTCCTCGGTGAAGCAGGCACCGTACGCGGCTCCGTCACCCGCGGCCCAGGCGTCGGCACTTCGGCGGAGCAGGGCGTGGACGGCGGCGGTGTCCTCGGCGCGGTCGGGCGTGGTCATATCGGACTCCTTGCAGGGGGTGAGGGTCGTTGCTCGGGGGCGTCGGGGGCGGGCGTGGTCACTTCTCGGCCTCGGGGGCGGTGGCCGGGTCCCAGAGGAAGGACAGGCGCTCCATGACGTTCTTGCGCTGGGTGTTGTGGAAGGCGGCGATGCGCCAGTGGCCGTCGCCTTCGCGGACGAGCGTGTACGTCTGGGTCTTGGTCAGGTCGGCGGCCGACGGCCGGTCCTCCTTGTAGGTGTCACCGCGGCTGGTCACTACGGCTGTGTCGGGGCCGTAGAAGCGGACGCCGAGGAAGGAGTCGGCGAGGCTGGTTCCCTTGACGAAGCCGTCGAACAGGGCGCGGTGGGCGTCGGCGATGTCCTGGCGGCCCTGGTAGTGGGTTCCGACGTAGGTGGTGTAAGCGGCGTCCGCGGTGAACTGTTCGCCGTATCCGGTCGCGTCGGCGCGGCCCCAGGCGTCGGTGAGCCGGCTCAGGGTGGCGCAGACGGCCTGTTGGTCGTCGGCCGTGGCCTTGCCGGACGCGGTGGCGGTGAGGGACGGGACGATGGCGGTGCAGTCCGCCTTGCCGAGGTTCTTGGGGCCGGAGGTGGCGTCGAGCCAGAAGTACCCGCCCGTGGCGGCCAGGACGGTGACCAGGGCGCCTCCGAGGAGGACCCGCTTCACGGTGCGGCGGTGATTCGTCGGCTTGGCTGCCGGGCCGGTGGGAGCGGTGGGCCCCTCCAGGGCCGTGGCAGCGGTGCTCGTGGTGGTGGAGTTCGTACGCACGTTTCCGCCTCCGTGGTAGCTTCACAGGTGGAGAAGATGCCGAGAAGATGTTTCTTCTCAGAAGATGTCTCTTCGCTTAAGAAGAGATTATGGAGTGGAGGAGCACATGTCAACGCCTGCCATGCCGTCCGACGCGAGCGAGACCTACCGCCGGTATCTGAGCGCCGTCATGTTGCACAGCCACGCCAGCGCCAAGGCGTGCGGACTGGGTGCCAGCGACCTGTACGCGCTCAACGTCCTGGGGCTCACCGGGCCCATGACCCCCGGCGAACTCGGCGCCCGCACCGGCCTGACCACCGGCCCCACCACCCGTCTGATCGACCGGCTCGAAGCGGCAGGGTACGTACGCCGCGCACCGTCCCCGGACGACCGGCGCAAGGTGATCGTCGAGCCCATCGGCAAGCCCGCGGGCCTGGACGAGGTGATGACCCCCGCCCGACGGCGCATCGGCGAGCTCCTCGCCGGGTACACGCCCGAGCAGCTCGCCGTCCTCTTCGACTACTTCGCCCGAGCCTCGGACGCCTACCAGGCCGCCGCCGAGCACCTTCGGTCCAACTGAGCTGGTGTCAGGCACGGGGGGGGCACGGGCCGTTGGTTGGGCGTCTGTGGATGAGTGCGGCCGCGCAGCCGGCCGTCAGCGTGGACCGGGGGTGATCGTCCGGGCGAAGCGGCCGCCGGCCCGCCACCCGGACGGCCGCGGCGACCGTGTCGCCATCGGGCTCGTCGGCCCCCGCACCCAGGAACTGACTTTGCTCGGTAGGTCGACGCTCAGATGAGCGCGAGATGGCGACGGCTGGGGACTACGCGTTCGGGTTCTGATGGAACCGCTGGCCGGGTACGCCGCCGGACCGCCCTCCAGCCCGGCGGTCCACACGGACCTCACGCTCCGCCGGGTGTCCGCCGTGTTCTCATCGGCCCGGCCAGGCGATGTCGTCCACGGCGAGGAACGGCTCGTCGGCGACCTTCGCCGGGGTCGCGCCGGTGAACGCCACGACGTCCCGGTGCAGATGGGACTGGGGGGCTCCGTGGACGGGACCGGGGACGGGACCGGGGACGGGACCGGGGACGGGGCCGCCAGTCCGCTGCTCGCCCCCCGGGCTCGCCGTACGGCTGCGGGGTCACCGTCGCGGAGCGCGGGCCGGACCGGCAGCCACGCGGGCGGCCTGTTCCGCCTCGAACGCCCGGGTGATGGCGTCGTGGGCCCACAACAGCTCCACGAAGACGAAGTTGCCGTCGTAGCCGTGCATGACTTCCTGCGGCCCCATACCCCGGGAGGCTGCCGACGGGCTGATGCCGAGCGAGACTGCCGCCAGGGCGCATGCGGTCAGCAGGTAGCCAAGCTGGGGCCCCTCACCTCTGCTTCGCAGATCCGGTAGTCGAGGACGGCCTCCTCTCGGAGGAACACGAACCGCCGCACCGGTTCACGGATCACGAATCACGCGGGAGCGCTCGACCCGGGCGGCCCCGGCTTCCGCGTCGTCGCCGGCCGCGATGTCCCGGAACTCGCCGATCGCGAAGAGGCGGACAGCGAGTGGGGCATTTTCATAAGCTATGAATATAAAACTGTTATGCTCCGAGCATGAGTCGTCAAGACAGCGCTCCCGCCGCGTCCGCCGCCATCGGGGCAGCCCTCTACGGCCTGGCCACCAGGGCCGCCAGACGGCTGCCCCGGGACATGAGCCTGACGTCCGCGGCCACCCTGGCCACCCTGGACCGGACCGGCCCGCGGCGCATCACCGATCTGGCCGCGGTCGAGGGCGTCACCCAGCCCGCGATGACCACCCTGGTCCGGGTCATGGAGGCGTCCGGCCTGGTCGAGCGGCAGGGTGACGTGTCCGACAAGCGGGTCACGCTGGTGTGCCTGACCGACGCCGGCGCCTCCTATGTCCGGACGCGGCGCCAGGCCGGCGTCCACGCGTTCGAGCGGTTGATCGGCGAGCTCACCGGCGACGAGGTCGACGCGCTGGTGAAGGCGCTTCCCGCGCTGACGCGTCTGGCCGAGCTCGAAAGTCACGACCGCGAAGGGCCGAAGCAGTGACCGGGCAGCCGGTCGGCGGAGAGGCGGTCGGCGGAGAGGCGGTCGGCGGGAAGGCGGTGAAGACGTTCCCGAGGGCGCATTCCGAGGCATGGCCGCTGGTCCCGGCCCTGGTGTTCATCGCCCTGGTCGTGGCGGCGGTCGCCAGCCTCGGAACGCCGCTCATCACCAGCGTGGCCACCTCGTTCCACGTCTCGCTCGGCAGCGCGCAGTGGACGCTGACCGTCGCACTGCTCAGCGGCGCCGTCGCCACGCCGGTCCTGGGCAGGCTCGGAGCCGGCCCCCACCGGCGGGTCGCGATCCTCGCCACGCTGGCGGTCGTCGTCGCCGGCAGCGCGCTCACCGTCCTGCCCCTGCCGTTCTCGTGGCTGCTGACCGGCAGGGCGGCCCAAGGCGTCGGGCTCGGGCTGACGGCGCTGATGATGGGCGTGGCCAGGGACCACCTCCCCGAGCAGCGCAGCGCGGCCGTGATCGCCCTGATCTCGGTGGTCTCGATCATCGGGGCCGGCGTCGGTTACCCGCTGGCCGCACTGCTCGCCGAGTTCGGCGGAGTACGGGCCGCCTATGGCCTCGGCCTGGTCGTCACCGCCGCCGCCCTCCTGACCGCGTGGCGCTCCCTGCCCGAAGCCCCCGAAGGCCGATCCGCCCACGTGGGCGTGGCACGTGCGGTCGTCCTGGCCGCTGCGCTGCTCCTGGTGCTGTTCCTCGCCGGCGAACGGAATCTGTGGAGCCGGCACCTCGCCGGGGCGGTGGGCCTGGCCGTTGCCGCGGTGGTGCTGCTCTGCGTCTGGGTCGTCATCGAGCTGCGCAGCACGACGCCCTTGGTCGATGTGCGGGCGGTGCGGCACCCGGCGGTTGCCGGGGCGAACCTCGCGATGTTCGTCGGCGGAATCGGCATGTACCTCCTGCTCACGCTCATCACCCGGTACGCGCAGACGCCGCACCGCGCCGGCTACGGCTTCGGGCTGACGACTTTCGTCGCCGGGCTGGTCCTCATCCCGTTCTCGGTGCTGGGATTCGTCGCCGGCAAGCTCACGCCGCGGGTCCGGACGCGGATAGCCGACCCCCTGCTCCTGGCCGGCAGCGCCGTCGTGGTCGGCGGCGGGTTCGCCCTGTTCGCGGCGGCCCGGTCGAACGTGGTCGAACTGTTCGCGGCGATGGGCGTGCTCGGCTTCGGCGTCGGCGGCTTCTCGGCCGCGATGCCCGGCGTCATCCTGGCCGTCACCCCCAGGAGCGAGACGTCGAGCGCCATGAGCTTCAACTACGTCGTCCGCAGCGTCGGGTACTCCCTGGGCAGTGCCGTCGGCGGCCTGATCCTCGCCGCGGGCACCGGCCCCGGCCACCTCTTCCCCGACGACGGCGCCTACACCACCGCGGCGCTGGTCGGCATCGGCGCCATGGCGATCACGACGCTGACAAGCGTCGCTCTCGCCCGCCGACGCTCGTCCGAAACCAACCCGTAAGTCAGATGCACTCATGGGAAACGCCCTGATCGCGACCGTAGCGGCGGCGGGGGCCACCCGGCCGATGCCCGGGCAACGACCGTGGGAGGAGTAAGGAGGTTCCGCCAGGTCTTCTCTACTGGGGGACGTCGATCAGGACGCGGCCGTGGCCACCGGCGTCAACGCGGTCGTGGGCCTTGGCGATGTCGGCGAGCGGGAAGCGGTCGCCGACATCGACGGTGAGGGCGCCGACGGCGGCCGCGGCGGTGAGGTCGCGGGCGGCCTGGCGTTTGGCCCGGCCGGGGAAGTCGTCGCTGCCGAGCAGGCGCAGGGTGACGTTGTTGAACAGCAGCGTCCAGAACGGGATCTCGGTGCGGTCGTCGCGGGTGGCGTACGCGGCGATGACGGCCCCGTTCGCGGCGACGGCGTCGTCCAGGTCGGCGTTGGCGGACAGGGCGACCTCGATGATCCGGTCCACGCCGGCGGGTGCGTGCGCACGGATCGCGGCGGCCGGATCGCCCGAATCGAGGGCGACGGCGTGGGAGACGACCGCGGGATCGATCCGCCCCAGGTCGGTGCCGCGTCGCACGGTGCCGATGACCGTGGCCCCGCCCCAGCGGGCGAGCTGGGCGGCCAGGGAACCGACCCCGCCCAGGACGCCGTTGACAAGCACGAGTTTGCCGTCGACGGGGCCGTCGGCGAAGACAGTGCGGTGCGCGGTGATGCCGGGGATGCCCAGGCCCGCGCCGAGGTCGTCGGACAGGTGGTCGGGCAGCGGGACGGCGAGGTCGCCGGGGACAACGGTGTACTGGGCGGCGGTCCCGAAGGGGCGGTAGGACTGGGCCCCGTACACCCACACGCGCTGCCCCACGCGGCGCGCGTCGACGCCATCGCCGACGGCGTCGATGACGCCGGCGGCGTCGCTGTGCGGGATCACCCGCGGATAGGGCATGGCCGAGCCGGTCCAGCCGCGCCGCTTCTTGGTGTCGCCGGGGTTGGCGCCGGAGACAGTGACGCGGACACGCACCTCACCGGGGCCGGGGGTGGGCTCGGGCACCTCACCGAACTGGAGCACCTCGGCGGCCGGGCCCTGCTGGTCGTACCAGGACGCAAGCATGTTCAGTCCTTCCGATCACGGGTGTGGGTCTGGGGCGGGGCTGCCCGTCCGCCCCTGGGATGCCGTTACCGTCCAGCACCTCGTGGAGCCAGGCGCGTTCGGCGCGGCTGGTGGCGCGGGCGGTGAGCATCATGCCGCGCCGGTAAGGGTCACTGACCTGCTCGGCGCGCAACGGTGTGTGGCCGTCGTAGAAGAAGCTGGCGGGAGCCTCCAGGAAGTCCAGGCGGCGGCGCAGCACGGCGCGCTGCTCGGCCCTGTCGGGCAGCAGCGAGAGGAACGCCAGGATCGCGAACCAGCGGGAGAAGTCGGTGATCTCGTGCTCGGCCGGTTCCCGCAGCCGCCGCAGCATGTCCTCGCGTCCCGCATCCGTCAGGTTCAGTACGTACCGGCCGCCGCCCGACTCGGGTGCAGGGCGCCTTTCGATCAGCCCGGCCTTCGTCAGCCGGCTGATCGCCGGGTAGAGGGTGCCGTCACTGACCGGACGGCTGTAGCCGGTCAGGTGCGTGATGCGCCGTCGCAGCTCGTGACCGTCCAGGGGGCCTTCGGCGAGGAAGCCGAGTATCGCGAGTTCCGGCATGACCCCAGGATCTCAGAGGGCGATACGTAAGCTGACGTCCGTTGACCTCGTCGGCGGCGAGTCGTGTCAGCAAGGTTGGGACCCGGGCGCCTGCGGCAGTGCGGCCCGGAACACCTCGCGGACCGTCCGGCATCAACCGTTCGACCAATCCTGTCGCTGGTAGCCTTCGCCGCGGTGTCCGGGCGTTGGAGCCGTGTGCGGGCCGCGCCGACGACCAGGTGGATCCCTGTGCCGAGGAGTGCGAGGTTCAGCAGCATCTGCAGTGAGACCACGATCCTCGCCCGTCTCACTGACCGGGGTGACGTCTCCGAACCCGACCGTAGGGAAGACGGTGATGGTGAAGTACAGGGATTTCACGCGGGTCAGCGGGTCGCTGAAGGCGCCGGGGCCTGCCAGGGAGAGGGTGAGGTAGCACGTGGCGAATGAGCACAGGAACAGTGCCACGAGCGTGAGCAACGCCCGTGCCGCCCGCAGGACGGGGCGCTCTGCGCGCGAGATCGTCCGCACCCGGTAGGCCATCACGACGGCCACCGGCAGCACGGCCCCGGCCCGTCGCAGAGCGAACGACCATGGGTGTCGGGGTGTGGTCGGCACCAAGGCGTAGGCGCCCGGCAGGAGGCCGGCGGCTGCCAGGCACTCGACGATGGTCCGGGTCAACGCATGTGTACCGCCAGACCCCGTTCTGGGCCATCCGTGCGTCCATGACCCCGACGTGGGCCCGCGAGATGCGCGCGATGGACAGCTTCGGCGATGGCCTCCCCCGCTTGAAGTCGACACTCCTTGCTGCACACCGTGCTGCGACGCCGCGCGAACGGCGAGTCGGTCGAGCAGATCCAGCCCGGCCTGATCATCCCCACCGGTACACGCAGGGGCCCTTTGCGAGACGTGACGGGCGTCGCAGCCGCGTACCGCAGACCCCGCTCAGAGGTGGTCGCCCAGGAGCGTGCGCACCTCGGGGACGGTCATGGGCCCCGCGCCGTGCGCCACCACCTCCCCCTCCTTCAGCAGGACGCAGGACGGGGCTCCGGTGATGCCGTATCGCTCGGTGACGGCCGGACAACGCGTGATGTCGATGCGGACGGCCGTAAGGCGGCCCTGGTACTCGTCGGCGATCCCACCCACGACGAGGTCCATCACTCGGCAGGGCTCGATCGCCTTGGGCCAGGTCCCGGTGAAGTACGCGAGGACCGGAACCGCGCTCATCCCGAGGATGAAATCGAACTCCGCGTCCTCACGGGGTCGGTGAACCCGCATCGCCATGAAAGCTCCTGACCTCACGTTCCGTCATTCCGGCCCCATCATCCCCTGCGCGTGCGCCAGGCCGATCCCGCCGGTCGTCGGGTTTGACGTGTCGGAAGGGAGGCGCGGGGGCGCCGCAGAACCCGGCCGCAGCCCACCGCGTGCCCGTGGGTCGGCTCGTGCCAGGACAGCGACCTCCACGACGGCGTTCAAGCCGTTTCCTTGGGAGCGGCCCGAATCGGCCACCAGATGCCGATGAGCCGGCCGGTGCAGATCGTCCACGGGATCCGGTCGAGCCGCATCCGCCCACCGTGATTCTCAGAGACAGCTCCCCCGACGGCGTCCCTGGGCCGAGTCCGGTTTTCACATCGGTCTTCACGTCACCCCCGGCCTCAGCCGCCTCATACCGCTCCTCACCAGGCCGATGGGCCCTCTGAGGACACGGAGAACGAGGCACGATTCCCGGACCACTCGCGGACGCAGTCGTGGACGGTCGGAGCCCGTATCAGCCGCCCCGCAGACCGAGCGCCAGCGTCAGTTCAAGGACTCGTCGCGGCGTGGCGAGATCCGGAAACAGCTCCCGCAACTGCGACATCCGGTACCGCACGGTCTGGGGATGGACGAACAACTCCGCCGCCACCTCGTCCCGCCTGCCCTGGTGCAGCAGCCACGCCCGCAACGTCTCCTCCAGCCGTCGCGCCGTCGCGCCAGGCAAGGTCCGCAACGGTGCGAGGGCTCGCGCACGCAGGTCTGCGAACGCGTCCGCGTCGGCGCTCAGCACCAGTTCGGGCAGGTGGTCCTCGGTGTCGCAAATTGCAGCGGAGAGGGACCGCGCGCGTACGGCTCGGGCGTACGAGGCGGACGCACGAGTCCATGGCCGGGCCGGCCCGACGACGGCGGTGCGCTCCTTCAGCTGCCGCAGGAGATGTGAACGGTCGGCATCGGGCACGAGCAGCACACCGGTGGCATCCGGCAGATCGTCGAGGACGAGGGTGCTCGGGTCGAGCACGCGGTAGGCCGGCCGGGTCTGGGCGGCGGGCAGCAGGACCGCGGTCAGCGAAACCGGAGGCTGCCACCCGGCCAGCTGAACGGAGGCCAGCAGCACGTCCGGGCTCGCGCCGGCGAGGAGGGCGCGCGCCAGGTGTTCCAGGTGGCGCTCGTGGGCCCTCCCCCGGGCCGCCAGTTCGTCGGCGTGGCCCGCGGCGCTCGCGGCGGAGAGCTCGTCGATGTAGGCGAAGGTCAGCTCGGCGAACTTGGCGACCTCGGCGGCGGGCAGACCTGCGGGTACGGCGCCCGCTGCCAGGCATCTCCAGGCCACGCGGGCGCCGACGCGGTAGGCGCTGAGCAGGGCGTCCATCGAGCGGCCTTCGCGCACCTCGCCGCGGCCCAGCTCGTAGGCCGCGTCACCGGCGTCGCCGCCTGTGGCGTTCCCGCTCGCGAGGTCCAGGTAGTGCCCCAGAGCGGTGCGGACGGCTCGGCGGATGGTGCCGCCCATCCGGCCCGAGAGGGCGTTGGCGTAGGAAGGGACCTCGTCGATGATCGCCTGGACCACCTCGTCGGCGGTGGTCTTCAGCTCGGCCCGAAGTGCGGTGACCGTCGTCTCGTCCAGCGCCAGTTCTCTGGCCCTCCGGATTGCATGGCTCACGTTTTGTTCCCTACGAACAATTCTGCCGACCAGATTTACGTCCTGCGGTCAGGACTTTACGCCTTGAGGCGCAGCAAGCTGGATTCATGACGAGTGCAGCCCTCCGCAGCAGGGCGTGGAAACTGCTGGAGATGGTCACGACGCCGCTGCTGCCGTCGGACTACCTCGACCTGGTCAGCCCGCTGCGGGCGGGCGCCGACCTGCGTGGGCGCATCGAGGCCGTGCACCCCGAGACGGGTGACGCAGCGACCCTCGTGATCAGACCGGGACGGGGCTGGCGCGGCCACACGGCCGGCCAGTACGTGCGGATCGGGGTCGACGTCGACGGGACGCGCCTGTGGCGCGCCTACTCCCTCACCTCGCCGACCACCCGCCAGGACGGCCGCGTCACGATCACTGTGAAGGCGATCCCGGACGGCAAGGTCAGCAACCACCTGGTCCGCAGGGCGAAACCGGGCACGCTGATCCAGCTCGACCAGCCGGCCGGTGATTTCGTGCTGCAGGGAGCCACGCCCGCCAAGGTGCTCTACCTGACGGCCGGCAGCGGCATCACGCCCGTGATGGGCATGCTGCGCGACATCGAGCTCGACGACGTCGTCATGGTCCACTGCGCGCCACAGCCGCAGGACGTGATCTTCCGCGACGAACTTCACGGCCTGGTCGCGGACGGGAAGCTGCGGCTCACTGAGGTGCACACCGACACAGACGGCATGCTCGACATCGCCCGTCTCGACGAACTCGTGCCCGACTGGGCCGAGCGCGAGACCTGGGCCTGCGGGCCCGCAGGCCTGCTCGACGCTGCCGAAGAGCACTGGACCGAGCACGGCGTCGAGGAGCGCCTGCACACCGAACGCTTCCGCCCCGGCATCGTCGTCGCAGGCGACGGCGGCAAGGTCACGTTCAGCGCCACCGGCAAGACCGCCGACGCGGGCGGCGCCACGCCGTTGCTGGACATCGGCGAGGAGGCCGGGGTGCTCATGCCCTCCGGGTGCCGCATGGGCATCTGCTTCGGCTGCGTCTCGCCACTCAAGGCGGGCGCCGTCCGCGACCTGCGCACCGGTGAGATCACCGAGGCCGCGCCGGGCGTCCTCATCCAGACCTGTGTGTCCGCCGCGGCGGGCCCCTGCGACATCGAACGGTAGGAGCACCTTGACCGCCATTGACCCCACCGCCCACCTGACCGCGCAGCAGATCGAGGAGCTGGGCCGCGAGCTGGACGCGATCCGCGACGAGGTGATCAGCAGCCGCGGCGAGAAGGACGCCGCCTACATCCGTAAGGTCATCGCGGCGCAGCGCAAGCTCGAGCTGGTCAGCAGGGGCGTGCTGCTGTTCTCGATCTTCCCTCCCGCGTGGCTGATCGGCACCGCCGGTCTGTCGGTGGCGAAGATCATTGACAACATGGAGATCGGCCACAACGTCCTGCACGGCCAGTGGGACTGGATGCGGGACCCGAAGATTCACTCCACCAGCTGGGAGTGGGACCACGTCTCGCCGTCCGAGCAGTGGAAGCACTCGCACAACGAACTGCACCACACGTACACCAACGTGATCGGCAAGGACAACGACCTCGGCTACGGCATCATGCGCGTCGACGAGGACCAGAAGTGGCATCCGCTCCACCTCGCCCAGCCGCTGTGGAACTTCATCAACGCCTGCTTCTTCGAGTACGGCATCGCCGCGTACGACCTGGAACTCGGCAAGAACCTGCCCAAGCACCGCCGCACGAGCCCGGAGTTCCGCGCGCGGGCCAAGGCCGTGGGCCGCAAGATCCGCAAGCAAGTGCTCAAGGACTACGTGATCCACCCGCTCCTGTCGGGCCCGTCGTTCGTCACCACGCTCGCCGCCACGTTCACCGCGAACCTGGTCCGCAACGTCTGGTCCCACTCGGTGATCATGTGCGGGCACTTCCCCGAGGGCGTGCAGGTCTTCGAGCGCCGGTCGATCAACGGCGAGACGCGCGGCCAGTGGTACCTGCGCCAGATGATGGGCTCGGCGAACATCAGCGGCAGCAAGGCGATGCACTTCATGACCGGGAACCTGTCCCACCAGATCGAGCACCACCTGTTTCCCGACCTGCCGAGCAACCGGTACGCCGAGGTCGCGGTGAAGGTGCGCGCACTGTTCGAAAAGTACGAGCTGGAATACGTCACCGGCCCGCTGCCCAAGCAGGTGTTCTCCGCGTGGCACAAGGTCTTCCGGCTCTCACTGCCGAACAAGAAGCCCAAGGTCAGGACGCCGGACCGCGCGCAGGAACTCGTCGCGGCCTGATCCCGGTACCGGGTCGGACGTTTCGGCCGCCCCGGCGCCAGCGGGTCCGGTGAGAGCCGTCGGGGACGGTGGGCGGCCGCGACGTCGGACGTACGACACGGAATCCGGACAGCCCAGCGCCCGGCTGCGCCCGAACGGAGGCAGCGACGACTCGCCCGGCACGGGGCAACTGGCGCTCAGGCGGCGCGGAAGTGACCAGCGCCCTTCGGGGCCCTGGTCGGCGGGGGCGCGTCTTGTCCGGCCGGTCGAGTTGTCCGAAGGCCGGTCTCTCGGATTCCGAGGTGGCGAGGCCGCGGTTTCGGGCTGGGGCGCAGGGGCACCCGCCCTTTCATGGACGCTATTGAGGACAACGCGGAAGTAGTTCCTACGCAGGGCGATGAGCACCATGTCGTTCTCAGCGCCGACACCAACGGGGACGGCAAGCCCGATGTCTGGATGACGGACACGACCGGTGACGGCAAGGCCGACCTGTACCAGTTCGACACCACCGGTGACGGGGTGATCGACGTGACGGTGGTCGAGGGAGCCGAGGAGCCCGGAACCGACCGGCTCGTGGTCGAGGGCGACGGTGGTCACCCGCAGGCCGTCTGAGCCAAAACCCAGGCGGGCGGCCGAAGGCCGCAGCCTCCTGCCCGGACCACCAGCCGCAGCACCCGGTCCACTTCGCGGTCCTGGAGCAACGGGCCGGGGTGCTGCCGTACAGGGGACGAGGGGCGGCTGTGGAAGCGGCCTCACCTCGCTGCCGTCGAGAGGGAAGGCATGCCCCGCGATGCCCGCGCCTCCGACGGCCGGCGCCTCTGGGCGGCACCCGGGCCTCGTACATCCGGCATCGGGAAGCGCCGACGGCGGCCCACGAGGCGGCGGGGCGTTACACGGCACTTCGCGGGTACGCGAGGTCTGAAGGTGCGTCGGGTCCGGATCACCGACTGGCGTAAGCCCTCCGACTCAGTAGGAGAGGGAATGAGGCTGCACGAATCTGCTCAGGCCACAGCTTCCCGGCTTCACGCCCAGGTGCTGGGCGGCCGGTACCGACTTGACGAGCTTCTCGGTTCGGGCGGTGTTGCGGACGTCCACCGGGGCTTCGACCTGCGGATGAAACGGCCGGTCGCGGTCAAGGTCTTTCGGCCCGATGCCTGCATCGACGCCGAGGAGAGCTGGCGGGGCGAAGCAGTGATCCTGGCCCAACTGCATCACCCGGGGCTTGTCACCGCCTTCGATGCCGGGCACCACGACGGGCGCGCCTTTCTGGTGATGCAGCTGATCGAAGGCACCACGTTGAAGGAGCGCATCACCAAGGGGCCGCTGGACCCCGCTGTGACCGCTGAACTCGGAGTGGGCCTTGCCCAGGCGCTGGCTCACGCACATGAGGTCGGAATCGTCCACCGAGACGTCAAACCGTCCAACATTCTCCTGGACTCCGCGCGGCGGCCCTACCTGGCCGACTTCGGCATCTCCCGGCCGCTGGACGCCACCACCCACACCGCGACCGGCACGCTCATGGGCACCGCCGCCTACCTGTCTCCCGAGCAGGTGCTCGGCCGGCCCGTGGGGCGGCCCGCCGACATCTACGCCCTCGGTCTGGTGCTCCTCGAATGCCTCACGGGCAGGCTCGAGTACGGCGGCGGCCCCGTCGAAGCCGCGATCGCCCGACTGCACCGTCAGCCTGCGCTGCCTTCCGACGCACCGGAACCATTCCGTGCTCTGCTCAGCGGGATGACGGCGATGAACGATCAGGACCGCCCGACGGCCCATGACTGCGCCCGCGCTCTGACGGCGTTGGCCGATACGGCACCCACGGTGGCCGGCTCGCCGGCCACCACCGTGCACCTCTTCGCCGACCCCGAGCCGGCAGACCTCACGCACCCGAATCGGCTGCTCGACAGGGACGAGAACGCCGCTCTCGGCGCACGGACACGAGGACGCACCCTTATGGCGGGCGGGGGTGTGGCGCTCGCCGCCGTCGCAGCAGTCGTATTCGCGGTCACCGGCAGCTCTGCCCCGCCCGACACCGACCGGAGCGCGACCGGGACTTCCACCGCTCCCACCGAAAGCACTCACGCTCCCGACCGCGGAGCACCGCGTGGAACGACCACACCGCCTTCGACGGCTCGGTCCTCCACCCCGCACGCTGCCGCCGGTTCGCATTCCGCCGAGGCGCCCGGGCTCACCTCCTCCTCCGCCTCCCCCGATACGGCAGGCGAGCCCACCGACGGCACCGACTCGAACGGCTCGACCCGCTCGGCTGAACCCACTCCGAGCACAGCGCCCACCACGTCGAAGCCCTCCACCGCCTCGGCCACACCCAGTGACCAGGCCACATCGGCACCGGCGACACCGAGCGCCACGGTGACCGAGTCCCCCCGCCTCCCGCCCGGCCAGGCGAAGAAGACAGAAACGGCCGGGAGCGGGGAGAGCTGAAGCACCGACTCGGTGCCACGGTGACCCTGCGGGACCGTGTCTCGTCCGGCCCGGCATCTCGTCTTCCGATCGCACGGAGCACCCCGGCCGCACACCGGCCCACCGGGCCGCTTACCCCGGCGCGGGGCTGAGTGAGGCGAAGGCCAGGATCAAGGTCGGCGGCGCGGAGCTCACCGACCCTCCCAAGGTGGGGACCACCACCGCACGTCGAAGACCCCCTCCTCGCGGGTGGCCCCGTCGTCACCGCGACTACCGCGCCCGTGCGCGTTCCTGCTCACCGGCCGGTCGGCGTGGGGCCCGCCGGTATTCCGGCGGGCGCGCAGGGCTTCAAGCCGCGGGCGGTGTGCCGGCCGACTGGCTGCCTCGGTGGGATTCGGCGTTGATGCGTCGGGCTTCCTCGAGTTGGTCCTCGAGGATGACGATGCGGCAGGCGGCCTCGATGGGGGTGCCCTGGTCGACGAGTTCCCGGGCGCGGGCGGCGATGCGCAGCTGGTAGCGGGAGTAGCGGCGGTGCCCGCCGGCGGAGCGGAGCGGGGTGATCAGGCGGGCTTCACCGATGGCGCGGAGGAAATTCTGGGTGGTGCCGAGCATCTCGGCGGCCCGGCCCATCGTGTAGGCGGGGTAGTCGTCGTCATCGAGACGGCCGAACGAGTCGTCTGCTGTCATCTGTACCTTCCTGTGGAGCACGCGTGGGAGGGGCCCTGGTGCCAGTGACACCAGGGCCCCGAAGGAACTGCTACACCATCAGCCGGCCTCGATTGGCTACGCCGGCTCTGTGTTTCCGCATACCGGCCGGGAAGAGGTCCGGGGGTTGCGGGGATCGCGGTTGCTTGACCGGAGACCACCTCACTATCGATGTTCTGCGGTACCCGGGCCCACATCGTTCACCCGGGCGATCCTGATGGCGTTCAACTCCTCCGTTCTTCCTCTGGGATCAACTACCTACTCAGCGGAAACTGCTTGCCCGCTGATACCTCGAACCGCTGGTGGCCTCTCACAGCGCCACTTCGGCAGCCAGCCCCGTCGCCCGTCCTGCGTCTGCTCTTGGCTTGGAACCCCACTGCCGAACGTCCCGGTACGCGCGCCCGCAGCCAGACGCCTTTACCGAGGTGCTGCTCTGTTCGCTGCTACGTGGTACTCGCGGCGGCCCCTGCACCTGCGGGCCACCCGGTCCGGTCGTCAGCCCCGTCGCCATCGTGCCTAACTCCGGCTTCGGAACTCCACCACCGCACCGACCTGCACTTACGTGTCACTTCCCGGCAGTTCATCTCTGCCGGGCCTGCTCGATCTCTTGGCTACGGACAAGACAATAACCCAGCAGCAACCAGATGTCTACCTCCGCCATGACAGGTTTCCTGTGATGACTGACAGCAATGTTCTGCGGTGCGCAGCCCTTGAAACGTGCACTGGGGGACATCGCCGGGAGCTGGGAGGAGCTACCGGAAGTTTCCGCCCGGTGCTCGCGTCCCGCCGATTCGCCGAGCAGGCAGGAAGGTGGTCTTCGGCGCGCGGAACGAGGGGCGTCTAGATGCTCGGCATCCAGACGCCCCTCGTGGCCCGAGCCCTCCGCGTCCGGCTCGGACGCAGCCCAGCAGCCGCTTCTCGATCACTCAGTCGACGCCACGGCCCGAGCGCATCTTGAGAACCAGGGGGAGTACGAACCAGGCCGCGGCGAACCACGCCATCACGGTGCCGACAAGTATCTCCGCCAGAAGGTCGGTGAGTACGGTGTGCAGCAGGAGAAGGAGCGTGCAGCCGATGGTCAGTGCGAGCAGGACCATGCCGCACACCATGAACCGGCCGGCGACGGCTACCACTTCGTCCTTCATTTGGGAGCCGGAAAGGAACCGGTGCAGCGCGACGGGCGCTATGAGGGCTCCGATGGCGGCGGCACCGAGGACGACGGTGACGACGTAGACACGGTGGTCGAAGTCGCCCAGCCTTTCGAACCTCTGAGTGAAGGCGACGCTGAGCAGGAAGCCGAAGAGGATCTGGATACCGGTCTGAGCGACCCTGGTCTCCTGGAGGATCTCGTTCCAGCGGCGGTTGACCCGCTCCCTGGGGTCTTCTTCCGCGCCCCGCTTCGGATCCCCTTCATCCTCCCCGGCCGGCCGGCGCGTCCCCTCCCGGCTCACACCCTCGGGCACGGACGCTCCGCGCTCGACGGGCCTGCGGCTCTCCGTGTCCGGGGGCGCGGAGTCCAGTGGCTTCATGATGCCTCCTCTCATTGGCTCTCATGTGCCCTTCTTGGACATGCTTACGCCCGGTATCTGCGGCACCCGGGGCCATGGACCGCACCGCCCGAAGCGTTCCCCGAGGTCCGGGCTCAGCGCTGTTCGCGCGGCGGGACATGTGCATGGCAGGGCGGCTGCCCGGCGCCCCGAAGGGGAGGGCGGCAGGCAGGGGTGGTACCCCTGCCGGGAACGCATCCTCACGCGCCCTCCGGACGGCTCCGGTTCCACGGACCCGCGCCGCACCCTGCTGCTCTACTCGAAGAACTTGAGGCTCCAGCCCGTGTCGGTGGTCGGGCCCGGGACATTGGCGCGGCTGTAGGTGGTGTTGCCCCACCAGGCGAACGTGCCGGTATACCAGTACCGGTTCTCCCACGCGTACGGCGTTCCCTTCGGCACCGCGTGGAACATCGAGGGGAATCGGGGGCCGGCGGGAGGGCTGGTGCTGATGTCCCCGTTGAGCAGGACGAAGCTGTGGTGGCCGGGACCGTTGACGTACAGCGTCGGGTCCCAGCCGGACATCATCGTCGCCCGGTTGGAGCCGAACAGGCAGCCGTTGGACTTGTACCAGTCCCAGACGTACGCCGGGTCGCCTCCGGGGCGCAGGCGCAGGTCGGCCAGGCAGTACTGGTCGCTCCAGCTGCCGTTGGCGGAGTACACGATGTGCAACTGCCCGTTCGGGTCCTTGATGGCCTCGGGGGCCTCGTTGATGAACGGGTTGCCCACCACCCGTTCCCAGCTCTCCCGTGGCTGGGAGATGACGTGGCGTGCGCCGGTCGGGGTGGTGGGAGTGCTCATACGCGCGAGGTAGAGGTTCTGCTCGACGTTGGTGTCACCGGCCCAGCCGGACCAGACGAACCAGCGTTGCCCACCGAAAGTGAACAGGGTGCCGTCGATCGCCCACTTGCCGTCCGGCAGGGCCAGTCGGCTCTCCCTGGTGTAGCCACTGTCCGGGCTCGCCGAGCTGATGACGTACATCCGGTGGGCTGCCCCCCGGCCGGCCGAGAAGTAGATGTAGTAGCGGCCGCTGTCCGTGACGATCTCCGGAGCCCAGACCTCACCGAGACCGGCGGCGTCCGACCACACCTGCCGGGCGGGCGCCGAGGCGAGAGCGGCCGTCGAGGACGCCTGCCGGACGGCGATGCCCCCACCGGCCGACTGCACCGATATGTAGGTGCCGCCGACCCGGATCACACTCGGGTCGGCGGCCCTGATGGTCTGTTCCGCCCGAGCCTGCTCCGCGGACGACAGGGACATGATGAGGGCGAGCACGCCGGACAACGCAAGGGCGGCGGCGCGGGAAAGACGGCCAGTGAGTTTCATGGTCCCGTTCCAAGGTCGGCCTCCGCTGCGTCACACGAGTCGGCGGCGGCGTTTACATCGATGGAAGGCGCTCTCGCAGGATTTCAATCCGTCCTGGACATGTCAATGACATCCGCAGACCGCCCGTCGTCCCCCGCCGCATCCCCATGACTCGCGAAAGCACGTCGCTCACCGCTCCGACAGCAGGTCACCCACCGCCCCCCGGACGCGCCCGAGGCCGACTCGGCCGCCTCGCGTCGGGTGCCGGGCAGCCGGGAGCGCGCGGCACGGAACGGATGAGCGCGCCGACCGACGTCGGATCAGCGCCTGTTCCGGCGTGCGAGGTCTGCGTTCAACAAGGTGGCGAACCCGCACCAAGCGGCATACGGGACCAGGGCGAGAGCAGCCGTTCGGTCGGCCTTCGCCGCGCGGGCGATGAGTTCCGCGTTGCTCACATCGAGCAGTACGGTCCCCACCAGACCGGCTTTCGTGCTGCGCATCCGGAAGAACATCCAGTTCCAAGCCGTGTTCACAGCGAGGTTCGCGCCGAGACTCACCGCCAGGGCCCCGCGCTCCTGCGGACGGGCTGCCACGAGGGCTCGCCCACCGGCCCAGGCGACACTCGCGTAGAGGGGGGTCCATACGACCCCGAAGAGCCGGGCCGGCGGTTGCCAGGGCGGCTTGGACAACGAGCGGTACCAGCGGGTGTCCGGCGCGACGGCCCAGCTCCCGAGGGCCGCCGCCCCCGTCACAGCCGCCGTGACGGCTGCGTACGTGTTCCCCCGGCCCGACGCGGGCTGCCGCTCGCCTTCGCTCATCAGCCTCATGCGTCCACCCCTACCCGCTCCCGCCGAGGTGACAGCCTGCCCTCCCCCACGTTGCCCTCCCCCACGTGGCTTCGGCTCGGGGCCCTCCCGGTCCCTCCGCGTCGATGATCCGGCCTCCTCAGGGGCGTCCCGGCCCTCCGCTTAGCATGTGCGCATGTTGGCCTACGTCCCGGCGGTCCTGATCTTCGTCGCCTTCTGCATCGGCACACTCCACGAGCGGCGGCGTTTCAGCAACGCCGTCCTGCTGGGGCTGTCGCTCATCTTCGCCGCGGCCGCCTGGCTCGCCGAACTCGCCCGATCGCAGCCGGCCACGGGAAGGGAGATCGGTATCGCCCTGCTTCTCATCGTGGCGGTGGGCATCGTCATCCTGGCCTGGTTCCTGATCTCCAACGGCGTGACGATGGTACGCAAGGAGGGCAGAAGCCCCGCCAACCTCCTGTCCCTGCTGACGGGACTCGCGCTGGTGGTCCTTCTCGCACTGATGATCACCGCGCTGGTCCTGAAGAACGACACCCTGGTGGTGGTCACCGGCACTGTGCTCGCCCTGGCCGGCTACATCGCCTTCCTGTTCGTCTGCTTCGTCGTCTACGCGTTTCTCTACGGCCGCCTCCACATCCACCGCAAGGCCGACTACGTGGTCGTGCTCGGTGCCGGTCTCATCAACGGCGCCACGGTGTCGCCGCTGCTGGCCGGCCGACTTGAGCGGGCCCGGGCCCTGCACACGAGGCTGACGGCTCGCGGCAGGCAGCCCGTACTCCTCGCCTCCGGCGGTCAGGGGCCCGACGAGACCCTTCCTGAGTCGCACGCGATGTCCGAGTACCTGATCGAACGCGGATTCCCGGCCGCCCTGATCGAACGCGAGGACCGCTCGACGACGACCGAGGAGAATCTGCGGTACAGCAAATCGATCATGGAGAAGGCCAAGCCCGACTACCGGTGTGTCGTGGTCACGAACAACTACCACGTGTTCCGCGCCGCGCTGACGGCCCGCCGGACAGGGGTCAGAGGCCACGTCGTCGGGTCACCCACTGCCGCGTACTTCTGGCCCAGCGCGATGATCCGCGAGTTCGTCGCGATCTGCCTGACGTACTGGCGCACCAACCTGGCCATCTGCCTGCTCCTCGTCCTGGGCGGGGCATGCATCTGGCAGCTCAGCTGAGCAGGACCGCCGAATATCTTGGAGCAAAGCACCCACGCTTGGAGCGGGGGTTCCGAGGGACAAGTGCCCGTCCCGGAGCCTCCTCCGTGACGCCCCTTCGCCCACGGTCGTCCCCTGGCGAGGCTGCCCGGGACACGGATGCCGGAGAAGAAGGTGAAGACTCCACCGGACAGGGCGGCCGCCGCGTGTGACACATGCTTCCAGGGGCACACGGGGATACATGGCTGTCCTGAGAAGAATGACCCGCCCGCTGTTGGCAACCCCGTTCGTCATCGAGGGGGCACGTGCGCTGCGCCGACCGCTCCCCCTCGCAGCGGGCACCGAGTCATGGACGCGGCGCCTGGGGGCCGAGGTCGACGATCCGCTGCGCGTGGTGAAACTCAACGCCGCGGTGCAGATCGGTGCGGGCGGGCTGCTCGCCCTGGGGCGGCTCCCTCGTACTGCCTCCCTCGTCCTGGCCGCGAGCCTCGTGCCGGCCACCCTCGCCGAGTACGCGTGGTGGAAGGAGGAGGACCCGGAGCTGCGGAAGGACCAACTCCTCGTATTCGCCCAGCGCCTCGGGCTGTTCGGCGCTCTGCTGCTCGGCGCGGCCGACACCCACGGCAAGCCGTCGGCGGCCTACCGTGCCCGCACCGCGACCCGGCGAGGCCGGAAGAAGGCCCACCGCGCGGCGGTGAGGGCGGGCGGACATGTGCACGCGGCGATCGACACCGTCGGCTCCGGGGCCTCGGCAGCCGCGAGCGGGACGGGACGGGCCCTTCACTCCGCCGCCGATTCCGCACGCACGAAGCTGCCTCACCGGTAGTACGTGGGTGTAGGGGCAGCCCCGCCCCGACCGGGAGCCGCCATGTGCACTGACCCTCCCGGTCATGGGTCTGATCAGCGCGTATGCGGGCAAGAGAGGTCCAGTCGGAGGGGCGGGCAACCGAGCGTCACCGCCCCGAGCAGACCCGTGCGGTCCGTGCACCATCATCACGTCGAAAGGCCACCAGCCATGCCCCCCGTGACCGAGCAGTGGGAAGACATCCTCAGCACCCGTTTCGCCCTGGGTGGGAGCCACCCTGCTGTGCGTGCCGTGGCGGCGTTCTCGGCCGAATCGGGTCTCTTCGCCACTGCGGGCCGCGAGGGCGAGGACGGCCGGCAGTTCTTCGGCGGCGGCGCCGGACAGGGAGACCGGCAGCCCCCCGTCGAAACAGACCACTCGCCGGACCGGGCGGAGATGGCGGCGCTGTGGACGGCTGGTGAGGACCCCGGCCGCCCTCCCATGCTCCGGCTCGCCGGGGCGGAGTGGCGCCGTGAGGAACTGGACCGGATCACGGACGCGGTGACAGGGACCGAACTCGACCTGGCCCTCCTGCGCGACGGGAACCGTGTGATGTGGGTAGCGAGAACCGGGCGGGGCATCTGCGTTCTCGTCCTCGTCGACGGGGATGACGAGGGGCACGCGGCTGAAGCACGTTCTCTCACCCTCGACTTCGACTCCTTCCTGGTCGGCCAGGGTTACTGATCCCCGGACCGGGGGCGCCGAGGGGCCGACGGTGTCTCGCCTGCCCTAGCGGGCGCGCAGACCCTTGCGGTCGTCGGCGCGAACGGGTCGGGGGAAGTCCCCCGCTCTGCTCCTCCACCAGCGCGACCCCGAACCCGTACGCCGCCCTGATGACCCGCATCGGGCGCTGGACCCTCGTCGCACCGACCCCCGCCCCCATCGAGGCGGACGTCCGAGCCGCCCCGCCGCCGGGGAGGAACCGTCGCCGGACCGGACATCACCGCCGGTGCCACCGGCCCGACGCCTTTCGCGAGCTGCGGCGCGCTGACGAGCCTGGGTGATCCCCGCAGCCGGCATCGTGTTCCTCCCCGACGCGGCCTCGGTCGGTCGTCAGTCGAGGCCTTCGATGATGCGGAAGTCGCGCTCGACGCCGTCGGCAAGTACGGCCAGTGCCTCCTGGTAGGCCGCACTCGCGCGTGCGGCGACCGCCTGTTCGAAGCTGTCGAACTCGATCAGGACGGTGCGCTCGGCAATTCCGGCGTCGTGTACGACGACGCGGCTGCCGCGGGAGAGCAGCCGCCCGCCCGCGGCCCTGACGGCCGGACCGGCCAGTTTGTCGTAGGCGGCAACCTTCTCGGGGTCTGCGATGGTGCGGTAGACGCTGACCCAGTAGCCCTTGGCCACGGTACCTCCTGTGTTCGGAATCGATGATCAGAAGCATGCTCGGATCCAGGGCCCGCACGCTGAGGGGTCAGCGAGCCGGCGGAAGCGGCGTCGAAGTCGGACGGCCGCCGTGAACCGGCCGGGCTGCGACCGGACGGGGCTCGGGTGAGCCTCGGCGGGCGAGGACGAACCCGAGCGGGTCGAGTCGACGACGGCTCGCCGGAAGGGCCGCGGCACGGACTGGCACGGAGAGAAGCCGACAAGTAGGTACGAGTCGCGCCCGTACGACGTGCTCGGCCATCGGCCCTGAGCCCTTGCCGCAGATGCCGCCAGACTGACCGGGCTCTCACAGGAGCAAGGGGACCTGCCGCCGACCGGCACCCGCTCCTTGGCCGCGCAGGCCTCATCGCACGACCGCGCGCACGATCGCTGCCTGGCCGCCGACTCGGATCCGCTGTCCCGTGCGGTCGCGGTGGACGGTCGCTGTGACGGTGGACGGCCTGCCGAGGTGATCACCCATGTCGACGGCGAGGCGGCGTGGGCCGGCCCCGGCAACATGGGCTGCCAGACAGGCCGTGCTGTTGGCGTTGGCGATGTCCTCGGGGACGCCGATCGACGGTGCGAACATCCGGGCCGCTGCTCGGCCGTGCCGGTCCGGGAGCGAGTAGGCGTAGCAGCCCAGCAGACCGTAGCGCTCACAGGCTGCCCGCAAAAGGGTCGCGTCCGGCGTGAGTTCGGCCAGTGCGGCGCGGGATCGGAGGGGGAGGAGAAGCCTCGGCCGCCCGTTCGACGCCACGCAGGCGTCGGCGGCTACCGCGTTCTCCGTCAGGCCGAGGCCGGCTACGACTGCCCTCAGTTCGGGCCCACCGGCGCTACGCAGGCTGACCGGGCCCGGGTCGAACGACGCCGTCAGGCCGTCGCCGTTGCGGGTTGCCCGGCCGTCGAAGCTGCGGTGGGCCGTACGCAGAGTGGCGCGGTAGTCGTGGTCGCCGCCTTCCCGTTCGGCGAGCACGGCGAGGGCGGCGAGGGTGCCGTGGCCACAGGCGGGCAGTTCGCCCTCGGCGGTGAAGAACCGCAGCGTGTACGCGGGCTGGTGACGCTCGATTCCGGTCGCGCGGAGGAAGACGGCGTGCGAGGTTCCCCACTCCGTGGGAACGCGGCGGCGCTCCTCGTCGGTGAACGCCGCATCATCCAGAACGGCGGTCGGACTGCCACCCGCGCCCTCTCGCTGACACGCCTCGACGATGGCTACCTCGGACATGACACCGCGCCGGTGGTCAGCAGCAGGGTCACGTCCGGTGCGGGCGCGCTGTGCGTCAACGCCCCGACCGGGATGAGGTCGAAGACCGTCCCGGCGATGGTGCGAACGGTGTCCGGGCGGAGGGTGCCCGAGGGCTCCAGCAGGATCCGGGAAGCGCGGGCCCGCCCCGCCCTGGGCTTCACTACCTGCTCGACGCCGGCCACCAGCCCGTTGTCGAGCGTTATCCTGCGGTCTCCGGCGGCGAGGGCCCTCGACGGCCTTTCTGACGGTCTGCACCTCGACATCGCTCTCCCCGTTCTGCTCGGTGCGCACCATCCCGCGCCTGCCCCCTCGCTCACGGCAGTGGGAATGTCCTTCCCTGCCGCGTCCTCGGCCAGGGCGGCAGCGGCGGCGACTCGTGCTGCGGCCGAGGGAAACCCGGCCGTGGTCATCTGGTCTCCAGCCATGAGTGGACGTTGGCTCGGTGGCGGCAACCGCCGACGAGCCAGCACTGACGTCCCGCTGGGCCGGTTCACAGGACCTGGAAGGTCCTGCACTCGATCTCCCGTGTCCCGCCCCCCGTCCCGCGCCACGAACAAGTTCCGAGTGATCGGTGCCACTCGGCACCGACGTCGAACTCTGGGCACCGTGCGCATCGGACCGCTCCTCCCCGCCGGCCCCGCCCCCGTCGACACGGGCGGCCGGGAACGCCTCTCGCCCAGGTCGTGGGTACACATGCCACAGCCGTCTCCTCCGTTTCGATTTCCGAAGCGGTCGCTGATGCTAGCGTGTCGGTATTCGAAGCATCAACCCTGGAGAGCTGGACATCCCGACATGGCAACACCCAGGCCTGGCAATTCTGTTCGCGGCTCGACCACCGGCCTCCCCCTCATGGCCGCACTCGATCTGTTCGGGCGGCGGTGGAGTCTGCGCATCCTGTGGGAGCTTCGCGCCGGCCCGCTCGGATTCCGCCCCTTGCAGAAGCGGTGCGACGACATGTCCTCCAGCGTGATGCGGCAGCGCCTGACCGAACTGCTGGATGCCCAGGTGATTCACCAACTCCCGGACAGCCGTTACGAGCTCACCCCGCTGGGGCAGGAGGCGCGGCGCGCCCTTAACCCCCTCGCCCGCTGGGCGGGACGCTGGGCAGCCACTATCGACCCGCAAGGGGCGAACCACACCGACGACCAGTCCGCCGGCCGCACCCCACATCCGAACGCCGTGGACGACGGGAAGCCTGAGAGGGACTCCGCGGACTGACCCACCGCGTCGGGGCGGAGGCGGGACGGGGCCGCCGGCCCCCGAGCTTGCTGTGGCTCGCCGAGCGCCGGGGTGAGGGGCGAGGCCTCTGCCCATGCGCCTCGGATTTCGAACCGATGCGTCCAGCTTGCGACAGCGCTTCGACCCTCGAAGCACACGTGGTGCGACGTCGATCGCGAAGGCGGCATGACTCACCAGAACACGGACATGGAACGCTCCGCCCTCATGTGATGGAGGGCACCAGGGCCGCTCTTCCCTTTCCAAGGGAACCGGCGGACAAAGCCAACACCGCTGCGGCACACCACCAGGAGGAACCATGTCCTACCCGCAACCGTTCACCCCCGAGGAGAGGCTCGCCGATGCGAAGGAGCAACTGAGTCTCCCGCGTATCGTCGTGATCTGCGGCTCCACCCGTTTCATGGCCGAGATGACCGAGGCCGATCTCCGGGAGACCAAAGCCGGAAGGATTGTCGTCAAACCGGGTTGCGACCTGAAGTCGCCGCACGCACTCTGGTCCGATCCTGTCGAGGCCGAGGCGCTGAAGATCCGACTCGACGATCTGCACCGAGCGAAGATCCGGCTCGCTGATGAGGTGCTCGTGGTCGGCGACTACATCGGAGACAGCACCCGAGCCGAAATCGCCTACGCCCGGTCACTGGGCAAGCCCATGCGGTTCACCCACCCCGAAGTCGACCCCGACGCCTGACCGCCGTCCGCAGGCACCCCTTGGAACGATCATCTAGCCGTCGGCCGGCCCCACGCGAGAGGCGGGATCGTGCACCGGGGAGCGGTAGCGCCCCCTCCTACGCCCTTCCTGGACCTGTTCCTCAACTCCCCTGACTCTTAAGGGTTTCCCGGGGCATTCGGAGTACAGGAAGGAGGGCCATCGGATGACGACTCCCCTCAGACGACTGCCCCGACGCATGCCCCTGTGGGCGAAGGTGGTGACTGCCTTCGTGCTGGTGCTCGTGGTGCTGTTCGCCGGAATCAGGCTGGCCGTACTGCCGGGCATCAAGAGCCTGTTCGGAACCGAGACGACCGACCGCTCGGGTCCCGCTCTCCTCAGGTCCATCCAGGACATGAGCCGTTACGACGCCGCCTCCGGGAACTTCCAGGTGGTCGTCGACCTGGAGAAGGACGCCAAGTACCTGCCGGACGCGGTTCGCGGCTCCCGCACGCTCTATGTGGGTGCGGGCACCGTGGAGGCGTACGTCGACCTCGGCCACGTCGGCGCGAACGGCGTCACGGTGAACGAGGACCGCACCTCGGCCACGTTGCGCCTCCCGCACGCGCGGCTCGGCAAGCCTGCCCTGGACGCCGACCACTCCTACGCCGTCTCCAAACAACGCGGCTTGCTCGACCGCCTCGGGGACGTGTTCTCGGACAACCCCAACAGCGAACACGCCGTACAGAAACTCGCGGTCTCGCACATCGGCGAGGCCGCCAAGGACAGCGGCCTGACCACGAGGGCCGAGGCCAACACCACCCGAATGCTGGAAGGCCTCCTGCACTCCCTGGGCTTCAAGGACGTGCGCGTCTCCTACGGAACCTGACGGCGGGCACTACGGTTCGCCGGACGCCGGCGCCCCCGCGTACGGCAAGTGCCGTCGCTCCTTCGATGGCGCACACGCAGGCCAGGACCAGAGCCAGCCGTCGGCGGCCCGCGGCATCGGCAGACCGGCCAGCGCCTGCCGCAGTGGGGCGCGTCCACGTTCCCGCAGTCCAGAGCCTCGTACTGCAGCGCCATGCCCGTGCCGGTCCTCGGCCACTTTCGTTCGTCGGCGGGAGCCAGGCACGGGCACTGACGCTCAGCCGGCGAGCAGAGCCCGCATCCACTGGTCTTCGCGCTGCTCGATGTATGCGGTGTCGTTGCGCCACGCGTCGCCGTGGCCTTCGGCCCACAGCCTTGCCCAGGGTGGGGCTCCCAGGGCCGCCTGGTCGCGCAGGAAGTCGTGCATGGAACGCGTACGGCGCGCCAGCAGCGGGACCAGGCGACGACGCTCGGGCTCAGCCAGACCGTAGGCGTCGACGAAGGCTCTCAGTCGGTCCGCCGCATCAGGGCTCTCCCAGTCCGGATGCGCGGACAGCGGGATGAACCCGTGAAGGGCGTATGCCACATCCCACAGGCGCGAGCCGGGACCTGCGGTGTCCCAGTCGATGAAGGCCCAGCCCGCCTCACCTGCGACCACGAGGTTCCAGGGGGCCAGGTCGTTGTGGGCGATGATGTCACTGCCCACGGCAGGGATCAGCGTCTGCCACTGCGCATCGGGAGGCGGCGTGAAGTCCTCCACGGCGTCGTGGAAGTCCCGGATCAGCCGTGCCACGCGAGCCAGTCGTCGAGCGGGTTCCAGCAGCGAGAACCGGTCGGGCCAGACCACGTCTCCCGGCATGAAGGTCAGGACCTCACGCCCCTGATCGTCGATGCCGAGCGGACGCGGCGCCGCGCCGAATCCTGCCTCGTGCAGGTGGGCGAGCAGGGCATGCACAGCGGGAGTCCATGGTCCGGCCGGACGGCGAACGGTGTCCCCGACGCGAACGACACCCTCGCTGACGTTGCCGCCGGACAAAGGCTCTTCCTCATCGTTCCGCATCGGACCAGTGTGTCGGATCAACCCGTCACGATCACCCTGTTAAGCGGGAGCGTGGAGTCGGGACGGAAGGGAAGGACTCAGAGGTCGCTGTCGATCCCTGTGACGGCGGGCGTTCCCAACGGTGCGTCCTCCTCCGAGAACCCCGTCTCCTGGAGGGCGGTGGATACGAGCCCCACGGCATCCAGTTCCGCCTGGTACCGGTCCCCCGCTTCGACTTCGAGGCGGATGGAGAAGGTGCCGTCCTCGTTGACCGTGAGCAGATCGAGCCCCTCACTCTCGCTCAGGTCGGTGTGCTGCCCGGCCAGCTTGCCCTCCAGAGTCGCGCAGGACGCCTCTGAAACGCCGGCGACAAAGGTTCCGGGCACAGTGATGACAAAGGTGGTCATGACAGCTCCTCACGTACGGGGTACGTTCTCGCGTATCGCTCCGGCTTCCCTGATTCTCAGAAGTTATCGAGGATCCCGCCGCGAGGCCGCTGATCCCGATCCGGCGCGCGCGGTGGACGCCGCACCATGCTCCTGCTGCGGCCAGCGCCCCGGTCGGCGGTGCGACGAGCGGCGTCGCGTACGGGGTGGCAGGGGTGACACGACCGACGCCGCCGGGCCCAGCCCCGGACCGCCGCGTCTTCGCGCGCTGCCGGAGCGACGGAATGGGGCCAAGGTGGCGCGCCCCTGGCCGTTCGTCGCGCCGAGGAGACAGTCGCCGCGCTTGCGGCTGCCCCACCAGGCGCCGAGATCACGGAGCTTGCCCGGTCCCCCGCCGTCGTGCGCGTCGTACACGGGCCGGCCCCGGGGCTGAGGGTGCGGCGCGGTGGGGCGGAATCCCGCACCGCCCCGTACGGACGTCCCGACCGGCCAGGCCTCCGAGGTGGTTCATCCGGCCGGTATGAGGGCCGCGGAGGCGTGGGCTCCGCGCTCGGACCGTCGCCGTCACCGCAGGTGCCCCCGGAGTCCGGGGCATTGAGGCGGTGGCCACGCGCCTGATGACGGACGCAGTGACACCCCTCAGACGCGGGAACCCCCTGAAAGAGTTTTTCACCGTGCGAACGGGTAAGGGGTCAGTGGTCGCCACAGGCGACAAATCGGCAGAAACATTCGAACGATGCAGATCAGGGAGAGCTTGATGTCCTCGAAGCGACGTCGCAAGAAGAAGGCCCGCCGCAAGAACGGCGCTAACCACGGCAGCCGTCCGCAGACCTGAGGGACACCACGCATCCGGGGGCATCGTCCCCCGGATGCGTGCCCCGAAGGGACATCGGCCACCAGGCCGGCGCCTCGCCCGTGCAGCCTGAACTCAGGCCGTACCTTCGCCGACCGGTCTCAGGGCAGGATCGAATCCACATAGCCGCCGTCCACCCGCAGGGCGCCGCCCGTGGTGGCTGACGCGTACGAAGAGGCGAGGTAGACCACCATGTGGGCGATCTCCTCCGGCTCGATGAGCCGCTGCAGCAGGGACTGCGGCCGATGGATGCGCATGAACTCACGTTGCGCCTCGTCCCACGGAAGATTCTTGTCGACCAACTCATAGACGAACTCCTCGACACCGCCGGTGTGCGTGGGGCCGGCGATGACGGAGTTGACCGTCACGCCCGTGCCTGCGGCGTCCTTCGCGAAACCGCGGGCCACCGCCAGCAGCGCCGTCTTGGACATGCCGTAGTGGATCATCTCGGCCGGGATGGCCACCGCCGAGTCGCTTGCGATGTATTGCACCCGGCCCCAGCCGTTCTCCTTCATGCCCGGCAGATAGGCCCGGGTCATGCGGACCGAGGCCAGGACGTTCACCTCGAAGTAGCGACGCCACTCCTCGTCGGCGATCTCCAGCGCCGGCTTGGCTCCGAAGATGCCGAGGTTATTGACGAGGATGTCGGCGTGCGGCAACGCGGTGTGCACCTGTCGGGCCCCGTCGGCGGTGGCGACGTCGCCCGGGGCGGCGACGAATTCCGCCTCCGGGCACTGTTCACGCAACCGCTCGACGGCGGCTGCCACGGAGTGATCACTTCGCCCGTTGACCGCGACACGGGCACCCGCATCTGCGAGTCCGGCAGCGATACACGCACCGATCCCCCGCGTGGAGCCGGTGACCAGAGCGGTTTTTCCGGAAAGATTCACGCGCATGGGAGTCGCCTTCCCTGGATGCATCAGAATCAATCACCCGAGAAGCGTCATTTACTGCGATCCCGGTCTTATTCGCATGATGACGGTATTTGCGCGCGGGCTTGGTCCTCGCTTCGCATCTCTGGCGTGGCGTACATACAGATGCTCGCGTCTCCGCTGGACTCGACTGCCGCCCCTTCGGCGGCGGGCGTTCCGGCCTGAGGTTCGAAGGCCGGATCCGCCTCGCCTGATCCAACTCAAGTCCCCTTGTAAAAGCGGGACTTCAGGGTAAGCGTGCATCAGGCCGGTCGATTCGCGATCAGCCACAGGGAAATCACGAAGGAGTGGCACCCATGACGACCCAGTACGGAAATCATCCGACCGGACAGCAGCCCCACGGCGCGTCCCCGCGCGCGGCGACCGGCAACGTACTGAGCATCATCGCGATGGTGTTCGGCGTGGTCTCGCTCATCTTCCTGCCCATCGTCTTCGGTGTGGTGGGCCTGGTGCTGGCCATCGTCGCCAAGACAGTCCGGCACGAGCGCCTCGCCGTGGCCGCCATCGTGGTCAGTGCCGTGGGCCTGGTCGGCGGGATGATCCTTGGAGCCATTGTCGCCGGGTCCTGATCATCGCCCGTCCCGGGTGTCGCCCCGGCCAGGCGATGAAGCCACGTCGCACCAGCCGTTCTGTGTCCTCAGCCCACGCGCGTCCGACGGCCGCTCCCGGCCATGGAAGCAACATGGAAGGGCCGGCTCCGCCCAGGAATCCGTACCGGCGAGCCGGCCCCCTCCCTGAACCGTGGCCACGCAGCCACGGAGAGGCCGGACGTAGCTGCACGGGACGTTCGGCCAGTCCCGGACCGGTCCATCAGGGATCGGTCCATCACGGCCGACGCCCGCCCGGACGTCGGGCGCCCGGGACAGCCCGGACGGCACATGTTCCAGGCGGAGAAGTCCGGTCGGTTGCCATAGAGGCACCCGATCACGAACATCCGGCCGCCCTCGCCCCACGGGTGCGCGAGGGCGCCGAGCCGCACCCCCTGAGGGCCGCCGACGCTTGCGGCCGCACTCCGGCCGATGGCCCCCAAGACCGGAACCTCCGCGCCTTCGTTCGACAGGTCACGAGCGGGGATGTTTGGACAGGCAGATCCGGGTCAGGCGGTGGTTGTTCCTGAAGTCGACCACAGCAAGGTGTGAGTGACATGGCTGCCAATGAAAAGGCCCAGGCCAAGACCGAACAGGCCAAGGGAAAGATCAAGGAAGCCGCGGGGCGCACCACGGGCAACGAACGCCTCACCGCCGAAGGCCGGACCGACCAGGCCAAGGGCGACGCCCGCGAGGCCAAGGAGAAGGCGAAGGACGCCTTCGGCCACTGAGGTGGCCCCCCGTTCCGTCGGAACGGACGGCCACCGGAGGAGACAGAAGAGGGCCCGGCACTCGGTGCCGGGCCCTCTTCTGCCATGACGGCGGCCCAGAGGGCCTGGAACAGGCCCGTCAATACGTCGCGTCGAGATGGGTCCGTACCCCTGTGCTCACCGGGCTCTCGTCCCGCACGACGCGGGCCACCGGCGCGGCTGCCGATGTCGGCCTCACCCAGGTGGCGTGCGGGCACGCCCGCGCTCGCCGCCGCCAGCGCCTGGTGGCGCTGCGCCCGGACGGGTGACAGGCTTGATCAGGTGGACCGTGACTGGATAGACAAGCAGCTGCTGGACGGTTTGACCGTCGACACCAGCCGCCCCGAGCAGCCGATCCTGCTCGACGAGGCGGGCCGGCCGATCAGGACCTGGCGCGAGAACTACCCCTACGACCGCAAGATCCGCCGCAAGGAGTACGAACGGATCAAGCGCATCCTGCAGATAGAGATGCTCAAGCTCCAGCGGTGGACCAAGGGCACCGGCGCACGGGTCGTGGTGGTCTGCGAGGGGCGGGACGCGGCCGGGAAGGGCGGCACCATCCAGCGGTTCACCGAGCGCCTCAACCCCCGTGGCGCGCGCATCGTGGCCCTGGACAAGCCCACGGACCGAGAGCGCGGCCAGTGGTACTTCCAGCGCTACGTGGCCCATCTGCCGGCACCCGGCGAGCTCGTGTTCTTCGACCGCTCCTGGTACAACCGGGCCGGAGTCGAACGCGTCATGGGCTTCTGCACCCCGTCCGAGTACGAGCTCTTCCTCAGGCAGTGCCCGGAGTTCGAGAAGATGCTCGTCGACGACGGCATCATCGTGGTCAAGTTCTGGTTCTCGGTCTCCCGCGCCGAGCAGCGCACACGCTTCGCCATCCGCCAGGTCGACCCGGTCCGCCAGTGGAAGCTCTCCCCCACGGACATCGACTCCCTCGACCGCTGGGACGACTACACCACGGCGAAGGTCGACATGTTCCGCGCCACCGACACCGAGCACGCGCCCTGGACGGTCGTGAAGAGCAACGACAAGCGCCGGGCACGCCTCGAGGCGATGCGCAGCCTGCTCGCCCGCATCGACTACACGGCGAAGAGCGACGAGGCAGTCGGCAAACCGGACCCCCTCGTCGTGGGACCGGCCGCCACGCTGCTGGAGCCGGGCGAGGAGGACACCGTCCTCTCGCCCACTCCCCTCGCTCCGCACACCGAGGGGCCGGGCGAACACCCATGACCGCTCTCAGCCACGCTGGGCTGTGACGTCTCCGTTGACAGTCGCCAGGGTCATCTCGTGCCCGTTCCGCTCCGTGGCGGAGGGGAACCCCACCGAGGTCCGGCCGTTCCGCGTCGTGGCGCCGACGGCGTAATCGGGCGCGTCGCCGGGCAGCGTCACCCGCACCGAGCCGTTGGTCGTGGCAGCGTCGAGAAGGGACGGCGAGGTGGCGCTGGTGAGCGTCACGTCACCGTTGACGGTTTCCGCGTGCAGACGCGCCGAACTCAGGGTCCCGGCGCGCACAGAGCCGTTGCGGGTGACCAGCCGGAGGGCGGCGTCGTCGAGGCCTGACCGGGCGACCGTCACGTCCCCATTGACCGTGGTCAGGTCCAGCGCCGCCGCGACGCCGGCCACATCGATGCCCGCGTTCCTGGCGGTGACCGTGACCGGGACGCCGGCAGGGACGCCGACCGAAGGCATGCGGGGGCACTCCCCTTCGTGATCGCCCTGCTCGTCGGGCTCGGTCTCCTCGTGCCCGGCGCAGGACAGATCGAGGACCCACGTGTCGTCGCGGTGGGACCAACGGCTGTCGATCCGGGCCTCGAGGACCACCTGGTCGTCTTCGGCCGGCCGCAGACGCACGCCGTTGTCGGTCGTGATCACCAGTTTCGATCCCCGGCCCAGGTCCGGCGGCGCTCCGTCGAGCCGTGCCCCGGGGTCCCCACCGCACGCGGCCAGGAGGGGAACGGCCGCCAGCAGGAGGGGCCATCGCGATCTATGCGTGAACGCCGTGAGGTTCATGTTTCCCGCCTTCCCCGCGCCGGGCCGTCTCATGGCACGCGACCGGGGTCCCCCGCCGAACCGCCCGGCCCTCCGCCTTTGCCCGGTGCGTGCTCGCCAGTGCCGCATCAGGCAGCGTTCGCCCCGCTGTGACGTCTCAGTTGGTGCCGTGTCACGGATGGACCATGCGATCCCCCATCAGACGTCAGTCGGGTACGTCTTCGTCGTCGAAGTCACTGGCGGAGGTGAGGCCTTCGATGAAGGATCGGAAGTCCGAGGCGAGGGCCAGCTCTTCATTGCGGTCGGCGTCGAACCACGTCACCGATGGTTCCCGGTGCCGGCCGCATGCCCGGTAGTCGAGCGCAACCCAGGAGTGCCCGTCGCCCGAGAGAAGCACGGTCGGCGCGGGCAGTCCCCATTCCTCGATCAGGTACGGACTGTCCAGCAGAGAGGCTGAGCACTCGTGGTCGCCACCCTGCACCCAACGGCTGGGTCCTCTCCCCACCGCCGCTGATGCCGAAGGCCGGATCGACTGGAGCCTCCACGAGCCGCCGCACCCCTCAGCACGCGGCCGGGGCTGCCACTCGTTGGGATCGCGCTGGTCGGCCTGCGATGGTTCCGGCAGCACCAACGGCGGGCGTGATGCGACGAATGGCGTGTGCGGGGGCGGGGACGCTGTGCCGGACGGCGTCCCGCACGAACCGCCGACCTCGGTACTGGACAGCCGGGCGGGCCGCTTGGAGACTGGCCCGACCGACCTTTCGTCCCGGTTGGTGGCCAAAGATGCCGGCGGGAGTGGCACCGGCACAGCAGTGGCAGCCGTCGCGGGGGTGCGGGACACGGGTGCTGAGGGCCTGCACCGCCGCGAGGGAACCATCCCGTCAGAACGGTGAGACCGGTGATCAGACTCTCCTCCCAGCATTCCGGCATCACTTCGGACGTCATCATCGTGGGCGGCGGCGCGGCCGGACTGAGCCTGGCGCACCGGCTGACGGAGGCCGGCACCACCACGGCGACCGTTGTCGATGCTCCGGACGGACCGCTGAGGCCCGCGGAACGAACGTGGTGCTACTGGGAGGAGGGCCCGGGCGACTTCGAGGAAGCCGTCAGTGCCTCGTGGTCGCGCCTGCGGGTGCACGGCGTCGACGGGGCCCCCGTGACGGTCACTTCCTCCCCTTTGCGTTACCGCATGCTGCGCTCCGGGCCGTTCGAGCGATTGGTGCACTCCCGGCTGGCAGGAAGCCCTGGGTCGCAGGTGGTGCGCGCGACGGTGGACGCTGTGCGCGACGTGGGCGACGGTGCGCAGGTCCTCTGCACGATGCCCGGTGGTGAGGCGCTGACGCTGCGGGCCCGGCTGGTGTTCGACTCCCGGCCCGTTGCCGCGCTTCCGCCCGCCAGGACGCAGTTGCTGCAGCACTTCCGGGGGTGGTTCATCCGCACGGCCCCGGACCGCTTCGATCCATCGATCGCGGACCTGATGGACTTCCGGGTGCCTCAGCCCGCTCATGGGCTGGCCTTCGGCTATGTGCTCCCTCTGGCGCCGGACCGGGCACTCGTGGAGTACACGCAGTTCTCCCGCGCGCCGCTGGACACCGCTGCGTACGACGCGGCGCTGGAGCACTACAGCCGCGCCGTCCTGAGGCTGGGAACCTGGACCGTCGAAGCGGTGGAGCAGGGTGTGATCCCGATGACTGACGGGCGCTTTCCGCGCAGGGCCGGGCGCGCTGTCTTCCGCATCGGGGCGGCCGGCGGCGCCACCCGTCCGGCTACGGGCTACACCTTCTCCGCCGTGCAGCGGCAGAGCCGTGCCCTCGCGGACAACCTTCGCTCCGGGCGGACGGCGGTGCCTCCGCCGCCCCATGGACGGCGGGCGCTGGCTATGGACGCGGTGCTGTTGCGTGCGCTGGACACCGGCCGGATCGACGGGCCCGATTTCTTCACCGGCTTGTTCCGGCGTACGCCTCCCCAACGGCTTCTGCGCTTCCTGGACGGCGCGACCACGCCGTGGGAGGAGTGGTGCATCGGCTTGCGCAGCCCGGTGGGCCCGATGCTGCGGACCGCCGTGGAACTTCCCTTCCTTCGCCGCCGCCCACGGACCGCACCAGTCACCGCTGCCCCCTGCGAAACGAGCCGCTGATGACCCTGCCGCGCGACCATGACCTTCCGCACGCCTTCTCCTTCCACGAGGCCGTGGGCTGCCCGCATCCGGCCGCCGGGCAGATGCACCCGCTGCGGAACGGACCCTTCGGCCCGGTCTCCCCCGCCCCTCCGTTCCGTAACGCCGCGGATCCCGACAGGCTCTTGCCGCCCGACACGAACCGGCTGCGATCCGGTGGAGCGCCGGCGGCCGGGTGGCGGACCGGAATGTCGCATACGTACCCGGTGGGCATCGGTTCTTTCGCCCTCGCGGAGCGTTGCCGGTGAGCGCCCACCGTGGCCCGGCCCGGCGGGGTCGCGACCGCAAGGCCGAAGTACTGATGCCCGTGGCCGGCCGGGACCGGTTCAGCCGCCGTGACGCCCCTCGTGTCGCCGTGATCGGGGGCGGCATCGCCGGCCTCGCGGCCGCCACCGCGCTGGCCGAACGAGGCGCCCGCGTAACCCTGTACGAACGAGGAGACGCGCTCGGAGGCCGGGTGGCGGGGTGGCGGACCCGCCTGGCTGACGGCTCCACGGCGACCATGAGCCGTGGATTCCACGCGTTCTTCCGGCAGTACTACAACCTGCGTGGTCTTCTGCGGCGCACCGACCCCGCCCTCGCGCGTCTCACGCCCCTGCCCGACTACCCGTTGCGCCACAGCGGTGGTCTCACCGACAGTTTCGCCCGCGTTCCGCGGACACCGCCCCTGAGCGCCCTCGGGTTCGTCGCCCTGAGTCCGACCTTCGGCTGGCGGGATCTCGCCGCGATGAATGCCCGAGCGGCGCTGCCGCTTCTCGATGTGCGCGTTCCCGAGGTCTACGCACGCTTCGACTCGGTCAGCGCGACCGCGTTCCTCGAACAGGTCCGGTTTCCCGAGGCCGCCCACCACCTGGCGTTCGAGGTGTTCTCGCGCAGCTTCTTCGCCGACCCCCGCGAGCTGTCCGCGGCGGAACTGGTGCTGATGTTCCACATCTACTTCCTCGGCTCCGCCGAGGGGCTGCTCTTCGACGTGCCGGACGCCCCGTTCCCTCAGGCCCTGTGGGAGCCGCTGGGTGATTACCTCCAGCGCCTCGGGGCCGAGGTCCGGACGGGAACCGCGGTGCACGGCGTCCGGCCGTGCGACGGCGCGGGAGCCGAGGTGCTCACCGAGGCCGCGGCGGAGCCTTACGATGCCGTGGTCCTGGCCCTCGATGCGCGGGGGCTGCGCCGGCTCGTGGCCGCGTCGCCCGGTCTCGGTGACCGTGCCTGGCGCGACGACATCGCCGGGCTGCGCACCGCCCCGCCGTTCCTCGTCTCGCGGCTCTGGCTCGACCGGCCGGTCGCCGCGCACCGCGCGGCGTTCCTCGGTACCAGTGGATACGGCGGTCTGGACAACATCAGCGTCCTGGAACGCTACGAGGACGAGGCGGCCCGGTGGAGCCGGAGAACCGGCGGTTCGGTGGTGGAACTGCACGCCTACGCCGTGGATGACCGGGCCGAGCCGGGCGACGTGGAGGCCGGCCTCCTCGATCAGCTGCACGAGGTCTACCCGGAGACCCGAGGGGCCCGGACGGTGGACGCCCGCCATGAATGGCGCTCGGACTGTCCGCTCTTCCCCCTCGGCTCCTACCACCGGCGCCCCACCGTGCGGGGCCCGCACCGCTGGTTGACGCTCGCCGGTGACTCGGTGCGTTGCGACCTGCCCGTGGCGTTGATGGAGCGGGCCGCCACCACCGGCTTCCTCGCCGCCAACGCCCTGCTCGCCCCATGGGGCGTGCGGGGCCAGGTGCTGTGGACGGTCCCGCGGTCGGGGCGCTCACCGGTGCTGCGAGCACTCGGTGCGCTGGCGGAGCGCTGACACGGTCCGCGCGCGCCTCCCCGGGCCTCACTCCCCCCGGCGCAGCTGTGAGGATCACCCGGGGAAGCGTCCCGTACTGCGCAGGGCCCAACGGCGTTCGGCGTAGGCCAGGTCGTCGCGCCACAACCGGCCGGCCGTGCGGCGCATCAGGGGCCGCAGCGCGGGGGCGGCGGCCCGGGCCAGTGCGAATCCCCGGCGGTCCGAGGCGGCGACGATCGCTTCGATCACCGCCGTCCGTGGCCGCCCGGCGCGCGGACCGGTGAGCGGGGTGGCATGGGTCTCCACCACCGAGGAGGCTCCCTCGCCCCCGGTGACGCGCATCAGCACGGTGCGCGGGCCGGGTGCGGTGAACTCGGCCCTCACCGGCACGACCAGGCGGCCGGTCACCCGGAAGGAGACGTCCACGACGAAGGCGTCGTCGTCCACCCCCGCGGGTGCTTGCTTCACCGTCAGATTCACGAACGAGTACGGGTGGAACCACGCGCCGTGCCAGGGATCGAGCCGGTTGGCGACGACGTCCTGCGGTTCGCAGCGCCCCACAGCGGTGAACACGGCATCCAGGGCGGTCCCCGGTGCGGGACGGGCAGGGACCACCGGGCGTTCGGAGGGCTCCTCACCGCCGACCGCGTCCAGTCGTACCCACAGCAAGAGCCCGTCGTCGTGGACGGGGTACGGTTCCCAGCCGGCGAACGGCCCGCCGTCGAGGGCCAGTCCGTGCCAGCGGCAGACCAGCGTGCCGCACACCACACGGCCGTCGCGCAGCGGAGCGCCCAGGTGGGGGCAGGCGCCCGGGCCCGCGTGCGGTTCGCCCGTCTCCGTGCGCCACACCACGACCTCTACGCCTCCCACGGTTCTGCCGCGCGGGCCGGCACCGGCACGCACGTCCCGGGAGGCTCCCACGACGAACCAGTTGCCGGAGGGCCGCGCGGACGCCCGGTCGAGCGCAGCGGCGATCACAGCGGGCCGGGCTGCCTGCCACGTCGGCCTCTGCGCCGCCCAGGCGGAGCCGCGGCCCCAGCGCAGGGGCGGTGTCCAGGCCGCGCGCCGCTGGTCGGTCACTGTTCCGTCCCTTCCGCCCGAGCACCGGTGGCCATCCGGACGGGGCCCTCGGCCGCGGTGCCCGGCACGCGGGAGCGGCAGCGCGCCCCGATGGTGCGCAGGACTCCGTCCGCGGCTGTCATCGCGCGGATCCTGCGGGAGACCACGGCGCGACGGTGCAGCACGGTGTAATCCTGGCCCGCGATCACGTCGAGGATGCCGCCGTACAGGTGGAACGCGGTGCGGATACAGGGGCGTACTCGAGGGTCGAGCATCGCGATGCCCGGCTCCGCCTCCCGGTACACGTCCCGCGTGAGGGCTTCGGCCGTGACCAGGGCCCCGCGGATGCGCCGGTCCTGGCGCCCCGTGCTGCGGCTCCACTCCAGCAGCGCACGGTCCACGCCGTGGGCGGCGAGCAGGTCGGCCGGGAGGTAGACGCGGCCCCGGTCGAGGTCTTCACCCACGTCGCGGAGGAAGTTGGTGAGCTGGAACGCCACACCGAGGGCTGCCGCGTGCGGTGCCGCTTCCTCGCGGGGCGCGGTCGTACCGAGTACCGGCAGCATCTGCAGCCCGATCACCGCGGCGGAGCCGTGCATGTAGGCGAGCAGGTCGGCGTAGGCCGGATAGTCCGTGACGCTCAGATCACTTCGCATCGAGACCATGAAGTCGGAGAACAACGTGTGATCGATGGCGTACCGGGCGGCCGTGTCGGCGACGGCGCGGACCACGGGCTCGGCGCTGTCGCCCGTGGCCAGACCCTGCGTCAGTTCGGTTTCCAGGCGCTCCAGCAACCGGTCGCGGGCGCCGGTCGTCAGGCGCCGGTCCAGGTCGTCGACGATGTCGTCGGCCCAGCGGGCGAACCCGTACAGGGCGTGCACCGCGCAGCGGCGTTCCACCGGCAGGAGCCGGGTGGCAAGGAAGTAGGTCCTGCCGTGACGGGCGTTGAGCCGCCGGCAGCGGGAGTACGCGGCACGCAGGGCGGGATCGGTGATCCCGGCAGCGTTCAGTTCACGACGGGTCATGGGCACCTCCCGCGAGCACGGCCGACGCGGAGGCACTGACAGCCGCTGATGCCGGCGGTCTGACGGGAGGCGTGCGGCGGACGTGGCCGGTGACGCGCGCCGCGGCGAGCTTTCCGCTGATGAGCACGGTCGGCACCCCGACGCCGGGAGTGGTCCCGCAGCCGGCCAGCACCACGTTGTCCAGGCCCCTCACCAGGTTGCGGGGTCTGAACGGACCGGTCTGGGCGAAGGTGTGGGAGACGGAGAAGGGACTGCCCGCCGCGTGCCCCTGAGCGGTCCAGTACAGCGGTGTGACCAGCAACTCCTCCTGGATGCTGTCCCGGAAGCCTTCGAGGCCACGGCGTTCCAGGGTCGCGGCCAGGCTGTCGCGGTAGCGCGGCCCCAGGTCGCGCCAGGTGGCGGCGGAGGGGCCGACCTCAGTGTTCGGGCAGGGGGCCAGGACGTAGTGCAGGTGCTTGCCCGGGGGCGCGAGGGCGGGGTCGTGCGCCGTGGGCCGTGTGATGAGCAGGGACGGGTCGCTCATCAGCCTTCCCGTACGGGTCAGCTCGTCGAAGGTCCGGTCCCAGGCTGCGCCGAAGGAGAGGGTGTGGTGGGCGAGGCCGGGCCAGGTGCGGTCGGTTCCGGCATGCAGGACCACGGCGGACGGCGCGTGGCGCAGCCGTACCGGGCGTCGAGGTGAAAGCCCCAGCAGCTCGTAGGCGGAGCGCAGTTCGCAGGACAGCACCACCGCGTCACAGGCGATCCGCTCCCCGGTGGCCAGGCGTACCGCGCGTACCCGTCCGGCCGATCGCTCCAGCGCGTTCACTTCGGCGGACCAGCGCAGGTCGGCGCCGGCGTCACCGGCGGCGTCGGCCATCGCCCGAGGAAGGGCGTGCATGCCGCCCCTGGGAAACCAGACGCCGGCCACCGTGTCCATGTAGGCGATCACGGCGTACGCCGCGAGTGCCTGCGCGGGTGCGACTCCGGCGTACAGGGCCTGGAACGTGAAGATCCGGCGCAACCGCGGGTCGGAGAGGAAGCGCCCGACGCGCCGGTCCAGCCGTCCGAAGCCGCCGAGTGCCGCCAGCCGTGCCAGATCCGGGTGGAGCAGTTGGAGCGGTGAGTCGAAGTTGGTGTCGATGAAGCGCCGCATCTGCGCCTTGTAGAGGCGCTCCAGCCACGCGCGCAGTTCGCGGTATCCCGCGGCCTGGGCCGGTCCTGCGAAGCGCCGCACCTCCGCCTCCATGGCTTCGCCGTCGGTGTGGACGTCGAGGGTGCTTCCGTCGGCGAACGCCGCCCGGTAGGCGGGGTCCAGAGCCATCAGTTCCACGCGCGCGTGCAGGCTGTCCCCGACCGCGGCGAAGGCTTCGTCAGCCAGGTGCGGCATGGTCAGCACCGTCGGCCCGGTGTCGACCTGGTAGCCGCCGAGGTTCACTCGCCCGGAGCGGCCGCCGGGTGAAGCCTCCCGCTCGACGACCGTGACCCTCCGGCCGGCACCGAGCAGGTGGAGGGCGCACGCGAGACCGGACAGCCCGGCTCCGACGACGACGACGTGGTCGGTGGGCCCCGGGACCGCCTTCACCGCTTCTCCTCGCTGAGGCGCGGGGCAGGGCCCGCCGCGCGTTCGACCAGGGCGGCGAACTCCCGTCGCACCTGCGGGCTCGCCCCCGTCCGTGCGAAATGCCGCAGGCTCGTGACCACCAGGTCCGCGATCTTCGCCTCCACCGCTGAGCACGCCCCGGTCCGCACGAGCGCGCTGCGCATCCGCTCCACGGTCCGGGCGGAGCGGTTGCCGCCGCCGGGCGCGAGCACGGCGGCGGCGTCGGCGTCCCCGGAGTCCTCGGCCAGGGTGAGAGCGACAGCGAGCAGGTAGGTGAGTTTGCGCGTACGCAGGTCCTCACCGGCCGGCTTGCCGGTCAGTACCGGATCGCCGAAGGCTCCGAGCAGGTCGTCGCGCAGCTGAAAGGCGAGTCCTGCGCTCCGGCCCGCGGAGCGCAGGGCGTCCAGGATGTGCTCGTCCGCCCCTGCCAGCGTCGCGCCCAGGGCCAGGGGGCGCTCGACCGTGTACCGCGCGCTCTTCAGCGTGGCGATGGCCACCGCTTCGTCGAGACCGGAAACGCCGGCTGCCTGGGCGTGGATGTCGCGGTACTGTCCGGCGACCATCTCACCGCGCGTGGCGCGCCACTCCTGGTACAGCCCCGTTCCGTGCACCGAGCCGAGGGCCGTCTCGGTCAGCAGGTCGTCCGCCCAGGCCAGGGCGAGGTCCCCGGCGAGCACTGCGGCGGAGCGTCCGAACGAGTCCGGTGAGCCGGTCGTTCGGCCGGCGGGGAATTGACGTGCGAAGTCGACGTGCATGGCCGGCCCGCCCCGGCGCATGAGTGATCCGTCCATCACATCGTCGTGGACCAGCGCGCATACCTGGAGCAGTTCAAGAGCGGCCCCCGTCCTCAGCACGGGCAGGGCGTCGCCCGAGCCGCCCGCCGCCTGCCAGCCGCACCACGCGAACGCTGTGCGCAGGCGCTTCCCGCCGCGCCGGGCGAAGGCGGTCACGCGGCACACGACGTCCCGTGCGTAGACGGGGTCGGTCTGACGGGCCCGGCGCAGCCCGGCATCGAGGACGTCGTCCAGGACCGCTTCCGCGGACCGGACGGCCTGGCCGACCGTGAGGGGTGCCTCGCCGAGTCCGTCCCGTACGGCCTCCTCGGGCCCCGGTGCCGGGCCCGGCGTGGCCGGCCTCCCCTCCTTTCCGGTCACCTGCCCACCACCACTCTTGCCGCAGACGGGAGCTCGCATGTGCCGATCCCTGCCCCGTACGCGAGCGGTCCGGTACCGCGTTCACACCGTCGGCCCAGTGACCCCATGCGTATGGCGGCGGGGCGGCGGCTCGTCCGGGCCGCGCGTCATTCCTGTGGCGCCCGGGCCCGCCGTGCACCGGACCTCGTCGACCGCGCTCCGGGGAGCCGGCGCTGTGACGCGGCCGGACCGCGCGCGCTCATGGCGTCAACGGGTGCGGCGCAGGCGCAGTGCGGCTACGACGCCCAGGACCGCGCCCACCGCGAGCACGGCCAGCCCCCTGAGCCATACGTCGCGTTCGATCTGGGTGGCGAGCCCGATACAGGAGGCGGCGCCGAGTACGGGCACGACGATCGGCGCGGTGAAATGGCCGGGCCGTCCCGGGTCCCGGCGCAGGACGAGCAGAGACGTGTTGACGAGGAAGAAGACGACGAGGAGAAGCAGGACGAGGGTCGAGGCGAGCGTGGAGACGTCGCCGGTCAGGGCGAGAAGCAGCGAGAGGGCGGTGGTGGCGGCGATGGCCGCCCACGGCGTGCGCCGACCGGGCAGCACGACCGTCAGGAAGCGCGGCAGCAGTCCGTCGCGGGCCATGCCGTAGGCCAGCCGCGAGGACATGATGCCCGTGAGGAGCGCTCCGTTGGCGACGGCCACCAGGGCGATGGCACTGAAGAGCCACGTGGGCACGCCGCCGGCCGTGCGGACGACTTCGAGCAGCGGACCGCTGGAGCGGGCCAGGGTCCCGGTCGGCACCGCGGCCGCGGCGGCGGCACCGACCAGTACGTACACCGCGCCGGCTGTGACCAGAGCGCCGAAGAGCGCCCTCGGGTAGGAGCGCCGGGGATCGCGCGTCTCCTCGGCCACGTTGACGGACGTCTCGAAACCGACGAACGAGTAGTAGGCGAGTACCGCCCCGCTCAGCACGGCCGTGACGGGTCCCTCGCTCACGGTTCCCAGGTCGGTGAGCCGCCCCATGTCCCCGCCGCCGCGCAGAACGATCCAGGCGCCGAGCCCGATGACGAGCAGCAGCCCACCGACCTCGATGACCGTGGCGACGGCGTTGGCTCTGGTCGACTCGCTGATGCCCCGGGCGTTCAGCAGCGCCAGCGCCACGAGGAAGACCACCACGACGAGTACCAGCGGAAGCGAGACGAACTCGGACAGGTAGTCACCCGCGAACCCCCGGGCCAGTGCCGCTACGGACACCACCCCGGCCGCGAGCATGCAGAAGCCTGCCACGAACCCGGTGAAGGGGCCGTACGCCAGGGTGGCGTAGTGGGACGCACCGCCCGCGCGCGGGTACTTGGTGGCCAGCTCGGCGTAGGACGTGGCCGTCAGCAGGGCCAGGCCAAGTGCGACCACGAGGGGCACCCAGACGGCGCCGCCCGCCTCGGCCGCGACTTCGCCGACCAGGACGTACACGCCCGCGCCCAGCACGTCTCCGAGGATGAAGAAGTAGAGGAGCCAGGTGGTCAGCTCCTTCTTGAGGCCGGGGGCATCGGGTTTCTGAAGCATGGTTCTGGGAGCGTTCACGGGGCCCGTATACCCGGTCGGACCTGCTGCATTCGGCGGTTCTATCGCCCTTGCCGGGCCCGTTGGGTGCGCCCGTGGGCAGCCATCGTCCGCCGACCGGTGAAGACGTGCGTGCTCTCCTCGGCACGCAGGGCTGCGCCATCCGGCATCGCCGCACACGGCCGTGGGAGCCACGAGGCCCGGGCACGTCACACCCGTCGGACGCCGCCCTGGGCAGATCGTGGACCTGATGTTCCTCCCCCTCGTCACGTTCCATGACGGGAGCCCATCCGAGAAGCGCGTGGCCAGGAGGGCTCGCGGGCCGGTGCGGGCCGTGGACTCGTGAGTGAGTCGCGCCGCCCGAAGGCAACGCGTCAGCGGATGCGCGTGGCGCCCGGACGGCGTGGAATTGTCCTTGCCCTACTACGTCACCCCCGTGGCGCCGGAGGGCGCACGGCAAGCGCCCGTGCGTCGCACCGGGGGCAGGGGGTACGCGGGGTGCAACACCGGCCTGCCCCGCACGGGGGCGGGCGCGTACTGACGGGAGCAGGACCATGACCGACCGCAGGCCCGAGGGCACCGCGTACACCGGAGCGAAGGGGAGCCCGCCGCCGGTACCCGCCGACATACCCGACCAGCAGGTGCAGGAGGGCGAGGACCCCCTTGACGTGGTTCTCCCGCCCGATTCCGACGAACACACCGGGGATGCGGAGCCCGGGAGGCCCGACCCCGATGAGGCGGGCTCGGGCCGCAATGCCGCCCGCAACGCCGGCACGCACGCGGAACACCCCACCCCGGATGAGTCAACGGGGTGACGGGTAGCCCAGCACGCCGGGGCCCGGCTCGCACAGACTGGGCCCCGGCGGGGACCACTCCCATCTTGCGAGGCGTTCACCGCTCGGCCGGCTGACTCGGCCCGGCGGGGGCGGACGCGTCGACCTGGGCACGGAGATCTTCTTCGCCGTCTTGCCCACGGTGGGGGTCCTTGCCGCTCGCCACCGGATGCGGGTTTTCCGCAGAGGTCGAGCGGGCCCCTCTCCCCCCGCTCCCGAGGCACCACCGTGCGCCTTCGGCGCCGAGCGAGTGATACAGCCACAAGGCCGCCGAGGAACGAGCGCCACGAGCCCACGGGCGGGGATCCGCCTTCACCAGCGCGCCGTCGGAGACGGCCGGCGAGCCGGCCTCGGCGGCCCCGCCGCAGGACCGCCCGCCCGTCGCGGCGCTCACCCGTACGCGCTCCCGCCCGGGCGCCCGCTCCCCCGGGCGGGGAGCATGGGAGCGGAGCGGCGGGGATTTCCCCGGGCTGCGGACGACGGACGTGAAGGATCTCCGGTGGGTACTGACCGACAGGTACTACGAGGCCGTACCGCTGTGGTGACCGGGGCCGCCCGAGGCGTGGGAGCAGCCGTCGCCCGTCGGCTGGCTGAACGGGGAGCCCATGTGGCCCTCCTCGGGCTGGAGGAAGCGGTGCTGGCCGACGTGGCCGCCGGCCTTCCCACCCCGTCTCAGTACTGGCACGTGGACGTGACGGACGACGCGGCGATGGACGCGGTCAGCGCAGCGGTTCGCCACAGCATGGGCCCCGCGTCCATCGTGGTGGCTAACGCGGGGGTCGCTGAAGGGGGGCCCTTCGCCGGCTCCGATCCGGTCACCTGGCGTCGCGTGATCGAGGTCAACCTCGTAGGCAGCTCCATCACCGCGCGGGCGTTTCTGCCCGATCTGTTCGACACGCGCGGTTACTACCTCCAGATCGCTTCCCTGGCGTCGATGGGCGCGGCCCCGTTGATGAGCGCGTACTGCGCCTCGAAGGCCGGCGTCGAGTCCTTCGCCCATTCCCTGCGTGCCGAGCTGGCTCCGCGAGGGGTCGGCGTCGGGGCCGCCTACCTGAACTGGACCGACACGGACATGATCAGGGACGCGGACCAGCACGCGGTGCTGCGCGAGCTGCGGGCGCACATGCCCCCTCCGGCACGGAAGGTCTACCCGGTGGGGCAGGTGGCGGAGGCCCTGGTGCGTGCGGTCGAACGGCGGGCGCCGACGGTCTACGTTCCCGGGTGGCTCCGGAACGTCCAGGCGGTGCGCGCACTGCTCCCGGGCGTGGTGACGCGGTATACCCGGCGGACGCTGATGAACTCGGAGTTCTCCGCCACGGGGCTGCTGGGCTCCGGTGGGCGGGCGGCCACCGGGCGGAACACCTGATGCCCTGACGGCGCCGCGCATCCGCGCTCGCGCGTCGGAGGGCCTCGTGCGTCCCGCAACCCGTTCGCCGCGTTCCCTTGCCGTCGGCCCAGGGTTGTCGCCGGGCAGGATCCGACGCCACTTGCCGCGCTCCCTGTTAAAGATCGCCGACGAGGGGGCAGACAAAAGGGTCTATATCACTCCCACGAAGGAGAGCCATGGCAGTCGGCAGTCCTCGCTACACCGTTCCGGGTCTCAGCACGAAGGACGCTAAGCAGATCGTTTCGCTCCTGAGCATGCGCCTTCATGCGCTCAACGATCTGGCGCTCACCCTCAAGCACATCCACTGGAATGTGGTGGGCCCCCACTTCATCGCCGTTCACGAGATGCTCGACCCGCAGACGGTCGCCGTCAGGGCGATGGCGGACGACACGGCCGAGCGCATTTCCGCGCTAGGTGGCGAACCCCACGGCACACCCGGCGCCCTGGTCGCCGAGCGGACGTGGAACGACTACAGCCTCGGCCGTGCGGACGCGCTGGCACACCTGGGCGCCCTCGACCTCGTCTACACCGGCGTCATCACGGACCACAGGTCCGCGGCGTCCCAGGCCGCCGGCGTCGATCCCGTCACCGAGGACCTCCTCATCGAGCACCTGCGTTCTCTCGAGCAGTTCCAGTGGTTCGTCCGGGCCCACCTGGAAGGCGCCGGGGGCTCCCTGTCCACGACGGGAGCCAAGACCGAGCAGCAGGCTGCCGCGGCGGCCGCCCGCAAACCCGCCACGAAGCGGACCGCGAAGAAGACGAGCAGGTCCAAGGGCTGAGCGGAGTACGGGAGGCCCACGGCCCTGACGCCTGCGGGTAGGGCAGCGAACCCGGCCGCCGGCGCACAGCATCGGGGCGCAGCCCCCTGACCTCAGGGGGCGGAAGCGCATACTGGCCGTATGGACTCGTCCACACGTGCCGGCTTCGGCCTGCGGGAGCGGCTGGGCAGCGCGATCTTCGCCCAGGTCGCCGGTCCCGCAGGGCCGGAGAACCGCGCCCGTATCCATGGAGCACCCGGTCCGCGCTGGTTCGGTCCGGACCGGCCGATCCGCACGGTCCACGGCGATGCCTCCATGTTCATCGGCGGGCTGCGGGCGCTCCTGCTCCAGTCCTTGCACCCGTTGGCCATGGCCGCCGTGGAAGCTCATTCCGGTTACCGCGGCGACCCATGGGGACGGCTCCAGCGCACCAGTACCTTCCTCGCCGTCACCACGTACGGAACAGCCGACGACGCCCAGCAGGCGGTCGACCGGGTGCGGGCCGTCCACGACCGGGTACGCGGGACGACTTCACGGGGCGAGCCCTACTGCGCCGCTGATCCCCGCCTTCTCGGCTGGGTGCATGTGGCCGAGGTGGAGAGTTTCCTGCTCGCCCATCAGCGATACGGCGTCCATCCGCTCGACGGGGCGGGGTGCGACGGCTACATCGCCGACACGGCGCGGGTGGCGGAAGCACTCGGCGTCGCCGATCCTCCGCGAAATCGCAGAGAACTCACTGCCCGCCTCGGGGCCTACCGGGGTGAGCTCCGCCCGACGAGGGAAGCGCGGGAGGCCGCACGTTTCATCCTGCTGCACCCTCCGCTGCCGTGGGCCGCCCGCGCTCCCTACGCGATCCTCGCCGCGAACTCCGTCGCCACCCTCCCCCGATGGGCCCGTACGTCGCTGGACCTGCCCCGGCTCCCCGGCGTGGCCGATGCCTGCGTGACCCCGACCGGGCGCGCCCTGACCGCCGCGATTCGCTGGGCCATGGTCCCCCCGCGCCCCTGAGGGCTGCCTCTCGGTTCCCGGGGTCCGGCGGCGCGGACGGCCGGCTCATCCGTTCCGGGCACCAGGAGACCTGCGGGGGCACGCCCTTCCCGTGTCCCTCGCCTCCGCACCAGTCTCTCGGCCGGGTGCGCGGTACCCGGCTATCGTCGGTCGTGACGCACTCCTGCGGGTGGTGAAGAAGGTGTCGTTCATGAGCGGCAGGGAAGTGGCGCGTGCCAGTGTTCTGGGCGAGCTGATCTCTGCGAGCCATCTGATGACCCTGGAGCAATTGCCCGGCACCGTCGCGTCGTACGCCGATCGTGCGGGCTGGCCGCAGGTGCTCATCTATCTGGCGGATCTGCGCCAGGAACGGTTGTGCCTGCTCGCCGGCGACCGTGACGCCCTCCCCGGCGCGGCGGACGCGCCGACCGATCTGGCCGTCGACGGCACGGTGGCCGGGCGAGCCTTCCAGCTGGGAAGGATCTCGCCCGCTTCGGCTTCCACGACCGGGCAGTGGTGGGTCCCCCTGCTGGACGGAACCGAGCGTCTGGGCGTACTCCGGGTCGGTCTGCCGGGCGCGCAGGTCGAGGCGGACGACGATCTCGACGGGCTCGCCGGCCTCGTCGCCCTCTTGGTGGAGAGCAAGCGCGGCACAAGCGACTTCTACTCCAGACTGGTGCGTCGCCGGAAGATGCGAGTGGCAGCGGAGATGGAATGGCGGCTGATGCCGCCGCGGACCTTCGCCACCGACCGGCTCCTGATCAGTGCGGTCATGGAACCGGCGTACGAAGTCAGCGGAGACGCCTTCGACTACGCCCTGGCCGGGGACATCATGCATCTCTCCGTCTTCGACGCCATGGGGCACGACACCGCCGCCGGGCTGACTGCCAATCTCGCGTTGGCCGCTGCGCGTGTCCAGCGCTGCCAGGGCGCCGGCCTTCTGCAGACGGCCGAGGGCGTGGGCGCGGCACTGACCGAGCAGTTCGCGGGCCGTCGCTACGCCACGGGCATCATGGCCGAACTGAACCTGGGGACGGGCATGCTGACCTGGACGAACTACGGCCATCATCCTCCGGTGGTCATGCGCGGCAACCGCACCGTCCTGCATCTGTCCTGTCCGCCCGCGCCTCCGCTGGGGACCGGCCTGGGCGTGCACGGTGCACTGGGCCATGACCAGTTGGAGCCCGGGGACCGCCTGGTGCTCTACACCGACGGCATCACGGAAGCACGCAACGAGAAGGGGCAGGAGTTCGGCCTCGAGGGCCTGACCAGCTTCCTGATCCGCCACCACGCCGACGGCCTTCCGGTACCGGAGACTCTCCGGCGACTGATCGGGCACCATGTGGCCTACCATGACGGCCGTCTCGACGACGACGCCACCGTGATGCTTCTGGAGTGGCACGGTCCGACGCCCTACCAGCCCGCTCAGTTGAAGGCGCTGACGGGTCTGCCCCCGACCATCACCGCGGACACCATCGCCTCCGCGTGGCACCGGTAGCGGTTCACCGGCACCTGACGATGCCCCTTGCGACCGCTGCCGACGGGTTCGCCGCGTCCCGCGAGCGTCCGGTCCACGTGGGTTGTCCCGCCGTCCGCGGCGAAGTCACGGGGCGGTTCAGCGGGGGTCGCCCTGCGAGCGGCGCAGCTGGTCGGCGCTCTTGGTGATGCTGTCGACACGGGCGGCGAAGTCGGGGTGGCCGACCTTGAGGTAGATGTGGGTGTCGGCGAGCGGGCCGATGAGGTTGGCGGCGTCGTTGTCGGCGAGGGCCTCCGCGAGGCGCGCCAGGGGCGTGCCCGCCCGGGCGGGTAGGTCGGTGAGGGCCGTGATCTGGCCGGCGAGCTGGCGCAGGTCCGCGGCGTTGGTCCGGGCCCAGGCGGTCACGGTGCGGTCGGCGGCGCGGCGGCTGCGGGTCGCCTGCACCCGTTGCTCGCCGGTGGCTCCCGGGGCCCCCGGACGTACGCGCAGGTAGCGCTTCTCCGCCGCCTGGCGGCTGGCGACTCCCAAGGGATGGGCGAGGTCGGCCCAGCTCGAGCCCGCCTCACGGGCCGCCTCGATCAGACCGGGCTCCCATTCCGCGAGCTGGTCGCGCAGCTCCCGCAGGAGGAGGAGCGCGGCCAGGGCCTGCTCGGCACCGATCTCCCCCGTCTGGGGTCGCGAACCCGTTCCCGCGGCCCGGGCAGTGCGGACCGCCTCGTTGATCGTGTCCAGCGCCGCCGCCGCGGCGGCGAAAGGGGTGGGGTCGCGGGGCTCGGGAGAAGCGGTCATGACGATCCCTTCCTGGCGTCACCGTTGGGATGACGAACCCGTTGTCACCCTTTCGATGACGGCCGCATTGTCATCGTTCCGATGACATGTTACAACGGAACCAGACGAAGCGCATTGGCAGTTCCTGCCAGACCTGTGGAGGTGTTTTCGCGATGTTGATGCGCACTGACCCGTTCCGCGAACTCGACCGTCTCGCCCAGCAGTTGACCGGTGTGTCCGGCACCCGTTCGAGGCCCTCGACGATGCCGATGGATGCCTACCGCGAAGGCGAGGAGTATGTGATCGCCTTCGACCTGCCAGGGGTCGACAAGGACGCCGTCGACATCGACGTCGAGCGCAACATGCTCACCGTCAAGGCGGAACGCCGCCCCGTCACGAAGGCGGACGACGTGCAGATGGAGCTCTCCGAGCGTCCCCTGGGCGTCTTCTCCCGCCAGCTGATGCTGGCCGACACCCTGGACACCGAGCGGATCACAGCGGACTACGAGGCCGGGGTGCTGACCCTGCGCATCCCGATCGCCGAGCGCGCCAAGCCCCGCAAGATCACGATCGGCGCGAACTCGGACCACAAGCAGATCAGCGGCTGACGGCCCGGGCCGCCGCTCTGCTCACCCCCTCGCAGGCCGCCCGGCCGCTTTCCTGCGGCCCTGCGGGCAACGCGGCGCGGCTCGAGGGAGCCACCGAGCAGATCGCGGCACGGGACCTCAGCGCCCTGCCGAGCGTGACCGCCGATGCGGCGCGCAAGGAATTCTGCCGCGCATTCTGCTCCGGCTCCCCCGGAGAAGGGACGCCCGCTTCTCCGGCCGTCGGCCGAGGGCCGCCCCCGGGACGGCTGAGTACCTTGGTGTGACCGCGTTCCTGAGCAACCCACGGTGCACCCGCTCATCAGATCAACCCGGCCGACCTGGCTCGCGCCGGTCCGCCCCACCTTCGGGCCGGAAGGCCCCTCGAACGAGAAAGGCAACAACTCCGCGATGCTTCCGCTGCGTGAACCGACCGCTGTCCGGCCGGGCATGACGTTTCACCAGATGCTGGAATGGATCCGCTACGAAGGCGCGTACCCCACCCGGGACCGGGCCGAGGAAGTGACGCGTGCCGTGCTGGCAGCCCTGGGCCGTCAGCTCACCGGCGACGAGCGTGTCGACCTCGCCGGCTGCCTCCCCACCGAGGCGGCACTCGAATTCACCAGCCAGGTCCCGGACCCCCAGCCCTTCACCGGGTGGGGCTTCGTCAAGGATCTGGCCACGCGCACCGGCGGCACCCCGGCCACCGTGCGCTGGGACACCGGAGCGGTACTCACCGTCGTCGCCCGTCTCGCCGACTCGGGCCTCCTGGACCGCATCCTCGCCCAGCTCCCCCCGGGGTATGCCCTGCTGTTCGGCCGCGCCGAGCTCACCCAGGCCGCGTGACCGATTCCCGACGGAGGCACACGGGCGGAGACAAGCGGGCCGACGGCAGTAGCTGAGGGCAGTGCGTGCCTGGTCAAGGGCTCCGGCGACACCGCGCCGGAGCCCTGTCGGCACGCCTGCACCCGTCGGTCGGGGCGTCGGCTCGCCGGGTTCCCCTGCGGCCCGTAAACGCGAGGGCGCACGCGAGGGGTGGGGCGGGCGAACCGGCCGACCGGGCTTCGATCAGGCGTTCGCCGTGTCGACCGGCCTGGCACCCTCGCGGTATTCGGCGTTGATGCGCTGTGCCTCTTCGAGCTGGTCCTCGAGGATGACGATGCGGCAGGCGGCCTCGATGGGAGTGCCCTGGTCGACGAGTTCCCGGGCGCGGGCGGCGATGCGCAGCTGGTAGCGGGAGTAGCGGCGGTGGCCGCCGGCAGAGCGGAGCGGGGTGATCAGGCGGGCTTCACCGATCGCGCGGAGAAAGCCCTGGGTGGTGCCGAGCATCTCGGCGGCCCGGCCCATCGTGTAAGCGGGGTAGTCGTCGTCATCGAGACGGCCGAACGAATCATCTGCTGTCATTTGCACCTCTCTGTGGAACGCGTGGAGGGGCCCTGGTGCCATCTGGCACCAGGGCCCCGAAGGAACTGCTACACCATCTGCCGGAGACTAGTGCGCCGGCATTCTATTTCCGCGTGCCGCGACGTGGGGCCGTCGGGGGTGCGGGGATCGCGGTTGCTTGACCGGAGACCACCTCACTATCGATGTCCTGCGGTACCCGGGCTCAGTCGTTCCGCCCGGGCGATCCTGATGGCGCCCGGCTCCTCCGTTTCTTCCCTCTGGGATTGATCACTCATCTGACGTACTGCTTTGTGGCCCGAACCAGCGCCACTCTTCGCCAGTCAGTCCCGTCGCCCGTCCTGCATCTGCTCCGGCTTGGAACCCCACTGACGAACCTCCTGGTGCGCGCGCCCGCAGCCGACGCCTTCACCAAGGTGCTGCTCACTTCCTTCGCTGCTGGGTACTCCTGCAGGGCGGCCCCTCATCACTGCGGGCCACCCGGTCCGGTCGCCAGCCCCGTCGCCATCCTGCGAAACCCTGGCTTCGGAACTCCACCACCGCACCGTCCTGCGACTGCAGCCTCCTGTACCGCGCGTTCTGCTTCCCGGCAGTTCGTCCCTGCCAGGCTTTGCGGTCTGTCCGGCTACGCGAGAAACCCTAGCCATGAGGCCATCCAATGTCTACTGCGGCCGACATAGTTTTTCCTTTGTTCGACCATGAGGTAATCCGCATCGAACACCGACCCGCCGCGGGCCCGCCGACGCCGGGGCCGAAGCTCACCGGCGGGCAAGCCGCACCGGGGCGGATCGGGATCCGGTGGGGCCGACCGCTCGCCCACCGGGGAGGAGGAACCGGAGGCGCCGCCCCGGCCTTCCTCGAGACGCCCAGACGCCGGGGAATCCGTGGCCGCACACGGGGGCGGAACACGCTGACACCCGGAGGGATGGCTTTGACTCCCTCAAGGGCCGGGGGCCGGGCGAGCCGCCACGCGCCGCTGGCGGGCCGGCTCGGACAGGCGGTGTCCGCACCGCTGAGCAGGCTGGCTCGGACAGGGGGTGTCAGGATATTCCCATGGATGTCCGCATACGGAACAACATAGCGATTACGGGCCGGGACGGGGGCCCGGTGGTCATGCTGGCCCACGGATTCGGCTGTGACCAGAACCTGTGGCGTCTCACGGTGCCCGCACTGGAGGAGCACTTCCGGGTGGTCCTCTTCGATCACGTGGGGTCGGGGCGCTCCGATCTGTCCGCCTGGGACCCCGAGCGCTATTCGACCCTGGACGGTTATGCGCGGGATGTCATCGAGATGTGCCAGGAGCTGCGGCTCGGGCCCGTGGCCTTCGTCGGGCATTCGGTCAGCGCCATGATCGGTGTCCTCGCCGCCGTGCGGGAGCCCCGGCTCTTCGACAAGCTGGTCCTCCTCGCCCCCTCCCCCTCGTACATAGACGACGGTGACTACCACGGCGGCTTCAGCGAGCAGGACATCGACGAGCTGCTCGAGTCGCTCGAAAGCAACTATCTCGGCTGGTCCGCGACCATGGCACCGGTGATCATGGGCAACCCGGACCGCCCCGAACTGGGTGAGGAGCTCACCAACAGCTTCTGCCGAACGGATCCCGACATGGCCCGGGTCTTCGCGCGAGCCACCTTTCTCTCCGACAACCGGGCGGATCTGGCCAAGGTGACCGTGCCGACACTCATCGCCGAGAGCGCGCGCGACACCATCGCCCCGCGTGAAGTGGGTGCATTCGTCCACGCACAGATCCCCGGCAGCCGCCTGGTCACTCTGGACTCGACGGGTCACTGCCCCCAGCTGAGCGCCCCCGAGGAGACGAACCGGGCGATCATCCCCTTCCTGCGGGAGTCATGACGGTGCACCCGGGCGGCGAGGAGAGCGACGGGCTGTGGGCGGCAGGGGACCGCGAGCAGGAACAGCTGTCGTTCTCGGCCCTGTTGGAGGACAGTACGGAAGACCTGTACGAGAACGCGCCCTGCGGCTACCTCTCCACACTCATGGACGGACGGATCGCCAAGGTCAATGGGACCTTGTTGAAATGGCTCGGCTACCGCCGGGAGGACCTGGTGGGCCGCAAGAAGTTCCCCGACCTGCTGACCGTCGGCGGCAGGCTCTACCACGAAACGCACTTCGCGCCCCTGCTGCGCATGCAGGGGGAGATCAGCGGCATCGCGCTGGAGCTCAAGGCCGCCGACGGAAGCCGACTGCCCGTACTCGTCACCTCCGTGGTCAAGCAGGACCGCGACGGCGAACCGTTGCTGATCCGCACCACGCTCCTGGATGCCCGGGACCGACGCACCTACGAGCGGGAGCTCCTGCGTGCGCGACAGGAGGCCGACCGCGACCGGGAACGGTTGCAGCGCCTCGCCACGACCCTTCAGCGCACCCTGCTCCCGCCGGCGCTCGAACCGGTTCCGGGCCTGGACGTCGCCGCGCACTACCACTTCGCGTCATCCGACGAGGTGGGCGGGGACTTCTACGATCTGTTCCCGCTGGCCGACGGTCGCTGGGGCTTCTTCATGGGGGACGTGCGCGGCAAGGGTGCCGACGCGGCCGTGGTGACGTCGTTGGTGCGGTACACCCTGCGCGCCGCAGCCGTCTCCGATCCGGAACCGGCTGCGGTCCTGGCCAACCTCAACACCGCGCTCAACCTGCAGGCGCAGGACGACGAGCCCCGGTTCTGCACGGTCATCTTCGGCCTGCTGGCCCCCGGCGGGAACAGCACGGGATTCCACGTCGTCCTGGCCGGCGGCGGCCACCCCCCGGCCGTCCTGTTGCGCGCGGACGGCAGTGCCGACTACCGGCCGACGCCGGGCGGCCAATTGGCAGGGGTGGTCGAGGACGCCCAATTCACCACGGTCACCGTGGATCTCGGTCCCGGTGACACCCTGCTGCTCTACACCGACGGTCTGACCGAAGCGCGTACGCCGAACGCGGGCGAACGCTTCGGCGACGAAGCTCTTCTCGACTTCGCCCGGGCCCTCGCACCGGCCTCGGCAACCGGCGCCGTGAAGGCTCTCACCGGGCTCCTGGACTCGTTCGGCGAAGGGCTCGACGACGACACCGCACTGCTCGCGATGAGTGTGCCGCCCGTCGGCGACTAGCGGCTCGGAGCCGCAACGGCCACGGGGCACGCCGGCTCCGGCCGTGAGCAGGACATCGTGGCCGAAAGGCCAGGCCTGGAACCCGAACTGAACGGGGACGTTCCGGAGCGGTGACCCACGGACCCCATCCGAAGTCGTACGGCCGCGTCCTGCCTGCCGGCGCTCCCCGGGACCGTCCGAGCGACCGCGCGCAGAGTCCGTCTCCTCGTTGGTGGGTGGGCAGCGGGCGTCGATGCCGGTCCGATCCGCCCCGGCAGGCCAGACTGGCGGCCATGGCAAAGGAGCGGTTGCACTTCGACGGATGGATCGGAGCCCTCGGTACGACCTCGGGAACGCGGCTCGTGTGGGGGCATTGGCCACGGTCCCCGTTCGGGGCGTTCAGCGACGTCATGATCGAGCAGCCGGACGGAGAGCGCCGTCTGCTCGCGCCCTCCCGCCGGATCGCCGACTTCGTCGCAGCCACCTACACGTTCGAGCGCGTGGAAGTGCTCCCGGTGCAGGTCAGGTCAGAGGGGAACCGTTGGTACGTCAGGGCGGGGCCGCTCGTGCTGGACGTCGTGACCGGTTCGCGGACCGCTCTGGGACTGCTGCTGCGCACGGTGCCCGCACCCCTGGCCCGCAGTCGCACGTGGGCCGCCGTCTGCGACGTACCGGCTCGCCTGCTGCCCGGTGTCCGCACGCTGGGGAGCGCGGGCCCCGACCGTCGCGAATGGTACGGGGCCCGGGATCTGCACCGAGTGCGAGCGGCGAGCGCGATCCTCGGGGGGCGGCATCTCGGCGCGCTCGCCCCCGTCGACCCGCCGGTCGCCTTCGGGTTCGGGTCGGCGCCCCGCGCCCCTTCGGTGGTCCGGGTCACCTCCACCGTGGAGATCGCCGTGGGCCCGGTTCACCGGCCCCCCTCCACGGCCTGACTGGCGCGGTCCCTCGTAGGACGTCGGATCGCGGTAATAGGGGCGTGCTCGGCGGCCGGGGCCGGCTCTGCGTGGACCTGGGACTGCGCCGCCGGCGCGGCGGGCGGCTGACCGGCCTCCGTCGGCAACGACGCTCCGGAGCACAGCAGCGCGGGGTGGCACCGGCCTGTTGGCCGGTGCCACCCCGCGCTGCTGACTGGTCGTCGATGACTACCAGCGGTACCAGCGGCCACGGCGGCCGCCCGCTCCGGCGGAACGCATGACGAAGCCGAGCAGCCAGACAGCGAGCACGATCACTGCCACGATCCACAGGGCCTTCAGTGCGAATCCGGCACCGAAGAGAACGAGGGCGAGCAGGAGAACGAGAAGCAGGGGAACCATAGTTATCAACCTCCAGGACATCGAGTGCCCTGGTCAACGCCTCTTATGCATCCGACTTCGCGGGTTTCTCCGAGCGGTCCGCGAACGCCGTGACCCACCCGCGGAAGGCGGTGGGCCGTTCCTCAGCCCCCTTTGTACGGGGCGGAGGCAAGGGCTGCGGAGGAGGCAGGGTCCCTCGAGCGAGCGCCTCGCGCCCGCGTCCCGCGGCATGGCCGCGCGACACTGCGGCACGTACGTCCGCAAGCCCTCCGGGTCAACGGCTCTTGCGCACCCGCGCCGCCGCGCGTGCTTCCGCCGCCTTGCGGGCGTCGGCGGCCTTGCGGGACTCCTTGGGGCGGCCAGGACGGGTGCCCATGCCCCGGAAGGCCACATTGCCGCTGCCCTTGCCTTCGATCGGCGGGCGCTTCGCCCCCGTGATGGCGGTCAGCTTCTCCTCGCCGGAGCGCACCTGGGTGACGGTGGGCCGGATGCGGGCGTCGGTCATGATCCGGTTGACGTCCCGCCGCTGGTTGGGCGTGACCAGGGTGACCACGTTCCCGGCCTCCCCGGCGCGGGCCGTACGACCGCCACGGTGCAGGTAGTCCTTCGCGTCGGCCGGCGGGTCGACGTTCACGACGAGGTCGAGGGCCTCGATGTGAATTCCTCGGGCCGCGACATTGGTGGCCACCAGCACGGTGATCTCGCCCTCCTTGAACTGGGCGAGCGTGTGTGTGCGCTGCGGCTGCGACTTCCCGCTGTGCAGGGCGGCAGCCCGCACACCGCTGGCCCTCAGGTGCCGGGTGAACTGGTCCACGCCGGCCCTGGTGTCCAGGAACATCAGGACCCGGCCGTCCCGCGCCGCGATTTCCGTCGCGGTGGCGTACTTGTCGGCGGGGTGGACGTTCAGTACGTGGTGTTCCATCGTGGTGACCGAGCCCGCCACACGGTCGAGCGAGGCCACTGCGGGGTCGTGCAGGTAGTTCCGCACCAGCTGGTCGACGTTGCGGTCGAGCGTGGCCGAGAACAGCAGCCGCTGCCCGTCGGGACGCACCTGGTCCAGGATCTCCGAGACCTGCGGCAGGAACCCCAGGTCGCACATCTGGTCCGCCTCGTCGAGCACGGTGATCCGTACCTGCTCCAGATCACAGAACCGCCGCGATACCAGGTCGGCCAGCCGCCCGGGCGTGGCGACGACCACGTCGGCGCCGGCCCGCAGCAGCGCCGCCTGCCGGTTGATGGCAAGCCCGCCCACCACCGTCGCCAGCCTCACGTCGAGCGTCTGCGCATACGGGGCGAGCGCGTCGCTGACCTGCTGGGCGAGCTCCCGGGTCGGCACCAGGACCAGCGCGCGCGGCCTCTTCGGCTCCGCTCGCACCCCTGCCGTCCTCGCCAGCAGCGCGAGCCCGAAGGCGAGCGTCTTGCCGGAGCCGGTCCGCGCGCGGCCGAGGACGTCACGGCCGGCCAGCGCGTGGGGCAGCGTCGCCGCCTGGATCGGGAAGGGCTCCGTCACGCCGAGGCGGGTCATCGTCGCCGTCAGACTCGACGGCAGCCCCAGCGCCTCGAAGGACTCGACCGGGAGCAGGCCGGAGGCAGCCGTCTGCTGCGGGGTGAGTTCGCCCTTCGGGGCGGACTGCTTGGCGTTCATGGGGAACCTTCCTCGGCCTGGCGCCCGGAACGCGCCGGGGCCCGTACCCCTCGGTACGGGCCCCAACGGTTTCGAAGCGTGTCCCCCAGTTTACCAGTGGCCGCCCCGGCACAGTCCGGACCGGTCGGCCCCCGGCCAAGGTCACCGGCTGCTTGACGCGGGTGCCCGGGGCGAGCCTGTCCCGGCGGCCGGCGACGACAGACCGGTGTTGCCGCTGAGCCCGGCGAGCGGCAGGAGGCCAGGCCGGCAGGAGCCGACGAACACACCGGCCTCTACCCGTCCACCTGCCCCGCCGTGCCCCGGCATCCGCGTCCTTCCGCGTCGTCGAGCGCGGCCCCTGGCTCAGCGCTCCGTCTGCTTGAAAGGCGATCAGGGCACGCCGAAGACGTTCAGAACACGCCGCCCGCAGCCGTCCGCTCCGCCAGCCTCTGGAACTCGCCGAGGTCGTAATTGGCAAGAACCGAGTCGAGATTGGTCAGGGCTCCCAAGTGCTCCACGAATCCCTGGGGGTCGTACTCGATCTGCAGGGTCAACCGGCTCGACTCGTCGTCCAGCCGATGGAACGTGACCACACCGGCATGGTGGACGCCCTCCGTCGTCTTCCAGGCGATCCGGTCCTCCGCCACGACCTCGGTGAGTTCAGCGACGAAGCTCTTGTCGACCCCAGGCAGGGCGAGCTTCCAGGCAAACCGGCGCTCGTCCAACGGATCGACGCGCTGGACATGGCTCAGGAACTTGGGCCACTGCGTCACATCGCTCCACAGGGCCCAGCTGACGGCGACCGGGGCCTTCATATCTACGGTCTCGACGATCGAGGAGGACATAAGGACTCCTTCGTAGGTTCGCGGTGTTATTGATCAAGCGACGGAACGCACCGTCCGCGCCGCACAGCGGAACGAACACGCCTCTCGGCGAATCAGCCGGATGTGGCCAGCGTGAAGGGGTGACCGGCTGGATCGGAGTAGAGGCGGGCGTCTCGCACGCCCCCGTTGTTCTTCGTGTCCAGAGGACGCGCGCCGAGACCGACCGCCTCGCGCTCCGCCTCGTCCATATCCTCGCGCGCCACCAGAAGCAGCAGGTGAGCCTGCTGGGAGTCATCGGGCCTCGGCCAACTCGGCGGCGCGAACCCGTGGTCCTTCCGGATCGCGAGACGCACCCCTGCCTGCCCCACTACCTCGAGGGTCTCGGGCTGGGGGCCGACGCGGACCTCCGCATTGAGCAGCGCGGCATAGAAGTCGGCCAGTTCCTCCGGCTCCGCGCAGTCCAGCACCAGCACACTCGACTTCGGTACCGCCATGGCCATCCTCCCTTTTCACTGCCTCCGGGCTCCGGACGTCGTGTCGCCTACCCCCGCGCAGGGGCAGCACACCCGGGAGTGCGGGGCGCCCGGGACCAGGGCCTCTCATGGGATCAAGCCGGGCTCGCGCGGTCCGGCACGCGCATCTGCCGCGTTGTCGTGGGTCACCCCGGCTCCGCCGTGACTCCCTCCCCCCCCGTCCGGCTTCCTCGTACCCACGAGAGCGGGCCACGGGGCTCACGGGTGACGGCCGGCCCGTTCCGTACTCTGGAGGCATGCGCATGCGCCCCACCCTGAGCTGGTCTCCCACCGAAGATCTGCCCCCCGCCATCACTGATCTGGAGCCGGTCGCCGATGCGCTGAGCACCGGCGGTGTGCTGGTGCTCAGCGGGGCGGGTATTTCCACCGAGACGGGGATCCCTGACTACCGGAGCGAGGGCGGGAGCCTGAGCCGGCACACACCGATGACCTATCAGGACTTCACTGCCAGCGCCCAGGCCCGTCGCAGGTACTGGGCGCGCAGCCATCTCGGCTGGCGAACCTTCGGGCGTTCCCGCCCCAACGCCGGACACCGGGCGGTGACCGCGTTCGAGCGGCATGGACTGCTCTCGGGTGTGATCACCCAGAACGTCGACGGTCTGCACCAGGCCGCGGGCAGCAGGGACGTGGTGGAACTCCACGGAAGCCTCGAACGAGTGGTCTGCCTTTCCTGCGGCACCTTCATCTCGCGCCGCGAGCTCGCCCGGCGGCTGGAGGAGGCCAACAGCGGTTTCGATCCGGTGGCTGCCGCGATCAATCCGGACGGTGACGCCGATCTCACCGACGAGCAGGTCGGGGACTTCCACGTGGTTCCCTGCACGGTCTGCGGCGGCATCCTCAAGCCAGACGTGGTGTTCTTCGGCGAAGCGGTGCCCGCGGAGCGGGTCGAGCACTGCCGCGAACTGGTCCGTGACGCCGCCTCGCTGCTGGTCCTGGGCTCCTCGCTGACAGTGATGTCCGGCCTCCGGTTCGTCCGCTACGCGGCTGAGGCCGGGAAGCCCGTCCTGATCGTGAACCGGGACCCGACCCGGGGCGACCGGCACGCCGTCGCCCGCGTCGCGCTGCCGCTGGGGGCGGCCCTCACCACCCTGGCCGTGGAACTGGGCATCGCGGTCGACGGCTAGGCGTCGCGGCTGCTGGAGCAGTGGCTGCAGCACAGCGCCTTGCTGCGCGGGCATGCCCCGGCCGAGCTGGCCGAGCGTGTGTGGCTGGTGACGCGGCAAGGCAGGCTGGCCCGCGCGGCCTAACCACTCGCCTCGGGTCGAGGGCGATCGCTACCTGTCAGCCGCGACCCCGGCACAGCAGGCGGTGGTCGATCCTCCGCAGCGAGCTGAGCACGCTCAGCCGCGAGTTCCCGGCGCCGATCCCCGACGAAGGGCAGACCCGGACGGTGCCAGGAGCGTTGTCCCCCTACCTCGGCTCGGCGCTGAGTAGCTGGACTGGCTATGGGGCCTGACGCCGCTATCGACTCCGGTATCGGCAGATGAGGCGGCGCCGCCAGCCGAGGGCCAGACCTGTGCTGCGGCGTATGCGGAGGCAGGAGGATGAGTGAGTCGCAGTGCGGCGTTTCACGGATGCCGGGTAGCCGTGCGTCGGTGAGGTGGCCCTACCGCGTTTCGGGGGACTCTGCGGATGGGCAGGAGCCGGATGTGCGGCGGCGAGACCGGGTCGGAAGCTGCTGCCCCCATCGTCTCGCCGCCGGTGCCCCGCACCGCTTTCCGCTGCCGGCCCCCACCCGGGCCTCCCGAGTACCTCTCAAGAAACAGGCCTGGACGGAGCATCGGCATCTGTGCTTGCACGGGAGCCCGACCACCCCGCGGAGCTGGCGGTCTGTCCCAGCGGCTCGCGCTCCGCAGGGCGCTACTCGGTGCGCAGTGCCGTGGCCGTACGTGCCTTGGCGGCCCAGCCGGCCGGGATCAGTGCGCCCAGCATCGCGATCACGACGCCGCCGAGCCCCAGCAGGAGCAGTCGGAAAGGCCCGTACACCTCGAGGACAAGCGACGGCAGGCTGGTGCCCACGGCACTCCCCATCACCGGCATGACGACGCTGTGCAGCGCGTACCCCGCCGGCACGCCGATCAGCCCGCCGATCACGCCGATCACGGCCACCGAGGCGAGCACGAGACCCATGGTCTGCCGCGGCGTCATGCCGATCGCCTTGCAGACGCCCAAGTCGTGGATGCGTTCCCTGGTGTCAAGAACCACGGAGTTGAGTACGCCGAGGCCGGCCACGGTGATCAGCATGAGGGTGAGCACCGCCGCCATTGCGGCCATGACGAGGATGACGCCGTCCTGCCCCTCTTCGGTGCTGGTCGTGGCGTCGCCGCCCAGCGGCTGTACGACCGCGGCGACCTTCTGGGCGTACTCGTCGGCGGAGACGCCGGACTTCGTTTCGACGAGGAAGGTACGGGGCTCGGCCGACTTGAAGTCGGCCATGTCCGCGTGGACCTTCAGCCGCCTGCCCGAGGTGTCGAAGGACTCGCCCACGATCCGCAGGTTCGCAGTCTCCTTCTCGTAGGTCACCCGCACCGTGTCACCGATCTTGGTGCTGGTCCTCTCCAGGAAGCGCGAGGGCACCACGATCTGCCCCTTACCGGTGATCCAGTGCCCGGAGAGCATCTCGTAGCCGCCGGAGCGCGAGTCGCCCTCGTAGAGGCTGGCCTGAACCGAGCCGGAGACCCCAGCCACGGCGACCTCGATCTGGGCCTTGCCGTAGTACGAGTCCATCCCCGGCTGCGACGTGACGGCGGACCGCACCTTCTCCGGGTCGGCGACCTTGGGCTTGTTGGACGTGCTCGCCGCACTGTTCTCCACGGGAGGGGGGCCGGACTCGCTGCCGCCGGGGGGAGGCGGATCTCCCGCGTCGCCCCCCACAGGAGGAGGCGGCGGGGGAGCGACTTCGATCGCCTTGGTCGTCGTGACCGTGACCGCGGCGCGGTTCTCGGGGTCCTGCGAGGTGCCGATCGCGTTCAGGGACGAGGTCAGCCCCACCGCGAACGTCGCCGCGGCCGTGCCGAAGGCCACCACGAGCAGCATCGCGAGGGTACGTACCGGATGCGTGAAGGGGGCGGCGAGACCGTAGGTCACCGGCCGCGGCAGCGGCAGCATCCCCGTCACCCGGTGCGCCCACCGACCGCGCCCCGTGCGCGGCGCCCGGCCGACCGCGATGGCCTCGACCGTCCGCAGCCTTCCAGCCCGCAGCGCGGGAATCAGCGCCGCGAGCCCCACGACGACCAGGGCGGCGGCCGGCACGGCGACATCCACCCACCAGGCCACCGAGAGCGAGACTCCGCCGTACACCGGCTCGGTGTCGGACAGCAGTGGCACTGCCAAGAGATTGCCCAGGGCGACACCCAGGCTGATGCCGACGATGGCCGGGATCAGCGCCTGGGCCACGTAGGCGCGTACGACCTCGCGCGGGGTGAAGCCGATGGCCTTGAGGATACCGATCCTGCGCAGGCTGGTGCCGACCGCGCCACTGATCACACTGCTGACGATGATCACCGACATCACGATGCCGAGCGCGCCGAAAGCCATGACGAACGGAACGGTCGCCGCCGCACCCTGATCGGCGGCGCGCTTGGTGTCCAGCCAGGACTGGGTCCCAAGGAGCGTCGCGGGACCGACGGAGTCGGCGAGCTCCTTCCGGTCGGCGAGGATCTGCTGCTTCGTGCTCGCGGAGTCGAAGCGGTAGAGCATCTGACTCGCGACCGGGTAGCCCTTCGAGGCCAGCACATCGACCTGCGCGGGGGCCGCCCAGGCATCGGCGGTCCTGCTGGCGGAGACGGCGAAGCCGACGATCGAAAGGGTCGGAGCATCCTTGGCGTCCGACGTCCTCATGGGGGTGCCGATCCCGAGGGCGGGCCCCTCGAACGACGCGTCGAGCACGATCTCGCCCGACTTCTGCGTCCACCGGCCCGACTTCAGATCGACCCGGTCCACGGCGCCGTCAGGGCCGGACCGCCCGACCAGAGTCAGCGTCGGCAGTTGGAAGCCCGACCGGTCCACCGGACGGACCGACGTGGACGGGTACGGTCCCGCGCTCGCGGCGACGCCAGGCAGCTTCCTGGTCTTCGCCAGCTCCGCCGCACTCGCCTTGCCCGGATCGAACTGCGCGATGATGTGCGCGCCCCGCTGCTTCTTGAAGGCCGTGTCGAAGGGGGCGGCCGCGGCGACCATCAGCGATCCTGCGACCACGGCCGATGCCACGGCCATCATCGTGGCCACGGCGATCCCCACGGTCCGCACCCGCCGCCTGCCGACGCCGGAGCGTACGATCCGGCCCAGCGCGCCGGTACCGAACAGGCTCACCGGACGGCCTGTGCGTACGTGTCGCGGGCGAGGTGGCCGTCGCTCAGGTGGATCGTGCGGCTCGCGCACGCCTCCGCGAGGGACAGGTCGTGCGTCACCAGGACGATCGTCTGTCCTGCGCGGTGCAGATCAAGGAGCAGGTTGCGGACGGCGTGGCCCGAGGCGGTGTCGAGGGCACCGGTGGGCTCGTCGGCGAGGAGCAGCGCGGGCCGGTTGACCAACGCCCTGGCGACACCGACTCGCTGGCGTTCACCTCCGGACAGTCGGCCAGGGTAGGCGCGGGCGTGTTTCTGGATGCCCAGCATCTCCATGAGCTCACCCGCGCGGGCCGCGGCCGCGCGTCGGCTGCTCCCGGTCAGCTGGGCCGGGAGTTGGATGTTGTCGGTGACGGTGAGGTCGTCGAGGAGATTGAAGAACTGGAAGGCCATGCCGATGTGCTCGCGACGGAACTTGGCCAGGGCGTGCTCGCTCAACTGGTCGATCCGTTGGCCGGCAACGATCACGGCGCCGTCGGTCGGCTTGTCCAGGCCGGCGACGAGGTTCAGCAGCGTGGACTTGCCGCTGCCCGAAGGGCCTGTCACGGCAAGGGCCTCACCCCTGGTGACGCTGAGGGTGAGCGGTCCGAGCGCAGGCGCACCCGCGCTGTCGTAGCGCTTCGCCGCACCCTCCAGTTCGATCACTTGATGCATATGAGTTGTCCGTTCTTGCGGTCGCGAGAGGCACATGCCGTTGCCGGTCCTGCGAACCTAGGGGGGGCCGCGTACGGGGCGCGTCGGCCGCGGAACCAACATCAGGTCCTTCCTGCGGAGGATTCAGCCGTGGGGTCATCCCTGAGTAGGAGGCCTATAGGGCAATGCCTCGGCCGGACAGGTGGACGCGGGCCGGGCGGCGAGCGCAGCACAATGCACAGATGGAGACGGACGACCGACCTAGCCGGCATCGGCAACTCATCGACGCGCTACGCCCGGAGGCGAAGGCCGCTCCGCTGTCCCGGCGAGCGGTGCGCGCCGATGTGGTGCTGGCGTTCGTACTGACCGTCATCGCCCTGGTCGTGGCGGTGCGCTATCCCGGCGACGGGCCGGTGAACAGCAGCCCCCCTGCGATCGACGTGGGGACCGGGGTCCCGGCCCCACCCTCGCCGCCCGACCCTGGTCAGTTGCCCGTGGAGGAAGAACCCTCCTCGGTGCCTTGGGCCCTGGTCGTCCTGTCGACGCTGCCGCTGGCAGCCCGGCGCCGGTATCCGCTGACCTTGTTCTTGGTAGTGCTGGGCGCAGCACTGGCCATCGGCAGCTCCGCCTCCTGGATCACTGTCCTGGCCTGTGTCATCGGCGCCTACAGCGCCGTCGTATACAGCCGTTTCCGGATAACGGCGATCGCCGTCCTCGTGATCGCCGCCGCGCTGTCCGGTTTCGCGTTCCGCAACGCGGACCCCGTGCTCCCCGGATGGTCCAGCCCGGGCTTCGTGCTCCTGGTGGCCGGGATGCTGGCCAGCCTCGTCCGCCTTCTGCAACTTCGGCTGGCGTCCAGCCGGGACCGGATGACAGAACTGCGGGCCGCTCAGGAGGAGGCCACGCGCCGCGCCGTCGAGGAGGAGCGTGCCCGCATCGCCGCCGAACTGCACGACGTCGTCACCCACAATGTGAGCGTGATGGTGATCCAGGCCGGCGCGGCCCGCAAAGTAATGGACATGGCGCCCGAGCAGTCAAAGGAGGCACTCCTGGCCGTCGAGGCGGGCGGTCGGGCCGCCATGGCCGAACTCCGTCACGTGATGGGCCTGCTGGCCGCCCCGGACCACGAGAGGCCCAACGGCCTGGAGCCCCAGCCCGGGCTCGCACAACTCGAGGCGCTCGCCGCACGAGTGCGCGCCGCCGGTACGCCCGTGAGTGTCGCGGTGTCGCTCCCGCCGGATCCGCTTCCCCCGGGTCTGGACCTCGCGGCATACCGCGTCGTGCAGGAGGCACTGACCAACACGATCAAACATGCGCGCGGCGCGCAGGCGTCCGTCGCCATCGGCTACACGGACGCCTATCTGGAGATCGAGATCACGGACACCGGCGGCACCAAGGATGCCTCGCCGACGCAGAACAATGGCCGGGGCCACATGGGGCTGCGCGAACGGTTGGCCGTCTACAAGGGCGAGCTGACGGCCGGACTCACCCACGCGGGCGGCTACCGGGTCACCGCCCGCATCCCGCGGAGCACCGTATGAACAAGGTCCAGCCACCGCTGCGTGCCGTCATCGCCGACGACCAAGCCCTCGTACGCACCGGCTTCAAAATGATCCTGGCCGCGGACGGCATCGAAGTGACGGCCGAGGCCGCCGACGGGGCCGAGGCTGTCGCAGCGGTGCGCCGTACGCAACCCGACGTCGTCCTCATGGACATCCGGATGCCGCAGATGGACGGCATCGAGGCCACCAGGCGCATCATCGGCAACGCCGGCCCGGCCGGAACGCGGGTCATCATCCTCACCACATACGACCTTGACCACTACGTCTACGCCGCGCTCACAGCCGGCGCCAGCGGCTTCCTGCTCAAGGACGTCACCCCCGAACATCTGGTCTCCGCCTTGCATCTGGTGCAGACCGGCGACGCTCTCCTCGCGCCCACGATCACTCGTCGGTTGATCGAGCGCTTCGCCCCTCACGACGAACCGCAGACCATCGCCCCGCACCGCGATCTGTCCGGCCTGACCCCACGCGAGCTCGAGGTGCTCCGCCTCCTCGCGACGGGCCTCAGTAATGCCGAACTCGCCTCCCGGCTGTTCCTCAGCCCGACCACGGTCAAGAGCCACGTCGGCCGCATCCTGTCGAAGCTGGACCTGCGCGACCGCGTCCAGGCCGTCGTCTTCGCCTACGAGACGGGGCTGATCGCCCCAGGCGGGGGCGCCTCGTAGATGATCGATGCAAGGTCAGTGGTCGTAGCCGATCAGCTCGCGCCCCTCCCGGGCCCCGCCGCGGGCCCACTGCCCGAGGCCACGAGAACGTGGGCGCGCCGGCAGGTCGTCAGGGAGGGGCCCGCGTGAGGCGGCCCGCGCCGCCCAGGGGGCGGCAGGGGCCGCCTTCGGGTGGTCAGCAGACGTAGGTCAGTAGACGTAGGGCCAGCCGGCGGAGTCGTAACCGATCCAGTTGATGCCCAGGAGCGGGGTGCCGTTGTCGGCGTAGTAGTGGTAGTTGAGGATGTCGTGGTCGGTGTCGGCGAAGACACTCTGGCCGCCGGGCCCGTGGACACTGCCGTGGCCGGCCAGGATCTCGGTTCCGCCGCCCGCCGTCAGCGCGACTCCGTTGCGGTCGGTGTAGGGGCCGGTGACGGACGTGGACCGGCCGACCATGATGCGGTAGGTGCTGGACGCGCCCTGACAGCAGTAGTCGAACGACACGTACTGGTAGTAGTAGGTGCCATGGTGGAAGATGTACGGCGCCTCTATGGGACCGCCGTTGCGGCCGGCGAGGGAACGGATGGCCGTGTCGGCGCGCAGGCCCGAGGAGGGGTTGAGGGCGATCATCTTGATGCCGGACCAGAAGGATCCGAAGTCCAGCCACCAGCGGCCCTGGGCGTCCACGACGAGGTTGGGGTCGATGGCGTTGAAGTTGTCCGTGCTCTGCGAGGAGATGACCAGGCCGCGGTTGGTCCAGGTGCCGGGGTCACCGCTGGGGCTGGTCGCCAGGAAGATCGCTGAGTGGTTGGAGCCGAAGGTCGAGGCCGCGTAGTACATGTAGTACTGGCCGTTGTGGTACGAGAGGTCCGGGGCCCACAGGCTGTGCCCGTTGTTGGTGTAGGCGTACGTCCAGGGCGCACCGCCGGGGAACGCGGAGCCGGTGTTGCGGAAGGCCGTGCGGTCCGGGGACGTCTTCAGGCCGATGTTGTCGCCGGTGTAGGCCACCAGGTAGCCGCCGTTGGGCCGCTTGGTCATGGACGGATCGTGCACACCGGTGTCACCGGTGACGGCCCCGGGGCCGACGTACGTGGCCGCGGCGGCTGCCGGGAACTGCGCGAGTGCGCCGAGCAGGACGGTTACCAGGGCTGCGACCAGCAGCGTGTTCACCGGTCGGCGGGTCGGGGTGGCCGGGCTCCTTCGTAAGCGTCTCGACATGCGAGGTCTCCTTCGTCGGATGAAGTGGAACGGATACGACCGCGCAGCTTTCGGCACGCCCCGGCCGAGGAGGCCGGACGCGTCGGCCCCGACTGGCCGCGGCGCGGGACAGGCGGATCCGGTGGTCCAGGTGGTGACGACGGGTCGAGGCGCAAGGGGACTCGCACTCCCAGGTCGGCGCGGCGTAGGTGGGGGGACGCGACTCACGGGCGAAGCGGCGGGAATTGTTAGCGCTCCCGAGCGTGGCGAGGCACACCGACTCATGTCAAGAGGAAGGACAACATCGCCCGCTCAGCCAAGGCGCCGGGCATTCGCAGGGCTGGAACCAGACCTGCGCCGCGGTGGGTGTCACAGCACGCCACGATGCTTCGAAGCCGCCGTGTGGAATGTTTTGCCTGGTCAGACCGGCATTGCATCATCTGAAAGCATCTCGGTGACCCGTGGAGCAGCCCGCGCCCGTCCCGTGCGGATGGACGATGCCACGCGGATCGCTGCCACTGTGCGGGGCGGCGTGCCGGCCTGAAGGGCGAAGACATGACAAGCACCGGGCCCTCCGAGCGAGTCCGGATATCGCTCGATCGGAGCCGTTTGAGCGCACGCTCACATTGCACGGGCGGCACTTACGACGGACTCTGCGCGATGCCTTGACGCCTCCCTCAAGTCGCCTCATAGTCAAAGCCGTTCAGCCTCCGGTACCTGCGGAGTGCAGGTGGAAACAGAGGCTCCACGACGCGACGGGTTGTTAGCGCTAACAACCCGGGTGCGGACAGACCGCCGACTCCCCCGCGTTCCGTGGTGGTCCCGCACGGCCGGGCTTCGCCGGCCATCGTGCCCGTCCGCCATCTGTCCGGCGCGATCGGCACCCCAAAGGAACGCGACGCCCCCACAACGGAAGAGGTCCCATGAAGGCTCGCTCACTGATACGGCCGCTGCGAAGAGCCCTGCTCGCGGTGGGCTCCGTCCTCCTGCTGGTGACCGGCGTACTGGTCGGCACCGCGGCCTCGTCGCAGGCGGCCAGTTCGCTGCCGTGCGATATCTACGCGGCGGCCGGCACCCCGTGCGTCGCCGCCCACAGCAGTACGCGAGCGCTGTACTCCTCGTACGGCGGGCCTCTGTACGAGGTGCAGCGTGCCTCTGACCGGCGTACGGCGAACATCGGGCTGCTGACGGCCGGGGGTTACGCGAACGCCGCCGCCCAGGACAGCTTCTGCGCCGGCACGACGTGCATCGTCACCGTGATCTTCGACCAGTCGCCGCGGCACAACGATCTGACCATCGAGGGCCCGGGAGGCGCGGGGGGCCAGGATGCCGGTGTCCCCGCGGACGCGTTGCCGGTGACGGCGGGCGGCCACCAGGTGTACGGGCTGTCCTTCTCGGGACAGATGGGATACCGGGACAACACCACGTCCGGCGTCGCCACCAACGGCCAGCCCGAGGGCATGTACATGGTCACGTCCGGCACCCATGTGAACAACCGCTGCTGCTTCGACTACGGCAACACCGAGGTCACCAACTACGACACCGGCAACGGCCATATGGACGCGATCAACTTCGGCACGGAGTGCTGGTTCTCGCCGTGCAGCGGCTCGGGCCCGTGGGTGCAGGCGGACCTGGAGAACGGCCTCTTCCAGTCCGACGCCGGCTACAGCAAGAACTCCGCCAACACCGGCAACGGCAACCCGTTCGTGACCGCCCTGCTGAAGAACAACGGGCAGAACTACTTCGCGCTCAAAGACGGAAACGCCCAGAGCGGTGGCCTGACCACCCGTTACGCGGGACCGGAACCCACCCGGAGCGGCTACTCCCCGATGCATCAGGAAGGCGGCATCGTCCTCGGGACCGGCGGCGACAACAGCAACGGCTCCATCGGCAGCTTCTTCGAGGGAGTCATGACCGCCGGTCTGCCCAGCGACGCCGCCGACAACGCCGTACAGGCCGGCATCACGGCCGTCGGCTACGGCGCGCCCAGCCCCGTCGCGTCCGGCAGCCTGACCGCCGGCTCCACCATCTCCCTGCGGGCCACCACTCCCGGCTACACCGATCGCTACCTCCGCCACCAGCTCGACGACGCCGTCACCTCCGTCATCGGCTCCGGCAGTCCCGCACTGGACAAGAACGATGCCTCGTGGATCGTGCGACGCGGCCTGGCCAACGCCTCCTGTGTGTCGTTCGAGTCCCGCAACTTCCCCGGTGACTTCCTCCGGCACTCCGCGTACCAGCTCCACCGCCAGCCCATGGACGGCAGCGCCGTCTTCCGCGCCGACGCCACCTTCTGCCCGCAAGCCGGCAAGAACGGACAGGGCACCTCGTTCGCCTCGTACAACTACCCCGACCGCTTCCTCCGCCACTACAACAACACCGTCTACATCGCGAGCAACGGCGGAACCAACCCCTTCGACAACGCCAACTCCTGGGCGAACGACGTGAGCTGGGCCGTGAACCAGCCCTGGACGCCGTAACCCGGCGCGTCACCGACCTCACCGGGCGGCCCGGTTCCCGACGACCAGCGGGAAGCGGGCCGCCGCTCCGAGCGGAGAAACGGTGGCGCGATGACCGAATACGAACGTTCACGCACCGCCCTCGGGGGAGAACGCCGCGGCCCCTGGGGCGGCGGCCGTAGTGCCCTCCGCTCTGTTCGGTCCGCGGAACGAGACCGGCATGAGCGAGGGGGGCGCGGGCGTGCCCGCCCGCGTCCCGTCCGGCCCACCGGCGGCTCCGGGTCCGCTGAGGAACGCCGTCTTTGCCCGCCGTCCCCGCGGGGTGTCGTTGTTGCACGGCGTGCAGGAGCCGGCCCGGCAGTAACGGGGCCTTGAGGCACCTGTGACTCAACCCCGCGCGCTGGTCCGGACACCTCCAGGGCGAACCCGGACGACCGGGCTACGCCGCCGAACGGAGGATTCGTCCCTGCTCCCACCTGTGCCTTCTCATGGTGACGGGGAGAGTCCGGTTAGCGTCGGGCCCAGTTGTCATGGTTCCGCAGTACCCGTCGCCCATGAGCAGGCGTTCATGGGCGGCCGCGCTGTTCAGAGGCTTGCAGGGGCCAGGACGATCACCTCCGGTCCCGCACGGTGCGGGGCCGGTTTCGAGTCCCCTTGGAGGACAGACATGGCCAGCGGAACCGTCAAGTGGTTCAACGCGGAAAAGGGCTTCGGCTTCATCGAGCAGGACGGCGGCGGACCCGACGTCTTCGCCCACTACTCCAACATCGCCGCCCAGGGCTTCCGTGAGCTCCAGGAAGGCCAGAAGGTGAACTTCGACGTCACCCAGGGCCCCAAGGGTCCCCAGGCGGAGAACATCACTCCCGCCTGACCCCTGTCACACAGCCCGCCCCGAGCGTTCGCCGGAACCGAGCCCGCCCGGCCGTTCGCCGGGCGGGCTCCTTGCGCCGGCACGGAGCCCACGACGACTGCCCCGAACTCCCGGCGGTCGTCCTGGGTCAGGTGTGCTGCGGGTGTCCGAAGAGCACGTCGTAGCCGGGCGGGAGCTGGAGCAGGATCTGCTTCATCAGGTCCTCCCCCGCGCAGTCCGCCACCACGCTGAGCACCGCGCTGACATCCCACGTCGCGGTCTGCTCCGTGGCCCCCTCGATCCACGCCGCGGTAGCCCGGATGAACCGCTCGGGCGGGAGCGGCTCGTGTGCTTGGAGCGGATTGAGCAGCACGAGCGAAAACGTTTCGGGCAGCCTCGCGGCGAGCTCTGCCCGGGCGTCGCCCACCAGGTGGGCGCCCAGCAGGGCCAGCACCACGCGTCCCGCCCGCTCGGCCTCATGGGGCGAGGCGTAAGCCCCGCGGTCCTGCACCGCCGCCAGAAATGCGTCCCATCGCATCGGCATGCTTCCTCCTGGGGTCCAGGGGGCCGCGAGCGCGGTCACGGCCCCCGTACCGGCCTGCGAGCCGGGTCAACTGCCGCTGATCTGCTTCGCGGAGGAGTCGCCGCCGATGGCGATCTTTCGGGGCTTCGGCTGTTCGGCGACCGGGATCCGCAGTCGGAGCACGCCCGCCTCGTAGGCCGCGTCTATGCGGTCGGTGTCCAGCGTCTCACCCAGGAAGAGCTGGCGGCTGAAGACTCCGGTCGGCCGTTCCGCGATCAGAACGTCCGCGTCCTGGCCGGCGGACGGATGCCGTTCGGCCCTGACCGTCAGCACGTTCCGCTCGACGTCGAGGTCGATGGATTCCGGTTCCACGCCGGGCAGGTCCAGCTCGACCGTGAACGAGTCGCCGTCACGGAAGGCATCCATGGGCATGGCCGCAGGTCGCGCGGCGGTGCCGAGGACCTGCTGGGTGAGGCGGTCGAGTTCCCGGAACGGGTCCGTGCGCATGAGCATCTCTGTGACTCCCTTCCCGAACGATGGCGGGGATGCACATGAGGACACCACTGGTATACCTCGGCGGAGAAAAGCTGACAAGACAGACTCAACCTTGCCGATCGGCGCTGGTCAGAGGGGGCCCTCAGCCGTCTCGGCGGGCGTTTCCCCCGATGCCCTGACCGTCCGGCGCGGGCATGATCCACGTGGGGGCGAAGACGGGGCCCGGGCCTGCGGGCGGCCCGGCCGCTTACGCGTGCCGGACCGCCAGGGAGAACCAGGCTTACCGCTACCGCCTGGTTCCCCCTCTCCGGGAGAGCGGCCGGCGGCCGCGACCCGGGCCGACGGGCGTGCCCCGGCCGCGTTCAGGGCCGGCTGTGTCCGGCGGGAAGAGTGCCGAAGGCGCGCACGAGGACGGCGTACGCCACCGAGGCGACGACGATGCCGGCGGGCAGCGCCAGGTCCACGCCGCCGAGGGCCTGGGCGGCCGGGCCCGTGTAGACGGTGTTCACGCACAGGGCGGCCGCCGTGACGCCGGCCGCCAGGGCGAGGGCCCCGGCGGGGTTGACCCCGGCGGTGTACCAGAAGGAGCCGGCCGGTGTCTCGTCCATGAGCGCGGGGCCGTCGTAGCGGTTGCGGCGCAGCAGGATGTCCGTGGCGTAGACGGCCATGGAGGGGCCGAGGAGAACGACGGTGAGCTGGAGGACGTTGCCCACGGTGTCGAGGAAGTTGGATATGAGCAGCCCGTAGAGGGTGAGGGAGACCGCGGCGATACCGTCGACGAGCACGCTGCGGGTGCGGCGGATGCGTATGCCGACGGCCTGCAGGGCGAGTCCGGCGCTGTAGGAGGTCAGTGCGTTGATGGCGATCGTGCCGAGGACCAGGGCCAGCAGGAAGAACGGGAAGAACCAGGCCGGCAGGATCGTCGCGAGACCGGTCTGGGGGTCGCTCATGTCGACCGCGGTCGCGGCGCAGGCTCCGAGGGAGCAGACGATGACGCTCGGCACGAAACCGCCCAGGGCTGTCCAGCCGAGAACGGACTTCGCGGATGTGGTGCCGGGCAGGTAGCGCGAGAAGTCGGCGCTCGTGGTGTAGGACAGCGGTCCGGAGCCGATGAGGGCCACACCGGCGACGAGGACCGACCAGAGGCCGACGCCGCTCAGCGGCGCGTCCGGGGTGTAGCCGAAGTCGGTGTGCCCGAGCACCGGGACGGCGGCCACGGCGAAGACCGCCGTCAGGACGAGGGTGATCGGCAGGTACAGCCTGGTGATCAGGCCGTGGCCGTAGACGCCGATGGCCAGGGTGAAGGCGGCGATGACCACGACGACGGCGATCTGTACGCCGGTGGTGGCGGTGATGCCCGCCTTCTCCACCAGGGAGAAGGCGACGGACGCGGCGGCGGCCAGGTTGAGGGCGAAATAGCAGACGGAGATCAGCCAGCCGACGATCGCGTTGTTCACCCGGTTCCCGAGGACTCCGTACATCGCACGGGTGATCACCTCGCTCGGGGCGCCCGCGGCCGGGCCGGAGACCGCGAGGAGCCCGGTGAGCAGCCAGAAGAGATTGCCCACCACGATGACCGCGAGGGCCTGCCGGAGGCTCAGCCCCATGAGGACCAGGGCGCCGCCGGTGACGAGGCTGAGGTAGTTGACGTTCGCGGCCGCCCAGATGGAGAACAGTTGCCGCGGGCGGCCGTGGCGCTCCTCGTCGGCGATGTGGTCGATGCCGTGTACCTCGGTGCGGCCCGCCCGGTCGGAGCGGGCCGGTACCGCCTCGTCCGCAGCGTACGGGCCTGGTTGCGGGTCGGGAATCGTGGCTGCCATCGAGCTCCTCCGGAGGCTGCGTACCCACCTGGTTGTTTATTGGTCGCAAACTCAATAGCATCGATTCCATGCCGTCAAGCGTCTCGCACAAGCGAATCCGTAGAAGTCCCGCCGCAAGACGTGCGGAAATCGTTGCTGAGGCCTCGATGGTCGCTCTACGGGAAGGGCTGGAGTGCATCACGCTCCGGCGGATCGCCGAGGAACTGGGCGTGCGGCCGGGGCTGATCAGCCACTACTTCCCCGCCGTCGAGGACCTCGTCGCGGAGGCGTACGGTGACGCGGCCGGCGGCGAGCTGGACAGCCTCCTTCCGGCCGACCGCGCAGGCGCCACCCCGACCCAGCACCTGGCCCGGTTCTTCTCCCGGGCGACGGGGGCGGCGTACGACGACATCAGCCGGCTCTGGCTCAACGCCCGGCACCTGAGTCGATACCGGCCCCTCCTGCGTGACCGCGTCGCCGCGCAGGAGAGCGCCTGGCGCGGCCGGCTCGAATCGCTCATCCGCGAGGGCGTGGCCCAGGGCGAATTCCGCGGCCGTGACACCGAGGTGGCGGCCATGCAGATCCTTGTCGTCATCGACGGTCTGGGCGCCCACGCCAACGCCGCCCCCTCGGACCGGCCCCCCGAGATCGCGCGGATGGCCGTCCTCACGGCCGAACGCGAACTCGGCCTGGCACCGGGGGCCCTGAGCATCGACGCCCCGGCCGAAACCACCACGGACGCCACCGACGCCACCGACGCCACCGACGCCACCTCGAACTGACCGCCCCTCCAAGGAGTTCCCTGTGCGTACCTCTCTCGTCCTGCTCTCGGCCGGTCTGCTCGACCCCGTCTCCGGAGACCTCCTCCCGCAGACCGCCCTCGCCGCGGCCGGGGGGCGGATCACCGCCCTCGGCGACGATCAGGAGATCCGCGCGCTCGCGGACGCCTCGACCACGGTCATCGACCTCAAGGGAGCCGTCGTGACCCCGGGGCTGGTCGACGGGCACATCCACCCGGTGACGGGCGCCGAACTCACCCACGGGCTCGATCTGTCGCACTGCACCGATGTCGAGGGCGTGCGCGAGGCGCTGGCCCGGGAGGTGCGGTCGCTCGCGCCGGGGGCATGGCTGCACGGCTGGGGCCTGGACCCGAACGTGTTCGGCGACCTGCCTGTCGAGGTCGCCCCCTTCGACGCCGTCCTCGACGGCGTCCCGGCCCTCCTGCTGCTCTTCGACGCCCACTCCATGCTGGCCAGCCGCCGCGCCCTGCAACTGGCCGGGGTCGACGGGCCGCGCACCTTCGAGCAGGCCTCCGCCCAGGTCGTGTGCGACGACCGGGGAAGGCCGACCGGCCTCCTCCTGGAGGATGCCGCCTGCGAGGTCGTGGAACGCGTCGCTCCTCAGCCCACCCGTACGGAACGCCGCGACCGACTGGCCGCCGCCCTGCGTGCCATGGCCGCCTCCGGACTCACCGGCGGCCACGTCATGGACGCGGGCGGTGACAGCCTCGCCTTCTACTCCGAGCTGGATGCCGTCGGCGACCTCCCGCTCCGGCTCCGTGTCGCCCCCTGGTGCCAGCCCGGCACCGACGCCGACGAACTGCGGGCCCTCATCGAGCAGCAGGGCACCGGTGGGCAGTTGTGGCGGACCGACGGCATCAAGATCTTCATGGACGGCACGATCGACAACGGCACCGCCTGGCTGGAGCACCCCGACCGCCACGGCGAGTCCACACACGCCTTCTGGCCCGACCCGTCCGTATATACGCGGATCATCGGGGAGCTCCACCGGGCCGGGGTGCCCACCGCGACCCACGCGATCGGCGACGCCGCCGTCCGGCACGTCCTCGACGCGGTCGAGAAGGCTCAGGCCGAGGGCGGACGCGGGGTGCGGCACCGCGTCGAGCACATCGAGACCGTCCCCGACGACACCCTCCGCCGCTTCGCGGAACTGGGCGTCGCCGCCTCCATGCAGCCCACCCACTGCTGCGACTTCACCCGGGCCGACCACACCGACAACTGGTCCCGCCGCCTGGGCCAGGAACGCGCTGCGCGCGCCTGGCGCTGCCGCGACCTGTGGAATTCCGGCGCCACCGTCGTCCTCGGCTCCGACTGGCCCATCGCGCCCTACCCTCCGCTCGGTGTCATGGCCGGAGCCCGCCACCGGCGCCCGACCCGCGATGTCACGCTGCCTCCGCACGGCCCCGACCAGGCGCTCACCGCGCTGGAAGCCCTCCAGGGCATGACCGTCAACGCCGCATGGGCGGCGGGTGAGGAGCGCGAGGCGGGCCGGATCGCCGTCGGCTGCCGCGCGGACCTGACGGCCTTCGCCGGCAACCCCCTCACCACCGCCGCCACCGCACTGGCGGACCTGCCCGTGCTCCTCACGGTCCTCGACGGGCAGCCCACCCACCGGGCGGCGAACGTGTGAGGGTGGCGGCTCCGCGTCACTTCCCCGGCGCGGAGCCGTCACTTCGCGGGCACCGGTACAACTGATCGCCGCCCTGATCCTGTGCGGGTTGGATGGGTGGCATGCGAGAGCTGCGCACCGGTCGTCTTCCGCTCCGCCGGTGGCGGGAGCCCGACCTCGCACCGTGGGCGGCCATGAACGCCGACCCCGAAGTCCGCGCACCTCCGGGGCCGTTGCTGACGCGCGAGCAGAGTGATGCCGTGGTAGCGGGGGCGGACCGCGTTCGACGAGCGCAGGTTCGGGTGGTGGGCGGTCGAAGCACGCCGGACCGGTGCGTTCCCCGGGCCTCGCCGGCCCGGACGAGGTGGGCCGGGGCATGGCGTTCGCCGGCGTGGATGTCCGCTGGCGGCTGACGCGTTCGGCGTGGGGTCACGGTGACGCCACCGAGGCCGCCCTGGCCTGCCTCTCGTGCGGCTTCGAGGTCCTCGGGCTGCCGGAGGTGGTCGCCTCGACGACCCTCAGGAACCTGCGTTCGCGGGCGGTGACGCGCTGGATCGGCATGACCCGGGACCCGGCCGACGACTTCGAGGATCCGAGCGTGCCCGAGGGACCGCTTCGTGCTTGTGTGCTCTACCGGATCTCCCGCCAGGAGGCTCGCCACGACCTCCTCGCGGCGGGGTGAGTCCCCCGTACTACGCATGCCGGCGGATCGGCCCCTCGTTGATCGCGGGCCCAGCCGGGACGGGCCGGTCACGTCTCGGCGGCAGCGGTGGAGATCCACCGCGCCGAGGACGGCCTGGTGCGCACGATCGACGTCTCCACCGAGAACCGCCACGAACTCGCCGCGTTCCGCGCTCGCGCAGAGGCGGGCGCCGCGCACACCCTCTGATCACGACGCTCGTCGCCCGGCCGCACGGGCTGACGGTCACCCGCCCGCGTTGTCCACGCGCAGCCGCACCTGTTCCTCCAACCGCTGGAGGCTGCTGTCGAGGGCGCCCCGGACCGCCTCTTCGCCCGGGTCGTGGCTCTCGTCGAAGAACGACAGGTGCACCGTCACCTCGCTCACTCCGCTGCCGATGCCGGCGACCTGGAGCCAACCGGTGTAGCTCCCTTGGTCGCGGGTGCCCCATTCGAGCCGCATCTGGCCTGGCCGGGCTCGCAGCAGGGCGGAGACGTCTTCATCGGTACGGTCCTCGTGCACGGTGACAGCGGGCGGATCCCCCGCGTGCACGTGCAGGCCCTGCGGCAGCCAGGCGTCCAACCGGTCGGCGTCCGCGGCTTGGTCGAAGACGTGCTCCGGCAGGGCGGGCATCGTGCGTGAACGTTCGTATTCAGTCATCGCGCCACCGTTTCTCGGCTCGGAGATATACGACCGAACGCATGCCCGGCCCGCCGGATCCGAAGCCGTACCCTCGGAAATCCACCCGTTCGCGCGAGCGGGGAGCGGCGGCGGCCGCCACGCCGGGCGGGCCCCCTCCCCCGGAACGACGCCCGCGCGCGGTAGACCGGGCGGACCCGAGGAGAAGGCAGGCGGATGGACGACGACACGACGCAGGCGGCGACGGAACTACCCGTGCGGCTGCTGTTCGTCTCCGACACCCATGTGCCTCTGCGTGCCAGGCGGCTCCCCGACGCGTTGCTGGCCGAGATGGACAAGGCGGACGTCGTCGTCCATGCCGGGGACTGGGTCGACGTGGCCACCCTTGACGTTCTGGAGAAACGCGCGCGCCGCCTGGTCGGCGTGTACGGCAACAACGACGGTCCGGAACTGCGGGCCCGTCTGCCCGAGGTGGCACGCGTGCGGCTGGGCGGTCTGCGGTTCGGCGTCGTCCACGAGACAGGGCAGGCCCGCGGGCGGGAGGAGCGCTGTGCGGCGCTCTATCCGGACCTCGACGTCCTGGTCTTCGGCCACAGCCACATCCCGTGGGACACCGAGGCACCGGGCGGACTGCGCCTGCTGAATCCGGGGTCGCCGACGGACCGCCGACGACAGCCGTACTGCACCTACATGACGTGCACGGTGACGGAGGGCGTGCTCGGCGAGGTCGTCCTGCACCGTCTGCCGAGGCGCTGACCGCTCCCCGCGTGAGCCCGCAGTGTCTCCCGAGGCGCTGACCGATCCCGGCCGGGGGCCTCCCCGGCCGACCTGGGGTCAGCGCACACCGTGGGGGCGGAACTGGACGCTGATCCGGGGCCCTCGGGCGTGGGCGGTCTTGGGGATCGCGTGCTGCCAGGTGCGCTGGCACGAGCCGCCCATGACGATCAGGTCGCCGTGGCCCAGCGGCCGGCGCACCGTCTCGCCGCCGCGGCACGGGCGCAGGAGCAGATCGCGCGGGGCGCCGAGGGAGAGGATGGCCACCATCGTGTCCTGATACGAACTGCGGCCGTTCACGTCCCCGTGCCAGGCGACGCTGTCGCGCCCGTCCCGGTAGTAGCAGAGGCCCGCCGTCGTGAAGGGCTCGCCCAGTTCGTCGCCGTAGTGGGTGGACAGCGCGTCGCGGGCCTCGTCCAGAACGGGACTCGGCAACGTGTCCTCAGCCCGGTAGAAGGCGAGCAACCGCGGCACGTCGACGGTCCGGTCGTACATCTGCCGGCGCTCCGCACGCCAGGGCACCTCCGCAGCGAGTTCGGCGAAGAGCTCGTCGGCGCCGCTCAGCCAGCCCGCCAGCACGTCGATCCACGCCCCGTCACCGAGGACTGTTCTGCGCAGCCCGGTGAGACGGCCCAGTTGAGGCCGGTCGGCCTGGTCGAACAGCGAACCCTGGAGAAAAAGGGACATGGGACAAGCCTACCTCGCATATCGAACATGCGTTCCCCTCGGCGGGCGGGACTGCTCGGCCCCGGGGGCGTCGCGGTTCGACGGAGGCACCGTGCGGCTCCGGGGGCGTCGCCGTTGGACAGGGGCACTGTGCGGCCCGGGGCACGGTCGCCCGGCAGAGACACCTCGGCCGGCCCCGGGTCGCCGCCGTTCGGCCGAAGCACCCCGATCAGCCTCTGCCGGAGGCCCCATACGCCCTCATATGATCCAGGCTCGGCTTGTCCGCCTGCTCCTGGAGGTGTCGTGCCACCCGACGTCAAGTTCTGCTACACCTGCGACTCCGACGAACCGCACCGCCCCCTCACCGGGAAGGAGAAGGCGTGGCTCAAGAACCGCACGGGCCGGAGGAACGTCGACGAGTTCCTGATGTGCAAGGCGCCCAGCTGCCGCAATGTGCGCACCGGCTTCAACAAGCGCCCCTTCGACCCGGTCATCCGCGTACCCCTTCCCGACTGAGCGTGTCTCCCCGGTCTGGTCCGCCGCAGGTGGACTGACCGGGGTGCGCACGAGAGGGCCGACGAGATGATCGTGAAGCCCTGAGCGCTTGGCTCCCCGTTCCCGGGACATGCTCTCCGTTCCGCCGGCGGCGGAACAGCGGCCGGAGGGGGCTCGACGATCACTACAGTCCAGTCATGGCGACGATGACGACGCGTACGGTCGAGTATCCGGCGGACGGTCTGACGATGATCGGGCACCTCGCGCTCCCGGCCGGTGCCGACCGCCGGCCCGCGGTACTGCTCGGCCCGGAGGGCATGGGGCTCAGCGAGGTCGAGCGCGGCAGGGCCGACGCTCTCGCCGAGCTGGGATATGTGGCACTGGCCTTCGACCTTCACGGCGGGCGCTATCTGGGTGACCCCGAGGAGATGTTGGGCCGTTGCCTCCCGCTGCTCGCCGATCCGGACCGTATGCGGGGCATCGGCCGTGCGGCGCTCGACGTGCTGCACACCGAACCGCGGACCGACCCCGAGCGGATCGCCGCCGTCGGCTATGGCACCGGCGGCGCCATCGCGCTGGAACTCGGGCGCGGCGGCGTGAACCTGCGCGCGATCGGGACAGTCAACGCAACCACCACCGGCCGACCGGGCGAGGCCGCGCGCATTCGCTGTCCGGTGTGGGCGGGGGTCGGGTCGGAGGACCCGATCATGGCGCCCGCACAACGCAAGGCGTTCACCGCCGAGATGCAGGCGGCGGGCGTCGACTGGCGCCTCACGGTCTACGGCGGAGCCCTGCACGCCTTCCACCACCCGCCGGTGGACCACCCCACCGTCCCCGGCGTCGGCTACCACCCACAGCACGCACGGCGAGCCTGGCGCGATGTGGTCGCCCTGCTCGCCGAGTGCCTGCCCGTGCCGGAGAACCCGGGGGCATGACCCGAGCAGACACCCTGGCACGGTCGCGCCTGGTCCGCGGCGGGCCCCCACTCGCACGACCCCCGACGGTGACCACCGGATGACCCCTGGGCCTGCTTGACGGGGGGAGGGTGGGGGCCGGAGGGGAACGCGGGCGGGACACGACGGGCACTTCTCCGCCAGAAAACAACAGAACCTGACGCCATCATTGTGTCGGGTTGTGTTCTCTTTCTAGGGTGGGCGCGTCTCAACAGGTGTTACCCGTCACACCGGTTGCACATCTTGGCGCACGAGGAAGGCCCCCAGCATGGCCCACCCGAACTCGTCCCCCCACCCCCACCGCGGTTATGTGAGCCGCCGCCGCCTTCTCGAGGCGAGCGCCGCCGTGCTCGGCGGTCTCGCCCTGTCCGGCGCGCCGTCGGCGCCCCCCGCGTTCGCCGCCGCCGGCCTCCCCCTCCCGGACGGCGGCGGCGGCGGCGAGTGGAACGGGCACATCGACGTCTTCCGGCTCGGCACCGAGCCGCCGCACACCACTCTCATGCCGTACGCCGGCCTCAGGCAGGCGCTCGCCGCCGACCGCACCGCCTCTCCGTGGCGTCAGAGTCTCGACGGCACGTGGAAGTTCGCGTACGTGGACCGGCCCTCTGACAAGATGGCGGAGTTCTACCGCACCGACCTCGACGACTCCGGGTGGGAGACCACCCCGGTCCCCTCGGCCTGGCAGCTGCACGGCCACGACTACCCGGTCTACGTCAACATCACCTACCCGTGGTGGGGGCCCAACGGCCTCGGCGAGGACGCCCAGCCGCCCGCCGCGCCGACGCTGTACAACCCCGTCGGGCAGTACCGGCGCACCTTCACCGTGCCGAAGGGCTGGGCGGACCGGCGCACCTTCCTGCACTTCGAAGGAGTCAAGGCCGCCCACTACGTCTGGATCAACGGCCACCTGGCCGGCTACCACGAGGACTCGTACACGCCTGCCGAGTACGACATCACCCCGTACCTGAAGGACGGCGCCAACCAGATCGCCGTCGAGGTCTACCGCTACTCCGACGGCGACTGGCTCCAGGACCAGGACATGATCCGGCTGAGCGGCATCTTCCGGTCGGTGTACCTGTACTCCACACCCGGCGTGCACGTGCGGGACTTCAAGCTCGAGACCCCTCTCGGGGACGGGTTCACCACGGCCGAACTGTCCGTTACCGCACACGTACGGGACTACGCGGGCGATGCCGCCGGAGCGGCCTACACGGTCGAGACGCAGCTGTACGACGCCGACGGGCACGCGGTGTGGGCGCGACCCCTGGCCGAGCGCGCGACACCGGCCGCCGGCGAGGTGACCGTGAAGAGCGTCAGGGCCATTCCCTCGCCCCGTCTCTGGTCCGCCGAGGACCCGTACCTCTACACCGCCGTCCTCCAGCTCCGCGACCCGTCGGGCAAGGTCGTGGAGACGCTGTCGCACCGGCTCGGTCTGCGGGCGTTCGAGCTGACGGACGGGCTGATGCGCATCAACGGGCAGCCGGTGACCTTCCGCGGCACCAACCGTCACGAGATGCACCCCGCACACGGTTCGGCTCTCAGCCGCGCCGACATGGTCGACGACATCACGCTCATCAAGCGGCTGAACATCAACTCGGTCCGCACCTCGCACTACCCCAACAACCCGCTCTGGCTGGAACTCGCCGACGAGTACGGTCTCTATGTGGTCGATGAGACCAATCTGGAGACGCACGGCATCCGCGACCAGTACCCGGCCGGCAGAGCCGACTGGACCAAGGCGTGCGTGGACCGTGCGCAGAACATGGTCCACCGCGACAAGAACCACGCGTGCGTCGTCATCTGGTCGCTGGGCAACGAGGCCGGCTCGGGTTCCGCCTTCCGTGCCATGCACGACTGGATCCGCTCCTACGATCCGACCCGCGTCATCCAGTACGAGGGCGACGACGGCCCCGCCACCAGCGACATCCGTTCCAGGATGTACGAGTCGCCGAGCCGGGTGGAGGCGCGGGCCAAGGACACCTCCGACACCCGGCCGTACGTGATGATCGAGTACGCCCACTCGATGGGCAACTCGACCGGCAACTTCAAGGAGTACTGGGACGTCGTCCGCCGCCACGACGTCCTCCAGGGGGGCTGGATCTGGGACTTCGCCGACCAGGCACTCAGCTGGCCGGTGCCCACGCGCAAGCTGCTCACCGAGACCGGACCTTCCGGGCTGAAGGGCGAGGTCATCAACCCCTCGGGCTCGTTCAGCCCTGAGCACGGAGTGAGCGGCGCGACCGTCTTCGCCCGTGACGACCGGCTCGATCTGACCGGCTCACTCACTCTGGAGGCCTGGCTGACGCCGCACGTCCGCGGCTTCCACCAGCCGATCCTGGCGAAGGGCGACACCCAGTACGCGCTGAAGCAGACCGACAAGCGCGTCGAGTTCTACATCTATGCCGACGGGCAGTGGGTCGCGGCCTCCTGGACGACACCGGACAGCGGCTGGACGGGCGAGGAGCATCACGTCGCGGGGGTGTACGACGCGGCCGCGGGCACACTGACCCTGTACGTGGACGGCGCCGCCAAGGCCGCGACGCGCACCGCAAACGGGCCCAGCAGCACCACGGCGCCGCTGTCGCTCGCCGGTGAGGTCGAGAACCCGACGCGGGAGTTCAGCGGCACGATCCGCCGGGCCCGGGTGTACGCACGTGCCCTGACGCCCGCCGAGCTGGCCGACGACGGGCGTGGTCCCGGAGACGACGGCGTGCGCTTCTGGTTCGACGCGCGGACGGCCCGCTACCAGCAGGTGAAGGCCCGGGCCAAGACCTTCCACGCCTACGGCGGCGACTGGGGCGACAACCCCAACGACGGCGCGTTCGCCGGTGACGGCATCGTCCTGCCCGACCGCCGTCACACCGGCAAGGCGGCCGAGGTCAAACGCATCTACCAGACGGTGCAGGCGACCCGCGCGGACGGTGCGGCGCCCGGCGAGATCACCCTCACGAACGAGAACCTCTTCACTAATCTGCGCGACTACAACGGCAGTTGGGAGCTCTCTGCGGACGGCGAGACGGTACGGCGTGGCAGGATCGGCCGCGAACAGCTCGACGTGCCGCCGATGACCGCCAGAACCATCACGCTGCCCGTGGAGCTGCCCGCCGCCCCCGCGCCCGGGACCGAGTACTTCCTCCAGCTGTCCTTCACGACGAAGGAACGAACCCCGTGGGCCGAGGCCGGGTTCGAGGTGGCGCGGGTGCAGCTGCCCCTGGACGACGTGCACAGCCCCGGCGTCGAGCCCGTCCCCCTCGCCGGAGTGCCGGAGCTCGCGTACCGGAGCGGGGCCGGCGGCATCACCGTCACCGGCCGCGGCTTCGAAGTCGTCGTCGACAGGACGACCGGGCTCATCACCTCGTACGAAGCGGACGGCAGGAAGCTCCTCGTGTCCGGCCCGGTCCCGAACTTCTGGCGCGCCCCGACCGACAACGACCACGGCAGCGGCCAGCACACCCGCAACCAGACCTGGCGGGACGCGGGCGCGCGGCGTCAGGTGACCGGCGTGACGGTGCGCGGGCTCGACGGGCGCGCGGTCGAGATCACGGTCACGGGAACCCTGCCGACGAGCACCGCATCGGCGTACACGACGACCCTCACCGTCTTCGGCAACGGTGAGATCAAGGTCGACAACACCCTGGCTCCGGGCGCGCCGAGTCTCCCGTACATCCCCGAGATCGGGACGATCCTGCACCTGCCCGCGGCCCTGGAGCAGCTCCACTACTACGGTCGCGGCCCCGAGGAGAATCACTGGGACCGCAAGGACGGTACGGACGTGGGGCGGTGGTCCGGGACCGTGACCGGGCAGTGGACCCCGTACCTGCGTCCGCAGGAGAGCGGCAACAAGACCGACGTGCGCTGGGCGGCCCTCACCGACCGGCACGGTCGCGGCCTGCTCGTCAGCGGCGACGGTCTGCTGGAGGTCAACGCCTCGCACTTCACACCCGAGGACCTGTCCGTGGGCGCTCGCCACGACTACCAGCTCACGCCCCGTGACGAGGTGGTCCTGCGGGTCAACCACCGGCAGATGGGCGTCGGAGGGGACAACAGCTGGGGCGCGCAGACGCATGACGCGTACAAGCTGTTCGCCGACCGGGACTACACGTACACCTACCGGCTGCGGCCGCTCACCGACGTGCGGGACGCCCCCCGCCTGTCCCGCCGGCCGACGGCGCTCGGCTGACCGCTGCGAGCCGGTGCCCGTGGGCGGGCACCGGCTCGCGGCAACGCCCCTGCGGGGGCGAGCCGGCTTCCGACGGGGTGTCACCGCGTCGCGTCATGGCCCGGCAGCCAGCACGATCACCTCGTCATCCGCGTGCCAGTACCGGACCTCCGCCTTGGCGGGGTTGACGCGCACCTCATGGCCGCCCCCCATCCGCTCAGGGCCGCGACTGCGGTATCCGAGGGCGCACTCCCCTCGGCGCGAAGCGGCCTCGACCACCGTGGCGAAGGATGCCCGCTGTCCTGTCCGGACGTAGTCACCGACGGGCTTGAGGTGGATCGCGTTGCCCCGGGGGGCCAGCAGCTCCGCGAACAGGCCGGCGAGATGCCAGTTCTGGGAGATCTGCGCCATCAGAAGACCGACCAGTTTCCCGCTCACGATGAAGTCGGCGCCGCCGCCGGCGGGGGCGAGGACCCTGTTGCGGTCGTCGGTCATCTCGGTGACCACCCGGACCGGGACCCCCGACGTGCGTTCCCGGTCACGCAGGAGCAGCAGCGTGACCAGCGTCCGGTCGTCCGGCGCGTCGCAGCCGGGCCCGTGGTCCGGGCCGAGCACGATGACGCAGTCGTGGCCGGAGAGGTCCAGGTCGTTCACCGTGCCCGGAAGGGTGGGGTCGCCCCAGCCGAAGGTGACGGTCAGCGTGGGAGCGGCTTGCGCGGCGGCCTCCCCTACCTCCGCGGCCAGGCCCTCGCCGCCGTGGGCCACCACGTGGAGAACGGAACCGGCCGCGACATGGCCGGAGAGGTGCCCGACGATGTGCCGGGCGCGGCGGTTCCACCCCAGGAGGAGCACCCGCTCGGGGAGCGCCCCCGCCGGCGCGTGGCTCACGATCACCGACTCGTCGAATGCGGCGGGTTCCTCGTCGGGGACCGTGGTGTCGTCGTCCTGGGCGATCACGACAAGCCGCTCACCCGGGCGAAGCACCGAGGCGGCCGGCGGGTTCAGGTGAAGGGTTCCGTCCGCTCGTACGACTCCGACCACGCTGGAGGCGGGGCAGGCCCTCGCCACCTCGGCGAAGAGACGGCCGGTCCGGGCCGGTGCGTCGACCACGTAGAACTCGTCGCCGGCGAAGTCGAGCAACTCCTGGTAGACGAGCGACAGCCCGGGTTGTCTGGCGCACTGGGCCACGAGCCGGGCGGTGATGTCGTCGATCTCGAGCACGACCGCGTCGGGGCCGCCCGCGAGTTCCGCGGCGAGCCGGTACCGGGCGTCTCGCACCACCGCGACGGTCCGCACGCGGCAGCCGGCCTCGACCGCGGTGCGCAGCGCCAGCAGGTTCTTGACGATCTCCGCGTCCTCGTCCGGCCGGTCACGGGGCAGGACCAGGACGACGTCCGCGGTAGCCGGGCTGACGCGCGTGAGGGCGGCCGGGTCGGTGGGGTGCCCGTTGCGGCAGACGATCCTCGTCCGGCCGGTCTCCCCCACCTCGCTGCGCAGGCGCTCCTCCATCTCCGTCACGTCGCGGTCGGCCAGGACCGCGACGGCGCCCCGGCGCTGGTTGGCGCCGGCGACGACGAGCTCGGCCACCACGGTGAAGATCTGCTCCGACCAGCCGAGCACGACGGTGTGACCGCTCTCCAGCACCGTGGAGTGGCCACGCCTCAGGGCGACGAGCTCTTCGGTGATCGCCGTGGTGATGAGACCCACGATGGTGGACGCGTAGAAGAGCGCCATCAGCGCCAGCAGGACCGACAGAACGACGCGCATCGGTGTGCCGACTTCCCCTCCCAGCCTGAGGGTCTGCCCGACGCTCCGCCAGACCTCCGCGGTCTTGGCCGAGACCGTGTCCGGGGCCCGGTCGTCCGTCCACACCAGAAGGACGCTCACCGGCACCACAACGGCCAGGCAGGCGACCGCAAGCCATCCGATGAGAGCGGTCACGCCCCTCGTCAGCGTGTTGTCGAACCAGTACCGGGCGCGCTCGCGCAACGGTGCGCGGGGCGGTGGCCCCGGCGCCGGCCGCGGCACTCGGGCCGGTGTGCTCCGAGGCTGTCTCTGCCGCCCCACGCGGGCGCCGCCCGCGCTCCGGCGCCGGCGCTGATCCTTGATCATCCTGTACACAGCAGCAGCGTGGGGACTCGGCTCCTGCGCCACGCGGGTATCCGGCGACGTTTCATCCGATAGGGATCAGAACGAGGGCGGCGACCTCGCGCGCGTGATCGTTTCGGCCGGGGAGGGGCGGAGCACGCGCGGGCCGGCGTCCGGGCCGGGCAGCCCTCCTTCAAGTGATGAACACTGCGCATCCCATTGACATGCCCATTGCTCTATCGCTTTTATGGCGCCGGGCCGCAAGCCCTCGCCTCCCACCCCCCGCAGCAAGGGAGTTGGGCCCGACACCGGGACCGGCGATCGCTCACGCCACCCCCATCCCCCATGCCATCAGGGGTACGGTGCGCGACAGAATGGGAGCGCTCCCATGATCATGTCGCCGGACCGTGCTCCCGAGAGAGGAACCAGCACCGTGCTTCACCCTCTCCGCCTCCTCCGACGAGCGGTCCGAACGGCCACCATCACCGCGGCCGCCCTGCTCCTTCCCCTCGCGGGTTCTCAGGTGGCCCACGCCGCCGACGCCGCGCCGGGCGCCGGCTACTGGCACACCAGCGGCCGGCAGCTGCTGGACGCCGCGAACCACCCGGTCCGCGTCGCCGGAATCAACTGGTTCGGCTTCGAGACGTCCAACTACGTGCCGCACGGCCTGTGGTCCCGCGACTACAAGAGCATGATCGACCAGATGCAGGCCCTGGGTTACAACACCATCCGGCTGCCCTACAGCGACGACATCTTCACCGGCACGGCGCCGACGAGCATCAACTACTCCGCGGGCATGAACAGTGATCTGCAGGGTCTCGACTCGCTCGGGGTGATGGACCGCATCGTGGAGCACGCGGGCAGCATCGGCATGAAGGTCATCCTCGACCGGCACCGGCCCGACGCCGCCGGGCAGTCGCCCCTCTGGTACACCGCGTCCGTCCCGGAAGCGACCTGGCTGGCCAACCTCAAGGCGCTGGCCGGCCGTTACGCCGGCGACGACGCGGTGATCGGCATCGACCTGCACAACGAGCCGCACGACCCGGCCTGCTGGGGATGCGGCGACACCACGAAGGACTGGCGGCTGGCGGCACAGCGCGGCGGAAACGCCGTCCTGTCCGTCAACCCCTCCCTGCTCGTCTTCGTCGAGGGCGTTCAGACCTTCAACGGGGTGTCCGGCTGGTGGGGCGGGAACCTCATGGGGGTCGGGCAGTATCCGGTGGAGCTCAACGTGGCGCACCGGGTGGTCTACTCCGCGCACGATTACGCGACCAGCGTGGCCCAGCAGCCCTGGTTCAGCGACGCGGCCTTCCCCGGCAACATGCCCGGCGTCTGGGACAAGTACTGGGGCTACATCTTCAAGCAGAACATCGCGCCGGTGTGGGTGGGCGAGTTCGGCACCACGCTCCAGTCCGCGACCGATCAGAAGTGGCTGAAGGCGCTGGCCGACTACCTGCGGCCCACCAGCCAGTACGGCGGCGACAGCTTCTCCTGGACCTTCTGGTCCTGGAACCCCAACTCCGGTGACACGGGCGGCATCCTCAAGGACGACTGGACGACCGTCGACACGGTGAAGGACGGCTACCTGGCCACCATCAAGGCCCCGGGATTCGGCGGCGGGGGCGGCGGTGAGGGCGGCGACACCCAGGCTCCCTCGGCGCCGGCCGGCCTCTCCGTCACCGGGACCACCAGCAGTTCCGTATCGCTCTCCTGGTCGGCGGCGTCCGACGACACCGGGGTCACGGGGTACGACGTGTACCGCGGCGCCGCCAAGGTCGCAACGGCCACCGGCACCGCCTACACGGACTCCGGTCTGACGGCCGGGACGTCGTACGTGTACTCCGTCCGGGCGCGCGACGCCGCCGGCAACACCTCCGCGGCATCCGCCTCCGTGACGGCCACCCCGGGCGGCGGTTCCGGCGGTGGCGGGTGCACAGCCACGTACACCGTCAGCGGGGACTGGGGGAACGGCTTCGGCGTGGACGTGACCGTGACCAACACGGGTACCAGGAGCGCCTCCGGCTGGAAGGTGAACTGGACCTGGTCGGGAAGCCAGAAGGTCACCAACATGTGGAACGCGGCCTACACCCAGACCGGATCCGCGGTCAGTGTCACCAACACCCCCTACAACGGCAGCCTCGCGCCCGGTGCGCACACGAGTTTCGGCTTCCAGGGGTCGCCGGGTGCGGGCGGCGTGCCGACCGTGAGCTGCACCCTCTCCTGATACGGCGCTGCACCCCTCCGCCCCGGCCGCCCGACATCGGCCGGGGCGGAGGTGTACCGGGGCGGAGGTGCACGGGGGCGGAGGCTCAGGGCTGCTCGTCCCGGCCGCCGGCGCACGGGGCGGTCCGGGTCCTGGCGGTCAGGACGCGGCACCACGCATGGTCGGGCAGGTCACGCCCGTCACCGGACCGATGGCGATCGCGCCCTGCACCGTCCAGGTGAACGGGGAGCGGCCCTGCACGTCCAGTCCGGCCGGGGACGGGAGTGGTCCCTGGTCCCGACGAAATCGAAACCCGCTGCTTCGACGAGGACCGCCCGGGCGGATGAGCTCTTCCGGTCCGCATGCATCGGAGGCGCGTTTGCAGCCGGTCTCCATGAGAACACCCTGCCCTCCGGCGCGCACCCGTCGGACGGACACCCCCGACCGCCCGCATCACCATCCGAACGGCGGGCGGAGAGCAGGACCCGCGGGCAGAGGGGCTGCTGTCACGCAACGCGACTGTGCTTCGTTACGGCTCGCCTCTTCGGGGAAGAGGACGTACGGCAGCAGGGGGCTCCAGCGGGCGGCGACCCGAGCGGGCCCCATGTGAGGTCGGCAGGGCCGAAGAAGGGCGGTGAGTATGGGCACGGCCGGTACGGCGTCGGGCCGGATCGGACGTTGGTGGCACCGGGCCCGGGAGGTACCCGGCTCCGAGCGTCAGACGGTGCTGTTGATCGTCAAGAGGACGCTGGCCGCGACTCTGGCGTGGCTCGTCTCCTTCTACCTCCTCGACGCGCCGTCACCCGCCTTCGCCCCGTTCTCCGCGGTGCTGATCATGCAGGTGACGGTGTACCAGTCCCTGCTGCAGTCACTGCGCTACCTGGCGGCGGTGGCGGTCGGCGTGGTCATGGTGGCGGTCATCGGTTCCATGGTCGGCTCCGACCTGCTGAGTTTCGTCGTCGTCACGGTCATCGCCCTGGCCATCGGACGATGGCCGAAGCTCGGCTCGCAGGGGTCGCAGGTCGCGACGGCCTCCTTCTTCGCCTTCTCCGTCTACTCCCTCGCCCCCTCCGCCCACGAGAAGACCGCTCAGCTCGCCGAGATCGTCCTGCTGGTCGTCATCGGCTGCGGCATCGGCGTCGCCGTCAACCTCACCGTGGCCCCGCCGATGCGCTACCGCAGCGCCGAGTACGCCCTGCGCACGCTGTCCACCGCCCTGGGCGGGCTGGTGAGCGACATATACCCGGTGCTGCGCGAGGACAAGGCGGACGAGGAGCACACCAGCGAATGGCGCAGCAGGGCCGAGAACACCGGCAGGCTGATCGCTCAGGCGAGAGACGGGTTCCGCACCGCGCAGGAAAGCCTCTACTACAATCCCCGGCTCCTGCTCCGCCGGTCTCCCGGAAGGCGGCCCTCCTTCGAGGGGTACGGCGCGGTGCTGGAGGCGCTCGTACGCTCCCTGTACCAGGTCGGGTCGCTGACCCGCAGTCTCGACCAGTGGCGGAGAGACGACGGCGGGCACGACGATGCCGCGTTCTTCCGCAGCTACGCCGACTTTTTGGAGAGCGTGAGCAGGATCGCCGAGGTGCTCGGCGAACTGGACGAGGACGTCCTGGAGGACCAGACCCGGCAGATCGGCCGGCTGACCAGGGAGGCTCAGGAGTGCTGCAGCGCCGTGGCCGGGCAGGCGGGCCGGTCCCGTCTGCCGCTCACCGATCCGACTCACCCGTACGGAGTCCTCGTCGTCGAGTCGACCCGTCTCATGGAGGAGCTCCAGCACACCAGCGACGTGCTGGGAGCGATCTGCTGAACGGCACCGCGGGCAGGCCGGTCACGGCGAGCGTCCACGTTCGGCCGGGGACCGGAAAGCCCGCGGGCCGCCGGAGCTTGCTCCGACGGCCCGGGTCGCCCTTGGATCAGGCGGACGTGATCCGTGGATCAGGCAGACGTGATGTTCTCCGCCTGCGGGCCCTTCTGGCCCTGGGTGATGTCGAAGGTCACCGCCTGGCCCTCCTGGAGCTCACGGAAGCCGGTGGCGTTGATGTTCGAGTAGTGTGCGAAGACGTCCGGCCCGCCGCCGTCCTGCTGAATGAAGCCGAAACCCTTTTCGGCGTTGAACCACTTGACGGTTCCGCTGGCCATGCCGGTACTCCTCAGTCGTTTCCAGGTTCCGCACCACACGGACCCCCAGATGCCCCGGCTCCCGCACAGCATGGCGCCCGCGACGGAACGCGGGCGGTGGGAGAGCCCCGGCATCTGGAAAAGACGCTACATGTCGAAGCCCGCTGCCACCAGAGGTTGACGGAGTGTTGCGGACGGTCCGTCTTCGGAGCACCGGGCCAATGTCCGGACCGCTCCCCTCCACGGCATACGTCCCCCCGAGTGAGAGAGGACGGACAGCACCGGGCACCGAGGGTGCAACCGGACTGGTCACAGCGCCGTCCCGGTGCTGGAGCAGCAGGCCCCCCGACCTCTCGACCGAGACTCCCGCATCCCCCATCCCGCGCACAGGAGACCGGAATTGTGACTGTTTTGGATCCCTTCACCGACGCCCTCGATTACCCGCTGTATGTCGTGACCGCCGAGGCGGCCGGTGAGCGGGGCGGCTGCCTGGTCGGTTTCGGTTCCCAGTGCTCGATCCGTCCCGCCCGGTTCATGGTCTGGCTGTCGAAGGCCAACCGGACCTATCGCATCGCGGCCCGCGCCGATCGCCTCGCGGTGCACCTGCTGGGCCGTGACCAGGAGCGTCTGGCGCGGCTCTTCGGCGGTGAGACCGGTGACAGGACCGACAAGTTCGCCGAGGCCGCCTGGCATCCCGGCCCGGGTGGGGCACCGGTCCTCGACGAGGCGCCGGCCTGGTTCGTCGGCCGCGTCGAGAGCCGTGTCGACGGCGGCGACCATGTGGGATTCCTGCTCGTCCCGGAGGCCGCCGAGCACCCCGGAGGCGACGGGTCGCCTCTCCTGTTCCTGACCGACGGCCTCGACATCACGCCGGGGCATCCGGCGGACTGAGGGGGGCGGTGCAGAAGAAACGGGACTCCCTCGGATACGTCTGCGGCCTGGACCGCCCGGCCGACGGCGGAGAGCCTGACGCCCTCCCTCCCCGAGCGCTCCGGTCGCGGCCCGGGCCGCCACGGCGACGGCCGGCAGACCCGCACCCCGGTCCCGGAACCCGGCAGGAAGGGAGCCCTGATGCCGGGGCACCGGAGGTCCCGGAGGTTGATACCCATGGTTCCCGTCATTCTGGTTCTTCTGCTCGCACTGCCTCTCTCCGGGGCCGGATTCGCGCTGAAGGCCCTGTGGTGGATCGCCGTCATCGTGCTGGTCGTACGGCCCCTCGGCTTCGTGATCCGCCCGGCAGCCGGGGGCGGCAAGCGAGGACGCTGGTATCGCTGGTAGGAGTGACCGCATCCGCGGACGGGGCTGGGTGGGGTACGGCGATGCGCCGTACCCCACCCCGCCTCGCTGCTACGGAGACGGGAATGCCCCCGGACGGCGTAACCGCTCACCGCGAGGGAATAGTGCGCGGGCCTCGCCGTTGATCACGGTATGACTTCTGAAACACGTGAGACGTTCGGGCAGATCGGCATCTGGAGCAGCGCCCTGCACCGATCGCGCGCCGACGACACGGGAAAGGCCGCCATCACCGAGGCGGTCGCCGAGCTCGAGGAGCTGGGATACGGAACGCTGTGGATCGGAGGCAGTCCCTCGCCCGAGGACGCCGCCGCGGTCGTCGCCGCCACCCGCTCGGTCACCGTGGCCACCGGCATCCTCAGCATCTGGGACCACTCCGCAACGGACGTAGCGGCCCGCATCGCGACGCTCGACGCGAGCGCCCGCGGGCGGCTCGTCCTCGGACTGGGTGTCAGCCACGGCCCGATGGTGCCGCAGTACTCGAAGCCGTACAGCGCCATGGTCGCTTACCTCGACGCGCTGGACTCCGCCTCCCCGCCGGTGGATTCCGGGCATCGTGTCCTGGCGGCGCTCGGCCCGAAGATGCTGAAGCTCTCGAAGGACCGGGCACGCGGCGCGCACCCCTATCTCGTCACCGCGGAGCACACGGCGGAAGCCCGCGAAGCCCTGGGGCCGGGCGCCCTGCTCGCCCCCGAGCTCTCCGTCGTACTCGACACGGACCTCGACCGGGCCCGCACCACGGCGCGGAACATGCTCGCGATGTATCTGCAGCTGCCGAACTACACCGACAACCTGCTGCGTCTGGGGTTCGCGGAGAGCGACTTCGCGGACGGCGGAAGCATCCGCCTCCTTGACGCACTCTTCGCCCTGGGCGACGCCGAGCAGGTGAAGGCGCGGACACGGCAGTACCTGGACGCGGGCGCCGATCACGTCGCTCTCCAGGTACTCACGTCCGACGAGGGCGGCGGCGGGCTCCCGCGAGCCGAGTGGCGCGCCCTCGCCGAGGCCTTCGGTGACGACCTCTAGCGGCATGTCGCGCGGGTAGAAGCATCCGCCCCCGGGCGCCGTCCTGCCGCCTCGCCCCTCGGTGGACCTGAGGTGCGAGGCGGCGGCCGGGGTGCGCCCGGTGGGACGGCTCGGTGCGCCCCGCGCGGATCAGCGGATCTCGGTGACCCGGTGTTCGGTCCGCGCGGCGCAGTTGGAGTTGTCCACGGACACGTACACGTTGGCGATGTTGCCGCCCCAGCTCACGCAGTGGGCCTTGCCGTAGGCGTAGGCCGGTCCGGCGTACGACGTGTAGTTCCCGGAGTCGCCCGCCCACTGGTCGGTGTCGGGCACGTAGACGTACACGGACATGTCCTTCGCCGTACCCGGGTTCGTACGGATGGTGGCGACGCAGTTCTTCCCGTTCGAGGAGTTGTACGTCAGGTAGACGGTGCCCAGTGAGCCGATGGGCGCGGAGTTCACCGTCCGGTAGGCACTTCCGCAGACCCCCTGCGGTGTGACGTTGGGGGCGGCGGAGGCTGCCGTGCCGCCCACGACCGTGGCCCCCGCCACCAGTACGCCCAACGCCCCGATGATCCCGGCTTTACGCATGTTTCTCATTTATCCCCCTTGCGACTCCAGGAGCGGTTTGCTCCTACTTGGTGTGACCCATGGGTGACTGAGATGGTTGTGCCGGACACACCCGTGGATTTCGCCGCAGGGGGCTGGGCTTCTCACGCCGCCCGGGTCACGGCTTGCGCAGCAGCGCGCAGACGAAGTTCTCCTCCACGGTCCGCAGCCGCGCGAGCAGTCCGGGCTTGTTCGTCTTGTTGACCTGAGTCGTGAGGGAGAAGGTCAGCGACCGCTTGCCGTCCGGGGTGGCGGCGATCAATTGCGTGTAGCCGGGGAAGTTGCCCGTGTGGCCGTACACCACACCGCAGCGGGTGGTGTACCTGAAGATCGCCAGACCGGCCTTGTTCTCCCCCGGCCCCGCGGGTTCCGACGCACCGTTCACCCAGGCCAGTTGCCGGCGGCGGGTCCGGTCGGAGATCAGTTTCCCGCCCGCGTAGGCGCGGACGAAAGCCGTCATGTCCTTCGGTGTCGAGATGATGCCGCCCGACGCCCAGACGCCCGAAGCGCTCAGCACCTCGCTGACGTCCTCGGGCGGGGCCGGCGGGGAGACGTCGTAGCCGTGCATGTACGGAGGGGGCATCCGGTACCCCTGCGGCAGGCTGGTTCCGCGCAGACCGAGCGGGCGGTAGACGAGCCGGGCGAGCAGATCCTCGTAGCGGCGTCCCGTGACCGCCTCGGCCATCAGCGCCACGGCGATGTTGTCGGAGTTGGAGTAGGCGTAACGGGCCCCCGGACGGAAGTTCAGCGGCTCGGCGGCGACGAAGTCCAGCAGCCGGCGCGAGTCGAAGTGGCGGCGGGGGTCCGCGGTCAGCAGGGAGAGGAACTCCGGGGCCTCGCTGTAGTCAGGCAGCCCGCTGGTGTGGTTCAGGAGCTGCCGCAGCGTGACCTGGTGCCAGGCGCGGGGCAGTCGGGGAAGCACCCGGCCGATGGTGTCGTTCAGGCGCAGCTTCCCCCGGTCGACGAGCTGGAGGGAGACCGCGCCGCTGTACGCCTTGGCCGTGCTGGCGATGCGCATGTGGTCGGTCGCCTCGATCGGACGGTCGGTGCCCGTCTCGGCGACGCCGGCCCGGAAGATCTCGGTGCGGGTCCCGCGTGTGAGGACGGCGATCACTCCCGGCGGGCCGCCGGGGGCCTCGGTCAGTTCCCGCAACTGCCCGCGCAGTGCGCGGTCGTGGTCGGCGGGGGCCTCGGCGGCGTCGGCCGGGGAAAGCATCAGCCCGGCCGTGCAGGCGGCGGCAAGCAGGGCGGCGAGGGGCAGGCGGAGCTGCGCGGAGCCGGGAAGCGGCACGGGAGTTCTCCTGGGACGTGGGCTCGGTGGAACGCCAGCTTCGCCCCGCGCTCCGCACGCCGCTCGCGGCTCTGCTCCATCCGGCCGAGAGCGGCGGTCTTGAGACCGGTCACGCGGCGTCGTGGGGCCCCTCCGCAGGCGCCAGTGCCTGGACCTCGGCGTAGGACGGGGCAGCGAGTTCCGCCGGCCGTCCGTCCCGGAGGCCGGTCGCCGCGGCCACCGCCGCGGCCAGCGCCGTGCGGTAGAGCAGCGAGCCGAGGCTGACCCTGCCCACGCCCAGCGCGGCCAGTTCGGGAAGGGTGGGCCCGGCCGGTGAGTACAGGATGTTCAGCGGCACGAGGACCGTCGAGGTCAGCGCGGCGATCGCGTCGGGATCCGACAGCCCCGGCACGAAGACCCCGTCCGCCCCGGACTGTTCGTACAGGGCGAGGCGTGTCGCGGTCTCGTTCTCATGGCGGGCCGCTTCCCAGTGGGTGTCGGTGCGGGCGTTGACGAACAGTGCGGGAACCGCGCGTTTGACGGCGGCGATCTTCGCCGCGTGCAGTTCCATCGGCGCGAGTGCTCCGTCCGGGCGGCCGTCCTCGAGGTTGATGCCGGCCGCACCCGCCGCGTACAAGGCCCGCGCCAGCTCGGCCACTTTCGCCGCATCGTCGCTGAACCCGCCTTCGGCATCGACGGTGAACAGGAAGCGGCCCTTGCCCAGGCGGCGGGCCAGTGCCAGGGTCGCCGCAGCCGTCGCGGCCGCCCCGTCCGGCAGACCGGCGGCAGCGGCGACACCCAGGCTGGTGGTGCCGACGGCGGCGAAACCTTCGGCGGCCAGTGCGGCAGCGGAGGCGTAGTCCCAGGCGTTGGGCAGCAGCAGGGGGGCGCCCCGGCGGTGCAAGCGGGCGAACGGGGTGGGCGGGTGGTGCCGGGGCAGTCCGCCGGCGGGCGCGAGAGCGTGGGCCCGGCCCGCGCACAGAACGGGCCGGGTGCCGAGGGTGAGAGGCACCGGGTCCACGAGGTCGGCGGGCGCCAGGCTGAGGAGCACGACGTCCCCTTCGGCGATTTCGCGTCCCGCCACCCGGGTGGGCCGGACCGCGACACGACACATGACCCCTGCCGGAGGCCGATCCCGATCGCCGGCAGATGCCGGTCCGACGCGCACGGCCTCCGTCTCGGACGCCCGGCCGAGCAGACCGATGCGGCCGGCTGCGGCCGCCGGAGCGGCCTCCTCCGACACCCGCGCGGAGGTGCGAAGAGCCGCCTCCCCGGCCGGCCCGGATTCCCGACAGCCCGCCTCCGACGCCGGCCCCGGTTCCTCCCGAGCAGGGGCGGCCCGTCGGCGCACAGACCGGGCCACTGCCTCGCCGGCAGCCGGGTCCTCGCCACGGAAGCCGGCCTCGGCCACCACGGTCCCCGCCTCCGCCACGCCTGCGGAATGCTGCATCCCCAGGGTCTCGGGCGGAGTCCGTACCGCCCTCGCCCGTGCCTCTCCCCCGGGCGCCACGGCGGCCGCCTCCCGCAGGGATGCGGTCCGCAGGCGGGCCGGCTCGGCCGCGACCGGAAGTCCGGGGACGAGCGCCGGGTCAGCGAGGGCCGCCCGCACGTCCTCGAAGCGATCGAACTCGTGTGCCATGTGCGTCATGGAGCCGACGGTAGGGCCGGGACGGTTCGGTGCACCCCGAACCGTCCGCGCGGCATCATGGCTGCATGTCCTCGATCTCCGACACCGCCTCTCTGCTCGCCGACCGCACCCGGGCCGCCTTCTGCCTGGCCCTGCTCGACGGCCGTGCCTGGACCGCGGGCGAGCTCGCCCGGAGTGCCGGGGTCAGCGCTTCCACGGCGAGCGAGCAGCTCTCCCGTCTCGTGGAGGGCGGCTTGCTGGCCGAGGAGCGGCAGGGCCGGCACCGCTATGTGCGACTGGCGGGCCAGGAGGCGGCGTCCCTGATCGAGGCCGTCGCCTCGTACGCCCCCGCCTCCCCGCGCCCACGGAATCTGCGCCAGTCCGGCCAGGCGGGCGCTGAGGCGAGAGCCCGGACCTGCTACGACCACCTGGCCGGTGAGCTGGGTGTGGCCCTGGCCGACGCCATGGTCTCCCGGGGCCTCGTCTCCGACGACGCCGGGCTCACCGTCACCCCGGCGGGCCGGGACTGGCTGGCCGAAGCCCTGGGCTACCGGCACGCGGCGGGTACGCGCCGCCCTCTGGTGCGGAGCTGTCTGGACTGGACGGAGCGCCGTTCCCACCTGGCCGGAGCCATGGGAGCGGCCCTGTGCGCCACGTCGCTGGAGCGGCAGTGGGTACGGCGGATCGGCTCCGGACGTGCGGTGAAGGTGACTCCGGCGGGGGCCGGGGCGTTCCGGGACCTGCTGGGCGCGGAGGTCGGCTGAGCGGTGCCGGTCCGCCCGCCCCCGCCCGCCGCCGGTCCGCCGGTCCGAGAACATTCCCCCGGCTCTCCCCGCTCAAGCACCGCCACCTGAACCTGCTCGGCCGCTACGACCTCACTGCCCCCACCCCGGCCATTGCGCGACCCGGACGCCGTTGGGCTTGACGACGATGGCCACGGCGCGGCGGAGTCGGCGTCCCCGGCTTCAGCCGCCTGCGGACTTGGTGCGGCTTGTCGCCGAAGGGGCGTGGACCTACTCCTGATCCATGCAGAGCTGGGCAGTGAGAGCCGCGCAGGCCCACTCCTCCCAAGCTTCCGGGGACCAGCCCCGGTCGCGGACGAGGATCAGGTACGGCTCCGGGCTGAGCAGCCCGTACAGCAGGTCAGCGGCGCGGGCGGTATCGACGCCGGGGCGGGCGTCGGGCTTGGAGATTGGTCACCGGCTCGGCGTCAACCCTGTGCCGCTGTACCCCTGTGCCCCAAGGGCGTTTCACTCGACGGCCGTGGGTGAGAGGTGGCGCCACAGGAAGGCGTGCTTCAGTGCGTTGTTGTGGGCGTACTGCTCGTTGTCCCCGCCCGCATGGCCTCCCCCCGTGTTCTCGTGGAACAGGACACGGTGACCGAGTTCGCGCAGCCGTGCCGCCGCCTTGCGGGCGTGGCCGGGGTGGACGCGGTCGTCACGGGTGGAGGTCATGAGGAGCAGCGGCGGACAGACCCGGTCCGCGGCGATCCGGTGGTACGGGGACAGCTCACGCAGGTGCACGCGATCCTCCGGGTCGTCCGGGTCGCCGTACTCCGCGATCCAGGACGCACCGGCGAGGAGCTGGTGGAAGCGGAGCATGTCGAGCAGCGGGACCTGCGCGACGATCGCACCGAACAGCTCCGGGTAGCGGGTGGCCATCGCGCCCATGAGCAGTCCGCCGTTGCTGCCTCCCGTCGCGCCCAGCATGGCCGGGGTGGTGACATTCCGCGCGACGAGGTCGCGTGCGACGGCCGCGAAGTCCTCGAAGGCCCGTACCCGGTCCGCGCCGAGTGCGGCCCGGTGCCAACCGGGTCCGTACTCCCCGCCGCCCCGGATGTTCGCGACCACGTAGGTCCCGCCGCGCTCCAGCCAGGCCCGCCCCGGCACCGCGCCGTAGGAGGGGGTGAGCGAGACCTCGAAGCCTCCGTAGCCGTAGAGCAGGGCGGGACCGGGGCCTGCGGCGGCGCGGTCGGGGCCGATCACGAAGTACGGCACCCGCGTGCCGTCCGGGGAGAGCGCGAAGAACTGCTCCACGGCCAGACCGGCCGCGTCGAAGCGGGCCGGGGCCTGCTTGAGGATCTGCGTGGGGCCGCCGATCGTCCCATGACAGAGCGTCGAAGGCTGCAGGAACCCCGACACGTCCAGGAAGAACTCGTCGGAGACGTCCGGGTCCGTGTCCAGGACGGTGACGGCGGACAGCGCCGGGACGTCCGCGAGTGACGATCGGGCCCACCCGGCCCCGGGGGCGGGGGTGAGCACCTCGATGCGGGTGCTGACGTCGTGCAGGATCTCCAGGATCAGATGGTGGCGGGTCCAGGCGTGGCCGGCCAGGGCGGTCCGGGCGTCCGGCGTGAACAGCGCCTCCGCGGTCCGGTCGCCGGCCAGGAAGGAGTCGAAGCCGAAAGCCAGCAGCGAGCCCGCCCGGTGTCCGAGCCAGTCGGACTTCAGGAGGACGATCAGATGCTCGCGATGGGCGTACGCGGAGGAGTCGGCCGGAACCTCGATCCTGACGAGTGAGCCCTCGCCGGTGACGAGGTACAGCTCGCTGTGGTGGAAGTCCACCGACCGCTCGACGAAGTCCCGCTCGAAACCGGGTGTGGAGTCGTGACGGCCTCCGGCTGCCACGTCGTCGGTCTCGCCCTCGAAGACCAGGGCTGCCGCCGCCAGGGGCGTGCCCCGGCGCCAGCTGCGTACCGTACGCGGATAGCCGGATGCGGTGAGGGTGCCCGGGCCGAAGTCCGTGCCCACGAAGACGGTGTCGGCGTCGATCCACTCGATGTCCGTCTTCGCCTCCGCCACCTGGAACCCGCCCTCGACGAAGGCCCGCGTGGCGAGGTCGAACTCGCGGACCACCACGGCGTCACCGCCGTCGCGTGAGAGGCGGACCAGGGCCCGGTCGCACTCGGGGTGGCGGATCCGCGCACCGGCCCACATCCACTGCGTGTCCTCCGCGGCGGCGAGCGCGTCGACGTCGAGGAGGATCTCCCACCGGGGAGCGTCCGTGCGGTACTGCTCCAGTGTCGTGCGCCGCCACACACCGCGCGCATGCCCGGCGTCGCGCCAGAAGTTGTAGAGGAACGCTCCGTGACGCGCGACATAGGGAATCCGGTCCGGCGCGTCCAGCGCCTCCCGCAGGCGCTCCTTCAGTGCCGCGAACCCGGGGCCGGACGCCAGAGCGGCCTGCGTCTCGGCGTTCCGCTCGGCCACCCAGGCGAGGGCGGCCTCGCCTTCGACTTCTTCCAGCCACAGGTACGGGTCTTCGCTGATCATCACCGCATTGTGCAGGCCGGGCGGGCGCGGTGGGTGCGTATCGGCCACCCGGGCCCCCTGGAGGCCCGGCCGGCATGCCCCGATGGCCTGTAGTTCTCGATGCGGACGCCCGAGATCCGCGCTCCGGGCACGGCGCCGCCGCCCGACCGGGAAGGGATGCCGCCGCAGATGGATCGCGCGGTCGCGCCGGACGTTCGATCATCGACGGTATGGCTCCGCCTCCTCCCGGCACCCTCTGGTCGCCGCCGTCGATCGCACCGATGATGGCCGTGCCGGGTCCGCTTCCCGTGCCCGACTCGGACTGGGCGTTCGAGACCAAGTGGGACGGTGTCCGCTGCGTCCTGAGCACGACGGGCGACGGATCGGTGAGGCTGACCTCCCGGAACGGCAACGACATCACGGTGACGTATCCGGAGCTGCAGGCGCTGGGCGGCGAACTGCGCGGGCGCGGCGTGGTCCTGGACGGCGAACTGGTGGTCCTCGACGCTTCCGGACGGTCCGACTTCGGCCGGCTCCAGAGCCGGATGGGCGTGGTCAACGCGCGACGCGCCGGACGCCTGGCGCTGGACTGCCCCGTCCACCTGATGATCTTCGACGTCATGTACGTCGACGGCCTCCTGCTGCTCGACGCCCCGTACGGGGAGCGTCGCGAGACCCTTTCCGCCCTGGGGCCGAGCGGGGCGCACTGGTCGGCGCCCTCCTACGTACACGGGCGCAGTACGCAGGTGTGGGAGGCGGTGATGCGCGGAGGCCTGGAGGGCGTGGTGGCCAAACGGCTCTCCTCCCCGTACGCACCCGGCACCCGATCGGCTCACTGGCGCAAGACCAAGCGGGTGGAGACCCTGGACGTGATCATCGGCGGCTGGACCCAGCGGCGAGGCGCCGCCGCGGGTGTGCCGGGGGCGGTACTCGTAGGCGTCACCGGGCCGTCGGGGCTGCGGTACGCGGGGTCGGTCGGATCCGGGCTGTCCGAGCGCGAACAGAGCGAACTCACGGCGTACTTCACGGTCCTCGCACGGTCGACGTCCCCGTTCACCGATCCTGTCGACGTGGCCGGCGCCCATTGGGTGGAACCGCGACTGGTCGCGGAGGTCACGGCGTCGGAGTGGACCAGGACCGGCCGGCTGCGCCATCCGGTCTGGCAACGACTGCGACCGGACCTGACCCGGCTGGACTGACAGGCCTTCGCGGCTCCCTGGCCCGGGCGGCTTCTCCGGCGGCCGACGAACTGACGGAGGAAGCGGCCGCATCGATCAGGAATCGAGAAGCGCGGCCCGCGGAAGCGGCTCTAGCCTGATCGTCATGGACATCAGCATTCACACCAGCTTCCTTCCGCACGACGACCCGGACGCGTCCGTGGCCTTCTACCGCGACGTCCTCGGCTTCGAGGTCCGCAGCGATGTCGGTCAGGGCAAGATGCGCTGGATCACGGTCGGCCCCGTCGGACAGCCCAGCACCTCCCTCCTGCTGGCGCCGCCGGCCATCGACCCGGGGATCACCGAGGACGAGCGCCGCACCATCACCGAAATGATGGCCAAGGGCACATACGGATGGATCCTCCTGGCCACCCCGGACCTCGACGCCACGTTCGAGAAGGTGCAGTCGAGCGACACCGAGGTCGTCCAGGAGCCGACCGAGCAGCCGTACGGCATCCGCGACTGCGCCTTCCGCGATCCGGCGGGCAACCTGGTCCGCATCCAGGAGCTTCGCTGAACCGTCTCGGTCATCGACCCGGCCGCGGAGGCCGGCACGGCGACCACCCGTAAGGAGTCCGGCGGCCGGGAGCCCGTGCCGCCGCGCTCCCTGTGCGCACGGCCACCGACGAATGGGAGCTCACATGTGTCGCCCCGCGTGGGGGCGCGCCCGCATCGCGGCGCAGCGCCTGAGCGACTTCGCACGACTGCGTCGCGTACGCGACCGGATCGACCGCGAGTACGCGCAGCCACTGAACGTCGAAACACTCGCCCGCGACGTGAACGTGCCGGCCGGGCTTCTCAGCAGGCAGTTCCGGCTGGCCTACGGCACGTCTCCGTACGCGTATCTGATGGCCCGTCGCGTCGAACGCGCGGCCGTCCTGCTGCTCCACGGTGACCTCGGTGTCGCGGAGGCGCGTCGTGCGGTCGGCTGTCTCTCGCCGGGCATCTTCCGTACGCACTTCACCGAGTTCGCCGGCGTAGCGCCTCACCTCTACCGGCGCCGTGCGGCGGGCGGCGGCGCCGTGATGACGCCGTGGGTGCCTGAACAGGCGGGGCGGCGGCACGCGTCGGCCGTCGAGCCGGAACCCGCCTGCGTCCGAGGGGAGTCGGCGCGATACGGACATCCCCTCGTGAAAGCGGGCCGGACGTCGTGACTCCCACCGGTGAGCCGCCGGCCCGCGCACATCACCGCGGAGCCTCCCCCGGGGGGAGGCTCCGCGCCGAGTGACTGGAGGCATCATGACGGGAGCGCCACCGCGTGCGCTTGAGGAGAGGCTGCGGGACACCCGCGCACGGCTGGAGAGCGAGATCGATCTCTGGGTCGCCACATCGGGTTCCCCGGGCGGCGTCCACCTCGTCCCGCTGTCGTATCTCTGGGACGGAGACGTGTTCCTCGTGTCGACACCGCGCGCCTCCGCCACCGGCCGCAACCTGCTGGCGGACGCCCGCGTGCGGCTCAGCCTGGGGCCGACCCGCGACGTGGTGATCGTCGACGGGACCGCCGAGCCGGTGGACGTCGCGGGGCTCGCACCCGGGACGGCCGACGCGTTCGCGGCCCGGACCGGCTTCGACCCGCAGGAGTCCGCCGAGAGGTACCAGTACTTCCGGATTCGGCCCCAACGGATCCAGGCCTGGCGTGAGGCGAATGAGCTGCGGGGGCGCGACCTGATGCGCGACGGCGACTGGCTCGGCTGACGGCGCGAACGGAAGGAGGCGACCGCCGGAACCGCTGAGGAAGGGCAAGAGGGAGTGCCCACCTCTCGCCACTCTCAACTTATAGCGCAGTGGGGGGCTTGCGGCAAGGCCCCCGTCCTGCCGCAGAATCACCCACCGATGCCAGAAACCGCGGACATGGGAGATTCACGAAGTGCGTATGTTTTCGCCGGTTCACGGGTGGTGCGGCAACGGCGGCCGGAGGGTGGGGCTCAGCCTGCGGCACCGCATGCCGAGGTGCGCGCGTGCGCACCGGCCGCATGCGCGAGCGCGGACCGGAGCCGCTGACGTGAGCCCTCTGAGCAGCGGCCTTCCGGCCACCAGCGCGTTCGGCCTTCCCGACCGTCTCGCCTCCAAGGCCGCCCCTGATCTCATCGCCGGCGACGAGAGGCATTTCGCGGCCATCGCCGCGTGCCTCGATCAGTCGGTCACCGAGTTGTCCGCGCGCCTCGACGCCGCGCGCAGGTCGCCCGGCGGGATGGGCCGTCAGGCGATGGACCGGGACATCGAGATCCACCGGCTGACCGCGCGGCTGCGCACGCTGCGCCGGTTCGGCCTGGATCTGTGTCTCGGCCACATGGCCGGCGCCGGAGACGCGGAGCCCGTGTACGTCGGGAGGCTCGGCCTCACGGACAGCACGGGCCGTCGGCTGCTGCTCGACTGGCGCTCCCCCGCGGCCGAGCCGTTCTTCGGCGCCACCCATGCCGATCCGATGGGTCTGGCGAGCCGCCGCAGGTACCGCTGGACCGGGGGCCGGGTCAGTGACTTCTGGGACGAGGTGTTCACCCCGGAGGGGGGTGCCGGTCATGCGGCGCTGGACGACCAGTCCGCCTTCATCGCCACCCTGGGTGCGAACAGGTCGGCACGGATGCGCGACGTGCTCGGCACCATCCAGGCCGACCAGGACGCCGTCATCCGCGCGGGGTCCCGTGGTGCGCTCGTCGTCGACGGTGGCCCCGGCACCGGAAAGACCGTCGTCGCGCTGCACCGTTCCGCGTATCTGCTCTACTCCGACCCCCGCCTCGGCCACCACCGCGGTGGCGTGCTGTTCGTCGGTCCGCACGAGCCCTACCTGGGGTACGTCGCCGACGTCCTGCCGAGCCTCGGGGAGGAGGGCGTGCAGACCTGCACCCTGCGCGACCTCGTCGCCGAGGGAGCCGGAGCAGCCGTGGAAACGGATGCGGACGTGGCCCGGCTGAAGGCGTCGGCGGAGCTGGTGAAGGCCATCGACGCGGCCGTCGGGTTCTACGAGGAACCTCCCGCCCAGGGGATGACGGTCACGACCCCGTGGTCCGACATCCGGCTGGGCGCCGACGACTGGGCCGTGGCGTTCGAAGCGGCGCCCGGCGTTCCGCACAACGAGGCGCGCGACCAGGTCCTGGAGGAGCTGGTCACGATCCTGGTGGACCGGCACGACGGCGACGTGCCGGACGACCTGCTCCACAAGTCCCTGTCGGGTAACCGCGAGTTGCTCACGGCCTTCGACCGTGCGTGGCCACTGATCGAAGCGGCCGACCTCGTCGGGGACCTGTGGTCGGTACCCGCCTATCTGCGCGTCTGCGCTCCCTGGCTGGGCCGCGACGACGTGTCGCGGCTGCAGCGCGCGGACGCCCGGGCCTGGACGGTGTCCGATCTGCCCTTCCTGGACGCGGCACGCCAGCGGCTCGGCGACCCGGAGGCGTCGCTGCGCCGGCGCCGGCACAGCGCGACCCTCTCGTCCGAGCGCGCACACATGGCCCACGTCATCGACGCCCTGCTGGAGGCCGACGCCGACGGCGAAGGGGCGGTCACGATGCTGCGCGGTCAGGACCTGAAGGACACCCTGGCCGACGGGTCGGCGCTGCCCGGAGGCGAGCCGGATCCGCTCGCCGGGCCGTTCGCGCACATCGTCGTGGACGAGGCGCAGGAACTGACCGATGCGGAATGGCAGATGCTGCTGCTGCGCTGCCCGTCCCGGAGCTTCACCATCGTCGGGGACCGCGCCCAGGCCAGGCACGGATTCACGGAGTCCTGGCAGGAGCGGCTGGAGCGGGTCGGCTTCGACCGGATCAGCCAGACCTCTCTGAGCATCAACTACCGGACGCCGGAGGAGGTCATGAAGGAGGCCGAGCCGGTCATCCGGGCCGCGCTCCCCGACGCCAACGTGCCGGTCTCCATCCGCAGCAGCGGAGTTCCCGTGGAGTACGGGAATGCCGCCCGGCTCCACACGGTCCTGGACACCTGGCTCACCGCGCATGGCGACGGAATCGCCTGCGTCATCGGCGATCCCGCCTTCCGCGCGACGCCCCGGGTCCGGTCACTGACTCCGGAACTGTCGAAGGGGCTCGAGTTCGATCTCGTCGTCCTCATCGACCCGGAGCAGTTCGGCACGGGTGTCGAAGGAGCGGTCGACCGCTATGTCGCGATGACCCGTGCGACCCAGCGGCTCGTCATCCTCACGAGCCGCTGACGGGGACGAGGATGCCCGGCCGCCGTCGAGCCGGCATGGCCGCCATCGCGGCGGTCATGCCGGCAGCCCGGCGAGCGGGCCGTCCGCAGGGGCGCTCCGCGAGTCCCGCCGGCGTACGGGATCCGCCGGAGGGGCTTTACCCCCTCACCCCGCGTACGTCTCGAATTCGGCGATCTTCGGGGTGCCGGTCGAGCCGGTGATCTGGAAGGTGATCTTGCGCAACGAGGTCTGCGGGATCCTGATGGCACCCGCGCCGGTGCCGGAACTCAGCACGGCACCGGTGTCGCCGTTGAGCACCTTCCAGGACTGGATGCTGCCCGCGGAACCGGACGCCTCCCGGATGTTGACCGAGGAGACGGTGGTCGCGGAGCCCCATTTGACGGAGACCGAGCCGGTGGCTCCGGCGGGAGACCAGTAGGTGCTCAGGTCACCGTCCCGCACGTTGCCGTAGCTCGTCCCGTCGGCCTTGCTCGATCCGTCGGAGCCGGCGCCGATGCTGAGGTTGGTGCCGGTGGGGCCCGTCGGGTCCGGGGTGGGGTCGGTCGGGTCGGGCGTCGGGTCGGTCGGGTCCGGGGTCGGGGTCGGGGTCGGCGTCTGCGTCTGCGTCGAGCAGTTGCCGTCCGACACCTTCAGCCCCTTGTTGGCGCCTGCCGTCTGCGCCACGATGCCGGGCACGCACGCCGCCGCGTCGAGGCTGTAGGCGTAGGGGATGCTGACCGTGGTGTTGGACTTCGGGTCGGGCCCGGCCGGGTTGTACTCACTGCCGTGCGCGGACCACGTCACGTTGTCGAACGTGTTGCCGCTGACCTGCCAGTATCCGGCGGCGTCGGTGTAGAACGTGCCCAGGACGTCCTTGGAGTCCTTGAAGTAGTTGTTGTCCACCTTCGCGTGGGCGCCGGCCCGGGAGTTGATCCCTGACTCGTTGAGCTTCACGTAGTAGTTGTTGTAGATGTGGGCGGTTCCCCCGCGCAGCAGCGGGGTGCGGGAGTCCAGGTTCTCGTACAGGTTGTGGTGGAACGTCACGAAGCCGTTGGAGAGTTCGGTCTCACTGGACCCGATCAGACCGCCGCGGCCGGAGTTGCGCAGCGTGCTGTAGGACAGCGTGACGTACTGCGTGTTGTCCTTCATGTCGAAGAGGCCGTCGAACCCTTCCGCCTCCCCTCCCGACGCCTCCAGGCTGGCGTGGTCGACCCAGACGTTGCGGACGTCGCTCTCCATGCCGATGGCGTCACCGCCGTTGGACGTGGGCGATCCCGACTTCTTGACGTTCCGGACGGTCACGTTCTGGATGATGATGTTGCTGGACTGGCGTATGTGGATGCCCAGTTGATCGAAGACGGCTCCACTGCCGACACCCACGAGGGTGACGTTGCTGATCTGCTTGAGCTCGATCACACCGGCTGCCGTGTTGCAGCTGTCGCCGGACACCTTGGCGGTGTTGGCGTGGTTGATGGTCCCCTCGACCTCGATGGTGATCGGGGTGCTGCTGCTGGCCCGGCTGCACAGGGCCTGGTGGATCGCGGTGCCCGTGGTGGCCCGGACCGTCTGCCCGCCGGCCCCGCCGGTGGTCCCGCCGTTCTGGGTCGCATAACCGGTGACGCCGCCGGTCGCGGCCGACGCCGACGGCATCGACACGACGACACCGGTCGCGGCGGCGAGAGCGGCCGTGGTCAGCGCCGCGTAGAGTCGCATGGAAACTGGTCTTTTCATGCTGGTTTCTCCCTGTACGTCTTCGTAGGCCGGACGCGAAATGGCATGCCCATGTCATCCCGACAGCCTGTTTCGGCCGCCGTTCCTCTCCGGGCAGACCCTGCTCAGCGTGGTTGCGGGTGCACTTCTTCGGGGCGATCGACGGCCGCGCCGTTGCGGCCTGGAAACGAATCGGTGGCGGCTCGCTCGCGATGTCGCGGCGGTTGCCCTCAATGCACTGCCACCGGAGCGGACGGGACTCACTTTCATGGAAAGCGCTTTCTGGTCCGTGAGAATAGGGCGGCGCCCGCGAGGCTGGCAAGACTCTGGACGCACGGGGAGTGGGCAACGCCACATCTCTTGCGTCAACTGCCCCGCATTCTCCGGACTTCGGGCGTGATTCGAGCCCTCGACGGGGATCCCCGGAGGGTGCGTCGCCCGGGCTGCGCGCATGACGAGGGTGCGGAGCAAGCGCATTCTTTATCCCGCCACTCCTGCACCCCGACCGGAGGGCGAGCCCCGCCCCCGGCGCCATGGCCGCGAGGCGCCCCTTCCAGGCGCCCCGGGCCTTTCGCGTGCACTGCGTGCCCGCCATCAGCGGACCGGGTCAGACGGCCTCCGTGAGCTCCTTGAGCCGCACCAGGTCCGCGGCGACCATGTCGGCGTCCCGCTGGAAGTCCGCGTCACCGACGCCGGGCCCCCGTCGCAGGGTGAACACCACCTCGCACGCGGAGCCGTCGGCGATCACCCGCACCGGGTTGTAGACGGTTTCCCCGGAGGGCAGCGTGACATCGTGATCGAGGACGCCCAGCTCGTTCCGGGGCGTGAAGGCGACGACGACCCGCCCCATGGGAGAGGACTCCGCGACCCATTGGCCGTCGATCTCCTCGATGGAGCCGCCCAGCCCTTGCGCCCACGCCGGCAGATTCCCGGGATCGGAGGCATAGGCGTAGACAGCCGCGGCCGGGGCTGCGATGCGGATGCCGATATGACGCGATTCTGTTCCGGTGTCGTTCATGGCGGTGACGATAACGGCTGCCCGGCGCCGCATCCCTGAGCGCGGCCGACGGGGAACGGGCCGCCAGGGCGCCGCACCCGACCGCACGTCGCCCCCGGCCCGTAGCGGCCATGCACCGTGCCCCGTTCCAACCTCCCGCCATCGTACGTTAGGTTAGGCATGCCTAAGTTAGCGTCGACGGAATCTCGTCGCCCTCCCCTCAGGAGACCTCGCATGCGTCCTTTCAGTGCCCGTGGCTCGCAGCCGGCTCCCGCCGAACGCATGCGGTCGGTCCTCACCGCGGCTCATTCGATGACGGTGGTGAGTGACGGCCTCGGCCCCGTCGAGGTCCACCGCCTCGACGGCACGGGCGCCATGGGCCACGTGCACCTCCACGAACCCTCCGGGACCGGCCCGGCCGCGCCCGTCCCGGTCCGGCTGGAGTTCACCGATGTGGCGCCCACGCCCGTACGCGACCGGCTGCGCGCCCGCGTCACGATGACCGGCCTGTTGGCCGCCCCGTACGACCCGCAGGCCACGGGCAGCATCTGCATGGAGTTCGGCCAGGCGGTCCTCGACGACGGCGGCGCCCGCACGTTCGTCCCGCTGTCCGCGCTCCAGACGGCCTGCCCCGATCCCCTCGCCCCCCACGAGGCGGACATGCTGACCCACCTCATGGACAGTCACGCGGAACTCGTGCCCTTGCTGCTGCGCCTCGTCCGCCCCGCGCCGGACAGGACCCTGCTGCGCGCCCTCCCCGTGGCGCTCGACCGGTACGGCGTCACCCTGCGCCTCGAGTACGCCCGCACGCGGCGCGACGTGCGGCTGCCGTTCGCGACGCCGCTGACGGAGATGAGCCAGGCCGCACCCCGGATCCACGCCCTGCTGACGGCCGCCCGTCGGGCTTCCCATCCCAGCCGGCTGTTCGTCTGACGGGTCAGCGCCCCACGCCGTTGGCCGCCGCCCGCGCCATCAACGGTTCCGCCAGGGCCGGCCGCATCCCCAGGGCCAGGAAGGCCAGGGGTCGCCGTGCCCCGCGCCGCCGCACCTCGAACCGGTGGAAGGCGAGGAGGAGCGAGCCCGAGACCAGCACGTTCAGCGACGTCACTTCGCTCCAGGCCACCACTCCACGCGGTCGGCCGAACAGATCGGTGACCACCACGCCGCCCACGAACAGATAGCACCTGCGGAGCCCGAACCTGGCCGAAACGACCCGCCAGGCACGGGTGAGTCCCCATACGGCGAGCGCGATCCCCACGATGAGGGCGCCCTTGGCAGACGCCGCCGGAGGCCGCTTGACGACCAGGAGGACGAGCAGCACCAGGCCCAACAGGGTCAGCGTCCGCCGTGCCATCTGGGCGAGCCCGCCTGCCACCCCGGCGACGGCGTAGTCACCGCACGCCGCGCCCAGACCGAACCTGTCTTTCACATCAGGTCTCATTCGAATCGTCTCCCTGAGAAGGGCCGTGGTCGAGGATGTCGTGCTCTGTACGGCCGATGAGGACGGGCACGTCAACGGCCCGCCCGGGCGACGAGCCCGGCGAGCAGCCGGGCGCGGGGAACCATCCGGGCGACGTCGACGTATTCGGAGTCCGCGTGGGCCCCGCCTCCCACGGCCCCGAGACCGTCCAGCGTCGGACAGCCCATCGCCGCCGTGTAGTTGGCGTCGGAGGCGCCTCCGACGGGCACACCCCTCAGTGGTTCCTGCCCCAGTTCGGCGGCGATCCGCGATGCCAGCGCGAACAGGGCGGCGGAGGATTCCGGCCCCATGGGCGGCCGCTGTCCCCCGCCCCTCACTTCCAGTCGCGCGCCGGGCGTCCGGGGCGTCATCCCCCGTACCAGCACATCGATCGTCTCCTGCGCGGCCGCGCTGGGCACCCGTACGTCGAGCGACAGCCGCGCCAGCGCGGGCACGGTGTTGCGGGCGGTTCCCGACGACAGGAGGGTCGGTGTGACGGTCGCCGCCCCCAGGGGGTTGCCGTCCTCGGACCCGGCTGCCGAGATGCCGAGGCCGGCGGCGGACAGCACCTGGTGCGCTGCCTCGACCGTGGCGTTGACCCCTTTCCCGGGCTCCTGACCCGCGTGCGCGGCCTTGCCGTGCACCACGATCTCGTAGCGCGACGTGCCCTTGCGGGCGGTCTTCAGCGCGCCGCCCTCGTCGGCCGACGCCTCCAGCACGAACGCGGCCGCGCAGCCGCCCGCCGACTGCTCGATCAGCTGCCGGGAGGTCGGGGAGCCGACCTCCTCGTCCCCGTTGACGATCACACACACCCCCTCGGGCGAGGGCAGCGACGCCAGCGCGTGGAACATCTGCACCAGCCCCGCCTTCATGTCCAGAACCCCGGGCCCGCGCGCTCTCCCGTCTGCCACCGACCAGGGGCGGTCCCGGATCGAGCCCATGGGCCACACCGTGTCGTGATGCCCGACCAGCAGGACCCTCGGGACGCCGAAGGACCACCGCAGATGGCTCACTCCACCGACCACGATCCGTTGCGGTGCGACCCCCAGCAGCCTCTCCCCGAGGGCGGCGACCACCTCGGCGCTCCGGGCCACCGCGGCCAGGTCGGCCGAGAAGGACTCGCACCGCACGAGTTCCTCCAGATCGGTCAGCATCACCGGAAGGGACAGCGCCCCCTCGCCCGTCACCGGACAGGCCCCGTCATCGCTAGCTCTTGCGTGAACACGCCTTCTCCTTCGGCTACTTGAGGCATCCGCTGCTCGTCCGCCCCACCGTGTGACCGACGTTAGGAGGGGGCCGGGCATTCCACCAGCGACTGCATTGCATGCAAGCCATGCGCTCCAGGAATGGGTGGGCAAGAATGGCGGGCGGGGACGGCCCCCGACCGGAAGGTGGTGAGCGGGTGTTCGAGAACGATGCGCTGCGGCTGCTCGTGGCGGTGGCGGACTGCGGTTCGTTCACGCAGGCGGCAGTCCGGCTCAACTACACGCAGTCCGCGGTGTCCCGGCGGATCGCGACGCTGGAACAGCAGGCGGGCGGCCCGCTGTTCGACCGGCTGGCCAGAGGGGTACGGCTCAACCCCGCCGGCCGCTCGCTGCACCGGCATGCGATCGAGGTACTGGACCGGCTGGCGCGGGCGGAGCGGGAGCTGGCCGTCCTCCATGCCGGGCAGGGCGGGCTGTTGCACGTCGGGGCTTTCGCCACCGCCAACATCTCCCTGGTGCCCGGCGCCTTGCGGGCGCTCCGCGACACCAGGCCCGGGGTCGAGGTCGTGGCTTCCGAAGGTGCGACCGGAGTGCTCATGCAGCAGCTCGTGAACGGTGCGCTCGATCTGGCCGTCGTCAGCGACTACCCGTCCGGTCTGCCACGGACCGAAGGGGTCACCACGACGGTGCTGTGCGAGGACGAGTTGCGCGTCGCCCTTCCCCGGGAGCACCGGCTGGCCGGAGCCGGTGCGCTCGATCTGCGGGACCTACGGGACGAGGCCTGGCTCCAGAGTGCGTACGGCGACCGTCCGACCATGCTCGCGGACGCGTGCGCCCGGGCGGGCTTCAGCCCCAGGAAGGTCGTGCGCATCGCGGAATGGACGGGCAAGTTCGGCTACGTCGCCGCGGGGCTCGGTGTGGCGCTCGTCCCCTCGCTCGCCGCCCGGGCGGTCCCCGGCACACTCGTCCTGCGCTCCCTCACCGACCCGGCTCTGCGCCGGACCGTGCACGTCGCGCTGCCCGCCACACCGCTCCCGGCCGCCCTGGAACTGCTCGGCCTGCTGCGCGGGGAGGCCGGGCCGCGGCCACCCGCCTGAACTGCGGGGGGCGGAGGGGCCGGGGGTGGCGCCCTCCCGTCCGCCGAGGATCTCTGTGGCCGCGTTCAGAGCCGCGGCAGCACGGGGTAGTCGTTGTACCCCTCCTCTCCGTGTACGTGCATCAGGAACTCCGGCCGGATCTCGTTGAGCGGTGCGCCCCTGCGCAGCCTCTCCACGAAATCGGGGTTGGCGAGGAACCCCCGGCCCAGGGCGATCAGTTCGGCGCCCTCGGCCAGCAGGCGCTCCCCGCGCCTCAGGCCGCCGTCCGCCGCTGCCTCCTCACGCGACAGGACCGGGTTGGCGATCAGCGTGCCCGGCCAGGCCTTGCGGATCCGGGAGAACAGGGGCTGGTCCGGGTCGGCGTGGACCAGATGCAGATAGACGGGGGCGAGGCGCGCGAGGGCGGGCACGAGCGCCGCGTAGATGTCCTCGGTGTCGCCCTCTTCGATGCCGTTGACGCGCTGTCCGGGGGAGACGCGTACGCCGACCCGGTCCGGGCCGATGGCGTCGGCGACGGCGCGCACCACCTCGACGGTGAACCGGATCCGGTTCGCTGCCGGGCCGCCCCAGTCGTCGGTGCGGCGGTTGGTGTTCCCTGCCAGGAACTGGTGCAGCAGATGGCCGTTGGCGGAGTGCACCTCCACGCCGTCGAAGCCTGCCGCGACGGCGTTGCGGGCTGCGGCGGCGAAATCGGCGACGGTGGAGCGGATGTCCCGCTCCGACATCTCGCGCGGCGCGACGGCGCTCCGGAGCCCCTTCGGCGTCTGGAGCTCCTCCGGGAAGCGCACGATGGACGGTGCGACCGGGATGTGGCCGCTGGTGTCGGGGTGGCCGACCCTGCCGCCGTGCTGCAACTGGAGGAACATGTGGCTTTGGCCGGAAGCCGCCCGCACCGCGTCGGTGACCCGACGCCATCCCGCGATCTGCGCGCGGTTGTGGATGCCCGGGATGTGAGGGTAGGTCTGGCCGACGGCGTTCGGTGTGGTCGCCTCGGCGATGATCAGACCTGCCGAGGCGCGTTGGGCGTAGTGCGTGGCCATCAGCTCGCCGGGAACGCCGTCGGCCGAGGCGCGGTTACGTGTCAGCGGAGCCATGACCAGCCGGTTGGCCAGTGCCAGACGGCCGAGGCGGGCGGATTCGAAGAGACCGGTTGCGGCGGGTGCCTGCTGTGTGTGCGTCATGCCGGTAACGTAAAACCTGACATTGATGTGAGATTCAAGCCCTGGGGGGACCATGCGCATCGGAGAACTGGCGGCTCGCACCGGTGTCGGGGAGCGTTCGCTGCGCTACTACGAGGAACAGGGGCTGCTGGAGGCCGACCGGACCCCGGGCGGTCACCGCGACTACCCCGAGAGGGCCGTCGACCGGGTCATCCGCATCCAGGAGCTCTACGCGGCCGGCCTGCACAGTTCGAAGATCGCTAGGATCCTGCCCTGCATGCGTGACGAGGACGGCGGTCCGTCCCTGCGCGCCACGCCCGAACTGGTTTCCGAGCTCACCACCGAGCGGAACCGGATCGACCGCATGATCAGCGACCTGCTCCGCTCGCGCGAGGTCCTGGACGAGGTCATCGACACAGCGGCGGGCCGCACCTCCGCCGAGCGGGCGTAGGGACCGCGCCGAACCCGCAGGCCGTCCGGTACGTCCGCCGAGGCAGCCCGGCCCTTCCGGCAGCCGTCTCCGCCGAAGAGGGACGACGGCTGCCGTTGGCGCACCGTCACGGGGCCCCGGGGGCCTGGGGCGCTTGCGGTGCCGTGCCGGTGTCGAGGGGGCGCAGGAAGCGGCGTTCGTACCGTCGGATGCAGCCCGTGCGGCGGGCCAGCTCGAACGCGGCCTGGCACTCGGGGTCGGTGGCACTGTCCTTGCGGTACTGCTCGTAGGCGGCGAAGCCGGGGAACGAGAAGAGCGCGTAGGCGATGTCGCTGTCGCCCTCGCTGGGCAGGAAGTAGCCGTGGTGGGTGCCGCCGAACCGATTGACGAGGACGACCCATCTCCGGCCGTACTCCTCGAAGTCCTCGATGCGGTCGGGGTCGATCTCGTACTTCAGATGAATGGTGATCACCGGCCCCATGATGCCTCAGCGGCCGCACGGCCCCAGGGCCTCTCGTTTGGATCATGCCGGGCTCGCGACGCCCGGCACGCGCGTCTGCCGCGTTGCCGTCGGTCACCACGGCTCCTTCCTCGCCCTGCAGTCGCACGCACCCGACCCCCCGCTCCCTTATCCGGCCCGATCCGGACGAGAGGCCCTAGCCGGCTCGCGCGGCGGAGTGCCCGCCCCCTTCTCCCGGCGTGCGTGCACTCGGTCCGCGGCGGATCAGAGGCACCGGCCCCCGACCCCGGGGCGCCGGCCGGCCGTCAGTCTCGCCGGAAGGGGCGGCGGCGCGAGGGGCAGCCGCGGGGCGGGGACACGGGCGGCTCGCGCCCCGCATTCCGTAGCGGCGTGTGACCGCTCGAGATGCAGGGGTGCGGGCGCGCTGATTCGCTGGTGGAGTCGGCTCTCCCCCGAGACCCAGGAGCGATCATGAGTGTTGCGGATGAAACCGGCGGCCGCGCCGAGCGTATTCGCGCCAAGGCAGAGGAGCTGAAGGAGGCAGCCGCGCGCGTCTCCGACCCGCAGGAGCGCCGGCGTCTCGAGGACAAGGCCCGCCGCCTCCAGGAGCGGAGCGATCAGGTGTCCGCCAAGGGCGACGGCGGCACGAACCCGCTCTGACCGCCGGCGCTCTTCACCGCGGCTGCGGGTGACCCGCAGGCGCGCGGTCGCCGGGGCGCGCGGGTCCGGACGCTGCGCCGCGCCGGGGAGGAGCGTGCCGGCGGCCAAGGCACGCGAGCCCGGCGCTGCCCGGCCGGGGAGGCCGGGCAGCCTCCGCCGGCACGGGTGTGGCCTACTGCGTGAAGCGGGGCAGCCACTTCACCTGGTAGCCGGGGTGCCGTGCGTGTTCCGCGGCCATCTGCCGGACCACGAAGCCCAGGCCGAAGGCCCGGCCAGAGGCGAAGTCCCGCTCCGGGCGGTCGACGTCCAGGGCGGCGACCTCCGCGTACTCGTCGAGGAGCACCCTGCTGGTCTCGATGCGGCGTAGCGTCCGCGCGGGATCCTGCAAGGCGATGTGGTGGTCATAGCCGTGCGTCCTCAGAGTGAACGCGATGGCGCCGGTCCGGTCGTGGATCTCGCCCGGTACTTCGGCCGGGCATCGCCACCCCTCGCCGCCGGCCGCACGGGCGACCTCTTCTTCCTCGTCGAGGCGCGCACGGACGAACGCGACCAGCTCGGAGTTGTCTGTCATCTGGTTGTGCATCCTTCCGCTCGGCCCCACGCCTCGGGAACCGTGCTGGAGAGTATCCCGTGGCGCCGCCCCACCGGTGCGTGGCGGCCGGCCGGCGCCCGTCCGCTCGCGTGCGTGCTGCTCAGTGACCCGCGTCCACGGGTTCCAGCACGAGGACGGGGATCTCCCGGTCGGTCTTCTCCTGGTAGTCGGCGTAGTCGGGGTACGCCTCCACGGCGCGCTCCCACCAGAGCGCCTTCTCGTCCCCGGTCACCTCACGGGCCCTCATGTCCTGGCGTACCGGGCCGTCCTGCAGTTCGGCGCGGGGGTCGGCGGTGAGGTTGTGGTACCAGACGGGGTGCTGCGGGGCCCCGCCCAGTGAGGCGACCACGGCGTACGAGCCGTTGTGCTCGACGCGCATCAGGGGCGTCTTGCGGATCTTCCCGCTCTTGGCGCCGATCGTGGTCAGGATGATGACCGGCATGCCCCGCATAGTGGTCCCCTCCGTCCCTCCCGAGCTCTCGTACTGCTCGACCTGGTCCCGCACCTGCGGGGTGGGGCTCGGCTCGTACTCACCCTGAAGCGGCATGGCAGTTGTCCCGTCGTCGTCCGGCCGCGGCGCCTCGTCGGCCGCGTCCCCTCATCATGACTTCCGCTCGCGCGGCCGCCGGGACACCGCGCCTGCCCCGACGTGTCGGTCTCCGCGGACCGTGCGGCTCGCGTCGTTCCGAGCGATAAAGGCGGCCTCCGTCTCCGTCCGCCGCCCTTCTCGCCCGGTCCCGCCTGCTCAGTCCCCGGTGACTCCGTCCAGCCGCTCGCGCACCAGGTCGGCGTGGCCGATGTGGCGGGCGTACTCGCCGATCATGTGGACGTGCACCAGGCGCAGGGAGATGACCTCGCCGTTGTGGAGGAACGTGTCGTCGAAGGACGCGCCGGCGATGATCTCGTCCGCCAGGCGGCACTCCTCGACCAGCCGGGCGTAGTCCTCGGCGGCCCGGGCCGGATCGAGGTCCTCGAAGTCGGCGTCTTTGCCCTTCTCGGGGTCGTACAGCGGCGGAAGGTCCTGACCGTCGAACCGCTGGCGGAACCAGGTGCGTTCGACCTTGGCCATGTGGCGAAGGAGCCCGAGCAGCGAGAGGTTCGACGGCGGCGTGGTCCGCTCGGCGAGTTGCTCGCCGGTCAGCCCGGCGCACTTCTGGAGCAGTGTGGCGCGGAACCACCGCAGGTAATCGGTGAGCATCTCCCGTTCCGCGGCGACGGGCGAGCCGTCGGTCCGGGTGACTTCAGGTGCTGTCCATGTCATCGGACGATCATGCCGGTCGGCGGGCCGTGCGCACAGCTCTTTACGGCTCCGTGTGGTATTCGGTGCCGTCGGACGACGCCCCGGTCACGGAGGTCGTGATGCTTCCGACGAGCCCGAGGACCAGGAAGAGGACCAGCAGGGCCTTGCCCGCGGTGCTCATGACCAGGGGGCTGGTCGCGGAGCGGCCGTGCCGGGCCGGCACGGAGAGTGCGTCCTCGCCGAAGAAGCCCTTGGGGTAGGCGGGGCTGAGCATCGACACGTAGGCGGACACGCGCATCTCGTACCGGAGGGTGGCTGCCGTGGCTTCGAAGAGGGGGCGGGGCATGCGCCCGAGGATCAGCGTGATGAGCCACCACACGATCGCGAGGGCGTACCAGCCCGAGGTGGCGAGGCTCTGCACGACGGCGGCCGGGATCACCAGGATCAGCCGGAAGAAGACGGCGAGCCGGTTGAGCCGGGTCGGGCGGACGTCGATCCGGACCGGATAGTCCGGCGGCTGCGTCAGCGTGAACGGCGGATAGCTGTCGATGAGCAGCATGCCGCTCGCGGCGACCCTCGTGCGGTAGGCGAGGGTCGCCGCGAGGAAGCGGAAGACGGGTCCGGGCAGCCGCCCCAGGACCAGGGCGGCGAACCAGCCGAACACCACGGTGAAGAACGCCGCGACCTCCAGGAGGACCAGCACGATGAAGTGCGGGATCAGCAGCAGAAGACGGAACAGGACGGTGAGACGGCGCTGGCGGACCGGCTCGATGATGTCCAGCACCGGCAGGAATTCATCGGCGTCCGCCGCCCTGCGTCCCGGACTCCACTGCGCGTCGGCCATGTCGCTCCCCTTCGGCGGGTGATCCGTACGCCTGGCGGACATGCGGCGTCCCCTCACGCTGGGTCAGCCGCGAGTGCCCCGCAATCGGCAGCGGGCCGAACGGGTGCCCGGCCCGCGTGCCGGTCGCCTCCCGCCGCGGAGCGCCCGGGCCCGGGTCAGCTCTTGCGGACGCGTCCGCGGGTGAGGCCGGCCCGTAGCGTGTGGAGCCTCCCCGTCCGCGCCGGGGCGGGCTCGGGCTCCGGCCGCGGGGCCGGTTCCGGCAGAGCCTTGGGCTCCGGTCCGGCCGCGAACACGTGGTAACGGTGACTCAGGCGCCGCCCCAGCAGGAAGTAACCCAGCAGGGCGCCCGCCGTGTTGAGGATGACGTCGTCGACGTCGAAGGCGCGCCCCGCGACCAGCGCCCCCTGCACCAGTTCGACCACGACGATGACGAGGACGGTCAGCAGGACCATGCGGATCATGCGCAGCCGCCGGGGAACGAGGATGGGCAGCAGGACACCGAACGGCATGCCCAGCACGAGGTTGCCGCCGGCCTGCTTGCAGGCGGCGAGGAAGGTGTAGTCCTCGGCGTACTGGCGCAGCGAGCGCCCCGGGCGGAGGTTGGAGGTGACGAGATCCTGCGAAGCGGGTGACGGTGTGAGCGTGACCTTGGCCAGCACGATCGAGAATCCGACCATGGCCAGAAGGGCCGTCACCAGGATGACGGCCTGGAGCAGCACCCGGCCCCAGGCCCGGTGACGTGCTCCTTGCCGCGCGTCTCTTTCCGCTTCTTTTTCCATGGGCGACAGATGCCCCCGCCCGGCGCGGCCACACCTGATGTCCGTACCCCGCGCGCAAGGGTGCGGTGCGACGGGGGCGGGTGCGGGGCAGACTGGTCGGAGCGGCCGGGTGGACGGACGGCCCGGAGGGCACGGCAGGTCCGACCGATGCGGAGATCCCATGACGAACGACCGCGGGAATCAGCCTCCGCGCTGTCTGGTCACCGGCGCCACCGGGTACATCGGGGGCCGGCTGGTCCCGGAACTGCTGGCGGCGGGGTACCGGGTGCGCTGCCTGGCCCGGACCCCGGAGAAGCTGCGGGACTACCCGTGGGCCGGTGAGGTGGAGATCGTGCGCGGCGACGTCACCGACGCTCGATCGCTCGCGTCGGCGATGAGCGGCGTGGACGTGGCCTACTACCTGGTGCACGCCCTGACGGCCGGCAGTGGTTTCGAGGAGACGGACCGCAGGGCGGCCACTGTCTTCGGCGAACAGGCCCGCGCCGCCCGGGTGGGCCGCATCGTCTACCTCGGCGGCCTCACCCCGTACGACGTCCCCGAGCAGGAACTGTCGCCCCATCTGCGGTCGCGGGCCGAGGTCGGCAGGATCCTGCTGGCCTCCGGCGTCCCGACCACCGTGCTGCGGGCCGCCGTCATCATCGGGTCCGGGTCGGCCTCCTTCGAGATGCTGCGCTATCTGACGGAGCGGCTGCCCGTCATGGTGACGCCGAGCTGGGTGTCCACACGGATCCAGCCGATCGCCGTCCGGGACGTGCTGCGCATCCTGGTGGGCAGTGCCCCGATGCCGCACGACGTGAACCGCGCGTTCGACATCGGCGGGCCCGACATCGTCACCTACCGGGACATGATGCAGCGGTACGCCGAGGTCGCGGGCCTTCCGCACCGGCTCATCCTGCCCGTGCCGATGCTGAGCCCCCGGCTGTCCAGCCACTGGATCGGACTGGTCACGCCCGTACCCCGGTCGCTCGCCCGCCCGCTCGCCGAGTCGCTGCGGTACGAGGTCGTGTGCCGGGAACACGACATCGCCGCCTACGTTCCCGACGGTCCCGGGCAGCCGTTCGGCCTCGACAAGGCGCTGCAGCTTGCGCTGCAACGGGTCAGGGATGCCCGGGTGACCACCCGGTGGTCGTCCGCGTCGGTGCCCGGGGTGCCCAGCGACCCCCTGTCGACCGACCCCGACTGGGCCGGTGGCAGCCTGTACACGGATGTGCGCCGACGGGACGTCGACGCGTCCCCGGAGGCCCTGTGGCGGGTGGTCGAGGGAATCGGCGGCGAACACGGCTGGTACTCGTTCCCCCTCGCCTGGGCGGTGCGCGGGTGGCTCGACCGGCTGGTGGGAGGGGTGGGCCTGCGACGGGGGCGGCGGGACACCGACCGGCTGCGCGTGGGCGATTCGCTGGACTTCTGGAGGGTCGAGGAGATCGAGCCGGGCCGCCTGCTGCGGCTGCGCGCCGAGATGCGGCTGCCGGGCCTGGCGTGGCTGGAGATGTACGTGGAGCCGGACGGCCGGGGCCGGTCGCGCTACCGCCAGCGGGCCCTCTTCCATCCGCGCGGGCTGCTCGGCCACGCGTACTGGTGGAGTGTGTGGCCCTTCCACTCGGTGGTGTTCGGCGGGATGGCCCGCAACATCGGCCGTACGGCAGCGGGCGCGGCTTCACCCGAACGGGCGAGCGCCGCGGTGTCGCCCTGAGGGTTGTCCGCGCCGGCGGCCCGGAGACGGCAGCATGGCACCTCCCCGGCCCCCCAGGAGTTGCGCCATGACCGTAGCGGTCGTCCTGTTCACCGCCGACCTCCGGCTGCACGACCATCCCCCGCTGCGGGCGGCGCTCGGCGCCGCGGACGAGGTCGTGCCGCTGTTCGTCCGCGACAGGGCGATCGACGAGGCCGGGTTCGCCGCCCCGAACCGCCTCGCCTTCCTCGCCGACTGTCTGCGGGATCTCGACGCCGGGCTGCGTGAGCGGGGCGGCCGGCTGGTGGTCCGCTCGGGCGATGTCGTCGAGGAGGTGGGCCGGATCGCCTCCGAGACCGGGGCGGTGGACGTCCATCTTTCGGCCGGCGGCAGCGACTACGCCCGTCGCCGTGAGGAGCGGCTGCGCAAGGCGCTGGAGTCGGGCGGGCGGCGGCTGCACGTCCACGACGGCGTGGTCACCGCGGTCCCGCCGGGCGCCGTGACGCCCGCGGCCTCCGACCACTTCGCCGTGTTCACGCCGTACTTCAGGCGCTGGTCGGAGGAACGGGTACGGGAACCCTTCGCCGCACCCCGGACGGTGCGGGTCCCGGACGGCCCCGGGTCCGAGGCCGTGATGTCCCGCGAGGCGGTGTCCGGGGTGTCGCGGGGCCTGGCCGAGGGCGGCGAGCGGCAGGCCCGCAGACAGCTCACCGCATGGCTGCGCGACGGGCTCTCGGCGTACGAGGAAGGACACGACGACCTGGCCGGCGACTCCACGTCCCGGCTCTCACCGCATCTGCACTTCGGCACCCTGTCCGCGGCCGAGCTCATCCACCGGGCCCGCGCCGCCGGCGGGGCCGGGGCCGAGGCCTTCGTCCGGCAGCTGTGCTGGCGCGAGTTCCATTACCAGGTCCTCGCGGCACGGCCCGCCGCGTCCTGGCGGGACTACCGCACCCGGCACGACAGCTGGCGGTCCGAGGCGGACGCGGCCGAGGACATCGAGGCCTGGCGGCAGGGGCTCACCGGCTATCCCGTGATCGACGCGGCGATGCGCCAGCTGCGGCACGAGGGCTGGATGCACAACCGCGGGCGGCTGCTCACCGCGGGCTTCCTGACCAAGACGCTGTACGTGGACTGGCGCATCGGCGCCCGGCACTTCCTGGACCTGCTGGTCGACGGCGATGTCGCCAACAATCAGCTGAACTGGCAGTGGATGGCCGGCACCGGGACGGACAGCCGCCCCAATCGCGTGCTCAACCCGGTGGTCCAGGGCAAGCGGTACGACCCGGACGGCCGCTACGTCCACCGCTGGGTACCGGAGCTGGCGGGGGTGCCCGGGCCCGCGGTGCACGAGCCGTGGAAACTGCGCGGCCCCGGGCGTACGGACCCGGACTACCCGGGGCCGGTGGTGGAGCTGGCCCACGGGCTGGCGCGCTTCAAGCGGGCGCGAGGGCTGGACTGACAAGGGGAAGCCCCGGCCGGATCGGGGGAATCCAGCCGGGGCGGCTACGGAGTGGGCGCTCAGCGCGTCATCCACATATAGGTGAACGATAAATCATCGCGCCCCGTTCCCGGGAATCCGCACCGAGGACTGTGATCCACAGCACGGAGGACCGGGCCGGAACGGGCGGGTCACTCGCCGGTGACGGGCAGCCCGGCGCCGTAGCGACGGTGGAACCGTTCGATCCGGCCGGTCGTGTCCAGCACCTGCCGGGATCCCGTGTAGAACGGGTGGCTCGCCGACGAGGTCTCCACGTCGATGACGGGATAGCTACGGCCGTCCTCCCACGTCACACGCCGATCGGAATCCGCGGTGGAGCGGGTGAGGAAGGCCGCCCCCGCGGCGCGGTCGCGGAAGACCACCGGACGGGAGACGGGGTGGATTCGGGACTTCATGGGTGTTCCTTCCCTGGTGCGAGGACGGACGGACGGACGGCGCGGGGCCGCCCGGCGAGGGTGTGGCGACGGTCAGCGTTCCTCGCGGAACAGCACGTGCCGGCCGGCCGCGGGGTCGTACTTGCGCAGAACCAGGCGGTCGGGGTCGTTCCGACGGCTCTTGCGCGTCACATAGCTCTGACCGGTTCCTGCGGTCGAGCGGAGGGTGACGACGGGGCGGGTCTCACTGCGGGCCATGGGCACCTCCGGGCTGCTGCACCGATCCCGACCCTTGATGGGAACGGGATTCGTTTTCGTTCTGCCGATGTAACGCGGGCGCACGCGGGAGCATTCCCGGCCCCCGGCCCGCCCTCCGGACGCCACCCGGGCAGCCCCCGGCGGCCGTCACGCGGGACCGGGGCGCTCGTTGATCTCTGCGCCCGGCATTCCCGCCGACTTCCCGAGGAACGTGAGACATGCGCCCGAAGAACACCCTGACCACGCTCGCGGCCGCCGCGATGATCACCGCCTGCTCCCTCACCGCGGCCGGCCCGGCGGCCGCCGCCGGGGACACCGCCCCCGCGTGCGTGGCGCGCGAGGTCGTCAAGCAGAACAAGACCGCCTGGACGACCAACAACTGCGGCCGGAACATGCACATCCAGCTGGTGATCGACCACGGCCCCGACCGGAGCTGCTGGACCACCACCCCCGGCGAGACCCTCGAGTGGAAGTGGAAGATGGGCTCCTACGGCCGCATCGCCCTCTGCTGACAGCGCGGACAGCCCTCACGGCCGGAGCCCCCGCCCCGCGTGGGGGCTCCGGCCCGCATATGCCCGGCCGGCCCGCGCGACCGCGCGAAAGCAGCGCTCAGGGGCGGGCGCGCAGGGATCGAGCCCGGGATGACTTGCATCAACAGCCGTAGACAGCAAGGGTGTTCGAAGGAAACCGGTTCCGATCAGCCGCTGACATATGCCAGCTGCAAGAACGCATCGAGTGTTGCCAAAGCACTTACGGGCTCATGGCGGCTGTGCGACAGTCGTATCCGGTCCACCCTCACACCTGGTTGTACCGCGCCTGTATCGGAGTACGACATGCAGCCCCACCCGCCGGCGGACCGCCCCGCCCCCCAGCCGCCCGAGCGCGATGCCGTCGACGCGTTGATCAACCGGACGCACCGGCTGCGCGGCGACGTGGACGCGGTGCGGCGGGAGACCGTCCTCGTCGACGAGGACGACCCCCAGCTCCGCTGGCAGCGTGCGCTGTGCGATCTGGCGGTCCATCAGCTCGACGACCTGGGCGCCCACCTGGGACAGCTCAGGCAGGGGCTGCCGTCGGAGGCCGCGGACCGGTTCGCCGCCGGAGCCGCGCTGCCGCCTTCCCGGAACGCGACCGCCGACGAACAGGCCGGTTCGCTGATCGGCCGGGTCGGCAGCGCCGAATGGAATCTGCTGACCGACGAGGTGAGCTGGTCGCAGGAGCTGCTCCGGATCTTCGGCCGCACCGCCGAGGCGGGTCCGCTCTCTCTGGACGACCTCCCCTCCGTGCTCGTGCCCGAGGACCAGCCTCTGCTCACGGCGCTGGTGACGGCCTGCCTGGTCGACGGCAAGCCGATAGACGGCGAGTTCCGCATCCTGCGCACTGACGGCCAGACCCGCACCCTGCACATGATGGGCGAACCCGTCCTCGACGCCGACGGCTGCACCGCCTCCATGTGGGCGGTCCTGCGCGATGTCAGCGCGCTGCGCCGCAGCCAGCAGGTTCTGGACCGGACGCAGGACTCGCTGCGCCGCGAGCAGCACATCGCCAGGACCGAACGCCGGATGGCCGTGGAACTGCGGGAGGCCGTGCTTCCGCCGTGGCGGGGTTCGCTGACCCTCCCGGACCAGGGGCCCGGTTCGCTGGACATCGCGTCCCACTACCTGCCGTCGGATTCGATCGCCCTGATCGGCGGCGGCTGGTACGACGCGATGGAGCTGCCGGACGGCCGGACGCTGCTCACGGTCGGCGATCTAACCGGTCACGGCATTCAGGCGACCTCCTCCATGGCGATGATCCTGGGCGCGCTGCGCGGCATGGCCGTGGCCGGGATCGAGCCCGGAGCCCTGATGGGCCACCTGAACCAGTTAATGGAGACATCGGTCCAGCCCGCGCTCGGCAGCGCGGTGTGCTGTCGGTTCGACCCCGCCACCCGCAGTCTGGAATGGGCGCAGGCCGGACACCCGGCGCCGCTACTCTTCCGCAACGGAGCCGGGCGTCCGATTCCCCCGCCGGACGGGGTGCTCCTGGGAGCGGCGTCCGGGGTCGCCTACGAGCAGGACGAAGTGCACCTGCTGCCCGGCGACGTGCTCGTCCTGCACACCGACGGGCTCGCCCGGGGCACCGGGAGCCCGCACAACGGCCTCCGGCCTGGCACCGACACACTGCTCGGACTGGCGCCGCGCTTCGCCGAAGCCCGTACGGCGCAGGAGTGCGTACAAGCGGTCGTCGAGGAGTTCGGCGGAGCCGAGCGACTGGACGACGCGTGCGTGCTGATCGCCCGCATCGGGGCGTAGCGCGAACCGGGCATGGTGGGTGGGGAGCGGCGCCGACGCGATGGAGCGCCCCTGTGCTTCACGGCACGCTTCTGGACCGCGCCTTCTGAATCCCGCCTTCTTCGCGGCCTCTCTTCTTCCTGGACCCTTGTCGTCACGGCGCCGTCGCCGTGGCGGCCGGGATCAGATCTCTGAATTCCTGGGCCTCTTGGTGCCGGAGGTCGGCGGCAGCGAGAGCTCGATCTCCTCGCGCAGGTCCTTGATCTTCGCGTAGCCCGCGAACTGGCCCGTCAGCCGGTACATCTCGCGCAGCCGGTCCCAGGTGCGGTGCGAGGAGGTCTCCCCCATCGTCACCAGGGCGAGCCGGGCGTAACGGTCGGCCTGCTCGGGGTCGTCGGCGATGAAGCAGGCCGAGGCGAGCGAGATGTAGTCGAAGATCTTGGAGCGTTGGCGTCCGTTGATCCGCAGCTCCAGTGCCTGCTTCGCGTGGCGCTGGGCGGTGACGGCCGCCGAGGGGTCGTGTTCGGCGAGCGTGCGGAACGCCAGGGCCTGCATGCCGTGCAGATCGGCCTCGTCGAACATCTGCATCCAACTGGGCGGTGGCACATCGCCCTTGTCGGAGACGAACAGCTCCTCCGCCAGGCCGAGCGTGCGCCGCATGGCCTGCCCCCGGCCCATGGACGCCTGCGCCCAGGCCTCGATGGTGTGCAGCATCGCCTGAGTGCGGGGCAGAACCATGTCGCCCGAGCCGGATTTGGCGAGTTTCATGAGGTCGAGCGCGTCGTCGGGGCGGCCGAGGTGGACCATCTGACGGGCCGCCCTGGACAGTGCTTCGCCCGCCCGCGGCCGGTCACCGCCTTCGCGCGCGGCGTGCGCGGCGATGACGAAGTACTTCTGGGCGGTGGGTTCGAGGCCGACGTCGTGGGACATCCAGCCCGCGAGTACGGCGAGATTGGCGGCAACGCCCCAGAGACGGCGCTGCAGGTGGTCGGGGTGGCGGTAGGCGAGCATGCCTCCCACCTCGTTCAGCTGGCCCACCACGGCCTTGCGCTGGAGGCCGCCGCCGCGGGCGGCGTCCCAGGCTCGGAACACCTCCACGGAGCGTTCCAGCGCCTCGATCTCCTCCGAGCCGATGGGCGCGGCCTCGTACCGGTCGTAGCCGGCCGGGTCCGCGTGCACGGGGTCGTCGATGCGTGGGGCGTCGGCCGCCAGTACGGGGTCGGTGTGCAGCCAGTCGTGCATGGGGCCGGCGATCGTGGAGCCGGCGGCGAGCGCGGCGCCCGCGCTCACCAAGCCGCGTCGGTTGAGCATGAGGTCCATTCCCGTGAATTCGGTGAGGACCGCTGCCGTCCGCTCGGGCGCCCACGGGAGTTGATCGGGATTGTCTTCCGTCCCGGTCTCTCGCCGCTTCCCCACACGCCCGCGTCGGCCGAACCCGAGGTCCTCGATGGTCACGACACGACCGAGCCGCTCGGTGAACAGGGCTGCCAGCACCTCGGGCACGGGATCGCGCGGGGATTCCCCCATGTCGATCCAGCGCCTGACGCGCGAGGTGTCGGTCGCCAGCTGCGGGTGGCCCATGGCCGCCGCCTTCCGGTTCACCGCTCTCGCGAGTTCGCCCTTGGACCAGCCGGCGAGGCCGAACAGATCTGACAGGCGGGTGTTGGGTTCTCCGGTCACGTCAAGCCCCCAGGTTCTCGGCTGTGTTGACAGTAACCCCGTGTCAGATGCCTCGCGACTATTCGCCAGGGTTCGCCAGGGTGCGCTAGGTCGAGAGACACCCGTGCTCCGGTGTCAGGTAGGAAAGCGCCACCCCGCCCGGCAGCCCTCGGTACTCCCCAGGGTGCCGGACGGCCGCCGGCCGGGGCGGCGCACGCAACTTGTCGGCGCACGAAGGGATCTGTCTCGCCCATGTACACAGCATCGTCCTCCGTGTCCGCCCCGCCCCGGCCGCTGCGTCCCCTGGGAGGCGGTGGCGGACCGTATCTCGACCCTCGCGCCGTCGTTCCCGCGCCCGCCATCGGCCGGACCCGGCGCGTGGCAGGGCCGGGCGCCCCTTCCCTCAGCGGGAGGCTGGACCTGTCCGGCCCGCAGGGCGCTCAGCTGAGGATGGCGATCGCCTCGGTGCACCGCATCTGCCCGGAGTTCAACCCCGTGCAGGTGCTGCGGCGCAGCGGCCGTTCGGTCCTCCTCGTCGGTTCCACCGGCCGCGCGACCGCGGTCGCCAAGTGTTTACTGGACCACTCCCCCGCGTGGTCGGAGCGTTTCAGGCACGAAATAGCGGCATACCGGGCGTTCGTCCGGCACCGCCCGCCGGTCCGGGTGCCCCGGCTCATCGCCGCGGACCCGGAGAACTGCACCCTGGTCATCGAGCGGATGCCCGGCCGGGTGGCGGCGTTGACCAGGCACCCGGCGGAGGCTCCGCCCCGGGCCGATCTGCGGGCCGTGCTCGGTGCGGTCAGCCGGGTCAACGCCTGGCGTCCGCCGGCCGGTCTGTTCGACGCCCCGCTGGACTACGCGGCACGCATCGCGCGCTATCACGAGCTCGGTCTGTTCACCGACCGTGATCTGGGCGACCTGCAGAAGCTGCTGCACGGCCTGGCCCACGCCGGGGGCCGGCAGGGCATGGGGCAGTTCTGCCACGGTGACGCGCTGCTCTCCAACATCCTCCTGTCGCCGACCGGTCCGGTCCTGGTGGACTGGGAACACGCCGGCTGGTACCTGCCGGGATACGACCTGGCGACGCTCTGGACGGTGCTGGGCGACGCCCCGGTGGCGCGGCGTCAGATCAGTCAGCTGGCCCAGGTCGCGGGCCCTGCGGCGCGGGACGCTTTCCTGGTCAACCTGATGCTGGTGCTGACCCGGGAGATCCGTACGTACGAGACGGCCCTCCAGCGGGCGATGCGGGACACCACCGCGCCGGCCAGGACGGGGCAGGACCGACCGGGGGCGCTCTCGTCGAGTGAGGAGCAGCGGCTGCTGCTGCGCCGCCTGCACGACGACTGCGCCATGGCGCGGAGTGCCGTGCGCGCTGCCGTCGGTACTCGCTGACCTGTCCGACGGGGGAAATGCGCGCTGCGGGTCCGGTGCCGACACACCGGCCCCGCAGCGCGCTGTCGTGCCGCCCCGGCCCACGGGGGCGTTCGCGCTCAGTGTGCGCGGACGATGTCCACGTCGGATGCCTTCACGAAGGCGATGCGGTGGCCGATCTGGACCGTCACGTACGTTTCCTTGCCGGGGAAGTACGCGTGGTCCAGGGGGTAGGAGGAGTCGATCGTCGGTGCGTAGAAGAAGCCGGTGGGGGCCTCCCCACCGCCGGGGTAGGACTGCCCGGACTTGATGGTGTAGGGCAGGGGCGTGCCGACCCGTTGGTCCGCGAAGCCCGCCGGGTACTCGGACTTCTCCGGGTAGGCCACCCCGTACACCGGCACCTCCGCCTTGCCTGCCTTCGGCTTGACGACATAGCCGGAGGTGGGGGTGGTGGTGCGGGTACGGTCCGGGGTGCTGAACCAGGCCTTCTTGCCATACCACCAGATCGCCGTCCAGCCGGGTGCGTGGTCGGCGACGACGGCCTGCTGGGTGGCGCTGATCTTGCTGCCCCAGTCGGCGGCGCAGTTGGTGCCCGGCGAGCCGTCCGTGTGCAGACCCGGGTCGGAGAACAGCGGTGAGTCCGCGGAGGGTTCCGTGTGGAGCGGGACGGCGCTGGAGCCCTGCACGGGGAGGTCGACGCCCTTCTCGCAGTCGCGGAACGCCTGCGGGTTGTCCTTGAACCGCGGGCTGACGGTGATGAGTTCGCTGCCCTTGTGGGCGGTCGGCACGGTGGGCTTGTGGAGGAGCGCCATGAAGCGGTTCCAGTCCCAGTAGGTGCCCGGGTCCCAGTGCATGTTCCTGGTGCCGGCGGCGCTGGTGGGGGGCACCCCGTCGTGGCCGATGATGTGCTGGCGGTCGAGCGGGATGTCGTACTCGGCGGCCAGGTAGCGCACGAGTGCGGCCGTCGAGCGGTACATCTCCGGCGTGTACCACTGCGCGCCCTCGGTGGCGACGCCTTCCTGCTCGATCCCGATCGAGTGGGTGTTGAGGTACCAGTTCCCGGCCTGCCAGGCGACGTCCTTGTTCTTCACCATCTGCGTGACATGGCCGTCGCCGGAGCGCACCACGTAGTGGGCCGAGGTCTGCTTCAGCGGGTTCTGGAAGATCTTCAGGGTGGTGTCGAAGTCCTCCTCGGTGTCGTGGAGGACGATGAATTTGATCTTGTTGCTGTGCGGCCGGTCCGCGGTGTCGAAGTTGCCGTACGTCTCCTTGTCGGCGGGGTTGCCCGTCTGCTGGTAGGCGGCCGGCACCCCGTCGCAGTCGAGACCGCGCGGGCACTCCGGCCGCACCCCGTCCGCGCCGGCGTGTGCCGCGGGACTGAGCAGCGCCAGACTCAGTGCGCCGGCGGTGGTCAGCGCGCGTGCGCGTCCGGTCCTCTGCTTGGACGTCATGACAACCCTTCTTGGTGCTGGGCGTGGGCGGAGCCGTGCGTAGGGAGAGGTGTGCGTGGTTCCGATCTCGTGTTCCGTGGTGCGCGCACACTCTCCGACCCCAGGTGATGGCACGTCAAGGGCGCTGGGAGGGCAGCCGGTCGAGCCAGTGGACCAGACCACTGGCAGGTGCTCTGACCTGCGGACCGAAAGGGCCGACGGGATTCTGGCGGTGGCGCGTTACCGGAGTTTTACGCGAGGGACGGCCCGGCCGCACCGTCCCTCGAACGAGCGCACTTCTTGTGTGACTAATAGCGGCTGCGCGTGCCCCGGACGGCCGAAGGGTAGTGCTCGCGCCGACAGGACCGATCCGCGTGGCACTCACGCGGAGGCTCTTCGAAAGGCCGGACGCACATGGCACAGCCCTTCACCCTGCCGGACTTCTATGTTCCGTATCCGGCGCGCCTCAACCCGCACGTCGAGGAGGCGCGTCAGCACACGAAGACATGGGCGCGGGCCATAGGGATGCTGGAGGGTTCCGGCATCTGGGAGGAGAAGGACCTCGACTCCCACGACTACGCGTTGCTGTGCGCCTACACCCACCCCGACTGCTCGGCCGAGGCGCTGTCCCTGGTCACCGACTGGTATGTGTGGGTCTTCTTCTTCGACGACCACTTCCTGGAGCTGTTCAAGCGCACTCCCGACCGCGCGGGCGGGAAGGCGTACCTGGACCGGCTGCCCGCCTTCATGCCGATGGAGCGGGGGGCGCCGACGCCTGAGCCGGCCAACCCCGTCGAGGCGGGGCTGGCGGATCTGTGGGCGCGGACGGTGCCCGGCATGTCCGACGCCTGGCGGGTGCGGTTCGCCGAGTCGACGAAGAACCTGCTGAACGAGTCGCTGTGGGAGCTCGCCAACATCAACGAGGGCCGCATCGCCAATCCCGTCGAGTACATCGAGATGCGGCGCAAGGTGGGCGGCGCGCCGTGGTCGGCGGGGCTGGTGGAGTACGCGGCGGGCGCGGAGGTGCCCGAGGCGGTGGCCGGCGAACGGGCACTGCGCGTGCTGCGCGACGCGTTCTCCGACGGTGTCCATCTGCGCAACGACCTGTTCTCGTACCAGCGAGAGGTCGAGGACGAGGGCGAGAACAGCAACGGCGTCCTGGTCCTGGAGCGCTTCCTCGGCTGCTCGACGCAGGAGGCCGCGGAGGCGGTGAACGATCTGCTGACGTCACGGCTCCAGCAGTTCGAGAACACCGCGCTGACGGAACTGGGCCCGCTCTGCGCCGGCAAGGGCCTCGACGCCGCGCAGACGGCGGCCGTGCTCGCGTACGTCAAGGGCCTGCAGGACTGGCAGTCCGGCGGCCATGAGTGGCACATGCGCTCCAGCCGCTACATGAACGACGGAGGGGCCGAGAAGGCCACGCCCGGCTTCGGGATGGCCGCCGCGTCGATCCGTTTCACGCCCCGTTCGGAATCCGCCAGGCTGCGCAGCCATACCCATCTGCCCTACCGGCACGTCGGCCCGTCCCTGCTGCCCGACTTCGACCTGCCGTTCGGTACGTCGCTCAGTCCGCATCTGGACGGGGCCCGGGTCCGCATCGTCGACTGGGCGGACCGGATGGGGATCCTGCAGGCGCAGCCCGGGGTGCCGGGTTCCCACATCTGGGACGAGGAGCGGCTGCTGGCGATCGACCTCCCGCTGTGCGCGGCGGGGATCCATCCGGACGCCACCCCGGACGAGCTCGACCTGTCCTCGCAGTGGCTGGCCTGGGGGACGTACGGGGACGACTGGTTCCCCGTGGTGCACGGGCGGTCCCGTGATCTGGCGGGTGCCCGGCTGGCCAACGAGCGGCTGTCGCTCTTCATGCCCTTGGACGGGGGCGTGCTGCCGGAGCCGGTCAACGCGCTGGAGCGTGCCCTGTCCGACCTCTGGGTGCGCACGTCGGCGCCGCTGGACGAGGGCGGCAGGCGTGCTTTCCGCAAGGCCATCGAGGACATGACCGCCAGTTGGCTCTGGGAGCTGGCGAACCAGGCGCAGAACCGGATTCCCGACCCGGTGGACTACGTCGAGATGCGGCGCATGACGTTCGGCTCGGACCTGACGATGAGTCTGTGCCGGCTCGCGCACGGCAGGAAGGTGCCGCCGGAGATCTACGAGAGCGGCCCGCTGCGCTCCCTGGAGAACGCGGCCGCCGACTACGCCGCGCTGCTGAACGATCTGTTCTCGTACCAGAAGGAGATCGAGTACGAAGGGGAGGTCCACAACGGGGTGCTGGTCGTGCAGAACTTCTTCGGGGTGGACTATCCGACCGCGATGGAGATCGTGTACGACCTGATGAAGTCCCGGCTGCGCCAGTTTCTGCATGTCGCCGAGCAGGAACTCCCGGTGCTGTACGACGACTTCGCCCTGGACTCCGAGGCGCGGGAGGTCCTTGCCGGTTATGTGCGGGAACTGAAGAACTGGATCGCGGGCATCCTGATCTGGCACCGGGGGTGCAGGCGCTACCGCGAGGAGGACCTGCGGCGGGGCACCGGGGCCCCTTGGCATCTGAACGGTCCCGTGGGGCTCGGTACTTCGGCGGCGCAGGTGACCGCGCTGTTCGCCCGGTTGTCGGGGGCCGGCGTGTAGCGCCGGCCCGGGTGCGGCCCGTCGTGATGACCGCTCGGCGGGCCTGCCCGGCTCCCCCCTTCCACGTCGGCGGGGAAGCCGTGCGCCGGGCTCAGCCCTGCTGGAAGAGCTCGGCGGGCAACGGCTTCAGGAGGGTGTACAGATCGTCGGTGATGGGCCGGTCCCAGCTGGCGATGGTGACGAGGACACCGTCGCTGCGGTCGAACTGGACGCAGGAGATGCGGCTCTCGGAGAGCTTCACCCGGCGGACGATCATCAGGTTGTCGCCCTGCATCACGGGCATGTCCTCGGTGCCGGTGACCTCGACCGGCTCGTCGTTCTCCAGCGCGAGCAGCAGCTGGGCCACCTCGAAGGGGACCTGGCCCTCCTCGGTCTCGCGGGCGGGCGAGCCCTCCGGGAGGTTGCCGATGATCATCGCGGGGCCGCGGCCGCCGAAGAGGTCGTAGCGCAGGAAGACGCCCTGACAGCTGCCGTCGGGGGCGGGCAGCAGACCGGCGCCGAGGTTTCCGGGCCAGTCGCCCGGGTCCATGGCCAGGACGTCGAAGTCGGGGCCCGCGGGTGTGGCGGCGCTACGGCGGCGGAGGAAGGACATGCAGACATGTTACGTGTCCTGGGCCGCCCCGCCGAGCCGGGCCGGGCAGCCTCCGCCCTGCCGCGGGTCCCGCGGTGGGCCGCGGGCGGCCTCTGCGCCCCGGCCGGCCGCCGGAGCCTCGCGCCCCGGGGTCATCCAGCAGCCGACTCCGCCGCAAGCGTCTCCAGCACGGCCACGGCCTCGGCGGCCCGGTCGTACGGGACGAAGAGGTGGTCGTGGTGGAATCCGGCCACCACGTTGCAGCTGATCCCCGCATCGGTGAGGGCGAGCGAGACGGCGGCGGTCAGCCCGACGGCCTCCAGGGCCGAGTGCACACGGAGGGTGATCCAGCCGGCGACGTAGGAGTACGGCAGCCGGGCGGCAGCGGCCTCGGCCTGCGGGAGTACCAGAGTGAGGCCTTCGGCCTCACGGACCGTGACGACGGGGCGCGCGCCCTCGGGCACGACTCCGTCGGGCGCGGTCACGTAGACGTAGCGCCCCGGGTTCAGCTCCGGACGCAGGCCGCTCAGCAGGACGCGAAGATCACTCTCACCTGTCACACCCCCGACGCTACCCAGGCCGGCGCGCTGCCGCGCGTGAGGGCGTGAGGCAGGGGGGGCGCGCGCCGCCCGGTGGGCGGCCGTCAGCCCGGGTCGAACTCGCCGTGCCGGGCGTTCACCACGAAGGTGCGCCATTGCGCCGGATTGAAGACCAGCGGCCGGCTGCCGGGGCGCCCGGCGTTGCGCATCGCGATGAAGCCCTCGACGAAGGCGATCTGGACGTCGCCGATGCCCTGACTGCCGGATGTCCACCGGGCGTTGCCGAGGTCGAGATCCGGCTCGTCCCAGTGGGCCACGTGCTGCCGGGGCGTCGTCCTGGGTGCCACATCGGCTCCTCCCGCTCGTCCTTGCGGCCGGAACAGAGCCTAGCCACCGCGGGCGCTCCCGAACAGGCCGCGGTACGCGGCGGTGCGGCCTGTCCGGGCGGCTGGTCGGGCGTCGGGCGGTTCGGCCCGCGCCGCTGGTCAGGCGTCGGGCGGTTCGGCGCCGACGAGCCACATGGAGAAGAACTGCGCTCCGCCGCCGTAGGCGTGCCCGAGCGCCCGCCGTGCGCCGTCCACCTGGTGCTCGCCGGCCCGGCCCCGCACCTGGAGTGCGGCCTCGGCGAAGCGGATCATTCCGGAGGCTCCGATGGGGTTGGTGGAGAGCACTCCGCCCGAGGGGTTGACCGGCAGGTCCCCGTCGAGTTCGGTGACTCCGGCCTCGGTGAGCTTCCAGCCCTCGCCCTCGTCGGCGAAGCCGAGGTTCTCCAGCCACATCGGTTCGTACCAGGAGAACGGCACGTACATCTCGACGGCGTCGATCTCCCGGCGCGGGTCGCTGATCCCGGCCTGCCGGTACACGTCCGCGGCGCAGTCCTTGCCGGCCTGCGGCGAGACGAAGTCCTTGCCGGCGAAGAGGGTCGGCTCGCTGCGCATCGCGCCTCCGTGCACCCAGGCGGGCGGATGCGGTGAACGGTCCGCGCCCGTGCGGTCGGTGAGGATCATCGCGCAGGCGCCGTCGGAGGACGGGCAGGTCTCCGAGTAGCGGATGGGGTCCCAGAGCATGGGCGCGGCCTGGATCTTCTCCAGGGTGACGTCCGGGTCGTGGATGTGCGCGTACGGGTTCTTCAGCGCGTTGCGCCGGTCCTTGTACGCGACGAGGGAGCCGACGGTGTCCGGCGCCCCGGTCCGCCGCATGTAGGCGCGCACGTGGGGGGCGAAGAAGCCGCCCGCACCGGCCAGCAGCGGCTGCTGGAACGGGATGGGGAGCGACAGGCCCCACATCGCGTTGGACTCCGACTGCTTCTCGAAGGCGAGGGTGAGGACGGTCCGGTGCACCCGGGCGGCGACGAGGTTGGCGGCGACGAGCGCGGTCGAGCCGCCGACCGAGCCCGCGGTGTGGACGCGGAGCATGGGTTTGCCGACCGCGCCGAGGGCGTCGGCGAGGTAGAGCTCGGGCATCATCACGCCTTCGAAGAAGTCGGGCGCCTTGCCGATGACGACGGCGTCGATGTCCGCCCAGCTCAGCCCGGCGTCCTGGAGGGCGGCCACGGCGGCTTCGCGGACGAGGCCGGCGAGCGAGACGTCGCGGCGTGCGGAGACGTGCTTGGTCTGGCCGATGCCGACGACGGCCACGGGCTCCTTAGGCATGAGCGCTCTCCCCTTCGAGAACGGCGACCAGGTTCTGCTGGAGGCAGGGCCCGGACGTGGCGTGGGCGAGCGCCCGGTCGGACTCGCCGCGGTGGATGCGGGCGGCGGCCTCGCCGAGGCGGATCAGCCCGGCCGCCATCATGGGATTGGCGGCGAGCGCACCGCCGGACGGATTGACCCTGACGTCGTCGCCGAGGCCGAGCGCCTTGCGCAGGACCACCTCCTGCGAGGTGAACGGGGCGTGCAGCTCGGCCGTGTCGACGGGGCGGTCGAAGGCCCCGGCACGTTCGGCGGCGAGCCGGGCCGACGGTGATTCCGTCAGCTCGCGCACCCCGAGGCCGTGGGCCTCGATGCGGTGGTCGATGCCGCGGATCCAGGCGGGCCGGGGGCACAGGGCCCGCGCGGTGTCACCGGCGGCGAGGATCACGGCGGCGGCGCCGTCGCCGACGGGCGGGCAGTCCCCGGTCCGCAGCGGCTGGACGAGGTAGTCGCCGGCCTCGACCGCCCCGCTGAGCTGGGCGTGCGGGTTGCCGGCGGCGTCGGCGCGGCTGCGGGCGGCGATGGCCGCGAGCGCGGTCTCGTCGGTGTCGCCCGCGTCGATCAGGGCCTGGGCCTGGAGGGCGGCGAGGGCGACGGAGTCGGGCCACAGCGGTGCGGTGTAGTACGGGTCCAGCTGCCGGGTGAGGACGTCGCGCACTTCGCCGGGCGAGGACTTCCCGTACGCGTAGACGAGCGCGGTGTCCGCCTCACCGGTCCGGATCTTCACCCAGGCCTCGTACAGGGCCCAGGCGCCGTCCATCTCGACATGGGACTCCGAGATCGGCGGGTGCGCGCCCACGCCGTCCAGCGCCATGGTGAAGGAGAAGGCCCGGCCGGCGAGGTAGTCGCTGGAGCCGGAGCAGGTGAAGCCGATGTCGCTGGTCCTCAGGCCCGTCGCGTCGAGGACCTGGTGCAGGACGGGCATCAGCATCTCGACTTCCGAGAGGTCGTCGGTGCGCCGCAGGTGGTCGGTCTGCGCGAAGGCGACGATCGCTACGTCCCGCATCTAGACCAGCTCCTTGTACGCGTCGTAGTCGGCGTCGGGCTCGCCGGTGGGCCGGTAGTGGTCGGGGTGCCGGCTTCCCTCGGCCCATACGGGCTCGACGCGCAGTCCCATCCGCACCTGGTCGTACGGGATGCCGCCGATCCGGGCGTGCAGGGCGAGGTCCGCGCCGTCGAGGGCGATGTGCGCGTAGACGTAGGGCACCTCGATGTCGAGGTTCTTCGCCTTGATGTTGACGACGCAGAACGTGGTGACCGTGCCGCGCGGCCCGACCTCCACCTGCTCGGCGGTGGCGACGCCGCAGGTGGGGCAGGCGCCGCGGGGCGGGACGTACACCTTGCGGCAGGACGGGCAGCGTTCCCCGACCACGCGCCGGCCGGCGAGTGCTTCGAGGTAGGCGCTCTGGGCGCGGCCGGGTGAGTAGGTGTAGTCGAGGCGTGCGGGGGTGACGATGCCGGTGACCGGGCTCGCGAACTCGCCGGCGTGCGGTGCGGGCGCGGATCCCCTTGGCTCGCCCTCGTACGGTTCGAAGCAGGCGATGTCCGTGATGGCGCCGGTGCGCGACCCGGCCCAGCGGACGCGGACGCGCATGCCGGTGCGGACGGCGTCGGGCCCCGGTGCGTCCAGGACGTGCAGGAGTGCGGTGTCGGCGCCGTCGAGGCGGACGAGCACCCAGGCGAAGGGGGTCCCCAGGGGCTGGTCGCGGCGGGGGGACGGGTTCCAGGCCCAGGTGGTGACCGTGCCGGTGGCGGCGACCTCGACCAGGTCACGGATCTCCTCGGCGGTGACGGGGTCGTACTCGACCGGCGGGACCAGGACCTTCCCGTCACCGGTCCGGACACCGAGCACGGTACGTTCGCGCAGGCCGGTGAGGAAGGCGCTCTGTACGGGGCCGAGGGAGCGGGTGAAGGGGAACTCGACCACCAGCGGTGCGCTGAGGACGTCGGGCACGGGTGCCTCCTTGGTTGGGGAAGTGTCCGCCGAACGGCCCTGGGGCCTTTCGGCGGACCGTCGGATGCGGTGCATCGCAAGGTGGAGAGGCGCCCGCATACGGGGTGTATTCGGGCGTTTCGACAACGCGGCGAGGTGCCGTGGCTGTCGTCGCGCGCCCGCCGGGAATCACGGGACAGCCCTTAGGCCCTGCGGTAGACGGGCGGGCGCTTCTCGGCGAAGGCGCGGGCTCCCTCCTTGGCGTCGGCGGTGGAGAACACGGGCCGGCCCCGCTCGAGTTCGGCGGCCAGTCCGTCGGCCTCGGTCATCTCCGCGGTCTCGTAGACCGAGGCCTTGACCTCCTCGACGGCGAGCGGGCCGCAGGCGTTGATCTGTTCGGCGACGCCGAGGGCCGTCTCCAGTGCGGCGCCGTCGGGGACGACCCGGCCGATGAGCCCGATCCGGGCCGCCTCGCCGGCCGTGTAGGGGCGGCCGGTGAGCAGCATCTCGAGTGCGTGGGTGCGGGCGATCTGCCGCGGCAGCCGTACGGTCGATCCGCCGATGGGGAAGAGGCCGCGCCGGACCTCGAAGAGGCCGAAGGTGGCACTCTCGCCGGCGATGCGGATGTCGGTGCCCTGCAGGATCTCGGTGCCCCCGGCCACGCAGTGGCCCTCGACGGCGGCGATGACCGGCTTGCGGGGGCGGTGGTGGCGCAGCATGGCCTTCCAGTGCAGATCGGGGTCGGCTGTCATCCGGTCCCGGTACTGCTCGCCCTCCATGCCGCCGCCCGCGAGGGCTTTGAGGTCCATCCCGGCGCAGAAGCAGCCGCCGGCTCCGGTGAGGACGACGGAGCGGATCTCCTCGTCCTCGTCGGCGGCGAGCCAGCCGTCGTACAGGCCGACCAGCATCGGCAGCGAGAGCGCGTTCTTGCTCTCGGGCCGGTTCAGGGTGAGCACCAGTGTGGCGCCTTCGCGCTGCACGGTGAGGTGTTCCGTACCGCCCATGGTCTGTCTCCCGTCTCAAGGCTAGAACAGGTTGCAGTAAGCGGGGAGGCAGTTCAATAGTTTTCTGACAGGCAGTCAGTTTTCTTCCCGGACCCCCTTCCCACTTGTGCCGGTGGGCGCTCTAATGACCGCCGGGCCACTCAGCAGCCGGGGTCAGGAGGAACGGTGGAGTACAACCTTGCCGACCTGTTCGAATCGGTCGTCGACGCGGTCCCGGAACGTGAGGCGCTCGTCTACCTCGACCACCCCGGCACGGGCGCCGAGCGCCGGCTCACGTACGCGGAGCTCGACGCCGCGGCCAACCGGATCGGCCACCACCTCATCGAGGCGGGCATCGGGCCGGGTGAGCATCTCGGGCTGCACCTCTACAACGGCGTCGAGTACCTCCAGACCGTGCTGGCCTGCCTCAAGGCCCGCATCGTCCCGGTCAACGTCAACTACCGCTACGTGGAGGAGGAGCTGGTCTACCTCTACCGTGACGCGGACCTGGCGGCGCTGGTCTTCGATTCCGAGTTCGACGAGCGCGTCGCGGCCGCGGCTCCGCAGGCGCCGAAGCTGCGCCACCTCTTACGGGTGGGCGCGGACACCCACGACGCGCCCCGGCCCGAGGCGGTCGCGTTCACGGAGGCGGAGGAGGGCGGGGACCCGGGGCGCGGCTTCCCGCCCCGCTCGGCCGACGACCAGTTCATCATCTACACGGGCGGCACCACGGGCATGCCGAAGGGCGTGATGTGGCGCCAGGAGGACCTGTTCTTCTCCGGCCTGGGCGGCGGAGCGCCGACCGGTGCCCCGGTGCGGGCCCCGCAGGAGCTGGCCGAGCGGGTCGCGGCGGGCGGCGAGGGCATCACCTTCTTCCCCACTCCCCCGCTGATGCACGGCACCTCGACCCTCACCGCGTTCATCGGCTTCAACTTCGGACAGCGGGTCGTCGTGCACCGCAAGTACGTGCCCGCCGAGGTGCTCCGCACCATCGAGAAGGAGAAGGTCACGAGCGTGTCGCTGGTGGGCGACGCCATGCTGCGGCCGCTGATCGACGCGCTGAAGGGGCCGCTGAAGGGCACCGACTGCTCGTCGCTGTTCTCCGTCTCCAGCTCGGGCGCGATCATGTCCGACTCGGTGCGCGCGGAGTTCCAGGCCCTGGTGCCCCACGTCATGCTGCTGAACAACTTCGGTTCGTCCGAGTCCGGCTTCAACGGAACCGCGACCGCCGACTCCGGCCCGGAGAAGGGCTTCCGGGTCCGGGTCAACGCCCGTACGGCGGTCGTCGACCCGGCGACGTACGAACCGGTCGTGCCGGGCGAACCGGGCCGGATCGCCCAGCGCGGCCACGTACCGCTCGGCTACTACAACGACCCGGGCAAGACCGCCGAGACGTTCTTCCGCAGGGGTGACGAGCGGTGGGTGCTGCTCGGCGACATGGCGACGGTGGACGCCGAGGGCATCGTGACGGTGCTCGGCCGGGGCTCGCAGTGCATCAACACCGGAGGCGAGAAGGTGTATCCGGAGGAGGTCGAGCAGGCGCTCAAGTCCCACCCGGACGTGTACGACGCCCTGGTGGCGGGCGCTCCCGACGAGCGCTGGGGCAATCGGGTCGCCGCCGTGGTGCAGCTGCGCGAGGGCGCCGACGCGCCCTCGCTCGACGACGTCCAGGCGCACTGCCGCACCCGGCTCGCCGGCTACAAGGTCCCGCGCCACCTGGTGATCGCCGCGCAGATCCAGCGCTCCCCCAGCGGCAAGGCCGACTACCGGTGGGCCCGCTCCGTCGTCGCCTCCCGGCCCGACGCCGGCTGAGGCCGACGGGCACACGGGGGGACGACGTGAGCCATTCGGGCACGGCCCGTGTCCAACCGCCCACCCTGCGTGGCACCGGACGGGGATCGCCCATAACTTCGGCTCATGAGCAAACGACACATCAAATGCCTCCTGAGCGTCGCAGCCGCTTCGGCAGCCGGACTGGGCGTCGTCGCTCCGTCCGCCCCGGCCGCAGCCTCGGCCGGCCACGTGGTACGTCCGGGTCAGTCCATCCAGGCGGCGGTGGACGCCGCACGGCCCGGTGACACCATCGTCGTCCGGCCCGGCACCTACCGGGAGAGCGTGCTGATCACGAAGCCCGGGCTGACCCTGCGCGGCTCCGGGCCCCGCACCGTCATCGCGCCCGGAGCGAGCGGGGCACAGCCCGGCAACGCCTGCGCGAAGGCCGGCAACGGGATCTGCGTGCTGGGCACGGCCCAGCACACCGTGGACGACGTGTCCGTCAAGTCCCTGAGCGTCTCGGGCTTCGCCAAAAGCGGCGTCTGGGCGTCCTGGACGGACGGGCTCGAGGTCCGCTCGGTGACCTCCACGTCCAACGGCGTCTGGGGCATCGCGCAGCAGCGGTCCACCCGCTCCGACATCCGGCGCAACACCGCCCGGTCCAACGGGGACGCGGGCATCTTCGTCGCCAACAGCGTCGACGAGGAGGGCGGCGCCACCGACACCGGCGGGACGCGTGTCCGGGGCAACACCGTCACCGACAACCGGATCGGGTTCACCGCACGGCGCGTGCGGAACCTGACGGTGAACGACAACACCTTCGCCGCCAACTGCAGCGGCGTGTTCGTCGTGGGCGACGAGGGCACGCCGCACGCCGGCGCCATGACCATCCGCTCCAACACGATCGAGGGCAACAACAAGTTCTGCGCCGCCACCCCTCGGCTGCCCGCGATCCAGGGTTCCGGGATCGTCCTCACCGGCACCGAGTCCACCGAGATCCGGTCCAACGTGATCCGCGCCAACGTGGGCGCCACCCCGCTCTCGGGCGGCATCGTGCTGTTCAAGAGCTTCGTGGGCGCGAAGAACACCGACAACACCATCAGCGACAACCTCGTCATGGGCAACCAGCCGGCGGATCTGGCCAACCAGGACACCGGCACGGGCAACCGGTTCACCGGCAACGTCTGCGCCACCTCCGCACCGGCCGGGATGTGCTGACCGGTGTCCCCCCGCACAAGCAGAAGCGAGACGGTATGACCACCGTGAGCACCACCCCCACCCACACCACCCCCGTCCAGCCCGTTCCGACGCCCCAGCCGGCCATGCGGCTGCGCGAGATCGTGTTCGGCGCGGCCCGCTCCGCGGCCGTGCGCGCCGCGGCCCGGCTCGGCGTCGCGGACGCGCTGGGCGAGACCCCGGCCACCGCGGCCGAACTCGCCGGGGCGGTGAAGACGCAACCCGTGCCGCTGCAGCGGCTGCTGCGTGCCCTGTCCTGCTACGGCATCTTCACCGAGAACGCCGACGGCACCTTCGCCCACACCGAGATGTCCCGGCTGCTGCGCGCGGACGACCCGCACAGCCTGCGGGACATCTCGCTGTGGTGCACGGAGCCCTGGACGTGGGAGGTCTGGCCCCGGCTGGACGACGCGGTGCGCTCGGGCGGCAACGTCTTCGAGGACGTGTTCGGCAAGGAGTTCTTCGACTACCTCCACCAGGACGCCCACGAGTCGGCCCAGGTGTTCAACCGGGCCATGACGACGTCCAGCATGCAGTCCGCACTGGACGTCGCCGCCCTGCTCGACCTCACCGGGGTGTCGGTCGTCGCCGACATCGGCGGTGGTCAGGGGCACGTGCTGGCGAGCCTGCTGGAGAAGCACCCGTCGGTCAGCGGCACCCTGATGGACCTGCCGGGTGTCATCGCGCGGGCGGACGAGCGGCTGCGGGAAGGCGGCGCGCTCGCCGGCCGGGCCACCATCGTCGCCGGCGACTGCCGCGAGGGCATTCCGGTCGCGGCCGATCTCTACATCATCAAGAACATCCTGGAGTGGGACGACGACAGCACTCGCCGGGCGCTGCGCGCCGTCATCGCGGCGGCCCGTCCGGGGGCCCGGGTCGTCGTCATCGAGAACCTCGTCGACGACACACCGTCGATGCGGTTCACCACCGCCATGGACCTGCTGCTGCTTTTGAACGTCGGCGGCGCCAAGCACACCCGCCAGAGCCTCGTCGACCGGCTGTCCGACGCCGGGCTGAGCATCGGCGAGATCCGGCCGGTCAACCCGTACCTCCACGCGTTCGAGTGCGTGGTCCCCGGCTGACGCCGCCTCATGTGAAAGGGCCCCGGGACCGGCCTTGCGGCCGGTCCCGGGGCCCTTCACGTGGTCAGGCGGTGGAGTCCGCGCTCCTGCCTGTCACGCGGTCAGGCGGTGGAGTCGCGCTCCCACCGGTAGAACTCCTGCGCCATCGCGTCCTTCGGTCCACGCCAGGTCTGCGGGTCGTAGGGGCTGACGAAGGCCGTGAGCCGGTCGCTGATGTCCTTGAACGCCGGATGGTTCGTCACCTTGGCGATCTCCGGGCCCGGCGGGCGCTCGGACTCGATCAGGTGCAGATAGACGTCGCCGAACTGGAACAGCTTGCGCCGGGTGACGCCCACCAGGTGCGGCAGCTCACTGCTGTCGGAGGCGGCGAACAGCTCGGCGATGTCCGGCGCCGATTCCGGCGCCATCCGGGCGACGATCAGAGCGTGGTGCATCGGGTGGGGCCTTTCTGGTACGCGGTCCGGGGCCCGGCCACGAGGGCCGGGCAGCCGTCCGTCGGCAGGCGGTGGGTCAGTTGGCCGGGACCGCGGCGGTGCGGCCCTCGCGGTCGCGCTGCTCGATCTTGTCCCGGATGAGTTCCATCTGGACCCGGGAGTTCCGGTTGATGTTCTCGGTCATCCACGCGTCGTCGACCGGGGCGTCGGGCCGCATCGCGAAGTCCTGCGTCCACCGCATGCGGGTGCCGCCGGGCGCCTCGGAGTACTCCCAGTGGATGTCCATGTGCTGGAACGGGCCGGGCTCGACGCGGCGGGCCCGGACGGTGCGTCCGGGCCGGTCCGTGGTGCGCTCGGAGACCCAGCTCCACACCTTGCCGTTCTCGTCGGGGTGCATGGTCAGACGGAAGACGGTCCGCTCGCCGTCCCGCTCGATGACCTCGACCGAGGCGTACTCGCTGAACAGCCGCGGCCAGTTCTCCAGGTCGTTCGTCATGTCCCAGACGAGGTCCAGAGGGGCGGCGATGACGATCTCGTTCTCGGTGTGTCCGGACACTTCAGGCTCCTGTCATGAGGCTGTTGTTGACGAGGTCGAGAAACTCGCGGGGGGTCTTGCAGCGGTCCGCGTCGGCCGGCAGCGGCCGCCCGTGCCGGTTCTCCAGGACGCCGACGATGCCGAGGAGGCCGAGCGAGTCGAGGCCGAACTCGTCGAAGGCCGTCTCGGACCGGTTCTCCATCTCGCGGGGGTCGACGGTCAGTCCGGCCCCCTTCTTCATCAGGGCGGCCAGCTCTTCGTAGGTCAGTCGGTCGGTCATGAGGGCTTCTCCTTCTCACGAGGGGTGTCGGGGTGGCTCATGCGGGGCGCCGGAGCACCATCGCCGCGTTCGAGCCCATGAGGCCGCGGCTGAGCACGAGGGCCGTGCGCAGTTCGGCGGGACGGGCCCGGCCCATGACGAGGTCGAGGTCGTGGCACACCTCGAAGACGTTGGGCGTGGGCGGGATCAGGCCGTTCTCCATGGCGAGGACCGCGGCGGCCGCGTCCAGGACGGGGGCTCCGCAGTAGGCGCGTCCGATGCCGGTCTTGGGCGCGGTCACCGGTACGCGCCGGCCGTGCCGTCCGAGCGCGTCGGCCAGGGCCAGCGCCTCGGCCCGGTCGGCCGCGGGTACTCCGAGGGCGTCCGCGAAGACCACGTCGATCTCCTCGGGTGCGCAGCCGGCCTCCCGCAGTGCGCCCTCGATGGCGTGGGCGAGTCCTTCGCGGGACTCCTCCCAGCGCATCGCGGTGGTGAACGTGGCCGCGTGACCGGCGAGTTCGGCGCGGACCCGGGCGCCACGCTCCCGGGCCACCGTCTCCTCCTCGACCACGAACATCGCGCCGCCCTCGGCGGGCACGAATCCGCAGGCGTCCGAGGTGAACGGGCGGTAGGCCCGCGCCGGGTCCTCCGCGGTGCTCAGGTCCCGGTAGCCGAGCTGGCAGACGACGGAGTAGGGCGCGAGCGGGGCCTCGGCCGCGCCGACGACCACCGCGTCGGTGCCGCGCCGGACGGACCGGTCGGCGTGCGCGAGGGCGTCGAGGCCGCCGGCCTCGTCACTGGCCACCACCGCGCACGGCCCCTTGAAGCCGCCGCGGATGGAGATCTGGCCGGTGCTGGCCGCGTAGAACCAGGCGATCGACTGGTAGGGGCCGACGTACTTGGAACCCTGGCCCCACAGGCGCTGCAGCTCGCGCTGGCCGAACTCGCCGCCGCCCGATCCGGCCGCGGTGACCACGCCCACGCTGAACGGCGCGTCCTCGTAGTCGGCGCGGCCCAGCCGGGCGTCGTCCAGGGCCATGTCGGCCGCGGCCATCGCGAAGTGCGTGAACCGGTCGGTCTGCACGAGGTAGCGCTCCTCGATCAGCGAGACGGGGTCGAAGCCCCGGACCTCGCCGGCCACGTGCAGCGGCAGTTCCTCGCACCCTTCGCGGGTGACCCGGTCCAGAACGCTCATGCCTTCCTGGGTCCGCTTCCAGAAGGCTTCGGTGTCCGTGCCGTTGGGGGCGACGACGCCGATGCCGGTGACGACGGTGCGCCGGGCCTTGCGGGTGCTCATGGTGTCCTCCCACCGCTTCTGGTCAGGGCCACCGCGGACTGGAATCCGCCGAATCCGCTGCCCACCGACAGGACGCTGCGCAGTTTGAGCGGACGTGCGGTGCGGGGCACGTAGTCGAGGTCGCACTCCGGGTCCGGGGACTCGTAGTTCGCTGTCGGCGGCACCGTCTGGTGGACCAGTGCCAGCACGCAGGCGGCGATCTCTATCGCGCCGATCGCCCCGAGCGAGTGGCCCACCATCGACTTGATGGAGCTCATGGGGACGTCGTAGGCGTGCGCTCCGAGCGCCCGCTTCACGGCGGCGGTCTCGTGCCGGTCGTTCTGCTTGGTGCCCGAGCCGTGCGCGTTGACGTAGTCGATGTCGGCCGCGGCGATCCCGGCGTGTCCCAGTGCCCGGTTGATGGCCTCGGCCATCTCCAGGCCCTCGGGGGTCAGCCCGGTCATGTGGTACGCGTTGCCGAACGTCGCGTAGCCCGCGATCTCGCAGTACACCGTGGCGCCGCGGGCGCGGGCGTGCTCCAGTTCCTCCAGGACGAGTACGGCTCCGCCCTCACCCATCACGAAGCCGTCGCGGCGGGAGTCGAAGGGCCGGGAGGCGTGCTCCGGGTCCTCGTTGTTGGCCGAGGTCGCCTTGATCGCGTCGAAGCACGCCACGGTGATCGGCGTGATCGGGGAGTCCGACGCGCCGGCGATGCACACGTCGACGCGGCCTTCCTCGATGGAGTGGAAGGCGTAGCCGATCGCGTCGAGACCGGAGGTGCAGCCGGTGGAGACGGTCTGCACCGGTCCGTGCGCGCCCACCTGTTCCGCGACGGCCGAGGCCAGGGAGCTGGGTGAGAAGGCGCGTTCCAGATGGGGCCCGGCCGGGCGGTGGTCGACGTCCCACCGTGCTCCGCTGCCGCTGACGGCGACGTAGTCGTGCTCCAGCCGGGTGGTGCCGCCGACCGCCGTGCCGAGCGAGACCCCCATGCGCCAGGGGTCGGTCCGCTCCGGGTCCAGGCCCGCGTCGGCGAGCGCCTCGCGGGCGGCCACCATCGCGAACTGCACGTAGCGGTCCGCGCGGGCGACCTCCTCCTCGTCCAGTCCGTACGCCGCCGGGTCGAAGTCGCACTCGGCGGCGATCCGGGACCGGAAGCCGGCCGGGTCGAAGAGGGTGATGCCCCGGGTCGCGGTGCGGCCGTTGGAGAGGAGGTCCCAGAAGGCCGGGGTGCCGATGCCGCCCGGGGCGACGACGCCGACGCCCGTGACGGCCACGCGCCGGGTCATGAGGCGGCCTCGGTTCGTTCTGGCGGCGCGCCCCGCTCGGCGGACTCGGTGACCTCGGTGTCGACGTGGCCGAGTTCCGGGCGGGGCGCGAGCGGGCCGAGATGGAAGACCATGCGCGCCTCGACGTCACCGACGTTGCGGAAGCGGTGGCGTACGTTCAGGGGAATCAGCAGCCCCTGGTCCCGTCGCATCGCGTACGGCTCGCCGTCCAGGTCCACTTCGAGCAGCCCGTCCACGACGTAGACGAACTCCTCCGAGTACGGGTGGTAGTGCTCCGCGATGCGGTCGCCGGGCTGAATGATGGCCAGCCCCATGAAGCCGCTGGTGGCGCCCACGGCCGTCGGGGTGAGAAGGGCGCGCAGGTCACCCCCGCGCCTGGTGTTGGGCTGGGTCTCACTGAGGTCCACGATGCGTGGCCGGTGCATGGTCATGAGTGCTTTCCTCCTGGCGCATGGCGCGTTGAGTCGACGGGTTGAGCGAGAACCCCCCAGGGTGCTGCCGCGCGGCTCAGGACTCCGCGGCCCGGCGGTCGGTGATCAGCTTCATCTCGGACCGGGCCAGGAAGCGGGCGAGGTCCGCGTCGCTCGCCGGCACGGCGTTCGCCTCGCCGTCCAGGAGGCGGGCGAGCCGGGCGGCCTTGCCGGGGCCGTGGATGCCGAGGGCCTTGGCGGGCTGCGCGTCGAGCGGGCCGCCCACCTCCAGCAGACGCACCACGATGTCGTCGCGCTGGAAGATCGTGCTGCTCTCGATGGGGCTGCCGGTGTTGTCGGCCTCCTCCTCGTCGTGCTCGGCCAGGAGGCGGGCCAGCGCCATTCCGCAGCCCTCCTTGGCCTGGTAGAACAGCGCGTGGCGCTTGCGCTCCCCGGCCGCGTGCCGGCCCGTCGTCACGTGGTGGACGGTGGGCAGGGCCGCCCGGGTGAAGAACATCCTGGCGGAGTCGGGGTCGGCCAGGTCGCGGTCCTGCTCCAGGTACGGGTTGATCGCTTCCTCGACCGCCCGGACCTCGGGCTGGCGGGAGACGTGGCGCAGGGCGGCGAGGAGGTCGCCCTCGACCTCCACCGCGCGCACCACCCGGTTGCCGTGCATGAACAGCGAGGTGCGGCGCAGTCGGGTGTGCTCGTCGACCCGGGCCTGCGGCGAGTCGTAGTCGGCGAGGATCTTGGCGACGATCTCCTCGGTGCCCGGCTTGACGGTGAAGGTCAGCGCGTGGCGCACCACCCCGTCCCCGAGGCGGGGCGCGGCCTGGAGACCGCCCTTGACGGGCTCGAAGCTCTCCTCGAAGGCCGCGCCGGTCTCGCGCAGCACGCTGAAGCGCAGCGAGCGGGTGTCGCGCACGCAGCTGTGGAGGGGCTGGACCGTGGCGACGTGGTCCTCGCTGTTGACCCAGGCGAGGAAGGGCGGGGCGCTCTCCCACTCGCTGGTGATGAGCCACTGCGAGGGGTTCTCGATGGACTGGCACAGCTGGTCGCTGATGTGGCCCGGGATCGAGGCGACCTGGTTGCGCATGTGCTCGTACGCCTCCAGGAACTGCTTCTGGGCGCCGTCGTGCAGGTCAAGGAGCAGGATGACCCGCAGCCTTGATCCGTCGAAGGCGGATTGGGACGTCCGTTCCGAGAGCGTGGTGGTCATCTTGCGAACTCCTTCGAGGCGAGGCGAGAAACCGGCCGGGCCGGTGGGAACCGTCGAGCCGGGGTCGGAGCGGGGAGTCTCCCGGCGGATGCGCACGGTCCGCCCGGACCGTGCGCGACGTCTCCGTGACCGATCGTGAAACGCTGGTCCGGCTGACGCGAGATTTATGAACCGTTCAGGTGAGCGGGCGTCCGAACCGCTCCTACAAGGGCATGGACACTGCATCTGTACGGCGTCCGAGCAGGAGCAACTGATGAACGAGAACGTCGACGTCCATGTACCGGTCCTCATCGTGGGCGGCTCCCTGGTGGGCCTGTCCGCATCCCTCTTCCTCGGCCGGCTCGGCGTCGAGCACCTGCTGGTCGAGAAGCACGCCGCCACCTCTACACACCCACGAGGGCGCGGCAACAACGTCCGCACGATGGAGATCTTCCGCAGGGCCGGCGTGGAGCCGCAGATCCGGGCCGCGGCGTCCGTCCTGGCGGAGAACCACGGCATTCTGCAAGCCGGTTCGCTGACCGGCGACGACCAGGAGTGGCTGTTCAAGGAGATCGACCCGGGTGGCGCACTCGCCCGCTTCAGCCCGAGCGGCTGGTGCCTGTGCAGCCAGAACGACCTGGAGCCGGTCCTCCTGGACCGTGCCCGGGAGCAGGGCGGGGATCTGCGGTTCTCCACCGAGCTGCTCTCGTTCGACCCGGACGGGTCGGGCGTGGGCGCGGTGCTGAAAAACCGGGAGACGGGCGAGCACACGACCGTGCGCGCGGACTACCTGATCGCCGCCGACGGTCCGCGCAGCCCGGTCCGCGAGCAGCTGCGCATCGGCCGTTCGGGTGCGGGAGACCTCTTCCACAACGTGAGCATCACCTTCCGGTCCCGCGGGCTCGCCGAAGTGCTGGGCGACCGGCGCTTCATCGTGTGCTACCTGACCAACCCGGAGGCGGACGGCGCGCTGCTGCCGGTGGACAACGAGCGGGAGTGGGTCTTCCACGCGCCGTGGCAGCCCGGCCGCGGCGAGACGCTGGAGGACTTCACGGACGAGCGGTGCGTGGCGCACATCCGCAAGGCGGTCGGAGCGCCGGACATCGACGTCGAGATCACCGGCAAGGCGCCGTGGCACGCGGCGGAGCGGGTGGCCGACCGTTACGCGCGGGGCCGTGTGTTCCTGGCCGGCGACTCGGCGCACGAGATGTCGCCGACGGGGGCGTTCGGTTCGAACACCGGCATCCAGGACGCGCACAACCTGGCGTGGAAGCTCGCGGCCGTGCTGCGGAGAGAGGCGGGCCCGGGCCTGCTGGACACGTACGAGGCGGAGCGGCGTCCGGTGGCCCGGGCGACGAGCGAGCGGGCGTCGGCGCGGTCCGGTGAGCACAGCCACCCGGGGTACGCGGCGCCGCCGACCGTGGGCGGCGGGAAGCGCGGCGGGATGCTGAACGTGGCGCTGGGCTACCGCTACGTGGACGGCGCGGTGCTGGGCATCGGCCCCGGCCGGCCGGTGGTCCCGGAGGGTGTGCAGCTGACGGGTGAACCGGGCAGCAGGGCGCCCCACCTGTGGGTCCGCCGGGCGGGCGAGCGGATCTCCACGCTGGATCTGTACGAGCGGTCGTTCGTGCTGCTGGCCGACGCGGCGGACGTGGCGTGGCGCCGGGCGGCCGCACGCGTCGGCGAGCGGCTCGGGGTGCGGCTCGACGCGTTCGGGATCGGCACGGGACCCGGCGGCGATCTGGAGCCGGAGGACGGAGCCGACTGGGCCGAGGCGCACGGGACGAGCTCCGAGGGAGCCGTGCTCGTGCGCCCCGACGGGTTCGTCGCCTGGCGCGCGGAGTCAGGTGTCGAGGACGCCGACAAGGCCCTGCACGAGGTCATGGTGGCGCTGCTGCGCCGGGACTGACGGGCCCGGGCGGGGCTGGGGATGCGGCCGGTTCAGCCGTTCGGCCCTTCGGCCCCGGTCACCCGTCCGGTCCTTCGGCCGCTTCACCCCACACCGAACGACCGGAGGGCCGCGAGGAACTCCTCCGGCCGTTCGGTGTGGACGAGATGGCCGGCGTCGATGGTGACGTGCCGCGCGCCGGGAATCTGCCGGGCCATCCAGGCGAGGTCCTCCTGGGCGATCTGGCTCGCGGGTCCGCCGCCGATGACGAGGGTGGGGGCGGTGATCTCGCCCAGGCGTTCGCGGCCGGCCGGATCGGGGTCGTTCAGCTGGGCGTCTATGGAGGGGACCACGGGCCAGTCGAAGTCGAGTGCCCCTTCGGGGCGTTCGACGGGGGCCCGAGGGGGGTCGAGCGGGAAGGGCGGCGGCGCCTCCTCGAGGACGAGGCGGCCGATGAGTCCGGGCTGCCGTTCGGCGAGCAGGTACGCGGCGGCTCCGCCCATGGAGTGGCCGACGACCGTGGCGCCGGAGAGGTTGCGGACCTCCAGGAAGGCGTGCAGGTCGTCGCGGAACAGCTCGAAGGAGTAGCGGCCGGTCCAGTCGCTGAGTCCGTGGCCGCGGAAGTCGAAGGCGTACACCCGGTGCCGGGCGGCGAGCCGCTCGGCGACGGTGACCCAGGTGGTGCTGGAACCGCACCGTCCGTGGACGAGGACGACGGGCGGTGCGGACGGATCCCCCCACACCCGGTAGGCGAGCCGGACCCCGCCGGCCTGGACGCTGTGCACGTCCGGGTCGAGGAAGGCGGTGAGGGTACGGACGAACGCCCCCGGGTCGTCCAGCCAGGGGAAGTGCCCGGCGCCGCCCTGCACGGCGAACTCCGATTCCGGGAAGAGCGCGGCCAGTTCGGCGGCGCGGTCCGGCGTGGTCACGCCGTCGTACTCGCCGGCGAGGACCAGAACCGGGGCGGGGAAGGTCCGCAGGGCGGCGACGGTCTCCGCGGGATCGAAGGCTCCGTGACCGTAATAGGCCTGTGCCGCTTCGGCGTTGATCTGCCGGGCGGACAGCGCGGCGTGGGCCTGTGCGGCGGCGTCCCAGCGTCCGTACAGGAACGGCCGGGAGGCGGCGCGCAGTTCGTCCGTCAGTCTTCCCGCCCAGATCTCCTCCAGGGCCGGGAGCGCCTGCGCGTACCAGGGTTCCGAGCGCCGGAGTCCGGCGGCCTCACGGGCTTCGCGCTCGACGAACGGGAAGCCGACCGCCCGCGTGGTGGGCGCGACGAGGATCAGGCTCCGCAAGGCATGCGGGTACCGGGCCGCGTAGAGCGCGGCGAGGTCACCGGCCGCCGAGTGGGCGAGCAGGTCGACACGGTCGGTCCCGAGGTGCCGGCGCAGCGCCTCGACATCGTCGACGAGCCGGTCGCAGCGGTACGTGGAGACGTCGTCCGGCACGGCGGAGTCCCCGGTTCCGCGCAGATCGAGCACGATGAGCTGTCGTACCTCGCAGAGCCCGCCGAGGTCCCCGAGGTAGGCGCCGGCCCGCATCGCGCCGCCCGGCAGGCAGATCAGCGGCGCTCCCTCCCCCATGACGTGATAGGCGAGCTCGGTTCCGTCGTACGTATGGAAAGTCGGCATGGACCTATCCAAACAGGGCTGGCCGGGTGATGCGCATGTGTTCGGTACGGGCGTAGCCGCGGCAGGCGCCGAATACGCCGCGCCTCTTGCCAGAGCGAGGAAGATCCTGAATTACTGCTCCCGGGACGGAACGACCGAATGATCGGTCGCCTGCACGGCACGGGAAGAGGGAGGTCCGCATGACGGCTCTGCTGGACGCGGCGGAACGGATGGGCCGCGAGGAGCTGGATGCCTTGCAGCTGGAGCGGCTGCGGGCGACCCTGCGTCATGCGTACGACCGGGTCGGCCACTACCGGCAGGCGTTCGACCGGGCGGGGCTGCATCCGGACGACTGCCGTTCGCTGGCCGATCTGGCCCGGTTCCCGTTCACCACCAAGGCCGATCTGCGCGACAACTACCCGTTCGGGATGTTCGCCGTACCGGAGGAGCAGGTGCGGCGGATCCACGCCTCCAGCGGGACGACCGGCCGGCCGACGGTCGTGGGCTACACCGAGCGGGATCTGGACACCTGGGCGGATGTGGTCGCCCGCTCGATCAGGGCGGCCGGGGGGCGGCCCGGTCAGAAGGTGCATGTGGCCTACGGATACGGCCTGTTCACCGGCGGCCTCGGGGCGCACTACGGCGCGGAGCGGCTCGGCTGCACGGTCATTCCCGCCTCGGGGGGCATGACGGCCCGCCAGGTCCAGCTGATCCAGGACTTCCGGCCCGAGATCATCATGGTGACGCCGTCCTACATGCTGACGCTCCTGGACGAGTTCGAGCGCCAGGGCGTCGACCCGCGCGCGACGTCGCTGAAGGTGGGGATCTTCGGGGCCGAGCCGTGGACCCAGGAGATGCGCCGCGAGATCGAGGAGCGGTTCGCCATCGACGCGGTCGACATCTACGGGCTGTCCGAGGTGATGGGGCCGGGTGTGGCGCAGGAGTGCGTGGAGACGAAGGACGGGCTGCACATCTGGGAGGACCACTTCTATCCCGAGGTGGTCGACCCGTTCACCGGCGAGGCGCTTCCCGAAGGGGCCGAGGGCGAACTGGTGTTCACCTCGCTCACCAAGGAGGCCATGCCGATGATCCGCTACCGGACCCGGGACCTGACGAGGCTGCTGCCCGGCACGGCCCGCGTCTTCCGGCGCATGGAGAAGGTCACCGGGCGCAGCGACGATCTGGTGATCCTGCGCGGGGTGAACCTCTTCCCGACGCAGATCGAGGAGATCGTGCTCCGTACTCCGGGGGTCTCGCCGCATTTCCAGCTGCGGCTGACCCGGGAAGGGCGGCTGGACGTGCTGACGGTGCGGGCGGAGGCGCGGGCCGGGGCGACGGCGGAGCAGCGGGCGGCGGCCGCCGCATCGGTCGCGGCGGCCGTCAAGGACGGGATCGGGGTTTCGGTCGGGGTGGAGATCCTCGATCCGGAGACGCTGGAGAGGTCGGTCGGCAAGTTCCGGCGGATCGTGGACGAGCGGGAGAAGTAGAAGACGGCCGAGGCTCCCGGGGCAGCGTTCGAGCGACCCCGGGCGTAGGGGGAGGGCGAGGGGCCGGTCCGGTCAGGCGAAGCGGTCGCGGAGCTCCCGCTTGAGGATCTTCCCGCTGGCGTTGCGCGGGAGGCCGTCCACGAACACGACCCTCTTCGGGGCCTTGAAGTGGGCGAGCTTCTCGCGTGCATGCGCGATGAGTTCGGCCTCGGTCGCCTCGCCGCGCAGGACGACGACGGCGGTGACGGCTTCGATCCACCGCTCGTCGGGCAGTCCGACGACCGCCGCCTCGGCGACGGCGGGGTGGGTGTAGAGGGCGTCCTCGACCTGGCGGGAGGCGACGAGGACGCCACCGGAGTTGATGACGTCCTTCACCCGGTCGACCACCGTGAAGTAGCCCTGCGCGTCGCGGACGGCGAGATCGCCGGAGTGGAACCAGCCGTCGCGGAACGCCTCGGCGCTCTCGTCGGGCTTGTCCCAGTAGCCGCTGCACAGCTGGGGTGAGCGGTAGACCACCTCGCCCGCCGTGCCGTCGGGCACGTCCTTGCCGTCCTCGTCGACGATCCTGGCCTCGACGAAGAGGACGGGCCGGCCGCAGGACTCCATCCGGCCCTCGTGCTCGTCGGGTCCGAGGACGGTGGCGAGGGGGCCGATCTCGCTCTGGCCGAAGCAGTTGTAGAAGGCGAGGCCCGGCAGGCGGGCGCGCAGGCGTTCCAGCACCGGGACGGGCATGACGGACGCCCCGTAGTAGGCCTTGCGCAGTCCGCCGAGGTCCCGGGCCGCGAAGTCCGGATGGTTGGCGAGGCCGATCCAGACGGTGGGCGGGGCGAAGAGGCTGTCCGCCCGGCCCGACTCGACGAGGTCGAAGATCCGGGCCGCGTCGGGGGCGTCGATGATCGTGTTCTCGGCACCGACCGCGAGGTAGGGCAGCAGGAAGACGTGCATCTGCGCGGAGTGGTAGAGCGGCAGCGCGTGCACGGGCCGGTCGGCGGCGCGCAGATCGAGCGCGGTGACGGCGCTGACGTACTCGTGGACGAGGGCGCCGTGCGTCATCATCGCGCCCTTGGGGAGAGCGGTGGTGCCGGAGGTGTACAGCAGCTGGACCAGGTCGTCGGCCGACGGTTCGTGCGCGGACGTGAAGGCGCGCGGAGTGCCGAGTTCCGCCAGGAGCGAGCCGGGCGCGTCGCGGAGCGGCCGTACGGGACGCCCCGGCGGCACCCGGCCGGCGAGGTCCGGGTCGGTCAGGACGAGGGAACTGCCCGACTGGTTCAGGATGTACGCGAGGTCCTCGCCTGTGAGGTTCTGGTTGACCGGCACATGCACGAGTCCGGCCCGGGCGCAGGCGAGGTACGTGATCAGGTACGCGTCGGAGTTGTGGGCGTACGAGGCGACCCGGTCCCCCGGGCGCAGTCCGTGCCCGTCCATGAGGACGGCGGCCGCGGTGCTGACCGCCTCGTCGAGACCGCGGTAGGTCCAGGTCCGGTCGGCGTACCGCAGGGCCGTGCGCTCGGGAGCGCGCCGCGCGCTGCGGGTCAGGACGCCGTCGACTGTGCTGCTGCGTACACCGGTCATGGCGTGATCCTGTGCGGCGCGGGTCCGGCGGTCAAGGGTCTGGATACCGCCCGGGATGTTGACAGACGTACGGGAGTGCTGGCTGAGTGGCCCACGACATCTCGAACTCCCGAGTAACCGTCGCTCGTACCCGCAGAGTTGGGAGGACCGTTGCCTCTCCGGAACCGTCTGATGATCCTCGCCGTATCCGGTCTCGCGCTGTTCACCGTGTCGGCGTCACTGCCGCCGGCCTCGGCGCACACCGCCCCTGCCCACCATCCGTCAGCCGGCGGACTCTCGGCCGTGATCCGCTACACGGAGTACGGCATACCGCACATCGTGGCCAGGGACTACGCGAATCTGGGCTTCGGCAACGGCTGGGCGCAGGCCGCCGACCAGGTGTGCACGCTCGCCGACGGCTTCGTCACGCTGCGCGGGGAGCGGTCGCGGTACTTCGGCCCCGACGCGGCGCCGGACGGCTCGCTGTCCTCGGCGACGAAGAACCTGTCCAGCGACCTGTACTTCCGCGGTGTGCGCGACACCCGGACCGTGGAGAAGCTGCTGGAGGCGCCCGTCCCGGCCGGGCCGAGCCGGGCGACGAAGGACCTCCAGCGCGGCTGGGCGGCCGGCTACAACGCCTGGCTGGCGCAGAACCGCATCACCGACCCGGCCTGCCGGGGTGCCCGCTGGGTGCGTCCGGTGACCGCCCTCGACGTCGCGGAGCGCGCCTTCGCGCTCTCCGTGCTCGGCGGCCAGGGACGCGGCATCGACGGCATCACGGCCGCACAGCCGCCCGCCGCCACGCCGGCGGCAGCTCCCCCGCCCGCTTCACCGTCGCCCGCCGACGCGGCGGACGCGGCGGCGCGGCTGCTGTCGACGCAGAACGCGGACATGGGGTCCAACGCCGTGGCCTTCCGCGGCAGTACGACGGCGAACGGACGGGGGCTGCTGCTCGGCAACCCGCACTATCCGTGGCAGGGCGGCCGGCGGTTCTGGCAGTCCCAGCAGACGATCCCCGGTGAGCTGAACGTGGCGGGCGGTTCGCTGCTGGGCTCCGCGACCATGTCGATCGGGCACAACGCGCACGTCGCCTGGAGCCACACGGTGGCCACGGGCGTCACCCTCAACCTGCACCAGCTGACCCTCGATCCGGCCGATCCGACCGTGTACCTGGTGGACGGGGCGCCGCAGCGGATGACGAAGCGCGCGGTCACCGTGGCGGTCGAGGACGGCCGGGAGGTGACACGTACGCAGTGGTGGACCCGCTACGGCCCCGTCGTCACCTCGCTGGGCGCGGGCCTGCCGCTGCCGTGGACGCGCACGGCCGCGTACGCGCTGGGCGACCCCAACGCGGTGAACCTGCGCTCGGGGGACACCGCGCTCGGGTTCAGCAAGGCCCGCAGCACGGCCGGGATCAAGGAGGCGCTGCGCCGTACACAAGGGCTGCCGTGGGTCAACACGATCGCGGCCGACTCCTCGGGGCACACCCTCTTCTCGCAGTCGCAGGTGCTGCCGAGGATCACGGACGAGCTCGCCGAGCGCTGCTCGACCCCGCTGGGCCGGGCCACGTACCCGACGTCGGGGCTCGCGGTGCTGGACGGCTCGCGGAGCGACTGCGCGCCGGGCTCGGACCCGGACGCGGTGCAGCCCGGGATCTTCGGCCCGGGCCGGATGCCGACCGTGGAGAACGCGCCGTACGTCGAGAACTCCAACGACAGCGCCTGGCTGGCCAACGCCGACGCCCCGTTGTCCGGCTACGAGCGTGTCTTCGGCACCATCGGCACACCGCGCTCGCTGCGGACCCGGGGCGCTGTCGAGGACGTGTCCGCGATGGCGGCGGAGGGCCGGCTGACCGTCGCCGGCCTCCAGCGCCAGCAGTTCGCGAACCGGGCGCCGGCCGGCGGCCTGGCCGCAGCCGATCTGGCCCGCGCCTGCGCGGCGCTGCCCGGCGGCACGGCCACCGGGAGCACGGGCGCACCGGTCGACGTCTCGGCGGCCTGCCCGGTGCTGAGCGACTGGGACCGGACGGTCGACACGGGGAGCCGGGGCGCGCTGCTCTTCGACCGGTTCTGGCGCAGGGCCGTGGCGGTTCCGGCGGCCGAGCTGTGGAAGGTCCCCTTCTCCCCCGCCGACCCGGTCGGCACGCCGAACACCCTGAACACCTCGGCTCCGCGGGTCCTGACCGCTCTCGCCGACGCGGTGGCGGAGCTGAGGGGCCTGGGCATCGCCCTGGACGCGCCGCTGGGCGAGCACCAGTCGGTGCTGCGGGGTGAGCGGCGTATCCCGGTGGGCGGCGGCACCGAGTCGCTGGGCATCTGGAACAAGACCGAAGGCGTGTGGGACGCGGCCGCGGGCGGGTACACGGACGTCTCGACCGGCTCCAGCTTCATCCAGGCGGTCGGCTGGGACGGCGGGCCCTGTCCGGTGGCGCGCACGCTGCTCACGTACGCGCAGTCCTCGAATCCGGCGTCGCCCCACTACAGCGACCAGACCGAGCTGTACTCGGGTGAGCGCTGGGTGACGTCGCGGTTCTGCGAGAAGGACATCGCGCGTTCGCCCGCGCTGAAGGTGGTGCGGGTGCGCGAGCACCGGTAGTCCGGGCCGGCGCGCGATCAGCCCCTGGACCGCCGTGGTCCAGGGGCTGATCGCGCCGCCGGGGCCGGCCGGCTCCCCGGGCCCGTGGCCGGACTCAGCCGTGCCCTTCCCAGTACGGTTCGCGCAGCCGCCGTTTGTAGAGCTTGCCGTTGGGGTCGCGGGGCATCGTCGTGATGAAGCCGAGCGTCTTGGGGCGCTTGTACCCGGCGAGCAGCCCCTCGCAGTGGCCGAGGATCCCGGCGGCGAGTTCCTCACCCGCCTCATAGCCCTCGGCGGCCTCGACGACGGCTCTGACCTCTTCGCCCCAGTCGGCGTGCGGAATGCCGAAGACGGCGGCGTCGGCGACGGCGGGGTGGCTGAGCAGGACGCTCTCGATCTCGGCCGGGTAGATGTTCACACCGCCGGAGATGATCATGTCGATCTTGCGGTCGCGGAGGAAGAGGTAGCCGTCCTCGTCCAGGACGCCGAGGTCACCGACGGTGAAGAAGTCCCCGATGCGGTTCTTCCGTGTCTTGCCCTCGTCCTTGTGGTAACTGAAGCCGCCGGTGCTCATCTTCATGTAGACGGTGCCGAGTTCGCCCGGGCCGAGCCGGTGTCCGTCGTCGTCGAAGACCGCGAGTTCACTGATCGGCCAGGCCCGGCCGACGGTGCCGGGCTTCTTCAGCCAGTCGTCGGCGGTGGCGAAGGCGCCGCCTCCCTCGCTGGCCGCGTAGTACTCCTCGACGCACCGGCCCCACCAGTCGATCATGGCCCTTTTCACGTGCTCGGGGCAGGGCGCGGCGCCGTGGATCGCGTGCCGCATCGCCGAGACGTCGTACCGCCGCCGGACCTCCTCCGGGAGCGCGAGGAGGCGGTGGAACTGGGTGGGGACCATGTGCGTGTGCGTGCAGCGGTGGGTGTCCATCGCCCGCAGCATCTCCTCGGGCGACCACTTGTCCATCACGACGAGGGGGTGGCCGATGTGCAGGGCGGCGCCCGCGAACTGCAGCACGGCGGTGTGGTAGAGCGGTGAGCAGACCAGGTGGACGTTGCCGTCGAACGGCTTGATGCCGAAGATGCCGAGGAAGCCGCCCAGGTAGCTCTCCTCGGGGAGCTTTCCGGGCAGCGGCCGGCGGATGCCGCGCGGGCGGCCGGTGGTGCCGGAGGTGTAGTTCATGACCCAGCCGAGCGTGCGGCCCTCCGGGGGCGACACCGGACGGTTCTCCAGCAGTTCGGCGTACGGGCGGAAGCCCTCGACCGCGCCGACTCCGTAGCGGTGGCTCGCGGGCAGTTCCGCCTCGTCGGCGGCCGCGGTCGCGGCCTCGGTGAAGCGTTCGTGGGCGATGAGCACCTTGGCGCCCGAGTCGGAGACGATCCAGGCGATCTCCGGCCCGACGAGATGGTGGTTGACCGGAACGAGGTAGAAGCCGGCCTGCGAGGCGGCGAGGTACGCGGTGAGGAACTCGACGCCGTTGGGCAGGACGACCGCGAAGGCGTCGCCCTCCTCGAGGCCGGCCGCCCGCAGCCCGTGCACCATGCGGTTGGCCTCGGCGTGGAGCCGTCCCGCCGTCCATGTCCCTCCGTCGGGGGCGACCAGGACCGTGCGGTCGGGGTCGGCGGTGGCCTGGGCCCAGAAGCCGTTGGGCGGCTGGTTCATGAGGCGCTCCGTCCGGCGATGCGGTTGATCCGGTCGACGGCTCGTTCGAAGCCGCTGGTCAGGTCGTCGAAGACGGCCTGCACGCTGCGTTCGGCGTTCATCCGCCCGACGATCTGGCCGACGGGCGTGCCGAGCAGGGCGCCCGTCTCGTACTTCTGGATACGGGACACGGCTTCGGCGACCAGGAGACCCTGGAGCGGCATGGGCAGGGTGCCGGGCCCCGACGGGTCGTCCCACGCGTCGGTCCATTCGGTACGCAGCTGACGTGCGGGCTTGCCGGTGAGGGCGCGCGAGCGGACGGTGTCGCCCGAGCCCGCGGCGAGGAGCTTGGCCGTCAAGGCCCGGGAATGCATGTCGGCCTCCTCGGTGGTGAGCCAGAGGGAGCCGAGCCAGACTCCCTGGGCGCCCAGCGCGAGTCCGGCGGCGACCTGTTCGCCGCTGCCGATGCCGCCCGCGGCGAGGACCGGGAGCGGGCCCACGGCGTCCACCACGTCCGGGACGAGGACCATGGAGGCGATCTCGCCCGTGTGGCCGCCCGCCTCGTAACCCTGGGCGACGACGACGTCGATGCCCGCCTGCGCGTGGTGGCGGGCGTGCCTGGCGCTTCCCGCCAGCGCGGCGACGAGAACGCCCCTGTCGTGGGCGCGGGCGACGACGTCGGCGGGCGGTGAGCCCAGCGCGTTGGCGAGGAGCTTGATCGGGTAGTCGAACGCCACGTCGAGCTGATTGCGGGCGACTTCCTCCATCCAGCCCGTGATGCGCCAGCCCGACGCCTCGCCCTCGTCCAGTTCGGGCACACCGTGCTTGGCCAGGGTCTCCTGGACGAACTGCCGGTGCCCGGGCGGGATCATCGCCTCCACTTCGGCCTCGCTCACCCCCTCCACCTTCTTGGCGGGCATGACGACGTCGAGGCCGTAGGGCTTGCCGTCCGTGTGTGCCTGCATCCAGTCGAGGTCGCGTGCGAGGTCGTCGGGGGCGGTGTAGCGGACCGCGCCGAGTACGCCGAATCCACCGGCCCTGGTGATGGCCGCGGCCACCGCCGGGAAGGGCGTGAAGCCGAAGATGGCGTGCTCGATCCCCAGTTTTTGACTCAGCTCCGTCTCCATGGGCGGCAGGATGCCGCAGTCCGACAACCGAGGGAAGAGATTTCCTGATGCAGTGTCAGATTCTTTGTGACTCCGGGGGCCTACGAGTCGGCGGAGGGTGACAGTACCCTGCTGTTCCGGCAGGAAGTTTCACACTCGGAAGACATTTCGAAAGTTACTTTCAGGCATGGGGAAGGGGTTCCGGATGACCGAGGACACGGCGGGCGGGGGCATCAGCCGGCGGAGGCTGGGCGGTGGGATGCTTGCCCTGGGCGGAGCACTCGCCCTGGCGCCCATTCCGTTCGCGGCGACGGCGTCTGCCACGGAGTCGGGGGCGGGGTCGTCGGACATGGGTACAGGCACCGCGGCGGGGACGCCGGCGGGTCGCAACAGGCCGACGCTGCGGCGCGGTTCGGCCGCGCGAGCGGGGCTGTTGCAGGAACCGCTGGACCGGCTCGTCACCGAGGCGGAGAAATACCTCGCCGCGTCTCCGAAACATCCGTGGTACGCGGGCGCCGTGCTGCTCGCGGGGCGGGGCGGCACGGTGGCGCTGCACCGGCCGATCGGCAAGGCGGTGCGCTATGCCGCGTACGACGAGAAGACCGACACCGGTGTGGAGTTCCCTGCGGACCAGCAGATCCCCATGGCCGAGGACACGGTCTTCGACCTGGCGTCGGTCTCCAAACTGTTCACCTCGATCCTGGCCGTGCAGCAGATCGAGCGCGGCGCGCTGGAGCTGGAGGCGACGGTCGCCTCGTATCTGCCCGACTTCGCCGGCGGCGGCAAGCAGGCCATCACGATCCGTCAGCTGCTCACGCACACCTCGGGCTTCCGCGCCTGGATCCCGCTCTACAAGGCGCCGACCCGGGAGGGGAAGCTGGAACTGCTCTGGAAGGAGGCGCCGGCCACCCCGCCCGGAACGGCGTATCTCTATTCCGACCTCAATCTGATCTCGCTCCAGCTGGTACTGGAGAAGATCACCGGCCGCACCGAGGACGTGCTGCTCCGCGAACAGATCACTGCTCCGCTCGGGATGCACCGCACGCGTTACAACCCGCCGGCCTCCTGGAAGCCGAAGATCGCGGCGACCGAGGACGCCCGGCTTCCCTGGTCCGGGCTGGAGCGGGGACTGGTCTGGGGCGAGGTGCACGACGAGAACGCGTACAGCCTGGACGGTGTCGCGGGCCACGCCGGGGTCTTCTCCTGCGCCTGGGACCTGGCGATCCTCGCCCGCACCCTGCTCAACGGCGGGGTCTACGGCCGCGCGCGGATCCTGTCAGCCGCCTCGGTGGACCTGCTGTTCACGGACTTCAACACCGCGTTCCCCGGTGACGAGCACGGCCTCGGCTTCGAGCTCTACCAGCACTGGTACATGGGGGCGATGGCCACCCCGCGCACGGCGGGCCACACCGGCTTCACGGGCACCAGCCTGGTCCTCGACCCGACGACGGACTCGTTCCTGATCGTGCTGGGCAACTCGGTCCACCCGGTGCGCACCTGGCGCTCCGGCAGCGCGCCGCGCGTCGCCACCGCCAACCAGATGGCCCGGGCGGTCGCGGTCCGCCCCGCCCGGAGCCGTACGGCCTGGTACTCCGGCATGGCGAGCGCCTCGTCGGCGACCCTGGCGCTCCCGCCGGTCGCCGTCACCTCCTCGCGGGCCGAGCTGACCTGCGCGCTGTGGTGGGACACCGAGCCCGGTTCCGACTTCCTCTTCCTGGAGGCGTCGGCGGACGCGGGGACCACCTGGCAACCGGTCCCCTTCAGCACCGCTCCGGCCGCGCAGAAGGGGCCCGAGCAGCCCGAACCCCATCCGGCGGGCAAGGTCTCCGGCTGGTCCGGCCGGGTCTGGCACCGGCTCGAAGCGGACCTCGCTCCGTGGCGCGGCGCGGAGTTGGTGCTGCGCTGGCGGTACGCCACGGACCAGTTGTACGTCGGCCGCGGGGTGTACGTGGACGCGATCCGGGTCGAGGACGGCGGGCGTACGGTCTTCGACGAGGGCAGACCGGCCGACGCCCGTCGCATCGAGGCGAACGGCTGGACCGCTTCGGCGGACTGACGACGCCGCCCGACGGGGCGCGGGCGGCCCGGACCGCCCCGGCCCCGGCGGGCCGGCGCCGGCCGGGGATCCGGTCAGGTCCGCCCGCGGACCCGCGGCAGTGCCGGCAGGCGGTCCGGTCAGCGTCCGCCCGCAGGCCCCCCGACGATGCCCGGCCGGTGGCCCCGTAACGGCCCACCCGCAGACTCCCCGGGGGTCATGCGGCGAGCGAGTGGCCGGGGCCTTCACAGCAGGCAGAACTCGTTCCCCTCAGGGTCCGCCATCATGTAGTGATCCGGCCTGCCCTGGGCCTCGTACTCGTGAACAACCCTCGCGCCCGCGTCGGTCAGCCGCCCGAGCGCCTCCCGCACGCGCGGCCACCGCACCTCCCACTGCACCTCGCGGCCACCGCCGGCCTGTACGTCCAGGTGGAGCCGGTTCTTCCCCGCCTTCGGCTCGGGCACCTTCATGAACGACAGGGCAGGCCCTTCGCCGTCCGGATCCGTCAGGTAGGCGCCGTCGTCCCATTCCTCCTCCGGGACGTCGTAGTGCGCGAACCACTCCTCCCAGTTGCCGAAGCCCTTGGGCGGCGGCTTCCGCGCGTAGCCCAGGGCGAGCGCCCAGAACTCCGCGAGCCGCGCGGGGTCCGCGCAGTCGATCGTCAGACTCCACCGTGTCGACATGGGTCCCTCCCGCCGGTGCAGCCGGCTCGTCGACCGGTTGCGGGTCCACCGATCATGGACGCGGAAACGCGGAATTCTCCACTCCCCTACGCAAGATTATTTTCCTGCCGAAATATTTCGCCCCAACGGCGGGTGACTTTCGAATCAGTTACCAGGCAATTCTCGCGGGCGCACGGGAAATCCCCAGGTCAAAGAAGGACCGACGGCTCACCGACTCGGCAAACCGCGCCCTCGTCCCGGGTGCCAACCCCCAAACATTCGGATGCCTTTCGTAACTCTCGGGGGCGAATGTGCCCATGCGCCCCATCCGTCAGCTCGACAAGTGGGAGATGGAGGATAAAAGAGCAGGCCAGAGGCATAGCACGCCACACCTGACGAGTTAACACCGTCGAAATATTTCGGAAATGCAGCGTTGACGAGCCGCCCAGGCGCGCGCATACTCTCCCTCGCTCCCTGCGACACCGATCAACTCCTCGCCACGGAACCGCCTTTGACCGGCGGTCGCCGTGGCGGGCGTACCGCACTGCGCACACAGACCCCCACCCGTCCGGGCGGCCCGCCTCATGCCGCCCGGCGACCCGAAGAAGGTGTTGGAAAGTGAACGTCAATTCCGCGCACGGCATGGCCGCACGACCGCGGCCGCGCTCGCTGGCACGAAGGGCAGGCGTGCTCGCCACGGCCGGCCTGCTGACCGCGGCGGGGGTCCTCTCGCTCGCCGGCACCGCCGAGGCCGCGACGACGCTCGGGGCGTCCGCCGCCGCCAAGGGACGCTACTTCGGCACCGCTGTCGCCGCCAGTCACCTGGGCGAATCCGCCTACGCCTCCACTCTGGACACCGAGTTCAACATGGTGACCCCGGAGAACGAGATGAAGTGGGATGCCGTCGAGCCCTCCCGGGGCAGCTTCAGCTTCGGCTCCGCGGACCAGATCGTCAGCCATGCCCAGGGCAAGGGCATGAAGCTGCGCGGCCACACCCTCGTGTGGCACTCCCAGCTGCCCGGATGGGTCAGCGGCCTCGGCGCCACCGACCTGCGCTCGGCGATGAACAACCACATCAACCAGGTGATGGCCCACTACAAGGGCAAGATCTACGCCTGGGACGTCGTCAACGAGGCCTTCCAGGACGGCAGCAGCGGCGCCAGGCGCAGCTCTCCCTTCCAGGACAAGCTGGGCAACGGCTTCATCGAGGAGGCCTTCCGCACCGCACGGGCCGCCGACTCCGGGGCCAAGCTCTGTTACAACGACTACAACACCGACGGCCAGAACGCGAAGAGCAACGCGGTCTACGCCATGGTGAAGGACTTCAAGCAGCGCGGCGTACCGATCGACTGCGTCGGCTTCCAGTCGCACTTCAACAGCAACTCGCCCGTCCCCTCGGACTACCAGGCCAACCTGCAGCGCTTCGCCGACCTCGGGGTCGACGTGCAGGTCACCGAGCTCGACATCGAGGGCTCGGGATCGGCGCAGGCCGCGAGCTACACGAAGGTCGTGAACGCCTGCCTGGCCGTGACGCGCTGCAACGGCATCACCGTATGGGGCATCCCGGACAAGTACTCGTGGCGCAGCAGCGGCACCCCGCTGCTGTTCGACGACAACTACGGCAAGAAGCCCGCCTACACCGCCGTGCTCGCCGCACTGGGCGGAACCAGCGGCGGTGGCGGTGACGGCGGCACGGGTGGCGCGTGCACGGCCACGTACACCAAGACCAGCACCTGGGGCGACCGCTTCAACGGGCAGGTCACCATCACGGCCGGCAGTTCGGCGATCAGCACCTGGAGCGCGACGGTCACGGTGACGTCACCGCAGAAGGTCGTCTCCACCTGGAACGGCACCCCGTCCTGGGACGGCAGCGGCAACGTGATGACGATGAAGCCCAACGGCAACGGCACTCTGGCCGCCGGCGCCTCGACGTCCTTCGGGTTCACCGTCATGACGAACGGCAACACCTCGGCGCCCGGCATCGGCGCCTGCACCGCTTCCTGACCCCGCGCGCACAGGGCGCCGGTCATCGGCGTGAGGGCATCGTCTCCCGGACGGTGCCCTCACGTCGTCCTCGCGCCGGCCGGCGCGGCACGAACCGGTGCCTCACAGCAGCGCACGCGCATCGGCCGGCGCCGCCGCCCCGACGGGCGCGGGCGCCGTCGACTCGCGGACCACCAGTCTCGGCCTGATCAGGAGCGAACGCCCGGCGACGGGCGCCGAGTCGATACGGGCACGGAGCTGCTGGAACGTCTCGGCGGCCATCTCCGGCAGCGGCTGGCGGACGGTGGTCAGCGGCGGTTCGAAGAGGTCGGCGAGCAGGATGTCGTCGAACCCGACCACGGAGACGTCCTGTCCGGCGCTGCGCCCGGCGTCCTTCGCGCCCCGGCAGATCCCGATGGCGCACATGTCGTTGATGGCGACGAACGCGGTGGGCGGACGAGGGCCGCAGAGCAGTTCCCGGGCGGCCTTGCGCCCCAGTTCGGCGGCGTCCTTGTCGCCGAACTCGGTGGTCTCGGCGCCGGGCCACACGATCGCGTCGGCGGGGTCGAGGCCCGCCGACTCCAGGGCGGCGCGGAAGCCGCGCAGCCGTTCGCGGCGGTTGACGCTGTTGACCGATCCGGAGACGAACGCCAGCCGCCGGTGGCCCAGTTCGAGCAGATGACGCGTGGCGAGCTCCGCCCCCATCGCGTTGTCGACGCTGATCGAGGCGAGCGACGGCGGGTCTCCGGCCTGGGCGGTGCGGTCGAAGGCGACCATCTTCAGACCCCGCCCGAGCAGCGGCGCCACATGGTCGAGCGAGGGCAGCGAGGAGCAGAGCACCACTCCGCTCACTCCGTCGGCCAGCAACTCCTCGCCGTACTTGAGCTCACGGGCCGGATCGCGCTCGCTGTTGCAGAGCAGTACGTGATACCCCTCGGCCAGCGCGATGGCCTCCAGCTCCCGGGCGAGCGCACCCCAGAAGGGGTTGGCGACGGACGGCACGATCAGGCCGATGACCTTGATCCGGCCGGTGCGCAGCATGCGGGCCGCACGGTTGGGCCGGTAGCTGAGCTGCTCGATCACCTGCTCCACGCGGGCCAGGGTCGCCGCCTGCATACGGTCCGTACGTCCGTTGAGGACGTTCGACACGGTGCTGGCGGAGACACCCGCTGCCTCCGCGACCTGATGGATCGTTACCCCGCTCATGCCACCTCCGGTTCGGAACGTGTTCAGCCACACTAGTGTACCGATTTACTGAACTCTCTTCACCGGTACACCCGTTAACTTTCCCGAAAATTGTTGTGCATCAGCTGTTGACGCGCCTCTCAGGGCATTCCTAGTCTCAGTGCATCGATTTACCAGCGCTTCCCAGCCATGGCCGGGTTGCCATCGCTGGATCGATCCACTGCCTCCACCTCAAAAGGGGTGCCCAATGGAACTCACACGACGGACGCTGCTCGCCGCGATCGGCGCCGGGACGGCTGCGGCCGCCCTCTCGGGCTGCGGCACCGGCTCCGCGACGGCCGGCTCCGCCGACGGTCCCGCCGAGGGCGAGATCACGCTGCTCACCCCCATCTTCGAAGGCGCCAACGGCAAGACGCTGCTGGAGAAGGAGATCATCGGCGGCTTCCGGAAGAAGCATCCGGACGTCAAGGTGAACGTGGACTACACCACGTACGCGCAGCTCAACGAGAAGATCACCACGGGCCTGGCCGGCGGGCTGCTGCCCGACGTGATGATGATGGGCGTCGGCTGGATCCCGCCGTTCGCCGCCAAGAAGGCGATCGCCGAGCTGCCGGAGAAGTTCGCCACCGCGCACGACTACGAGAAGCGGGTGCTGGAGCCGTCGCGCTACGACGGCAGGCTGTACGCGCTCCCGGTGGTCCTCGACACCCGCATCGTCGTCTACCGCAAGGACCACTTCGCCGAGGCCGGCATCAAGAAGACCCCGGCGGACTGGGCGGAGCTGCGGGCCGTGGCCAAGCAGCTGACGAGGAACGGCCGGATCGGTTTCGACCCGTTCTCCATCGATCTGCGCCAGTGCTGGGAGACCTTCCTGTTCGCCAACGGCGGTCAGCTGTTCAGCGCCGACGGCAAGAAGGTGCTGTTCACCGACAGCCGGGGAGTCGAGGCGCTGCAGTTCTTCAAGGACCTGACGGCGGACGGCTCCGCCGACTACACGAAGAAGACGGCTGCCGGCGCACCCTCGAACGTCCAGACCGGCAAGGCGTCCATGATGATGACGACCAGCGCCCTGTGGGAGCAGGTCCGCGCCCAGAACCCGGAGCTGCTGAAGGACGACACGCTCGGCGCGTTCGTGCTGGCCAACCGCAAGCCGGCGATGCTCCAGGGCGGCACGCTGGTCACCCAGTCGGCGAGCTCCAAGCACCCCGCGGCGGCCCGGGCCCTGGTCGAGTACCTCGCCACCCCCGAGTCCATCCTGGGCGCGGCGAAACAGCGTGGCTCCGTGCCGGGCCTCAAGGACCTCAACGAGTCCGGCTACGTGAAGGAGAACAAGTTCGTCGATCTCTCGCTTCGGAACATGGGTGCGGCCCATTCGGAGGGCGGCACCGCCGCCTGGATGGAGATCCGCGAGAAGATCAAGCCGACGCTGGAGCCGGCGATCGTCGGCGGTCAGTCCGCGAAGGACGCCATCGCGGAACTCGGCCGTCTCGCCGAGGCCGCCATCGGCCGGATGTGAGGCGTCGCTGTGGGAGCAACATCCGTACTGAAGGCACGGCCCGCGAGGCCGCCCTCCCCGCCCGAGAACACCCGGCCGGCGAAGCAGCGGGCAGGCAGGACCCCGACGGGCCCCGGGCGCCGCAGGCAGCGGGCCGGCATGCTGATGGTGGCGCCCGCCCTGCTGCACGCCGCCCTCTGGATCGGCCTGCCGGTCGTCGCCTCGGTGGTCCTGGCCTTCACGAAGTACGACGTGCTGACGCCGCCGCAGTTCGTGGGGCTGGACAACTTCAAGGAGATGCTGGACGACGCGGTGTTCCGCAAGTCCATCGTCAACACCGTCGTCTACACGTTCTTCACCGTGCCGTTCGGCATGATGCTGGGTCTGCTCCTGGCACTCGCCCTGCACACGGGTCTGAAGGCGCGCGGCATCTTCCGCACCGCGATCTTCCTGCCGCAGGTCACCGCGACGGTGGCGATCGCCCTGGTCTGGCTGTGGATCTACAACCCGGGCAACGGACTGTTCAACGCCCTGCTCTCGTTCGTCGGGATCGACGGTCCGGCCTGGCTCTCGTCGACCACCTGGGCGCTGCCCTCGGTGATCCTGGTCGGGGTCTGGCAGGGCATCGGCATGAAGATGCTCATCTACCTGGCCGCGCTCCAGTCCCTGCCCAAGGAGCTGTACGAGGCGGCGTCGGTGGACGGCGCGTCCAAGGTGCGGCAGTTCTTCTCGATCACGCTGCCGCTGCTGAAGCCCGCGACGTTCTTCGTGCTCATCACCTCGATGATCAGCGCGTTCCAGTCGTTCGACCAGGTCTACATCCTCACCGAGGGCGGGCCGGCCAACAGCACCACGATGATGACGTATGAGATCTACAAGTCCGCGTTCCGGGAGTTCCGCGTCGGCTACGCCTGCGCGCAGTCGCTGGTGCTGTTCGTCCTGCTGATGGGCTTCACCCTGGTCAACCGGCGGATCATGGGAGGCACCCGTGGCCACAACTGAGCTGCACAAGCCCGGAGTCGCACGCACCCCCCGCCCCGCGGCGCGGCAAAAGCCGCTCTCCGTCGGCCGGATCGCGCTCTACGCGACGCTGTCCGTCGTCTCCCTGCTGATGGTGGTGCCGTTCATCTGGATGGTGCTGACCTCGCTCAAGACACCGGTGGAGATCGCGTCGCAGGACACCGGACTGCTGCCGGAGCACTGGGACTTCGGCAACTACGCCGAGGCGCTGAAGGCCGCGCCCTTCGCCACGTACGCCCGCAACAGCTTCATCATCGCGTCCAGCCACACCGTGCTCAATCTGCTGATCGCCTCGATGGCCGGGTACGCACTGGCCCGGATCAGGTTCCGGGGCAGCGAGGTCATCTTCTACCTCTTCATCGCGGCCCTGATGATTCCCACGTACACCAAGGTGCTGCCCGAGTTCCTGATCGTCCGCTTCATGCCGCTGGCCGGCGGCAACGACCTGTTCGGCCAGGGCGGAAGCGGCTGGCTGGACACCTGGTGGGCGCTGATCGTGCCCGGTGCGGTCACCCCGTTCGCCGTCTTCCTCTTCCGCCAGTTCTACCTGGATCTTCCGGTGGAGCTGGAGGAGGCGGCCCGGCTGGACGGCCTGGGCGAATTCCGGATCTACGCCCGGATCATGACGCCGCAGGTCAAACCCGCGCTCATCACGGTGGCGCTGCTGACCTTCGAGTCGTCCTGGAACAACTTCCTGTGGCCGCTGCTGGTGACCCGGACGGACAGTCTGCGGGTCATCCAGGTGGGGCTCTCGGTCTTCAAGACGGAGAACGGCCCCCAGTGGCACTTCCTGATGGCGGGCACCACGCTCGCCACCCTGCCCATGGTCGTGCTCTTCCTGATCGGCCAGCGCTACTTCGTGCAGGGCTTCGCCACCGCCGGTCTCAAGTGACCGGTCCCGGTCCTCAACGGCCGGTTACTGAAAGGGCTACCCCTTATGTCTGCTGATCTCCAAGGTTCCCGCGCACTGGTGACCGGGGCGGGCCACGGCATCGGCCGCGCCATCGCCCTCGCCCTGGCCGAGGCCGGCGCCGATGTCGCCGTCCACTACCACTCCTCCGCCGACGAGGCCGCGAAGACGGTCTCGGCGATCGAGGCGCTGGGCCGCCGCGCCAAGGCCTTCCAGGCCGATGTGACGGTGACGGCCGAGGTGGACCGCTTCGTCGAGGAGGCCACGGGATTCCTCGGCGGGCTGGACGTCCTGGTCTGCAACGCCGGTCATCTGATCGGGCGGACGACGATCGCCGAGATGTCCGACGAGCACTTCGACCGGGTCATCGACACCAATCTGACCTCGACGTTCCGTACGGTACGGGCGGCGCTGCCGCAGCTGAAGGCATCGCCCGCAGGGCGCGTCATCACCATGTCGTCGCTGGCCGCGCACAACGGCGGCGGCCCCGGGTCGGTCGCCTACGCGGCCGCCAAGGCCGGGATCCGCGGGTTCACCAAGGGCCTGGCCAAGGAGCTCGGCGGCAGCGGGATCACGGTGAACACGGTCGCCCCCGGCTTCATCAAGGGCACCGCCTTCCACGACACCTTCACCGCGCCGGAGGCGCAGCAGGCGATGGAGGCGGGCATCCCGGTGGGCCGGGCCGGCACGCCGGAGGACGTCGCCGCGGCCGTCGTCCATCTGGCGTCGCCGTCGTCCGGCTTCCTGACCGCGACCACGGTGGACATCGACGGTGGCGTATGGCCGCGTTGAGGCGGATCGCGCGGGAGCGCGGCGGCTGGTGGCACGCGTACGTCTGCCCGGCACACGGGGTGGAGCTGGACCACGGCGACCTGCTCGCCGGGGTGTTCCCCGAGGGCGGTGCGCGGTGCGCGTACGGCTGCAGGGTGGACGACGAGGCGGTGCGCGGGGCCTGGCTGGTGCTGTCGCACCAGGCGTGGGCGCGGCATCTGCGGGTGCTCGCCCACCGCGGGAAGCGCGGCGAGGCGGTGGCGCGGCTCGTCGAGTACGCCGCCCTGTACGAGGAGCTGGCCACCGCGCAGCACGGCGAGGCACAGGGCTGGATGCTGCGCGGCCGGCTCTTCCACCAGGCCCTGACCGACGCGATCTGGGCGGTGAACATCGGGCACGCCGTCCTGACGCTCGCCGAGCAGGGCGCGGACGACCTGTCCGGGGTGCTGCCGCTGCTCGACGCTCTGGAGCACGCGGCCCTCGACGCCCGGGCCGTGCTGGTCGGCAAGGGGCAGCTGGCCTCGAACTACACCGCGTGGCTGAATGCCGCGGGCGTCGCCGCCGGGCGGGGAGCCGCGGCGGTGCGCGGGCAGGAGTGGGGCGGCGGCAAGGAGTGGCTGGAGGGTGACAGCGGGCTGTACGCGCATCTGCGGGTCGCGGTCGCCGAGGACGGATGGGAGTGGGAGGGAAGCACCTACTACCACGGGTTCGTGCTGCGGGCGGCGCTGCTGGCGCTACGGGGCACCGATCCCGCGGCGATCCCGGCGGATGTGGCGGGTGTGCTGGCGGGGATGACGGACGCTCTGGCGGCGATCGCCACGCCGGGTGGCATTCTGCCGGCGCTGCACGACGGCCCGTACCTGCGTGGTCCGCTGGCCCTCGAGTGGCTGGAACTGGTGGCGTTGGCGCAGCAGTTGACGCCATCGGCCGCGCTGGACGCGGTGGCCGGCCGGGCCCGGGCCGAGCTGAGCACGGGCGACGACGGGCTGGACCGGGAGCTGGGCGGCTGGTTCGCCGGACCGCCGCTGCCGAAGCGCCCGGCACCCGGCGCGCTCACCCTGTTCACCGCGGCGGGCTATGCGGTGCTGCGGGTCGCGGGTATCCACGCGCTGCTGGACTTCGGCCCGCACGGCGGTTCGCACGGCCACCGGGACAAGCTGTCCCTGTATCTCTACGGCGACACCACGCCGTGGCAGCCCGACCCCGGTCAGGTTCCCTACGCCCACGCCGGGTTCCGTGATCTGTACGCCTCGACCGAGGCCCATCCGGCGTTCCGGGTGGACGGCCGCGAACAGGCGGAGTGCACGGGAACGCTGCTCGGCTCGGACGACCGTTCCGTGACCGCCGAGGTGACCACCGCGTACGAGGGCGTGCGCGCGGTCCGGCGGATCGTGGCCGGGGCCGGCTATCTGGTGGACCTGCTGACCGTGACCGCCGACGAGCCCCGCCGCATCACCGCGCAGCTGCGCCCGGGCACCGCGCTGGACGTACAGGTGCAGGCGGCGGGCGCGGCGCGCACCACCTGGTACGGCGACGAGATGCTGCACGGCTGGCACACCCACCGGGCCGGCGCGCCGGTGCACCCGGTGAGCCGGCCGGGCCCCGGCACGGCCGACGATCCGCAACGCGTGCGGACCCGGGTGGACTTCACCGCCGACACCGGCACGGTCACGTTCGCCTCGGTCTACCAGGCCGCGTCGGCCGGGCCCGCCGTGAGCGACGTGCGGCTGGACGGTGAGGGGCTGACGGTCCGCCTGGCGGACGGCAGTACCGCACGTTTCCGGACGGAGGACTGACCCTTGCTGCTCTCCGCGACCCCGCCGCCCGGCCCGCGTCCCGCGCAGGAGCTGCGGCTGTACGAGGAGGCGGCCCGCCACCGCGGGCTGACCCCGCCCCGTACGCACCCCCTGGCCAGCATCACCTGGCTCGGCCCCGCCGCCTCCAACCCGGCCCTCGCCCACCGCGTCGGCGGCGACCCCGCCCATCTGGCGGAGAGCGCGCGCTGGATCGAGGCCGCCGTGCGGCTGCCGCACTGGGGCCGGGCGCACATGCCGGACCACGACCTGGACGCCGGCTGGCTGCTGCACCACCTGGCCCTGGCGTACCAGTGGACCGGCGACGACCTGCCGGATGAGGTACGGCTTCCGCTGCGGCGCAAGCTGCTGCTCCAGGGGCGGCGGATGTTCGCGTTCGCGGTGGCGAGCGAGGGCCGCTGGTGGTCGTCGTCGTACTGGCAGAACCACAACTGGATCTGTTATGCCGGTCTGGCGACGGCGGGCTACGTGCTGGGCGAGGAGGAGTGGACCGCGCGTGCCAAGGACAATCTCGGGACCGTCCTGGACCTGATGCCCGAGGACGGTTCTCATGCCGAGGGCGTCGTCTACTGGCGTTACGGCGTGCCGTTCCTCGCCGCCCATCTGGACCTCCTGAAGGAGGCCGAGGGCGTCGACTGGTGGGACAGGGGCGGATTCATGTCCCGGACGTTCCGCTACCGGCTGCATCAGACGGCGCCCGGCTTCGCGTTCAACGTCGACCACGGCGACTGCCACGACCGGCGCAGCGGCCACAGCGCCGGGCTCTACTACCGCCTGGCCGCCCAGTATTCGATACCGGAGGCCCAGTGGATGGGTGATCTGGCATCGGGCGAACTGCTGCGGGCGGAGGCGGAGGAGAGCGGGGTGCGGCCGGGCATCCTGCCGGAGGCCTCCCTCGAATACCTCTGGTACGACCCGTCGGTCCCGGCCGCCCGGCCGACCGAGCGGCGGGCGTTCTTCCCGGACCTCGGGCTGCTGGCCGCCCGCACGGGCTGGGACGACGACGCCACGCTGGTGTCGTTCAAGGCGAGTCCCGGAGGCGGCCACCGGGCGTGGGAGACCGCTGAGAAGCACCGCTCGGAGAAGGGCTGGGACACCCTCAACCAGGGTCACCACCACCCGGATTCCGGATCGTTCGTGCTGGTGTCACAGGGTGCGTTCCTCGCCGTGGACGAGGGCTACAGCAACCGCAAGCGCGCCGCGCACCACAATCTGCTGCTCGTGGACGGACAGGGGTACGCGGACGAGGACCGGTACCACGTCTACCGTGACATCCCCTTCGAGCGGCAGGCCCGGCAGCGCGATGTCCTCGTCTCCGACGACTGCGGATGGGCGCACTCCACGGCGGAGATCGCCGCGATGTACGACCCCGCGCTGGGGGTGCGGCGGCTCGACCGGACGCTGGTGTTCACGCCCTCGGGGCGGCTGGTCCTGCTGGACCTCGCCGAGGCGGACACGGCCCGGGAGTGGACGTTCCTGCTCCAGACGGACCGGCCGACCGAGCCGCGGCCGGACGGAAGCCGGCTGATCCGCTCCGGGACGGCCTCGGCCCGGCTGCGGCAGTTCGCGCCCTCCGAGGGCCGCATCACCTCGGAGGTCACCGAGGTGGAGGCCAACCCGACGTCCAGCACGCCGGGACTGCGCCTCACCCGCACCCTGCACACGCTGCGCGCGACCACGGCCCGGTCACCCGGGGGGCTGTTCCTCACTGTGATCACGCCCGCGACGGACGCGGCCGCCTCCCTGGTGCCGTGTGCGGAGGGCCAGGGCGTCGGGTTCGGGACGGAGACCGTGCTCCTGTCCCCCGTCGCCCGGCGGATCCGCACCACCGGTATCCACGCCGATGCGGCGGCCGTGCTGCTCACGGACGGCGGCGAACCCTGCGTCGTCGCGGCGACCCGGCTGGAGCTGGCCGGGCGGGTCCTGCTCGACGTGGCGGAACCGTACACAGGAAAGGTCGGCTGATCATGCGGGCAACTCTCTCGTCCGGCTGGCCGACACTGCTGCGGCGACTGGAGTTCGTGGCCTACCCTGCCGTCGCCGGGGCCGCGTTCGCCGTGCTCGCACTGGGCGTCGTGACCTGGCTTCCCGCGCTCGCCGCGATGGCGTACGGGCTCCAGCGGTGGCGGGCCGAGGGGGACAGCCGCTGCTTCGTCCACACCTTCAGGGCCTTCCCGCGGTACTGGCGGGCGCTGTGGCGGCACTCGCTCGTCTCCACCGCGGCCGCGGGCGTGCTGGCCGCCAACGTGGTCCACCTGCTGGGCCGTTCGGAGCCGTGGACCTTCGTCCTGCTCGCCGCCCAGGCCGGCATCTCGGCCGCCCTCGTCATCCATCACGTGGCGCTCGCCGCCGAGGCGGGACGCGCGCCGGGCGGCACCGTCCGCGGCTGGACCCGCGGCGCGCTGGCGCTCGGCTTCGGTTCGGCCGCCCGGGGCACCGCGCTGCTCGGCGCGGTGGTCTCCGCCGTGCTGCTCTCCCTCGTCGTACCGCTCGGGCCACTGCTGCTCGGTCCGAGCATTCCCGTACTGCTCGCTCTGTCCTTCGCCGATTCCAGGAGGCACACCCCATGAGCCATGCACTGCGCACCATCCTCGTCGCCGCGCTCGCCGCCGGCGCCCCGCTCGTCTTCCCCCCGCCCTCCGTGGCCGCCACCGCGGACACCGCCTACTACGTCTCGCCGACCGGGAGCGACGCCAACGCCGGCACGTCGGCCGGCGCCCCGCTCGCCACCATCCAGAAGGCGGTCGATCTGGCGCCCACGGGAGCGGTGGTGAACCTCGCCGCCGGTACGTACAGGCAGGACGTCGTGACCAAGCGCGCCGGGGTGACGATCACCGGCCCGTCGAACGCCGTGGTGAAGGGGGCGGGCGACGCGCGGATCATCCAGGTGCAGCACGATTCGACGACGCTGAACGGCTTCACCGTGGACGGGCTGCACGGGTCGTCCACCGATGTGTCCGGGTACCGCCTCAAGCTCATATATGTCATGAGCACGACTCCCGGTAACGGTGTGGGCGGTCTGCGCGTCACCGGGATGACCCTGAAGAACGCCGCCGACGAATGCCTGCGGGTGCGCTATCTGGTGACCGGCGCCGACATCTCCGGCAACACGATCACCGACTGCGGCGTCGCCGACTTCAAGTTCGCCGGCGGCGGCAAGAACGGCGAGGGCATCTACCTCGGCACCGCGCCCGAACAGCAGGGCGCGAACGGCGCTCCGGACGCGGCTCCTGACATCAGCAGGAACAACCGCATCCACCACAACACCATCGCGACCCGTGGCAACGAGTGCGTCGACGTGAAGGAGAACGCGACGAACAACTACGTCGAGTACAACGACTGCAGCCAGCAGAAGGACTCCAGCTCAGCAGGGCTGGACGCGCGCGGCAGCGGCAACATCTTCCGCTACAACACCGTCCACGACAACGTCGGCGCGGGCGTGCGGCTCGGCGGCGACACCGCCACCGACGGCATCGACACCAGCGTCTACGGCAACACGATCACCGCGAACGCCGGCGGCGGCATCAAGTTCATGCGCACCCCGCAGGGCCCCGTCTGCACGAACACGATGAGCGGGAACACCGGCGGCGACGCCGTGGGCACCTACGGCAGCGCGTACGACCCCACCGGGGCGTGCCCCCAGTGAGCGGCCGGGGACCCGCGAGACGCGGGGTGCTGACGGCGGCGGCCGGGCTGGCCGCGGTGGTGGCGACGGCTCCGGGCGCGCGGGCCGCGGAGGCGCCGGGCAGCGCCGTGCGCCGCTCGCGCTGGACGACGTCATGGGCGACCGCGCAGACGGCGCCGACGCCCGCCGACACGGTGGCGAGCACCGGCCTGACGCAGGGCACGGTCACCGCGCACGTACGGCTGTCGGCCGGCGGTCAGGTCCGGCTGCGCTACGGGCACGCCTTCGGAACGGCGCCGGTCCTCATCGGTCCGGTCACCGCGGGCGGCAGACCCGTGACCTTCGGCGGGCAGCGGCGGGCCTGGCTCGCCGCGGGCGCCTCGCTGACCAGCGACGCGGTCGCGGGAATGCGGGCCGCCGAGCACGCGCTCCTGACGGTGCGGACCGAACTGCCCGGTCCCACCGGGCCGCTGTCCTTCCACCGCAACACCCATGCCTCGCACGAGGTCGACGGGGTGCGCACCACGTCGGTGTTCCTGCTGACCGGGGTCGAGGTGACCGGCGCGCACGGGCCGGTGGTCGCGGTGCTGGGCGACTCCATCGCGGAGGGCGTCGGAGCGCCCGACGACTCCGGACTCCGCTGGCCCGACCAGCTGGCCCGGCGCCTGCCCGGGGCCGCGATCGCCGGCCTCGGGATCAGCGGCAACCGGCTGCTGCTGGACGACGCCCGGTTCGGCCCCGGCGGACAGGCCCGGTTCGACCGCGACGTGCTGTCCCTGCCCGGGCTGCGGACCGTGCTGATCCACCTCGGCGTCAACGATCTCCAGCAGCCGCCGAGCCAGACCGATCCGGCGCTCGTCCTGGCCGGCTACCGGCAACTGGTGCTGCGCGCCCGCGATGCGGGGCTGCGCGCGGTCGGAGCGACCATCACCCCGTTCGGCGGCTGGAGCCGCTGGACGCCCGAGCTGGAGACGGTGCGGCAGCGGATCAACGCCGCCGTGCGGACCGGCCGGGTCTTCGACGCCGTCACCGACTTCGACGCGGCCCTGCGCGATCCCGACCACCCGGAGCGGATGTCGCCCGCGTACGACAGCGGCGACGGTCTCCACCCCGGTCCTTCCGGCCACGCGGCGCTCGCCGCGGCCGTCGACCGCCGACACCTTCTGTGAGGTCCCGCATCATGAACCCAGGCACCACCAGAGGCACCACCCGCCGCAGCGTCCTCGCCGGCGCGGCGGCCCTCGGCGCGGCCGCCGCCCTGCCGCTCACCCTCCCGCCGGGCACCGCCCACGCCGCGGACACCGTCGACGACGCGGCCTCGTTGCGCACCCGGTGGCACACCCTGCTCACCGGCGGCCCCGGCCTCGACCTCACGGACGCACGGATCGCCGCCGCCGTGGCCAGGACCGGCAAGGCCGCGACGACCGCCGCGAAGGGCCTGGACCCGTCCCGCGATGACGGGCTGTTCCCCGACCTGACCAGCACCACGCTCTCCAACCACGTCACCACCTCGTTCAAGCGCCTGGCGACCGTCGCGACGGCGTGGGCCGTCCCCGGCACCGTCCAGTACGGCGACCCGGCGCTGCGGGACCTGCTCCTGGCCGGCGTCGACTGGATGCTGACGCACCGGTACGGACCCGGGCACACCCGGTTCGACAACGACTGGGACTGGGAGATCGGCTCCGCACTCGCGCTCAACGACACCGCCGTACTGCTGTACGACGTTCTCGGCGCGGAGCGGCTCGACCGGATCAACGCGGCCGTCCGCGGCTACACCCCCGACCCGAACCTCTGGCGGGCCGACCGGCAGATCGCGACCGGCGCCAACCGGGTGTGGATCTCCACCGTCGTCGCCGTGAACGCGGTGCTCCGCGGCAGCGGCGAGGACCTCGCCCGGGTGCGGGACGCTCTTTCGGACGTCGAGGGTTCGGGCGCCAACAGCGTCCTCGCCTTCAACGACGCGAGCACGGCGGCCGAAGGCACGGGCGAGGGCTTCTACTCCGACGGTTCCTTCCTCCAGCACTACAAACACCCCTACAACGGCGGCTACGGCAAGGAACTGCTGAACAGCCTCTCCCGCCTCCTCAACCTGCTCGCGGGCACCGCCTGGACGGTGACCGACCCCGACCTCGACAACGTACGGCTCTGGGTCGACGAGGGCTTCGACCCGCTGCTGGCGCGCGGCGACGTCATGGCGTCGGTGTGCGGCCGGGAGATCGCCCGGCCCAGCAAGCAGGGCCACGCCTCGGCGCAGACGGTCATCGAGGCGGTGGTGCGGCTGATCCCGAGCTTCCCCGGGGCGACCGCCGAGCGGTTCACCGCCCTGGTCAAGCAGTGGATCGCCGAGGACACCTACCGGGACTTCCTCGCCGTCACCGACCTCGCCTCGCTCGTCGCGGCCCGCGACGTCATCGCTTCGACGGTGCCGGCCCGCGGTCCGCTGGTCGCCCACAAGCAGCACCCCCGGATGGACAAGGCCGCCCACCACCGGCCCTCGTTCGCGCTGGGCATCTCCGCGTACTCGTCGCGGATCTACAACTACGAGTCGATCCAGAACGAGAACCTGCACGCCTGGCACCTCTCCGACGGCATGGTGCTGCTCTACACGGACGACCTCGGCCACTACAGCGAGGACTACTGGCCCACCGTCGACCCCGCGCGGCTGCCCGGCACCACCGTCCTCGCGGGCCGGCCGGCCGATGCGGCGGGGCAGCGCACCACCAGCACCGCCGACTGGGCCGGTGGCGCCGCGCTTCCAGGTACGACGCTCGGCGCGTACGGCATGGAGCTGCGGGCGTTCGGCAGTTCGCTGCACGGCCTCAAGAGCTGGTTCTGCCTGGACGACGTCATCGCGTGCGTCGGCTCGGGGATCGCCGCGGACGCGGGTACGGCCGAGACGATCGTGGAGAACCGCAAGCTCCGGGACCCGGCGGCGACGCTGCTCGTCGACGGGCGGGCCGCCCCCGCGGACACCGGATGGTCGACCACCCTGGACGAGGTGCGGTGGCTGCATCTCGCCGGGACGGGCGGCTACGTCTTCCCCGAGGCCGTCACGCTGCGCGCTCTGCGGGAGGACCGGACCGCGACCTGGCGCGAGATCAACCTCAAGTACGGGACGGACACCCCCGTCACCCGTCCGTACCTGACGCTCTGGCAGGACCATGGGACCGCACCGGACGGAGCCGGCTACTTCTGGCTCCAGGCCCCCGCCGCCTCCGCCGAGCGGACCGAGCAGTGGTCGTCCGCGCCCCCGGTGAAGCTGGTCGCCCGCTCCACCGCCGTCCACGCGGTACGCCGCTGCGCGGACGGGCTGCTCGCCGCGAACTTCTGGGCCGCCGGGAGCGTGCAGGAACTCGCCTCGGACGGGCCGGCGTCGGTCCTGGTACGTCCGGAGGGGAAGACCGTGACCGTCTCCCTGTCCGACCCGACGCATCTGCGGTCCGCCGTCGTGCTGGACCTCGCCCGGCGCGATCTGACCGTCGTCTCGGCCGACCCGGGCATCACCGTCACCCGGGCCGGCGCCGGCATCCGGATCACCGCTGACACGGCTGAACGCCACGGTGCGACGCTCAACCTCACCCTGAAGAGGAGCTAGACCCTTGCTGTTCGACATGCCCCTGGAGCGGCTGCGCGACTACCGGCCGGAGCCGGAGGAGCCGGCCGACTTCGACGCCTTCTGGGAGAAGACCCTCGCCGAAACGGCCCGCCACGGCCTGGACGCCTCATTCGTCCCGTACGACGCCGGATTCGCCACCGTCGACGCGTTCGACGTGACGTTCCGCGGCTGGGGCGGGCAGCCGGTGAAGGCCTGGCTGATGCTCCCCCGGGACCGCCCGGATCCACTGCCCGCCGTCGTGCAGTACATCGGCTACAACGGCGGCCGGGGCATCCCCTACTCCTGGCTGACCTGGAGTGCCCTCGGCCACGCCCATCTGGTGATGGACAACCGCGGGCAGGGCGGCGGCGGCAAGAACACCGCCGACACCGTGGACATCGGCCCCGAAGGGAACGGCTCCTCCTCCCCCGGCTTCCTGACCCGCGGCATCGAGGACCCGTACCGGCACTACTACCGCCGGCTGATCACGGACGCGGTCCGGGCCGTCGACGCGGCGAAGGCGCACGCCTCCGTGGACGCCTCACGCGTCGCGGTGCTCGGCGGCAGCCAGGGCGGCGGGCTCGCGCTCGCCGTGGCGGGGCTGCGCGACGACGTCGCGGCGGCCGTCGCCGATGTGCCGTTCCTCTGCCACTACCGGCGCGCCTCCCAGATCACGGACGCGGGCCCGTACGCGGAGATCGCCCGCTGGCTGTCCGGGCACCGCTTCCGCATCGACGAGGCGATGGAGACCCTCTCCTACTTCGACGGGGTCAACTTCGCGGCGCGGGCAACCGCACCGGCATGGTTCTCCGTGGGGCTGATGGACAAGATCTGCCCGTCGTCCACCGTGTTCGCCGCCTACCACCGCTACGCCGGTCCCGCTCAGATCGAGGTGTTCCCGTACAACGGGCACGAAGGCGGCGCGGAGTACGACCTGCCGCGCAAGATCGCCGCGCTGCGGGGGGTGTTCGGCCGGTAAGGGCTCCTTGCGGTCAGGAGCCGATGCCGGTCACCGGCCCAGCGCCGCCATCGCGGCGTTGTGGCCGGGGACGCCGCTGACCCCTCCGCCGCGCACCGCCCCGGCCCCGCACAGCAGGACGTTGGCGTGCGCGGTCTCCACTCCCCAGCGGCCGGTCTCCGCCGTCGCGTGCGGAAACGCGAGGTCCCGGTGGAAGATGTGGCCGCCGGGCAGCCGCAGCTCCCTTTCGAGGTCGACCGGTGTCTTCGCCTCGATGCACGGGGCGCCGTTCGCGTCGAGCGCCATGCAGTCGGAGAGCGGCTCGTCCAGATGGGCGTCGAACTCGGCCAGCGTCGCTCCGAGCAGCGCGGCACGGGCGCCCTCGTTGTCCGCGGCGAACAGGCGCGCCGGAGCGTGGAGGCCGAACAGGGTCAGGGTCTGGTAGCCGCGGGCGGCAAGATCCGCGCCGAGGATCGAGGGGTCGGTGAGCGAATGGCAGTAGATCTCCGAGGGCGGGGAGGCGGGCAGCTGGCCCGCCGCCGCGTCCCGGTAGGCGTCGGCCAGCTGCCCGTAGCCCTCGGCGATGTGGAAGGTCCCGGCGAACGCCCGACGCGGGTCCACGGACCGGTCCCTGAGCCGGGGCAGCCGGGTGAGCAGCATGTTCACCTTCAGCTGGGCGCCTTCCGCGGCGGCGGGCGGTGCGTCGCCGAGGAGGGCGGCGAGTGCCTGCGGTGAGGCGTTGACCAGGACGCGGCGCGCACCGACGGCCGACTCGCCGCTGTCCGTCCGCACCGTCACCTCGGCGTGCGTCCCGTCGGTGTCGATGCGGACCGCCTCGTGCCCGGTGCGGATCTGCGCCCCGGCGGCCAGCGCCGCGCCCGCGAGGGCGTCGGTGAGCGCGCCCATGCCGCCGACCGGGACGTCCCAGTCCCCGGTCCCGCCGCCGATCACGTGGTAGAGGAAGCAGCGGTTCTGGAGCAGGGAGGAGTCGTGCGCGTCGGCGAACGTTCCGATGAGCGCGTCCGTGAGGACGACGCCTCGCACGAGGTCGTCGTCGAAGGTGTCCTCGACGGCCATGCCGAGGGGTTCCTCGAACAGCATCCGCCAGGCGTCCGCGTCGTCGATCCGCTCCCGCAGCGCCTCACGGGTGGGCAGCGGTTCGGTGAGCGTCGGGAAGACCCGTTCGGCGACCTGCCCGGTGCGTCCGTAGAACCGCTGCCACGCCTCGTACTCCCGGTCCGAGCCGGTGAGCGCGGCGAAGGAGTCGCGGGTGCCCTCGCCGGCCACGAGCAGGCCGGTGGGGCGGCCGGCGCGGACGGCCGGGGTGTAGGAGGAGACGGTCCGCTTGCGTACGGCGAAGTCCAGGCCGAGATCGCGGACGATCTTCGAAGGGAGCAGGGACACGAGGTAGGAGTAGCGCGACAGCCGGGCGTCGACTCCGGCGAACGGACGGGTCGAGACGGCCGCTCCCCCGGTGGCGCCGAGGCGTTCCAGGACCAGGACGGACTGCCCGGCGCGGGCGAGGTAGGCGGCGGCGACGAGGCCGTTGTGGCCGCCGCCGACGATCACGGCGTCGAAGCTGTCTCGTACGGGCATGCCCCTTGGTAACACGGACGCGCGGCCCGGGCCAGGGCTTCCGCCGGGGCGCAGCGCTCACTGCGCCGGGATGCCCCGTTGCCGTCGCAGCGCCGCCACCTGCCGGTAGAGCTCGACGGCCTCCGGGCCCCTGCCCAGCTGTTCGAGGCAGTGCGCCTCGTCGTTGCGGCCGGCGAGTGTGTCGGGGTGGTCGGCGCCCAGGACGCGGGTCCGTGCCTCGGCGACCTGCCGGTAGGCGGTGAGGGCCTCGGCCCAGCGCCCGAGCCAGCCGAGGGCGACGGCCACCTCGCGCCGGCTGACGAGGGTGTCGGGGTGGTCGGGTCCCAGGACGCGTTCGCGGAGCCCGCACACCTCGCGGGATTCGGCCAGCGCCTCCTCCCAGCGGGCCAGCCGGCCCAGGTTGACGCCCAGCCCGTGGCGGGCGCGGAGGGTCTCGGGGTCGGCGGGGCCGCTGACCCGGGTGCGGTCCGCGACGAGTGCGCGGTAGAGCTCCAGCGCCTCGGCGCTGCGGCCCAGGCGGCCGAGGCTGATGCCGGCTTCGTAGCGTGCCGCGAGGGTGTCGGGGTGGTCGGCGCCCAGCGTCTGCGACCGGGCGTGGACGACTTCCCGGTAGGTCTGCAGGGCCTCCGGCCAGCGGCCGAGCCGGCCCAGGGTGTAGCCGACCTCGTACAGGGTGACGAGGGTGTCGGGGTGGTGGGCCCCGAGCAGCCGGGCGCGCGCCGCCGCCACGTCGCGGGCCATGCCGTACGACTCCTCCAGCCGCCCGAGCCTGCTGAGGTTGAACGCCAGGTTGTGCCGGCAGCGCAGGGTGTCGGGGTGGTCGGGGCCCATGGAGCGTTCGCGGGAGGCGAGGACGGCGGCGTACAGCTGGTGGGCCTCGAAGTGGCGGCCGAGCTGGCCCAGGACGTACGCCATCTCCTGGCGGGCCGCGAGGGTGTCGGGGTGATCAGGCCCCAGGCCGCGTTCGCGGCCGCCGGCGACCCGGGCGAACTCCCGCAGCGCCTCCGCCGCGTGCCCCGTCCGGCTGAGGGTGAACCCGACCTCGTACCGGCTGGAGAGGGTGTCGGGGTGCTCGGGCCCGAGCACGCTCTCCCGTTCGACGGCGACCGCCCGGTGGACTTCGGCCGCCTCCTCCCAGTGGCCGAGCCTTCCGAGGTTGAGGCCTGCGCTGTGCCGGCTGGCGAGGACCGAGAGGAGTTCCGGGTCCGGGGTGGCCCGCGGGGCGCCGGCCGGGCCGCGCCGCTCGGTGGCGGTGGTCCATTCACCGGTCAGGCCCGCCGCGTGGTCGAACGAGTCCGGCAGCAGGGCCACGCTGCCGGTCGCCTTGTGCCCGCTGGTCATTCCGCGGGTCCAGGCGGGCAGGCGCGGTGCGGCGGCGGACCCGCCGGGGAGTTCGACACGGGCCGGCGGCGCGAGCAGCACCCGTCCGGTCGGCTCCGGATACGGCTGTTCGCCGGTACGGCCGAAGGCGATGCGCCGGCGCAGGTCGCCCGCGTCGGCCGGCCGCTCGTCCGGCGTCTTGGCGAGCAGGTCCAGCACGACACGGTCGAAGAAGCCGGGCAGTTCCGCCCGGTGGGTGCGCAGGGGTTCGGGCGGGGTGTCGCGGTGCCCGACGAGCACGCCCCAGGCGTCGTCGAGGTCGAACGGCGGTGCGCCGGTGGCGATCTCGTACAGCACGCAGCCCAGCGAGTAGAGGTCGCTGCGGTGGTCGACGTGGCCGCCGCTGATCTGCTCCGGCGACATGTAGTGCGGAGTGCCCATGGCGATGCCCGCTCCGGTGAGGCGGGAGGTGACGGAGATGTCGTGGCCGAGCCGGGCGATGCCGAAGTCGCAGATCTTCACCGTGCCGTCGGCGAGCCGCATGATGTTGGCGGGCTTGAGGTCGCGGTGGACGATGCCCTGCTGGTGGGTGTAGCCGAGGGCGTCCGCGACCTGTTCGGCGATGTCGACGACGTCGTCGACCGGCAGGGGGTGCTGTTTGTTGTCCTCCAGCAGCTGACTGAGGTTGCGGCCGTCCAGGAGCTCCATCACCAGGTAGAGCACGCCGTCGTGTTCGCCGAAGTCGTGGACGACGGTGACGCCCCGGTGCTGGAGGGCGGCGGCGACGCGGGCCTCCCGGCGGAAGCGTTCGCGCAGGATGCGGGTGAAGTCCTGGTCGTGCTGCGGGCCCATCGGCTTGAGGCATTTGACCGCGACCTGTCGGCCGAGCGACTCGTCGCGGGCACGCCACACCTCGCCCATGCCGCCCCGCCCGATCAGATCGAGCAGTCGGTACCGGCTCTGGATCAGCCTGGTTTCCGCCATCCCTGCTGTCGCCCCCGTCACTCCGACTACTGCTGCTGCGCCCTCCCCGGCGCGTCCAGTATGGCTGCCTGCCTTTTCCGTGTGTACGGGGTGGGGCGGCTGCCGGGTCCGAGGCGGGCCATCGCGTTCACGATGTGACCGGGCGGGAGCTTCCAGCGCAGCCGCGACGGGATGCTGCGCAGGACGGTTCCGGTGGCGCGCAGGCGGCGGTCGACCGTGGCAGGCGGCGGTGCGGGTCTGCCGTACAGCTCGTGCGCGAACGGCGGCAGCGACTGGTACGCCAGCGTCGCCACGTGCCGCCACACGGTGGCGCGCGCCGGTACGAGCAGGGGGTGGACCGGTGGCCGCCGCAGGAAGTCGTCGACGTCCCGGGCCTCGGGAGAGGATGCCAGTTCGCCCCGGACTCGCTCGAAGTACGCGGCCAGTTGCGCGACGGTCGCGGGAACCCCGTCCGGGTCGAGACCGACGAGGCGGGCGCCCGTGCGGTGTTCACCGACGTACCGGTCGGCCTGCGCGTCGGTCAGCGGGTAGCCGGAGCGGCGCTGGACCTGGAGGTAGGAGTCGACCTCCGCGCAGTGCACCCACAGCAGCAGGTCCGGCTCGTCGACCCCGTACGTCTCACCGGTCACCGGGTCGGTGGCCTTGAGGAGCCGGTGGATCCTGCGGACCCGGGCCCCGGCCTTCTCGGCGGCGTCCGTGGTCCCGTAGGTGATCGTCCCGACGAATCCCGCCGTGCGCATCAGCCGGCCCCAGGCGTCCTTGCGGAAGTCGGAGTTCTGCATGACACCGCGCAGCGCGCGCGGATGGAGCGCCTGGAGGTACAGGGCGCGCACTCCGGCCACCCACATCATCGGGTCGGCGTGCATCTGCCAGGTGACCGATGAGGGCCCGAAGAGCCCGGGGTCGGGGTCCGTCATGTGCTCCTACCTCCCGTTGCTCCCGCTCGGCGCGCGCCGGCGCACGCGTCGTGTGCGGGCGCTCCGGGCCGGATCGCAGCCCCGGAACGGCGCGCCTCCCAGCATCCGCTGTCCGCCACCACCCCGGCAACTCCCCGTCGGTCACTCTGACCCAGCCTCAGATGACGGCCGCCGCCCCCTTCTCGGGCCAGTCGTGGATCATCTGCAGCGGATCCGTGCAGGAGCCCCCGTCGAAGAGCACACCGTTGAACGTCTCCTGGGCGACCGGGTCGGGTGGGGTCGAGCGGCCTGCGTGGCGCGGATTCCGACGCGGCCCTGCGAATCGTGCGGTACCGCGCCTGGGGTACTCGGCTCCGCCTGCTCGTTCGTACGCCCCTCGGAGGCGGAGGCGAGGGGTTCGAGGCCGGCGGCGGCTCTCCGGCGCCGCGGAAGGCCGGGCTCGGAGGCCGGGCGAGAACCGAGTAGCGAGCCGCCGACGGCCCCCCGCACCACCGGCCGCGGTGCCTCGGCCGTCCGACGACGACGATGGCGAGGCCGGCCCGCCGCACGCCTCACGGCTGCGCGCCGAAGTCCTGCGTCCACCACGGTCCGCCGGGACCCTGGTGGATTCCGATACCGATGTCCTCGAAGGCGCAGTTGAGGATGTTGGCCCGGTGGCCCGGGCTGTTCATCCAGGACTCCATCACCGCTGCGGGCGTCTGCTGGCCCCGGGCGATGTTCTCGCCGTACGTCGACCAGCGGTACCCGGCCTCGGTGACCCGTTCTCCCGGGTCGGCGCCGTCAGGGTTGGAGTGCTCGAAGAAGTTCCGGGCGGCCATGTCGTCGGAGTGGCGCTGTGCCGCGTCCGTGAGCTGTGCGTCCTCCGTGAGCGGTCCGCATCCGGCGGCCCCCCGCTCCTTGTTCACCAGGGCGACGACCTGGGCCGCGGTGCTCTGCGGCGGGGCTTGTGCGGCCGGGACGCCCGACACCCGGGGGACGGCCGTTGCCTTCGGCGCCGGAGGGAGACTCTTCTTCGGTTTCCGGCTCGGGGAGGCCGGGGCGCTCTTCTTCGCGGACGGCGAGGGCGACGCGGGCACGGACACGGACACCGACGGCGAGGGTGACGGGGCGGCCGGGGGCTCGGGGGCGGCGAGATCGGTGAGGGGTTCTGCCGACGTACGTGACGCCGCTTCGTCCTCGGGGCCGGTACCGGGCCCGAGGGACCCGTACCACAGCCCCCCGCCGGCCACGCATGCCGCCAGGATCGCGCCGCCGACCACCCGCCGCCGGACAGTCCGCCGGCGCCGGCGCGCGTCGGCGCGCGAGATGCCCCGGCCGCCCGTGCCCCGCCCGCCCGAGGACCGGTGCCGGCCGGGCCCGGCGGGTATCGCCCCGCCGCCCGTCGCCACGCCGAGGGCGTGCGCCGCGGCTACGGGCGACGTTCCGTCCCGCGCCGGCCACAGCGCGAGCAGGGCGACCGGCACCGCCACCAGCGCCGAACCGGCGAGCAGGCCCTCGGCGGGCATGAGGCCGTTCCGGAGTCCGGCACACCGGAGGCAGTCACCGGCGTGCCGGGCTATGCGCTTGCGCCACAGCGCCGAGGGACGGCCGTCCCACGTCACCAGGACGCCTCTGAGGTCCTCGCACGGCGGCTGCGCGTCGAGCGCCCGCACGACGACGCGGGCCGTCTCCAGCTGCGCCTTCATCCGCTGCACCCGGACGGCCGCGTACTGCGGCGAGAGGTCCAGTGCCCCGGCGACCTCCGCGCGGGTCAGCTCCCCCGCGCATTCCAGCCACCACAGCGACAGCAGCCCCCGGTCCTCCGGTTCCAGCCATCGTGTCGCGCGGGCCGTCTCCTGCCGCTGCCCGGACAGTTGCAGGCGCGTCATCGTCAGATCGACGAAGTCGGCCCCGGGATCGGCGACCTGTCCGGCCTCCTCCAGCGTGCCCGGCGCACCGCTGCGGCCCTGCCAGTACGCGCGGACCTGGTTCATCGCGATCGCCACCAGCCAGGAGCGGAAGCTCTCCGGGACCCGCAGGCCGCCGAGCCCGCCGAGCGCCCGGAGCATGGTGTCCTGCACCACGTCGTCCACGTCCGCCGAACCGTTCAGAGCCCGGCCCACGATGTTGTAGACGAGCGGAAGGTACGCCCCGGCCAGCGCCGCCTTGGCCCCCTCGTCCCCCTCGCGGGCGGCGGTCACCAGTGCCGCCGGGTCCACCGTGTGCTGATGGCTCATGAAGAAGTTCCCTGTCCTGTAGACCGCTGATGATGCCCGACGGCTGGGAGACCGCCGAGGGCGGTTCGCATATCAGTTTTCTACGGCCGGGATTCCTCCGGCGGCTCAGCGGCGCACGCGGGGCATCCCGAGGCCGATCCACGAGATGATCTCCCGCTGGATCTCGTTGTTGCCGCCGCCGAAGGTGAAGATGACGGCGGAACGGTATCCGCGTTCGAGTTCGCCGTGCAGGACCGCGCCCGCCGAGCCCTCCTTGAGGGGGCCCGCCGAGCCGAGGACCTCCATCAGCCAGGCGTACGCGTCGCGGCGCGCCTCGGAGCCGTAGACCTTGACGGCGGAGGCGTCCTGGGGGGTGAGCGTGCCGTGCTGGACGGCGGACACCATCTGCCAGTTGAGGAGTTTCATCGCGTCGAGCCGGGCGTGCGTGCGCGCGAGGCGGGCCCGGACCCAGCCGAGGTCGATGACGCGGCGGCCGTCGGCGAGGCGGGTGCCGGCGGCCCAGCGGCGGACGTCGCGCAGGGCGCGGACGGCCATGGTGCCGTGGGCGGCGAGGGTGACGCGTTCGTGGTTGAGCTGGTTGGTGATGAGCCGCCAGCCCTCGTTCTCCTCGCCGACCCGGCGGGAGACGGGGACACGGATGTCCTCGTAGTAGCTGGCCGTGGTGTCGTGCGAGGCGAGGGTGTTGATGAGGGTGCAGGAGTATCCGGGGTCCGTCGTCGGGACGAGGAGCATGGTGATGCCCTTGTGGGGCGGGGCGTGCGGATCGGTGCGGGCGGCGAGCCAGACCCAGTCCGCGGTGTCGCCGTTGGTCGTCCAGATCTTCTGCCCGTTGACGACGTACGTGTCGCCGTCGCGCACCGCCCGCGTCTTGAGGGCGGCGAGATCGGTGCCCGCGTCGGGTTCGCTGTAGCCGATGGCGAAGTCGATCTCCCCGGCGAGGACCTTCGGCAGGAAATACGCCTTCTGCTCGTCCGTGCCGAACCGCATGATCGTGGGCCCGACGGTGTTGAGGGCCATCAGCGGCAGCGGCACCCCCGCCTGCGCCGCCTCGTCGAAGAAGACGAACTGCTCCATGGGCGACAGTCCGCGCCCGCCGTACTCCGTGGGCCAGCCGACGCCGAGCCAGCCGTCGGCTCCCAGACGCCTGATGGTCTCCCGGTAGAAGCGCTTCTGCGCGGCGGGATCGACGGCGGGGGCGCCTCCCGTGCCGTGTGGGCTCCGGGGGCGGGCGTCGCCGGGGACGAGGCCGGCGAAGTACGTCCGCAGCTCGGCGCGCAACCGCTGCTGTTCCGGCGTGTATTCGAGGTGCACGGCCCCTCCAGGAGTCTCGCTTCGCGTCGCCCGTGTGCGGCGGCGCACACAGTAGAACGTGTTGCAAGAATCCGGAAGGGGCATGGGCTCCCGGGCGGGGCCGTCAGCGCTTGACGGCGCGCAGGACGACGAACTTGGGGTCACCGGCCACCGTGGTGCAGTTGCCGAAGATCCGGCGCAGCTGGGTGTGGTAGGCGAGATGCCGGTTACCGACCACCCACAGTTCGCCGCCCTGGCGCAGCGCGGTGCGCGCCCCGTGGAACATGTTCCGGGCGGTGGCGTCCGTGGTGGCCTGGTGCGAGTGGAACGGCGGATTGTTGAGGACCAGGTCCGCGCTGCCGGGCTCGGTGTCCGCCATTGCGTCACCGACCACGAAGCGGGCTTCGGCGTCCGGTCCGGCGTTGGCCCGGAAGGTCTCCTCGGCCGAGGCGAGGGCCTGGTAGGACTCGTCGATGAACGTCAGCTCGGCCTCGGGGTTGGCGAGCGCGGCGGCCAGGCCGAGGACGCCGTTCCCGCACCCGAGGTCGACGACGCGGTCGGGGCCGGTGCGCACCGGCAGGTGCTTCAGGAAGAAGCGGGTGCCGATGTCGAGCCGCTCCGCGCAGAAGATCCCGGCGTGGTTGACGACGGTGCGGCCCGCGACGGTTCCGGTGTCGTCGGGCAGCTCGTAGTGGAAGGGCCAGGGACTGGCGGTGCGGGCGAGGGAGGGGTCGGGCGTGCACTGGATGAGCCGGGCCTTCTTCACCGCGAGCGAGGTGCGGGTGGGGCCGATGATCCGCTCGAACAGCTTGAGGGTGGAGGTGTGGATCTCCTTCACCATGCCGGTGCCGATGACGACCGTGCCGGCGTGGACGGCGGGTGCGAGCCGGTGCAGCTGGTCCTCCAGGAGCGCGAGGCTCTTGGGCACACGGACGAGCAGCACGTCGATGCGGTCCGGCGGAGTGTCGCGTACGGACAGCAGGCGCACGGCATCGGGGGCGAGACCATTGCGTTCCAGGTTCGCGGCCGTCGCCCGCTGCGCGAGGTAGGAGTCGGTGATCTGTACGGGGCGGTGTGCGGCCAGCGCCGTGCTCAGCGCACCCCAGCGGTCGCCGACGATCACGACGCACCCGGAGAGGGCGACCGGTTCGGCTCCGTCGATCCCCTCCAGGTGCTTCAGCAGGTATTCGTCGGCCGCGTCCCACGCTCGGAACGGGTCGCGGGGGTTCTCGGGAAAGCGGGCGAGGTCGTAACCGGCCCCTGACGTCGTCAAACGGTTCATATTGCGTTCAGGCTAACCGAGCGGCGCCGCGCGGCTGCACGGAGCGGCCCCGCGGCCCTCCACGGGCTTGTGGCCGGGCGCCCCCGCACCACCCGCGTCCGCCCATGGCGGGCCGCGGGTGAACACGGCGGGCTCCCGGCCGCGGGTGGCTACGGCAGCTGCTTGTCGATGGCCGCCCTGCCCTCCGTGGCCAGCCTGCGTTCCGCCCATTCGAGATTCCGGGGTGTCAGGTCCCGCCCGGAGGCGAGCACCAGGTCCTCCGCCGAAGGGTTGTCGCTGGCACCGGTGTGCAGAAGGCTGTCGGGGGTCACACCCCGTACGGATATGGATTCGGGATCGTCGCTCATGCCGCCTCCTCGTCCTTGCGGCAATTCTCGCTCCCCGCCGACAGGGGCGCATCCGATGCCGGGAGGGCGTCGGTGCGCGGGTACGCGGCGTGCCCGTCCGGTCGCCGGGCGTGCGCGCTTCCCGCCCGCCCGCCCGGCCGTCAGCCGCGCTCGGCCTGGGCGATCCGGGGGAACGATTTGACGCCGGCGGCCTTGCGGCTGTTGGCGTGCTGACTGACCGTCCGGTTCGGCGGGGCGTCGGCGAAGCCGAGCACCACGGAGTCGAGGACCTTCCCGGACGCGTCCACGAACTCCACTCGCACCGCGTAGAAGGCGGCCTTGCCGGTGCGGTTGGTGACCCGGACGAGGGCGCTGCGGAACTGCTCCGACGCCGCCACCGGCAGGCCGTTGACCGACACGTCCTGGACGGCGTTGCCCTTGCCGTCGACACCCTTGAGCGTCGTCACCGCCTTCTGGCGGTTGCGTTCCAGGTCGGCGGAGACCGAGGCCGCGAAATCCTCCTGGCTGCGCGGGCTCTCGGCGGCCGTGGGGGACGCGGTCGGCTCAGCGGACACCGTACGGGTGCTTCTGGCCGTGCCCTGTTTCGGACTGCTCTCGCTGTCGCAGGCCGCGGCGCCGGCGACGATCACCGCGGCGAGCGCGACGGGGGCCAGGCGGCGGGCGGCGCGGCGGCCGAGGGCGCGCCGCGCGGGACTGGTCTGGTTCACGGACGCTCCGTCTGCTCGGAAGTGCTGAGGGAAGGGGGGACCGGCGAGGCGGGACCGGCTGGGGTACCTCTCGAACCCGCAAGACCCAATTCGCTCACATTAGGTTGAAAAGGTATGAATTGACTCGTCGAATCACCCATTCCGCACGCCAGTGCGCGCATGTCCCCCGGGAGGGAACTGATGGATACGGATGCCCTGACCGCCGGTCTGTTGCAGGAGCTCCGCGCGGTCAAGCCCTATCCGGCCGTGACTCTCACCATGCCGACCCACCGGCGGGCGCCCGACAACGCCCAGGACGCCGTGCGGCTGCGCAATCTGGTCTCCCGGGCGGGCCACCGGCTCGACGCCGACCCCGAGGTCACCCGGGAGGTGCGCGCGGCCGTCAAACAGCAGCTCGACCGCGCGGTCGACGCGATCGATCCGCGCCGCGCCCTGGACGCGCTGGTGATCCTCGCGACGCCGGACGAGTTCCAGATCTGGCAGCTGCCGCGCACCGCACCCGAACGGGTGGTGCTCAGCGACACCTATCTGACCCGCAACCTGGTCGCCGCGAAGGCGCAGGCGCAGCCGTTCTGGACGCTCACCGTGGCGGCGGACCACGCCGTCCTGTTCAGCGGCACGTCCGAGGCCGCGCACGAGGCGCCCAACGGCGGCTTCCCGCTGACGGCTCCGCGCGAGGCGCCCAACCCGCAGCGCGAGGAGCGGGTCGGCGACACTCCGAGCACGTTCACCGGCGAGGAGACCCGGCAGTTCCTGCGCACCGTGGACGAGAAGATGCGCGTCGTGCTGGCCGCCGATCCGCGCCCGCTCTACCTGGTCGGCCTCGCTCCGGCGCTCGCGCTGCTCGACGAGGTCGGCGAGGTCGCCAAGGAGGCGGTCGGGCGGGTCACCAAGGGGGCGCCTGCGGACACCACGCCCAGTGATCTGCTGACCGAGCTGCGGCCCGCGCTGGAGGCCCGGCGGAAGCGGTTCGCCGCGGAGATCGACGGAAAGCTGGACGAGGCCCGCGGACGGCACGCCTTCGCCGGCGGCCTCGACGAGGTGTGGGCCGCCGTGCGGGAGGGACGCGCCGGCCTGGTGGCGGTGGAGGAGCACTACCAGCAGACGGTCCGGGTCGACGAGGAGCACCTGGTGCCGGTGAGCGGCGACGCGGCCGATCCGGCGGACGCCAATGTCCGGGAGGACATCGTCGACGAGCTCGTCGAGGCGGCGCTGGACAGCGGCGCGGAGGTCGTCTTCGTCGCGGACGACTCGCTCAAGGGCCACGGCCGGATCGCCGCGTCACTGCGCTTCTGAACGGATGGCTGCGGCCCGGCCCCTTTTGCCACACTTGAGGGGTCCCGGGCCGGAGCGTCCGAGAGGGGAGCGCGTCATGCCACGCGGACCGAGTCCGAAGCGGGTACGGCAGTACGAGCACGTCAAGGAGAGCGCCCAGGAGCGCGGCGTCGGCGAGGACCGGGCGGAGGAGATCGCCGCCCGCACCGTCGGCGAGGAGCACGCCCGCGCCGGTGAACCGCGTACCGCGAGCCGCACGCCCCTCGAGGGCGTGCCGTCCTCGCGGCGCGGCGGGCAGGGCGCGCACCCCGGCGGAACGGGCCCCACCCGCGACCAGCTCTACGAAGAGGCGAAGCGCAAGGACGTCAAGGGGCGTTCGGCGATGACGAAGGCCGAGCTGGCCCGCGCGGTCGGCCACTAACCCTCGCGAGACGCCCGCGGTCGGCCACTGAACCTCGCGCAACGGCACGGGCCCCGGACCGGTGAACCGTCCGGGGCCCGTGCGTCACGCGGTCGCGCTCAGCCCTCCCAGCGCCAGTCGGCCACTTCCGGCAGGTCCGTGCCGTGGGCGCGGATCCAGTCGTGATGGCGCGCCCGGGTGTCCGCCATCGCCTGGCGCACGGGCACCGCGCGCACACCCAGGCCCGGGACGCGGTCGATGACGTCCATGACGAGGCGGTAGCGGTCGAGGTCGTTGCGGACGACCATGTCGAAGGGCGTGGTCGTGGTGCCCTCCTCCTTGTAGCCCCTGACGTGCAGGTGGGGGTGCCCGGCGCGTCGGTAGGCCAGCCGGTGGATCAGCCAGGGGTAGCCGTGGTAGGCGAAGATCACCGGCTTGTCGCGGGTGAAGAGGGCGTCGTACTCGGCATCCGGCATCCCGTGCGGATGCTCGGAATGGGGCATGAGGCGGGCCATGTCGACGACGTTCACCACCCGCACGGACAGCTCGGGCAGGTGGCGCCGCAGCAGGCCGGCGGCCGCCAGGGTCTCCAGAGTGGGTACGTCCCCGGCACACGCGAGCACGACGTCCGGCTCGCGGCTGCCGTCCTCGGTCCCGGCCCACTCCCAGACGCCCGCGCCGCGCGCGCAGTGTGCGCGCGCCTGGTCGAGGGTGAGCCAGTCGAAGCTCGGCTGTTTGCCCGCGACGATGACGTTGACGTAGTCCCGGCTGCGCAGGGCGTGGTCGGCCGCGGAGAGCAGGGTGTTCGTGTCCGGGGGGAGATAGACGCGCACGACCTCGGGGCTCTTGTTCAGGATGTGGTCGACGAAGCCCGGGTCCTGGTGCGAGAAGCCGTTGTGGTCCTGGCGCCAGACGTGCGAGGTGAGCAGGTAGTTGAGGGAGGCGACGGGGCGGCGCCAGGGCAGCCGCCTGGAGGTCCGCAGCCACTTGATGTGCTGGTTGACCATCGAGTCGACGATGTGGGCGAACGCCTCGTAGCAGGAGAAGAGTCCGTGCCGGCCGGTGAGCAGGTAACCCTCCAGCCAGCCCTGGCACAGATGCTCGGAGAGGACCTCCATGACGCGGCCGTCGCGGGCGAGGTGCTCGTCGGTCGGGAGGGTGTCGGCCTGCCATGCCTTGCCGCTGGCCTCGTAGAGGGCGTCGAGGCGGTTGGACGCCGTCTCGTCGGGGCCGACGACCCGGAAGTCCCGCCGGTCGGCGGTGGCGGCCATGACGGCCTCCAGCAGGCCGCCGAGGATCTTGGTCGGCTCGTGCAGCACGGTCCCCGGCCTGTCCACCCGCACCGCGTGCTCGCCCAGGTCCGGCAGCGGCAGGTCGCGCAGGAGCAGACCGCCGTTGGCGTAGGGGGTGGCGCCGAGCCGTGCGGCGCCCTGGGGCACGCACGCGAGGACCTGGCCGGTGGGGCGTCCCTCGGCGTCGAAGAGTTCCTCGGGGCGGTAGGAGCGCAGCCAGCCCTCCAGTTGCCGCAGGTGCTCCGGATTGTCGCGGACACCGGGCAGCGGGACCTGGTGAGCGCGCCAGGTGCCCTCGACGGGCACTCCGTCGACCTCGGCCGGCCCGGTCCAGCCCTTCGGGGTGCGCAGCACGATCATCGGCCACCGCGGGCGCCCGGTGTCGCCGCCGGTCCGGGCGGCCGCCTGGAGCTCCCGGATACGGTCGACGGCGCGGTCCATGGCCGCGGCCATCGCCCGGTGCACGGTGAGGGGGTCGTCCCCCGCCACGTACAGCGGTTCGTGGCCGTATCCGCGCAGCAGGGAGTCGAGTTCCGCCTCGGGGAGGCGGGCGAGCACGGTCGGGTTGGCGATCTTGTAGCCGTTGAGGTGCAGGACCGGAAGGACGGCCCCGTCATGGACGGGGTCGAGGAACTTGTTGGCATGCCAGGAGCCGGCGAGCGGTCCGGTCTCCGCCTCGCCGTCGCCGACGACGCAGGTGACCAGCAGGTCCGGGTGGTCGAGTGCGGCCCCGTAGGCGTGCGCGAGCGCGTATCCCAGTTCGCCGCCCTCGTGGATGGAACCGGGGGTCTCCGGGGCCACGTGGCTGGGCACGCCGCCGGGGAAGGAGAACTGCTTGAACAGCAGCCCCATGCCGGCCGCGTCCCTCGTGACGTCGGGGTACGTCTGCGTGTAGCTGCCCTCCAGCCAGGAGTTGGCGAGGACGGCCGGACCGCCGTGCCCGGGGCCCCAGACACACAGCGCGGGGATGCCGCGTGACGCGATGACGCGGTTGAGATGGGTGTAGACGAGGTTGAGGCCCGGCGAGGTCCCCCAGTGGCCCAGGAGCCGGGGCTTGATGTCCTCGGGAACGAGCGGCCGCGTCAGCAGCGGGTTGTCCATCAGATAGATCTGGCCGACGGCCAGATAGTTGGCGGCCCGCCAGTGCGCGTCGAGCGCGGCGATCTCTTCTTCGGTCGGGCCGGTCGTCGACGACGGCGGGGCGTCGCTCATGGTCACCTCTCAGCGGGCGTGGGGTATGGCTGCCGTGGGCCGGGCGTCGTGGGAGCGGGGCGGGGCCTTCGGGTGGCTGCCGGGGGCCGGGCGCCGCGGGGGCGGGGCGTGGCTTTCAGAGCGAGCCCTGGGCGCCGTACCAGACGGTGGTGGCGTTGCAGAACTCGCGGATGCCGTGGCCGGCGAGCTCACGTCCGTATCCGGAGCGCTTCACCCCGCCGAACGGCAGCGCGGGGTGCGAGGCCGTCATGCCGTTGAAGAACACCCCACCCGCCTGGAGGTCGCGGACGCAGCGGCGGCTCTCCTCGGCGTCACGGGTCCAGACGTTGGAGCTGAGCCCGAAGGGCGTGTCGTTGGCGACGTCCAGGGCCTCGTCGAGACTGTCGGCCCGGTAGAGGGTGGCGACGGGGCCGAACGTCTCCTCGTGGTGGATGCGCATGGCGGGAGTGATCCCGGAAAGGACGGTCGGGGCGTAGAACCAGCCCCGCTCCAGTCCCCCGGTCAGCCCCTCGGGCCGCCCGCCGCCGCACAGGACGTTCGCGCCCCGGCGCACGGCGTCGTCGACGAGTTCCTCCAGGTCGCTGCGGCCCTGTTCGCTGGCGAGCGGGCCGATGTCGGTGGACTCCTCCAGCGGGTCGCCCACGGTCAGGTCGCGCATGCCCACGGTGAAGCGCTCGGCGAACTCCTCGTACACCTCCGTGTGCACGATGAACCGCTTGGCCGCGATGCAGGACTGCCCGTTGTTCTGGACCCGGGCGGTGACGGCCGTACGGGCCGCCTTGGCCACGTCGGCCGACGGCAGGACGAGGAAGGGGTCGCTGCCGCCCAGCTCCAGCACGGTGTGCTTGACCTCGTCGCCCGCGACGGACGCGACGGCGCGGCCGGCCGGTTCGCTGCCGGTCAGGGTGGCCGCCGCCACTCGGCCGTCCCGGAGGATCGCCTCGATGGCTCCCGAGCCCACCAGCAGCGTCTGGAAGCAGCCGTCCGGGAAGCCGGCCCGGCGGAACAGCTCCCCCAGGTACAGCGCGGTCTGCGGCACGTTAGAGGCGTGTTTGAGCAGACCGGTGTTGCCGGCCATGAGGGCGGGGGCGGCGAACCGCACCACCTGCCAGAGGGGGAAGTTCCACGGCATCACGGCGAGCACGGTGCCCAGCGGCCGGTAGTGGACGTACGCGCGCGAGGCGCCGGAGTCCTCGACGTCGGCGGGCGAGGGGTGCTCGTCGCGGAGGAGTTCCTCGGCGTGGTCCGCGTACCAGCGCATGGCCTTGGCGCACTTCGCGGCCTCGGCCCTGGCCGCCCCGATGGGCTTGCCCATCTCCAGGGTCATGGTGCGGGCGATGTCCTGCTGGTCCTCGTCGAGGAGGTCGGCCGCCCGGTTCAGCAGCCGTGCCCGCTCGCCGAAAGCGGTGGTGCGGTACTCCCGGAAGGCGGCGTCCGCCGCGGCGAGCCGCCGCTCGATCTCGTCCGCACCCTGCGCGTCGAACGTCCTGAGGGTCTCGCCGTTCGCGGGGTTGACCGTCGCGATGGGCATGACAGTGGCCTCCTTGCCTTCGGTACTTCGACCGTGCCGCGCCGGGGACTCCGGCGCAAACGCGGCCGCCGTCCTCCGCATACCCGACCGGCGCGGACCATGCATGCGTGAGGCATGCGGTCCGCGCCGGAAGGGGCAGCGGTGAGGACGGGCGGGCCCGGGGGCCGCTCCGTGCCGCGTGTCAGACCAGGGCGAAGGCCTCGGTCCGCTCCGGGGTGGCCGCCGGGAGGTCCGTGACCACGGCCGGCGTGCGGCGGGACTCGCGGACTCCGGGCAGCGGCGGCAGCGGAACCCGTTCGATGTGCTGGGGCTCCTGCGCGTAGCGGGTGAACCAGACGACCTTGCCCTGGGTGGTCCGGCAGGTGCCCCAGCTGTCGCTGAGGGCCATGACCCGGCTGAGGCCGCCGCCCTCGTGGAGCAGCCGCGGCATGTCGGAACCGTTGTCGGCGACGGAGACCGTGAGGTGCCGTCCGGACCAGCGGAGTTCGACGACGCAGTGGTTGTCGTCGCCGACGTGCCGCTGGACGTTGGTCAGCAGCTCCTCCACGGCGCGGCACACGGGCCGGACGTGGAGTTCGAGACTCCAGTGGCGGAGATGTGCGGCGACTATCCGTCGCAGCTGGGACACACGCTCTGCCGAAACCTGTAGTTCGACCTGATAGTGCCGGTCGAGTGGAACGGTCATCGTCGAGGCTCCTCACATCGAGGCCCACATGCTTCGCCCCGTTCAACCAACGACCCCCGAATACGAAGAGTGAGCAGATGTCACTTCTGGGTCACTCCTCAGGGTGAGGCCGCAGAGCCGATTGCGCAACACGTCCGGCCGTACACCCGGGGTGACCGGCGCGGATGCGCCCGGCGCGTGATCCGTCAGGCGAGGTGCGGCAGCAGCCGGTCCGGGGTCAGCGGGAGGGTGCGCAGCCGCACACCGGTGGCGTGGTGGACCGCGTTGCCGAGCGCCGCGGCCGCTCCGACGATGCCGATCTCCCCGATCCCCTTGCTGCCCATGGGGTTGAGGTGGGGATCGTCCTCGTCGATCCAGTACGCCTCCATTCCGGTCGCGTCGGCGCAGGCGGGCACGTGGTACGAGGCGAGGTCCCGCTCGGCGAAGTCGCCGAAGGCCGTGTCCAGCGTGCTGCCCTCGGTCAGGGCCATGCCGAGCCCCATGGTCATGCCGCCGATGAACTGGGAGCGTGCGGTGCGGGAGTTGAGGATGTGTCCGGCCGCGAAGACCCCGAGCATCCGGCGTACCCGGACCTCTCCGGTACGGGAGTCGACCGCGACCTCGGCGAAGTGTGCGCCGAACGCGTGACGTGCGTAGGGGGACTCGGCGGCCGTCTCCTCGGTGGTGTCCGCGGTGACGGTCACTCCGGTGGCGGGCAGCGGTCCGGAGCTCTCGCCGAGCCGCTTCCTGAGAGCCGTGGCCGCTTTGTGCACGGACCAGCCCCAGGAGGCCGTGCCCGAGGAACCGCCGGCCAGCGGGGCCTCCGGCAGATCGCTGTCGCCGATGTCGACGGTCACGTTCTCCACCGGCGTCTCCAGCACGTGGGCCGCGACCTGGGCCAGGACGGTCCGGGCGCCGGTGCCGATGTCGGTGGCGTTGACCGCGATGCGGTAGGAGCCGTCGGAGGCCGCGTGCGCGGAGGCGTGGGAGGCGCTGGCGTAGACGGGGTACGTGGCGGCGGCGACGCCCGTGCCGAGCAGCAGGGGGCCCTCACGGCGGGCTCCCGGACGCGGGTCGCGGTCGTTCCAGCCGAAGCGTGCGGCGCCGTCCCGGAGGCAGGCGGCCAGGTTGCGGCTGCTGAACGGCTTCCCGGAGTCGGGTTCCTCGGCCGGGTCGTTGCGCAGCCGCAGTTCGACGGGGTCGATCCCGAGGGCCGAGGCGAGTTCGTCGACGGCCGACTCGAGGGCGTACATGCCGGGCGCCTCGCCCGGCGCCCGCATCCACGAAGGGCTCGGCACGTCGAGCGCGGTGACCCGGTGGACGGTCCGGCTGTGCGGGGATCCGTACATGACGCGGGCCGGTACGGCGGCCTGCTCCACGAACTCCTTGACGGCGGAGGTGTGGGTGATGACCTCGTGGGCCACCGAGGTGAGGGTCCCGTCCTCCTCCGCGCCGAGCCGGACGCGCTGCACGGTGGGCGCCCGGTGGCCGACCACGGCCGCCATGTGGGGCCGGGGCATGGCGAGCTCGACGGGGTGTCCCGTGTGCAGCGCGGCCATGGCGGCGAGTACGGCCTGGGGGCGCGGCGTGCCCTTGCTGCCGAACCCGCCGCCGACGTGGCGGGAGATGACGGTGACCTGGTCCTTGCGGAGTCCGAAGACGGTCGCGAGGCTGTCACGCACCTTGGTGGCGCCCTGGCTGGAGTCGTACACGATGAGGCGCCCGTCCTGCGACCAGTGGGCGGTGGAGGAGTGTGGCTCCATGGGGTGGTTGTGCAGCGGCCCGATGCTGTACGTGACGTCGACCTGCACGGGCGCGGCCGCGAAGGCGCTGTCGAAGTCGCCGCGCTCCCGGACGGCCGGGTAGCCGCCGTTGGCCTCCTGCGGGGTGTACAGGCCGGGGTGGTCCGCGGTGAGGACCACGTCGTGCGGGGAGGTCTCGTAGGTGATGTGCAGCGCCTCGGCCCCCTCCCGCGCGCCTTCGAGGGTGTCCGCCACCACGACGGCGATCTGCCAGCCCCGGTGCGGTACGTGGCTGTTCTGGAGCACGGCGAGGATGGGGTCGTCCGGCTCCTGGATCCGGGGCGCGTTCTCGTGGGTGAGGACGGCGCGGACGCCGGGGACGGAGAGGGCGTCGGTGGTCCGGATCTCGGTGACCCGGCCGCGGGGCACGGTGGCCGGCACCGGCCAGGCGTACAGACAGCCGGACAGGTTGCGCTCGGCGGCGTAGCGCGCGGCGCCGGTCACCTTGTCCCGGCCCTCACGGCGGACGACGGGGGCGCCCAGCGGCTGGGGGGCGTGGTTCATGGCGGGTGTCCTCGGCTCTTCAGGGGCGGGCGGCGAGCGCGGTCAGGGCGTCGACGGCCAGGTTGCGGGCCAGGCCGACCTTGAACGCGTTGTCGCGCAGCGGGCGGGCCGCGGCGAGTTCGGCGTCCACGGCGCTCAGGTACACGGCGGCGTCGGCGGGTGCGCCGCGCAGCGCCTCCTCGGCGGTGCGGGCGCGCCACGGCCGGTGGGCGAGTCCGCCGAACGCCAGCGCGGCCTGCTCGATGCGCCCGTCCCGTACGCGCAGGACCGCCGCCACGGAGGCGAGGGCGAACGCGAAGGAGGCACGGTCGCGGGCCTTGCGGTACAGGGTGACCGTGCCGTCGGGAAGCGGCGGCAGGACCACCTCGGTGATCAGCTCGTCCGGCCGGATCACGGTGTCGGTGCTCGGGTCGTCCCCGGGCAGCCGGTGGAAGTCGGTGACGGCCACGGTCCGTTCCCCGTCGGGTCCGTGCAGGAGGACGGCGGCATCGAGGGCGGCGAGCGCCACGGCCATGTCCGAGGGGTGGGTGGCGACGCACTCGGAGGAGTGACCGAGGACGGCGAGATCGCGGTGGACGCCCTCCCGGGCCGGGCAGCCGGTACCCGGCTCCCGCTTGTTGCAGGGCTTCGACGTGTCCTGGAAGTACGGACAGCGCGTGCGCTGGAGCAGATTGCCGCCGGTGGTGGCGGCGTTGCGCAGCTGCCCCGAGGCCCCGGCCAGCAGCGCCTGGGAGAGCACGGGGTAGCGCGTGCGCACGGCGGGGTGTGCGGCCAGATCGCTGTTGCGCACGGTGGCGCCGATGCGCAGTCCGCCGTCGGCGGTGTCCGTCACCCGGTCCAGGGGGAGCCGGCTCACGTCGATGAGGAGGCCGGGGCGCTCCACGCCGAGTTTCATCAGGTCGACCAGATTGGTACCGCCGCCGAGGAACCGGGCGCCGGGACGGGAGGCGCTCGCGCGGACCGCTTCGGCGACCGACGCCGCGCGCAGATAGGCGAAGGGTTTCACGAGGCGACGTCTCCGATCGCCTCGACGATGCGGGGGTACGCCCCGCACCGGCACAGGTTGCCGCTCATCCGTTCACGGATCTCCGCGGCGTCGAGCGCCACCGGGCCGACGGGCGCGGTGGGCGCGGTGACGTGGGACGGGAAGCCGTTCCGCGCCTCGCCCAGCATCCCGATGCCTGAGCAGATCTGCCCGGGCGTGCAGTAACCGCACTGGAACGCGTCACGCTCCAGGAAGGCTTCCTGAAGCGGGTCCAGCCGGTCGCCGTCGGCGAGGCCCTCGACCGTGGTGATCCGGGCCCCGTCCTGGGCCACGGCGAGCAGAAGGCAGCTGTTGGCGCGCCGGCCGTCGACGAGCACGGTGCACGCGCCGCACTGTCCGTGGTCGCAGCCCTTCTTCGCCCCGGTCAGGCCCAGGTGGAGACGGAGTGCGTCCAGGACCGTGGTGCGGTGGTCGAGCGTCAGGGTGCGTTCGGTTCCGTTGATGATCAGAGTGACGGCGGAAAGGTGGGCGGTCGCCGGGTCCGCACCCTCGTCGCCCCTCCCCCGGCTGGTCGGGTCCACGTGAGAGCACCTTTCGAGAGCGATCGTTTTGTCTGCTTTCTACCAGTCGGGCAGCGGCTCCGCGTGAGGAACGCCGGCCGGCGGAGCGTTCGGCCTACTTGTTCTCCAGCCTCAGCCGGACCTCCTCCTCCTGGTCTCCGGAGACGGTGCCCACAATCCGCACGTCAAAGGCGTCCGCCAGGCCCTGCCGGAGCCGGTCGACCGCCCAGTAGCCGCCCTGCACGTCGGCGGTGACGGGCTCACCGAGCCGCACCGGACCGGACACCACCCGGGCTTCGGACACGTCGACGGTCACGAACCACGCCGTGGGCCGCTTGCCGGCGACCTCCTCCGGCACGTCGACCGAGGCCCGGTCGGTGACGAAGGCGGCCCGCAGCACGTCGAAGACGGTGCGCGCGTCTTCCTTCCCGCACCCGCTCACCACGACCGACACCTCACGGCCCTCGGCGCCTTCCTCGGACTGCTGCTTTTCGTGTGTGCTGTTCACCGCTGTTCCTTCCCAAGGGGTCACCTCCAGGCTCGCCCCGTGGGCGGCCGCCTGCGACAGGAGCGGCCCGGAGGTTCTGCGGGTACCCGGGAGGCCGAGCCTCACGCCATTCCAAACATTTCGGATGGCGATATCCACTTAAAACATGAATTAGATGGCAGGGCGGAGTGACAGCGCTGTCCGGGGGTATCCGGCAAGCATGGATGTATCGGATGGAGTCTTGAATTCACTGGCCATCACGCTCGCGGACGGACGGGGCGCGACCGGGGTGGTGCTCGGTGTGGTCGGGGTGGCGTTGGTGGCCGTGCTCATCGGCGGGTTCCTGCTGGGCAAGCGGCGGCATGATCAGGAACTGCCGCCGCCACGGCCCGAGGAGCAGCCGCCCGTTCCGGATCACCGCACGCACATGGAGGAGCCCGACGTCCACGGCAAGGACGACTTCCCCGCCGACGGCCGGGGGCTGTCGCCGTACGAGCTCAGTGATCGCGGGAGCGAGACCATTCACCCGGACACCGACGAGCGCCGCGACTGAGGTCGCCCCGGCTCCCTGCGGCGATTCGCACCTTTGCGGAAGGCTTCCCGGCCAGGCCGCCCGGCTCGGTAACCGCGCCGGGCGGTTTTGCCGCGTGTTGCGGGACCGGCCGCCCGCGGTGAGGCTGGTGGAGGTCCCCGTCCCCAAGGCCACCGGCACACCTGCCGCACCCCCAGGAAGGCAGGAGAACCATGACCGGAAGCACCTCCGGCACGGCGCCCGCGCCCGCACCGCTGACCGGGCCGGCGGCGCCCTGCTGGGTCAATCTGATGACCCGGGACCTGGAGTCCGCCCAGGCGTTCTACGGCCCGGTGATGGGCTGGACGTTCCGTCCGGGCAAACTCGGCCAGGAGTTCTCCGTGGCCCGCCGTGGTGAGGTGCCCGTCGCCGGGATCGGAGCGGTGGCCACCCGGTTCAGTGTCGCGGTCGCGTGGACGCCCTACTTCGCCGTGCCGGACGCCGATGTGACCGCTGGCCGGATCCGGGAGCGGAGCGGCACCGTGGCGGTCGGCCCGCTGGCGCTGGGCAAGGGGCGCGGCGCACTGGCCGCCGACCGGGACGGTGCCGGGTTCGGTATCTGGGAGCGGACCGCGCCCGCGACCTCACCGGCCGCGCCCGACGACGCTTCCCACGTCTGGCTGCGGCTGCGCACGCGCAACGCCTTCGACGCCGCGATCTTCTACGGCGAGGTCCTGGACTGGGCGAGCGGACGGCCCGGCTCCTGCGAGGTGGCGTACACGAAGGACGAGGTGACCGTGGAGTGCGGCGGGCGTCGGCTGGCGCGGATCAGCTCGGGGGCGGTCGAGGCCGCACCCGATCCGCTGGTCCGCCCGCACTGGCAGGTCATCTTCCCGGTGGACGACCTCGGCGCCGCCGTCGCGTCCGCGCAGGAGCGGGGCGGTTCGCTGGTCGAGGAGCTGTCCCGGCCCGACGCGAGCGAGGCGACGCTGGTCGACCCGGACGGCGGGCTCTTCACCCTCACGCATGCCGGCAACGGCGAGGCCACCGGCGCCCCGTGACCGGTCGCGGTCACTTCTCGTGACGGTCGTGGGACCGTGCCAGGGCTCGGGCCGGAAAGACGAACCAGCAGATCAGGAACCAGAGCGCCATGCCGCCGACCAGCCAGAGGGCGAGCGCGTTGTGCAGCGCCACGCGCAGGATGAGCAGGAGCGCCGAGCACATCGTGCAGAACAGCAGGATCAGTCCGATCACGGTCAGGCGTGAGGCCCAGATGACCGTCTGGGGCTTCATCCGCCGCCCCGTGAGCAGCCGGTGGTAGGACACCGGTCCGATGAGCGCGCCGGCGGTGGCGGAGCCGAACATCACCGTGACCACGTAGATGGCGCGGTCGGTGTCGGAGAGGTCGGCGAAGCGCGGCTGGAAGACCACGGCGAGCAGAAAGCCGAAGAGGATCTGGACGCCGGTCTGGGCGACGCGCAGTTCCTGGAGCAGATCGGTCCACCGGCGGTCGGCCCGTTCCTCCGGCGTTTCGTGGCGCCCCCATCCGTCTTCCCGGCCTCGCTCGTGGGACGGGCTCATCGCGGACCTCCCTCCGGACGGGCGGAGCGCCTGCACGCACCGTGGTCCTTCCCCACAAAGTAGACCTCCTGGCAGGCGCGCGCCCGCCCGGACCGGCCGCCTGCCGCGCCGCAAGGGCGCCGGGCCCGCCTTCAGACGACCGGCAGCACGAGTTCGGGACGGTCCCACATCACCGCGGGCGGTGCGGCCCGGACGGTGCCGGTCCGGCGGGCGCCCACGCTCGTGTAGAAGGCTTCGGCCGGCGGATGCGACACGATGCGCACCTCGGTGAGTCCGGCCGTGCGCGCTTCGTCCCTCAGATGCCCGATGAGGAGGCGGCCGATCCCGGCGCCCTGCGCATCGTCGGCGACGAACATGAGGTCGAGTTCGGGCGGGTCGAGGATGAGGGAGTAGAAGCCGAGCAGCCGTCCGGTGGTCTCCCCCACGGCCGCGAAGACCTCGTGCGTCTCGACGTAGTCCTGCCCCACCCGGTATCCCGCGACCATGGGCGCGTACGGGCCCTCGTAGGCCCGGGAGTGACGGACGAGACGCGTCAGCCGCTTCACGTCCCGCCCACCGGCCCGCCTGACCCCGACGTCTTCCCCCAGCAGTCGGCGCGCGCCTGACGTAATGCCTGATCTCATGCATGAAGTATTACGTATCCCGGAGAGGGGTCATCATCGCGCAGGCGCCGATGGCTGTCCCGCGATGCCCGGTGGATCAACGCGCGGCGTCAGATGCGGCGCATCGCGACGCGGACGGATACCCGCACACTCCCTGCGCGGCGGCGTTTCGAACACGTGGCGAGGCGCCCCGGCTGCCGTCGTGCGCGCGCCAGGAACCGCGGGGGCCTCAGGCGGGCAGCACGAGTGCGCGGCGCAGCCGCCGCAGTGCCGGTTGGGGGATGCGCAGGCCGTCGCGCGCGTAGCCGTCGATCCCTCCCCAGCGCTCGTCCATCGCGTCCAGCGCCGTGTTCAGGTAGCGCGGCCGGACCTCGATGATCGCCGAGGCGATGTCCGGGTCGCCGCCCGCGTCGAGGTAGCTCTGCACGGAGGGCCGGAAGGCGACCCGCATCACCGGGTTCACCGCGAGGAACTCGGTCATCACGACATCCCGTGGGGCGCCGAGGAGGAGCAGCAGCAGGGCCGCCGCCCAGCCCGCGCGGTCCTTGCCCGTGGTGCAGTGGAAGAGCACCGGGCGTGCGGCGTCGTCGGCCGCGGTCTCCAGAAAGGCGCGGTAAGCGGCTGCGGCGCGCGGCGAGAGCACCACCTGCCGGTACGTCTCCGCGAACATCCCCTCGGCCTTTCCGCCCCCGAGCAGCCGCTCCGCCTCCACCGGATCGGCGAGCAGGGCCCTCAGCCGGGCCGGCGCCACGCCCGGATCGTCCCCGAGCACATCGGCGACGAACAACCGGGCGCCCGGCGGCAGGCGGTCGGGGGCCGAGGCCCGCTCCTCGGCGGTCCGCAGGTCGACGACCGTACGGATACCGAGCTCGGCCACCGCCGCCTCCTGCGCCGGATCGGGCCCGCCGAGGTGGCCGGAGCGCAGGACCACGCCCGGCCGCACCTGCCGGCCGGGCCCCAGGGGGATGCCGCCCAGGTCCCGCAGGTTGAGAACAGAGGCTGCCGGGACGGCCCTGACGGTTTCCACGATGAGAATCCTCTTTTCCCGACACGTGTCCGAAATTGATTTCGGCCTGGCCGGATCAAAAGTCGCATGATGCCGGGATATCGACAAAGTAAAACGCCGGTGATCATCGATCAGCCGCGTCGGGCAGGCCGGGAGGGAAGAGGGGTGCGGAAGGCCGCGCGGCCCGCAGTTCGCACCGGCCACCGGAAGGCGCGCCGGGGCCCCTCCGGACGGGGCGCATCGCTGTTACCGCAGCCGCACGCGCGCGAACCCACCTCGCGGCGGGAAAAGGGCGGGACGGGATCAGTTCCGGGCGAGCCCGCCGCCGGCTCCGGCCCGGTGCGGTCAGTCCGCCAGGAGTTTCGCCTTCTGGGCCTCGAACTCGGCGCTGGTCAGAATGCCCTGGTTCTTCAGCTCCGCCAGGCGTTCCAGCCGGCTGATCACGTCGTCGACGGGCGGCTCGGCACTCCGGCCCCCGGCGGCCTGCTGCCGGCCGCCCTGCGCCTGCCGGCGCATCTGCTCGTCAGCCATCCGCTCCGCGTCGTCCTCGGCGAATCTCGCCTGCTGCCGGCGCTGGACGCGGCCGCTGACCGCGGAGGCGGTGCCCGCCACGACTGCCGTGCACGCCACCGACCCGAGCAGGCCGGGGCCGCCACGGTTCATTCCAGGTCCTCGAAAGATCGGCATGCCGTGCGCCTTTCCGGTGCGGTGCGTTGTCAGCGTGCGGAAACGGCGGCCGCCACGGCGGCCTCCGCGACGTCTGCGGGAATCCGCTCATGGGCGACGAGCAGGCCACCCGACGCGCGGACCGCTTCGGTGAGGGGCAGCGCCCAGAGGTCTTCCCAGACGATCAGCGCCGCGGAGCTGCCGGGCGGCACGCTCTCGCCGAGGGCTCTGATGTCGTCGCTGTTCAGGAGGCCCGTGACCTCGCCCTCGACCGGTTCGAAGGAGATGAGGTCGTCGGGGTCGAGGTCCTCCAGTTCGACGGTCTCGAGCGCACCGTCCTCCGTCCGGTACACGAAGGTGAGGTCGAGGATGCGCACCGCCTTCGACGCCACCGCTTCGGCCAGCGCCGGCGCGATGGCGCCGGTGAACCGACTGCCGGGAAAGGCGACGACGAGGTACTCCACGGGTCCCACAGCCACGGGCGTGTCCTCTCCGAAAGGATGAATTGCCAGCAGCATAACTTCGGACATTTACTGCCGCACTGCGGCAAATCGCACCGGTCAGACGATCCGCGTCGGCTACGGCCGCTGGAATCCGGCCGCTGCGAGAATCTTCTGGGCCTGGGGGGCGGTCAGCCACCTGACGAAGGCGGCCGCTGCCCGGCTGTTCGCGGAGCCCTTGAGGGTGGCGGCGGGGTAGGAGGCGAGCGCGTTCTGCCGGTCGGGGATGGCGACGGCGTCCACCTTGCCGGTCGCCGAGGCCGCGTCCGTCTTGTAGACGATGCCGGCGTCGGCCTCACCGAGTTCGACCTTGCTGAGGACGGCGCGGACGTCCGGCTCCTCGGAGACGGGCTTGACGGTGAGCCCTTGCGCGTCCAGCACCTGCTCGCTGTAGCGGCCGGCCGGCACCCCGGAAGCGGCGAGGACGACCTTCAGCCCGGGGTCCGCCAGGTCCTTCAGCCCCCGGATTCCCTTCGGGTTGCCCTCACCCGTGGCGATGACCAGGCGGTTGCCCGCGATGACGGCCGGGGTCCCGGTCTCCGACGCCAGGCCGTCCATCGTCTTCGTATCCGCCGTGACCAGCACGTCGGCGGGTGCGCCCTGCTTCACCTGCGCGGCAAGCTGCTGCGACCCGGCGAAGGAGAACGTCAGCTCGGTGCCGGGGTGCCCCTTCTCGTACGCCGCCCCCGCGGTCCGGAACACATCGGTCAGCGACGCCGCGGCCAGGACGGTCAGCTTCACCTCCGGCGCACCGCCCGCACTCCCCTCGCCTCCCCCCGCCCTGACGTCACTGCCGCAGGCGGCCAGCGACAGCAGGAGGGCGGCGGCGCCGGCCGCCGCGGCCGTACGGCGTCCGGTGAGGCTGAGTGACATCTGAGGGGGCTCCTTCGGACGTACTACGCGGACATCGGCAGGTCATCGACGCGACCCCCGCACCCGAGGAGCCCGAACCGCACCGACTTCCCCCGCGCCTGGCCGCGCATGCCATACGATAGGAGATTTGATCTGGCATCTGCAATGTAGTCGAGCCATCTATGGAGCAAATGCCAGACCCGCTGGAGGAAACACCCATGCCCTGACGTCCCGTCGGCTACGCCACCGTATGTAAAGGATCAAGTGCGTTCGGAGAGGGCAAGGTCACAGGCCGAGCCTCTGCTGCTCATCTGGGAGTTGTCCTAGCATCTGGGCATGACGGTCCAGCCTGCCGACGGGTTTTCGTTGGCCGCCGAATTCCCTGACCCCTCCCACGAGCAGTGGCAGAGCCTTGTCGAAGGTGTGCTGCGCAAGTCGGGCAAGGACGTCTCGGGTTCGGCCGCCGAGGAAGCACTGTCCACCACGGTGGAGGACGGGCTCATCACGCGCCCCCTCTACACCTCGCGCGACGACGCGCCCGACGCCGGCCTCCCGGGCTTCGCCCCGTTCACCCGCGGCAGCACTCCGCAGGGGAACGCGGCGAGCGGCTGGGGCGTACGGCAGCGGCACACCTCGACGGACCCCGTCCGGCTCAACGAGGCCCTGCTCGGAGACCTGGAGAACGGGGCCACCTCGCTGTGGCTGACCGTCGGGGGCTCCGGTGGCGTGCCGGTCACCGGTCTGGCACGGGCGCTGGAGGGCGTCCACCTGGACCTGGCGCCGCTCGTGCTCGACGCCGGGGACGACCTCGACGCCGCCGCCACGGAGTTGCTGCGGCTCCACGAGGAGCGCAGGGTGCCGGCGGACGCGGTACGCGGCGGCCTCGGGGGCGACCCGCTGGGGCAGGCCGCCCGCAGCGGCGGCGCGGCGGACCTGACGTCCGCCGTCCGCTGGGCGAAGCACTGCGCGGCCGCGTTCCCCGGGCTGCGGGCGCTGACCGTGGACGCGCTTCCGTACCACGAGGCCGGCGGCTCGGCGGCCCAGGAGCTGGGCAGTTCGCTGGCCACGGGCGTCGCCTATCTGCGTGCCCTGACCGAAGCGGGACTCGGCGTCGAGGAGGCCTGCGCACAGCTGGAGTTCCGGTACGCCGCCACCGCCGACCAGTTCCTGACGATCGCCAAGCTGCGGGCCGCGCGCCGGCTGTGGGCGCGGGTCGCCGAGGTCTGCGGGGCCCCGGAGGCCGGGGCGCAGCGCCAGCACGCGGTGACGTCACCGGTGATGATGACCCGGCGGGACCCGTGGGTGAACATGCTGCGGACCACCCTGGCCTGTCTGGGCGCGGGGGTGGGCGGCGCGGACGCGGTGACCGTGCTGCCCTTCGACCACGCCCTGGGGCTGCCGGACGCGTTCGCCCGGCGCATCGCCCGCAACACGTCGACGATCCTGCTGGAGGAGTCCCACCTGGCCCGGGTCATCGACCCGGCGGGCGGTTCCTGGTACGTGGAGCGGCTGACGGACGAACTCGCGGAGGCGGCCTGGGCGTTCTTCCGGGAGATCGAGCGGGACGGCGGTCAGGCCGCGGCCCTCGCTTCGGGCCTGGTCGCCGAGCGCATCGCGGCCACCTGGGCCGCCCGCAGCAAGGATCTCGCCCGGCGGAGGGAACCGATCACCGGCGTCAGCGAGTTCCCCCACCTGGCGGAGCGCACGGTGGAGCGCGAGCCGGTGCCGTCGGCCGCGACCCGGGGCGGCGGCCTGCCGGTGGTCCGGCGCGACGAGGCCTTCGAGGCACTGCGGGCCCGTTCGGATGCCCACCTGGCGGCGACCGGCGCCCGGCCGCGGGTGTTCCTCGCCGCGCTGGGGCCCGCCGCGGCGCACACCGCGCGCGCGTCCTTCGCCGCGAACCTGTTCCAGGCGGGCGGCATCGAAACCGTCCACGACCCGGTCCAGGTCGACGCCTCGTCGGCCGCGGCGGCTCTCAGGGCCGCGGGAACGGACGTGGTCTGTCTGTGTTCCAGTGACGCGCTCTACGCCGAACACGCCGGTGAGGTCGCCGAGGCGCTCGCCGCCGCCGGTGCGCGGCGGGTGTACCTGGCCGGACGGCCCGGGGCGTACGCGGGTGTCGACGCGTACGTCTTCGCCGGCTGTGACGTGGTGTCCGTGCTCTCTTCCGTTCTCGACCGTATGGGTGTGGCGTAATGCGGATCCCCGACTTCTCCGACATCGAGCTCGGGCCGGGCGCCGGCGCCGAGGTGACCGAGGACCAGTGGCGTGCCGCGGTCAAGGAGTCCTCCGGCGGCTCCGACGGCGACCTCCTGTGGGAGACCCCGGAGGGCATCGCGGTCAAGCCGCTGTACACCGGCCAGGACCTGGAGGGGATCGACTTCCTCGGCACGTACCCCGGGGCGGCTCCGTATCTGCGCGGTCCCTACCCGACGATGTACGTCAACCAGCCCTGGACGATCCGGCAGTACGCGGGTTTCTCCACCGCCGAGGAGTCCAACGCCTTCTACCGCCGCAACCTCGCGGCCGGGCAGAAGGGTCTCTCGGTCGCCTTCGACCTGCCCACCCACCGCGGCTACGACAGCGACCACCCGAGGGTGACCGGTGACGTCGGCATGGCGGGCGTGGCGATCGACTCGATCTACGACATGCGGCAGCTGTTCGACGGCATCCCGCTCGACAAGATGTCGGTGTCGATGACGATGAACGGCGCGGTGCTGCCCGTCCTCGCGCTGTACATCGTGGCCGCCGAGGAACAGGGCGTCGCGCCCGAGAAGCTGGCCGGAACCATTCAGAACGACATTCTGAAGGAGTTCATGGTCCGCAACACCTACATCTATCCGCCGAAGCCCTCGATGCGGATCATCTCCGACATCTTCTCGTACACCTCGCAGAAGATGCCGCGCTACAACTCGATCTCCATCTCCGGCTATCACATCCAGGAGGCCGGGGCCACGGCCGATCTGGAGCTGGCGTACACCCTGGCCGACGGAGTGGAGTACCTGCGGGCCGGACGGGACGCCGGGCTCGACGTCGACGCGTTCGCACCGCGGCTGTCGTTCTTCTGGGCGATCGGCATGAACTTCTTCATGGAGATCGCGAAGCTGCGGGCGGCCCGGCTCCTCTGGGCCAAGCTGGTCCGGGAGTTCGAGCCGAAGAACGCCAAGTCCCTCTCTCTGCGCACCCATTCGCAGACCTCCGGATGGTCGCTGACCGCGCAGGACGTCTTCAACAACGTCACGCGCACCTGCGTCGAGGCGATGGCCGCGACCCAGGGCCACACCCAGTCGCTGCACACCAACGCGCTCGACGAGGCCCTCGCGCTGCCGACGGACTTCTCGGCACGCATCGCCCGCAACACCCAGCTCCTCCTCCAGCAGGAGTCCGGCACGGGACGGGTCATCGACCCGTGGGGCGGCAGCGCGTACGTGGAGAAGCTCACCTACGACCTGGCGCGGCGGGCCTGGCAGCACATCGAGGAGGTCGAGGCCGCCGGCGGCATGGCCAAGGCGATCGACGCCGGAATTCCCAAGCTGCGCATCGAGGAAGCGGCCGCCCGTACCCAGGCGCGCATCGACTCCGGGCGCCAGCCCGTCATCGGCGTCAACAAGTACCGCGTGGAGACCGACGAGAAGATCGACGTCCTCAAGGTCGACAACTCCTCGGTGCGCACGCAGCAGATCGAGAAGCTGCGCCGGCTGCGCGGGGAGCGCGACGAGCAGGCCTGCCAGGACGCGCTGCGCGCGCTGACGGAGGCGGCCGGGCGGGAGCCGGGTCCCGGCCTCGAAGGAAATCTGCTGGCGCTCGCCGTCGACGCGGCGCGTGCGATGGCGACCGTGGGTGAGATCTCGGACGCGCTCGAGAAGGTGTACGGCCGGCACGCGGGCCAGATCCGTACGATCTCCGGGGTGTACCGCAACGAGGCAGGGGAGTCGCCGTCCGTGGACCGCACGCGCACACTGGTCGGCGCTTTCGAGGAGGCCGAGGGCCGGCGCCCGCGCATCCTGGTCGCCAAGATGGGCCAGGACGGGCACGACCGCGGCCAGAAGGTGATCGCGACCGCCTTCGCCGACCTGGGCTTCGACGTGGACGTGGGCCCCCTGTTCCAGACGCCGGGCGAGGTCGCCCGGCAGGCGGTCGAGGCGGACGTGCACATCGTGGGCGTCTCGTCGCTGGCCGCAGGACACCTCACGCTCGTCCCCGCGCTGCGTGAGGAACTCGCGGCCGAGGGCCGCGAGGACATCATGATCGTGGTGGGCGGGGTGATTCCGCCGCAGGACATCGACGCGCTGCACGAGGCGGGCGCGGCGGCGGTGTTCCCGCCGGGCACGGTGATCCCGGACGCGGCCCACGATCTGGTGACGCGGCTCGGCGCCTCACTCGGTCACGAGCTGTGAGCCGCTGAACCGATGGCTCCGACGATCGATCTCGACAGCTATGTGAAGGGGGTGCTCGACGGGAAGCGGGCGCACATCGCGCGCGCCATCACCCTCGTCGAGTCCACCCGGCCCGATCACCGGGCGCTGGCCCAGCAGTTGCTGAGGGAGCTGCTGCCGCACTCGGGCAAGGCCCGGCGCATCGGCATCAGCGGGGTGCCGGGCGTCGGCAAGTCCACGTTCATCGATGCCCTGGGAACGATGCTCACCGGGCTCGGGCACCGGGTTGCGGTGCTCGCGGTGGACCCGTCCTCCAGCCGTACCGGCGGCTCCATCCTGGGTGACAAGACCAGGATGGAGCGGCTCGCGGTGGACCCGGCCGCCTTCGTGCGCCCCTCCCCCACCGCCGGCACGCTGGGCGGGGTGGCGAAGGCGACCCGCGAGTCCGTCGTGGTGATGGAGGCGGCCGGCTACGACGTGGTGCTGGTGGAAACGGTCGGCGTCGGCCAGTCGGAGACCGCGGTCGCCAACATGGTCGACACGTTCCTGCTGCTGACGCTGGCCCGCACCGGTGACCAGCTCCAGGGCATCAAGAAGGGCGTGCTGGAACTGGCGGACGCCATCGCGGTGAACAAGGCCGACGGCCCGCACGAGCGCGACGCCCGCTCCGCGGCGCGTGAACTGGCCGGCGCGCTGCGGCTGATGCACCCCGCGGACGCGGCGTGGACCCCGCCGGTACTGACGTGCAGCGCCCGGGAGTCCAGCGGTCTGGACACCTTGTGGGAGCGGCTGGAACAGCACCGGGCCCTGCTCGAGTCGACGGGCCGGCTCGCGGCCAAGCGAAGCGAGCAGCAGGTCGACTGGACGTGGACGATGGTCCGCGACGACCTGCTGGACAGCCTGCGCGCGCACCCCGGAGTGCGGGCGCTCGCCCCGGAACTCGAACGGCGCGTACGGGAGGGTTCGTTGCCCGCCACGCTGGCAGCGGAGCAGATCCTGGAGATGTTCCGGGGGACGATGCCCGACAGCCGGACGTGATCGGCCTCAGAGGTCGAGCTGGTACGTGAACGAGCGGTGCGTGGGCTCGTATCCGAGCGCGTCGTTGACGGCGCGCATGTACGTGCTGCCGTCTGCGGTGTCCGCGAGCAGGCCGCCCGGGTCCGGGTGGCGCTCACGGGCGCCGAGGATGCAGGCGGCCTTCATCCAGCGGGCCAGGCCGCGGCCCCGGTGCTCGGCAGGACGCCGGTGCCGCACTGCTGTCCGTCGCCGGGCCCGTCGCCCGGCACGACCAGTTCGGTGAAGCCGGCGACGGACCCGTCGCTCTCGTCGACGGCGGCCACCGTCCCCAGCAGGTCGACGCGGTCGGCGACGGCCTGCGCGACGGCCCTGACCCGGTCGACGTCCCCCACCGTGGTGCCGGAGTCGGCGCCGTCCATGGGCATGTCGTCCAGGGCGCGGCGCGAGGCGGTGAAGGTGCGCGCCAACGGGGCGGGGACCGTGCCGTCCCAGGACTCCGGCCCGTAGCCCGGACGAGGCGCGCGGACGAGGGCGGTCAGGGCAGTGAGGCGTATCGACAAGGCGACTCGGTCGGCGGGGGAAGTGTCCGGAGTACGAAACCACCCCCCGTGATCGGCAGGGGAAGGCCCCTCGGTGCGAAACGTCCCCCGCTCCCCCGCCGCACCAGGGTCACGACCGCACGCGAGGGCGTCGGCCACGCCACATCGGTGCCAGGAGCGCCGCAGTCGTGCTACATTGCCCTCGGTACATGTGCATGCCTGTCCTTCAGGCTCCGGTACCGGATCACCTTCACCACGCTGATGCGCCCGTCGTCTCCGACCGGCGATCCGGCTTCCTCGTCTTACTTCCTTCACACCGGTCCGGGCTCTCCCACCGGTGTTTCCCTGCCCGTCGTCCGGGGCGTGAGTTCTCCGCCCCGTCCCAGCCGGGCCCCTTCATTCGCATGTCCGCGAGAGGACCACCCCGCATGACCACCACACTCGAACACCCCGTCACCACCACCGCCCGGCCGGCGGCCGCCACGGCCGCCCACGGCATCCTCGACCTGGGACAGCAGGGGCACGGCTCCCTGCGCGGCCCGGCCGGCCACCCCGCGCCCGGAGACGTCCAGGTCCCTGCGGCACTCGTCCGCCGGTACGGCCTGCGCAAGGGCGATGTCGTAGAGGGCCTCTGCGAGCGGCCCCGGGTCCTCGGCTCCGTCGCACGCGTCAACGGGCTGCCCCCGCAGTCACTGCGGGGCCGGCCGCACTTCCGTGACCTCACCCCGCTCCACCCCCGGCAGCGGCTGCGCCTGGAGACGCCGTCCGGCGGCCCCTCGACGCGCATCGTCGATCTCGTCGCCCCGGTCGGCAAGGGGCAGCGCGGGCTGATCGTCGCCCCGCCCAGGACCGGAAAGACGGTCCTGCTCCAGCAGATCGCGGCCGCCGTCGCCGAGAACCACCCCGAGTCCCATCTGATGGTGGTGCTCCTGGACGAACGACCCGAGGAGGTCACCGACATGCGCCGCTCGGTACGCGGCGAGGTCTACGCCTCGACCTTCGACCGGCCCGCCGGGGAACACATCGCCCTGGCGGATCTCGCCCTCGAACGCGCCAAGAGGCTCGTCGAGCAGGGCCGCGACGTCGTCATCCTGCTGGACTCCCTCACCCGGCTCTGCCGGGCCCACAACCATGCGGCGGGCAACGGCGGACGCACCCTCAGCGGCGGTGTGGACGCCGCCGCCCTGACCGGTCCCAAGCGGCTCTTCGGCGCCGCCCGGCTCACCGAGGAGGCCGGCTCCCTGACCATTCTGGCGACGGCGCTCGTCGACACCGGGTCCCGGGCGGACGAGTACTTCTTCGAGGAGCTGAAGGGCACCGGAAACATGGAGCTCCGGCTCGACCGCTCACTGGCCGAGAGGCGCGTCCACCCCGCGGTGAACATCGCCGCTTCCGGTACCCGCCGCGACGAACTCCTCGTATCCGCGGAGGAGTTGGCCGCAGTACGCGGACTGCGCCGGGCCCTGCACTCCAGGGACGCGCAGACCTCCCTGGAGACGCTGCTGGAGCGGGTCCGCAAGACGGCGGACAACGCCGCCTTCCTGCGCCTGATCCGCACCACCGTTCCGTCGGTCTGACAGGGCCCGTCGCCGGCTCACGTCATCCGGGCGTTCAGGGACGCGGTGTGCTCACGCACCTGGTCCGGGGAGAGATAGCTGTCCGTGTACTCGAAGTCCCGCAGGGTCGCGGGCTTGCGGGCCTGGAAGCCGGTCCGGACGAAGTCGTCACCCGCCGTCGCGTTGATCAGCCAGTTGGCCATGACACGCGCCTTGGCCACATTGGTCCGCAGCGCCGACCAGTGGTAGCCGCGGGCCACGGCCTGGGCGGTGATGCCGTGCATCTCGATGCCGAGGGGCTTGGAGACGGCGTCCTTGCCGCCGAGGTCCACGACGAGTCCGAGGTCCTTGTGCACGTACGGGCGCAGCGGCTGGTGCCGGAGCGTGGCCAGCAGGTTGTCTGCGAGCTTGCGGCCCTGGCGCATCGCGTGCTGGGCCGTCGGCGGGCAGACCGCGCCGTCCCCCTTGGCGAGGTCCGGCACGGCCGCCACGTCGCCGAGGGCGAACATGCCGTCGAAACCGGGCAGGCTCATCTCGGGAGTGACCGCCAGCCTGCCGCGTACCGTCTCCGCGTCGAAGGTGGAGACGAGCGGACTCGCCGTCACACCCGCCGTCCAGATCAGCGTGCGGCAGGGCAGTTCCCTGCCGTCGGTGAACTTCACCTTCTCCGGGCCCGCTTCGGCGATCGAGACGCCCAGCGACACCTCGATGCCGCGCTCCCGCAGCACCTTCAACGCGCTTTCGCCGAGCTTGTCGCCCAGTTCGGGCATCAGCTTCGGGGCGATGTCGATCAGGTGCCACTTGATCAGTTTCGGGTCGAGGCGGGGGTAGTGACGCACCGCGTTGCTGGTGAGGCGTTGCAGACAGGCCGCCGTCTCGGTGCCCGCGTACCCGCCGCCGACCACCACGAACTGCAGCCGGGAGGCCCGCTCCTCCTCGTCGCTGCTGGCGTCCGCGAGGTCGAGCTGGGCGATCACGTGGTCCCGTACGTAGGCCGCCTCGGCCAGCGTCTTCATCCCGCGGGCGTTGTCCAGCAGCCCGGGGATGTCGAAGGTGCGGGTGACGCTGCCCGGGCTGAGCACGATGTAGTCGTACGGCTCGTAGACCACTTCGTCCGTGATCTTGCGGATGACGCAGACCTTCGCCTTGGGGTCCACTCCGATCGCCCCGCCGGGAATGATGCGGGTGCGGTGCCGACTGCTCCGTCGCAGTGACACCGCGACCGACTGGGGGGTGAGGACGCCGGAGGCGACCTGGGGCAGCAGGGGCAGGTAGAGCTGGTACGAGAACGGGGCGACGAGCACGATGTCCGCTTCACCCGGGCGGAGCCCGCGCTCCAGACGGCGTACGCACTCGACCCCGGCAAATCCGGCTCCGACAACGAGAATCCTGGGTCGTGCCACAGTGTTCGTCCCTTCTCGGGGTCTGCACGGTCGTCCGTTCGCCTGCCCCGTCACACGCGCCCGTCACCTCTCATCTTCACGAAGCGGGCGCGAGTCCGCCTGCTGGGACGGCGGAACGGACGACCGGCGGGTCATCTGGCCAGGTAGGTCCAGGCCGTGCAGGCGCCGCCCGCCGTGCTCGCGAGCACGGCGCCGGCGACGCAGCGGGCCCTGAGCCTGCGGTAGCGCTCGCTGTACTCGCCGCGCAGTTCGGCGGCGCGGACCGAGACGCGTACGAGCATCGCCCGTGAGACGGCGGCCCGGTCGGCGGTGTAGACCCGCTCCACGTCCTCGCGCTGGGCCCTCGTCAGCCACGGCAGCTCGTCCGTGAAACGACGGGCGCACCTGCGCGCCTGGGCGATCTCGGCGTTCCACAGCAGATAGCCCTCCATCTGGGCCAGGCCGCGAGCGCTGTCCTTCTCGGGATCGGTCCCCATGCGCCTCTCCTCTTTCCCGGCCCTGCCGCTCACGCCTGCTTGTCCCCCGGCGCCACCGTCACGGAACGGTCGGTGCGGTTGATGACGTCGTCGAGCTCGCGGACCGCGGGGTGGTGGAGGTCGAAGGCCGGGGACTCGGAACGGATCTTCGGCATGGTGACGAAGTTGTGCCGCGGCGGCGGGCACGAGGTCGCCCACTCCAGCGAACGGCCGAAGCCCCACGGGTCGTCGGCCTCGATCAGCTGTCCGTACTTCGCCGTCTTCCACACGTTGTAGAGGAACGGCAGCATCGAGAGGCCGAGAACGAACGAGGAGATCGACGAGATCGTGTTCAGCGCGGTGAAGCCGTCGGCGGCCAGATAGTCCGCGTACCGGCGCGGCATGCCCTCGGCGCCCAGCCAGTGCTGCACCAGGAACGTGCCGTGGAACCCGACGAACAGGGTCCAGAACGTCATCTTCCCGAGCCGCTCGTCCAGCATCTTGCCGGTGAACTTGGGCCACCAGAAGTGGAACCCGGCGAACATCGCGAACACCACGGTGCCGAAGACGACGTAGTGGAAGTGCGCGACCACGAAGTACGAGTCGGAGACGTGGAAGTCCAGCGGCGGTGACGCCAGGATGATTCCGGTCAGACCGCCGAAGAGGAACGTCACGAGGAAGCCGGTGGACCACAGCATCGGCGTCTCGAAGGACAGTGAGCCCTTCCACATCGTGCCGATCCAGTTGAAGAACTTCACCCCGGTGGGCACCGCGATGAGGAACGTCATGAAGGAGAAGAACGGCAGCAGCACCGCGCCGGTGACGAACATGTGGTGCGCCCACACGGTGACCGAGAGGCCGGCGATGGAGATCGTCGCGGCCACGAGGCCGATGTAGCCGAAGACCGGCTTGCGGCTGAAGACGGGGATGATCTCCGTGACGATCCCGAAGAACGGGAGCGCGATGATGTACACCTCCGGATGGCCGAAGAACCAGAAGAGGTGCTGCCACAGGATCGGGCCGCCGTTGGCCGCGTCGAAGACGTGGGCACCGAACTTCCGGTCGGCCTCGAGCACCAGGAGCGCCGCGGCGAGCACCGGGAAGGCCAGCAGGACCAGCACAGCCGTCAGCAGGACGTTCCAGGTGAAGATCGGCATGCGGAACATCGTCATGCCGGGTGCGCGCATGCAGATGATGGTGGTGATGAAGTTGACCGAGCCCAGGATCGTGCCGAAGCCGGAGAAGGCCAGCCCCATGATCCACAGGTCACCCCCGACCCCCGCCGAGCGCACGGAGTCCGTGAGCGGGGAGTAGGCGAACCAGCCGAAGTCGGCCGCGCCGTTCGGGGTGAGGAAGCCGGCCACCGCGATGAGCGAGCCGAAGAGGTACAGCCAGTACGCGAACATGTTCAGCCGCGGGAACGCCACGTCGGGCGCGCCGATCTGCAGCGGCATGATCCAGTTGGTGAACCCGGCGAACAGCGGCGTCGCGAACATCAGCAGCATGATCGTGCCGTGCATCGTGAACGCCTGGTTGAACTGCTCGTTCGACATGATCTGCGTGCCCGGGCGGGCCAGCTCTGCACGCATGAAGAGCGCCAGCACCCCGCCGAAGATGAAGAACGCGAACGACGTGATCAGGTACAGCGAGCCGATCGTCTTGTGGTCGGTGGTGGTCAGCCACGTGACGACGACGTTTCCCGGCTCCCTGCTGTGTACCGGAAGTTCGTTGGCGTACGACTCCTCTTCGTCCGTCGGCCCTGTCGTTCCCGTCGTCGTCACTGGGACGCTCCTTCGGTTGTCATCCGCGGGTGGACTGCGCACCCGGCGTGGCGCCGCTCCAGCGGGGGTCGGCCGAACGGCCCTTCCCGCGCGCCGCGCGTGTTTCCGTTGCAGCAAACCAGCCACGGTCCGTCCGGGCGCGGCCCGGCACCCGTCGCGGCGTCACTTTCACTCGTCAGGGTGTCCCCAGGCCCGCTCCGGCCTTCGCGCGCGCGAGGATGACGAAACAGCTCCGCCCCGGTCGACGGAAGGCCGGCCGGGGCGGAGCTGTCACAAGGTGCGTGCGGAGAGAGGCGCGGGCCCCTCCCCCGGGTCACCTCAGGCGAGGCTCGCGATCGCCTGGTTGAACGTGGCCGACGGGCGCATCACGGCCGCCGCCTTGGCCGGGTCGGGCTGGTAGTAGCCACCGATGTCGGCCGGCTCGCCCTGGACGGCGATCAGCTCGCCGACGATGGTCTGCTCCTGCTCGGCCAGCGTCTTGGCGAGCGGGGCGAAGGCCGTGGCGAGCTCCGCGTCCGCGTTCTGCTGCGCCAGCTCCTGGGCCCAGTACAGGGCGAGGTAGAAGTGGCTGCCGCGGTTGTCGATGCCGCCGAGCTTGCGGCTGGGCGACTTGTCCTCGTTCAGGAACGTGGCGGTGGCCCGGTCCAGCGTGTCGGCGAGGACCTGGGCGCGCGCGTTGTCCGTGGTCTGCGCGAGGTGCTCGAAGCTGACCGCGAGGGCGAGGAACTCGCCCAGGCTGTCCCAGCGCAGGTAGTTCTCCTTGACGAGCTGCTGGACGTGCTTGGGCGCGGAGCCGCCGGCGCCCGTCTCGAACAGACCGCCGCCGTTCATCAGCGGGACGACCGAGAGCATCTTCGCGCTGGTGCCGAGTTCCAGGATCGGGAACAGGTCGGTGAGGTAGTCACGCAGCACGTTGCCGGTCACCGAGATGGTGTCCTCGCCGCGGCGGATGCGCTCCAGGGAGAAGGCGGTGGCCTCCTGCGGCGACATGATCTCGATCCGCAGACCGTCGGTGTCGTGGTCGGCCAGGTAGGTCCTGACCTTCTTGATGAGTTCGGCGTCGTGCGCGCGGCCCTCGTCGAGCCAGAACACGGCCGGGTTGCCGGTCGCGCGGGCGCGGGTGACGGCGAGCTTGACCCAGTCCTGGATCGGCAGGTCCTTGGTCTGGCACATCCGGAAGATGTCACCGGCCCCCACGGCCTGCTCCAGGACGGTGTCGCCCGCGGCGTCGACGACCCGCACCGTGCCCGTGGCGGGGATCTCGAAGGTCTTGTCGTGGCTGCCGTACTCCTCGGCCTTCTGCGCCATCAGGCCGACGTTGGGCACCGAGCCCATGGTCGAGGGGTCGAAGGCGCCGTGCGCGCGGCAGTCGTCGATGACGACCTGGTAGACACCGGCGTAGCTGCTGTCCGGCAGGACGGCGATGGTGTCGGCCTCCTGGCCGTCCGGGCCCCACATGTGGCCGGAGGTGCGGATCATGGCCGGCATGGAGGCGTCGACGATGACGTCGCTGGGGACGTGCAGGTTGGTGATGCCCTTGTCCGAGTCGACCATCGCCAGGGCGGGGCCCTCGGCGAGCTCGGCCTCGAAGGACGCCTTGATCTCGGCGCCCACGTGCGGCACCGAGTCGAGGCCCTTGAGGATTCCGCCGAGGCCGTCGTTCGGGGTGAGACCCGCGGCGGCGAGGACGTCGCCGTACTTGGCGAAGGTGTTCGGGAAGAAGGCGCGGACCACGTGGCCGAAGATGATCGGGTCGGAGACCTTCATCATCGTGGCCTTGAGGTGGACGGAGAACAGCACGTCCTCGGACTTGGCCCGGGCGATCTGTGCGGTGAAGAACTCACGCAGCGCGGCGACGCGCATGACGGCCGCGTCCACGACCTCGCCGGCCAGGACCGGTACGGACTCGCGGAGCACGGTGGTGGTGCCGTCGTCGCCCACGAGCTCGATGCGCAGCGAGCCGGGCTCGGCGATCACGGCGGACTTCTCGGTGGAGCGGAAGTCGTCGACGCCCATGGTGGCCACGTTCGTCTTCGAGTCGGCGGTCCAGGCGCCCATGCGGTGCGGGTGGTTCTTCGCGTAGTTCTTGACCGAAGCGGGGGCGCGGCGGTCGGAGTTGCCCTCACGGAGGACCGGGTTGACCGCGCTGCCCTTGATCTTGTCGTAACGGGCGCGGACGTCCTTGTCCTCGTCGCTCTGCGGGTCGTCCGGGTAGTCCGGAAGCGCGTAGCCCTGTCCCTGCAGCTCGGCGATCGCGGCCTTCAGCTGCGGGATCGAGGCCGAGACGTTGGGCAGCTTGATGATGTTCGCACCGGGAGTGGTGGCCAGCGCGCCCAGCTCGGCGAGAGCGTCGTCGATGCGCTGGTTCGCCTCGAGGTGGTCGGGGAAACTGGCGATGATCCGGCCCGCCAGGGAGATGTCACGGCTCTCCACGGTGACACCGGCCTTCGAGGCATAGGCCTCGACCACGGGCAGGAAAGAATACGTCGCCAGGGCCGGGGCCTCGTCGGTGTGTGTATAGATGATGGTCGAGTCAGTCACCCTGTGCTCCGCTCCACGTCTGCAACATTGCTTGACATCAAGATATCTCGTGATCGCCGCTGTCTCGACAGGGCCCCGCCCCCTCCGTTCCGGAACCGCCCGTACCGCACACGCTGCACGGATTTGCGGTCTCCGCACCGCCCTGGCAACGTGCGGCGGCATGAGCGCGGAGAGCGGACACGATGAGGCGCTGGCGGAGGCGGTACGGCTGCGCGCACTGCGGACACCACAGGCCCACGAGCGCCTGCTGAGCCTGGCCGCCGGGCATCCCGGCCACGCGGGGATCGCCTACCAGACCGCCTGGGCCCACGACTCCCTCGGCCTGGAGGCGCAGGCCGTGCCGTTCTACCAGCGCGCGCTGGACGGCACCGGCCTCCCGGCCGAGGACCGCCACGGCGCCTTCCTCGGACTCGGCAGCACCTTGCGGGTGCTGGGACGGTACGAGGAGGCCCGCGCCGTGCTGGGCCGGGGCCTGACGGAGTTCACGGACGACGCCGCCCTGCGCACCTTCCTCGCCATGACGCTGTACAACCTCGGCGAGGCGCGCGAGGCCGTGAGCACCCTGCTCAAGGTGACGGCGGCCACCTCCGCGGACCCTGGCATCCAGGCGTACCGCCGGGCGGTCGAGCACTACGCCGATCGCCTCGACGAGACGGAGTAGGGACGCTCAGGGGCGGTGCCGCGGAGGGACCTGTTCACCCGCCGCAACGGGACCGGGCGGGGTGCCGTCGCCGAACGGCCGGCCGCCGAGCTGCTCGCGGTGGTGCGGGGTCAGGAAGCCGGAGAGGTCCGGCCCCGCGGGCACGATGCCGGTGGGGTTGATGCCGGTGTGGACGCGGTAGTAGTGCTGCTTGATGTGGTGGAAGTCGACCGTGTCCCCGAATCCGGGGGTCTGGTAGAGGTCCCGGGTGTACGCCCACAGGACCGGGTCCTCGGTCAGTTTCGAGCGGTTGCACTTGAAGTGGCCGTGGTAGACGGCGTCGAAGCGCACCAGTGTGGTGAAGAAGCGGATGTCGGCCTCGGTGATCGTGTCGCCGACGAGGTAGCGCTGGCCCGCCAGCCGTTCCGATACCTGGTCCAGGCGGCTGAAGAGCGCCTCGTAGGCGTTCTCGTACGTGCTCTGGCCGTCCGCGAACCCGGCCCGGTAGACGCCGTTGTTGACGTCGCGGTAGATCCCGTCCATCACCTCGTCGATCTCCTCGCGGAGCGGCGCCGGGTAGAGGTCCGGTGCTCCGGGGCGGTGCAGCGCGGTCCATTCGGTGGCGAGGTCCAGGGTGATCTGCTGGTAGTCGTTGGTGACGAGCCGGCCGGTGGGGACGTCGACGATCGCGGGGACGCTGACGCCGCCGGGGTAGCCGCGCTCCCGGGCGTCGTACGCCTCGCTCAGATAGCGGATGCCGAGTACGGGGTCCCGGCCGTCCGGGTCGAGGGTGAACCGCCAGCTCCGGTCGTCCTGCAGCGGGTCGGCGACGGCCAGCGACAGGGCGCTCTCCAGACCCAGCAGCCTGCGGGAGACCAGGGCACGGCTCGCCCAGGGGCAGGCGCGGCTGACGACGAGGCGGTAGCGGTCCGCCTCGACGGGCCAGCCGTCGCGCCCGTCGGCGGTGATGCGGTCGGCGAAATGGCTACGGGACCGTTTGAAGGGTTTGTGTCCGTACGAACTGTTGCCGTCCTGCGCGGTGCCGTCGTCGTGGGCGGCGCTGTCCGGGTCGTTCATCGCGTCTCCTTGGGGTCGGCCCGTGAGGGCGCGGACTGCTGCTCCGTACGGTCTCTGCCCCGCCGCGGCCCGCGTACGTCGGCCAGCGCCACGAGGAGTCCGGCGAGCACGAACGCGACCGAGACGATGAGCCCGTGGTCGTAGGCGGTGGACCATGCCTGGGAGCCGACCTGGGCGAAGAAGACCGAGCCGACGGCGGCGATTCCGATCGCGGAGCCGACGCGCTGGCCGGTCTGCAGGGTGCCGCCGGCGCTCCCCGCGGTGGCCACCGGCACCTGCGACAGGGTCAGGGTCTGGTTGGGGGCGATGACGAGGCCGCTGCCCAGCCCGGCCACCAGCAGCGGGACGGCCATCGCCCATCCGGCGCCCCGGCCCGGCACCAGGTGGACGGCGAGCGCGGTGGCCGCCAGTCCGACCGCGACGGTGGACATGCCCGCGACGACGAGTGGACGCCCGTAGCGGCCGACCAGTCTGCCGCCGGGTCCCGCGGCGACGGCGGACCCGAGGGCGAACGGCGTGATCGCCAGGCCCGCCTGCAGGGCGGTGTAGTGCAGCCCGCTCTGGAGGTAGAGCGTGGTGATGAAGAAGATCGAGGTGAATCCGGCGAAGTACAGCAGAACCAGCAGGCAGCCGAGCCAGTAGGAACGGACCCGGAAGAGCCTGAGGTCGACGACCGGCTGGGTGCCGCGGCGACCGCACCGGGACTCCCAGGCGACGAACGCGACGAGCAGAACGGCGGCGACCACCAGGAGCAGCCACTTGCCGTTGCCCGGCCACTGATGGGCCTGGACGAAGGGCAGCAGCAGGGCCAGGACCCCGGCGCCCAGCAGCAGGATGCCCAGGGGGTCGAGGTCGCGCAGCCGCACCGGCCCCGCGGAGGGAGTGTCCGGGAGCAGCCGCCGGGCCAGCAGGAGGCAGACGAGCCCGAGCGGCAGGTTGACGTAGAACACCCAGCGCCAGCCCTCCTCGGCCCCCGCCGCCTGGATGAGCAGCCCGCCGAGCAGCGGGCCGACGGCCGTGGAGATGCCGACCACCGTGCCGAACATGCCGAAGGCCCGGCCCCGCTCGCGCCCCGAGAACATCTGCTGGATGAGAGCGGAGATCTGCGGTGAGACCAGACCGCCGGCCAGCCCCTGGACCAGCCGGGCGACCACCAGCCACGTACTGGACTGGGCGGCGCCGCACGCCGCGGACGACAGGGTGAACAGGACCAGCCCGGCCATGAACACCTCGCGGCGCCCGCGCGCGTCGCCGAGGCGCCCCGCGGGGATCAGGAAGAGGCCGAAGGCGAGCGCGTATCCCGAGAGCACCCACTGCAGATCGGACTCGGGGGTGTGCAGCCCTTCGCGGATCGACGGCAGGGCCACGTTGACGATGGACACGTCCAGGAGGGTCATGAAGCCCGCGACCAGACAGACCGCGAGCGCCTGCCAGCGCCGGGGATCGGGGGCGTCCGCTCCGGCGGCGGAACCCGCATCCCGCCCCGCAGAACCCCGGTACCCCGCGCTCTCTGCCATGGCTCGCACACTAGGGCGCAGGCCGCGATTCCTCATCCCGGCAGGGCCACCCGGAGCACCGGCCGGTGGTTTCCGGCCACCCACCAGGACTTCCCCCGCGCATGCTTGTATCTGCAAGCTTATCGCCCCTACAGTGCGGCATATGCAGTCCTACACCATTGGGCAGGCCGCTCGCCTGCTCGGCGTCAGCCCGGACACCGCACGGCGCTGGGCGGATGCCGGCCGTGTCGCGACCCACCGCGAGGAGGGCGGCCGCCGCCTGATCGACGGCCGCGACCTGGCCGCGTTCTCCGTCGAGGTCGCGCAGAACGGCGCCGGCGAGGAGGAGGTCTCCTACACCTCCGCGCGCAATGCCTTCCCGGGCATCGTCACCGCGGTCAAGCTGGGGGACGTGGCGGCGCAGGTGGAGATCCAGGCCGGGCCGCACCGGCTCGTGTCACTGCTGACCCGGGAAGCCGTCGAGGAGCTGGGGCTGGAGGTCGGCATGACGGCGACCGCCCGGGTCAAGTCGACCAGTGTGCACATCGACCGCACCTGACCCGTCCTCCCGTCCGGCCCACCGCGAGCCACCGTTCGCGCCTCACGGGCGGCACCCCGTCCGCCCGAAGCCCCAGGGATCCACGATGAAACGTCTCCGCGGCCGCCCAGCGCGCCCCCGCACGCCCATCGCCCTGGCGATCCCCGCGCTCCTCGCCATCGCGTTCCTGCTGATGCCTCTGATCGGGATCCTCGCCCGCACGTCCTGGGGCGACGTCGGAGCCCATCTCAGCAGCCCGGGCACGACCGAGGCGCTGCGGCTCTCCCTCGTCGTGTCGTTCTGGTCGCTCGGTCTCTCCCTCGTCCTCGGTGTCCCGCTGGCCTGGCTGCTGGCGAGGACCGACTTCCCCGGCAAGGCGTTCGTCCGCTCACTCGTCCTTCTGCCGATGGTGCTGCCGCCGACCGTGGGCGGTGTCGCCCTCCTCCTGGCCTTCGGCCGGCGCGGGCTCCTCGGCCCGTGGCTGGAGGACACCTTCGGCATCACCTTCCCCTTCCACACCTCCGGCACGGTCCTCGCGGCGACCTTCGTGGCGATGCCGTTCCTGGTCATCAGCCTGGAAGGGGCGCTGGGCGGACTGCACGCGCGGTACGAGGAGACGGCCGCCTCCCTGGGCGCCTCACCGTTGCGGGTGTTCCTCACGGTCACCCTGCCCATGGTCGCGCCGGGGCTCGTCGCCGGAGCCGCCCTGACCTGGGCCCGGGCACTCGGCGAGTTCGGCGCGACCATCACGTTCGCGGGCAACCTCCCGGGGACCACTCAGACGCTTCCGCTCCAGGTGTACCTGCTGCTCCAGGAGTCCCCCGAGGCCGCCACCTCGGTCTCCCTGCTGCTGCTCGCCCTCGCGATGATGGTGCTGATCGCGCTGCGCGGACGCTGGACGGGGGCGCCGGCCCGCCACAGCCGTCCCGCGGTGCCCGCCCCGGAGGAACCGGCGCCGTTCGTCGCACCGGCGGCCCCCGACGGCGCGGCGGTACGGGAGGAGTGGGCGCTGCACGCCGAAGTCACCGGGTTCAACCAGCTGACGCTCAGCGCAGGACCCGGCACCACCCTCGCCGTCGTCGGGCCCAACGGCGCGGGCAAGACCACTCTGCTGCGGGCGCTGCTCGGCCTCACGCCACGCTCACGCGCCCGGCTGCGCCTCGGGGACATCGACGTCGGCGACCTGCCCCCGCACCGGCGCGGGGTCGCCTGGGTACCGCAGGACGGCGCGCTCTTCCCGCATCTGACGGCCCTCGGCAACACGGCGTACGGGCTCCGCGCCCACGGGGTGCCGCGCCGCGAGGCCCGCCGCCGCGCCCAGGAATGGCTCGACCGGCTCGGCGTCGGTCACCTCTCCGCGCGCCGCCCGTCCCAGGTCTCCGGTGGCCAGGCGCAGCGCGTCGCCCTGGCCCGGGCTCTCGCCGCCCGGCCCCGGCTGCTGCTCCTGGACGAGCCGCTCGCCGCACTCGACCAGACCACCCGTGCGCAGGTGCGGCACACGCTGCGCACCCATCTCGACGGCTTCGGCGGCGTCTGTCTGATCGTCACCCACGACCCCGTGGAAGCGGTGTCCCTCGCCGACCGGGTCCTCGTGCTCGACGAAGGCCGGGTCCTGCAGGACGCGCCGCCGCCGGAGGTGACCCGTCATCCCCGCTCCCCCTGGGTGGCGCGGATGCTGGGGCGCAACGCCTGGCCGGGCACGGCCACCGCGGAAGGGCTCGCCCTGTCCGGGGGCGGCCGGCTCGTCGTGGCGGAACCGCTGCCCGTCGGTACTCCGGCGCTCGCGGTGATCGCGCCGGAAGCCGTCTCCGTGCACCGCGAGAAGCCGGCCGGCAGCCCGCGTAACGTCTGGCCCGGAACGGTCCGGGAGATCACGTCCAGCGGGAGCCGGCTGCGGGTCCTGGTCGCGTCGGACCGGGCCCCGGACCTCGTCGCCGAGATCACGCCGCAGGCCGCAGCCGAACTCGGCCTCGCCGACGGGGTCGCGGTGTGGACCGGCGTGAAGGCCACGGAGGCGACCGTCGTACCGCTGTGAGGCGGAGTGCGGCGTTCGCTTCCCCGCTGAGACGCGCCGCGGCCCTGCGGCCCGTCCGTCAGGCCGTGCCCTTCTTGGCCGCGTCGAGGATCTTCACGACGGTGTGGAAGAAACGCGTCGTCGCGTCGTGGCCGAGGACGCGCTCCTGGAAGCCCTTCGCGGCCGGCGCCTTCCCCTTGATCAGGTACCAGACGACGAAGGCGTCGCATCCGGCGCTGCCGATGATCTCCATGTCCTTCTTCGGGGAGAGCATCGGCAGCGCGAGCTCCGGATCGACCGGCCGGGTCGTGAACACCACGCAGCAGCGCAGGTCGTCGGTGACCGTCACGTCCTTGAACGGATCGAGCGCGATGAGCGCCTCCAGTTCGGGCACCGTACGCAGGCAGACCGCGACCTCGTAGCCGAGTGTCCGGGTGAGCTCGTCGCGGATGCGCGCGCCGAGCGCGCCCCGGTCGGTCTCCTCGGACTCGAAGAAGACGTTTCCGCTCTGGATGTAGCTGCGCACGGAGCCGAACCCCATGTCCGTGAACAGACTGCGCAGGTACTCCATCTTCACCGAGCGGCCCGGCACGTTCAGCCCGCGCAGGAACGCGATGTACAGCAAGTCCGATCACCTGTCCGCTGGAGGAGGGGAAGCACGCCGGCGCCCGACAGCGTAGCCCGCGCGCCGTTCGCCGGGGGGGAAGGCAGGCCCGCGCGCTCCGGCTGTGCCGCCGCCGGTCTACGCCGTATCCGCAAGCGCACGCCGGGGGGTCGACTGCGCGATGCCCGTCACCGTACCGGTCAGCGCGACGCACAGGACGGCGGCGCCGACGGCCACGAAGACCGTGGTGACCCCGAAACCGGCCGCGGCCGCCGTGGCGGCGGCCGCGCCCAGGGGGCCGAGTGCGGAGTGGATGGTCCAGAACGTGGAGGTGACCCTGCCCAGCAGCGGGCTCGGGGTCACCTCCTGGCGGAGCGACATGGAGGAGATGCCGGCGACACCGGTACCCATGACGTTGAGCGTCATCAGGACGGCGATCACCGGCACGCTCCGCGACAGCCCCAGACAGGCGACGGCGGCCCCGGCGAGCGCGAAGGCCGCGATCCAGCTCGCCCCGAACCCCATCCGCGCACGGACCCGGGCGACGACGGCGGAGGCGAGGAACGTGCCGACCGTCCCCGCCGCCAGCACATAGCCGACCGTGGTGTCGCCGTGGCCGAGATCGTGCTTCAGGAGGTAGATCACGAGGTCCGTCGTCCCGTAGGTGAGGAAGGTCAGCAACGAGAGCAGCACGGTCAGCGGGCGGAGGACCGGGTGCGCCCACAGGAACCGTGCACCCGCCCAGAACTCCCGCCGCACCCCGCCGCGTCCGGCCCCCTCTGCGGCCGCGGCCGCGTCGACGCGCGGGGCCGGGCGGATCCTGACGAACAGCACGCCGAGGGCGGAGACCGCGAAGGTCACGGAGTCGATGCCGATGGCGGCCGCGGGACCGGCGGCCGCGGCCACGAAGCCGGCGAGTGCCGGGCCGGCGACTCCGGCGACGGCGAAGGTGGCGAAGAGGTGCCCGTTGGCCCGCGCGATCTGGTCCGGCGCCACGAGGGCCGGAACCACGGTCACATAGGTGACCTGGAAGAGCATGGAGAAGACGCCGACGACCGGCACGAGGGTGTAGATCAGCCAGAGCGGCGTCGCGAACAGCCAGACCAGCGGAATGATCGCGTAGAGCAGACAGCGGGCGGCGTCGCTGATCATCAGGAGCCGCCTGCGGTCGAACCGGTCCGCGACCACACCGGCGAAGACCCCCGTGATGATCGAGGCGACTCCCGTGAGGCCCGTGACCACCCCCATCTGGACCACCGACCCCGTGCTGTGCAGCACCAGGAGCGGAATCGCCACGTACGAGAAGGAGTCCCCGAGGGCGGACAGGGACTGGATCACCAGGAAGACGCGGTAGGCGCGATTCCTCCGGAGCGGGAGGGAGACGGGCTCCCCGGCCGCCGCCGTCGCCGCCTCCCTCTCCGACGGTTCACCTGCATTCACCACGTACCCTCCTCGATGCCGCCCGGCCGCCGACGGTATGCGGGCCGGCCCCGGAGGGCCCGTCATTTTCCGGTCGCGCGACGGGCCTCGGGTGCGAGCGGACCGGGTGCGGTTCTTCGCACGGGGCCTTCGGCGTCCTACGGTGGTGGTCCAGCGCCGCCAGCCTTCCTGGGAGATTCCGTTGCGCATGCTGATCAACGTCCCCGAAACCGTGGTCGCCGACGGGCTGCGCGGCATGGCCGCCGCCCACCCCGAACTGACCGTGGACGTGGAGAACCGTGTCGTCGTACGACGCGACGCGCCCGTGGCCGGAAAGGTCGCGCTGGTGTCCGGGGGCGGGTCCGGGCACGAGCCGCTCCACGCCGGGTTCGTCGGCCCCGGCATGCTGTCGGCCGCGTGCCCCGGCGAGGTGTTCACCTCACCCGTACCGGATCAGATGCTGCGGGCGGCCGCCGCCGTCGACAGCGGCGCGGGCGTGCTGTTCGTCGTGAAGAACTACACGGGCGACGTGCTCAACTTCGAGATGGCCGCCGAACTCGCCGACGAGGAAGGGGTGCAGGTCGCCCAGGTGCTCGTGAACGACGACGTGGCGGTGACCGACAGCCTCTACACGGCAGGGCGACGGGGCACGGGAGCGACCCTCTTCGTCGAGAAGATCGCCGGGGCCGCGGCGGAGGAGGGAGCGCCGCTGGAACGGGTGGCGGCCCTCGCGCGGCAGGTCAACGAGGCGTCACGGAGTTTCGGGGTGGCGCTGACGTCGGTCACCACGCCCGCCAAGGGCTCCCCCACGTTCGACCTGCCGCCCGGCGAGCTCGAACTGGGAGTGGGGATCCACGGCGAGCCGGGACGGGAACGCCGCCCGATGATGACCTCGCGGGAGATCGCGGACTTCGCGGTGGACGCGGTGCTGGAGGACCTCCGGCCGCAGAGTCCGGTCATGGTGCTGGTCAACGGCATGGGTGCGACACCGCTGTTGGAACTGTACGGATTCAACGCCGAGGTGCAGCGGGTGCTCTCCGAACGCGGCGTCGTGGTGGCCCGTACCCTCGTGGGCAACTACGTGACCTCGCTCGACATGGCGGGCTGTTCCGTGACGCTCTGCCAGGTGGACGAGGAGCTGGTACGGCTCTGGGACGCACCGGTGCAGACACCCGCCCTGCGCTGGGGCCGCTGACCCGTACGGCCTCGCACGGGAAGGCCGATCCATCCGACGCACCGAGGAGCGCATGTGCTCGACGCCGAATTCTTCCACCGCTGGATGACCACGACCGCTGCCTCCGTCGACCGTGAGGCCGCCCGCCTGACCGAACTCGACTCCGCGATCGGGGACGCGGACCACGGCAGCAATCTGCAGCGCGGGTTCACCGCGGTCTCCGCCGCCCTCGGCAAGGAGCCCCCCGGGACTCCGGGCGGCGTCCTCACGCTGGCCGGGAGGCAGCTGATCTCGACCGTCGGCGGGGCGTCCGGGCCCCTGTACGGAACGCTGCTGCGGCGCACGGGCAAGGCACTGGGCGACGCGCCCGCCGTCAGTGCCGATGAGCTCGCGCGGGCGCTCGGGGAGGGCGTGGCGGCGGTGGCCCAGCTGGGCGGGGCGCAGGCCGGCGACAAGACGATGCTCGACGCGCTGCTGCCGGCCGTCGAGGCGCTCGGGACGTCGTTCGAGGCGGGGCGGGACGCCGCACAGGCGGGCGCGGAGGCGACGGTCCCGCTGCAGGCGCGCAAGGGCCGGGCGAGCTATCTGGGTGAACGGAGCATCGGGCATCAGGACCCGGGGGCCACATCGGCCGCCCTGTTGATCGCCGCGCTGGCGGAGACCGCCGCGGCGGCCGGAGGCGACGCGTGAGCGCGGGCAAGCAGGTCGGGATCGTGCTGGTGTCGCACAGCGGGGCGGTGGCCGAGGCGGTCGCGGAACTCGCGAGGGGGCTCGCGGCGGGCGGGGCGACGGCGCCGGTGGCGGCGGCCGGCGGCACACCTGCGGGCGGTCTCGGGACGAGCGCGGAACTCATCGCGGAGGCCGCCCGGACGGTCGACGGGGGCGCGGGGGTCGCGGTCCTCGTCGACCTGGGCAGCGCCGTGCTGACGGTGAAGGCGATGCTGGCCGAGGGGGACGAACTCCCGGACGGGACACGGCTGGTCGACGCGCCGTTCGTGGAGGGCGCGGTGGCGGCAGTGGTCACCGCGTCGGCCGGCGGCGACCTCGACGCCGTGGCGGCCGCGGCCTCGGAGGCGTACGACTACCGCAAGGGGTAGGCGGCCTGTCGTCCGGGCCTTCGCGGGCGGTGGCGCGGACACTTGACGGCATGACACCCCACAGCGCCGGTCTCCTTCTGTTCCGCCGTCGTGGCGCCGGCTTCGAGGTCCTCGTCGGGCACATGGGCGGTCCGTTCTGGGCGCGGCGGGAGACCGCGGCATGGTCGGTGCCCAAGGGCGAGTACGGAGGCGAGGAGGGGGCGGAGGCGGCGGCCCGGCGGGAGTTCGAGGAGGAGTTCGGCCGTCCCGTGCCGGACGGGGTGTGGCTGCCGCTGGGTGAGTCGCGTCAGGCAGGCGGCAAGACCGTGACGGTGTGGGCGGTGGAGGCCGACCTCGATCCGGCGGCGGCGGTCCCGGGGACGTTCACGATGGAGTGGCCGCGGGGTTCGGGTGTGCAGCGGGAGTTCCCGGAGATCGACCGTTTCGCCTGGTGTGCGCCGGAGGTCGCCGCCGAGCGGCTGGTCAAGGGGCAGCGGATCTTCGTGGACCGGCTGCGGGATCGTCTGGCGGGCGGACCGGCACGCGCCGTCCCCGACGACGGGGGCTGAGCCCGGGCCCGCCCCGTCGTCGCGCGTGGCCGTGGTCAGGTGCGGGCGACGGGCCTGCCCGCGTGGAGGTCCAGCCGGTCGCCCGTGAAGCGGCTCCGGAAGCTGCGGTCGTGCGAGACCACCACGACGGCTCCCTCGTACGCCGCCAGCGCCGCCTCCAGTTCCTCGACCAGGGCCAGGGCGATGTGGTTGGTCGGTTCGTCGAGAACCAGCAGATCGGCGGGCCGGGTGACCAGCCGGGCCAGTGCCAGCCTGCGCTGCTGTCCGACGGAGAGGGCGGCGACCGGGACGTACAGGTCGTCCGGGCGGAAGAGGCCGAGCGCGAGGAGCATGCCGGTGTACTCGTCGGCGTGGCCGGGCCGTCCGGCCGCGAAGGTGTCCAGCAGGGTGCGGCGCGTCGGCCGGGCCGGGAGCTCCTGCGGGAGGTAGCCGATCCGGGCCCGACGGCGCACTGTGCCCGTGTCGGGGGCGAGGTCGCCCGCGAGGACCCTGAGCAGGGTCGACTTCCCGGCCCCGTTGGGCCCGTTGACGAGCAGGCGCTGCCCGCCGTGCACCCGCAGCGCGGGCATGTCCAGCCGGTCGCCCACCGATACGGACGCGAGTTCCACCAGCGGCCCGGGGCGCCTCGCCGCGTCGGAGGCCAGGGTCGGTGCGGCGGAGAACCGCAACGGCCGGGGCGGGGCCGGAACCGGCTCTCCGCGCAGCTCCTCCAGCCGTCTTCTGGCCGCTCGGACCTGGCCGGACAGCTTCGACTCGTGGGAGCGGCGATGCTTGCCCCAGCCCTCCCCGGGGTCCTTTCCGGTGGCGGCGAGCCGATGTCCCGAGGTGTTCACGAGTTCTTCGGTACGGGCCAGTTCGTCCAGCCACTCCTGGTGGTCCTGCGCCCAGCGGCGGCGGGCCGCCGCCCTCGCCGCGCGGTAGCCGTCCCAGCCGTCGCCGTACCGGGCGACGCTGCGCAGGTCGCGGTCGACCTCGACGATGACGGTGGTGGTCCGTTCCAGGAACGCGCGGTCGTGCGTGATCACGACGAGGGTGCCGCGGTGGGCGCGCAGCTGGTCCTCCAGCCAGGTGACGGCCCGGAGGTCCAGGTGATTGGTCGGCTCGTCGAGCAGCAGCAGTTCGGGGCCGGACGCCAGGACGCAGGCGAGCGCGAGCCGGGACTGCTCACCCCCGGAGAGGCTGCCGAGCGTGCGCTCCCGGGTGAGGTGCCCGAGTCCGAGGCCGTGCAGTGCGGCCTCGGTCCGGGCGTCGGCCCGGTAGCCGCCGCGCTCTTCGTACTCCGCCAGCAGGTCTCCGTACGCGGCGAGTTGGGCGTCGTCGGCGCCGCCGGGGGCGGCGAGTGCCGCCTCGGCGTCGCGGATCCGCCGCTCCAGCGCGCGCAGTTCGGCGAGGGCGGCGTCGACGGCGTCCTGGACGGTGCGGGCGGGATCGAGGGCGAGCGTCTGCGAGAGGTGGCCGATGCCGCCGTGGAAGCGGACGGTGATCTCGCCGCTGTCCGGCGTCTCGGCGCCGGCGATCAGCCGCAGCAGGGTGGACTTCCCGGATCCGTTCTCGCCGATGACACCGACGTGGTCGCCGGGGCGGACGGTGAGCGACACCTGGTCGAGGACGGCCCGGTCTCCATACGCCTTGGAGACGTCCTTGAGGGTCAGCTGGGCGTGGGCGTGCGCGAGGGGCATGGCGGCGTTTCCCTGGGGGTGCGTGCCTCGGCGGCCCCTGACGGGGCGCGGCGGGCGGGGCTTCCGGACGGATCCGAGGGAGGGCGGCAGGCCGCGTGGCCCGGGCGTCGGCCGACGACGTCCCGGCGGTGCGCGGCGGCGGCCCTGCGCGGCGTCAGCGGAAGAAGTAGGACGAACCCATGGGGGGAGTGTAGCGGCGGCGGGGTGGCGGCTTCCACGTCTTTGAGCGGCCCTGCGGCCTCCTTACCCCTTGCCGCCAGCGCCTCGGCCGTCGCGGAAGCCGGACCGGGCGTTACGGGCTCTCGCCCTGCGCGACCTCGATGCTGCTGTGCAGGTCGTACGTGGCGTCGAGTGCCGCCGCGCCCGAAACGGCCAGACAGATCAGCAGGGTCGCGGCGGCGGCCCGGCCCACGCGGGAGGCCGTGGCGCCCTTGCCGAGCAGGGCGGCGACCCGGCGCGGGACGGGGCCGGCGGCGGCCGGTACTCCCGCGGCCGTGGTGGGCGTCCGGGACGGCTCCGCGGAGGGTGCCGGGGTGGAGGGGGCGAGTCCGCTGCCGAGGGCCCGGGCGAACAGCGGGCTGTTCTCGTACGGACG
>NZ_SSBL01000068.1 GCF_004795105.1 Streptomyces sp. A0642 | reverse complement strand
GACCCAGCCGACGAGCATCCGACAAGCGCTCGACCAGCAGAACCCCGACACCCTCCGACCACGCGGCACCATCCGCAGCACCCGCGAACGACTTGCACCGGCCGTCCTTCGCCAACCCACGCTGACGGCTGAACTCCACGAAGACCTCGGGCTCCGACATGACGGCCACGCCGCCCGCCAGCGCGAGGGAGCACTCCCCGGAGCGCAGGGCCTGAATCGCGAGGTGCAGGCTCACCAGGGACGAGGAGCACGCCGTGTCCACCGTCATCGACGGGCCTTCGAGGCCGAGTACGTAGGAGATCCGGCCGGAGGCGATGCCGCCCGTGCTCGCGTTGTGGGCGTAGTCGTGGTACATCATCCCGGCGAAGACACCGGTCCGGCTCTCCTTGAGCGAGAGCGGGTCGATGCCTGCCCGTTCGAACGCCTCCCAGGAGGTCTCCAGCAGCAGTCGCTGCTGCGGGTCCATGATCAGGGCCTCGTTCGGGCTGATCCCGAAGAACGCCGGATCGAATCCGGGGGCGTCGTCGAGGAATCCGCCGCGGGCGACGTAGCTGGTGTCGGGCCGCACGCCTTCCGGATCGTAGATCTTCCGCAGGTCCCAGCCCCGGTCGGTCGGGAAGTCGGAGATGAGGTCGGCGCCGTCGATCACGGCCTGCCAGAGGTCCTCGGGGGAGCCGACGTCGCCCGGGTAGCGGCACGCCATGCCCACGATCGCGATGGGGTCGTCGGCCTGGGCGGCGGGGTTCGGGCGGACCGCGGTGCGGGCCGCCTGCGCGGCAGCCTCGGTGCCTGACACCGCCGACAGCAGGTGCCGGGCCAGGGCCACGGGGGTGGGGTAGTCGAAGACAACGGTCGCGGGGAGCCGGAGCGCGGTGGCCTCGGCCAGGGCGTTACGGAACTCCACCGCCCGCAGGGAGTCGAAACCGAGGTCCTTGAACGCCTTCTCCGGCTCGATGGCCTGGAGCGAGCTGTAGCCGAGGACGGAGGCGACCTGTCCGAGGACGACCTCCAGCATGGCGGCTTCGCGCTCGGGCTCGGCGAGACGGGCGAGCCGCTGCTGAAGGCCGTTCGCCTCCACGTGGCCCGCGGCGTTGCGCCGCGTGACGACCGGGACCAAGGTGCGGAAGAGTTCGCGGGCGGCGGCGCCCTGGGCGCGTACGGCGGAGAGGTCGAGCTGTACCGGCACGACTACCGGCCGGTCCATCCGCAGTGCGGCGTCGAAGAGGGCCACTCCGCCTTCCGAGGAGATCGGGAAGACGCCACCGACGGACGAGATACGGGAGCGTTCGGCACCGGACAGCTTGCCGGTCATGCCGCTGGCCTCGTCCCAGAAGCCCCAGGCGAGGGAGTGTGCGGGGAGTCCCTCTGCTCTGCGGTGCGTGGCCAGCGCGTCCAGGAACGCGTTCGCCGCGGCGTAATTGCCCTGACCCGCGTTGCCGAAGGTGCCGGCGACGGAGGAGAAGAGGACGAAGGCGGCGAGGTCCATGCCACGCGTCAGCTCATGCAGGTGCAACGCCGCGTCCACCTTCGGACGCAACACCGCCCCCACCCGCTCCGCCGTCAACGAACCGATCACCCCGTCATCCAGCACACCCGCCAGATGCACCACACCCACCAACGGCCGATCCACCGGAATCGCAC
>NZ_SSBL01000067.1 GCF_004795105.1 Streptomyces sp. A0642 | reverse complement strand
GGAGAGCCGGCGTGAGCTTGAGGATCGTTGTCTGTGTGAAGTACGTGCCCGACGCGACCGGTGACCGGCATTTCGCCGATGACCTGACGTTGGATCGTGAGGATGTCGACGGTCTGCTGTCGGAGCTGGATGAGTACGCGGTCGAGCAGGCGTTGCAGATCGCGGACGCGGCGGACGATGCGGAGGTCACCGTGTTGACGGTGGGTCCGCAGGACGCGAAGGACGCGTTGCGCAAGGCGTTGTCGATGGGTGCGGACAAGGCTGTTCACGTCGAGGACGACGATCTGCACGGCACGGACGTGATCGGTACGTCGTTGGTGCTGGCGAAGGCGGTCGAGAAGACGGGTTACGACCTGGTGATCTCGGGGATGGCGTCGACGGACGGCACGATGGGTGTGGTTCCGGCGCTGCTGGCGGAGCGGCTGGGGGTGCCGCAGGTGACGCTGTTGTCGGAGGTGTCGGTCGAGGGCGGTGTGGTGCGGGGCCGTCGTGATGGTGACAGTGCTTCGGAGGGGCTGGAGGCGTCGTTGCCGGCGGTGGTGTCGGTGACCGACCAGTCGGGTGAGGCGCGGTATCCGTCGTTCAAGGGGATCATGGCGGCGAAGAAGAAGCCGGTCGAGTCGCTGGATCTGGATGATCTGGGGATCGAGGCGGGCGAGGTGGGTCTGGGCGGGTCCTGGAGTGTGGTGGAGTCCGCGGCGCAGCGTCCGGCTCGTACGGCGGGCACGATCGTGAAGGACGAGGGTGAGGGCGGGAAGGCGCTGGCCGAGTTCCTGGCCGGTCAGAAGTTCATCTGAGTCCTGTTCCGCTTTTCCGTTCTTTCGCAGATGTGCAGGAGATTGAAGTCCCATGGCTGAAGTTCTCGTCTATGTCGATCACGTGGATGGTGCGGTCCGCAAGCCCACGCTGGAGTTGTTGACGCTTGCGCGGCGTCTGGGTGAGCCGGTGGCGGTGGCTCTGGGTGCTGGTGCCGGGGGTACGGCCGGGGTGCTCGCGGAGCATGGTGCGGTCAGGGTGCTGACGGCTGAGGCGTCGGAGTTCGCGGATTATCTCGTGGTGCCGAAGGTGGATGCGTTGCAGGCCGCTTTCGAGGCGGTGTCTCCGGTGGCGGTGCTGTTGCCTTCGTCGGCGGAGGCCAAGGAGGTCGCGGCGCGTCTGGCGGTGCGGGTGGGTTCGGGGATCATCACGGATGCCGTGGATGTGGAGGCGGGTGATGAGGGTGTGGTGGCGACGCAGTCGGTGTTCGCCGCTTCGTACACCACGAAGTCCCGTGTTTCGCGGGGTGTTCCGGTGATCACGGTCAAGCCGAACTCGGCTCCGGTCGAGCCGGCCGCGGCGGCGGGTGCGGTGGAGGCTCTCGCGGTGGTGTTCTCCGAGCTGGCCACCGGTACGAAGGTGGTGTCCCGTACGCCGCGTGAGTCGACGGGGCGTCCGGAGCTGACCGAGGCGGCGATCGTGGTGTCGGGTGGCCGTGGTGTCAACGGTGCGGAGAACTTCGCGGTCATCGAGGCGCTCGCGGACTCGCTCGGTGCCGCGGTCGGTGCGTCGCGTGCCGCGGTGGACGCGGGCTGGTACCCGCACACCAACCAGGTCGGGCAGACCGGCAAGTCCGTCTCGCCGCAGCTGTACATCGCGTCGGGGATCTCGGGTGCGATCCAGCACCGGGCGGGCATGCAGACCTCGAAGACGATCGTCGCGATCAACAAGGACGCCGAGGCGCCGATCTTCGACCTCGTCGACTACGGCGTCGTCGGTGACCTCTTCAACGTCGTCCCGCAGCTCACCGGCGAGATCACCGCCCGCAAGGGCTGACCCACCGGCAGGCA
>NZ_SSBL01000066.1 GCF_004795105.1 Streptomyces sp. A0642 | reverse complement strand
CACCGGGTCGAAGCCCGGTGTCGGAGCGACGCTCCCGACGACGAACGTGCGCGCCATGCTCGTGGGGCGGATGCCGGTGAGGTGGTAGAGCATCCCCTGGCTGTTCACGTCGTCCTCGTTGTCGGCCCGTTCCTCGTTGAAGCGGCGGATCCGGCGGACCTGACCGACGACCTTGGGGATCGGCTGGAGGGACTCGCCCCGGGGGAGGAGACCGTCGCTGACGAGCTGCTGCATCATCGCGGAGCTCCAGCGGAGGAGGATGACCTCCCCCTCCTTGAGCATCCCGCGCAGCGTGTCGGAGCCTCCGAGTTCGTCCAGGTGCCCGGCCTGCGCGGCGATGATGATGCCGACGCCCACCGACCGGCCCGTACGCCCGAGTTCCTTGATGAGCAGGGCGGCCTCGTCGCGGAACGGGGCGCCCTTCTCCAACAGCCGGTTAGCCTCGTCCACGATCCCGTACATCAGCGGGTCGGGGTCGTCCTTGACGAAACCGGAGCGGCCCATGGCCGCGTACGCGGCCATGCGGCGCTCGGCTTCGGCGACCAGACCCCGGAGCATGAGGATGGCCTCGTACTGCGTGGTGACGCGGGTGGCGACCTGTCCGGCGGCCTCCGGGACGGACTGACCGTGTTTCAGGTCCGCGAGGTGGACGACGATCCCGGAGTTCTTGCAGGCGATCAGGATCGCCTGGACCAGTCGGGACTTCCCTGCGCCGGTGGTACCGAACACCGCGCCGCGCTGGGCGTTCCCCGTACGCGGGTCGAACAGGCGAAACCGAAGCGGCGATCCGTCGAAGTAGGTGCCGAGCTGGATCCGCCCGCGCTCGTCCATCACCAGGTCGGTCGCTGTCATTTCACGGACTCCCATGAGGGGGTTGGAGGGGTAGATGCGGACGATGGCCTCGCGGCCGACGCCCTGCTCGAAGATGACCCTGGAGCGGTCCTCGACCTTCAACAGGTCGCACAGAGCCTCGTGGTCGTAGCGCTTCACCCCGCCCGGCGGGGTCTTGAGTACGTACTCGTGGATGTCGAGCATCAGGTCAGTTCCTTCGGCATCTCGTAGGTGTTGGACTCGACCAGTTCGACACCGGGCATCGCGGTTTCGGCGATCTCCGCCCACATCTCCGCGTCGCTGTCGACGGGCTCGGTCTCCGTCTCGGCGACCGGGCGCTGCCCGAGGACCAGGAGGCGGACGCCAGCACCGCGGCCGGGCACCGGGCCGATGTCGATCTGTTCCTCCGGAAGGTCGAGGGCGGCGGACAAGCGCGGCTTGGAGATGTCGGGCACGGCCTGCCCGCGCTGCTGAGTGCCGATGATGAGCGCGACGCACTGCTCGCTCACCTGCTGGTGGTCCAGGAGGACGGTGCCGGGGGCGATGCCGCCCTCGACGGCGAACTTCTCGCCCCACCACCGAGCGGCCTCACTGTCGTAGGTGGGGGCCACCACCACGACGGCGGCCGCCTCCGCCTCCGCTGCCTTCGCCGCTTCGGCCAGCTCCTGGGCCAGGGCCTCGTCGGCAAACTCGCAGGCCGTCAGGCCCGGGCGCAGCATCCAGGTGGCTCCGGTCCACAGCGCGACCACGGCCGCCTGCACGAGGACGGACACATGCCCTTCGGGGGCCAGGCGCTCCCCGACGAGGAGCGCCGCGCAGCCCGCGTGAGGGGCGGCGTAGAGAGAGATGGCCGTCCAGCGCACCGATTCGGGGGCGCGCAGGACTTTCGGGTTCGTCGCCAGGCCGACGCCGGCCGCTGCGATAGCGGCGGCGGCTCCGGGAATGGTGAAAACGTCGTTCCCCAGCCCCCCGGTCAGAACGAGGGCACCGGCAACGGTCGCGGCTCGGCCGACCGTGGAGCGCACGCGAGCGAGCATGAGTGGTACCTCCAGAAACGGGCGGGGCGACCGGGCCGTCGGCTCCGGTCGCCCCGCGATAAGGGGAAAAGGGGTTATCGGTTGCTGTAGTAGGTGCGGTCGGTTTCTTTGCCCGCCATCAGCTCGGCCACGGGCCCGTAATCGGCCTCGTGGCCTTCCTTCGCCGACTTGAAGTCCGCGGCCATTTCCTCGGCCTCGTTGGCGAGCGATTCC
>NZ_SSBL01000065.1 GCF_004795105.1 Streptomyces sp. A0642 | reverse complement strand
TCAAGCCCGACGACTTCGGCATCCACCCCGCACTCCTGGACGCCGCCCTGCACACCCTCATGGGCATACGCCAGGAGCCGGAAGGCAGTGCCGAGAAGCCCGTGTTCCTGCCGTTCGAGTGGACCGGTGTCGAGCTCCACGCGTCCGGCGCCACCGAACTGCGCATACGCATCGATCTCGATGAGGCGGGCACCAACGCTCGCATCCGGGTGGCCGACCCGGCCGGCCAGCCCGTCGCTCAGGTGCGGGGCCTGGCCATCCGCGAGGCCACCGCAGAGCAGATCCGGGCGGGCGAGTCGGTCGAGCACCTCTACCGCGTCGAATTCCGTACGCCGCGCGTCACACAGGAGACGGCGGCGGACGGCATATGGGTCCTCGGCGACAAGGCCGAGGCATTCGAAATCCTGGAGGCCGACCATGTGGCTGATGTGGATGCACTGCTTGCCCATCTCGATGACGGGCGGCAGGCGCCCGCTCGACTGGCCGTGGATGCGACGGCAGCGACAGCGCCGGCAGATGGTGAAACCGCTCGTGCCACGCAGGAGCTGACCGCTTCCGCACTGGGCACGATCCAACGTCTCCTTGGTGAACCCCGCTTGGAGGCAACGGAGTTGATATGGATCACACGCTCGGCCGTGGGGGCGGACAATGACGTTCGCGACCTGGCGCACTCACCGCTGTGGGGCCTGCTCCGCTCGGCGCGCAACGAGAACGCCGAGCGTGTGATCCGCCTCATTGACCTCGGGACGGCGAACACGGACGACGCTGCGCTGCCTGGGGCGGTCGCCTTGACGGGCGAGCCGGAGATCGCGATCCGTGACGGCGAGATCCTGGCCGCACGGCTCGTCCGGACGACTAATGAAGACCTCGCCGAACCGGGGCGGCGGCAGCCGGTCGCGGAACCGCTCGACCCCGACGGTTCGGTACTGATCACGGGCGGCACGGGCGAGCTGGGCCGTGCCGTGGCCGGACATCTGGTGCGTACCCACGGCGTACGGCACCTGGTACTGACCTCGCGGCGTGGACTGGAGGCACCGGGAGCGGTGGAGCTGGTCGAGGAGCTGACCGCCGCCGGCGCCGCGAGCGTCCAGGTGTTGGCCTGCGACGTGAGCCGTCGCGAGGACGTCGCCACGGCTCTCGCGACCGCCGACGCGCGGCACCCCTGGACCGGTGTGTTCCACCTTGCGGGAGTGCTGGACGACGGACTGCTGAAAACCCAGGATGCCGAACGGTTGAACAGGGTGCTGGCGCCGAAGGCCGGTGGCGCCCTCCATCTGCACGAGTTGACGAAGGACCTGGGCCTGGCGGCCTTCGTCCTGTTCTCGTCGGCCGCGGGAGTCCTGGGCGGCGCCGGGCAGAGCAACTACGCCGCCGCGAACGCCTTCCTCGACGTACTCGCCGCCCGGCGGCGTGCGGACGGCCTGCCGGGGGTCAGCCTGTCGTGGGGGCTGTGGCAGCAAGCCGGAATCGGCCTGACCGCAGGGCTCGGACAGGCCGAACTGGCACGCATGCGACGTCGCGGTATCGGTGCGCTGAGAGAGAAGCAGGGCCTGGCCGCTCTCGACGCCGCATTGACGCAGCCGTATCCGCACCTGGTGCCGGTGAAGCTCGAACTCGCCTCCCTCCAAAGGGAGTCGGACAACGGCGGTGAGGTCCCCGTACTGCTGCGGAACCTGCTGCGGCCTCCGCGCAAGCGGGCCGGGGGGTCCGGCGGCACCCCCTCCGGGCTGCGCGAACGGCTGCTGACACTGCCGGAGGACGAGCGGAGTGTTCATCTCGCCCGCCTTGTGCAGCAGGAGGCAGCCACTGTCCTCGGCGCGTCCGGGGCGGACGGCATCGGAGCCCACCAGGTCCTCAAGGAGCTGGGCATGGACTCCCTGATGGCGGTCGAGCTGCGCCGCCGTCTCTCGGCTGAGTCCGGGGTGTCCCTGCCCTCGACCCTGGCCTTCGACTACCCGACCCCCACCGCCATCGCGGCGTTGCTCCTCGACAAGCTGGCCATCGGCTCCGGAAGCCCGGCCGGCGGAGGGCGGGGGGTCACCCGCGCACAGATCGACAGCCTGGTGGAGCTGCTGCGCTCCGCTACGCCGGCACAGCTCGACGAGCCGGGCCTCACGGTCGGCCTGCTGGCTCTGCGGGACGGCCTGGCTAGGACCGTCGCTGCCGCCGACGAGCAACCCGAACCGGAAGCCGAGCTCGACACCGGCAGTACGGATGACCTTCTTCAGTTCCTGGATCGCAAGCTTGGAGTGAGCGAATGAGCGCGTCCGAAGTCGAGAAGCTCGAAAAGCTCGAGGCGTATCTGCGGCGAACGGCGAACGCGCTCGTCGAGACGGAGAAGGAACTCACCGCCGAACGTGCGGCACGCACCGAGCCGATTGCCGTGGTGTCGATGGCGTGCCGTCTTCCGGGCGGGATCGATACGCCGGAGGCGTTCTGGGAGTTGCTGTCGACCGGTGGGGATGCGGTGGGTGGTCTGCCGTCGCGGTGGGACGGCCTGGGCGTGTACGACTCGGATCCTGAGGCCGTCGGCAAGAGCTATGCCCGTGAGGGCGGCTTCATCGAGGGGGTCGAGGGCTTCGATGCTTCCT
>NZ_SSBL01000064.1 GCF_004795105.1 Streptomyces sp. A0642 | reverse complement strand
AACCCTCACCCGGCAACGCCACCGCACCCGACGTCCGCACCACCAACCGCGCACCAGCGAACCGCTCATCGCCCAACCACTCCTGCACCACCCCCAACACCTCACACACCGCATCCCGCACACCACCCGCAGAACCCACCCCACCCCCACCCCTCAACGACTCGAACACCACCACATCCGGCACCACACCGGACGAGCCCACCGCATCACCCCAGCGGCCGACGAGCACACCGTCCGCAGCGTCAGCGCCGGGCAGAGCCACCTCCGGCCACTCCACCTCGAACAGCGACCCTCTCGCGCCGGACTCGGCTGCCGCGCGCCGCTCACCGTCGACCGAGCGCAGCACGAGCGAATCCACCGTCGCCACCGTCGCGCCGCCCGCGTCGGCCAGGGCCACCGAGACCCGGCCCTCACCCACCACGGACACCCGGACCCGGACCACGGACGCACCCACCGCACCCAACGACACACCCGACCACGCGAACGGCAACGCGGCACCCTCACCCACCGCACCCGACAACGCCACCCCGTGCAACGCCGCATCGAACAGCGCCGGGTGGAGGGCATAGGTACCGGGCTCGATCCCTTCGGGGAGGCCCACCTCCGCGAAGACGTGCTCGTCGGTTCGCCAGGCCGCGTTCAGACCGCGGAAGGCGGGCCCGTACCGCAGCCCCTCCTCGGCCATGCCCTCGTAGAACCCCTCCAGGTCCACCGGCTCCGCACCGGCCGGCGGCCACTGACCGGAGACCCAGGTCGCGGTCTCGGCTCCCGGCGCCTCGGCGGCGACGGTGAGGGAACCAGTCGCGTGGCGTACCCACGGCAGATCCGAAGCCTCGACCCGTGAGTGCACGGTCACCGTTCGGCGACCGGAGTCGTCGGCGGAGCCGACGACGACCTGGAGGGCGACGCCACCCTGCTCCGGGAGCACCAGCGGCGCTTCCAGGGTCAGCTCTTCGAGTCCGGCGTACCCCACCTCTGCCGCAGCTCTCAGTGCCAGTTCCACAAAGCCCGTGCCGGGGAAGAGTGCTGCGTCACCGACCGCGTGATCGGCGAGCCAAAGCTGGGCCCCGGTGGACAGGCGACCGGTCAGGGTCACGCTGTCGCCGTCGGGCGAGGTGACGACCGCGCTCAGAAGCGGGTGGCCGGCCGGCTCCTGTCCGATCGATTCGAGGTCGGCACCGTGCTGCTCACCGACGATCCAGTAGTTCTGGTGCTGGAAGGCGTACGTCGGAAGGTCGACGCGTCGGGCTCCCGAGCCCTCGAAGTACCGGGACCACTCCACCGCGACCCCGGCCACATGCAGCCGGCCCAACGCCGTCACAGCCGACACCACCTCCGGGCGGCCCTTGCGCACCACCGGCACGAACACCGAGGCGTCCGCGTCCACCGACTGCTGCGCCATCCCGCACAGCACCCCGTCCGGACCCACCTCGACGAACGACGTCACACCCCGCGACGCGACGAACGACACCGCGTCCGCGAACCGCACCGCCTCACGGACATGCCGCACCCAGTACGCCGCCGAACCCCAGCCCTCAGCCAGATCCCCGGACACACCCGACACCACAGGAATCGACGGAGCACCGAACGACAACCCCGCCACCACCGCCCCGAACTCCTCCAACATCGGCTCCATCAACGGCGAATGGAACGCATGCGACACCCGAAGCACACTCGTACGGCGGTCCGTGAACTTCCCCACCAGGTCAGCAACCGCCGACTCCGTACCCGAGACCACCACCGAACGCGGACCGTTGACCGCCGCGATCCCCACCTCACCGTTCAACAACGGAAGGACCTCGGCCTCCGTCGCCTCCACCGCCACCATCGACCCACCCGCCGGCAACCCCTGCATCAACCGACCACGCGCCACCACCAACGCGGCAGCATCGGACAGCGACAGAGCACCGGACACGTGCGCGGCCGCGATCTCACCCACCGAATGACCCACCAGGAAGTCCGGACGCACCCCCCACGACTCCACCAACCGGAACAGGGCAGTCTCCACCGCGAACAACCCGGCCTGAGCAAACATCGTCCCGTTCAGCAGGCCGGCGTCCTCGCCCCACACCACCTCACGCAACGAACGATCCAGGCGTACATCCAGCTCACCCACGACTGCGTCGAACGCCTCCGCGAACACGGGATACGCCTCATACAGCTCCCGGCCCATCCCCAGCCGCTGCGCACCCTGACCCGTGAAGAGGAAAGCGACCTTGCCCGCCGGACGTGCCGCCCCCCGCACCACCGACGCCTCAACCCCGCCCTCGACCAGCGCGGTCAGACCCCGGACCAGCTCCTCACGATCCGCCGCCGCGACCACCGCACGATGCTCCAGCACCGCACGCGACACCACCGACGAGAACCCGACATCCAACACAGACGCGGCATCTCCCAGCCGCTCCAGCAGCTTGGCCGCCTGCGCAGACAGAGCACTCTCACTCCGAGCCGACAACACCACCGGCACCACGGGCAGCTCCACGGAAGCGACCGCCTCCGGCTCCTCCACCACCGGAGCCTGCTCCACGATCACATGCGCGTTCGTCCCACTCAGACCGAACGACGACACACCCACCCGACGCGGACGATCCCGCACCGGCCACGCCCGCGACTCCGTCAACAACTCCACCGCACCCGCATCCCAGTCCACCTGCGGCGTCGGCACATCCACATGCAACGTCCTCGGCAGCACACCAT
>NZ_SSBL01000063.1 GCF_004795105.1 Streptomyces sp. A0642 | reverse complement strand
CGGCCCGCGCCGTGTCCCGGAATGCCTCGAAGGAGACAGTCCCGGTACGTCCTAGGTCCTCTACATATCGTGCGGCGGCCGACCTAGATTCGATGGTGTGCCGCAGTGAACGCGCCCCCGGCGTGTAAGGGCATTTTTGAATTCATCGACCTCGCACCGCCCATTGCGCCGCCGGAATACGCATGCTCCGTGCACCTTTTTCCCCTCACTTCACGCAGTGCGGATTCCGCCGGCCCACCATGAGAGGAACACCGTGTCCCGCGCCCTTCCGCTAAGAGCCGTGCTCGCCTCCGCGGCCGTTCTCACGGCGATCGCGCCGATTGCCCTTCCGGCCCCCGCCCTGGCGGTCTCCCCCTCTCCGGCGGCTGCTGTCGCCGGCCGTCACGCCGGACCGGACGTGATCGACACCCGGGCTGCCGACGTCTACCCGGAGGGCGTCGCCTGGGATCCCACGCGCCGCGCCTTCCTGGTGGGCTCCGCGCTGAAGGGCACCCTCTCGGTGATCCGGCTGGACGGCACCGTCAAGGAGCTCGCGCCGAGCATCGGCATGGTGTCCACGCTCGGTATCCGGGTGGACGCCGCGCGCAACCGCATCCTCGTCGCGTACAGCGACTTCTGGATCCGCCAGCGCCTGGACGTCGGGGATCAGCCCCCGACCTCGGGCGTGGCCGTCTTCGCCCTGGACACCGGCAAGCTGCAGCGCCGTATCGACGTCGCCCTGGGGCATGACCGGACCTTCGCCAACGACCTGACCTTCGACCCGCGGGGCAACATCTACGTCACGGACTCCGTGTCGGAGACGCTGCAGCGGATCGACCTCGCCGGCCGTGTCACCCCGGTGGTGACCGATCCCCGCTTCGCGGCGCAGGTCGTCGGCCTGAACGGCATCGTCTGGCATCCGGACGGCTATCTGCTGGCCGTTCGCTACGACGACGGCCGCATGTTCCGCATCGACCCGAAGGCGCCGGCCGGCCGCAAGGTGGCGGAGGTGGATCTCGCCGAGCCGCTGGTGGGCACGGACGGTCTGGGACTGCGTCCCGACGGCTCGCTGGTCGTCGTCACCAACTCCATCGGCGAGGCGGTCGGGGCGCCGGGCGGGGTGGACGGCGTCAAGGTCGTGGGTTCGCGGGACGGCTGGCGCAGTGCCGGCATCCGTTCCCGGGTGGAGCCGTGGCCCGTCGGCGGCCCCACGACGGTCGCGGTGACTCCGTACGGCGACTACGTGCTCAGCGGTGAGGTCGGAACGGTTCTGGTCGGGCAGACCTCGGACCGGATCGTCCTGCGCCGTCTTCCCGGCTCGGGCCCCCGGCACCACGGCCAGAGCGCCACGGGCCGCTCCACGAGCGGCACCTCCACAAGCAGCAAGGGGAATCTCCGATGACGACAACCAAGAGCCGAGGCGTTCTCTGGGCGTTGGTCGCCACGTCCCTGCCCATGTTCATGGTCTCGCTGGACAATCTCGTCGTCACGAACGCGCTGGCGGAGATCAGCAAGGACTTCGACGTCAAGCAGTCGGAGCTGCAGTGGGTGATGAACGGCTATGTGCTGGCCTTCGCCGGTCTGCTGCTGGCGGGTGCGGCGCTGGGTGACCGGTTCGGCAGGCGTCGGGTGTTCCTCGGCGGTATCGCCCTGTTCACCGCGTCCTCCGTGGCGTGTGCGATGGCCGGTTCCGTCGTGACGCTCGTCATCGCCCGGGTGTGCCAGGGCGCGGGCGCCGCGGCGATCCTTCCGGTGTCGCTGACCCTGGCGGTCGGCGCGGTCTCCCGTGCGCAGCGGAATCTGGCCGTGGGGGTGTGGGGCGGCGTCAACGGCCTCGGCATCGCGGCCGGTCCGCTCGCGGGTGGTCTGGTGACCGAGAAGATCGAGTGGAGCTGGATCTTCTGGATCAATGTGCCGGTCGGCGTGATCGCCCTGCCGCTCGCCCTGTGGGCGGTCAGTGAGAGCCGCGGCAAGGAGCGGAGCCTGAACGTCCCGAGCATGGTGCTGGTGACGGCTTCGGTCGTCTCGGCGGTATGGGGCATCGTGTCGGCCGCCGACCACGGCTGGACCGACACCGCCACGCTGACCGGGCTGTCGCTGACGGTGGTCCTGGCCATCGGGTTCATCGTCTCCGAGCGGAACAGCAAGCACCCGCTCATCCCCGCCCACATGTACCGGGCGCCGGCGTTCGTGCTGAGCAACGTGGTGTCGATCACGATGTACTTCGGTGTCTTCGGGTCGATCTTCTTCCTGACGCAGTTCCTGCAGGGCCCGATGGGCTACTCGCCGTTCGAGGCGGGGCTGCGCACGATTCCGTGGACGCTGGCGCCGATGTTCGTGGTGCCGGTCGCCAGCCAGTTCGTGGACCGGATCGGCGGCGGTGTGCTGCAGGCGGCGGGTTGTGCGCTGCAGGGGATCGGCCTGGGCTGGATCGCCCTGGTCGTCACGCCGGACGTCGGGTACGGAGCGATGGTGCCGGCGCTGGCGCTGGCCGGTATCGGTATGGGTCTGGTCTTCGCGGGGAACCCCGCCACGGTGATCTCGGCGGTGCCGGAGAACGAGCAGAACAAGGCGTCCGGCGCCAACAACACCAGTCGTGAGTTCGGCGGTGCGCTCGGTGTGGCGGCGCTGACCACGGTGTTCAGCAGGCAGTTCGCCGACAACACCTCGGGCGACCCGGCCGCGGCGTTCACCGACGGCCTGGAGGCCGCCCTGTGGATCGGTGTGGTCGTGGTGATGCTCGGCGCGGTGAGCGGTCTGTTCATCCGGCGCAGCGCGGAGCGGGCCGGCGACGACGCCGCCGCCGAGAGCACGGCGTCGGTGCCGGTCGGCTGACCGCCCCCGGC
>NZ_SSBL01000062.1 GCF_004795105.1 Streptomyces sp. A0642 | reverse complement strand
ACCAGACCAGAGGTCTGCCAGGACTTTTCAAAGGAACCTCGAACCTGCCGAAGCAGGTCGGGGTATCAACATATCTGGCGTTGACTTTTGGCACGCTGTTGAGTTCTCAAGGAACGGACGCTTCCTTCGTACTCACCCGCAGAACATCTTCTGGGGCTTTCCTCCGGGCGCTTCCCTTCGGTCTTGCGTTTCCGACTCTATCAGACTCTTTCGTGTCCGATTCCCGGTCGAAGCGGGTCTTGCATTTTTCGCTTTCCAGTTCTTCGCTTTCGCGCTTTCCCTTTCCAGCGGTTCCAACCTTACCAGATCCAGTCCGTTCCGTTTCCGGTTCGAATTTGAATTCCAGTGGCCGTTGAAAGGGCCTTGCCTTTCGGCTGATTCGACTTTATCAGAAGCAATGCCGCCGAGAAGATCGGCTGCATGTTTCGGAGAGTGGGAATCAAGTGGCTCTGCGGAAACTGAAGTTCCGGTGAGAGCGAGGTAAACCTAGTGGTTGTCCTAGAACTTGTCCAGTTCCCGGCAACTGTTCAAATCTACCTCCCCCCGTCCGCCGTGTCAACGGTCTTCGGGGCGAGCAGGAGACTAGCAGGTCAGCGCAGCCCCACGCACATCAGCCGGCCACCGGCAGTTCGGCACTTCGTTCGGCTGCTGCGATGTCGCCGGTGTCGCCGGCCCGGGCTGCCCGGCCGCCCAGGATGTAGACGTAGGCGAGGAAAGCCAGCTCAGCGGCGATTCCGATGGCGATACGCGCCCAGGTCGGAAGACCCGAGGGGGTGACGAAGCCTTCGATGACGCCCGATACGAACAGCACGAGGGCCAGCCCGATGGCCATGCCGATGGCAGCCCGGCCCTGTTGTGCCAGGGCTGCGCGCCGGGTGTGCGGGCCGGGATCGATGACCGTCCAGCCCAGGCGGAGGCCGGTCCCGGCCGCGACGAAGACGGCCGTCAGTTCCAGCAGCCCGTGGGGAAGGATCAGACCGAGGAAGGTGTCGAGCCTGCCCGCCGAGGACATCAGGCCGATGCCGACCGCCAGGTTGAGCACATTGACGAAGAGGATCCAGATCACGGGAACGCAGAGAAACGCGCCGAGCACCAGGCACATCGCCGCGGCCTGGGCGTTGTTCGTCCAGACCTGGGCGGCGAACGAGGCCGCCGGGTGGCTGGAGTAGTACGTCTCGTACTCGCCTCCCGGGCTGGTCATGCGGCGGAGGTCCTCCGGCGCGGCTATCGCCGACTGAACCTCCGGATGGGCTCCGATCCACCAGCCCATGATCGCCGCCAGCAGCACGGACAGGACGGCGGTGGGTATCCACCAGCGCCTGGACCGGTAGACCGCGGCGGGAAAGCCTGCCGTGAGGAAGTGGGCGGCGTCGCGCCAGGACGCGCGGCGGGTGCCCGTCACCGTGGAGCGGGCCCGGGCCACCAGCTGGGTCAGGCGCGCCGTGAGCAAGGGGTCGGGGGCGCTGGACTGGATGAGGGAGAGGTGGGTGGCCGTTCGCTGGTACAGATCGACGAGTTCGTCGGCCTCCGCTCCCGTGAGTTTGCGCCCGCGGTGCAGGAGATGGTCCAGACGGTCCCAGTCGATGCGGTGGGTGTTGACGAAGACGTCGAGGTCCATGGTCGGCTGCTGCTCCTGGCATGGGTGTGTACGGGTCCGTACAACGGCGGCGCGTTGCGGGTCAGCTTGGCAGACTGTGGCCCCGAGGGGCAGGGATGGTCGGCGAAGGGCGGGCGGCAATGAGTGAGCTGGTGACCGGGGACGCGGTCGTGCTGGGGTTGCGGCCGGCGAAGCTGCCGAGCCGGGCGCTGGCCCTGGTCATCGATCTGGCGGCGGTGGGGACCGTGTTCGTCCTCGTGTCGATCGGCATGGCCCTCGCGACGGCCTCGCTCGACGACGCGGCGGTGGCGGCGGTGACCGTCGCGACGTTCCTGCTCGTCCTGGTCGGCGCGCCGATCGCGGTGGAGACGCTGACGCACGGGCGTTCGCTGGGGAAACTCGCGTGCGGACTCCGGGTGGTACGGGACGACGGGGGGCCCATCCGGTTCCGGCACGCGCTGGTGCGCGGAGCGATGGGGGTCGTGGAGATCCTCGCGACGCTCGGTGCGGTCGCCTCGGTCGCCTCGCTGGTCTCGGCGCGCGGGCGACGGCTCGGGGACGTGTTCGCGGGGACGCTCGTCGTACGGGAGCGGGTGCCGGCGGGCAGAGCGGCAGCGGTTCCGCCTCCGCCGCCCTGGCTGATCGGGCGGTTCGCCGGCCTGGACCTGTCGGCCGTTCCGGACGATCTGTGGCTTGCGGTGCGGCAGTACCTGACGCGGATGCACCAGCTGGACGCCGCCGTGGGGCGGGGCATGTCGGAGCGGCTGGCCGGAGAGCTGGCTGCCCGGACCGGAGTCCCGGCGCCGCCGGACGTGCCTGCCGCCGCGTTCCTGGCCGCCGTGGTGAACGAACGGCAGGCGCGTGATGCGCGCCGCGCGTTCGGTGGAGGACCAGCCGCGGCTTCCGTGGCGCACCCTGCTCCCGTGGCACACCCTGCTCCCGTGGCGCACCCCGCCCCGGCGCCTCTTCCCGCGCCCGTGCAGGCGGCCCCTGTCCGGTCTGCCGGGCAGGACGGCACGGCAGCGGTTACCCGGGCGGACGCGGTGCGGCCTCCCGCCGGAGGCTTCGCGCCGCCGGCCTAGGTCCGCGTGGTGCCCCCAGCCCTCAGCCGTGCGTCACCGCCTACCGGTCCGAGGGCGGGGACTCCAGCTCTTCGAGCTCGATGCCCGGGGCCGAGAGGACCACGTCACCGGCGAGGTGAACGGTGTGCTGCTCCCCCGTGTCCAGGGCGCTGACCTGGTACGCGTCCACGATCAGCGGCCCGTTGTCAGTGGGGTGCGCTTCACTGTTCACCAGGGCCCAGGACTGGTCGACGGTACGGGGGGCGAGCACCGGGTCCGTGAAGGTGACGACTCGGATCCGGGTGGCCGGAGAAGTGGGGGTGAGACGCAGCAGCCGTGCTGTGGCGACGAGGAAGGCGGGGGACGTGCCGCTGAACGCGTGGGCGCGGACATTGCCTTCGGTGGCGTGGGTGCCGCTCGGGTCGGTGCGCACCCAGGTGACGCCTTCGAGGGCGGCGCCGCGGATCTGCCAGCTCGCGGCGTGGAGTTCGAGGCGGATGGGGCGGCCGAGCTCGTCGAGGGTGAGGTCGACGGATCCGAGGTGATCGCCGGACGGGGCGGTCGTCTGGGAGACGTAGCGCCAGCCGGAGGGGCCGGGGGCGCAGTGGAAGTGTTCTTCACCGAGGGGGGTGTGGTCGTGGACATCGTGGAGCGAATATCGGCCGCGTGGCATGGGGTCCTTCGGGTTCCTCGGGCTGTGCGGGTGCGGTACGGCGCAGGCCCCCGCCACGGGGGTGCGGGGGCCTGCGTTCGTAGCTGCTGCTGAGCCACCGTGCCTGCGGACGCGCGCGCGTCCGCAGACGCTGGGGGTCTGCCGGTGGCCGGTCTTCACCGACCGGTGGGGAGGTGCCTGGTCACCGGCAGGTCTCCGCAGGTGGGTGTCTCAGTAGCGGTAGTGGTCGGACTTGTACGGGCCCTCGACCTCGACACCGATGTACGCGGCCTGCTCGGGGCGGAGCGTCGTGAGTTTCACGCCGAGCGCGTCGAGGTGGAGACGGGCGACCTTCTCGTCGAGGTGCTTGGGCAGCACGTAGACGTCGGTCGGGTACTCCTCGGGCTTGGTGAACAGCTCGATCTGGGCCAGGGTCTGGTCCG
>NZ_SSBL01000061.1 GCF_004795105.1 Streptomyces sp. A0642 | reverse complement strand
TCCAGGGCCTGAGCGAACTCTGGCGCAAGGACAACACCGCCTACGGGATCGTTCGCCTCCCCGACCACCTCAAGCCCGACGACTTCGGCATCCACCCCGCACTCCTGGACGCCGCCCTGCACACCCTGGTTGCCGTACAGAACGAGACGGGTACGCAGGACGGCGCGTTGTTGCCGTTCGAGTGGACCGGTGTCGAGCTCCACGCGTCCGGCGCCACCGAACTGCGCATACGCATCGATCTCGACAACACCCACGACCACCTCAGCCTGTGGGCCACTGACCCGGCCGGACACCCGGTCGCCCACGCATACGGACTCCAACTGCGCCGAGCCTCGGCGGACCGCATCCGCTCCGGCGCACCGGCCGAGCACCTCTACCGCGTCGAGTTCCAGCCCGCCCCGGCACCTGAGGAAGCACCGGAAGGACAGACCTGGGTCCTCGGCGGCAACGGCGATCTCGCCCGCACTCTGAACGCGGAACACATCGCACAGACCGACGGGCTCCTCGCACGACTGGACGAAGACAACGAACCGCCCCTGCACATCGTGGTCGACGCCACGGGTGACACTTCCGGCGAGGTGCTGGAGGTGACCGCTGACGCGTTGGTCACGGCGCAGCGGCTGCTGGCCGAACCGCGTCTGGAAGCGTCCGAGTTGACGTGGGCTACGTGCGGTGCGGTGGCTGTGGGCGACGAGGTCGAGGACCTGACCCGCGCTCCGCTGTGGGGTCTGCTGCGGACGGTGCGGGCCGAACATCCGGAGCGGGTGGTTCGGCTTGTCGACGTCGACCCGGACGACGTCGCGGTGCCGTTCGTCGTGGGTGAGCCCGAGGTCGTCGTACGCGGCGGTGAGGTCCGGGTGGCCCGGCTGGTCCCTGCGGCGGGCAGCGAGGACGCGGCACCGCTCTTCGCCCCCGACGGACGGGTCCTGATCACGGGCGGCACCGGCGAACTCGGCCGCGCGGTGGCCGCACACCTCGTACGCGAACACGGCGTACGCCACCTCGTACTCACCTCCCGGCGCGGCCCGGACGCCACCGGAGCCGACGAACTGCTCACAGAGCTGACCACCGCCGGAGCCGACACCGTACAAGTGGTTGCATGCGACGTGTCCGACCATGACGCGATCGCCGCCGTGCTGTCCGACGGCACACGACCCTGGACCGGCGTCTTCCACCTGGCCGCCGTACTCGACGATGGCGTACTCGCCTCCCAGACCCCCCAACGCCTCGCCCACGTATGGGCCCCGAAAGCCCAGGGCGCGCTCCACCTCCACGAACTGACACGAACCATGGACCTCGCGGCCTTCGTCCTGTTCTCATCAGCCGCTGGAGTACTCGGTGGGGCAGGGCAGTCCAACTACGCCGCGGCCAACGCGTTCGTGGACGCCCTGGCCGTCCGTCGACGCTCCGAAGGCCTCCCCGCCACCAGCGTGTCGTGGGGTCTGTGGCAGCAGGCCGGGATCGGGCTCACCGCCGGACTGGGCCAGGCGGAACTGGCACGGCTGCGCCGCCAAGGGGTCGGCGCGCTGACCGAGAAGCAAGGCCTGGCCGCCCTGGATGCGGCCCTCACCCACACCCTCGCCCACCTCGTCCCCGTAAGGATCGAGCGGGCCGCCCTGCAACGCGAAGCGGACAGCGGCGGACCGGTGCCGGCCCTCTACCGAGGGCTGCTGCGTGCCCGGCGCAAGCGCGCAGGAGAGTCCGCCGCGACTCCGTCCGGGCTGCGCGAGCAGCTGACGGCTCTTCCCGAGGCCGAGCGCCGGACGGAACTGACCCGGCTCGTCCAGCGTGAGGCCGCGGTGATCATGGGTGTCTCCGGTGCGGACGGGATCGGTGCGCAACAGGTTCTCAAGGAGCTGGGGATCGACTCCCTGATGGCGGTCGAGCTGCGGCGTCGTCTGTCGGCGGAGACAGGACTGACGCTGCCCTCCACCCTCGCCTTCGACTACCCCACCCCAGCTGCCGTCGCAGGTCTCCTCCTGGAGAGGTTCGCTCTCTCGGACCGGCCGAAAGCCCCCCTCGCACGCGCTGCCCGGAGGCCGGGGACCGGAGACGACCCGATTGCTGTGGTGTCGATGGCGTGCCGCCTTCCGGGCGGGATCGACACGCCGGAGGCGTTCTGGGAGTTGCTGTCGACCGGTGGGGACGCGGTGGGTGGTCTGCCGTCGCGGTGGGACGGCCTGGGCGTGTACGACCCCGACCCCGAGGCCGTCGGCAAGAGCTATGCCCGCGAGGGCGGCTTCATCGACGACATCGAACGCTTCGACGCCACCTTCTTCGGGATCTCCCCGCGCGAGGCCGTCTCGATGGACCCGCAGCAGCGGCTGGTCCTCGAAACGGCCTGGGAGGTCCTGGAGCGGGCCGGCATCCGCCCCGAGTCGCTGGCCGAGAGCAGCACAGGCGTCTACCTCGGCGCCATGACCTCCGACTACGGCCACCAGGGGCACGACCTGGACGCCCTCGACGGCTACACCAGCACCGGTTACGCCAGCAGTGTCGTCTCAGGCCGGGTCTCGTACGCGCTCGGCCTCCAGGGCCCTGCCGTCACGGTCGACACCGCCTGCTCCTCCTCGCTGGTCGCCATGCATCTCGCGGCCACCGCATTGCGCCAGGGCGAGTGCGAACTCGCCCTCGTCGGAGGCGCCACGGTCATGAACACTCCCGCGTTGTTCGTGGAGTTCTCGCGGCTCAAGGGCATGGCCGCGGATGGTCGTTGCAAGTCTTTCTCGGCTGCCGCGGACGGTGCGGGGTGGGCCGAGGGAGTGGGCGTACTGCTGCTGAAGCGGCTGTCGGTCGCGGAGCGTGATGGTGACCGGGTGCTGGCGGTGCTGCGGGGCAGTGCGGTGAACCAGGACGGGCGCAGCCAGGGTCTGACCGCCCCGAACGGGCCCTCACAGCAGCGGGTGATCCAGGACGCGTTGGAGGCGTCGCGGCTCACTCCGGCTGATATCGATGCGATTGAGGCGCATGGCACGGGGACGTCGTTGGGTGACCCGATCGAGGCGGGTGCGCTGGCGGAGGTGTTCGGTCCCGGTCGCAGCGAGGACCGGCCGGTCTACCTCGGCTCGTCGAAGTCGAACATCGGTCACGCCCAGGCCGCCGCCGGTGTCATCGGCGTCATGAAGATGGTCCTCGCCCTCCAGCACGAGTTGCTGCCGCAGACCTTGCACGCCGGGGAACCGAGCCCGCTCGTCGAGTGGGAGACCAGCGGTCTGGCGTTGTTGCAGGACGCCCGGGCGTGGGAGCGGGACGCTGGTCGTGTGCGCCGTGCGGGTGTGTCGTCGTTCGGTCTCAGTGGTACGAACGCCCACGTCATCATCGAGGAACCGCCGGTCGCGAAGCCGGCCGAACCCGCAACCGCGGACGCCCGGCCGTTGCCGGTGGTGGTGTCCGGACAGAACGAGGAAGCGGTCCGGGCCCAGGCGGGTCGTTGGGCGGAGTGGATCGCCGGGAACCTGGACGTGAGCCCGGCCGGCATCGCGGTGACGGCTGCACGGCACCGTACTCATTTCGAGTCGCGGGCGAGTGTCGTCGCGGCTGGCCGTGGCGAATTGGTCGAGGCGTTGTCTGCCCTGGCTGAGGGGCGGTCGCATGACGCGGTGGTGACCGGTGGTTCCGGGCGGCGCGGGAAGGTGGTCTTCGTTTTTCCGGGTCAGGGTTCGCAGTGGGTGGGGATGGGGCGTGTCCTGCTGGAGGAGAGTGGGGTTTTCCGGCGGGTGGTTGAGGCGTGTGATGTGGCGTTGGCGCCGTTCACGGGTTGGTCGGTGCGTGAGGTGTTGGCGGGTGTGGAGGGTGAGCATCCTCCGTTTGACC
>NZ_SSBL01000060.1 GCF_004795105.1 Streptomyces sp. A0642 | reverse complement strand
AGGAAGCATCGAAGCCCTCGACCCCCTCGATGAAGCCGCCCTCACGGGCATAGCTCTTGCCGACGGCCTCAGGATCCGAGTCGTACACGCCCAGGCCGTCCCACCGCGACGGCAGACCACCCACCGCGTCCCCACCGGTCGACAGCAACTCCCAGAACGCCTCCGGCGTATCGATCCCGCCCGGAAGACGGCACGCCATCGACACCACAGCAATCGGCTCGTGCTGCTGAGCCTGGCTCGCCTCCAGATCCGCGGCACGCTTCTGCAGCGCACGAATCATGGGGAGCGCGGCTTCCATCCGGTCCTGGTTTGAGATCGACACCATCGAGCCCCTCTGTACGGCGTCCGCGAGCAACAGCGTCCCGGAGCGACAGATCAGGGACTCAACCACCCAATCGGCCGGCGCTCGAGCCGCAGTTGACGGTGCCTGGACAGCCGGGCACGTCGGACGCCTGCGATGCGCGCATGGACGGTTCGCCGGAAATCTGCGGCGCGTGAGCGACAGAACGGATTGCGGCAAAGGTGCTCGCAGAGGCGGTAGTGCCCTGGCAGCACGGTGACCGCCCTTTTGCGGGAGGAGTGCGGTCACCGTGCTGCCTCACGGCCGGCCCGACGAGGACGTCGGCGTCTCGGTCCCTGCAACAGCGCGCCTGGACTCGTCTGGGCGGCCCAGGCGGAAGCTCAGTCGAGGTCGAGCCCCGATGCCTCCAGCAGCGCGTTCAGCTCGGCGTTGATGTCGTCCACCGAACGCTCCTCCTCCACCGGTGCGCTCGGCGCGGCGAGGGCGACCGCCATGGCACCGGGAGCCTCCTGCCGGGCCAGTTCGACGAGTTGTCCCAGCAGGCCGCTGCTGTGGATCCGGTCGGCGGAGAGCTGTTCGAGGACCCGGCCGAGTACGGACTCCGGGTCATCGGTTCCGGACGTTCCCAAGGCCCCGGACGTGTAGCCCGCGGGTTCCTCCGCCGGCAGGTCCATCCGGCTGAGGACCAGCCGGGCAATGTGGTCAGGCGTCGGATAGTCGAAGGCGAGGGTCGCAGGGAGGGAGATGCCGCTCTCGGCCGACAGACGGCGTCGCAGCTCGACCGCCATCAGGGAGTCGAGGCCCAGGTCCTTGAGGACCTGCTTCGGCGAGAGCGAACCGGGCCCGCTCACGCCGAGCACGGTGGCAACCTCGCGCTGCACCATCTCCGTCACGAGATCCGACCGCCGGTCCGCGGGCGCGGCCAGTAGTTGTTCGCGCAGGCCTGCCTGGCTCACCGCCGTGGCGGCAGCGGCCACACGGCGCACCCGCCGGCGTACGAGCGCACGGAAGAGGCCTGGGACGTCATGGCCGTTCTCCGCAGACCTCCGTACCGCCCGCAGATCGAGCTTCAGGGGAACGAAGTTGTCCGCGGGGCGCGTCAGCACCGCGTCGAGAAGGCCCAGGCCCTGCTCGAAGGCGAGCGGGGCGATGCCCTGACGGCGCATGCGCTCCAGCTCCACCGCGCCCAGATGAGACGTCATGCCCACGCCGGCCTGGTGCCAGAGGCCCCAGGCGAGGCTGGTGACGGGGCGGCCCTCCGCCCGCCGCCGGGCAGCGAAGGCGTCGAGGTAGCTGTTGGCCGCGCCGTAGATGCTCTGGCCCGCCGTGCCGACCGTGCCGGCCGCGGAGGAGAAGAGGACGAAGGCTGCGAGGTCGAGGCCTTCCGTGAGTTCGTCCAGGTGGAAGGCGCCCTTCACCTTCGGTGCCAGGACGCGGAAGAGCCTCGCTGTGTCCTGGCCGAGAAGAACGCCGTCGTCCAGGATTCCCGCGAGGTGGAAGACCGCCGTCCAAGGCCGGTCCTTCTCAGCAAGGCCGAGCACCTTCGCAACGTCATCTCGCCGAGCGACATCACAGGCCACCACTCGTACGCATTCCGCACCCTGTTCTTGCAGCTCGTGGATGAGTTCCGTGGTCCCGGGAGTCTCCGAGCCGCGTCGTGAGGTCAGCACCAGATGACGGATGCCGTGGTGGCGTACGAGATGGCGGGCGGTCTCGCGGCCGAGTTCGCCGGTGCCACCGGTGATCAGTACCGTGCCCTCGGGGTCGATCTGCCGCACGGCGGCCGATTCGCCCGTGCTGGCCTCGCGCACCAGGCGGGCCACGGTCACCTCACCGTCGCGTACGGCGATTTCGGGTTCGTCGGTGACGGCGAGGGCGCGCGCGAGCGCGTCCCGGTCCGCGTCGTCCGGACCCAGGTCGACCAGGCGCAGACTGCGCTCGGGGTGTTCGGCGCGTGCGGACCGGATGAGTCCCCACAGCGGGGCGTAAGGCAGTCCGTCGAGCCGGTCGCCCGGGGCGGCGGCGATGCTGCCGCGGGTGATCCAGACGAGCTCCGTCGATGCGAGCCGTTCGTTCGACAACAGCTCCTGGAGCTGTGCGAGGACGTACTCGGTCGCCTTGTAGGCGGCTTCGGGCGCGCTGAAGAAGGGCGGGCGGCCGGTCGTGTCGACGACGACGCGGGCGGGCGGCTGGGGAGCGCTGTCGAGCAGGGCGGTCAGCTCATCAAGGTCGGACAGGACCGGTACGCCGAGCAGCGCGGCAAGCTCGCCTGTACCGGTCAGCACGGCATCGGCGACCGCGCCCTGGGGGGCGGGGGCCATGACCGGCTGGAACTCCAGGCGGTGGAGACCGTCCGCGCCGTTGTTCCGTGCGGCCCGGAGCTGTTCGGCGGTGGCCCGCCGAAGGTGGAGTCCTCCAATCCGTGCGACGGGGTTGCCGGTCGCGTCGGAGGCCCAGAGCCGTATCTCCTGACCGGCCCCGGAGGATTCGACGTCGATACGGACGCGCAGTTCGCCGCTGCCCGCCGCGTACAGCTCGACATCGGTCCACTCGAACGGCAGCAGCGCCCCTTCCGGCTCCTCGTCGCCCCGCGCGAGGGTCACACCCTTCATGACGTGCAGGGCCGTGTCGAGGAGCGCCGGGTGGATGTTGTATTCGGCACCGGCCCCGGCGGCGGCCTCGGGCAGGCGCACGGATCCGTACGCCGTGCTGCCTCTGCTCCACAGATCGGTCAGACCTCTGAAGGCCGGACCGTAGTCGATGCCCTGGGCGCCGAACCGGTCGTAGAAACCGTCGAGGTCGATCCGCTCGGCGCCGGCCACGGGCCAGCGGCGCAGCTCTGCGAAAACGGCGTCCGGCGTTCCGTCGGTGGCCTCCTCGCGCAGTTCGCCGCTCGCGTGGCAGGTCCAGTCGTCCTGCGTGCCGTCGGGGCGACTGTGGATCGTGAGGGGTCGGCGGCGTTCCGCGCCCGGCGCGCCCACCGTGATCTGGATCCGTACCGCGTCGTCGATCACCAGCGGTTCGGCCAGAGTCAGTTCGGCGACCCCGTCGGCCCCGGCCTCGTGCGCGGCGGCGGTGGCCAGTTCGAGCAGGCCGGTGCCGGGGACCAGGACGGTCCCGAAGACCGCATGGTCGGCCAGCCACGGCTGGTCGGCCAGGGAAAGACGGCCCGTGAGCAGAAACCCGTCATCGCCAGCCGTTGCAGTGACGGCGCCGAGCCAGGGATGCTCGGACACGTCCATACCGACGGAGCGCACATCACCGGAGGGCTTCGGCACGTCCATCCAGTAAGGCTCGCGCTGGAAAGCGTAGGTGGGGAGGCCAAGGAGAGAGCCGGAACCGGTGTCGGTGTCGAGTACCCGGGCCCAGTCGATCTCGTGACCCTGAACATGGAGCAGACCGAGATTGCGCAGGAGCTGAGCACGGGTGCCCCGCTCCCGGGCCAACGACCCCACGACGACACCGCCCCGGTCCGCACTCCCGTCGGTGAGCGGCATGGCCAGCACCGGATGAGCGGAGATCTCCACGAAAACCCCGTGCCCGTCCTCCAGAAGCTGCTCCAGGGCACGATCGA
>NZ_SSBL01000005.1 GCF_004795105.1 Streptomyces sp. A0642 | reverse complement strand
TGAACGTCTACCAGGGTGGCGAGGTCGCCAAGACGATCGTCGGGGCCAAGCCGAAGGCCGCGATCCTCCGCGACCTCGAGGGCTTCATCGCTGAGTAAGGCAGAACCGCAGCACCGTTGTTTCACGTGAAACGGGCCCGTCCCTCCGGGGGACGGGCCCGTTTCACGTTCCTTGCTGCGCGGCACTCACAACGGTCGCAGCGCGGGTTCCTTCTGTACGACCCCCAGCAACCGGTCCAGGGCCAGTTCGACATCTTCCTTCCAGGAAAGCGTCGTACGCAGCTCCAGCCTCAACCGCGGGTGCACCGGGTGGGGGCGCACCGTCTTGAAGCCCACGGCCAGCAAGTGATCCGCGGGCAGCACACAGGCAGGTTCCTTCCAGCGAGTGTCCCCGAAGGCCTCGATCGCTTTGAACCCTCGCCGAATCAGGTCCTTGGCTACGGTCTGCACCATCACCCGGCCCAGTCCCTGGCCTTGGTATCCCGGCAGGATGAAGGCAGTCATCAACTGGACCGCGTCGGGGGAGACGGGGCTCGTCGGAAAGGCCGTCGCTCTCGGCACGTAGGCGGGCGGGGCGTAGAGGACGAAGCCGACCGGAACGTCGTCGACATAGACGACGCGGCCGCAGGACCCCCACTCCAGCAGAACGGAGGAGATCCAGGCTTCCTTTTCCGATTCGGCTCTGCCGTCCTTGACCGCGGCCTCCCCTCGCACCGGATCAAGCTCCCAGAACACACACGAGCGGCAGGGCCGGGGGAGATCAGACAGATTGTCCAGTGTGAGCGGTACAAGCCGACGCCCCATGGAGGCTGTTCCTCACTTCCCTCACCCACCGCACGCCGTGACGGCCGATGGATTCCGTTCACGGCAGTGGATCACTTGGATGCGTCCTGCCAGAACGCATCGTATCCACCGAGGGATCAAGCCGACACCGTGAAGAAGCAAAGGGCGCGCCGTCTTCGGCAGAAGGCAAACTCCTCCTGTCTTCCCCAGGGAGACAGGGGTAGACCGGCTTCCGCAGAAAGGCAGAAGGCGGGCCGCTCTCCGTCATGCGCCGGAGCACGGCCCGCCCTTCACCACTCAGAGCGTCAGCCCTCGCCGTCCTCGGTGTTCTCCTCCGCGGACGCCCGGTCCAGAACACGGCCCTCGCCCGGCGCCAGGCTTCCGAGGATGCGGTCCAGATCCTCCATCGAAGCGAACTCGACGACGATCTTTCCCTTCTTCTGCCCGAGGTCCACCTTGACCCTGGTCTCGAACCGGTCGGACAGCCGGGACGCCAGGTCGGTCAGCGCGGGCGACAGCCGACCGCCGGCCCGAGGTCCCTTGGACTTGGCGGTGCTCGTCGGCCTGGAGCTCATGAGCGTCACGATCTCTTCGACCGCACGCACGGACAGCCCCTCGGCCACGATCCGGTGCGCCAGCTTGTCCTGCTCCTCGGAGTCGTCCACCGACAGCAACGCGCGCGCGTGGCCGGCCGACAGCACCCCGGCCGCGACCCTGCGCTGCACCGGCGGGGACAGCCGCAGCAGACGCAGGGTGTTGGACACCTGGGGCCGTGAGCGCCCGATCCGGTCCGCCAGCTGGTCGTGGGTGCACTTGAAGTCCTTGAGCAGCTGGTCGTACGCAGCCGCCTCCTCCAAGGGGTTCAGCTGCGCACGGTGCAAGTTCTCCAGCAGTGCGTCCAGAAGGAGCTTCTCGTCGTCCGTAGCCCGGACGATCGCGGGAATCTGCTTCAGATCGGCCTCACGGCAGGCCCTCCAGCGCCGCTCGCCCATGATGAGCTCATAGCGCCCGGATCCCGCCTTCCGCACGACGACCGGCTGGAGAAGACCGACCTCCTTGATGGAGGTGACCAGCTCGGCCAGCGCGTCCTCGTCGAACACCTCGCGGGGCTGGCGAGGGTTCGGCGTGATGGAGTCGATGGGAAGCTCGGCGAAGTATGCCCCGGCCACCTCTGCCGGGCCGCCGGCTCCCTCGGACACCGAGACGGGTGCACTCGGCTCCGGCACCACAGGGCCACCCGTGCCCAGGGTGGTCACCTTCGCGACGGCCACCCCCCGGTCGGACGTCAGCACCGGCGCCGTTCCGGGTGCGGAGGCACCCGCCCCGGGGGCCGGGACCTGCTTCTCCTGCGGAGCGGCGGGGATCAGGGCACCGAGCCCCCGCCCCAAACCTCTACGACGCTCACTCACTGGGTCCCCTCCGAACTGTTCTGCGGGCTGTTCCGACTGCCCGTCTGGGCATGCTGTGCCTCGTACTGGATACCGACCCCACGCAGCGCGATCTCACGGGCGGCTTCGAGGTAGGACAGGGCCCCGCTGGAACCCGGGTCATAGGTCAGCACCGTCTGTCCGTAGCTCGGCGCCTCGGAGATCCGTACCGACCGAGGAATGCTGGTGCGCAGCACTTCCTTGCCGAAGTGGCTGCGCACCTCCTCCGCCACCTGCGAGGCGAGCCGGGTCCGGCCGTCGTACATGGTGAGCAGGATCGTCGACACGTGGAGGTCGGGGTTGAGATGGCCCCGCACCAGGTCGACGTTGCGCAGCAGCTGACCCAGCCCTTCCAGCGCGTAGTACTCGCACTGGATGGGGATCAGCACCTCCGCACCGGCCACCAAGGCGTTGACCGTCAGCAGGCCGAGCGAGGGCGGGCAGTCGATCAGGATGTAGTCGAGCGGCTGCTCGTAGGCCTGAATCGCGCGTTGAAGTCGGCTCTCCCGCGCCACCAGCGACACCAGCTCGATCTCCGCACCGGCGAGATCGATGGTGGCGGGGGCGCAGAAGAGACCTTCGACGTCCGGGACCGGCTGGACCACGTCGGAGAGCGGTTTGCTCTCCACCAGGACGTCATAGATCGAGGGGACTTCAGCATGGTGGTCGATACCCAGCGCCGTGGAGGCGTTCCCCTGCGGGTCGAGGTCGACCACGAGAACACGTGCGCCATGGAGCGCAAGCGACGCCGCCAGGTTCACTGTCGAGGTGGTTTTACCCACCCCGCCCTTCTGATTGGCGACCACCATGACCCGCGTCTGGTCAGGCCGGGGCAGCCCCTCGCCGGCTCGGCCGAGGGCCTCCACCGCCAGCTGGGCCGCACGACCGATGGGTGTGTCGTCCATCGGCGGCGGTGTTTCACGTGAAACACCGTCCCCCGCCGATTCGGTTCGGGGACCGGGGACCGGATCGGTCATCGGTCCCGCGATGTTGGCGTCGGACCGCAAGGATTCACTCTCCTCGGCTTCAGGCTCGCAATGAGCAGAGCCTGCCATGGTTTCGGGGTCGTGAACCAGCGAGGCCCGCTCTTCTGTGGATGAATCCACTTCTGTGGACAACTCCGTAGCCCTAACGGGCCTGCGATGGCGAGGGGCGGCGGCCGCACGACCGCGGCCGATGATTCCATGCAGCAGAGAGCGACGTTTCACGTGAAACACGATGCCCCTGCAGCGTAGCTACAGGGGCACGACACTCCGCGCGGGGTGCGTACGGCCGCCCTCAGGGCACGTACGGACCGCGCTCAGCGACGACGGCGTGTCCGGCTGACCCTGGCAGCCTTGGCGCGTTTTGCGGCGAACCTCACACCGCCGGGGCTCTCACCGACCACCACACGCACCACGGTGGACATCGGGTCGACGATGCCCTCGCCCACCTGAAGCACCTCGGCCTCCACGACGCCGAGCTTGCTGAGGGCCGCGCGTGCGCCGTTGACCTCTTCCTCGGCGGTATCGCCCTTGAGCGCCAGCATCTCCCCGTACGGGCGCAGCAGGGGCACTCCCCAGCCCGCCAGGCGGTCCAGCGGAGCCACCGCACGAGCGGTCACCACGTGTACCGGCGAAAGTGTCCCCAGGACCTCCTCGGCCCGCCCACGGACAACCGTCACATGATCAAGGCCCAGCAGCTCGACGACCTCCTGGAGAAAGTTCGTACGCCGCAGCAACGGTTCGAGCAGGGTGATCTTCAGATCTGGGCGCACCAGCGCGAGCGGGATCCCGGGAAGGCCCGCACCGGAGCCCACATCGCAGACCGTGACCCCCTCAGGAACGACCTCGGAGAGCACCGCGCAGTTCAGCAGATGCCTCCCCCACAGGCGCGGGACCTCACGTGGACCGATCAGGCCTCGCTTGACCCCCGCATCGGCCAGCAGTTCCGCGTACCGGACGGCCTCGGGAAAGCACTCGCCGAACACCGCCCGGGCCTCGTCGGGCGCCTGGGGAAGCGCTACTTCCTCCGTCACGGGAACCGTCCTTCCATACCGCACTACCGCACCATGGGTGGCTGACTATCAGGCTGACAAAGATCGGCCCCGCCTGCGAACAGACGGGGCCGACAGGAAAGGTCCGGTCAGGCCGGAAGGACGACGACGAAGCGCTGCGGCTCCTCGCCCTCCGATTCGCTGCGCAGACCTGCGGCCGCAACCGCGTCGTGCACAACCTTGCGCTCGAACGGCGTCATCGGGTCGAGCTTCACCGGCTCGCCGGTGCTCTTGACCTCGTCCGCGGCCTTGGCACCCAGCTCGGCGAGTTCCGTGCGCTTCTTGGCCCGGAAACCGGCGATGTCCAGCATCAGGCGGCTGCGGTCACCGGTCTCCCGGTGAACGGCCAGCCGCGTCAGCTCCTGGAGCGCCTCCAGCACCTCACCGTCGCGGCCCACGAGCTTCTGCAGTTCACGTGCCGATTCACTGATGATCGAGACCGCGGCCCGGTCCGCCTCGACGTCCATGTCGATGTCGCCGTCCAGGTCGGCGATGTCGAGCAGGCCCTCGAGGTAGTCCGCTGCGATCTCCCCTTCCTGCTCAAGGCGGGTCAAGGTGTCGCTGCCCTCAGCGGCCGTGGAGGTGGTGCCTTCCGTCACGGATGGACTCCTTCTTACTTCTTGGACGGGTGCTTGGGCCGCTGCGGGCCCTTGCGCTGTCCGGACTTGGCTTGGCGTGAGGAGCCGGAAGCGGGCTTGCCCGCCGGCTTCGACTTGTCTTCCTGCGGTGCGCTCTTCTGCAGGGAGGTCTTGGGCTCGGAGCCGGTGGGATCGGTGTCCTTGCCCTGATGGCCGGCAGTGGTCTGGCGCTTCGCCTTCGTCTGCCGCTTGGGCTGCTGGCGCCGCTGTGCGGCTCCGCCCTCGGCCTCGGCGACGGCGGTGTCGCTCTTGGCCACCGTGCCGTCCTCCTGAGGGGCGAAACCGAGCTTGGCCAGTCCCGTGACGAACTTCCGTTCGATGTCGTTGCGGTCCGTGCCCTTGGCCACGATCCGCTTGACCGTGTTGCGCCGGGTCCGGCCCCGCACCTCACCGTGCGAGGTGACGCTCTTCAGGAGACGCCCGAGGTACTGCTCCTGCGCCTTGCTGCCCGGGGTGGGGTTCTGGTTGATCACGTACATCTGCTGACCCATGGTCCAGACGTTCGTGGTCAGCCAGTAGACGAGGACACCGACGGGGAAGTTGATACCCATGACGGCGAAGATCAGCGGGAAGATGTACATGAGCATCTTCTGCTGCTGCATGTACGGCGTCTTGACCGTCAGGTCGACGTTCTTCGTCATCAGCTGGCGCTGGGTGAAGAACTGGGAGGCCGACATCATCACGATCATGACGGCGGTGACGACCCGGACGTCGGTCAGCGAGGCGCCGAGCGCCTCGACCTTGTCCGCGCTGTCCATGAACTTGGCGGCCAGCGGAGCACCGAAGATGTGGGCCTGACGAGCGCTGTCCAGCAGCGACTGGTCGATGACGCCGATCTTCTTGTTCGACGCGATGGCCGAGAGCACGTGGTACAGGGCGAAGAAGAACGGCGACTGCGCGATGATGGGCAGGCACGAGGAGAGCGGGTTGGTGCCCGTCTCCTTGTACAGCTTCATCATCTCTTCGGACTGACGCTGCTTGTCGCTCTTGTAGCGCTCCTGGATCGCCTTCATCTTCGGCTGGAGCACCTGCATGTTCCGCGTCGACTTGATCTGCTTGACGAACAGCGGGATCAGGCAGATGCGGATCAGCACCACGAGGGACACGATGGACAGACCCCAGGCCCATCCGGTGTCGGGGCCGAAGATCGCCCCGTACAACTTGTGGAACTGGACGATGACCCAGGAAACGGGCCACGTGATGAAGCTGAACAGACTGGCAATCGTGTCCACTAATCAGGCTCCTTGAGCATTGGGCGAAGTCTCTGCGGCCGGGCTCGGACGGTCGGTGGCCGACCCCCCGGGAGGCACATCAGCGGCGGAGTCCCCGCCCTTGCTGCCGCGTACGGCACTACGCAGCAGTTCGTGCCAACGCGGACGTTTGCGTGGTGGAACGTGATCCACGCCGCCGGGTGACCACGGATTGCATCGCAGGATGCGCCAGGCCGTCAGCGCCGTTCCCTTGATCGCTCCGTGCCGGTCGATCGCCGTATATCCATAGTGGGAACACGACGGGTAGTAACGGCAGACAGGCCCGAGAAGTGGGCTGATCGTCCACTGGTACAGCTTGATGAGAGCCAGCAGCGGGTACTTCATCGCGCGCCCCCTCCCAGCAGCCGCTGCAAGGCGGCATCCAGGTCTCGGGCCAGCTGTTCATGGTCGGCGTCACCCGAACCGGGCAACGCGCGTACGACAACCAGGCTACCGGGGGGCAGCATGGCCAGCCGTTCTCGGACCAGATGGCGAAGCCTTCGCTTCACCGCTGTGCGTACGACCGCACCACCCACGGCTTTGCTGACAACGAAACCCGCACGCGGCGGGGGAGCAGTCTCCCCAGTCACGTGCGGGTCCGTTGCACCGCTGCGTAGATGAACGACGAGTAGAGGGCGGCCGGCCCTGCGTCCTCGCCGTACTGCGGTCGCGAAGTCCTCGCGCCGCCTCAGCCGATTCTCGGTAGGCAGCACGTCATGACGACCTGTACGCGATCAGGCGGACAGGCTGGCGCGGCCCTTGCCACGGCGGGACGCGAGGATCGCGCGGCCGGCACGGGTCCGCATACGCAGACGGAAACCGTGGGTCTTCGCGCGACGACGGTTGTTCGGCTGGAAGGTGCGCTTGCTCACTCGGGGGCTCCAGTAATGATCGTGTATTGGCGGGACATCGCCTGGCTGTCACCGTGCGCCCACGAGAGACTCGCGTAAACGCCCTAGTTGCACCGCTTCACAATCACAGATCGTGATCTTTGCCCATCGGAGGCAGGCGGCAGCAGCCATCGACAACTCGACCTGGTCACGGTACGCGCGGCTACGCCATCCGGTCAAACCGACCCTGTCGGACCCCCCATTGTGCACAGCCTGTGGACAACGACTTGAACCGCATGGGCCGACCCGCCTACCGTGGCTGAACTCCGGTTCTTTTTCTTCCCCCCTGCCGGTCCTCACCCATCCCGACCCATCCGTCCCGAGAACCACACATTCGTGGGACCAGCGAGAGAGCGTGCCCTGTGGCTGACGTACCTGCCGATCTTGCCGCAGTGTGGCCACGCGTGCTGGAGCAACTCCTCGGAGAGGGGCAGCAGGGCATCGAGCCGAAGGACAAGCAGTGGATCGAGCGCTGTCAGCCGCTCGCCCTGGTCGCCGACACCGCTCTGCTCGCCGTCCCCAATGAATGGGGCAAGCGCGTCCTGGAGGGCAGGCTCGCGCCGCTCATCAGCGAGACGCTGACCCGCGAGTGCGGCCGGCCGATCCGGATCGCGATCACGGTCGACGACTCGGCGGGCGAGCCGCCGAACCCGCCGGCGCCCCCGATGCACCAGTCCCAGCAGCACCGCTACCAGGGCCCCCCGCACGACGAGCGCCAGCACAACGACACTTACGACGGTTACGGCCACCGGCCCTCGGACGACGGCATGCCGACGGCCCGGCCCGCCTACCCCGACTACCAACAGCAGCGTCCCGAACCCGGCGCGTGGCCGCGCACCCAGGAGGACCTCTCCTGGCAGCAGCCCCGGCTCGGCGGGTTCCAGGACCGCGACTCGTCCGCCGAGCAGTGGCGCGAGCCGTACGGCGGCGGCCGCTCCCCGCAGCAGCACGACTACCGTCCGCAGCAGCCGGAACGCCAGGGGTACGAGTCCCAGCAGCCGGAACGCCAGGGATACGAGTCCCAGCAGCCCGAGCGCCAGGGATACGAGTCCCAGCGCCCCGAGCGCCGCGACATGCAGGAGCCCCAGCACCGGCAGGGCGGCGGAACCGGGCGGCCCGGGGGCGGAACCGGTCCGATGGGCGCGCAGCCGTCGCCGGCGCCCGGCCCCGGCGAACCCCACGCCCGGCTGAACCCCAAGTACCTCTTCGACACCTTCGTCATCGGGGCGTCGAACCGTTTCGCGCACGCGGCAGCCGTCGCCGTCGCCGAAGCGCCCGCCAAGGCGTACAACCCGCTCTTCATCTACGGGGAGTCGGGTCTCGGCAAGACCCACCTGCTGCATGCCATCGGGCACTACGCCCGCAGCCTCTATCCGGGCACCCGGGTGCGGTACGTGAGCTCGGAGGAGTTCACCAACGAGTTCATCAACTCGATCCGCGACGGCAAGGGAGACACCTTCCGCAAGCGGTACCGCGACGTCGACATCCTGCTGGTCGACGACATCCAGTTCCTGGCGAGCAAGGAGTCGACGCAGGAGGAGTTCTTCCACACCTTCAATACGCTCCACAACGCCAACAAGCAGATCGTCCTGTCCTCGGACCGCCCGCCCAAGCAGCTGGTGACCCTGGAGGACCGGCTGCGGAATCGTTTCGAGTGGGGCCTCACCACCGATGTGCAGCCTCCGGAGCTGGAGACGCGCATCGCGATCCTGCGCAAGAAGGCGGTGCAGGAGCAGCTCAACGCCCCGCCGGAGGTCCTGGAGTTCATCGCCTCCCGTATCTCCCGCAACATCCGGGAGCTGGAGGGCGCTCTCATCCGCGTGACGGCCTTCGCCAGTCTCAACCGTCAGCCGGTGGACCTCGGGCTGACCGAGATCGTGCTGAAGGACCTGATCCCCGGCGGTGAGGACTCCGCTCCGGAGATCACGGCGACGGCCATCATGGCGGCGACCGCGGACTACTTCGGTCTGACGGTGGAGGATCTCTGCGGATCCTCGCGCAGCCGCGTGCTGGTGACGGCGCGCCAGATCGCCATGTATCTGTGCCGCGAACTGACGGACCTGTCGCTGCCCAAGATCGGGGCCCAGTTCGGTGGCCGGGACCATACGACGGTGATGCACGCCGACCGCAAGATCCGGGCGCTGATGGCGGAGCGTCGCTCCATCTACAACCAGGTCACCGAGCTCACCAACCGCATCAAGAACGGCTGACGGCCCTCTCGCCGCCAGCACACGCACGCACCGGAAGGGCGCTGTGCGGACTCGTCAGGAGTCCGCACAGCGCCCTTCTCCGCTTCCCCGCCGAGCGCTCGGCAACCCTGATGCGTGTCGCTGACGAGGCGCTGAACGCCGCCCTGGCGGCGAGCCCGGGGGCTGCCGGCCGGCCGCGCTGTTCGAATAGCTGCCAGGACACGGGTGTTCTCCACAGATCTGGGGAGAATTTCCCCTCCACAGCCTGGGGATTCAAAAGTTGTCCATACTGCTTCCACAGGCAGGACGGCCGACACCTCATCAGGCCAGCTCAGAGGGCTGGGGATTTGTGGTCAACAATGATCCACAGCCTGTGGACAAGTTTTTCGTCCACAGGCCCCCGCCGACGTTGTCCACCATCGGCCCACAGGAGCGCGGCTGTTTTCCCCAGGGAGGGCGGGCTTCTCCACACCGCTGTCCACTGTTCGGCAACGCAACACCCGCTTTCACCGCCCCGAGTGAAAGGCGTCACACCAAGAGGGCTGGTTGGGCTGTGGGGAACGTGGGTAAAGCTGGGGACGGCTCTGGGGACAAACCCCCCTGCCCTGTGTACCGGGTGTGCACAACTTTCGGGTGTCCACAGAAACACCGGGTTGTCCACCGGTGCCACCCACAGGGGCGGTGGATAAAAAACGGGGCCTGACCTGGGAAAACGACGTTATCCACCGTATCCACAGGCCCTACTACTACTACCACCTATAGTTAGCCCGGAATCTGCTTCGAAGTGGGGCCTGTGCACAACTCGGCGCCGGAGCTCCCCGACCCGCTCGTCGCGACTTGACCCCGAGCAGCACCGAGTGTCGGTGCCGTACGTCAGACTGGTCCCCGGCGTCCTCCCCGGCAGCGGTGGAGCGACCCGACCAGATGACGAAGGCCGGCAGGGCGAGCGAGCAACAGCAGGAGGCGGTTCCGGTGAAGATCCGGGTGGAGCGCGATGTACTCGCGGAGGCTGTGGCCTGGGTGGCCCGTAGCCTCCCGGCCCGTCCGCCGGCGCCCGTTCTCGCGGGCCTTCTGCTGAAGGCTGAGGACGGCGCCCTCAGCTTCTCGAGCTTCGACTACGAGGTCTCGGCCCGTGTCTCGGTGGACGCCGAGATCGAGGAGGACGGCACGGTGCTCGTCTCCGGCCGCCTGCTCGCCGACATCTGCCGCGCCCTCCCCAACCGGCCGGTGGAGATTTCCACAGACGGTGTACGGGCGACGGTCGCCTGCGGCTCCTCGCGGTTCACACTCCACACCCTTCCTGTGGAGGAGTACCCGGCCCTGCCGCAGATGCCGACCGCGACCGGCACCGTGCCCGGCGAGGTCTTCGCCTCGGCCGCCGCCCAGGTCGCCATCGCCGCCGGACGCGACGACACGCTGCCCGTCCTCACCGGTGTGCGCATCGAGATCGAGGGCGACACGGTCACCCTCGCCTCCACCGACCGCTACCGCTTCGCGGTCCGCGAGTTCCTCTGGAAGCCGGAGAACGCCGACGCCTCCGCCGTCGCGTTGGTCCCCGCCAAGACGCTCCTGGACACCGCCAAGGCGCTGACCAGCGGTGACACCGTGACGCTCGCTCTGTCGAGCTCCGGCGCCGGTGAGGGCCTCATCGGCTTCGAGGGCGCGGGCAGGCGGACCACCACCCGGTTGCTCGAAGGCGACCTGCCGAAGTACCGCACGCTCTTCCCCACCGAGTTCAACTCCGTCGCGGTCATCGAGACCGCGCCGTTCGTCGAGGCCGTCAAGCGCGTGGCCCTGGTGGCCGAGCGGAACACGCCGGTGCGACTCAGCTTCGAGCAGGGCGTCCTGATCCTCGAAGCGGGTTCCAGCGACGATGCACAGGCTGTGGAGCGCGTCGACTCCGTGCTGGAGGGCGACGACATCTCCATCGCCTTCAACCCGACCTTCCTGCTCGACGGCCTGAGCGCCATCGACTCCCCGGTCGCCCAGCTCTCGTTCACGACGTCCACCAAGCCCGCGCTGCTCAGCGGCCGGCCGGCCGTGGACGCCGAGGCGGACGACGCGTACAAGTACCTGATCATGCCGGTCCGCCTGTCGGGCTGACCGGTCACCGGTCCTGCCGGCGGCCGAGGAGTCGCGGCAGGACCCGACGGGCATGTTCAGCGCCGAGCATGCCCGGCGTCCTGTCCCCTGCCGGGCGTAGGCTCGGTTCCGGGTACGAATCGGCACAACGCTTAAGGAATCTCTGATGGAGCTCGGTCTCGTCGGCCTCGGCAAGATGGGCGGCAACATGCGCGAGCGCATCCGCCGCGCTGGCCACACCGTCATCGGTTACGACCGCAACCCGGACGTCGCCGATGTCCACAGCCTCGAAGAGCTTGTGGGCAAGCTGAAGGGCCCCCGCGTCGTGTGGGTCATGGTCCCGGCCGGTGCCGCGACCCAGTCCACCATCGATGAGCTGGCCGAGCTGCTCTCGCCCGGCGACATCGTCGTGGACGGTGGAAACTCCCGCTGGACCGACGACGAGAAGCACGCGGTCGAGCTGGGCATCAAGGGCATCGGCTTCGTCGACTGCGGAGTCTCGGGCGGTGTCTGGGGCCTGGAGAACGGCTACGCGCTGATGTACGGCGGCGACGCCGAGAACGTCGCGAAGGTCCAGCCGGTCTTCGACGCGCTGAAGCCCGAGGGCGCCTTCGGGTCCGTCCACGCGGGCAAGGTCGGCGCCGGCCACTTCGCGAAGATGGTTCACAACGGCATCGAGTACGCCATGATGCAGGCCTACGCCGAGGGCTGGGAGCTCCTGGAGAAGGTCGACTCCGTCACCGACGTGCGCGAGGTCTTCCGCTCCTGGCAGGAGGGCACGGTCATCCGTTCCTGGCTGCTCGACCTGGCGGTCAACGCGCTGGACGACGACGAGCACCTGGACCAGCTCCGTGGCTACGCCGCCGACTCCGGCGAGGGCCGCTGGACGGTGGAGGCGGCGATCGACAACGCCGTGCCGCTGCCCGCGATCACCGCGTCGCTCTTCGCGCGCTTCGCCTCGCGCCAGGACGACTCCCCGCAGATGAAGATGATCGCCGCACTGCGCAACCAGTTCGGTGGCCACGCGGTCGAGAACAAGAAGTAGCGCGACGAGGGGCGGGCAGGACCGGACGGTCCGCCCCGCCCCACGGAGCAGGAAGCCGGAAAGGTCGGCGTACACCATGCATGTCACGCATCTGTCGCTGGCCGACTTCCGCTCGTACGCCCGGGTCGAGGTGCCTCTCGACCCGGGCGTCACCGCGTTCGTGGGGGCCAACGGCCAGGGCAAGACGAATCTCGTCGAGGCCGTCGGCTATCTCGCGACGCTCGGCAGCCACCGCGTCTCCTCCGACGCCCCCCTCGTGCGCATGGGCGCCGACCGCGCTGTCATCAGGGCGGCCGTCACCCAGGGCGAACGCTCCCAGCTGGTCGAACTGGAGCTGAACCCCGGCAAGGCCAATCGGGCCCGGATCAACAGGTCGTCGCAGGTCAGGCCCCGGGATGTGCTGGGGATAGTGCGCACGGTGCTGTTCGCCCCGGAAGACCTCGCACTGGTCAAGGGCGACCCCGGCGAGCGCCGGCGGTTCCTCGACGAGCTGGTCACGGCGCGTTCGCCGCGGATGGCCGGAGTGCGTTCCGACTACGAGCGGGTGCTCAAGCAGCGCAACACGCTGCTGAAGTCCGCAGCGATGGCGCGACGGCACGGGGGCCGTTCCATGGACCTGTCGACGCTCGACGTGTGGGACCAGCATCTGGGCCGGGTGGGCGCCGAGCTGCTGGCGCAGCGGCTGGACCTGATCGCGACGCTTCAGCCGCTGGCCGACAAGGCGTACGCGGACGTGGCGCCGGGCGGCGGTCCGGTGATGCTGGAGTACCGCAGCTCGGTGGGCACGGAGGTGGAGCACGCGCGCACGCGCGAGGAGTTGTACGCGCAGCTGATCGCGGCCCTGGCAGAGGTGCGCAAACAGGAGATCGAACGGGGCGTGACGCTGGTCGGCCCGCACCGCGACGACCTGGTTCTCGGCCTGCGCGGGATGCCGGCCAAGGGGTACGCGAGCCACGGGGAGTCGTGGTCGTACGCGCTGGCCCTGCGGCTGGCCTCGTACGATCTGCTGCGCTCCGAAGGCAACGAACCGGTGCTGGTGCTGGACGACGTCTTCGCCGAGCTGGACGCGCGGCGCCGGGAGCGGCTGGCTGAGCTGGTGGCCCAGGGCGAACAGGTGCTGGTGACGGCGGCGGTCGACGATGACGTCCCGGGCGTGCTGGCGGGGACGCGGTACGCGGTGTCGGCGGGCGAGGTGGACCGGCTGTGAGCGGCGACGGAGACGGACCCCCTGTGAATTCCGGGCCCGGCGGAGAACCGGCGAAGCAACCGGAACCCTCGGGCGTGGACCTGGCGCGGGTGGCCCTGCGCGCGGCGAAGGAGCAGGCGCGGGCCCGTGGCGCGGCAGCGCAGCAGAAGAAGCAGGCCCGGCGCGGTGGCGGGCTGCGTTCCGGCGCGCGGGCGGACGGCAGGGACCCGCTGCCGCTGGGGGCCGCGATCAATCGCCTGATCACCGAACGGGGCTGGGAGACGCCGGCCGCGGTGGGCGGTGTGATGGGCCGCTGGCCGCAGATCGTGGGTGACGATCTGGCCAATCACTGTGTGCCGTTGCGTTACGACGAGGACCCCGACGAGCGGGTGCTGACGGTGCAGTGCGACTCGACGGCGTGGGCGACCCAGCTGAGGCTGCTGGCCCCTCAGCTGGTGGCCCGGCTGAACGCGGATCTGGGGCACGGCACCGTGAGATTGATCAAGGTGCTGGGGCCGGGCGGTCCGCAGCGCGGTTACGGTCCGCTGCGCGCGCCGGGGAGCACCGGCCCCGGCGACACCTACGGCTGACCGCGCTTGACCTGGCGCTTTCCCCTGCCTTCGCCCTGCTCCGACAGCGGTCCGGGCACTGCGGGCCGCACGCCGGGTGACCGGTGTGGCCCTGTTGTCCCCGATGCCCTCGGTACCCGAGTTGCAGGGGTGTGCGGTGGTGGAAACCGTACGGCTGTGAGCGGGCGTCCCTCACCGTAGTGGGAGGCTGACAGGCCGAAGCGCTCAATGCCCGTGTGAGCCTCTTGAGGCCCCTTCCCGAATATGGGGAGTCGTCAGGCGCTCATTCAGGGCGGCACATGCGGACTCAGGTACCGGCAAACCCCCATTCGGGTCGGCGCTACCGGTAGACTGGTGGACAATCCCGCGTCCTTGCGGGATTCGTCGATACAAGCCGAACGACGCAGCCGCTCCCGCCTGTCCGGAGAACGGCCTGTGCTGTGCCAGAAAGGGCGCTTCGTGGCCGATTCCGGCAACCCCAACGAGAACATTCCGTCCACCCCCGGTGAGAGCAGCGTCGCTCCCGCCTCGGGCGAGGTGAAAGCCTCGTACGACGCCAGCGCGATCACCGTGCTCGAGGGTCTGGACGCGGTCCGCAAGCGACCTGGCATGTACATCGGCTCGACCGGTGAGCGCGGTCTCCACCACCTCGTGCAAGAGGTCGTCGACAACTCGGTCGACGAGGCCATGGCCGGGCACGCGGACACCATCGACGTCACGCTCCTCGCCGACGGCGGAGTGCGCGTGATCGACAACGGCCGTGGCATCCCCGTCGGCATCGTGCCGTCCGAGGGCAAGCCCGCCGTCGAGGTCGTCCTCACGGTGCTCCACGCGGGCGGCAAGTTCGGAGGCGGCGGCTACGCGGTCTCCGGCGGTCTGCACGGCGTCGGCGTCTCCGTCGTCAACGCCCTGTCCACCCGCGTGGCCGTCGAGGTCAGGACGGACGGCTACCGATGGACCCAGGACTACAAGTTCGGCGTCCCGACCGCCCCGCTGGCCCGTAACGAGGCCACGGACGAGACCGGCACGACCGTCAGCTTCTGGGCCGACGGGGACATCTTCGAGACGACCGAGTACTCCTTCGAGACGCTCTCGCGCCGCTTCCAGGAGATGGCCTTCCTCAACAAGGGCCTCACCCTCAAGCTGACCGACGAACGGGAGTCGGCGAAGGCGACGGCCGGAGCGGACAGCGCCGAGGCGGTCGAGGTTCCCGAGGAGGAGCCGGCCCGCACGGTCACGTACCACTACGAAAACGGCATCGTCGACTTCGTGAAGTACCTGAACTCCCGCAAGGGCGACGTCATCCACCAGTCGGTGATCGACATCGAGGCCGAGGACAAGGAGCGTCTCCTCTCGGCCGAGATCGCCATGCAGTGGAACACGCAGTACAGCGAGGGTGTCTACTCCTTCGCCAACGCGATCCACACGCACGAGGGCGGTGCGCACGAGGAGGGCTTCCGGGCCGCGCTGACCTCGCTGGTCAACCGGTACGCGCGCGACAAGAAGCTGCTGCGCGAGAAGGACGACAACCTCACCGGTGAGGACGTCCGCGAGGGTCTGACGGCGATCATCTCGGTGAAGCTGGGTGAGCCGCAGTTCGAGGGCCAGACCAAGACCAAGCTGGGCAACACGGAGGCCAAGACCTTCGTGCAGAAGGTCGTCCACGAGCAGCTGACGGACTGGTTCGACCGGAACCCGAACGAGGCCGCGGACATCATCCGTAAGGGCATCGCCGCCTCGACCGCCCGCGTGGCGGCCCGCAAGGCGCGTGACCTGACCCGTCGCAAGGGGCTCCTGGAGAGCGCCTCGCTGCCGGGCAAGCTGAGCGACTGCCAGTCGAACGACCCGACGAAGTGCGAGATCTTCATCGTCGAGGGTGACTCCGCCGGTGGTTCGGCGAAGTCCGGCCGGAACCCGATGTACCAGGCCATCCTGCCCATCCGCGGCAAGATCCTGAACGTCGAGAAGGCCCGGATCGACAAGATCCTGCAGAACACCGAGGTCCAGGCGCTGATCTCGGCCTTCGGCACCGGGGTCCACGAGGACTTCGACATCGAGAAGCTCCGCTATCACAAGATCATCCTGATGGCGGACGCCGATGTCGACGGCCAGCACATCAACACCCTGCTGCTCACCTTCCTCTTCCGCTTCATGCGACCGCTGGTCGAGGCCGGCCACGTCTACCTCTCGCGCCCGCCGCTCTACAAGATCAAGTGGGGCCGGGACGACTTCGAGTACGCGTACTCGGACCGCGAGCGCGACGCCCTCGTGGCCCTGGGCAAGCAGAACGGCAAGCGGATCAAGGAAGACTCGATCCAGCGCTTCAAGGGCCTCGGCGAGATGAACGCCGAGGAACTGCGTGTCACCACGATGGACGTCGACCACCGTGTGCTCGGCCAGGTCACGCTCGACGACGCGGCGCAGGCCGACGACCTGTTCTCGGTGCTGATGGGTGAGGACGTCGAGGCGCGGCGCTCGTTCATCCAGCGCAACGCCAAGGACGTCCGCTTCCTCGACATCTGAGTCGGCCGTACAAGGAGGAGGGTCCGGCGACCCTCCAAGCCGCAGCGCGAAAGGACTTTGACCAGCAATGGCCGACGAGAACACCCCTGTCCCCGTGACGCCCGAAGAGGTTCCGCCCGTCGAGGGCGTGGGCATGCGTGTCGAGCCCGTCGGGCTCGAGACGGAGATGCAGCGCTCCTACCTCGACTACGCGATGTCCGTCATCGTGTCGCGTGCCCTGCCCGACGTGCGGGACGGCCTCAAGCCCGTCCACCGCCGGGTGCTGTACGCGATGTACGACGGCGGCTACCGGCCCGAGAAGGGCTTCTACAAGTGCGCCCGCGTCGTCGGCGACGTCATGGGTACGTACCACCCGCACGGCGACTCGTCGATCTACGACGCCCTGGTGCGCCTCGCGCAGCACTGGTCGATGCGCATGCCGCTGGTGGACTCCAACGGCAACTTCGGTTCTCCGGGCAACGACCCGGCCGCCGCCATGCGGTACACCGAGTGCAAGATGATGCCGCTGTCCATGGAGATGGTCCGGGACATCGACGAGGAGACCGTCGACTTCCAGGACAACTACGACGGCCGCAACCAGGAGCCGACGGTCCTCCCGGCGCGCTTCCCGAACCTGCTGGTCAACGGCTCGGCGGGCATCGCGGTCGGCATGGCCACCAACATCCCGCCGCACAACCTGCGCGAGGTCGCGTCGGGCGCGCAGTGGTACCTGGAGCACCCGGAGGCCTCGCAGGAGGAGCTCCTGGACGCCCTGATCGAGCGGATCAAGGGCCCGGACTTCCCGACGGGCGCGCTCGTCGTGGGCCGCAAGGGCATCGAGGAGGCGTACCGCACCGGCCGTGGCTCGATCACGATGCGCGCGGTCGTGGCGGTCGAGGAGATCCAGAACCGCCAGTGCCTGGTCGTGACGGAGCTGCCGTACCAGACCAACCCCGACAACCTCGCGCAGAAGATCGCCGACCTGGTGAAGGACGGCAAGGTCGGCGGCATCGCGGACGTCCGTGACGAGACCTCGTCGCGCACCGGCCAGCGCCTGGTCGTCGTGCTGAAGCGGGACGCGGTCGCCAAGGTCGTCCTGAACAACCTGTACAAGCACACCGATCTGCAGACCAACTTCGGCGCCAACATGCTGGCGCTGGTGGACGGGGTGCCGCGCACCCTGTCGATCGACGCGTTCATCCGCCACTGGGTGACGCACCAGATCGAGGTCATCGTCCGGCGCACGAAGTTCCGCCTCCGCAAGGCGGAGGAGCGCGCGCACATCCTGCGCGGCCTGCTCAAGGCCCTGGACGCCATCGACGAGGTCATCGCCCTCATCCGGCGCAGCAACACCGTCGAGATCGCGCGCGAGGGCCTGATGGGCCTGCTGGAGATCGACGAGATCCAGGCGAACGCGATCCTGGAGATGCAGCTGCGCCGGCTGGCCGCGCTGGAGCACCAGAAGATCACTGCCGAGCACGACGAGCTCCAGGCGAAGATCAACGAGTACAACGCGATCCTCGCCTCGCCGGAGCGGCAGCGGCAGATCGTCAGCGAGGAGCTGGCGGCGATCGTCGACAAGTTCGGCGACGACCGGCGCTCCAAGCTCGTGCCCTTCGACGGCGACATGTCCATCGAGGACCTGATCGCCGAGGAGGACATCGTCGTCACGATCTCCCGCGGCGGCTATGTGAAGCGCACGAAGACGGACGACTACCGCTCGCAGAAGCGCGGCGGCAAGGGCGTGCGTGGCACGAAGCTCAAGGAAGACGACATCGTCGACCACTTCTTCGTGTCGACGACCCACCACTGGCTGCTGTTCTTCACCAACAAGGGCCGCGTCTACCGCGCGAAGGCTTACGAACTCCCGGACGCCGGACGGGACGCCCGCGGCCAGCACGTGGCGAACCTGCTGGCCTTCCAGCCGGACGAGCAGATCGCGCAGATCCTGGCGATCCGCGACTACGACGCGGCGCCGTATCTGATCCTGGCCACGAAGGGCGGTCTGGTGAAGAAGACCGCGCTGAAGGACTACGACTCGCCGCGCTCGGGCGGTGTCATCGCCATCAACCTGCGGGAGACCGCCGACGGCTCCGACGACGAGCTGATCGGCGCGGAGCTGGTCTCGTCCGACGACGACCTGCTGCTCATCAGCAGGAAGGCCCAGTCGATCAGGTTCACCGCTACGGACGACGCGCTGCGTCCGATGGGCCGCGCCACTTCGGGTGTGAAGGGCATGAGTTTCCGCGAGGGAGACGAACTGCTCTCGATGAATGTCGTCAGGCCCGGTACTTTCGTGTTCACTGCCACTGACGGCGGGTACGCGAAGCGAACCCCTGTCGACGAGTACCGCGTTCAGGGTCGCGGTGGCCTGGGCATCAAGGCCGCCAAGATCGTCGAGGACCGGGGCTCGCTGGTCGGTGCGCTGGTGGTCGAGGAGACGGACGAGATTCTCGCCATCACGCTCGGCGGTGGTGTGATTCGTACGCGAGTCAATGAAGTCAGGGAGACGGGCCGTGACACCATGGGCGTCCAACTGATCAATCTGGGCAAGCGCGACGCCGTTGTCGGTATCGCTCGCAACGCCGAGGCAGGTCGCGAGGCCGAAGAGGTCGACGGTTCCGTCGACGCTGATGCCGAAGGCGAGACGACCGGGGCAGTGACAGCTGAGGCCACCACGGCCGAGGCGACTGCCGAGAACACGGTCGACGGCACAGTCGAGGGCACCACGTCCTCGACCGGGGAGCACGAGGAGTAGATCGTGAGTGGAGCCACGGGCGCCGGTTCGGCCGCTTCCGGAGCCGGCGGGAACGGTGCCCGTGGCCCTGCCACGGACTCCCAAGGGGGCACTGTGACGGATACCCGGGGACCTCAGCCCCAGTACGAGGGTTACGCGACCGGGCCGCTGCCCGGTGAGCGGGAACCCGCACCGGGCCAGGCGGGCCCGTATCACCCGCCGCAGGCCTATCCCTCGCCTCCGGGCGGGACTCAGGGAGGCGGGCGCTCCTACGGCGGGCAGCAGGGCGCCGTGCCGGGCGCGGGCGCGGCCCAGGCGACCCGCAGGCCGCGGACGGGGGCGCGGACGACTCCGCGTACCCGCAAGGCGCGTCTGCGGGTAGCGAAGGCCGATCCGTGGTCGGTGATGAAGGTCAGCTTCCTGCTGTCCATCGCGCTCGGCATCTGCACGGTGGTCGCGTCGGCGGTGCTGTGGATGGTGATGGACGCGATGGGCGTCTTCGAGACCGTCGGCGGCACCATCAGCGAGGCGACCGGCTCCAACGAGGGCAACGGGTTCGACCTGCAGTCGTTCCTGTCGCTGCCGCGGGTGCTGATCTTCACCTCGGTCATCGCGGTGATCGACGTGGTGCTGGCGACCGCGCTGGCGACGCTGGGCGCCTTCATCTACAACCTGTCGGCCGGCTTCGTGGGCGGAGTCGAGCTCACGCTGGCCGAGGACGAGTAGGGGCGCGGCTATCGATTTTGGGACTGGCCCCGACGTGCGCTAATCTTCTTCACGTCAGCGCGACACAAAAGCGCGGCGGGGCTATAGCTCAGTTGGTTAGAGCGCATCCCTGATAAGGATGAGGCCACAGGTTCAAATCCTGTTAGCCCCACAGTGACGACAGAAGGCCCGGTTCCTCTTCGGAGGGACCGGGCCTTCTGCGTGGGAGCGGGGCGTTCGTGTCAGCCGGGTGCCGGTGGGTTGCCCCGCTGGAACTCGGTTTCGCCACCGGGCGGAGCGGCGGTGCGGGCCGGGGTGCCGGCCCCCGTCCGGCACCGGTGCCGGCCTCCGTGTCCGCAAGAGCTCCCGGGCCGATCCGTACGCCGCCCTCGGCTTCCGCGCGCGCACCCGGGCCCGCGTGCAAGCGCGTACGGCGGCGTGTGCGGGTGCGTGCCCGCCCCTGCGCGAGGCGCGCGGAAAGCCGTACGTGCGGCGGACGGAAGGCCGCACGCGAAGGGCGCGGAACGCCGCACGCAGGCGTGCGGCACGAGAGGGCGTGCGGGCGCACGGGAAAGCCCCCGTCCGGTGGGAACCGGCCCGGGGGCTCTGGGTGTCAGGTGCGCCGCTCTCAGGGCGGAAGGAGGGAGGCGTCTCCCGCCGGGGCGCCGTGCGAGGCGCGGGCGGTGCCGGTGCTGTGCGTGGTGTCGCCGGTGTCAGCGGACAGGTGCCGGGTGGCGGGTGAGGAGCCGTGTGCCTCGGCGCGGATGCGCTGCTTCATCGTGGGCGGCAGGGCCCGGTCACGCGGAAGGGTCCATCGCACCGACGGGGCGGCAGGAGTTGCGGCGGTGGCGCCCCTGTGCTCGTGGCTCGTGCTCGCCGGCTCCGTGACCGTGGCTTCCGTGGCCGCGGCGGTGGAGCTTGCGAGGCCCAGCGACGCGAGAAGTGCGAAGAACGCGGTGATGAAGGCGGTCCAGATGCTCTTGGCCTTGAAGGTGCTCATGGCCCCTCACTTTCAGGTGGTCCGGTTTGCTTACCTTTCTGATGATGTGGATCCGGCTCGCGATTTCATGGACCGACGCCGCCGATATGCCGTTCTTCGGATGAACACCACTCGTATGGTGCAACCGGTCCCGAGAAGCGGTGTCCCGGCGGTCCCACGGGGGCCGCCGGCGTCGTCGGCCACTGATGCACAGCCCGGCGACGCGCGCTCGTCCACAGGCCCCAGTTGGGTTGCGGGGAGGTCACCGGTCGATATCGGCCGATGTGTATAGTCGGGCAGCAGAACTCCCCAACGCCAAGGAAAGACGAGGTCGCGCGGTGAAGAAGCTTCTCCTGGTCGCACTGGCTGCCATCGGCGGGCTCCTCGTGTACCGCCAGATCCAGGCGGATCGCGCCGAGCAGGACCTGTGGACGGAGGCGACTGACTCCGTGCCCGCAGGTTCGGGCGTGTGAGACAGAACAGCCTGTCGGGGCCCCGGTCGCATGAGCGGCCGGGGCTTCGTGCTGTTGCGGGACCGTGACACCTGTGCTCTTGAGTTCCCTCAAGCAAATCAATAGCTTGCTCAAGCAAAGAGGCTGGGGTTTCGGCCGAGGGGGCACGGGTGAGGGCTCGCAGGCACCACCGCACCGAGTGGGTGGGCCCAGTGATCGGCGGGGCGTGGTCCGCCCCGGTGGCGGGCACACCGCGGGCCCTGGCGGGCCCGCCGGACGTCCCTGAGGCGCGGGAGGCGGTCCTGTCCGGGGAAGGCGGCCCGGTCAGGGTCCTCGACTCGTCCGGCTCGCGGGGGGACGACGACGGCACGGGGCGCCCCCGGATGGAGAGGGCCCGCTCAGCAGCCGGCACGCTCGGGGACGGTCTGTCCGACGGGTACGACGCGGTCGACCCGGACGCGGTGTCCACGGCGGGCTTCGCGGCGACGGCGGTGCCGCGGCCGGGGGCGGCCGTGGACTCGGCACGGCCAGCACCATGATCGAGTTCTCCGAGCACGGCTCGTGCGGGACGGACACCGCGCGCTTTCTCCCGAAGGAGGGGGCGGTTGTGCTGACTTCGGCGGTCGCCCGCATGCGCTCGGAGCAGGTCGCCCGCACCTGCGACCGTGCGGGCCGGTACCGGCCGGTGGTGGGGCGGGAGAGCAACAAGGGCTCCGCCGCCGCGCGTTGGCCCCTGGAGCCCGTGTACGGGGTCGAGGCGCCGCCGGCCTCGTCGCAGACGGGTACGGGCCGGGCGCCAAGGAGGCCACGCTGCCGGCGGGCGCCCCCCCGGGATGTGTGTGGTGGCACCGGGTTCAACGCCCCCGCACGATCGGTGAGGGGGTGGGACGCGACCGCATCCCGCCGTCCCGGACGCTCCGGTGCCGGGTTCCGGCGGGAGGGGGGCCAGCAGGGGCGCTACGAAGTCGAGTTCGCCCATGAGCCCGCGGTGGACGGAGCCATCGTCCCGTACGCGTACGGGACGACCCGGCGCTGCACGCCGGCCCGCCACCCGCTGACGGGCGGCGACGAGTGCAACCCGCGCACGATGTACAGCGGCCGTCCAGCCGCGGCGGCGCGGGGCGGGCTTCCGGTCGCCCGGACCCACCGCTGCGGAATCCGGACCGATGTCCAGCCGGTGCATGCCGCGGGCGGCTTCTCCTGCTCGGTGACGCTGGGAGCGCGGGCCGCGGAGATCGCGGAGAACCCGCACACCGGCCTCGTGCTGCGCGTATCGGTGCTCGGCGACGCACGGACCGGCCGGGAGCACGGGGCCCCCGGGACCAAGGCGGCGGACGGGGGCGAGAAGGGCGTTTCGATCGCGTCCGCAGACAGCGGTGGGGCGGGAGGGGCAGGATGGACGGCATCGCGGCTGCCGCCGGGGCTGCCGTCATGGCCGCGCCGGCCGCCGTGTTCGTATAGGTACGCAGCCGCCGCGGGGCAGCCGCACGGACGACGAGGGGAAGCGCGTGATGAGGCAGCGCAGCAGGGGCCGGGTGACGCTGGCGGCGGCCGCGGCGATGTGCGCGGTGGCGGCGCTGCCGGGACCGGCGTACGCGGACGGCGGGACCGCCGCGTACACCTTCGACCCGGGCGCCGAGGCGGTGGCCGGGGCGGAGGTCAACACCGAGGCTGCGGAACTGAAGGCCGGTGCGGTCTACAGGAGTTCGATCAAGGCCGGTCAGAAGCTCTACTACCGTCTGAACCTGGACGCGACGACCAACGCGTACGTCTCCGCCGTCGCCGTGCCCAAGGGCGGTGGCAAGGTCGCCTACGGGGACGGCATCACGGTCAGCATCCGGAACTCCTCGGATCTGCAGTGCAGCTCCGAGGACGCCCGTTTCGAGTCCGCGGAGTACCCGCGTCCGATCGCCGCCTACGCCTACCGGGTCGTGCAGAAGGACAGCAGCACCTGCCAGGGCCCCGGCACGTACAACGTCCTGGTCGAGCGCGAGAGCAAGGCCACCTCGGAGCCCGGGGACTGGGACCTGGAGCTGCGGTACGCGGCGGAGCCGGAGCTCTCCGACCAGGCCGCGACGCCGACCGACGCGCCGCAGGACTGGCCGTCCGCCTCCCCCGCCCCGCCCACGCCCGCCACCGACAACCGCAGGAGCGGCGGGACCGGTTACTACGACGCCACCAGTCTGGAAACCGGTGAATGGAAGGCCGAGATCACGCCGGGGCAGACCCTCTTCTACCGGGTGCCGGTGGACTGGGGGCAGCAGATCTTCGCCACGGCCGGCCTCGGCAACAGCACCGCCTCGGACGACTACATCGGCAGCGCTCTCGCGATGTCCCTGGATAACCCCGCCCAGGGCCATGTCGACGACGTCTCGCCCATGGCGTACTCCGGCAAGCCGGCCTCCGTGTCCCTGGACCCCGTACCTCCGGTCGCGTACCGGAACAGGTTCTCCTCGACCGAAAGTGTCAGCGCCATGCGCTTCGCGGGCTGGTACTACCTGTCCGTCACGCTGAGCCCGGAGCTCAAGAAGGCCTACGGCGCCAAGCCGTTCCCGCTGACGCTGTCGGTGAAGGTCGAGGGCAAGGCGCAGGGGTCCCCGTACGCGGGCGAGGCCGGGATCTTCGCGGTCACGGAGAAGGACAAGGACCTGGCCGCGCGGGGCCAGAGCGGGCCGCAGGCGGCCGAGAGCGAGAGCACCACCATGAAGCTGGTCGGAGCGGCCGGGATCGGCACGGGGACGGTGCTGGTCCTCGCCCTGGGCGTGTGGACGCTGCTCGCGCGGCACCGGGCGGCCACCGCCCCGCCTCCGTACGGAGGGCCGCCGCAGGCCTGGTAGCGCGACCGCGCCCCACTCAGGCCTGGGTCAGCGCCCAGATGCCCACGGCGAAGCAGATCAGCGCCACCAGCAGCACCGGGACCGCCACCTTCGGGGGCGGTCCCGGACGCGTTCGCGGGGCGTTCGCGGCCACCGCCGGGGCGGGCGACGGCCCGGGGGACGCCGCCACCGGTGCCTGCGGGTGCTGGGCCGTGTAGGCGCGGGTGGGCGGGTGCTCGTGCTGCACCGCGGAGGTGGGGGCCTGTGAGGGGTCCGGTACGGCGGCGGGGAAGGGAGCCGCCGTGTGGGTCGCCGGGTGCGGGGCGAGGGGATGCGCGGCCTGGGAGGCGGGGGCGGGGGCGGGTGCGGCGGGCTGCGGAGGCGGCGGGAGGTGGAAGCTGCCCGTCTCCGACATGGTGGCCGGGGGCGGCGCGTACGGCTGGCCCCCCGTGGCCTGCTGACCTGTGGAGGGCTGCTGTCCGGTGGGCTGGGGCGCGTGCGTGGTCTGTGCGTTCTGCGCGGCCTGCGCCTTCTGTACGGGGCCGTCGGGGCCGAAGCCGGCGGGCAGCGGGCCGATCTGGTCGAAGACCTCCACCGGCTCGTCGTCGCTCCCGGGCTCGGGGAGCATCTCCGCCGCGGCCGTCAGGGCCTTGCGCGCACCCGTGGCCGTACGGAAGCGGGCCTGCGGGTCCGGCTGCAGCAGCCCAGCGAGGACCTGCCACAGCGGCTCGGGGATGCCTTGCGGGGCGCTGGGCGTCCCGTAGGAGGTGAAGTGCTCGACGAGCGCCTGGGAGTCGGGCTTCTGGCCCTGGAGCAGATACAGGGCGACGAGACCGACGGCGAAGAGGTCCGCGGGGAAGTCCGGCTCGGCTCCCCTCATTTGCTCGGGCGCGAAGTAACCCGGCGTCCCCACCACGTAGTTCGTCTCGGTGAGGCGGGGCTCGCCCTTGCGCATGGAGATCCCGAAGTCGGAGAGCCGCAGATGCGGCCGGCCGGTGCCGGTGGCCTCCATCAGGATGTTGGCGGGCTTGATGTCCCGGTGCACGACCCCCTCGGCGTGCACCGTCGAGAGACCCGACAGCAACTGGTCGAGCAGCGTGCAGACGAATCGCGGCGGCAACGGGCCGTAGTCGCCGATGACATGGGCCAGCGAACCGCCGCTGACCAGGTCCATGGTGAAAAGGACCTTGTCGTCGTCCGCCGCCCAGCTCGCCGGGGCCAGCACGTGCGGGTGCTCGATCCGCAGCGCCTGCTCGCGCACGAAGCGCAGCAGCGTGTGCGCGTCGCTCTGCTGGAGGACCTTGGCCGCCACGTAGCGGCGGCGCCGGTGGTCCCAGGCACGCCAGACGGCGCCGACCCCACCCCGTCCGATCGGATCGATCAGCTCGTACCGACCAGCGAAGACCTCACCCATTGCGCTGCGCCCGCTCCCCGTCCCTGTCTCGGCCCGTACGTGTGGCTGTGCCTGTTCCGTGGCTCTGCCCGCGCCCGGACCCGGATGCTCCGGTTGCCGGGCGGGTGCCCGGTCTGTCTGCTCTAGCTCTGGTGGCCCTCGTAGTGCGCCACCGCGTCCGAGGTGCGCCCTGCGCCGTACACCCTGAGGAACTCTGCCAGTTCCGGGTGGGCCGGGGCGAGGGAGTCGGCGGCATCGATGATCTCACCGGCCGCCGCGACGGACCGCAGCAGCGACTGGATCTCGCGGACCACGCGGCGCACGGTGGGGGCGCCCCCGGTCGTCGTGGTCTGACCGGTGCCGGTGAGCACGGAGCCGCCCTGCGACTTCTTGATCTCTTCCATGCGGTCGGTGGCCTCTCCCGCGCTGATGCTGCCGTCCGCCACCTGGCTGGCGAGTTCCTGGAGAGCCTGGACGCGCTGGACGACCGCCGGGTTGCCGATCTTCGCCCGCTGACCGCTCATGAGCTGGGAGAGCATGGGGGCGGACAGCCCGAGCACCGCGGCGAGCCGGGCCTGATTCAGGCCCAGGTCGTCTATCAGCCGTCGGAAGAGCGCGCCGAGCGGCTCCCCGTACCAGCTGCGCTGAAGATCCCTGGCTCTGGCCGTTGCCTCTTGCTGCGCTGCATCCATGGCGTCTCCCCTTCGCTGCGGCTTCGCTGCTGCGAACCTCGACGTGCATCTTACGGAGAGTGGTTGTCCACCGGGAGTCCCTATCTTTTTGGAGGTTTCAGGGGGTCACCCGGTACTCTGGTCTGCGGCGGTGGCCCACGACGTCGGACGTCGGGTGCTGCTTCCTTTTCGGGGCCTTAGCTCAGTTGGTAGAGCGCTGCCTTTGCAAGGCAGATGTCAGGAGTTCGAATCTCCTAGGCTCCACGCGCAAAAGACCCCCTGGCCGGCGTTTTCGCAGGTCAGGGGGTCTTTTTTTGTTCTTGTGCGCTCCGGCGTCAGGGGCGTTCGTCCGGGTCCTGGCCGTCCAGGAGGTCCTCCGCCTCCGCGTCGGACTGCTTGGCCTGGACCTCGGGGTCCAGGACGGACGGGTCGCTGCCGTCGACCGAGGCCAGCGGATCGCGGTCGTCCACCTCGGTGGGGGCGGGGGGCTCGACCAGCCAGTCGGGGTTGGCCTGCTTGTCCCACCACCGCCAGACGGCATAGGCGCCGCCCGCCAGGACGCCGGCCACGGCGAGCCCCTTGAACGCCCGGCCGCACTTGGCCCGCCGCTCGTGCTTCCGGGCCAGCTTCCTGATCTCCTTCGCCGTGACCTGTCCGCGCAGAGCGGCCAGTGCGGCCGCGCTGCGGGCCGTGGCCTCCTCGGCGACGGGCTGGGCCGCGGCGATGGCGTGGCCGACGCGGGGGACGGTGTAGTCCGCCGCGCTCCGGGCGGCCTGCCGGCTGCGCTGCGCGGCGCGCTGCGCGGCCTCGTCGACCTTCGGGGGCACGTGGGCGCGGGCGAGTTCGATGCGTGGTGCGAGGTGCGCGTCGTACTGGACTCGGGCCTGCTGGGCTGCTTTCGACACCTTCGGTGCGAGCAGTGTGCGAGCCTCGTGCGCATAGTGAACGGCCTGTTCCTTGGCCGAGTCGGCGTAGGGCGCCACCACTACCGCGGCGTGCTGCACGCTGTCCCTCGCCGAGTCGGTTGCGGCGCGCACGCTGTCGATGCGGGTCACGGGATCCTCCTCCTTGGTGGCGGGTAGATACTCCGCCTTTCCACCCAGTTCGAGATCATGCCTGCAGGGGACCTTTGCGGCACGCGGGGCGGGCATCCGGGTCATTCAGGCCATCAGGGATGCCCCGGGACAAGCAGGTGCAAGGGGAGCCTGCCGACGAGAATGCCATGGTTCGGTCCGCCGCGCGCCGGTTCGGCACGCATTCGGCCGCGTGTGTCCCGCGCCGATTCCGTCCGTTGGGCCGTGAAACCGCAGGCGGGCGGCGCGTGAAGAGGTGAAACGGTGCAAGGGCTGTGTGCGGCGCAGCCGGGCCGGGCGCCGGGCGGGGTGGGCCGTGCGAGGATCGGCCTGACGTCAGATCAGACTTACGGAAGGCAGACCGTGGCCGAGCAGCTTTACGCCACCTTGAAGACCAATCAGGGCGACATCGAGATCCGGCTCCTGCCGAACCACGCGCCCAAAACGGTGAAGAACTTCGTCGAGCTCGCCACCGGTGAGCGCGAGTGGACCCACCCCGCGACCGGGGCCAGGACCACGGACCGGCTGTACGACGGCACCGTCTTCCACCGGGTCATCAGCGGCTTCATGATCCAGGGCGGCGACCCGCTGGGAAACGGCACCGGTGGCCCGGGCTACGAGTTCGGTGACGAGTTCCACCCCGACCTCGCCTTCACCAAGCCGTACCTGCTGGCGATGGCCAACGCCGGTCCGGGCACCAACGGCTCGCAGTTCTTCGTGACGGTGTCGCCCACCGCCTGGCTGACCGGCAAACACACCATCTTCGGTGAGGTGGTCGACGGGGCGAGCCAGAAGGTGGTGGACGCCATCGCGGCCACCCCGACCAACGGCCGCACGGACCGACCCGTGCAGGACGTGGTCATCGAATCGGTCGTCATCGAGAAGCGCTGATCGCAGGTTGTAGGGACCAGCTCACTCTCCGTTCCGGTTTCCGGGAACGAACCGCCCCGTCTGTCCGTACTTCATAGGAGAGCGGATGCGCGGGGCGGGACCTCGCGCGCTGCGGCCGCGACGAGGACCGAGGAGACCGGGAAGCGATGGGACCGATGGACCAGCAGCCGCCGGGCGGCCAGGACCCGACCTCGTCCGTCGACGGTCCGGTGAACTGTTACCGCCACCCGGGCCGGGAGACGGCGATCCGCTGCACCCGCTGCGACCGGCCGATCTGCACCGACTGCATGGTCAGCGCCTCGGTCGGCTTCCAGTGCCCGGACTGCGTGCGCCAGGCGTCGGGTACGGGGCACCACCCGGCCGCCGCCCGGCCGCGGACTCTCGCCGGCGGCACCATCGCGGCGGACCCCCGGCTGGTCACCAAGATCCTGCTGGGGATCAACGCCGCGGTGTTCCTGGCGGTGCTGGCCGACAGCGCGCTGATCGACCATCTGACACTGCTGGGCAGAGCCAACTTCTACTACGGCGGGCCGCCCGAGGGTGTCGCCGAAGGCCAGTGGTACCGGCTGGTGACCTCGATGTTCCTGCACGAGGCGGTGTGGCACTTCGCCTTCAACATGCTGGGGCTGTGGTGGCTCGGCGGTCCGCTGGAGGCGGCGCTCGGCCGTGTCCGCTATCTCGCGCTCTATCTGCTGTCCGGCCTGGCGGGCGGCGCTCTGACCTACTGGCTCGCGGCGCCGAACCAGCCTTCGCTGGGCGCTTCGGGAGCGATCTTCGGCCTGCTGGGCGCCACCGTGGTGGTGATGCGCCGACTGAACTACGACATGCGTCCGGTCTTCACGATCCTGGCGCTCAACCTGGTCATCACCTTCAACCCCTGGGGCGGAATCGCCTGGCAGGCGCATGTCGGCGGCCTGGTCGCGGGTGCGCTGATCGGGATAGGCATGGTGCACGCCCCGCGCGAGCGGCGGAATCTCGTGCAGTACGGCACCTGCGCCGCCGTCCTGGCGGTGGTGGTCCTGATCGTCCTCGCCAGAACGGCCTCGCTGACGTAAAGGGGAGGCCATGCACCTCCGTCAGTCCGGTATGGACCGTTTGTGATCGAAGTTGTCCACAGCGTGTACCCGATCTTGTGCATTTCGTGGGTACAACTGTGCCCCTTGCCGCTGAGCTGGGTTTTTCCAGTCAGGACAAGGGGCGTGCCGCCCGCGGAGAGGGGTGGCTGCAGTCACATCGGCGTCAACCGCCGAGGAGTTATCCACAGATCGTCTGACCTTTTCCCCCGCCTGTGGATAACGCTGTGGGTAACTCAGGGCAGGGGTTGCGGAACGTGCGCCCGCTGTGGTCCTACGTGGCTCGGGGAGCTACTTCCACTGGGTCGAGACGCCGAAGCCACCGGCAATGAAGCCGAAGCCGACGACGATGTTCCAGTTCCCCAGCGAATCGATCGGCAGATCGCCGTCGGTCACGTAGAAAACGACGATCCAGGCCAGACCGATCAGGAACAGCGCCAGCATCACCGGCGCCACCCAACTGCGGTTGGTCAGCTTTATGTTGGTTGCCTGCTTCGCCGGAGGGGGCGTGAAGTCGGCCTTCTTGCGGATACGTGACTTCGGCACGAGGGACTCTCCTGTCGATGCGCTGCGTGACCGCGCAGGGAACTGTGGCTGGCGCCGGGGCTGGGCGCGAGGGGGAATGCTGCCTCCCCGGGGCGTCCGTTAGCGTAGTGCTTCCGTGGCGCCGAAGGAGATAAGGGTACGTTGAGCAATTCTGCCGACTCTCCCCCAGGCCCGGTCCGGCGCACCTTCCGGCATCCGGCCAAAGTGCTCACGGCTGCCGTTTTCGCCCTGGCCGGTCTCATCTTCGTCACCAGCGCCAATACCGCCAAGGGCACCAATATCCGTACGGACTCCTCCCTGCTGAAGCTGTCCGATCTCATTCAGCAGCGCAGCGAGAAGAATGCCGGCCTCGACGAGTCCGCCGCCTCCGTGCGCGAGGACATCGACACCCTCGCCCAGCGCGACGACGGCAGCACGAAGGCGGAGGACGCGAGGCTCCAGGCGCTGGAGCGCGCCGCCGGTACGGCGAAGCTCTCCGGCCGTGCCGTCTCCGTCACCCTCGACGACGCCCCGCCGAACGCCACCGCGAGCCCCGGCTACCCCGACCCGCAGCCCAACGACCTCGTCATCCACCAGCAGGACCTCCAGGCCGTCGTCAACGCCCTCTGGCAGGGCGGCGCCCGCGGGATCAAGGTCATGGACCAGCGGCTGATCTCCACCAGTGCGGTGCGCTGCGTCGGCAACACGCTGATCCTCCAGGGCCGGGTCTACTCGCCGCCGTACAAGATCACCGCCGTCGGCGATCCCGGAAAGCTGCAGCGGGCGCTCGACGCCTCCCCGGCGATCCAGAACTACCTGCTGTACGTGAAGGCGTACGGGCTCGGCTGGAAAGTCGACGAGCACGGGGCGGTGACTCTTCCCGGCTACTCGGGCACAGTGGATCTCCACTATGCGGAGCCGGTGAAGTAGCGAGCAGCTGCGGGGAGGCCGACCGGTGTCGGTGCGACTGATCGTCAGGACGTTCAGCGAGCTGTGCATCACCGTCGGAGCCCTGATCATCCTCTTCGTGGTCTATGTCTTGTTCTGGACCGGAGTGAAGGCCGCGGGCGCGACCGAGGGACAGATCGACGACCTGCAGAGCCGGTGGGCCCGGGGGGCGGTGGCCGCGCCCGCACCGCAGGGATCCGGAGGGACCCCGAAGCCGACGGCCCCGCCCGCCGCACCCCGGGCCTACCGCGACGGGAAGCCGTTCGCGATGCTCTACATCCCCCGTTTCGGAAAGGGCTGGGAGTGGCCGGTCCTGGAGAACACGGAGGTCAAGACCCTGCAGAAGGGTCTCGGGCACTACCGGGGCACCGCGGCGGCGGGGGCGACAGGCAACTTCGCGGTGGCCGGACACCGTCGCACCTACGGCGATCCGTTCAAGGACTTCCCGAAGCTGCGCCCCGGTGACGCGGTGCTGCTCACCGACGGGACGACGTGGTTCACGTACCGCATCGAAAAGAAGCCCTACCGCACCGTGCCGGGCGACGTGGGCGTCATCGACCCGGTTCCCCGCAAGTCGGGCTTCGACGGGCCCGGCCGCTATCTGACGCTGACCACCTGCGAGCCCGAGTGGGGCAGCAGCCACCGGCTGATCGCCTGGGCGCACCTGGACGCGACCCAGCCCGTCACCGCCGGCAGGCCGGCGGCTTTCCCCCGCTGAGCCGCCCGGCTTCCGCGGTGCGCCCTCCCCGGGCGGATCACGGCCGCGCCCCGCCGGCTTTCCCGGCGGCCCTGGCGATGCCCCGGTCGCTTTCCCCGGCTGACCCACGGCAATGCCCCGGCCCTTTAGTCTGGTCCCGTACCGAATGAAGGGGTCAGCATGTACGGCTGGATCTGGCGGCATCTGCCGGGCAACGCGTGGGTGCGCGGGGTCATTTCGCTCGTGCTCGCCCTGGCGGTCGTCTACGTCCTGTTCCAGTACGTCTTCCCGTGGGCGGAGCCGCTGCTTCCGTTCGGCGACGTGACGGTGGACGGTACGAACGCGATGGGGGCCGGCCGATGAGCGCCCGCATCCTGGTCGTCGACAACTACGACAGCTTCGTCTTCAACCTCGTCCAGTACCTCTACCAGCTGGGCGCCGAGTGCGAGGTGCTCCGCAACGACGAGGTGACCACGGCCCACGCCCAGGACGGCTTCGACGGCGTCCTGCTCTCGCCGGGGCCCGGCACCCCCGAGCACGCGGGCGTCTGCATCGACATGGTGCGGCACTGCGCGGCGACCGGTGTCCCGGTCTTCGGCGTCTGTCTGGGCATGCAGTCGATGGCGGTGGCGTACGGGGGCGTGGTGGACCGCGCGCCCGAGCTGCTGCACGGCAAGACGTCTCCGGTGATCCACGGGGGCAGGGGCGTCTTCGCCGGTCTGCCGTCGCCCTTCACCGCGACCCGCTACCACTCGCTCGCCGCGGAGCCGGACACGGTCCCCGAGGAGCTGGAGGTCACCGCGCGCACGGCCGACGGCATCATCATGGGGCTGCGCCACCGCGAGCTGGCGGTCGAAGGGGTGCAGTTCCACCCGGAGTCGGTGCTCACGGAGCACGGCCATCTGATGCTGGCGAACTGGCTGGCGCAGTGCGGTGACACCGGAGCCGTCGAGAGGTCGGCGGGACTCGCGCCGGTGGTGGGCAAGGCCGTCGCGTGACCCCACCCCGCCACGGATCCCACGCCGGACAGGACGGCCCGCACGAACCGGGCGGGTTCGAGGCCGCAGGTGCGTTCGAGGCGGCGGTGGACCATATGGCGGACCCGCTGAACGACCCGCTGCCGGGGCGTCACGCGGCACCGTGGTTCCGGACGGAGAACGGCCCTGCCGGGCAGGCGGCCGCGGACGGGGGGGCGCCGAGCGAGCCGGACGCCGTGACGGCTTCGGCGCGGCCGCCACAGGGGTCGCAGGAGGCCCAGGAGCCTCCGCGCGAGTGGTACGACCCCGCGGGCTATGAACGGGACTGGTACGGCCGCCAGGGGCCTGCGCACGCGTCGCCCGCGCCTGTGCCGCCCGCGCCCACTCCGCCCGCCCCCGCCTCGGCCGTCCCCGCGTCGCCCGCCCCGCCCGTCCGCCACGACGAGACGGTCGCGCTGCGGAGGCCGGAGCCCCGGCACACGGCCGTCGCCGACCAGGCGGTGACGGCGGTCCTGCCGGTGACGGCCCCCCGCCCGCGGCCGGAGCGTGAGGGCGGGGACGCCGATGCGCTGGATCCCTCCGCTCCGGGCTCTTCCGCCCCGCCCACCGGCGGGCGGGCCGAGCGGCGCCGTGCCGCCAAGGGCCGGGGCCGCAGGCGCGGCGAGGGGCCCGCGGAGGCGGCGCCGGCGGGGGCCGGAGGCGTGGGCGCCGCACCCCCGAAACCGATGTCGCGCGTCGAGGCCCGACGGGCGGCCAAGGCGGCCAAGGACAGCCCCGCGGTCGTCGTCAGCCGGGTGGTCGGCGAGCTGTTCATCTCGCTGGGTGTACTGATGCTGCTGTTCGTCACGTACCAGCTGTGGTGGACGAACGTGCGTGCCGACCAGATCGCCGGCAAGGAGACGCACAAGATCCAGGACGACTGGGCCAAGGGCAATCGCAACCCCGGTGTGTTCGCGCCGGGGCAGGGTTTCGCGATCATCCACATCCCCAAGCTGGACGTGGTCACACCGATCGCGGAAGGCATCAGCAAGGAGAAGGTCCTCGACCGGGGAATGGTCGGGCACTACGGCGAGGAACCGCTCCGCACGGCCATGCCCTCGGACAAGCAGGGCAACTTCGCCCTGGCCGGTCACCGGAACACGCACGGCGAACCGTTCCGCTACGTCAACCGGCTGCGCCCCGGCGACCCGATCGTGGTCGAGACGCAGGACGCGTACTACACGTACGAGATGACGAGCACCCTTCCCCAGACCTCGCCGTCCAACGTGTCGGTCATCGGTGCGGTTCCGCCGCAGTCGGGGTTCAAGAAGCCCGGCCGCTACATCACACTGACGACCTGTACGCCCGAATTCACGAGTACGTACCGTTTGATCGTCTGGGGCAAGATGGTCGAGGAACGGCCGCGCAGCAAGGGCAAACCCGACGCGCTGCTGGACTGAGCGGGCCGGACGACATCACGACAGGGACGGTGCGGTGGCAGCGACGACCGAGGACGAAGAGCTGACCGGTGAGTCCGCGCCCCCGGTGGGGCCAAGGGGCCGTCATCCCGTGGCGACCGCCGTCAGCGTCTTCGGTGAACTCCTGATCACCGCGGGCCTGGTGCTCGGGCTTTTCGTCGTCTACTCGCTCTGGTGGACGAACGTGCTCGCCGACCGCGAGGCCACCAAGCAGAGCCACACCATCCGCGACCGCTGGGCCGGCGGACCGGGAGCACTGGACACCAAGGACGGGATCGGCTTCCTGCACGTCCCGTCGATGAGGAACGGCGAGGTGCTCGTCAAGAAGGGCACCGACACCGAGAGCCTCAACGACGGCATCGCCGGTTACTACACCGATCCGGTGAAGTCGGCGCTCCCTTCGGACAAGCAGGGCAACTTCACCCTGGCCGCCCACCGCGACGGTCACGGGGCGAAGTTCCACAACATCGACAAGGTGCGGACCGGGGACGCGATCGTCTTCGAGACCAAGGACACCTGGTACGTCTACAAGGTCTTCAACGAACTGCCCGAGACGTCGAAGTACAACGTCGACGTGCTCCGGGCCGTTCCGAAGGGTTCGGGCGCCAAGAAGGCCGGCCGCTACATCACGCTGACGACGTGCACGCCGGTCTTCACGTCGAAGTACCGCTACATCGTCTGGGGCGAGCTGGTGCGTACGGAGAAGGTCGATCGGGACCGCACGAAGCCGGCGGAGCTGCGCTGACCCGCACGGCACACAGCACAGGGCCCCGGTCACCTCAGAGGTGACCGGGGCCCTGTGCCGTGTCGTGACCGCTGGTGGGCTGGGGCGTGCCGACCGCTAGTGGCCGTCGCCCCCGCCGAAGAGGCCGCCGCCGTTACCGCCCCCGCCTCCGCCCACCGTGGTGAGCGTGATGACGGTGGTGGCCGGGTCGCCCTGGGTGTTCGGCTGCGGGTCCATGTTGATGACGGTCGCGTTGTCGTCCGGCGAGCTGCCGTCGGCGAACTTGATCTGCGTGAAGCCCGCCTGGGCCAGCTTCTGCTTGGCCTCGGACACCTTCCCGCCCCTGACCTCCGGGACGGGGACGGTCGGGGGCTGCGTCGGGCCCTTGGACACCTTGAGGATGATCGAGGTGTCCTTGCCCACCTTCTCGTTGGCCGCCGGGTTCTGGCCGACGACCACGCCTGCGGGCTTCTCGCTGTCGACTTCGGTCTTGCCGATGTTGGTGAAGCCGATCCCGTTGAGCTGGGCGACCGCATCGTCGTACGAGCGGTCGGTCACCGGCGGCATGGTGAGCAGCTTCTCGGTCGCGACCGTGAGCTTCACCTCGGAGTTCTTCTCGGCCTTCGCGTTGCCCTTCGGCGTCTGCTCCAGGACGGTGCCCGGCTCGGCGTCGCCGGACTCGACCGAGTTGACCGTGACGGTGAAGCCCTTTTCCTCAAGGAGCTTCCGGGCGTTGTCCTCGGACTTCTCCGTGACGTCCGGCACCTCGACCTTCGGCGCGCCGCTGGAGACGAAGACCGTGATGGTGTCGTTCTCCGCCACCATGGCGTCCTTCGTCGGCGTCTGCCGGCAGATCTTGCCCGCGGGCTGTTCCTCGCACTCTTCCTTCGGACCGACCTTGAGGACCGTGTTGGTGTTGTCCGCGAGCAGCTGCGCTTCCTTGACGGTCGAACCGATCATGTTCGGCGCCTTGAACGTGCCGTCGCCGCTGTCACCGTCGCCGCCGAAGACGGCCTTGCCGATGAGGATCGCGCCGATCAGCACCAGGATTCCCGCGATGACCAGCAGGATCGTGGAGGTGTTGCCCTTCTTCTGCCGGCGGCGGTCGGGGCGGTCGTCGTAGCCGTAGCCGCCGTCGTCCGGGTTGACCGGCGGGAGCATCGACGTGCGGTCGCCGCCGTGGTCCGCGGGCCGCAGGGCGGTGGTGGGCTGGTCGTTGTCGTAACCGCCGTAGCCGCCGTATCCGGCCGCGCCCATCGCCGCGGTCGCCGCGACCGGCTGACCGTCGAGGCAGGCCTCGATGTCCGCACGCATCTCGTCGGCCGACTGGTAGCGGTAGTCGGGGTCCTTGGTGAGGGCCTTCAGCACGATCGCGTCCATCTCGGGCGTGATCTCGGGGTCGAAGTTGCTGGGCGGCTGGGGTTCTTCCCGTACGTGCTGGTAGGCCACCGCGACCGGTGAGTCCCCGACGAACGGCGGCCTGACCGCCAGCAGCTCGTAGAGCAGACAGCCGGTGGAGTAGAGGTCGGAGCGTGCGTCGACCTGCTCGCCCTTGGCCTGCTCCGGGGAGAGGTACTGGGCGGTGCCGATGACGGCCGCGGTCTGGGTCATCGTCATGCCGGAGTCGCCCATGGCGCGGGCGATGCCGAAGTCCATGACCTTGACCTGGCCGGTGCGCGTCAGCATGACGTTCGCCGGCTTGATGTCGCGGTGGACGATCTGGGCGCGGTGCGAGTACTCCAGCGCCTGGAGGATGCCGACCGTCATTTCGAGCGTGCGCTCGGGCAGCAGCCTGCGACCGGAGTGGAGCAGTTCCCTGAGCGTCGACCCGTCGACGTACTCCATGACGATGTACGGGATCGAGACCCCGTCCACGTAGTCCTCACCGGTGTCGTAGACCGCGACGATCGCCGGATGGTTGAGCGAGGCGGCGGACTGGGCCTCACGGCGGAACCGGGCCTGGAAGGACGGGTCGCGGGCGAGGTCCGCCCGGAGCGTCTTCACAGCTACGGTGCGGCCGAGCCGGGTGTCGTGAGCGAGGTAGACCTCGGCCATGCCACCACGGCCGAGCACCGAGCCCAGCTCGTACCGGCCGCCGAGGCGACGCGGCTCTTCCATAACTGTTCCAGCCCTCTCCGTCAGTCCTGACCGCACCGGTGTGCGGTCCGGCGGTGTGCTGTTCGCGCATACGCTACCGGCCGCGCACTACCTGATCAGCCCGCAGGCAATACCTGATATCCGACCGGTATCCACAGGGGCGGATACGCGCTCGGGCGTGAGCGGTGTCACTTCTTGCTGTCGATGACTGCCTTCATGACCGCCCTCGCGATGGGAGCGGCCAGGCCGCCACCGGAGATGTCGTCCCGGTTGGCGTCGCCGTCCTCGACGACCACGGCAACGGCCACGGGGGAGCCGCTGTCGGTCTTCGCGTACGAGATGAACCAGGCGTACGGCTTCTCGCTGTTGTTGAGACCGTGCTGGGCGGTACCCGTCTTGCCGCCGACCGTGGCGCCGCTGATCTTGGCGTTCGTTCCCGTGCCGGAGTTGACGACGGTCTCCATCATCTGCTGGAGCTTCTGGGCGTTCTCACCCGAGAGGGGCTGGCTGAGCTGCTCCTTCTCGTGGGTGTAGATGTCGTCGAGGCCGGGCGACTGACGCTTGGCGACCATGTACGGCTGCATCAGCTTGCCGTCGTTGGCGACCGCGGCGGCCACCATGGCCATCTGGAGCGGGGTGGCACGGTTGGACGCCTGGCCGATGCCCGCCATGGCGTTCTGCGGCCGGTTGTCCTTGGGATAGATGCTCGCGTCGGCGCGGACCGGAGTGAAGATCTCCTTGTTGAAGCCGAACTTGTCGGCCTCGTCGATCATCTTCTGGTTGCCCAGGTCATCGCTGATCTTGCCGAAGACGGTGTTGCAGGACATCCGCAGGGCCTCCCGGAGCGAGGCGTTCTCGCACGGGATGTTGCCCTCGTTGGCCAGCGGCTGGCCGGTGGTCAGCGGAAGCCGCCAGGGCAGCGGCGACTTCGTCTTCGCGTCGATGTCGGTGTAGAGCCCGTTCTCCAGGGCGGCGGCCGCGGTGACGACCTTGAAGGTGGAGCCCGGCGGGTACGTCTCGCGCAGGGCCCGGTTGAGCATGGGCTTGTCCTTGTCCTTCAGCAGCGACTGCCAGGCCTTGGTGTCGGCGGCGTCGTTGCCCGCGAAGGTCGAGGGGTCGTACGAGGGGGTGCTGACGAGCGCCAGGATGGCACCGGTCTGCGGATCGAGGGCGGCGACGGCGCCCTTCTTGTCGCCGAGCCGCTCGAAGGCGGCCCGCTGCGCGGCGCTGTTCAGGGTGGTGACGACGTTGCCGCCCTGCTTCTCGTCACCGGTGAACATCGACATGGTGCGGTCGAAGAAGAGCTGGTCGTCGTTGCCGGTGAGGATGCCGTCCTCGATGCTTTCGAGCTGGGTGGCGCCGAAGGCCTGCGAGGAGTAGCCGGTGACGGGCGCCCACAGGGGGCCGTCCTTCCAGACCCGCTTGTACTTGAAGTCGCTGCCCTTGGTCTCGGCGGACCCGGTGACGGCCGTGCCGCCGTCCACGATGATGTTGCCGCGCTCGTGGGCGTACCGCTCGATGCGGACGCGGCGGTTCTCGTCGCGGGTGTTGAGCTCGTCGGCCTTCACGTACTGGAGGTAGTTGGTCCGTGCGAGCAGGGCGAAGATGAGGACGCCGCAGAAGATCGCGATCCGGCGCAGGGGCTTGTTCACGGTCGGACCACCTGGGTCATCTCGGCGTCGGAGGAGGGGGCGGGAGCCGGGGCGGGGCGCCGGGCGGTGTCGCTGATCCGGATCAGGATTCCGATCAGGGCCCAGTTGGCGATCACGGAGGACCCGCCGGCGGCGAGGAACGGCATCGTCATACCCGTCAGCGGGATGAGCCCCATGACACCGCCGGCGACGACGAAGACCTGGATGGCGAAGGCGCCGGAGAGGCCGATCGCGAGGAGCTTGCCGAAGGGGTCGCGGGCGGCGAGTGCCGTACGGACACCGCGCTCGACGATGAGGCCGTAGACCAGCAGGACGGCCATCATTCCGGCGAGGCCGAGCTCCTCACCGACCGTGGAGAGGATGAAGTCGGCGTTGGCTGCGAAGCCGATCAGGTCGGAGTGGCCCTGGCCCCAGCCGGTGCCCAGGGTGCCGCCGGACCCGAAGGACATGATGGCGTTGCCGATCTGTTCGCACGCGCCGTCCGTCGCATAGCAGCCGAACGGGTCCATCCAGGCATCCACACGCTGCTGCACATGGGACTCGAAGGTGGAGACGCCCACCGCGCCGACCGCGGACATCAGCAGCCCGAAGACGATCCAGCTGGTCCGCTCCGTGGCGACATACAGCATGATCACGAAGAGGCCGAAGAACAGCAGGGACGTACCGAGGTCGGTCTCGAAGACCAGGATTAGGATCGACAGCGCCCAGATGACGAGGATCGGGCCAAGGTCGCGTCCGCGCGGCAGGTACATCCCCATGAAGCGGCGGCTGGCCAGGGCCAGGGCATCGCGTTTCACCATGAGGTAGCCGGAGAAGAAGACCGCGATGATGATCTTCGCGAACTCACCGGGCTGGATGGAGAAGGGCCCCAGGCTGACCCAGATCTTCGCACCGTTCACCGCGGGGAAGAACATCGGCATGACCAGCAGGACCAGCGCCGCGACCATCGAGATGTAGGTGTACCGCTGCAGGATGCGGTGGTCCTTGAGGACTACCAGCACCCCGACCATGAGTGCGACGCCGATCGCCGAGTACATCAGCTGCTTGGGGGCGTCCGGGGCGTACGCCCCGTACAGAGTCTCCGCACGGTGGATGAGCCTCTGCGACTGGTCCAGACGCCAGATCAGCACCAGCCCCAGCCCGTTGAGCAGCGTGGCGAGCGGCAGCAGCAGCGGGTCCGCGTACGGGGCGAACTTGCGCACCACGAGGTGGGCCACGCCGCCGAGCAGGATCAGGCCGAGGCTGTATCCGAACATGCCGGAAGGCAGCGAGCCATCGATGGCGAGGCCCACGTTGGCGTAGGCGAACACCGAGATGGCGATGGCGAAGACCATCATCATCAGTTCGGTGTTGCGCCGGCTCGGTGCGTCGATCGCGCCGATCGTGGTCGTGTTGGTGACAACGCTCATGGTGCTGAAGGCCCCCTACGGCTTTACTGCTTACCGCACTGCGGGACCAGCTTCTTCTCTTCCTCCGAGAGGCTGGGACCGGGAGTGGGAGTCGCTGAAGTCTGCTTGGTCTTGGTGGTGCCGGATGCCGCGGACGTCTTGGCGGCGTCCGTGTCCGTACCGCCGGCCTGGCCCTCGTCGCTCGGGGCGTTCTTCTCGGCTGCGCGGCGCTGAGCGTCCTTCTTGCAGGCCGTTGCCTGGGTGGCGAGCTCGGTGATCTTCTTGCGTGCGTCGGCCAGGCTGCCCTCGGCGATGGTCGCCTCGACCCGCTTGCGCTGGTAGGGCGGGAGGTACTTGAGTTCGATCTCGGGATGGTCCGTCTCGACCTTCGAGAGCGAGACCCACGCGAGGTCCTGGCTGATGCCGCGGTACAGCGCGACGTTCTCGTTCTTCACGCCGACGAAGTACTGGCCCTGGGTCCAGCGGTAGCCGCCGTACAGACCGCCGCCGATGACCGCCAGGGCGAGCACGGTGTACAGGGACCGCTTGAGCCACTTGCGGCCGCCGCGCTTGACGAAGTCCTCGTCGGAGTAGGAACCGAAGGACCCGTCGGGCAGTCCGTCGTAGCCGACGTCGTCGCCGCTGCCGGGAGGGCCGAAGCCGCCGGAGGGCGGCGGGACGGGGCGACCGAGGCCGGCCGCGCGTCCTGCCGGGGTCTCCATGGCGCCGCCGTCGTTCAGCTGGGCGGCCTGGTTCTCCGCGACCGCTCCGACGATCACCGGGGTGTCGTTGAGCTGACCGGCCAGGGTGTCGTTGCTGTCGCCGTCGAGGACGTCCGCGACGATGCAGGTGATGTTGTCGGGACCGCCGCCGCGCAGGGCGAGCTGGATGAGCTCCTGGATGGTCTCCTGCGGGCCCTGGTAGCTGGCGAGCGTCTCCTCCATCGTCTGGTGGGAGACGACGCCGGAGAGGCCGTCGGAGCAGATCAGATAGCGGTCGCCGGCCCGGACCTCACGGATGGAGAGATCGGGTTCGACGTGGTCGCCGCTGCCCAGCGCGCGCATCAGCAGGGAGCGCTGCGGGTGGGTGGTGGCCTCCTCCTCGGTGATCCGGCCCTCGTCGACCAGTCGCTGGACCCACGTGTGGTCCTGCGTGATCTGCGTCAGGACGCCATCCCGCAGGAGATAGGCGCGTGAGTCGCCGACGTGTACGAGGCCGAGGCGCTGGCCGGTCCACAGCAGGGCGGTGAGCGTGGTGCCCATGCCCTCCAGCTGGGGGTCCTCCTCGACCATCATGCGCAGTTGGTCGTTGGCCCGCTGGACCGCCGTACCGAGCGAGGTGAGGATGTCGGAGCCGGGCACGTCGTCGTCGAGCTGGACGAGCGTGGAGATCACCTCGGAGCTGGCGACCTCACCGGCCGCCTGTCCGCCCATGCCGTCGGCGATGGCGAGCAGGCGCGGTCCGGCGTAGCCGGAGTCCTCGTTGCCCTCCCGGATCATGCCCTTGTGCGATCCGGCGGCGAAGCGCAGGGAAAGACTCATGCGCACCTCGCCCGTCGGTTCGGGGTACAGCCGGTCTCGAGCCACACTGCCCACCCTCCGGTCGGGAGCCTGCCCGGGTCCGTTGCCCGGGCCGCCGCGGCTCGCTCGCTCCGCTCGCTCATTGTCGTACTACTTCCGCAGCTCGATGACGGTCTTGCCGATCCGGATCGGCGCGCCCAGCGGAACGGGCGTCGGGGTGGTGAGGCGGGTCCGGTCAAGATACGTGCCGTTGGTGGACCCGAGATCCTCGACGATCCACTGGCCGTCACGGTCGGGGTAGATCCTGGCATGCCTGCTGGACGCGTAGTCGTCGTCCAGCACGATCGTTGAATCATGGGCCCGGCCCAGCGTGATGGTCTGCCCCTGGAGGGCCACCGTGGTGCCGGTGAGCGTCCCCTCGGAAACGACCAGTTTGGTCGGTGCTCCCCGGCGCTGGCGGCCGGGCTGCTGGCGTTGCTGCGGCGGTGCCGCAGCGTTCTGGCGTGCCTGTGGAGGCCGCGCGTCGGCAGCAGTGCGGCGTGAGCCGCGCTGCGTGACGCGCGTTCCGAACAGGTCACTTCGAATGACCTGGACGGCCACGATCACGAACAGCCACAGAACAGCCAGGAAACCTAGCCGCATGACCGTAAGGGTCAGCTCTGACATTGCCCCCGCTTCACCCTTCGGCTTGCCGGTAAACGATGGTGGTACTGCCCACGACGATCCGCGAGCCGTCGCGGAGCGTAGCGCGGGTGGTGTGCTGCCCGTCTACCACGATGCCGTTGGTAGAACCGAGATCCTGGATCGTAGAGGGCGTTCCGGTCCTGATCTCACAGTGCCGGCGGGAGACGCCGGGGTCGTCGATCCGTACGTCGGCCTCGGTGCTGCGGCCCATCACGAGCGTCGGCCGGGAGATCTGGTGGCGGGTGCCGTTGATCTCGATCCAACGTCGCACCTGCGCGCTCGGCGGGGGACCGGGAGTGACCGGCGGACGCCGGTCGGGGCCCGGACCGCCGTGCCGGGCGCCCGGCGGCGGTGCCGCGGGCATGGGCGGTGCGGAGGTGGGCGGGTAGCCGTAACCGCCGGGCGCCTGGGGGCGTCCGTGCCCGGGACGGGCGGGCGGTGCGGCCTGCGGGCCGGGAGGGCTCTGGAAGGACTGCGGGCCCGGCTGGTCCTGTGACGAACTCGACGCCAGGGTGCGGCTGCGCACACGGTAGAGACCGGTGTCCAGGTCGTCCGCCTTCTCCAGGTGGACCTTGATCGGCCCCATGAAGGTGTACCGCTGCTGCTTGGCGTAGTCCCTGACCAGCCCGGAGAGCTCGTCGCCCAGCTGGCCGGAGTACGGGCTGAGGCGCTCGTAGTCGGGGGCGCTGAGCTCGACGATGAAGTCGTTGGGGACGACGGTCCGCTCGCGGTTCCAGATGGTGGCGTTGTTGTCGCACTCCCGCTGGAGTGCTCCGGCGATCTCGACCGGCTGGACCTCGGACTTGAAGACCTTGGCGAAGGTGCCGTTGACCAGACCTTCGAGACGCTGCTCGAAACGCTTCATGACTCCCATGGGGCACCTCCTCCGGTGTCGTCGTCCCTGTACTGCTTACTGATCGTATCCACGCGTAGGGAAATCGGCTGGTTCCCCTTGTCTGCCCTGTGGAGGAGTGTCCCCCCTCACACGGATCGTAGAGGCGGCCTCCTGACAGTGTCCCGCACCTTGGGTGCACTCAGGAGGAGTGGGGGCAGTAGCTCCAGGTTCCCCCTCCTGTCCGGCCGCTCGGCGAAACAAACGGATGTGAATCCACCCTGTCCAGCGTGCTAATCTTCCGTTTGTCGCCAGGCGCTCGCAGCAAAGCGAGAGTCTGGAAACACCACTCATGCGCGAGTGGCGGAACGGCAGACGCGCTGGCTTCAGGTGCCAGTGTCCTTCGGGACGTGGGGGTTCAAATCCCCCCTCGCGCACAAGAGAGAAGCCCCACAGGCCTATGGCCTGTGGGGCTTCTTCGGTTCCCGCCCGGGAAATGCCGCGTGGCTTGGTTTCACGTGAAACGTCCGAATTCGATCCTCGCCCTCCCGGTTGAGCGGTGGAGGGAAGCCGAGGGCTCGCGAAGTCGAAACGCCGCGCGGGAGGGGCCGGGTCTGCGGTCCCCGGCCCCTCCCGTCTGTCGCGCCCTGCGCCTCGGGCTCCCTCCCCGTGTCCGGCGCCTCAGGCGGCGAGCCGGGCGGCGAGGGCCTTGGCCTTCTCCGAGGCGTCGGTGAAGGCCTTGGCGCGGGAGGAGTCGGCGAGCGGGATGAGTTCGGCCATCGCCGGATTGCTGTGGGCCAGGGTGAGCTCCGGGACGATGAAGTCGACCTCGGCGGCGAACATCGACGTCAGCAGGGTCGCCAGATAGTTCTGTACGAACTCGGCGTCCGCGCGGGGGGTGCCCGCCGCGTACGAACCGCCGCGGCTGGCGACGACGGTGATCGGGGTGCCGGCCACCGGGCTCTCGGGGCCCGCGTTGTGACCCATGATGATCACGTGGTCGAGCCATGCCTTGAGCGTCGACGGGATCGAGAAGTTGTACATCGGGGCGCCGATCAGGACCGCGTCCGCAGCGGCGAGTTCTGCGGCCAGCTCGCCGCGCAGGGGGTGCTCGGCGCCCGCTGCGGCGGCCTCGGCGGTCAGGTGTGGCAGGGGCGCGGCGGCGAGATCCCGGTAGACGACCTTCCCGTCGGGGTGCTGCTCGCGCCAGGCCTGCACGAATGCGGCGCTGATCTCGCGTGATGCGGATCCCTCGGGGAAGAGGGCGGAATCCAGGTGCAGGAGGGTGGTCATGAGGGTCTCCATGTTTCGGTGAGGGTCGGGTCGGCGAAGCGGTTCAACATTTCGTACGTACCTAGTAATAACATAGCCGCTTACGAATAGTAAGCTCCTCCCGCCCACGCAGTACCCTGGACGGATGGCGGAACACAGCGAGCAGACGTGCAGGCGGGTGGACGTGGCCATCAGCCGCGTCTTCGAGCTGTTCGGGAAGCGCTGGACAGGGCCGATCGTCTCCGTGCTGATGCAGCAGCCGGTGCACTTCGCCGACCTGAGGCGGGCCATCCCCGGCATCAGTGAGCGCATGCTCTCGGACCGGCTGTCCGAACTGGGAGCGGCGGGGCTCGTGGTGCGGGAGGTCGACGAGGGGCCGCCGCTGCGGGTCTCGTACCGCCTGACACAGGCCGGTGCCGCGATGGAACCCGCGCTCAAGGAACTGGGGAGCTGGGCGGAAGCCCACCTGAAGGACTCTCTCGGCGGTTGTTAGCCGCCCCTGCGGGTCCCGGCGGCCCTGGTCTGGGCGGCGGTCCGGGGGCAGCGGTACCGTCCTCGGCAGTGGATGCTGGACCGGGACGCCGGACGCCGACGGCGGCGCCGGGTGCGGTCGGGGGAGGCTGCGCGCCATGAGTGACATCGAAACGGCAGTGCCGGAACAGCGGGCCGCGAAGGCCGGTTCGGGCACACCGGTCGCGGAGGCAGGTCCGCGCCTTCCGGTCGTGCCCGGTTTCGCGCGGCGCACGAACCCGGAGGACCGGAGCGCCCCGCCGTCGCCGAGAGCGGCCGGCAAGGCGCTGCGCCGGCGCGTGCCCCGCACTTCCCACAGCTCACTGGTACTTCCTGCGGGGCGCCCCGACGCGGTGCGAGCCGTCGAGGAGTCGAATCAGGGCCGGGTGCCGGGTCTCACACCGATTCGGGTGGGGCGAATGGCCGCCACGCCGTTCGCCTTTCTGCGGGGTTCGGCGGGCCTGATGGCCCATGACCTGGTGGGGACGCCGGTCACCGGGGTGGCCGCTCAGCTCTGCGGTGACGCGCACGCGGCGAACTTCGGTCTCTACGGCGATGCCCGGGGCAGTCTGGTCATCGATCTGAACGACTTCGACGAAACCGTGGCGGGCCCCTGGGAGTGGGACCTCAAGCGTCTGGCCACGTCGATGGTGCTCGCGGGCCGCGAGGCCGGCGCGGACGAGGAGACCTGCCGCAGGGGCGCGTACGACACCGTGGGCGCCTACCGGCGGACGATGCGGTTGCTGGCCCGGATGCCCGCGCTCGACGCGTGGAACGCCATCGCCGACGAGGAGCTGGTCTCGCACGCGGACGCGAAGGATCTGCTGGGCACCCTGGAGCGGGTGTCGGAGAAGGCGCGCAACAACACCAGCGCCCGCTTCGCGGCGAAGTCGACGGAGGACTCCGGTGACGGCGGCCTCCGGTTCGTCGACGCGCCGCCGGTGCTGCGCCGGGTCCCGGACGCGGAGGCGGCGGCCGTGGCGGCAGGGCTGGGCGACTATCTGTCCACCGTCTCGGAGGACCGGGCGCCGCTGCTGGCCCGGTACGCGATTCACGATGTGGCGTTCCGGGTGGTCGGCACGGGAAGCGTCGGCACCCGGTCGTACGTGGTGCTGCTGCTGGATCACCGGGGCGAGCCGCTGGTGCTCCAGGTGAAGGAGGCCAGGCCGTCGGTGCTGGCCCCCCATCTGCCCGCCGCGGGGTTCGATGTGCCGGACGTGGTGCACGAGGGGCGCCGGGTGGTGCTCGGACAGAAGCGGATGCAGGTCGTCAGCGACATCCTGCTGGGCTGGACGACCGTCGAGGGCCGGCCCTTCCAGGTGCGGCAGTTCAGGAACCGGAAGGGCAGCGTGGACCCGGCGGCACTGGCGGCCGACGAGGTCGACGACTACGGGCGGATGACGGGTGCGCTGCTTGCGCGGGCCCATGCGCACAGCGCCGATCCACGGCTGATCGCCGGGTACTGCGGCAAGAACGACGAGCTGGACGAGGCGGTGGCGGCGTTCGCGGTGACCTATGCGGACCGTACGGAAGCCGATCACGCGGATCTGGTGCGGGCGGTCGGAACGGGGCGTATCGCCGCGGAACCGGGGGTGTGACGGTCGCGGAAGCGGGGTGCGGCGGCCGCGCCGAACGGGGGTGGACGGCCGCGGCGCCGACCTTGGGTCCTCGGCACCCGGGCCGTGGCCATACGCTGGACGGGTGACCCACGAAGCCCCCGGGGTGCCGACCACCCGGAACGACGATGCCCGGCAGGACGACGCCCCGCAGGACGAGCAGCCCGGCTCCCCGGCCGGGGCGCATGCGGACGGCCCCACCGGGGCCGCCGAGGGCGGTGCCGGAGGTTCCGGTGATGCCGCGCCGGCCGCCGACGCGGCCGCCGACGGCGGCGCCGCTGACCGGGCGCGGCCCGAGGCGCGGCTGGCGCAGGCCGTGCGGGTGGCCGAGCAGGCTCTGATCGAGTTCGAGATCGCGGTGGAGACGTTCCGGGTCGAGGTCGAGAACTTCTCCCGGCTGCACCACCAGCGACTGGGCCCCATGTACGCGCGGCTCGACGAGCTCGACGCGCAGATCGCGGAGGCGCGGGCCGCCAGGACCGGGGATCCGGAGGATCTGCGCAAGGCGCAGGAGGCGCGGGCGATCGTGATGCCCATGCCGGGCGTCGACGAGCTGTTCCACGACTGGATCGACTCCGAGGGTCTGTCCCCCGAGGCCGCGGCCATGCTGACGGAGCAGCCGGTCCGGCCGCCGAAGCGGGTCCGGCCGACCGACGAGGCGCGCAAGCTCTACCGCGAGCTGGCCCGCAAGGCCCATCCTGACCTGGCGCAGGACGAGAAGGAGCGGGCCCGGCGGGACGAGTTCATCACCCGCGTCAATGCCGCCTACGGCCGCGGGGACGAGGCGCTGCTCAGGGAACTGGCCCAGGAGTGGGCGGCCGGTCCGGTCGTGCCCGAGGCGGAGCTCAGCGAGGCCGATGAGCTGTACGCCCGGCTGAACTGGCTGACCCAGCGCAAGGAACTGCTGACGGTGCTCGCCCAGGAGCTGGAGCAGAGCGCGATCGGCGCCATGCTGCGGATGGCTCCGGACGATCCGGATCATCTGCTGGAAGAGATCGCCGAGCAGCTGCTGGGCGAGGTCTCACAGCGTGAGACCGAGTTGGCGGGCCTGGTGCAGTAGCGTTTCCGGTGACTTCGGTGCGCATTTACGAGAGAAGGCATGACCCATGAATTTCGCCCCGCTTCCCGCGGTCGACGTCACAGCGGTGCCGGCGGACGGTTTCGTGCTGGACGTCCGGGAGGACGACGAATGGGCGGCCGGGCACGTCGACGGCGCCCTGCACATTCCGATGAGCGACTTCGTGGGCCGGTTCGGCGAACTGACCGAGGCGGCGGAGGACGGGCGGCGTGTGCACGTGATGTGCCGGGTCGGCGGCCGGTCGGCCCAGGTCACCCAGTACCTGGTGCAGCAGGGCATCGACGCCGTCAACATCGACGGCGGCATGCTCGCGTGGGACGCTGCGGGACGTCCGATGGTCACCGACAACGGGACACCCGCGTTCGTCGCCTGACTCGCCTGACTCGCCTGACTCGCCTGATCCTGCCGGATCCGATCCCGCTGGTCGTCGGCCGGCGGTGGTCGGTCGTCGTTCCGTCTGCGTCTGCGTCTGCGTCTGCGAATGCGTCTGCCTGTCGACTGTCGCTGCCGGTTGACCGGTGGCGTCAGTCGAGTGGGTGCGCCGCCAGCAGGTCGCCCAGGGCCTCTTCGTGCGCCGCTGCCGGGCCGAGGGACAGCTCGATCTGTTTCGCCCAGGCGTGGAAGCGGTGCAAGGGGTAGTCGGTGTCCGCGCCGAAGCCGCCGTGCAGGTGCTGCGCCGTCTGCACGACCCGGCGGACTCCTTCCGACGCCCATATCTTCGCCACCGCGACATCGCCGGCCGGTGGCAGCGCGCCGGTCCCGCCGACGTCGAGGCGCCAGGCCGCCTGCCAGAGGGTGACCTCCATGGCCCGCAGGTCGATGTAGCGGTCCGCGGCCTGGACGGCGACGGCCTGGAAGGTCGCAAGGGGGAAGCCGAACTGCTCGCGCTTGCCGGTGTACTGGCTCGTCATGGCGAGGACGGCCTCGCCCAGACCCAGCGCGTGTGCGCACGTGCCGGTCGTGAGCACGGAACACAGCCACTCCCAGGCGCCGGCGGCGTCGATCAGCCGACGGCTCTCGATCCGGACCGCTTCCAGTTTCACCTCGCCGAAGAGTTCGCCGCTGGTGGAGACCTGCTCGGCGATGGTGACACCGGCGTCATCACGGCGGACCAGGGCCACCACGGCGCGGTGGTCCGGGGTGTGGGCGGGCACCGCGATCCAGTCCGCGGCCTGGGCCCACGGAACCCCCGACTGCACGCCGTCGAGTACCCAGGATGTGGCCGTGCTGCCGGTGGCTCCACCACCGCCAGCGCCGCTGTCGCCGCCAGCGCCTGCGCCCTCGTGTTCGCTGCCGCTGTGGCTGCCGCTGTGGCTGCCGCTGCCCTCGCCGTCCGGCCTTGCGGTCACGGCGAGGGGGGCCGGGTCGTGGCCGGTGCGGCCGTTGGCGCCGACCGTGAGCACCAGGCTCCCCCGGCCGACGAGCGGCAGGAGTTCGGCCGCCAGTTCCCCGTCGCCGTACCGTTGGACCGCCATCGCGACCGCGCACGTCTCGAGCAACGGGACCCGGGCGAGGACCTTCGCGGACTCGCGCAGCACCAGGCAGAGCGCGACCAGATCGAGGCCCGCCCCGCCATGCTCCGGAGCCAGCGTCAAGCTCAGCAGGTCGCCGGCGGCGAGACCGGCCCACAGGGGGCGGTCGATGTCCTCGGCCACCGCCCCCGGTACGAGCGCGGGACTGGGCACCGCATCGGGGGCGACGCCCGAGAAGACGGCCCGTGCCGCCTCGCCGGCTGCCTGCTGTTCCTCGGTGAAGGTGAAGTCCACTGTCCCGGCCTCCCGCGAACCGCTGCGCCTGTGCCTGACCTGACGGAGCGTCAAGATAGAACAGGTTCTAGAAGAAGGGAAGCCACGGTCAGCGGTCGAAGTCGAGTTCCACCTCTCCGGTCACCGGGTGGGACTGGCAGGCGAGCACATAGCCCGCGTCCGTCTCCTCCGGCTCCAGTGCGAAGTTGCGGTCCATCCGCACCTCGCCGGAGACCAGGAAGGCCCGGCAGGTCCCGCATACCCCGCCCTTGCAGGCGTACGGAGCGTCGGAACGGCTCCGCAGCACGGTCTCCAGCAGCGACTCGCCGTCCTCCACCGGCCACTTTCCCGAGCGGCCGTCCAGGGTCGCCGTGAGGATGCTGTGCGTGGAAGCCGCGACCCGCGGCGCCCGGGCGGGTGCCTCCGGGCTGTCCTCGACGTGGAAGATCTCCTGATGGACGCGGGTCCGGTCGACGCCCAGATCGCGCAGCGCCTCTTCGGAGGCCCGGACCAGGCCGAGCGGCCCGCAGAGGTACCAGCCCTCGACGTCGGCCACCGGGAGCAGGGCGGGGAGCAGGCCGGTGAGCCTCTCGCGGTCCAGCCGGCCGGAGGGGAGGCCCGCCTGCTGCTCCTCCCGGGAGAGCGCCGTGACCAGCTGGAACCGGTCCGGGTAGCGGTCCTTGAGATCGGCCACCTCGTCCAGGAACATCGTCGACGCGGCGGTCCGGTCGCTCCGGACCAGGCAGAACGAGGCGTCGGCCTCCCTGGCCAGCAGCGTCGCCGCGATGGACAGCACGGGGGTGATCCCGCTCCCGCCGACGATCGCCGCGAACTGCCCGGCACGCGGTGCGAGGACGAAGCGGCCCATCGGCGGCATCGCTTCCACCTGGTCGCCGACCGCCAGCTCCTTGAGCGCATAGGTGGAGAAGGCGCCGCCGTCGACGAGCCGGATGCCCACGCGAAGCGCCGGGTCGGCGGGGTGTTCGGTGGCCGGTGCGCAGATCGAGTACGAGCGCCGGATCTCCTCGCCGCCCGCGGTGTAGCGGATGTTGAGATGCTGGCCGGGCTTGTGACGGAAGGTCTCGCGAAGCTTCGGCGGAACGGCGAAGGTGACGGCCACCGAATCGTCCGTGAGCCGCTCGATCGCGCTGACCCGGAGCGGATGGAACATCTACAACTCCTTGAAGTGGTCGAACGGTTCACGGCACGCCACGCAGCGGCGCAGCGCCTTGCAGGCGGTCGAAGAGAACCGGCTCAGGAGCTCCGTGTCGGTCGAGCCGCAGTGGGGACAGCGCAGGGACAGGGCCAGGGGTACGGGCCCGGTGGCGGCGGCCGCGGCATCGTGGGGCCGCGGGGGCGCTATGCCGAACTCGGCGAGCTTGCGCCGGCCTTCCGCGCTGATGTCGTCCGTGGACCAGGCGGGGGAGAGGACGGTGACCACGGAGACCTCGGTCATGCCGTGGTCGTACAGCACCCGCTCGATGTCCGTGGACATGGCCTCGATCGCGGGGCAGCCGGTGTAGGTGGGGGTGAGCCGCACGGTGACGCGGCCCGGTGCGAGCACCTCCACGCCCCGGAGCACGCCCAGCTCCTCCAGGGTCAGTACGGGCAGCTCCGGATCGGGTACGGCGCCGGCGAGGCTCCGCAGCTCCTCCTCCAGAGGCGTCCAGGTCACCATGACGCCCCCGGGTGGCTGCGGTGCAGGTGCTGCATCTCGGCGATCATCGGGCCGAAGGGCTCGGTGTGGATGCCCTGCCGGCCGGCGCCGGCTGTCCAGGCGCCCGTCTGCGGTCCGGTCGGCACGGCCAGCGTGGCCCGCTCCAGCACGGTGGTGAGGGAGTCCAGCCACCGGCTGTGCAGCGCCTGCCAGTCCACGTCGACGCCTTCGACGGGCTGGAACAGCTCGCCGGTGAAGCGCCACAGGGCGTCCACCGCGCGCTGCATGCGCGCGTGGCTCTCGGGTGTCCCGTCACCGAGGCGCAGGGTCCACTGCTCGGCGTGGTCCCGGTGGTAGGCGACCTCCTTGACGGCCTTGGCCGCCAGACCGGCGAATTCGCCGTCCCCGGCCGCCAGCTGCTCGTACAGGCCGTGCTGGTGGAGCGAGAAGTACAGCTGACGGGCGATGGTGTGGGCGAAGTCGCCGTTGGGCTGCTCGACCAGCTGAACGTTGCGGAAGGCGCGCTCCTCGCGCAGGTACGCCAGCTCGTCCTCGTCACCCGCCAGGGAGAGCAGGACCCGGGCCTGGCCCAGCAGGTCGAGGGCGATGTTGGCGAGGGCGACCTCCTCCTCGAGCACCGGGGCGTGCCCGGCCCACTCCCCCAGCCGGTGCGAGAGCACCAGCGCGTCGTCGCCGAGTGCGAGGGCCGCGCTCACAGGTGCTTCACCCCGTCCGGGATCGCGTAGAAGGTGGGGTGCCGGTAGGGCTTGTCACCCGCCGGTTCGAAGAACGCGTCCTTCTCGTCCGGCGAGGACGCCGTGATCTGGCTGGACGGGACGACCCAGAGCGAGACGCCCTCGGAGCGGCGTGTGTACAGGTCGCGTGCGTTGCGCAGGGCCATCTCGGCGTCCGGGGCGTGCAGGCTGCCGGCGTGGGTGTGGGAGAGCCCGCGGCGTGAGCGCACGAACACCTCCCACAGCGGCCAGTCGGTCGAGCTGCTCATGCTGTCGCCTCCCCGTTCGGTACGGCCGTGTGCGCTGTGGCCGTGTTCAGTCCATCGGTGTGCTTCTGTGCGGACGCCTGCTCCTGCGAGGCCGCCTGCTCCTGTGCGGTCGTCTGCTTCTGTGCGTACGCGGCTGCCGCGTCCCGGACCCAGGCGCCTTCCTCGTGCGCCCGGCGGCGCTGGGTGAGGCGCTGTTCGTTGCACGGCCCGTTGCCCTTCAGGACCTCCTGGAATTCCGTCCAGTCGATCGCCCCGAAGTCGTGCTGGCCGCGCTCCTCGTTCCACCGGAGGTCCGGGTCGGGGAGGGTGAGTCCCAGGACCTCGGCCTGGGGGACACAGATGTCCACGAAGCGCTGCCGCAGCTCGTCGTTGGAATGCCGCTTGATCTTCCAGGTCATCGACTGCGCCGAATGCGACGAGGCGTCGTCGGGCGGGCCGAACATCATCAGGGACGGCCACCACCAGCGGTTCACGGCGTCCTGGGCCATCTCGTGCTGCGCCGGCGTCCCCTGGCTGAGAGCGAGCAGCAGTTCGTAGCCCTGGCGCTGGTGGAACGACTCCTCCTTGCAGATGCGGACCATGGCCCGGGCGTAGGGGCCGTAGGAGCAGCGGCAGAGAGGGACCTGGTTGGTGATCGCGGCGCCGTCCACCAGCCAGCCGATGGCACCGACGTCCGCCCAGGTCAGGGTCGGGTAGTTGAAGATCGAGGAGTAGCGCTGGCGGCCGGCGTGCAGCTTGTCGAGCAGCTCCTCGCGGCTCGTGCCGAGCGTCTCCGCGGCGCTGTACAGATACAGCCCGTGCCCTGCCTCGTCCTGCACCTTGGCCATCAGGATGGCCTTGCGGCGCAGCGAGGGGGCGCGCGAGATCCAGTTGGCCTCCGGCTGCATGCCGATGATCTCGGAGTGGGCGTGCTGGGCCATTTGCCTGACCAGCGAGGCGCGGTAGGCGTCGGGCATCCAGTCGCGTGGCTCGATCCGCTCGTCGGCCGCCACCGCGGCGTCGAAGGCCGCCTCCAGGGCACCGCCCGCCCCCTCGGTACCGCCTGCTGTCGCCTGCGCTGTCTGGCCCGCAGTCACTGCCGCCATCCCGGACTCCCTACCGACCGATCGTTCGGTTCAATGACTTCAATGGTGAGTCTGCGGCCCGTAGGGTGTCAACCCTGTGGATAACTGACCGGGATCGACGGGGATCGGGGCGGGATGGATTCGTACGACGACAAGGGCGTCGGCGGGGACGCCGGGGGGAGTGCCGGGGGCGGGAGCGAGGGGGCGGCCGGCCTCGACCCGCAGACGGTTCCGCAGCCCCGTAACGGGCCGGATCCGCGCGCCGGTGCGGGCCACCCGGCCACGCCGGTCCCTTCCTCCGTTCCGGGCCCGGCCGACGAAGGTCCGCGAGCGGATCCCCGCGTCGATGCGGGCCCGGGCACCGGGGACGGGCCGCGTTCCGGCATGGCCGGGCTCTCGTTCCCGTACCAGGTCGTCGCCGCTGTGGCCCTGTCGGTGATCGGCATGCTGGGGTGCGTGCAGCTGGCCATGGTGTTCCTGCATGTCGCGCCCGCCAACACGCTGACCAAACAGCACGGCGAGGCGGTCGACGAGTGGATCTACCCCGAGTTCGAGCAGAACTGGAAGCTCTTCGCCCCCAACCCCCTGCAGCAGAACATCGCCGTGCACGTGCGCGCCGAGATATCCGGTACGGACAAGCGCCGGACCACCCCCTGGATGAGCCTTTCGGGCGAGGACGGCAAGGCGATACGCGGCAATCTGCTGCCCAGCCACGTCCAGCAGAACGAACTCCGCCGGGGCTGGGACTTCTACCTCGGCTCGCACGACAGCCGGAACCGGCCCAACGGGCTGCGCGGCCGGCTCTCCGAGCAGTACATTCGGCGCATCGTGATGCTGCGCCTCAGTGAGCACGACTACGGCGGCGACATCCTCAGGATCCAGGTCCGGTCCGAGATCCGGTCCGTGGCGGCCCCCGCGTGGAGCGGCGAGACGATCAGCACCAAGCCGTCCTACCGGGTCCTGCCCTGGTGGACCGTCACCGCGGCCGACCTTCCCAAGGGCTCGGCCGCCTCCGAGGAGGCGGACCAGTGAGCACACCCGACTCCGACGGCGTGGTCGCCCGCGGCATCCAGCGCATCACGGCCTCTCCCCTGGGGCCGTACCAGAGCGCCGTCATCCGGATCGGCGTCTCGGCCACCTACTTCCTGTTCCTGCTGCGCGAGATTCCGCACCGGCAGGAGATGTACGGACCCGATGCCCCGTGGCGCTGGGACATGGCGCGGCAGCTCACTTCCGGCAACCAGGCCTTCACCACCCTGATGTGGTCGGACAGTGCCGTCTGGTTCGAAACCGTGTACGCGCTGGCCCTGGTCGCCGCCGCCCTGCTGATGGTGGGCTGGCACACCCGGGCCGTGTCCTTCCTCTTCATGGTGGGCGTGCTCTCCCTCCAGAACCGCAGCATCTTCATGGGCGACGGCGGTGACAACGTCATCCACCTCATGGCGATCTACCTGGTGCTGACGCGGTGCGGGCAGGTCTGGTCCCTGGACGCCCGCCGTGCCCGGCGGACGGGCGGCGTGGAGCCGAGCCCGAGCGGGGTGGCGGGTCCGCTGCTGTGGGCGGCCTTCGGCGTCACCCTCTGCGGTGCCACGGTGACGGGCAGCCTGGGCGGGACGTCCTGGCTGCCGGTCTTCTTCTGGGTCCTGTGGATCGGGCACGGCGTGTGGTGGGCCGTGAACCGGTACGCACCGGACAGTGAGCCGCGCACACTGCTCGACGTCATCGCCAACCTCGCTCACAACGCGACGCTCGTCCTGATCATGGCCGAGGTCTGCCTGATCTACGCGACCGCCGGCTGGTACAAGATCCAGGGGTCTCGGTGGCAGGACGGTACGGCGCTGTACTACCCGCTCAATCTGGACTACTTCACGCCCTGGCCCGGCCTCTCGGACCTTCTCGCGTCGAGCGGTGTGATGGTGATGGTGCTGACGTACGCCACGGTCATGGTGCAGGTCGCGTTCCCCTTCACCCTGTTCAACCGGCGCGTCAAAAACGTGCTGCTCGTCCTGATGATCTGCGAGCACGCGGGTATCGCCCTGCTGCTGGGACTGCCCTTCTTCTCGATGGCCATGATCGCCGCGGACGCGGTGTTCCTGCCGACGGCCTTCCTGGTGTGGATCGGCGGGCAGGCGGTGCTGGGGCGGGATCTGCTTCTGCGGCGGCTGCGGCGTCGGGGGCGGGGGCGTGGCGAGGTGCCGGGGCCACGGGACGGGACCGGGGCCGGTGCCGATACGGGTGCGGATGCGGGTGCCGTTGGTGCGGGTGCCGGTCCCGGGGACCGGGAGGCACCGCAGCAGCGTGGCGGCGAGGGCCATACGCTCGTCGGGTGAGCAGCGAGACAGGCAGTACAGGCAGCACCGATGGTGCGGGCGCAGCGGACGACCCGTCCGTGGCGTCGGCGACGGGCGAGCCGGCGCAGTACGACGAGGGGTTCGGGACGGAGATCGGCGTCGGGCCGCATCCCCTGCCCTGGCCCGAGGACGAGCGGTACGACCCCGAGCTGCTCGCCCACGGCGACCGGCGCAATGTGGGCGATGAGTACCGCTACTGGACCCGGGAGGCGATCGTCGCCGACCTCGACCTGCGGCGGCACGACTTTCATGTGGCGGTGGAGAACTGGGGCCACGACTTCAACATCGGGTCCGTCGTACGCACCGCGAACGCGTTCCTGGCCAAGGAGGTGCACATCGTGGGGCGGCGGCGCTGGAACCGTCGCGGGGCGATGGTCACCGACCGCTACCAGCATGTCCGTCACCACCCGGACACCGCGGACCTGACCGCCTGGGCGGCGGCCGAGGGGCTGCCGATCATCGGCATCGACAATCTGCCGGGCGCGGTGCCACTGGAGCGGACCGAGCTGCCGCGGCGATGCGTCCTGCTGTTCGGGCAGGAGGGGCCGGGGCTGACCGAAGAGGCCCGCAAGCACGCGACGATGGTGTGTTCGATCGCGCAGTTCGGGTCGACGCGGTCGATCAATGCGGGGGCCGCGGCGGCGATTGCGATGCATGCGTGGGTGCAGCGGTACGCGGTCATTGAGGAGTCCGCGGGTGGAGCAGGGGGTCCTGGGCATGCCCGGGGCCCCGCTTCGCCGGGGCCGGAGCGATGAACCCCTGGAGGGGGCTGCTCTTCCCCCTCCAGGGGTTCATCGCCCACCCGCTCAGCGCTGGCGGCGTACTTCCAGGGTGCGGAAGCGGTTGGACACGAACGCCCCGTCGCACAGGGCCGCGTTTGCCGCCGGGTTCCCGCCCGAGCCGTGGAAGTCGGAGAACGCCGCCGTCTGGTTGACGTACACCCCGCCCGTGAGGTTCAGGGAGAGCTGGGCCGACTCGTCCAGACAGACGTTCTCCACCGCGCGCTCCACCTCCGGTGAGGTGGTGTAGGCGCCGACCGTCATGGCCCCCTGGTCGCGGATGGTGCGGCGCAGCAGGTCCACCGCCTCCGCCGTGGAATCGACGGCGACCGCGAACGAGACCGGGCCGAAGCACTCCGACAGGTAGGCCGGCTCGTCGTCCTGCTTGCTGCCGTCGAGCTTGACGATCAGCGGGGTGCGGACGACCGCCTCGGGGTAGTCCGGGTTGGCCACTTCCCTTGACGGCAGAGCGACTTCGCCCAGCTGCGCGGCCGCCTCCAGGCGGGCCTTCACCTCCGGGTTGACCAGGGCGCCGAGCAGGCCGTTCGCCCGGGCGTCGTCGCCGAGGAGACCGGTGACGGCGGCGGCGATGTCCGTGATCACGTCGTCGTACGACTTGTCGCCGACGTCCGTCGTGATGCCGTCCCGGGGGATCAGGAGGTTCTGCGGGGTGGTGCACATCTGGCCGCTGTACAGGGAGAGCGAGAACGCCAGGTTGGCGAGCATGCCGCGGTAGTCGTCCGTGGAGTCGAGGACGATCGTGTTGACCCCGGCCTTCTCGGTGTACACCTGTGCCTGGCGGGCGTTGGCCTCCAGCCAGTCACCGAACGCGGTGGAGCCGGTGTAGTCGATGATCCGGATCTCCGGGCGGACCGCCAGGGTCTTGGCGATGCCCTCGCCCGGATACTCGGCGGCCAGCGCGACCAGGTTGGGATCGAAGCCCGCTTCCGTGAGCACCTCGCGCGCCAGCTGGACGGTGAGGGCCAGCGGGAGCACCGCGCGGGGGTGCGGCTTGACCAGCACCGGATTGCCGGTGGCGAGAGAGGCGAAGAGGCCCGGGTAGCCGTTCCACGTGGGGAACGTGTTGCAGCCGATCAGCAGCGAGATGCCGCGTCCGGCCGCGGTGAACGTCTTGTGCAGGTCGATCGGGTCGCGCTTGCCCTGCGGCTTGGACCAGTCGGCGCTCCGGGGCGCGCGCATCTGCTCCTCGTACGCATACGCCACCGCCTCCAGACCGCGGTCCTGTGCGTGGGGGCCGCCGGCCTGGAACGCCATCATGAAGGCCTGCCCGCTGGTGTGCATCACCGCGTGGCCGAACTCGTGCGTGCGGGCGCTGATCCGCGCCAGGATCTCCAGGCACACCAGGGCCCTGGTCTCCGGGCCGGCCTCCCGCCAGGCGGGGATGCCGGCCCGCATCGCGGGGAGCAGCACGTCGAGGTCGGCGTGCGGATACTCGACGGCCAGCTCCGGACCGTACGGAGAGGTCTCGCCGCCCGTCCAGCCGTCGGTCCCGGGCTGGTTCAGATCGAGACGCGTGTGGAGCACGGCGTCGAAGGCGGCCTTGCCCTCGGCGGCGCCCAGGCTGCCGGGCGCGCCGCCCTCGCCGTACGCCTTCGGGTGCTCGGGATGCGGCGACCAGTAGGCGCGCGTACGGATCGCGTCGAGGGCCCGTTCGAGCGTGGGACGGTGCTTCTCGGACAGCAGGTGCGGGGAGAGCTCGGCGGCCATGACGGACCCACTCCTCATCGAGCTGGGCAGGGACGGGCGGACAGAGTTAGAGTAACCGAACGATCGGTCGGGACAAGGGGGCCCACGAAACCTGTGGACAACTCGTAGGGGAGGATCGCGGGCATGACCACGGCCAAGCGGGACACGTACACCCCGGAGACCCTTCTCGCCGTCGCCGTCCGTGTCTTCAACGAGCGCGGCTACGACGGCACGTCGATGGAGCACCTGTCGAAGGCGGCGGGCATCTCGAAGTCGTCCATCTACCACCATGTCGCGGGCAAGGAAGAGCTCCTTCGGCGTGCGGTCAGCCGGGCGCTGGACGGGCTCTTCGCCATCCTCGACGAGCCGGGCGCGACGCGGGGCCGTGCGATCGAGCGCGTCGAGTACGTGACGCGCCGCACCGTCGAGGTGCTGATAGCCGAGCTGCCCTACGTCACGCTGCTGCTGCGGGTGCGGGGCAACACGAAGACCGAGCGCTGGGCCCTCGAACGGCGGCGTGAGTTCGACCAGCGGGTGGCCGATCTGCTCAAGGCGGCGGTCGCGGACGGTGATCTCCGCTCCGACGTGGACATACGCCTGGCGACGCGGCTGCTGTTCGGGATGGTCAACTCGCTCGTGGAGTGGTTCCGGCCACTGCCGGACGGCGGAGCCGAGGGGGAACGGCTCGCCGACACCGTCGTGCAGCTGGCGTTCGAAGGCATGAAGTCCAGCCGCTGATCCGTCCTGCGGCCGATCCCCTCACCGTCGTGCCGTCCACCGCTGATCAGCCCTGGTGTGGTCGGTCCTGCCGCTGATCAGTCCTGTCGCGGTCGGTCCAGCCGCTCATCCGTCCATCCGCGGATCAGTCAGCCGCCGACCCGGTTCGGCTGCCGGGCCATCGTCCCGCGGCTGTGGTGCCCCGGTTCAGGCGAGTTCCGGGGGCCGGTCGGGGCCGGGGGCCAGGTCCGTCTCCTCGAACACCAGCAGGGTGCGCGTGGACAGCACCTCCGGAATGGACTGGATCCTCGTCAGGACCAGCTCGCGCAGCGACCGGTTGTCCGGGGTGTGCACCAGCAGCAGCACGTCGAAGTCGCCGCTGACCAGCGCGATGTGGGTGGCGCCCGGCAGTGCCTGGAGCTGCTCCCGCACGGTGCGCCACGAATTCTGGACGATCTTGAGCGTGATGTACGCGGAGGCCCCCTGCCCCGCCCGCTCATGGTCCACCCGGGCGCTGAAGCCGCGGATCACGCCGTCGTCGAGCAGCCGGTTGATGCGGGCGTACGCGTTGGCCCGCGATACGTGGACGCGGTCGGCCACCGAACGTATCGATGCGCGGCCGTCCGTCTGGAGCAGTCGGAGGATGGCGCGATCGATGGAGTCGAGCGGCCGTGCCGGGTGGCCCTCGCCGGGCTCCCCGCCCCCCTCGGCCATTTGTTCAGCTGCCATGTTCGCGTGCCTCCCCGTCCTGGACGACCTGTTCCCATCCCAGGCTGTGGAGAACCGTTTGTCCACAGGCTGAAGGCGCCTGTAGCCAAAATGCGCTCGCGACCGAACAATCGGTAGGTGAGGCACACCACATCCGTGCCTCGCAGGGCTTTCGTTATGTCGACCTATATCAACACCACTCGGCGCCGGGCACCCCCGTGCCGCCGGATGTCGCTCGATACCCCTCGACGCCAGGAGGTGCTTGTCATGACGGTCCAAGAGCTGCCCGGCGCGGCCGCCTACCGGCCCACGCCGCCCCCGGCCTGGAAGCCGCTCACCGATCCCGCGCCCCTGCTCCCGGACCCGGAGCCGTACCGCGTGCTCGGTACGGACGCCGTGGCCGACGCCGACCCGGCGCTGTTGCTGCGGCTCTACGCGGAGCTCGTGCGCGGCCGGCGGTACAACGCCCAAGCGACCGCCCTCACCAAGCAGGGACGGCTCGCCGTCTATCCGTCGAGCACCGGGCAGGAGGCCTGCGAGGTCGCGGCCGCCCTGGTGCTGGAGGAGCGGGACTGGCTCTTCCCCAGTTACCGCGACACGCTCGCGGCCGTGGCCCGCGGCCTCGACCCCGTCGAGGCCCTGACCCTGCTGCGCGGAGACCGCCACACCGGGTACGACCCGCGCGAGCACCGCATCGCCCCCCTGTGCACCCCGCTCGCCACCCAGTTGCCGCATGCCGTGGGTCTGGCCCACGCGGCGCGGCTCAAGGGGGACGACGTGGTGGCGCTCGCGATGGTCGGTGACGGCGGGACCAGCGAAGGCGACTTCCACGAGGCACTGAACTTCGCGGCGGTCTGGCGCGCCCCGGTGGTCTTCCTCGTGCAGAACAACGGCTTCGCCATCTCCGTCCCCCTGGCCAAGCAGACCGCGGCGCCGTCCCTGGCCCACAAGGCCGTGGGGTACGGCATGCCCGGCAGGCTGGTCGACGGCAACGACGCGCCGGCCGTGCACCAGGTGCTCTCCGAGGCCGTGGCACGGGCCCGGAGCGGCGGTGGGCCGACGCTCGTGGAGGCCGTCACCTATCGCATGGACGCACACACGAACGCGGACGACGCCACCCGCTACCGCGGCGACAGCGAGGTCGAGGCCTGGCGCGCCCACGACCCCGTCCAGCTCATGGAGCGCGAACTGACGGGGCGCGGACTGCTCGGCGATGACGGCATCGAGGAGGCGCGTGCCGCCGCGGAGCGGATGGCCGCGCAGCTGAGGGAGCGGATGAACGCGGACCCGGTGCTCGACCCGATGGACCTCTTCGCCCATGTGTACGCGGAACAGACGGCGCAACTGCGCGAGCAGGCGGCCCGCCTGCGGGTCGAGCTGGACGCGGAACACGACGGACACGGCACGGAAGACGGGGGTGCGGGGCGATGACCACCGCAGCGGCCACGGCCCGGGAGCGGACGGCGAAGGCCAAGCCCGCGACCATGGCGCAGGCACTCGGGCGCGCGCTGCGCGACTCGATGGCCGAGGATCCCTCGGTCCACGTCCTCGGTGAGGACGTCGGGACCCTCGGCGGGGTCTTCCGGATCACCGACGGTCTGGCGAAGGAATTCGGCGACGCGCGGTGCACGGACACTCCGCTGGCGGAGGCGGGCATCCTCGGGGCCGCCGTCGGCATGGCGATGTACGGGCTGCGGCCCGTGGTGGAGATGCAGTTCGACGCCTTCGCCTATCCGGCGTTCGAGCAGCTCATCAGCCATGTCGCCAAGATGCGCAACCGGACCGGGGGCGCGATGCCGCTGCCGATCACCGTGCGGGTCCCCTACGGCGGCGGGATCGGGGGCGTCGAGCACCACAGCGACTCCTCGGAGGCGTACTACATGGCGACCCCGGGTCTCCATGTCGTCACGCCCGCCACGGTCGAGGACGCGTACGGGCTGCTGAGGGCCTCGATCGCGTCCGACGATCCGGTGGTCTTCCTGGAGCCCAAGCGGCTCTACTGGTCGAAGGCGGACTGGTCGCCGCAGGCGCCGGCCGCCGTCGAGCCCATCGGACGGGCGGTCGTGCGCCGCCCCGGACGCAGCGCGACGCTGATCACGTACGGGCCGTCCCTGCCGGTCTGCATGGAGGCGGCGGAGGCCGCCGTCGAGGAGGGCTGGGACCTCGAAGTCGTCGACCTGCGTTCGCTGGTGCCGTTCGACGACGAGACCGTGGCCGCGTCCGTACGGCGTACGGGCCGCGCGGTCGTCGTCCACGAGTCCACCGGTTTCGGCGGCCCGGGCGGAGAGATCGCCGCCCGGATCACCGAGCGCTGCTTCCACCACCTGGAGGCGCCGGTGCTGCGAGTCGCCGGCTTCGACATTCCGTATCCGCCGCCGATGCAGGAGCGCCACCACCTGCCGGGCGTCGACCGGGTGCTGGACGCCGTCGCGCGACTGCAGTGGGAGGCGGAGAACTGATGGCGCAGGTGCTCGAATTCAAGCTTCCCGATCTCGGCGAGGGCCTGACCGAGGCGGAGATCGTGCGCTGGCTGGTGGAGATCGGCGACGTCGTCGCGATCGATCAGCCGGTCGTCGAGGTCGAGACGGCCAAGGCGATGGTGGAGGTGCCGTGCCCGTACGGGGGTGTGGTGACCGCCCGGTTCGGCGAGGAGGGAACGGAACTTCCCGTCGGCGCCCCGCTGCTGACGGTTGCGGTCGGGACCGCGGAGCCTTCGGAGCCGGGAACGGGTGGGCCGGGCTCCGGTGCGGCGGACGTCGGCGCGGAGCCGTCCGGGTCGGGGAACGTGCTGGTGGGGTACGGGACGGGGGCGCCGCCGGTGCGACGCCGCCGCGTCCGGCCCGAAGGCCTGTCGGCTTCCGCCGCAGCCGCCGGTGCTCCTGTCGCCGCGTCCCCTGTCGTCGGCGCGCCGGCGGAGACCGCGGTCTCCGCACGAGTGGCGGACGGTGTACGGGGGCCGGTCGCCGTCGTCTCTCCGCTGGTGCGCAAGCTGGCGCGGCAGCACGGCCTCGATCTGCGGCAGCTCGCGGGATCGGGGCCCGACGGATTGATTCTGCGGGCCGATGTGGAGTCCGCCATCCGGGCGGCTACATCTCCGCCTGCTGTCGTCGGCTCCGCCCCTTCGGCCGCTCCTGCCCCTTCGGCCGCTTCTGCCGCTCCCGGTGCGACGCCAGGGGGGCGGTCCGCGAATGCTCCCGGTGCGGAGCGGATTCCCTTGCGCGGTGTACGGGGCGCGGTCGCCGACAAGCTGGCGCGCAGCCGGCGTGAGATCCCCGACGCCACGTGCTGGGTGGACGCCGATGCCACCGAGCTGATGGCGGCCAGGGCGGCGATGAACGGCGCCGGCGGTCCCGGTGCGGGCCCGAAGGTGTCGGTGCTCGCGCTCCTCGCCCGCATCTGCACGGCGGCGCTGGCCCGGTACCCCGAACTGAACTCCACGGTGGACATGGAGGCGCGCGAGATCGTGCGGCTGCCGGAGGTCCATCTCGGGTTCGCGGCCCAGACCGAGCGCGGTCTGGTCGTTCCCGTGGTCCGGGACGCGCACACGCGCAACGCCGAGTCGATCGGGGCGGAGATCGCCCGGCTGACCGAGGCGGCGAGGACCGGGACGCTGACTCCGGCAGAGCTGACCGGTGGCACGTTCACGCTCAACAACTACGGGGTGTTCGGCGTCGACGGGTCGACGCCGATCGTCAACCACCCGGAAGCGGCGATGCTCGGGGTCGGCCGGATCGTCCCCAAGCCGTGGGTGCACGAGGGCGAACTGGCCGTGCGCCGGGTCGTGCAGCTCTCGCTGACCTTCGACCACAGGGTCTGCGACGGGGGAACGGCGGGAGGTTTCCTGCGGTACGTGGCCGACTGTGTGGAACAGCCGGCGGTGCTGCTCCGGACGCTGTAGGCGGGTGTCCCCCGTTCCGTTCCGTGTTGAGCCACCGGGACGTGGGCGGGGGGAATCCGCGTTCCGCGTTGATCCACCGGAACGTGGACGCGGGCGATCCGTCGGACGGCGGGCCCGCATACTCGGGGCATGACCGCGTATGACGCCATCGTTCTCGCCGGAGGGGCCGCCAAGCGGCTCGGCGGTGCCGACAAGCCGGGGCTCCGGGTCGGCGGCCGCGCGCTGCTCGACCGGGTCCTCGGCGCCTGCACCGGTGCCGCGACCACCGTGGTGGTGGGAGGACGGCGGCCCACCGAGCGCGCGGTGACGTGGACGCGCGAAGAGCCTCAGGGCGGCGGCCCGTTGGCCGCGCTCGGTGCGGGGGTGCGGCACACGGCGGCGGAGCGCGTACTCGTGCTCTCCGCCGATCTGCCGTTCCTGGGCGCCGACACGGTGGGCGCGTTGCTGGAAGCCGCCGGGCAGGGGGACGCCGAGGGCGCTGTCTGCACCGACCCGGACGGCCGGGACCAGCCGCTGGTCGCCGTCTACCGCGCGGAGCCGCTGCGCCGCGAACTGGGGCTCCTCGCCACCGAACACGGCGGTCTGGCGGGGTTGCCCCTGCGGCTGCTCACCCAGGAACTGAGGCTTTCCAGGGTGGCGGCGGACCCGCTCGCGTCGTTCGACTGCGACACCTGGGAGGACATCGCTTCGGCCCGGGCCCGGATCAGGGAGCATGGGACCGTGCTGGACGAATGGATCACCGCAGTCAAGAACGAACTGGGCATCGAACTCGACGTCGACACCGGCGTCCTGCTCGATCTCGCCCGTGATGCCGCCCATGGCGTCGCCCGGCCCGCCGCACCCCTGACGACTTTCCTGGTCGGCTACGCGGCGGCGAAGGCGAGCGGTGACGGGGGCGGTCCGGAGGCAGTCGCCGAGGCCGCCCGGAAGGCCGCCGCGCTCGCCCTCCGGTGGGCGGACGAGACCGAGACGCCATGACGGGCCCCAGCGGCAACGGCGAAGGGCCGGCCGCGCCGGACCGGCCGCTGTCGCCACCCGCGTCGGACCGGCTGCGTCCGGCCCCGGAGCACCGGTGGGCACCCGAGACGGGCGGCGCGGCGGGGAGGACCCGGCGAGCAGCTCCGGAACCCGCCCGGGCGCCCGGGCGCCTCAGCGCTGCCGAGGCCGAAGCCGACGAGGAGCGGGCGGTGGCGCAGGCGCTCGCACTGGTCGGCCCCCAGGCACCGCAGGGGGCGGACGCAGGGAGAACGCCGGACCCCGGATCCCGGGCCTCCGGCCGGTCCCCTCACCGCCCCGGGGCCATGGACCCGGCCGGCGCCGATCCGGCCGGCGCCGATCCGGTCGCCTACCCGTGCGACCGAAACCCCACCGCTGACGCCCACCGCACCACTCCCGGCTCTCCCGCCGACTCCCACCCCCCCCACCCTGGCTCCCCCGCGCCGCACGGCCGGGCGCACGGCCGCGCGCTCGCGTGGCGCGAGGCCCGTGCGGTCGCCGCCAGGGCCGGCCGTGCGGTTCCTTCCCGTACCGTGCGGCTTCCTCTCGACCAGGCGCTCGGGCAGGTGCTCGCCGAGCCGCTGGCCGCGCTCACCGACCTTCCCTCCTTCGACACCTCCGCCATGGACGGGTGGGCGGTCGCGGGGCCGGGACCATGGACCATCCGGGACAGCGAGGGGATCCTCGCCGGCCATGCCGCCCCCGCCCCGCTCCCCGACGGCGAAGCCCTCCGCATCGCCACAGGCGCCCGTATCCCGGCGGACGTGACCGCGGTCATCCGCAGCGAACACGCCTACGCCGACGAGGCCAAGGGGCTGCTGCACGCGCAGCGCCAGGTGGATCCCGGACAGGACATCAGGCCGCGCGGACAGGAGTGCCGTTCGGGCGACGAACTGCTGCCCGCCGGGGCCCTCGTGACGCCCGCCGTCCTCGGACTGGCCGCGGCAGCCGGGTACGACGAGCTGCCGGCGCGCCCCCGGCCGCGCGTCGACGTCCTCGTCCTCGGCGACGAACTCCTTCCGGCCGGGCTGCCGCGCGACGGGCTGATCCGGGACGCTCTGGGTCCGATGATCGGCCCCTGGCTGCGTGCGCTGGGTGCCGACGTCTCGGCACCACGCCGCCTCGGCGACGACGCGGAGGCCCTGCGGCAGGCCCTCACCGGCTCCGAGGCCGACCTGATCGTCACCACCGGCGGCACCGCCGCAGGACCCGTCGACCATGTGCACCCCGTTCTGGCCCGGATCGGTGCCGAGCTGCTCGTCGACGGAGTCGCCGTGCGCCCCGGCCACCCGATGCTGCTGGCCCGGCTCGCTGACCGAGGCCCGTATGTCGTGGGGCTGCCCGGCAACCCCCTGGCCGCCGTGTCCGGGCTGCTCACCCTGGCCGAGCCGTTGCTCCGAGGGCTGGCAGGCCGGCCCGCCGAGGCTCCCTACCGCGTGCCGGTACGCGACGACGTACACGGCCACCCGCACGACACCCGTCTCGTCCCCGTGGTCCATCGGGCGTCCGGTGCCCCCGGACGGGGTCCCGCGTCCGCAACTCACCGGGACGCAACCGGAACCGGCGGGGGGACGGAGTACGTCGTACCCCTGCATTACAACGGTCCCGCCATGCTGCGCGGTGTCGCTGCGGCGGACGGGCTGGCTGTTGTGGAGCCGGGCGGGGTACGGTCCGGCACCGAGGTGGAGATCCTCGATCTACCGTGGGCCCCGGCGACGCCGTGGACTGAAGGGTGTTTCACGTGAAACTTCCCGGCCATGACGCGATGGCCAGGCGCGCCGACGAACATGTCGTCCCCACCCGGGTGATGCTTCCGCGCCGGGTCGTCGACGGGCCGGCGCGTCAGGTCGCCAAGCGGCTGCTGATGGCTCTGATGGTCCTCGCCGTCACGGTGTTGATCGTGTGGCTCGACCGTGACGGCTACCACGACGCGGCCGACGACAAGGTCGACCTCCTGGACGCGGTGTACTACGCGACGGTCACCCTCTCGACCACCGGATACGGCGACATCACCCCGTACGCCGACGGCGCCCGGCTCGTGAACGTGCTGCTCGTGACACCGTTGCGCGTGCTCTTCCTCATCATCCTGGTCGGCACCACCCTTGAGGTCCTCACCGAACGGACCCGCGAGGACTTCCGGCTGAAGCGTTGGAGAACCAACTTGCGTGACCACACCATCGTCGTCGGCTTCGGCACGAAGGGCCGTTCCGCCATCCAGACCCTCTGTGCCACCGGGCTGCGGAAGGAACAGATCGTCATCGTCGACCCGGCGTCCAAGGTGATAGAGATCGCCAACGCGGAGGGCTTCACCGGAGTGCTCGGGGACGCGACGCGCAGCGATGTGCTGCTGCGGGCCGAGCTGCCGAAGGCGCGCCAGATCATCATCGCCACTCAGCGCGACGACACGGCGGTGCTCGTCGCACTGACCGCGCGTCAGCTCAATCGCGGCGCGAAGATCGTGGCGGCGGTGCGCGAGGAGGAGAACGCTCCGCTGCTGAGGCAGTCCGGTGCCGACGCCGTGATCACGAGCGCCAGTGCGGCGGGTCGGCTGCTCGGCCTGTCCGTGCTCAGCCCCAGCGCGGGCACGGTGATGGAGGACCTGATCCAGCAGGGCAGCGGGCTCGACCTGGTCGAACGGCCGGTGATAAAGGCCGAGGTGGGCAGGGGCGTCCGGGAGACGGATGACCTCGTGGTCAGCGTCCTGCGGGGGCACCGGCTTCTGGGGTACGACGATCCGGCGGCCAGTCCGCTGCAGCTGACGGACCGGCTGATCACGATCGTGCGCGCCTCCAACGAACCGCCCCTGAACCACCCGCCGCAAGCCGCCCCGCGCGGCTGAGCGAGCGACCCTCCGGGCGCCCGGCCCGGGACGGGCCGGTCTGCCGCGATACGGCGGGGACGGTCGGCGGTCCGCATCACGCCTCGGCGGCGGGACCGCTCCATCGCGGACGCGTGGACGGCCGGACCGCACCGCCGCGGACGCCCGGGGGCCACACCGCGCCACCGCCGACACCGGCGGCCGGACCGCCCCACCGCCCCACCGCCCGGGCCCGGCGGCCGGGTCGCGCCTTTGCGGACGACGGGGGCCGGGCGGCGCTGGTTCGCCGCCGGAACGGCGCCACGGAGTAGCCTCGCGGCCATGTATGCGATCACGATCCCCGAACCCGGTGGCCCCGAGGCGCTCGTGTGGGCCGAGGTGCCCGACCCCGTACCCGGCGAGGGCGAGGTCCTCGTCGAGGTGGTGTCCAGCGCGGTCAACCGGGCCGATGTGCTCCAGCGGCAGGGCTTCTACAACCCGCCGCCCGGCGCGTCCGCCTACCCCGGCCTGGAGTGTGCGGGCCGGATTTCGGCCCTGGGCCCCGGCGTCGTCGGCTGGTCGGTCGGCGACGAGGTGTGCGCGCTCCTCGCGGGCGGCGGCTATGCGGAGAAGGTCGTCGTCCCCGCAGGGCAGTTGCTCCCCGTACCGGACGGGCTCGACCTCATCCTGGCCGCAGCGCTGCCCGAAGTGACGTCCACCGTCTGGTCCAACGTGTTCATGGTGGCGCATCTGCGCCCCGCCGAGACTCTGTTGATCCATGGCGGCTCCAGCGGCATCGGCACGATGGCGATCCAGCTCGCCAAGGCGGTCGGCGCCCGGGTCGCCGTGACCGCCGGCGGTCCCGAAAAGCTCGCGCGCTGTGCCGAGCTGGGCGCCGACATCCTGATCGACTACCGGGAGCAGGACTTCGTCGAGGAGATCCGCAAGGCGACGGACGGCGCGGGCGCGGACGTCATCCTCGACATCGTCGGCGCGAAGTACCTGGACCGCAACGTGCAGGCACTCGCCGCCAACGGGCGGCTCGCGATCATCGGTCTCCAGGGCGGAGCCAAGGGCGAGCTGAATCTCGGCACCCTGCTGAACAAGCGGGCCGCCGTCACGGCGACGTCGCTGCGCGGGCGCCCGCTCGCCGAGAAGGCCGCGATCGTCGCCGCCGTACGCGAACACGTCTGGCCCCTGATCGCCGACGGCGTCGTCCGGCCGGTCGTGGACCGCACCCTGCCGATGCGGGACGCCGCGGAGGCCCACCGGGTGATGGAGTCCAGCACCCACGTAGGCAAGGTGCTCCTTCAGACAACCGCGACGACCTGAGCCCTGGACCCGAGCCCTGGGGGAGGCTGAGAGCAGGAAGGGCCCGCCACGAGCAAGCGTGGCGGGCCCTTCGGGTGAAACGGCAGAGGTGAAAGCGGTAGATACGGATCTGGCCGGGACTACGGCCAGGACGACAGCCGCGTCGACAACCCGATGAAAGCCGGGCCGCGACCCGGACTGCAGCTGGGCCACGGCCAGTCGACAAGCGGGCTACGACCGGACTGCAGCCGGGCCACGGCCAGGACGACAACGGGGTGGCAGCCGCGCGACAACCCGGACGACAGCCGCGCGACAGCCAGGACTACAGGTACGGGCCGGAGCGGATCGCCCCGTGCGGGTCCGCGGGGCCGTCCTCCTCCTCGTGACCACTGCCGGGAGGCAGCGCGCGGCGCATCTGCTCCAGCTGCGCCCGGGCCGCCATCTGCTGGGCGAACAACGCCGTCTGGATGCCGTGGAAAAGGCCCTCCAGCCAGCCGACCAACTGAGCCTGCGCGATCCGGAGTTCCGCCTCCGAGGGAATCGACTCCTCGGTGAACGGCAGGGAAAGCCGCTCCAGTTCCTCCACCAGCTCCGGCGCGAGGCCGTCCTCCAGCTCCTTGACCGAACTGGCGTGGATCTCCTTCAGGCGCACTCGGCTCGCCTCGTCGAGAGGAGCCGCCCTGACCTCCTCCAGGAGTTGCTTGATCATGCTGCCGATGCGCATGACCTTCGCGGGCTGTTCGACCATCTCCGTCACCGGGACCTCACGCGACTCGTCGTCAGTGCCACCGCCGCCGATCGCCATTCCGTCCTGCCCCACCACGAGGACTTGGGGGTGCTCCTGCGACCGTTCATTCCTCGGCATCTCCATGTCGCCCATTGTCTCGCACACGGGCCGTACAACACTGTGGTGCCCCCGGAAACGGATGATCCACCGTTTCCGGGGGCACGGAATGTGCGCGGAAGCCGCCGGTCAGGCGGCCGTCGCGGCGGGCCGCCGGTTCACCCGGCGCGCCGGGCGAGTGTCAGCCGGGAGCGGGTGAGCCCCGCCGCCAGGACCCCGGCCAGCAGCGGAACGACCACGGCCAGCAGCCCGATCGTCGCCCAGGGCAGCACGATCGGAGTGAAGGCGGACTCCATGGGTTCCTCCCGCATGGCCTCCATCGCGTGGCGCAGGTCGACCAGGCGCAGGGCCACCGCCGGCACCAGGCCCGCCGCCGTCCCCAGGAGCACCCCGGTGAGCGCGACCACCACGCACTGGAAGCCCGAGAGCGTCCGACGGACGCGCGGGGGCGCCCCGACCGCGCTCAGTGTGGTGAGGTCGGCCTCCGCGTCGGCCTTGGCGAGGCCGGTGGTGATGGCAGCCGCACCCAGGGTCACCACACCGGCGAACAGGGTGAGGATCAGCAAGACCGTGTTCTCCCGGTCGCCCTGACGGGATTCGGTCTGGAGCCAGAGCCCCCCGCCGGCCTGATCGATGGCGGCCGAGACGCGCTGCTCCTCGGCGTCCTTGGGCAGGTGCGGCACGGCGTACACACTGCCGGCCGCCTCGGTGTGCAGGCCGAGCCGCTCGGCGGTCCGCTGCGGCATGACCATGCGGAGGCCGGGGGTGGCGGCGTACTCGGCATCCGCGACGTACACCTTCAGCCGTTCCGTGGCCGTGCGGGCGGGGCCGGGGTGCAGCTTGCGGTTCTTCTCGTCCTTGGCGCTGTACCGGTGGACGACCTTGAGCGTGATCTCACCGTTCTTCGCGTACGCCCGGTTCAGCAGGACGGGGGTGCCGGCCTTCAGCGCCGCAGCGGCCGCCGGGTCGTCGAGCTTCGCGTAGGTGCGGAGCAGGTCCGGGCCGCCCACCACCATGTTGTTCGCCTCGGAGCTGAAGCTGCCCGAGGAGAGGTACTCGTCCATGCACTCGGGGGTGCGCATCATCTTCCGGTGCTCCTCCGCGGAGAGGCGTGCGGCGAGCTTCTTGGCGCCCTTGGCCTTGAGCGGGCAGGTGTGGCCGGCCCCGGTGGGCTTGACCAGCTCGATGCTGCCGCAGCCGTTCTCCTCCTCGTAGTAGACGTTGCAGTCGCTGCCCGCCCAGACCCGGGAGAAGTCGGCGGGAGCGCCGGTCACCGCCATGTTCCGCTCGACGGACGTCCGGGCGAGCGGGAGCTGCTCGGCCGACTTGGCGTCCATGGCCGACAGGACCATCGTGCCCTCGGTCAGCATGGGCATGTAGTCGTAGTCGGACTCGGCCAGAGTGCTCGACATGTACGTCGCGATGGCCACCGACCCCGCGACGGCCGCCATCACGGCGGCGACCGCCGGAGCGGTGCGGCCCCGGTTGCGGGCGGCGTCGCGCAGCGCCATCCGCGGTGAGAGCGGCAGCCGGCGGCCGAGCCGGCCCAGCAGGCCGACGATCACGGGAATGCAGGCGAGCAGCCCCAGTTCCGCGACGACGGAGCCGCCGGCGACCCAGGTGGAGTTGCCGCTGGTGCCTCCGTAGACGGCGACGGCGACGCCGAGGGCCAGGGCACAGGAGCCCACGGTGGGAAGGACGCGGGAGCTGCGGCGCACCCCGCGCCGGCCGGTGAGCGATTCCAGTACGGACTGCCGGGCGGCCACGATCGCCGGAGCGAGCGCCGCCAGCAGCCCGGTGACCAGACCGAGCGCGGCGATGACGAGGAGTTCCGCCGGTTTCACGACCAGAGAGCCGAAGCGCTGCCCGGCCCAGTCCTCGATCAGCGGGCGGGTGGCCACGGTGAGCAGCAGCCCGGCAGCGACGCCGGTCACCGCTCCGATGGCGCCCAGCACCAGCCCGCCGGAGAGCACCACGGCGCGTACGTGGCGCCGGTCGCCGCCGCAGGTGCCGACGAGTCCGAGCTGACGGCGCGAGCGGCGGGCACCGACGGCGAAGGCCGGTCCTGCGAGCAGGACGATCTCCAGGAGGGCCATGGCGACGACGGTGACGAGGGCCGCACTGGCCTCGCCGGAGCCGCTCGTGTCGTAACTGTTCACCTTCTGTGCCAGCGGGACCTCGGAGTCGGGCGGCGGGTCCAGGACCACCTGACGGGACAGGACGAGGGCGCCGGCCTTGTTGGCGGCGAGGACGTCGTCCCAGTCGACTCCCGCCCGGCCGGGCCCCTTGACCAGCCACTCGGGCGAGCCGGTGTTGGGCGGCAGCACCTTCTTGTCGCGGGCGGCGGCCGCCTGCCACGGGGCGATGACGGCACCCGGGTCGGCGTAGAGCTTGTGCGCCTTCAGGTCGTCGGGCAGCTCGACGACGCCGGTGATGGTGTAGGTCCGGTCGGCGCTCTTCACGGTGGTACGGGAGCCGACGTGCAGCCCGGACGACTCGAGGAACGGCTTGGTGGCCGCCATCTCACCGCTGCCGCGCGGGAACTCGCCCTCGATCAGGTCGACCTTGCCGCGGGCCATCGGGTCCGAGGTGGGGAACTCCACGATGTCGGTGTTGGCGAGCCCGTACGCGGTCGTGACGCTCGCGGGCACGGACCGGATGGTGATCGCCCGGGCGCCCTTGGGGAAGGCCGTGCGCATGTCGACCGGCGGAACCTCTCCCTGGGGAGGCGTCTCACCGACCATGTCGTACTGGTTCCCGTCGGGCATCTGCTGCAGCGGTCCCAGGCCCGGGTCGCTGAACAGCGCGTCGGCCGAGCCCATTTCGGCCGTCAGCCGCTCGGTCTCGGACGAGGACACACTGCGGTACGTGACGTCCGCGGCCGTCACCCCGAGCACCGGCAGGGCGATCATCGCGACGACGAGGGCGCTGCGGCCCTTCGCCCGCATGGCGTCGCGGCGGGCTATCCGGAGGGCGGCACGCCACCCCGTGAACGGGCTCACTCGGCGCTCCCGGCGGCCAGCAGCGAGTCGGCCCCGACGGCCAGGGTCTGGTCGACGATCGAGCCGTCCCGCAGGAAGACGACCCGGTCCGCCCAGGCGGCGTACCGGGGTTCGTGCGTCACCATCACCCCGGCGGCGCCCTGGTCGCAGCGGTGGCGGAGCAGGGCCAGGACGGCTTCGCCGGTCTCGGAGTCGAGGGCCCCGGTCGGTTCGTCGGCGAGCACGAGACGCCGGTCCCCCACGAGTGCGCGGGCGATCGCGACGCGCTGCTGCTGGCCGCCGGACATCTCGTCCGGGAAGCGGTCGGCGACGTCCAGGAGGTTCATCTCCTCCAGGGCGGTCCGGGCCTCCTTGCGTGCCTTGCGGACCGAGACACCGTCGAGTTCGCGCGGCAGGGCGATGTTCTCGGCGGCGGTCAGGGCGGGGATCAGGTTGTAGTCCTGGAAGACGTAGCCGACGCTGCGGCGGCGCAGAGCGGCTATGCCCTTGCGGCCGAGCGTGGAGATGTCCTGGCCCTCGATGACGACCTGGCCGCCGGTCGCGGTGTCGAGGCCGCCGGCGAGGGTCAGCAGGGTGGACTTGCCGGAGCCGGAGGGGCCCATGACGGCGACGAGCTCACCGGGGTGCACCGCGAGGTTGATGCCGCGCAGGGCGTGCACCTCGGCGATGCCGGTGCCGTGCGTGCGGGTCAGGTCGCGCAGTTCCAGCACGGGCGCGTCCACCGACAGGGGTGGTGCGGCCGGGGACGGGACGTTCGAGGACATGACGGTGGGTTCCCCCTCGGAACAGGTCTGTGGTCGGCGCCCGGCGGTCGGCCGGGCCCGGGTGGAGCGGGGTGGGACGCCGGCTCAGCGGCGGGCGCGGGGCCGGGACGCGGTGCGCGGGGACGTGCTGGGCTCCGGCTCCGTGGCGGCGGCCTCGGCGAGGCGGACCAGCCGGGACTCGCAGTGGTCCAGCCAGCGGGCCTCGGCCTCGGCCTGGAAGATCAACTGCTCCAGTACGAGCAGCCAGGCGACCTCGTCGCGGTTGGCGGGGACGTCGCTGAGGGCCTGTGCCTTGAGCCGGGTGTAGTCCTGCATCGCCTTGACCGTGTGGTGGCGCTGGGACTGGATCACGGCCCGGATGTCGACGCCCGGGGCGCCGACGGCCATGGCGAGCTTGATGGCCAGCTCGTCGCGGGGCGGACTGCTGCGATCGACGGGCGTCTCGAACCAGGCCCGCAGTTCGGTCCGTCCGTCGTCGCTGATCGAGTAGAGCGCGTGCCCCTGATCGTCCTCGCCGTCCTGGACGACCAGGCCGTCGCGTTCGAGTCTGCTCAGCGTCGTGTACACCTGCCCGACGTTCAGCGGCCAGGTGGAGCCGGTACGCGACTCGAACTCGGTACGCAGTTGGGAGCCGTACCGAGGCCCCCGTTCCAGGAGGGCCAGGAGCCCGTGACGGATCGACATACTGAGTATGTATACCGAGTATGTTGCTGAGCGCAAGTCGTGCCCGACCCGTGCCGCGGCGCTCAGCCGGAGCGGCGCATGCGGAAGGCGAGGAAGCCGAGACCCAGTCCCACCAGGGCGATTCCCGCGCCCAGCGACACCTGCTGGACCTGCTCGACGGCCGGTCCCTCAAGAGCCTGCTGCGACATCCGTCCGGCTCCGGGGGACGCCTGAGCGGTGGGAGTGACGACCGGTAGGGCGGCGGGCGGCGTCTCCTCCGCCTCCTCGGCGGCCTCGTCGAGCGCGTCGGCCCGGGCGAGCTCCTTCGAGGTCATGGTCCGTCCGGGCCGGGGCCGCCCCTCACCGGCGGGCCGCCCGGCCAGCGGCGACCGCGTGTCGTCGGGGCGCGGTGATCCGGCGCTCGGTGAGGCTGTCGCGGAGGCGTCGGACGAGGACGCCGCGGGGGCGGGCAGCGCGGGGTGCGCGGGCGGGAGCGAGGCGGGGTGCGGCGACGCCGGGCGCGCGGGCGTGGCCGACGGGCCGGCGGGCACGCCGGAGCGCGAGGCGGAAGGGGAAGCGGACGCCGTCGAGCGCACGGGCGCGGGCGCGGACGGCGAACCGGACGGGAGCGGCGCCCCGGGTGTCGCGGACGCCCCGGGTTTCGCCGGCCCCCGGACGGCCGCGAGCCGGCCCGCCGGCTGCGCCTCGCCGGCCGCCTGCGCGTCACCGGCGGCCATGGCCCCCAGTGCTGCGGCTGCCGTCAACGCCAGGCAGGCCACGCACCTTGAGGGCCCTGAGGCGAGGTGTCCTGAAGCCATGACGTCAGCGTCACATGTGACGGTATGTCCGGCATCTCAGGTCATCCGGACGGATGGCGCGGGGACGTCGGGGCGAGGGCGGCGTGCCTGAGCCGACGCACGGGCAGAGGCCGCGTGCCTGAGCCGACGCCGGGGCGCCCCGGACCCAGGGAAGCCGGAGGAACACCCCCGCAGGGATGCCGGGGGACCGCCACGGGGATGCCGGGGCACCGCCCCCGCAGGGAAGCCCCTAAGCCGGGTCACCCGTAGCGATGCGCAGCTCGAAGTGGGCGCCCGTCTCCGGCACTGCCGTCCCGGCCGTGGGGAACTGGTCGATGACCTGGTCCTCCGCGTAGGCGTTGCCCGGGACCTTGATCTGCTTGATGGTCCAGCCCGCGGCGTCCGCGCAGGCGCGCACCGACAGGATGTCCTTGTAGAGGAAGCTCGGGGCGTCGACCTTGTTCGGATCGTCGTCGTCCTCGGTGGCGTCCGTGCACTTATCGGTGTCTATCGTCCGGTTCCGCTCCGGGTCCTTGTGGTCACCGGAGGGGGACTCGCTCGACGTGGCCTCGCTGCCGCCCTTGCCCGGGTCGTCGTCATTCAGCGCGAGCGCCGTGATCAGGCCGCCGATCGCGATCAGCGCGACCACGATCGAGCCCACGACGACCGGCATGTTCCGCTTGGAGCCGCCGCCCGGGGACGGAGCGTGCGTCTGCGGGGAGAGCGAGTACGGCGGCGGGGTCTGCTGCTGCATCGGCGACATCGCCGCCGGCGTCTGGTACGCCGGGGCCGACTGCGGATAGCCGTAGCTCGGCGCCGGGGTGGGCGCGCCGTAGGGGCCGGGCTGCTGCTGCGACTGGTAGGGGCCGGGCTGGTACGGCGTCTGCACGTTCTGCGGGGCGGAGGTGGACTGGTCGACCGGCGGGAAGACCGCCGAACCGACACCCGAGCCGCTGTTCGCCGGGGCGCCCGCACCGCTCACGATCACGGGGGCGCCGCTCTGGCCGCCCGCGCTCAGCACGCGCGCGATCTCGTCCTGCATCGCGGCGGCGCTCGGGAAGCGCTCGTTCGGATTCTTCTTCAGGGCGCGGGCGACGAGGGCGTCCATCGCCGGGGTGACCGACCGGTTGATGGTGGACGGAGCGACCGGCTCCTCCTGCACATGCGCGTACGCGATGGCGAGGGGGGAGTCCGCGTCGAAGGGGATGCGGCCGGTCAGCAGCTGGAACAGCATGATCCCGACCGAGTACAGGTCGGAGCGGGCGTCCACCCCGCGGCCCAGGGCCTGTTCGGGGGAGAGGTACTGCGGGGTGCCGACGACCATGCCGGTCTGCGTCATCGACGTGACGCCCGACTGCATGGCGCGGGCGATGCCGAAGTCCATGACCTTCACGACGCCGCGCTTGGTCACCATCACGTTGCCGGGCTTGATGTCGCGGTGGACCAGGCCCATCTCGTGGCTGGTGTCCAGTGCGGCCAGCACGTCGGCCGTGACCTTGAGCGCCTTGTCGGCGGGCATCGCGCCGTAGGTGCGGATGTCCGCCTGGAGGACGGAGCCGAGCGGCTGGCCCTCGACGTACTCCATGACGATGTAGGGCATCAGCGCACCGCCGAGTTCGTCCTCGCCGGTGTCGAAGACGGAGACGATGTTGGTGTGCTGCAGCTTGGCGACGGCCTGGGCCTCGCGGCGGAACCGCTCGCGGAACGACTGCTCGCGGCCGAGCTCCGTGTGGAGCGTCTTGATCGCGACCTGCCGGTCGAGGGCGGAGTCGTAAGCCAGGTATACGGAGGCCATCCCGCCTTCGCCCAGCAGGTCGCGCAGCTGGTAGCGGCCGCCGGCGACCGAACCGCCCGCGTAGCGACCCTGGGCACCGTGTGCGCCGTCCTGGCTCATGACTTGCTTCCCCCTAGGGCGCGCGACCGCGCGAAGATCCGTATTACTGGCCAAGTCTGCCCGAGGGGTACGACACGTCAAGCCAGGTGCCCGTTCCGTGACCCTACGCACAAGAAGCGTCTCGGAAGCGTTACAGGAACCGCATGGAATTTGCGCGGGCGGCGCGCCAGCCGGTTGGATGACCCGTCCCTCTCGAAACCGGTGTGTCCCACGAAGGCTGTAGCGTGACGTGGCAATGCAGCAAGACACCGTGAGAACCCGCGGACGCGCGGACAGAAACGACGGCGAGGACTGATGGCACCCGAACCCGAAGCAAACGGCGGCGGAGTTCCGGATGGCACCGACTCCTGGGGCGTCGGCGGTGTCGTCGGCGACGGACGCTACCGGCTGACCGGGCGCCTGGGCCGGGGCGGCATGGCCGAGGTCTTCGCGGCCGAGGACGTCCGGCTGGGACGTACCGTCGCGGTGAAACTGCTGCGCTCGGACCTTGCCGAGGACCCGGTCTCCAAGGCCCGGTTCACGCGCGAGGCGCAGTCGGTCGCCGGCCTCAACCACCATGCGGTCGTGGCGGTGTACGACTCCGGCGAGGACACCGTGAACGGCCAGACCGTTCCGTACATCGTCATGGAGCTGGTCGAGGGCCGCACCATCCGCGACCTGCTGCTCAACGCCGAGGCCCCGCCTCCGGAGCAGGCGTTGATCATCGTCTCGGGTGTGCTGGAGGCGCTCGCCTACTCGCACCAGCACGGGATCGTGCACCGCGACATCAAGCCGGCGAACGTGATCATCACCCACTCCGGTGCGGTCAAGGTGATGGACTTCGGCATCGCCCGTGCGCTGCACGGCGCGCAGTCGACGATGACCCAGACCGGCATGGTCATGGGCACGCCGCAGTACCTCTCCCCCGAGCAGGCGCTGGGCAAGGCCGTCGACCACCGGTCCGACCTGTACGCCACCGGCTGTCTGCTGTACGAACTCCTCGCACTGAGGCCCCCGTTCACCGGCGAGACGCCGCTTTCCGTGGTGTATCAGCACGTTCAGGACATTCCGGTCCCGCCCTCGGAGATCTCGAACGGGTCGGTGCCGCCGGAGCTCGACGGGCTCGTCATGCGCTCGCTCGCGAAGGACCCGGACGACCGGTTCCAGAGCGCCGAGGAGATGCGCGGGCTGGTGCAGTACAGCCTGCAGATGCTCCAGGTGCAGGGCGGCCACACCGGTACGTGGAACACCGGCCCGGTCGTGATGAACGACGGACCCGGCACCCCGCCCCGGGGCATGACCGGCTCCACCCGCGCGATGGGGTACCAGCAGCACGGGGACACCTCGCAGGGCCCGATCCTCCCGCCGATGAACCCGGACGACGGCGGCTACGACGGCGGCAGCACCCGGCAGGGCGGCAGCGGCAAGGGCAAGCTCTGGCTGTTCGTCGTCCTGGCGCTGATCGCGATCGGCGCGGGTGTGGCCTTCGCCGTCAACGCGACGCAGGGCGACGACAAGAAGCCCAAGTCCCCGGCGACCTCGACCTCCACCTCCCCCTCTCCGACGAAGACTTCGGCTTCGCCGACCGACGAGGAGACGGCACCGGACACCGAGCAGCCGGGCAACTCCAGCGGTGACCAGCAGGAGACGCCGGTGAAGCCGTCGTTCACCCGGTCGTTCACCCCGAGCGAGACCGCCGACCCGTCCCCCTCGGCCACGCCGACGGAGACGGACACGCAGGGGACGACCGAGGGCAACACGAGCGAGGGCAACACCGACGAGGGCGCGGACGCCGGCACCGACGCGGGCACGGACGCCGGTACGGACGCGGGAACCGACGCCGGTACGGACGCGGGCACCGACGCGGGGACGGACGCGGGAACCACCACGGGCACCGGAGCCACGGCGGGGAACGCCGCTGCCGGAGCCGCCGCGGGCGCCGACGGCGGCACCACCCCGTAGCGCACCACGCGGTAACCGGTCTCACCCCGTGAACGCGTCGCGCACCGCCTCGTACTCACGGGTCCACCAGACCGCCAGGGCTGACACCGCAGGGAACTGCGGGTCGGCCCTGCGGTCGTTCAGGCAGTAGCGCCAGTGCAGTATCCAGAAGTCGTTGAGCCGTTCCCACCACACCCGGTGGACCGCCGCGGCCAGTTCGGCGGCGCCCGCCCCGGCCGCCCGGCGGTAGGCGCGCGCGTAGGCCCGCACCTTCGCCAGCTCCAGTTCCCCGGAGGGCTGCACGAAGAAGATCGCCGCGGCGCGCACCGCCTCTTCCGCGCGCGGCTGCACCCCCAGCCGGTCCCAGTCGAGGATCGCCACCGGATCGGCGCCCCGGTAGAGCACGTTCAGCGGGTGGAAGTCCCCGTGCACCCAGCCGGTCGCCGGCCCGTCCGGGGCGGGCGGGCGGCGGTCCGCGTGCTGTTCCAGCAGGGTGCGCCGCTCCAGGAGCCGGTGCTCGGCCAGTTCGTCGAAGGCGGAGCGGGGCCGGCGGCCGCGCGCCGCGCGCAGCAGCTCGTCGATCAGCGTGAACGTGTCGACGGGGTCGGGGCTCGCGTGGCAGGACCGCCCCCCTGCCGGCGCTCCGGTCTCCATCACCTGTTCAAGACCTGTGTGTACGGCTCCGAGCAGCGCCCCGAGACGCAGCGACTGGGCGAGGGTGAGCTGGGCGCCCGCCCGGTGCAGCCCGTCGACCCAGGGGTGCAGGGCGTAGCAGCGACCGCCGATCTCGGTCACGGTGTCGCCGTCGCCGTCCACGACGGGCGGTGCGACGGGCACGCCGAGTGACTGGAGCCGCTGGGTGGCGCGGTGCTGGCGGACGATGGTGGCGCGGTCGCCCGTGGTGTCGTCCAGGTGGTGTTTGAGGAAGTAGGAGCCGCGGGTGGTGGACACCCGGTAACCATGGTTGAGCAGGCCCTGGTCGACGGGTTCGCAGGTGAGCGGTTCACCTGCGCCGGGGTAGCGGCGCAGCACCTCGCCGACCGGGGGAACAGGCGGGAAGGTTACAGATGAGCGCGGCACCCGGCAGATGTTAGATCACGCTGTGTTGCGACCTTTGCGGAGTTGCGTGGAAGTCCAGAGTGTGCACAGTGACGAAGTGCGGGTCGAGCCGGAGGTACGCCGGCGCGTAGGGCTGCCCGTCGACCTCGGCGGGGGCGGGGCCGAACAGCTCGCGCTGGGCGCACGTCGGCTCGACGATCCGCGCGGGTCCGGTGAACTGCACGGACCACAGGTCGCGGCTTCCCGCCGAGGTGGCGGCGTTGTAGTTGTCCGCTCCGTACGCCACGACCGTGCCGTCGCAGGCGTCGTGGTAGCCGAGGCCGCTGTGCATGCGCAGGAGGACGCGGCCGTCGGCCACGATGTGGCGGGCCACCGTCAGGATGGGGAGGGCGCGCATGCTCGTCGCCAGCCGGCCGTAGGGGACCCGGCCGAGCAGGTCGATCGCGTGGAGTTCCTCGGAGGACATGCCCTCCACTGTCCGGCACGTGTGTGGGCGGGATAAGAGGCCGGGGCCCCGGGTCGGCCGGGACCAAAGTCCCGAACCCGGGCCCCGTCCCGCCCTCGGGGACGTACCCCTCAGCGCTTCTCCGCCTGTAGCCGGGCCACGTACGCGGCGGCCTGCGAGCGCCGTTCCATGCCCAGCTTGGAAAGCAGGCTGGAGACGTAGTTCTTGATCGTCTTCTCGGCGAGATGGAGCCGCTCACCGATCACCCGGTTCGTCAGCCCCTCGCCGATCAGGTCCAGGATCTTGCGCTCCTGATCCGTGAGGCCCGCGAGTTTGTCGTCCCCCCGCGCCTTCTTTCCGTCGCGCAGCCGCTCCAGCACCCGCGCCGTTGCCACCGGGTCGAGCAGCGATTTCCCGGCCGCCACATCCCGTACCGCGCTCAGCAGCTCATTGCCCCGGATCGCCTTCAGCACATATCCGGAGGCGCCCGCCATGATCGCGTCGAAAAGGGCCTCGTCGTCGGCGTACGACGTCAGCATCAGACAGTGGATCGACTCGTCCTGCGAGCGGATCTCGCGGCAGACCTCCACTCCGCTGCCATCCGGCAGCCGTACGTCGAGGACGGCCACATCGGGCCGGGTCGCGGGGATGCGTACCAGCGCGTCCGCCGCCGTACCGGCCTCCCCGACGACTTCGATGTCGTCCTCGGACGAGAGCAGCTCATGGACACCGCGCCGGACGACTTCATGGTCGTCCAACAGAAAAACAGTGATTTTTCCTTCTTTGCGCACAAACGCAGTCTCACACACTCCCCCCTTCCCTGCCGCTGTCCGGCGGGATAACGTGCCGTTGTTCCGGCGGCCTGCAAGGCTGTTACCAGTGCTGTGACCAGCGAGAGTTCCCGAATTCCGCGATTTACTTGGATATCCAAGCAAAATCGCAGGTCAGGAAGGGTTTCGCAGTTATGCGAAGCACTGGGTAACGTGCCTTTGACAGGGCGCTCGCCGGGGCACCTGTCACGCCTGTTCCCGGACCGAGCGGCACCCACCCCGTGCACGGGTACGGACACAGGCGAGCCGCACTGGTCTCCCGGCAGACCCCGGGGGCCGGACCGACGGAGGAGCACGCACGTGACCGTGGAGAGCACTGCTGCCGCGCGTAAACCGCGACGCAGCAGCAAGCGGACCAGCGCCGCGAAGACGCCCGCGAGGACGCCACAGAGTTCCGGACCCGAGCTCGTACAGCTGCTGACGCCCGAGGGCGAGCGGGTGGAGCACCCGGACTATTCGATCGACCTGACCACGGACGAGCTGCGCGGTCTGTACCGGGACATGGTCCTCACCCGCCGCTTCGACGCCGAGGCCACCGCGCTGCAGCGGCAGGGCGAGCTGGGCCTGTGGGCCTCGCTCCTGGGCCAGGAGGCCGCCCAGATCGGCTCCGGCCGGGCGCTGCGCGACGACGACTACGTCTTCCCGACCTACCGGGAGCACGGCGTCGCCTGGTGCCGCGGCGTCGACCCGACCAATCTGCTCGGGATGTTCCGCGGCGTGAACCACGGCGGCTGGGACCCGAACACCAACAACTTCCACCTGTACACGATCGTCATCGGCTCGCAGACCCTGCACGCCACCGGGTACGCCATGGGCGTGGCCAAGGACGGCGCGGACTCGGCCGTGATCGCGTACTTCGGCGACGGCGCCTCCAGCCAGGGCGATGTCGCGGAGGCGTTCACCTTCTCCGCGGTCTACAACGCCCCCGTCGTGTTCTTCTGCCAGAACAACCAGTGGGCGATCTCGGAGCCGACCGAGAAGCAGACCCGGGTGCCGCTCTACCAGCGCGCCCAGGGCTTCGGCTTCCCCGGCGTCCGGGTCGACGGCAACGACGTCCTGGCGTGCCTCGCCGTCACCCGCTCCGCCCTGGAGCGGGCCCGGCGCGGTGAGGGACCCACCCTCGTCGAGGCGTTCACCTACCGGATGGGCGCGCACACCACCTCCGACGACCCGACGAAGTACCGGGCCGACGAGGAGCGCGCCTCCTGGGAGGCCAAGGACCCGATCCTCCGCCTGCGCACCTACCTTGAGAACGAGGGCGTCGCGGACGAGGCGTTCTTCACCGCTCTCGACGAGGAGAGCGAGACCCTGGGCAAGCGGGTGCGTGAAGCGGTACGGGCCATGCCCGACCCGGAGCCCCTGGCGCTCTTCGACCACGCCTACGCCGACGGGAGCCCTCTCGTCGACGAGGAGCGCGCCCAGTTCGCCGCCTACCAGGCATCGTTCGCCGAGGAGGGCAACTAGCCATGGCCATGGAAAAGATGTCCATCGCGAAGGCGCTCAACGAGTCGCTGCGCAAGGCCCTCGACACCGACCCCAAGGTCCTCATCATGGGTGAGGACGTCGGAAAGCTGGGCGGGGTCTTCCGGATCACCGACGGCCTCCAGAAGGACTTCGGCGAGGACCGGGTGATCGACACCCCGCTCGCCGAGTCCGGGATCGTCGGCACGGCGATCGGCCTCGCGCTGCGTGGCTACCGCCCCGTCGTCGAGATCCAGTTCGACGGCTTCGTCTTCCCCGCGTACGACCAGATCGTCACGCAGCTCGCGAAGATGCACGCCCGCTCGCTCGGCAAGATCAAGCTGCCCGTCGTCGTACGGATTCCGTACGGCGGTGGCATCGGCGCCGTCGAGCACCACAGCGAGTCGCCCGAGGCGCTGTTCGCGCACGTCGCGGGCCTGAAGGTCGTCTCGCCGTCCAATGCCGCGGACGCGTACTGGATGATGCAGCAGGCCGTCCAGAGCGACGACCCGGTCATCTTCTTCGAGCCGAAGCGCCGTTACTGGGACAAGGGCGAGGTCGACACCGAGTCGATCCCCGGCCCGCTGCACCGGGCGTCCGTCGCCCGCACCGGCACGGACCTGACGCTCGTCGCGTACGGCCCGATGGTGAAGGTCTGCCTGGAGGCCGCCGCGGCCGCCCAGGAGGAGGGCAAGTCGATCGAGGTCGTCGACCTGCGCTCGATGTCCCCGATCGACTTCGACGCCATCCAGGCCTCGGTCGAGAAGACCCGCCGGCTGGTCGTCGTCCACGAGGCGCCGGTGTTCTACGGCTCCGGCGCGGAGATCGCCGCTCGCATCACGGAGCGGTGCTTCTACCACCTGGAGGCACCCGTGCTGAGGGTCGGCGGCTACCACGTCCCGTATCCGCCGGCCCGGCTGGAGGACGAGTACCTTCCGGGTCTCGACCGCGTGCTCGACGCCGTCGACCGCTCGCTGGCGTACTGAGGGACTGGGACGTGACAACGATGACCGACACTTCCAACGCTGCTCGCTTCCGTGAGTTCAAGATGCCCGACGTGGGCGAGGGACTGACCGAGGCCGAGATCCTCAAGTGGTTCGTCCAGCCGGGCGACACCGTCACCGACGGCCAGGTCGTCTGCGAGGTCGAGACGGCGAAGGCGGCCGTGGAGCTGCCCATCCCGTTCGACGGCGTGGTGCACGAGCTGCGCTTCCCCGAGGGCACGACCGTCGACGTCGGCCAGGTGATCATCGCGGTGGACGTGGCGCCGGGTTCGGGCGACGCGGCGCCGGTGGCGCCGGCCGCTCCGGAGGCCGTTCCCGCCCCGTCCGCGCCCGAACCGGAGGAGGCCCCCAAGGGCCGCCAGCCGGTCCTGGTGGGCTACGGCGTGGCCGAGTCCTCCACGAAGCGGCGCGCCCGCAAGGGCACGGAGGCGGCTCCCGCGGCCGCATCCGCCGCGATCCAGGTCGAGATGAACGGCCACGGTCCCGCCGCGGCCGCCGAGTCCCGTCCGCTGGCCAAGCCGCCGGTGCGCAAGCTCGCCAAGGACCTGGGCATCGACCTGGCGACGGTCACCCCGACCGGCGACGGCGGCGTCATCACCCGCGAGGACGTGCACGCGGCGGCGACGCCCGCGCCCGCCCCCGCGCCGGTGCAGGCCGAGCCCCCCGTCCCGGTCGCGGCTCCGGTCGCGCCGGCCCCTGTGGCGTCGGGTGCGCGCGAGACGCGTATCCCCGTCAAGGGCGTACGGAAGGCCATCGCCCAGGCGATGGTCGGCAGCGCGTTCACGGCGCCGCACGTCACGGAGTTCGTGACCGTCGACGTGACGCGCACGATGAAGCTCGTGGCGGAGCTCAAGGAGGACAAGGACATGGCCGGGGTGCGGGTCAACCCGCTCCTGATCATCGCCAAGGCCCTCCTCGTCGCGATCAAGCGGAACCCCGGGGTCAACGCCGCCTGGGACGAGGCGAACCAGGAGATCGTGCAGAAGCACTACGTCAACCTGGGCATCGCCGCCGCCACCCCGCGCGGACTGATCGTCCCGAACATCAAGGACGCCCAGGACCAGACGCTGCCGCAACTGGCCGCATCCTTGGGCGAGCTGGTCTCCACGGCCCGCGAGGGCAAGACGTCCCCCGCGGCGATGGCGGGCGGCACGGTGACCATCACCAATGTCGGCGTCTTCGGCGTCGACACCGGAACACCGATCCTGAACCCGGGCGAGTCCGCGATCCTCGCGGTCGGCGCGATCAAGCCGCAGCCCTGGGTCCACAAGGGCAAGGTGAAGCCCCGTCAGGTCACCACGCTGGCCCTGTCGTTCGACCACCGCCTGGTCGACGGCGAGCTCGGCTCCAAGGTCCTGGCGGACGTCGCCGCGATCCTGGAACAGCCGAAGCGCCTGATCACTTGGGCGTAGGTGTGTGAGATGGGCCCGCGCCGTGTGGTGCGCGGGCCCATCGGCATGTCCGGGCCCACGGGCCGGGCGGGCCGGCTCTCGGGTGATGGCCCCAGGCGCCTTCCGGGCCGTCGTGGCGTGCGTCCACCGCGCGCTCTCAACTTCGTTGTGGGCCGGTGAGGAGGGGCCGCAGGGCGAGTTCGGCGAAGACGGTCTTGCCGACGGTCTGCGGCTCGACACCCCAGCGGTCGGCGATCCGGTCGACGATGAGCAGCCCGCGCCCGTAACAGTCATCGGCGCCCGCTTCCCGCAGACCCGGCAGCCGCTCCCCGCGGGGGTCGCCGACCTCGATCCGGAGGGTGGCCGTGGTGAGGACGAGCCGAACCCGGAAGAGCCGCCCGCGCATGCAGCCGTGCATCAGGGCGTTGGTCGCCAACTCGCTGACGAGCAGCGCGGCTTCACCGGCGCTTTCGGGATGCCCCCACTCGGCGACGAGGCGCGCGGCGCGTCGGCGGCAGAGGGTGACGCTGCGGGCGGTGGGGGTGTAGTCGAGGCGGTCCTCGTGGAGTGGGGGGTGGGGGTCGGGTTGGGGTGCGGGGGATTCTTGGGCTGCGGTCATGGTCGCGCCTCCTCGTGCGGGCGGTGGCGATGCCGCGTCTGCGCAGGGCAGAGCGGTGCACTTCCGCCCCCGTTGATCCTCTGGGTGAACGGGTGAGTACCGAACGTAGCGATTCGGTGAGGCGCACACAATCTCTCGGAGATAATTATCCCCGCAAGTGTGATTGTGGCCGTCTGATCGATCGGTGCAGACTGTTCCGGACATGGGAGGTGTTGAACGGTGCCGAAGGCACGGGCCGACTTGGGAAATCGCGTCTCTACCGTTCTGGCGCGGCAGTTGGGCGGCCAGCTGTTGGCGTTTCGCGAAGCTGCCGGCCTGAACCAGGCGCATGCTGCGGACATCCTCAGCGCCCAGGCGGCGAAGGTCGCCAAAATGGAGCGCGGCTGGGTGCCGTTTCGGGACCCCGACATCATCGCGCTGTGCCGGTTGTACGGCGTCGAGAGCCCTCAAGTGGTTGAGGGCCTTCTACGGTTGGCGAAGCTCGACCGGGAGCGGCGCAGGGCGAAGGGCTGGTGGGTCACCTCGCTCACTGCGGGGAACCTGCGCGAGTACATCGCCATGGAGGACGTGGCCGTCAAGGTTCGAACCTGGCAACTCGCCTTGATTCCAGGGCTCTTCCAGACCCCGGAGTACATGCGAGCTCTGGCAGTCGCAGCCGTTTCACCCGATGAGATTGATGAGGTCGAGCGCATCGTCGATGTCCGGTTGCGTCGCCAGCGCCGACTCAGTGGTCCGACTCCGCTCCGCGTGCATGCGGTGATCTGGGAAGCCGCGCTGCGTCAGATGATCGGCGGCCCTCGGGTCATGCGCCATCAGTTGGAGCGGCTGCGCGAACTGGCGGACGAGCCCACCATCGACATTCAGGTGCTCCCTTTCAGAGCGGGGGTGCATTCCTGCGGCGGTGGGTCCTTCAATATCCTTACGTTCGCCGAGGAAGGCGCGATGGACGTCGTGCACATGGACGGGCTACGTACCACCAACTGGGTTGAGGGCGTGGAGGAGAGCGCTTCCTACACCGAACTGTTCGCGCGTACGTGCGCCACGAGCCTGTCGCCGTACGACTCGATGATGTTCATCGAGGCCATCGCCAAAGGAATGAACGAATGACTGATTTCCGCTTCACGAAGTCCAGCCACAGCGAGCCGAACGGCGAATGCGTCGAGGTCGCCCGCAACATCCCCGGCACCGTCGCCGTACGGGACTCCAAGTCCCCCGCCGGCCCCGTCCTCCTCCTCGCCCCCGCCGCGTGGGATGCCTTCCAGGCCGGGTTGCGCCAGGGCTGACGTGGGCGTCCACAGCTGTGTAACAACGGTGTAGTAGCCACGGGTTGGGCGCAACGGACCACCGTCCCAGACCGTTCTTGTTGATCAGAAGCGCTCGCTCGTACGTCTCGTACCGAGCGGCCGGCACTGTCAACGGATACTGAGGACGAACGATGCGCGCTCACAAGCTCACCTTCGCAGCCCTGGTCGTCGCCGCGGGTCTGTCGCTCACGGCCTGCCAGAACGACGACGCAGCCGTGGGGCAGACCGACCCGTCGTCCGCGGCGTCCGCGTCGGCCACCGGTGGTGGGTCGGGCTCGGGCGGTCCGGAGGCGGACAGCGGGAAGGAGTCCGCCGGGGCGAGTCCCGGTGGGAAGGACACCGCTGCCCCTGCCGGGTCCGACGGCAGCGGCAAGGTCGCCAAGTGCACGACCGACGGGCTGGAGATCACCGCGAAGGACAACTTCATCGACGGCGACCCCGACGGCACCGTCGCCGTGGAACTGAAGAACCGCAGCGGTGGGGACTGCGTGATCTCCGGGTTCGCGGGAGTCGACCTGAAGACCGCCGCGGGATCACTGTCCGCGACGCGAACGGGTGCGCCCGGCGATCCGTACGTCCTCAAGGACGGGAAGACGATCGCCTTCGCCATCAACTACCCGCTCAATGAGACGGGAGGCTCCGGCGTCCGCATCACGGGGCTGGTCGTGACCCCGCCGAACGAGACGAAGTCGGTCACCCTCGCCTGGCCGGGCCGGGGCTCGCTGCCCGTCACGGACGGGTCCGACTCGGGCTCCGTGAAGGTCGGCCCGATCGGAAGCGCCGGCCAGGGCGGCTGACCCGGCTGTTCGGGTGCGGCCGGGAGGCAGGCCCCAGGTCGCTCACCCGGATAACCCCCGGGGCGGCCCTGACGCCAGCGCATCCCCGCGTCGGGTGCAGGCAGGATGGGCCGGCCGCCTCTTCCCTGGTGGGATGGGCGCGACCTTCGGATCCGCGCGCTGAAGGGCCGCGGGCCGAGGGCGGAAACGGGGTCCCTCATGCAGGTGTTACGAAGGCGTCGGCGTGGACTGTTCGTCCTGACCGGCCTGGCCACGATCCTCCTCGTCACATCGAGCGGGCCGTCGGCGGCGGCGAATCCGCGGCGGCCCGATCCGCTCCAGCAGCAGGTGGACGCGATCCACGCCACCGGCGCCGTCGGTGTGGCCGCCGAGGTGACGTCACCGGGCACCCATGCCGTCGCGCGGGCCGGGACGGCCGAGCGGGGCACCAGGAGGCCCATGCCTCCGGGCGGCAGGTTCCGGATCGGCAGCGCCACCAAGACGTTCACCGCCACGGTCGTGCTGCAACTCGTCGGCGAGGGGCGCATGTCCCTGGAGGACACCGTGGAGCGGTGGCTGCCGGGAGTGGTCGGGGGCAGCGGCCCCGACGGCGGTTCCGTCACCGTGCGGCAGCTGTTGCAGCACACCAGCGGGATCCCCGAAGTCCTGCCGGAGATCGCCGCATTGAACAGCGCAGGCGGGTACCGGGCCGAGCGATTCCGTACGTACACCCCGGAAGAGCTGGTGGGGCTGGCGATGCGGAGCCCGGAGGGTATGTCGACCGAGGCCGCGTGGTCCTACTCCAACCCCAACTACGTTCTCGCCGCGATGATCATCCGTGAGGTGACCGGCCGGAGCTGGGACCGGGAGGTGGAGGACCGGATCATCCGGCCGCTGGGTCTGAGCGGTACCAGCACGCCCGGCGCGTCGCCGCTCATCCCCGGCCCCCACGCCCGGGCCTACACCGCCTTCGGGACGGGCACGGGCACGGGCACCGACGTCACGGTGCTCAACCCGAGCATGGCCGTCGGCTCCGGCGCGGTGATCAGCACCACGCACGATCTGGGCCGGTTCTACACCGCACTGCTCGGGGGCCGCCTCCTGGAACCGGCGGAGCTGGCCGAGATGACCACCACGGTGGCCGCACCCGTGATGGGCGTCAGGTATGGACTCGGGCTGGGCGAGATCCCGTTGACCTGCGGCGGCACCTACTTCGGGCACCCGGGCGAACTGCTCGGCTACCGCACCTGGGCCGGCATCACCCGGGACGGATCCAGCACGGCCGTGGTGTACGCCACGAGTGACGGCGGCCCGGACACGCAGCAGGCGATGAGGACACTCGTGGACCAGGAACTGTGCGGGGCCGCCGCGCCGGGGGAGGGACGGGCCGGCTAGGGCGTGTTTCGACAGTAGCGCCGTCCGCCCGGAGGGCGGGCTCGGCGGCGTCTGGTGCGTGCGATCGCAAGGCGGAGGGTCGCCCCGATACTGGCTGTATCGGGGCGACCCCGACAACGCGGCGAGCAATGGGGTCTCCCCTGCTCGAGCGAAGCCGAGAGCTCGGGGAAGTGCCAGGCGTCGCCGAGCAGGCGGGACTTTCGAAACACGCCCTAAAGGGAGGTGCTGTCGGCGCGGTGCGCGCGGGGCGGAGCGCCCCGGGTCCGCGCGCGAAGGGGCCCGGCGCGGTGCGGGAGGGGCGGCTCGCCGGGATCGCGCGCGAAGGGGCCCGGCGCGCGCGGTGCTGCGCTCGCCGGGCCCCTGCGTACGACCGCGGGCTACTTCTTGAAGCCGTAGTCCATCAGCTTCTTCGCGTCCGCCGTGCGGTTGGCCTCCGAGGTGGAGGTCAGGACCGTACCGATGACCGTCTTGCCGTTGCGGGTGGCGGCGAAGACCAGGCAGTACTTGGCCGTCGGGCCGGAGCCGGTCTTGACGCCGATCGCGCCGCTGTACGTACCCAGCAGCTTGTTCGTGTTGGTCCACGACATGTAGCGGTAGCCACCGCTCTTCGTCGTGACCTTCTGCTTCGTCGACTTCGTCTTCACGACCGTGCGGAACGTGGAGTACTTCATCGCGCTGCTCGCGAGCTTCGTCAGGTCGCGCGGGGTCGAGTAGTTGGACCCGTTCCCTATGCCGTCGAACGAGTCGAAGTGCGTGTTCTTCAGGCCGAGCGTCTTGGCGGTGCTGTTCATCTTGCCGATGAACGACTTCACGCGGGCCGCGCGCGTGGAACCCGAGCCGAACTTGTCGGCCAGTGCGTACGCGGCGTCGCAGCCGGACGGCAGCATCAGGCCGTACAGCAGCTGGCGGACCGTCACCTTGTCGCCCACGATGAGGCGGGCCGAGGACGCGCCCTTGGCGACGATGTAGTCGCTGTACGCCTTCTGGACCGTCACCTTGGAATTCAGGTTGAGGCCCTTCTGGGCCAGCACCACCCGGGCGGTCATGATCTTCGTGGTGGAGCCGGTGGAACGACGGGTGTCCGCGGCCTTGGTGAACAGGGTCTTCCCGGTGCCGTTGTTCATCACGAAGCCGCCCTTGGCGACGATCTTCGGGGTCGGCGGCGTGGCGGCCTGCGCCGTGGTGGCGAAGGCCCCGCCGGCGAGGACGGCGCCCGCGGTGAGGGCCACCGTGGCGGCGGCCGAAATGCGCCTTATGCGCTGAATGCCGAGTTTCAAGATATACGCTCCAAATGCCCCTCGAATGCGGCTACATGGGGGTGCCGCGCGCTGATGAGACTTATGGGGCCGATAAATGGTTGTGGCGCATGAGGGTGTGTTTTCGTACGAAATCCGGGGGCGCGGATTCCGGATCGGCGGCGAGGGCGCGCGCGTCCGCATGGTGAAACGGTTCCGCCTTGCGTGCATGTTGTATCTATGCTGTGCGCATGCCTGCCCCCGCCCCCTCGCCGGTCCGCCCGCCCGTGAAGCAGCCCCCCGCCGCCGAGCGGGTCTACACCCACATCAAGGACGCGGTCCTGGACCGCCGCTACGAGGGCGGGACGCTCCTGACCGAGGGTGACCTCGCCGAGGCCGTGGGGGTCTCCCGTACGCCCGTGCGCGAGGCGCTGCTGCGGCTGGAGGTCGAGGGGCTGATCAAGCTCTACCCGAAGAAGGGCGCCCTGGTGCTCGCCGTGTCCGCGCAGGAGATCGCCGACGTCGTGGAGACCCGGCTGCTCGTCGAGGAGTTCGCGGTGCGCAAGGCGGTGCCCGCGTCGGCGAAGCTGATCGCCCGGCTGGAACAGCTCCTGGAGGAGCAGCGGCAGTTGTCCGAGGCCGGCGACCTGGCCGCCGTCTCCGTGAAGGACCGCTGCTTCCACGCCGAGATCGTCAAGCACGCGGGCAACGAGATCCTGTCCCGCCTCTACGACCAGATGCGCGACCGTCAGCTGCGGATGGGCGTCGCCGTCATGGAGTCCCACCCGGGCAGGATCGCCGCCAACATCACCGAGCACGGCGAGCTGCTGGAGGCGATCAGGGCCGGTGACGCGGACGGCGCCGCGCAGGTCGTGCGCCGCCACGTCAGCCGGGTCAAGGTGCTGGTCAGGGGGGAGGACCGGTGAGCTCCGCCGCCCCCACCCTGTCCCTGCCCGGTGATCCGCCCGGCGGCCGGCGTGCCGCCTGGGTCTGGGGCATCGGCGTCGCCGTCTACTTCGTCGCGATCATCTTCCGCACCAGCCTGGGTGTCGCGGGGCTCGACGCCGCCGACCGCTTCGACGTCAACGCCTCGGCGCTCTCCACCTTCTCCATCCTCCAACTGCTCGTCTACGCGGGCATGCAGATACCCGTGGGCCTGATGGTGGACCGGCTCGGCACCAAGAGGGTGCTCGCCCTCGGGGCCGTCCTGTTCACCCTCGGCCAGCTCGGCTTCGCGCTCTCCCCCTCGTACGGCACCGCACTGGCCTCCCGCGCCCTGCTCGGGTGCGGCGACGCGATGACGTTCATCAGCGTGCTGCGGCTGGGGGCGCGCTGGTTCCCGGCCCGGCGCGGCCCGCTGATCGGACAGGTCGCCGCCCTCTTCGGCATGGCGGGCAACCTCGTCTCGACGCTGGTCATCGCCCGGTCCCTGCACGGCTTCGGCTGGACCGCCACCTTCGTCGGCAGCTCGCTGGCGGGAGTCATGGTGCTCGTGCTGCTCCTGCTCTTCCTCAAGGACCACCCCGAGGGGTTCGAGCCGCCGCCCGCGGAGCACGCCGGCGCCACGTACGTACGCAAGCAGATCGCCGCCTCCTGGCGGGAGCCCGGCACCCGGCTCGGGATGTGGGTGCACTTCACCACGCAGTTCCCGGCCATGGTGTTCCTGCTGCTGTGGGGCATGCCGTTCCTGGTCGAGGACCAGGGGCTGAGCCGTGGCACGGCGGGGGAGCTGCTCACCCTGGTGGTGCTCTCCAACATGGGCGTCGGCCTCGTGTACGGGCAGGTCATCGCCCGCCACCACGCGGCCCGGATCCCGCTCGCGCTGGGGACGGTCGCGATGACGGCGCTGCTGTGGGCCTCGGCCATCCTCCACCCCGGCGACCACGCGCCCATGTGGCTGCTGATCACGCTGTGCGTGGTGCTCGGCTCCTGCGGGCCCGCCTCGATGATCGGCTTCGACTTCGCCCGCCCGGCCAATCCGCCGGAGCGCCAAGGCACCGCGTCGGGCATCGTCAACATGGGCGGCTTCGTCGCCTCCATGACCACGCTGTTCGCCGTCGGCGTGCTGCTGGACGCGACGGGTGACAACTACCGCATCGCCTTCGCCTCGGTCTTCGTCCTGGAGGCCCTCGGCGTCGTACAGATCCTCCGACTGCGGCGGAAGGCCGCGCACCGGGAGCGCGAGCACCATGTGATCAGCCGCGTGGAGGCCGTGCACGTGCCCGTGTGACTCCGGAACGGGGTCGCGACCGGGTGACCGCTCGGCGGCGCGCCCGTCCCCGGTGCGGGGCGGGCGCCGCCGTGCCGTGTCAGGGAGTGACGGCGAAGTTCTGCAGGATCGCCGCGGCCAGGTCCTGATCGCCCTCGGCCTTGATCCGGTCCGCCACCGCGCTCGCCCGCACCCGCCCGCAGGCCAGGCGGACGTACGTCTCCCAGTCCATGGCCAGCGTCACCGCGGGGCCGAGCGACGGCGCGCCGTCCACCGAACCGCGGCCCTCCGCGTCGACCCTGACGGTGCGCAGGAACTCCACCGGCCCGTGCACGTCCAGCACGACCGCCGAGTTGGGCGGTGCGCCCGCGTCCTTGGCGACGACCTTCGGAAGCGCCATGAGCAGCGTGTCCCGGACGATCGCGGAGCCCGGGGAATCGAGATGGCCGGGCTTGCCCAGCGTCGTCCGCAGGTCCTGCTCATGCACCCAGACGTCGAAGGCGCGCATCCGCAGCGCCTGTTCGAGGGTCTGCTCGGCGCCGAGCGGGGCCCGCGTCATGGTCTCGGGGTCACGCGTCTCGTTGCGCAGCTGACGGGCTCGGCGGATGATCGTGTACTCCAGTTCGGAGGTCATCTCCGGTGCGGTGTGGTGGCGCCGCACGTCGACCTGCATCTCCATGTAGCGGGCGAAGTCGCTCTGCACATGGAAGAGATCACGCGGGAGCGTGTGGATGGGGCGCGGATCGCCGAGCTGCTCGCACTCCATGCCGATGATGTGCGAGACGATGTCCCGCACCGACCAGTTGGGGCAGGGCGTACGGCCGTTCCACTCCCCCTCGGTGAGCGGGCTCACCAGCTCGGCTATCGACTCGATGGAGTGGGTCCAGGCGTCGGCGTAGGTCTGGAGGCTGGGATGGACGGTCACGGGACCCCTCGTGCGGTTCTGCGGTGCATGGGCTGGAGAGCTGGGCGCGGACGGGCTGCGAGCTGCGATGAGGTTCGGTCGCTAAGTTACGCTGCGAGCAGGCACCCCGGCAGTGCTTTCGTGTGACGATCGTAGGCCCGTGTTGACGGCTCGAATGCCAGGACGGTGGTAGTGTGCGCGCCTCCCTCATCCAGATCGCAGTAGACCCGGACGAATCCGTCAATTCCCGTAGGGAACGCGCGGCTTCACTGGTTGCGGCCCAACGGGGCGCGGACCTGGTGGTTCTGCCCGAACTCTGGCCGGTCGGAGCCTTCGCCTACACCGCGTTCGAGGAGGAGGCCGAGCCCCTGAACGGTCCCACGCACGAGGTGATGGCCAAGGCCGCCGCCGGTGCCGGGGTCTGGCTGCACGCGGGCTCCTTCGTGGAGCGGGCCGCCGACGGCACGCTCTACAACACCACGTTGGTCTTCACGCCCGAGGGCGAACGGGCCGCCGCGTACCGCAAGATCCACCGCTTCGGCTTCGACAAGGGCGAGGCGGTCATGATGGGCGCCGGCGACGAACTGGTGACGCTCGCCCTGCCGCACACCACGCTCGGCCTCGCGACCTGCTACGACCTGCGCTTCCCCGAGCTGTTCCGCGGGCTGGTGGACGCGGGGGCCGAAACCCTCGTGGTCGCGGCCGGCTGGCCCGAGCGCCGCCGCGCCCACTGGACGCTGCTCGCCCGGGCCAGGGCCGTCGAGAACCAGGCCTACGTCCTGGCCGTCGGCTCCGCCGGCACCCACGCCGGCATCCAGCAGGCGGGGCACAGCATCGTCGTGGACCCCTGGGGTGAAGTGCTCGCCGAGGCGGGGGCGGACGAGGAGGTGCTGACCGTGGAGTTCGACCCGGCCAAGGTCGCCGCCACCCGGGAGCAGTTCCCCGCGCTCAAGGACCGCCGACTGGGGCTCGAACCGCCGGCGCATCCGCTGTAGCCGAGCGCAGGGCCGGCCCTGCCTCACGTGGGTCCGGCCTTGTTTCACGTGAAACAGGGCCGGCTTCCCCTACTCCTCCTGCTCCTTCTCCGCCAGCACGATCACACATACCGCCACCGCGATCAGCAGCCCCGCGTCCGCGTCCTCGCGCACGATGTCGATCCCGTACGTGTCCCGGACGGTCAGCCAGCGACGTGAGATCTGGGCCAGCAACTCGCCGTCGTAGTCCACCGCGAACTCGCGGTCCAGGATCTTGCCGCTGACATCGAGCTCGGTCCCGTCCACCAGCGTCACCCGGTAGTGGTTGCGCAGCAGCGACAGGCGCTTCCGCTTGACCTTCGCCAGCTGCTCGCCGTCCCGCTCGATGAGCATCGTGTCGCGCAGGCTGAGCAGTTTCTGCCTGATCTCGACGACGATCCGGCCCTGCGCGTCCTTCAGCTGGAAGGTGTCGCGCAGCCGCATGGCCTTGCCGTCGACGAGGAAGGCCTTGCGGCCGTCCGCGTCCTCGATCCAGTAGTCGTCGCCGATGCCGAACAGTCGCTCACGCACGAGAAGTCTCATGGCTCACAGGTTCCCCGAGCCCCCTGTGGAATGTGGGGACGCCACGGTGATGTTGACTCTTCACATGGCAACACGTGCGCGCGTCAGGGCCCCCGAACTGATCGGCAAGGGCGGCTGGCTCAATACAGGCGACCGGCAGTACACCCTCGCTGATCTGCGAGGACGCATTGTGATCTTGGATTTTTGGACGTTCTGCTGTGTGAACTGTCTGCATGTCCTCGATGAGCTGCGCGAGCTGGAGGAGAAGCACCGCGACACCGTGGTGATCATCGGCGTGCACTCGCCGAAGTTCGTCCACGAGGCGGAGCACCAGGCCGTCGTCGACGCCGTCGAGCGGTACGGAGTCCACCACCCGGTGCTCGACGACCCCGAGCTGGCCACCTGGAAGCAGTACGCCGTACGCGCCTGGCCGACGCTCGTCGTCGTGGACCCCGAGGGTTATGTCGTCGCCCAGCACGCCGGTGAGGGACACGCCCACGCCATCGAGAAGCTGGTCGAGGAGCTGGAGGCCGAGCACGCGGCGAAGGGCACGCTGCGCCGCGGCGACGGCCCGTACGTGGCGCCCGAGCCGGTCGCCACCCATCTGCGCTTCCCCGGCAAGGCCCTGCTGCTCCCCGACGGCGGCTTCCTGGTCTCCGACACCACCCGCCACCGCCTGGTCGAGCTGGACACGGACGGCGAGACCGTCCGGCGCCACTTCGGTTCGGGTGAGCGCGGACTCGTGGACGGCGGGCCCGACGACGTCAGGTTCAGCGAGCCGCAGGGACTGGCGGTGCTGCCCGACGGCCGGATCGCCGTCGCCGACACGGTGAACCACGCGATCCGCGCGCTCGACCTCACGACCGGCGTGACGACCACCCTCGCGGGCACCGGCCGCCAGTGGTGGCAGGGCGCGCCCACCAGCGGAGCGGGACACGAGGTCGACCTCTCCTCGCCGTGGGACGTCGCCTGGTTCGACGGCCGGCTGTGGATCGCCATGGCGGGCGTGCACCAGCTGTGGACGTACGACCCCGGGAACGGCACCGTACGGGTCGCGGCCGGGACCACCAACGAGGGCCTGGTCGACGGTCCGGGCGCGGAGGCCTGGTTCGCCCAGCCGTCCGGGCTCGCCGCGACCGATGACCGGCTGTGGGTCGCCGACTCGGAGACGTCCTCGCTGCGGTACGTCGACCGGGAGGGCGCCGTGCACACCGCCGTGGGCACCGGGCTCTTCGACTTCGGCCACCGGGACGGCGCGGCCGCGCAGGCCCTGCTCCAGCACCCGCTGGGTGTCACCGCGCTGCCGGACGGGTCCGTCGCCGTCTGCGACACGTACAACCACGCCCTGCGCCGCTACGACCCGGTGAGCGAGGAGGTCACGACCCTGGCCACGGACCTGCGCGAGCCCAGCGACGCGGTGCTGGTCGACGGCGACCTGGTGGTCGTCGAGTCCGCCCGGCACCGGCTCACCCGGCTGCGGCTGCCCGAGGAGGCGGTACGGGTCGCGGACCAGGCGCACCGCACCCAGCGCGCGGCCACGGGGATCGCCCCGGGCACGCTCCGGCTCGACGTCGTCTTCCAGGCGCCCGCCGGTCAGAAGCTGGACACCCGCTACGGGCCCTCGACCCGGCTGCTGGTCTCCTCCACCCCGCCGGAGCTGCTGGCCGGGGGCGAGGGGGCGGGCACCGACCTGTTCCGCGACCTGGTCCTCGCCGACGGCGTGAGCGAGGGCGTCCTGCACGTCTCCGCGATGGCCGCGTCCTGCGACGACGACCCGGCGAACGAGTACCCGGCCTGCCACGTCCACCAGCAGGACTGGGGCGTCCCCGTCACCGTGACCGCCGACGGGACCTCGCGCCTTCCGCTGGTGCTCGCGGGCATGGACGAGCAGGGCTGAGCGCCGGCGCCGGGGCGGGCCGCCATGGCCCGCCCCGGCGCTCCTCACGCCTCGCCGGCGAGGCGCCTGACCGCTTCCTCGTACCGCCGCACGTAATCGGGCGCCGAGGCCACCCGCAGCAACGCCTCCAGGGCCCGCACCGCGCCCTCGTCGTAACCGGCGCGTTCGGCCTCCGCGGCAGCCAGGTCCAGCAGCCGGATTCCCTCGTCCTCCGCGCCCAGGGCGATCTGCGCCTCGCCGCTGACGGTCGTCAGCAGCACCCGGCGGCCCGTCTCCTCGTGCTCGGGACCCAGATCGAAGGCGGCGCGGGTGGAGTCCAGGGCGTCCTGCGGGCGGCCCGCGGTGAGCTGCATGCGTGCCAGGTGCTGGAGGGCGAGCATCTCGGTGTGCGCGTCGGGTTCCGCCCTGGCCAGTTCCAGGGCCTGCCCGCAGCCCTCCATGGCCACGTCGAGACCGCCCTGTTCGGCCTGGACGATCGCCAGGTTGATCAGGGCCGTCGCCTCGCCGAGCCGGTCCCCGACCTGCCGGGCCAGCCCGGGCGAAGGCTCCAGAAGGGCCACCGCCTCGGCGGTCCTGCCCTCTTCCGACAGCACCCACCCCAGCAGATTGCGCACCCGGGACTCGGCGTACGGATCGCGGCGCGCGGCGGCGGCGGCCAGGGCCAGTTCCAGCATCGGGGTCCAGCCGTCCCGCGCCCGCCACACCACGTGCGGCCACTGGAGCAGGATGATCCGCCAGGCCCGGTCCTCGAGCCCTGCGGCACGGGCGGCGGCAGCGGCCAGGGCGAGGTCCTCGCGTTCGGCCGCGAGCCAGGCCATCGCCGCATCCCGGTCGGTGAAGTCCCGCACGGCGGCGGGCCGCTGGAAGCCGTCCGGCAGCACGAAGCAGGGCTCCCCGCCGGGTTCGGCGGTGTCCGCGGCGGCCAGGGCGGTGGCGATGTAGTGGTCGAGCACGCCGGTCAGCGCGGCCGTCCCGGCCCCGGGGTCGAGCTCCCGGGCGTAGAGCCGCACGAGATCGTGCAGAATCCAGCGCCCCGGCCCGGCCTCGGTGACCAGGTGCGCGGCGGCGAGCCGTTCCAGCGCGGCCGCGGCGACGACCGGATCGGTACCGGCGAGGGCGGCGGCCGTGTACGGGTCGAAGTGGCCGCCGGGGTGGTGGCCGAGCCGGGCGAGGTGGTGGACGGCGTCCGGCGGCAGTTGCTGCACGGTCAGCCGCAGGGCGGCGGAGACCCCGGTGTCCTCCACCGCGAGATACGTGAGCCGGCTGCGCTCGTCGGCCAGTTCGTCGGCCATGTCGGCGAGCGTCCACTGCGGGCGGCCCGCCAGCCGGGCCGCCGTGACCCGCAGGGCGAGGGGCAGTCCGCCGCAGAGCTCGGCGAGCCGCCGGGCCGCCACCGGTTCGGCGACGACCCGCTCCTCGCCCAGCACCCCGGCCAGGAGCGCGGTGCCGTCCACCGGCTCGAACACGTCGAGGGGGACGGGCACGGCGGCGTCCGAGGCGATGAGCCCCTCCAGCCGGTGCCTGCTGGTGATCAGCGTGACGCAGTCGGTGCCGCCCGGCAGCAGATGGCCGACCTGGGCGGAGTCGCGGACGTTGTCGAGGACGACGAGCAGGCTGAGCCGGTCGGTCAGCGAGCGGAACAGCGCCGCGGCCCCGGCGACGGACTCCGGGATCCGGCGGGGAGCGACGCCGAGCGCGAGCAGGAACTCGCGCAGGACTTCCAAGGGCGTGGGTTCACCGGTCTCGGAGAACCCGCGCAGATCGGCGAACAGCCGCCCGTCGGGGAAGGCCGCCGGGGACCGGCGCGCCCAGTGCAGGGCCAGCGCGGTCTTGCCGACCCCGGCCGGTCCGGTGACCAGACAGACGGGCGCCTCGCCCGCCGCGGCCCGGGAGAGCGCGTTGAGTTCCGCGCCGCGCCCGTGGAAGCCCCGGGGAGCGCGCGGCAGCAGATCCGTGGGGTGCGGAGTGGCGGGGTGCGGCGAAGGCAGGACGCGGGGTGGGCGCGGCGGCGTGGCGGGGACGGCCTCCGCGGCGAACGGCGGTGCGGCGGTGCCGGTGGCGGCCGTCCCGGCGGACGGACGGCCACCCGGGCGGGTGGAAGCGGAGGCGCCGGGTTCGCCCAGCGGACCCGGCGCGGCACCATCGCCCGCCACGGACTCCGGCTCGCCGCGCAGGATCTGCGCGTACGCGTCGGCCAGCTCCCGCCCCGGATCGATGCCCAGTTCGTCGGCGAGCAGCCGACGGGTGCGGTGGAACCGGTCCAGCGCCTCGGACTGCCGCCCCGAGCGGTACAGCGCCGTCATCAGGGCCGCGGCGAGGGACTCCCGCATCGGATGGGCGTCGGCCTCGGCGCGCAGCACCGCCGCCGCCCGGTGGTGCTCCCCCAGCACGGCGTAGGCACGGGCCAGTTGCTCGACCGTCGTGAGCCGGGACTCCTCCAGCGCGTGCGCGGCCGCCTGGAGCGGCGCGCTGGCGTACGTACCGGTGAGTGCGGGCCCCTGCCACAGCGACAGGGCCTCCTTCAGCATCAGCACCGTGTCGGCGGCACTGCGCTGCTCCCGGGCCAGCATCAGCAGTTCCTCGAACCGCTGGGAGTCCAGCAGGGTTTCCGGCGCCCGCAGGACGTACGCGTCGCCGAGCGTGGCCAGCTCGACCCCGTACGCCTCCGCGTCCGCCTCGACCAGCAGGGCGCGCAGCCGGGAGACGTGGCCCTGGATGACGGTGCGGGCGTGCAGCGGCGGGGAGTCGTCCCACAGGCAGTCCATCAGCCGCGGCATCGACACGGGCGTGTTGGCACGCAGCAGCAGTGCGGCGAGCAGGCTGCGGCGTTTGACGGGGCCGAGCGGCAGCGGCCCGGTCAGCGTGTCGACGCAGACCGTGCCGAGCAACCGGAACTCCACGAGCGGCTTCCCTTCCGGGTGTGACGCGCCCGGTTCCGGGTCACGGACAGGCACCCAGAATATCGGGGACCGCGGAGTGCCGGTGCGGGGGTGCGCCCGGGGGGTGGAGCGCGCCCGCGCAGGTCACAGTCGCGGTGGGCCGGGCGCGCCCGCTCAGGTCACAGTCGCCGTTCGTCGTCGGCCACCACGGTGGTGGCGGGCGGCACGACCATCCGGCGCCGTCGCATCACGCTCGCGTAGACGCAGACACCGATGATGCCGACGATCATCATGATCCAGCCGACCAGGTCGACGTTGACGGTGTCCATGTGCCAGTCGGTGGCGAAGGCGAGGATCGCCCCCGCGCCGATGAGGATGATGCATCCTCCGAGTCCCATGAGATCCGCCTCCTTCAGACCCGGAGGCTCCGGGCCGTGTACGCAGCGGGTACCCGGCCCGGGGACGGGCATTCCCCGGAACACCCGTGGAGAAGTCGCTAGTTCAGGGAGTCCGGCGTCGGGACGACCACTCCGTACAGGTCGGCGATGGTGGCGAGGGCGCCGATGTGCACCTGGCCGGCGTCCAGTTCGGTGCCGGCGACCGGCAGGGCGCGGGTCGCGCAGGCGTCGGCGACGACGGTGGGGCGGTTGCCGCGCAGGAACGCCCCCTGAGCGGTGAACTGGACGCACATGTGGGTCATGAAGCCGGCGAGGACCAGGTCGCTCTTCCCCGCGGCCTCCACGTGCTCACCCAGGTCGGTGCCGACGAACGCGTCCGGCACGCGCTTGACCACGACGGTCTCGCCGTCGACCGGCGCGACGCTCGGGTGGATCCGGCCGATCTCGGCCCGGATGTCGTACGGAGTGCCCTCACCGCCGTCGTTGATGACGTGGATGACCGTCGTGCCCGCCTCACGGGCCCGGGCCAGGAGCCGGGCGGCGGCGTCGAGCGCGGGCTGCCAGCCGTCCAGTTCCATCACACCGGTCGTGTAGGTGTTCTGGTAGTCGATGAGGACGAGGGTCGAGTCGGCGAGGGCGGCGGGGGTGTCGTCGAGGCCGTTGAGCCGGCGCAGCGTGGTTCGGGGCATGGCTGTGGCACCTGTGATTTCGGTAGGGGAGGGCGGGCCGGCCGGTCCGGCGGCCGCACTCCTACGACGCTACGACCCACCCGGGGTGTCGGCAATGTCGTCTAACATGCAGAAACAGACACCGCGCTGCGGACACCGCAGCCGCCCCAGGACAGGAGGCACATGAGCCCCGTCGGACGGCTGATCGTCATCGTCCTCTTCGAAGGCGTCGACCTGCTCGACGTCACCGGGCCGCCCGAGGTGTTCTCCCTCGCGCGCCGTGAGACGGAGGAGGCGGCCGGCTACGAGGTGGTGCTCGCGGCCGAGACGACGGACCCGGTCACCACGTCCGCCGGGGTCCGGATCCTCCCCGACCTCACCTTCGACGACCTGGCGGGCAGGAGTGTCGACACCCTGGTCGTCCCCGGAGCCGTGGAGACCGACGGCCAGGGGCGCGTGCACCCGCTCACCGATCCGGCCGTCGTGCGCCGGGTGGAACAGCTCGCCGGGCGCACGCGCCGGGTCACGTCCGTCTGCGTCGGCGCGCACATCCTGGCCGCCGCGGGACTCCTCGACGGCAAACGGGCCACCACGCACTGGTCGACCGCGCAGCGACTGGCCGCCGACCACCCGCTGGTCGAGGTCGACGCCGATCCGATCTTCATCCGGGAGGGGAACGTGTGGACCGGGGCGGGGATCAGCGCCTGCCTCGACCTGTCGCTCGCCCTCGTCGCCGACGATCTGGGCGAGGCCGTCGCGCTGCGGGTCGCCAGGCAACTCGTGATGTACCTGAAGCGGCCGAGCGGGCAGAGCCAGTTCAGCGTTCCACTGGAACAGATCTCCACGACCCGGCGCATCGAGGACCTGCGGCACTACATCCTGCGCAACATCGGTGAACCGCTCACCGTCGCGGACCTGGCCGGCCACGGGCACATCGGCGAGCGGCAGCTCACCCGGATCTTCAAGTCCGAACTCGGCACGACACCCCACGCCTACATCGAGTCGGTCCGCGTCGAACGGGCGCGCAACCAGCTGGAATCCACCGACGCCACTCTCGAACGCATCGCCACCACCTGCGGGTTCGGCACCACCGACACCCTGGTCAGGGCGTTCCGCCGCCGACTCGACACGACGCCGACGGAATACCGGCTGCGGTTCCGCACCCGCCCGGAATGACAGCGGGCCCCCCGCCGTCGCCGGCAGGGGGCCCGCTGGACCGGACGTGTCGTCAGCCGGCCAGGAAGGCCGCCAGCGCGTTCGCCAGGAGGAACGGGTCGTCGGCGCCGCACAGTTCACGGGCGCTGTGCATCGACAGGATCGCCACCCCGATGTCGACGGTCTGGATGCCGTGCCGGGCGGCGGTGATCGGGCCGATCGTCGTGCCGCAGGGCATGGAGTTGTTGGAGACGAATGTCTGCCACGGCACGCCCGCCTTCTCGCACGCCGCGGCGAACACGGCCCGGCCGCTGCCGTCGGTCGCGTACCGCATGTTGACGTTGATCTTGAGGATCGGTCCGCCGTTGACGACCGGGTGGTGCGTCGGGTCGTGGCGCTCCGCGTAGTTGGGGTGGATCGCGTGGCCGGTGTCGGAGGAGAGGCAGACGGTGCCGGCGAAGGCGCGCGCCCGGTCCTCGTACGTGCCACCGCGGGCGAACACCGAGCGCTCCAGGACCGTGCCGAGCAGCGGGCCGTCCGCGCCGGTGTCGGACTGCGAGCCGTTCTCCTCGTGGTCGAAGGCGGCCAGCACCGGGATGTACGGGAGCTCGGAGTCGGGCTGCCCGGCGACGGCGGCGAGCGCGGCGGTCGCCGCGTGCACCGACAGGAGGTTGTCCATGCGCGGCCCGGCCACGAACTCACGGTCGCGGCCCAGGTAGGAGGGCGCCTCGACGGGGTGCGGCATCAGGTCCCAGCCGGTGACGTCGTCGGCGTCGACGCCCGCTTCCTCGGCGACGAAGCGGATGAGGTCGCCCTCCTCGACGTCCCCGAGTCCCCAGATGGGCTGCATGTGCTTCTGGCGGTCGAGCTTGAGGCCGTCGGTGTTGGCCGACCGGTCCAGGTGCACGGCCAGCTGCGGGACGCGCAGCAGGGGCCGGTCGATGTTCACGAGCCGGTGCGTGCCCCCGCGCAGCGTGATCCGGCCGGCGAGACCGAGGTCGCGGTCCAGCCAGGTGTTGAGGAGCGTGCCGCCGTAGATCTCCACGGCGATCTGCCGCCAGCCGTACGCACCGGTGTCGGGCAGCGGCTTCACCCGCAGATTCGGCGAGTCGGTGTGCGCGCCCACGATCCGGAACGGCGTGTGCGCCCCGGCGCCCTCCGGCACGTACCAGGCCACGATCGCGCCGCCGCGCAGGACGTACTTCCCGCCGGTCGTCCCGTCCCAGGCCGCGGTCTCCTCGACCTGTCGGAAACCGGCCTTCTCCAGCCTCGCCGCGGCGCTCGCCACGGCGTGGTACGGGGAGGGGGCGGACATCAGGAAGGCCATCAGGTCGTCTGTGTGGCCGCGGTCGAAGAGGAGGGAGGGACTCATGTTCTTCACTGTAACCAGACCCGGTCCGCAGGATTCACCGTCGTCCCCCGGAGGCCGTCGCTATCGTCCGGCCACGGCCGCAGAGGGCCTCTTGCCGTCCTGCGCCTGCTGCGCCCGCTCGGCGAACATGGCGGCGAAGTCCTTCGCCTCCTGATCGGAGACGGCCTTCTTGCCCTGCGTGCCGGTGCTGATGCCGAGCACGGTCGTGCCGACCCGGACCTGGGTGATGGTGGCCGGACCGCCCATCGTGCCCATCTCGGCGCGATGGGCCTCGCGCTCGTCGCCCGGTTCGCCGATGCCGACCGCCACGGCGCCCACGCCGACCCGGTCCCCGCCGTAGTGCTCGGCCAGCACGTCATAGGCGGCGTCGGCGGACTTCTCGTCCTTGTAGGCGAGCGTCCAGAAGTTGAGCGACGTGCCGTCGGGCTTGCGCGCATAGGCGGAGGCGCCCCAGTAGGCGACGTCGCCGCAGGCCGTCTCGCGCTTCTTCTCGTCCACCGCAAGGCACACCGACGGGGGGAACTCCGGGTTCGGCTCCTGGGCGTCTGGCGTCATCACGGTCCGCCAGCCCGGTACCGCCTTCGCGTCCGGCAGGACCGAGGAGACCTCGGCCTTCCCGAGTGCCTTCGCGGTGCCGCCGTCCTCGTCCCCACCGCCGCAGCCCACGAGCAGCAAGGCCGCCGCCCCGGCCACCGCGCCGCCCCTGTACCACCGTTTGCCCGCATGACTCATGTGTCAGCCTCCCCGTCGGAACCGGACTCGATCCTAGGGAAGACGCAGGCAGCGGCCCGCACAAGGCCTCGTCGACCGGGTCCCGTCCCCCTCTACGACAGCACCGTCACCCGGAAACGAGTCCGGGTGACGGTGCGTGTGGAGATCTGGGCTGTACGGGCCGACCTTAGAACGCGGCCTCGTCCAGCTCCATCAGGGAGTTGTCGACGGCCTCGGCGAGCGCGCGCTCGGTGCCGACGCCCGGCAGGATGTTCGCGGCGAAGAACTTCGCGGCGGCGATCTTGCCCTGGTAGAAGGCGACGTCCTTCGGGGAGGCGGTCGGCAGCTTCTCGGCGGCCACGGCCGCTCCCCGCAGCAGCAGGTAGCCGACGACGACATCGCCGGAGGCCAGCAGCAGACGGGTCGAGTTGAGGCCGACCTTGTAGATGTTCTTGACGTCCTCGCCGGTCGCGGTGAGGTCGGTGATCATCGTGCCGACGATCGCCTCCAGGTCCACGGCCGCCTTGGCGAGGTGGTCCAGCGCCTCCGCCAGCTCCTCGTTGCCGTGGGCGCCCGCGAGGAACTTCTTGATCTCCTCGGAGAGCGTGTTGAGCGAGGCGCCCTGGTCGCGGACGATCTTCCGGAAGAAGAAGTCCTGGCCCTGGATGGCGGTCGTGCCCTCGTACAGCGTGTCGATCTTGGCGTCACGGATGTACTGCTCGATCGGGTACTCCTGGAGGTACCCGGAGCCGCCGAACGTCTGGAGCGACTGCGCCAGCTGCTCGTACGACTTCTCGGAGCCGTAGCCCTTCACGATCGGGAGCAGCAGGTCGTTGAGGCCGTTCAGCGCCTTCGTGTCCTCGCCCGCCGCCTCCTTCTCCTGGATCGCGTCCTGGACGGATGCGGTGTAGAGCACGAGGGAGCGCATGCCCTCGGCGTACGCCTTCTGCGTCATGAGCGAGCGGCGGACGTCGGGGTGGTGCGTGATGGTGACCTTGGGGGCCGTCTTGTCCATGAACTGCGACAGGTCGGTGCCCTGGACGCGCTCCTTGGCGTACTCCAGCGCGTTGAGGTAGCCGGTGGACAGCGTGGCGATCGCCTTCGTGCCGACCATCATGCGGGCGAACTCGATGATGCGGAACATCTGGCGGATGCCGTCGTGCTTGTCGCCGATCAGCCAGCCCTTGGCGGGGTGCTGGTCACCGAACGTCATCTCGCACGTGTTGGACGCCTTGAGGCCCATCTTGTGCTCGACGTTGGTCGCGTACACGCCGTTGCGCTCGCCCAGCTCGCCGGTGGTCCAGTCGAAGTGGAACTTCGGGACCAGGAAGAGGGAGAGGCCCTTGGTGCCGGGTCCGGCGCCCTCGGGACGCGCCAGCACGTAGTGGAGGATGTTCTCGGACATGTCGTGCTCGCCCGAGGTGATGAAGCGCTTCACGCCCTCGATGTGCCAGGAGCCGTCCTCCTGCTCGACGGCCTTCGTGCGGCCGGCGCCGACGTCGGAGCCGGCGTCCGGCTCGGTCAGGACCATCGTCGAGCCCCACTGCTTCTCGACGGCGATCTCGGCGATCTTCTTCTGCGCCTCGTTGCCCTCGTCGAAGAGGATGCCGGCGAACGCCGGGCCGGAGGAGTACATCCACACGGCCGGGTTGGAGCCGAGCAGCAGCTCCGCGTAACCCCAGATCAGGGAGCGCGGCGACGTCGTGCCGCCGATCTCCTCGGGCAGACCCAGGCGCCAGTACTCGGAGTCCATGAAGGCCTGGTACGACTTCTTGAACGTGTCCGGGACCGGTGCGGTGTTGGTCTCCGGGTCGAAGACCGGCGGGTTGCGGTCGGCGTCGGTGTACGAGTCGGCGATCTCGTTCTCCGCGAGGCGGGCGACCTCGTCGAGGATGCTCTTCGCGGTCTCGACGTCCATCTCCGCGAACGGTCCGGTGCCGTACAGCTTGTCGCGCCCGAGCACCTCGAAGAGGTTGAACTCGATGTCGCGGAGATTCGACTTGTAGTGCCCCATGGGAAGGCTCCGTAATCAATAGCAGTGGCGCGCAGCGCCCCGTGGAGGGGTGGCCCGGACGTATCACCTGACCTCTCCGATGATGCTACCCGTCAGTAATAAGACGCAACCCCTCAAGGGGCAGATGTGTCCGATTACTCTTTGGCTCATGTACGGCTACGACCAGAACCAGGGCGCACAGCAGCCGATGGGTGGCGGCTACGGCGAGCAGCCGCTGTATCCCGAACCCTCGCCGCCCTCGCTGGGCGACGCGGTACGGGCCTTCACCACCGGCTCGCTGTCCGCCGAGGACTTCCAGCAGATCTTCGCGACGTCGAAGGTCTACTGCCCACGCGGCGACAATCCGGGCTTCCTCGCGCTGCACAACACCCAGCAGCCCGTGATCCCGATGTTCACCACGCTCAAGGAGCTGAGGCTGTACGCGGGCAAGGAGTCCAAGTACTTCGTGATCACCGGTGCCGAGGTGATCGACCTGCTGCCCACGGGCTACGGCTTCGTCCTGGACATGGAGGGCGAGCACCGCATGGTCTTCGACGCCAAGGCCGTGGAGCAGATGGTCGACTTCGCGATGCGCCGCATGTACGGCTGATCGCGGGCACTCCTCCGGAAGGGGTCCGTACCGCCCGGCGGTACGGACCCCTTTCCGCTGCTCGGAGGGCGTGGGAATGGATGACGCCTTGCGGGATGTTCACCATTCAACTAAATTGAATGAGAACAGTCCCCCGGAGGTGGCTCCCATGCCCGCAGTGACCGTCGAAAACCCGCTGACCCTGCCCAAGGTCGCCGCCGCCGGCGACGCCACGGCCCGTCCCGTGCTCACCGTCACCACGGCGCCCACCGGGTTCGAGGGCGAGGGCTTCCCGGTCCGCCGCGCCTTCGCGGGGATCAACTACAAGCACCTCGACCCGTTCATCATGATGGACCAGATGGGTGAGGTGGAGTACGCCGCAGGCGAGCCGAAGGGGACCCCTTGGCACCCCCACCGCGGCTTCGAGACCGTGACCTACCTGATCGACGGCACCTTCGTCCACCAGGACTCCAACGGTGGCGGCGGCACGATCCAGAACGGCGACACCCAGTGGATGACAGCCGGTTCCGGCCTGCTGCACATCGAGGCGCCGCCGGAGTCCCTCGTCATGTCGGGCGGCCTGTTCCACGGCCTCCAGCTCTGGGTGAACCTGCCCAAGGCCGACAAGATGATGGCCCCGCGCTACCAGGACATCCGCGGCGGCCAGGTCCAGCTGCTCGCCTCCCCGGACGGCGGCGCGCTGCTCCGGGTGATCGCGGGCGAGCTCGACGGCCACGAGGGCCCGGGCGTCACCCACACCCCCATCACGATGATCCACGCCACCGTGCGCCCCGGCGCCGAGGTGACGCTGCCGTGGCGCGAGGACTTCAACGGCCTCGCGTACGTGCTCGCGGGCCGCGGCACCGTCGGTGCGGAGCGCCGTCCCGTCCACCTGGGCCAGACCGCGGTCTTCGGCGCCGGCTCCTCGCTGACCGTCCGGGCGGACGAGACGCAGGACGGCAACACCCCGGACCTGGAGGTCGTGCTGCTCGGCGGCCGTCCCATCCGGGAGCCGATGGCGCACTACGGGCCGTTCGTGATGAACAGCCAGGCCGAACTGAAGCAGGCCTTCGAGGACTTCCAGGCCGGCCGCCTCGGCACCGTGCCGGCCGTCCACGGCATGTGAGCGACCCCTCGGCAGGGCGGGTCCCGTCCGCCGTATGACGATGCGTCGCTCATACGGCGGCACGGGCGGGACACCGCCGCCGCGGCGTGGTCGGGTGAGAGGGTGCAGACCCCGAAGCCCCTCCTGCCCGACGCCGCCCGGCGCACGGCCGCCTGGTGCGGAGTCCTCCTGCTGGTGGCCGGCGTCGCGGGGGTCGTCATCTGGCTGTGCGCCACCCTCAAGACCGCCGTCACCCCGGTCCTCCTCGCCCTGCTCGGTACGGCCCTGCTCGGCCCGGTCCACCGGCGGATGACGGCGCACGGCGTGAACCGTTCGGCGGCCGCGGGCTTCACCTGCGCCCTGCTCGTCGCGGTGGTGGGCGGCGCGGGATACATCGTGGTCACCGCGCTCGTGGACACCGGCGACCAGATCGTCCGCTCGCTCAAGGACTCGGCCCAGTGGGTCATCGACCACTTCGGGGTCGCGGACGGCGCGAACGTCGACCACCTCGCCTCCAACGCCGGGAACCTCTTCGAGAAGTTCGGCGCGAGCGCCGCGGGAGGGCTCCTCAGCGGCATCAGCCTGCTCGGCTCGCTCGTCGCCACCAGTGTCCTGGCGCTGCTGCTGACCTTCTTCTTCCTGCGCGACTCCGACCGCGCCGCGCACCTCGCGCACGCCGTCGCCCCGCGCGGCGCCGGAGACCTGGTCGAGGCGATGGGGCGCAGGGCGTTCGAGGCCGTCGAGGGGTTCATGCGCGGGACCACGGTCATCGCGCTGATCGACGCGGTCTGCATCACCGTCGGACTGCTGATCCTCAAAGTGCCCGGCGCGGTGGGGCTGGGCGCGCTGGTCTTCGTCGGCGCCTACATCCCGTATCTCGGCGCCTTCATCTCCGGCGCCGTCGCGGTGCTCGTCGCGCTGGCGGACCGGGGGCTGGTGATCGCGCTCTGGGCCCTCGGAGTCGTCCTCGCCGTCCAGGTGCTGGAAGGGCATGTCCTGCAGCCGGTGATCCAGAGCAGGACCGTGCAGATGCACCCCGCGATGGTCATGATCGCGCTGACCGCGGGGGCGAGCGTGGCGGGACTGCTGGGGATGCTCCTCGCGGTCCCGTTGTCCGCCGCCGCCTTCGGCATCATCGGCGAACTGCGCGAGGGCCGCCTCGCGTCCCCGGAGGAGCCCGACGGCCCGCCCGGGGCGTCGTCCCCGTCGTAGAGGCGTACGGCTCCGAAGGCCCGTCCGGGGCGCCGGCCGCGTCGTAGAGGCGTACGCCGTTTCTCCTACGGCACCGGGTCCGACGACTCGTACAGCTCGAACCAGATCGACTTCCCCGAGCCCCGCGGATCCACCCCCCAGGCGTCGGCGAGCATCTCCATCAGCACCAGCCCCCGGCCGCTGGAAGCCATCTCGCCGGGCCGCCGCTTGTGGGGCAGTTCGTCGCTGCCGTCGGACACCTCGACCCGCAGCCGCCGCTCCCCGCGCTCGCCGGTCGCCTGGGCGGCCATCAGGGCGTCGCCGTCCGTGTGCACCAGCACGTTCGTGGCCATCTCGGACAGCATCAGCACGGCCGAGTCGACCTGCTCGGGGTCCGCCCAGTCGTGCAGCATCTCGCGCAGCAGCGTCCGGGCCGCGGCGATCCGCTCCGGTTCGGCCTGGGCGATGGTCAGCACGGTCCGCCGGGGCGCGGCCGGGTGCGCCGTGGAGGCCTCCCGGCGCAGCAGCAGGAGCGCGATGTCGTCCTCGCGGCGGTCGGCGAGCGGCCCCGTCGTGTAGTGCGAGGGAGGGCCGTGAACGGCCTCCACCAGCTCGTCCGCGAGCTTCTCCAGATCGCCGTTGTGGCGTTCCAGGATCGGCCTGAGCCGCACCCAGCCGGTGGCCAGGTCGTGCCCGCCGGTCTCGATCAGCCCGTCGGTGCACAGCATGATCGTTTCTCCGGCCCCCAGCGTGATCCGGGTCGCCGGATAGTCCGCGGCGGCCTCGACGCCGAGCGGCAGGCCGCCCTCGGTCCGGCGGATCACGGCGGTCCCGTCTCCGGTCATGACCACGGGGTCGGGATGGCCGGCCCGTGCGATGTCGAGGGTGCCGGTCTCCGGGTCCGCCTCCGCGTACAGACAGGTCGCGAAGCGTGTCTCCGGCTCGTCGCCGTCCTCGTGCGCGTCCGTGAGGCCGGACAGGAAGCGCGAGGCGCGGGAGAGCACCGCGTCCGGAGGGTGCCCCTCGGAGGCGTACGCGCGCAGGGCGATCCGCAGCTGGCCCATCAGACCCGCGGCCCGCACGTCGTGGCCCTGGACGTCGCCGATGACGAGGGCGATGCGGCCGTTGGGGAGCGGGATCATGTCGTACCAGTCGCCGCCGACCTGGAGGCCGCCCCCGGTCGGGACGTAGCGGGCGGCCACCGTCATCCCCGGGATGTCGGGCCCCAGGGACGGCATCATCGAGCGCTGGAGCCCCAGCGACAGCTCCCGCTCCGTCTCGGCGACCCCCGCCCGGGCGAGTGCCTGGGCGAGCATCCGGGCCACGGTCGTCAACACCGAGCGCTCGTCCGGCGAGAAGGAGACCGGATGCCGGAATCCGGCCATCCAGGTGCCCATCGTGCGTCCCGCCACGATCAGCGGCAGGAAGGCCCAGGACCGGCGACCGAACCGCCGGGCCAGCGGCCAGGTGGCCGGGTAGCGGTCGCGGTAGTCGTCGGGCGAGGGCAGGTAGACCGCCCGCCCGGTCCGTACGACCTCGGCGGCCGGGTAGTCGGTCTCCAGAGGCATGTCGCTGAAGGGGCCGTCGTCGCCCATGTTGTGCCCGTGGTGCCCGATGATCGTCAGCCGTTCCCCCTCGACCCCGAACACGGCCAGCCCGTCCGGTGAGAAGCCCGGCATCGAGAGCGAGTAGGCCACCCGCAGCACCTCCGCCGTCGAGCGGGCCTCGGCCAGCGCCCGTCCCGCGTCCAGCAGGAACGCCTCGCGGGAGCGCCGCCAGTCGCCGGTGATCGGGGTGTGCGCCCCGGTGGTGCCGGGCTGCGGTTCGGCGACCTCCTGAAGGGTGCCGACCAGCACGTAGTCCGACTCCTGGCAGCCCTCCTCGTGTGCGAGCGGCTTGGAGCGGCTGCGCACGGTCCGCAGCACCCGGCCCTGCTCGTCCACGATCCGCAGCCTGGCCTCGGCGAGTGTGCCCTCGGCGACGGCGAGGTTCACCACCCCGTAGATCTCGTTCCAGTCGACGGGATGGAAGCGCGAGCGCACCTCCGGCTCACGGAAGACGCCGGGCTCGGCGGGCAGCTCCAGCAGCCGGGCCGCTTCCGCGTCGAGGGTCACTGTCCCGGCCCGGTTGTCCCAGCGCCAAAGACCGGTCGCGGTCGCGGCCAGTACCTCCTCGGTGCGCATTGCCCCACTTTAAACCGGGTTGCGTCTATGGGGCAGCGCCGAGAGGCCGCCGACGATCTTGACAGGGGCAAAGACAATGAACCGGTCCGGTCGCGGGCGGTAGCCTGGGGTGGCTGAATCATCCCCAACCGCGAAGACTGGATGAACGACGATGCATCGGTACAGGTCCCACACCTGCGGCGAGCTCCGCGCCTCTGACGTCGGCACCGACGTCCGGCTGAGCGGCTGGCTGCACAATCGCCGAGACCTGGGTGGCATCCTCTTCATCGATCTGCGCGACCACTACGGCCTGGTGCAGCTCGTCGCCCGTCCCGGCACCCCCGGCAACGAGGCCCTGGCGAAGCTGACCAAGGAGACCGTCGTACGGATCGACGGCAAGGTCTCCGCCCGCGGCGCGGACAACGTGAACCCGGAGCTGGCGACCGGCGAGATCGAGATCGAGGTCACCGAGGTCGAGGTGCTCGGCCAGGCCGCCCCGCTGCCCTTCACGATCAACGCCGAGGACGGGGTCAACGAGGAGCGGCGCCTGGAGTACCGCTTCCTCGACCTGCGCCGTGAGCGCATGCACCGCAACATCATGCTGCGCTCGTCGGTCATCGCCTCCATCCGCTCCAAGATGGTGGCGCTCGGCTTCAACGAGATGGCGACCCCGATCCTCGCCGCGACGTCCCCCGAGGGCGCCCGCGACTTCGTGGTCCCCTCCCGGCTGAACCCGGGCAAGTTCTACGCCCTTCCGCAGGCCCCGCAGCAGTTCAAGCAGCTGCTGATGATCTCCGGCTTCGACCGCTACTTCCAGATCGCGCCGTGCTTCCGTGACGAGGACGCCCGCGCCGACCGCTCGCCGGGCGAGTTCTACCAGCTCGACGTCGAGATGTCGTTCGTCGAGCAGGAGGACGTCTTCCAGCCGATCGAGAAGCTCATGACCGAGCTCTTCGAGGAGTACGGCAACGGCCGCCACGTCACCTCGCCGTTCCCGCGCATCCCGTTCCGCGAGTCGATGCTGAAGTACGGCAACGACAAGCCGGACCTGCGGGCCCAGCTGGAGCTCGTCGACATCTCCGACATCTTCGCGGACTCGGAGTTCAAGGCCTTCGCCGGCAAGCACGTCCGTGCCCTGCCGGTGCCGGACACCGCGGGCCAGTCCCGGAAGTTCTTCGACGGCCTCGGCGCGTACGCGGTCGAGCACGGCGCCAAGGGCCTCGCCTGGGTCCGCGTCGGCGAGGACGGCACGCTGGCGGGTCCGATCGCCAAGTTCCTCACCGAGGCGGACATCAAGACCCTCACCGAGCGTCTGTCCCTCGTCCCCGGCCACGCGGTCTTCTTCGGCGCGGGCGAGTTCGACGAGGTCTCCAAGATCATGTCCGTCGTCCGTGTCGAGGCCGCCAAGCGCTCCGGCCACTTCGAGGAGGGCGTCTTCCGGTTCTGCTGGATCGTCGACTTCCCGATGTACGAGAAGGACGAGGAGACCGGCAAGATCGACTTCTCGCACAACCCGTTCTCCATGCCCCAGGGCGGCATGAAGGACCTGGAGGAGAAGGACCCGCTCGACATCCTGGCGTGGCAGTACGACATCGTCTGCAACGGCATCGAGCTGTCCTCCGGCGCCATCCGCAACCACGAGCCCGAGGTCATGCTGAAGGCCTTCGAGATCGCCGGTTACGAGGCGGAGACCGTCGAGCGGGAGTTCGCGGGCATGCTGCGCGCGTTCCGCCTCGGCGCCCCGCCGCACGGTGGCATCGCCCCCGGAGTCGACCGCATCGTGATGCTGCTGGCCGATGAGCCCAACATCCGCGAGACGATCGCGTTCCCGCTCAACGGCAACGCCCAGGACCTGATGATGGGCGCCCCGAGCGAGCTGGACGAGACCCGCCTGCGCGAGCTGAACATCCAGCTCCGCAAGCCGGTCGCGCCGGCCAAGGAGAAGGCTGAGGCCAAGGACTCCGTCGCGAGGGACACCGGCGCGAAGTAGCGTCAGCGGTCCCGATTCGGTTTCACGTGAAACAGCCCCCGGCCCACCCGCCGGGGGCTGTTCCATGTCCGCCGCACGTCCGGTTCCGGCCGCCACCCCGGATCCGGGCCCTTCGCACTGCCATGGACAGATGGCTGCGCGCATACAAGTACACGAATCACCCGAACGGTGAGACCCGGATGGCCCCGGTGCCGGATTGACGGGCCCCGGCTGCGGCAAAGACTGCCTGGGCCGACCCCGGCGCCGCGCGGACCCCGGCCCGTGTCCGCAGAGCCCCGCGCCCGGCCACCTACCGCTGAGGAGCCCTCCGTGCCCGTGCCCCGTTCGCGCGTTCCGCTGCGCCTCCCGTACGTCGTCTGCGCCGCCTTCCTCCTCCTGCTGGCCGGATGCGGCGCGGGCTCCCTCACCGGCATGGACGGGAACGACGCCACCATGAGGGCCGCGACCGCCACCGGCGTACCGGGACCGCCCGGCGCGGCCGGCGCGCCGGGGGCACCCGCCGCATCCCGCGCACCCGCGCAGTCCCGTACCGCCGTGCCGCCGCCCCCGGCCCCGCCGCGGGAGATCCCCGGGCTGGGGCCGCGGACCCGGGCGCAGATCCCGGCCGGGACCCGTCAGGCGTTCGTCGTCACCGGGGAGTCGGCGGACTCCAACCGCTCCACGGCCGTGCTCTACACCCGGGACGACCCGGCCGTCGGCTGGCGGCCGGCGCTTGCCCCCTGGCCGGCCCACAACGCCCTGAACGGCTGGACGGCCGAGCACTACGAGGGCGATCTGCGCTCACCGGTCGGCGTCTTCACCCTGACCGCGGCGGGCGGCCGCCTCGAACCTCCGGCCACCTCCTTCCCGTACGACCTGAGCCCGGACTTCAGGGTGGAGGGCGAGGGCTTCCACGGCGAGCCGCTGGAGGGCTCCTTCGACTACGTCATCGCCATCGACTACAACCGCGTCCCCGGGACCTCCCCGCTGGACCACACCCGCCCGCTCGGCGGCGAACGCGGCGGGGGCATCTGGATCCACGTGGACCACGGCGGCCCCACCCAGGGCTGCGTCTCGGTCACCGAGGACCGGATGAAGGAACTGCTGACCGCGCTCGACCCGGCGGCGGAGCCCGTCATCGTGATGGGGGACGCGGCGTCGCTGAGCCGCTGAAAGCCCCGTGAACCGGGGCGGCCGAGCGTGATCCGGACCTGCCCGGCCGATCCCGACGGGGCGCTGCCCGCCTGTCGACCGCGAGACCCTGTCAGGTCAAGGTGCGCTCGCCGCCCGACGGGGTGCGGGACGAGCCGGGCGTGACCGGGCCGCTCGGCCGGCCGGTGCGGCTTCCTGATCCGGCGGGCTTCGAGCTGGACACCGGACCGCTGCGGACTGGATCCGCCGACCTGAGCAACGAGGGAGGGGCGGGACCGAAAACGGTCCCGCCCCTCCCTCGTACGGACAGCCGTTACGCCGGCTTCTCCTCCAGGCGGGGGAACAGCACCGCGCCCTTCGTCACCGTCGCGCCCGCCGGCAGCCTGCCCCACGTGGCCGCGTCCTGCAGGCGCTGGTCGGACAGCGCGCCCAGGGACTCCTCGGCGCCCAGGGACTCCCACAGCTTCTGCGAGGTGTCCGGCATGACGGAGTTCAGCAGGACCGCGACACCGCGCAGCGCCTCGGCGGCCGTGTACAGGATCGTCGCGAGGCGGGCCTTGCCCTCCGGCGACTCGTCCTTGGCGACCTTCCACGGCTCCTGCTCCGTGATGTAGCCGTTGACCTGCTTCACGAAGTCGAAGACCGCGAGGATGCCGCCCTGGAAGTCCAGCTGGTCGCCGATCTTCCGGTCGGCCGTGGCGACGGCCTTGGCCAGGCCGTCCTGGACCGCCTGCTCCGGCTCGCCCGCGGCCGTGGCCTCGGGGAGCGTGCCGCCGTAGTACTTGCCGACCATGGCGGCGAGGCGGGAGGCCAGGTTGCCGTAGTCGTTGGCGAGCTCCGAGGTGTAACGGGCGGTGAAGTCCTCCCAGGAGAACGAACCGTCACTGCCGTACGCGATGGCCCGCAGGAAGTACCAGCGGTAGGCGTCCACGCCGAAGTGCGAGGTCAGGTCCTGCGGCTTGATGCCGGTCAGGTTCGACTTCGACATCTTCTCGCCGCCGACCATGAGCCAGCCGTTGGCGACGACCTTGCCGGGCAGCGGCAGGCCCTGCGCCATCAGCATGGCCGGCCAGATGACCGAGTGGAAGCGCAGGATGTCCTTGCCGATCAGGTGCACGTTCGCCGGGAACGTACCGTCGAACTTCTCCTGGTTGGCGCCGTAGCCGACCGCCGTCGCGTAGTTGAGCAGCGCGTCGACCCACACGTAGATGACGTGCTTGTCGTCCCACGGGACCGGGACACCCCAGTCGAACGTCGAGCGGGAGATCGACAGGTCCTGGAGGCCCTGCTTGACGAAGTTCACGATCTCGTTGCGCGCGGACTCCGGCTGCACGAAGCCCGGGTTGGCCGCGTAGAACTCCAGCAGCTTCGGGCCGTACTCGCTGAGCTTGAAGAAGTAGTTCTCCTCCTTGAGGATCTCCACCGGCTTCTTGTGGATCGGGCACAGCTTGACGCCGTCCTCGTCCTCCACCAGATCGCCGGGGAGCTTGTACTCCTCGCAGCCCACGCAGTAAGGGCCCTCGTAGCCGCCCTTGTAGATCTCGCCCTTGTCGTACAGGTCCTGCACGAACTCCTGCACACGATCGGTGTGCCGCTTCTCCGTCGTACGGATGAAGTCGTCGTTGGCGATGTTCAGGTGCTCCCAGAGGGGCTTCCACGCCTCCTCGACGAGCTTGTCGCACCACGCCTGGGGCGTGACGTTGTTCGCCTCGGCCGTGCGCATGATCTTCTGACCGTGCTCGTCCGTGCCGGTGAGGTACCACACCTTCTCGCCGCGCTGGCGGTGCCAGCGGGAGAGCACGTCGCCTGCGACGGTCGTGTAGGCGTGGCCCAGGTGAGGAGCGTCGTTGACGTAGTAGATGGGGGTCGATACGTAGAAACTCTTCACGCCGTCGCCCCCTTGCTTCTCGGATCCAGTGGCCGCCATGGGCGAAATCCTAACGGTCCGGGGGAGATCCCCTCACACCGATAAACCCGGGAGCGGCCGGGAAGGGCTCGGGCCCGGAGCTTTCGCTCGTACGTTCTGCCGCCGTGGCGCACGGCGGTACGGTCACGGCGCCGCCGGGCCCGGAGGGCGGGCTCGCCGTGACCGTACGCCGGCCGGTGGATCAGGCCTGGGCGGCGACCCAGGCGGGCAGCGCGGCGAGCGCCTCGCGGTAGAAGGCGGCGTCCGCGACCTCGCGCGGGGCGGGGCCGGCGTGGAAGAAGCCGGCGTTCGGGGCGTCCAGCTTCCGCAGGAAGTCGAAGCCCTTCGCGTCCTCGTCGCCGAACGCGACGAACTGGAAGAACAGCGGCAGCCGTGCCGCGTCCGTCAGGGCCTGGCGGGCGGCCTGCTTGACGTCCGGCGGGCCGTCCGTCTGGAAGATCACCAGCGCCGGCCCGGTGGCCCCGGACTTCTCGTAGTGCGCGACGACCTCTTCGACGGCGTGGTGGTAGTTCGTCCGGCCGAGCCGTCCGAGACCCGCGTTCAGCTCGTCGATGCGGCCCTCGTGCCCGTCCAGCCCGACCGTGCCGGTGCCGTCGATCTCCGTCGAGAAGAAGACGACCTGGACAGTGGCGCTCTCGTCGAGGTGCGCGGCGAGCGCGAGCGTGCGGTCGCCCAGGTGCTGGGCGCTGCCGTCCTTGTAGAACGGCCGCATGGAGCCGGAACGGTCGAGGACCAGGTAGACGGTGGCGCGAAGCCCGGTGAGCCCGTGCGCCTTGAGCGCGGCCTGGGCGGCCTTGTACGGACCCACGAGCTCGGGCGCACTGGCCTTGACCTTGGCGAGCGTGAGCGCGGGCTTGCCAGCGGGGGCTGCGGGGGCTGCGGGGGCGGCCGGGGCTGCCGGGGCAGAGGCGGCCGGTGCGGGCTCGGCCTCGGGTACGGGCGCGGGCTCTGCGGCCGCGGCGACCGGTTCCGGTTCCGGTTCCGGGTCCAGGTCGATGGTGAGGGGCTCGGGGGCGGCCTCGGCGGTGACCGGTTCCGGTTCCACGGCGAGGGGCGCTTCGGGCTCGGTCTCGACGGCCGGGACCTCGGTGGGGGCCTCGTCGGGGGCCTGCGGCTCGGCCTCGGCAGCGGTGGCCGGGGTCTCCGCCGGCGTCTCCACGGCCTTCGCGGGCTCAGCGGTCTTCACGGGCTCCGCTGCGTCCGCGGCCTTCACGGGCTCCGCGGGCTCCGTTGCTTCCGCCGGCTCGGCGGCCTTCGCGGGCTCAGCGGGCGCCACCGGCTCGGCGGCCTTCGGCTTCGTCCGGGAGCCCGAGCCCTGGGACGGGACCGTGGGCGCGGCCTTGGGGGTGGGCGCGGCGGCGGCCTTGTCGAAGGCCTCGGCCACCAGGTCCGCCGCCAGCCCGCTCTCGCCCGTGCTGCCGGACGTCGTGGTGCGGGACGGGGTGGTCCGGGCCGACTCCGAAGAAGCCGGGGCCGGCACCGAGGCCTTGGCGGCCGGGGCGGGGCCGGGCGTCGACTCGGTCTGCGCAACCGGCTCGTCCACCGTCACCGACTCCGGCTCCGTGGCCCGGGTGCGCTCGCCCTGGGGCGGGACCGTGGCCGTGGCCGGCTCGTCCTGCTCCGTGCGGTCACGGCCGAACACCTTGCGCAGCAAGCTCCGAATGCCCATGGGCGAGGCCTTTCGCATGAGTTGGGTGCGATGAATGTCCGTACTGCGGGAATTGATCCCTGGCCAGGGCGGATACGTAAGGTTAGCGGCCGGATCCGGCCCATCGTCGGCGCGGCCCGCCTGCGGGACAACCGATCCCCAACTGATTCCGGATCGAGTCCCGTTGTCTGTTATCAGCAGATGCGACAAGAGTGCTGACGGTGACGGGGACGTGCAGGCGGGAGCGGCGCGACCGCCTCTCCCGCCGAGGTGGGCGGGGACTTCGTCCGGCCTCCGGCGCCCGCGCCGCACTAAGGGCTGTCCCGCCAGGAATTGCGGGACAGCCCTTAGAGTCGGACCCATGGTTTCCGGTGAGGCGCCGCAGGCGGCGGGCAGCGTTCGGGTCGATGTCTGGATCTGGTCGGTCCGGCTCACGAAGACGCGTGCGCAGGCCGCGGCCGCCTGCCGTGCGGGTCATGTGAAGGTCGCGGGCGAGCGGGCCAAGCCGGCCCAGGCGTTGCACGTCGGCGACGAGGTGAGGCTGCGGCACGCGGGCCGGGACCGGATCGTCGTCGTATCGAAGATCGTGAAGAAGCGGGTGGGGCCGCCGGTCGCGGCGGAGTGCTTCATCGACAACAGCCCTCCCCCGCCGCCGCGCGAGGCCGCGATCCAGGTTCCGGTCCGGGACCGGGGCGCGGGGCGGCCGACGAAGCGGGACCGGCGCGAGATGGACCGGCTGCGGGGCGCGGGTCCCGACCCGACGGAGTGACGGGCGCGCCGCGCGGGCGTGGCGGGCGCCCCCGGGGGGTTGCTTCCCGGGGGCGGCAGCACCTACGGCTCCGGTGAGGCGATGGCCCGAGCCGCCGCCACCTCCTGGCGCAGGGGCGCGAGGACGCCCTCCTCGTCCCCGGGGAGTTCGGCGCGTACCGCCACGAGGACCTCGCTCGCCCGCAGCCCCTCGGCCAGTCCGCGGAGCTGGGCCTGGACGGTGGCCACTTCCGCCGGTTCGGGTTCCGGGGCGCCGTGGTTGACGCGTACCCGGGCCGCCGTCGTGGCGTCCACGATGCGTTCCACGGCCACGACCAGCGGCCACCACGCGGCGGCGCGCGTCCCGGTCGGGGGCGGCTCGGTCAGGGCGCGCTGGAACTCGGAGCGTACGGACGACAGATCACGGTAGATGCGGCGGCGGGCGCGGACCCGTTCCGCCCGGTCGCCGTCGCCGCCCGGCTCGAACGCGTACCCCACGTAGTCCGCGATGTCCGTGACGGCGTCGGCCAGACGGCTGCCGATCCGGGCGTGCCAGCTCTCCGGCCACAGCAGATAACCGGCGACCAGCACGATGGCGCAGCCGATCAGGCTGTCCAGGAAGCGCGGCCAGACCAGGTGGACGCCCTGATGGTTCAGCAGGTCCGACAGGAGCAGGATGACCGGCGTGATGGCGGCGGTCTGGAAGGCGTACCCCTTCGCCGTGAGCGCCGGGATCAGCGCCGCCAGCAGGACCATCACCGGCACGTCCCACCAGCCGATCGGCACCTCCGCCAGCACCGGGGCGGCGATGACGAGCCCCGCGGCCGTGCCCACGGCGCGCAGCACGGCCCGCGAGAACACCGAGCCGAAGTCCGGCTTGAGCACGAAGGTGACGGTCAGCGCCACCCAGTAGGAGCGCGGCACGTCGATCAGCGAGGTCAGCGCCTGGGCGAGTCCGATGCACAGCGCCAGGCGCAGCCCGTACCGCCACGAGGACCCGCAGAGCAGGACGTTGCGGGCGGCGCGCCGGACGCGTACGCCGAGGGCCGCCGGCCGGCCGAGCCGGTCGTCCACGTTGTACGGGTCGGGCTCGGCCTTGTGGACGACCATGACGGCGTGGCGCAGGGCGCTGTCGACCGCCCGGGTGGCGGGCGAGTCCGGGGCCGGCAGGTCCGGTGCGGTGCCGCCGGTGCAGCCCTCCGCCACGTCCGTCGCCAGGCGCCGTACCGCCGCCGGGATGGCGTCCGGCAGCGGAAGCCGCCGTACGTGCACCGCGGGCGCCGCCTCGACCAGCGGGATGACGACGTTGAGCTGGGACAGCAGCCGCACCAGCGTGCCGCTGCGGCCGTGGTAGCGGGCTCGGCGGGCGAGGACCAGGTCGTAGGAGTTGTTGAGGGAGTCCGTGACGGCCTGCCGCTTCTCCTCGTACGCGTCGGTCCCCGCGGCGGCGAGCAGATCGGCGACGGCGAAGTAGGTGCGGGTGACCGCGACCCGTTCGGGCAGCTTCCGGCGCAACGGCCAGGCCAGCAGCGACAGGGCGAGGACGAACAGACCGCCGAGCGTCAGCAGCAGGGGTGCGACCCACCACGGGTCCGGCAGCGGAAGCCCGGCGCCGACCACGGAGTTGAGCAGGAGCAGCAGCCCCGACACGGAGGCGACCGCCCCGATCGTCGACATCATCCCGGAGACGAGGCCGATGACCGTGAGCACGGCGACGGCCGCCCAGCCGTTCCCGTACACGAGGGTGCCGGCCATGATGCCGAGGGCGCCGAACAGTTGCGGCACCGCGATGTTGAGGACACGCATGCGGTACGCGTCCGCGGTGTCGCCGATGACGCCGGAGAGGGCGCCCATGGAGACCAGCGCCCCGTACGCCGGCCGGTCGGCGGCGAATCCGACGGCGAGCGGCACGGCCAGGCCGACACCCGCGCGCGCGACGGCGGCCCAGGGGATGGGCGTGGGCAGGGGGCGCAGGCCGTAACGCAGCCAGACGGGCGGCGTCCCCCGCCGCTGCGCCACGGTGGGGACGGGGCTGGATCCGTCGCTCCCGCTGTCGGTCAATGCGTCCCCCTCCGCCACTCAGCGGTCAGCCCGCCGCTCAGTGGTCAGCTTCGATAATCCTCGACCTCGTGGGCCGGGCGGACCCGGGCCTGTGACGGGTCCTCGCCGAACTCGCTCAGCGCCCGGCGCTGCCGCAGCAGATCCCAGCACTGATCGAGTCGGACCTCCACGGTACGCAAGCGTGCCTTCTCCTCGGTGGTCAGGCCCGGTTCGCGTCCCCCGCGGTCGCGCAGGGCGCGTTCCTCCGCGACGAGTCCGTCGATGCTGCCGATGATGTCCCGCTCCTGCTCGTCCATGACGTGTTCCTTCTTCCAGGCGTACCGGATGTCAGTGAGGCCCGTGCCTTCTGAGCACGATGACCGTCTTGCCGCGTGCTCCGCCGGCCCGGGTGCGGTCCGGGTCCAGGGCCTGCGGAGCCTGTTCCAGAGTGAGTTCGGCGTCGATGGGGACGCGCAGGATGCCGTCCGCGGCGCCCGCGGCCAGCACGTCGAGCAGGACCGGGCTCGGGTCGAGCCGGAAGTCGACACCGCGCACGCCGGCGGGGAGCACCGCCCCCGCGGCGACGCCGCGGGTGGAGAGCGCGAGGCCGCCCGGCCGGAGCGCCGCCGCGTACGCGCCGAACGCCTCCGGGGTGGCGGAGGCCAGGTCCGCCAGCGCGTCGACGCCGTCCGGGCAGGCCGCCCGTATCGCGTCGGCCGCCGGGCCGTCCGTGACGTCGATCGTGGCGACGGCGCCGAGCGACCCCATCCTGGCCCGCTCGTCCCCGCGCACCGCCGCGATCACGCGCACGTCCCGCGCCCTGGCGAGCTGGGTCAGACAGCTGCCGACCCCGCCCGCCGCGCCGACGACCAGCAGACTTTCGTGGCCTCGTGGCGACACCGCCTCCAGGATCTGCGCGGCGGCCATCCCCGCGGACGGCAGCGCGGCCGCGAGCCGGGCGTCCAGGCCGGGCGGGATGAGCGCGAGGGCGGAGTCCTGCGGTACGCAGACGTACTCGCAGTACGTCCCCCCGACCGCCCGCCCGTCTGCTGCCGGCCCGCCGACCCGGCCGAAGACGTGGTCCCCGACCCGGAAACGGTTCTCGCCGCTGCCGATCATGTCCACCCGGCCCGCGTAGTCCACGCCGACGACCAGCGGGAAGACCCGGGGCGCCCGTCCCTCCGCGAGTCCTTCCGGGAGCCCCTCCCTGGCGCCGGTCGCGAGCTGCCGGTCGTGCGGGTTGAGCGAGGCGTACTCGATCCGCACCCGGAGCTCGCCGGGCGCCGGGTCCGGCTTGGGGAGCTCGACCAGGGCGGGGGCGGCCCACGGTGTGCCGACGGCGACGGCTCGCATACGTACGACCTCCCATTCGCCCCGGCAGTCACCCTCCACTCTTCCCCGGGCCGCCAGGGGCCGCACGTCGGGCCGGGGCGGTCCGTCACGCCCCGGGCGGGGCGGGGGGCACGTGCCGGGCCCGGGCCCGGATCCGTGCCGCCGTCGCGCACACGGCCACCGCGAGACCCGTGCCGAGGACGATCCACACCGTGGTGCGCAGGGAGCCGGTCAGCGCGTCGTACACCGCCGCCGCCCCGTCGGTCTCGCTCCCGGGCACCTCGGCCAGCACGCGGTTGCGCGCCAGCGCGATCGCCCCGCGCAGCACCAGCGCGCTGAGCGCGAAACCGGCTCCGGCGACGGCCGTGGCGGTGAGCGCGGCGACGGCCGAGCGGCGGCGGCCCGGCCCGCCGCGCACCCAGGCCAGCAGGACGACGAGAGCCGCGAACACGACCGTGCCGACGGCGGGCCACACACCGGCGGCCCGCAGCCACCGGAAGCTCTGGCGCATCTGGTCCGCGCGGTCGGCGGAGACGATCTGGATGTCTGTGTGCTGGACGGGGATCTGGTCGGCGAACGGCACCCCGTTGTCGACCAGGTTCTGCTTCACCTTCTCCGTCACGGGCGCCAGATCGATCGTGACGCTCTCGCCGCTCTCCCCGTCCAGGGCCGCCGTGACCGCCTGGTGGGCGGTGCGGTTGGCGGCGTTCCAGGCGGCCTGGAAGGCGTCGGTGGTGGTGAACGACCGGACGGCCTGATGGAGGAAGTCGCGGACGGTGTCCTGGAGCGGGCCGACGTCGATCTGCTTCATCGCCTCGTCGGTGATCAGGTCGGAGACGGTGTTCTGCACATCGGGGTCGGAGGCGAGCGGCGCCACCGCGGCCACGTAGCGGTCGGTGTCGTCGATCTCCAGATGGACCCAGGCGGAGAGCGCGCTCACCGGCACCAGGACGGCGAGCAGCACCAGGAACGCCGCCGAGAGAGCCGCCGAGATGTAGGTCCGCACCCCACCAGGGAACCGCGGATGGCGACGCCGCGCCCCGGCCCGTGGGCCATCCGAGTTGCCGGGCGGCGGGACCGGGTGTGCCCTTGAGGAAAGCGGGGGGAAGCGAGGGAACGCGGGGGGCGACGGAAGGAGCTCTCTGCCATGGCCGCACAAGCTTCGGCGCAGGCCCGCGGCACGCGTGGACGTGCGCGTGTCCGGCGTCACTCCACGATGAGCTGGGCCGTTCCCGTCACGCTCGGCGTGATCCTCGGCTGGTACGCGACGTCCATCGTCCGGGACGGCGGTGTGCTCACCGGCACGCAGCTGGCGCTCGGCCTCGTCTCAGGGGCGGTGCTCGCGGCGCTCTGCTTCGGCCTGGGCCGGGTGCAGAAGCGCCTGCCGACGGGGATCAAAGCGGCCGCGTACGGGGCGCTGACCGGCGGCTCGATCGGCTTCCTCAGCAGCCTGACCGGCAGGAGCGTGATGAGCGCGTCGCTGTACGGCGTGGTGACGGGGGCCGGCATGCTGCTGGCCGCGTTCTACTTCTTCTACACGCGGGAGGAGTGAGCGTTCTCCCCACGGTGTTCTTCCCGCGCGAGGAGCGAGCGTTCTCCACGCCGGGTTCTCCACGCCGTTCGCGAGGACCGAGAACGTCCGGCCTGCCGGAGCGGGCCCGCGCATCAGCTGCGCGGGCCCGCTCCGGCGACCGGTGGGGCCGTCAGGCGCGGACCACGGTCACCGGGCACTGCGCGTGCTGGGTGACGTGGAGACTCACCGAGCCGAGCAGGGTGGCCTTGAAGCCGCTGTATCCGCGTGCGCCCACGACCAGCAGGTTCGCGCCCGCGGCCCGGTCGAGCAGGGCCTGTGCCGGGTTGCCGATCACCACGATCTTGCTGACGGACGCCGCGCCCTCGGCGCCCAGGGCCTCCTCCAGCGTCTCGGTCAGCGACACCGTGGCCAGGGCCTGGGGGTCGAAGTCCTCGGGGAAGCCCGGCATCATGGACGCCCAGCTGGTCGCGGGGTACTCCCAGCTGTTGACGGCCTCCACCGTGTCACCGGTCAGCTCGGCCTGACGCACGGCCCAGTGCAGTGCCTTGACCGACGACTCGGAGCCGTCCACGCCCACCACGATCCTGCCCATCTCTGCCTCCAGCTCGGTCATGCCCGTGCGTGGTGCGGCATGCCGCACCACGCACCTTCTCGGCAACTGTAGTCAAACCGGACGAAACGCACGGTTTCCTGGGTGTGGGTTCCGGGCCGGTCGTCCGGAGGTCAGTCCAGGCGCAGATCGGCCAGCTGACGCTCGAAGGGGACCACTTCGTCGTCCAGTCCGAGGGCCTTGGAGGCCCCGGAGACCGCCCGGCCGCCCGTGACCGCCTGCGCGAGCTCGCCGCCCGCGCGCCGGATCCGGGCCGGCAGGCCCTCCGTGTACTCGTCGCCCGACGAGCCCCAGTCCTCCGACGCCGCGTACACCGACGTCGGCAGCGTGACGGCCCGCAGATAGGCGAAGAGCGGACGCATCGCGTGCTCCAGGACCAGCGAGTGGCGGGCGGTGCCGCCGGTCGCCGCGACGACGACGGGCTTGCCGGTCAGCGCGGTGTTCTCGACCAGGTCGAAGAACGACTTGAACAGGCCGCTGTACGAGGCGGTGAAGACCGGGGTGACGGCGATCAGTCCGTCGGCCCCCGCGACCGCGCCGATGGCCTCCTCCAGCGTGGCCGACGGGAAACCGGACACCAGGTTGCCCGCGATGTCGACGGCCAGGTCGCGCAGTTCGATCACCCGGACGTCGACCGTGCGGTCCTGCTCGGCCTCCAGCCGTTCCCGGGTGGCGGCGGCCAGCCGGTCGGCCAGCAGCCTGGTCGACGAAGGGCTGCTCAGCCCGGCCGAGACGGCGACGATCCTCAGCGGTTCGGTGGCGAACACGGTCAGCTCTCCTTCGTGGCGGCGTTGGCGGTGACGGCGGGGTGCAGGGGCGCGGTCTCGGGGACCCCGGCGGGCCGCAGGGCGGCGAACTCCTTGCGCAGCACCGGGACGACCTCCTCGCCGAGGATGTCGAGCTGCTCCAGGACCGTCTTCAGCGGCAGTCCCGCGTGGTCCATCAGGAACAGCTGGCGCTGGTAGTCGCCCACGGCGTCGCGGAACGACAGCGTGCGCTCGATGACCTCCTGCGGGGAGCCCACGGTCAGCGGCGTCTGCTGGGTGAAGTCCTCCATCGACGGCCCGTGCCCGTAGACCGGTGCGTTGTCGAAGTACGGACGGAATTCCCGTACCGCGTCCTGCGAGTTCTTGCGCATGAACACCTGGCCGCCGAGGCCCACGATGGCCTGCTCGGCGGTGCCGTGCCCGTAGTGGGCGTAGCGCTGCCGGTAGAGGCTCACCATCTTCTTCGTGTGCTCGATGGGCCAGAAGATGTTGTTGTGGAAGAAGCCGTCGCCGTAGTACGCGGCCTGCTCGGCGATCTCCGGGGAGCGGATGGAGCCGTGCCAGACGAACGGCGGGACGCCGTCCAGCGGGCGCGGGGTCGAGGTGAAGGACTGCAGCGGCGTGCGGAACTTCCCGTCCCAGTCGACGACGTCCTCGCGCCACAGCTTGTGCAGCAGGGCGTAGTTCTCGACGGCGAGCGGGATGCCCTGGCGGATGTCCTTGCCGAACCACGGGTAGACCGGTCCGGTGTTGCCGCGGCCCATCATCAGGTCGACGCGGCCGTCGGCGAGGTGCTGGAGCGTGGCGTAGTCCTCGGCGATCTTCACCGGGTCGTTGGTGGTGATCAGGGTCGTCGAGGTGGACAGGATGATGCGCTCGGTGCGGGCGGCGATGTAGCCGAGGGTGGTCGTCGGCGAGGAGGGGACGAACGGGGGGTTGTGGTGCTCGCCGGTCGCGAACACGTCGAGCCCGACCTCCTCGGCCTTCCGCGCGATGGCGACGGTGGCCTTGATCCGCTCGTGCTCGCTCGGCGTCGTGCCGGTCGTCGGGTCGGTGGTGATGTCCCCGACGGTGAAGATCCCGAACTGCATGGCGCCCGCCTCCAGGCATGTGGTTGAACGTTGAACTATCTGAACACACCCTACAACGGAGCACCCCCCTTCCCTATTCCGCCGGACGCGGACCCGTTCCGGGGCGGGGTGCGACGCCGTGGAGCGGGCCGTGGATCCGGCGCCCGTGCCGGGTGGGTGCGGGGGCGGCCCGGGCCGGGCGGGCGGCGGCGGGGCCGGAGGGGAGGGGTGGAGCGGTGGCCGGACTCAGCCCCGCCCGGCGTCCTCGGCCGCCCGCGCCGCCTCGATCTCCCGCTCGGCCCACTCGCTCCACTCGGCCTGCATCTGCATGAACCGCTTGCCCCACTCCAGGGTGAGCCGGCCGTAGACGGACAGATCGCTCCCGTCCCAGTCCGTGGCCTTCTCGGTGGACTGGAACTCGGCATGCCGCGCGCGTGCGAACTCGGCCCGCCTGTGCACGAAGTCGCGGGCCTCGTCCCACTCGACCGCTCCGAGCAGGAAGACCCTCAGGAGGATGTCGTTGCGGCGGTAACCGTTCGGGGCGACCACCAGGAGCCAGTCACGCAGCTCGGCGCGGCCCGCTTCGGTGAGCTCGTAGGTCTTGCGCCCGCGGGGGCCCTCGGACGCGACCCGGGTCAGGCCGGCGGCGTCCAGTTTGGTCAGCTCGGTGTAGATCTGGCTCTGGGTGGCGGGCCAGACGTGCGCGAGTGACGTACGGAAGGTGCCCAGCAGGTCGTAGCCGCTGGCCGGTCCCTCCGCGAGCAGGCCGAGGAGTGCGTGTCGAAGGCTCATGGGGATTACTTTACCTCCGACCTTCCACTATTGACATGTCATGAGGTGACCTTCTACATTTGACATGTCAGTTCAGGAGCGTGCGGGTCGGTCGCCGACCGTCCGCGCGGTCCGGCATCCGTCCGTAGGCAAGCAGGGGGACTTCTCATGGCGTACTTGCGCGGCTTTCTTCCGTGGATCGCGGTCAGCGTGCTCGTCGGCACCATCGACATCAGGTACGCCCTGCTGGCGGGACTGGTGCTCGCCCTCGCCCTGATCGTGGTGCGGCGGCGTGCGGGCAGTGACTGGGCCGCGCTCGTCATCGAGACCGGAGCCGCCCTCTACTTCGCCGTGTGCACCGCCGCGGCCTTCGCCGCCCCGGACTCCGGCCTCGTGACGGACTACTCCTCGGCCGGGTCCTCCCTGTGGCTGGCCCTGCTGGCCTGGGGGTCGCTCGCCATCGGCAAGCCGTTCACGAGGGGGATCGCACGGACCACGGTCCCGGCCGAGCACTGGGACAGCCCGCTGTTCCTGCGCGTCAACACGGTCATCACCGCGGTCTGGGCGGCGGCCTTCACCATCGGCGGCGCCGGCTCGGTGTGGCTGCACCACGCGCATCCGGACAGCGGCACCGCCCGCACGGTCCTGACCGCCGTCTGCGTCGTCGTTCCGATCCTGTTCACCGTGCGCTACCCGGAGATCGCACGCGCCCGATTCGTCGCCGCCGCTCCCGCGCGTCCCGCCGAGTGACGTCCTGCCCGGTGACCGGCCCGCCGGGTCCCTGCACCTCGGGCGCTTCCTCGGCCCCTCGGCAACCGGGTGCGGCTCCACGATCTCGGAGGCCGGGAGGCGACGGGGGGACCGCGAGGAAGCGGACCACCGGGGTCACCCGCGTCAGCGCCGGGTCAACGACTCGCGTCTGCCCAGGAGTTCGGCGAGCCCGCGGCGGGTCGCGGCGATGACGACGCGGTCGGTGGGCTGGAGTACGTAGCCGGGGTGCAGGTTCCACACGAGGCCGCCGCCCGGGCCCGCCCCGGGGGTCTGCGGCGGGCGTGCGGGATCGGGCGGGGCCACGTCCAGGGCGAGCACCCGCCAGGCCCCGGCCCGGAACGCCTGCTCCACGGTCCGGCCCTCCAGCTGCGGATGCCCCGCCACCTCGACGGCGGCGAACAGCATCACCTTCCGCTCGACCGGAATCGCGCCCAGGATCTGCCGGCCCATCATGGCGACCGCGAACGACGGCCCCGCCAGGTGCGAGACCGAACGGGAACGCGTCAGGGCCTGCGGGTGGGCCGTGCGCAGGGTCCGGTACACGGCGGTGGCGAACTCGTCGTCGAACAGGCGCAGCGTCACCCGCAGATCCGGCTTGAGGGAGCGGGCGTACAGCGCGGCCTCCAGGTTCGTCGTGTCGACGCTGGTCAGGGCGAGCAGACCGCGCGAGCGCCCGATCTTGGCGGCCTCCAGGACGCCCTCCTGCGTGACGTCCCCGAGGACCACCGGCACATGCAGCCGCCGCGCCACCGGGATGCCGCGCGCGTCCGGATCGTCCTCCACGCACACCACGGGGATGCCCAGCTCCCGCAGGTGCACCAGCACGCGGGTGCCGATCTTGCCGAGGCCGAGCAGCACCACGTGCCCGGACAGCCCGCGCGGCGGGCGCCGCAGCGACGACGCCGTGCGCAGCGATCCGAAGGCCTCCAGCACGCCCGCCACGAGCAGGGGCAGGAGCATCAGCCCGGCGACACCGGACAGCAGCTGGATGACCTTCCTGGCGGTGGGTTCGCCGATCGCCGGGTCACCCATCGCGAACAGGTCGAGCAGGGTGAGGTAGCCGGCGTGCAGGGGGTGGTCGCCGGTGGTGACCGACGACGCGATCGCGAGCCCGAGGACCGCCAGGCCGACGCCCAGCGCCGACCACCGCAGCCGCCGCGAGAAGAACTGGCTCAGCGGTGCGCTCCGGCCGCTCATCCGGGGCTTCGGAGCGGCGGGCCCCGACTGGGTGACGGTCTCCAGGACGACCGTCCTGCGCCCCGTCGCCGCGGCCACCTGCGCCTGGTCGGGCAGGAGTTGGGGCCCCTCGGCGCCGCTGCTGTCGGAGCCCTCGGTGCCGGCCGGGTCGTGGGTGGTGGAGGAGAGGAGCGCCAGCGTGCACAGGCCGGGGTCGGCGACCTGGCCGTCGCTGGGCGGGGTGCGTTCGGCCGCCCGCAGGAACAGGCCCTCCGCGCGGATCACCTTGGTGGATCCGGCGAGCGCGGTGGCCGCGAGGGACGGAGCGGCGGTGTCGGCGTCGGACAGGACCGTCGTGGAGGCGTCGAGCGCGGCCGGGCCGAGCCCGGGGGAGGCCACGGCGGCCGCCTGGTCGAGCAGGGTCTCCAGGTGCTGGCCCAGCTTGCGGTTGTAGAGCCGGATCACCAGCCGGACGCGGGGGTTGAGCCGGCGGGCGGTCAGCGCGGCCCGGATGTTGCGCTCGTCGTCGTCGTAGACGAGGGCCACCGCGGCGGCCGTGTCGATGCCCGCCTCCTCGAGCGCCTCGTCGGAGGGCTCCGCCGCCTGCAGAATGCGTACCGCCTCCACCCCGGCGTTGGTGTCCCCGTCCCCCGTGCCGCCGTGCGCGAGGCCCCCGTTGCGGCTGTTCATCGCCGAGGACATGCGGCCGAAGAGGGCGGCCGCCCGGCCGCGCCCGGTGAGCGGCAGTTCCGGCCGGGCCGCGCCCGGCTCCGGTGGCACGACCAGGGTGACCCGCTCCCCGTAGACGTACCGCAGCTCGACGGCGAGCCGCTGGGCGAGCGCGTCGTCGCCACAGACGACCATGTGGCCGGAGAACGGAGGGCGTTGGGGCTGCTGGGGAAGGGGAGGCACGTGTCCCAGCATGCCTTGTCCGCTGCCTCTCTTCGGGTGATCGGTACGGTCAGCGGTCCGCCCGAGTCCCGGAGCCGGGGTCGGGGGGGGCTCGGGTGGGGCGCCGGCCGGGAGGCGCACGCCGGCCGGCCCGCGTCGGCGGTGCCGAGTTGCTTGGCGAGGCTGTCGCCGATCAGTGGCAGCTAAACCGGCGGGCATGGCGCACCAGCAGCCACGCCACGGCCCAGGCGGCCAGCAGCGCCCCGGCGAGGACGCCGAAGGCGAGTGCGGCCCGCATGGTCCCCGTGGTGCGGCTGTGGTGCAGCAGGACCGAGCCGGTCGACGCGGTGAACCAGCCGACGGCCACCATCACGGAGACGGAGACGGCGACGGGCACGCCTCCTATCCCGGCGAGGTCGGTGTTTAGGTCGGCGTCGAAGGAGTGGTGGTCGGCCGCACCGGTCAGGACGAGCAGCCAGAAGGCGATGACGACCACCAGCGCCGCGGAGAAGAGCACGGCCGGGAATGTCCGGGTCGCGGTCAGGAACTCCTGCATCGGTCCACCCCCCTGCCCCCGGCCTGCGGCTCGGCCGGAGCGTGTCGCGGGTCGCGTGGTGAGCCCCGGAGCCGCGGCGCCGTCCCAACGGCACCGCGGCAACCGGGTCTTCCCCCGCCCCCCTGCACCCCCGTGTTCCCCCGTGGACCCCCGGTTGGTGCTGACAGGATCGTGTCAGCACCCCCCGGTCGGCCGCATTGCCGGAATCCGGCAGCCTTTCTCCGTGCTCCATGCCGGGCACCGGCATGCGCGCTTCGGCGTTGTGCGAATATCGGAGCGGAGTCGGCAGAGGGGCGGGCGCGTGGCGGAACCGGTGATTCCGGAGAGTTTTCTGGACGGTTACGCCCAGATCCTGGCCGAGGTGGCCGTCACCGGCCGGCGGCTCACCCGGGAGGAACTCGACACCCGCCGTGCCCTCGGCAGGCAGGCCGCCGAGGCCGGACACCAGTTGCGCGCGCTGGTCCGGATGCATCTGGCCGCGACCCGCACCACCTGGCCGGCCGCCGTCCCCGGAGTGGCCGCGGCCGCCACCGCCGCGGCCACCGAGAGCGTGCTGGCGGCGGTGGAGCAGACGGTCGACGCGTTCGCCGAGGGTTTCGAGCGGGCCCAGCGCCTCACCGTGCGGCGGGAGGAGGCGGCGCGCCGGGAGTTCATCGACGATCTGCTGTACGGCCGCAGCGACCTGGGCCGGCTCGCCGAGCGCGCCACCCGGTTCGGGCTGCGGCTCTCCCGCGCCCACGCCGTCGCGGTGGCGGCGGGCCCGGAGGCGTACACCGAGACCGACACCGTCCCGCGGCAGGTGGAGTCGGCGCTGCTGGGCCGGTTCAGCGGACGCAAGATCCTGCTCACGACGAAGGACGGCCGGCTGATCTGCATCGCGCCCGGCAGCCAGCCCGACGTCCTGCGGTACTTCGCCAAGCAGGCGCACGCGGCGACGGACGGCGGGCGGGTGGCGGTCGGCCGGGCCCACCGGGGGCCCGGAGGCGTGGTCCAGTCGTACGACGAGGCACTCGACGCACTCGACCTGGCGGACCGGATGGGCATGGAAGACCCCGTGCTGTACGCCGCCGACCTGCTGGTCTACCCGGTGCTGACCCGGGACCGGCAGGCGATGGCCGATCTGGTGCGCAGCGAACTCGGCCCGCTCCAGCAGGCGCGGGGCGGCGCGGAGCCGCTGCTGAAGACGCTCTCGGTGTACTTCGACGCGGGCTGTGTCGCGGCCGAGACCGCCCGGCGGCTGGCGCTGAGCGTGCGGGCGCTGACGTACCGGCTGGAGCGGATCCACCAGCTCACCGGCTCCGACCCCTCCGACCCGGTGCACCGCTACACCCTGCAGACCGCGGTGATCGGGGCCCGGCTGCTGGACTGGCCGGCCAAGGAGGTCTGAGCCGCCGCCCCCCGGCCGCCGGAAGCCAGGAACCCGCCCCGCTCCCCGCTCGCCGCCGGGTCGGGAGCCCGCCCCGCTCCCCGCTCGCTGCCGGGTTCCGGCAGCACGTGTGCGTCGGCGGGTTCCCCGCATGCGGTCACGCCGACCTCCGTCTAGCGTGATCACTCGGGGGATTCCGGTGTCGTGTGCAGTGAGGGAGATCCGCACCATGGCCCGTCATGCACGTCAGCCAGGGGTACCCGACGAGGACGGACGACAGGGGCGGGTGGCCACCGAGGGGCCCTCCCGGGACGCGCCCGGCCAGGAGCGGGGGCCCTCCCACCGGTGGTGGGTGCTGGGCGTGATCGGGCTCGCGCAGCTGATGGTGGTCCTCGACGCGACGATCGTGAACATCGCGCTGCCCTCCGCGCAGCAGGACCTCGGTTTCAGCGACGGCAACCGGCAATGGACCGTGACGGCGTACGCCCTCGCCTTCGGCTCGCTGCTGCTGCTCGGCGGACGCATCGCCGACCTGGTCGGCCGGCGGGTGGTGTTCCTGACCGGTCTGGTCGGCTTCGCGGTCGCCTCGGCCATCGGCGGCGCCGCCCCGAGCTTCGAGATCCTGGTGCTGGCCCGCGCCCTGCAGGGTGTGTTCGGGGCGCTTCTCGCCCCGGCCGCCCTCTCGCTCCTCACCACGACGTTCACCGTGCCCAAGGAGCGGGCGAAGGCGTTCGGGATCTACGGGGCCATCGCGGGTGCGGGCGGCGCGGTGGGGCTGCTGCTCGGCGGGGTGCTCACCGAGTACCTGAACTGGCGCTGGTGCCTGTACGTGAACCTGCTGTTCGCGCTCCTCGCCTTCGTCGGCGGCGCGCGCCTGCTGACGGCCGGTGCGCCGGCCGATCGTCCGAAGCTGGACATCCCGGGGACCGTGCTGGTCTCCGCCGGTCTCTTCTGCATCGTGTTCGGGTTCTCCAACGCCGAGACGCATGCCTGGAGTTCGCCGCAGACCTGGGGGTTCCTGCTGGCCGGCGCGGTGCTCGTGTCCGCCTTCGCGTGGTGGCAGACCCGGGCGGCACATCCGCTGCTGCCGATGCGCGTGGTGCTGGACCGGGACCGCGGGGCCTCGTTCCTCGGCATGTTCATCTCCGGCGCCGGCATGTTCGGCGTGTTCCTGTTCCTGACGTACTACCTCCAGAAGAGCCTGCTGTACTCGCCCGTCTCCACGGGGGCCGCCTTCCTGCCGATGGTCGCCGTCATGATCGTGACGTCCGTGACGACGACGAACACCCTGGTGCCGCGGTTCGGGGCGAAACCGATCGTGCCGCTCGGCATGGGGCTCTCGGCGGCCGCCATGATGTGGCTGACCACCCTGGATTTGAACAGCAGTTATCTCGGCCATGTGCTGCCGCCGCTGATCTGCCTGGGCCTGGGGCTCGGCATGATCTTCGCCACGGCGATGAACCTGGCCACGGCCGGGGTGGCGCCCCGGGACGCCGGCGTGGCCTCCGCGATGGTCAACACCAGCCAGCAGGTCGGCGGTTCCATCGGGACGGCGCTGCTGAACACCCTGGCGACCAGCGCCGCCACCCGCTACCTGGCGGGCCGCAAGCCGACCCCGGCCGCCGTCGCCCAGGCCCAGCTGGAGAGTTACTCGACCGCGTACTGGTGGTCGGCGGGCTTCTTCGTGCTCGGGCTGCTGGTCACGGTCGTGCTCTACCGCCGGGGCGTGCCCCGCCCCCACGAGGTCGCGGAGCCCGGGACGGTACCGGCCTGACGCGACCGGTGGCACGGATTCACCGGCGGGGGCCGGTGCCCTCCACGAGACGTACGAAGGGGAGGGACTCGCCGACCCGGTGGTAGTCCACCGTTCTCCCGTCGACGGCTAACCCCATGAAGCCGGCGAGACGGCGTGCGGTCCGGGGATGCCGGGACGCGTACCGCGACATCACCTCTCCGCCCTCCTCGGCCGGCAGGAGGTGCGCCGTCACGGCGTGGAACCTTCGCCCGTCCTGCACGGCGGCGTGCGGCGTACGGACCAGATTGCGGTACCAGTCGGCGTCCGGACCGAAACCGGAGGCCACCGTCCAGCTCCGGCGGCCGTCCACGGTCGCGGACTCGACGACCTCGATCACCGTCCGCCGGGGGCGGCCCGTGGTCCGCCCGGTGTGCACGAGGAGCAGCAGCCGGCCGCGGAACAGCGGTCCGAGCCCCGCGCGGAACATGTGGACGGGCAGCCGGGTGGCGACGCGCCGCAGGCCGGTCGGCAGGGGCGGGCGCTGCGGCTCGTACAGGGGTGCGGGTTCAGGCGTCACCGGTCAAACGTCGCACAGGGAAAAGGTGGGTGTCATGGCGTTGTTCCGGGGATTCGGTGACGGTTCGACACCACGTCCCGGGGCCTCGGCGCGCCGGGTCGCTCGCGCCACTTCCACCCCTCACCCCTCTTCTGCCACCAACGCCACTCGCGTCTGCGAACCCTCTCCGCGACAGCCGCCCCGCGAACTATCGTCGCGAGCATGGTCGATCACGATGCCCTCGGTGCCACCCGCGAGGCCTACGACGCCGCCGCCCCCACCTACGCGCAGCTGTTCGGCGACGAGCTGCGCCACCGCCCCCTGGACCGCGCGATGCTGAGCGCCTTCGCCGAGCTGGTACGCGCGAGCGGGGACGGCCAGGTCGCGGACCTGGGCTGCGGGCCCGGCCACGTCACGGCTCATCTGGCCGCGTCGGGGCTCTCCGTGCGCGGCGTCGACGCCTCGTCCGCCATGATCGAGACGGCCCGGCAGGCCCATCCGGGCCTGCGGTTCGACACGGGCTCCATGGCCGCGCTGGACATCGCCGACGGGGTGCTGGGCGGGGTCCTCTCACGGTGGTCCGTCATCCACACGCCGCCGCCGGATCTCCCGGTGATCCTCGCGGAGTTCCACCGGGTGCTGGCCCCCGGCGGCCACCTCCTGATCGGCTTCTCCGCCAGCGAGGGCCCTTCGCACCCGTCGCAGGGCTTCGACCACGCGGTCGCGCGCGCCTACCGGTGGTGGCCCGATCACCTCGCCGCCCTGCTGCGTGCGGCCGGGCTGGCCGAGGTGGCCCGGATGGTGCGCGAGCCCGAGCCCACCGACCGGCGGCAGTTCCGGGAGATCCACCTGCTCGCCCGGAAGGACTGAAGGCGCTCACGGCGGCACAGCCCCGGGAGGGGCGCGGACGCCTGCCCCGGGCTGCCGCCGCCCCCCACGAAGCTCGACGGTGCCGCCCGGTCAGTCCGCGGACGCGGCCAGCTCCTCCTGCGGGGCAGCGGTCGCCCGCTCGGCGGGGGCCGCCCCGGGCGTACCGGCCGGCCCGTCACCCCCGCCCCGCCACTTGCGGATCAGCTCGACCGCCGGCTGGGTCCAGCGCGCGGTGAGCGGCCCGACGATGACCAGGATGAGGACGTACGCGGTGGCGATGGGCCCGATCCGGGGCTCCGTCGCCACGGCGAGTCCGGCGATGACGATGGAGAACTCGCCACGGGCGACGAGCGTGCCGCCCGCCCGCCAGCGCCCGCGCGACCCGATGCCCGCCCGCCGGGCCGCGTACCAGCCGGTGGCGATCTTGGTGAAGACGGTGACGACGGCCAGCAGCGCGGCCGGCAGGAGCACCGGCGGGATCTCCGCGGGATCGGTGGAGAGGCCGAAGAACACGAAGAAGACGGCGGCGAAGAGGTCCCGCAGGGGGGTCAGCAGTTTGCGCGCCCCCTCCGCGACCTCGCCGGAGAGCGCGATGCCGACGAGGAAGGCGCCGACGGCCGCCGACACCTGCAGTTGCTGGGCCACCCCCGCGACCAGGACGGTCAGCCCGAGCACGACGAGCAGCAGCATCTCCGGATTGTCGGAGGACACGGCCCGGCTGATGAGCCGGCCGTGCCGCAGCGCGAGGTAGAGCACGAAACCGACGGTGCCGAGCGCGACGAGCAGCGCGATGCTGCCCCCGGCGAAGCCGACGCCCGCGAGCATCGCGGTGAGCAGCGGCAGGTAGACGGCCATCGACAGGTCCTCGATGACCAGCACTCCGAGGATGACGGGCGTCTCCCGGTTGCCGAGCCGGCCCAGGTCGGTGAGGACCTTGGCGATCACTCCGGACGAGGAGATCCAGGTGACGCCGCCCAGTGCCACGCCGCCCACGGGCCCCCAGCCCAGCAGCAGCGCGGCGACGGCGCCCGGGGTCGCGTTGAGGACGAAGTCCACGGCACCCGACGGGTACTGCGTCTTGAGGCTGGTGACGAGTTCGGAGGCGCTGTACTCGAGCCCCAGCAGAAGGAGCAGCAGGATGACGCCGATCTCGGCGCCCACGGCGGTGAACTCCTCGCTCGCCCCCAGCGGCAGCAGCCCGCCCTCCCCGAAGGCGAGCCCGGCCAGCAGGTACAGCGGGATGGGCGAGAGTCCTACGCGGCCGGCGAGCCGGCCGATGATCCCCAGGCCCAGGATGACGGAGCCGAGCTCCACCAGAAGTGCGGTCGTGTCATGCACGGTCAGCCCTCCGCAATGATCTCGGAGAGCGTGTCGACGCCCTCCCTCGTACCGACGACGACGAGCGTGTCCCCGATGGCGAGCCGGAAGTCCGGCCCGGGTGACGGATGCGCGCTGTGGGTCCGCAGCACCGCCACGATCGAGGCCCCCGTCCGGGTCCGCGCGCGGGTCTCCCCGAGCATCCGGCCGCCGTACGGGGAACGCGTACCGAGCGGGATGTGCTCGGTGACCAGGTCGATGCCCTCGGTCCGGACGGCGTCGATCGGCGCCGCGTCGATGAGGTGGGCGAGCCCGGTGGCTTCCTGTGGGGTCAGGGGGACGGAGAGCCGGCAGGAATCGGGATCGTCCTGGTCGTAGAAGCCGATGAACCGCCGGCCGTCGTGGTGGACGACGACGGAGATGTGCTGTCCCGACTCGGTGGTGTAGTCGTACTGCACGCCGACTCCGGGCAGCGTGGTGCGGTGGGTTCCCATGGCTTCCTCCCGAGGAGCGCGGCGCGCGCCGTGACGTTCTTGGTCAACTCTTTAGCTTCGCATTACCCTATCCGGAGGGTTCCGCCGCCTTTCCGTACGGGGGCGGGGCCGGCCCTCCCGGCACGGACCGGGCCCGCACACACGCGTGCCCGGCCGGTGACGCGGAACCGGCCGGGCACGGCTGCGGGAGGCCGGAGTCAGTCGCCGATCTCGATCTTTCCGTTCGGCGCGGCCGCTTCGTGCTGGGCCGGGACCTCAGGCTGAGGGCTCGCGCCCTTGAGGCTGCGCAGCAGCGCGGCGAGGTCGACCCCCGTGGTGGAGCTGAGGAGTTCCATGCCCTGCGCGACGTTGTCCGTGACCGTGCGCGACAGCCGGCTGGCGCCGTCCGTCGAGATGACGGTCATCTTGTCGATCGCGCTCAGCGGCTCGGCCGCCTTCGCGACGACCTGTGGGAGCACCTCGATGAGCATCTGCAGGACGGCCGCGTCGCCGTACTGCTGGAAGGCGTCGGCCTTCTTCCGCATGGCTTCGGCCTCCGCGGCGCCCCGCGCGGCGATGGCGGCCGCCTCGGCCTCGCCCTCGATACGGACGGCGTCGGCGAGCGCGGAGCGGTGCAGTTTCTCGCCCTGACCGGTCAGCCGGGAGCGCTCGGCGTCCGCCTCGGCCTCCTTGACCTGGGCGATGCGCCGGGCCTCCGCCTCCTGCTCGGCCTGGTAGCGCGCGGCGTCGGCGGGCTTGCGGACCTTGGTGTCGAGCTCACGGTCGGTCAGGGCGGCCTGGCGCTCGGCGACCTTCTCCTGCTCCTGGAGGACCTCCTGCTGACGGGCGGCCTCGGCGAGCGGGCCCGCGGCGTTCGCCCGCGCGGCGGCCGCTTCCGTCTCGGCCTTGATCTCGGCCTGCTTCAGGTTGAACGTCCGCTCGGCGATGGCGATCTCCTCGGCCGCCTTCAGCCGGGCCTGCTCGGAGGCGCGGCGGGCGTTCGCCTCGGCGATGTCCGCCTCCTGCTTGGCGCGGGCGGCCTCCGGGCGTCCGAGGTCCTCGAGGTAGGAGCCCTCGGTCGTGATGTCCTGGATCTGGAAGGCGTCCAGGATCAGGCCCTGACCCGACAGGCTCGCCTCGGCCTCCTCCGCCACCTGACCGGCGAACGCGGCCCGGTCGCGGATGATGTCCTCGACCGACATCCGGCCGACGATGGCGCGCAGCGCACCGGAGAGCACTTCCTGGGTGAAGCCGACGATCCCGTCCTGCTGGCGGAGGAAACGCTGGGCGGCGGCCCGGATGGCGTCCTCGCTGCCGCCGACCTTGACGATCGCGACGCCTTCGAGGTGGGACTTCACCCCGCGCAGGGTGACGGCGCCGCGCACGGCGACGGGGATGTGCCGGCTGGAGAGGTCCAGGGTGAACTTCTGCTGGACGAAGGGCACGACGAAGACGCCGCCGCCGACGACGACCTTCTGCCCGCTGTTGTCGATGCTGGCCCGCCCGGTCACCGGGTCCACGGACTTCTTGCCGCGGCGGCCGGTGATGATGAACGCCTGGCTGGGCCCCGCGACCTTGTAGCGGGTGATGACGGCGAGGGCGAGCAGGAAGAGGAGTACGACGACTCCGACGATGGCGATCAGGACTGGACTCATGAGGCTGTCCCCCTCTGCCTCCCGGGACGGGGACGGCAGTTCTGTGGCGAGCGGTGGTGTGCCGGCGGTGTGCCGGTTCAGCGTTCGACGGGACGGACCGAGACCGAGGTGGTGGAGAGCGTGGCCTCGACCCAGACCTCGGCGCCGCGCGCGACCGGTACCGGGCTCTTCGCCGCGAGCTTCACGATCTGGCCCCCGAGGCGCAGCAGCACCTCCCCGTAGCCGTCGGCCGGAATGGCCGTGACCACGGAACCGGAGGTGCCGATGAGGTCCTCGTCCCGGGGCGTGGCATGGGTCTGATCCCGCATCAGCGCCCGGCTGAACCTGAGCGTCAGCCAGGCCGCGACCAGCCCCGCGAGCACCCCGGCGGCCGTGGCGGCGACCGGGCCGGCGCCGGTCGTGCCGAGCACGATGGCGCCGCCGAATCCGAGCATGGAGAGGAAACCCGCCACCACCGGAAGGGAGACCAGCCCGCCGAAGAGACCTTCCAGCAAGCCCCCGAAGAGTCCTTCGAGGATTCCGTCGAAGATCAGGGACAGGGCGAGAAGCGCGATTCCCGCAAGGCCGAGACCGAGAAACAAGGTCACGTGATCGCCCTCCCCGGCTGCGGACCCCCCGAACATTTCCGTCGAACTGGCTGGATGGTCCCATACATGCCGGCGCGCCGACACTGCCGGGACCCGGCAGTCTTCTAGGCTCCGCCGATGCCGGAAAGATGGCCCGCGAGCGTGTCCAGCGACTGGAACGTCGCACCCAGCAGCGCCACGTGCTTCCAGCGCAGCACCCCGCCGGCGTCGATCAGGAACACCGCCCGCCGCACCCCGATCCCGGGCGCGGCCACCCCGAACGCGCGGGCCGTCGCCCGGTCCGGGTCCGCCAGCAGCGGCATGCGCAGCCCATGGCCGCGGGCGAACGCCTCGTGGCTGTCCACATCCTGTGGACTGATTCCCCAGACCTCGGCGTCGAGCCCCTCGAAGATCTCCATGCCGGAGGAGTACGAGCAGAGCTGCCGGGTGCACACGGCGGTGTTGTCCCCGGGGTAGAAGGCGAGGACGAGGGCGCGGCCGCGCGCGGCGGAGAGCGTGTAGTCGCGGCGTTCGAAGGAGCCCTCTTCCAGGACGCCTCCCGCCAGCGTGAAGTCAGGGACTGACTGACCGAGTTGGAGTGACGCTGCCATGCGGTGTCCTTAGGTGTACGGAAGTTGAGGGCGTCCCAGGTGCCCGAGGGCGCCGCCCGTGCTCCGTACAGCATGCTCGGTCCTGCCCGCCGTGTTCACCCCGGCGGGCGGGGGGAGCAGGCCTGGCCGTCCGGCTCCGTCAGGAACAGGCCGAGCACGAGGGCGAGGGCCGGGATCGCGCACAGGATCGTGAACACGCCCTGCGGGCCGTACGCCTGCGCCGCGGCGCCGAGCGCGGGTGCGATCAGGCCCCCGACGCTGACGGCGAGGCCGAGCGTGACGCCCGCCGCGGTGCCGGGGCGGCCCGGCAGGTAGTCCTGGCCGAGCTTGACCAGGACGGCGAACGGGATGTTCAGGGCCAGCCCCGACAGGATCGCGAAGAGCAGCGGCAGGACCGTGCCGGGGGTCAGCCGCAGGGCGATCAGCGCCGGTACGGTCATCAGGGCGCCGAGCTGGACCGTACGGACCATGCCGGTCCGGTCGGCGATCCGGCCGCCGAGCAGCGTCCCGGCCACCCCGCCGACGAGGAAGCAGGCGAGCGCCACCCCCGCGAGCCCCCGGCCGGAGTGCAGATGGCGGATCCAGAACAGTTCGATGAAGGTGATCGCGCCGAAGAACGCCACCGACCGCACCACCTCGATGCCGGTCAGGACGAGGAACGGCCCCCACCGGTCCCGCCCCGCCCGCGCGGCCGCGCGGACCGCGGTCGCGGCGGGGCGGTGCCGGAGCAGGACGAAAGCCATCAGGACGGCCGGCGGGATGAAGAGCGCCGTGGCGCCGACCCCCATCGCGACGAGGGCCGGCGTCGCCAGGACGGGAGCGAGGAAGAAGCCCACGCTGCCGCCCGCGGCGAAGACGCTCATCGCGGACGCGCTGTCCCCGGCCGCCTCGCGGGCCGCCTTGCCGGCCGCCGGATGGAACATCGCCACGCCCAGTCCGGACAGCAGGATCAGCAGCCACACCGCGGCGTACGGCCGGACCAGCCCGGACAGGCCCAGGCCGATGCCCGCGACGGCCAGTCCGGCCGGGGCCATCCTGCTCAGCCGGTAGCGGTCCACGGCGATGCCGATGAAGGGCTGCGGAACCGCACTGCCCAGCGCCGCCGCGAGGGTGAGCCCCGAAGCGGCGACGTAGCTGTAACCGCGGTCCAGCACGAAGTACGGGACACAGGCGGGGACGAGCCCCTGGTACAGGTCGTCCGCGGCGTGCGCCACGCCCCACATCCGCATCCGGCGCCACGCGGACGCGGGCGGCGGTCGTCGCGAGGTGGCCGGGGCCGGGGGCGAGGCGTCGGCGGGCGGGGTCGGTCGGGCCGTCGGACCGGTCATCTCAGGGGCTCCTTGCTGGGGTCCCTCCGAGGATTCCGGCTGCGGGGATCAGCGGGCTATCGATATTCTGCCGACCCATGTCGACAACCTGCCGCGTGCTCCACGGGCCCGCCCGGGTGCCGCTCGCGCACCGGGAGCGCATCGAGCGCCACCACCATCTGGAGCACCAGCTCGTCTGCCCGTCCCGCGGGGTGCTGGAGGTGTCCACGCCGCTCGGGGTGTGGGCCGTGCCGCCGCACCGGGCGGTGTGGATCCCGGCCGGAGTGGTCCATGCCCATCTGGCCTTCGGGCCGACGGAGCTGCGGGCGCTCTCCTTCGGTCCCCGGGACAACCCCCTGCGGCTCGACCGACCGACCGTGCTGGCCGTGACCCCGCTGCTGCGCGAGGTCGTGGCCTGTCTGACGGACGACACGGAGCTGACCGGGGACGCGCGGCAGCGGCGCAATCTGGAGCGGGTCGCACTCGACCAGCTGCGCAGGGTCGAGCCGCTCGCGGTCTGCCTGCCGTCACCGGCCGACGCCCGGCTGCGGGACATCGCCCGGATCCTGCGGGACGACCCCGCCGACGGGCGCACCCTCACCGAGCTGGGCGCCGCCGTCGGCTCGGCGTCCCGCACCCTGTCACGGCTGTTCCGCGCCGAGACCGGTATGTCGTTCCCGCAGTGGCGCACCCAGCTGCGGCTGCACCACGCGCTGACGCTGCTGGCGTCGGGCGGCTCGGTCACCGCCGTCGCGGCGGCGTGCGGCTACAGCGGGCCGAGCGCGTTCATCCAGTCGTTCCGGCACGCGTTCGGCACCACGCCCGGCTCCTACGCGGCGGGCGGTACCGGCGCGGCGTAATAGGCCAGGAACATGTCCACCCCGTGCGTGATCAGCCGCTCGGTGGCGTCGTCGTCGATCGTCGTCCCGTACGAGCCGAAGACCAGGTGCGGGAAGACCAGCAGCGCGTACAGCTGGATGATCGCCGTCTCCAGGTCGGGGACGACCAGCCGGCCGCAGCCGGCCAGATCGCGCAGGGCTTCGGCCACGGCGGGGTGGTGACCCTCGGGGCCGTGGTCCTGCCAGGCCCGCGCGAGCTCCGGGAAGCGGTGCAGCTCGGCGGCCACCAGATTGCGCAGGGCGATGACATCGGCGTTGCCCCGGACGGCCGCCACCCAGGTCCTGGCCGCGTCGACGAACGCTGCCCGCAGATCGGGTGCGTCGGCGAGGGCGGCGAGCGCCGTCGCCGACGCGCCGTCGAGCGGCTCGTCGAGCGCCCCCGCGACCACGGCGGTGAACAGCGCTTCCTTGCTGGCGAAGTGGTTGTAGACGGTGACCTTCGAGACGCCCGCTCCGGCGGCGATGGCGTCCATGGCCACGCCGAACCCGTCCCGGAGGAACGCCTCGCGGGCCGCTTTCAGGATGGCCCGCCGCTTGGCCTCGGCGCGCGGTCCTGCGGGGCGGGGCTTGATGTCCATGAGCCGATGCTAGCAATGGCCTGAACTGTACAGTTGAGTTCACCTGTACTGAGCCGTACAGTTCAGTTCATGACTCACGACACCCCATCGAAGGCCGCCGCGCCTGCCCACGGGCCCGGCCGACACCTCCCCCCGCCGGCGGTCCGCCGCCCCGGCGCCATGCTCGCGGTCATCTGCGCGGCCCAGTTCATGCTGGTGCTCGACGTCACCGTGGTGAACGTCGCGCTGCCCGACATGGCCGCGGACCTGCACCTCGGCCGCACCGCGATGACCTGGGCGGTCACCGCGTACACCCTCTGCTTCGGCGGGCTGATGCTGCTCGGCGGGCGCCTCGCCGACGCTCTCGGAGCCCGGCGCACCCTCCTCGCCGGTCTGACCGTCTTCACCGCCGCCTCCCTGGTGTCCGGGCTCGCGGGCAGCGCGCCGGTGCTGCTCGGCGGCCGGGTCGCGCAGGGCGTGGGCGCCGCACTGCTGTCCCCGGCGGCCCTGTCGCTCGTCACCACCTCGTTCCACGGCGCCGCCCGCACCAGGGCGCTCGGGGTGTGGGCCGCGATCGGCGGCACCGGTTCGGCGATCGGCGTGCTGGTGGGCGGCGCGCTGACCGGCGGACCCGGGTGGAGCTGGGTCTTCTACGTCAACGTGCCCGTCGGCCTGGCCCTGCTGGCCGCCGTCCCCGTCCTCGTACCGCCGCGCGCGCCGCAGCCGGCGGCCGCCCGGCTCGACGCCCCCGGGGCGGTGCTCGTCACGGGCGGCACCGGTGCGCTCATCTACGGACTGGTCAAGGCAGGGGACGGCGGCTGGAGTGCCCCCGCCACACTGCTGCCGCTCGTCGCCGCCGTGGTGCTGTACGCGGGGTTCGCGGCGGTGGAACGGGTGGCCCGGGAACCGCTGATGGACCTGCGGATGTTCACCCGCCGCCCGGTGCTCGCCGGCGCGTTCCTGATGCTGATCGCCACCGGACTGCTGATCGCGTTCTTCTTCCTCGGCTCGGTCTACCTCCAGCACGTCCGCGGCTTCGGGGCGCTGCGCACCGGGCTCGTCTTCCTGCCGGTGGCGGTGGCCGTCGGCGCCGGCGCGCACCTGGGCGCGCGGCTCGTCACGTCGGTGGGCAGCCGGGCCACCGCGGTCGGCGGGATGGTGATCGCCACCGCCGGCTGCGTCCCGCCGGCCCGGATCGGCGCGGACACCAGCGTGTACGGGGTGCTGCTGCCGGGTCTCGCGGTGGCCGCGTTCGGTCTCGGGGCGGTGTTCGTCACCGCCACCACGACCGCGCTGGGCATGGTCGCGCACGAGGAGGCGGGCCTCGCGTCGGGGGTGGTCAACACCTTCCACGAAGTGGGCGGTTCGATCGGCGTCGCGGTCGTGTCCACCGTGGCCGCCGCGGGAATCGGCGGTGCCCCGGGCACGGTGACCGGCTTCGCGGACGCCTTCCTCGTGTGCGCGGTGGCGGCGGGCGGCTGCGCCGCGGTGTCCGCGGTGCTGGTGCCCCGGGGGAAGCCGGAGACGGGGGGCGCGATGCCGGTGCACTGAGCCGGGTGGCGGCCGGGCCTTGCCGTCGACCGGGCCCGCCGCAGGGGGCCGGGCCCGGTCCGAAAGCTGCGGGAGGGGCCGGGCCGGGGCACGTCGGCGGTGTTGTCAGTGGCGGGTGCGACGATCGGATCATGAAGCCGTTGCTCCTCGCCGACATCGAGGCCGCCGTCCGCAGCAGTTGGGGCGCCGACACCACCACGCCCGAGCACCGCCCGCACTGGACCCCGGACCATCCCGCCCGCGACCAGTGCGGGGTCACCGCCCTGGTCCTGCACGACCTGCTGGGCGGCGAGCTCATACGCGGCGAGGTCCATGTCGACGGCGTCCGCACCGACTTCCACTGGTGGAACCGGCTCGGACCGGGGACGGACATCGACCTGACGCGTGAACAGTTCGCCGCCGAGGAGATCGTCTCGGGCGGGACGGTGATTCCCCGCCCTCCGCGGATAGTCCGCCTCCGGGAGGAGTACGAGCTGCTGCGCGACCGGGTCCTGGAGCGCCTGGACTGTGCCGCGTGACAGGGCGGTGGGTCAGCCCAGTTCGAGGCTGGTGACGCCGAACAGCCCGGAGTGATCGACGTCCGGTGCCGGACCGGTGTACATGCGGGCCGTCTCGAACGACGGGGTGAGCCCCAGCTCCTCGGCCAGCCGTACCGCCGCCGGGTTCACGTCGGGTACGTCGACGGCGACCGGCGCCGACGGATCGGTGGCCGCGAGCGCGCTCACCAGGGCCCGGGCGATCTCCGGCGTGGCCGCGTACAGCGGCCCGATGCGCGAGGAGGTACGGCAGGCGCGCAGCACGGCGAGGCCCCGCACCTCGCCCTCGGCCAGCGCGACGAGCGCCGTGCGCCCGGGCGTGGTGGTCCAGGCCGCGAGGAAGCTGTCCCGCGCGGCCGGGAAGAACCGCCGGTCGTACGCCGTGACCTGGCCGAACGGCAGCGTCCGGACGTCCACCAGGGCGACGCCGGGCGGCGGCGCGATGTCCACGGGGGCGAGCCCCTCGTACCGCAGGTTCGTCCAGGCCGGAAGGAAGCCGGACTTCCGGTAGTTGGGCTGCTGCTCGACCACTCCGTCGAGGCCCGTGTTCCGCCCGGCCAGTCGCGCCGTCCCGGTGGCCCAGAGCCGGCTCCCGTATCCCTGCCCGCGCAGCTCCGGGCGGGTCAGATAGAAGCCCAGGAAACCGAAGTCGGAGCCGTAACGCACCACGGAGACACAGGAGACGGGCACTCCGTCGAGCCGGCCGATCAGGAAGCCGCACGGATCGGCGGCGAAGAACGCCTGACCGTCGGTCAGCCCGGGGTTCCAGCCCTCGGCGTGGGCCCAGTCCGCCATCATCCTGATGTCGTCCGCGCTTGCTGTGGTGATCTCGAAAGTCGGCACGGCTCCACCATGGACCCCGCGCGCGGCTCGTTCAACGATGCCGGCCACCCGGACCGGGCGGCCGACGACCGCTCACCCCAGCAGGAAGGCGCCCGCCGTCGCCGCGCCCAGCGCCGTCCCGGCCGCCACCTGGCCCACCGTGTGGTAGCCGAGCGCGACCCGTGACCAGCACACGGCTGCCGTCATCCCATACCCGAACAGCCACCACGGCGAGTGCACCACGGCGAGCAGCGCCACCACGGCAGAGGCGACCGAGGCATCGACGGAGATCTTCCAGACCGTGTTGACGGCGAGCAGGACGACGGTCATCGCCCACAGCCCGAGCATCGCCGTCAGGATGCCGGAAGGGGCGCCGCCCAGCACCATGACCGCCGAACCGGTGCCGATGGAGCCGAGGATGACGAAGAAGATGGGGGCCCGCTTGGTCCGGTCGACGACATGCCGGTCGCCCCAGGTCCCGCGACCGCGCTCCCACTCGATGTATCCGGCCGGGACGAGCCCGGCGCACAGGGCGCCGAGGAACCCCCAGAGCAGCCCGGTCCACTGGCCCGCCGCCGCCAGCCCGATGGCGAGCATGCCGGCCAACAGGAGGTTGCGGGGCTGGAAGACGTCGGTCACGGTGCGGGCGGTGGACGTCCCGCTGTCCTGCGTGGTGCTCATGCCTGCTGCTCCCGGTCCTGCGTGGTGCTCATGCCTGCTGCTCCTGCTCCTGGTCCTCGGCCGCTTCGGCGGATGCGAGGACCTCCCGGGCCCGCTCCGGTGTGACCGTGCGGTAGGCCGCCGCCACCCGGACCAGCCAGGCGACCTCGCCGTCCTGGTCGGTGGCGTGCTGGGTGCCGACGGCGGCCGCGGCGCCCGCCGGCGCCCCGGCGCTCCGGGCCGACAGCGCCGCCTTGATCCAGTAGGCGTCGGCCAGCGGCCCGGTCCGCTCCCGGTCGGCGCCCCCGTGCGCGGCGGCGGCCTCGGCGGCCGCCAGCAGCGCGTCCGGCACGTAGTGGCGCAGCTTCTCCACCGCGTCGGCGATGTCCGCGGCCCACCGGTCGACGCGCAGGTCGGCCGGGGTGCCGAAGCGGGTCAGCTCGCGGAGCAACGGCGCCGGCGGGTCGAAGGGCTGGTCGGGGAAGGCCGCCATGAGCTCGTACCAGAGCGCGTGCAGTTTCACCTGGGCCCGCCAGAGCTTCGCCCGGCGGCGGACGGTGCTCAGCGCGGGGATGGACGCGCCGATCGCGAAGAAGGCGAACAGCGCCACCTGCGCGGCCTCGGTGACTTCGTCGAACTTCAGGGCGAAGGCCTCGCCGGGCTGGTCGACGACACTGACCCAGAGGAACAGCGTCCGGCTGACGGTGTAGGCGACGCCGATGAACATGGCGAACGTCATCATCCCGAGGCCCACCCGCAGATGGCGCAGCCCGGCGCCGGCGGTGGCGAGCGCCCACTGGTAGGCGCAGACGGCGGAGGCGGCGCCGAGATAGAGGTAGAACACGCTCATGTAGAGGGTCGCGCCCCACTGCCCGGCGTGGTCGGCGACGAAGCGGTCCGAGGGCGTCGACCGGTCGACGACGGTGAAGAACAGGACCGTCAGCAGCACGAGCGTGGCGACGGAGGCCTTCGCGGCGACCTGCTGGATCGAGCGCGCGAACCGTACGTGGCGCGGGACGTCCCCGGCATCGGCGTACTGGCCGTAGATCGCGACGATGTAGCTGAGAATGGCCAGAATCGCCACCGTCGCCGTGTAGTGCTTGATCAGCACGGAGAGGTCGGTGACGGGGCTGTCGTTGAGCCCGATGCGCACGGCCCGGGTCTTGGTCCACAGCGCGGCGGCGAATCCCGCGTAACACCCCCACAGGGCCCGGCGGCGCCGGTCCTCCTCGTCGCCCCACAGGGCGGCCGGCATGCGCCACAGGGCGACGGCTGTCATCAGGCCGGCTATGAGATAGCCGGCGACGTCGAGCGGGGTCACGGCAGAAGTCCTTGTGGTGGGGGGACGGAGGAGAGAGCGGCGGGCGTCGGGGGAAGCGGCGCTACGTACGGCGGAACAGGCCACGGCGGCGGTGGGCGACCGGTCGCGAGAGCGAGTTGGCGAGGCGCCCCACCATGTCATCGCTCGTCACGTCCCTCGCCATGCGGGGGATGAGCGAGGCGCCCAATTCGGCCATGCGCTCGTCATGGGTGTCGTACTGGGCACGGGCCTGGACGGCGTCCGGGCTCTCCAGCGCGTCCGGGCCGACGACCCGGGTGATCAGGGAGGTGTCGAAGACGGGCAGCAGCCGCCGCAGCTGCTCCGCGTCCAGCGAGGTGCCGTGGTCGAACCACTCGTGGCACAGCTCGTGGAGGATGACGTGCTGGGTCTGGTACGCGGTGGGGCGCCGGCGGTAGAGCACGAAGCTGGTCCCGCCGGTCTTCAGCCGCAACCCGCAGGCCGCGTTGACACGAGCGAGCCGGTCGGGCATCTCCTGCAGCACGATGGTGCGGCCACGGGCCGCCTCCATGTTCGCCACCAGCCCCTCGACGGTGAAGGGGGAAGGGAGCGGGAGGCCGGCCAGTCCGTCCTCGCACTCCTTCCGCAGTTCGCGCATGGACACCGCGTCAACTCCGTGGTCCGCCGTCGGCGGGCGGCTGCCGGTCCTTGTCCTTCGCGTCCTGGAGCAGGGCGAGCGCGAACTGCAGCAGTTCCGGCGGCAGTCCGTCCTCGTCCAGTCCCCGGCCGGCCAGCCCGCTGATCTCGCCGGTACGCCGCTTCGCCAGGAACTGCAGTCCGGCGACGACGTCGTCGACGACCTCGGACTCCTCCTTGAAGAAGCGCCAGTCCACACCGAAGCCGAGGCCGAGCGCCTTGAGGATGTCCTCGGACGGCTGGGTGACCTTGCCGGCCAGGATGTTGGAGAAGTAGCTGTGGGAGAGGGACCCGCCGCGTTCCCTGACCAGGTCGGCGAAGACCCGGCCCGAGATCTTGCGGCCGGGGAAGGTCTTCTCGACCATGTACTCGACCTTCTGCCGCAGCGTTCGCAGCTCCGGCGCGCGCTCGTCGCCGCTGTCCATCCGGCCCCCACGTTCACGTCCACCGCACGGGCGTCTGTCCGGCTCCGCGCGGTGCTCGATTCGGTCAACGGGCTCGTACTGTAACGAACCCCGGCGCGGCCCCGGCCGCCCGGGAGGCCCGGTGCCACGCCGTAATGGGATGAAGAGGAGCATCTCGCTCCGGTCTCCGGAGCGGGCTTGCGCAAACACTCTACGTCACTGTTAACTCGAAAAAACATGGGCAGGGGACCACGAGGGGAGTCCCTTGCCCATGAAAACCTCTGCGCGGAATGCGCCTGGTGTGCGGGGGAGGCCCGGCCGGTGTGCGGGCCGAGGTCAGGGCCGGTGTGCGGACGGAGGCCCGGCGGGTGTGTGGCCTGAGGCCCGGGCCGGTGTGCGGGAGGAGGCCCGGGCGGTGTGCGGGCTGAGGCCCGGGCGGCCCGGCTCGTGTGCGGGTGGGCCGCATCCGCCTCGGGCGGGTGCGAGGACTGGGGAGGCCCGGCTCGGGTGTGAGGAGCACGAACCCGACCTCTTGTGCGCGCGGGGCGGGGAGCCCGCCCGGGGGCTTGGGCAGAGGCGCACATAGGTGTAGCCCTTCACGACGGGGGATGCGTGAAGGGCTACGTCTGCATTATGGCCCCTGGTCAGGCAGTCATCAACTGACCAGTCGGTCAGTGCTCTTGACGGGCCCCGCCCGCCCCCTCGGCGGGACGGCGCCGGGTCCCCGCAGGGGGCGCGGGTCCCGGGTCAGCCTCCGGTCCGGTGTCGGGTCCCGGACGGAAGGGCCGGGCCGGACCAGATAAATTCCCCCATCCGACCCGGGAAATCTATCGCGGCTATGCTAGAGACGATGGCTCGCACAATGAGATTTCCTCTTTCGGTCAACGAAGTCAGCGACACGCGGCAGGTGCACATGCCCCCCGAAACCCCTCCGCATGCCTCTGACCGCCTCGATGACGACGACTACCCCGCCTACACCATGGGGCGCGCCGCGGAGATGATCGGCGCCACGCCCGGGTTCCTTCGCGCGATCGGTGACGCACGGCTGATCACCCCGCTGCGCTCGGAGGGCGGTCACCGCCGCTACTCCCGCTACCAGCTGCGCATCGCGGCCCGCGCCCGGGAACTCGTCGACGGCGGAACGCCGATCGAGGCCGCGTGCCGCATCGTGATCCTGGAGGACCAGCTCGAAGAGGCGCTCCGGCTGAACGAGGAGCTGCGCCGGCCCGCCCCGGACCGCGACACGGCCTGACCGGGTGGCTCGGCGGCGCGGCCTGACTAGGTGGTGTCGGCTTGGCGCGGTGGCGGGCGGCATGTGGCGCGCGGTCGGTGCGGGCCCGTGTCCTGCCACGGTCGCCAGGGCTGCTGTAGCACGGAGCGACCAATATCTATAGCCGCAAGCATAGAATTTTATGCAATGGCCGATGAAGGTTTATGACGCGCCGAGCGGAGCGTAATTACTTGCCGCCCCTGCCCGCATTCATTGTGCTACTGTAGATCTCAGTTGCAGTTGTGGTTCCCAAAGACTCCAAGTGCTCTCCTCGGCTAAATGGGCCGATGGGTGCACTTTTGTATTATCCGGCTCATTATCCGGATGGGGTAATCATCGCGGCGACGCGGGACTGGCACAGTGCGAGTCCCCGGGCTCTGCCCCAGAAGGAGATAAAACATGGCTACTGGCACCGTCAAGTGGTTCAACGCGGAAAAGGGCTTCGGCTTCATCGAGCAGGATGGTGGCGGCGCTGACGTCTTCGCCCACTACTCGAACATCGCCGCCAGCGGCTTCCGTGAGCTGCAGGAGGGCCAGAAGGTGAACTTCGACGTCACGCAGGGCCAGAAGGGCCCGCAGGCGGAGAACATCACCCCCGCGTGAATCTGATGACACCGGCGCTCACGCGCTGAGTGCGCATCCACAGCTGGGGCCCGCACCTTGGGTGCGGGCCCCAGCTCGTTGCTTTTCCCGGGCCCGCCCCCGTGCACGCCGTGCCGGCACCACCGCCACGAGCCGCCGGGGAAGCACAGAGGACCCACGCTCTTCACCTTGCGGCGGTCGATCCGCCATGGCTCCCGGACCACCGGTCCGCCGGAGCCCCGTGACGAGACACGCAGGCCCGACGCCGGGCCCGCTCGTCCGTCATTGCGAAGCACCGGACCCGGTTCTGCCGGGCCCGTATCGGCTCAAGACAGGCTGCCGGGCTTCGTTCACGTATGCCAACGGCCCGTTCTTGCGATTCTTGTGCCGCTCGTCGCGCAATGAATTCCTCGATACGCGCCATATCGAGGAAAGGTTCCGTATGAACCGCGATCGCACAGCTCGTTCCAATGACCGTTTCTCCCGTACCCGCAGTGGTGGCGCCAGTTCCGGCGGCTCCCGTTCGAGCGGCGGCGGCTTCCGCTCGCAGGCTCCGGGCCGCCAGGGTGTCGGACAGGGACGCTTCGGCGCCTCGTCCCAGCGCTCCGGTGGTGGCTACGGCCGCCGCCCCGCCGCCAAGCAGGGCGAGTTCGCTCTGCCGACGACCATCACCCCGGGACTGCCCGCCGTCGAGGCCTTCGCCGATCTCGACATGCCCGCACCCCTGCTCGCGGCGCTCACCACCGAGGGCGTCAGCGTGCCGTTCCCGATCCAGGCGGCCACGCTTCCGAACTCCCTGGCCGGCCGCGACGTGCTCGGCCGCGGCCGCACCGGCTCCGGCAAGACGCTCGCCTTCGGCCTGGCCCTGCTGGCCCGTATCGAAGGACGGCGCGCCGACTCCCGCCGCCCGCTGGCCCTGGTCCTCGTGCCCACCCGGGAACTGGCCCAGCAGGTCACCGACGCGCTCACCCCGTACGCCCGCTCGCTCAAGCTGCGGATGGCCACCGTCGTCGGCGGCATGTCGATCGGCCGCCAGTCCGCAGCACTGCGCGGGGGCGCCGAGGTCGTCGTCGCCACTCCCGGTCGCCTCAAGGACCTGATCGAGCGCGGCGACTGCACCCTGGACCGCGTCTCCATCACCGTCCTGGACGAAGCCGACCAGATGGCCGACATGGGCTTCATGCCGCAGGTCACCGAGCTGCTCGACCAGGTGCAGCCGGAGGGCCAGCGGATGCTGTTCTCGGCCACCCTGGACCGCAACGTCGACCTGCTGGTCCGTCGCTACCTGCACGACCCGGTCGTCCACTCGGTCGACCCGGCCGCCGGTGCGGTCACGACGATGGAGCACCACGTGCTCTACGTCCGCGGCGCCGACAAGTACGCCACGACGACGGAGATCGCCGCCCGCGACGGCCGGGTGATCATGTTCCTCGACACCAAGCACGCCGTGGACAAGCTCACCGACCACCTGCTCAGCAGCGGGGTACGGGCGGCGGCGCTGCACGGCGGGAAGTCCCAGCCGCAGCGCACCCGGACCCTGACGCGGTTCAAGACCGGACACGTCACGGTGCTGGTCGCCACGAACGTCGCGGCCCGAGGCATCCACGTCGACAACCTCGACCTGGTCGTCAACGTGGACCCGCCGAGTGACCACAAGGACTACCTGCACCGCGGCGGCCGTACCGCCCGTGCCGGTGAGTCCGGCAGCGTCGTCACGCTGGTGCTGCCCAACCAGCGCCGCGAAATGACGCGCCTGATGGCCGACGCCGGGATCACCCCGCAGGTCGCCGAGGTCCGCTCCGGCGAGGCCGAGCTGAGCCGGATCACCGGTGCGCAGGCCCCTTCCGGCGTGCCCGTGGTCATCACCTCGCCGGCGTCCGAGCGCCCCAAGGGGGGCTCCTCCTCCCGCGGCCGGCGCAGCCGCCCGGCCCAGGCCCGCCGCTCGTCGCCGGTTGCCGCTTCGTCGTCCTCCTCCCAGCCGCGGGGCGGCGGCGCACCGCGCCGCTCGGCCGGCGGCCGCGCCGCCTGACCGATATCCGCGTTCCCGCCCGGCTCCGCTCCCCGAACCCGTTGAGGCACTATGCGCTGCGTCATCGCCCGTTTCCCGTTCGACCTGTTCAAGCACGAGGTCGAGGAATCGATGAAGGGCATCAAGCCCGAACCCGTCACCGGGGAATCGGTGATCATCAGCCGTCGTGTGTACCCCGTCAAGCAGGTGGGCGAGGTCATCACCCGGCAGGACCGCCGCGACTTCTCGGCCGGTGAGGTGACCAGGGCGCTCTCGCGCCTCGGCTTCACCTGCCGTCCCGTCCCGGCTCCCGCCGCGCCCGTGGTGCTCAGCCCCCTGGAAGTGGCCTCGGCCGCACTGGGCACGCCGGACGCCTGAGCCGCACAGTCACCCACCGAGACCCGGTCTTCCCGAGAGGGGGGCCGGGTCTCGGCGTGTGCGGGTGTCGGCTCCAGGGTCAGGCCCCCTGGGCGTCGGCTCCGCCGGGCGTCGGCCCCAGCGTCACGCCGCCTCAGGTCCAGAGGGCCTCGGCTATGGTCACGCCGGCGAACGCCGCGCCGAGCCCCGCGATCACGCTCACCACTGCATTGGCCGCCGCGTAGAACCGGGCCCCGCCCTCGGCCAGCCGCAGGGTCTCGTAACTGAACGTCGAATACGTGGTCAGCGCCCCGCAGAGCCCCGTCCCGAGCAGCAGCTGCACGTGCGAGGAGGCGGCGCCGGCCGCCACCGCGCCGGTCAGCAGGCCCAGCACCAGACAGCCGCTCACGTTCACCACGAAGGTCCCCCACGGGAAGACGGTGTCATGCCTGGACTGCACCGCCCGGTCGGTCAGATATCGCAGGGGGGCACCCACCGCCGCGCCGGTGATCACCAGAAGCCAGTTCACCGGCGGCTGCCGGAATCCGGCTCGGAGCGGACGATCTCGCAGGCGTCCAGCGTGACCGTGCCCTCGCCGGTCAGTTCGGCGATGCGGGGCAGGAACGCCCGGACCTTGGCCTCCGTGTCCACGATCACCACGGCCACCGGCAGGTCCTCGCTGAGCGACAGCAGCCGTTGGGTGTGGATCACCGAGGACGCGCCGAACCCCTCGATCCCGCGGAACACGCTGGCGCCCGCCAGGCCCGCCGCGTGCGCGCGGTGCACGATCTCCGTGCAGACCGGCCGGTGGTGCCAGGTGTCGGACTCGCCGACCAGGACGGTCAGCCGCATACCCGCTGATGTGCCCGTCGTCATGCCTGCCTCCACGCCAGTGCGCGGCGCGTCAGCCACACCGCGCTCCACACCGCCGCGAGGGCCGCGAGCAGTGTCAGTCCCGTGTAGACCAGACCGGCACGGATCCGGCCGCCGTCCACGAGGCGCTCGATGTCCACGGCATACGTCGAGAACGTGGTGAACCCGCCCAGCACCCCGGTGCCGAAGAACGGCCGTACCAGGCGGTGGGCCGTCCACACTTCGCTGATCACCACCATGAACACACCGATCACCGCGCAGCCGACGACGTTCACCACGAGGGTCGTCCACGGGAATCCGCCCGTCGCGGTGGGCCACAGGAGCGCGGCTCCGTAGCGGGCGGACGCGCCGGCCGCGCCGCCGAGAGCGACCGCGGCGACGACGGCGGTCTGCGGGTCGCGGGATCTCGCGGACACCGGCTCGGTGGACACGGATTCTGTGGACACACGGCTCCTACCTGCTCGGGCGCCCGCCCGACGCGGGTGCGGATATACGCACATGGGGACCGTCGGCGGCTTTCGCCGCGGTTCGGTACGGCGGGCCCCTCCGCCGCCCGGTGGCCGTCGCCGGCCCCGCTGTCCTCAGAATATCGCCCGCCCCCGGCCGGGGCGTGTCGGCCGGTGGGGCAGCCTTTAGGGTTGCCGGGTGTATGCCAACGGGGAGTTGCGGACAGCAGCAGGGGACGTAGAGGGCATAAGGCGTGGCCGCACAGGGGAGGTCCGCATCCCGCGGCAGCGGGGCGGGGAGCCCCAAGGCCGGAGGCCGTGGTGGCGGCGGCAACGAGTCCCGGTCGTGGCCGTGGCCGTCGTCGTCCCCCTCTACGCCGTGTGGGCTGCCGTCCTGGCCACCGGTGGCGGTGACCTCGCCGCGCAGCTGGCCTGGTCGGGGTTCACCGCCCGACACCCCGGTACGGCCTACAACCTCTCCTGGTACGGAGGGATGCACACGGCCAACTACAGCGTCTTCTCCTCTTATGTAATGGCCTTCCTCGGTGTGCGTACGGTCTCCGTGGCGGCCGGGATCGCGGGCACCTGGCTCATGGCCCTCCTCTTCGTACGCAGAGGGACGCGGCACGCCCTCTGTCCCGCGGTCCTCGCCGCGCTCGCGCTGTGGTGCAACGTGGCGTCGGGACGTACGACCTTCGCTCTGGGTGTGGCCATCGGCCTCGTCGCCTGCCTGTATGCCCACCGTTCGGTGACCGCCCTGGTGGCCGGGGCGCTGGCGACGATGGCCAGTCCGGTCGCCGGGCTCTTTCTCGTGGTGGCGGGGGCGGCGTACCTCCTGGACCGCCAGTGGCGGAAGGGCGCGGTGCTGATGGTGCCGTTCTTCACCGTCCTGGGCGCCACCACGGTGCTCTTCCCGTTCGACGGTGAACAGCCCATGCACGCCAACCGGCTGTGGATGCCGATCGTCGTCTCTGCCGTCCTGGCCGTCGCCGCCCCAGCGGGACGGGAATGGCGTCTGCTGCGCTACGGCGCCGTGGTGTACGCCGTCGGCGTGCTGCTCACCTTCCTCATCGCCTCGCCGATCGGCACCAACGTGGAGCGGCTGCTCGGTCTCGTCGCCGTGCCCGTCCTGCTCGCGGCGGTCCTGGCCCTCGTACGGGAGAAGGCCTGGGCGCGGACGGCCATGATGGCGGTGGCCCTCGTCCTGTCCGCCAACTGGCTGGTCGACAAGACCGCGGACGACCTCCGGGTGTCGACGTCGGTGCCGGCCTGGGCGTCCCGAACCCAGGGCGTGGTGGGTGAACTCCACCGTCTCGGCGCCGACCGCGGCCGCGTGGAGGTCGTCCCGGCCCGCAACCACCGGGAGGCGGCCGTACTCGCCCCGCACGTGAACATGGCGCGTGGCTGGAACCGCCAGCTCGACGTCGAACGGGGGCGGCTCTTCTACGACGGGATGTTGTCCCCCGTCGGCTACCGGGCCTGGCTGGACCGGTGGGCTGTCGGCTACGTGGTGCTGCACCACGGACAGCCCGACGGACCCGCCGAGGCCGAGGCAGCCCTGGTCAGGGCCGGGCAGCCCTGGCTGCAGCAGGTGTGGCAGGACGCCGGGTGGACGATCTACCGGGTCCGGGACGCGACGCCCCTGGTGGAGGCCCCCGCCGAGGTCATACGCGGCGACGACGCCGAGCTGGTGGTGCGGATGCCGGAGGCGGGATCGGTGACCATCCGCCTCGCCCATTCGCCGTGGCTGCGGGTGAGCGGCATCGACGGGGCGACCGGCGGCTGCCTGCGCCAGGACGGCGAGTGGACGAGGCTGACGGTGCCGAAGGGCGGCACCTACCGACTGGACTCGGCGTACCGGATACCCCGCGGCGGCTGCTGACCCGGTGGTTGCTGATCCGGCGGGTGCTGATCCGGTGGGGGCTGCTGCCCCGGAGCACGGGCCGTACCGGACGGCAGGGCCGCCGACCCCGCGCGGGGCGCGGTCCGGACCAGCGGTTTCACCCGATCGGCCACCGCATCTGCGCGCCGGGCCACGAGGCCGCAGGGTGGTCCCATGTGGCTCCGTCACCGACTCTGGCCGGTCGCCGCGGTCCTCCCGCTCACCCTGCTGATGCTGCGGGACGCCCCGGTGCGCTTCGCGCTGCCTCCGCCCGACGCCCCGGTGCAGGAGCGGACGCCCGGGGTCCCGCAGCCGACGATCGTCACCCGGGCCGCCTGGCACGCGGACGAGAGCATGGTGCGGGAGCACGCTGTCTACACGGGCGCCGTCCGGGCGGTCTTCATCCATCACACGGGCGAGTCCAACACCTACGACTGTGCGGACGTGCCACGCATGCTGCAGGCGGTCGAGGAGGCCCACATCAAGGGCAACGGCTGGGACGACATCGGCTACAACTTCCTCGTCGACCGGTGCGGCACGATCTACGAGGGCCGGGCCGGAGGCATCACGCGTCAGGTGCGCGGGGCGCACACTACGGGCTTCAACGCGGACAGCGTGGGCATAGCCGTGCTGGGCAACTACGGGCGAGGGGCCGAGGTGCCGCGGGTCCTCCTCCGCGCGCTGGCGGAGGTGGCCGCGTGGAAGTTGCGGCCGGGGGCCGATCCGCGCGGCACGGTGCGGCTGGTCTCGACGAACGACGCGAGCAGGTACCCGAAGGGCAGAGCGGCCGTGCTGCACGTCATCTCCGGCCACCGCGACGCATACCAGACCAACTGCCCCGGCGAGGCGCTGTACGCGGAACTGCCGGCGATCCGGGAAGCGGCGGCGGCTCTGCGCGAAGCGCGGACGGGTGCGGAAGACGCGGAGAACCCTCACTGAAGTTTGCATTAGTACGTAAATCCAATCTGTCTAGTTCGAAATGGGCTAGCATTCCGGCATGTCTGCCACCACCCCGCTCCCCGTGACCCTCACCGGCCGCCACGTCCGCGTCGAGCCGCTGTCCCCGGACCACCTGGATGACCTCTTCGCCGCCGGGGGCGGTGACGACGAGGTCTGGCGCTGGCAGGGGGGACCGACCCCGCACACCCCGGACGAGCTCGGCGAGAAGCTCACGAACCTGCTCGCGGCGGCGCGGCGTGGGGAGTACGTCCCGTTCGCCGTCATCCACCTTGCGAGCGGCAAGGCGGTCGGCTGGACCACCTACATGGACATCGACGTGGCCCACGAACGGTTGGAGATCGGCTCGACCTGGTACGGCCGCTCCCACTGGCGCTCGGCGGTCAATACCGAGACGAAGCTTCTTCTGCTGGGGCATGCGTTCGAGGAACTGGGCATGGGGCGAGTCCAGTTGAAAACCGACCATCTCAACGTCCGCTCTCAGGACGCTATCGCCCGGCTCGGAGCCCGGCGCGAAGGTGTGTTGCGGCGCCACCGCCGCCGCCACGACGGCACCTGGCGCGACACCGTCTACTTCTCGTTGCTCGTTGACGAATGGCCCGAGGTGAAGGTCCGCCTGGCTGCACGTCTCTGACCTGACCGCGAGCTGGACGACCCGTCTACGACGACGATACGGGGGCGGGCCCCCGGCCCGGGTCCACCAGTCGGTGGAGTGCCGGTTCCACCGGTCGAGGCTGCCGGAGGAAGCTCTCCGCGAACCAGCATGGACGCATGGAAATGCGACCCGCACATATGGCTCGTTGGAGCGCCCGGCATCCGTGGCGCGCGATCGTCGGCTGGTTCGTCTTCGTGCTGCTGTGCCTCGGCGCGGGCATCGCCGCCGGCAGCAACCCCGCCACCACCAAGGACTTCTGGGTCGGCGAGGCGGGACACGCTGAGTCGATGGCCACCGACGGCGGCCTCCAGCGCCGGCCCACCGAACACATACTGATCCGGGCGAAGTCAGGCCCCCTGGACACCGAACGGGCCGCCGCCGCGGCCCGTGACCTCACCGCACGCATGGACGCGCTGTCCGAGGTGGACAGCGTGGCACCGCCCGTCCGCTCGACGGACGGCACGGCCCTGCGGGTCACTGTGGTCATGAACGGCGCGGAGCTGGACGCCAAGAAGAACGTCGTGCCGCTCCTCGACCGGACCGCGCAGGTGGCCGCCGCCCACCCGGACCTGATCGTGGAGGAGACCGGCTCGCCCGCGATCAGCAAGGGCGTCAACGACCAGCGCGGGGAAGACCTCGCACTGTCCGAACGCCTCTCCCTGCCGGTGACGCTCGTCATCCTGCTGATCGTATTCGGCTCGGTCGTCATGGCCGGTGTGCCGCTGCTGCTGGCGCTCTCCTCGATCGCGGCGACGATGGGCCTGGCCATGCTGGCGTCGCACTTGATGCCCGATCCCGGCGTGGGGACCAACATGATCCTGCTGATGGGGCTGGCGGTCGGCGTCGACTACACCCTCTTCTACCTCAAGCGGGAACGCGAGGAGCGGGCCCGGGCGGACGGCCGGCTGGGCCCCGAGGCGCTCGTGGAGCTCGCCGCGGCGACCGCGGGCCGGGCCGTGGTGGTCTCCGGCCTCGCTGTGATCGTCTGCACCGCCACCCTCTACCTGGCGACCGACGTCATCTTCTCCTCGCTGGCGACCGGCACCATCCTCGTCGTCGCCGTGGCCGTCCTCAGCTCGCTCACCGTGCTGCCGGCACTGCTCGTGAAGCTCGGACACCGGGCCGAACGCCGCATCGCGAAGAAGGCCGCCCGGCGGGCGAAGCGGGGCACCCCCACCCCTGCGAAGCCGGCGAAGGCCGGGAAGCCCGAGAACGGGCGAGTGTTCGGCACCGTCATGCGACCCGCACAGCGCCACCCGGCGATCACCCTGTGCGTATCGGTCCTGGTCATGCTCGCGGTGGCCACGCCGGCACTGGGCCTCAAGCTCATCGACCCGGGCAAGGACACCTTCTCCCGCTCCATCCCCGCCATGCAGGTGTACGACCGGCTGACCGCGGCATTCCCCGAACTCCTGGTCAAACACGAGGTGGTGGCCCGGAGCACCCCCGACCGAGGCCCCGAGGTCAGACAGGCGCTGACGGAGCTGGGCAGGACCGCCCAGACGGACCCGCTCTTCGCCCGCACCCCCGAGCCCGTGGTGCGAACCTCCGCCGACGGCCGGATCAGCGTGCTGGAGCTCGCGGTGCCCTACCCGGCGCCGTCCCACGAGGCGATCGCCTCCCTGGATCACCTGCGCGAGCGCTACATCGCCGAAGACATAGGCAAATTGAAGGGGACCGACATCGCTGTCAGCGGTGACGTGGCCCGCGGCCAGGACTATGTGCACCACGAGCGCGGCAAGCTGCCGCTGGTGATCGGGTTCCTCCTGCTGCTGACCTTCGTGACGACCGCGCTGGCCTTCCGCTCGGTGATCGTCGGCCTGCTCGGAGTCGTCCTCAACCTGCTCTCCGCAGCTGCCGCGCTCGGCGCCCTCGTGCTGGTCTTCCAGGGGACATGGGCGGAGGGAGTGCTCGACTTCGACTCCCTCGGCGCCATCGCGTCCAGGGTGCCGCTCTTCCTCTTCGTGCTTCTGTTCGGCCTGTCGATGGACTACCAGGTATTCGTCGTCAGCCGGATCAAGGAGGCCATGGAGCACGGAATGACGGCCCGTGCGGCGGTAGTCGACGGCATCGACCGTTCGGCGAAGGTGGTGACGAGCGCTGCGCTGGTCATGGTCACGATCTTCGCGGCCTTCGTCTTCCTTCACCTCACGGAGATGAAGCAGATGGGCTTCTGCCTGGCAGTCGCGGTGCTGCTGGACGCGGTGGTCATCCGGATGATGATCCTGCCGTCCGCCCTGCTCCTCCTCGGCGAGCGCGCCTGGCGGCCGCTGCGCAGGCCACGCCGTGGGGTGCCCGAAGCCCCGTCTGCCCGTCCGCTGCGCCACGTAGGCTGACGGCCATGCTTCAACGGCCTCAGCGCGGCGATCCGTTCTGGATCTGGGTGCTCCATGGCTGGGCAGACCTTTCCTGGGGCCTGATCGCTCTGGTCACCCTGGTCACGATGGCGGGTGAAACGCCCACGGAGCGGAAACTCGCCATCCTCGCGCTGACGTCCGTGCTCGCCGCTTGCTACGTGCTGGTGCGCAGACGCCCCGCCCGCCGGGCGCTGAGCCCGTACGGCTATCTGTGGGTGCTCGTCGTCGTGGTGGGGCTCCTGTCATACCTCGGAGACGGCTTCGGGGTGTTCTACGCCGTCACACTCGGCCAGTTCATCGTCTTCGCGGACAGCCCCCGGGGCGCGATTCTCTTCCCCGGCCTCGGCGCCCTGGTGATCACGGTCGGTGGCAGCCTCAGGGAGGGCGGCGAGGCGGAGGTGTTCTTCCAGAACACGATCTCCTCCCTCGGCGTCTGGGCGGTCGCCGTAGTGTTGGCCCTCCTGACGCCCAGGGCACTGGCCCAGCGCGACGAACGAGCCGTGTTGAGAAGGGAGTTGCAGAACACCCAGCTCGAACTGGCCGAGGTGTACCAGCGCCAGGGCGCGGCGGAGGAGCGCGAACGCCTCGCCCGGGAGATCCACGACACCCTCGCCCAGGGCTTCGCCTCCATCATCGTGCTCGCCGAGGCCGCCAGGTCACAGCTGACCGTGGACGTGCACCGCAGCGCGCAGCAGCTCCAGTCCATCGAGCAGACGGCCCGGGAGAACCTGGCCGAAGCCAGGGTCTTGGTCGGTGCCGCTCCTAGCAGCGGCGTGGCCCCCGGCTCGGTCGCCGAGACGCTCCGCCGCACACTGGACCGCTTCGTCGAGGACACCGGCCTCGACGTCACGGCGGACCTCGCCGACATCGCGTGCGACCAGCCGACCCGGATAGCCCTGCTGCGCTGCACGCAGGAGTCCCTGGCCAACGTCCGTAAGCATGCGGCGGCGACGACAGTCGGCGTGGTCCTGGCGCAGGGGCCCGACGCCGTGGAGCTGGAGATCACCGACGACGGCTGCGGGTTCGTCGTCGAGGACTCCCACGGCTTCGGTCTGGACGGCATGCGCAAACGGCTCGCCGAGTTCGGAGGCGGCCTCTCCGTCACCAGCTCGCTCGGCGACGGCACCCGGATCCTCGCCACCATCCCGCTCGATCTCGACGGCCAGGAGTGACATGACGGCAGCAGATACGACCACCCCACCCCTTCGGATCATCCTGGCCGACGACCACACGGTGATGCGCGCAGGCCTCGTCGCCCTGCTGTCCTCGGAGCCCACCGTCGAGATCGTGGGTGAGGCGGGTAACGGCCGCGAAGCGGTCCGCCTAGTCGAACGGGTCCGCCCGGACGTGGCGCTGCTGGATCTGCGGATGCCGGTACTGGACGGGGTGGGCGCCACCCAGGAGATCGTCGCGGGTGAGGCCGCTACCCGGGTGCTGATCCTGACCACGTACGACACCGACGCGGACATCGAGCGGGGCGTCGAGGCGGGTGCCACCGGCTACCTCCTCAAGGACGCCACCCGTGAGCAGCTGGTGGAGGCGATCCACTCGGCGTCACGGGGCGAGACGGTCCTGGCGCCGCGGGTGGCGCAACGCCTGGTGGCCAGGATGCGCCGGCCCGTAGCCGTCACCCTGACCGCGCGAGAATCGGAGGTTTTGCAGGCGGTCGCGGATGGACTGTCGAACGTCGAGATCGGTCGCCGTCTGTTCATCGGCGAGGCCACGGTCAAAACCCACCTGCTGCGGATCTTCGCCAAGCTCGATGTGAACGACCGCACGCGGGCGGTGGTGGTGGCGATGAACGCGGGCCTGCTGAAGGGGCCCTAGGGCCGATGAGGGAGTCGCAGGTGCGCCATCCCGGCGACGTTCTCGCGCCAGCCCCGCGCTGGCCAAGCGCGACCGCTCCGCGCTGACCAGTGCGGCCGCCCCGCGCCGGCCAAGCGCGACCGCACCGTGCTCACCAGCAGCGACTGCATCGCGCTGATCGGTCGACTGCATCGCGCTGATCGGTCGACTGCACCGGGTTGAACGGCCCAGCCGCGGCACCCTGAACAGCCTCACTGCAGACCGCTGATGAGCCGGGCGGGGCACGCTGAAGAGTGCAGTGGACCGTGCAGTGCCGGCGCCGCTAGGTTGTGAGGCGATGACTACCGGGACGGCATCGCGCCATACACGGATCGGTGACCCGGCGGGCCCTTGAGGGCCGCACGGGCCGGTTCCGGCCCGTCCTCTGACCGAGGGCCGGGCGTGCCGCCGGACCATGGGCCCGGAGCGCTGTCCGACCGGGTGAGTGGCCCGTTGCCCCGCCATGGGGCCGGACCGCTGGTGCAGCGAGGAGCAGGACCGCTGGCGCAGCGAGGGCCCTGTGTGTTGTCTCGCGGAGGGCCCGGTCGGTTGTCTCGCCGAGGGCCCGAACCGTCCGCGAGGGCTCCGCCTTCCGTCGTGTCGACCAGCTTCAGGACGTCACCGACAACAGGAGAACCCATGCTCAGCAAGACGTTGCACATTTCCACCGCGGACGGTCAGGCCGACGCGTTCGCCGCTTTTCCCGAGGGCGGTGAGAAGCACCCTGGGGTGCTGATGTACCCGGACGGCTTCGGCATCCGGCCCGTCCTACGGGACATGGCTTGCGAACTGGCCGGTCACGGGTACTACGTACTCGTCCCCAACATCTTCTACCGGCACGGCCCGACGCCGGTGATCGAGCTTCCCGAGCACATCGGAGAGGAGGCCCGGCCCGCGGTCTTCGCCCAGCTGATGCCCTTGATCCAGGCGCACACCGAGGAGCGCAGCCTGAGCGACGCCGATGACTACCTCAGGTTCCTCACCGCTCAGCCCCAGGTCGGGGCAGGACCGGTCGCGGTGACCGGGTACTGCATCGGCGGGCTGGTCGCGATGCGCACCGCCGTGGCGCACCCCGGCCAGGTGGCCGCGGTCGCCTCGTTCCACGGTCCCGTGGGCGCCGTCGGGGCCGAGAGCCTCGCGAAGCTGACGGCCCGGGCCCACCTCGGTCACGCCGAAGGCGACCTGACGCCCGAGGACCTCGCCGAGCTCAACCAGTCCCTGGACGCCGCAGGGGTCGACTACACCTCCGAGATCTACCCCGGCACCCTCCACGGCTTCACCATGTCCGACACCGACGCCTTCGACGCCGCCGCCCTGCAGCGCCACTGGGACCGCCTGCTGCCTCTCCTCGACGGTGCCCTGGGCAGGAGTTGAGCTTCCTGCCCGGACGCCGACGCTGGAACAGGCGGCCCCAGGGACACGTTCGCCCGGTCAGCCCGTGGTGCAGGCCGCCCCGCCGACGGTGAACGAGGAGGGCTTCCCGGTGTTGCCCGCATGGGTGGCCTGGAAGCCGATCTGGACGGTGGCGCCCGGTGCGACCGTCGAGTTGTACGGGAGGCCGGTGGCGGTCACCGCACCGCTGGCCGGGCTGTAGTTGGCGCCCCAGCCCGAGGTGATGGTCTGGCCCGCAGGCAGGGTGAAGGCGAGCGACCAGTTGGCGAGGGGCGTGCTGCCGGTGTTGGTGAGGTTGATCGTCGCGGTCAGCCCGGTGTTCCAGGCGCTGGTGGTGTAGCCCACCCGGCAGCTTCCCGGTGTGGGGTCGGGTCCGGGGCCCGGGTCCGTGGGTGTGGTGGAGTCCAGGCCGAAGAAGGTGATCGCCCGGGCCGCCATGCCGGCGGCGGGCAGCGTGTGACCGGCGCCCTGCATGCTGACCGCCTCCACCGGTGCCTGGTCGCCGCTGCTGCCGTAGCGCGTCCGGGTCCAGCCGGACTGGGGACTGTCGGTGGAGGCGGGGGTCCGGCTCACGCCCAGGACGTTCGTCCACTGGTCGATCTCTTCAGTGAAGTTCGGGTACCGCAGCGTGGCGTCCTCCGTGCCGTGCCAGACCTGCATCCGGGGCCGGGCACCGGTGTAACCGGGGTACGCGGCACGGACGAGGTCGCCCCACTGCTGCGGAGTCCGGTCCACGGTCCCGTTCGCGCAGGCGCTGTTCCACCCCGAACCGTCGGTGGTGGCGAAGCACGAGTGCGGTACGCCCATGAAGGCGGCGCCCGCCTTGAACACGTCCGGGTAGTCGCCCAGCAGGACGTTGGTCATCATCGCGCCCGATGAGGCTCCGGTGACGAAGACCCGGCCGGGGTCGGAGCCGTAGCGCTGCTGGACGTAACTCACCATGGACCTGATCCCGACCGGGTCGCTGCCGCCGTCCCGCTTGAGCGCCTGCGGCGAGGAGACGTCGAAGCAGTTGCCGCTCCGGGTGGCCGACGGGTAGACGACGATGAACCCGTACCGGTCGGCGAGCGAGGCGAACTCCGTACCGGAGTAGAAGGCCGGGCCCGATCCCGTGCAGTAGTGGACCGCCACCAGAACCGCCGGCCGCGCTCCGACGCTGTTCGGCACGTAGAGGTGCATGCGCAGGCTGCTCGGGTTGCTGCCGAAGTTCGTCACCTCCGTCAGCGTGGCGGCGGAGGCGGGAGGGGCGAGGGCGAGGAGGAGCGCCGACACGAGGGGGAGGATGCCTCCGAGAAGCGCGGTGAGCAGGGTTCTCGGCGACCGTCGCGGCCTCGCCGACGGGCGTACCCGTGGCGTCGATACGGCCGGTGTCGCCGTGGCGGGTGCGTGCGTGGGCCGTTCGGTCCCCGATCGGCCGGTCATGGATCTATTGGTCATGTCCCTGTCCTTCCTAGACTGCCCGCTGTGAAGGGATTGCTGCTGCGGCTGTCGGCGCTGGATGCGGACGCCGCCACCGCCGTGCGCGTGATCGCCCACTTCGAGGCGCTCCTCGGCAGCGGTCCTGACCCGGTGGCCCTGACGCGCAGCACCGCAGGTCTTGCCGGGTGCGCGGCGGGGCTCGAACTCCCCGACGGCCGATCGGCACGTTTCGGGCCCGACGGGACGGCCCTGGCCGGGACGCCGGGGCGTGTCTCGGGGCGGGTGGCTCTGGAGCCGTCAGGTGCGGTGTGGCTGGAACGGGGCGGAGAGCAGGGCCCGTTCGACGAGCTCGTCCTGGAGTGGATGGCCATCACCGCGAGGGTGCTGGCCGGCCGGTCCCGGCAGCCGCAGGCGCTCCGCGCGGCCGATCCTGCCCTGGTCGAACTGGTGCTGTCCGGCCGGGAGGACGCCTCGGACCGGGTCCGCGCGTTGCGGTTGCTGGGCCTGGCGCCGGAGGAGGAGCTGCGGGTGGTCGCGGTGGCCGGCCGGCCCGGAGCGGACGCGGGGTTGGAGGCGGTGGCGCTGCTGGGGCGCGGAACCCTGTGGGGCACGGTCAGGGTGGCGCGGGTCGGCGCACTGGGCGCGGCGCTGGTGCAGCGTACGGGCGAGGCGAGGGGCGAGGGCGGCGGAGAGGGCGGGAACGGTGCGGCTGCGGAGCTGCGGGAGGCGTTGAGGGCGCGTGACCGGGAAAGGGGCGTGTCCGGCCGGCCCGCGCACGGCATCCGGGTGGGTGTCGGCGGCCGTACGGAGCCTCTGGATGCGCGGACGTCCTGGGCGCAGGCACGGGCCGCCCTGCGGTTCGCGGTGGCGGACACCCCGCAGGACGCGGTGGCCGACCACGGCGAGCTCGGGCCGGTCGCCCTCCTGGCGGACATCCCGGCCGACCGCTTGCGGGCCCAGGACGACGTGAAGCGGCTGGCGAAGCTGGCCAGCGGCGAGCGCGCCGGACAGGGCGACGGCCTCCTGGCGGCCTTGGCCGCGTTCTGCCGGACGGGCACTCTGCGGCAGGCAGCGGCCGAGTTGCACCTGCACCACAGTTCGGTGGCGGCGCGGCTGGCACGCGTGGAGAAGGAGTCCGGCTGGAGCCTGCGTGATCCGCAGGACCGTCTCCGGGCCCAACTGGCCTTGTACGCGGTGCGCCTGGCCGGTAACGAGGGCGACCCGGAGGATGCCGGGGGCTGACGGAGGCCCCTCGCGCTCACGTCACCGCCGCCCGAGGGCCGTACCGAGCACATGGATCGCCTCCTCGGTGGCGCCCCGTATGACGGTGGCGTGCTCCACGGCCCACGCTCCGTGGAAGGTCCCCGGGAGCATCCGGATCCGGGTGGGTACGGAGGCGCTGGTCAGGGCGTGCGCGTAGTCGACGCCCTCGTCCCGCAGCGGGTCGAACTCCATGACCGAGATGTACGTGGGCGGAAGCCCGGCCAGGGCCTCGGCCGTCGCGCGGGCGGGGGCGGCGTACGCGGAAACCGCGGCGGTGGCCCGTACCTCCGCGCCGAGATAGGCGTCCCAGCTGCGGCGCGCGTTGTCCCGGTTCCACACCGGCGTGTCGGTGAACAGCCGGGCGCTCGGCGTCTCCAGCCGGTCGTCGAGCGCCGGGCTGCACAGGTGCTGGAAGCAGACCGCGGGGCCGCCGCGATCCCGGCAGAGCAGCGTCAGCGCGGCGGCGAGACCGGCGCCGGCGCTGTCACCCCACAGGGCGATGCGGTCGGGCCGGACGCCCAGGGCGCCGGCGTAGTCGGTGAGCGCGCGCAGTCCCGCGTAACAGTCCTCCAGGGCGGCGGGGAAGGGGTGCTCGGGCGCGAGCCGGTAGTCGACCGAGGCCACGAGCACCTCCAACTCCCGGCAGAGCAGCAGGTTCCAGTCGTGGTCGACGTCCGGCGACCCCAGGACGAAGCCTCCGCCGTGGATGCCGTAGACGACGGGGAGCGGGCCCGCTCCCCGTGCGCGGGACTGCGGCCGGTAGACGCGCAGCGTGACGTCCGGGGCGCCGGGCGGGCCGGGGGCGAGGAAATCGCACACGTCGACTCCGGCGCTGTCGGACGCGGCGAGGGCCGCGGTCACCTGTCGGCCCTGGGCGGCCCGGGCGGCGGCCAGATCGGTGATGTCGACCTCGGGCATCATCGCGAGTGCGGCGGCGAGTTCGGGATCGAAAGTGTGCGGCGAGCGCATGTCTCTCCTCCGGTGCCGTACGTGCCCCGTGGGGGTGGTGAGGTGACGCTCTCACGGTCCGTTGCCGCAGGTCATCAGACGTACGTCGGGAGAAGTGGCGGCCGCGCCCGACACGGCGACGAATTCCGAGCGCTCTTCGGCCGGTATGTGGTGCGGTGGTTGCAGGAAAATGGCTTTTGACCTGCCGAAACGCTGAGGGTGAGGAGTGCGGCGGTCCTCTTGACCTGGCCAGAAAATGTCCCTACGTTCTCCCCGCTCGATCGCGAACACATCCGAAACATTCGATCGCGGGACGAGGCGCATGGGTCCGAGGGCCGGAGTGCCGAGTCGCCGCCACGCGGAAATGGGACCGGTATTGACCCACAGCAGGAGCGCCTCCGACGCCTCCACGTCCCCCTCCACCGACGCGTGGCGTGCCCGCCCCCGCCGTGTCCTGGCCCGCCGCGCGGAACCCCTGCTGATCTCCGGAGGGCCGTGCCTGACCGCACCGGCGGCCACGGGCTTCACCCAGGCGGATCGGGAGGATCGGGCGGATCGGATGGATCGGGTGGATCAGGCCGAACAGGCCGAACAGGCCGACCCGGCCGGTGCCGGCATCGCCGACCTCACCGGCATCATCGATTCCACCCGGCACGGCGGCAGAACACTCGCCCTGACCTTCGACGACGGCCCGAACCCCGCCGATACCCCGCAGTTGCTGAAGGTGCTGCGCAGGCACCGCGTCAAAGCGGTGTTCTGCCTGTGGGGCGAACACGTCAAAGAGCACCCGGAACTGGTGCGCGCGATCGTCGCGGGCGGCCACACGTTGGGCAACCACACCATGCGTCACGACGACCTGTCCTCGTGGTCGCCGGAGCGGATCCGGGCCGACCTGGAAATGACCAACGCCGAGATTCACCGGGCCGCTCCCGGCACGCGGATTCCCTACTTCCGTGCCCCGTACGGAAGGTGGGGGAGGAGTCCGGAGGTGGCGTACGGCCTCGGCATGCGGCCGCTCGGCTGGCGGCTGGCGATCGGGGACTGGGAGCCGCCGGGCACCGACGAACTGATCCGTCGCATCGAAGAGGGGATCACGCCCGGTTCCGTGGTGCTGCTGCACGACGGCGGCGGGGACCGCAGCCAGACGGTGGCAGCTGTCGACCGCGTGGTGCCGGAACTCAGGTTCCGGGGCTGGCGCTTCGATCGCCCGGCCCGCCACGCGTAACACCGAGAAACGCGGGCATGGCTCCGAACCGACAACGCGCCGGTCGCCCCCAAGACCGGCCCTCCCCTTCCTTTCCCTTCCTTTCCCTTCCGTCCTCTTCAGGAGACCGCATGAGAAAGCACCTGGCGCGGCTTCGGACGCACCGTACCGGCGGCCGGTTCGCGGCCCTTCTGGCCGGAGCCCTGCTGGTGGCGACGGCTCAGCCGACCACCGCCGCGCCCCGGCCCGCGCCGACGGCGCCCGCTTCGTCGTCGGTCGCTCACCGGCCGGCCCGCCCGGCCTGGACCGGCACATGGGCCACGGCGCCCACGCAGACGCCGGCTTCGGACACCACCGCGTTCGAGGACCAGACCCTTCGCCAGGTCGTGCGCGTGAGCATCGGCGGCGGACGGGTGCGTATCCGGCTGTCGAACGAGTTCGGTGACCGCCCGCTGGTCATCGGCGAGGCCCGGGTCGCCCGCCCCGCGGCCGGGGGGCCGGACTCGCGCATCGACCCGCGTACCGACCGCCCGCTCACTTTCGGCGGCCATGCCTCGGTGACGATTCCGGCGGGCGCACCCCTGCTCAGCGACCCGGTCGACCTGCGGGTGCCCGCTGGGTCCGACCTCGTCGTGAGCATCCACCTGCCCGAGCGCACGGCGGGCTCGACGCTCCACGCGTTCGCCCAGCGGCAGAACTATGTGGCGTCCGGCAACGTCACCCGGCACCCCGGCATCGAGGCGACGTCCACCAACGACCGCTGGTACTTCCTGACCGGCGTGAGTGTGGCCCCGCTCCAGGCCGATGGTGTGGGCCGGGCGGAGGGTGTGGACCGCTCCTCGGCCGTGGTGACCCTCGGCGACTCCATCACGGACGGTGCGAACACCGAGCCGGGCGCCGATCACCGCTGGCCCGACTTCCTGGCCCAGCGTCTGCGCACCGCCTACGGACCGTACGCGCGAGGCGTGCTGAACGAGGGGGTCAGCGGCAACCGCCTCCTGCACGACCCCAGTCCGCCCGCCGGATCCGACGCGGAGAACTTCGCGGCCTATTTCGGCCAGAGTGCCCTGCGCCGCTTCGACCGCGACGTCGCCGCCCAGCCGGGTGCGCGCCACCTCATCGTGCTCCTGGGCGTGAACGATCTCGGTCACCCCGGCACGGTGGCCCCCGAGTCGGAACGGGTGTCGGCTGCGGACCTGATCGACGCCCACCGCCAGTTGATCGCCCGGGCCCATGAGCGGGGGCTGAAGGCGTACGGCGGCACGATCCTTCCGTTCAAGGGCGACACGCTCGGCTTCTACTCGCCGGCGAACGAGGCCGCACGCACCACCTTCAACCACTGGCTGCGGACCAGCGGCGAATACGACGGCGTTATCGACTTCGACAAGGCGCTGCGCGATCCGTCCGACCCGCAGCACCTCCTGGCCCGGTACGACAGCGGCGACCACCTCCACCCGAACGACGCGGGCGCCGAGGCGATGGCGAAGGCGGTGCCGCTGAAGTTCCTGCGCTGAGGTCAGCCTGCTGCACGCCGGGGAAGGATCGAGGGTCCAGGGAGGCCTGCTGTCCGCCGGGCAGGATCCAGCGCGGCCTGCTGTTCGCCGGGCAGGATGCAGCGCGGCCTTCTGCCCGCCGGGAGGAACCCCCGGCGGCCCGTTGCCCGCCGGGAAGAATCAACTACGGGTCTCTCCCCATGGCATGGCCCCTACAGCGCGTCCGGCCCCCGCTCGCCCGTGCGGACCCGCACCACCGTGTCGACCGGCTGCATCCACACCTTGCCGTCGCCGATCCGGTCGGTGCGGGCCGCGCGCACGATCGCGTCGATGACGGGTTCCGCGTCCGGGTCGGCGACGACGACCTCGATCCGGACCTTGGGGACCAGGTCCACCCGGTATTCGGCGCCCCGGTACACCTCGGTGTGCCCGTGCTGCCGCCCGTAGCCGCTGGCTTCGGTGACGGTGAGGCCGTGCACGCCCAGTTCGCGCAGCGCGGTCTTCACCTCGTCGAGGCGGTGCGGTCTGACGACGGCGGTGATGAGCTTCATGGGGCGGAGTTCCTGTCCTTGGAGTGCGGCGTCGGCCGGGCGGCCACGGCCTGCGGAGCGCCATGACCCAGGGCGCCGTGATCGTAGGCGCTCTCCGCGTGCAGTGTCTGGTCCAGGCCCGTGAGCTCCTCGTCCGCGGAGGCCCGCAGGCCCATGAACCGGTCGACGGCCTTGCCGATCCCGTACGTCATGAGGAAGGTGTAGGCCGCCACGGCCAGGACGGCGACGGCCTGCCGGGCGAGCTGGCCGAGTCCGCCCCCGTACAACAGGCCCTCCGTTCCGCCGGTCATCGTGGCCGTCGCGAACAGGCCGATGAGCAGGGTGCCGACGATGCCGCCGACGAAGTGCACGCCCACGACGTCCAGCGAGTCGTCGTATCCGAAGCGGAACTTCCAGGCGACCGCGTACGAGCAGACGACGCCCGCCGTGAGACCGATCGCGGCGCCACCGAGGATGCCCACGGTGCCGCAGGCGGGGGTGATCGCGACGAGCCCGGCGACCGCGCCCGAGGCGGCGCCGAAGGTGGTGGGGTGGCCGTCGCGTTTCTGTTCGACGAAGAGCCAGCCGAGCAGCCCGGTACAGCCGGCGACGAGGGTGTTGAGCACGGAGGCGGCCGCCAGCCCGTTGGCGCCGAGCGCGGAGCCGCCGTTGAAGCCGAGCCATCCGAACCAGAGCAGTCCGGCGCCGAGCATCACCATGGGCAGGTTGTGGGGGCGCATCGCGTCCTTCTTGAACCCGATGCGCGGCCCGACGACGAGCGCGAGCGCCAGTCCGGACGCCCCGGACGCGATCTCCACGACCAGCCCGCCGGCGAAGTCGAGCGCGCCCAGCGAGTCCTTGATCCAGCCGCCGGGGCCCCATACCCAGTGGGCGACGGGGGCGTAGACGAGCAGCGTCCACACCGGTACGAGGACGAGCCAGGCGGCGAACTTCGTACGGTCCGCGATCGCCCCGCTGATCAGCGCCGCGGTGACGATCGCGAAGGTCAGCTGGAACGTGGTGAACAGCAGGGTCGGCACGCTGCCGGTCAGGGTGTCGGGCCCGATGCCGGCCATGCCGGCGTGCCGCAGATCACCGACGATCCCGCCGAACGCGTCGTCGCCGAAGGCGAGCGAGTACCCGGCCAGCAGCCAGACGACAGTGACGAGAGCGATCGAGACGAAGCTCATCATCAGCATGTTGAGTACGTTCTTCGTACGGACCATGCCGCCGTAGAAGAGCGCGAGCCCGGGTGTCATCAGCAGGACGAGTGCGGTGGCGGCGAGCAGCCAGGCGGTGTCACCTGTGTCGATGCCGGCCGCGGCCACGGTCACGGGGGTCACGGGGGAGTCCCTCCTCGGGGCGCGTGCGGTGCGAGCGACTGAGAGCGTGACCGGTGCGCGTTTCGTCGGAGGGACCCAGATGTTTCCGCCACATTTCATTGCGCGGGAGTTGCCGAAATCTCACTGTCACGGTCATCGGGCGGGTCTTCCTGCTCACGCGGCGGGCGCGGGGTGGCTCTGCCGGAACAGGCGCCGCTCGTCGCCACGCGGGCGGACGATGTCACAGCCCCCTGCTTCACTCGCACCATGGACGAATGGGAGACGAAGGCGTTCGGAGACCCGGCGCCGCATCCGGGGCAGCCGCGCGGGCCCTTCGCACCGCCGGTGGCGGAGCCGTCCTGGGTGGACCGGGTCGTCGCCGTCACCGGATGGACGCGCGGGCGGGGTGCCTCCCCGGTCGGCTGGTCGGCGGTGGAGGCCCGGCTCGGGACGGCGTTGCCCGGTGACTACAAGGACCTGGTCGAGCGGTTCGGGTACGGCGACTTCGACGACTATCTCGGCCTCCTGATCCCGGACGGCCCGCCCGGCAGTCTGGACCTCGTCTCGTTCAACGAGTTCTGGGCCCGCGCGGCCGAGGAGGACGGTGGCCAGTGGTGGGAGCCGTACGGCCTCCACCCTTCGCCGGGCGGTCTGTTGCAGTGGGCGAGCACCGAGCAGCGGACCTCGTTCTACTGGCTCACCGAGGGCGCTGACCCCGACCGGTGGCCCATCCTCGTCACGGGAGAGGACTACGCGCACTGGGACCGGTTCGACGGCTCGACAGCGGAGTTCATCCACCGCCTGCTCACGGATCCGCTCCATCCCCGCTCCACCGCGCGCCACTTCGACGAACATTGGTTCACGAGCCACGAGACCGAGACCGAAACCGAGACCGAAAACGGGGACGGGGAGGCGGAGGGCGAACACCTGCCCGGCGCCAGGTGACTGGCCGGAGGTGCCGTCGCGAGGGCCGGGCTTCCTTGATTGTCGCCACCTCCCTGCGGGTTCGTCCGCGATCGGTAACAGAGGCATCCCGCACAGGCTTTCGTATGTCTTCATAGGCGCAGGGGATCGGTGAAGACGACAAAGGGGCGGGCCGGCATGGCAAAGCACAAGGGAACGTCATGGCACGGCCGACTCATCGCGGCGGCGCTCGGAGTGACCGCTCTGGCCGCGGCCACGTCCGTGTGGACCGCGCAGGCGGGCACCGTGGCGGCGGGCCCCCGTACCAGTGTCTCGTCGCCGGAGGCGAAGCCCCAGGACCGGGTGGCCAAGGTGGCGGTGGACATCGCGCACGCCTCCGACCGCGGCCCCAAGGGCGTCAACATCACCATCGACGACGGGCCGGACCCGACCTGGACGCCCCAGGTGCTGCGCCTGCTGAAGGACAGTGGCGTGAAGGCCACGTTCTGCATGGTGGGCACCCAGGCCGAGGCGTACCCGAACCTCGTCAAGGCGGTCGTGGCGGACGGCCACCGGCTCTGCAACCACACGGTCTCGCACGACACCGCCATGGACAAGAAGTCCGAGGCGTACCAGTCGCAGCAGATCCTGGACGCCGAGCGCATGATCACCAAGGCGTCCGGCGGCGTCCGGCCGCAGTACTACCGCGCCCCGGGCGGCGCCTTCACCCCGTACAGCCGGCAGCTCGCCGCTTCCCGGGGCATGCGGCCGCTGGGCTGGAACGTCGACACCAAGGACTTCGAGCACCCCGGCGTGGACGCCATGGTCGCCACGGTCAAGAGCGAGATCTCCAACGGCCCGACCGTCCTCTTCCACGACGCTGGAGGGGACCGCTCCCAGACCCTGGCCGCGCTGCGCGAGGTGCTTCCCTGGCTGAGGCAGCAGGGCTACTCCTTCGGCTTCCCCGTCCGGTGAGCCCCGCCGGCACGGCTGCCCGGACGACCGGACGTGGGCGCGTGCCCGCCCGGGCTCCCGGGCTTCTGGAGACCCGGAGTCCCGGACGATCGACCGACCTGCGTGCTCGCCGGCCCGCCCGCGGCTGTACGCACGTAGGCACCGCCCGCCCGGAGACCCGGGCGGGCGGTGCCGTTGAACGCCTGCCTTACTTCCTCCGCTTCAGGGCGGCCCGGCCGGCGAAGCGGGCCGCGTTCCCCAACTCCTCCTCGATGCGGATCAGTTGGTTGTACTTCGCCGTACGGTCGGAGCGGGAGAGCGAGCCGGTCTTGATCTGGCCGCAGCCGGTCGCCACGGCCAGATCCGCGATCGTGGTGTCCTCCGTCTCGCCCGAGCGGTGCGAGATGACCGCTGTCCAGCCCGCCCGGTGGGCCGTGGCCACCGTGGCCATGGCCTCGGTCAGGGTTCCGATCTGGTTGACCTTGACCAGGACCGAGTTGCCGACGCCGGTGCGGATGCCCTCGCGCAGGAGCGTTTCGTCGGTGCAGAAGACGTCGTCGCCGACGAGCTGGCAGTGGTCGCCCACGCGGTCGGTCAGCTCCCGCCAGCCGTCCAGATCGTTCTCGGCCATGGGGTCCTCGATGGAGACGACCGGGTAGGCGTCGATGAGCCCCGCCAGGTAGTCGGCGTTCTCGGACGGCGTGCGGCGCACGCCCTCGCCCGCGTAGTCGTACACCCCCTCGCGGAAGAACTCCGACGACGCCGGGTCCATCATCAGGGCGATGTCCGCGCCCGGGCGGTAACCCGTGCGCTCGACGGCGGCCATCACGAAGTCGAGTGCCTCCTCGGCGGTACGCAGTGAGGGCGCGAAGCCGCCCTCGTCGCCGACGCCCGTGGAGTGCCCGGCGGCCAGCAGATCGCGGCGCAGGGTGTGGAAGACCTCGCTGCCCATGCGTACGGCTTCGGCGAAGGTGTCGGCGCCCACGGGCGCGATCATGAACTCCTGGAAATCCAGCGGGTTGTCGGCGTGGGCGCCGCCGTTGACGATGTTCATCATCGGCAGCGGCAGAAGGTGGGCGTCGGCACCGCCGAGGTAGCGGTAGAGGGGCAGGCGGTGGGCCGCCGCGGCGGCTTTGGCGGCGGCGAGGGAGACGCCGAGGATCGCGTTGGCGCCCAGCCGGGACTTCGTGGCGGTGCCGTCCAGGGAGATCAGTGCGGCGTCGAGACCCGCTTGGTCGGCCGCGTCCCGGCCGCGTACGGACGCCGCGATCTCCCCGTTGACGTGGGCCACCGCGCGGTCCACGCCCTTGCCGTGCCAGCGCGCGGGGTCCCCGTCGCGCAGTTCCACGGCTTCCCGGGTGCCGGTGGAGGCGCCGGAGGGGACGGCTGCGCGGCCCAGGGAGCCGTCCGTGAGGACGACGTCGACTTCGACGGTGGGGTTGCCCCGGCTGTCGATGACGCGGCGGGCGGTGACGGTCTCGATGGCGGCGTCTGAGGATCCGGCTGCTGCTGCGGACATGGGAGTTCCTTGCCGTTGTCGTGTGCCGTGCCCCGGCTGCGACAACGCTGGCGCTGGGCCCGACCGGAAGAAACAGTACAGCAATGCTGAGCAGTTTTGCTGAACAGCATTGCTGTGCAGATCAGCTGCCCAGCTCGCCCGGCCAGCGGGGTAAAGTGCCCTATGCCCACCTCGGAAGCCGCCACCGTCGCGGCAGAACTGCGCACGGCTATGGGCAAGCTCACCCGACGTGTCACCCACGAGGACCGCATTCCGCTGGGTCAGGTCGCCGTGCTCGGCGCGCTCGACCGCGACGGCGCCATGACCACCAGCGACCTCGCCGCGGACCAGCGCGTACGCCCCCAGTCGATGGCCAGGGCGGTGGGACTGCTCATGGAGCAGAACCTGATCACGCGCCGGGCCCACCCCACGGACGGTCGTAAGTCGCTCGTCGAACTGACGGACGCGGGCCGGGCCGCGCTGGAAGCGGAGCGCGGCCGCAGGGTCGGCTGGCTCGCACGGGCCATCGAGGCCGAGCTCACCGACGAGGAACGTGCCCTGCTGGCACGGAGCGCCGCCCTCCTGGACCGGCTCGCCACCCGCTGAGGCCCGCCCGGCTCTGCCGAGGGCCGGCCCGGCTCGCCACCCGCTGAGGTGCGCCCGGCTCTGGGGCTTCGGCCTGCGCCGGGCACCGGGGCGGACGGCCACACCCCGGCGGCTCTCTGCCGGGATCAGGTCGTCGTCGACGGCGTCTCGGCTGACTGCCTCCCGGCCGGCGGCGTCCCACCGATCACGTCGAAGGCGACCTGTGCCTGGTCCCGGTCCCCGGCCGGTGTCCCGCGTCCGCCGGGCCCCTTCGGTCCCCAAGGTGAACTGTCTTGTTGCGTGACACACGGAAATCTGTGGCGACGAAGGTAGACATTGGGCGGTGCGGTGACTATGGTTTCTCTCGTAGCCGAGATCGAGACAGCCCGGCAGAGATGAACTGCCGGGCATGCGTGACACGTAGGTGCAGTTCGCAGGACGGTGCGGTGGTGGAGTTTCGAAGCCAGGGTGGTTGCAGGACGGCGACGGGACTGACGACCGGACCGGGGGGCCCGCAGTGATCAGGGGACCCCGTAGCAGGACCGCCGGACCAGTCCGGCGGTGCAGTTCGCAGTACAAGCAATATCAGCAGTACCAGCAGAGTGATTTCCAGTGGTTCCTCGGTAAAGGCGTCGGCTGCGGGCGCGCGTGCCGGGAGGTTCGGCAGTGGGGTTCTAAGCCAGAGCAGATGCAGGACGGGCGACGGGGCTGGCTGCCGAAGGGTGGTGCTGTTCGAGGCCACCGGCAGTACGCAGTATCAGCAGTACGCGGTACCAGCAGTACGCAGGTCCCGATCAGGCAAGTAGTTCATCCAGAGGGAAGAAACGGAGGAGTTGACCGCCATCAGGATCGCCCGGGCGGAGTCAGAGAACCCGGGTACCGCAGGACATCGATAGTGAGGTGGTCTCCGGTCAAGCAACCGCGATCCCCGCGACCCCGACTGTGTTCAAGCCGGGTCTGCGGAAACAGAGAGCCGGTGAGTTTTCACAGCCGGCAGATGGTGTAGCAGTTCCTTCGGGGCCCTGGTGCAAACGCACCAGGGCCCCTCCACGCGTTCCATAGAGAGGTGCAAGTGACAGCAGACGACTCGTTCGGCCGTCTCGATGACGACGACTACCCCGCCTACACGATGGGCCGGGCCGCCGAGATGCTCGGCACCACCCAGGGGTTCCTCCGCGCGATCGGTGAAGCCCGCCTGATCACCCCGCTCCGCTCCGCCGGCGGCCACCGCCGCTACTCCCGCTACCAGCTGCGCATCGCCGCCCGCGCCCGGGAACTCGTCGACCAGGGCACACCGATCGAGGCCGCCTGCCGCATCGTCATCCTCGAGGACCAGCTCGAAGAGGCACAGCGCATCAACGCCGAGTACCGCCGAGCCGCCGCATCGGTGGACTCACCACCCGCCGGCTGACGCGGTGCGCACCTGCCGGTTACCAGCGGGTGCGCTCACGCCTCCCGGGATGTGGCGTACCCCAAAGGCACGCCACTCCCGAGTTGACTCCTCGGCCGCCAACGAAGCCGTTCGTGTGAGCGGAGGGCTTCACTCTCCTCGTCGGGCCGCCGCCTCCTGCAGGTACGCGGAGATCATGGCGAGGTCATCCGCGATGTCCAGCACCCCGTTGACGTCGGTTGTCGGGGTGGAGGCGCCGTTCACCCCGGCGAAGAAGGCGTCGAAGCGGCCGTTGCCCTTGTCCAGGTAACCCGCGATCGTGATGGCGCCGACGGCCAGGCGGTTGTTGAGCGCGTCCAGGCCGACGGCGGCGCCGGTCTTCGCGAACACCTTGCCGCGGGCGGGGCAGTGGGTGCAGTTGTCGGCCAGCAGACCGTCGACCCCGAGGATGGGCAGCGCATTCCGGAAGACCGCCGCCTCGCGGGTGTGCTGCCAGTACGACAGCAACTGCACCACAGCCTTGGGCGTGGTCCGGTCGGCGGGGTTTCCACCGCGTCCGTCCAGAAGCTGGACCTGCTTGCGATCGACGCCCGCGCGGTCCAGGAAGCCGGCCAGTACCGGGAAGCCGTCCATGCAGTCCTTGCTGCCGGCCGCGACCGCCATCAGACAGATCGCGAGGTTGCCGCCCAGGTTGTGGCTGACCTTGAAGATGAGCTTGGCGTACTGGGCGAACGGCGGCGAGGTGTACAGAGCCACGCGCGGCCGGCCCGCGTACGAAGCGGGGAGCCGCCCCACCGGGTTGGCCCCGGTCGGCTTCGCCGTCACCTTCACCCCCGCCCGCCCCAGCGCCTCGATCAGCGCGGTGCGCCCGAAGGCCGCCGGGTCGGTGATGGGCGACACCTTCAGCGCCGGTGCGGAGCCGGCCGCGATGGTGCCGGACAGCCGGATCCGGGTGCCGTTGTCGGACGTCGTCACCTCGATGTCCGTCGGCTTCCCCGCCGCCACGGTCCTGACCGTCGACGTGACACGGTACGGGGCGACCTTCGGCCGCCAGTCCAGTCGAGCGGGCGCGCCGGGACGGGCACCGGGCGTGCTCAGCAGGTCGATCAGATTGTCGTTGATCATCAGCGGCGTCGGAACCGGGTCGAAGACCGGCTCGGGCCGGAAGAGCCGGTTGTCGACGATCACGTTTCCGTTGACGCGCGTGATGCCGGAGCTCCGTACCTGCCGCGCGATCTTGTTGATTCCCGCGAGCGGGTTCTCCGGAGTGAGCGTGGCGCCCGGGAAGTCGTTGGCGTACGTGTGGTCGAGGTCGGTGTAGTCGACCGTGCCGTCGGGGCGAGTCCTGCCGCCCATGGTCAGATCGCCCTGGGCGACGAGGTCGAGGTCGCCGTTCAGCGTGCTTCCGCGCCGCTCACCGACCGCGTGGACCGGTGTCTTGAAGCGGTGGCCGCCGCCGAGGGCGTCCCACGCCCCGGAGGTGCCGAAGAGCTTGGCCACCGACCCGGGGATGAAGAACTGTTCGGCGAACCGGCTGTGCACCACCCGCCCGCTGTCCGGGTCCTGCTGGAGCAGGCCCCACTGGGCGTTGGCGTAGTCCGGTTTCCGCATGATCTCCGTGATCCGCGGGTCGAGCCGCGCGGAACCACCGTCACCGGGGGACGAGGCCGCCTGGGCTGCCGCGCCCGAAGTCAGAGTCACGAGCAGCAGGGCACAGCATCCGGCGACCACACGATGCCGAAGGGATCGGGAACTCTCTTCTCGCACCGCGGCACGCACCGTTCGTCTCGACAGTTTCCTGTCCATGGGGTTCATGGGGTCAGGTATGGACCCCGAAGGGCGCGTGATGCGGGCGGCGCGAACGGTTGTCACTCGAACGGCACGGCCCATTCGTCGAGATGCGCGGCTAACGCCCGGTCGGTCACGGGTTCAGTGGGGGTGGGCCCGGGCGGTCTGATCGCGCCCGGCGGCCCGAGCGGCCATGGCTTTCCCTCACAAGGAAGCCCCCCGGCCACGCATCTCCGGGCGGGCCGGCTGGTCAGAGGGGGATGATGCGGACCTGGTTGCCGCGGAGCTTGGTCATGTCGTCGCTGTCGGACGTCAGGAGGGCGACGGTTTCGGCTGGCGGAGAGCGACCTCGGCGACCGTGGCGTCGATGGCGTACGTGTGCCCGCGCAGTCCGGCGGCTTTGAGGAACTCCGCTGCCGCTTTCGCCGCCTGCTCGGTGACCGGCTCCACCTTGACGCGGGACAGGGCCCCGTTCAGGCAGGCATGTTGCTGCGGGAGTGGCTGACTTCCACGAGGGTGTTCGCCCCGATCACGAGGTCGGCTCCCCTGTCGTGGAAGACCTGCAGCATCGCGAGGAGCTTCGGTCCTGCCCGATCCAGGCGGAGAGCCCTTCTGAGTCCGGGACGACGGTCTCGATGCGCTCGCTCACGCGGCGTCCGCGTCCTTGGAGGAGTTGGCGGAACCGAAGATCTTCGCGCGGGCCTCGGTGAGTTCCTCGTCGCTGAACTGTCCGTGCTCTTCCTCATGGCGGCGAAGGCCGTCGCCGAGAAGCTGGTGCCGGATCTGCCGGGCTACGGCTTCGTCGAGGACGTACATTTGTGGGTTCGCTGCGAGGGAGCCCAGTGCTCGTAAGAGCTGATGAGGTGTGTAAGGGGGTGCGCCCTGGTCTTCCCGCTGGTCGCCGTCGCGACGTACTGGGGAGTTGAGTACTGCAAGTACTCAGAGCGTGTTCCAAGTGGGGGCGCTCGGCGCGCTCTGAGTTTGGGATCAACGGTTCTTGGACCGCCGCAGTGGCTCTGACCTGTACGCCTCCCCAGGTTAGGTGAGGTCGGCGAGGTCTCGGGGAGCCGTACGTGACCACGTGGTCCGCCCCGAAGGGCACGGATGAGGCACGTCGCGGTCAGACCGTCAGCCAGGCGACCGCGCTCGGTGACCCGGTTCTCACTCTGCAGGCAGTCTCAGTTCTCCCTCAGGGTGCCCGGAGGGCCCCCGTAGCCCGTTGTCCGGATCGTCGTATCGAGCGGCGAGGGTGGCGAGGCGGTCGCGCAAGGCCGTGCGTAGCGCGGCGGGGGCGAGGACTTGAGCGTCGGTGTCTAGCTGCCATACGGCCCAGACTGCGTGCCGCAGGTCCTCGAAGATCACGTCCAGGCGAACCCAGTCCTCGCCGTCCGGTTCCTCGGCGCGGACAGCCCGAGCGGTGTTCAGTAGTTCTTCTCGCCGCGAGGGCTTGACCCGCACCGCCACAGAGAGGTGGACGTCGGACAGGAACTGTGCGCTGCGCTCGGCCCAGATGCGGTCGAGATCGACCTGCGCCGGACGCTGAGCGGGTTCGGGGAGCTCTTCGGCTGCCAGCATCCGCGACAGTCGGTAGGTGCGGTCCTCCCCCAACTTGGTGGCCAGCAGATAGGTTCGGCCGCGAACGGTGACCATGCCGATCGGGTCGACGGTGTGCCAGCGAGGCTGCCTGTCCGGTGCGGCGTAGTGAAAACGCAGCCTGCGACCCGTGAGCACGGCACCACGGACCTCGCTCATCACGGCGCCCACCACGTCCTCGGCCACGAGTCGGCGGGAGAGCATATCGGTTTCGGGCTCGACGAGGAACCGTTTGGCGGCGTCGTCCAGCGCGGCTCGATGACCCTCGGGCAGCGCGTCGACGACCTTGCGCATCGCGGAGGCGAGCGGGGCGCTGAGACCGAAGACCTTCTGGCCGTGCCTCGATCCGGCGGTGAGCAGGGCGAGGGCCTCGTCATGGTTCAGTCCGGTCAGTTCGGTGCGGAAACCGGGTAGCAGGGAGAAGCCGCCATGCCGACCACGGTCGGCGTACACGGGGACTCCCGCGGTCGACAGCGCCTCGATATCACGCAGCACGGTGCGGGCGGAGACCTCCAGCTCGCCGGCCAGCTCGTCCGCAGTCATCCGGCCCCGCTGCCGCAGCAACAGCACCAGTGAGACCAGCCGATCCGCGCGCATGGTCTCACTCTACAAAAACATGACACAGGGTGTCGTGTTTTCTCGAGAGGCTTGCATCAAGGGCGTTCAGGCGGTGGCTTCCCGGGCCCCGGCGCACGCAGAGACAACGGATGGAGCGGCAATGGAACGAACAGCAGTCAACCCGGTGGCGTGGTCGCATGAGATGGGCTTCAACCAGGGCGAGGTCGTCTCCGGGGAGACCCGGACCCTGTACATCTCGGGACAGACCGCGATGAGCAAGGAGGGACGGCCCGAGCACGACGGGGACATCGCCGCGCAACTCCGGCTCGCGGTGGACAACCTGGAAGCTGTCCTCGCCGAGGCCGGCATGGCGTTGGCGAACCTCGTCCGCCTCAACGTCTACACCACTGACGTGGACGCGCTGTTCCCGCACTACGGCACGCTCGCCGGACGGCTGGGTGCTGCAGGTGTTGCTCCGACGACCACGATGCTGGGGGTCACCCGACTCGCGATACCCGGTCAGATGGTCGAACTCGAAGGAACGGCTGTCGCCTGACCCGGCCTTGCCGCTCCTGTTGCTCGAGCCGCCGCGCCGCGGCGCGAGCGGCAGGCGGAGGACGGCGGGCGCCGAATGGCCGGTGCCCCGGCGATTGCCGTGCCCTCGCCTTCACGCCGAAGGCCCCGGTCATGGACCGGGGCCTTCTTCGAAGAGCGGGTGACGAGAATCGAACTCGCGCTCTGAGCTTGGGAATCACCGTCCGCGTTGCTCGGGATGGGCGTCTGACCTGCAAGGGAACGAGGTTGTGGTGTGTCGACTTCGATATCGGCGATCTGGTGTTGACCGGGGTTGACCGCTCGTTCTGGTGCGCATCTGGTGCGGTCAGATGATGAGGCAGACGCCAATGTCGCACCCCAGGTCCGCCCTTTACCGTGCGGACGATCTCATCGACGGACCATAGCAGTGGCACAGGCCCCCTCGAGAGGGTCTTCCAGCGATGGTTCAGGGTGCCAAGCTACTGAGATGCTGATCCCGCTGGGATGAGGTCCGCAAGCGGAACATCAAATTCCGGAATTACGCGACGCATGTTTGCGTGCGCGATCGCGGTTCCGATCGCTGTATTGATGTATCCGTTCATTTCCAGTTCTCTAATACGTCTGAAGATCGGTGCTAAGCCCGGCCTGCTCTCAGTGATCATCCGCTCGATTTCATGCTCATCCAACACGGTATTTCTGAGGGTTGATAGCGCCAAGTCGGAAATCTCGCGGAGGAATAGGGAATCAATGAGTTTCAGTAGATCGTCCGTCGTAACGGCATCGATTTGGTAGCGATCAGGATCTGGCCCAAATGGGCGCACCAAGCGCGTGCCGATGAGGCGCTCAGAATGCATAATCTCCTTATTTGAAAACCCTCGAGTGAATAGGCCGGGATAGTTCATTCCGGCGTATTTTCCGGGAGGGAGAGATCCGGCTGTAGCGATCGTGCAGCCGAGGCCGGCTAGGTAATCTAGATCGGTAGGGTCAGCGTTCCCTAGGTCCTGGAAAAACGGTCCGATGGAGTCCTCGATATTTCTGGCGAGGGCGCCGATCGAGCGTATTTCACCGAAGGCTAGCTGCTTTAATGCGAAATTACACGTGAGAATCGCGAAGTGATGGGACGATAGATGTTCGGCGATCCCAACAGCGAAGTTGGAAGCCAACTGTGAAGTATTACGCTGTCGACAACTTGCGCGACTGATCAGAAGTTCAATCAAAACTTCACCAAGGTCTGCGTCACCAGTCTTTGCGTACCCTGACTGTGCGGAGAATAGTGCCGATTGCGTGCCTGGTTCCTGGAAGCTTTCCAGAATGTGCGGGGCTCTCTGCTGAAGAGATTCGACAAGATTTAGAGTGAATTCATCGGCCCGTTGCTGCGCTACAGCGTGGGCTTCCCTGCTGAGCGATTGGAAGTTTCTTGAAAAGACCTCCATAGTCGTATCGTGAGAAATTTCCTTTACATCCCTGTATCCCAACCCTATGGTAACGTCTCTCCCGGCTTGAATGTTCGTGTTATTGTCGCGGGATTTTTGTCGTCCAGTACTCCACTTCATGGCGAATTTCCAAACTTGTTATCGTTGCCGATTGTTAGATCGTTTCCGCTCTGTAGGTTTATCGAGTCGTTTCCGCTTCGTTGGATCTGCCTAGGGCTTCCGGTGGACCCGCCGTGCGCGCTTCGGAGTTGGTATATTCCGATGGCGAGGCTCAACAGACCGAAAAATGCACCAATGATACCTCCTAGCATGCTCGCTTTCTCAAGTCCCAAGTATGCGCTGACGATCAGGAGAGCTGCGCCAAGGGCTGCGGTACCGCCCCAGAGGGCTCGGCGTTGATTGCTAGTCATAACTTTAGTGTCACGTACGCGTGCGGCTCGTGTCTGCCATTCAGCTAACTCTGCTTACCTGAAGCGGCCCGGCCTTGGATGGATCCGTCGCTGGCCACTGGAGAAGGGCTGGGCAACGGGGTGCGAGCAGGTCTTGGGCTTCTTGGGAGATCAGTAGCACCTCCAGGGCCCTCAGCCGACGTAGGCATCATGCCCGGGCTCTAGCGATAGATCGCGAGGATGTCCAGCGTGAGAGCCGGTCCCATCAACGTTTCCGCGTCGTCCGTCTTCGGTTGTCGCGCAGCCTGCCGACGCTGCTCCCGGCTCATCAGGGATGCCCCAGGGAGAGCCATTAGAGAGTGACTCTCACCCTTCCCCCACTTTCTAGCGATTTTTCCAAGAATAAAGCCTTCACCGTCAATGGTGTCTCTGACGTATTCTTTGGTTAGCTTTCCCGTAATCTTCGGCCCGTCGTCTTCTTGGTCTCCGACGATGACAATGTCCGACTTCATTGCCTTGGCGAATCCCCGCATGGCGGTTGTTTCTTCCTGGCCAGGCATGCCGTCTATATCCTGGCCCATCAATGAGGCCATTGGGCGAAATGCCTCTAGGAGGTCTAGCATGTCGCCCAGTTGGTCTGGCTGGCTCATTAGCTGGATCATAGGGGGAACCTCGACTTCGAAGCGCCCATGCAGGAAGTCCATAATCTTCAGCCCATCGAAGAGGGGGTGCAGGTCCTCGATATCGCGGTACTTCCATCGGGCAGAATCGGCGTCGAGCGCTGAAACGAGTCGAATGAAGCGCTGACTCGCAGTCTCCCTGACCACTCGTTCGCGCTCGCTAGATCCGGCTTCCGGAGCTACAACCCCCAGTTCCTCGGGGGGTCCTTTGGTATCGCTCTGTGTCCGGTGGCGAGCTTCATCAGAAATGCCCTCCTCCACGACAGAGAGGTACTCGTTGAGGGATCTCTCGTCGAGATACAGGAAGCGAGGCAATGCGGGAATCGGCATATAATTACCATTCGATTTGGTGCGTGAGTATCAGTCATTGGATCTGCGAATTGCCGCCTCTGAAGCCAATCTGTTGAGCTCGTCTCTGGCTGAGATTTTTTTGCTTTCATCGACGACGTTCGGTGCATTGCTGTAGGCGATGTAGCTTCCCGGCGCCGAAACGTTCTCAAGGTGTAGCGGGAATTCCATTACCGTGATCCATTTTTTGCGATGCCCAACCCGGCATTTAAGCGATGCTCGGTATTCGCGAAGTTGAGGTGTGAAGTTGGGGAAAGGTGTAGAGAATTCTATAAATGCCTGTTCGGCCGCTCGGCCGCTAACCGCAAAAACTGCTGGAAGGCGTAACCCGTCTTCGGGTTCGGGTCTAATTCGATCTCGGGTGCTGCTCCAAGGTAGGGTGACGTCTTCCTGGGATTCTCTTGCTACATCGAGGCGCATGTCCAGGATGACGATGGGCTTTGGTCCTGTATTGAAGAGGACGAGCGGGATGCGGATGAGCGTCTTCTGTCGCGTTGCTGCGGCCGCAAAAGTGTGTGGTGGATACGAGCGGAGCCTGCCTTGCCGAGCGTTTAGCCACCAGAAGGATGCGACGGTAAAAATAAGAGCGCAAGCGGCAACGACGGCAGCCGCGGGTAGGGAGCCTGATGTACTTGCAGCACCTGTTGCCATCACGTACGGAGTATGGCATCCGGCCTTCGCGCTGTCACCGCAATCCTGCTATTAGCGGCGCGGTAAAGAAACCCACCACTCACCCCGGCTCCCATCCCGTCCGCCTTCGACCCACACACCGTGGAGCGGGCGTGGTTCAGGGCGTCAAGGTGGAGCGCGCCACTGTACGAACGACCTTGACGCCCTGGGCCGCGACTGCTCGGCTCTGCCTGGGTCGAAGGCGGTCGGGATGGGAGCCCACAACGCTCACCACGAATCCGCCGGCACCCGCGAACGGCGCCCCATCCATCCCGGAGTCTGAGCGCCCCCGCCGGAGGCATGTCCTTGAGCCGCGCGGATGATCACTCGCTTCCGCCCGCCGCACATAGCGCGCCGCCTGGCGCGGCCAGCCGGGGCGGAGACAGAGGCAGGCCGCGCCGCTGAGGCGGCGCGCGCCCGCGCCGTGCGCGGGTCTTGATGAAGTAGAGAAACTCTTACCGCGCTGCGTGAGTCAGAGTGTGTCCCGTCCCGGGAAGTAGCGAGCGGGGACACGTAGGCTGCGGACAGTGACCTACGACATCATGTTCCTGCGGGTGCTCCTGGGGCGCACTTTCGGTGAGACCCTAGAGGAGATCAACTCCTCCTACGACCCGGATGCTGGCCTCAAGCCCATGAACCTTACTGGTGAGGAACGTGCCGGTTGGGACAGGCTCATGCAGCGGATCTCGCGGGAGGTCGGCCCGGTCGCCACCGAGGAGTTCCCTTACGCCCTGACTCTTTGGCGTGACGGGCCTGCTGGTCATCTGCAACTGGACTACGCCGGGGACTCGGCCAACATCGACATCCCCTACCGCTACCCAGGAAGCGAAGCGTTGCCGATCATGGCTGAGGCGTATCGCATCGGGCGGATGGTTGAGGAGGAGTGCGGTCTCGAAGGCTACGACTACGAAGTCGAGCAGCCTGTCCGAACCGGCGATATCGAGGTGGCGGCAGCCAGGCTCGGTGGTATTGCCCGCTGGGCGCAGGAGACCCTCACTTGACCCGCCCTGAGCATGACGTCACTACGTCGGGTTCAGTCGGCGGCCGTCGTGGCTCCGTACGTGCGGCCCGGCCCCGTCCAGAGCATCGAGCAGTCGGATCGCGTAGACCTCGGACATGCGCTCGGTGATCTGCTCCGGGGTGAGCCAATCGACCGCGGTCGATGTGGAACGCCGGAATGGCTTGCCCTTCTCCCCCCACGAATCCCCCACGAATCCCCCACGAACAGCAGTCCGTCCGGGCCCTTCTCGGCGTACCCATCAGCACTCGGACCTTGAGCGACAGCAAGAGGTCGCGAACGGGCTGGATGACCTCGTGCGGTCCGCCCGTAAGAAGGCTGATCAGGGGCCTTCTGGTGCGGATCTGGTGCGCGACTCCTGAACAGGTCCAGACAACAAAGAAGCCCCCGGCCACTGGCCTGGGGCTTCATCATGGAGCGGGTGACGAGAATCGAACTCGCGCTCTGAGCTTGGGAAGCTCATGTTCTACCATTAAACTACACCCGCGTAACGCACTGGCTGGCCAGCGACGCATCGTTCCACACTGTACCCCATCGCAGTCCCCCCGAGGCATGAGCCCGGGCGGGTGGCGCGGTGTGGGGTCGGGGGGTGGCCCGGGAGTTGACGGGGGTGTGCTGGGCGGGAGTTGGGGGCGTAGCGTGGGGGCCGGAGTGCCGCGTGCGGTGGCGTCCTGTTCATCCCCTAATGTGGCTTTCTCGTCCACGGCTTGATGGGGAAGGGACTTGATGGACTCCATGGAGCGCACCGTCGTCCGCTGTGCCGAAGGGCACGTTTTCGCTACCGCCTCGTTCCCGATGCAGCAGCTCGGGCCCGCGCGGATCGGTCCCGGGCGGCTTATCCGTTGTCCTCGTTGCGCGCGGTTGCGGCATGCCGTGCCCGTGGTGTTCGAGGAGCGGTAGCGGAGAGCGGATGGAGGGCGCGCGGGGCGGCCCGATGGGGGCCGGCCCGCGCGTTCTGCGTATCCTCGGTGGGTGCTTCTCTCAGACAAGGACATCCGGGCCGAGATCGACGCCGGACGCGTACGTATTGATCCTTTCGATGCGTCGATGGTGCAGCCGTCGAGCATCGATGTGAGGCTCGACCGCTATTTCCGGGTGTTCGAGAACCACCGCTATCCGCACATCGATCCGGCCGTCGAGCAGGCCGACCTGACCCGTACCGTCGAGCCGGACGGGGACGAGGCGTTCATCCTCCATCCCGGTGAGTTCGTGCTCGCTTCGACGTACGAGGTCATCTCGCTGCCCGACGATCTCGCGTCGCGGCTGGAGGGCAAGAGCTCGCTCGGCCGGCTCGGGCTGGTGACGCATTCGACGGCCGGGTTCATCGACCCCGGGTTCTCCGGGCACGTGACCCTGGAGCTGTCGAATCTGGCGACGCTGCCGATAAAGCTCTGGCCGGGGATGAAGATCGGTCAGCTGTGCATGTTCCGGCTGAGTTCGCCGTCGGAGTTCCCGTACGGCTCCGAGCGGTACGGCTCGCGGTACCAGGGGCAGCGCGGGCCGACCGCGTCGCGGTCCTTCATGAACTTCCACCGGACGCAGGTGTGATGCGCGATGAGTGACGGGACGCGGGAGAACCTGACGTACGACGGCTTCGGGCATGCCGTGCGGGAGCTGGCGCAGGCCGTGGCCGACGACGGGTACGAGCCGGACGTCGTGCTGAGCATCGCGCGCGGCGGTGTCTTCGTCGCCGGCGGCCTCGCGTACGCGCTGGACTGCAAGAACATCCACCTGGTGAACGTGGAGTTCTACACGGGCGTGGGCACCACGCTGGACATGCCCGTCATGCTGGCGCCCGTGCCCAACGCCATCGACTTCTCGGACAAGAAGGTCCTCATCGCCGACGACGTCGCCGATACCGGGAAGACGCTGAAGCTGGTGCACGACTTCTGCATCGATCACGTCGCCGAGGTGCGCTCCGCCGTGATCTACGAGAAGTCGCATTCGCTCGTGAAGTGCGAGTACGTGTGGAAGAAGACCGATCGCTGGATCAACTTCCCGTGGAGTGTCGACAAGCCCGTCGTGCGGCGGAGCGGGCAGGTTCTGGACGCCTGAGCGCCTGAGCGCCTGAGCGCCTGACGCACGGGACGCGAGAGCCCCCGCAGTCCCTTCCGGTCGATTCCGGAGGCGGCCGCGGGGGCTCTCGTTCTTTCCCGGCGTTCTTCTTTACGGATCGGTCCCGCTAGATCGTTCCCAGCTTGAGGATCGAGACCAGTGCGAGCAGCTGGATCGCCGACGCGCCCAGGGCCTTGGGCCACGGCAGGTCGTGGGACTTGCTCACCATCGAGGTGAACAGGGCCGCGGCCGCCAGCCAGGTGAGCCAGCCGAGGATCTGGACGAGGGAGTTCTCGCCGCCCAGGAAGAGCGCGAAGATCAGGCGGGGGGCGTCCGTGATCGACATGATGAGCATGGACAGGCCCACGGTCGGCTGCCACGCACCGTCGCCGCCGAGCTGGCGCGCGAGGGTGTGGGTGACCGCGCCGAGCACCAGACCGCCGATCACGAAGCCGATGCCCGTGATGACGACGTAGGGGATGGCGTTGCCGACCGGCGCGTTGATCGCGTCGTCGCGGGCCTGGTCGAAGCCGAACAGCGCCAGCAGGCCGTAGAGGAACGTGACGACGAGCGCCGGGCCCCAGACGGGGTAGTCGCGCATCTGCCAGAACGTCGGGCCGGGGCGGGTCACGATGCCGCTCAGCAGCTGCTTCCAGTGCAGGCGCGGGCCTGCGGGCTGGACGGGGGCCTGGCCGGCGCGGTACGTGTTGCCGTCGCCGTAAGGGTCCTCGTTGATGCTGAAGGCCTGGGTGTGACCGGGGCTGTTCGCGTACGGGTCGCCCTGGTGGGGGTGCTGGGGGTGGTGACCGTGCTGCTGCGGGTACGGGTCGGCGAAGTACTCCGGCTCGTCGCCGCCGCCGCTGGTGTACCCGCCCGCGTGGTAGCCGCCGCCCTGGGGCGGCGCGCCGTTGCCTCCCGTCGGAGGCCATTGCTGCTGTCCGTACGGCGGTGGTGCCTGAGTGCCGTACGGCTGCTGCCGCGGTTGCTGTCGCGCTTGCTGCGGGGTGCGGTTGTCCCGGCCGCGTCCGATCCTGAATCCAGCCACGTAATCGAACGTACCTGGTCCGTGCGGGCTCGGTGGCAGGGGCGGGGGAACTTGCCCGCCTTTGACGCTCAGCTGTGACATCCCCTAAGGGAACCCTGGGGGGTTGCCCTCAGCCCGCTGTGAAGAGGGCGGTGGTGAACGTGATCAGCGGTCGGTCCGGCGTTGCCGCCGGGTACAGCGCGATGAGGTCGGCGCTCTCGCCCCGGTGCGTACGGACCACCGTGTCCGGCTTCCCGTCGCTGTCGAAGTCCGCGTAGCGCCGGAGAAGAGTCGTTTCCGCACGGGCCGGGGCGTGGCCCGGGGCCGTGCGCAGGGGTGCTGTCGGGAGGGCCGCGGCCGGGGCGTGGAAGCGGTACGTGCCACCCGGGCGGCCCGGTCCGTCCGGGCTGCCGAGCAGCAGCGCGCCCGTGCCGGTGGTGCCGGGTTCACGGGGGAGGGCCGTGTACACCAGGTCGTCGTACCCGTCGCCGTTCGTGTCCGTCCGGGGCTCGGGGGCGGCGAGGACGGGGCCGGCGCCAGGAAGGGCCGCGCCGGCGGCGCGCGGGCGGCCGTCGCGGGTGAACGGGCCCCGCAGGAAGCTGAAGCGTCCCGCGCTCGCCGTCACGGCCAGGTCCGGCCTCCCGTCGCCGTCGAAGTCGCCGCAGACGGGGTGGTCCGGCCGGACGTTGCCGAAGCGGGCCCGGTCCGGGATCCGCAGGGTGACCGCCTTGCCGGTGAGGCCCTCCGGGGAGCCGAACAGGATCTGCAGCGGTACGGGTGGGCGGCCGATGCCGTTGTACGGGGGGTCGGTGCCCACGATCAGATCGGTGAAGCCGTCCCGGTCCAGGTCGCACGACGCCTCGGCGTCGAACGCCGACGGGAGGGTGTCGCCGGACTTCGCGGCGTTGGCGTGCGCGCTGAGCAGTTGGCGTACGGACGGGTCGAGGCCGCGGGTCGCGGAGCCGTACACGATGCCGATCCCGGCGTCCTCCCGGCTGTCGGCCGCCGGCTTCACCAGGTGGTCGAGGACGAGGTCGCGGTGGCCGTCGCCGTTGAAGTCGTCGGGGGTCCGGCCGCCGGTGCCGTGCGGGACGGCGCGGCGTTCGGCGCCCGCCAGGCCGGAGAGGGCGGTGGGCGGGGCGTCGCCGTTCTTGGGGGCCGGGGAGGCGGGCGTACCCGCGCACGCCGTCAGCAGAAGGACGCAGCCGAACGCCGCAGCGGCTGCCGCGCGGGTCGCCGCGCCGGGCGTCCGGCCGTTTCGCGCCGTGGCCGTGGCCGTGGCCGTGGCTGTGGCCGTGGCGGTGGCTGTGGCCGCAGCTGGGACTGTCGCGGTCGCGGTCGCGGTCGCTGTTGCTGTGGCTCTTGCGATGCGTATCCGCACGGGGTACCTCCGCATACGTACCCCCGCAGGAATACCTCGTACAACGTCGTTCCGGCCGCCACTTTCCTCCCGGCCGTCCCCCATGATGCGTCACCCGAGCGGGGAAGCAGAAGCGGCCGGTCCTGCCCCCGAGGCAGGTCCGGCCGCTTGTGCAACGCGTGGCGCGGTTTCCGGTTACTTCACCGGTTCCGGCTCCGGTGCGTCAGCCGCTTCCGGCTCGCCCGCGGGGTCGGCCGGGGTCTTCACGGAGTCGAGCAGCAGCTGCGACACGTCGACCACCTGGATCGACTCCTTCGCCTTGCCGTCGTTCTTCTTGCCGTTGACCGAGTCGGTCAGCATGACGAGGCAGAACGGGCAGGCGGTGGAGACGATGTCCGGGTTGAGGGAGAGAGCTTCGTCGACGCGCTCGTTGTTGATGCGCTTGCCGATCCGCTCCTCCATCCACATCCGGGCACCACCGGCGCCGCAGCAGAAGCCGCGCTCCTTGTGGCGGTGCATCTCCTCGTTCCGCAGACCCGGGACCTTGGCGATGATCTCGCGCGGGGGCGTGTAGATCTTGTTGTGGCGGCCCAGGTAGCAGGGGTCGTGGTACGTGATCAGACCCTCGACCGGAGTCACCGGGATCAGCTTGCCCTCGTCGACGAGGTGCTGGAGCAGCTGCGTGTGGTGGATGACCTCGTACTCGCCGCCGAGCTGCGGGTACTCGTTCGCGATGGTGTTGAAGCAGTGCGGGCAGGTCGCGACGATCTTCTTCGACGACTTCGCCTTCTTGGTGGAGTCGTCCTCGTCGTCCTCGCCGAACGCCATGTTCAGCATCGCGACGTTCTCCTGGCCGAGCTGCTGGAACAGCGGCTCGTTGCCCAGGCGGCGGGCCGAGTCGCCCGTGCACTTCTCGTCGCCGCCCATGATCGCGAACTTGACGCCCGCGATGTGCAGGAGCTCCGCGAACGCCTTCGTGGTCTTCTTCGCCCGGTCCTCCAGGGCGCCCGCGCAACCGACCCAGTAGAGGTAGTCGACCTCCGTGAGGTCCTCGACGTCCTTGCCGACGATCGGGACCTCGAAGTCGACCTCCTTGGTCCACTCGACGCGCTGCTTCTTGGCGAGCCCCCAGGGGTTGCCCTTCTTCTCCAGGTTCTTGAGCATCGTGCCCGCCTCGGACGGGAACGCGGACTCGATCATCACCTGGTAGCGGCGCATGTCGACGATGTGGTCGATGTGCTCGATGTCGACCGGGCACTGCTCCACGCACGCACCGCAGGTGGTGCAGGACCAGAGCACGTCCGGGTCGATGACGCCGTTCTCCTCGACCGTGCCGATCAGCGGGCGCTCGGCCTCCGCGAGGGCGGCGGCCGGGACGTCCTTGAGCTGCTCCTCGGTCGCCTTCTCGTTGCCCTCCATGTCCTTGCCGCCGCCGGCCAGCAGGTACGGGGCCTTGGCGTGCGCGTGGTCGCGCAGGGACATGATCAGGAGCTTCGGGGAGAGGGGCTTGCCCGTGTTCCAGGCGGGGCACTGCGACTGGCAGCGCCCGCACTCCGTGCACGTGGAGAAGTCGAGGATGCCCTTCCAGGAGAACTGCTCGACCTGGGAGACGCCGAAGACGTCGTCCTCGCCCGGGTCCTCGAAGTCGATCTCCTTGCCGCCGCTGGTCATCGGCTGCAGCGCGCCCAGCGCGACGTCGCCGTCGGCGTTGCGCTTGAACCAGATGTTGGGGAAGGCGAGGAAGCGGTGCCAGGCCACACCCATGTTGGTGTTGAGCGAGACCGTGATCATCCAGATCAGCGAGGTGCCGATCTTGATCATCGCGACGAAGTAGATGAGGTTCTGCAACGTGCCGAGCGCGAGTCCCTTGAAGGCGAGGACCAGCGGGTACGAGACGAAGTACGCGGCCTCGTAGCCGCCGACGTGGTGGATCGCGCCCTCGAGGCCGCGCAGGGTCAGGATCGCCAGGCCGATGACGAGGATGACGTACTCGACGAAGTACGCCTGCCAGGCCTTCGAGCCCGCGAACCGCGACTTGCGGCCCGCCCGGGAGGGGAGGTTCAGCAGCCGGATGGCGATCAGCACCAGGATGCCGACCGTCGTCATCAGGCCGATGAACTCGATGTACAGCTCGAACGGCAGCCATTCACCGATGACGGGCAGCACCCAGTCGGCCTTGAAGAGCTGTCCGTACGCCTGGAGCAGCGTCGGCGGCAGCGTCAGGAAGCCGATCGCGACGAACCAGTGCGCGAAGCCCACGATGCCCCACCGGTTCATCCGGGTGTGGCCGAGGAACTCCTTGACCAGGGTGATCGTGCGCTGCTTGGGGTCGTCGGTGCGGCTGCCTGCCGGTACCGACTGTCCGATGCGGACGAACCGGTAGATCTGCGCGACCGCTCGGGCGATGAGCGCAACGCCGACGACGGTCAGCACCAGCGACACGATGATCGCGGCGAGTTGCATGGGTGGCTCCTCGGGCCTGCGAGGGTGGGATCCAGCGTTGAGGGTTGCTTACTAAGCAGTAACTTAATCAGTCTGTGCTGACACTATCCACTTATTCCACCGTCCTGTAGCCGGGCAGGCGGTGATCTGTGTCGCTCAGGTCCGCCTTGCCGCCTCCGGCGAGGCTCCGGGCCGCCCGGAGCAGGGGTGCGCCGACGGCTTCCGCGAGGATCGCCAGGTCCAGGCCCGGGCGGTGGTGCTCGGCGTAGTGCCGGTCGAGGAGGTCGGGCTCGTCCCACGGCATCGCCGAGCGGTGGCGGATCTGGGCCAGGCCGGTCAGGCCGGGTTTCAGTTCCCGTCGCCAGTCTCTCGCACCCGTCGGCCTGCCGCGTACGTCGCCCGGTGCCAGCGGGACCGGGCCGACGAGGGAGAGCTCGCCCCGTACGACGTGGGGGAGCCGCGAGAGGACGTGCAGGCGCAGCCTGCGGGTGCGCAGCGACCGCAGGGTGAACGCTCTGCCGTCGGCTCCGATCCGGGTGGAGCGCGTCAGCGCGCCTGCGGGGCCGCGCCGGACGGCGAGGACGAGGGCGGCCGTGGCGAGCAGGGGTGCGGCCAGGAGCAGCAGGGCCGAGCCGAGCGTCAGGTCCATGACGCGTTTGGCGGTGGGGCGGGGCGGCACTGCCGGGAGCAGGGCCCGCAGGGCTTCGCGGGCGGCCGTGAGACGGGGTGGGCGCGGCGGCTGCCAGGTGCGACGCGCGGGCCCCGGCCGGCGCCGGGGGCCGTGGCTCTGCCACTGCTTCTGCATCGTTCGCACCTGCCTGGGTCGGCTGACGGAGTCGGCGATTCGCGTGCCTGTTTTGTGCGGCTCACGCCATTTTGTGACAGAACGATCCCATGAGGCGATGATGGGGAGGGTCGTGTGACCCGTGGGGAGGGGCAGGTGTCGCCCGTATGCGGGCCCGACGGGCGTCCGATCGCCGGTGGGGGGAACGTGCTCGTCTGCGCCCGGCGCGGCGTTCTGGCTGGTGGTTCGGCTGGTAGCGAGGAATGCCTGCACGTTAGTTGAGTCGCCTCGACTCAGGTCTGTTGACTCCGGGACGGGTGTCGTGCATCCTTGAGTCAGATCCACTCAAGTAGTCAGTTGGAGGAATTGAAATGGCACGTGCGGTCGGCATCGACCTGGGCACGACTAACTCCGTCGTCAGCGTTCTCGAAGGCGGCGAGCCCACCGTCATCACCAACGCCGAAGGCGCCAGGACCACGCCGTCCGTCGTCGCCTTCGCGAAGAACGGCGAGGTTCTGGTAGGCGAGGTCGCCAAGCGCCAGGCAGTGACGAACGTCGACAGGACGATCCGTTCGGTCAAGCGCCACATGGGCACTGACTGGAAGATCGAGATCGACGGCAAGAGCTTCAACCCGCAGCAGATGAGCGCCTTCATCCTGCAGAAGCTCAAGCGTGACGCCGAGTCCTACCTGGGCGAGAAGGTGGCCGACGCGGTCATCACCGTCCCGGCGTACTTCAACGACTCCGAGCGTCAGGCGACGAAGGAGGCCGGCGAGATCGCGGGCCTGAACGTCCTGCGTATCGTCAACGAGCCGACGGCCGCCGCGCTGGCGTACGGGCTCGACAAGGACGACCAGACGATCCTCGTCTTCGACCTCGGTGGCGGCACCTTCGACGTGTCCCTCCTGGAGATCGGCGACGGCGTCGTCGAGGTGAAGGCCACGAACGGCGACAACCACCTCGGTGGCGACGACTGGGACCAGCGCGTCGTCGACTACCTGGTGAAGCAGTTCGCCAACGGGCACGGCGTGGACCTGTCCAAGGACAAGATGGCTCTCCAGCGTCTGCGCGAAGCCGCGGAGAAGGCGAAGATCGAGCTGTCGTCCTCGACGGAGACCTCGATCAACCTGCCCTACATCACGGCGTCGGCCGAGGGCCCGCTGCACCTGGACGAGAAGCTCACGCGCTCGCAGTTCCAGCAGCTCACCGCCGACCTCCTGGACCGCTGCAAGAGCCCGTTCCAGAACGTCATCAAGGACGCGGGCATCCAGCTCTCCGAGATCGACCACGTCGTTCTCGTCGGTGGCTCGACCCGCATGCCGGCCGTAGCCGAGCTCGTCAAGGAGCTCACGGGCGGCCAGGAAGCCAACAAGGGCGTGAACCCGGACGAGGTCGTCGCCATCGGCGCCTCGCTCCAGGCCGGTGTCCTCAAGGGCGAGGTCAAGGACGTCCTGCTCCTCGACGTCACCCCGCTGTCCCTCGGCATCGAGACCAAGGGAGGGATCATGACCAAGCTCATCGAGCGCAACACCACGATCCCGACCAAGCGTTCCGAGATCTTCACGACGGCCGAGGACAACCAGCCGTCCGTGCAGATCCAGGTCTACCAGGGCGAGCGCGAGATCGCGGCGTACAACAAGAAGCTCGGGATGTTCGAGCTGACCGGTCTGCCGCCGGCCCCGCGCGGTGTGCCGCAGATCGAGGTCGCGTTCGACATCGACGCCAACGGCATCATGCACGTCGCCGCCAAGGACCTCGGCACCGGCAAGGAGCAGAAGATGACCGTCACCGGTGGCTCCTCGCTGCCGAAGGACGAGGTCAACCGGATGCGCGAAGAGGCCGAGCAGTACGCGGACGAGGACCACCGCCGTCGCGAGGCCGCCGAGTCCCGCAACCAGGGCGAGCAGCTCGTCTACCAGACGGAGAAGTTCCTCAAGGACAACGAGGACAAGGTCCCCGGCGACGTGAAGACGGAGGTGGAGACCGCGCTCACCGAGCTGAAGGAGAAGCTCAAGGGCGAGGACACCGCCGAGATCCGCACCGCCACCGAGAAGGTCGCGGCCGTCTCCCAGAAGCTGGGCCAGGCGATGTACGCCAACGCCCAGGCCGAGGGCGGCCCGCAGGGCGACGCGCAGCCGGGCGCCGAGCAGGCCAAGGCCGACGACGATGTCGTCGACGCCGAGATCGTCGACGACGAGAAGGACTCCAAGGGCGGTGCGGCGTGACCGAGGAGACTCCGGGCTTCGAGGAGAAGCCCGACGTCCCCTCCGGCGCCACCCCTGACGACGCCGAGCCGGAGGCCGCCACCCCCTCTTCGGAGGAGGCGGCGGCCCCGGCCGGGGACGACGCGAACCGCACGACGGCACTGACCGCACAGCTGGACCAGGTCCGCACCGCGCTCTCCGAGCGCACGGGCGACCTCCAGCGGCTCCAGGCCGAGTACCAGAACTACCGCCGCCGCGTGGAGCGGGACCGGGTCACGGTCAAGGAGATCGCAGTCGCGGGTCTCCTGTCCGAGCTCCTGCCCGTGCTCGACGACGTCGGCCGGGCCCGTGAGCACGGTGAGCTCGTGGGCGGGTTCAAGTCGGTGGCCGAATCTCTGGAGACGGTCGTCGCCAAGCTCGGACTGCAGCAGTTCGGCAAGGAGGGCGAGCCCTTCGACCCGACGATCCACGAAGCCCTGATGCACAGCTACGCACCGGACGTCACCGAGACGACCTGCGTGGCGATCCTGCAGCCCGGGTACCGGATCGGCGAGCGCACCATCCGCCCCGCGCGGGTGGCGGTGGCCGAACCCCAGCCGGGGGCGACCCCCGCGGCCGCGAAGGAAGAGAAGGCAGACGACGAGGAGAGCGGTGGCGGCGAGGAGGTCTGACATCCTGTCCGACCCTCTGGCAGCACACCGCCTGGCAGCACTCCACCCGGCCACCCGGCCGGGCGTCCGGAAGGAGGGACGTCGATGAGTACGAAGGACTTCGTCGAGAAGGACTACTACAAGGTTCTCGGCGTCCCCAAGGACGCCACCGACGCCGAGATCAAGAAGGCGTACCGGAAGCTCGCCCGCGAGTTCCACCCGGACGCCAACAAGGGCGACGACAAGGCGGAGGAGCGCTTCAAGGAGATCTCCGAGGCGAACGACGTCCTCGGTGACACCAAGAAGCGCAAGGAGTACGACGAGGCACGCGCCCTCTTCGGCAACGGCGGTTTCCGCGCCGGACCCGGCGGGGCCCAGGGCAACTTCAACTTCGACCTGGGGGACCTCTTCGGAGGCGCCCCGGGCGGGGGCCAGCAGGGCGCCGGCGGTTTCGGCGGCGGCGGCCTGGGCGATGTCTTCGGCGGACTCTTCAACCGGGGCGGCTCCACCGGCACACGGGTGCAGCCGCGCCGCGGCCAGGACATCGAGTCCGAGGTGACGCTCAGCTTCACCGAGGCCGTCGACGGGGCCACGGTCCCGCTGCGGATGTCCAGCCAGGCGCCCTGTAAGGCGTGTTCCGGCACCGGCGACAAGAACGGCACCCCGAGGGTCTGCCCGACCTGCGTCGGCACCGGCCAGGTCTCGCGCGGCAGCGGCGGCGGGTTCTCGCTCACCGATCCCTGCGTGGACTGCAAGGGCCGGGGCCTCATCGCCCAGGACCCCTGCGACGTCTGCAAGGGCAGCGGCCGGGCGAAGTCGTCGCGCACCATGCAGGTCAGGATTCCGGCGGGCGTCCTCGACGGCCAGCGGATCCGGCTGCGCGGCAAGGGCACCCCGGGCGAGCGCGGCGGACCGGCCGGCGACCTCTACGTCGTCGTCCACGTCGACGCCCACCCGGTCTTCGGCCGCAAGGGCGACAACCTCACGATCACCGTGCCCGTCACCTTCACGGAGGCGGCACTCGGCGGCGAGGTGAAGGTCCCCACGCTCGGCGGACCGCCGGTCACCCTCAAGCTTCCGGCCGGCACGCCCAACGGGCGCACCATGCGGGCCAGGGGCAAGGGCGCCGTCCGCAAGGACGGCACCCGCGGCGACCTGCTGGTCACCGTCGAGGTGGCGGTCCCCACCGACCTGGGCCCCGAGGCCCGGGACGCCCTGGAGACCTACCGCAAGGCGACCGCGGACGACGACCCGCGGGCGGAGCTGTTCCAGGCAGCGAAGGGAGCTTGAGGTGGACGGCCGACGACGCAATCCGTACGAACTCACCGATGAATCACCGGTGTACGTGATCTCGATCGCGGCCCAGCTCTCGGGCCTGCATCCGCAGACGCTGCGCCAGTACGACCGCCTCGGCCTGGTCTCACCCGACCGTACGGCCGGACGCGGACGGCGCTACTCGGCCCGCGACATCGAGCTGCTGCGCACCGTGCAGCAGCTGTCGCAGGACGAGGGCATCAACCTGGCCGGCATCAAGCGCATCATCGAACTGGAAAACCAGGTGGCCGCCCTCCAGCAGCGCGTCGCCGAACTGTCGGCGGCCGTGGACGGGGCGGCGGTGGCCATGCAGCAGCGCGAGGCGCAGGTGCACGCGTCGTACCGGCGCGACCTGGTGCCGTATCAGGATGTGCAGCAGACGAGCGCGTTGGTGGTCTGGCGCCCGAAGCGGCCGAAGGACTGAACGGGGCCCTGTCCCGTACGCACGAGGAGCCCGTCACCCCGGGACATCGGGGGTGGCGGGCTCCTTCGTCGTGCGGGGCGGTACGGGAAGCGCCGCCGCGCGCGGTGGCGCCGGCTCGGCGATGCCCGACCGGACGAGCAGGGCGCCGAGGTGGGTGCGGCTGGTGGCCTCGAGGGTCTGCATGAGCCGGGCGATGTGGGTGCGGCAGGTGCGGACGCTGAAGCCCAGTTTGCGCGCCACGGCCTCGTCGTGGTGGCCCTCGACCAGGAGGCGGGCGATGCTGAGCTGCACGGCGGTGACGGGTACGCCCGGGGCTGCCGTCTGCAGGTGTTCGGTGATGGGGGTGGCCTGGGCCCACAGCACCTCGTACACCTGCACCAGGTAGCGGACCAGAGCCGGGTGGCGGATCTGGAGAGCCACTGCGCGGTCGGCTGTCGCGGGGATGAACGCCACCGCGTGGTCGAAGATGATGAGCCGGTCGATGGTCAGTTCCATCGTCCGCACCTCCACCTGGCCCGGCGGCATCTGCTCCAGGTAGGCCTTGACGGGGGCGCTGTACCGCGCCGGGTGCTGGTAGATGTGGCGGAGCCGGGCCCCTCTGCTCACGGCTGCCAGGCCGTTGGCCAGCCCCTGCTCGATCTGCGCGGGCGCCCGGTGGCCGCCCGGCTGAGCAGTCAGGACTTCTGTATCGGCGTCGGCGGCCGCTTCCTGGAGGGCGGAGTCGATGAGCCTCTTGCCTTCGAGCACGGTGATGGAGTGGTTGGGGTCCTCGCTCGCGATGGCCGCCAGTGGTGCCAGGGAGTCGACCAGTGCCGCGCTGCGGCGTACCTGTTCGAAGACGCTGCGGGTGAGGGGCTGCAGAAGATGGGTGAGCGCGACCGAAGGCGTGGCAGGGCACAGCATCGCCGGATCGTGTGGGTCCGGGTGGAGCAGCGCCGTCTCGATGAGGCAGGGGGCCGGTACGACCTCGGCTCGGGGGAGCCGCCCGCGGCGCAGGGAATCGGCGTAGAGCTGGATCGCCGTCTCGCACAGCTCGGAGTGGTGGTGCGGGTGGCCTGGTATGCCCGTGTCCGTCCCCATCTGGACCCCCTCATTCCTTGCAGTGCAACAAGATGACGGTGGTGGAAACCCTAGCGGCCGGGGGAGTGTTGGCCTGTCGGGGGAGCCGGGAACTCCCCCGGCTGTTTCAGGGCACGGCCACGCTCGCCCCCTTGCGCGGCCGCGCCCGCCCGGCCCGGGGGTGGGGGTCTTTTGGGGCCGCCCGGTCAGGAATCCTGTTCGAGAATTCCCGACCGGGCGATCAGATAGCCGAGTTGAGTCCGGCTCTTGCTGCCGAGGGCGGTGTTCAGTTTCGCGATATGGGTGCGGCAGGTACGCACGTTCATGCCGAGGCGCCGCGCTATCGAATCGTCTACGTGCCCCTCTACAAGGAGTTGGGCGATGGAGCGTTGAACACCGCTGATGCCGTTGGGCATGGGGTCGTACCGCACGTCTTCGAGAAGCGGGGTGGCGCGCTGCCACAGTTGCTCGAAGACCCTCGTCAGGTAGGCGACCAAGCCCGGGTGGCGCAGTTCGAGTGCCACTTCCCCGTCTTCCTGGGCGGGAATGAAGGCCACCGTGTGATCGAAGACCAGCATGCGCTCGACGAGTTCTTCGAGGGTGCGGATTTCGACCTTGCCCTCGGCCAGGCGCTCGGCGTAGGCGTACGTCCCGTGATGGTGCCGGACGGTGTGCTGGTAGAGCGTGCGGATGCTGACGCCGCGGTCGATCACGGCCTGTCCGCGTTCGACGCCTTTGCTGAGTATCAGTTCGCTGCGGCCGCCACCGGGCTGGATGGTGAGGACTTCGTTGGTGCACTCGGCCGTCGCGACATCGATGGCGGCATTGATTCTGGCGTTGCCTTCCAGCACGGTGATGGCGTGCGTGGTCGGAGCGTCCTGGGCGCTGATGTCCATGAACGGTTCGAAGGATTCCGCCAGTTCGAGGGAGCGCCGGCGGCGCTCCTGGATCTCCCGCTCGAGGGGATGGAGGCGCTGCGCGAGTGCGGCCGAGGGGGGTACGGGGCGGAGCCACTCGGGGTCGTCGGGGTCCGGGTGCAGCAGGGCGAAGTCCATCAGGCAGGGTGCGGGTGCGATGTCCGAACGAGGTATCCGTCCGGATCGCAGCGCACTGGCGTAAAGGCGCTGCCCTGCTTCGCACAGGTCGGTGATCCCATGAGGATGTCCCGTATTCGGTCTACTTGTGGCCATATCTCCACCCCCCATGTTCTTGAACCAGCAGGAACATGATGCATCGACCCAGTGGTGTTCGGGTCCCTGGGTGGGACATCGTCTTACGTGCGGGGGAGATGACCCATCAAGTGAGGACGAAGCCGAAATGTATAAGCGAATGCTTCGCTCGGTGCTTGCCACTGCGTTTGTGGGGGCCCTGGCCTACGGCGGACTGGGTGCCAGTGACATTACCTGGGGGGTCGCGCCCCGCACGGCATCGAGCCATGTGGAGGCAGCCCCTGTCGGTGACATCACGTGGGGCAGCGTAGCGCCGGGTGATGCCAAGGGTGACATCACGTGGGGTTTCACGTCGACTTCAGCGGGCGTCTGAGATGACCACGCCGCCCGACGACCGGACCTTCCGGCGCGAGATGGCAACCGCCTACCGCTCAGGGTGGCATTTCATCGACCTCGTCACGGCACTCCCCCACCGTGGTGATTCGTTGATGGTCACTCTGTTCGGCGACCCGGTCGTCGTCGCCCGTGAGGACGACGGGGAACTGCGCGCCTACCGTTGCCTCCGCAAGCCGCGCGGAGCACCGCAGCCCGTGCGGTGTGCCATTCGGTACGACATGATTTTTGTGAACCTCGCCCAGCGTGACCACCAGCTGTTCGAGCCCGAAACCATCTCCGCCACCCCCCGCAGTGCCTGAGCGATCCCCCGTCGTTCCACGTCGCTCAGACACTCCCCCACACAACGGCGCCACCGTGACCTGAACACGGTGGCGCCGTTGTGCTTCTCCCGGAGACATTCCGGTCGGAGCGGCACAGAAGGTGCTCCGCCCTTCCATTCCCAGGGGCATTCATGAGCGGAAACAGCGGGCACGAGGTCGAGGAGCTGCCGGGCCGGCGCGGGAGTGAGGACGAGGTCGCCGCTTGCCTCCACGCGGCATCGCTCCACGACGAGGGAGAGGGCTCCTTCGATGACGCGGTGCACTGGAAGGTGCTTCTGGAGGTGTGGCTGAGGGCCGCCGCCGTGGCGTCCGGCGTGCTCCTCGTCTTCGGCTTCACCGGGCTCGTCGCGCTCGCCGGCGACCGGGGGAGCGGCCTCGGGATCATGCAGGTCGGGCTCCAGATCGCCATGATCGCTTTCGCCGCCGTCTTCCTGGTCTCGACGGTCTCCGAGCCGGCCGGTGAGTGGCGGGTCGTCCTGGAGGGCCGGGGAGCGTACGCGGAGTCGGCGTACGCCGAGATCGCGAGGGTCGTGCGGGAGCGCCGGCTGCCCGTCGTGCCGGTGTTCCGGCGCATCCGCACCGGCGGCGAGCACCCCCGGGTGACGCATCGGATGGCGCTCCGGGACGGTGGTCACGTCGCGTACCTCTCGGTGTTCGCGTACGGCACCGGTCTCTACGTGGGCTGGGTGATGCGGCGCGACCGGCGGGGCGCCGCGCTCGTCCGGCAGTTCGTCTCCGACTTCGTCGGAGGCTTCGGCGGCGCCGACGGGGAGAAGGCCGTGGTGGGGACCGAGGGGCCGCGTGCCCTTCGGGAAGCGGTGCACGCGGCCGCCCGGGAAGGGGTGTACGCCGCCGTCGACGGGCGCGCGGTGGACCTGGAAGCGGGCTTCCCGCACGGCCTCCCCCGGATCGAGGAGGACATCGCGGCGGCCGGCCCCGTCCAGGCGCCCGTGCCGATGGCGCCGCCCCCGGTACCGCCCCGCCGGCCGTGGGCGGAGGGCGGCAGCTGACGGTGGGCGGCGGTCCGGTGTGGCGCGGTCACGCCCGGCCGAGGGCCCGGTCCAGGGTGATCTCGATGGCGACCCGGTCCGGGTTGGGGGAGGGCGTGCGCTCGTAGCGCTCCATGTGGCGGCGTACCGCCTCGTCGACCCTGTCCTGCTCCGTACGCACCCTCGCGACGCCCTCCAGGGTCGCCCAGCGCGCCCGGTGCACCTGGCAGACCGCGACGCGGGCGCCGTCCGGGCCGGCGGCCAGGATGTTCGCGACCTTGCGGCTGCCCTTGTTGGTGATGATGCGGGCGAGGCCGGCCTCGGGGTCGTACGTCACGCAGACCGGCACCACGTGCGGGGTGCCGTCCGGGCGGGGCGTGGTGAGGGTGCACAGATGGGATTCGCGCCAGAAGGCGAGGTACTCCGGGGCGGGGTTGTGTACGTCGACGGCCATGGGGCCAGCGTAGGCAGTCCGGGAGTGCCTCGCGGTGGCGGGCGGCCGGAGCGGCCGGTTCACTCGGAACAGGGAGGACAGAAGACGGAAAACCCCGGAGACGGCCGATCCTCGCCTTGAGTGGAATAGACTCAACTTTGTACACGTTGATCGTGTCAGCAGTGGGAACGGAACAGTCATCGCCAGGAGGAGAGAGGGCACGTGGACGCCGAGCTGACCAACAGGAGCCGGGACGCCATCAACGCGGCCACCAGCAGGGCCGTGAAGGACGGGCACCCCGATCTGACCCCGGGGCATCTGCTGCTCGCACTGCTCTCGGGCGAGGACAACGAGAACCTGGTCGATCTGCTGGCCGCCGTCGAGGCGGACCAGATCGCCGTACGCACCGAGACCGAGCGGCTCCTGAGCGCCCAGCCCAGCGTGACCGGCTCGACCGTCGCACCGCCGCAGCCCAACCGCGAACTGCTCGCCGTCATCTCCGACGCCGCCCAGCGGGCGAAGGAGCTCGGCGACGACTACATCTCCACCGAGCACCTGCTCATCGGCATCGCGGCCGAGGGCGGCCGCGCCGGTGAGATCCTCGACGGACAGGGCGCCAGTGCCAAGAGGCTGCTGGACGCGTTCGAGAAGAGCAGGGGAGGGCGCCGGGTGACCACACCCGACCCGGAGGGCCAGTACAAGGCCCTGGAGAAATTCGGCACCGACTTCACCGCGGCCGCGCGCGAAGGAAAGCTCGACCCGGTCATCGGGCGCGACCAGGAGATCCGCCGCGTCGTCCAGGTGCTCTCACGCCGCACCAAGAACAACCCGGTGCTCATCGGCGAACCCGGCGTCGGCAAGACCGCCGTCGTCGAAGGGCTCGCCCAGCGCATCGTCAAGGGAGACGTCCCGGAGTCCCTGAAGAACAAGCGGCTCGTCTCGCTGGACCTGGGCGCCATGGTCGCGGGCGCGAAGTACCGCGGCGAGTTCGAGGAGCGCCTGAAGACCGTCCTCTCCGAGATCAAGGAGAGCGACGGCCAGATCATCACCTTCATCGACGAGCTCCACACCGTCGTCGGCGCCGGCGCGGGGGGCGACTCCGCCATGGACGCGGGCAACATGCTCAAGCCCATGCTGGCCCGGGGCGAGCTGCGGATGGTCGGCGCCACCACGCTCGACGAGTACCGCGAGCGGATCGAGAAGGACCCCGCCCTGGAGCGCCGCTTCCAGCAGGTGCTCGTGGCCGAGCCGTCCGTCGAGGACACCATCGCGATCCTGCGCGGGCTCAAGGGCCGCTACGAGGCGCATCACAAGGTGCAGATCGCCGACGCCTCCCTGGTCGCCGCCGCCACGCTCTCCGACCGCTACATCACCTCCCGCTTCCTGCCCGACAAGGCCATCGACCTCGTCGACGAGGCGGCCTCCCGGCTGCGCATGGAGATCGACTCCTCGCCCGTCGAGATCGACGAACTCCAGCGCGCCGTCGACCGGTTGCACATGGAGGAGCTCGCCCTCAACAACGAGACCGACCCGGCGTCCAGGCAGCGCCTGGAGAAGCTGCGCCGTGACCTCGCCGACAAGGAGGAGGAGCTGCGCGGCCTCAACGCCCGCTGGGAGAAGGAGAAGCAGGGTCTGAACCGCGTCGGTGAGCTCAAGGAACGCCTCGACGAACTGCACGGGCAGGCCGAACGCGCCCAGCGTGACGGCGACTTCGACACCGCTTCCAAGCTTCTGTACGGGGAGATCCCCGGCCTGGAGCGGGAGCTCGCCGAGGCCGCCGAGGCCGAGCAGGAGGCCGCGAAGGAGCCCAAGGAGAGCCTGGTCAAGGACGAGGTCGGGCCGGACGACATCGCCGACGTCGTCGGCGCCTGGACCGGCATCCCGGCCGGACGCCTCCTGGAGGGCGAGACCCAGAAGCTGCTGCGGATGGAGGAGGAGCTGGGCAGGCGCCTCATCGGGCAGACCGAGGCCGTGCAGGCCGTCTCGGACGCGGTACGCCGCACCCGGGCCGGTATCGCCGACCCCGACCGGCCCACCGGGTCGTTCCTCTTCCTCGGCCCGACCGGTGTCGGCAAGACCGAGCTGGCGAAGGCGCTCGCGGACTTCCTGTTCGACGATGAGCGGGCCATGGTCCGCATCGACATGAGCGAGTACGGCGAGAAGCACAGCGTGGCCCGGCTGGTCGGAGCGCCGCCCGGATACGTCGGCTACGAGGAGGGCGGCCAGCTCACGGAGGCGGTCCGCCGCCGCCCGTACAGCGTCGTCCTGCTGGACGAGGTGGAGAAGGCGCACCCCGAGGTCTTCGACATCCTGCTCCAGGTCCTCGACGACGGCCGGCTCACCGACGGACAGGGCCGGACGGTGGACTTCCGCAACACCATCCTGATCCTGACGTCCAACCTCGGCAGCCAGTACCTGATGGACCCGCTGACCAAGCCCGAGGAGAAGAAGCAGCAGGTTCTGGACGTCGTGCGGGCCTCGTTCAAGCCGGAGTTCCTCAACCGGCTCGACGACCTGGTGGTCTTCTCCGCCCTGTCGGGCGATGAGCTCGCCCACATCGCGGGGCTCCAGGTCGACCGTCTCGCCAAGCGGCTGGCGGACCGGCAGCTCACCCTGGACGTCACCCCGGCCGCCCTGGCCTGGCTGGCGGAGGAGGGCAACGACCCGGCCTACGGCGCCCGGCCGCTGCGCCGCCTCATCCAGACCGCGATCGGCGACCGGCTCGCCAAGGAGATCCTCGCGGGCGAGGTCAAGGACGGCGACACGGTCCGCGTCGACCGCGTCGGCGACGGCCTGATCGTGGGTGCGGCGACCTGACCGGAGCGCATGTGGCGTAACCGGAACCTTCGGCGGCCCCGGTCCCCACCGGCTGGATATCAGCTTGTGGCGGATCGGGGCCGTCCGGGCTTGCCATGCCCCGCCCGGGATGGGAGAGGATGGCAGCCAACCGCACGAAGGGAAATTACGGTGAGCATCGATCCGTCCTCGATTCCTAACTTCGGGGGCCAGCCCGAACCGCAGGCGGCAGGACCGGAGGGCCCCGTCGTCCCTGACCAGGACCTCGTCAAGCAGCTCCTGGAGCAGATGGAGCTGAAGTACGTCGTCGACGACGAGGGCGACCTCGCGGCGCCGTGGGAAGACTTCCGCACGTACTTCATGTTCCGTGGCGAGGGCGAGCAGCAGGTCTTCTCGGTCCGCACGTTCTACGACCGCCCGCACGACGCGGACCAGCGCCCGGTCCTCCTCGACGCGATCGACGACTGGAACCGCCGCACCCTGTGGCCCAAGGTCTACACGCACACCCACGAGCCCGAGGAGGGCTCCGAGGACACGGGCACCTCGGTCCGGCTGATCGGTGAGGCGCAGATGCTCATCGGCACCGGCGTCTCCCTGGAGCACTTCGTCTCCTCGACGGTCAGCTGGGTGCGCGCCTCCATCGAGTTCGACAAGTGGCTGCTGGAGCGCCTCGGCCTCGCGCCGGCCGAGGAGAAGGCCGAAGGCACGGAGCAGGACGCTCCCGAGGCCTGAGCCCCACGCGACACCCACGGCGCGGGAGCGGTCCACGGGACCGCTCCCGCGCCGTGCCGTGTCACAGGCCCTTGAGCCGGGAGACCGCCTCCGCGAGCACCTCCGTGCGCTTGCAGAACGTGAAGCGGACGAAGGGCGCGCCCTGCTCCCGGTGGTCGTAGAAGACGGCGTTGGGGACGGCCACCACGCCGCACCGCTCCGGCAGCGCCCGGCAGAACGCGATGCCGTCGCCGCGGCTGTCGAGCGGACGGATGTCCGTGGTGACGAAGTACGTGCCGGCCGGGCGGTAGACCGCGAAACCGGCTTCGGCGAGCCCGTCGCACAGCAGGTCCCGCTTCGCCCGCAGATCCGCGCGCAGCTCCTCGTAGAAGGTGTCGGGCAGCCGCAGGGCCTCGGCGACGGCGTACTGCAGCGGGCCCCCGGAGACGTACGTCAGATACTGCTTCGCCGAGCGCACCGCCGTGACCAGCTCGGGGCTCGCGGTGATCCAGCCGATCTTCCAGCCGGTGTACGAGTACGTCTTGCCGGCCGAGCTGATGGTGACGGTGCGCCCGCGCATGCCGGGGAAGCCGGCGAGCGGCAGGTGTTCGCCCTCGAAGACCAGGTGCTCGTAGACCTCGTCGGTGACGACGAGGAGGTCGCGCGCACATGCCAGCTCGGCGATCGCGGCGAGTTCCTCGCGGGTCAGGACGGTGCCGGTGGGGTTGTGCGGGGTGTTGAGCAGCAGCAGCCGGGTGCGCGGGGTGACGGCGGCGCGCAGTTCGTCGAGGTCCAGCCGGTAGGTGCCGGTGGACGGCTCGGGGCGCAGGGTCACGGGCACCCGGGTGGCACCCGCCATGGCGATGCAGGCGGCGTACGAGTCGTAGTACGGCTCCAGCGCGATGACCTCGTCGCCCGGCTCCAGGAGGGCCAGCAGTGAGGCCGCGATGGCCTCGGTGGCGCCCGCGGTGACGAGGACCTCGGTGTCGGGGTCGTGGGCGAGGCCGTAGCGCCGTTGCTGGTGGGCGGCGATGGCGTTGCGCAGTTCGGGGACGCCGGGCCCGGGCGGGTACTGGTTGCCGTGGCCGGCGCGCAGCGCGCGGACCGCGGCCTCGCGGACCTCCTCGGGACCGTCGGTGTCGGGGAAGCCCTGGCCGAGGTTGATGGCGCCGGTGCGGACGGCCAGCGCGGACATCTCCGCGAAGATCGTGGTGCCGAACTCGGCGAGGCGGCGGTTGAGCAGCGGTCGTCCCTGTGTCATGACGGCCATCCTGCGCGGAAGCTCTGGAGTTGCTCAAGTCTGCTTTGGCCGTACGGCGGCAGGGGCATCCCCCTGGCACGCGGGAAACGGTACGGAGCGGGGGCCTCGCTTCGGGGGACGGAAGGACGTGGGTGCCGTGAAAGGTGTGCTCATCGGGGTGATGGTGGTCGTGGGGGTCATGCTCCTCGTCGTCATGATGGCGAAGTCGGGAAGCCGCGGGAAGCCACTGGGCCGGGGCGGGCGTCGCGGGGTGGCGAGCAGCGGCGGGGCGAGCGGGGGCAGCTGGTGGGCCGGCGACGGGGGCGGTGACTCGGGGAGCCACTCGGGCGGTCACTCCGGCGGCCATTCGGGCGGTCACTCCGGTGGCCACTCGTGTGGCGGCGGTTCCTCGTGCGGCGGCGGTTCGTCGTGCGGCGGCGGCGGGGGCGGATGCGGCGGAGGCAGCTGACACGGGGCAGCTGGTCCGCGGCCGGGCAGGATGAGCCGGCCCGGTGTCCGGCGGGACGAGAGCGAAGACTCTAAGTCCCGCCGGACACCTTTTTGTTGGCTGTACGGCGCGTTGCCGGTGAACACCAGAACCGGCAGGCCCCCGGGGGGATGGAAACCCCGCCAAGTTGGGTAAAAACGCTGCGAGTGCGGCGTAGTTCGTGATTCCCTCAGTTGAGAGAACATTCAGCCCTCGGACCCCAGTTGGACCTGATCGGGCGCTTCCCACCTCCCACGTGCACCACGTCGGGGCGCCCCCTGTCCACGTGTCCATGTGTGTTTTGCGGAGCCGACCCATGCTCACGACCCTTCATACGGCCTATTCCGACACCTGCGCCGCCGACCTTGCCTGGGCGCTGGGGCGTGAACCGCTCCCGGCGCTGGCCGTCCTCGACCTCCAGCTCGCCGGTGCGCAGCTGCAGTTGCGCCTGCTCGGCGCCTCCCACCAGGTGCTCCTGGAGGAGGAGCGCGGCAACTGCTCCGAAACCGTCGCCTGTATCCCCGGCAGCAGCACCCCCCTGCCCCTGGGCGTCTCCAAGCGGCTGGGGGACTGGGAGTACGAGTTCGCGGCACGCGTCGAGACCCTCGGCGCGGGCTCCTTCGCGGGCCGCGCACAGGAGTTGCTGGCACTCGTCGCCGACCACCCCCATGGACTGGCGGGGACCTTCCCGGGGAGCCCGTACGCCTTCACCGCCATGCTCGCCCAGCGGACGGAGGACCAGGTGCGGTGGCGCACCTGGCACGCGTATCCGCAGGAAGGCCGGCTGGTGGTGACGCGCACCCGGGTGGGTGTGCGGATGCCCGCAGCGGCGGCGCTGTGACCGGCGCCGACCCCCGGGGAAGTGCGCCGATTGCACCCGTGTGGGTGACAAGCGGCGACGTTTCAGTGACGTAGCGTTCGCGGCATGATCGACCAGCAGCTACCGCTGCGAGAGGGCGCGACGCGGCTTCCCGTGCGGCCGAGGACCGGTAGGTACCTCGTGCTGGCCACCGTCTTCATCTGCGCCGCCTGCGGGTTGGTGTACGAGCTCGAACTGGTCGCACTCGCCTCCTATCTGATCGGTGACTCCGTCACCCAGGCCTCCGTCGTGCTGTCCGTGATGGTCTTCGCCATGGGCATCGGCTCCCTTCTCGCGAAACGTTTACGCGGCCGGGCCGCCGTCGGCTTCGGGCTGATCGAGGCGGCGCTCGCCCTGGTCGGCGGCTTCTCCGCACTGGTGCTCTACGCGTCGTTCGCCTGGATCGGGGAGTCGCGGTACGCGCTGGTCGGGTTCTCGCTGGCGATCGGGATCCTGATCGGTGCCGAGATCCCGCTGCTGATGACGCTGATCCAGCGGGTGGACCGGCAGGACGCGGGCGGGGCGGTGGCCGATCTCTTCGCCGCCGACTACGTGGGCGCGCTGGTCGGCGGGCTGGCGTTCCCTTTCCTGCTGCTGCCGATGCTCGGACAGCTCACGGGTGCGCTGTTCACCGGGGCGGTCAACGCGGCGGCGGGCGGCGCGCTGATCCTGTGGGTGTTCGGGCGGGATCTCACGGTCCGGTCCCGGTGGCTGCTCATCGGCGCGAACCTGGCGGTGATCGCCGTGCTCGCCACGGCCGCCGTGCTGGCGGACGACTTCGAGCGGGCGGCGCGGCGCGCGGTGTACGGGGACCAGGTGCGGGTCGCGGTGCAGACCGAGGTCCAGGAGGTCGTGCTGACCGGCGGAGACCGGAGCTCCCTCGACCTCTATCTGGACGGGCGGCTGCGGGTCAGCTCCCGCGACGAGTACCGCTATCACGAGGCGCTGGTGCACCCTGCGATGAACGGGCCGCACGCCCGGGTGCTGATCCTGGGCGGTGGCGACGGCCTGGCGGCCCGCGAGGTCCTGGGCTATCCGGACGTGCGGAGCGTGACGGTGGTGGAGCTGGACCCCGGCGTCACCCGGTTGGCCCGGACCGACCGGGCGCTGTCCGAGCTGAACGCGCACGCGTACCGCGACCCGCGGCTGACGGCCGTGACCGGGGACGCGTTCAGCTGGCTGCGCACGACGCACGACCGCTACGACGTGGTGGTCGCGGACCTGCCGGACCCGGGGATCTCGGCCAGTACGAAACTCTATTCGGCGGAGTTCTACGGACTGGTCGCCCGGGCGCTGTCACCGGGAGGCCGGGTGGTGGTGCACGGGGGACCGGCGGTGAGCCGGTCGCGCACGTACTGGACGGTCGAGGCGTCGATGCGGGCGGCGGGGCTGCGTACCCGCCCCTATCGGATCAGCGGGCGGTACGCCGGATTCGCGGTCGGCCCCGACCGGGCCACGAGGCGCACGGCGCAGGTACAAGGCTGGGGTTTCGTCCTGGCCGGGCCCGCCGCGGCGCCCACCCTCGGCCTGGACCCCGGGGCACCGCGGCTGCGGTTCCTGACGGCGCCGGTGCTGCGGGAGGCGGGGCGGCGTGCGGAGTCCGGGCGGCTGCGGGGCCAGACCCCCTCGACGCTGGTGCACCCGCGGTACTGGGAGGAGCGGTGAGGGGTGGGCGCCGGGGCGGTGGCGGGCAGTGCGCGCCGGACCGGCGGTGGGGGAGCGGGGTGTGTGGGGGGAGCGGTGAGTGGCGCGTGCCGGCGGTGAGCGGTGCGGGCCGGGGGAAGCGGTGAGCGGTGCGGGCCGGGGCGGTGGCGGGCGGCCTTCCGGGACGCGGATTGCGCTGACGTGGCGGCCGGGTCTGAGTAGGCTCGGTTTCCATGGAGCATGAGGTGTTCGTTCCGGTTCCGGTCCAGGCCCTTCGGCGGACGCTGGGCGACCCTGCCCGGGTCGCGCGCTGTGTGCCGGGGCTCCAGCAGGACGCCGACGCGTCCGCGGGCCCGCTGGCCGGGCGGCTCAAAATCCGGGCCGGTGGCCACACCATCACCTACCGGGGCGCCCTGCGGCTCACTCCCCTGACGGGCGGGGACGCGGCGTACGGCGTCTCCGTGGCGGGTGAGGGAGCGGAGGCCCGGGGCGGCGGTTCCGCGAAGCTGGCCCTGACCGTCCGGCTCACCGAACGCGACGGCGGTACGGCGATCGTCTTCGCCGGCACGGTGAGCGGCGACGGCCGGCTGCTGGACCTCGATCCGGAGGCCGCGCTGTCGACGGCCCACCGCCTGCTGGACCGGTTCGCGCAGCAGCTCGTGACGGAGTCCCTCGCGGAGGACGGGGACGAAGCGGCGGGGCACGAGAGGGAGGGCGCGGGTGACGGCCCCGGCGAGCCCGTGGCCGGGACCGAGGCAGTCGTCGCCGCGGAGGAGCAGGCCGTCGGTGAGGCGGTGGAGCAGGCCATCGAGGAGGCCGCCGAGGAGGCGGACACCTCGCGTGCCGACGCGGCCGCGTCGGCGGGCGAGGCACCGGCAGGGAAAGAGCCGCCGGACGAGGCCTCGGTCTTCGACACCCCGGTGCCGCCGTCGGGGCTGGACCCGGTGGCCGGGATCGAGTTCACCGTGCCGGACGGGCCGCCCGCCGAGGCCGCACACGCCCGGCGCACCATGATCGGCCGCAGCGCGGAGGAGGTCGACCACGCTCCGCCGCGCGGCCGGTACGCCCCCGTGCCGTCACCCGATTCGTCCGGCGCCGGCGCCACGCTCCGCTGGGTGGCCCCCGCGGCCGCGCTCGCCCTCGCTTCCGCGGTGGTGGTGGGCCGGGCGTTGCGGCGCCGGAGGTAGCCGCCCCAGTAGGGTCGTCGTGTGAGCAGCAGCGAGAAGGACGTCCGGCTGTCCGTCGGCGACGCAGAGTTGACCGTGAACCCCGCCAACGGCTGCCGTATCAGCAGTCTCCGGATCGGTGGCACCGAACTGCTGCGGCAGGGGGAGCGCTACGGCTGCTTCCCGATGGTGCCGTGGTGCGGGCGGACCGAGAACGGGCAGTTCCACAACGGAGACGTGCTGCACCAGCTGCCGCTGACCGCCCCGCCGCACGCCATCCACGGCACGGGCCGTGACACGGCCTGGCGCACGGCGCGCGCGAGCGGGACGGACGCGGCGTTCTACTACGACCTCACCGACCCCTGGCCGTACCCGGGGCGGGTGACGCAGACGTTCGAACTCACCGAGACCTCGCTCACGTTGGCGTTCGGCGTCGAGACGTACGGGGACTCCTTCCCCGCTCAGGCCGGCTGGCATCCGTGGTTCCGGCGCAACCTCGGCAGCGGCGACGACGTCCGGATCGCCTTCGACGCCGCATGGCAGGAGGAGCGGGGGGAGAACCACCTGCCGACCGGACGCCGGATCCCGCCCCTGGAGGGGCCGTGGGACGACTGCTTCGGCATGCCCGACGGCGTCGATGTGACTCTCACCTGGCCGGAGCAGCTGGAGCTCACGGTGCGGAGCCGCACGGAGTGGGTCGTGATCTACGACGAGCAGGACGAGGCGGTCTGTGTGGAGCCGCAGTCGGGGCCGCCGAACGGACTGAACACCACGCCCCGCTATGTCACCCCGATCGAGCCCCTGGAGATCGCGACGACCTGGAGCTGGCGCACGCTCTGAGGACGGGCCGGCGCCCGGCACCTTATCCTCGTAGCCATGACTGACGTACGTGCTGAGCTGTTGCAGCAGATCAAGGACAAGGCCGTGGTTCACGGCAAGGTGACACTCTCCTCCGGCCTCGAGGCCGACTGGTACATCGATCTGCGCCGCATCACGCTGGACGGCAAGGCCGCTCCTATGGTCGGTCAGGTCATGCTGGACGCCACCGCGGAGCTCGACTACGACTGCGTGGGCGGGCTGACGCTGGGCGCCGACCCCGTGGCCACCTCGATGCTGCACGCCTCCGCCGCCCGCGGGCAGGAGCTGGACGCGTTCGTGGTGCGCAAGGCGCAGAAGGCCCACGGCATGCAGCGCCGCATCGAGGGCACGGACGTCAAGGGCCGCCGCTGCCTGGTCGTCGAGGACACCTCGACGACCGGCGGTTCGCCGCTGACCGCCGTCGAGGCGGTGCGTGAGGCGGGTGGCGAGGTCGTCGCCGTCGCCGTGATCGTGGAGCGGGGCGCGGCTCCGGCCATCGCCGAGGCCGGCCTCCCGTACGTCCACGTCTACTCGGTCGCGGACCTCGACCTGGCCTGACCTGCGGTTTCCCCCGAGGGGGGTCGGTTTCACGTGAAACCGACCCCCCTTGTCGCATCTCTGCAGCCGGAGGCCGTGAACGCTGGGGGAGTACACCGGGTGGAGCCGAAGCCAGAGTCTGGGAAGATGGGGGCGACGATGACGTCGCCCCCAGGTCAGGGAACCAGCAACGCACACCGCACATCCCAAGGAGCGGACAGATGCCCATCGCAACCCCCGAGGTCTACGCCGAGATGCTCGACCGGGCGAAGGCAGGCAAGTTCGCCTACCCGGCCATCAATGTGACGTCGACCCAGACCCTGCACGCTGCACTGCGCGGCTTCGCGGAGGCCGAGAGCGACGGCATCGTCCAGATCTCCACCGGTGGGGCGGAGTTCCTGGGCGGCCAGTACAACAAGGACATGGTCACGGGCGCCGTCGCCCTCGCCGAGTTCGCGCACATCGTCGCCGCCAAGTACGACGTCACGGTCGCGCTGCACACGGACCACTGCCCCAAGGACAAGCTGGACACGTACGTCCGGCCGCTGATCGACATCTCCGCGGAGCGTGTCGCCAAGGGTCTGAACCCGCTGTTCCAGTCGCACATGTGGGACGGCTCGGCCGAGACGCTGGCCGACAACCTGGCCATCGGCCAGGAGCTGCTGGCCAAGGCCGCCGCCGCCAAGATCATCCTTGAGGTCGAGATCACCCCGACCGGTGGCGAGGAGGACGGCGTCACCCACGAGATCAACGACGAGCTCTACACGACCGTCGACGACGCGCTGCGCACCGCCGAGGCGCTGGGTCTGGGCGAGAAGGGCCGCTACCTGCTGGCCGCGTCCTTCGGCAACGTGCACGGCGTCTACAAGCCGGGCAACGTCGTGCTGCGCCCCGAGCTCCTCAAGGACCTCCAGGAAGGCGTCGCCGCCAAGTACGGTCAGGCGTCCCCGTTCGACTTCGTGTTCCACGGCGGCTCCGGCTCCACCGCCGAGGAGATCGCCACCGCGCTGGAGAACGGCGTCGTGAAGATGAACCTCGACACCGACACCCAGTACGCCTTCACCCGCCCGATCGTGGACCACGTGTTCCGCAACTACGACGGTGTGCTGAAGGTCGACGGCGAGGTCGGCAACAAGAAGGTCTACGACCCGCGCAGCTGGGGCAAGTCCGCCGAGGGCGGCATGGCCAAGCGCGTCACGGAGGCCTGCGCCAACCTGCGGTCCACCGGCACCAAGCTGAAGTAAGTCCGTACGGACGTCCGCGTGGGCCCGGTACCCCTCGGGGCGCGGCTGGTGAACAACCAGCCGCATCCCGTCGGGTGCCGGGCCCGTGGCATGTCCGCCGCCAGGAACGATGTGAGGGAACAGCTGTGAGCACGTCCTACGACTTCGACACCGTCATCGACCGCCGTGGCACCTGGAGCGTGCAGTGGGACGGGGTCGCGGACCGGTTCGGGGTGGACGGACTGCTCCCGTTCACCATCTCGGACATGGACTTCGAGACGGCCCCCGAGGTGCTCGCCGCCCTGCGGGCCCGGCTTCACCACGGCGTGTTCGGTTACACGGACTGGCGGCTGGGCGACTTCCGCCCGTCGGTGGCCCACTGGTTCGCGACCAGGTACGGCGCCGAGATCGACACCGACAGGCTGGTCTACGGGCCGTCCGTGCTCAGTCAGTTGTCGCAACTGCTCCAGATGTGGACGGCCGAGGGCGACGGTGTGGTCGTCCACACCCCGACGTACGACGGGTTCCGCAAGGCGATCACCGGGCTCGGCCGCGAGCTGCGCGGCGTCGGCCTCGGGGACACGGAGGCGCTGGAGCGGGAGCTCGCACGACCGGACAGCAAGGTCCTCGTCCTCTGCTCGCCCCACAACCCCTCGGGTCGGGTGTGGACGGAGGCGGAGCTCACCGGGATGGCGTCGCTCGCCGCACGGCACGGGGTGGCGGTGATCAGCGACGAGATCCATGCGGACTTCGTCCACGAGGGGCACGTCCACGTGCCGTGGACACGGGTGGGCGGAGACGGGCGCTGGGCGCTCATCACGTCGGCGTCGAAGGCGTTCAACTTCCCGGCGCTGACCGGCTCGTACGGGATCATCGGCCGAGCCGGGGACCGGGCGGAGTTCCTGCGGCGGATGGAGACGGCGGAGGGCCTCGCCTCGCCGGCGGTGCTGTCACTGACCGCGCACATCGCCGCGTACCGGGAGGGCGCGCCGTGGCTGGACGCCGTGCGCGCGTATGTCACCGGGAACCTGGCGCTGGTCGCGGAGCGGCTGAACGCGGCCTTCCCGGACCTGGAGTGGGAGCCGCCGCAGGCCGGGTACCTGGCCTGGATCGACCTGCGGCGAGCCGGTGTCGAGGACGACGAGGCGTTGCAGCGCGTGCTGGTCGAGCGGGAGCGGGTCGCGGTGATGCCGGGGAGTGTGTACGGAGCCGAGGGCTTCGTACGGCTGAACGTGGGGTGCGCGCGGAGCAAGGTCGAGGCGGGGGTGGAGGCGCTGATCCGGGGGGTGGAAGCGGTGCGGGGGGCCGCGTAGCGCGCGGGTCGGGGGCGGGGCTCGGGGCGTTTCGGGGGCGCTGCCCCCGGGCCCTCGCTCCTCGATCTCCCGCGGACTTCGTCCGGGGGACCCCAGGGGCTTGGTCGGGGCCGGCCGCGGGTCGAACGAACCTGAGGGGCCGGGGTGGGGCCGGGGTGGCTTTGCAGGAACGGGAAGGGGCCGGCGCCGACTGCGGCTTTGAAGGGGCCGGGTGGGCGTCGGTCGTGGCGTCGAGGGGGCCGGAGGGGGGCGCTTGCGCGATGCTGAGGTCATGGCGGACAGCTCGGTAGACCCCACGAACATTCGCGTCGCGTCCCCCACCGGCCGCTGGGTCGTCCTCACCACCGTGCTCGGGTCGAGCATGGCCATGCTCGACTCCACCGTCATCAACGTCGCCCTGCCCCGCATCGGCGAGGACCTCGGAACCGGCCTGGCCGCGCTCCAGTGGACCGTCAACGCCTACATGCTGACCCTCGCCGGGCTGATCCTCCTCGGGGGAGCGCTCGGCGACCGGTACGGCCGCCGCCGGGTCTTCGTCATCGGCGTGGTGTGGTTCGCCGCCGCCTCGCTGCTCTGCGGCATCGCGCCGAACGCCGACGTGCTCATCGCGGCCCGTGCCCTCCAGGGTGTGGGCGGCGCCCTGCTCACCCCGGGGTCGCTGGCCCTGATCCAGGCGAGTTTCCACCCGGACGACCGGGCCCGAGCGGTCGGACTGTGGTCGGGGCTCGGCGGGGTCGGCGCCGCCGTCGGGCCGTTCGTCGGCGGATGGCTCGTCGACGGGCCCGGCTGGCGCTGGGTGTTCCTGCTCAACCTGCCGCTCGCCGCCATCTGCGTGCCCGTCGCCCTGCGCCACGTACCGGAGTCGCGGGATCCGTACGAGCACGGCCGCTTCGACGTGCTGGGGGCCGCTCTCGCCGCCCTCGCGCTCGCGCTCGTCACGTACGCGCTGATCGAGGCCCCGGGGAGCGGCGCGTCGACGGCGGTGATCGGTGCGGCGGTGGGCGGGCTGGTGCTGGGGGCCGCGTTCGTGCAGGTCGAGCGGCGGCGGGCGGACCCCATGCTGCCGCCGTCGGTCTTCGCGTCCCGGCAGTTCACGGCCGTCAACGTCGTCACCCTCTGCGTGTACGCGGCGCTCGGCGGCTTCTTCTTCCTCTCCGCCATCCAGCTCCAGGTCGTGGCGGGGTACTCCGCCCTCGGCGCGGGCGCCGCCCTGCTGCCGACCACCGTCCTGATGCTGCTGTTCTCGGCCTCGTCGGGCGAACTGGGACGGCGCATCGGCCCCCGCATCCCGCTCACCGCGGGCCCGCTGATCGCCGCCGCCGGAATGCTGCTGATGATGCGCGTGGGGCCGGGGTCCAGTTCCGTGAGCGGCTACCTGGCCGACGTGTTCCCCGCCGTCGCGGTCCTCGGCGTCGGCCTGGTCACCCTCGTGGCACCCCTCACCGCGACCGTCCTGGCCTCCGTGGAAACCGAGCGGGCCGGGCTCGCCAGCGGCATCAACAACGCCGCCGCCCGCGCCGCGGGACTGATCGCGGTGGCCGCCCTGCCGCTGCTCGCCGGAATGGGGCCGGAGGCCTACCGGGACGCCGGGGAGTTCGCCGCGACCTTCCGGCGGGCCATGCCGATGTGCGCCGGTCTGCTGGTCCTGGGCGCCCTCATCGCGTGGGCGACCGTGCGCACACCGCCCGCCGCCGGGAAGGAAGCCTGCCGGCCGGAGTGCACGATGCACTGCGGCGTCACGAGCCCTCCGCTGGAACCCACCCCGGACCACGTGTAGACGTTTCCCGGCCTTGCGCGCACCGGCGGCCCCGGCGGCAGGCACACTGGAGCCCATGTCGATCCACGAAAACCTGCTCGGGGGCCCCGCCCCGACCCATCTGCCCGACGACCCGGAGCCGCGCGAACTGCTGGCCGCCGGCACGGCGCCCGCCGACGTCGCGGCGAAGTACCCGACGTCCTCGCTGGCCTGGGCCCAGCTCGCCGACGAGGCGTTCGAGGGCGGCCGGGTCATCGAGTCGTACGCCTACGCCCGCACCGGCTACCACCGGGGACTGGACGCCCTGCGCCGGGCCGGCTGGAAGGGCCACGGCCCCGTACCGTTCGAGCACGAGCCGAACCGCGGCTTCCTGCGCGCCCTGCACGCCCTCGCCCGCGCCGCCCAGTCGATCGGTGAGCAGGAGGAGTACGAGCGCTGCTCGACGTTCCTCCGCGACTCCTCTCCGACCGCCGCCGAGACCCTCGGCTGACCGTCGCACACTCCTGGAGGGCCCCGCGGACGATCGCCGTCCGCGGGGCCCTCGCGCTGTCGCCCCCGCGAGGCTCCGCGCTGTCGCGGCCCGCGGGTCTCGGCTTAGGATGCGGGCAGGGGACCGGAGCTCCACCACCTCACAAGGTGGGGGCGGACCGCTACCCGGAAGCTCGCGTCGAGGAGACAGAAATGTCGACGATCCCCCCCGACCCCGAAGCCACCGGTGCGCAGACCCCGCACCTCGACTTCGCGGGAACGACTCCGTACGAGGACTATGTCCAGGCGGATGTCCTGACCCACCTCCAGCACCTCCGCTCGGACGATCCCGGCGAGATGGTCTTCCTGGTCACCACCCAGGTCATGGAGCTGTGGTTCACCGTCATCGTCCATGAGTGGGAGACCGCGGCCCACGCCCTGCGCGAGGACCGGCTGGGCGTCGCGCAGGACGCGCTGAAGCGGTCGCTGCGGGAGCTGGAGGCGCTGAACGCGTCCTGGACGCCGCTCGCCCAGCTCACCCCCGCCCAGTTCAACTCCTACCGGTCCTCGCTCGGCGAGGGCTCCGGCTTCCAGTCCGCGATGTACCGGCGGATGGAGTTCCTGCTCGGCGACAAGTCCGCGTCCATGCTCGTGCCGCACCGGGGCGCGCCCCGCGTCCACGCCGAACTGGAGAAGGCGCTTGCCGAGCCGGGTCTGTACGACGAGACGCTCGCCCTGCTCGCCCGGCGCGGCCACCCCGTGCCCCAGGAGGTGCTCGTCCGCGACCTCACCCAGAAGTACGAGCCCTCGCCCGAGGTCGAGGCCGTCTGGGCGGAGATCTACGCCAACCCCGACCAGAACGACGAGCTGGTCCGGCTCGGCGAGGTGCTCACCGATGTGGGCGAACTCGTGTGGCGATGGCGCAACGACCACCTCGTCGCCACCCGGCGGGCCATGGGCTCCAAGACCGGGACGGGCGGCTCCGCCGGGGTCGCGTGGCTGGAGAAGCGCGCCACGAAGAGCGTGTTCCCCGAGCTCTGGACGGCCCGCAGCCATGTCTGACCTCCAGGAGCGCGCACAGGCGCTCGACACCGCTGACGAACTGGCTCCGCTGCGGGGGCTCTTCACCCTCGACGACACCGTCTACCTGGACGGCAACTCGCTGGGCGCACTGCCCCGCCACGTCCCCGCCCGGCTGCAGGAGGTCCTCACCCGCGAGTGGGGCGAGCTGCGCATCCGGTCCTGGGACGAGAGCGGCTGGTGGACCGCGCCGGAGCGGATCGGCGACCGCATCGCCCCGATCGTCGGCGCGGCCCCGGGACAGATCGTCGTCGGGGACTCGACGAGTGTGAACGTCTTCAAGGCCGTCGTCGCCGCGAGCCGGCTGGCGCCGGAGGGCCGCGACGAGATCCTGGTCGACGCCTCCACGTTCCCGACCGACGGGTACATCGCCGCGTCCGCGGCCCGGATGACCGGCCACCGGATCGTCCCGGTCGACCCCGCCGACGTGCCGGGCGCGCTCGGTACGCGGAGCGCCGCAGTCCTGCTCAACCACGTCGACTACCGCTCCGGCCGGCTCCACGACCTGCCCGGCCTCACCGCCGCGGTGCACGCCGCGGGCGCCGTCGCCGTCTGGGACCTGTGCCACAGCGCGGGCGCGCTGCCCGTCGGTCTGGACGCCCACGGTGTCGACCTGGCGGTCGGCTGCACGTACAAGTACCTCAACGGCGGCCCCGGGGCGCCCGCGTACCTGTACGTCGCCGAGCGGCATCAGGCGGCCTTCGACTCGCCCCTGCCGGGCTGGACGTCGCACGCCGACCCGTTCGCGATGACGCCGGGGTACGCCCCCGCGGACGGCGCGGTGCGGGGCAGGGTCGGCACCCCCGACATCCTGTCCATGCTGGCCCTGGAGGCATCCCTCGACGTCTGGGAGGGAGTGCGCATCGACGCGGTACGGGCCAAGTCACTGGCGCTGACGGACTTCTTCCTGGAGTGCGTCACCGCGTACGCCCCCGAGGGCCGGGTCGCCTCGGTCACCCCGGCCGCGCACGCGGAACGCGGCAGTCAGGTCGCGCTGCGGTGCGAGGACGCCGAACCCGTGATGCGCGCGCTCATCGCCCGTGGTGTCGTCGGCGACCTGCGGCGGCCGGATGTGCTGCGGTTCGGCTTCACACCGCTGTACGTGGGGTTCGCCGACGCGGAACGTGCGGCGCGGGTGCTCGCCGACGTGTTGAGCGGTCCGGCGGCGTAGGCTGCCGGGTCAGTCCGGCGACCGGCTCGCCCCGGTCGCCGGACGCCGACGCCGGTCCCCACCGGGTCCCTCCGGCTTCCCGCCGGTCCCCGCCGGGCCCCACCGGTCCCTCCGGCTTCCCACCGGCTCCTCCGGCTTCCCACCGGCTCCTCCGGTCCCTCCCGCTTCCCGCCGGGCCCCACCGGTCCCTCCGGCTTCCCACCGGCTCCTCCGGTTCCTCCGGTTTCTCCGCCGATCTCCCGGTTCCGCCGCCGCCGGAAAGGCGGGTACTTCGGCGGGCGCGGCCGTGCGGGAGGCGGGACCCCCCGCACGGGAGAGAGGGATGCTCCCGTACTGATACCGTCCCCGCAGGTCAAGGCAGTTGGCCATGGCACAGGGACGGTTGGAGCAGCATGTCGGATTCTGCCGCGCGTGATCAGGACGCAGCCGAGACCGAATCGGCGTTCTCGCATCCGGTGGTCGCCCCCGATGTCTCCGCCGCCTACGGCAGCCACCCGGACCAGGTGATCGACTTCTACGCGCCGCGCGACGGACGGGCCGGTGCCCCCGTCGTGGTCGTCCTGCACGGCGGGGCGTGGCGGGCGCCGTACGACCGGCTGCACATCTCGCCGTTCGCGGACTTCCTGGCACGCCGCGGCTTCGCCGTCGCCAGTGTCGAGTACCGGCGCGGCAGCGAGCTCCCGCAGCAGCGGGGTTCGGGCCCCGTCGCCGGCCGTTGGCCGGAGACCTTCGACGACGTCGCGGCGGCGATGGACGCGCTCCCGGAGCTGCTGGCGCGGCACATGCCCGCTGCGGACGCCCGGCGGACCGTGGTCACCGGGCACTCCGCGGGCGGCCAGCTGGCGTTGTGGGCCGCCGCCCGGCACGTCCTGCCCGAGGGCTCGCCGTGGCGCCTGCCGCGGGCCCCCGCACTGCGGGGCGTGGTCGCGCTCGCCCCGATCGCCGACTTCGCCTCGGCCGTTCGCCTGGACGTGTGCTCCGGCGCGATCGGGCAGTTCCTGGGGCGAGCGGAGGACTTCGCCGAGCGGAGTGCGCACGCCGACCCGGCCCTGCTGCTGCCCACCGGCATCGCGACGGCGGTGGTGCAGGGCACCACCGATCTGACCGTGCCGCAGGCCGTCTCGGAGGCGTTCGTCGATGCGGCGGCACAGGAGGGCGAGACGGTGGGGCTGACGCTGCTCCCGGACGTCGGGCACTTCCCGCTGATCGATCCGGCGGCCGACGCCTGCGCGGTGGTGGCCGAGGAGATCGCCCAGCTGGCCTGGTAGAGCGGGTGCGGTGGGTGGACGGTTGAGGGAATGGCCCGGCCGCCCCCGGAGCGGACGTGCCGGGGGCGGCGAGGGGGACGCGCGTAGTCCTTGCGATGGACGGTTCAGGATCCGCATCACTGCTGACGACCCGGGGCGCACCGCCCCCTACCGTGGAAGCGTGACCGAGACCAAGACCAGAAGCCCGGAGCTCCGGGTCGCCGCAGGGGCGATAGGCGGCCTGCGCCAAGACCTCATCCATGACGCCTTCGCCTACCGCCCGCTGCCGCCGATGCGGACCGACGGGGTGCTGACCCGGATGCTGCCGGAGCGGCTCCGGGCACGCGCGGAGTGGACGCCGCACGCGGTCGTCCTGGCGGCCGCGCTGTTCGCCTTCCTGGTGGGGTTCGGCAGTACCGGGAACGCCGGCGTCCTCGTGTCGGGCCTGCTGCCCGCCCTCTGCGTCGGCATGACGCTGATCCGGCCGGTCGGGGCCTTCTGGATGTCGATGGGGCTCATCCCGGTGAGCATGGTCGTCGGGGGTGACGGGCCGTGGGGACCGAGCGCCTTCTTCGCGCACGTGGTGGTGCTGATCGTCGTCGCGGCCCGGACCCGGCCGCGCGCGGCGGTCTGGATGTGGGGCCTGACCGTGGTGTTCGGCACGCTGGTGGAGAAGGCCGCCGGGTGGGAATTCGCGGGGTCCACCGCGGCCATGGCGGTGGTGTCCGCGTTCGCGCTGCTGCTGGTGAGCCTGGTGCAGATCCGGCGGGAGGCGGAGCGCGAGGTCACCGTGCAGCGGACCGTCACCGCCGTCGAACGCGACCGGCGCACTCTGCTGGAGGAGCGCACCACCATCGCCCGCGAACTGCACGACGTGGTCGCCCATCACATGTCGGTCGTCGCGATCCAGGCGGAGGCCGCCCCCTACCGGGTGGAGAACCCGCCGCCCGAACTGGAACAGGCCTTCGTCACCATCCGGGAGAACGCCGTCGCCGCCCTCACCGAACTGCGCCGGGTCCTCGGCGTCGTACGGGCCGAGGACTACGAGGCGCCGGACGCCCCGCAGCCCACTCTCGCCGAGCTCGACGGGCTCCTCGCCAACGTCGGCGAGGCGGGACTGCCGACGGAGAAGACCGTGACCGGCGCGGTGCGGCCGCTGCCGCAGGGCGTCGAGCTCTCGGCGTACCGGATCATCCAGGAAGCCCTCAGCAACAGCCTGCGGCACGCACCGGGCGCCACCGCCAAGGTCGAGATCGGCTATGTGCTGGGCGGACTCGGGCTGCGCGTCGTCAACGGTCCGCCGACCGGGCCGGTGAAGCCCTCGCCGGGCGCCGGACACGGGATCACGGGCATGCGGGAGCGGGTGGCCATGCTGAACGGCGAGATGACGGCCGAGACCACTCCGGAGGGCGGATACGAGGTCACCGCGTTCATCCCCGTCCAGGCGGCTCCGGCCGACGCGCCTGCCGCGGAGCAGTCATGACGGCCCCGGCGGTCCCCATCCGGGTGTTGATCGTCGACGACCAGATGATGGTCCGCGAGGGCTTCTCGGTCCTGCTCAACGCGATGCCGGGCATCGAGGTCGTCGGGGAGGCCGTCAACGGGCGGGAGGCCGTCGCCCAGGTCGCGGCGCTCCGGCCCGACGTGGTGCTCATGGACATCCGGATGCCGGAGCTCAACGGCATCGAGGCGACCCGCGAGATCGTCGCCGCCGACGCGGACGCGAAGGTGCTGGTGCTGACCACCTTCGATCTCGACGAGTACGTCTACCAGGCGCTGCGCGCCGGGGCGTCCGGCTTCCTCCTCAAGGACGCCTCGGCCCGGCAACTCGCGGAGGGCGTACGGGTGGTGGCCTCCGGCGAGGCGTTGCTGGCCCCCACTGTCACCCGGCGCCTGATCACTGAGTTCTCCAAGCTCGCGGCGGCTCCGCGACCGCCCGCCCTCGCCCAGATCGGGGAGCTCACGGAGCGCGAGACGGAGGTGCTCGTGCTGATCGCCCAGGGTCTGTCGAACGCCGAGATCGCCTCGCACCTGGTGGTGGCCGAGTCCACGATCAAGACGCATGTGAGCCGCATCCTGGTGAAGCTGGGCCTGCGCGACCGCACCCAGGCCGCCGTCTTCGCCTACGAGGCCCGGCTGGTCACACCGTCCTGACGCAGGCGGGGGAGGGCGCCCCGCGGGCCGCTTCGAGCAGGCGGGCGCCTGTGCGAAGAGCCCCTGGCCGACGGGGGCAGGGGATGGCCGGTACCGGTGGCGGGCATCGGCATCGGCTCCGGGGGATCGGCGTCGGCTCCGGGGCAGGGGCGGTCAGCACCGGCTCCGGGGGCAGAGGCAGAGGCAGCCGGTATCGGTGGCCGGTATCGGCTCCGGGCCGGGGGGCGGTCAGTATGGCTCCGGGCCAGGTGCGGTTGGCAGGGGCTTCGGGTGGGAGCGGCCGTACCAGTTCCGGACCAGGGGGCGGCCGGGCGGGGGGCTGGATCGGGCAGGAGTCGCCGGTTAGCGTCGGTCCATGGACCAGCCCATGCGTTCCGGATCCGGCTCCGCCGCCCCGTTCGATCCCTGGTCGGCGGCGTTCGTCGCCGACCCGTACCCGGCCTATGCCGAGCTGCGTGCCACCGGCCGGGCGCATTACTTCGAGCCCACCGACCAGTGGCTCGTCCCGCACCACGCGGATGTGTCGGCCCTGCTGCGCGACCGGCGGCTGGGCCGGACGTATCTGCACCGTTTCACGCACGAGGAGTTCGGCCGGACGCCGCCGCCTGCCGCGCACGAGCCGTTCGAGACGCTCAACGGGCAGGGGCTGCTGGACCTCGAACCGCCGGACCACACGCGGATCCGGAGGCTCGTCTCCAAGGCGTTCACCCCGCGCACCGTCGAACAGCTCGTCCCGACGGTCCAGCGGCTGGCCGCCCGGCTCGTCGACGACTTCGTCGCGCAGGGCGGCGGCGACCTGCTCACGGCGGTCGCCGAGCCGCTGCCGGTCGCCGTGATCGCCGAGATGCTCGGCATCCCGGAGTCCGACCGTGCGCCGCTGCGACCCTGGTCGGCGGCGATCTGCGGCATGTACGAGCTCAACCCGTCCGAGGAGACAGCCCGCGCCGCCGTCCAGGCGTCCCTCGACTTCTCCGCCTATCTGCGCGAGCTGATCGCCGAACGGCGCGGGAACCCGGGTACGGATCTGATCTCCGCGCTCATCGCCGCCCACGACGAGGGCGAGCGGCTGACCGAACAGGAGATGGTCTCCACCTGTGTCCTGCTGCTGAACGCGGGACACGAGGCGACCGTCAACACCACCGTGAACGGCTGGTGGACGCTGTTTCGGCATCCGGAGCAGCTGGCCGCGCTGCGGGCGGGCCCCGCCCTGCTGCCCACCGCGGTGGAGGAGCTCATGCGCTACGACACCCCGTTGCAGATGTTCGAACGCTGGGTACTCGACGACATCGAGATCGACGGCACGGTCATTCCGCGGGGCTCGGAGGTGGCCCTGCTCTTCGGCTCGGCCAACCGCGACCCTGCCCGCTTCGCGGACCCGGACACCCTGGATCTCTCCCGGCGGGAGAACCCGCACATCACCTTCGGCGCGGGCATCCACTTCTGCCTCGGGGCACCCCTGGCCCGGCTTGAACTGGCGTCGTCCTTCGGTGAGTTGCTGCGCAAGGCGCCGGGCATGCGACTGGTCGAAGAACCGGAATGGAACCCGGGGTATGTGATCAGGGGCGTGAAGGAGCTGCGGGTCGAGCTCTGACCCGGGGCGGGGCGCCGCCCCCGCCTCTCCACGGCCTCCGCCTCTCCTCGGCCTCCGCCTTTCCTCGGCCCCCGCCTTGCCGCCCCCGTCACCGGCCGCCCCGTCACCCGCCGCCCCGCCCCTCGATGGTGAGGCCTCAGGTCAGCATGTCGCGCCGTCGGAGCGCCACCAGGCCGCCCGCCACCAGCGCCACCGCGGCCGTGGTGAGCAGCGCCACCGGTCCCCACTCCATCGCCGCGGCCCCCGGCAGCCTGGGCAGGTGCGTGAACGGCGACACGTCCATCACCGGCTGCGGCAGATCCAGGGCCGGGCCTATCCAGCCCAGGGCCAGGCAGACCCCGACCAGCCCCCAGCCGGCTGCCGCAGCCTTCGGCAGCACCCCGTACAGCAGGACCGTCACCCCGCCCAGCAGCCAGACGGCGGGCAGCTGTACGAGCGCGGCGCCCAGGACGGCGGGGAGCTGGTGGCCGTATCCCGCCGCCAGACCGAGGCCGCCGACCGTCATGATCAGGGCCGCGCCACCGAAGGCCAGGAGCAGATGACCGGCGGCCCAGCTCACCCGGCCGACCCCGCCCGCGAGCACCGGTTCGGCGCGGCCGGCGGTCTCCTCGCCGTGCAGCCGCAGCACCGACGACACGATGTACAGCGCCGCCACCGTGCCCAGCACGGAGACCATGGCGGCGAGGAAGGCGTCGGTCAGGCCGGACTGACCGCCCATCCGCTCGAAGATCTCCCTCGTCTTCTCGTTGTCCCCGACGAGATCCGCCGCGCCGCCCGTCAGCCCGCCGAAGACGACGCCCACCGCGGCGAACGAAGCCGTCCATCCCAGGAGCGCACCGCGTTGGAGGCGCACCGCGAGGCCGACGGCGGTGGAGATCCGGCCGCGCGCGGGTCCCGGCCGCGTCGCCAGGAAGCTCATGCCGACATCGCGGCGCCCGGCCAGGGCGTATGCCACGGCGCACTGCACGGCCACGGCGCCGACGATCGCGAGGAGGACCCACCAGCGCTCGTCGGCGTACGGCCTGGCGTTCTCCGCCCAGCCGAGAGGGGAGAGCCAGGTGAGGACCGAGGAGCCGTCGTCCGTCGCTGAGTCGCCCGCAGCCTTCAGGACGAACGCGGCGCCGATCACGGCTGCCGTCAGTCCCTTCGCGAGCCGCGCGTTCTCGGTGAACTGCGCGGCGATCGCGGCGGTGCACGCGAACAGCGCACCGACACCCGCGACGGCCGCGGCGAGCGCCACCGCCCCGGACCCGCCCGCCCCCGAGCCGGCCATGCCGGCCACGATCACCAGCCCCAGCGCGGCGTTGGCGATCAGGGCGGCGAGCAGCGCGGCGGTGAGCGGTGCGCGGCGCCCCACCATCGCGGAGGAGAGCATCTCCTGACGGCCGGTCTCCTCTTCTTCGCGGGTGTGGCGCACGACGACGACCAGGCTCATCACCGCGGCCAGCGCGGCACCGAAGGCGATCATGCGCCAGCTGACGAGCGCGCCGACGGAGTCGCCGAACACGGGACCGTACATCGCGCGCAACGAGCTGTTGCCGTTCATCGAAGCGGCGAGTGCGGCGCGCTGGGCGGGCGTGTCGTAGAGCGAGGCGATGGACTGCCCGACGGAGGAGAACGACCCGCCGAGCACGAGCACCCACAGGGGCAGGACGACCCGGTCGCGCCGCAGGGCGAGCCTCAGCAGGGGCCAGGTCCCCGCGAGCTCTCCGGTGCCGGCCTGCCGGCCCGCGCCGGCCGTCGCGGTCATGGTCACGGCAGTCATCGCGGCCCCGCCTTCGCGCTCTGCCCGGCGCCCTGCTCCGCGTCCGTCGCGTAGTGCCGGAGGAAGATCTGCTCCAGGGTGGGCGGTGTGCTGGTCAGGGACCGGACTCCGGACGCGGAGAGCGACTTGAGGACGGCGTCCAGCTTGTCCGTGTCGACCTGGAGCGAGACCTGAAGCCCCCGGATATCCAGGGCGTGGACCCCGGGCAGCCGCGCCAGCCCCTCGGGAGAGTCCGCCAGCTCGGCGGTGATGTTCGTACGCGTCAGATGGCGCATGCCCGCCAGCGAGCCGGTCTCCACCGTCCGGCCCTGCCGGATGATGCTGACCCGGTCGCAGAGCGACTCGACCTCGCTGAGGATGTGGCTGGAGAGCAACACCGTCCGCCCCCGGTCGCGAGCTTCGACGACGCAGCTCTGGAAGACCTCCTCCATCAGCGGGTCGAGCCCGCTGGTCGGTTCGTCAAGGATCAGCAGGTCCACATGCGAGGCGAACGCGGCGATCAGGGCCACCTTCTGCCGATTGCCCTTCGAGTACGTCCGTCCCTTCTTCGTCGGGTCGAACTCGAACCGCTCGACGAGGTCCGCGCGCCTGGCTTCGTCGAGTCCGCCGCGCAGCCTCCCGTACAGATCGATGACCTCGCCGCCCGAGAGGTTGCGCCACAGCGTGACGTCCCCGGGGACGTACGCCACGCGTCGGTGCAGCTCGACCGCCTCCCGCCAGGGGTCGCGTCCGAGCAGCTGAGCGGCGCCGGCATCGGCCCGCAGCAGGCCCAGCAGGACGCGAATGGCGGTGGACTTCCCCGATCCGTTCGGTCCGAGGAAACCGTGCACCTCACCGGACTCGACGGTCAGGTCGAGCCCGTCCAGCGCGCGTGTCCGGCCGAACGACTTGTGCAGTCCGGCCACGGTGATTGCCTTCGTCATGATTTCGAACGTACGCTACGTTCACAAACTTGTGAAGTTAAGGAAGCGTATAAACTCAGTACGGGTGACAGGAGCCGGGAACATCGGAGGGACGACGGGTCGATGAGCAGCGAAACCGCAGACACACGCGAGCCGAAGGGCGCGGCCGCGGAGCGCGAGGACCGCGACGCCGAGGCGGTCTCGCGGTTCGTCGAGCGGTTCGCGTCCGAGATGACCGAGGCGGGCATGCAGCGGATGGCCTCCCGCGTCTTCGCCGCGCTGCTCGCCGATGACGACGCCTCGATGACCTCGGCCGAGCTCGCCCTGGCCCTGCGGATCAGCCCCGCCGCGGTCTCCGGCGCGATCAACTACCTCACCCAGGTCAGCATGGTCGGCCGCGAACGCGAACCCGGCTCACGCCGTGACCGCTACCGCCTGCACAACGAGATCTGGTACACCACGTTCGCCAGCAGGGACCGGGTGCTCACCCGTTGGGAGCAGACCCTCAGGGAGGGTGCGCGCACACTGGGGGAGCACACCCCCGCGGGCGCCCGGATCGCCGAGACGGCGGCGTTCTTCGAGTTCATGCAGTCGGAGCTGGGCGCGATGATGGACCGCTGGGAGGAACACCGCAGAACCCTCGATCTGACGGTGGCCGAGGACTCCAGGGACGCCTGACGGCATCCTGCGAGCCGGAGGCCTTCCACGCCGCCTGCACGACGGCATCCCACGACCCGAAACCCTCGCGACGCCGCCTGCGCGACGCCTGACGGCATCCCGCGCCCCGGAGGCCTCGCAGGCCGCCTGGCCCGGCACCCCCAGGGCCCGCAGCCCCACCGGCCCGCAGCCCCGACGGGATCGCGACCCCGTCCCAGCCGGACTCCGGGCTATCCCTCCGGCACCGGCAGCATCAGCCCCCACGCCCCCGCCCGTACCGTCCACGTCCGGGTCCGCACGGGGCCGCCCACCTGGATGTCCGCCCGATAGCGGAAGTCCGCGCCGGAGACCGTGACGGCCTTGGCCTCCGTGGTGACGGGGGCGCCGCCCGGGGCCCGGATCGTCACCTCGGCGATGCCGCCGTCGCCGAATCCCGAGGTCACCGTCACCGATTCGACCGGCCGGCCCAGATCGTTCAGCACGACACCGTCCGCCTCGACGCGCAGCCGGTGCGTGGCCGGGAGGCCGGCGGGCGCCGAGGGCGCGGGACGCACCAGGGTGCGGACCAGGGAGCGGCAGGTGTCCCACACGGCGGTGACGCCCGTACGGTCCGGCTGCGTGCCCGGGGCGCCGGTGAGGGCCGGGATGCGCAGCGCGCCCAGGACCACGCCGTCGCTGTCGTCGACCAGGAGGTCCAGCCGTCGCACCGCACCGTCCAGCGCCGCGCGCGCCGCCGCCACCGCACCCATCGGCACGCCGAGCGAGTGCGCGAGTTCCAGCGCCGCCGCGGCCCCCACCGGGACGAGCGAAACGGCGCTCGTGGCTGGTTCCCGCTCCCGGTGGAGCAGGGCCACCGCGCGCCGCAGCGCGCGGTCGTCGCCTATCACCACGGGCCTGCGGGCGCCCCTGCGGGACAGGGCCCGGGCGAACTCCGCGGGCCCGTCCGGGAGGCAGATCTTGGCGTGCGAACCGGCGCTCAGCACGTCTTTGGCGATCCGGACGGATTCGCCGTCCGTCCGGCGGGCGACCGGATCGATCACCACCAGCAGATGGGGCGCACCGTTACCGGGGGGCTGGGCAGCCGACACCTCGGTCCTTCCTCGGGTAGCATCTTGGTGCAAGAGCCCCTTGCGCTATTGCGCCAGGGGCTTCGTCTATTCCGGGGCACCCGGTTCGACGGTTCAGGCCGTGCCGTACAACGTCGTACGGCATGTACGGCGTTTACGTACGCCCCCTGACCTTGGACATGCCCCGCCCGGAAGGGGTGTACGCCTGTGCCCGCACTTGTGCTGCTCGGTGCTCAGTGGGGTGACGAGGGCAAGGGGAAGGCCACCGACCTCCTCGGTGGATCCGTGGACTATGTGGTGCGCTACCAGGGCGGCAACAATGCCGGCCACACGGTGGTGGTCGGTGACCAGAAGTACGCACTTCACCTCCTCCCCTCCGGAATCCTTTCACCGGGGTGTACCCCGGTCATCGGTAACGGTGTCGTCGTCGACCCTGCGGTCCTGCTCTCCGAGCTGAGTGGGCTGAACGACCGCGGCGTGGACACGTCCAAGCTGCTGATCAGCGGTAACGCTCATTTGATCACCCCGTACAACGTCACGGTCGACAAGGTGACGGAACGGTTCCTCGGCAAGCGCAAGATCGGTACGACCGGGCGCGGCATCGGCCCGACGTACGCGGACAAGATCAACCGGGTCGGCATCCGCGTCCAGGACCTCTACGACGAGTCGATCCTGGAGCAGAAGGTCGAGGCGGCCCTGGAGCAGAAGAACCAGCTTCTGGCCAAGGTCTTCAACCGGCGCGCCATCGAGGCCGGCAAGGTCGTCGAGGACATGCTCCAGTACGCGGAGCAGATCAAGCCCTACGTCGCCGACACGACGCTCATCCTGAACGACGCCATCGACGCGGGCAAGGTCGTCCTCTTCGAGGGTGGTCAGGGCACGCTGCTCGACGTCGACCACGGCACGTACCCCTTCGTCACCTCGTCGAACCCGACCGCGGGCGGCGCCTGCACCGGTGCCGGCGTGGGCCCGACGAAGATCAGCCGGGTCATCGGCATCCTCAAGGCCTACACCACCCGCGTCGGCGCCGGTCCGTTCCCCACGGAGCTGCTCGACGAGGACGGCGAGGCGCTGCGCAGGATCGGTGGCGAGCGCGGTGTCACCACCGGCCGTGACCGCCGCTGCGGCTGGTTCGACGCCCCGATCGCGCGGTACGCGACCCGGGTCAACGGCCTGACCGACTTCTTCCTCACCAAGCTGGACGTCCTCACCGGCTGGGAGCAGATCCCGGTCTGCGTGGCGTACGAGATCGACGGCAAGCGCGTCGAGGAGCTCCCGTACAACCAGACCGACTTCCACCACGCCAAGCCCATCTACGAGATGCTGCCGGGCTGGTCCGAGGACATCACCAAGGCGAAGACCTTCGGTGACCTGCCGAAGAACGCGCAGGCGTACGTGAAGGCGCTGGAGGAGATGTCCGGCGCCCCGATCTCCGCGATCGGTGTCGGCCCCGGCCGCACCGAGACCATCGAGATCAACTCCTTCCTGTAGGCGTACGGGAACGGAGGAGGGCCGGGGCGGCACCGTCGCCCCGGCCCTCCGGCATGTCCGCCCTCAGTCCTCCCCGCAGATCCGCAGCCCCTCCGGCGTCGCGCACGGCAGATGGCCGTGGGTGCGGACGACGTCCTGCCCGCTGCCCCGGCTCAGGTAGGCCAGGAAGCCGGAGGCCAGCGAGTCGGCGGGCGGGCTGCCGTACGTGTACGCGTACTCGATCTCCCGGTACGGATAGCTGCTCGTGCCGATCGTGTCGGCGGACGGGGCCGCGCCGTCGATGGCGAGCTGGTGCGCGCCGGCGGGTTTGGTGCGGTACGCAGTTCGCTGTAGCCGATCGCGCCGTCGAGCCTTCCCACCTCGGCCAGGACCTGGTCGGTGGAGTCGAGTTCGCAGCGGACGACGGGGGCCTGCGGGTCGTCCTTCGTGGTGCAGTCGCGGGAGGACTGGGCGGGTTCGTTGCGGCCCAGGACGCGACGCTGGAAGACCTCCCGGGTGCCGGAGTTGGCGTCCCGGCTGACGAGGAGGACGGGCAGGTCGGGGCCGCCGAGCTGTTTCCAGTTGCGGACGTCGCCCCGGTAGAGGGCGCGGACCGCGTCGAGGGTGAGGTTCTTCAGCGGGACCTCGTCGTTGACGACGAGTCGGAAGAGCGAGACCGCGACGCGGTTCGCGCGCAGCTGCGGGAAGCCGCTCGGCTTCGGGCCGTCGGAGAGGGCCACGAGGGCGGGCGAGCCCGACTTCCCGGCCTCGGGGCCCCGCCGCGCCAGTTCCCTGATTCCGGCGGTGCTGCCGTGCGGGTCCACCGTGATGGTGGCCCCCTCGCACGCCTTGGCGTACTTCTCGGCGAGTTCGTCCAGGACGGGCTCGAAGGCGGTGGAGCCGGTCACGGTCAGCTCGCCGCGGGCGCAGCCGATCGGGGGCCGGGTGTCGTCCCGCACCAGGATGATGGAGGCGAGCGTGACGACGCAGACGGTCAGGGCCACGGTGATGGACCGGGCGGCCCGGCCGAACAGCGGCGGCTTGTCGTCCGGGCGCGCCGCGGTGTTCGGCCACACCTCGCCGTCCCGGATGCCGCCGGTGATGCGGACGGGGCTGCCCACGGGGGAACCGGTGAGCAGGACCAGGAGTTTGAAGTGCTCGCCCCGGTTGAGCGGGACGCGCGGCAGCCGGATCAGGGACCCGCTGCCGCGGAGCCCCTCGGACGGGGTGAAGTGGTCCATGAGGTGGTCGGCGCCGGGGGAGTGGGTGACGGCGACGCCCCGCACCCTGCGTTCGGTGAACTCGACGACGAGCCCGTGGAGCTGTCCGTCCGGTCCGGTGTAGTCGCCGCGGTCGACGGACTGCGAGCCGTCGTTCTCGATGCGCAGCAGGACCAGGGTGGCGTCCGCCATGTCCGGGGTCTCGTCGAAGAGGCCGAGGCGCACGTTGGCCCGCGCCCGGCCGGCGTCGCTGCCGATCGGCGTGTCCATCTGCACGCGGTAGCCGATGCGCTTGCGGCGCGGCACCCGGCGTTCGTACCAGAGCACGCCCACGGAGGCGAGGACGCCCAGCACGGCGGTGAACACCGCCACGATGTTCTCGGCGCTGAACCACTCCACGGCCCGTTCCCCCTCGGCTGCCGGTCGTCTGTACGAGTGCGGGTCACCGTATGCACCACGGGAGTCCGGCGGCGGCGAGTCCCCGGTCCTGTCGCCAGGTGTTCGCCCGTTGTTCCAGCGAGGAGTGATTGGTCCAGACCTTGACAGGTCCAGACCAACACCGCTTGAGTGGCGGCACCCCCCATGGCGGCGCGCCGATGAGCTCGGCGCGCCGCGCCGAAGGAGTGCTCACATGATCAAACGCGTCATGGGCCTGCTCGCCGCGCTGGTCGCGGTCGTCGCGACGGTCGTCATCCTCCCCGCCACCACCGCCTCGGCGGCCGCGTGCGCGGCCGCATGGAACTCCTCCTCCGTCTACACGGGCGGTGGCGCCGCCTCGTACAACGGCCACAACTGGACCGCCAGGTGGTGGACCCAGAACGAGAAGCCCGGCAGTTCCGAGGTCTGGGCCGACCAGGGCAGCTGCGGAGGCGGTACGGACCCGGGCGGTCCCGGCTCGTCCACCGGCTTCGTCGTCAGCGAGGCGCAGTTCAACCAGATGTTCCCGGGCCGCAGTTCCTTCTACACGTACAGCGGGCTGACCGCCGCCCTGAGCGCCTATCCGGGCTTCGCCAACACCGGCAGCGACACGGTGAAGAAGCAGGAGGCCGCGGCCTTCCTCGCCAACGTCAGTCATGAGACGGGCGGCCTCGTGTACGTGGTCGAGCAGAACACCGCCAACTACCCGCACTACTGCGACACCAGTCAGTCCTACGGCTGCCCCGCGGGCCAGTCCGCCTACTACGGCCGCGGTCCGATCCAGCTCAGCTGGAACTTCAACTACAAGGCCGCCGGTGACGCGCTGGGCATCAACCTGCTCGCCAACCCCTACCTGGTGGAGCAGGACGCGTCCGTGGCCTGGAAGACCGGCCTCTGGTACTGGAACACCCAGAACGGCCCCGGCACCATGACGGCCCACAGCGCCATGGTGAACGGCGCGGGATTCGGCGAGACGATCCGCTCCATCAACGGCTCGCTGGAATGCAACGGCGGCAACCCCGCCCAGGTCCAGAGCCGGATCGACAAGTACCAGGCCTTCGTGCAGATCCTGGGCACCACGCCCGGTACCCACCTCAGCTGCTGACCGGCCGGACTCCGGGGTGCGGGGGTGCGCGGGGCCTCGGGCCCGGCGCGCCCCCGCACCGGCTATGCGCCGTTCGCCAGGTCCAGCGCCCGGAACGCCAGCCACAGGTCGTAGCGGGCGCTGGGCGCCCGCAGGAGTGAGCGCTGGAGGACGGTCTCCAGCCGGGTCAGCCGCTTGCGCATCCCGGGTACCGAGATGTCCAGCGCCGCGGCGGCCGGGCCGAGCTGGGCCTCGTGTTCCAGCCAGGTGCGCAGGGTGGTGTGCGGATCCGAAGGGCCCCGGGCCGCCTCCGGGTCGCCGAGCGGACGCAGTTGCTGCACCGCCCAGGAGCGGACCGCCGGCAGGCGCAGGATTGCGTCCAGTGCGTACGCGGGCGTCGAAGGGGCGTCGGCCGGCCGGGGCAGGGCGGGCGTGGCGCGGATACGCAGCGCCAGGTCCAGCGCGGCCTGGTCGGCGACCGTGTGCAGGTCCCTGCCGAGCAGCTCGCCGATCAGCCGCAGCCGCGCGGCCAGGGTGTTGCGGTGGATCTTCAGATGATCGGTCGCGTGGGAGGAGAACGCCAGCCATGAGGCGAGGGTCGCCGTGAGCTCCTGGCTGCCCGGGTCCTGGCCGCGCCGCGGCAGATGGGCCAGCAGCGGGGCGAGCAGCGCGTCCGCCCACCGGGCGCCCTCGGCTCCGGCCACCAGGGCGAGTTCGGGAGCGGAGCCGAACCGGGCGTGACGCTCCGGCAGTCCGCGTGCGACGGCGAGGGCGTGGAACGCCTGGCGGTACGCCGTCGCCGTATCGGCCAGCGGCACGTCGTCGCTGGTGCCCACGACGCAGCCTTCCACCACGGAGGCGACCCGGGAGCCGAGCCGCCCGTCCGCCAGACCTGCTTCGGCGGGCACGACGAGGATCAGGTGGCGTGCGTACACCGGGCACCGCACGATCCAGGAGCGGCCGCCGGCGAGGTCCGCGCAGATCCGGGCCGCCTCCGCCCGGTCGGGGCCCGCGCACTCGACGACGCAGACCCGGACCGGGTCCGGCAGGCTGGGCTTCAGGGCGCCCGCGACCTGGTGCGCGATCGACAACTGGCCGGTCATCAGCAGGTGCAGCACCGCTTCCCGGCCGCGTGACTCCGCCAGGTCGACGCGGCGGCGCTTGCGTTCGACGCTCTCGGCCGCCCAGCACATGGCCAGCGGGAGGGCCGCGTCGGCGAGGAGCGTGGACAGCCCGTCGGGCAGCGGGCGCCGGCCGACGACGGCGAGCACCGGCGCGGGAACGTCCGGCGGCGTGTCCAGGGAGTACAGCAGGGCGGTGTGCGCGCCCTTGTCGAAGGAGGAGGAGCGGGCGCCGAGCGCGGTCAGTTCCCTGGCGCACCGGGCCGCGAGGGTGGCCGGGCCGGCACCCCCGGGGGACGGGGACGCGAGGATGGCAGGCCCGGAGCCCGAGGGGCCGGGAGGCCGGGCGACGCCGTGCAGCACGGTGCCGTCGCCGCCGAGCAGCCCCGCCCAGCCGTCCGCACGTCCCGACAGCCAGCGCAGCAGCTCCCGCGAACCGCCGGAGCGGGCGAGACCGTGCATCCGCAGGACGTCGTCCGCCCGCGCGTCCGCCCGCCTGCGCGCCTGCGTGCCGCCGCCACTCCCGTTCGCCGCTCCCGCCGTAATGTCCCTGCTCCTGCCGAAGATTCCACGATGGCCCGATGGCCCGATCCCGCCAAAAAAGCGGAGTGCAGCGTACCGGTTCCGCTGTGCGCCCTGATACCCCCGCCCGCCCACACCGTGCGAACTGAAGCTTTTCCTCACCTCCCCCGCAACCTAGAGTCCGAACGCGGTTGCGGGCCTTTCGGGGGAGAGGTACGGGGGGACGACGGCATCGGCTCACGGGGGTGGCCGCTGTCGCCGCAGCCGCGCTTCTCTTGCGGTGACAGGGGCGGGCCGTCGGCCCGCCCCGTTGTCAGTGGTGACCCGTAGCGTCGGAGACCGGAGACGGCCGGCGCACGAGGAGAGGTCCCCACCATGGAATTCCGGATCGAACGCGGCGAGTTGACGGACGCCGTGGCCTGGGCGGCCCGGGTGCTCCCGACGAGGTCCCCCGTTCCCGTGCTGGGCGGGCTGCTGCTGGAGGCGGCGGACGGCGTGCTCCGCATCTCCGGTCTGGACTACGAGGCGTCCGCCCGCATCGAGGTGCCGGCCGGGACCGTGCGGCCGGGCAAGGTGCTGGTCATGGGCCGCCGGCTGCTGGACGTGTGCCGGGTGCTGCCCGAGGGGGCGGTGGAGTGCGCGGTCGAGGGATCCCGGTTCACGGTGACGGGCAGCGGCGCCGGATTCGGCCTGTCGGTACTGCCCCTCGACGACTACCCGGCGCTGCCGCCGCTGCCGGAGGTCCTCGGCGCGGTGGACGCCGAGGAGTTCGCGGCGGCCGTCGCCGACGTGACGGTGGCGGCGGGCCGGGACGACACCCTGCCCACGCTCACGGGGATACGGCTCGGGCTCGACGGGGACCGGATGACGCTGGCGGCCACGGACCGCTACCGCTTCGCGGTCCGCCGGCTCACCTGGAAGCCGGCCGCGGGGGACGTCTCGGCGGATGTCGTCGTCTCGGCCCGCCGGCTCACCGAGATCGCCCGCTCCTTCGGCCGCTCCGGTCCGGTCCGGCTGGCCCTCGACAGCGGTTCGGCCGGTTTCGAGCGGGACGGCATGCGCACCACCGTCCGGCTCCTGGACGGCAGACTGCCGCGCCACGACAAGCTGTTCGCGCTGTCCGACCCGGTCACGGCGGTGACCGACCTTGCGCCCCTGGTCGAGGCCGTGAAGAGGGTCTCGGTGGTGGCGGACGGCGACACCCCGCTCCAACTCGCCTTCGGCTCGGGCTCGGTGCTGCTCCAGGCGGGTTACGAGGACGATGTGGCGACCCAGCGGCTGCCTGCCGAACTGAGAGGGACCGAGGAGCTGACGGTCGCCTTCAAACCCTCGTACCTGATGGACGCGCTGGCCTCCTTCGACACCCCGGTCGTCCGGTTCCTGCTGATGGGGCCCGGACAGCGCGCCATGGTCACGGGACACGCGGACCGGGCGGAGGCGGCGGGCACGGCGGAGCCCGTCCACCAGCACCTGCTCATGTCGGTCAAGCCACTGGTCTAGGCGCGGGTGCGGGGCGGGTACGGGCCGGGCTGTTCGCGCCCCGTCCGCACCCACCCCGCCTGACTGTTCCGTCTGCCCGGCTACTTGGTGAAGTAGAAGTACTTCCAGGCGCCGTGGGTGGTCGAGTTCACGCTGTCGCCCGAGGAGCCGTTCACGTACGAGGCACGGACACGCATGCGGTAGCCCGTCTCGTGGGTGCCGGTCAGCGTCACGATCGACTTCCCCTTGGTGCCGAGCTTGAAGTACTGCGAGCCGGCGTCGTACCACTTGCCCGCGTAGTAGACCTCCAGTGAGAGGCGGTACGAACGGTTCTTGAGGTAACTCATCGTCGTGGTGAAGGCCGGGTCGGTCTTCTTGTGGAAGTACGCGTACGGGGTGGAGCCGATCCGGGCCGTCTTGTACTGCTTGGAGACGGAGGTCGAGACCTTCACCTTGGCGTATGCCGTGGACGTGACCTTCCTGGACGCGTACCGGCCGTCACCCTTGAAGACGGCGGTGACGGTCGCGTCCCGGGTCATGACGACCGTGGTCGACAGGTTCCCCTTGGAGTCGACCTTGCCGGTCCTCGCCAGCCTCTTCGGCTTGTCCGCGCCGAACGGGTCGACCCACAGCTCGACGGTGCGGTTCTTGTACGTCCGGCCGAGGTGGGCGGTGAACGAGACGTGGGCGCCGTAGGCGTACAGCGACTTGTTGTGGTTCAGGGTCAGCGAGGTGGCCGCACGGGAGACGGCGACCTTGTCGCTGCCCGACCCCGGGGAGTGGGTCGCGTCGCCCGCGTAGGACACCTTGTACGTGACCGTGCCACCCGCGGGCGGGGTGTCGGCGAAGGAGAACGTGCCGTTCGGTTTCAGCGGCACCGCGGCCAGTGCCTTGCCCTTGGGGGACTCGATGTCGGTCCGCGTGACCGAGGCCCTGGCGCCCGCGGCGAACGCGCCGTTGGAGGCCACCTTGCCGGTGACCGTCAGCTTCTTGGCGCGTGTCGCCTTCGCCGGGGCGCTGACCGTGACCGTGCTGACCGACCTCACCGGGTCGGTGAGCACCCGCAGCGAGCGGGTTCCGTAGCTGTTCACGGTGAGGGCGAAGAGCCGGCTGGTGTCCGGTGCCCAGGCCAGACCGGCCGGGTCCAGGGTGTCCGAACCGCTGGAGTATCCGGTGTTGGGGAAGTCGTACGTCCGCACGGGCTTGGCGGTCACGCCCGGCTTGTAGACGTAGACGTCCGGCTCGTACCAGCCCATGATGCCGGCGGCGACCATGCCGTTCGGCGCGATGTCGACGGCGTTGGGGTACGCGTCGGACGGGTACGAGATGTCGGGCGCCAGGTCCGAGGTCCGATAGGCCTGGTGGTGGTACGGATACCCGCTGGCCACCACGAGCTGCCGGCCGTCCGGGCTGAGCGCGAGGTCGCTCAGATTGCCCCCGTCGGTGGACGTGCGCGCGGTCTGCGTGGCGGTGCCCGAGGCCACGTCGTACACGGCCAGCTCCGTCGGGCTCTGGCCCTCGATACCGGCGGCCAGCAGACCGGGTGCGCCGGGAGCGGAGACCAGGGTCGGCGCCGCGTACCAGGTGCTGCTCGTCTCCGGGTCCAGCGTCACGACCGGCTCCGGGCCGGCCAGGTCGAGCGAACCGATGTGGCCCGAGCCGGCCGTGCCGTACCCGAACCAGAGCCTCCCGCCCGCGAGCGCCGGGTACTTCGGGTCGGTGTCCGTGCCGGTGGCGTACCGGGCGGACTCCCTGAGCGTCGCCGTGTCGATCGTGACGATGGCGTCCGCGCCCGGGACGGCGGCGTACAGCGTGCCCGAGTCGGCGGACAGTTCGAGTCCGGTCACGCCGGGCAGCGAGCCCAGCGTGGCGACGAGCGCACCGTTGTAGTCGGTGACGAGGACGTTGCCGCGGGACGGGTCGCTGATGAACACGCGCTTGTGCACGCCGTCGGCGAGGATGTCACCGACGGATGCCGCAGGAAGGTTTCTGCTGGAGTCGGCGGCGGCCGGGTTCGCCGCACCGCCGACCAGTACCACTGAGCTGAAGAGGACCGCGAGCGAGGTCGCGGTGGAGATTCTGCGCGTACGCAAGATGGAAGTACCCCCACGGTGAAGGGGCCGCGTGGCACCCGGAGACGTGAGCGGGGCGCGGCCCAGGGTCGCAGCGTAGGGCATGACCTTCACAGCGCGCACAGATACGGCGCCGAGCGGCCCGGACCGCGCACGTGGAGGGCAACCCGGCGCGCGGGAAGGCCTGTTCAGCCGGACTTCGTGTACGTGAGCTTCTCGCCGGAGTCCGTGTTCGTGCGGCTCAGGGTCCCGTCGGGGAGCAGCGTGAGGGTGGTGGAGCTGCCCGGGGTGCAGGACGTCATCGGTTCGCCCTCCGTCACCGTGGACGGGCCGATGCTGACCGGCCCGCCGTCGGACGGTTCGGTGGCGAGGTCCGCCTGGAAGACGCAGCGGTAGGTGCCGCCGGTGTCGAGGGGGCCTTCGGCGGTGAGGGTGAGGACGGCGTCGCCCACCTCGCCCTGACGGATGACGAGTTCGCGGGTGGAGTGGCCGGCGGCACCGTCGATGCTGCCGGACCAGGTGCCCAGATAGGCCTCGGGGATGGGGCCGTCGTCGCCCTGTCCCTCGTCGCTGTCCTTGTCGTCCGGTCCGGGCGTGGAACCCTGGGTCCCGTTCTGCGAAGGCGAGTGGGACGCCCCGCCGGTCGGGGAGGGGTCGGCCGGACGGGTGGGGGAGGCCGTGGTGTGCGCGCCGTGGTCGTTCATGAGCGCGTAGACGGATCCGCCCGCTCCGAGGGCGACGAGCACCGCGATGACCACGAGGGCGATGGTCGAGCCGGCGCTGCGGCGGGCGGCGGCGGGCGGCTGGGCGCCGGCCGGGTGCTGCGGGCCGTACGGCGGTGTGGGCCCGAAGCCGGGCTGCTGCGGGTAGCCGTAGGCGTATCCCTGGTGGGGGGCCGGCTGTTGCGGAACGCCGTATCCCTGGTGGGGGGCCGGCTGCTGCGGAATGCCGTAGCCCTGGCCGGCGTACGGCTGGGCGGGCTGCTGCGGATAGCCGTACGCGGGGGAGGGCGGCCCGGACGGCGGAGGTTGGGCCGGCGAGGTTGGGGGCGTGGGGAGCCTGAGGCGGGTGGTGGTTGTGGGGGACGTGGAGGGCTCCACCATGGTGGGGAGACCGTGGGCGGCGTCGGCTGCGGGGGGTGCCGAGGGCGCGGTTACGACGGGCGCTGGGGCCGGTGCGCGTGCTGGGTCCGGGGTCGCGTCCCGCGGGGGCGCGGGCGTCGCAACGGCGTCGTCGGGGGCGGCGTCACTCGGAACCGCGTCACTCGGAACCGCGTCCGCGGGTGCGTCCGGGGCCGCGTCTGCGTGTGCGCCCGGGACGGCGTCTGCCGGTGGGGCCCCCTCCGGGGCCGCGTCCGCCGCGCCTTCCGGGACCACCTCCTCCGGCACCGCGTCCATCGGGTCCTCCGAGTCGAGCAGCCCGACGGCGTGGCGGCCGAGTTGGGCGATGAGCGCGCCCGGCAGCCAGGGTTCCGCGGTGTCGCCCTCGTCCAGCCGCTCCAGGATCTCGTCGGTCGACGGACGTGCGCCGGGGTCCTTGCGCAGGCAGTCCTGGATCAGTTCCACGAGATCGACCGGCACCCCGGTCAGGTCCGGGTCCTCCTGCGCGATCCGGAACAGCAGCGCGGGCACTCCGCTGGTCGCCGCGCCGAACGGGAGCCGCCCGGTCGAGGCGTACGCCAGCACGGCTCCCAGGCAGAACACGTCGCACGCCGTGGTCACGCGCTCGCCGCGCACCTGCTCGGGCGACATGAAACCGGGCGAGCCGATCAGGGCGCCGGTGCGGGTGAGGCCGCCGTCGGCGACGGTGTCGAGCGCCCGGGCTATGCCGAAGTCGATGACGCGCGGGCCGTCGATCGTCAGCAGGATGTTGGACGGCTTGAGGTCGCGGTGGATGAGCCCGGCGGAGTGGATGGCCCGGAGGGCGTGGGCGAGACCGGTGCCCAGGATGTGGACGGAACGGTCGGGCAAGGGGCCGTAGGCCCCCGGGGCCGGGCCGGGCGAGGTGTCCGCGCGTCCGGAGACGGTGGCGTGGAGCGAGGGGCCGGCGACATAGCCGGTGGCGACCCAGGGCACGGCGGCCTCGGTGTCGGCGTCCAGCACGGGCGCGGTCCACGTCGACCCGACCCGGCGGGCGGCCCGCACTTCCTGCCGGAACCGGTCGCGGAACTCCTGCTGTGCGGCGAGTTCCGCGCGGACCAGCTTGAGCGCGACCACGCGTCCCCGGTCCGAGCGGGCCAGGTACACCTGTCCCATGCCGCCCGCGCCGAGCCGGCCCAGCAGGCGGTAGGCGCCGATGCGTTGCGGATCGGCGGACCCGAGCTTCTCCATGGTGTGCAGTCCTCCCCCGTACGGCGCCACGCCGGACGGGGACGAGAATAGCCGCGCGGCTCCTCTCGGCGGAGGGCCGGTGGGCGGGGTGTTCCCGGAGCGCGGGTCATACGCGGATGCGATCCATCCCCTCAACCGCCGGATGAAACAGGGGAGTCGGCCCCCGCGACCGGCCCCGGCGCATCACTCGGCGCCCCCAGGGCCTCCATGGCCCGGGAGAGCCGCTCCAGCACCCGTACCGTCTCCGTGAAGCCCTCGTCCCCCAACTCCCCTGCCAGGCGCGCCGCGAACTCCGCGTGCCCGGGGTTGATCCGGGACATCGCGGCGCGGCCCTCCTCCGTGGGGCGGAGCAGCTTCGCGCGGCGGTGGGCCGGGTTGGGCAGGTACTCCGCGAGCCCCTTGCCCACGAGCAGATCGGCGATGCGCTGCACGGCCTGCCGGGTGATGCCCATCGAGCGGGCGATTCCGGAGACGGGCAAGGGCTCGCCGATCACCGCGCCGAGCACCTGCCACCACGCGGCGGTCAGTCCCGCCGGTGCCGCCAGCTTCTCGGCCACGGAAAGGAACCGGCCGTTGAGGTGGAAGATGCTGAGGGCGGTCCGGCTCAGCCGGTCCTGGTCCGCGTGGCTCATCCGTGCAGCACCTCGTAGTCCGCGTCGCTCATCCCTGCAGCACCTCGTACGCGCTCGGGTCCGAATCGTGGAACAGCCGGTACCAGGCGTCGAGCTTCTTCTCGTCGTAGACGCCGAGACGGGCGAAGATCTCACGGGCGAACGCGACCGGTTCGGTCGGACCGGCGGTGATCAGGTCGCCGTCGGTGACGGCGTCGGCGTCGGCGTAGTGCGGGCCGCCCGCGTAACCGGTGGCCGCGAGGTAGAAGGGGACCGCGCTCGTGTGGGCCCGCGCGTCGAGCAGCCCCTCGCGTGCCAGTCCCGCCGTCGCCCCGCAGATCGCGGCGACCGGCACGCCCGCGTCCAGGAAGGTGCGCGCGGCGCGGGCGAAGGGGGCGAGCGCGTCGCCCGCGTCCCACAGGGCCGCCCCCGGCAGGATCAGCAGCGCGCTGTCCTCGGGGCGCAGCGCGGCGAGAGCGGGATCCGGGTGCACGGTCAGCCCGCCCATGCTGGTGACGGGCGCGGTGCCGGGGCCGACCGTCCGGACGGTGAAGCCGTTCCGGGCGAGGTGGGCGGTCGCGTGCCCGGTCTCCCAGTCGGCGTAGGTGTCGTACACGGCGAGGTGCGCGGTGCGGGTCATGACGGCCTCCTCGGCGGGAAGAACGTATATGACAACATGTTGTCGCTTGGACAGCATGTTGTCAATGTCTCGCTGCGCGGCCGCCCCGGCACCCGCCGAACCGCACGGTCCCCGCCACGCCCCCCGGCACCCGCCGAACCGCACGGTCACCGCCAGGCCGCTCCAGCACCCGCCGAACCGCGCGGTCCTCGCCAGGCCCCCCGACACCCTGCCGAACCACACGGCCCAGGCCATACAAGATGGCCATACCGGGCGTCGCCCCCGCCGCCTACGCTCGTCGCATGACCCCTCATCCCCCTGTCGACTCCGCTGCCGGTGCGGCCGTCAAGGCCGCCGACCGCGCGCACGTGTTCCACTCCTGGTCAGCCCAGGGCCTGATCGACCCGCTCGCCGTCGCAGGCGCCGAGGGGTCGTACTTCTGGGACTACGACGGCAACCGCTACCTGGACTTCACCAGCGGTCTCGTCTACACCAACATCGGTTACCAGCACCCCACCGTCGTCGCCGCGATCCAGGAGCAGGCGGGGAAGATGACGACCTTCGCGCCCGCCTTCGCGATCGAGGCGCGTTCCGAGGCCGCACGCCTCATCGCCGAGCGCACCCCCGGCGACCTGGACAAGATCTTCTTCACCAACGGCGGCGCCGAGGCCGTCGAGAACGCCGTCCGGATGGCCCGGCTGCACACCGGCCGTACGAAGGTGCTCTCCGCCTACCGCTCGTACCACGGCGCCACCTCCACCGCGATCAACCTGACGGGCGATCCGCGCCGCTGGGCGTCCGACAACGGCTCGGCGGGCGTCGTACGGTTCTGGGCCCCGTTCCTCTACCGCTCGCCGTTCTACGCACAGACCGAGGCGGAGGAGTGCGCCCGCGCGCTCCAGCACCTGGAGGACACCCTCGCGTACGAAGGTCCGTCGACCATCGCCGCGATCATCCTGGAGACCATCCCGGGCACGGCCGGCATCATGACGCCCCCGCCCGGCTATCTCGGCGGTGTCCGGGAGATCTGCGACCGGTACGGAATCGTCTTCGTCCTCGACGAGGTCATGGCCGGCTTCGGGCGCACCGGCAAGTGGTTCGCCGCCGACCACTTCGACGTCACGCCCGACCTGATGACCTTCGCCAAGGGGGTCAACTCCGGATACGTCCCGCTCGGCGGTGTGGCCATCTCCGCCGAGATCGCGGCCACCTTCGACACCCGCCCCTACCCGGGCGGCCTCACCTACTCCGGCCACCCGCTGGCCTGCGCCGCCGCCGTCGCCACCATCCATGTGATGGAGGACGAGAAGGTCATCGAGAACGCCGCCCGCATCGGCGAGAGCGTCCTCGGCCCCGGTCTGCGCGAACTCGCCGAGAACCACCCGTCCGTCGGCGAGGTCCGCGGCCTCGGCGCGTTCTGGGCGCTGGAACTGGTCCGCAACAAGGAGACGCGCGAGCCGCTGGTCCCCTACAACGCGACGGGCGAGGCCAACGCGCCGATGGCCGCCTTCGGCGCCGCCGCGAAGAAGAACGGCCTGTGGCCCTTCATCAACATGAACCGCACGCACGCCGTTCCGGCCTGCAATGTTTCGGAGGCCGAGGCCAAGGAGGGCCTGGCCGCCCTGGACGCCGCGCTGACGGTGGCCGACCGGCACACCGCGTAACGCTGCCGCGCCCCTCTCCACGGCCCTCGTCTAAGGTGACCCGAGGCCGAAACAGGGAGGGGCGCCATGCGCGCGAGCGGAGCTGTCACCCGCAATACGCTGCGGCAGCAGATCGCGGACGCGCTGCGTGACGAGGTGCTCGCCGGACGTCTGCAGCCGGGACGGGAGTTCACGGTCAAGCAGATCGCCGAGCAGTACGGGGTCTCCGCGACGCCCGTCCGCGAGGCGCTCTTCGACCTCTCCGCCCAGGGCCTGCTCGAGTCCGACCAGCACCGCGGATTCCGGGTCTACGAGTTCACCGTCGCCGACTACCGCGCGATGGTCGAGGCCCGCGCCCTCGTCATGGACGGGGTCATCCGGGAGGTCTTCGCGGGACCGCCCCCCTCCGCGGCGCGGCAGGACCTCCTCCGGCACGCGCTCGTCTCCGTGCGCCGCCGGGCCGAGGAGGCCTCCCGTGCGGCGCGCGGCGGCGACCTCGACATCCTGATCGGCTACGACCTGCGTTTCTGGCGCGAGCTGGGCGCCCTCGTCGGCAACAGCTACATCACCGACTTCCTCCACCGGCTGCGCGTCCAGGCCTGGGTGTTCGCCGTGCCGTACCTGCGCGGAGACGCCGACGTACGGGACTGGCTGTGGAACGGGCACCCCGAACTCGTCGCCGCGATCACGCACCGCGACCGCGCGGCCCTGCTGAGCGCCGTCGAGGGCTACAACAACCACGCGCTGAGCTGGGCGGACCGGCTCGCGGCCGGAGACCCGGCCGCTCCGGAACAGGCAGCCCGCCCGGACGAGCCGGACGGCCCCGCGGACCGGGCACGCCCGAAGCCCTGACACGTACGGGCCGGTTGACGTCCCCCGGCGCAAGCAGGTCCCGATGGGCCCCTGTCCGCGACGTCCCGGCCGCATTACGCTGTCCCGACCATCGCACCACCGCACGCATCCCATTCCCGCATGAGAGCGAGACTTCGTGGCCTGTGACCTGTGGCTGGTCCCCCTCGTCGATGTGCTGTGCCACAGCCCCGACAACCCCTTCGCCGAAGAGATAGCCGTCTACGACAGAGCGCTCGGCGAGGCTGGGCTGCCGCCCGTGCCCGTCTACGCCTACATGCCGGGGCTGACCGGTGAGGTGGCCCCGGTCGCGGGCTTCGACTACGACGCGCTGCACTTCCTGCGCCGCGCCTATCTCCTGTGCCTCAGCGGCCTCACCGTCTCCCCGGTCGACGAACTGGGCGGGGACTACGAGCAGTTGCTGGAGATGTTCGAGCCGACCGCCCAGCAGTCCCACCTGGTGTGGCACTACGACCACGCGGGCGCGTACGTCCCCGTGGACTTCGCCGCGCCGCTGTCCACCGACGCCCTGCTGGAGGGCGGCGGTCCGCTCGGCTCGTCGCACGGCCTGCTTCGCGAGCTGCAGTTCGTCGCCCCGTCCATCGGCATCGACCCGGCCAACCCGCCACCCGCCCCGCTGCCGCCCTCCGCGCCCACCTCGCTGGAGGAACCGGCGGGGCCGATCCCGTACGACGACAACCCGTTCGCCCGGGAACGGCACGTCTGGCTCGGTCTGCACGCGGCGGTCACCCGGAGCCTCGCCCAGGGCTCGATGATCATCTTCAGCTGAGAGGCCGGCGGGCGCCGGCCCCGGCGCTCCCCGCGGTGCTCACCGGAGACCGCAGAGGTCACCGCGGGGACTCCGGCGGCCGCTGCCGCGGCATGTTCGGCCGGCCCATCGACTGCAGCGGGAACCTGCCCGGCAGGGCCCCCTGCTCCGCGCGCCCGCCGCCCGCGCCGCCGGAGACCAGCGCCTGCATCCCCATCGGCGCGGGACCGGCCCGGAACTCCACCATCCAGTCCGCGGTCTCCGACCGTACGAGCTCCGTGATGTCCTCCGAGAAGCGCCGCAGCACCCCCAGGCACCGCTCGGCCGCCTCGCTCGCCGTCCCCTCGGCCGGCCCGAGCACCTCGCGCACGCACTCCGACGCCCAGTCGAACTGGAGCACCTGGAGCCGCCGCTGCACGGCCTGCGCCGTGGCCAGATTCCTTATCCACCCCGAGGTCAGCCCGAAGTACCGGTCGCACGCCATGCACGCGGCCCCCAGCAGCAACGACAGGTAACCCCAGCCCGCCGCGCCGTGCAGCGCGCCCGTCAGGTCCAGCAGTGGCAGCGCGGCGCCCGCGACCACCCCGGCCGCGGTTCCCGTCCGCAGCGCCCTGGCGCCGCGCCGCTTCCGCACCCGGTCGCCCAGATACCAGTCGGCGGTGCGCAGGGCGTCCGCCTCGACCCAGCGGTACAGCTCATCGAGCCGCTGGGCGGGCTCGTCCCAGTCGCCGAGCGGGAAGGGCGTCCCGGTCAGGTCCCCGCCCCGCGCCTCTCGGCTCCGAGAGCCGGAATCCCCATCGGAGGAGACGGCCGGACCGGGCACACCGGATTCGTTGCGGGGCGGCCCCTCGGGCTGCATCTCCGGCTGACTCACCGGGGCACTCCTCTGCATGCTGCATAGCGACGCGTGGTGTCAACCGCGTACTCGACGATGGGCGGATCTCTGCTCTCTGTGCACTCGCTGCACCCGGCCCTCGGTGCGACCCGCAGTCCCCCGTGCGTAACTTTGCGTGACGGGCGATGCGGGTGCGGGTACCGGGACGCCCCCCTTTCCTACCGCCGAATGGTGGGCCATGGGGTAGAAATCGCGGTATTTCTGGGTGCACAGGGCCTCTGGTCAGGTATAGGAGCCCTGCCACGGTTCGCGAGAACTCACTCGAAAGGGTTGCTCGCCAGTGGGTGGGGCGCGTCGCGCGGGGAGCACGTAGGCTCGGCTTACCGAAACATTTGTCGTCGAAATGCCTGGAGTGACCGTGATTCCCGGTGGTGGTCAGCCCAACATGCAGCAGCTGCTTCAGCAGGCCCAGAAGATGCAGCAGGACCTCGCGGAGGCTCAGGAGGAGCTCGCGAGGGCCGAGGTCGACGGCCAGGCGGGCGGTGGCCTGGTGAAGGCGACGGTCACCGGCTCCGGCGAACTGCGCGGCCTGGTGATCGATCCCAAGGCGGTGGACCCGGAGGACACCGAGACGCTCGCGGACCTCGTCGTGGCGGCGGTCCAGGCGGCGAACGAGAACGCCCAGCAGCTCCAGCAGCAGAAGCTGGGCCCGCTCACCGAGGGCCTGGGCGGCATGCCCGGTCTCCCCTTCTGATCCCGGAGATACCCAAGACCGTACGTACCCCCTACGGTACGTACCACGACGCAGCCGATCCGGCTCGAAAGGCGTTCCGTTGTACGAAGGCGTGGTTCAGGAACTCATCGACGAGCTGGGCAGGCTGCCCGGCGTCGGTCCCAAGAGCGCGCAGCGGATCGCCTTCCACATCCTGCAGGCCGAGCCGACGGACGTACGCCGTCTCGCCCACGCCCTGCTGGAGGTCAAGGACAAGGTCCGCTTCTGCGCCGTCTGCGGCAACGTGGCCCAGCAGGAGGAGTGCGGGATCTGCCGCGACCCGCGCCGCGACCGGACGGTCATCTGCGTGGTCGAGGAGCCGAAGGACGTCGTGGCGATCGAGCGGACCCGCGAGTTCCGGGGCCGGTACCACGTCCTGGGCGGCGCGATCAGCCCGATCGAGGGCGTCGGCCCGGACGATCTGCGCATCCGCGAACTGCTGGCCCGTCTCGCCGACGGTTCCATCACCGAACTGATCCTGGCCACCGACCCCAACCTGGAGGGCGAGGCCACCGCGACGTACCTGGCGCGGATGGTCAAGCCGATGGGCCTGCGCGTCACCCGGCTGGCCAGCGGCCTGCCGGTGGGCGGCGACCTGGAGTACGCGGACGAGGTCACCCTCGGCCGCGCCTTCGAGGGGAGGCGGCTGCTCGATGTCTGACCGGCTTCCGGCCGCCGAGCGGCGGTCTCACGACGGCTTTACGTTCAGCGCCGCTATGTTCTACCCACCGTCTCCGACCGCGCCCACGGGAGGTCACCTCGATGTCTGACGCCACGCTGAACACTGTCACGCAGGACCCCGACGATTTCGCGGTCCAGATCGCCGACCAGATCAAGACGTTCGTCTTCGCGGTCACCGAGGTGTCCCACGTGGAGGAGCCCGAGGAGGCCGTCCCGGTCCTGCTCCTCCAGGTCTCCCAGCTCCTGCTGGCCGGCGGCCGGCTGGGCGCGTACGAGGACATCCTCCCCGACGAGCGCTACGAGCCGGACCTGGGCGCCGAGCCGGACCCGGACGGCCTGCGCGAGCGGTTCGCGACCCTGCTGGAGCCGATCGACGTCTACTCCGAGGTATTCGACCCGTACGAGCCCCGCAAGGCCCCGGTCCCGGCCCGCATCTCCGACGACCTGGCCGACCTGGTCACGGACCTGCGCCACGGACTGGCCCACTACGAGGAGGACCGCACCACGGAGGCCCTGTGGTGGTGGCAGTTCTCCTACTTCTCCAACTGGGGCGCCACGGCGTCCGCCACCCTGCGCGCGCTCCAGTCGCTGATCGCCCACATCCGGCTGAACCAGCCCCTCCAGGAGCTCGACGGCCTGGACACCGACCAGGACGCCGCCGACGACGACCTCGCCGAGGAGGCGGGCCGCGTCATGCTCGAGGAGATCGCGGGCCCGCTGGGGCTGCGCCCGGTCAAGTAGCGGACCGGCCGGCGCGGGGCGGACGGGCGCGGCCGCGGACCACGGAGCCGGGCCCGGGGTGTGGACTGGGCCACAACCGGGAGTGGGCCGGGGATCGTCGGGCAGCAGCCCCGTACGAGCAGTCCGGGAGCGACGCGCCGATGATCACTTGGTGAGCGGGACATCTCAACAGGTGATATCAGCGGGGCGTTTCCGGCCTGCTCGTTAAACTGAGCCGACCGCGATAAATGGATTGAGCGAGGAGCGCACGTGGGCCTTGTCGTGCAGAAGTACGGAGGCTCCTCCGTAGCCGATGCCGAAGGCATCAAGCGGGTCGCCAAGCGAGTCGTCGACGCCAAGAAGAACGGCAACCAGGTGGTTGTCGTGGTGTCCGCGATGGGCGACACGACGGACGAGTTGATCGATCTCGCCGAGCAGGTATCTCCGATGCCGGCCGGGCGTGAGTTCGACATGCTGCTGACCGCCGGAGAGCGGATCTCCATGGCCCTGTTGGCGATGGCGATCAAGAACCTGGGCCATGAGGCCCAGTCGTTCACGGGCAGCCAGGCCGGTGTCATCACCGACTCGGTCCACAACAAAGCGCGCATCATCGATGTCACGCCGGGCCGCATCCGGACCTCGATCGACGAGGGCAACATCGCCATCGTCGCCGGGTTCCAGGGCGTCAGCCAGGAGGGCAAGAACATCACCACCCTCGGCCGCGGCGGGTCCGACACCACCGCGGTGGCGCTCGCGGCGGCGCTGGACGCCGAGGTCTGTGAGATCTACACCGATGTGGACGGTGTCTTCACCGCCGACCCGCGGGTCGTCAAGAAGGCCCAGAAGATCGACTGGATCTCCTTCGAGGACATGCTGGAACTGGCCGCGTCCGGTTCCAAGGTGCTGCTGCACCGCTGTGTGGAGTACGCACGCCGTTACAACATCCCGATCCACGTCCGCTCGTCCTTCTCGGGGCTGCGCGGGACCTGGGTCAGCAACGAGCCGCAAGGGGACCAGCAGGTGGAGCACGCCATCATCTCCGGAGTCGCCCACGACGTCTCCGAGGCCAAGGTCACGGTCGTCGGCGTGCCCGACAAGCCGGGCGAGGCAGCAGCGATCTTCCGCGCCATCGCGGACGCCGAGATCAACATGGACATGGTCGTGCAGAACGTGTCCGCCGCGTCGACCGGTCTGACCGACATCACCTTCACGCTCCCCAAGGCGGAGGGCCGCAAGGCCATCGACGCCCTGGAGCGCAACCGGGCGGGCATCGGCTTCGAGTCGCTGCGCTACGACGACCAGATCGCGAAGATCTCCCTGGTCGGCGCGGGCATGAAGACCAACCCGGGCGTCACCGCGGGCTTCTTCGAGGCGCTGTCCGACGTCGGCGTGAACATCGAGCTGATCTCGACGTCCGAGATCCGCATCTCGGTGGTCACCCGCGCCGACGACGTCAACGAGGCCGTGCGCGCCGTGCACACCGCCTTCGGTCTCGACAGCGACTCCGACGAGGCAGTCGTGTACGGGGGCACCGGCCGATGACCGCACGCCGCCCTTCGCTCGCGGTCGTCGGCGCGACCGGGGCGATCGGCGGCGTCATGCTCCAGATCCTCTCGCAGCACGCGGATGTCTGGGGCGAGGTGAAACTCGTCGCCTCACCGCGCGTCGTCGGCCGCAAGCTGGTCGTGCGCGGTGAGGAGGCCGAGGTCCTGGCACTCACCGAGGACGTCTTCGACGACGTCGACGTGGCGCTCTTCCTGGTGCCCGACGAGGTGTCCGCACGCTGGGCGCCGCTCGCCGCGTCCAAGGGCGTCGTCGTCATCGACGACTCCGCCGCCTTCCGGATGGAGGGCGACGTCCCGCTGGTCGTGCCCGAGATCAACCCCCATGCCGTACGGATGCGGCCGCGCGGCATCGTCGCGAGCCCGAACTGCACGACGCTGTCGCTGATCGTCGCGATCGGCGCCCTGCACGCCGAATTCGGGCTGCAGGAACTGGTCGTCTCCTCCTACCAAGCGGTGAGCGGGGCCGGGCGCGATGGCGTCGCCGTCCTGCGCGAACAGCTGTCGCTGGTGGCCGGCACCGAACTCGGTACGAAGCCGGGCGACGTGCGCCGTGTCGTGGGCGATACGGACGGCAGCCCGTTCGCCGCGCCCATCGCGCTCAACGTCGTGCCGTGGGCGGGCACGGACGCGGGCGACGGCTGGTCGTCCGAGGAGCTGGCGATCCGCGACGAGTGCCGCAAGATCCTCGACCTGCCGTCCCTGAAGGTCTCGGTGACCTGTGTGTACGTGCCCGTGGTCGCCACGCACTCGATGTCCGTGCACGCCCGGTTCGAGAACGAGGTCGCGGTCGACCGGGCCCACGAGATCCTGGCCACCGCCCCGGGGGTGGTGCTCTACGACAGTCCCGGAGCCGGCGATTTCCCCACCCCGTCCGATGTGGTGGGCACGGACCCGACCTGGGTCGGCCGGGTGCGCCGCTCACTGGACGACCCCAGGGCGCTGGAGCTCTTCGTCTGCGGGGACAACCTCCGTAAGGGGGCGGCGCTGAACGTGGCACAGATCGCCGAAGCGGTGGCTGCCGAATTTCCCCGGCCCTGATCGAACCTGTTTTGTACTCTCTGTGAATGCCCTGTGAGCAAGTTGCTGGTCTGAACCCCTTGAGCTGCGGTGTCGCGGTGGCGGACGATGACCTTTCGGCCCGTCGCAACCGCCGGCCGGGTGGCAGGCGTCTCACCGGTCGCTTCTTGCGCAACGGGGCGCACATTCGGGGCATTTGGGGAAGAACGGGTACGTATGAGGGCCTATCGCATGGTGTCAAACGCGGTGCCGTATGCGTACAACCCTGACGGGGGGAAACGTGTCCAACTGGCGTGGCAGAGGTTCTCGATATCACAGTGGTGGGCCCCCTGCGCGGCGCTTCGGTGCGACCGCTCAGACGGCCCCGCGCGGCCGGCGGAATGCCGGTGATCGCGCCCATGCCCGCCGCGCGGCCCACGGGGCTGCCGTCGCAGCGCGAGGGCGCTGAGGAGAGCGTGGCAGCCGGAACCACGGTCGACCACCTCACCGAGACCTACCGCGCCCACTACCGTTCGCTGCTCGGCCTCGCCGCCCTGCTGCTGGACGACACGGCGTCCTGTGAGGACGTCGTGCAGGAGGCGTTCATCCGCGTTCACTCGGCGCGCAACCGGGTACGGGAGCCGGAGAAGACGCTCGCGTACCTGCGCCAGACCGTCGTCAACCTCTCCCGTTCCGCGCTGCGCCGGCGCATCCTCGGGCTGAAGCTCCTCTCCAAGCCGATGCCCGACATGGCGAGCGCGGAGGAGGGGGCGTACGACCAGCTGGAGCGGGACGCACTGATCAAGGCGATGCGGGGGCTGCAACGGCGCCAGCGGGAGGTGCTGGTGCTGCGCTACTTCGCCGACATGACCGAGGCACAGGTGGCCGACACGCTGGGGATATCCCTGGGCTCGGTGAAGGCGTACGGCTCCCGCGGCATCGCGGCTCTGCGTGTGGTGATGGAGGCGCAGGCATGAGCGGGCGCCACGACGAGGGGACCGGAATCGGGGACGGGGACCGCCGGCCTGCTCGCGGACATCGGAATGACCGGACTGGAAACGGAATTGTGAACCACGGCCCGGAGAACACCCCGCCCACGGACCGCGACCCGGGCCAGGAGCCGCAGGCGGCTGCCGAGGGGGTCACCGGTGCCGACGGCGCCGCCGCCTCCGGCGGTGTCTCCCGCCTCTTCGGACCGGGTTCCGGGTCCGCCCCCGGCGACGCCCTCGACGAGGCCGCGCTGCGCCGCATGATGCTCGGCGCCGTGCAGGGACTCGAACCGAGCGACGGCACCCTGGACCACCTGTACCGAGCGGTGCCCGCACGGCGTGCGCGGCGTCGGCAGGCACTCGTGGGAGCGGCGGCGGCCGCGCTGCTCCTCGGCACCGCGGTCCCCGCCTTCGTCCATGTCGCCAACTCCGAGACCTCGAGCACCGCCAGCCCCGCCATCGCCGGTCACGGCGAACAGGCACAGGGCGGCAGCGGCGAGGAGCCCGGTGCGAAGTCCGGCAGCGGGGGCGGCACCGGCGGCAGCGACGACGGGCAGCAGAGCGGCACCGAGGGCACCCCGCAGAGCACGGTCAGTCCCTCCGACAGCAGCGGCCAGGGCACGGACGAGAAGACGGACGGCGGCTCCGCGGACGACCCGGCCGCCAGTGCGCAGGCCGTCATGCCGGCGTGCACCCCCGATCAGCTCGGGGTCGCCTCGGCCGCGACGCATGCGGCCGGTGCCGACGGCACGGTGTACGGGACCTTCCGCATCGCCAATGTGTCCGGCAAGAACTGCTCGGTGAGCAGCAGCGGCACCGTGGGCTTCGCGGCGACGGGGGCGGCGGACCCCGCCAGGATCGTGGTCGTCCGGCACACCCAGGGCGACCCGGCGTCCGGACTGCCCGATCCCGCGCAGGAGGAGGCGACCGTACTCCTGAAACCGGAGATGTCCTACGAGGTGCAGTTCGCCTGGGTGCCCGAGGAGACCTGCCCGACCACCGGCAGTTCGCCCTCCCCGACGCCCACGGACGGAGCGGTCGGCAGCACCGGGGGCGCGGCCGGATCCACGACGGGCACGGGCACCGGGGACGGCGAGGCGGGTACGGAGACGCAGTTCGGCAGCGATGAGGGTGACGGCGCGGCCAAGGGCGCCGTGTCCGTGATGCACACTCCGGAACCGGGCGCGCCGGTCGCCGAGACGACGATCCCCAACGCCTGCGCGGGCACGATCTACCGGACAGGCGTGCTCGAACCCACGTCGTGAGGCCCGACGCCCGTCGCGCGGCGTGACGCCGTGAGGCCGACGTCGTGGGGCCGACGCCGGCGTGAGGCCCTTGACGTCGTGAGCCCGACACCCGTCGCGAGGCCCGACGCCGTGGGCCCCGAGCCGTCGTGGGGCGAGGGCGCCCAAGAGGCGGGGGAGCGTGACCTGTGAGGCGGCGGAGCCCGACGTGCGGGGCGGGGGACGGCCGAAGGCTCAGCTCGCCGGGGCGTCCTCGTCGGGGATCAGGCCGAGCTTCAGGTCCCGGGCGGCTTCGGCCTCGCGCCGGAGCAGCCGGAACCACATGAAGACGACGAACGCGGCGAAGACGAACCACTCACCCGTGTAGCCGAGGTTCTGGAACGCCTTCAGGTCGAGTCCGCTGCCCTGGGGCGCGGCGGCCGGTACGGGACGCAGCGCGTCGTCGCCCCGGTCCCGGGCGCCGGTGAGGGCCGCGTCGGCGGTCCCGGACGCGGCGTTCCCCGACGCGCCCGTGCGGGCGCCGGTGTCCTGAAGGGTCACCCAGGCGTCGTAGACGTCGTACGGCACGAGGTTGACCAGGGACGCGGCGCTGATCATGCCCACCTGACCGTCCGGCAGGCCGCCCTTCGAGTCGACGCCGTCCGTGCTCGTGTTCTCCGAGGCCTGGAGGTCGCCGGTCACGGTGACGCGGCCTGCGGGCGCGGCCGGAACCGGGGTCTGTCCGGCCTTCCCGGGCAGCCAGCCGCGCACCACCGGCAGGGCCTTGCCGCTGTCGGTGCGCAGCATGTCCAGCACGTAGAAGCCGCTGCGGTCCTCCAGCTTCCGGCCGGGCACCAGGAACTGGTCGGCGTACCGGCCGCTCGCCGTGGCGGGACGGCCGGAGGTGACCGTGTCGACGGGCAGCAGCTCGTCGAGCGGCCGGGCGGCCATCGTGCCCGGTGCGGGCCGCTCCTCGGCGGCCTCGTGCGTCTGCACGCGGTCCTCGAAGCGGCCGAGCTGCCAGGTGCCCATGAACACGCAGAACGGGATGGCCAGCACGACGAAGAGGTTGATCCCCCACCATCGCGGGGTCAGCAGGAACCGGTACACCCCTCCACGGTACGGTCCCCGCTCCGGCCCCACCGGAGCGGGGGCACCCCGTACGCCGCCCTTTATCCGGCTCCTACGCCCTTACGCCCAGCGCCCTGCGCCACGCCCTAGGCGTCCTCGGCCGGGCCTCCCAGGTGGCGCCGGGCGAAGTCGAGTTCCAGGCGCACCTGCTTGATGCGCTCCTCCACGACGAGCGAGCCGTGGCCCGCGTCGTACCGGTAGACCTCGTGCACGGCGTCGCGGCCCTTCAGCCGGTCGACGTAGTTCTCCACCTGGCGGATCGGGCAGCGCGGGTCGTTGACGCCCGCCGAGATGTAGACGGGCGCCCGCACGGCGTCGACGTACGTGAGGGGCGACGAGGCCTCGAACCGGTCGGGCACCTCCTCCGGAGTCCCGCCCAGCAGGGTGCGGTCCATCGCCTTCAGGGCCTCCATCTCGTCGTGGTACGCCGTCACGTAGTCCGCGACCGGGACCGCGGCCAGGCCCACGGCCCAGTCGCCGGGCTGGGTGCCGAGACCGAGCAGCGTGAGGTATCCGCCCCAGGACCCGCCGGCCAGGACCAGCTTCGCCGGGTCCGCGAGGCCGGACTTCACCGCCCACTCCCGCACGGCCGCGATGTCCTCCAGCTCGATCAGGCCGACCCGGTGCTTGAGCGCGTCCGTCCACGCCCGCCCGTAGCCGGTCGAGCCGCGGTAGTTGACCCGGACGACGGCATAGCCGTGGTCCACCCAGGCGGCCGGTCCGGCGGCGAAGGCGTCGCTGTCGTGCCAGGTGGGTCCGCCGTGGATCTCGAAGACGGTCGGGAACGGGCCCTGGCCCGGACCGGCCGGCCGCTGGACGAGCGCGTGGATCCGGCCCCCGGGCCCGTCCACCCACACGTCCTCGACCGGGACGGAGGCCGGGGCCTTCGCGCCGGGCGGGTCGAGCACCACCGCACCGGTCGTGGAGCGCACGACGGGCGGTTCGGCGGCCGACGACCACAGGTACTCCACGGTGCCGTCCGGCCTGGCCGTGGCGCCCGAGACCGAACCGGCGGGCGTCTCCACCCGCACCAGGTCCCCGTCGGCCGCGACCGGCTCGTACCGCCACAGCTCGCTGCGGGCCTCGAAGCCGTGCTCCACCAGGAGCGCGGAACCGTCCGCGTACCACTCGGCGCCCACGTCACCGGGCAGATCGATGGCGAGGTCCGTCTCCGTGCCCGCCACCGGGTCCCAGATCATCGGCTCCCAGCGGCCGCGGCGCTGGTGCCCGACCAGCAGCCGGGTGTCCCCGGCGACCGGTGCGAAGCCGAGGACCGCGAGGCCGAGCTCCTTCGTGCCGCCCTCGGTGTCGTCCAGCTCCGCGACCGTCGTGCCGTCGGGCCGCACCACACGCAGCGCGGAGTGCATCGCGTCGCCGTGCTCGGTGTGCTCCAGCGCGATCAGCGAACCGTCGTGCGACAGGTCGCCGACCCCCGCCGACTCCCGGTGGCGGTAGATCTCCACGGGCGCCGAACCGGGCCGTACGACGTGGACGGTCGTGCCGTCCTCGTCCGTCGAACGGCCGATCACCGCGGTCCCGTCGCGCCCGATGGCGAGCCCCGCCGGGTAGGACGGCCCGAGGCCGGGAGCCGCCGGCTCGTCCACCGCTCCCGCGCTCCCGGCGTGGAACGGCTGCCGCATCCACACACCGAACTCGTCGCCGTCGGTGTCGTCGAACCACCAGACGGCCTCGCCGTCGGGCGTCAGCACACCGTCCGTCGTCCCGTTCGGCCGGTCGGTCACCTGGCGCTGCTCGCCCGTCGACCGGTCCCATGCGTACAGCTCGTACGTCCCCGTCGCGTTGGAGACGAACAGCGCGCGGTCCGGCGCGTCCTCCGCCCAGTCGGGCAGCGACACCCGGGGGGCGCGGAAACGCTGCTCCCACGCCGGGACGGAACCGTTCGTCGAACCAGTGCTCTCAGTCATGCCCCCCATTCTGCGCCGGACCGCAGACAATCCGGTCGCGTCGTCCGCAGCCTGTGGATAACCTCGCCGACATGTCTGCTCCGATACCCGCCGACTGGCGCGAGGCCAACCGCGCGATGTGGGATGAGCGTGTGCCCATCCACGCCGAAAGCGACTTCTACGACCTCGACTCCTTCCGCGCGGGCAAGGACGCCCTGCGGGACTTCGAACTGGCGGAGGTCGGGGACGTCACCGGCCGGACGCTCCTGCACCTGCAGTGCCACATCGGGGTGGACACCCTCTCCTGGGCCCGGCACGGCGCCGCCCAGGTCGTCGGCCTCGACTTCTCCGAGCCGGCCGTCGAGACCGCCCGCGCGCTCGCCGCGGAGCTGGGCCTGGGCCCGGACCGGGCCGCGTTCGTCGCCGCGGACGTCCATGACGCCGCGGTGGCGGTGCCGGACTCCTCGTACGACATCGTCTACACGGGCATCGGCGCACTGAACTGGCTGCCCGACATCGACCGCTGGGCCGAGACGGCGGCCTCGCTCGTCAAGCCCGGCGGGTTCCTCTACCTGGCGGAGTTCCACCCGCTGACCGACTGCCTCGACGATGCGACCGGTTCGCGCATCGTGCACGACTACTTCAGCCGCGACGCGTGGGTGGACGAGACGCCGGGCACGTACGCCGACTTCGACGCGCCGACCGTCCACAACCGCAGCGTCGAATGGCAGCACCCGGTGGGCAGTGTGGTCTCCGCGCTGGCCGCGGCCGGTCTGCGGATCGAGTTCCTGCACGAGCACGACGCCTCGCTCTTCGCCCGCTTCCCGGTGCTGGAGCGCGGGTCGGACGACTTCTACCGCTTCCCGTCGGAGCGGCCGCGGATTCCGCTGATGTACTCGGTCAAGGCGAGCCGGCCGGAACACCGGTAGCGCAACCGGGGAACACCGGTAGCGCAACCGGGGGTCCGGCGGGGCCGTTCACCGGGGCCCGGCCCGGTTGTCAGTGGCGGGGTCCAGACTCGGAGCATGACCACGACTGCTGATTCGACCGCGGATCCGACCGCAGATCTGCGCGCCACGGTCGAGAACTACTGGACCGCGGCCGACCTCCGCGACTGGGACACCTTCGCGGCCACACTCGCCGACGACGTGCTGTACGACCTGCCGCAGACCCGCGAGCGCATTCGCGGCAAGGAGCGGTATCTGGCGTTCAACGGGGAGTACCCGGGGGACTGGAGGGTGCGCGTCGAGCGGATCGTGGCCGACGGCGGCGGGCGGCAGGCCGCTGTCCGGACCCGCTTCACGGACGGCGCCCAGGAGTCGCACGCCGTCCACTTCTTCACGTTCGACGCACAGGCGCGGATCAACGGGATCACCGACTTCTGGCCGGAGCCGTACGACCCCCCGGCGGGCCGGGAGCACCTGGTCGAGCGGTACTGACCGGTGGTGCGTCCGCCCGGCGGCCCCGGCGCGTACCCGGGTACGGGAGAGGCGCGGCCCCGTTCCGGAGCCGGGAACTCCGGAGCGGGCCGCGCCCCCTCGCCGTCGGGCCTACGCGGCCGAACGGAAGGCGGGCAGATAGCCGTTCGACTGGCCCACCGCCTTGGGGTGGTACGAGTTCTCGATCGGGATCGAGACGCTGTGCAGCCATGCGTCGCCGGAGCACAGTTCATGCCCGGTGAACTCGTCGACGACGCTGGAGAAGGCGAAGCCGGCGTTCGCCGCCTGCTTGGCGATCACCCCGTTCAGCACGGCGGACGCGTCGTTGATCGCGGTGCGCTCCTTCTCCGTGAGACCGGCGACGCAGCTGCCGCCGATCTTGTAGAAGCGGGGGTAGCCCAGCACGACGACATGTGCCTGCGGAGCCCTGGAATGGATCGACGCGTAGAGCGAACCCAGGCGGGAGGGCAGCGTGTTGTTCATCTGGCCCACGGCCGCGTTCACGCTGGCGAGGCAGGTGGACTCGCTGGACAGTACGCAGTCCTGCATGACGTCCGCGAACCCGACGTCATTGCCGCCGGCGGTGACGCTGACCAGCGAGGTGGACGAGTTCAGCGGGCCGAGCTGTCCGCTCGCCACGGAGCTGGTGGTGGCACCCGAACAGGCGACGAAGGCGAACGACGAAGGGGAGTTCGCCGCCGCCCACAGGTAGGGATAGGCCAGGGTGCTGCGGCGGCAGTCACCGCTGTCGGACAGATAGCTTCCGGCGCCGACGCCGGACGAGTACGAGTCGCCCAGGGCGACGTACCCTCCGGTGGAGGCCGAGGCCGGGTGGGTCATGCCGAGAGCCGTCACGGCGGCGAGGATCAGCGTGGTTGCGGACGCCCAGAATCTCCGTACTGACATAGCTGTCAGCCCTCCGAAGTGTGGGGGGAAGTGGGGGGAGTTGATGGAGCGTCATCTGTTGTAGCAGCTCCGCGAACCCGCCAGTAGTAGACGTGCGGAAACCTGCCTGATTTGCCCGAATGATCAGTTGGGAGTCATAGCTCCGCGCGTAGATAAACCTGCAACTCGCCCTGAAACGAAGGTTTGAGGACCACCAGCTCATCATTTCGCAGGCGGCGGCGAGAGGGGTGTGCGGGCGCCACGAAGCGGGCCCGGCCGGAGCCTCAGCGCACGCTGCTGCGCCCGACCACCACACCCGCCCGGTCGATGCAGAGGACGTCGACGGCGACCGGCGCGCCCCGCAGCACCGACAGCGCCTCGTCCCTGGCCGCCGAAGCCACCAGGTCACCGAGCGCGATGCCGCGCGCCATGCAGGAGCGGAGCGCCGCCAGCCCGGTGTTCGCCGCGGCCACTTCGGCCGTCAAGGCGTCGTCGGCCCCGCCCAGCCGCGCCAGCCCGGCCAGGAACGACGGATCGACCTGGGAGCGTCCCGAGTGCAGATCGAGATGGCCGGCCGCCAGCTTCGACAGCTTGGCGAACCCTCCGCAGACGGTGAGCCGCGCCACCGGATGACGGCGTACGTACTTGAGCACCGCGCCCGCGAAGTCCCCCATGTCCAGAAGGGCGATCTCGGGCAGCCCGTACTCGGCCACCACGGTCTTCTCCGAGGTGGAACCGGTGCACCCCGCGACATGGGTCTGTCCGGCGGCCAGCGCCACGTCCACCCCGCGGCGGATCGAGTCGATCCACGCCGAGCAGGAGTACGGCACCACCACACCGGTGGTGCCGAGGATCGAGAGCCCGCCCAGGATGCCCAGGCGGGGGTTCCACGTGGAACGGGCGATCTCCTCGCCGTCGTCCACGGAGAGCGTGATCTCCACGTCCCCCGCGCCGCCGTGCTCCGCCGCGACCCGCCCGATGTGCTCGCGCATCATCCGGCGCGGCACGGGATTGACCGCGGGCTCACCGACCTCGAGCGGCAGGCCGGGCAGCGTGACCGTGCCCACGCCCGGCCCCGCCCGGAACACCACACCCGAGCCGGGCGGCAGGACCCGCACGGTGGCCCGTACGAGAGCCCCATGCGTGACGTCGGGATCGTCGCCCGCGTCCTTGACGATGCCGGCCATGGCCCGGCCGTCGAGCAGTTCCTCCCGCGCGAGCGCGAAGGCCGGGGTCTGGCCGCCGGGCAGCGAGATGGCCACCGGGTCGGGGAACTCGCCGGTCAGCAGCGCCGTGTACGCGGCCGTCGCGGCAGCGGTCGCGCAGGCACCCGTGGTCCAGCCGGGGCGCAGACCGGTGTGCTTGAGTTGGGCGCCGCGTCCACCCGTCGCCTCACTCATGGAGGGCTCCGATGCACGTGCTCGTACTCGGCGGCACGACGGAAGCCCGTCGGCTGGCCGGGCTGCTGGTGGCGGCGCTGCCCGAGGGGTCCAGGGTGACCAGTTCGCTGGCCGGCCGGGTGGCCGGACCGAGGCTGCCGCCCGGTGAGGTGCGCATCGGTGGTTTCGGCGGAGCCGGGGGCCTGGCCGCTTGGCTGCGTACGCACCGGGTGGATGCGCTCATCGACGCCACCCATCCTTTCGCCGGGACGATCAGTTTCCACGCGGCCGCCGGTGCCGCTGCCGCCCATGTTCCTCTGCTGGCTCTGCGCCGCCCCGGCTGGGTGCCCGGCCCGGGCGACGACTGGCACCCGGTCGTATCCCTGGAGGAGGCCGCGGCGGTGCTCCCCGCCCTGGGCCGGAGGGTCTTCCTCACGACGGGACGCCTCGGCCTCGGGGCCTTCGCCGGATTGGACGGGCTCTGGTTCCTGGCGCGGTCGGTGGACGCGCCCGAACCGCCGTACCCCGCGCGCATGGAGACGCTGCCGGCCCGGGGGCCGTTCACCCTCGACGGGGAGCGCGAGCTGATCCGCCGCCACCGCGTGGACGTCCTCGTCACGAAGGACAGCGGCGGCGCCGCCACCGCCCCCAAGCTCGCCGCGGCCCGCGAGGCGCGGATCCCGGTGGTCGTGGTGCGCCGGCCACCGGTCCCGGAAGGCGTGGCGGTGGCCGGTAAGCCGGAAGAGGCCGTCAGCTTGCTGCGCGAGCTCCTCGGCCACGCCCGCTGACCCCCGGCCGGCTCACTCCTCCTCGCTCGCAAGGGCGTTGACGGCCGAGGCCGCCATCGCGCTGCCGCCCCGCCGGCCCCGCACGATCAGGTAGTCGAGCCCCGACGGGTGCGCCGCCAGGGCGTCCTTGGACTCGGCGGCGCCCACGAAACCGACCGGCACACCGATGACGGCGGCCGGCCGCGGCGCCCCCTCCTCGATCAGTTCGAGCAGCCGGAACAGTGCGGTGGGGGCGTTCCCGACGGCGACGACCGCACCGTCCAGCCGGTCGCGCCACAGCTCCAGAGCAGCGGCGCTGCGGGTCGTACCGAGCTCCGCCGCGAGTGCGGGGACCGACGGGTCGGACAGGGTGCACACCACCTCGTTGTCCGCGGGCAGCCGCCGCCGGGTGATGCCGCTGGCCACCATCGCCACGTCGCACAGGATCGGCGCCCCGCCGCGCAGCGCCGCACGGGCGCGGCTCGCCACGTCCGGGCTGAAGGCGAGATCGCGCACCAGGTCGACCATGCCGCAGGCGTGGATCATCCGGACCGCCACCTGGCTCACATCGGCCGGCAGGCCCGTCAGATCCGCCTCGGCCCGGATGGTGGCGAAGGACTGGCGATAGATGGCCGGTCCGTCCTTCTCGTACTGGTGCACAGTGCTCTCGCTCTTTTCGTCTCTGCGTCTCTGCGTCGGGAAGGGCCGTACGCGCACGTCGTCTCCGCGTCGGGAACGGCCGTACGCGCACGTCGTCTCCGCGTCGGGAACGGCCGTACGGGCACATCGTCTCTGCGTCGGGTGCCGTACGGACGCTCGTACGGGCACGGTCGTGAACCCCTGGAGCCCTACGCACCGCACCGCCCCCACGAGCACCGCGGGACACCGCACCGGCAGTATCCCCGGAGCGGTGTCACAGCGCTGCGGGGCGTCCGGTCCGAGGGAGGTGTCAGGCAGCCGGGGCGGGGGCGGGCAGGGGCGATACAGTCGGCCTCGTGGTAAGCGCGCGCACTCTCCCGAGACATCCTCTCCTTCGAAACGGCCGCCTCGCTCCGCACGCCGCGGCGCGGCCGTCCTTCTCCCGCTGCCGCGCGGACGCGAGGTGAACAGTCCCGCACGTGTGACGATCAAGGACGTCGCCGCCCGCGCCGGCGTCTCCAAGGGGGCCGTCTCCCTGGCGTTCAACCAGAAGCCGGGCGTCTCGGAAGCCACCCGTCAGAGGATCTTCGAGGCGGCCAAGGAGCTGGGCTGGTCCCCGAACCTCACCGCGCGCAGCCTCTCCAGCCAGCGGGTCGACATCGTCGGCCTCGCCCTGTGCCGCCCCGCCCGGCTGCTGGGGCTCGAACCGTTCTACATGGACTTCATCTCCGGGATCGAGAGCGTCCTGGCCGACCGGCAGTACTCGCTGCTGCTGAGGCTGGTGCGGGACCTCGACGAGGAGACGGAGCTGTACCGCTCCTGGTGGCGGAGCCAGACGATCGCCGGCGCGATCCTGGTCGACTTCCACGAGGACGATCCGCGGGTCCCGGCGCTGCAGTCCATCGGGCTGCCGGCGGTGGCCGTCGGACATCCGTCCCTCACCGGTTCGTTTCCCGCGGTGTGGACCGACGACGCCACCGCCACGGACGAGGCCGTCCGCTATCTGGCGGCGCTCGGGCACCGGCGTATCGCCCGTGTCGGCGGCCCGGTCGGTCTCGGGCACAGTGCCATCCGGGCCGCGGCCTTCGCGGCCACGCTGCGGGAGCTGGGACTGGAGGAGGGCCGGCAGATCGCGACCGGCTTCGACGGGAGCGAGGGGGCCCGGGCCACCCGCTCCCTCCTGATGTCGGCCGACCGTCCGACGGCCATCGTCTACGACAACGACATCATGGCCGTGGCAGGGGCGGGGGTCGCCGCGGAGATGGGGTTCGTGGTCCCCGACGACCTCTCGCTGCTGGCCTGGGACGACTCGCAGCTGTGCCGGATCACTCATCCCACGCTGTCGGCGATGAGCCACGACGTGCACAGCTTCGGGGCGCAGGTGGCCCGTACGCTGTTCGCCGTCATAGAGGGGCAGCACACCGGTTCCGTACAGGTGCCGACCCCGTCCCTCACCCCGCGCGGTTCCACCGCGCATGCCCCTGCCGGTAGGTGAAGAGGGGGTCTCCCCGCCCGGCCGGGCGGGGAGACCCCCTCCCTCCGCCCTCTCACGGGGCGGAGCGTTCTGGTCCGGTCAGGCCTTGGTGCAGGACGTGCCGTTGAGCGTGAAGGCGCCGGGCGCGCTGTTGGCCGAGGTGGAGGAGCCGTTGAAGCCGAAGCTCACCGACCCCCCTGCCGGAATGGTCTCGGTCCAGGCCTCGTGGGTGGCGGTGACCGCCTTTCCCTGCTGGCTGACCTTGGCGTTCCAGGCGGAGTTGACCCTCTGCTCACCCGGGAAGGAGAACTGGAGCTTCCAGCCCTTGACCGCGGTGGTGCCGGTGTTGCGGATGGTGACGTCTGCGTTGAAGGTGCTGCCCCAGTCGCTGAGCCGGTAGTTCACCTGGCAGGGGCTGGTCCCGCCGTTTCCGTCGCCGCCGCCGTCCGTGCTGCCGTACACGCTGGCCTCGTGCGAGGTCGCCTTGATCCCGTTGGCGCCGTTGAAGAGCCGCTGGCCCCACGTGGTCAGCCGGCCGGCGTCGAAGCCGGTGGCCAGGTCCAGGTACTCGACCCCGCCGCCGTTGCCGCTCCAGGACCAGCCCAGGTAGCCGAGACCCAGCTGCTGGGCCGTGGCCATGATCGCGTCCTCGTCCGGGTTGCCGTCCGAATGCGCGTCCCCGAATTCACCGACGACGATCGGCAGCTTCTGTGACACAAACCGGTTCAGGTAATCCTTCACTTCGGCGGCCGTGTCATAGACGCCGTACATGTGGATCGAGAAGACCGTGTTCTTGTCGGGGTCGGCGGCGAAAACTCCTGCCGCGTTGTCCCGCATGGTGAAGGACCAGTCCTGGCCCCAGTTCGGGGCGTCCACCATGATGGTGTGCTTGAACCCGGCGGCCCGCATGCTCTTGATGGCGTCGGTGGTGCCGGAGGTCCAGTTCGCGTAGCCGGTGTTTCCGTACGGCTCGTTGCCCAGGTTCAGGATGATGTACTTCTCCTGGCCCTCGACCGCGCTCTTGATCCCCTTCCAGTAGTCCACCGCGCGGGAGAGCGGAACCGCGGCGCCGGCCTCGCCGTACCCGGTGGTGTCGTGGGCCTCCAGCACGCAGACCAGGCGGCTGGCCTTGCACTGGCTGACGATGGCCGCGACGTCGGCGGTGTCGTTCTTGGTCCACTGGTCGCCCGTGCTGAGCACCACGCGCGCCGAGTTGGCGCCGAGGGCCTTGATGTCCTTGAGAGCCTGCGGAGTCCTGGCCGTGTACCAGGTGTGGGCGTGGTTGACCCCGCGCAGGACGAAGTCCTTGTTGTTGGCGTCGAGCAGGCGCCCGTCGCTGACGTGGAACCCCGTGGACGCATCGGCGGCCTGGGCCGCGTGGGGTGCGGTGAGCACGGCGGCGGTGACGGCCAGCAGCGCTCCCGCAGCGGTGGCCAGCATCCTTCTCATATGTCGCTCCCAATGTGGTGGCGTGCCCACGGACCGGAACGCAGGGCCGTCCGACGCGTCACGCTCTGCCGTATATGGCGGTCGTCCTCCACCCCGGGGCGTGCCGCGAACGGCGCGACGGCGTGTGACTTCCGAGGCGCATTCCATATTCCGTGGCGAAAGGAAATGCGGCCGGGGTGGGAGGAATGCTCGTCGGCCGGATAGTGATTGCGGCTCTCGCCGGCCGGCGAGGATATCGATCGCGAGAAACGGCCGATGAGCGGCCCCGTGATGCGTGCTCACATGGGTGGTGTGCGCGGGGAGTTCATCTTCCGATCAGGCGACTGGAAGAGAGGTTAGGGGCATGTGAAGGGGGAGACAACCGTTGGAACCAAACCGGTTAAGTTTAGCTGCGGTTTAATAGTCGCCGCGCGCCGGAATGGCCGAATCGCCCGATTCCCCGGCCTCTGAGCATGGCCCGGGCCGTCCGGTCACCGGGCGAACCTCTCGATGGCGGACGGCGTGACGGGGCTGAAGAAGTTGACGAGATTGCCGTCGGGGTCGCGGAACAGCAGCGCGCGGTTCCCCCAGGGCATCGTGGTGGGCTCGTTGACGAAGTCCTCCACGAAACCGGTCAACCTCTCGTACACGCCGTCCACGTCGTCGACGCGGAACTCGAGGATCACGCTGCGGTTCTCGGCCGGACGGGCGGAGCCGGGTGCGAACAGCGGGACGGTGCGGGTGCTGCCGATCGCGAGGGTGGCCGAAGCGGTCCTGAGCTCGGCGAAGTCCTCGTTGGCCCAGCGGGCGGATACGCCGGTGGCGCGCTCGTAGAAGGCGACGAGGCGGGCCACGTCGCCGCTGATGACGCGGACAGAGACGAAGTCCATGGGGTTCTCTTCTCCTGGTGGTCGGGTGCTTGCGACGCACGCTACGAGCAATACCGGGCGGAACCGGCCCGGTATCGGCGGCAGACTTGTGTCCATGGCCCGCCCCCTCGCCCGCGTCCTCGCCCTGCTGGAGCTCCTGCAGTCGGGCGGCATCCGCACCGTGCCGGAACTCGCCGGCCGGCTCGGCGTCGACGAACGCACCGTGCGGCGTTACGCCGGACACCTCATCGACCTCGACGTGCCCGTCGAGTCGGTGCGCGGCCGCTACGGCGGCTACCGGCTCGCCCCCGGGTACCGCATGCCCCCGCTCATGCTGAACGACGACGAAGCGCTCGCCGTCCTGCTCGGCCTGGTGGCGGGCCGCCGGTCCGGGCTGACGACGGCGCTGGGGTCGGCGGGCGAGACGGCGGCGGCCAAGATCCGGCGGGTGCTGCCCGAACGGCTGAGACGCGCACTGGACGCCGTACTCGAAACCCTCGCCTTCACGGCTCCGCCCGGCGAGGCGGAGCCCCCGGACTCCGCGGTGCTGCTCCCGATCGCCGACGCGGTGACCCGCCATCGGCCGGTCTCGGTCCGGTACACCGCCGCCGACGGCCGGCGCAGCGAACGCACCCTGCATCCGCACGGCATCGTCGCCCACTCGGGGAAGTGGTACGTCACGGCCGCGGACCCCGCGGCCGGGGAGGACCGGACGTTCCGGCTGGACCGCATCAGCGCCGTGAGGACCTTGCCCGGCTCGTTCGCACCGCCCACCGGACCGGACCCGGCGACGCGCGTACTGACGGGGCTCGCCACCGCTCCGTACCGGCACGAGGTGACCCTGCGCGTCCAGGGCACGGCCGAGCAGATCCGTAGCCGCCTCCCCGCCGGCCTCGCGCTCGTGGAGGAGCTGCCGCCCCCGGAGGGCGACGCCGCACGGGAGCCCGGACCGTGGGCCCGCGTCGACCTCCGCGTCGAGCGCCTCGACTGGCTGCCGGCGGTACTCGCCTCACTGGACCGGCCGTTCGTCATCGAACGGCCGGAGGAACTCCGCGGCCTCGTCGAAGCCTTCGCCGAACGCCTCGCCCACTCCGCCCGTCGCGACCCGCCGGGTGACGACAGGTCCTCCGGGATCCTGCCGGGGAGCGACTGATCGTGAAGATCCAGGACAGGCCCGTGGAGCAGCAACGCCGTTGCTCTGACGCGCCGCGGGTCAGGTGCCGTTCTTGCGCTTGGCCATGGAGTCGGCGTCTGCCTTGACGACGTACACCTCCCACGGTTCCCGGCCGGGGCCGTGGGCCCAGACCTTGTCCTGGAGGGCGTAGCAGCAGGTGGTGTCGTTTTCGACGTCGGTGGCCAGCCCGTCGTCCTGGAGGCGGGTGGTGGCGGCGCGGACGGCTTCGGTGGTGTCGACTTCGACGCCCAGGTGATCCATGCGCGTGTCCTCATCGGGCGAGCCTTGGACGAGGACGAGCTTGAGCGGTGGTTCGGTGAGGGCGAAGTTGGCGTAGCCGTCACGGAGTTTCGCCGGTTCGGTGGCGAAGAGCTTGCTGTAGAAGGCGATCGCGGCCTGGAGGTCGGGGACGCGCAGGGCGAGCTGTACACGTGACATGGGGTTCCTCCTGACTCGGTGCGGTCGCGTCCCGGCCGGCACGGGCCGGGACGCGGTGCTTCAGGACCCGCAGCAACCGCCGGACGAAGCGTCCTCGGCGACCGCGAGCGGCAGGGAGATGCCCGTGCCGATCTGTACGAGAGCGGGGGCGGCCGGGGCGCAGCAGCCGTCCGGGCCGGACTGGCCGGCGGCGGGGTCGTCGAAGAGCCCGGCGCCGCCGCAGACCCCGGTCTCGGGCAGGGTGAGTTCGACGCGGTCGGCGGCCTCGGTGTCGCCGGCGAGGGCGGCGGCGACGGAACGGACCTGTTCGTAGCCGGTCAGGGCGAGGAAGGTCGGGGCGCGGCCGTAGGACTTCATGCCGACCAGGTAGACGCCGGGTTCGGGGTGGGAGAGTTCGCGGTGGCCGTGCGGGTACACCGTTCCGCAGGAGTGCTGGTTCGGGTCGATGAGCGGGGCGAGCTCCACCGGCGCCTGCAGGCGCTCGTCCAGAGCGAGGCGGAGTTCGGACAGGAAGGACAGGTCGGGGCGCAGGCCCGTGAGGACGATGACCTCGTCCACCGGGTCGAGGCGCCGGCCGTCCTCGCCGGCCAGGATCAGGCGGCCGTCGGCGGTGGGCCGGAGGGTCTCGGTGCGAAAGCCGGTGACGGCGTCGGCGTATCCGTCGTCGACGGCGGCCTTCGCCGCCAGGCCCAGGGCGCCGCGTGCGGGGAGCTGGTCGGCGGAGCCGCCGCCGAAGGTGGAGCCGCTGATGCCGCGACGCAGGATCCACGTCGCGTGCGTACCCGGTTCGTCCTTCGCCAGGCCGGCCAGGCCGGCAAGAGCGGTGAACGCGGAGGCTCCGGAGCCGATGACGGCGGTGCGCCGTCCCGCGTACCGGGCGCGGACCGCGGGGTCCCTGAGGTCGGGGATGCGGTACGAGACGCGGGCGGACGCGGCGTGCTCGCCCAGGGCGGGGAGGCCGTCGGCACCGATCGGGCTCGGTGTGGACCAGGTGCCGGACGCGTCGATCACGGCGCGGCCCAGGACCCGCTCCTCGGTGCCGTCGGCGAGCGCGAGGCGAACGGTGAAGGGCTGCCGCTCCCGGTCGGCGTCGACGATCCGGTCACGGCCGAGGCGGGAGACACCGGTGACGGTGGCGCCGTAGCGGACCTGGTCGCCGAGGGTGTCGGCGAGCGGCTGGAGGTACCGCTCGGCCCACTGGCCACCGGTGGGGTAGGCGTCCGCGGCGGGCTTGGCCCAGCCGGCCGCCGCCAGCAGCTTCTCGGCGGCCGGGTCGGTGAGCTCGCTCCAGGTGGAGAACAGCCGTACGTGCGACCAGCCGCGCACCGCGGTGGCGGCCGTGGGGCCGGCTTCCACCACCAAGGGCTCGATTCCGCGCTCGACGAGGTGAGCGGCGGCCGCCAGTCCGGTGGGGCCGGCACCGATGACGATGACAGGAAGGTCTGCGGTGGTCATGGCGGTGATGTCCTCCAGAACGGGCGACCACACCCGGGTCGCTGATTCGATCACTGTCTATGTATGGAGCTTGCCACTGGTATCGATGGGTGTCAACATAGACGCATGTCGAATTCAGAGGTCGCGGAGCTGCCGGTACCGGACGCCGGAACGGTGGTGCCGTGCTGTCCGCCGATCACCGCGGGCGAGCTGTCGCAGGGCGACGCGGAGAAGATGGCCGTGATGTTCAAGGCCCTGTCCGACCCGGTGCGGCTGCGCCTGTTCTCCAAGGTCGCGTCGCATGCGGGCGGCGAGGCGTGCGTGTGCGACATCTCCGACGTCGGCGTCTCCCAGCCGACCGTGTCCCACCACCTGAAGAAGCTGCGCGAGGCCGGCCTGCTGACCTCGGAGCGGCGGGGGACCTGGGTCTACTACCGGGTCGCCCCCTCGGTCGTCGGGGCCATGTCCGCCATGCTCGACCTGCGCGGCTGACCCGCCGCCCGAGCCTGCCCGTCGGTCCTCGCGCCGCTGGGCCGGCAGCGCCTCAGGAGCCTCCCGCCGAGGCGCCCGGGGCGGACGGGGTGAACCTCTTGCGCCAGGCCAGCGCTACGTACACCAGGCCGATCAGCACCGGGACCTCGATCAGCGGACCCACCACGCCGGACAACGCCTGGCCGGAGGTGACCCCGAAGGTGGCGATGGCGACGGCGATGGCCAGCTCGAAGTTGTTGCCCGCGGCGGTGAACGCGAGCGTGGCGGTGCGGTCGTACGCGAGGCCGAGGCCCTTGCCGAGGAGGAAGGTCCCGAAGAACATGACCGCGAAGTAGGCCAGCAGCGGCAGCGCGATCCGTACGACGTCCAGCGGCTGCGAGGTGATCGTCCTGCCCTGAAGGGCGAACAGGACGACGATCGTGAACAGCAGCCCGTACAGCGCCCACGGCCCGATCCTCGGCAGGAACTTCTGCTCGTAGGCGGCGCGGCCCCTCTTCTGCTCGCCGACGCGGCGGGTGAGGAAGCCGGCCAGCAGCGGGACGCCGAGGAAGACGACGACGTTCAGCGCGATGCGCCAGACGGACACGTCCAGGCCCTGGCCGTCGCCGAGGTCCATCCAGCGGGGCAGCAGGTCGAGGTAGAACCAGCCCAGCAGGCCGAACGCGAACACCTGGAACACCGAGTTCAGGGCGACGAGGACAGCGGCGGCCTCGCGGTCGCCGCAGGCGAGGTCGTTCCAGATGATGACCATGGCGATGCACCGGGCGAGGCCGACGATGATCAGGCCGGTGCGGTACTCGGGCAGGTCGGGCAGGAAGATCCATGCCAGGGCGAACATCAACGCAGGTCCGACGATCCAGTTGACGACCAGCGAGGACACCATCAGTGTGCGGTCACCGGTGACGCTGTCGAGCCGGTCGTAGCGGACCTTGGCCAGCACCGGGTACATCATGACCAGCAGACCGAGCGCGATCGGCAGGGAGATGCCGCCCACCTCGATCTTCGCCAGCGCGTCGTTCATGCCCGGGACCAGGCGTCCCAGCCCGAGGCCGACAGCCATGGCGAGCAGGATCCACATCGCGAGGTAACGGTCGAGGGTGGAGAGCTTCCCGGTGATCGAGTCCGAGCCGCCGGCCGGAGCGGGCGCGGTGGTGGGCTCGGAGGAGGTCACGGGCAGGCCCTCTTGTTCCCGGAAGCGGTACGGGCGGACTCGGCCAGCGCCGCGAACTGCTCGGAGAGGCCGGCGAGGACCTCGGGGCGCAGCTTGTAGTAGGTGAAGCGGCCACACGGCTCGGTCTCCACCACGCCGGCCTCGCGCAGGACCTTCATGTGGTTGGACAGGTTCGTCTGCTTCGCGCCGGTCTCCTCGACCAGGTGGGTCGTGCAGAGCGTCTCGCGCGCCAGCAGGGTGACGATCTGGAGGCGGAGCGGATCGCCCAGTACCCGCAGCAGATCAGGATCGACTGAAGTCAGCATGCGCTGATACTTTCACATCATCGCCCGCTGATATCACGGTGGGCTGAAGTCATGGGCGGGCGCGTCCCGCCGTGCGACGAGAGAGAACGATCACTATGGCCGACTCCGCCGGCAAGCCGTCCGTCCTGTTCGTCTGCGTCCACAACGCCGGCCGCTCCCAGATGGCGGCCGCCTGGCTGACCCATCTGGCAGGGGACCGCGTCGAGGTCCGCTCCGCCGGGTCGGACCCGGGGGCCTCGGTCAACCCCGCCGCCGTAGAGGCGATGGCCGAGGTCGGCATCGACATCGCCGCCGCGACCCCGAAGATCCTCACCACCGATGCCGTCCGGGACTCCGACGTGTGCGTCACGATGGGTTGCGGCGACACCTGCCCCGTCTTCCCGGGAAAGCGTTACCTCGACTGGAAGCTCGACGACCCGGCCGGCCGGGGCGTGGAGGCCGTCCGCCCCATCCGTGACGAGATCAGGGTTCTCGTCGAGGGTCTGATCGAGGAGATCGCCCCGCAGGCGGCGTGAACCACGAGCCGGACGTCACCTGCCCCGCCGCCGATCGCTCGCCGGCCGGGACTTCGCCGACGGCTCCCTGACCCCCTCCACCGGCGTCGGGAGCGCCGGCTCGGCAGGCCGGGCGGCTCCGTCGGCGCGGGCCGGGACCTTCGGCGGTACGAGTCCGAGGGCTGAAGCGGGACTCTCGCCGGAGGCCACGCGCCTTCCCGGCCGCGAGCGACTCCCTGCTCGGACCGGCTCCCGGCCGCGAGCGACTCCCTGCTCGGACCGGCTCCCGGCCGCGAGCGACTCCCTGCTCGGACCGGCTCCCGGCCGCCAGCGACTCCCTGCTCCGACCGGCTCCCGGCCGTGAGCCCCTTCCTGCTCGGACCGAAGGATCGGGCCGGGTTCGCCCCTGCCGGTGTCGACCTTGGCGGCGGCCCCCTTCGGCATGCCCTCCTCGCCGGCTCCGCGGCCCTCGGTCGTTCGGTCGCCCGGCTGAGGGTCTGCGCCGTGACGCTCGCCACTCGCTGAAACATACCCCCGGGGGTACGAATGTTAGTGTGGATGACATACCCCGGGGGGTAATGCGACGAAAGGAGTATCGAAGTGTTCTTCGTTGACGTGATCGAGCTGGAGGGCCTGGGCAACCGCAGCTACCTCGCCGGCGGCGAGTCGGCGGCGGTGGCGGTCGACCCGCCCCGGGACATCGACCAGGTACTGGCCGCGGCCGCCCGGCGGGGGGTGCGCATCGCGCACGTGGTGGAAACCCACGTGCACAACGACTACGTCACCGGCGGTCTGGAACTGGCCCGGATCACGGGTGCCGTCTACCTGGTGCCCGCCGGCGCCCCCGTGGCCTTCGCCAGGACTCCGGTCTCCGACGGTGACACGGTCGACGTCGACACCCGGGCCGGCTTGACCCTGGCCGCCGTCGCCACACCCGGACACACGCCGCACCACACCGCTTATGTGCTGCGGGAGACGGGCCGGCCCGTCGCCGCGTTCACGGGCGGCTCGCTGCTCATCGGCACGGTCGGCCGGCCCGATCTCGTCGAGCCGCGGCTGACCGAAGGGCTGGCCCGCGCCCAGCACGCCTCGGCGCACCGGCTCGCCGACGCCCTGCCCGACGACACGGCGGTCCTGCCCACCCATGGGTTCGGCAGTTTCTGCTCCTCGGCCCAGGCGGACGGCGACACCACGACCATCGGCAAGGAGAAGGCCGCCAACACGGCTCTGACCGTGGACGTGGACACCTTCGTCGCCGAGCTGCTCGCGGGCCTCGAGGACGTGCCCGCCTACTACGCGCACATGGGACCGGCCAACGCCGCCGGTCCCGACCCGGTCGACATGACGCCGCCCGCCGTCGCCGACCCGCGGGAGATCGCCGCCAGGCTCGCGGCAGGCGAGTGGGTGGTGGACCTGCGCGGCCGAATCGCCTTCGCCGAGGGGCATGTGGCGGGCTCGTTCAACTTCGAGCTGGACGGCAAGCTCGCGACCTACCTGGCCTGGATGATCCCGTGGGGCAAGCCCGTCACCCTGCTCGCCGAGACCGCCGAGCAACTGGCCGCGGCCCAGCGCGAACTGGTCCGGGTCGGCATCGACCGGCCGGCCGCCGCCGCGACCGGAGGCCCCGCCGCGTGGCTGCCGGACGGTGAGAGCCCGGCTTCGTTCCCGCGTGCCACGTTCGCGGAACTCGCGGACCAGGACCTCGACCGGATCGTGGTGCTGGACGTACGCCGTGACTCCGAGCGCGCCGAGGGCTGGATAGCCGGCTCGGTCCACCTCCCGATCCACCAGGTGCACGGCCGGCTCGGCGAGGTGCCGGACGGCACGGTCTGGGTGCACTGCGCGGGCGGCATGCGCGCGGGAATCGCCGCCTCCCTGCTGGATGCCGCCGGACGGCAGGTGGTGGCCGTGGACGACGCCTTCGACGCCGCCGCCGACGCCGGACTGTCCGTCGTCACCGGCTGAACCTCAAGGAACCCAGGAGAAAGGCGAAACCGACGATGTTCCTCTTCAACCGCAAGGCACCGCGCCTGTCCGTGGCCGAAGCGCGCACCCGCACCGCTGGTGAGCGGCCCGAGGCCGTCCTGCTGGATGTGCGGGAGAAGCCCGAGTGGAAGGCCGGGCACGCCCCCGACGCCGTGCACGTCCCGCTGACGGGACTGCTCGCGGGCGCGGCCGTGCCGGTGTCCGCGCGGGGGCGGACGCTGGTGGTGATCTGTCGCAGCGGGCACCGCTCCCAGCAGGCCGCGAAGCTCCTGGTGGAACGGGGCGTGGACGCGGTGGATGTGAAGGGCGGCATGAACGCGTGGGCCGCCGCCGGATACCCGGTCGTCAGCGAGCGCGGGAACAGCGGCTCGACAGCGTGAGCACCCTCGTACTCGCCCTGATCGCCGGGGCCGTCATCGGTCTGGCCCTCGGTGCCCTGGGTGGCGGCGGCAGCGTGCTCGCGGTCCCTGCCCTGATCTACCTGCTCGACTTCACCCCGGCGTCGGCGACCACCGCCGCCCTGATCATCGTCGCCGCGACTTCTGCGACCGCCCTGTACGCACATGCCCGGGACGGCAACGTCGCCTGGAGGACGGGCGCGCTGTTCGCGGCGGCGGGCATCGTGCCCGCCTTCCTCGCCGGAGCCTCGGCAGGCCACCTTCCGGCTGCCGTGCTCACCGGAGCCTTCTCGGTCGTCGCCGCCCTGGCGGCCCTGCGGATGCTCCGCCCGGCCGCATCCGCGCCGCCCGAGCGGGTGCGTCCCGGCAAGGCGGCCGGCGTCGGCGCCGGACTCGGTGCCGTGACCGGATTCCTCGGCGTAGGCGGCGGGTTCCTCGCCGTGCCGGCCCTGGTGGGCGTGCTCGGCCTGCGGATGAAGCAGGCGGTGGGCACCAGCCTCCTGGTCATCACTGTCAACTCCCTGGCCGCGCTCACCGCGCGGACGGGCACGGGCGGTGACCTGCGCTGGGAGGTGATCGCACCCTTCACGGGGGCGGCGATCCTCGGCGCCTGGGACGGCAAACGCCTCGCCTCGAAGATCGCCGGACTGACCCTGCAGCGCGTCTTCGCGTTCGTACTGCTGGCTGTGGCGGCCGTGATGCTCATCGACGTGGTCGTCTGAGGCCGCCCCCCGCCGTCGGCGGGTCAGGCCAAGGACAGGAACAGTTTCTCCAGCCGGCCGCGCATCTCATCGCGGTCCTCAGGGGTACGGGTGCCGTCCTCCACCTCGGTCAGGCACTGTTGGAGTCCGGTGGCGATGATCGCGAAACCGGCCCGGTCCAGCGCCCGGGACGCGGCCGCCAGCTGCGTCACGACCTCCTCGCAGTCCCGGCCCTCCTCGATCATCCGGATGATCCCGGAGATCTGCCCCTGCGCGCGGCGCAGCCGGTTCAGGACCGCCTTCAGCTCCGCACCCGCCAGATCAAGCTCCATCATCACTCCTCATCGCATACCCCCAGGGGTAAAAATATACTCCCCGTTTTCGGGGCACGCCGAACCCAAAGGATGACACCTGCCATGACCACGCCCACCACCCTCGGCACCGGCGAGGCCCGCACCCGCCTGCCCGAACTGACCGTGATCGACGTCCGCACCCCGGGCGAATACGCCGGCGGTCACCTGCCCGGCGCCCTCAACATCCCCCTGGACCAGATCCAGCGGGCGCTGCCCGACATCCGTCACGCCGCCGAGCGCGGTGACGTCCTGGTGGTCTGCGCCTCGGGAGCCCGCTCCGAGAACGCCTGCCGCATCCTCGCCGACCACCACATCGCCAGTGCCACCCTCTCCGGCGGCACCGGCGCCTGGACCGCCGAGGGCCACGACCTCCACCGCCCCCAGGGCATCACCCGTGCCACCTGGGGCATGGAGCGCCAAGTCCGTTTCACCGCCGGGGCGATCGTCCTGATCGGCCTCCTCCTCGGGCTCCTCGTCCACCCGGCCTTCCAGATCCTCTCGGCGGCCATCGCCGCCGGACTGGTCTTCTCCGCCCTCACCAACACCTGCGGCATGGGCGCCCTGCTCGCCAAGCTCCCCCACAACCGCCCCCGCGCCGCCGACCTCGACAAAGCCCTGGCCGAGCTCCGCAACCGCTGAGCGGGAAAGAGGGCAGGGAACCGGACCTCCGCATCCCTGCCCTCCGCGCTGCGCGGACAACGATCGAAGGGGATCGGGTCACCAGGGCAGTGGCTCGGGCCGCCGATGCCACCACCAGCCCAGTTGCCGACCCCGCGACTCCGCGCCAAGGAGGAGGCCGATCAGTGAGCCTTGCGGCTCCGTGGTGAGACGGGCGTATGCGCTGTCCAGTCGCTGAAGTCCCTGTCGGAATACGGCGGCAGCGGGAGGAGGAAGGGTGCGAGAGACGGTAGTCAGCCCGTCTCGTGCGGCAGGGCTGTTGCTGGATCCGGATGAGGTGGTCTCGCTCCAGCCGCTTCCCTGGCTGTCCGCCGCCATGAGGACGATCCCGGCGCTGCCCAGCAGGGCTGCGGTGATGCAGGCTTCGGCGGTGATCCGGCCCTGGTACCGCCTCCGGCCATGGCCAGGTCGGCACTTGGTGGGAAGAGAGCGGCAAGGAGACATCTTGAAGGCGAGGAACCCTCGATGAGAGTGGGCGGCAGAAAGTTGTCCTGCCTCCAGACGGAAGAGCATCCGTCCGTGGTGCATCGGCCTGCGGTCGGACCCGGCGCGGTAGTACCGGAAAATGCTGGGCGAGCTATTGGGCTGACCGGCGCAGGAGTCGGCCCCCGCCCCGGGCTCTCCAAGGCGCCCCCGGAAACCACTCAGGGGCCTGATCCACTCAGTGGATCAGGCCCCTGACCTGGTCTTACGGCTGTCGGGGTGGCGGGATTTGAACCCACGACCTCTTCGTCCCGAACGAAGCGCGCTGCCAAGCTGCGCTACACCCCGATCGCCGCCGGTCTCCCGGCGACATCGATTACTTTAGCCCACCGGCGGCCGGAGACGAAATCCGCTTTTTGTGCCGATCGCGCGGGTGCTCGCAGCCACAGACCGTACGCAAGCGGTCACACGTCCCGTGCCGTCAAGGTCAGCAAGGTCGCCTCCGGGGGGCAGGCGAAGCGGACCGGGGTGTAGCGGTTCGTGCCGCAGCCCGCCGAGACGTGGAGGTAGGCGCGGTGGCCGTCGGCCGTGTGGCTGGAGAGGCCCTTCACCCGGTCCGTGTCCAGGTCGCAGTTGGTGACCAGCGCCCCGTAGAAGGGGATGCAGAGCTGGCCCCCATGGGTGTGGCCGGCCAGGATCAGCGGGTAGCCGTCCGCGGTGAAGGCGTCGAGTGAGCGCAGGTAGGGGGCGTGGACCACGGCGATGGAGAGGTCGGCGCCCGTCTCGGGGCCGCCCGAGACCTCCGCGTAGCGGTCGCGCTTGATGTGCGGGTCGTCGAGGCCGGTGAAGGCCAGCTCCAGGCCGTCGAGCTTCAGCCGGCCCCGGGTGTTGGACAGGTTCAGCCAGCCCGCTTCGTCGAAGGCGTCGCGCATCGGTTCCCACGGGTTGTGGACGACGCCGACCGCCGGGGCGTTCCCGTTGAGACCGTGCTTGCCCGCCGCCTTCTCGAAGAGGTAGCGGGCGGGGTTGCGGAGCTTGGGGCCGTAGTAGTCGTTGGAGCCGAACACGTACACGCCCGGGAACTCCATCAGCGGGCCGAGAGCGTCGAGCAGCTCGGGTACGGCCTCCGGGTCGGAGAGGTTGTCACCGGTGTTCACGACGAAGTCCGGGCGCAGCCCCGCCAGGGACTGCAGCCAGGCCCGCTTCTTGCGCTGGCCGCTGACCATGTGCACGTCCGAGATCTGCAGGACGCGCAACGGGCGTGCTCCGTGCGGGAGTACGGGGATGGCGACCCTTCGCAGACGGAACGAGCGGGCCTCGAATCCGGCCGCGTAGGCGAGACCGGCGGCGCCGGCCGCGGCGGTGACCGCCGTGATTTTCAGGGGTACTCCGTAGCGTGCGCGCATGCGCCCATCGTCGCAGACAGGGCGTGCCCACAGGAAAACCGGCGGGCGGTGGACACCCCGCACCTGCCACAATCACCCCATGACCACGCTCAAGTCCAAGCTCAAGGAAGACCTCACCACGGCCATGAAGGCGCGCGACGAGCTGACCTCGTCCACGCTCCGGCTGACCCTCACCGCGATCACCAAGGAGGAGGTCGGCGGCAAGACGGCCCGCGAACTCTCCGACGACGAGGTGCAGAAGGTGATCGCCAAGGAGGCCAAGAAGCGCCGCGAGGCGGCCGAGGCCTTCGCGAAGGGCGGCCGGACCGAGCAGGCCGAGCGGGAGACGAAGGAGGGCGAGCTGCTCGACGCCTACCTCCCGAAGCAGCTGAGCGACGACGAGCTGACCGCGATCGTGGCGTACGCCGTCGACGAGGCGAAGGCCGCCGGGGCCGAGGGGCCGCGCGCGATGGGCGCGGTCATGAAGCTCGTGAACCCGAAGGTCGCGGGGCGCGCCGAGGGCGGCCGGGTGGCCGCCGCGGTGAAGAAGCTCCTCGCCGGCTGAGTCGACGAAACGCGGCAGGCGGCAGGCTGTGCCAAGCGGCCGCCGGAGGCACCTGGCATCGGCAAGCAGGCAGCCGGGCGGCCTACCGGCCTCCGGCACCCAGGCCTCCGGGCCTCAGGCCCCAGGCCTCCGGCCGGCCTGACAGCCCGACAACCTGCCGGGGCACCAAGCGGGCAGCCCCCAGCCGGAGCCCCAACCGGGGCAGCCCCTCGCCGCCAGCGCATAGCCGCACAGAGGCACGCAGGCACGCAGGCGCGCAGGCACCCACGCAGGCAGCGCGCCCGCAGCACCGACGGGCTCGGCACGCAGCAGACATGAAGGTGGGGCGCCCCCGAGCCGGGGGCGCCCCACCTTCATGTCTGACGGACGTACGCGGCCTGCGGCCGGCGGCCCGGTCAGGGGCCGTTCGTCCCGCCGCCGTGACCGCGGCCGTTCCCGTCGTTCCCGCCGAGCAGGTCCGGCGAGATGCTGATGCCGGGGAAGGGGGTGTCGTCGCCGGACTTGTCGTCGTCACCCGGCTTCTTCTTGTCCTGGCCCTTGCCCTTGTCCTTGTCTTCCTTCACCTTCGCCCGCGGGACATCGACCGGGTTGAAGGCCGGAGTCTCGGAGGCGTCGAGGGAGCCCGTCATCGCCGTCTTCCAGATCGGACCGGGCAGACAGCCACCGCAGACGTCCTCGTAGTACTGACCGCCGATGGTGATGTTGCTCATCGGGATCTGCTTGGCGCCGTCGCTGCCGACCCACACCGCCGTGGACAGGTTCGGCGTGTAGCCGACGAACCAGGCGTTGATGCGCTCGTCGGTCGTACCGGTCTTGCCCGCGTTGTCACGGTCACTGAGGCCGGCCGACTGGCCGGTGCCGTCCGCGACGACGCCCTTGAGCATCTGGTTGATCGTGTCGGCCGTGTGCTCGCTCATGGCCCGGTCGCACGTCGACTTCGGTACGCCGATCCGCTTGCCGTCCGGCTTGGTGACCGAGAGCAGCGCGACCGGGGAGCAGTACGTGCCCCGGTTGGCGAACGTCGCGTAGACCGAGGCCATCGCCAGAGGCGTCGACTCCTGACCGCCGAGCGTGGTGTTGGCGACCTGCCACAGCGGCTTGTTGTCGCCGCGGTTGTAGCCGACCTTCTTCGCCATCGCCAGCGTCTCGCAGAGGCCGGTCTTCTGCTCGAGCTTCGCGAAGTAGGTGTTGATCGACTTGCCCAGCGCGCTGGTCATGTCGAACATGCCCTTCTCCGATTCGAGCTCGTTCCCCACCTCCCACGGTTTGTCGTCCGCAGGCCGGTTGTCGCAGGTGCGGAAGCTCTCGCCGGGCAGCGAGATCTCGTGGGGGGTGGTGAAGCTCTGCGCCGGACTGATGCCCTTCTCCAGCGCGGCGGCAGCGGTGATGGGCTTGAAGGTCGACCCGACCTGGAAGCCGGCGTAGCTGCCGCCCATCTTGTGGTCGACGGAGAGGTTCAGCACGGTCTGGTGCTTGGCCGCGTCGAGTCCGTACGGACGGGACTGGGCCATCGCCAGGATCTGGCCCGTACCGGGCTGGACCTGGACGACCGAGGCCGCGACCTTGTCGGTCTCGTGGACCCGGGAGGTCGCCGCCTCGTTGGAGGCGGCCTGGGACCGCGGGTCCAGGGTCGTCTTGATGGTCAGTCCGCCGGTCGCCCAGAGCTTGGCGCGCTCCTTGGCGGTCTTCCCGAACACCGGATTGCTCGTGACGATCTGGCGTACGTAGTCGCAGAAGAAGCCGGATCCGCTGACCGCGGTGATGCAGCCGTTCTTCGGCCGCTTCACCTTCAGCTTGATCGGGGTCTCCTTGGCCTTGGCGGCCTCTTCCGGCGAGATGTCCCCGACGTCGGCCATCCGCTGGATGACGGTGTTGCGGCGCTTGGTCGCCTCTTCCTTGTCGTTGACGGGGTCGTAGCGGCTGGGTGACTGCACGATGCCGGCGAGCATCGCAGCCTCCTCCAGCTTCAGGTCCTTCGCCGACTTGGAGAAGTAGCGCTGGGAGGCCGCCTCGACGCCGTACGCCTGCTGCCCGAAGAAGGTGATGTTGAGGTAGTTCTCCAGGATCTTCTTCTTGCCGAGCTCTTCCTCGACCTGGATCGCGTACTTCAGCTCCTGGACCTTGCGGCCCAGCGTCTGCTGGGTTGCCTGGGCGACCTTGGTCGGGTCGTCACCGGCCTCCTCGACGAAGACGTTCTTCACGTACTGCTGGGTGAGGGTCGACGCGCCCTGCGCGGTCCCGCCCGCCTGTACGTTGCGGTTCATCGCCCGCAGGATGCCCTTGAGGTCGACGGCGCCGTGCTCGTAGAAGCGGGCGTCCTCGATCGCGATGATCGCCTTCTGCATGTACGGGGAGATCTTCGTCAGCGGCACCACGGTCCGGTCCCGCGAGTAGACCGTGGCGATCTGGCCGCCCTGGTTGTCCAGGATCGTGGTGCGCTGGCTCAGCGGCGGAGTCTTGAGGTTGGCCGGGATCTCGTCGAATCCGTCGACCGTCCCCTTCGCGGCGAGACCCAGTGCTCCGGCGGCCGGCAGCGCGATGCCCGCCATGACCACTCCGGAGAGTGCGGCGACACCGAGGAACTTGGCGGCCTGCTGGGTCGTCGTGAGACCCCCGCCCGAGCGCTTCTTTGGCATGGGGGCAGCCTACGTTCTCATTCGCCGGACACACGTATATGCCTTGGCCTAAGCTGCTCTCAACTGTCACAGCAGTCCGGTTTCGTATCAACCCCCCTGCATGACCCTGTGCATGACCCGGCCACGAGTTCAGGCGCTCCCGAAATCGCCTCGTGTGTCATCGACCGTCCGTTATGGCTCAGGTGATCTGTCCCGATTCTTCCGGGATAGTCCTGCATGTCCTTGCATCACTCCCCTGGGTGATCTGCCGCGTACGCATAGTCCGTTCGGGCCATTCAAGATTGGGCCCGAAGGGGGTGTTGTGCTGTCGCCACCTTCCGTAACGTCCTCAACTGGCAGCGGTGAATATGCCGCTACCGCCGTGGGGGAGCCTCGATTCGGGAGAGGACGGCGCCGGGATGGGCTGGGTAACCGACTGGAGTGCGCAGGCAGCCTGCCGCACTACCGATCCGGATGAACTGTTCGTACAAGGGGCAGCGCAGAACAGGGCCAAGGCGGTGTGCACCGGTTGCCCGGTGCGGACCGAGTGCCTTGCGGACGCGCTCGACAATCGCGTCGAATTCGGCGTGTGGGGTGGAATGACCGAGCGGGAGCGCCGCGCACTGCTGCGCCGGCGCCCGACGGTCACGTCCTGGCGCCGGTTGCTGGAGACCGCGCGCAGCGAGTACGAGCGGTCCACGGGCATCCTGCCCGTGGCGATCGGGCTGGAGGACGACGAACTGCACGAGACGCTCGCCGCCGTGGGGTAGTCCCGGGCGGCGGGACGGACGACGGGGTGACTACGCAGCTCCGGCCGGGGCGGAACCGGTCGCGAGCCGGTCCCCGATGGCTCGCAGCCCTGCGAGGTCATGGACATCTCCGGGCAGCGCGGCCACCGCGGTCACGGCCACCTCGGGATGCAGCGCGGTGAAGCGGTCGCGTGTGCGCTGTTCGCGCGCGACCACCTGCATCCGTTCGGCATGCAGACGCAGCAGGCCTGCCGTCAGCTGGTCGACGGTCACGGCGGCTGTCACGGGGTCCATTGCGGCGTCGGCACCGGCGTCCGCGATGTCGGCGGGGTCCTGCTCCGAGGCGTGCTCGGACGGTTCGGGGGTGGCGGCTCCTGCGGGGTCCGGGGTCCGTGCGGAACCGGCCGCGGGGGATTCGGCGGGCTCACGAAGTCCAGCCTTCCCGGCCCCCTGATCCACAATGCCGTCGGCCTCAAGATTTTCTGCGGCGGCCAGCGCGTGCTCGGCGGAGAGCCGGGCGGCGTCGCTGCCGTGGACCCGGTTGAGCACCAGACCTGCCAGCGGCATGTCCTCCGCGGCCAGCCGTTCCACGAAGTACGCCGCTTCGCGGAGCGCGTCCCGCTCCGGTGTCGCGACGACGAGGAACGCAGTGCCGGGGGCCTGGAGGAGCTTGTACGTGGCGTCGGCGCGGGTGCGGAACCCGCCGAACATGGTGTCCATCGCGGCGACGAAGGTCTGCACGTCCCGCAGGAACTGGCCGCCGAGCAGCTTGCCCAGCGTCCCCGTCATCATCGACATGCCCACGTTGAGGAACTTCATTCCGGCCCGGCCGCCCATTTTCGCCGGGGCCATCAGCAGCTTGATGAACTTCCCGTCCAGGAACGAGCCCAGCCGCTTCGGCGCGTCCAGGAAGTCCAGCGCGGACCGCGACGGCGGGGTGTCGACGATGATCAGGTCCCACTCGTCGCGCGCCCGGAGCTGACCGAGCTTCTCCATCGCCATGTACTCCTGCGTGCCCGCGAAACCGGCCGACAGGGACTGGTAGAAGGGGTTCTCCAGGATCGCCCGGGCCCGCTCCCCGTCCGCGTGCGCCTCGACGATCTCGTCGAAGGTCCGCTTCATGTCGAGCATCATGGCGTGCAGTTCGCCGGCGCCCTGAGCCCCCACGCCCTTCACCCGGCGGGGGATGTTGTCCAGGGAGTCGATTCCCATGGACTGGGCGAGTCTGCGCGCCGGGTCGATGGTGAGGACGACGACCTTGCGGCCGCGCTCGGCCGCGCGCACGCCGAGGGCCGCCGCGGTCGTCGTCTTGCCGACGCCGCCGGAGCCGCAGCACACGATGATCCGGATGCCGGGGTCGTCGAGCAGGGCGTCGGTCTCCAGGGCGGGAGCGGCGTCCGGTTCCGTTTCCGGCTCCGTACCCGCCCCGGTGCTCGCTTCCCCGCCCGTGCTCGCTTCCGTGCCCGATGTCATGAACCCACCCCTTGTTCCCCCGCCCCTTCGCCCACGCCCTGCTTGCGCAGCTCCACCGCCAGCTCGTACAGCCCTGCCGGGTCCACGCCCTCGCCGATCAGCGGGAGTTCGTACCCCGGCAGCCCGAGTCCCGCCAGCACGGCCCGCTGCTCGCGCTCCAGCTCGACCCGCTGGGCGTGCTCGGCCGCCTGCTCGACCAGGGGGCGTACGAGCCCCGCGGAGCCGGTCACACCGGCCCGGGTGAGCGTTTTGGCGATCTCCTTGCGCCGCCCGCCCGCGGCGGTGCGCAGCGCGTCCTCGTCCAGCAGGTGCGGACGCACCATGTTCACGATGACCCGGCCCACCGGGAGTTCGGCGGCCCGCAGCTCCGCGATTCCGTCGGCGGTCTCCTGGACCGGCATCTCCTCCAGGAGGGTCACCAGGTGCACGGCCGTCCCGGGAGACTTCAGCACCCTCATCACGGCCTGGGCCTGATTGTGTATCGGGCCGATCCGGGCCAGCCCCGCCACCTCGTCGTTCACGTTGAGGAAGCGGGTGATGCGGCCGGTCGGAGGGGCGTCCATGATCACGTAGTCGTAGACGAACCGATTCCGCTTGTCCTTGCGCCGTACCGCCTCGCACGCCTTGCCCGTCAGCAGGACGTCCCGGACACCGGGCGCGATGGTGGTGGCGAAGTCGATGGCGCCGAGTTTCTTCAGCGCCCGGCCCGCGCTGCCGAGCTTGTAGAACATCTGGAGGTAGTCGAGGAGGGCGCGCTCGGCGTCGATCGCGAGCGCGTACACCTCGCCGCCGCCGGGCGCGACGGCGATCTTGCGCTCCTCGTAGGGGAGGGAGTCCGCCTCGAAGAGCTGGGCGATGCCCTGCCTGCCCTCGACCTCGACCAGAAGGGTGCGTTTGCCCTCGGTCGCGAGGGCGAGCGCGAGGGCGGCGGCGACCGTGGTCTTACCGGTACCGCCCTTGCCGCTGACGACCTGGAACCTGCTCACGTATTCGAGCCTAACCAGTCGCGCCGCAGGCTACGCACGAGGCTGCGCATGGCAGCGATCGCACAGGCATTACAGTCGGGCCATGACCAAGTGGGAATACGCGACCGTGCCCCTTCTCGTGCACGCGACCAAGCAGATTCTGGACACCTGGGGCGAGGACGGCTGGGAGCTGGTCCAGGTCGTTCCCGGCCCGAACAACCCCGAGCAGCTCGTGGCCTACCTGAAGCGGGAGAAGCAGTAGTGGCGGGCGCCGTCGAGGCGAAGCTCGCCGAACTGGGCCTCGCCCTGCCGGACGTCGTGCCGCCGCTCGCCTCGTACCAGCCCGCCGTGCAGTCCGGGGTGTACGTGTACACCTCCGGCCAGCTGCCGATGGTGGACGGCAAGCTCGCCGTCACCGGCAAGGTCGGCGCGGAGGTCACGCCCGACGAGGCGAAGGAGCTGGCGAAGACCTGCGCGCTCAACGCGCTGGCCGCCGTGAAGTCGGTCGCGGGCGACCTGGACCGGATCGCCCGTGTCGTGAAGGTCGTCGGCTTCGTCGCCTCGGCCGCGGACTTCACGGGCCAGCCCGCGGTGATCAACGGCGCGAGCGAACTGCTCGGCGCGGTGCTCGGCGACAAGGGCGTGCACGCCCGCAGCGCCGTCGGCGTCGCGGTGCTGCCGCTGGACGCACCCGTCGAGGTCGAGGTCCAGGTCGAGCTGACCGGAGCCTGAGCAGTGTCCCGGCCGGCGTTCCGACGCCGGCCGGCCAGGATCCCGTCCGGTCGTGACGACCGGGCGGGATCATCTGTGTACGGGCCATGTACGGATCTTCGCGGCCCTCGAACATCGTCGCGGTTCCGGATAGCCTCCGGCCATGTCCAATGGTCAGTGGTACCCACCGGAATGGCCCGACCGGATCCGGGCCCTCGCCGCAGGCGAACTGACGGCGGCGGCCCCCAGGCGCGCCGCCACCGTGATGCTGCTCCGGGACGCCGCCGAGGGTACCGGGGGCGGGCCCGCGGTCCACATGCTGCGCCGGCGCACCTCGATGGCCTTTGCCGGAGGGGCGTACGCCTATCCGGGTGGCGGGGTCGACCCGCGCGACGACGACCGGCTCGTCCGCTGGGCCGGACCCGCGCTGGAGAGCTGGGCGTCGCGGCTCGGCGTCCGGACGCCCGCCGAGGCCCAGGCGATCGTCTGCGCCGCCGTCCGCGAGACGTACGAGGAGGCGGGCGTCCTGCTCGCGGGCCCGACCGCGGGCACGGTCGTCACGGACACCACGGGCGAGGACTGGGAGGCCGACCGCGAGGCGCTCGTGGCGAGGGAGCTGTCCTTCGCGGAGTTCCTCGACCGGCGGGGGCTGGTGCTGCGCTCGGACCTGCTCGGCGCGTGGGCGCGCTGGATCACCCCGGAGTTCGAACCGCGCCGCTACGACACCTGGTTCTTCGTCGCCGCGCTCCCGGCCGGCCAGCGCACCCGCAACGCGTCCACGGAGGCCGACCGCACGGTGTGGATCGGCCCGGGCGAGGCGGCCGACGAATACGACCGGGGTGAGTTGCTGATGATGCCGCCGACGGTTTCCACGCTGCGTGCGCTCAGGCCGTACGCCACCGCCGCGCAGGCGCTGGAGGCGGCATCGGACCAGGACCTCACCCCCGTGCTCGCACAGGCCCGCCTGGAGGGCGAGGAGCTGGTGCTGAGCTGGCCGGGGCACGAGGAGTTCACCAAGCACATCCCGGCGGGCGGTCCGGGCGGCAGGGACGGCGGGGCGGCATGAGCGACGCGGCGGCCCTGCCCGGACAACCGCGCGGCGGGGTGCTGTCCGGCCCCGCCACGACCCGTACGGTCAACGTCCTCGCGCCCAACGCGTCGGCGATGACGCTGGACGGCACCAACACCTGGATCGTGGCCGAGCCGGACTCGGACCTCGCGGTGGTCATCGACCCGGGCCCGCTGGACGAAGCCCATCTGCGGGCGGTCATCGACACCGCCGGGCAGGCGGGCCGCCGGATCGCGCTCACCCTCCTCACCCACGGCCATCCCGATCACGCGGAGGGCGCGGCGAGGTTCGCCGAGCTGACCCGGACGAAGGTGCGGGCCCTGGACCCGGAGTTCCGCCTCGGCGACGAGGGCCTGGGCACGGGGGACGTGATCACGACCGGTGGGCTGGAGATGTACGTGGTGCCGACCCCGGGCCACACGGGCGACTCGCTGTCCTTCCATCTGCCCGCCGACGCGGCGGTGCTGACGGGGGACACGATCCTCGGACGCGGAACGACCCTGGTGGCGCACCCGGACGGGCGGCTGGGGGACTACCTCGACTCGCTGCGCCGGCTGCGCTCGCTGACGGTGGACGACGGCGTCCACACGGTGCTGCCGGGTCACGGCCCGGTGCTGGACGACGCCCAGGGCGCGGTCGAGTTCTACCTGGCGCACCGCGCGCACCGGCTGGCCCAGGTGGAGACGGCCGTGGAGGCCGGATACCTGACGTCGTCCCAGGTGGTGGCGCATGTGTACGCGGACGTGGACCGGTCCCTGTGGCCCGCGGCGGAGCTGTCGGTGCGGGCGCAGCTCGAGTACCTGCGGGAGCACGGACTGATCTGACGGGCTTTCTCCCAAACGGACGCGAGGGCCCCGCCGGTACCGGCGGGGCCCTCGGGCGTTTCGTCCGTCAGGCGTTGCGTACGACGAGGGTCAGCGGGACCGCTTGGCGAGCCGCTCCACGTCCAGCAGGATCACCGCACGGGCCTCCAGCCGCAGCCAGCCGCGGCCGGCGAAGTCGGCGAGGGCCTTGTTGACGGTCTCGCGGGAAGCACCGACCAGCTGGGCCAGCTCCTCCTGCGTCAGGTCGTGCACGACGTGGATGCCTTCCTCCGACTGGACGCCGAAGCGGCGTGACAGGTCGAGGAGGGCGCGGGCGACACGGCCCGGCACGTCGGAGAAGACCAGGTCGGACATCTGGTCGTTGGTCTTGCGCAGGCGTCGGGCGACGGCGCGCAGCAGGGCCGTGGCCACCTCGGGGCGCACGTTCAGCCAGGGCTGGAGGTCGCCGTGGCCGAGGCCGAGGAGCTTGACCTCGGTCAGCGCGGTCGCGGTGGCGGTGCGCGGGCCCGGGTCGAAGAGCGACAGCTCGCCGATCAGCTCACCGGGACCGAGGACGGCCAGCATGTTCTCCCGCCCGTCGGGGGACGTGCGGTGGAGCTTCACCTTGCCCTCGGTGACCACGTAGAGGCGGTCTCCGGGGTCACCCTCGTGGAACAGCGCGTCGCCGCGCGCGAGGGTCACCTCACTCATCGAGGCGCGGAGCTCCGCGGCCTGCTCGTCATCGAGCGCCGCGAAAAGCGGGGCGCGCCGCAGAACGTCGTCCACGAGTTCTCTCCTTGTCGGCCTGTTCAGGGAACCGTGGTCCCCATCATGCCGGACGGTAAAACAGTGCGATCAATCACAAACCAGTTTGACGCACGCGCGTGCCGGAGCGGACGGCAGGGGGCCGATTGGGGGCGGATCTCCCGTGAACGCGGCGGTTGCGGCCGGCGGCCACTGGACCGGCCGGGTGACCGGAGCGCCGGTGGGAGTGCAGGTCGCGGGGGTCGACGGGGTGCCGATGCGTGGCGGTTCCGCTGTGGGCGAACACGCCGCTAGGGGGTGGGTAAATATGACAAATGCCTCGGCGGGGTGTGAGGGCGAGCCGTCGGCTTCCGGGGTGCCGGCGGTCCGGGGGGTGCCGGTGCGGGGTGGGCCGCCTTGCGATCGCAGGTAGCCCCGCAAAGGGGTGCGTTACCCCTGGCGGGTATAGGGCATCTGGTTGACTACTTACCCCCGGGGGGTATGTAATCCGTTGAGTCGCCCCGCGTCTCTCGCTCCCGAACCGCTGAGGAGTCCGCCATGAACACCGCCCTGAAGATCACCGCCTTCGCCGCCGGTCTCGCGACCGTCTTCGGCACCTCGTACGGCCTCGGCCACGTCACCGGCTCCACGTCCACGAAGCCCTCCACCGCGGCGCACGCGGGGCACGGGTCCGCTGCGGAGCCTTCGGATCCGGGTGGCGGCGGGGCGTCGGCCGACGCGGGCCGGCTCCCCGGCGGCCTGCAGATCTCCGAGCGCGGCTACACGCTCAGCCTCGGCGACCCGTACGTCACCGCCGGCGCCCCCATCGACCTGCGCTTCCGCATCCTCGGCGCGGACGGGAAGCCGGTCACGGCCTACCGCCCGGCGCACGGCAAGGAGTTGCACCTCATCGTCGCCCCGCGCGACCTGTCCAGCTTCCAGCACCTGCACCCCACCCGTGCCGCCGACGGCACCTGGCGCGCCTCCGCGGACCTGCCCGCAGCCGGTGAGTACCGCGTCTTCGCCGACTTCACCCCGGCCGGCGCCTCGCAAGGCCTCACCCTCGGCGCCGACCTGCACGCCGCGGGCGACCTGCGGCCCGTGCCACCGGCCAGGACGGGGCGCACCGTCACCGTCGACGGCTACCGCGTCACCCTGACCGGCGACCTCACCCCCGGCCGGTCCACACGGCTCAGCCTCGCCGTCGCCAAGGACGGCAGGCCCGTCACCGATCTCCAGCCCTACCTCGGTGCGTACGGCCATCTCGTCGCCCTGCGCGTCGGCGACCTCGCCTATCTGCACGTCCACCCGGACGGCGAGCCGGGTGATGCCGGCACGGCGCCCGGCCCGGACATCACCTTCACCACCACCGCGCCGAGCCGGGGCGGCTACCGACTCTTCCTGGACTTCCGGCACGAGGGTGTCGTCCGCACCGCCGCCTTCACGGTGAACGCCACCGAGGGCCCGGCGGACTCGGCCACGCCGTCCCCGTCGGCCTCTGCTTCCGCCTCCGCTTCCGCAGGGCACGAGGGCGAACACCGGCACTGAGGCCCGGGGACCGCGGTTACCGCGCCGGACGAGGGGTACACGCCGACATCGTGACCGCCTCATGAACCGGCCGCGGGGGTTCGTCGCTTCGGCGTAGCCTTCGTGCATGGCAGAGAGCAAGGTCCGTAAGGCCGCGGTACCGGCGGTGAAGGCGGCTGCGAAGCCGTGGAAACCGGAGTCCCGCCTGGCGATGGTGAGGCGGGCACGGAAGATCAACCGCGTCCTTGCGGAGACGTACCCGTACGCCCATCCGGAACTCGACTTCGAGAACCCGTTCGAGCTGTTGGTGGCCACCGTGCTGTCGGCGCAGACGACGGACCTGCGGGTGAACCAGACGACGCCGGCGCTCTTCGCGAAGTATCCGACTCCGGAGGACATGGCGATGGCCGTCCCGGAGGAAATGGAAGAGATCATCCGGCCGACCGGTTTCTTCCGGGCCAAGACCAAGTCGCTCATAGGTCTCTCCGTCGCTCTCCGGGACCGTTTCGGCGGCGAGGTGCCGGGTCGCCTGGCGGATCTCGTGACGCTGCCCGGAGTCGGCCGCAAGACCGCCAACGTCGTCCTCGGCAACGCCTTCGGCGTTCCGGGGATCACGGTCGACACGCACTTCGGCCGGCTGGTCCGCCGCTGGAAGTGGACCGAGCAGGAGGAGCCGGAGAAGGTCGAGGAGGAGATCGCGGCGATCTTTCCCAAGAGCGAGTGGACGATGCTGTCGCACCGCGTCATCTTCCACGGACGCCGCGTCTGCCACTCCCGCCGGCCCGCCTGCGGCGCCTGCCCGGTCGCCCCGCTCTGTCCCTCGTACGGGGAGGGCGAAACGGACCCGGAGAAGGCCCGGAAGCTGCTGAAGTACGAGATGGGAGGTCAGCCGGGCCAGCGGCTGAAGCCGCCGTCGGACTATCCCGGCAGGCCCGCCCCCACCCTGGGCGCCGGCTGAGACGGCGGGCCGCGCCGGAACGAAATGCCTGACGCCGGGCGTTGTGGAACGAGGGGTGCCTATGAAGACGCATGAACACAGCACGGACGCGGACACCGCCGCCGCTGAGAACGCCGCCGCACAAGGCCGGAGCGGTGCGGCGGCCGCACGCGGCGACCGGGACGCCGCCGCGGACACGGCAGGCGACGCCGCCGCGATCGACGTCACGACCGAGGGGCTGCCCAGCTGGCTGGAGCCCGTCGCCCGAGCCGCGCGGACCGTCGAACCGCAGCAGCTCAGCCGCTTTCTGCCGCCCGCGAGCGGTGCGGGGCGGCAGTCCGCCGTGCTCGTCCTGTTCGGCGAGGGCGCACGCGGGCCGGAGCTGCTCCTGATGGAGCGCGCCGGAAGCCTGCGCTCCCATCCGGGCCAGCCCTCCTTCCCCGGCGGCTCCCTGGACCCGGCCGACGGCGACCAGGCGACGACGGGACCGCTCCGGGCCGCGCTGCGCGAGGCCGAGGAGGAGACCGGCCTCGATCCGCGCGGCGTGCAGATCTTCGGTGTGCTGCCGCGGCTCTACATCCCCGTGAGCGGCTTCGTGGTCACGCCCGTCCTCGGCTGGTGGCGTTCGCCCAGCCCGGTCGGGGTCGTCGACCCCGCCGAGACCGCCCGGGTCTTCACGGTTCCCGTGGCGGATCTCACGGATCCGGCCAACCGGGTGACGACGCGCCACCCCAGCGGCCACCGGGGCCCGGCATTTCTGGTCGAATCCGCACTCGTGTGGGGGTTCACGGCCGGGGTGATCGACCGGATTCTGCACTTCGCGGGCTGGGAGCGCCCCTGGGACAAGGCCAAGCAGGTGCCGCTCGACTGGCGCGCATGACAGGCTGGCTCCCGTGCTCCGCCGCCGGGCGTTTCCCGGCCACGGGAGACGTGCGGGCCCGGTGACGAATCTGCGAGGCAATAGACGGTGAACGTGCTGGACATCCTGCTGCTGGCCGGCGCCGTGTGGTTCGCGGTCATCGGTTACCGCCAGGGGTTCGTCGTCGGCATTCTGTCGGTGATCGGGTTCCTGGGCGGCGGTCTCATCGCCGTCTATCTGCTCCCCATCCTGTGGGACCAGGTGACGGACGGTTCCGAGGTCTCGTCGACCGCGGCCATCGTCGCCGTCGTCATCGTGATCGTGTGCGCCTCGGTGGGGCAGGCCTTCACCACCCACCTGGGTAACAAACTCCGCCGGTACATCACGTGGTCGCCCGCGCGCGCCCTCGACGCGACCGGCGGCTCGCTCGTCAACGTCGTCGCGATGCTGCTGGTGGCCTGGCTGATCGGCTCCGCACTGGCGGGAACGTCGCTGCCGACGCTGGGCAAGGAGGTCCGCAACTCCTCCGTCCTGCTCGGCGTCTCCCGCGTGATGCCGCCCCAGGCCTCCACGTGGTTCACGGACTTCTCCTCGGTGCTCGCGCAGAACGGCTTCCCGCAGGTCTTCAGCCCGTTCGCGAACGAACCGATCACCGAGGTGAGGGCCCCCGACCCGGCCCTGGCCGGCAGCCCCGTCGCGGCCCGCGCCCAGCAGTCGATCGTCAAGGTCGTCGGTACGGCCCCGAGCTGCGGCAAGGTCCTCGAGGGCACGGGGTTCATCTTCTCGGACCGCCGGGTGATGACCAACGCGCACGTCGTCGGCGGCGTCGACGAGCCGACCGTGCAGATCGGCGGCCAGGGACGGCTGTACGACGCGAAGGTCGTGCTCTACGACTGGCGGCGCGACATCGCCGTACTGGACGTGCCTGATCTGGACGCGAAGCCGCTGCAGTTCACGGACACCGACCACGACGCCTCGACCGGGAACAGCGCGATCGTCGCGGGGTTCCCGGAGAACGGCTCGTACGACGTACGCTCCGCGCGCGTCCGGGCCCGCATCGACGCGAACGGGCCCGACATCTACCACCGCGGCACCGTCCAGCGCGATGTCTACTCACTCTTCACGACGGTCCGTCAGGGGAACTCCGGCGGCCCGCTCCTGACACCCGACGGGAAGGTGTACGGAGTCGTCTTCGCCAAATCGCTCGACGACCCCGACACCGGTTACGCCCTGACGGCCGACGAGATCCGCGAGGACATCACGCGGGGCCGTACCGCCAACCAGCAGGTCGACAGTCAGGGGTGCGCGCTCTAGCAGGAGGGTGCGAACCCGGGCGGCCTGCCGGCGGAGCCGGTTCTCGTGGGCCGCGGGTCACCCGCGCGGGTGACGCAGCCGCGCGGAGACCCAGCGGGCCCGGCGGCGCAGGATGTGCGGAATGCCGAGCCGGGGATCATGCAGTATGTGCATAGCGTGCACCCGGCCCTGGAGGCCGCCCCCCTCATGAGTGCCCGGTACCGCCGTGGCGGTCGAGCGACGATTGCGTGCTGCGTCACCGAAGTCGTGCGTCCAGCCCATACCTCGACGTCTGCCCCTGACGCATGGTCGGTAACCGCCCATCCGCCAGCCAATCGGCCTATGCGGCAGGCAAGTGGCTGTTCGACGGACGGGTGTGCGCGTGGGCTACCGGTCGGGCTCGGGATCCTTGAGCCAGTTGATGAGTTCGGCCGAGAACCCGTCCGGATCCTCCTCGTGGGGGAAGTGACCCAGACCGTCGAAAAGTCGCCAACGGTAGGGCGCCTCGACGTATTCGCCGGACCCTGCCGAGCTGCGGGTGCGGACCGCCGGATCGAGCGAACCGTGCAGGTGCAGCGTCGGCACCCGCACCGGCCGCTTCATGCGGCGGTTGAACTGGATGCCGTCCGGACGCGCCAGGGAGCGCACCATCCAGCGGTAGGGCTCGATCGAGCAGTGCGCGGTCGACGGGATGGACATGGCCCGCCGGTAGGCGTCCACCGCAGCGTCGTCCGGGAAATCCGCCGTGCCCGGCCCCGCCCACTCGTGGATCAGCCGCCCCACCAACGCCGCGTCGTCCGCGACGAGCTGACGCTCCGGCACCCACGGCCGCTGGAATCCCCAGATGTAGGAGCCCGCACGTGACTGCGCGAAGTCGGAGAGCATCGAGGAGCGCCACCGGCGCGGATGCGGCATCGAGGAGACCACCAGCCGGCGCACGAGCTTGGGCCGCATCACCGCGGCCGTCCAGGCGAGGTAACCGCCCATGTCGTGGCCGACCAGCGCGGCGTCCGGTTCGCCCAAGGAGCGGATGACGCCCGTGATGTCGAGCGCCAGGTTGGCGGGGTCGTAACCGCGGGGCGTCCGGTCGCTGCCGCCCACCCCGCGCAGGTCCATCGCCACGGCCCGGAAGCCCGCCTCGGCGAGTGCCGGGAGCTGATGGCGCCAGGTCCACCAGAACTGCGGAAAGCCGTGCAGGAGCAGGACCAGCGGCCCTTCACCCATTTCAGCGATATGGAAGCGGGCGCCGTTGGCCGCGACGTCCCGGTGGGTCCAGGGGCCGTCGATGCGTACGGGACCGCCGGCCGCGGCCGCGGGGCCCGCCGGGCCACCGGGAGCCGGGGCGGCCGGGGCGGAATGCGGGCCTGCCGGGCCGGCGGGCCTGTCGTGGCCCGCCCTGTCCTCCGGGCCCACAGGGCGGGGTGCGCTGGAATCGGGGACCGTCATGTGGACGAGCGTGCCACAGCAGACGCCTTGTCCTGGACCGGACGGTTCTCGATGGCCTTGTCCGCACGTGTGCTGCCGCCCGCCGGCAGGATCGCGTCCGCGCCGACGCTCGCACGCGGGTGCGGCTTGACGCCCTGCAGGACGGCGGCGGTCTGCTTGGCCGAGGCGATGGACTTCTCCGGCGGCTTGACCTTCTTGAACTTGGCGTAGCCGAAGAGCGCGAGCAGGATCCCGAGCAGGATGAACGCACCGCCCACGATCAGGAACGACCAGGCGAGTCCCAGCCCCAGGTTGTGGATTCCGTACGCCGCCGCGAAGCTCAGCACCGGGATCGCGAACAGAATCAGCACGCCCGTGACGATGAACGCCACGCTGCCGACGACGCCGCGCTTGGCGTCCTGTCGCACCTCCGCCTTGGCCAGGGCGATCTCGTCGTGCACCAGCGCCGACAGTTCGGCCGTCGCCGAGGCGACCAGCTGGCCGAGACTGCGGTCGGCGCTGCCCGCGTAATTGCCGGGGTCGCTCATCCCTGACTCCCTCTCCTGTTCAACACATCCGATGTCAGATCATGCCGGACTGTCCGGCTTGTTGCTCGCTGCCCCCGCCAGTTGGGCAAGGCGGCGGTGCTCGGCCGCCTTCTTCTCATAGAGCGCGGCCATCCGCAGGTGGTACTCCGGATCGTCCTGTTCGTAGATGTCCGGAACCCCGGACGCGTCCTCGTCGAGTTCCTCGGCGTCGTACAGCGCCCGGTATCTGCGTACCCGTAGTTTGAGCAGTACACCGGAGAGTACGGCGGCAATCAGGGAACCGAGGAGAACCGATGCCTTGATCTCGTTGATCATGTCGTCGTCGCCGGTGAAGGCGAGCTCCCCGATCAGCAGCGAGACGGTGAAACCGATGCCGGCGAGCGAGGCGACCGCGAAGACGTCGGCCCAGGCCAGGTCCTTGTTCAGCTCCGCCTTGGTGAACCGGGTGGCCAGCCACGTACCGCCGAAGATGCCGATCGTCTTGCCGACGACGAGTCCGAGGACGACGCCGAGCGCTTCCGGCCGGGTGAACACGCCGGCCAGCGCGCCGCCGGAGAGGGAGACTCCGGCGGAGAAGAGCGCGAACAGCGGTACGGCGAATCCGGCCGACAGCGGCCGGACCAGGTGCTCGATGCGCTCGCCGGGGGAGCGGTCCTCGCCCTCGCGCCGGGTGCAGCGGAGCATCAGTCCCATGGCGACGCCGGCGATGGTGGCGTGGACGCCGCTGTTGTACATCAGCCCCCAGATGACCAGGGCGAGCGGGACGTAGACGTACCAGCCGCGGACGCCGAAGCGCAGCAGCAGGTAGAAGACCGCCAGGCCGGCGAAGGCGCCTGCGAGCGCGACGAAATCGATGGTGTCGGTGAAGAAGACCGCGATGATCAGGATGGCGAAGAGGTCGTCGACGACGGCGAGCGTCAGGAGGAAGGCGCGGAGCGCGGCCGGCAGTGAGGTGCCGATGACGGCGAGGACGGCGAGCGCGAAGGCGATGTCGGTGGCCGTGGGGACGGCCCAGCCGCTGGTGGAACCGTCACCGACCACGTTCGCCAGCGTGTAGACCAGCGCCGGCACCGCCATGCCGCACAGCGCGGCGACGACCGGCAGCGCGGCCGCCTTGGGGTCGCGCAGTTCTCCCGCGACGAGTTCGCGCTTGAGCTCCACCCCCGCCACGAAGAAGAAGACCGCCAGCAGCCCGTCGGCCGCCCAGTGCTCCACGGAGAGATGGAGGCCGAGTGCCTCGGGCCCGAAGTGGAAGTCGCTGACGGCCGAGTAGCTCGATCCGAAGGCGTTCGCCCAGACGAGCGCGGCCACGGCGGCGACCAGCAGGATGACTCCGCCGACGGTCTCCGTGCGCAGGGCCTCGGTGAGGTAGTTGCGCTCGGGGAGCGACAGGCGTCCCAGGAAGGTGCGACGAGGCGAAGGGGGCGCGGGGGTGGGCGTGGCCACGGGGGGAGACCTCCGGGTCGGGACGGCGGCGATGGCATGGCTGATGCACTTGCCGACCAGACTTCCCGGCACACCCTGGGGAGATTTCTTATCGTTTTATTGATCAGCTGCCACTGTACCCGGGGCGTTGGGGGCGTGCGGGGCCGTGACCGGTGATCGTCACCCTAAACGCCCGAAGGGCATCCGGCGCGGTGCCGGATGCCCTTCGGGGCGTGTGCGGTCTCCCGGGGGCGCGGGAACCGGGGTCTCAGTCCTCGGACGAGGACTGCGGCAGCTGGGTCTGGATCAGGTCCATGACCGAGGAGTCGGTCAGGGTCGTGACGTCTCCCAGGGCGCGGTTCTCCGCCACGTCACGCAGCAGGCGCCGCATGATCTTGCCGGACCGGGTCTTGGGCAGTTCGGCGACCGGCATGATCCGCTTCGGCTTGGCGATCGGGCCGAGGGTGGTGCCGACGTGGTTGCGCAGCTCCGCGACCAGCTCGTCGGAGGTGGTCGCCGTACCCCGGAGGATCACGAACGCGACGATGGCCTGACCGGTCGTCTCGTCCGCGGCGCCGACCACGGCGGCCTCGGCGACCGAGGGGTGCGACACGAGTGCCGACTCGACCTCGGTGGTCGAGATGTTGTGCCCGGACACCAGCATCACGTCGTCGACGCGGCCGAGCAGCCAGATGTCGCCGTCCTCGTCCTTCTTGGCGCCGTCGCCCGCGAAGTACTTGCCCTCGAAGCGCGACCAGTAGGTGTCGAGGAAGCGCTGGTCGTCGCGCCAGATGGTGCGCAGCATCGACGGCCACGGCTCGGTGAGCACGAGGTAGCCGCCTCCGCCGTCCGGCACCTCACGCGCCTCGTCGTCGACGACGGTGGCACTGATGCCCGGCAGGGCACGCTGGGCGCTCCCCGGCTTGGTCTCCGTGACACCGGGCAGCGGCGAGATCATCATCGCGCCCGTCTCGGTCTGCCACCAGGTGTCCACGATCGGGCACTTGTCGGCGCCGATGTGCTTGCGGTACCACATCCACGCCTCGGGGTTGATCGGCTCGCCGACCGAGCCCAGGACCCGGAGACTGCTCAGGTCGAACTTGGCGGGGATGTCGTCACCCCACTTCATGAACGTACGGATCGCGGTCGGCGCGGTGTAGAGGATCGTGACGCCGTACTTCTGGACGATCTCCCAGAAACGCCCCTGGTGCGGCGTGTCGGGCGTGCCCTCGTACATGACCTGCGTCGCGCCGTTCGCCAGCGGGCCGTAGACGATGTACGAGTGGCCGGTCACCCAGCCGATGTCGGCGGTGCACCAGTAGACGTCGGTTTCCGGCTTGAGGTCGAAGACCGCGTGGTGCGTGTACGCCGCCTGCGTGAGGTATCCGCCGGACGTGTGCAGGATGCCCTTGGGCTTCCCGGTGGTGCCGGACGTGTACAGGATGAAGAGGGGCTGCTCCGCCTCGAACGCCTCCGGGGTGTGCTCGGTCGACTGACGCGCGGTGATCTCGTGCCACCAGACGTCGCGTCCCTCGGTCCACGCGGTGTCCTGGCCCGTACGCCGGACGACGAGGACGTGTTCGACGCTCTCGATACGGGAGACGGCGTCGTCGACCGCGGGCTTGAGCGCGGAGGGCTTGCCCCTGCGGTAGCCGCCGTCGGAGGTGATGACGACCTTCGCGTCCGCGTCCTGGATGCGTGCGGCGATGGCGTCGGCGGAGAAGCCGCCGAAGACGACCGAGTGCGCGGCGCCGATGCGGGCGCAGGCCAGCATCGCGACGGCGGCCTCGGGGATCATCGGCAGGTAGACGGCCACCCGGTCACCCTTGCCGACACCCAGCTCGGTGAGGGCGTTGGCGGCGCGGGAGACCTCGTCCTTCAGCTCCGCGTAGGTGATGGCACGACTGTCGCCCGGCTCGCCCTCGAAGTGGATGGCCACCCGGTCGCCGTTGCCCGCCTCGACGTGACGGTCCACGCAGTTGTACGCGACATTGAGCTCGCCGTCCGCGAACCACTTCGCGAAAGGCGGGTTGCTCCAGTCGAGCGTCTCGGTCGGCTCGGTGGCCCAGGTCAGACGGCGCGCCTGCTCGGCCCAGAAGCCCAGCCGGTCCGCCTTGGCCTGCTCGTACGCCTCCGCTGTGACGTTGGCGTTCGCGGCCAGATCGGCAGGCGGTGCGAACCGCCGCTCCTCACGAAGCAGATTGGCCAAGCTTTCGTTGCTCACGACATCTCCCAGTCCCAGGGTGTCCGTTGTGTCCCGGGGCATAGCTCATCAGGCCGGGGGCCGGGTGACAAGTGTCTGCCGGGAATTGGTTTAGACCTGTGTCTTCGTGTATGAGGCCGGTCCCGCTTCCGCGGCGGGGCGATGGTGCGTGGTGCCGGTGTACGGAAGGGATGCTGTGCGGAAGCGGGACCACAAGGTCTCACGGACCCGGGGGGTATGCGGTTCAGGCGCCGCTGTGTGCCAACGCCGCCGGGTCACCTGGCCGGGGCGATTCGGCCGGGCGGGCCGGATCTTCCAGGCCCGCCGGGAGAGAGGGCGGGGACGGGTGGGCCGGGCTGATCGCGTCGAACACCTCGTCGAGACCGTCGCCGGCACTCGTGCCCTCGGTCAGCAGATACGACTGCGCCTCGCCGACGTGGAAGTACATGCCATGGAGCTGCAGGGTGCCTTCGGCCAGGCGCCGCGCCACCGACGCGTGGGCCCGCAGGTGGTCCAACTGCTGGACGACGTTGGTGAGGCAGAGCTGCTCCACCGCATCGGCGGGCATCCGGCCGGAGATCCGCGCCCACGGCCGCTCGCGCGCCGCCATGCGCTCCAGGCTGGGTCCCCCGTGCCGGAGCCAGCGCCAGAGAGCCGTCTCCGGCCCCTCCGGCCTGTCGCCGAGCAACGCGTTCATCGCACCGCAGCCGGAATGCCCGCAGACGGTGATGGACTCGACCCCCAGCACGTCCACCGCGTACTCGATGGCCGCACCTACCGAGTGGTCGCCGGTCTCGGAGTCGGGGGGCGGCACGAGGTTGCCGATATTGCGGACGGTGAAGAGGTCGCCCGGACCACTCGCCGTGATCATGCTCGTGACCAGCCGCGAGTCCGCACAGGTGATGAACAGCTGAGAGGGGTGCTGTCCCTCCTCGGCCAGTCTCGCCAGTTCCTCCCGGACCAGTGGCGCCGTGTTGCGCTGGAACGAGCTGAGGCCACTGACCAGCCGTTGACTCCCCGTCGGGACGGGCCGTGCGGACCGATGGTCGGGTGCGAACCGGTCCGGGTGATCCGGTGCGGGTCGCGGCGCGTCGCCCTCTCCGTGGGCGAATGCTTCCGGGGCGGGGAAGGCGCCGGGGCGTGTCCCGTCGGAGTCCGGGGCGGGGTCGTCCGGACGGGCGGGGTCATCCGGACGCGCGTGGCGGTCGGGATGTGCCTGTGGGGGAGCTGGTTCCGGTGTGCCGTCGGCGGGGTGGACGGGAATGGCGGCGGCCGTCGGCAGAGGCGCAGTCGCCGGCGCCGTCGGCCGGTCGTGACAGTGGTGATTGCGCCAGGGGGTCCATGGACGGCAGCAGGAGTGTGCCGCGGAGGCGGGCTCGGCGATTCTGCCGCCGGACCTGCCGGTGAAGGCGACCCGGCCGCCATGGGCTGCGTGCGCATTGCTCCAGTCATGGATCAGTTCGTATGCCGCGTGATCCATGAAGAAGCCGTCCAACTCCACGACGATGTCGGCGTCGTGAGGCAACTGGCCCAGGGCCCTGCTGAGACGGGGCACGGCGAGGAACGTCAACTGGCCACGTACGACGACCAGGTGCTGTCCGGCGTGCTCGGACACGCTGATCCGGGTCCGGGCCAGCCGGTGCAGGGCGACGGCCACCGCCACGGCGATCCCGATCACCACACCCTTGAGCACTCCGAAGAGCAGCACACCGGTGATCGTCGCGCCGTAGACGAGGAACTCCCGATGCCTGTGCACCTTGCGGATATGGGCGAAGTTCACCATCTGGATCCCGACCACCATGACGAGAGCGCCGAGGGCGGCCAGCGGGATCCACTCCAGCGCGGTGACCAGAAGACCGGTGGCGAGCAGGACCCAGATGCCGTGCAGCACCGTGGACGCGCGCCCGGTCGCTCCGGCCCGTACGTTCGCCGAACTGCGCACCGCGCCACCTGACACCGCCAGGCCGCCGAGCAGGCCGGAGACGGCGTTGGCGATCCCCTGGGCACGCAGCTCCCGGTCGAGGTCGGAGCGTTTGAGCGGGGGCGCGGCTGCGGCGGAGACCGCTCCGGAAGCCTCCAGGGCGGGTCCGTCCGAACGGCTTGCCTGGCCTTCGACGGCGGGTGCGGCCGAGCGCACGCGGCTTCGGTCCGCAGTCAGCTTGTCCACCGCGACGGCGGCTAGCAGGGATTCCAGACTGGCCACCAGCATCATCGCGAAAACAGCCGTGGCAAGACCGAGCACCGGCCCCTGAGGCATTTCCGGCAGTGCGTGCGAGCGCCAGGAGGGCAAATCGACCCGGGCGACCGAGGGGGCCGCCAGCGCGGCCACCGCGGTGGCCAGGGACACCGAGGCCAGGGCCGCGGGGACTCGTCGCATGATGCGCCCGGCCCGCCCCGGAAGCCTCGGCCAGAGGATCAGGACGGCGATGGTGAGGCCGCCGATCAACGGCGCTGCGGGCCCCACCCGTTGCAACTGGGCCGGCAGATGAAGGGCGTTGGAGACGGCCGAGCTCTCCGGTGAACCGCCCAGCACGATGTGCAGTTGGGCCAGTGCGATGGCTACGCCAATGCCGGCGAGCGTGCCGTGGACGATGGCGGGGCTGACGGCCAAGGCGCTGCGCGCGGCGCGCAGAGAGCCCAGCACGATCTGCAGAAGACCCGCACCGATGGTGATCGCGCAGGTGGTGCGCCAGCCGTACATCTGGATGAACTCGGCGGTCACCACCGTCAGTCCGGCGGACGGGCCGGAGACCTGCAGGGGAGTGCCGCCGAGCAGTCCGGCGACGATGCCGCCGACTGCGGCGGAGATGAGGCCCGCTTCCAGCGGAGCGTCCATGGCGACGGCGAGGCCGAGCGACATGGGGACGGCGAGCAGGAAGACGGTGATCGATGCGGACAGGTCGGCGCCCGCGATGCGGAATCGTCCGCCGCGGGGCGGCGGTGGCGGGCTGTGCGGTCGCTTGACTCCCGAGGATCGGGGAGGGCGCGAACTGCGGGATGAGTGGTCATGGCGAGTGGGGACGCAGGCAGACATGTTTCCCGTCTCCTCCGGGGCAGCGCGGTCGCGGAACGTGGGACGCGGCCGTGGGTCACGGCGTGCAGCGGCGGGATATCTCAACTCTCGGTAAACAGATCGTAATGGAGAGTAAAGGGCGGTGTCCAGGATTAGGGGCAAATGGGCCGTTGAGGCACCCGTTCCAGTGAATAAGCAGCTTTTCATGCGGCCTGTCGCTCGGATTTGTGTGCGGGCCGTGCGACTTTGGCCGCGCCGTGGGGGCGGGCGGCACCTCAGCGGAAGCTACCTGCAAGGAAGAGGGTGGGCGGATGATGGCCGCCACGAAGAGGGTTGCCCTGGCTGTCCTGGCCGCCGCGCTGGTCGCGGGAGCGGCCGGCTGCTCCGGGTCGGGTTCCGGCCCGGACGGCTCCGGCCCCGGAGCCGCGAACGGCGCCGCAGGGGCGAAGAAGAAGGCGCCGGAAGCGGCCCCCAAGAGCGCGATCCGCCTCATCGGCGACGGTTCGACCGCCTTCACGGGCGCCCAGCCGAAGCAGCCGGCCGTGCACCGCTTGGGCTCCGGTCAGAAGCCGCCGCAGTTCGTCGTGTTCTCCTGGGACGGGGCGGGGGAGGACAGTCAGAAGCTGTTCTCCCACTTCCGGGAGGTGGGCAAGAAGTACCACGCGAACATGACGTACTTCCTGAGTGGCGTGTACCTGCTGCCGGAGGCGAAGCGCAAGCTCTACGACCCGCCCAAGCACAACGTGGGCAGCTCCGACATCGGCTTCAACGACACCAAGGGCATCAGGGACACCCTGACGCAGGTGCGTGGTGCCTGGCTGGACGGCAACGAGATCGGCACCCACTTCAACGGCCACTTCTGCGGCAATGACGGCGGCGTCGGCACCTGGTCGGTCGATGAGTGGAAGAGCGAGATCCAGCAGGCCAAGTCGTTCGTGAAGGGCTGGAAGAGCAACGACCCCGACCTCAAGGGCGAGAAGTCGCTGCCGTTCGACTACGACAAGGAACTCGTCGGCGGCCGGACTCCCTGCCTGGAGGGGCAGAAGAACATGGTCTCGGCCGCGCGGTCGATGGGATTCCGTTACGACTCCAGCGGAGTCAACGACCAGGTCTGGCCTAAGAAGAAGGGCGGCATCTGGGACCTTTCGATGCAGCTCGTACCGGTGCCGGGGCGTGCATTCGAGACGCTCTCCATGGACTACAACTTCATGTTCAACCAGTCCGGCACGACCAAGGGCGATCCGGACCAGCACGAGTACTGGGGCAACCAGATGCGGGACGGTCTGCTCCAGGCCTTCGACCGGGCGTACAGCGGGAACCGTGCGCCGCTGATCATCGGCAACCACTTCGAGTCCTGGAACGGCGGCACGTATATGCGTGCCATCGAGCAGACGATCAAGACGGTCTGCACCAAGGGGGGCGTGCGCTGTGTGTCCTTCAGGCAGCTTGCGGACTGGCTCGACGCACAGGAGCCGGCCATGCTCGCCAAGCTGGGCACGCTGAAGGTCGGCCAGGCGCCCAAGGCCGGTTGGGCCTCGTTCCTCGGCGGGGCCACGAGCCCGGGCAGGAGTGAGGACCAGGACCAGGGCCGGGCCGAGGCGAAGGCTCCTGCGGGGTCCGTGGGGAAGCCGGCCGCCCGCTAGATGCGCCGCCCCGCGGCGGCGCTGCCGCGAGCGAGGGGTGGCCGGCCCGCCGGCGCGGTGTGTTCAGGGATGTCCGGGGCGGCGTTCTCACCGGTCTGTCGGGGGCGGCGTTCGCCCGGGCCTGTCCTGGGCGGACAGGCCCGGGCGGTGGCGGCTCAGGCGGGCTGGGCGGCCCCGGCTCGCGCGTACCGCTCGTCGAGTACGAACCCGGGGTCGACCTGGGCCGCCAGGTCGGCCCCCGTCTTCTCGTTGCCCCAGCTCTCCGCGTTCTTCAGGTGGAAGTGGACCATCTGCCGCGTGTAGCGCTCCCAGTCCCGCTGCTCGTACGAGTCCTCCGCGGCGTTCTGCAGAGCCTGCAGAGCCATCCGGTTGTCCGCCTCCAGCAGCTCGAAGCGGGCGGGGCGCCCCTTCTCCATCGCCCGCACCCAGTCGGAGTGGCCGATGGTGACCAGCAGGTCGTCGCCGACCTCGGCACGCAGGAACTCCAGGTCGTCCTCTCCCTGCACCTTGTTGCCGACGACCTTCAACGCGACGCCGAAGTCCTGGGCGTACTCCTTGTACTGGCGATAGACCGAGACGCCCTTGCGGGTCGGTTCGGCGACCAGGAACGTCATGTCGAAGCGGGTGAACATCCCCGAGGCGAAGGAGTCCGAACCGGCGGTCATGTCGACCACCATGTACTCGTCGGGGCCGTCGACGAGGTGGTTGAGGCAGAGCTCGACCGCGCCGACCTTGGAGTGGTAACAGGCCACGCCCAGGTCCGATTCCGTGAACGGTCCCGTGACCATCAGCCGGATGTCCCCGTCGTCGAGCCCGACCGTGCGGGCGCAGGCGTCGTAGACCGGGTTGTCCTCGCACACCCGCAGCAGCCGGGAACCCTCGCCGGGCGGCGTCGTCTTGATCATCGTCTCGGTGGAGGTGATGCGGGGATTGCTGCCCCGCAGATACTCCTTGATCAGCGGCAGCTGCGCCCCCATGGCGGGCAGTGCCGCGGCCTCTTCGTCGTCGAGGCCCAGCGCGGCCCCGAGGTGCTGGTTGATGTCGGCGTCCACCGCGATGACGTGAGCTTCATTGGCGGCAAGGTGGCGGATGAAGAGCGAGGACAGCGTGGTCTTGCCGCTGCCGCCCTTCCCTACGAAAGCGATCTTCATGTTCACCTAGGGTAGCGCCACGATTGCGTTCCGTTGTCGCACTTCGTGAAGAACGCCACTCCGGCCCGGCAGGCGGGCGAGGGGCGCGTAGCCTCGCTACTTATGAGTACGACTTCCTCGGACCCGCTCGCCGCTCTGGGTGCCCTGCCAGGGGTGCCCGATGCGGTGGACTCCGTACGCAAGGCTGTCGACCGGGTCTACGGGCACCGCGTCATGCGGCGCCGCAGCAACGAGGTGACCGCTGAGGCGGCCCTGCGGGGCGCCCGCGGCTCGGCCGCCCTCTCCGGCGCCGACTGGAACCTCGAGGAGGTGCGGCGCCGCACCGACTTCAGTGGTGACGGCGAGGCGCGCGTGATCGGGGCGGCTCTCCGTTTGACGGCCGAAGCGGGTCAACTCCTCTCCATCTGGCGTCAGTCGCCCCTGCGCGTTCTGGCGCGGCTGCACCTCGTGGCGGCCGGCGGGGCGACACCGGATGACGCGGTCGGACGGCCACGGCTGGCGGGTGAACCGGTGGATGAGCCTTTGATCGAGGCGCCTCTGCCGGGTGCCGACGAAGTCGCGGGGCGGCTTGAAGGGCTCAGCGGACTCATCCTTTCGGGGAGTGCGGCACCCGCTCTGGTGACGGCGGCCGTGGTGCACGGGGAACTGCTCGCGCTCCGCCCGTTCGGCTCGTCCAACGGCTTGGTCGCGCGGACTGCCGAGCGGATCGTGCTGATTGGGAGCGGGCTCGACCCGAAGTCGATCTGTCCGGCGGAGGTCGGCCACGCCGAGCAGGGGCGGGCCGCTTACGTGGCCGCCTTCGAGGGTTATCTGGCGGGAACGCCGGAGGGCATGGCCGCCTGGATCGCCCACTGCGCGCGCTCGGCGGAACTGGGCGCCAGGGAGTCGACCGCGGTTTGTGAGGCGCTTCAGCGCGGCGCCGCATAGGCGATGCCGCGGGGGACTGCGTGGTGAGGCGCTTCAGTGCGGCGCCGCACAGGGCGTGTCGCGCGGGGCTGTGTGGCGAGGGCTTGGGAGCCAGTCGGCAGCCGGCTGTTCCGGCCGCGTCGACCCTTGAGGCGGGGCGGTGGGGCCGCTTGGCGGCCGACGGCAAGAGTTGCGGCGGTACCGGAATCGGTACCGCCGCTGGCATGTCCGCCCAGTTACCAAGCGTCCTCGATATATGCCCATCAGGTCGGGTACTTTGCCCGTCCCTGGTGCGGCTGGCCCGTAATCGACGGGTCGACGTCGCGTGGGTGCCCGGCTTTCATGCGCGGTCCGTGGGGCCATCTCTGCATTACAGGTCATCCTCACGGATGTCCTTGGTCTCGCGGGCCGTTGAGTCCTTTGTACTCCAAGGGCAGGGTCAGCGGAAGTGGTGGCCGCACTTCTTTACTTTTAGGTTCAATTACGGGCGAGTCCGGCTAAACGCCCGGGCTGGGCAGGTAGCGGCGGTCGGGCTGCATGGAGCGGCGGTCGGGCTGTGCGTGAGCGCTCCGGTGGGGCGCCTGATGGTCCGGAGCGGGGTGAGCGCGGCGCCGGGAGGATGAGGTGTCCGGCGCGGCTGCTGTGCAGGGGGGCGTGTGCGGGTGCCCCTGTGAAGAGCGAGTCACGCCGGCGCCGTCAGGGCACGGCGCCGGGCCGTGTACCAGACGAGCCCGGCCGTAAGGGCCGCTGCGCTCACTGCTGCCGCGGCCATGAGCGCCGGCCGTGGCGGCATCGAGAAGGCGGGCAGACGCTGCTTGAGCCGGACCGGGCGATTGAAGACGAGAACCGGCCATTCTCTCAAGGCCGCCTCGCGCCGCAGGGCGCGGTCCGGATTGACCGCGTGGGGATGGCCGACGGATTCCAGCATGGGTACGTCCGTCGCTGAATCACTGTATGCGTAGCAGCGGGACAGGTCGTAGCCCTCCGAGACGGCGAGAGCCTTGATGGCCTCGGCCTTCGTCGGCCCGTACGCGTAGTACTCCACCTCGCCGGTGAAGCATCCGTCGTCGCCGACGACCATGCGGGTGGCGACGACGCGGTCGGCGCCCAGCAGCTCGCCGATCGGTTCCACCACCTCGGCGCCCGAGGTCGACACGATCACCACATCACGCCCGGCGGTGTGATGCTCCTCGATGAGTGTCGCTGCTTCGTCGTAGATGATCGGGTCGATCAGATCGTGCAGGGTCTCGGCGACAATTTCCTTCACCTGCTGAACGTTCCAGCCCTTGCAGAGCGAGGAGAGATATTCACGCATCCGCTCCATCTGGTCGTGATCTGCACCCCCGGCGAGGAAGACGAACTGTGCGTACGCAGTGCGCAGTACGGCGCGGCGGTTGATCAGTCCGCCTTGGTAGAAGGACTTGCTGAAGGTCAGCGTCGATGACTTCGCAATGACCGTCTTGTCCAGGTCGAAGAAGGCGGCTGTGCGCGGCAAGAAGCGGTTTTCCACAAGGCAGAGCATAGGGGCCCACCATTCGGCGTAAACTCCGGCGCGTGGGTTTGCCTGAGATGGCCCTCGGGTACACCATGGAAGTCACGGATCGTTCGCGACCGTGCTAACCCGGTCCGGCTCCTCCCCCCCCGAGTCGGCCGTGGGGACGACCCCCGCTCTCCCCCCCGGCGGGGGTCGTCGCATGTCCGGACGCGGTTCTGCCGCTCGGAATCACGCATTTCTCCTCCTTTTCGGCCGTGATGGCCTGTCTCCGCGTCGGCTTCTCATCAGCATGCACCGTCACGTTGTGTGAGGGAAGGGCTGCTCTCGGAAGTCGCCGGTTCGAGCGACGGAGTTATTCACAGCGGGGGCGTTGTCCACAGTTTCTGAGCAAGATCCACAAGATTTTCCGAAGCGCTGCACCGTGATTCCACCCGCGAAGTTCACGGGTTCCGGAATCACCGTTCTCGGAACGCTCCGAGATCGCCACGAACCGTGGTGAAGGTGAGTGAAGAAGGGGGCGGAGATCGTGGCTGAATCCAGTGCGCGGGGTCGTCTGCCGGGCGCCGAGGGGCGACGGGGCGGACCGCTGATCGTGACCGAGGACGTGGAGCTGCTCGACGATCTGCTGCGGCTGTGCGCAGCTGCGGGAGCGGAGCCCGAGGTCCATCACACGCTGCCCGACCGCAGAGGGGGATGGGAACAGGCCCCCATGGTCCTCGTGGGGGACGATGCGGCGGCTCGATGCCACGGGGCGGCCCGTCGGCGCGGCGTGATGCTCGTGGGCCGGGACCAGGACGCGCCCGACGTGTGGCGCAGGGCTGTGGAGATCGGGGCCGAATACGTGCTGCGCCTGCCCGATTCGGAGAACTGGCTGGTCGACCAGATCGCCAACGCGGCGGAAGGGGTCGGCCGGCCCGCACTGACCGTCGGGGTGATCGGGGGCCGGGGCGGCGCCGGTGCCTCCACGCTGGCCTGCGCCCTGGCGGTGACCGCGGCGAGGGCCGGCCGGCGGACGATGCTGATCGACGGCGACCCGTTGGGTGGCGGCATCGACGTGTTGCTCGGGGGAGAGCGGGCGGAGGGGATGAGGTGGCCTGATTTCGCCCATTCGAAGGGGCGGGTCGGTGGCGGGGCGCTGGAGGAGTCGCTGCCCGCGCTGCACGGGTTGCGGGTGCTCAGCTGGGGCCGGGACGACTGGGTGGTCATCCCGCCCCAGGCCATGCAGGCGGTACTGGGCGCCGCGCGCAGGCTCGGCGGGGTAGTGGTGGTCGATCTGCCGCGCCGGATCGACGAAGCGGTCGCGGAGGCCCTGGCGCAACTGGACCTCGGTCTCCTGGTGGTCCCGGGGGAGCTGCGGGCGGTCGCTGCTGCGAAGCGGGTGGCGTCGATGGCCGGGATGGTGCTGGGCGACCTCCGTGTGGTGGCGCGCGGACCGTATGCGTCCGGCCTCGACGAACAATGGGTGGCGCATGCCATGGGCTTGCCGCTCGCCGGTGAACTCCCCTTGGAGCCGGGGCTGCTGGCTGAGCAGGACATGGGGGAGCCGCCCGGGGGAAGCCCGCGTGGGCCGCTGGCGAGGTTCTGTTCGGCCTTCTGGGATCGAGCCCTTGCGGGCGAGGGAGCCGGTGGGCAGGTCATGGGTGGTGCGTCATGACCGAGGCGTTGCTCGACGCGGTGCGGCAGCGACTGGCGCAGAGTGGTGCGGCACCGACTCCGGCGGGGGTGGCGGCGGCGCTGAGGGCACAGGGGCGGTTGCTGGGCGACGCCGAAGTGCTGGGTGTCGCGGATGAGTTGCGCGGAGAACTGGTCGGAACGGGCGTGCTGGAGCCGCTGCTCGCCGATCCCGCGGTCACCGATGTGCTGGTGTCCGCTCCCGACCGGGTGTGGGTGGACCGGGGCCGCGGTCTCGAACTCACCAGGGTGACCTTCGCGGACGCGGCGGCGGTCCGCAGACTGGCGCAGCGGCTGGCGGCCGTCGCGGGGCGCCGTCTGGACGACGCCAGGCCATGGGTGGACGCCCGGCTTCCGGACGGGACCCGGATGCATGCCGTGCTGCCGCCGGTCTCCGTCGGATCGACGTGCCTGTCCCTCCGGGTGGTCCGGCCGAAGGCGTTCACGCTGGAGGAGCTGGTGGCGGCGGGGACGGTTCCGCCGGGCGGCGACCGGGTGTTGCGGGCCCTGGTGGAGGCCCGGGTCTCCTACCTGATCAGCGGCGGGACGGGGGCAGGCAAGACGACGCTGCTGTCCAGCATGCTCGGCGCGGTGGGGGAGAGGGAACGGATCGTCCTCGCCGAGGATTCGGCCGAACTCCGGCCCGACCACCCGCACGTGGTGCGCCTCGAATCGCGCCCGGCGAATCAGGAGGGTGCCGGACAGGTGACCCTCCGGGACCTGGTGCGGCAGGCACTGCGTATGCGCCCCGACAGGCTGGTGGTCGGAGAGGTGCGAGGCGCTGAAGTCACCGAACTTCTGGCGGCCCTCAACACAGGTCACGAGGGTGGTGCCTGCACGCTTCACGCCAATGCGGCGGAGCACGTGCCGGCCCGGCTGGAGGCGCTGGCGACCGCTGCGGGGCTGGACAGGACGGCGCTCCACAGTCAGCTGGCGGCGGCGTTGTCGGTGGTGGTCCATCTCGTGCGGGGGCGTACCGGCCGGCGGAGGATCTCCGAAGTCCAGGTGCTGAAACGCGATGGGGCGGGGCTGGTGGTGACCGTTCCGGCCCTGCGCTGGGGAGCGGACGGATTCGAACGTGAGCGGGGCTGGGAGCGGTTGAGGGCGCTGCTCGGGGATGAGCGGTGAGCGGTACGGCGGTGGGGGTGCCGGAGGCGCTGCACGCGGCCGCGCTGTGCGCGGGGGCGGCAGCCGGGCTGACCGTGGCGGGGAGGAGTGAAGGGAGCCGGAGAGCCCGGGCCGTAGTCGGCCTCGGCGCGGAGCGGATGTCGATGCGAGCGGGCTGGGAGAGCGGCCGGATCCGGCTTGTGAAGTGCTTGAGCGGCCGGCGGGAGTGGCTGTGCCTGCCGGTGGCTCTGGCGCTGGCCGGCCTGGGTGACTCGGTGCTGCCGGTGCTCGCCGGGGTGGCCGCGGTCCCGGTGGTGCGGCGGTGGCTGCGGAAAAGGAGGCTACGTGGCGAACGGGAGCGCAGGGCCGATGGCGTGATCGACCTGTGCGGCGCGGTGGTGGGCGAGTTGAGAGCCGGGCATGAGCCGGGGCAGGCCCTGCTGGTCGCGGTCCACGGCACGGGGGCGCTGGGCACGGCAGGGCCCCCGGTGTCCGCGGCGGCGCGGTTCGGTGGTGATATTCCGCGCGCGCTGGGACAGGCGGCGGGTGAGCCCGGCCTGGAGGGGCTTGCGGGAGTGGCGGCCTGCTGGCGGGTGGCGGCGGACGGCGGGGCCGGGCTCGCCGCCGGCCTGGACCGGTTGGAGGGCGCGTTACGAGCAGAGCGGCGTCAATGCGAGCAACTGCGGGCGCAGTTGGCCGGCGCATGGTCGACGGTGGTGGTGCTGGCGGCGCTGCCGACGATGGGCCTGGGGCTGGGGACTGCGCTCGGGGCGCAGCCGCTGAGGGTGTTGCTGCACACTTCCGCCGGGCTGGCCTGTCTGGTCCTGGGCGCGTCGCTGGAAGCGACGGGGCTTGTCTGGGCGACTCGCATCGTGCGCAAAGGAGAAGCCGCATGAGCGCCTGGTCGGCCGAAATCGTCCCCAGGGTGGGGATGGTGGGACTGGCTTTGGGTGTGTGTGTCCAGCCGGCTGTCGCCCTGGCGCGGCACCGCACGGCGCGGCGAGTACGGCGACGCGGCCTGCTCCTCGCCCTGCCCCCCGCCGCGCGGGCGCCGGTCGGCGGACGCGGGGGCCCGGAGCACATGCACCTGGGCCGGACGGACATGAGCAGGGACCGGATGCGGATTCCGGGCCTCCTCGCCGGTGCCAAGCGGTGGGTGGCGCTGCTGGCCACCGTCCTCACGGGGTGGGTTCTGGTGGGCGGCCCTGCGGGGTGGGCCGTCGGGCTGGCGGCGGCCTGCGGCACCTGGAGGTGGCAAGGCGTACGGCTCCGGCAGGCACCGCGAGCCGCTGCCGAGGAGGCGGCGAGAGCAGCGGAGGTAGTGCGTCAGCTTCCGCTGGCAGCCGATCTGCTGGCCGCGTGCATCTCTGCGGGCGCCGGGCCGCGTGAGGCCGCCGAGGCGGTCGGGGAGTCGCTGGGCGGGCCGGTCGGGGAGCAACTCGCCCGTACTGCGGCGGAGATCCGGCTCGGTGGTGATCCCGCTGTCGCCTGGGGGAGGTTCGGGGCCATACCGGGCGCCGCTCCCCTGGCGCGCTGCCTGGACCGGGCCGGGTCGACCGGTGCTCCTGCTGCGGAAGCGGTGGCGCGGCTGGCCGAGGCCATGAGAGCCGAGAGGACGAGCGCTGCGGTGGCGCGGGCTCAGCGGGCCGCTGTGTGGATCACCGCACCTGTCGGGCTCTGCTTTCTGCCCGCCTTTCTGACGGTGGGAGTGGCGCCTGTGGTGATCGGGCTGGCTGGAGGGCTGCTGCAGCCTTGACGACCCTAAAGAGTGGTTATGGGCAAGTTTCGACCAAAATCAGCGACAAAAAAACCTGTGCAACGGGGGGCTGAAGTGATGCGGAAAATCACGCGGTGGGTACGGACCGTGGCACGCAAAGTGCGAGCGGACGCCGGAATGACGACGTCGGAATACGCGGTCGGGACGATCGCGGCCTGTGCGTTCGCGGCAGTGCTCTACAAGGCGGTCACCAGTGCGGCGGTCATGGCGCGGCTGCAGTCGCTGCTCACGGACGCGCTCGATGCGAAGTTCTGAGGGCGGGGCCGGTGGGATGACGGGCTCCGGGGCACGGCGGGGGGCCGGGCAGGAGCGAGGCCCCCGGGACGGGGCCGGGCCGGCTGGGCGGTGGGGAGACCAGGGGGCGGTGACGGCGGAGGCCGCCATGGCGATCCCGGTGATGGTGATCTTCGCGCTCGCCCTCCTGTGGGCGTTGATGGCGGCCTCCGCCCAGATCCGGTGTGTGGACGCGGCGAGGGCCGGTGTCAGGGCGGCGGCCCGCTCCGAACCGGAGGCGCAGGTGAGGGAGGCCGCCCTTTCTGCGGCGCCCGAACGGGCCCGGATCGAGGTGGAGCGGGCGGGAGAGCTGTGGCGGGTCACCGTGGCCGCACCGGCGCCGGGCCCCGGGCCGCTGGCGGTGACGCTGAGCGCGGAGGCCGTAGCGGCGGCCGAGGACATGGTGGGGGCTGGGGGCGGCGTGGCGGATGGGGAGGGGAAGGCCGCGGCGCAGGACGTGGTGGGGGCAGCAGGCGCGGCGGCTGGGGACCCGGCGGAGGCGGCGTCATGAGGCGGTCGGGCCCTCGAAGGCCGGGCTGGAGGAAGTGGGGAGTGCACGGGTACCGGCGGGATCAGGGGGTGGCGACCGTATGGGTGGCGGTGACCACGGTGACGCTGAGCGTGGTCTTCGGGTTCGTCCTGGCTCTCGGGCAGGTGGTGGCGGCGCGGCACAGGGCCGGCGGAGCGGCTGACCTGGCCGCCCTGGCTGCGGCGGACCGGGCTCTGGAGGGACCGGCTGCCGCCTGCCGGTCGGCAGGGGAGGTGGCAGTGGCGCAGGGTGCGGAGGTGGTGCGCTGCACCGTCCAGGGGGAGATCGCCGATGTGACGGCCCGGGTGCGGCGCGGGCCGTACGCGCCCGAGGTCAGGTCCCGGGCCGGCCCGGCCACAGCGGCGCCCATCGGGCCGATCGAGCCGCTCGACCGCCCGGACGCGCCGGAGAACGTGGTGGTCCCTAGAGAGTGCCGGCTGGTCGAGCCGCTCGACCGCCCGGCCGCGCCGGAGAACGTGGTGGTCCCTCGAGAGCGCCGGCTGCCGTCCGGCAGCCGGACTACTGCGAGGAATCCGGTTCGTCCGCGCGGCCCGGCTCCTGCACGGCGGCCCGTTGCTCTCCCGACTCCGCCCCGCCCGGCCCAGGCACGCCCGGACTTCCCGTGCAGTCCACGTCATCCAGCCCCGGCGGGGCAGATCGGAGGAGTTCCGTGAGCAGGCGTACGGCGCCTCGTTTGTGCAGAGGCTCGTTGCCGTTGCCGCACTTGGGGGACTGGATGCACGACGGGCAGCCGGCCGCGCACTCGCAGGAGGCGATGGCCTGGCGCGTGGCGGTCAGCCAGGCGCGGGCGGTGTGGAAGGCGCGTTCGGCGAAGCCGGCGCCGCCGGGGTGGCCGTCGTACACGAAGACCGTCGGCAGCAGAGTGTCGGGATGCAGCGGCACCGACACCCCGCCGATGTCCCAGCGGTCGCAGGTGGCGAAGAGCGGCAGCATGCCGATCGAGGCGTGCTCGGCGGCGTGCAACGCGCCGCCGAGGATCTCCGGGTTGATCCGTGCCGCGTCCAGCTGGTCCTGGGTGACCGTCCACCACACGGCACGGGTGCGGAGGGTGCGGGGCGGGAGGTCCAATTTGGTCTCGCCGAGCACCTCGCCGGTGATCAGTCTGCGACGGAGGAAGGAGACGACCTGGTTGGTCACCTCCACCGATCCGTAGCAGAGCCGCCCGTCCCCCCAGGGGATCTCCGTATCGGTGTCCAGGACGGCGATGGCCGTGGTGTCGCGTGCGGTCGTCGAGTAGGGCGGACCCGCTTCCTCGACCAGTGCGACCGAGTCCTCCAGGTCCAGTTTCCGGACCAGATAGGTGCGGCCCTGGTGGAGGTGGACGGCGCCCTCGTGGACGGCGGTGTGCGCGGCGGACTCGTCGACGGTGCCCAGCAGCCTGCCGGTGCCCTCCTCGACGATCTGGACCGGGCGTCCGCCCTCGCCCCGGATGTCGGTGAGGTCGGCGGCCCGCTCGCGCCGGGTCCAGTGCCAGCCCGATGCCCGTCTGCGGAGCAGTTTCGCGGCTTCCAGCTGCGGCAGGAGCCCGTCGGCGGCGGGGCCGAAGAGAGTCAGGTCGGACGCGGTGAGCGGCAGTTCCGAGGCGGCGGCGCACAGGTGGGGGGCCAGGACGTACGGGTTGTCCGGGTCGAGGACGGTCGACTCCACGGGCTGCTGGAACAGCGCTTCGGGGTGGTGGACGAGGAAGGTGTCCAGCGGGTCGTCGCGGGCCACGAGGATGGCGAGGGCGCCCTGCCCCGCGCGTCCGGCGCGGCCGGCCTGCTGCCACAGCGAAGCCCTTGTGCCGGGGTATCCCGCGATGACGACGGCGTCCAGGCCGGAGACGTCGATCCCGAGTTCGAGGGCGGTCGTGGCGGCCAGGCCGAGGAGGCTGCCGGAGTGCAGTGCGCGCTCCAGGGCGCGGCGTTCCTCGGGGAGGTAGCCCCCGCGGTAGGCGGCGACCCGGGAGGGCAGCGAGCGGTCGATCTCGGCGAGGCGTTCCTTGGCGATGACGGAGATGAGCTCGGCGCCCCGCCGCGAGCGTACGAACGCGACGGAGCGAACGCCCTGCACGGTCAGGTCGGTGAGGAGATCAGCGGTCTCGGCCGTGGCGGTGCGGCGCACGGGTGCGCCCTTCTCGCCGGTCAGCTCGGTCAGGGGCGGCTCCCACAGGGCGAAGACCAGTTCGCCGCGCGGGGAGGCGTCGTCGGCGATCTCGGTCACCGGAAGGCCGGTGAGGCGGCCCGCCGCGACCGAGGGCGTCGCCGCGGTGGCGGAGGCGAGGAGAAAGACCGGATCGGCGCCGTAGCGGGCGCACAGGCGGCGGAGACGGCGCACCACCTGGGCGACATGCGAGCCGAAGACGCCCCGGTAGGTGTGGCACTCGTCGATGACGACGTAGCGCAGGGCGCGCAGGAAGGAGGCCCATCGGGGGTGGGACGGAAGGATCCCGCGGTGCAGCATGTCGGGATTGGTGAGGACGTAGTTGGCGTACTGACGCACCCATTCGCGTTCTTCGACGGGCGTGTCGCCGTCGTAGACGGCGGGCCTGATCCCGGGGCCCAGAGGAGCCGCCAGTTCCTTCACCGAACGCCTCTGGTCGGCGGCCAGGGCCTTGGTGGGGGAGAGGTACAGGGCGGTTGCCCCCCGGCCGTTGGGGGCTTCCGAGCCGTCCAGGAGGGCGCTGAGGACCGGGGCGAGGTAGGCCAGCGACTTGCCGGAGGCCGTGCCGGTGGCGATCACCACCGACACGCCGTCCAGCGCGTGCTCCGCCGCGGCCGCCTGGTGGGTCCAGGGGTGATCGATACCGGCCTTCTGGATGGCCGCGACCACTTCCGGACGGATGCGATCGGGCCAGATGGCATGGGTTCCCGCACGCGGGGGCAAGTGCTCCGTATGAGTGATGCGCGCGGACCGGCCCGCCCTTGCGGCGAGCCGGTCGAGGACCACGTCGGGAGAGGGGCGGGAACCCCCGCTCTCGGGTGGTTGACTGGGGCGGTGATTCTTGGCCATCGGCACCGAGTGTGTCACTGGCAAGACGGACAATGGTCCCAAGGCGTCGTGCATGGCTGCCCGTAAGTGATTGAATGCCATCGCGGCTGGCGATCCGTCCCCTGGCTCCGCCGGGGAGACCGAGGGGCGACCGCTCGATAGCAAGGTGCTGGAGGATCCGTGGACCTGTCCTTGTCGACTCGCAATGTGTCCGGCCCTGGTGGCGACCGTACGGTCGTCGAGGTCGGTGGCGAGATTGATGTGTATACCGCGCCCAAGCTGCGCGAGCAGTTGGTCGAGTTGGTGAATGACGGCAGCTACCACTTGGTTGTCGACATGGAAGGCGTCGACTTCCTCGACTCCACCGGCCTCGGCGTGCTCGTGGGCGGCTTGAAGCGTGTGCGGGCCCATGAGGGCTCGTTGCGCCTGGTGTGCAACCAGGAGCGCATTCTCAAGATTTTCCGGATCACCGGTCTGACCAAGGTGTTCCCGATCCACACCACGGTCGACGAGGCCGTGGCGGCCACCGACTGACGTCCCCTCCGCGGTCGGGCCGGCTTCGAGCCGGCCCGGCGGCGGTCGGTGCGACAGCGGTGCCGAGCCCGGGAGGCCGGGTGGCGGCTGATCGGCGGCCGCTGCTTCCGGCGGCGAGTGTCGGACACCCTTCCGTCACCCGTCCGGCGGTCTGCGGCTGATATTTCTTCTGCCGGCCGGCAGCCTCGGCAGGCGGCCGGCAGTCGAGCGGCGACCGGACGGTCAGCGGCATGCGCAGACAGAGCTCAGGAGCACCGGGCCGTTGGCCCGGCTCCATGAGTGCACTTACGTACGTTCGAGGGGGATCGTATGGCCACCGTTGAACTCCGCTTCAGCGCCCAGCCCGAGCACGTCAGGACCGCCCGCCTCGTGGCGGCCGCCGTGGCGCGCCGGGCCGGGGTCGACGAGGCCGTGCTCGACGAGGTCCGGCTCGCCGTCGGAGAGGCCTGCAGCCGAGCGGTCGGGCTGCACCGCAGCCACGGCATCACGGCGCCTGTCACGGTCGTCCTGATCGAGGACGAGAAGTCCTTCTCCATCGAGGTCGGTGACGAGGTGCCCGGTCCGGGTGCCGACGGATCCGTGCCCGGCGGCGTCTCCGGGCGTCGCGGCCCCGCGCCGGAGGTGGGACCGGACGAACCGGAACCGGAGGGCGACGGTGAGGACGAGATGGGCCTCGCGGTCATCAGCGGTCTGGTCGACGATGTGGAGGTCAGGTCCGGCGTGGACGGCGGAGTGATCCGCATGAGCTGGCCGAAGACGCCCCTCACCGTCCTCCCCTGAGCCGGCTCCGGCTCCGGCCCTGGGGCGGCTCAGCCACCCCGGACGGCGTAGCCGGCCACCCCTGATCGAGATTTCCGAGGCCCTGCTGAGCAGGGCCTTTTTTCGTTTCTGCCCGAGTAATGATCTTCCGCAATGCGTCTGCCCCATTACTGCATTCGGTCCAGGCGGGGAACTCGATCAATTGCCGTTCGGTGGATGAAGGGCAATTACATTTACCGCGCACTGTTTTGATCGTGTTCCGCTCCCTACAATCCGTCCACGTCTTGAGCGCTGAGCGTCAAGGAGGACGTATGGCGGGATCCGGCACCACACCACTGGCAGAACCGACGCAGTTTTCCGCACTTTCCGACCCACCCACCACTCTTGCGGCCGCCGTGCTCACCGATGACAACCGCGTCATCGTGATCGTCGTCGCGGTCGTCGCCGTCGCCGCACTGATCGTCGCCCAGCTGCTGGTGCGCCAGGTGCTGGCGGCGGGCGAGGGCACCGAGCGCATGAAGGAGATCGCGGCGGCGGTCCAGGAGGGCGCGAATGCCTATCTGGCCCGGCAGCTGCGTACGGTCGGTGTATTCGCCGTCGTCGTCTTCTTCCTTCTGCTGCTGCTTCCGGCGGACAACTGGTCCCAGCGCATCGGCCGTTCGGTGTTCTTCCTGGTGGGTGCGCTTTTCTCGGCAGCCACTGGATACATCGGTATGCGGCTGGCCGTGCGGAGCAATGTGCGGGTGGCGGCCGCAGCGCGTGAGGCGACTCCCGCGGAGGGCGAACCGGAAAAAGATCTCACCGCCGTTTCGCACAAAGCGATGAAGATCGCTTTCCGTACGGGCGGCGTGGTCGGCATGATCACCGTGGGGCTGGGGCTCCTGGGCGCCTCCTGCGTGGTCCTCGTCTATGCCGCCGACGCGCCGAAGGTGCTCGAGGGATTCGGGCTCGGCGCCGCGCTGATCGCGATGTTCATGAGGGTCGGCGGTGGCATCTTCACCAAGGCGGCCGATGTCGGCGCCGACCTCGTCGGGAAGGTGGAACAGGGCATCCCGGAGGACGACCCCCGCAACGCCGCGACCATCGCCGACAACGTGGGCGACAACGTCGGGGACTGCGCGGGCATGGCGGCCGATCTCTTCGAGTCGTACGCCGTCACGCTGGTCGCCGCGCTCATCCTCGGCAAGGCCGCCTTCGGTGACTCGGGCCTGGCCTTTCCGCTGATCGTGCCGGCGATCGGGGTGGTCACCGCGATGATCGGGATCTTCGCGGTCGCCCCGCGCCGCGCCGACCGCAGCGGTATGACCGCCATCAACCGCGGGTTCTTCATCTCCGCCGTCATCTCACTGGTGCTGGTGGCCGTAGCGGTCTTCGTCTACCTGCCGTCCTCGTACGCCGAACTGGACGGGGTCAGCGATGCGGCCGTCACCTCGCACGGCGGCGACCCGCGGGTCTTCGCGCTGGTCGCCGTCGCGATCGGCATCGTGCTGGCAGCCCTGATCCAGCAGCTGACCGGCTACTTCACCGAGACGAGCCGGCGCCCCGTCCGGGACATCGGCAAGTCCTCACTGACCGGACCGGCGACCGTCGTGCTCGCCGGAATCTCCGTCGGCCTGGAGTCCGCCGTCTACACCGCGCTGCTGATCGGGCTCGGCGTCTACGGGGCGTTCCTGCTGGGTGGTACGTCGATCATGCTGGCGCTCTTCGCGGTGGCGCTGGCGGGAACGGGGCTGCTCACCACCGTCGGGGTGATCGTCGCCATGGACACCTTCGGCCCGGTCTCCGACAACGCGCAGGGCATCGCAGAGATGTCCGGTGACGTCACCGGCGCCGGTGCGCAGGTCCTCACCGACCTGGACGCCGTGGGCAACACCACCAAGGCCATCACCAAGGGCATCGCCATCGCCACGGCCGTCCTGGCGGCGGCGGCGCTGTTCGGGTCCTACCGCGACGCGATCGCGACGGCGGTCGACGATGTCGGCGCCTCGGCCGGGGAGATGGGGCTGAGTCTCGACATCTCCCAGCCCAACAACCTGGTCGGACTGATCCTCGGCGCCGCGGTGGTCTTCCTCTTCTCCGGCCTGGCCATCAACGCGGTCTCCCGGTCCGCGGGCGCCGTGGTCTACGAGGTGCGGCGGCAGTTCCGCGAGCACCCCGGGATCATGGACTACACGGAGAAACCGGAATACGGGCGCGTCGTCGACATCTGCACCAAGGACGCGCTGCGCGAGCTGGCCACGCCCGGTCTGCTGGCGGTGCTGGCGCCGATCGCGGTCGGCTTCAGCTTCGGTGTCGGCGCACTCGGTTCGTATCTGGCGGGCGCGATCGGCACGGGGACGCTGATGGCCGTCTTCCTCGCCAACTCCGGCGGGGCGTGGGACAACGCCAAGAAGCTCGTCGAGGACGGCCATTACGGCGGCAAGGGCAGCGACGCCCATGCCGCGACCGTCATCGGTGACACGGTCGGCGATCCGTTCAAGGACACGGCCGGGCCGGCGATCAACCCGCTCCTCAAGGTGATGAACCTGGTGGCGCTGCTCATCGCTCCCGCGGTGGTGCAGTTCAGCTACGGCGAGGACGCGAGCGCGGGGGTGCGTGCGGTGGTGGCGGCGCTGGCCGTCGCGGTCATCGTCGGCGCGGTCTACCTCTCGAAGCGGAGGGGCATCGCGGTGGGCGATGAGGGCGGCTCGGACGGCGGGGACGGGGAGGGGAGGGCCAGGCCGGCCGATCCGGCAGCCGCTCAGTGAGGCGGGGTTCGCACGCCGCGTAGGCGCCGGTCGCACGACGCCCCATCAGGAGGCGGGCGGGCGCGGCACTCTGATGCCGGGTTCGCCCGTCCGTGCACCCGCGCGAGTCGGGTTCACCCCTCCGTGGGCCCGAACGCGTCATCGCCATCACTCACCCGTCCGTGTGTCCGCGCGAGTGATGCCTCGTTCAGGTGTTCCCGCTCTCGGCGGCCGTGCGGGTGAGTGGCATCTCCCTCATTTCCCTTGGTGCAAATGGCTGCAAAAGGCCACTCATCGGACGTCCGACACCCGGATGGAGGGCGCTCGACGTGTAAGTTCCGGGGCCGAGAGCCTTGGAAGGGACCAATCCGGTGAACAAGAAGCTTGCGGCCGCGCTGTCCGGCGGTGCGGTACTGGTACTTACGCTGTCGGGCTGCAGCGACGACAGCGACAACAAGGTGAACGACTGGGCCAAGAAGGTCTGCGACCAGGTCCAGCCACAGCTGCAGAAGATCGCGAACGCCAACGCCTCGATCCAGCAGCAGACGGCCGACAACAGCAAGCCCGCCGACGTCCAGAAGACCGACTCGGCCGCCTTCCAGCAGATCTCGCAGGCGTACAAGGCGCTGGGCACGGCCGTCGACTCGGCGGGTCCGCCGCCGGTCGACGACGGCGAGACGACGCAGAAGGAAGCGGTGAAGGAGCTCAACGCCTCCTCCGTGGCCTACGCGAATCTGCAGAAGAAGGTCGACGACCTGGACACCGGGGACCAGGCGAAGTTCGCCGACGGTCTCAAGGGCATCGCCGACGAGCTGAACAAGATCAGCACGAACGGCGACCAGGCGCTGAAGAAGCTCCAGTCCGGCGAAGTCGGCGCCGCGATGGCCAAGCAGAAGGGCTGCCAGAAGCCGACGGCCTCGGCATCGCCCCCGGCCGGTGCGCCGAATGAGGCGACGCCCTCGAAGGAGGCGTCCGCCTCGCCCAGCAAGAAGGCGTAACGGGAAGCCTTGGCAGGAGGTCGCGGCAGGACGTCACAGGCCCCTGCGACCGGCCCGGCGGCCCCGAGGGGCCGCCGGGCCGCTGCCGTTGTCAGCGGGAGCCGTCACAATGGGGCATGTGAGTAAGACCAGCCTTCCCGCAGCAGACCACGCGACCCGGCTCCGCGAAGCCCTGCTCGCCGCCGCCTTCACCGCCGACGGTCTCCTCGACCTGCTTGGCGCACCCGCTTACGCCGCGCTCGCCCGCAGCGAGACGGTTCCGGCGTTGCGGGCCACCCGGGGTGACGGGCCGCTCGACACGCTGGTCCGGCTCTTCCTTCTCCAGCGCCCCGTCCCCGCCGGGCGGGCGGCCGCCGTGCTGCCGGTGGAGGAGTGCGTGGCGGACGGCTGGCTGACCGAGGCGGACGGCGAGGTGCGGGCGACGGTCGACGTGCGGCCGTACAGCGGGCCGGAGGGCCAGGACTGGTTCATCGTCTCCGACCTGGGCTGCGCGGTGGGCGGGGCCGGCGGGATCGGTTCGCACGAGGAGGGCGTCGTCCTCGGGATCGGCGGGGCCTCCACCACCCTCGCCGGGATCACCGTCCGCCGCCCCGTCGAGTCCGCACTGGACGTCGGTACGGGCTCCGGCATCCAGGCGCTGCACGCCTCGCAGCACGCCACCCGCGTCACCGCCACCGACCTCAACCCGCGCGCCCTCGACTTCACCCGGCTCACCCTCGCCCTGTCGGGCGCCGCCCCGGCCGACCTGCGCGAGGGTTCCCTCTACGAGCCCGTCGGCTCCGAGACGTACGACCTCATCGTCTCCAATCCGCCGTTCGTCATCTCGCCCGGCGCCCGGCTCACCTACCGCGACGGCGGGATGGCGGGCGACGACCTGTGCCGGACCCTGGTGCAGCAGACCGGCGACCGCCTCAACGAGGGCGGTTACGCGCACTTCCTGGCCAACTGGCAGCACACCGAAGGCGAGGAGTGGCAGGACAGGGTGCGGTCCTGGGTGCCGTACGGCTGCGACGCGTGGATCGTGCAGCGCGAGGTGCAGGACGTCACGCAGTACGCGGAGTTGTGGCTGCGCGACAGCGGCGACCACCGCACGGACCCCGCCGATTACGCCGCGCGGTACGACGCCTGGCTCGATGAGTTCGAGGCCCACGGGACGAAGGGGGTCGGATTCGGCTGGATCGCTCTGCGGAAGTCCGCCGCGGCCGCCGCCGGAGAACCCTCGGTCGTGATCGAGGAGTGGCCGCACGCGGTGGAGCAGCCGCTCGGACCGGTCGTCGAGGCGCACTTCGCCCGCCAGGACTACCTGAGGGAGCAGGATGACGCGGGGCTGCTGGCCGCGCACTTCACCCTCGCTGCCGAGGTCGTGCAGGAGCAGGTGGGCCTCCCGGGCGCCGAGGACCCGGAGCACGTGGTGCTGCGTCAGAACCGCGGTATGCGACGCGCGACGAAGGTCGACGCGGTCGGAGCCGGATTCGCCGGGGTCTGCGACGGGTCGCTGCCCGCCGGACGGATCCTGGACGCGATCGCCCAGTTGATGAACGAGGACCCGGTCCTGCTGCGCGACCGCACCCCGCAGGCCATCCGGCTGCTGGTCGAAGAAGGGTTCCTGGAGCCGTTGCCCCCGGGCGGGCGGGTGACCGGGTGATCCGTATCGAGCTCGACCAGGCGTCGCTCGGTGCGACGCGGATCGCCATCAGCCCGCTGTGGGACGCGTTCTGCAGCCTGCATCTGGCCATGCCGCACCGCACCCCTTCCCGGCCGTACGAGGAGTGGGTGGTGCGCGCCCGCGAGGTGCTGCGGGAGGACGAGCGCACGGACGCGCTGCGGCTGCTGATCGACGGGCCGGACAACTTCCCGGACTTCCTGCTGCCCCGCCCGGTCGGGGCGACGTCGGTGGAGGCGGAGCTGGACACCGTCCGGGCGACGCCGCCCGATGTCGTACGGGCTGGGATCGCCGAGCACTATCCGGGGCTTGAGGACCACCCCCGGATCCGCCTCTACCTGCAGGACCCCGAGGCGGCCTGCGCGGATCTCGCCGACGCCTACGCGGCTTACTGGGAAGGCGCGATGGCCGCGCACTGGCCCACGATGCGCCGGCTCGTCGAGGACGAGGTCCTGATCAGAGCCCGTACCTTCGCCACCGAAGGCATCGACGCGCTGTTCACCGGCCTGGAGAGCCGCGCCAAGTGGACACCGCCCGTCCTCGAACTGACGAAACACATCGACGCCGAGTACCGGGCGGGGGAGCGGAGGCTGCTGCTCGTCCCGCTGGTCTTCGCGGAGGGCTGCCGGCTCTACTCCACCGACGACCCCGAGGTCCTGACGGTCTCCTTCCAGGCCCGCGGCGCGGGCGCACTGCGCGAACGGGCCGCGGAGCGCCCCGGGAGCGGTGACCGGCTCGGGCTGCTGCTGGGCCGGGGCCGCGCATCGGTCCTGCGTCAGCTCGGCGGTCCGCTCACCACCGCCGGCATAGCCGACCGGCTGGGGCTCGCGCCGAGCACGGTCTCGGAGCACCTGTCGGTCCTGGCGGAGGCGGATGTCGTCACCCGGCACCGGATCGGCCGCAGTGTGTACTACCAGCTCACGGACACCGGCCGGGCCCTGCTCGCGCTGCTTTCCGGCGAGGACGTGCTGCGCGCGGTGTCCTGAGCGGGACGGGAGGGGCGGCGAGGGACGCGGGGGACGATTCGGCGGCCCCCGAATCGATGGCGGGTCCGGCACGGCCGGGCCTAGCGTCCCCGCCATGCTTGCGATCGAGGCGAAGAACCTGCGCCGTACCTACACCAGCCGGTCCGGCTTCCTGCGTCCGCGCCGCACCGAGACCGAAGCCGTGCGCGGAGTCACCTTCGAGGTGGCGCGTGGCGAGCTCTTCGGGCTGCTCGGCCCCAACGGCGCGGGCAAGACCACCACCATCAAGATGCTCAACACCCTGCTGCTGCCCACCTCCGGCACGGCCCGGGTGCTGGGACACGACGTGGCGTCCGACCCCGTCGCCGTACGCCGCAGGATCGGTTACGTCTTCGGCGGCGACCGGGGCCTGTACGACCGGCTCTCCGCCCTCGATAATCTGCGCTACTTCGCCGAGCTGTACGCCGTCGAGCCGCGCGAGCAGAAGCGGCGGATCGCCGAACTGCTCGACCTGGTGGGTCTCACCGGACGGGAGAAGGAGCGCGTCGAGGGGTATTCGCGCGGGATGCGGCAGCGGCTGCACATCGCGCGCGGACTGCTGCACCGGCCCGACGTCCTGTTCCTCGACGAACCGTCCATCGGGGTCGACCCGGTGGCCGCACGCGATCTCCGTCGCACGGTCGCCGATCTGCGGGCCGGTGGCACCACCGTCCTGCTGACCACCCATTACATGGCGGAGGCGGATGAGCTGTGCGACCGGATCGCGGTCATCGCCGGCGGCACGATCCGGGCGCTGGGGACGCCCGACCGGCTCAAGTCCAGGGTGCAGGAGCGCGGCGTCCTGGAGATCGAGGCGTACGGGGCGGGTGAGGAACAACTCGACCGCATCCGGGCCCTGGCAGGCGTGCACGGGGTGGCCGCCGAGGACCGGGGCAGCCGGCAGGCGGTCATCGTGCAGACGGAACGCGGCGCGGATCTGCACGTGCAGGTGCTGGCCGCGCTCGACGGAGTGCGGGTCGGACGGGTCGTCACACGGGAACCCACCCTGGAGGACGCCTACATCGCGATCGTCGAGGAGGCGGAGACGGGCGTCCCCGTGGAAGACGGCCGGAAGGAGGCCGCCGTCGCACCGGCAGCAGTGGCTGTCGCACCGGCAGGGGCGCCCGTCGCGTCGGCGACCGTGCCCGTCGCACCGGCAGCAGTGCCTGTCGCACCGGCAGGGGCGCCCGCCGGGGCTGCCGGGCCGGTCCGGTCCGCCGACGAGGCCGCGGCGTGACCGCCTCCCGGGCGCTGCGCCTGATCGCCGTCGGCGTGCGTACCCACGTCTCGTACATGAGCCGTTCACCGCTCGAAATCACCTTCGCCGTCCTCGTACCCCTCGTCTACGCGACCCTCGCCGTCTATCTCTTCCGCGCCGCCGACGACCCGGACCGGCTGCTCACGGCGGCCGTCGGCGCCGGGCTGATGGGCATCTGGTCCTCGGTGCTCTTCGGATCGGGCGGAGCCGTGCAGAACCAGCGGTGGCTCGGGACGCTGGAGACCCTGGTCGCCTCGCCCACCCCGCTCGCGCTCGTCCTGCTGCCGATCACCCTGGCCACCGCCGTGATCGGTACCTACGCCATGGGGGCGACGGTGATCTGGGGCGCCGTGCTCTTCGACGTGCCGCTCGATTTCGCGCACCCGTTGCTCTTCCTGGCCGCCGTCCCGGTGTGTGTCCTGTCGCTCGGGATGATGGGGCTGCTGCTCGCCGCCACGTTCGTGTTGCTGCGCAACGCCAACGCACTCGCCAACCCGCTCGACGCTCCGGTGTGGCTGCTGTCCGGGATGCTCGTGCCCGTCACCGTGCTGCCGGACTGGACGCGGCCGGTCTCCTGGGCGCTGCCCACCACCTGGGGCTCGCGGGCGGTGCACATGGCGACCTCGGGCGGCCCGGAGCCCGCCGGGGTGCTGATCCCGATGGCCGTGGCCCTCGGCCTGGGGGCGCTGTACGCGGTGGCCGCCGTCCTGGTTCTGGGACGGGTCGAACAGCGTGCGCGAGCCGCCGCCACCCTCTCCCTCGCCTGAAGGCCCCTCACCCGGGGCCTCCGCGGCCGACGCCGCCCCTCCCCCCCTCCCGACATCAGGAGTCGCCCCATGTCTGCCCACACAACGGACGCCGCCTTCATGCCCGGCCCGTACCGGAAAGCCGCCTCGGCGTTGCGGCTCGTCGTCGTCGGGGGCGGACTGTCCTACCGGGCCCTCTTCAACTGGACGACACCGCCCATGTTCATCGGCACCCTGCTGGTCGGGCCCCTGCTGCAACTCCTGTTCTTCGTCTTCCTGGGACGGGAGCTGGACGTCGCGGACGACCGGTTCTATCTGCTCGGCAACGCCGTCGTCTCCGCCTCGACCGCCTGCGTGTACGGCGGCACGATGGCCATCGCCAACGAACGCCGTTACGGGACGCTCGGCGCCGTACTGCTGAGCCCCCGGAACCGGGCTCCGCTCTGGTTCGGCCGCGCTCTGCCGTATGTACTGAACGGCCTTGTCATCAGCGTCTTCACGCTCGCGGTGGCCTGCCTGCTGCTCGGCCTGCGGATTCCGGTTGGGGCCTTGCCCGGGCTGGCCGCGGTCCTGCTCGCCGCCGCGGCGGGATGCTCCGCCTTCGGTCTGGCGCTGGGGGCACTGGGACTGCGGTTCCGCGACGTCTTCCTCATCTCGAACGTGGCCAGTTCCGGCCTCCTGCTCCTGACCGGGGCGAACGTGCCGCGGGCGTACCTTCCGGAGTGGATGCGGGCCGTCGGGGACGTCCTGCCGATGACCCATGCGGCCGACGCGGCCCGCGAGTTGTCCGCCGGGGGAGGTCTCGACGGCCGGGCCATCGCCGCGGAACTGCTGACGGGGGCCGGGTACGCCGTGCTCGCCGTCGTCCTGCTGACGGTGTTCGAACGGGGCAGCAGACGGCGCGCCACGCTCGACGTGATGTGACTTCGGCCATGGCCACCGCCGCGCGCGGCCGCCGAGGCGTGCACCGCCGCCACCGCACGCGGCCGCCGAGGCGTGCACCGCGGTTCGGCTGTTCACCCGGCGTTCGCGTCGGCGACGTCCTGCGGTGGGAGCCTCCCCGGAGGGGCAGCGGCACCGTACGGACAGACCATGCCAGGGGCCGCGCCGGGGGGACGGGGAGGCGTACGGGTATGGAGAGCGGACCTGCTGTCTTCGCCGGAACGGCGTTCGCGCTGTTCGGCGCGGCTCTGCTGCTGTGGACGGGGGCGCGCGTGCTGCACCGCGCGCCGGTGGCGCACGGGGTGAGCCCCGTCGCCTCCGGCATCCTCGCCACCGTGTTCGGCGTACTTTTTCTCGTCCTCGGAGTGTGGTGCCTCACGCACGTCTGAACCTGCTCCGGCCCCGGCCGCCCGCCCCTGCCCGAGCCCGTTCCGACCGGGCGCCCGCCCCGGCCCGCCCGGGAACACGCCCGGGCCGCCCGCGCCTCGCCCCCCGTACCCGCAGGGCAGCCACAGCGCCTCCGAAACACGCAGGCAGCGGCCGTGCACACGGCGGACCGAGCGGGCCGGGCGGCAGGAATGGCGGAAGTCGGGTTACCGTTCGAGTGGCCGTTGCGGGCTTTTGCCGTTTGACACGGGGGCGGGTTGTACCGTCACACTCCGCAGCGACAGCACCTTCGGCAGCGCCATCGCGCTGCCCTGATGCCCACCGAGCGTCGACCGGAGAGAAGAGCGAAGTTGTCCCCGACCAGCGAGACCGCACAGGGCGGCCGCCGACTCGTCATCGTCGAGTCGCCTGCCAAGGCGAAGACGATCAAGGGCTATCTCGGCCCCGGATACGTCGTCGAGGCGAGCGTCGGGCACATCCGCGACCTCCCGAACGGCGCCGCCGAGGTGCCGGACGAGTACACCGGCGAGGTACGCCGTCTCGGCGTGGACGTCGAGAACGACTTCCAGCCGATCTATGTCGTCAATGCCGACAAGAAGGCCCAGGTCAGGAAGCTCAAGCAGCTCCTGGCCGAGTCCGACGAACTCTTCCTCGCCACCGATGAGGACCGCGAGGGCGAAGCCATCGCGTGGCACCTGCAGGAAGTGCTCAGGCCCAAGGTCCCCGTCCACCGGATGGTCTTCCACGAGATCACCAAGGACGCGATCCGGGCGGCCGTCGCCAACCCGCGCGAGCTCAACCAGCGCATGGTCGACGCCCAGGAGACCCGCCGTATCCTCGACCGCCTCTACGGCTACGAGGTCTCGCCGGTCCTGTGGAAGAAGGTCATGCCGCGGCTGTCGGCGGGCCGTGTCCAGTCCGTCGCCACCCGCCTCGTCGTCGAGCGGGAGCGCGAGCGCATCGCCTTCCGCTCCGCCGAGTACTGGGACCTGACCGGCACCTTCGCCACCGGCCGCACCGGTGACGCCTCCGACCCCTCGACGCTCACCGCCCGCCTCAGCGCGGTCGACGGGCGCCGTATCGCCCAGGGCCGCGACTTCGGTCCCGACGGGCAGCTCAAGGCCGGATCCGCGCAGACCCTGCACCTGGACGAGACGAACGCCCGCGCCCTGGCCGCCGCGCTCGCCGACTCGGCGTTCGCCGTGCGGTCCGTCGAGTCGAAGCCGTACCGCCGCTCCCCGTACGCCCCCTTCCGTACGACGACCCTCCAGCAGGAGGCGAGCCGGAAGCTGGGCTTCGGGGCGAAGGCCACCATGCAGGTCGCGCAGAAGCTGTACGAGAACGGCTTCATCACCTACATGCGTACCGACTCCACGACCCTCTCGGACACCGCGATCTCAGCGGCCCGGGCGCAGGTCACGCAGTTGTACGGGGCCAATTACCTGCCGGACAAGCCGCGTACGTACGCCGGCAAGGTCAAGAACGCGCAGGAGGCGCACGAGGCGATCCGTCCCTCCGGCGACCGCTTCCGCACCCCTGCCGAGACCGGACTCACCGGCGACCAGTTCCGGCTCTACGAACTGATCTGGAAGCGGACCGTCGCCTCCCAGATGAAGGACGCGGTCGGCAACTCCGTCACCGTCAAGATCGGCGGCCGGGCGAGCGACGGCCGGGACGCCGAGTTCTCCGCCTCCGGCAAGACGATCACCTTCCACGGCTTCATGAAGGCGTACGTCGAAGGGGCCGACGACCCGAACGCCGAGCTCGACGACCGCGAGCGCCGGCTGCCGCAGGTCGCCGAGGGCGAAGCGCTCTCCGCCGACGAGGTCACCGTCGACGGGCACGCGACCAAGCCGCCGGCCCGCTACACCGAGGCCTCGCTGGTCAAGGAGCTGGAAGAGCGCGAGATCGGCCGCCCGTCGACGTACGCCTCGATCATCGGCACGATCCTCGACCGCGGCTACGTGTTCAAGAAGGGCACGGCCCTCGTCCCGTCGTTCCTCTCGTTCGCCGTGGTCAACCTGCTGGAGAAGCACTTCGGCCGGCTCGTGGACTACGACTTCACGGCCCGTATGGAGGACGACCTCGACCGCATCGCCCGCGGCGAGGCCCAGTCCGTGCCGTGGCTGAAGCGCTTCTACTTCGGTGCGCGGGAGGGTGACGACACGGCCGGCGCCGGAAAGGCGTCGGACGCGGGCAACGGCGACGGCGACCACCTCGGCGGGCTCAAGGAGCTCGTCACCGACCTCGGGGCCATCGACGCCCGGGAGATCTCCTCCTTCCCCGTCGGCAACGACATCAAGCTGCGGGTCGGCCGGTACGGCCCGTACATCGAGCGCGGTGAGAAGGACTCCGAGGGCCACCAGCGCGCGGACGTCCCCGAGGACCTGGCGCCCGACGAGCTCTCCGTCGAGTACGCGGAGGAGCTGCTGGCCAAGCCGAGCGGCGACTTCGAGCTCGGCACGGACCCGGTGAGCGGGAACCAGATCATCGCCAAGGACGGGCGCTACGGTCCCTACGTCACCGAAGTGCTGCCCGAGGGCACGCCGAAGACCGGCAAGAACGCCGTGAAGCCGCGGACCGCCTCGCTCTTCAAGTCGATGTCGCTGGACACGGTGACGCTGGCCGACGCGCTGAAGCTCATGTCGCTGCCGCGCGTGGTCGGCGAGGACGCCGAAGGCGTCGAGATCACCGCGCAGAACGGCCGCTACGGTCCGTACCTGAAGAAGGGCACGGACTCGCGGTCGCTGACCTCGGAGGACCAGCTCTTCGACATCACGCTCGAAGAGGCCCTCGCGATCTACGCCCAGCCCAAGCAGCGCGGGCGGGCCGCCGCGAAGCCGCCGCTGAAGGAGCTGGGCACCGACCCGGTGAGCGGTGCTCCGGTCGTCGTCAAGGACGGGCGTTTCGGTGCGTACGTCACCGACGGCGAGACGAACGCGACGCTGCGGACCGACGACAGCGTCGAGGACATCACGCCGGAGCGCGGCTACGAGCTGCTCGCCGAGAAGCGCGCCAAGGGGCCCGCCAAGAAGAAGACGGCGAAGAAGGCCCCGGCGAAGAAGGCCCCGGCCAAGAAGGCGACCGCGGCGAAGAAGACGGCGACGGCCGCCAAGAAGACGACGACGGCGGCCGCGAAGAAGGCGACCGCGGCGAAGAAGGCTCCGGCCAAGAAGGCGTCGGCGAAGAAGGCGGCCTCTTCGGCTGCCTCGGCTTCCGCCTCTGCGGAGGACTGAGCGCCTGGGGCCCTGAGCTCCTGAACGCCGGAGGGGCTGGAGCGATGTCCAGCCCCTCCGGCGTCGCCGTGTTTCCGGGGCGGGGTGCGGCGCGCGTGTGCCGGGCTGAGAGGTGAGCGGGGCCCCGGGGTGCGTGCGGGTGGTGTGACGGCCCGGGGGAGGCTCTGCGCCCGGGAGGTGTACGGGCGGATCGTCGGGGGCGGGTCTGTGGTCGTTTGTTCGGACGCGGCCCCCGGTCACCGGTCCGCTCCCGATAGGCTGGGCGGATGACGCGAGCCGAGCAGCCAACGGTCGTGAGCCCCACCTCCGACACACTTGCCGCAGACTCACGCGAGCGCGCCGTACGAGCCCTGTTGCGTGTTCCCCCGCTGAAGCGGTTGTGGAGCGCCCAGCTCGTCGGCAGTACCGGCGATGCACTCGCCCTTCTCGTGCTGGTGTTGCTGTCGCTGCAAGCGGCGGTCCTTGAGGGCTCATTCGGGTCCGGATACCGCGGGGCGGCCTTTGCCGTCGCCGCCGTCTTCGGAGCCCGGATTATTTCCACCCTGCTCTTCGGAGCCGTACTCCTGGGGCCGCTGACGACCCTGACGGCCCCGGGAGGGCCGATCGACCGGCGGTGGCTGATGATCGGCGTCGACGGGCTACGGCTCGCGCTGCTGGTCATCGCGCCCCTGTGGATCGACTGGACGCCCGACAAGGCGCTCATGATGATCCTCATCACCGTCTTCGTGACGGGCGCCGGTGAACGCCTGTGGACGATCGCGAAGGACAGCGCGGCCCCCGCGCTGCTGCCCGCCCCGCCGATCGAGGGTGCGGCGGTGCGTCCGCTGCCCGATCACCTCGACGCGCTGCGCCGGCTGTCCCTGCGTACGGACTTCGCGGCCGTCCCCGTCGCCGCGGCCGTTCTGCTGGTCGCCACCCTGATCGGCAACCTGCTGGGCTCCGGCCTGGAGTGGTTCTCCTTCCACCAGGCGGCCCTCGGCTCGTACGTCGCGGCCGGGCTGTTCTCCGCCTCCGTGTCCACCCTGTACTTCCTGGAAATCCCCGGTACCCCGACGCCCCGTCCGCGCTCGCCCCTGGAGGGGCTGCGGCGTCCGTCCGCCGGCAGCGGACCGGACAAGGGCCGCACCGGCGCGGTCCCGCTGATCGTCGCGACGTGCGCCGCGGTCGCCGGAGCGATCGCGGGCGCGGCCGCGGTCGCCGTACTGCACGCCGCCGACCTCGGCGGCGGACCCGCCACCTTCGCCCTGCTGATCCTCGCCCTGACCGGCGGCACGGGAGCCGGCATCCGCACCGCGCAGAAGGTGCTGCCGGCCCTGTCGCGGCGGCGGCTGCTCTCCCTGGCCACCGCCGTCACCGGAGTCGCCCTCCTGGTGATGGGCCTGGTGCCGGACACGGCGACCGTCGTCCTGATCGCCGTACTCGCCGGATACGCGGCCGGTGTCGCCGCGAACACGGGCCATGTGCTCGTCGACCAGGAGACCGAGGAATCCCGCCGGTCCCGGACCACCGAACACCTCCAGGCCGTCGTCCGCGTCCTGATCGCGCTCGGCGCGGTCGGCGGGCCGCTGGTGGCCGCCGCCATCGGCACCCACCGGCTGACCGCGGGCGACTTCGTCTTCGCGCACGGCGGCGCCGCCTTCACCCTGATGCTCATCGGCGCCCTGCTGCTGCCGGTCGCCGCGATCGTCCTCGCGAAGACGGACGACCGCTCCGGGGTGCCGCTCCGCCGCGATCTGCGTGAGGCGCTGCGCGGCGGCGACCCGGCGGTCGCACCCGCCGCAACCGGCTTCTTCCTCGCCCTGGAGGGCGGCGACGGAGCGGGCAAGTCCACCCAGGTCGAAGCGCTCGCCGAGTGGATCCGCGCCAAGGGCCACGAGGTCGTCGTCACCCGTGAACCGGGCGCGACCCCCGTCGGCCAGCGGTTGCGCTCGATCCTGCTCGACGTGTCGTCGGCCGGGCTGTCCAACCGGGCCGAGGCCCTGCTGTACGCCGCCGACCGCGCCGAGCATGTCGACTCCGTCGTGCGTCCGGCGCTGGAGCGGGGCGCGATCGTCATCTCCGACCGCTACATCGACTCGTCCGTGGCCTACCAGGGGGCGGGCCGCGACCTCGCGCCGACCGAGATCGCCCGGATCTCGCGCTGGGCGACGAGTGGGCTCGTACCGCATCTCACGGTGCTGCTGGACGTCGACCCGCAGACCGCGAGGGAACGGTTCACCGAGGCGCCCGACCGGCTGGAGTCCGAGCCGCCCGAGTTCCACGCCCGCGTGCGCTCCGGCTTCCTGACGCTGGCCGCCGCCGACCCGACGCGCTACCTGGTGGTGGACGCCGGTCAGGAGCCGGAGGCGATCACCACGGCGGTACGTCACCGGCTCGACCAGGTCCTTCCGCTCTCCGAGGCCGAGATCAAGGCCCGGGAAGAGGCGCGCAAGGCCGCCGAGGAGGAGGCCAGGCGCCTCGCCGAGGAGGAGGCGGCGCGCAAGGCGGAGGAGGAGCGCCTGGAGCGTGAGCGCCAGGAGCAGCTCGCCAAGCTCCGTGCCGAGGAGGAGGAGCGCAAGCGCCGCGAGGAGGAGGAAGCGCGCCGCCGCGAGGCCGAACGCCAGGCGGAAGAGGCCCGGCAGCGCGCCGAGGAAGCCCGTCGGATCGCCGAGCAGGAGCGCGTCCGCATCGAGGCGGAGGACGCGGCCCGTGAGGCCGAGCAGGCGCGGCTGCGCCGGCAGGCCGCGGAGGAGGCCCGGCTCCGCGAGGAGGCGGAGGCCCGGCGCCTGGAGAAGCAGCGCAAGGCGGAGGAGGCCCTGCTGCGGGCCGAGGCGGCGCGCAGGCAGGCCGAGGCCGAGGCCGCTGCCGCCGCGGAGAGCGCTCGCGCCCGGGCGGCGGCCGCCCAGGCGGAAGCCGATGCGGAGGCGGCCGCGGCCGCGAAGGCTTCGCGGGATGCCCAGCCCTCACCGCCCTCGCGGCCGGAGTCCTCGCGGTCCGAGTCGTCCGCGCCGGACAACGAGCTGACGGTGCCGACTCCGATCGTCAACCCGAACGAGATCACGCAGCCGGTGCCTTCCCCCGTGGACCCGGAGTCCGGCTCCGGGCGGCCCCGCAGCGCGTCGGCGTCCGCGCCCTGGCCTTCCGACGATGCCGAGACGACGATGATCCCGAAGTTCTCCGACGCGTCCGGGCACCCGGGTTCCGCGGACGAGACGGCGGTCCTTCCGCCGGTACGGGACGAGGGACGGGACACCGGCCGGAACGCCGGGCGCGACGCCGATCCCATGGACCGGGTGCCGCGCGGCATCTTCCGGGACGAGCGGCAGGCGGGCTCCGCACCGGAGGGCGAGAACGAGCGCACCCGCGAGCTGCCGCAGATCCCCGACCCGCACGCGGACCGGGATCAGCAGGAGGCCTCCGGCCGGTCGCGGCGCCCGCGCCCGGACTGGGCGGAGGAGACCCCGCTGGATGATCTGCCCACGCTGGCGGACGAGCTGCTCGGCGATCACGACGACGAGGGCCCCGAGCCCCGGGGCCGGGGACGCCGCCGCTGACCGACCGGCCGCCGATGGCCCCGCGCGAAGAGGCGCGGGGCCATCGGCGTCCCGACGGCTCGACGGGCCTCGACGAGCCGTTGAACCGCCCGTCCGTCCACCCGTCGATCCGTCTCGGTCCACCCGTCCCTCCGTCCGTCTGCCGGGATTGTCAGACCCGTCCCCCACAATGGGAAGCCGGATCGACGAACGTCACGGCTCTCCTCGCGGCGACAGCCGCGACGAGAGCCACACGGAGCCGGGCCGCCGTTCCACGGAACGCCGGCGCGGCCGCACACCACCGGAAGGGCGGTGACCCATGTCCGTATGGGACGACCTGGTCGGCCAGGACCGCGTGCAGGAGCAGCTCGGTGCCGCCGCCCGGGATGCCGACGCGCTGGTCACCGCCCATTCCGCCGGCGAGCCGGTGCCGCCGGGATCGAGGATGACCCACGCCTGGCTGTTCACCGGCCCCCCGGGTTCCGGTCGGTCCACTGCCGCCCGGGCGTTCGCCGCCGCTCTGCAGTGCACCAGCCCGGACCGTGCCCTGGGCGGGGCGCCGGGGTGCGGCTTCTGTGACGGCTGCCACACGAGCCTCATCGGTACGCATGCCGATGTCGACGTGATCCGGACCGATCTGCTCTCCATCGGTGTGAAGGAGACCCGGGAGCTGGTCCGCCGCGCCCAGCTCTCGCCTGCCGTCGGCCGTTGGCAGGTCATCGTCATGGAGGACGCCGACCGCCTCACCGAGGGCGCGGGCAACGTACTGCTCAAGGCGGTCGAGGAGCCCGCGCCCCGCACGGTGTGGCTGCTCTGCGCGCCCTCGCTGGAGGACGTGCTGCCGACGATCCGGTCACGGTGCCGCCACCTCACCCTGCGGACCCCGTCGGTCGACGCCGTCGCCGATGTGCTGATCCGGCGCGACGGGATCGATCCGGAGCGCGCCGCGGCCGCCGCCCGTGCCACCCAGGGGCACATCGGCAGGGCCCGCCGCCTGGCCACCGACGAGCGGGCGCGGGCCCGCAGAGCGGCCGTCCTGAAGCTTCCGCTGCGGGTCGAGGACATCGGCGGCTGCCTCAAGGCCGCCCAGGAGCTGATCGACACCGCCACCGACGACGCGAAGCAGGCGTCCGAGGACGTCGACGTCAAGGAGACGGAAGACATGAAGGCGGCGCTCGGCGCCTCCGCCGGGGGCCGGATGCCGCGGGGCACGGCAGGGGTGATGAAGGACCTGGAGGACCGGCAGAAGCGCCGCAAGACCCGTACGCAGCGCGACAGCCTCGATCTGGCGCTCACCGAACTGACCGGGTTCTACCGCGATGTGCTCGCCCTGCAACTGGGCTCCCGCATCGCCATCGCCAACGCGGACGCCCAGGACTCCCTCGACCGCATCGCCGGCTCGTCCACGCCCGAGCGCACCCTGCGCCGGATCGAGGCCGTGACCGCCTGCCGCCGGGCCCTGGAGCGCAACGTGGCACCGCTGCTCGCGGTGGAGGCGATGACGATGGCGCTGCGGGCGGGCTGAGACACCGGCCGTGGCCGGTTGCGTGTGCCGTCACGACGCCGCCGACCGGCCGCCGAATCACCCGAAAGAGCAGGGAATCGGACGAGCCGACGCCCGGCGGCTACGCTCCGGACATGCACATCAGGCGCCCGCTCCGTACCCTCGCCCTTGCGCTCGGCACTGCCGGCCTCCTCATCTCCGGCTGCACCGACGGGAGTTCGACGACGGGTGCCTCCTCGCCCGCGCAGGCGGCCCCGGCGTCACCCTCCGCCGTTCCGGGGGCGCTGAAGCCGTTCTACGCACAGCACCTGAAGTGGCGGAACTGCGGCGTGACCGGATTCCAGTGCGCCACGATGAAGGCGCCGCTCGACTACGCGGAGCCGGACGGCGGCGAGATCAAACTGGCGGTCTCCCGCAAGAAGGCCACCGGGCCCGGCAAGCGGATCGGCTCCCTCCTGGTCAACCCGGGCGGTCCCGGCGGATCGGCGATCGGCTACCTCCAGGGCTACGCCGCGATCGGCTACCCCGCCCAGGTGCGCGCCCGCTACGACATGGTGGCCATCGACCCGCGCGGAGTGGCGCGCAGCGAACCCGTCGAATGCCTCACCGGTTCACAGATGGACGCCTACACGCAGGTCGACCAGACCCCCGATGACGCCGTCGAGGTCACGAAGCTGAGCGGCGCCTTCAAGAAGTTCGCCACGGGCTGCGAGCAGCGCTCGGGCGAGATCCTGCCGCACGTCTCCACCGTGGAGACGGCCCGTGACATGGACATCCTGCGGGCGCTGCTCGGAGACGAGCAGCTGCACTACGTCGGAGCGTCGTACGGGACCTTCCTGGGCGCCACGTACGCCGAACTCTTCCCCGCGCGGGCGGGCCGACTCGTTCTCGACGGTGCGATGGACCCCTCGCTTCCGTCCGCCGAGATGAACCGGGACCAGACCGCGGGCTTCGAGACCGCGTTCCAGTCCTTCGCGGCGGACTGCGTGAAGAAGGCGGACTGCCCGCTCGGCACGGCGTCCGCCGCCGACGCGGCGACGAACCTGAAGAAGCTGTTCAGCGACCTCGACGCGAAGCCGATCGCCACCGGCGAGTCCCGCAAGCTCGGCGAGTCCCTCGCCACCACGGGCGTCATCGCCGCCATGTACGACGAGTCGGCCTGGCCCCAGCTGCGTGAGGCGCTGGCGGGAGCCAGGGCGGGTGACGGTTCGGGTCTGCTCTCCCTGGCGGACAGCTACTACGAGCGCGAGCCGAACGGCACGTACACGAATCTCATGTACGCCAACGCCGCCGTGAACTGCCTCGACTCCCCGCCCGCCTTCCCCACCTCCCAGGCGGTCACCCAGGCCCTGCCCACCTTCGAGAAGGCGTCGCCGGTCTTCGGGAAGGGCTTCGCCTGGGCCTCCCTGAACTGCGCCTACTGGCCGGTCCCCGCCACCGGCACCCCGCACCCCGTCAAGGCCGAGGGCGCCGCCCCCATCGTGGTCGTCGGCACGACCCGGGACCCGGCGACCCCGTACAAGTGGGCCCGTTCCCTCGCCGGCCAGCTCTCCTCGGGCACCCTCCTCACCTACGAGGGCGACGGGCACACGGCGTACGGCCGGGGCAGCGACTGCATCGACACGGCGATCAACACGTACCTCCTGGAGGGCACCGCGCCGGACGACGGCAAGAAGTGCTCCTGACCTGCGGCTGAGGCGAGGGAACGGGGCGGTACGGAGCACTCCCCGAAACTGTGTAGACTTGGCGACGCTGCTGATCGCACCATGGTGCGACAGGGCGCGCCGCCTTAGCTCAGTTGGCCAGAGCAACGCACTCGTAATGCGTAGGTCTCGGGTTCGAATCCCGAAGGCGGCTCTGTAGAAGCCTCAGGACTCACTCGCCGTGACCTGGGGCTTTTGCTTTTACTGGATGCGCCGCCGCCGCCGGGCGCGGGCCGCGCGAGTGTCGCTGGTCTCAGTTCTGGTCTCAGTGGGGCCCGGATCCGGCTTTGCCGGCGAGGGTACGAAGAACTCGCCCATGCGGCGCATGGCGTCCTTCGACAGGTGGGACCGCCCCTTCACGTACCGCCGGGTCTGGCTGATCTGGGTGTGTCGAAGGATCTCCATGATGGTGGGCATGTCCACGCCCAGTTCGTTCAGGATCGTGCCGGCCGTGTGGCGACTGCCGTCGTACAGGCGGCGGTCGTCGATCCCAGCCTCCACAAGCAACTCCTTGAACTCCTCGTAGTCGGCGCGCGGGTCGAGCGGGCGTCCGTCTGGCCGCGAAAAGACGACGTCGTGCTCCTGCCACAGTTCGGCCGCTGCGGCTCGCATCTCGTCTTGCTGCGCCTTGTGGTCATGCAGGAACGGGATGAAGACGGGCGGGATAGGGACGGCGTTCTGACTCTTCTTGGTCTTGGGCCGGGTGAAGACCAGACCGCCTTCTTTGCGCGCGGGGCAGGCGCTCGCGTGCTTCGTGCACGTCTTGGTGCAGGGCTTCGGGCAACCGCGCTTGTAGCCCTCGTGCGTGGTGCAGTTCGGCGGGCAGGGCCTGAAACGGTGGAGACGCGCTCCGCAGGTGTGCGGGTCGTCGCAGCCGTGCCGCCACGTCAGGCGCTGGAGCTGCCACTTGGGGTGGAACAGCTCGGCCTCCAGGTCGACGTACTGCCACCGCAGCCCGAGCGTTTCGCCCTGCCGGAATCCCATGCCGACGCCGACGATCCACCGCATGAAGGAGGGACGCTTCGCCGCAGCTTCAAGGAACGCCTTCGCTTCCTCCTGCGTGAAGGGGTTGGCTTCCGTCTCGTCGACGCTGGGTGGGTCCACGAGCGTGGCGACGTTCTCGCCGATGATGCGGCGGCGGTGGGCAATCTTCAGGGCGCGGGACAGAATGCGGTGCACCTTCACCACGTGGGACGGTGCGTGTCCGGCATCGAGCAGCGCCCGGTACATGCGTTCCAGGTGCTCCGGCTGAAGCTTGTCGATCCGGTGCTGACCGACCCCCGGGATGATGTCGTTGCGGGTCTTGGACCAGTAGTCATCCAGCGACCGCGGCTTGAGCTTCAGGCTCGCGATGTCGGTGAGGTAGGTCTCCATCCACTTCGCTACGGTCGGCTTGCGCCCCGCGGCCGGCGCGCGGCCCTGGTCGCGGAGACGTTCCAACTCCCGCACCTTGCTCTTGATGCCGGGCTCGGTCTTGGCGCGACGGTGGCGGCGGTCAGGACTGCCGTCGTTCTTCACGCCCATCGTCACGCGACCGTGCCACCAGCCGTCGGCACCGAGGTAGAAAGACGATTCCATGTTGGGCTTTCGCGGGCTCATGCGTTCCTCCATGCGGGAGGCGCCCCGAGCGGGATGCTCGGGGCGCCTCGGGGGTGCTCAGATCAGCCGGACAGGGGGGCGAGGTTCTTTACGTACGTTTCGAGGTCCGCCCGCCGGATGCGGCGGATGCTGCCCAACTTGATGTACTTGAGCGCTCCTTCGGCCATCAGCTCGTAGACAGTCGATCGGCCGACTGCGAGTGCTTCGGCAGCTTCCTCCGGCTTGTACAGGAGTCGGTCGATGGGGGCGGCGATCGCGGTGCTCATCCGGGGTGCCTCCTGGGCAGTCGTCATTGCCTTCGGGGGTTGAGCTCAAGACCTTGGCCTGCGTGTGTCCTAGGTGCGGATTTCTGCGTCACAGCGTCACCAGCGTCACGCGGGCTTTTGACCTGGTGTTTTGTGTGACGCGGGGGTGCTTCCCTGCGTCATCGGTGCGTCACGGCCTGCGTCACGGCGTGACGCAGGTGACGCAGGATGACGCAGAGATTTCCGTCTGCGTCACGCCTGTATCCGCAGGCCAGAGGACGTGTTTGCCGTCCGCGTGACGCTGTGACGCAGAGCTTCCCTACTTAGGAAAAGAAGGGGCGTTCGTAGTAGTCCGGGTGCCCCTCAGAGCGCGAGTGAGGGGCCGCTGCGCGGCACGACCCTTGGGCGGCGTTCCGCCGAACAGCAAGAAGAGCACGCGGCCCCTGGGAGCGGGTGCTCTTCTTGCTTGTCCGGGCGAACGGGCTGCGGGTCAGAACGCTTCGGTCTGCTCGTGCGGGGTCGGTGCGGCGCGGCGGGTCATTTCGAGGTAGCGGCCCTCGCGGGTGCGGCCCGAGTCGATGAGCACCCCACGGGCGGCCAGGGTGGGTTGGAGGCGCTTGAGGCGGTCGGAGAGGACTTTGCCGGTGGTCGGCCACCCTTTGGGCAGGGGCCGCAGATCGTCGCCGTTGTAGACGCTGCTGAGGCAGTGCAGCCACTGGGTGGAGGTCATCCGCTGGTCGCCGCCTGGTTCGATGCTCTCGGCATGCTGGAGAACGGTCTGCGCGAGGAGATCGCCTTCGATCACGTCGTCGTTCAGGTCGTCCAGGCTGGCCCGGTAGGCGGCGAGTGCTCCGAGGCTGGACGTCGCGTCGAACTGCGCGCACAGGTGGGCGAAGTCGGCCATCCGCAGATCGGTGGGCGTCTCCGCCTCGGCCGCGCGGACCTTGACCGTGAGGTCCAGGAGCGACCCGAGGATGACGGGCAGCGCCTCTTCGAACTCCGCCCACAGTTCGGCCTCGGTGCGGCGGACGCGGGGGCGCTCCAGGCGCAACGGCAGAAGTCGTTCCGCGAGGTCACCCCGGAGGACGCCCACGTCGATGCCGGTCAGGAGCAGGGGGCGGCGGTAGCCGACGCGGTGCACGTCGCCGTCGGTGAACAGGGCCCGCTTCACGCTCTCGGCCCCGGTGACGACGCAGCACATGGCGTCGGCGAGGTCCGGCGTCAGGTGGGAGAGGTTGTCCAGCGCGGTGACCCATCCCGCCGCCACGGCCGCGATCAGGTTCTCCTCATCCTTGGGCGCCCGACGCAAGTCGCCGCTCATGCCCTCGATGATCCGCACGAGCATCCGGCCGGCCGTGGACTTGCCCGCGCCCTGCGGGCCGGTGAGGAACGGGGCGGGGACGGGCACCGACGGGCCCAGACAGCCGACCAGCCACGCCATAGCAAGGCACTCGGTCTCCGCGTTGGCGAAGTTCGTCAGCCTGAACAACAGGTCAATGCCCTTGCCGTCGGTGTCCTTGACCGGCAACGGGAGTTCCCCGGTGAGCTGGGTGCGCCGCCAGCACACCTCCCGAGGGTCGGGCACGGTGATGTCCCAGCCGGTGGGGTGGATACGGACGGACTGCCCGTCGCTGCGGCCCAGGTCCAGCCACGTCGCCCCGTCGAATCCGGGGGCCACGCGGATGTGCACGGGCTGGGTGTTCTCAGTCAGTGCCAAAGCCTCGATCAGGTCCAGCGCCTCCTTGAGCGCGGTCCCGTTGAACACGCCGCGCCCGTCCTTGAACAGCCCCACCATGAGTTCCTGCCGGTGGCTGCCGGTCGTGCCCTGGGAGCGGATCGGGCGGGCGACGGGGTGGCCATTCTTCTGCGCGTACACGGTGCCATCCGCGGTGCGGAAGTACCGGAAGTGCGCCTGCGCGTAGTCGGTGATGACCTCGCGGGCGGGGTTCTTCTCGTCGTCAGCCATGGTCACAGTCCCAACCTGGTCTGGGCGTTGGTCCACGCGACCGTGCAGTGCCGGACGGACTCGCCCTTGGTCTGGGCGGCGGTGAACAGCCGCGTGATGTGGGTTTCGGTCAGGCAGCCGCACCGGCCGTGCGCGGACAGCACCGCGAGGAAGGTCCGGTAGACGGTCGCGTGCACGGCGCTGCGGGCCTCGGTGATGCGCTGCTCGGCCATGGCGATGCCACGGTCCAGATAGGCGGGCATGCGGTGCGGGCACTGGCCGCCTCCGGCCCGTGGGGGCACGTTGACGGTTGATGGTCGGACCGTGGAGGGTTCTTTCACGGTCAGCGCGCGTACGACGTCCGGCAGATCAGCCATGGTGCCGCTACCGGGGCCGAGCCACCGTGCGTAGGACATGGCCGACTTGATGTCCACGCCGGGCCGTACGGCGTTGGCAGACTGCATGGCGCCCTGGTAGAGCCAGTGCTCGCCCCGGGTCGTCGGCACGGTCCGTGTGGCGGGCAGAGTCGCGCGGGCCCATGCGATGGCGGCCGGGTTGTCTAGGTCGACGACGGTCAGACCGGCACCGCCCGGGTGGTAGGCGACCCCGGCAGCGTCCCACCACGCTTGTGCCCACATGGCCGAGTTGATGACGTGCGGGTCGGTGGTGGCGGCGGCCCATCCGTGGCACGGCCTCGGGCACTGGCACGGGCCGGGGGCCTTCATGTTCGGCCGGCCACCGCACGCGTTGTCCCGGCAGGCGCGGCAGTTCCCGAACGGCACCTTCCCCTCCCGCAGCGGCAGGACAGGCACCGCGCGGGCAGCAAGGGCCACCGCGGACGCCAGATGTAAGGCGGGCCGGTGGGCGGGGGCTCGCTGGGTCAGGGCGTGTTGAGTCATGCTGGGGGTCTCCAGTTCTCTGATGAGGGTTGCTGGACGAGGGCGGCCCCGACTTTGGCGAGACGGGGGCCGCCCTCATCAGTTGGGTGTCAGGCGGCCTTGTCGGCGGTGAGTCCGCCGTCCGGGCGCCGGGTGACGCGGCCGGTGTCGGTGAGGCGCTTGACGACCTTGGACACGGTTCCCTTGGAGAGCCCGGTCTGCTCGGCAAGGTCCTTCTGCCGGACGGGGTTCTCTGCTGCGGTGACGATGGACAAGACCCGCTCCTCGGCGCTGTCCGGGGCAGTGGCCGGCACGGACTTCACGAGACGCAGCGACGGAGCTTCTGCGGTCGTGGTGTCGGGTGTGCCGTGCCAGCGTTTCGCGGGGAGGGCCTTGACCATGTCGTCGGTCATCCTCCATGTGCGGATGAGGTGGGGGCCGTGGCCACCGAGGTACCCGTGGCCGCGCATGTCCTTTCTCGCGGGGATGAGGTGGGGGCCGTAGTCCGCGTCGTCGTCCAGGGCGACCTGGGCGTGGGTGAGGTTCTTGACCCGCAGCGCGAACCGGCTGTCGGTGTTCGCCGCGATCTGCGCGTGGATACCGGGAGCGTCCCCGGACGTCACCGGGTACTGCGTCGCCCACTTCAACACCACGCCCCGGGAGCGGCCCAGCGCGCTGATGTCGATGAGCTGCTGAGTCAGCGCCTTGTCCTTGAGCGCCAGGATCACGCGCCCTTCATCGACGAACAGGGTGAGCTGGGGCCCGTCCCAGACCGACAGGCCCCGGCGCTTCATGTCCACCTTCCGGCGGTTCATCTCCGCGTGGACCTCGGCCACCGTCGAGCGGATCTCCTCGGGCTCCACGGCCGTGCGGCAGACCTCTTCCCAGATGGTGGCCTCTTCGCCCTTGCCATCGACGAACACCAGATCACCCGTGATGTGAGCCTTCGCCATGTGCGGCCGCGACGACCAGCTCTTGCCCGAGCCGGAAGCACCGGCCACGGTCAGGCGGTTGTCCAGCGGGATATCCACCGGCTGGCCGGTCACGGTGTCCAGCCCGATCCCCACGGCATCCGGCGTCCAGTCCATCCGCGCGCCATCGGCCGCGAGACGAGTCCGCAATGTGATGGTCGCCCACCCGCCGCGCTCGCCCGCCTGAATCTCTATCCGCAGCGCGGTCCGGCACCCCAGGAGCGCGCGCACGTTGTCCTCGGCGTCGGCCAGCTTTCCCGGAGTCCACTTCCCGTCCAGCCGGACCGCGACCGTGATGCCCGAGGCGGTGAGCGCGGGCCGTCCGGTGATGGTCCCGGCCAGGCCGCGTAGTTCGGCGTGCTCGCGCCAGTGCTCGGGCTGCAGCCGCTTGAGCAGATCGCGTTCCTCGGCGGTCGGCTCGAACTCCGGCTTGGCCGGCCGGTGGGTGAGTGCCCACACGATCGTGCCGGCCACGGCTACGGTCACCGCGATGGCCGACCACATCCACACCCGGCCCGGAACGAGCGGCAGCCCCACGTATCCGGCGGCTCCGATAGCGAGTGCGGTCTTGGATGCGAACAGCCACATCGGGTCGGGTACCCGGCGCTTGGCCGTGGCCAGCTCTCGCTCAGCGCGGTGAACGAGGGAGGTGACGCCCTGCGGGTCGACGGCCCGCGCCTGGGCAACGGCGCGGCGGGCGTCTCCGACCATGGGGCGGCGCTCGGCCCGCAGGGTGCGGCGGCGCGCGGACTCGGTGCGCCAGCGTTCGTGACTCCAGCGGGCGGCGGTGGCGGCGTACTTGCGTTGGATCTGCCAGGCTGATGCGTGGCTCATGGGGTGGTACCTCTCATGTCTGTGAGTCGGTGGTGACGGGCCCTGCGATGGCCCGTCACCACACCTGTGGACACGCGGAGTTACGGAGTTTCCGGTTTCCTGGTTTCCCTCAGGGGGCCCTACGCGTGCGCGCGCGAACCGCGAAACTTCGCTCACGCAGCGTCGCTACGGGGTCTCTGGCCGCCGAACGCGGCCCGGGGGGTCTCAACCCACCCGCGAGGGGGGTCAGGCGCTCTGCGGGCCACCTACGGCTTCGCTGCTTCGTTAGCACGGAGAAGCGGGATCGACAGCACGGCCAGCGGGCGGGAACATGCCCGGATGAACGTCTGGGAGATGAGCGAGCGCGACTACTTCGCCAACGTGGCCAAGCGACCGGGGATGTTCATCGGGGCGACGACGCTGGCCGGCGTGGTGAGCTATCTGTGCGGATACGACGCACACTCGCGCCGCCATGGCGGCCCGGGCCTCGACTGGCGCGAATGGCTGGTCTACCGGGGAAAACGAGACTGCAACCACGACTGGCCTGGCCTGGTTCGGCACATAGCCCTCCCCGAGGGCTGGGAAGCCGACCTCACTCCCGACCAGGAAGAGCGCACCATCAAGGTGCTGTTCGAACTGCTTGACGAATACCTCGCCGCCCGCGAGGCGACCCAGGAGCAGGCCACAGCGAGCGATCACGTGCGGTGATGCCCAGCTCGGGCAGCAGGAGACGTCAGCGTCGGCGCGCCTTGCGGACCCTCTTCGCTGCGGCCTTGCCATCCGACCCACCGACCGACTTCACGACGCTCACCACGCCCCACGCCATGACCGCCGCAAGGAACGCGAGCATCGCCAGGTTCGCGGCGATCGCGGTCAGGACACCAACCAGCAGCGGGCCGAAATAGACGCCGGCCGCGACCGCCCCCGCACCGACACCCGAGCCGAGCGCGATGCGCTGAACGGTGCGGTCCGGCGGGGCGTGGTGGATGTGCTGGACGATCTGCTGCGGCGCCTGCTGGACGGGCAGGTGCGCCGGATCGGCGTAGGTGTAGGTGCCGTCCGGGAGCTGGATCACGGTCAGGGCCCGGGGTGCGGGCAGGTTGGGGTCCATGCGAGTCCTTCCAGGTCAGGAAGTCAGCGGGGAGTCGTGGCAGGGGACGCACATGCCGAGCGAGCGCGGGATGCAGTACCCGGCATCCCGGCGGCAGGCGGGGCAGGTGCGACGGGCCCGCATCGCCTTGGCCAGCGCCTCGGTACGGCCCGGAGTCATGGGGCGGACCGGCCTGGCCAGGTCGATGCGGTAGAGGTAGGCGACCAACGGAGCCCGGCGGCGGCGCGGCCGGTGGACTTCCGCGACGACCTGCTGACCACCCGGGCGCAGCCCCATGGCGCGGAGTTGCCGGCGGGTGGCCAGGCCATCGGGGGCAAGTCGCCACCGGTAGGCGGGCAGGCCGCTCACGCGGAGACTCGCTCAAGAGCCGAGGTGGGGTCGCGCAGTTCCTGGTAGCGGGTGGAGACCCAGCCGACCGACCAGCCGCACAGGTCTGCGGCCGTGCGGACGGGAAGCCCGGAGCCGTAGGCGGCGGTGACGATCTGCCGGGCCCTGTCCTCGGGCAGCTTGGTGTCCACCGGGCCACCGGACAGCAGCGCTTCGCGTTCACGGGCCTCACGCTCGGCACGCTCCTGCTGCTGCCGGCGCTCGGCCTGCTCACGCTCCAGCCGCTCGCGCTCCCGGCGCTGTACGGCGTCGCGTTCAAGGCGTTCACGCTCGGCGCGCTGCTGTTCACGCTCGTGTTCACGGCGTTCACGGGCCTCGCGCTCGGCACGCTCCCGAGCCTCGGCCCGCTCGCGCTCCTCACGCCGTATGGCTTCCTGCCGGGCGGTCTGTTCACGGGCGATCAGCGCTTCGTGCTCGCGCTGTTCACGGGCCAACTGGGCCGCGTGCTCGCGCTCCTCACGGGCCCGCCGCTCCTGTGCCTCGCGGCGTTCGTCAGCGGCCCGCTCGCGCTCTGCCCGCTCGGCTTTGAGCTGGGCTTCGCGGGCCGTCTGCGCGGCGGTGATTGCCTGCCGATAGGCGAGCCCGGTCTCTGCGGTGACGATCAGCAGCAAAGGCGCGACCGCGTGCACGGCCACTCCGACCAGCTCTTTCCTCAGCGCGGAGTCCGCCACGTTCAGGGCCAGAGTCATCGCTCCGGTCATCCACCGCAGCGCAATCGGCCACCGCCCGCCGTGCCCGCCCAGCCGGGCCAGAACCGCGTCCAGACGCACGACGATGACCACCGCCGCATCCACCACCAACGGGAGGATGGGGGCGGTCCAGGTCCAGCCCTCGGGGGTGTGGCGCTCCATCAGCGGGGTGACCGTGAGGATGGAGAACAGCATCGCGCCGCCCACGATCAGCCACGTCCCGACCGACAACGCGCGTTCCGCTGAACGGATCTGAACATCGTTCACGACGCCACCTCCCGCACCCGCGTCGAGGCGATCAGGCGGACCGGGCCGGCCGGGTCGTCACCGGGGGCGTGGTCCTCGGTCCAGTCCCAGACCGGGCCGTCCGTGAACGCGTAGCCGAGCGCGTCCAGGGCCCGTGAACGGTCCTGAACGCTCGGCACGGCGTCACCGTCGAAGACGTACTCGGGCCACTGGGAGACCAGCCCGCCGAGGATCACCACGTACAGGCGCCACCGGCCGGTGCTCCGGCCGATGGACATCTGCGCGATGAAGGCGTCAGCCGCGCTCACGCCGCACCGCCCGGCTGCACCGTGCCGGCGCGGTTCGTCAGGTCGCGGCGCGCGGCCATGACCCGGTTACGGGCCCGGCGCACCCGCCGTACATCCAGCTCGTTCGCCGGCCGGTCGATGGTCATGATCTGCGCGTCCAGCAACTCGACTTCCGCCCGGATAAGCGGCATCTCCAGCTCGATCGCGTCCAGCTCGGCGGCCGACGGCTCGAAGTCGAGCGAGGCGGCCGTAACAAGGTTCTGAAGTGCAGCGATGGTCTTCATGGGTCGTGGTCTCCCTAGCAGGTGCGACGGCCCGGACAGCGGCCCCGGTGTGTCAGCACCGGGGCCGCGCGCCGTCTGTGGGTGAAGCGGGAAGAGGTGTTCCGGCTCTCCTCTGCCCCGCCCGTACGAGACGGGCGGGGGAGGCAACCGGCCGCAGCAGTCGAGGCGTGCGGTGTGGTTGACGTGCGTGTCTCCTTCGGGGGCGACTCCCGTTTCACGGAAGAGCCGCTAGCCCGTTGTAGGCAGAGACGTGACCTTTCGGTCTCGTGCCATCCGGTTGACAAGGGATCCGGTGCCCTCCCCCCGACCGATGCGGGGCTCCTGTGCCGTGCAGCCCACCGCCGTAGGCAGAGGGAATAAGCCGCAAGCGAGCACACTTGAAGGAGCTGCACCACTTGCTCAACTTGTTGGTACAAGCTGATGCAGTGATGGTGCACCAACGGACTGTGAAGCGTCAAGCGATCGGGGCCCACATGTACCAACAAGTTGAGCGAGTGCGTCATGATGGAGTCATGAGCAAGCAGCCGAAGTACCGGCAAGTCGCGGATGCTCTGCGCCGCGAAATCGACAACGGGACGTATCCGCCAGGGGCGCGTCTCCCCTCGGAGAGCGAGCTGTCGGCGCGTTTCGACGCGTCGCGGAACACCGTGCGGTCCGGGCTTGGCCTGCTCGTTACGCAGGGGCTTGTCACGTCCAGCCAGGGCCTCGGGTACGAGGTGGCCAAGCATGAGGTGTTCGAATTGAACGCCTCTCGGTTCGAGAACCTGAGCTTCCCGCAGAACGGGGACGCGTACAGCACGGACGTCACGGCCGCGGGCCGTCGCCCGCACCAGACGTTCAGGGTCGAGATCCTGCCTGCGCCGGCCGAAGTGGCGGAGCGGCTCACAATCGACCCTCACTCACGTACCGTTCTCCGGTTCTGCCACCGGTACGTCGACGATGTGCCGTGGTCGACCCAGGCCACGTACTACCCGGCGTGGCTGGCCGATGAGGCGCCCCGCCTTGCAGAGCCAGGCGACATCGAAGAGGGCACCACCCGATACCTGGCCGCTCATGGGACCGAACAGATCGGGTACTTCGACGAGATCTCAACCCGCATGCCGACCCCGGACGAGGCACGGTTGCTGGAGATTGGTGCGGGGGTGCCAGTGCTGCTCTGGATGCGTACCGGGTACTCGGCGGAGCGGCCGATTCGCTGCACCATCACGACGTTCCGGGGCGACCTGAACCGGATGAACTACGAGATCGGCGACCAGGCCGCGCGAAGCGAGTACGAACCACAGTGAAGATCACCACCGCGCGCCCGCACGACGTGACCAAGCTGTTGGCCTTCCGCGAGGAAGCAGCAGCTTGGCTCACGCGCCTCGGTAGCGACCAGTGGCAGCGCCCCTACCCGGCTGATCGGCTGCTCGCCACGATCCGGGCGGGATCTGTCTTCCTGGTCATGGATGGCGACATGACAGCAGCCACCATCACGCTCTCGCAGGACGTAGAAGAGGGCTTGTGGACCGAGCAGGAGTTGAGTGAGCCGTCAACCTTTGTGACCAAGTTGACTGTGGCTCGGAGCCACGCCGGGCAGAATCTCGGGAGTCGGCTACTGGACTGGGCAGGCGACAGGGCCTATCGCAATGGCGTGGATTGGCTACGCCTCGACGCTTGGACGACGAATGAGGCGCTGCAGCGGTACTACGTTCGACAGGGGTTCCAGCACGTGCGCACTGTCCGTGAGGGTGGCGCGGTGAACGGAGGGCCACGCGTTTCCGGATGGCTTGCGCAGCGTCCCACCGCACCCGCTGTATCCGGCTTCGACGACGCTACCGGCTGACGCCCTTCCAACTAGCGCTGCTCACGGCGCACTCGATGGGCGGCCCGACTTAATTCCCCTGATTAGGGCGGCTACCTGGTCCAAGGCATCCGAGTCCACCTCATAGATTTTCCGAAGAATTTCAATCCTACTGGAAGCGCTGAGGCTTTTATCTTTGCCCGCAGACCACAGTAGGCGCAAAGCTGCATTCTTCTGCTCTGGGAAATATTTCGCCATAATCTGCGCCTGGATGGCGCGCCCTGATATCCCTACCTCTGAATCCATGATGATGCTCATGTACCCCTCAATAGCCATCTCCTTTTCCTTCAATCGGCGCAACTCCCCACACGCGTCAGATCGGAGAGATACCATCCCATGATGCGGTGTCTTGGCGATCCTCAGCAACTCTTCCTTCGCCGTTTGTGGACTCCATCCCAAATCAGCCATGGCGCCCAACAGGTGCACGCGATCTGATGGCTCAAGGTCCGACTCACTACCGAGCTCAACCAAAACTTGGCAAACCTCGCTTCTGAACTCCGGAAAAAACTTGGCCAACGTGATGCCTGTGCGAATCCGTTGAGCGTAAGGAAGGTGCTCACCTAGCAGTTCAGCCCGTAATTCCTTCGGGTTCATACTCGCCTTGGTGCTCTCGTGCATGTAGTCGACAATTGAAGAAATGTCGCCTTTTGTTGCACTAAAATCGCTGCGGGGGTGCATATTTCTGGCCAGTATTATGCTTGCCCCAGCATTTCGGTTTCGCTGCTGTGGCAACGGTCGCGACTGGGCAGATAAGCGGCCGTGCAAATGAGAATAGATGGTGCCCATGTCCAGGTCGGGAGGGCCATCTGCTGAGCCATGTTCGAGCAAAGTTAAAAATTCACCGGTGAAAGCCGTGAAGTCTTCACCGGGCGGAGCCAAGGCTGTCTTTGTTTCGGAGGCTGCAGTGAGAATATAACTGCCCTCTACCTCTGAGCGGGCGGCAAGGTCTTGGGAATTGCTCATTGTCCCCATCATCGCCCTCCCGCTGAAGCAGCAGTCCAGGACGACGAGCTTCCTCGGTGCCTTCCTTCCGGAAAGAATAGCCATTCGTACATCGTCGAAACGTACTGCCGAGTGAGGTCGGCGCGGATCTGTGTCAGGCATCGCCAGTAAAAGTTCATCACCATGTGGCGACGTTAACCCGTGTCCTGCGAAGTAAAAAATAAGAGTGTCTGTGCAACTTTCTGCTGCCTCATAAGTGGCATCCAGAATCTCTGCCGGATTCAAGGGTTCGCTAATCACCGTAACGGCGGCAGGTTGAATGCCGCAGATGCTAGGGCTGGTCAAGACCCTTGCCATTCCGGTCAGATTATTTGCGACGGCTGGCAGATTCTCAAAATTCTTGTAATCGGAGGCCCCCACGAGAATCACTCGTGACCTCTCGGGATCGGGCAGGCGAGTCACCGTACTACCCCTCAGATCTGTTGGGGTTTTGGATAATTCCTCTCAGTTGGTCGTCGGTAAGGTTATCAATTTGAATTGTTTCCCCGCCCCTTTCTATTGTGACGCGGAGGTCAGTTGTTTCGTCATTCCTTCTACTGTTCCGCCAAGTTAGGTAAGCGATAACTAGATTTCCGTACGTGGCAACCTGATCAGTAATGGCGGAAAGGATTTCGAGGCCACCTGACATGGTTCCCGGCAGCGTCTCTCGCTGCTTCAGGCTCACCGACGCATCAGCGACATCACTGTCCGCGAGTAGCCACTTATGCAACGAGGTAACTAGCTCCACCCCCTCGCCGCTACTGGATTCTGCCTCAAGGGACATGGGTCGTGATGGGTTCATGTGTCAATGCTATTCGTTCAAGGTGGGCCCGGAGGACGTTTTTGCAGAATCGGGAGGCAGGACGGATCCCCGGCAAGTCGGCCGCGAGCATGTGGTCTAACTGGGACGGCTGCGGCCGTCCCAAAGTTGGGGGTGGGAAGGCGTGCGCTCAGCAAGTGCGCTCGCGTGGGGCAGAGGTCCGCCCCTCCGTGCCGTCGTGTGGACGCCCACAGGAGCCGATACGCAAAGTACGTAAGCATGCGCGGCTCTCAACCGGTCACCTAACATCCACGACCGACATCAACTTGGACGCTCACGGTCTGTCAGGTCTCAAGTAGCCCGCCTTCCGCCAGCCATGCAGCGGCGGGACTGCGCCGTGTACTCGTCTACGGATCAGACCCGATCGGGCCCCAAGCGGACGCCGGATGACCAAACCCGATCATCAGGCTGCCGGTGCGCTCAAGGAGTCTGTGCAGTGTGGCTCCGGATCAGGGAGTACGGGTCACTGCACCGGAGGCGAACCACTGGACCAAGGCGGCCGCAAGGTGGACACCAGCGCGGGCGGCCTCCAGGGTTTCGGACAGAGTGACGGTCTGACCTCCGTGGCGAGAGGTCTGTCCCTCCCACAGGGCGCGCATCATCGCCTCTACCGGAGCGATGGGATCCGTGCCTGGTCTTGTCGAGAGCGCGGTCTTGAACTTGTGCCGTGCGTTGCCGATCTCGCCGAGCATGGTGCCGAGGGTGGCATTCTTATTGTTGGTCTGGACGGTTGCGTGTGCCGCAGCCTCCACCGCCTTGATGGCCTCGCTGTAGGCGCGTTGCGGGTCGGGAGCGCGTCCGTAGGCCGCTTGCCAAGCGGCCGCCAGATGGTCGGCCGCAGAGCCGGAGGAGGCGGCGGCTGCGGCGTCAGCCACGGTGTGGCGGACCGCGTCGCGGACGGCGGGGTCCACACGCTCCTCCAGTCCGTCCTCTGCGTCCGTCACCCGATACGCCGAACCAGCGTTGTCTAGAAGCGTCTGGAGCTCGCGGATCCTCCAAGATGCCACGACCGATGTTGGTGTCGTGGTGCTGTAGGCGAGGGTCGCGTCGATGACATCGAGGAGATCGTTTCCGCTCAGCATCAGAGCACCCAGGTACTGCGGGCCCAGCCGAGGATTCGAAGTGATCGGGGCTATGCGCAGTAGAAGACAAATGTGACGCGCCGCTTCCTTTGGCCTGCCCTCGTAGCTCAGGCTTTCCTTCACCCAAGTCTGCAACGCCACGAGAAGATGGTCGGGCACCCCGTCGTACGGTCCGTCGGCCGTGGGCTCTGCGAGGCCGGCGCGGACGGAGAATCGCGGGCGCGGTGGGGTGCTCATGACCGGACAGCGTAGTGGGAGCGGCCGGGCCGGTGCGCAGCGATTTCGGAGCCAGCGGAGGACGTTGGTTAAGGTGAGCATTTGGTAGGGGTGAGTTTCCGAGCGAGGAAGGTGCTCGCCTCGGGTGCCAAAGCGCCGAAGCTACAGAGTCGTACGGTGCGTGAGGGCGGCGCGGTCGATGCAGGTCCGAGGGTTTCGGGGTGACGGCTGGTGCAGCAGCTGACCTGTCCCAACACCCATACGTTCGTTGATCGAACCGCTAAATAGGGCCTGACCAACCTGTACAGCCTGGCAGGCCAGTCTCACTTCCAGTCTCCATTGCTGCCCAATCCACCGCGGTCCCCCTTGATCCGGTGACGTCCGACAGCTCACGTGACCTGCAACGCGATCCGACCGGCGGACGCCCCCGGACTCGTGCGGACCGAGATCGGACAACTCGTAATGCGTAGGTCTCGGGTTCGAATCCCGAAGGCGGCTCGGATCAGCCCCAGGACTCACTCGCCGTGACCTGGGGCTTTTTCATGCCCTGGACGTTCTCCCGCGTGAGGGTTTCGCTGCGACGGCGAGGCGGGCGTCCGGGTGGCGGGTGACTGTTGCTGTGGCGGCGGATCTCGTAGGACGCGGCCGTGCTCCCTCCCACGGGGTGGTGTCGGCAGGGGATCCCGCGGGCTGGTGTCGGCGGGGGATCCCGTGGCGGCTGGTCGGGGCGGGATCCCGTGGGCGGGCGCCGGGGGGATCAGGCCGTGGTGCGGAGGATGAGCCTCACCGCCCTCGGCACGAGCGCCGCCGTCCCGCTCAACCCTCTTCGCACGTGGGTCGAGGACGACGTCGACCGGACCCCGTGACCGATCACCGTCGGCGTGTGTACGGAGGAATGCGCGCGGGCGGACGCCTCAGCCCCGCAGGTACGCCAGTACCGCCAGCACCCGGCGGTTCGTCGTGTCGTCCAGCGACAGGTCGAGCTTGCCGAGGATGCTGCCGAAGTGTTTGCTGACCGTCCCCTCGCTGACCGTCATGGCCGCGGCGATCGACGCGTTGGACCTGCCTTCCGCCATCAGGGCCAGCACCTCCTGCTCGCGCGCGGTGAGCCGGGCGAGCGGGTCCCGGCGGCGGCGGATCAGTTGGCGGACCACCTCGGGGTCGACGACCGTGTTCCCGGCGGCGACCCGGTGAAGGGCGTCGATGAACTCCTCGACGTCGCCGATGCGTTCCTTGAGCAGATAGCCGACGCCCGTACCGTCGGCGGAGTCGAGCAGCTCCTCGGCGTAGGCGCGCTGGACGTACTGGCTGAGGACGAGGATGGGCAGCCCCGGCTGCCGGGTGCGCAGTTCGATCGCGGCGCGCAGGCCCTCGTCGGAGAAGCCGGGCGGCATGCGCACATCGGTCACCACGATGTCCGGGCCGTGTGCGGCCACGGCCCCGATCAGTTCGTCCGCCGTGCCGGCGCCCGCCACCACCTGATGGCCGAACCGTTCCAGCAGACCGATGAGTCCCTCCCGCAGGAGCACACTGTCCTCGGCCAGTACGATGCGCACGCTCACGTCCTCGTATCCGCAGGGTCCGCAGGGTCCGCAGGAGCCGCGGGTGGCAGGGGGACCTGCAGCCGGAACACCGTCGGCCCGCCGGGCGGACTGGACACTAACAGGTGGCCGTCGAGCACCGAGATGCGGTCCGCCACGCCCTGGAGTCCCGTGCCGCTTCCGGTGCCCGCGCCGCCCGCCCCGTCGTCCGACACCTCCACCACCAGCCGGCCCCTCTCCGCCCGGCCGCTCACCCGGGCGCGGTCCGCCCCGCTGTGCTTGGCCACGTTGGCCAGCGCCTCGCAGACCGCGAAGTAGACCGCCGTCTCCACCGTTTCGGGGAGGCGGCCCGGCAGGTCGAAGTCCACGTCCACCGGGACCGGCGAACGGTCCGCGACGTCCTCGACGGCCGCTTGCAGGCCGCGGTCGGTGAGGACCTGGGGGTGGATGCCCCGGATGAGTTCCCTGATCTCCACCAGCGCGGCCCCGGCCTCCTCGTGGGCCTTGGCCAGCAGCCCGGCCAGCGGTTCGGCCGGCCCCTCCAGCCTGGCCAGGCCGAGGGTCATGGACAGGGCGACGAGCCGCTGCTGCGCCCCGTCGTGGAGATCGCGTTCGATCCGACGGCGCTCCGCCTCGAAGGCGTCCACCAGCCGCGTCCGCGAGAGGCCGAGCTCCCGGATGCGGGAGTCGGGTCCGTCGTCGGGTGCGGAGAGCAACTGCCGGGTCAGCGCGGCCCGGCCGGCCGCCACGATCCCGAGCGGATACGCGAACAGGGGAAGCAGCACCAGTCCGGCGAGCAGGGCCGCGAAGGCAGGCGGATAGGTGTGGATCAGCCAGATCTTGAGGACGCGGGCCTCCTCGCCCCCGCTCGCCGCCAGCATCACGGGCGCGGCGATCAGCCCGCCGCAGACGACGAGGGCCGTCCCCACCGCGAGCGCCTCCAGCGGCCACAGCACCAGGGCGAACAGCAGCGCGTAACCCAGCTCCCGCCAGGTGGCGCGCTCCTGGAGGCGGGTGCGCAGCCAGGCGGGGAGGCCGGTTCCTTCCGGCTCGCGGTGTGCCGGGGCGAGGGGCCGCGGATCGACCAGCCGGAGCCGGGACCGTTCCAGAGCGGCCACCGGAATGCCGGCGAGCACGAGGGTGAGGAGCAGCGGGATGCCGATCAGAATCACGGTGAGCGCGCTGCCCGCGACCGCAAGGAGGAGGAGCGCGGTGAGGGTGACGAGGCCCAGGGGCACGCTGGTCACCAGGTAGAGCGTGGCGCGCCACGGCCAGGCGGTGCGTACGTAGCGGGGCTGCCGCAGGGCCCGCCCAAGACCGGGGGCGGGCGGCGGTCCGGCGGAAGGGGCGGCGGGGGAGGGCATGGGGGAACGTTAGGCCGGGCGGGGAGAGAGGGACCACCCAGCGAGGTCGACTCCCGGGGTGGAGCTACCTCCACCCCGAGGACTCCCGCTCGCTGCGATGTGCCGCCCGGACGCCGCCGGTTGAGTGGGGGCCATGAATCACACAGCTGTCCGGCTCCGCTCGGTCACCCGGTCCTACGGCAGGAACACCGGCGCGGTCACCGCGCTGGACGGGGTCTGTCTGGACGTCCCCCGAGGGACGTTCACCGCCGTCATGGGCCCCTCGGGATCCGGCAAGTCGACCTTGCTCCAGTGCGCCGCCGGGCTCGACCGGCCCACCGCCGGGCAGGTGTTCCTCGGCGACACGGAACTGACCGGACTCAGTGAACGGAAGCTGACGCTGCTGCGCCGCACCCGCATCGGGTTCGTCTTCCAGGCGTTCAACCTCCTTCCCGCGCTGACCGCCGAGCAGAACGTCGCTCTTCCCCTGAGGCTGGCCGGCCGCCGGCCGAAGCGGGCCGAGGTCCTGGACGTACTCGAGCGGGTCGGGCTGCGGGAACGGGCCGGGCACCGGCCCGGTGAACTCTCCGGCGGCCAGCAGCAGCGCGTGGCCCTGGCCCGCGCCCTGATCACCCGGCCCGATGTGCTGTTCGGCGACGAGCCCACCGGCGCCCTGGACTCCACGACCGGCCGGCAGGTGCTGACACTGCTGCGCACCATGGTCGACGACGGCCAGACGGTGATCATGGTGACGCACGATCCGGTCGCCGCCTCCTACGCGGACCGGGTGCTGTTCCTGGCCGACGGCCGGGTGCGGGACGAACTGCCGGACCCGTCCGCCGAGCAGGTCGCGGCGCGCATGACGCGCATGGCGGTGGCCTCGTGCTGAGCCTCGCGCTGCGCGGCATGCGGACCCGCTGGGTCACCTTCGTCGGCTCCTTCCTCGCGCTCGCCCTCGGCGTGGGGATCATCGCCACCACCGGGCTGGCCCTCGCGGCCACGTTCGACGCCCCGCGTCACGGGCCCGAGCGGTTCGCCGCCGCCCCCGTCGTCGTCCGGGGCGAGGACCGGTTGCGGGTACGTACTCCGGGCGGGGTCCGGACCCGGGAGCTGACCTCGCCCCGGGCCGTCCCCGCGGAACTCGCCGCCGCGCTGGCACGGCTCGGCCCCACGGTCGAGGACCGCACGTTCCCCGTCTCGGCCGGCGCCGCCCGCCTCGACGGGGGCGGCGGGGCGACGGTCGGCCACCCGTGGCCGGTGGCGGCCGCCACCCCCTACCGGCTGTCCGCCGGACGGGCCCCGGCCGCCGCCGGAGAGGTGGTCGTCACCGCGGGAGGCGGCTCCGACGTGCGGACCGGGGACCGGATCACGGTCACCACCGCTGCGGGGACCGGGACCAGGACCGTCGTCGGGACGGTGCGCCCCGCGGGGTTCGAGACCGCCGTGTTCTTCACCGCGGCCGAGGCCGCCCGGATCTCCCCGGACCTCGACGCCGTGGTGGTGCAGGCGGATCCGGCGGCGGTGCGCGCGCTCGTGGACCGGGAGGAGCGGATGGCGGTGCTCACCGGCGACGACCGCCGCCGGGCCGACCCCGACCCGGACCGGGACGCCGAGGCGCTCGTCTCCGTGAACGCCCTCCTGGGCACGGCCGCGGGCATCACCGCGTTCGTCTCCGTCTTCGTGGTCGCCTCCACGTTCTCCTTCGCGGTGGCCCAGCGCCGCCGCGAGTTCGGCCTGCTGCGCACGGCGGGCGCGACGCCCGGCCAGGTGCGGCGGACGGTGTACGCCGAGGCGCTCGTCATCGGCGTACTGGCGTCGGGTGCGGGCTGCCGGCTGGGCGTCCTCGGTGCGCCCCGGCTCGCCTCCTGGATGACCGGCGAGGGAATCGCGCCCCGCTGGTTCACGATCGGCGACCAGAACTGGCCCTTGTACACCGCCTTCTGGACCGGGCTGGCCGTGGCGCTGGCCGGTGCGGTCGCCGCCTCGCGCCGTGCCGGAAGGGTGGGGCCGGCGGAGGCGCTGCGCGAAGCAGCCGTGGACAGCGGCTCGATGCCGCTGAGCCGGGTGCTGGCCGGCGCGGCCGTCCTGCTGACCGGTGCCGTACTGCTCGGCCTCGCCCTCGTCCAGGACCCCGGCAGCGTCCTCAAGCGCAAGACGTACGTCACCCAGCCGATGCTGTTCATCGTGGGCTTCGCCCTGTTCGCGCCCGCGCTCGTACGACCGGTCACCCGGTTCCTCGCCTGGCTGCCGGCGCGACTGCCGGGTGCCACCGGCGTGCTGGCGAGGGAGAACGCCTCCGCCGGGCTGCGCCGCACGGCCGCCGTCGCCGCGCCCGTGATCCTCACCGTGGCGCTGGCCGCCTCGCTGACGGGTACGACGGCGACCCTCGCCGAGGCCCGGGCCACCGAGGCGCGCACCCAGGTGACCTCGGACTTCGTGGTCACGGCGGGGAGCGGGGGCGGCGCGCTGTCTCCGCGGTTCGTCGAGCGGGCCCGGCGCATCCCGGGTGTCGTCGTCAGCGCCTCGCGGTCCACCTCCGTGACCGTGCTGGAGGAAGGCACGGCACTGGTCGGCTCCGAGGCGCGGGCCGTGGATCCGGCCGACGCGGCGGCGGTGTCGGCGCTGCCCGTGGTGGCGGGCAGCCTCGCCGGCCTCGACGACGGCTCCCTGGTCGTCAACGAGGAGTGGATGACCACCACGGTCGGCGAGCGCGTCGGCGTCTGGCTGGCCGACGGCCGCAAGGTCACCCTGCGGGTGGCGGCCGTGCTGAGCACCGGCACCGGGGACAACGGTGTGTACGTGACCCCGCGCAATGCCGGAGGCGCCGTGGTCGACCGGATCGACGTCAAGGTCGTCGGCGGTGACGGGCAGTCGGCCGTCGCTTCGCAGTTGGAGGCGGCCGCCCGGGCGACGGGCGCCGTGGTGGCGACGAGGGCCGGGTGGCTGGCGGAGAACCACCGGCGGACCGGCGAGAACACCCGCCTCGGGCTCCTGATGATCCTGCTGATCGCCCTGGTGTACACGGGTATCGCCCTGGCCAACACGCAGGTCATGGCCACCTCCGACCGGGTGCGCGACCTGGCGGTGCTCCGGCTCGCCGGGGCGACGAAGGCGCAGGTGCTGCGGCTGGTGGGGGCGGAGGCGCTGGTCGTGGTGGCGGTGGGCGCGGTGCTCGGCGGGGCGGTGGCGGCGCTGAACCTGCTCGGCGTACGGACCGCGCTGGGACTGCTCGGCGTGCACTCGCCCGTCGTCGCCCCGTGGGGGACCATCGGCTCGGTCGTCGCGGCGAGCGCGCTGGTGGCCGTGGTCTCCGCGGTGCTGCCCGCCTCGCTCGCGTTGCGTACCCGGCCGGTCGACCTCGCGGGGGCGCGCGAGTAGGCGTGACCGGGCCTCGGCCGGTGCGCGAGCAGTCTTGACGGGGCCTCAGCAGGTGCCGGCGGACAGTCGTGACGGGGCCTCAGCGGGAGAGCGTGGTGACCAGGGCCACCGCCTCGCCGATGAGGTCCCGTTCGGCCGGTCTCATCGTCGGGTTGGCGGTGCGGCGGGCCGCCGCGTCGGCGAGGTGGCGGTCCGGTAGGCCGCCTTCCGCGAGGAGGAGGTGCGGTACCAGGGCGGTCAGCAGCTCGCGTGCGCCGCCGGCAGCCGGGTGGTCCGGATCGACCGCCACCTGCGCCAGGATCACTGCCGTCATGGCCCGGTCGAGGGCGGGCGGGCCCTCCTCGGTGTTGCTCCAGTCGATCACCACCGGGCCGTCGGGCGTCAGCATCACGTTGTCCGGATGCAGGTCGAGGTGGAGGATGCGGTCCTCGGGATCCTGCGAGAGGCGGGCCGGGACGGTGTGCAGATCGGCGAGCAGACGGGCCAGCAGGACGGACCCCTCGGCGCCGTCCATGACGCCGCTGAGCAGGGCCTCCAGCAGGGTGGGACCGGTCAGCCGCTGCAGGATCAGATCGCCGGGGCCGGCCGACGGGGGCCGCGGGCCGAGCCGCGGGACCGGGTAGCCCGAGGCCGACAGGTAGGAGATGACGGGCAGTTCGCGGGTGGCGTCCAGCCCGTCGCGGTAGCGCCGCAGGACCCACTGCTCGTCCAGTTCGTATACGTCGGCGCAGCGCCCGCCGCCCAGCCTCTGGCCTATTCGCATGAGAGGAACCTACTCGCGCGGGCCTGAGCGGGGAGGCCGCTCGCGCGTGTTCCGCCGTGTCGCCGCCGGTCGGGGCAGCCCCATAACGTCGCGCGATGGGGCGGACGGGATCTCCTGGAGCTGACGTGTACGCGGCTACGTTGACGGCAATTCCCCCGAAGCCAAGGAGAGTTCCGTGGAGAGATCCATGCTCCGCAGACGTGCACTGGCCGCGTGTGCCGCCACCGTGGCCGTCGGCGCGCTCGCGCTGGCCGGACTGACCGGCACCGCCTCCGCCGACCCCTCCCCCCACCTGTCGCCCGCCGGGGCGGACCGGCTCTCGCCCGGTCTGCTGAAGGCCATGCAGCGCGATCTCGGACTCACGGCCGACCAGGCGGCGGAACGCATCGGCAACGAGTCCCGTGCCGCAGCTGTGGCCGCCGGACTGCGGCGCTCGCTCGGGCCGGGATTCGCCGGAGCCCGCGTGAGCGGCGCGTCGGCGGAGCTGACCGTCGCCACGACCGAGGCCTCGGACTCCCGCCGGATCGCCGAGGCGGGCGCCCGGCCCGTCGTCGTCGGCCACAGCCTGGCCGCACTCACCTCCGCCAAGGCCGCACTCGACCGGGTGGCGCTGCGCAGGGCGCCGAAGGACGTGCCCGTCTGGTACGTCGACGTCGCCACCAACCGTGTCGTCGTCCAGGCCGGCCGGGCCGCCGCCGCCGACGCGTTCCTCGCCGCGGCCGGAGTGCCCCGGGCCCTGGTGACGATCACGCGAAGCGCCGGGCAGCCGCGCACGTACGCGGACCTGCGGGGCGGTGACGCGTACTACATGAACGGCTCCGGGCGCTGCTCCATCGGCTTCCCCGTCAAGCGCGGCGCCCAGGGCGGCTTCGTCAGCGCCGGGCACTGCGGAACCCCGGGGGTCAGCACCAGCGGCTACAACCAGCAGGTGCAGGGAACCTTCCAGGGCTCCACCTTCCCCGGCCGCGACTACTCCTGGGTCGCCGCGAACACCAACTGGACGCCGCGTCCACTCGTGAACGGCTACGGCAACGGCGATGTGACGGTCACCGGATCCACCGAGGCGCTGGAGGGCTCCTCCGTCTGCCGCTCCGGCTCGACCACCGGCTGGCACTGCGGCACGGTCCAGCAGCGCAACAGCAGCGTCACCTACCAGGAGGGCACCGTCTCCGGGGTGACCCGGACCAACGTGTGCGCCGAACCGGGCGACTCCGGAGGCTCGTTCGTCTCCGGCAGCCAGGCCCAGGGCGTCACCTCGGGCGGCTCAGGCAACTGTTCCCAGGGCGGTACGACGTACTTCCAGCCGGTGAACCCGGCGCTCCAGGCGTACGGGCTGACCCTGGTCACCAGCGGAACACCGACCGATCCGCCGACCGACCCGACGGACCCGCCGACCGATCCGGGCGGCAGCTGGGCCGCCGGTACGACGTACGCCGCCGGTGACGTCGTGACGTACGGCTCCGGCCGCTACCGCTGCCTCCAGGGACACCAGGCGCAGCCCGGCTGGACGCCCCCGAACGTCCCCGCGCTCTGGCAGGTCCTGTAACCCGCACGCTTCGCACGTACCCTTCCCCCCACCCCGAGGAAGCAGCCATGACTCCTGATCCGACTTCCGGCGGCCCCGCCGGTGACCGGCCCATCAGCCGCAAGAACCTCCTCAAGGCGGCGCTGGCCGCCACCACCGTCCCGCTGCTCGCCGGGGGCGGGGTCGCGCTGGCGCGCGACACCGGCTCCAGCGGAGTGCCGCTCGCCCCGACCCCGGACTGCGACGACGGCGACGGCCCCACGCACGACCAGATGGAGGGCCCCTACTTCAAGCCCAACTCACCGCTCCGCACCAGCCTGGTGACCGCCAGCACCCCCGGAGTCCGGCTGACGGTCAGCGGTTACGTCTTCGGCCGGGGGTGCCGGCCGATCCCCGGAGTGCTGCTCGACTTCTGGCAGGCCGACGCCAACGGCGCGTACGACATGAGCGGATACGCCTTCCGCGGCCACCAGTTCACCGATCAGTCCGGAGCCTTCACGCTCACGACGGTGGTCGCGGGGCTCTATCCCGGCCGCACCCGGCACATCCATGTGAAGGCCCAGGCGCCCGGCTCGGGCATCCTCACGACCCAGCTGTACTTCCCGGGGGAACCCCGCAACAACACCGACACCCTGTACGACCCGGCGCTCCTGATGAACGTGCGGTCCGTGGGTGCCGGGAAGGAGGGGACCTTCGACTTCGTCCTCGACGTCGCACAGGACCCGACGGACCCGACCGATCCGCCGACCGACCCGACGGACCCGCCGCCCGGACCGGGCGGCACCTGGGCGGCCGGGGCGGCCTACAACGCGGGCGACCGCGTCACGTACGGCGGGGTCGCCTACCGCTGTCTGCAGGCTCACACCGCCCTGACCGGCTGGGAGCCGCCGAACGTCCCCGCGTTGTGGGAGCGCGGGTAGACGGACGGGACCGGCGGGGCCCCACCGCCGCGCGCGTGCCCCGGGCTCTCTCCCCGGGGCACGCGCCGCGCCCGGCCGGGCCCCGATTCTCACGGGCCGGGGGCATGGTCGGTTCGCGCCCGGGGCCGGGGCACGGTCACTTGGCGCCGGGTCCGGGGCCGGTCACTTCGCGTCCGAGTAGCGCTCCACCACCGCCGTGGTGAACGGGAAGCGCACCGGTGTGTCGCCGAAGGCGGTCCGTCCGGCCAGGTCACCCGCTGCCCGGATGGCCTCCACGACGGTCCCGGCCTCCTCCTCGGGACAGTGCACGATCACCTCGTCGTGCTGGAAGAAGACCAGTTCGGCACGGAGGCCGGCCGTCGCGAGGGACTGCCGCAGCGCGGCCAGGAGCAGCAGCGCCCAGTCGGCCGCGCTGCCCTGCACCACGAAGTTACGGGTGAAGCGGCCGCGCGCACGGGCGTTGGACGAGGCGTACCCCGGCGTGAAGCCTCCCACCGGGTCGGAGCCGTCCGCCGGCGGGGCGTCGCTCTCCTGCGGGATGCCGGCCTCTCCGTCGTCCTCGCCGCCCGCGGCGGGCGGGCTGGTCCGGCCCAGCCAGGTCCGTACGAGACGGCCCTCCTCGCCGGCCTTCGCGGCGTCGTCCACATAGGCGACCGCGTCCGGGAACCTCCTGCGCAGGGCGGCCAGGTTCTTCAGCCCGTCCCCCGAGGTCTGGCCGTAGACCGCGCCGAGCAGGGCGATCTTGGCGTGGTCGCGGTCGCCGTGGAAGGCCCGGTCGGACAGCGCGGTGTACAGGTCGCCGTCATGGCCCGCCACCTCCATCAGGCCCCGGTCGCGGGAGATCGCGGCCAGCACCCGCGGCTCCATCTGGTCGGCGTCCGCGACGACGAGGCGCCAGCCCTCGTCGGCGACCACTGCCCGCCGGATCACCTTGGGGATCTGCAGCGCCCCGCCGCCGTTGGTCGTCCAGCGGCCGCTGACCGTGCCGCCCGGCTGGTACTCGGGGCGGAAGCGGCCGTCCCGGACCCAGTCCTGGAGCCAGCTCCAGCCGTGGGCCGTCCAGATCCGGTACAGCTTCTTGTACTGGACGAGCGGCCGCACCGCCGGATGGTCCAGCCCCTCCAGCTCCCAGCGCCGGGTCGAGCGCACTTTGATCCCGGCCTGCGCGAACGCCTTCACCACATCGGCGGGGAGGTCCGGGCGGACCCGGCGGCCGAACGCGGTGGAGACCTCGTCCGCCAGCTCCGCCAGCTTCCGGGGCTCGCCGCCGCCCGCGTACCGCTCGCCCAGCAGTTCGTGCAGCACCTCGCGGTGGACGTCGGCCCGCCAGGGCAGTCCGGCGCGGTTCATCTCGGCGGCGACGAGCATGCCGGCGGACTCGGCGGCCGTCAGCAGGCTCATCCGGCCCGGCCGGTCCGTGGCGCCATGGCGGGCGAGCTGGTCGGCGTAGACCCGGAGCAGGGCGTCGAACGGCAGATCCGTGCCCGACTGCGGCTCGAACAGGGAGGACTGGGAGCCCGGCACCGCGGAGCGCGGCGGCGGATCGGGCGGCACCGGGCCGTGCAGCAGACGGGCGTGGGCGGCCGCGGCGGAGCGGGGTTCGCCGAGCCGTCCCTCATGGCCCAGCAGGAGGGACTCGGCGACCTCGACGTCGTAACAGCGCGCGACCGGGACCCCGGCGGCCAGCAGCCGGGGGTAGACCTCGGCCGTCGACCGCCACACCCAGCGGGTGACTCCGGGCCGGGAGCGGACGGCCTCGACGAGATCCGGTTCGGTCACGACCGGGGCGGTGGGGCGGCCCGTGCGGTCCAGCGGGGCGAGGCGCGCGCCACCGCTCTCCGTCACGGCCACGGCCCAGCGTTCGGTCATGGATTCGAGTCTGGCACCCGCCACTGACAGCGAGGCGCAGCGCGCGGCAGGGCACCGGCTGGAAGGATGGATCCGGGCCCGGGCAGGCGGCATTTCAGGACATGTCCCGGTCCGGATCTCCGTTGCGACGAGGAGGCAGGCGACACGATGGAAGCGATCGTTTTCGAGGAGTTCGGCGGACCCGAGGTGCTGCACCCGGCCCGGGTCGAGGACCCTCACCCCGGCCCCGGGCAGGTGCGGGTGAAGGTCCGGGCCTCCGCGGTCAACCCGATGGACTACAAGATCCGGCGCGGCTGGATGGAGGACGTGTTCCCGACGTCGCTCCCGGCGATTCCCGGCGTCGAGTTCGCCGGGGTGGTCGACGTGACCGGTGAGGGGGTCACCGATGTGGCGGTGGGCGACGAGGTGCTGGGCTGGAGCGTCACCGGTTCCTACGCCGAGTACGCCCTGGCGGATGCCGCGCTCGTCGCCCCCAAGCCGGAGGAGCTGAGCTGGCCGGACGCGGCCGCGCTGACCATCGCGACCCACACCGCCCAGCGCGTGCTGGACGAACTCGCCGTGGAGGCGGGGGAGACCCTGCTGCTGCACGGGGCGGCCGGAGCCGTCGGTTCGGCCGCGGTCCAGCTGGCGACGGCCCGCGGCGCGACGGTGATCGGCACGGCGTCCCCGGGCAACCACGACTATCTGCGGGTGCTCGGCGCGACGCCCGTGGAGTACGGGGACGGGCTGGTCGGACGGGTGCGCGAACTCGCTCCCCAGGGTGTGGACGCGGTCTTCGACGCGTCGGGACGCGGAGCGCTGCCGGACTCCATCGAGCTGCGCGGCGGCACCACCGACCGCATCGTCACCATCGCCGACCAGGAGGCGGGGAAGTACGGCGTGGCGTTCTCCGGTGGTGGCTCCCGGTCCAGGGAACAGCTGGCCGAGCACGCCCGGCTCGCGGCCGTCGGCGAGCTGCGGATCCCCGTGGCCGAGACGTTCCCGCTCACCGAGGCGGCGAAGGCCCAGGCGCTGAGCGAGGCGGGGCACGTACGGGGGAAGGTCGTCCTGCTGCCGTGACGGGAGGGCAGGGGGCGCCTGTCGTCGAAAAGCGCGTCCCCCTGCCCGTCGTCACCCCGGCCGCCTTTGTCCACAGGGTGTGGATGAATTCCGCCGGGGCGGTCATGCCTACCCTGACCTCATGGAACCGGTGATCGACCAGGCATTCGCGGCGGCCCTGTACGCGGACGGCGACGCGGGCCTCGATACCGGCGCGTCCCTCCTCGCCGCCGCCCCGGCGTCCGACGCGGAGCTGGTGCGCCGGGGCGAGGAGTTCGTCCGGCGCGCCTGGGAGCGGGGCTGGCTGCCCGCCGACCTCGTACGCCTCGTCCGCCGCGAACTGGACGAGCACGCGGCCGGGCTGGCCGCCGGGCTGATCCGCTCGGAGGTCCGGCGCTACCAGGTGCTGCCGCCCCGCTGGCAGGCCCAGCTGGACGAGCTGCCCGCCGCGCCGCCGCCGGGGCGGCCGGACCGGTTCTCGTACGCTTCCGCACTCCTGGGGCTCTACCGGCTGCTGCTCCGGCTGCCGGTGATCGAGCCCGTCGGACCGGCGCCCGGCGCCCTGCGCGACACCCTGCACCTTCCTCCGGCGCACGACGAACCGCGCATGCTGACCCGGATCCGCGCCCTGCTGGCCAAGGCCGAGGCGACCGGCTTCCCGGAGGAGGCGGAGGCGCTCACCACCAAGGCGCAGGAGCTGATGGCCCGGCACAGCATCGACGAAGCCGTGCTGGCGGCCCGTACGCACAGCGGCGGCGTCCCGGGGGCCTGCCGGATCGGGGTGGACGCCCCGTACGAGACGGCCAAGGCGATCCTGCTCGACGCCGTCGCCTCGGCGAACCGCTGCCGGGCCGTGTGGAACAGCGAGCTCGGCTTCTCGACCGTGGTCGGCTTCGAGCCGGACCTGGAGGCCGTGGAGCTGCTGTACACCTCGCTGTTGGTCCAGGGCACGGCGGCGATGACCCGGGCCGAGGCGGGCCAGAGGGCCGGCGGCCGCAAACGGACCAAGACCTTCCGGCAGTCCTTCCTGATGGCCTACGCCCAGCGGCTGGGCCGCCGGCTGGCGGACGGCACCGCCCGCGCCACCGCCGAGGCCGACGCCGAGAGCGCCGCGACGGGTGAGCCGTCCGCCGGGTCCGGTCTGCTGCCGGTGCTGGCCGCACGGGACGTGGCGGTCACCGACACGGCCGAGAAGATGTTCCCCGAGACGACGACCACCCGGGTCCGCGGCGCCACGGACCCGGACGGCTGGACCCACGGGACGGCCGCGGCGGACCGGGCGAGGATGGGCGGGGCCGGGCCGGAGCTCTCCGGCTGAGGGCGAAGGCCGTCCGCCGGTGCCGGGCCATCGGGCCGCCCGCCGGTGTTCCCGTGCAGGCCCGTCCGCCCAGGCCGGACCATCGGGCCGCCCGCCGGAGGTCCCGCGCCGCCCCACCCTCCCTGGAAGCCGTGCAGCCTCCACCCGCAAGCCCGTCCCGCGCCGGCCCGCCCCACCCCCGACGCCCCGCAGCCCACCGCAAGCCGGAAAGCCCAACCCGACAACTCGGGCATACAGCCGATTCCGGCTAGGCTCTGCGCATGAGCTGGCTCCGGGCGCTGAGGGAGACCGCGCGCTCGGGGCTGACGATCGAGAGGGCGCGCCTCGAACCGCTGATCGCCCTCCGTGGCGCGGCGGGTCTGGCCCTCGTGCTCGGAGTGACGCTCACCCTCTTCGGGCCCCTCGTCGCCGCCAGTTCCGCGTTCGGCGCCTTCCAGGCGGCGATCGCCACCTTCCAGCGCAGCTGGCGCCCCCGGCCGGTACTCGCCCTGGTCTCCGGCTTCAGCCTCGGTGTGTCGACGTTCCTCGGCTACGTCACCGGCTCCCACCTCGTGCTCTTCCTGGCCCTGCTGATCGTCTGGACCTTCCTCGCCGGGCTGGCCTGGGCGGCCGGTCCGACGGCCGGCGTCATCGCCGCGTCCAACGTCGCGATCATGGTGGTGACGGTCACCCTGCCCACCTCCGTCGCCGAGGCGGCCCTGCACGCCCTGATGATCACGGTCGGCGGAGTCGTCCAGGCGCTGCTGATCGTCGTCTTCCCGATCCGCCGATGGGGCGCCCAGCGCGACGCCCTGGCCGACGCCCTGGCCGCCGAGGCCGACTACGCCCGCAGGCTGCGCCACGACCCGGTCGCCCACTTCGACCCGGCTCCCCTGATGGAGGCCCGCAAGGCCGCCGCCGTCACCGCCCGCCAGGCCCGCCGCCGCCCCGCCGAACTGCACGGTTCGCGCGGGGCCGCCGAGCGGCTCCGGCCGGTCCTCGCCTCACTGGCTGATCCGGCGATGGGCGTGCCGTCCGAAGGCCCCGAACGCGACCGCGTCCGCGAGCTCCTCGCCGCCGCCGCCTCCCTGCTCGACGCGGCCGCCCGGGCGATCCGCCACGGCGACCCGGTGCGCCTTCCCGCGCCCGCCGTCGCCGCGCTGAAGACCCCCGACACCGGCGCGTTGCTCAGCGGCCCCCCGCTCCGCGCCGCCGACCGGCTGACCGCCCTCCTCTCCGATGTGATCGAGGCCGCCGAGGGCGACGGCACGAAGGAGGAGCGGGCCGGGGCGGCCGAGGTCGCCGACGCCATCGAGGCCGGGCGGGGCGACCGCGTACCCGAGCACCACTCCCGGCCCACCCTGCCGCGGCTGGTGCCGGTCGTGCTCGGGTCGATGCGCCGGGAGCTGCACCGCGGTTCCCCGATCCTGCGGCACGCGATCCGGATCTCCGTCGTCGCCGCGGCCGGCTATCTGCTGGGCCTGGCCCTGCCGTACGGCCACGGCTACTGGGTGCCGATGGCGGCCGTCATGGCGATGCGGCCGGAGTTCTCCCGGACGTACGAACGGTCCGTGGCGCGTTTCGGCGGCACCGTCGTCGGGGTCTTCACCGCCAGCGCGATCGTCCAGGCCGCCCATCCACGGGCCGGGCTCTCCGCCGCGCTCGCCGTGCTCTGCGCCCTGCTGATGTACCTGCTGATGCGCACCGGCTACGCCGTCGCCCAGGCCTGCGTCGCCGCCTATGTGGTCTTCCTGCTCGGCATGGCCGGCGACGACCTCTCGCAGACCGTCCTCGAACGGGTCCTGCTGACCCTGCTCGGCGGCGTTCTGGCCATGATCTCGTACGCGCTCTACCCGGCCTGGGAGACCCCGCGGCTGCGCGGCCGGCTCGGCGACTGGCTGAAGGCGGACGGCCGTTACGCCGCCTCGGTCATCGACCAGTACGCGGACCCGGGCCGCCGCGGCCACGACGACGTGCGCCGGGCCCTGCTCGCCACCCGGAACGCCCGCGTCGCCTGGCAGGAGGCGGTGGCCACCGCCCAGCACGAACCGGTGCGCCACCGCGGCCTCTCACGCGCCGCCGCCGAGGACACCCAGCACGCGCTCGCCCAGCTCGGCCGGGTCGCGATGCTGCTGGAGGCGCATCTTCCGGAGGGCGGCGCCACCCCCGTACCAGCGGCCGCCCCGCTCGCCGATGCGCTGCGCCGGGCCACCGAGCAGGGGGCGAAGGCGGTGCGGGAGCGGCGCGTACCGGACTGGACGGCCGTGCGGGAAGCGCTGGAGCGGTGGGACGAGGAGGAGCGGAGCCAGGGGGCCGGTTCGGACCCCGTCGTACGCAACGGGGCCGGCCTCCTGCTCGAAGCCCTGGAAGAGTTCTCCCAGGGCCTGGACGGCGGCTCGCGCTCCCGGTCCCACGCGCCCGACGACGGCTGAGGGCCCGTCAGGCGCGGGCGCGCCCGCGCTCGTCACGGGGTGGGCAGGTCGGGCAGCCCCTCCAGGGAATCGGCGTCCGTCTTGGCGAGCGTGTCCTTGGCGCCGCCGTCCCAGGAGACGACGACGGTCTTGCCGTCGTTGGACTCGATGGCTCCCATGGTCCGGTCGGTGTTGCCGTCGGCGCACTTCAGCGCGAGCATCGGCTTGCCCATGTCCTTGACCGTGCCCGTGCAGACGTGGGAGTCCGCGACGACCACGGCCTTCCCGGATGCGACGGACAGCACCACCGCCTTGTCGTCGGTCTGCCCGGCCCAGGCGCCTTCCAGCGCCTTCGTGTTGCCGGCGTCGTCGCTCGCTCCGGAGCCGGTGCCGTCGCCGGCGCTGCCGCCGGGCGCCGGGGTGGCGGTGGTGCCGGAGCCCTTGTCCGCGTCGTCCTTGCCGCTGTCGCTGGTGCACCCGGTGAGGGCGAGCGCGGCCAGGAGCCCGGTGGCGACCGCAGTGCCGGTACGTACGAGTTTGTACATGCTGAATTCCCCCTGGAAGACGAATGACCGTCCAAGCTACCAGTGAGTCGCCATCCGGGCGGAACGGCCAACTCCCGGAATCGGGAGCCGAACAGGCTTCTCGTTCGTCTTTCTCCCGAGGAGTGCTGTAACCGGGGGAACACCCCGCGTGCACGTGCATCTGCGCATGCATCCGCTCATGCACCGGAAATTGAACACGGCTATGATCCGAGACAGTTGACACTTGCACTTTGCAACTCGGGGAGCGTCCTGTGCACCACGTGTACAACGGCATGGCAGCCACAGAGCTTCGCGGAGTCGTCTGGCAGAAGAGCAGGTACAGCAACTCCCAGGGCTCCTGCGTGGAGTTCGCCAAGCTGCCCGACGGCGATGTGGCGATGCGCAATTCGCGTCACCCCGAGGGGCCGGCCCTGGTCTATACGCCCGCGGAGATAGAGGCTCTCCTGCTCGGCGTGAAGGACGGCGAGTTCGACCACCTGATAGCGGAGGCCTGAGCGTCGTCCCGGCGGACGCCTGAACGGCGCCCGCCGAGCCGTCATCCGCCGGCGGTGCGGCGCTCCTGCGGCCCCCGCGTCACACCGGGTCGGAAAGCCGGAAGAGTGCCCAGACGACCTTGCCGCGCGTGGTCGGTCCGCCGGACGCGCTCTCCGGCGTCAGGACGGGCGAGGGGTGCCAGCCCCAGGAGTCGCTGAAGGAATCCACCAGGAAGAGTCCGCGGCCCGACTCGGCCGAATCCTCCGCCTCGGACGCGACGGGACTCGCCTGGCTGGGGTCGCGCACCGCGCACACCAGCCGCGAGGTCCAGCGCATCAGGTGAAGCCGGACCGCGGGGTCCTGGGGCTCGCGCGGGGCTCCGGTGGGCAGGGCGTGCCGCAGGGCGTTGGTGACCAGTTCGGACACGACGAGCGCGACGTCGTCGAAGCGCTCGCTCAGGCCCCAGCCGCTCAGGGTCACCCGGGTGAATTGCCGTGCGCCGCCGACGGCTTCGTAGCGGGCCGGGAGGGCGCAGGTGGCTGATCCGGAGACGGCGGAGGGATCGATGGGGGGAAGCCCCTGCCGTAACGGCTCGAGCATCGTCGATCCATTCGTCCCCATGCGAGGCACTCCCAGGAATCGCGGCTGTATCGGTACGGCGGGTACGCGGGTACAGCGGCACAACACGAACGAGCACGCAGGTGCGCGAGGCCCATGGTTCCGAATGCGCAGGGCAGATGCAAGGGCAGATGCACGTGCACGCGCCTGACCTGTCCGATCCCGTGCCGGTTCTTGCTCATTTCTTCCTGTACGGAGTTTCGGTACCGTCCCAAAGTCTTCCCATTTCCGTAATCGAATGAGTACGGGCTGAAGCGTTTTGATGGCAGAATCCGGCTCTTGGGGTTCGGGGGGACCCCGATGCCCAGGAAGCGATGGGGAGGGCCGGACCAGTGGCGGCAGGCGAGTCGAGTGGATCCGTGGTGCGGCGCATCCTGCTGGGTTCGCAGCTCAGGCGGCTGCGCGACTCACGCGGCATCACGCGTGAGGCGGCCGGCTACTCCATCCGGGCTTCCGAATCGAAGATCAGCCGCATGGAGTTGGGACGGGTGAGCTTCAAGGCCAGGGACGTCGAAGACCTGCTCACGCTCTACGGAGTCACGGACGAGGCGGAACGCGATTCCCTGCTCGGCCTGGCCCGTGAGGCCAACGTGGCGGGCTGGTGGCACAGTTACGGGGACGTGCTGCCCGGCTGGTTCCAGACGTACATCGGCCTGGAAGGCGCTGCCTCGCTCATCCGGATCTACGAAGTCCAGTTCGTGCACGGGCTGTTGCAGACCGAGGACTATGCGCACGCGGTCGTCTCGCGTGGCATGCGGGGCGCCCCCGCCGCCGAGATCGACCGCCGGGTGGCCCTGCGGCTGGCACGGCAGAAGACCCTCGTCTCCGAACAGGCCCCGCGTTTTCACGCAGTACTGGACGAGGCGGCACTGCGCCGCCCGTACGGCGGCCGTGAGGTCATGCGCGCCCAATTGCGGCACCTGATCGACATGTCGGAGCAGCCGAACATCACGCTCCAGGTGATGCCGTTCAGTTTCGGCGGGCACGCGGGTGAGAGCGGTTCTTTCACGATGCTGCGATTCCCGGAATCCGACCTGTCGGACATTGTCTATCTGGAGCAGCTGACAAGTGCGCTCTATGTGGACAAGGCCGAAGAAGTCGCCCAGTACGAAAAGGCGATGGTCCGGCTCCACGCGGACAGCCCGGGCCCGGAGGAGAGCCGTGATCTGCTCCGTGGTCTCCTCCAACTCTCCTGATATTTCAGTACGATGACGTACCGACAGGAGTCTGCACCTGCAGTAAGGGATCGCATGTCCTTCTTCCATGAGCTGGCTGCCCAGTACATCGACGGTGATTGGCGCACCGGCACCGGCTCGTGGGACATCATCGATTTCAACCCTTACAACGGGGAAAAGCTCGCCGCCATCACCGTCGCCACCGCGGACGAGGTCGACCGCGCCTACCGCGCCGCCGAGCGCGCCCAGCGGGACTGGGCCCTCACGAGTCCGTACGAGCGCCGTGACGTCCTGGACCGCGCCCTGCGGAGCACCGAGAAACTGGCCGACGACATCGTCGACGCGATCATCGACGAACTGGGCGGCACCCGCGCGAAGGCGCTGTACGAACTGAGCGCCGCGCAGGGCTTCCTGCGCGAGGCCGCCCACCAGGCGCTGCATGCCGAGGGCCGGATCCTGCCCTCCGCGGTGGACGGCAAGGAGAACCGCCTCTACCGGCTTCCGGTCGGCGTCGTCGGCGTCATCAGCCCCTTCAACTTCCCCTTCCTGGTGGCGATGAAGTCCGTCGCGCCGGCCCTGGCGCTCGGCAATGCGGTCGTCATCAAGCCCAATCAGAACGCTCCGGTGACCGGGGGCGGGATGATCGCCCGGATCTTCGAGGAGGCCGGGCTGCCGGCCGGGCTGCTCAACGTCGTCGTCACCGACATAGCCGAGATAGGCGACGCGTTCATCGAGCACCCCGTCCCCAAGGCGATCTCCTTCGCCGGGTCCGACCGGGTGGGCCGCCACGTCGCCGCGACGGCGGGCGCGCTGTTCAAGCGCACCGTGCTCGAACTCAGCGGTAACAGCGCCCTGGTGGTGCTCGACGACGCGGACATCGACTACGCCGTCGACTCCGCGGTCTTCAGCCGCTTCGTCTACCAGGGCCAGGTCTGCATGGCCGCCAACCGGATCCTGGTGGACCGCGCCGTCGCCGCCGAGTTCACCGAGAAGTTCGTCGCCCGGGTGGCAGCGCTCCGTACCGGCGACCCCCGCGACCCGGAGACGCAGATCGGCCCGGTCATCAGCACCTTCCACGCCGACGCGCTGACGGCCCTGGTCGACCAGGCGCTCGCGGAGGGGGCCTCGGCACCGGTCCGCGGCCGCACCCGCGGCAACCTCGTCGAGCCCACCGTGCTCACCGGGCTCCCGGCGGGCTCCCCGCTGCTCTCCCAGGAGATCTTCGGCCCGGTGGCGCTGCTGATCGAGTTCGACGGCGAGGCGGAGGCCGTACGGATCGCTGACGACAGCCCCTACGGACTCAGCGGCGCCGTGCACACCGCCGACGCCGAACGCGGGGTGCGCTTCGCCCGGCGGATCAACAGCGGCATGTTCCACGTCAACGACGCCACCGTCCAGGACGACCCCCTGGTCGCCTTCGGCGGCGAGAAGAACTCGGGGACGGGCCGGCTGAACGGTGAGGCGGCGGTGGAGGCCTTCACCACCCAGAAGTGGATATCCATCCAGCACGGCCGGAGCACGTTCCCCCTGTGAATCCCCGCCCCGCTACTCTCGTCGAAGTCGGGGAGAGAGGTGGGCGGGATGTCGGCGATCCGGTTGCTGGTCCTGTGCGCCGTGCGGCAGCACGGCCGGGCCCACGGCTATCAGATCCGCAACGACCTGGAGTACTGGGGCGCGCACGAGTGGTCACACGCCAAGCCGGGGTCGATCTACCACGCACTGAAGCAGATGGCGAAGCAGGGCGTCCTGCTCGCCCATGAGGTCGCCCCGAGCACGGTGGGCGGCCCGCCCCGCACCGAGTACGAGATCACCGAACGGGGCAACGAGGAGTACTTCGCCCTGCTGCGCGCGGCGCTGACCTCGTACGACCAGAAGCTGGACGTGCTGTCCGCCGGGCTGGGCGGGATCGTGGACCTGGAGCGCGCCGAGGCGGTGGCCCTGCTCAAGGAGCGGGTGGCCGGTCTCGCGCGGTGGCGGACCTCGGTCACCGAGTACTACACGCCCGAGGCGGGGCCCGAGTCGATCGGGCACATCGGCGAGATCATGAACATGTGGGTGCACTCGGCCGACTCGGGCGCGCAGTGGACGCAGGGGCTGATCGAGCGCATCGAGGCGGGGGCGTACACCTTCGCGGGCGAGGGCGATCCGTTCGTCGGCGTGCTGGCCGAGGGCGAGGAGAACCCGTACGGGGCCGGCTCCGCCGACGACGAACGCTGACCGCCCCCGGGCGGCCGCCCTCAGTGGTGGAACGACGTCGCGGGCCCGTGGTCCCGGCTCAGCGGATGGTCCTGGCTGCGCAGCTCCGGAAGGAGCAGCCGCAGGTCCTGGAGCAGCAGCTCCGCCAGGTCGGAGGAGAAGCCGTTGCGGCACACGATCCGGAGCACGGAGAGGTCCTCCCGGTTGGCCGGGAAGGTGTACGCGGGCACCAGCCAGCCGCGCTCGCGCAGCCGGCGTGACACGTCGAAGACGTCGTACGAGGTGACCTCCGGCTTGGTCGTCACCGCGAAGACGGGCAGCTCGTCCCCCCGGGTGAGCAGCCGGAAGTCGCCGAGCTCCTCGATCTTCCGGGCCAGTCCCGTCGCCACGTCGCGGGACGCCTGCTGCACGGCCCGGTAACCCTCCCGGCCCAGCCGCAGGAAGGTGTAGTACTGGGCGACGACCTGGGCGCCCGGCCGGGAGAAGTTCAGCGCGAAGGTGGGCATGTCGCCGCCCAGGTAGTTGACCCGGAAGACGAGCTCCTCGGGCAGTTCGGCGGGCGAGCGCCACAGGGCCCAGCCGACGCCCGGGTAGACCAGGCCGTACTTGTGGCCGGAGGTGTTGATCGAGGAGACCCGGGGGAGGCGGAAGTCCCAGACCAGGTCCTCGTCCAGGAACGGCGCGACCATCGCACCCGATGCCCCGTCGACGTGGACGGGGATGTCGAGGCCGGTGCGCTCCTGGAGGGCGTCGAGGGCCGCGCAGAGCTCGGCGATGGGTTCGTAGCTGCCGTCGAAGGTCGAGCCGAGGATGCCGACGACCCCGATGGTGTTCTCGTCGCAGAGGTCGGCGGCGGCCTGCGGGTCGAGGTGGAAGCGGTCACCCTCCATCGGGACGAGGCGCGGTTCGACCTCCCAGAACGTACAGAACTTGTCCCAGCAGACCTGCACGTTGACGCCCATGACCAGGTTGGGCCGGGCGGTCGAGGGGTAGCGGTCGGCGTTCTTGGCGGCCCAGCGGCGTTTGAGCGCCATGGCGGCCAGCATGCAGGCCTCGCTCGACCCGGTCGTCGAACAGCCGACGGCCGCCGAGGGGTCGGGGGCGTGCCAGAGGTCGGCGAGCATCGCCACGCAGCGCCGTTCCAGTTCGGCGGTACGCGGGTACTCGTCCTTGTCGATCATGTTCTTGTCGCGGCACTCGGCCATCAGCACACCGGCCTGGGGCTCCATCCAGGTGGTGACGAAGGTGGCGAGGTTGAGCCGCGAGTTGCCGTCGAGCATCAGCTCGTCGTGGACGAGGCCGTAGGCGGTGGCGGGCGGCAGCGGCCCTTCCGGCAGCTTGTGGCGCGGCGGTGCGGACTCCATGCCGGCGGTCGGGTCGGCCTCCCCGAAGAACGGGTTGAGCGCGAGCCGGCGCCGTTCCTCAGAGGGTTCGGTGGTGTGGGTGGCGCCCTTGTGGAGCGGCATCGCGGGCCTGCCCTTCGCAGCTCTCACCGGTGGGACCGGATGAGTCCGATAGTTCGGGACGGAAAACGACAATACGGACAGTCGGCGGGTTCGGCGCGCCGGACGCGCGCCCTCGGGGCACCTGCTGCTGCGTGCCCCCGGACGCGCGCCCGCTGGGCGCCCGCTGCTGCGTGCTGCCGTTCCGCGCTGCCCGGGATGCCGGCACCTCCTGCGTGCCGTTCCGGGCGCTGTCCCGGGCGTCGTGCGCCTCAGCGCAGCGGTGTGCCGTCGGCGTGCAGCTGCATCTGCGGCCGTCCGGTCACCAGCAGCCAGGCCGGCAGGGTGGCGACGCACAGCAGGGGGAGCAGGGCCGTGTCGGAGGCCAGCACCGCCGCCGTGAACAGGCTCAGCCACCCCTGCCGGGTGACGGCGAGCAGGATGCCGAGCACCCCGCACGTCACCGCGAGGGCCACCGGGATCCCGTCGACCAGGGCGTGGGCGCACAGGCCGAGCGCGGCGCCGCAGAACACGGCGGGGAAGATCCGGCCGCCCCGGAAGCCGCAGGCCGCCGCGACGAGCAGGGCGGCGGTCTTCACCACCGCCATGACCGCGAACTCGCCCGCCGTCCAGCCGTCCGGGTCGGCGGCCAGCTCCTTCACCTCCGCCAGCCCTTTGAAGAGGGTGAGGTGCCCGCCGAGGGCCCCGAGCAGGCCGAGCAGCAGCCCGCCCGCCGTCATGGCGAGGACCGGATGCCGCAACGCGCGGAAGGCGCGGTGCGCCAAGGGGAAGGCGTATACCGCCGCCAGCCCGAGCACCGCGCCGGCGCAGGCGATCGCGCTCGCCGACAGGAGGTCGCCCCAACGGGCCCCGGGGTACGCGGGCAGCGACAGGTCGAAGCTGGGATGGGCCGTCAGGGTCATGGTGAGCGCCCCCGCGGCGCCGGCCGCGAGCGGTCCGAAGAGGCGGTCCCAGAGCGCGCCCGGGCCGGGGGTCGAGGCGAACGTCTCGGAGAGGATCAGGGCGGCGGCGACCGGGGTGCCGAAGAGCGCGCCGACGGTCCCCGCGGCGGCGAGCGCGAGCCACAGCGCGGGCGGCGTGCCGGGCGCGAACCGGCGGCCCGCCCAGCAGGCCAGCGCGATGTTGGCGGCGGTGATCGGGTTCTCCGGGCCCAGGCTGACGCCGCCGGCCAGGGACAGGGTCGTCACGAGCAGCAGCCCCGGCAGCACCCCCGGCGGCAGGGGCGGGTCGACCAGCCCGGTCGTCGCCGGGTCGGGCCCGGCCCGGCCGGGCACGGTCCGGATGGCCAGTCCGGTCACCAGGCCGATCGCGGTGAGCATCACGATCATCCACAGCGAGGAGTACGGGCCGACCGACAGCGCGTCGGGCAGCGTCTTCCACAGGACGTCCTGCAACTGCTCCGCGAGCAGGCTGACCCCGAGCAGGACGAGGGCCGCGATCACGCCGACGGCGACCGCGGGCAGGATGAGCAGCAGGAGCCGCCGTGCGAGGGCCGGTTCGGCGGCGACGACGGAATCGGCGGGGGAATCGGTGGCCATCGGCTCACCATAGCGACGTAAAACACGCCTAACCGCTCAAATGGGGCGACGGCTGGGGTATTTCGGACTTGCACCTCACGTCACGTCAGGACCGAGGCTCGGACACGTACCGACCACACGGAAGGAGCGGGGAGCCATGGAGCACTCCGTGGGACAGGTCGCCGGATACGCCGGGGTCACGGTGCGCACCCTGCATCACTACGACGGCATCGGACTGCTCTCGCCCAGCGGGCGCAGCCACGCGGGCCACCGGCGTTACGAAGACGCCGACCTCGACCGGCTCCAGCAGATCCTGTTCTACCGGGAGCTCGGCTTCCCGCTCGACGAGATCGCGGCACTGCTCGACGACCCGGACGCGGACCCACAGGAGCACCTGCGGCGCCAGCACGCCCTGCTGTCGCACCGGATCGCCGAACTGCAGCGGATGGCCACGGCCGTCGAGACAGCAATGGAGGCACGGAAGATGGGCATCAACCTCACGCCCGAGGAGAAGTTCGAGATCTTCGGCGACAAGGACCCGGAGCGTTACGCGGAGGAGGCCGAGCGCCGCTGGGGCGGCAGCGACACCTACGCCGAGTCGCAGCGCCGGGCCGCCCGCTACACCAAGGAGGACTGGCAGCGGATGAAGGCCGAGGTCTCCTCCTGGGGCGAGCGCTACCACGCGCTCATGGAGGACGGCGAAGCACCCACCGGCGAGCGGGCGATGGATCTCGCCGAGGAACACCGGCTCCACATCACCACGTGGTTCTACGAGTGCACGCCGGAGATCCACCGGGGGCTCGGCGAGATGTACGTCGCCGATCCGCAGTTCAAGGCGTTCTACGAGTCGATGCGGCCGGGGCTGGCCGAGCACCTGCGCGACGCGATCAACGCCAACGCGGAGCGGCAGGAGTAGCCGGCGGGTCCGTGAGGGGGCGGGCGCCCGAGGGGGCGGGAGCCCGCCCCCTCACGGCGCTCAGCTCCTGCTGATCACCGCGGCGGTTCCGTACGCACAGACCTCCGTACCCACGTCGGCCGCCTCGCTCACGTCGAAGCGCATCATCAGCACCGCGTTGGCGCCGCGCGCCCGCGCCTGCTCGACCAGCCGTTCCATGGCCTGGTTGCGGGTCTCCACGAGCGTCTTGGTCAGCCCCTTCAGCTCGCCGCCGATCATGGACTTCAGTCCGGCGCCGATCTGGCTGCCGAGGTGGCGGGACCTGACCGTCAGGCCGAACACCTCGCCGATGACCTGCGTCACCTGGTGGCCGGGTACGTCATTGGTGGTGACGACCAGCACGTCGGCCTGTGCCGTCTGCCCGCCGCCGTAATCCTCAATGCCCATGATGTGGCACCTCCTGGGTCGAGTTTTGCCCCGGTTCATCCCGTGTGCATCTCCACGGGGGCCAGTGGAACCGGGAGGCGGTCCGGGGCGTTGATAGCTTGGGGCGGCCACGCAGCCGCCATCGACCACATCCTGGAGCCCGGACCCTTGAATACGCTTGCGCTCGGACCCAGCTGGCTGGACCCGGACCACCTCATCGGGCAGTTCGGGCTGATCGGTGTGCTGGTCATCGTCTTCGCCGAGTCCGGGCTGCTGATCGGGTTCTTCCTGCCCGGCGACTCGCTCCTGTTCACCACGGGCCTGCTGGTGACGACGGACAAGCTGCACACCCCGCTGTGGCTCGTCTGCGTCCTGGTCGCGCTGGCGGCGATCATCGGCGACCAGGTGGGCTATCTCTTCGGCCGCAAGGTCGGCCCCTCGCTCTTCAACCGCCCCGACTCCCGCCTCTTCAAGCAGGAGAACGTCGAGAAGGCCCACGAGTTCTTCGAGAAGTACGGTCCGAAGTCGCTGGTCCTGGCCCGCTTCGTGCCCATCGTGCGGACGTTCACGCCGATCATCGCCGGTGTCAGCCGGATGAACTACCGCTCGTTCATCACGTTCAACATCATCGGCGGAGTCCTGTGGGGCGTCGGCGTGACGCTCCTCGGAGCGGGGCTGGGCAAGATCGAGTTCGTGCACAAGAACATCGAGGCGATGCTCGTCCTGATCGTGCTGATCTCGGTCGTGCCGATCGGCATCGAGTTCCTGCGCGCCCGCAGCAAGTCGAAGAAGGCGGCCGCGTCCGGCGAGCACGAGAGCCAGGACCCGGCCGCCGGTGGCGGCACGGCCGCGAGCCGCCGCGGCGGCCGCCACGCCAAGCGCTGACGCCCCCCGCGGGTACCTCCGTCAGAAGCCGCGCGTCCGCTTGGCCGCGCGGCGGTTGGCCCCGCCGACCGCCCCCGGCACCCGCATGAACAGCCGGGAGATCTCGCTCCCCAGGTTCACCCCGATCGCGATGGCCAGCGCGGTCGCCACCGCCGTCGACAGCGACGCGAGTCCCCGGTCCAGCTCGTTCTGAGCGACGCCCAGGAGACCGAAGTACGTGGCCGAGCCGGGCAGCAGCGGACCGATCGCGGCCGTGATGAACGGCAGCGACGAGGTGTAGCGGTAGCGCGAGAACAACTGCCCGAACAGACCGACGAGCCCGGCCGCCGCCGCGGTGGCCGCCACCGGCGACAGGCCGCCCGTCCGTGCCATCGCCCCGTAGATGACCCAGGCCACGCCCCCGTTGAGGGTCACCGCCAGGACCGTCGCCCGCTCCTGCTGGAGCAGGATCGCGAAGGCCAGGGTCAGCAGCATCGACGCCAGGATCTGCACCACCGGGCGGTCATGGGTGATGAACCGCGCCTCCGGGTCCAGTTCCGCGCCCAGTTGGAGCCCCCCGTACAGGGCCAGCAGGACCCCGGCGACGATCGCGATGAAGAAGTACATGACCTCCAGCAGGCGTGCCGCCGCGGTGATGTAGTAGCCGGTCAGGCCGTCCTGCACACCCGCGACCAGCGCCCGCCCCGGCAGCAGCGCGAACAGTCCACCCGTGATCACCGCCGAGGGCCGCACGTCCGACCAGTGGGTGAGGGTCAGCGCCACGCCCATCGCGGCCGGCGGCATCGCCGCCACGACGAACTGGTAGAACTCCGGCAGTCCGCGCCCGGCACACAGCCAGGCCAGCCGGTCACCGAGCATCGCGCCGAGTGCGGCGATCAGGAACACCACGGGCCCGCCGCCGACCAGGACCGATGCCGCGCCCGCCAGCCCGCCTGCGGCCAGGGTGAGCACCCAGCCCGGGTACGGATGCCGGTTCCGGCGGATCTCCGCGAGGCGCCGGTAGGCCTCCTCCAGCGAGATCTCGCCCTCCACGGTGGTGATGTCGTCGATGAGCTGGAAGACGGCGGCCAGCCGGGTGTAGTCGGTGCCGCGGCGGCGTACGGTGCGGCTCGCCGTCACCGGGTCGTCGACCAGCGACGGCTGGTGCGAGATCGACAGCAGCGTGAAGGTGACGGTCGGCTCGCAGCGGTCGAGCCCGTAGCTGCGGGTCACCGCGAACATCGCCGCCTCGACGTCCTCGGCCCCCTCGCCGCCGGCGAGCAGCAGCTCCCCGATACGCAGGGTCAGGTCGAGCACGCGCGGCACCGCGGGGCCAGACTCGTCGTGCCGCTGGACCGGCTCCGGCGCCGGGCGGTCGGTGACCGGCATGCGCAGCATCGTGCGCATCCGGTCCTGCCAGGGGGCGTCCTTGGTCAGCCGGACCATCGGAATGCCGTGCGCGGGCGTGAAGGCGGGCGGAGAGTTCCGGGGGTCGTAGGTACGCGGCGGCGCGAAGGCGGACCCGATCGTCTCCGAACCGGAACCGGAACCGGAAGCGGAACCAGATCCCGGGCCGGCCGCCGCTCCGTGCGGCTCGGGTGAGACACCGGACGGCAGGGCGAACTCGGACGTCGGATGGTCGTCGTCCGACGGCGGTGCGGACCTCCCGACCCCGGCCGGGTGCGAGAAGGCGCTGCGCGCCTCGTCCGACTGGGGCTTCTGGTCATCGGGACCGCCCGGTTCCGCCACTACTCGCCCTCGCTCCTCATCGGCTGCGCGTCCTCGGCTGAGCTCCTGCCCAGTATGGCCGCGCCCATGGGCGGTCATGCGAACGGGCGGCACACCCGTGGAGGTGTACCGCCCGATCGGTGATTCAGAACCGCAAGCGGAACGTCAGTGCGCGCCGCCCTGCGCCTCGAGGCGCTTGTACGAGTTCTCGATCTCGGCCTCGGCCTCGGCGCGGCCGACCCAGTCCGCACCCTCGACCGACTTGCCGGGCTCCAGGTCCTTGTAGACCTCGAAGAAGTGCTGGATCTCCAGGCGGTCGAACTCCGACACGTGGTGGATGTCGCGCAGGTGCTCCACCCGGGGGTCGGAGGCCGGCACGCACAGCAGCTTGTCGTCGCCGCCGGCCTCGTCGGTCATCCGGAACATGCCGATCGCGCGGCACTTGATGAGGCAGCCGGGGAAGGTCGGCTCCTCCAGGATGACCAGCGCGTCCAGCGGGTCGCCGTCCTCGCCGAGGGTGTTCTCGACGAAGCCGTAGTCGGCCGGGTAGCTGGTCGAGGTGAAGAGTCGACGGTCCAGGCGGATCCGACCGGTCTCGTGGTCCACCTCGTACTTGTTCCGCGAACCCTTCGGGATCTCGATAACGACGTCGAACTCCACGGGTGGCTCCTCCATGATCAACACATACGACTGATGGTTAAGTGTCCCCCACGGAGTTGTGTGCTCGCGAAAGGGGCTGGTCAACGGTGGCCGAGCCGGAGGAAAGACCGTCGATCAATCCGTTCGCCATGCTGAACAGGACGGCTCTCGCGGACCGCCTGGGCATGCGCAAAGGACTGAGTGACCGGCAGTTCACGGCCGTCTCCGCCGCCCTGGGCCTGGCGCTCGCAGCCGGCGTCGCCTTCGCCGCCGGTCCCTGGGACTCGGGTCAGCGTAAGGCCGAGCAGGACTGGGCGGCTGCCCGGACCCTTACAGGTGGCGCACATCACGAGCCGGCCGCCCGCGCGAAGCCGGCTCCGGCGCCCAGCGCCCCGGCCGTCCTCGCGGTCCTGGGCACCGGCGGCGACCGGTCCGCGCCGGACGCCGCGGTCGCCCCGGACGGAGCAGGGGCCGGACTGCGCGCCGTCCTGGACCCGCTGCTGAAGGACCCCGCGCTCGGCGCCCGCCGCAGTGCCGTCGTCATCGACACGGCCACCGGCAAGCGCCTGTACGGGGTGGGGGCCGACACTCCGATGACGCCCGCTTCCACCGTCAAGATCGCCACCACCGTCGCCGCCCTGTCCGCACTCGGCCCCGCCCACCGCATCCCCACGACGGTCCGGGCCTCCGCCGATCTGCGCACCGTGACCCTGGTCGGCGGCGGCGACCCCACCCTCGACCGGGCCGCCCTGCGCTCCCTGGCCGCGGGCACGGCCCGGGCCCTCAAGGACGGCGGGGTCCGCTCGGTGCGGCTGCGGTACGACACCTCCGCCTACTCGGGACCGGCCCTCCACCCGATCGGCCCCAACGAGAACATCGCGCCGGTGAGCGCCCTGATGGTCGACGAGGGCCGGCTCGACGACACCTCCAACGGCCCCGCCCCGCGCAGCGGCGACCCGGCCCGGGACGCCGCCGACGCCTTCGGCGAGCTGCTGGACGAGGCCGGGGTCGCCACCGGGGACGGCGCCGCCCCCGGCCGGGCCGCCGCGAAGTCCCGCCCCGTCGCCGAGCACCTCTCCGCCCCGCTCTCCGCCCTCGTCGAGCGGGCCCTGACCAACAGCGACAACGACATCGCCGAGGCGCTCGCCCGCAGGACCGCGATCGCGGCGGGCGAACCGGCCGACTTCCGCGGCGGACGACGGGCCGTCACCGCGCAGCTCAAGAAGCTGGGCCTGCCGCTGAAGGGCGTGAACATCGCCGACGGCAGCGGCCTCGACCGCCAGGCCAAGGTCACCGCCGCCCTGCTCGCGGGGCTCCTGGCCCGCGCGGCCGACCAGGAGCACCCCGAACTGCGTCCCGTCCTCACGGGCCTCCCGGTGGCCGGCTTCAGCGGCACGCTCAGCGGCCGCTACACCACGAAATCCGGCGGCACGGGACTGATCCGCGCCAAGACCGGCACCCTGACGGGCGTCAACAGCCTCTCCGGCACGGTCGTCGACCCGCACGGACGGCTGCTCGCGTTCGCCTTCCTCGCGTCGGGCACCACCGCCCCGTCCGAGGCCCAGTCGGCCCTCGACGCACTCGCCACCGCGCTGGCCGACGGCCGGCGCTGAGCGGTCAACACCTCACCGTCTCAAGGCGGAGCACGTACGGTTGACGCATGACGAGCATCGGTGGTGCCGGGATGGTCGACTGGAATCTCGCGGTCGCGACCGCGACCCGGCTTGTGCGGCCGGGTCCCGAGATCAGCCGCGAGGAGGCCCGCGAGGTCGTCGCGGAGCTGCGCAGGCATGCCAAGGCGGCGGAGGAGCACGTCCGTTCCTTCACCCGGATGATCCCGGAAGGGACCGAACCGGAGGACACCCCGGTCCTGGTCGTCGACCGGGCGGGCTGGATCAAGGCGAACGTCGCCGGCTTCCGGGAACTGCTCCGTCCCCTGCTGGAGAAGATGGAGGAGCGGCGCGGCGGCGGCGCGGGCGGTGCCGTGCTCGGCGCCGTCGGCTCCAAGGTGACCGGCGTCGAGGTGGGGATGCTGCTGTCGTTCCTGGCCTCCCGGGTCCTCGGCCAGTACGAGACGTTCGCCCCCGCCACCCGCGAGCTCCCGGCCTCGGCCGACGGCGGCGGAAGGCTGCTGCTGGTCGCCCCGAACATCGTTCACGTCGAGCGGGAGCTGGAGGTGGACCCGCACGACTTCCGTCTCTGGGTCGCCCTCCACGAGGAGACGCACCGCACGCAGTTCACCGCGGTGCCCTGGCTCCGCGACCATCTGCAGGGCGAGATCCAGTCATTCCTCGACGAGACCGACGTCGACCCGATGACGGTGCTGGAACGACTCCGCGAGGCCGCCCAGTCGCTCGCCGGCGGCAGGCCCGAGGGCGAGGAGGGCGAGGACGGCGGACGCAGCCTCGTCGAGCTCGTCCAGACGCCGGCCCAGCGCGAGATCCTCGGCCGGCTCACCGCCGTGATGTCCCTCCTGGAGGGGCACGCCGACTACGTGATGGACGGCGTCGGCCCCGAGGTGGTCTCCTCCGTCGCCGAGATCCGGGAGAAGTTCCAGCAGCGCAGGGCGCGCGGCGCGAGCCGCCTCGACCAGGCGCTGCGCAAGCTCCTGGGCCTCGACGCCAAGCTCCGCCAGTACCGCGACGGCGAGAGGTTCGTACGCGCCGTGGTCGACGAAGTCGGGATGGACGGCTTCAACCGCGTCTGGACCTCGCCCAACACCCTGCCCACCAAGGCGGAGATCGCCGCACCGCAGGACTGGATCGCGAGGGTGCACCGTAAGGCAGAGTCATGATCACGGCTCGCGCGCAGGCCCGGGACCCGAGGGCAACGCGCCGGTAATCACCCATCCGAGGGACCGTAGGGGCATGGGAAGGCGTGCAATGCTCGATGAACGGGTTTGCTCTGTCACCATCGACGCACTCTGAGTGACGGCAGTTCCACTCCGTCCGGCACTCGGAGGCACGCACGCACCTCTCCAGAACTTCACGAAGGGCACCGGACATGGGTCCCCATCCTGCGGTCGCGGCGATACGCCTGGCGGTCCGCCGCGTACTCCACGACGTCCTCACCGAATTCGCCGAACAGACCGAACGCAGCGGGCACGCCCCGCACCCCGAGCTCGCCGAAGCCGGGACGGGCAGGCGGCGCCCCGCACTTCCCGAACGCACCGATACCCCCCTGGTCCTGGTGGCATGCTCCGGCGGCGCCGATTCCATGGCGCTCGCCTCCGCGCTGGCCTTCGAGGCCCGGAAGCTCGCCGTCCGGGCCGGCGGCGTCACCGTCGACCACGGCCTCCAGAGCGGTTCCGACGCCCGTGCCACCGAGGTCGTCGGCCGCCTCACCGCCATGGGCCTCGACCCGGTCGAGGCCGTCGCGGTGCACGTCGGGCACGAGGGCGGCCCCGAGGCCGCCGCACGCGACGCCCGCTACGCCGCCCTGGACGCCACGGCCGAACGCCACGGCGCCGCAGCCGTCCTGCTCGGCCACACCCGCGACGACCAGGCGGAGACCGTGCTGCTGGGCCTCGCGCGCGGCTCCGGCATCCGCTCCCTCTCCGGCATGGCCGCCGCCTCCGGACCGGCCGGCCGCTACCGCCGCCCTTTCCTCCAGCTCGACCGGCAGACCGCCCGCACCGCCTGCCTGGCCCAGTCCCTGCCCGTCTGGGACGACCCGCACAACATCGACCCCGCCTACACCCGCTCCCGGCTGCGCCACGAGGGCCTGCCGGCGCTGGAGAAGGCGCTGGGCAAAGGAGTCGTCGAGGCACTGGCCCGCACGGCACAGCTCTCGCGCGACGACGCCGACGCCCTCGACACCTGGGCCGCCGAGGCCGGCCGTGATGTTCGCGACGCCGCGGGCCGGCTCGAGTGCGCCAAGCTGCAGGCCCTGCCGCCCGCGGTCCGCCGCCGCGTCCTGCGCCGCGCGGCCATAGAGGCCGGCTCCCCGGCCGGTTCCCTCTTCGCCCGGCACATCGAGGAAGTCGACCGCCTGATCACCGGCTGGCGCGGCCAGCAGGCCATCAACCTCCCCGGCCGCGTCGAAGCCCTGCGCCAGGGTGGCAGACTGGTGATTCGGCAGAGCTGACGCACAAGCGGCTGACATGCAGGCGAGCGGCCGCGCAGGCCCGGGACACCCTCCCGGACCCGGCAGGCAAAGAAAGAGACGCGGGTGAACGAGAAGGACATGGGCACCGACCTTCAGTCGGTGCTCCTCACCAAGGAAGAGATCGACGCGAAGCTCGTCGAGCTGGCCGCGAAGATCGACGCGGAGTACGCGGGCAAGGACCTGCTCCTCGTCGGAGTCCTCAAGGGCGCGGTGATGGTCATGGCGGACCTCGCGCGCGCGCTGTCCACCCCCGCCACGATGGACTGGATGGCCGTCTCGTCGTACGGCGCGGGCACCCAGTCCTCCGGTGTCGTCCGGATCCTGAAGGACCTGGACACCGACATCAAGGGCAAGCACGTCCTGATCGTCGAGGACATCATCGACTCCGGCCTGACGCTGTCCTGGCTGATGTCGAACCTCGGCTCGCGCGAGCCCGCCTCGCTGGAGATCTGCACCCTGCTGCGCAAGCCGGACGCCGCGAAGGTCGCCCTCGACTGCAAGTGGGTCGGCTTCGACATCCCCAACGAGTTCGTCGTCGGCTACGGGCTGGACTACGCGGAGAAGTACCGCAACCTGCCCTTCGTCGGCACGCTCGCCCCGCACGTGTACGGCGGCTGACCGGGACGCCGGCGAACCCGCCCGGGCTCCGGGGAACCCTCACCGATTTCCCGCCGTTGAGCCTTCGAAGGCGGGTTTGACAGACGTCCTCGGCGGTCGTCGGTGACAATGCCGGTGTACCGTCCGAAGAACAGTCTTTACTCACAGCAGCATTTACCTACGGGCAGGAGGGACGGGGCGACTTCGCTCCGTATGGATGGACGTGAAGCGATACTTCCGTGGGCCGGTCATGTGGATCGTGCTGGCCGTCCTCGCCGTGGTCGTGTTGATGCAGGTCGTCGGCTCGTCCGGCGGCTACAAGACGGTGGACACCGGCAAGGTGATCCAGGCGATCAGTAAGAACCAGGTGGAGCAGGCCAAGCTGACCACCGGTGACGATCACATCCTCAAAATCGAGCTGAAGGACGGCCAGAAACTCTCCGGCGAGTCCGGCAGCAAGTTCCAGGCGAGCTACATCGGCAACCAGGGCGTCCAGCTCGCCGACACGCTGCAGAAGAAGTTCGAGAGCGGTGACATCGAGAAGGGTTACACCGTCTCGCCGTCGAAGCAGTCCCCGTTCGTCTCGATCCTCTTCTCGCTGCTGCCGTTCGTCCTCATCGTGGTCGTCTTCCTGTTTCTGATGAACCAGATGCAGGGTGGCGGCTCCAAGGTCATGCAGTTCGGCAAGTCCAAGGCCAAGCTGATCACCAAGGACACCCCCAAGACGACGTTCGCCGATGTGGCGGGGTCGGACGAGGCGGTCGAGGAACTCCACGAGATCAAGGAGTTCCTGCAGGAGCCGGCGAAGTTCCAGGCCGTCGGCGCCAAGATCCCCAAGGGTGTCCTGCTGTACGGGCCTCCCGGTACGGGCAAGACGCTGCTCGCACGCGCCGTCGCAGGCGAAGCGGGCGTCCCGTTCTACTCGATCTCCGGTTCCGACTTCGTCGAGATGTTCGTCGGTGTCGGCGCCTCCCGTGTCCGGGACCTCTTCGAGCAGGCCAAGGCGAACGCCCCGGCGATCGTCTTCGTCGACGAGATCGACGCAGTCGGCCGGCACCGCGGCGCCGGTATGGGCGGCGGTCACGACGAGCGCGAGCAGACGCTCAACCAGCTGCTCGTGGAGATGGACGGCTTCGACGTGAAGGGCGGCGTCATCCTGATCGCCGCCACGAACCGGCCCGACATCCTGGACCCGGCGCTGCTGCGCCCGGGCCGTTTCGACCGGCAGATCGCGGTCGACCGGCCGGACATGCAGGGCCGTCTGGAGATCCTCAAGGTCCACCAGAAGGGCAAGCCGGTCGCACCGGACGTCGATCTCGGCGCCGTCGCCCGTCGTACGCCCGGCTTCACCGGTGCCGACCTGTCGAACGTGCTGAACGAGGCGGCGCTCCTCACGGCGCGCGGCAATCTGAAGCTGATCGACAACGCCATGCTCGACGAGGCCATCGACCGCGTCGTGGCGGGTCCGCAGAAGCGGACCCGGATCATGTCCGAGAAGGAGAAGAAGATCACCGCGTACCACGAGGGCGGACACGCCCTGGTCGCGGCGGCCTCACCTCAGTCGGACCCGGTCCACAAGATCACGATCCTCTCCCGCGGCCGCGCCCTCGGTTACACGATGGTGCTCCCGGAGGAGGACAAGTACTCCACGACGCGCAACGAGATGCTCGACCAGCTGGCTTACATGCTGGGCGGGCGCGCGGCCGAGGAGCTGGTCTTCCACGACCCGACGACCGGCGCTGCGAACGACATCGAGAAGGCCACGGCAACGGCCCGCGCGATGGTCACGCAGTACGGCATGACGGAGCGGCTCGGGGCGATCAAGTTCGGTGGCGACAACACCGAGCCGTTCGTGGGCCGTGAGATGGGCCACCAGCGCGACTACTCGGAAGAGGTCGCCGCGCTGGTCGACGAAGAGGTCAAGAAGCTCATCGAGACCGCGCACAACGACGCGTGGGAGATCCTCGTCGAGAACCGCGACGTTCTGGACGCCCTGGTTCTCCAGCTCCTTGAGAAGGAGACCCTCGGCAAGGCGGAGATCGCGGAGATCTTCGCTCCGATCGTCAAGCGTCCGGCCCGTCCGGCGTGGACCGGGTCCGCCCGGCGCACGCCGTCCACCCGGCCGCCCGTGCTCTCCCCGAAGGAACTCGCCCTCACCAACGGCGCCACCACGGCGAACGGCTCGGTCACGGACACGGTTCCGGTGACCGAGACGATCCCCGAGGAGCGTCCCGAGAGCTAGACACCGACCCCGGTGTGGCCCCTCTCACGGGGCTTCACCGGGCCCGGAATGGATGCCGCGCCCCCCAGGTTTTAGCCTGGAGGGCGCGGCTTTTCCGTGGGGGCCCGTTCGGACAGCCCCCCAGAACTGCGCGGATGCCCGCGCAGTGACAGTTCAGAGGAACGAGGCACAGATGACCGACCCGGTGACGCTGGACGGCCAGGGTTCGATCGGCGAGTTCGACGAGAAGCGGGCTGCCGCCGCGGTGCGCGAGCTGCTCCTCGCCGTCGGGGAGGACCCGGACCGGGAGGGGCTGCGGGAGACGCCGGGGCGGGTGGCGCGGGCGTACAAGGAGATATTCGCGGGCCTGTACCAGGAGCCCGAGGACGTCCTGACGACCACGTTCGACCTGGGTCACGACGAAATGGTGCTGGTCAAGGACATCGAAGTGTTCAGCACGTGTGAACACCACCTGGTGCCGTTCCGGGGAGTGGCACACGTCGGGTACATCCCGGCGACGAGCGGCAAGATCACCGGTCTGTCGAAGCTGGCCCGCCTGGTGGACGTCTACGCCCGCCGGCCGCAGGTGCAGGAGCGGCTCACCACGCAGATCGCCGAGTCGCTGATGGAGATCCTGGAGCCCCGCGGCGTCGTCGTCGTCGTGGAGTGCGAGCACATGTGCATGTCGATGCGTGGCATTCGCAAGCCCGGGGCGAAGACGCTGACCTCGGCGGTCCGCGGGCAGCTCCGCGACCCCGCGACGCGCGCCGAGGCGATGAGCCTGATCATGGCGCGCTGACCCGCCCCGTCTGCTCCTGGTGCGGTGACGCGCCTCGGCCTGATCGTGGTGCGCTGCCGCGCGGCCTCAGTCTGATCGCGGTGTGCTGATATCCGACTCAGCCCGACCGTGGTGCGCTGACCCGACTCAGCTGGTCGTGTGGTGCGCTCACGCGTACGAGCCTGATCCCGGTGCGTTGCCGCCGCCTCAGCCCGGTCCGGGCGGGCCGTCGACCCGCCGGAGCGGGCCGTGGGCTACGCGGCCGCCCCGGTCTTGTTGTCGTCCTCGTCCTCCGGGAGCTTGCAGACGCGCTCCAGGAAGAGGGCCGCCGCGATCACCGCGAAGCCTGCGAGGACCGCGAGGCCCGCGTAGATCGCCTGGTCGCGGCGGGGCGGGATGTCGAGGGAGCCGAGCAGGAAGACGCCGGTGCCGCCGTACATCCCGGAGACCAGGGCGACGACGAGCGCGCTGGCCTGGCCGAAGACCACGGCCCGGGCCGCCATGAGGGGCTCGACGCCCTTCGCGCCCGGCCGGCGCTCCCGCTGGGCACGCAGCCGGGAGCGGAGGGAGAGGGCCGTCGCCAGCAGGACCGCGGCGATCACCGCGAGGACGACGGGTGCGGCCAGCGGAACCGCCGGCAGGGTGCCCAGGGAGTCCCACAGGCGGGCCGCGCCCCAGGACAGCACCCCGGCGGCGGCGAAGAGGCCGGCCAGTACTCCGAGCCGTAGTTGCTTCACCGGGTGAGCCGCCTTTCGCCGCCTGTGGATGTCCCTGGGGATGTCCCTGCCTTCTCTCCGAGCCTAACGACTACTCCGGCAGCCGGAGTTCCAGGTCGGCCCGGGGCAGTACGCCGCCGCGGCCGACACCGTCCAGCAGAGCGGCGACCGGGCCGGCGCCGGGCAGCTGGGCCTCCGGATCCACGTCGTGCCACGGAGCGAGCACGAAGGCGCGCTCGCGGGCCCGGGGGTGGGGGAGGGTGAGGTCGGGGTCGTCCGAGACGACGTCCGCGTACGAGACGATGTCCACGTCGATGGTGCGCGGCCCCCAGCGCTCCTCGCGGACCCGGTCGAAGGCCTCTTCGATGGCCTGGCCGCGCTCCAGGAGCGAGGAGGGGGGCAGCGTCGTCTTCACGACGACCACCGCGTTGAAGTACGAGGGCTGGGAGCCGGGCTCGACGCCCCAGGGCTCCGTCTCGTACACCGGGGAGACCGCCTTCACCCGGAGGCCCGGAGTGTCCTCCAGGGCGTCGATGGCGCCCTGGAGGGTCTCCAGGCGGTTGCCCAGGTTCGAGCCCAGGGAGATCACGGCGCGTTTCGGGTTGGAGAGGGTGATGTCCGCGGCGTCCACCTGCGCCACCACGGAGGCGGGGACCGGCTGTACGGTCGGGTCGCTCTGCCCCTCGGTGAAGAATGCAGTCATGATCGGCTCCGGGTGATGGTGACGGTGACGTCGTCGAAGGGGACGGTGATGGGCGCATCCGGCTTGTGGACCACGACCTCCACCTCCTCGACGCCTTCGTGCTTGAGGCACTGCTGGGCGATGCGCTCCGCGAGCGTCTCGATCAGATCGACCGGTTCGCCCTCGACCACGGCGACGACCTCCTCGGCGACGACGCCGTAGTGCACGGTCTTCGTGAGGTCGTCCGCGGCCGCCGCGGGGCGGGTGTCGAGGCCGAGCACCAGGTCCACGATGAACGTCTGTCCCTCTTCCCGCTCCCGGGGGAAGACGCCATGGTTCCCACGGGCCTTGAGGCCGCGCAGCGCGACACGATCCACGCGAATCACTCCTGCTGTTGTTGTCGAAGGGGTACGGAGCCACGTGCGGGCGGCTGCGTACCCGTTTTTGAATCTACCTGCGAGGGCCGACAGTCCTCCTCCGCGGGGGCTGTGGACACGGCGGTACGGGACAGGTAGCCGCAGATACCCCGATGTGGCCCGCCCCAACCACACCGTGGCCGGGTATCGCGCGGTTGCCGGGCCCGTACCCGCCCCATACCCGCTCAGGAGGGAGAGTCCTCGTCCTCGTCCTCGTCGTTTTCGGACAGCACGGGCGAGCCGTGGTGGGACCAGAGCTTCCAGCCGTCCGGGGTGCGGCGGAACACGTTGGTCGCGACGACCAGTTGGCCCACCAGCGGCCCCAGGGAGCTGCCCTCCTCGGCCGGGCCGCCGCTGAGGATGTTCTCCGTGCAGGTCACCAGGGCGGTGTCGCCGGTCATCGAGACCCCGACATCGGTCAGGAAGAACTGGATGTACTCGGTGTTCGCCATGATCAGGGCGTAACTGCGCAGCACTTCGCCCCGGCCCGTGAGCACCGGCCAGCCGGGGTGGACGCAGGAGACGGTGAGGTCCTCGCCGGGCAGCCAGAGCCCGGTCAGTGCGTCCAGGTCGCCGCGTTCCATGGCCTCGTAGAAGGCGGTGTTGGCCCGCTCGACCGCCTCGATGTCGGCGGCGGCGGAGGCCTGCTCGTCCTGCGGCTCGTTCACGCGGCTCCCTCGACCGCGCGGGCGACCCGGACGGCGTCGGCGGTGGCCCGTACCTCGTGGACCCGGACGGCCCAGGCGCCGGCCCGGGCGGAGAGCGCGGAGACGGCGGCGGTCGCCGCGTCGCGCTCGCGGGCGGGCGGCGGGGCGGCGCCCGCACCGGCCAGCACGTGCCCCAGGAACCGCTTCCGCGAGGCGGCGACCAGCAACGGGCGGCCGAGGCCGTGCAGCGCGTCCAGCCGGGCGATGAGCGACAGGTCGTGCGCGGCGTCCTTGGCGAAGCCGAGGCCCGGGTCGATCACGATCCGTTCGGGGGCGACGCCCCCGGCGACCACGGCGTCCATCCGCTCGCGCAGCTCCTCGACGACCTCGGCGACGACGTCCCCGTACACCGCCCGGCTGTTCATGGTCTCGCTGAAGCCGCGCCAGTGCATGACGACGAACGGCACCGCGGCGGCGGCGACGACCGGGACCATGTCCGGATCGGCGAGCCCGCCGCTCACGTCGTTGACCAGGACCGCTCCCGCGGCGACGGCCTGCTCCGCGACCCGGGCCCGCATGGTGTCCACGGAGACCGTGACCCCTTCCGAGGCCAGGCCCCGGACCACCGGGACCACCCGCCGCAGCTCCTCGGACTCGTCCACCCGGCTGGCGCCGGGGCGGGTCGACTCACCACCGACGTCGACCAGGTCGGCTCCCTCGCCGACCAGGTCGAGGCCGTGCTTGACGGCCGCCGTGGTGTCGAACCAGCGGCCCCCGTCGGAGAAGGAGTCGGGGGTCACGTTGACGACACCCATGACCGCACAGCGGTCCCACTCCGGCAGGCCCTGCACCGTGCCTCGTCCTTGCAACGTACTCATACGACCAGCGTAGGCCCTGGCCCGCAGGGCAAAGGGTCACGCGGGGTGGACCCCGTGCTCCGGGGCGTGGGTCCGGACGTGTGCACAGGGGCGCCGCCCGGCCGTCGGCAGCCGGCGGGCCAGCGGGCGGGGGAGCGCGAAGTTCACGAAGCCCTCGGCCTGCATGGCGGCCAGCGAGATGCGGGGCAGGTCGCGGGCGGTGCGGTAGACCACGAACCGGGGTTCCCAGCGGGGCCGGAACTTGGCGTTGAACTTGTACAGGGATTCGATCTGGAACCAGCGCGAAAGGAAGACCAGCAGCCCGCGCCAGACCCGCAGCACGGGTCCGGCCCCCAGCTTCTCGCCCCGCGCCAGGGCGGAGCGGAACATCGCGAAGTTCAGCGACACGCGGGTGATGCCCAGCCGGGGCGCGGCCTCGAGGGAGGCGACGATCAGCAGCTCGTTCATCCCCGGGTCCGCGGCGCGGTCGCGGCGCATCAGGTCGAGGGACATCCCGTCGGCGCCCCACGGGACGAAGTGGAGCACGGCCTTCAGATCGCCGTACGGGGAGCCGGCGTCCTGCTCGTCGGCCTTGTGGGCGGTGGCGATGAAGCAGTCCCGGTCGGCGCCGTCCCCGATCCGGCCGAGGGCCATGGAGAAGCCGCGCTCGTTGTCCGTGCCGCGCCAGTCGGCGGCGGCCCGCCGGATGCGGGCCAGTTCGGCCTCGCCGATGTCCGCCACGCGCCGGACCCGCGTCTCGTATCCGCCGCGCTCAATGCGCTTCACCATCTGGCGCACGTTGCGCATCGCGCGTCCGGCGAGCGAGAAATCCGCGACGTCCACCACCGCCTCGTCGCCGAGCTCCAGGGCGTCGAGTCCCGTCTCGCGGGTCCAGACCTCGCCCCCGGTCTCGCTGCACCCCATCACGGCGGGGGTCCAGGAGTGGGCCCTGGCCTCGTCCATGAAGCGTTCGATGGCGCCGGGCCAGGCCTCCACGTCGCCGATCGGGTCGCCGCTGGCCAGCATCACCCCGGAGACCACGCGGTAGCAGACGGCGGCCTTGCCGCTGGGCGAGAAGACCACCGCCTTGTCGCGGCGGAGCGCGAAGTGGCCCAGCGAGTCGCGGCCGCCGTGCCGCTCCAGCAGGGCGCGCAGCCGGGCCTCGTCGTCCTCGGTGAGACGGGCGGCCGGGTGCTCGGGCCGGAAGGCGAGGTAGATCGTGGTGACGGCGGTCAGCAGGCCGAGCGCGCCCAGCGAGTAGCCCACGGTCCAGGAGGTGTCGCCGGCGTAGTCGACCGGTCCCTCGAAGCCGAACAGTCCGTACAGCACGTGCTGGAGCCGGTCCGCGATGCTGGGGTTCCCGACCAGGCGGCCCGGGTGGACGCTGACGATGACCAGGCCCAGGCCGAGCGAACCCGCTCCGAGCAGGACGAAGTTGGCCAGGGCCCGCCAACGGCTGCGCGGGTCGGGGAGCGCGGCGAATTCACTCCGGTGGCGCACCAGCAGGTAACACAGCGTCAGCGAGACGACCGCGCCCAGGACGGAGTGGCGGTAGAGGAACTGGGCCACCGCCCCGGCCGGGAGCAGGACCACGGCGGCCCGCCAGGCCCGCCGCTTGTGCCGTTTCAGACCGTGGGCCAGGAGCAGCAGCAGGACGCCCGCGCTCAGGGAGAGCGCGGCGGCGAAGGGGCCGAGGGCTCCGGGGAGCACCTCGGCGAGGGTGTGCATCCGGCTGTGCCGGAAGCGCGGGAAGACGCCCGCGCCGACGTCGATCAGTCCGACGGCGGTGCAGGCGGCACCGACGAGTGCCGGAACGGTCTCGGGTCGCGGTCCGTGTACGAACCTGCGTACACCGCTCGGAACCGATCTCGATTTATCCCCATCTAGCGTGACAGACATCGCTTCCCGTGGTTCCGCGAGAGATTCTTGGAGTCCGGCGGCCGGAGCGCTGCGGACGAAGTGCGACCTCTAGGACGAGGCTTCCGGGCCATGGGTTCACCCGTGACCCGGAAATTTCCTGACAAGAAAGTTTTACCGCCATGGGCCTTACCGGCAACGCAGTGCTGATCATCGCGATCACGCTGGCCGTCGCGTTGTTCGCCGTCACGATCTGGTTCTGGCCGAGGCTCGCCCGGCGCAGCGTCCCCGTGGTGTTCGGCAGGGTGGGGCTGCTGCTGGCGACCCAGGTGGCGGTCTTCGTCTCGGTCGGCCTCATGGCCAACAACTCGTTCCTCTTCTACGGCTCCTGGGCCGATCTGTTCGGCCAGAAGCAGGAGCTGGGCGTGGTGACCGACCACGCCCAGGGGGCGCTGGCGGAGAAGAACATCGTCCGGGTGGGGACCCAGCGGCCCGACGTCCCGGGAGGCTCGCTGCCCGCCAGGGCCGGCCGGATCGACAAGGTCGTGATCGCCGGACGGAAGTCGGGTGTCGAGACGTCGGCCTACGTGTACCTGCCGCCGGAGTACTTCCAGGAGGCGTACGCCCGGCGGAAGTTCCCCGCGGTCGTGGTGCTCACCGGCTATCCGGGCACCTCGGAGAACCTCATCAAGGGACTCGCCTACCCCAAGACATCACTCGAACGGGTGCGGGCCGGCCGTTCGCAGCCGATGATCCTGGTGATGCTGCGGCCGACGCTGGCGCCGCCGCGGGACACCGAGTGCGTGGACATAAAGGGCGGCCCGAAGACCGAGACGTTCTTCGCGAAGGACCTGCCGCCCGCCATCTCGGCCGCCTACCGGGTGGGTCACCACGCCCGCAACTGGGGGATCATCGGCAACTCGACCGGCGGCTACTGCGCCCTGAAGATCGGCCTTCACCATCCCGGCCGGTTCACGGCGAGCGCGGGGCTCTCGGCGTACTACAAGGCGGCCGAGGACCCGACGACCGGTGATCTCTTCCACGGTGACCAGCGGGCACGTGAGCGCGCCGACCTGCTGTGGTCCCTGGACCACCGGCCGCAGCCCGACTCCTCGTTCCTGGTGACGACGTCGCGCCGGGGCGAGTCGAACTACGCGGACACGCGGAAGTTCCTGGCGAAGGTGAAGCGGCCCGCCCAGGTCTCGTCGATCGTGCTGGACAGCGGCGGGCACAACTTCAACACCTGGCGCCGGGAGATCCCCGCGGTCCTGGACTGGATGAGCAGCCGGCTCAGCGAGAGCTGACAAGGGTCCTGCCCGGCCGTTCTCAGGCTTCCGGCGCTTCCCCGCCGGCGGCCTTGGTGGCCCCCGCCCCGCCTTCGACGGCCCCCACCGATTCGACGCCCGTCACCTCTTCGGCGGCCGCCACGCCTTCGAAGCCCGCCACGCTCTCGACGGCCACCTCTGCGCGCGGCACGGCACGGTCGTCCGCACTGATCGAGCGGCGGAGTGCCTCGTGGAGGCGGGCCGGGGTGAGCACGCCCAGGAACCGGCCCTCGCTCCGCTCGTCGATGACCGCGATCCAGCCGGCGTCGTGCTGGAGCATGGTGGCGAACGCCTGCTTGAGCGGTGCGCCGAGGGGCAGCCAGGCCTCCATCCGGCGGGCGTGCTCACGGACGGTGCCCCGGTCGCCGGTGAGCGCGTCGCCGGCCGGGATCCACCCGTGCAGCCGGCCGTCGCCGTCCAGCACCACGGCCCACCGCGCCCCGTCCGCGCGCAGCCGCTCGGTCGCCGTGGCCAGCGGGTCGTCGAGGCGGACGACCGGCGGCCGGTCGAGGTCGCTCTCCTCGACGGGGGTGACCGAGAGCCGCTTGAGGCCGCGGTCCGCGCCGACGAAGTCGGCGACGTAGCCGGTGGCCGGGGCGCCGAGGACGGTGGCCGGTGAGTCGAACTGCTCGATCGAGCCCTGTCCGTAGACGGCGATACGGTCGCCGAGCCGGACGGCCTCCTCGATGTCGTGCGTCACGAACAGCACGGTCTTGCGGACCTGCGCCTGAAGCCGAAGGAATTCGTTCTGCAGCCGTTCCCTGACCACCGGGTCGACCGCGCCGAAAGGCTCGTCCATCAGCAGTACCGGCGGGTCGGCCGCCAAAGCCCGGGCGACGCCCACGCGTTGGCGCTGGCCGCCGGACAACTGCTCCGGATATCGGTCGCCATAAACGGAAGGATCGAGTCCGACGAGGTCGAGGAGTTCCGCCGCGCGGGCGCGGGCCTTTCCGCGTTTCCAGCCGAGGAGATGGGGGACGGTCGCGGTGTTCTCCAGCACCGTCCGGTGCGGAAACAGGCCGACCTGCTGGATCACATAGCCGATGCGCCGGCGGAGTTGGACGGGGTCGATGGCGGATATGTCGTCCCCGTCGAGGAATATCCGGCCCTCGGTCGGTTCGATCAGCCGGTTCACCATCTTCATGGTGGTCGTCTTGCCGCAGCCGGACGGTCCGACGAGCGTGACCAGTTCACCTTCGGCGACCTCGAAGGAAAGGTCGTCGACGGCGGTGGTGCCGTCCGCATACCGCTTGGTGACGTGCTCGAAACGGATCATGGTTCCCCATTGTGGCGCGTGTTCTGTGAAGGACATGTTGCTGGAATACAACGGCCTCGGCGATTGTCAGTGGTCGAGGATAGGCTCGCCGGAGATCAGTACGAGAGGCGATCGGGAGGTGGGGGACGGATGGCCGGACAGAACTGCCTGGTGACGAACGACTGGATCTGCGGCGAGTATCTCCGCTCCCGCAGCCAGGAGTTGACCGACGCGACGGTCCAGCACATCGGGATCACCGCGGTCTCGGTGGCCATCGGGGTCGTGGTGGCCTTTCCGCTGGCACTGCTCGCCCGTCGCGGCCGGCACTTCGCCGGACCGGTCCTCGGGCTGACGACGGTGCTCTACACGGTGCCGTCGCTGGCGATGTTCTCGCTCCTGCTGCCGCTGTTCGGGCTCTCGGCGGCGCTCGTCGTCACCGGGCTCGTGCTGTATTCGCTGACCATTCTCGTACGGAACATCCTGGCGGGCCTCGAAGCGGTTCCGCAGGAGGCGAAGGACGCCGCCCGGGGGATGGGTTACGGGCCGGTGCGGCTGCTGTGGGAGGTCGAACTGCCCCTCGCGCTGCCCGCGCTGATGGCCGGGATACGGATCGCCACGGTGTCCACGGTCGCGCTGACGACGGTCGGATCGATCGTCGGCCGCGGCGGTCTGGGCAATCTCATCGAGGACGCCCTGCCCAGCTTCTTCAAGGCCCAGGTGCTGGCGGCCTCGGTGCTCTGCGTGCTGCTCGCCGTGGTCGCGGACCTGCTGCTGCTCGGTCTGCAGAGACTGCTGACCCCCTGGACTCGCATACCGGCCGCCCGCGAGGCCGCGCGCACGCCCGGCCCGGCGAAGGCGGTCTGAATCATGGGAGTTCTGGGCGAGGCATGGACCTGGCTCACCACCGGCGCCAACTGGTCGGGGGAGAGCGGCGTCGCCCACCGGCTCGGCGAGCATCTGTACGTCAGCGGGGTGGCGCTCGCGCTGTCCTGCGCCCTGGCGCTGCCCCTCGCCCTGTACCTGGGACACATCGGGAAGGGCGGCGCGCTGGCCGTCAACCTCTCCAACGTGGGCCGGGCGATCCCCGTCTTCGCGGTGCTGGCCCTCTTCATGGTCTCGCCGTTGCGCAACGCGGGATACGTGCCGACGATCGTCGCCCTGGTGCTGTTCGCCGTGCCGCCGTTGCTGACCAACGCCTACGTCGGGATGACGGAGGTGGACCGTTCGGTGACGGAGGCCGCGCGGGGGATGGGCATGTCGGGCGGTCAGCTCTTCCTCCGGGTCGAGCTGCCGCTGGCCTACCCCCTGATCATGACGGGGCTGCGTTCGGCCGCGGTGCAGGTCGTGGCCACCGCGACGATCGCCGCGATGGTCGGCCAGGGCGGCCTCGGCCGGATCATCACCGCCGGCTTCAACACGTACGACACCCCGCAGGTGGTCGCGGGCGCTCTGCTGGTCGCCGTGCTCGCGCTGCTGGTGGAGGCGGTCCTGGTCGGCGTCGACCGGCTGCTGTCACCGCTGCGCCGCCGCCGGACGGCATGAGCGCCGGGCCGGCCCATCGAACCGATAACGCCTATCGCATATGGCCTCGTTGCCGTGGACGGAGAACATCATGAGCAGGACCTCGCGCATAGCCGGCGCGGTCATCGGCATCGTCGCGCTCGCGGGCTCGCTCGCCGCCTGCGGCGGCGACAGCCTGGAGAAGGACAAGGGCGGATCCGCCGCGTCCGCCGGGGACAAGGATGCGGGCAAGAAGGGCTCACTGGTCGTCGGCGCCGCCGCCTTCACCGAGTCCAAGGTGCTCGCGCAGCTGTACGCGGGAGTCCTGGCCGACGCCGGATACAGCACGTCGGTCACCACGGTGAAGAACCGTGAACTCTACGAACCCTCCCTGGAGAAGGGCGAGATCGACGTCGTACCGGAATACGCGGCGACGATCGCCGAATTCCTCAACGCGAAGGCGAACGGGGCGAAGGCGGCCGCGTCGAAGCCCGTCGCCTCCGGTGACGTCGCGGCCACGGTCGCCGCCCTGGAGAAGCTCGCCACTCCGCGCGGCCTGAAGGTGCTGCCGGCCGGACAGGCCGTGGACCAGAACGCGTTCGCGGTCACCAAGGAATTCGCCGGCAAGAACAAGCTCAAGACGCTTTCGGATCTCGGCGCCTCCAAGATCAAGGTGAAGATCGCGGCGGGTGACGAGTGCGAGGTGCGGCCCTTCTGCGCACCCGGGCTGAAGAAGACGTACGGCATCGACGTCACCGGGGTCGACCCCTCGGGAGTCGGCACCCCGCAGTCCAAGCAGGCGGTCAAGGACGGCAAGGACCAGCTCGTCCTCACCACCACCACGGACGCGGTGCTGGACCCCTTCGGTCTGGTTCTCCTGGAGGACGACAAGAAGCTCCAGAACGCGGACAACGTGCTGCCCGTCCTCAATGCCAAGGACGCCGGGGCCCAGGACATCGCCGACGCGCTCGCCGAGCTCACCGCCGCCCTCACCACCCAGGATCTGGCGGAGCTGAACCGCAAGGTCGACGCCGAGCGCGCCAAGCCCGCCGATGTGGCCAAGGAATACCTGGAGTCGAAAGGGCTGATCAAGAAGTAACGCAAGGCCGGAATGAGGGGTTCAGGGGCCGTCAGGTAACTCCCCGGGAACAGATTGCCGGGCGGCCCCCCAAGCGGACCGTACGCACGGTAAATTTCAGGCCATGCCACGTGGACGCCATCGCCATTCGCCACCTCTGCACAGAATCCTTCCGCCTTCGGCCGTCGCCGGAGCAGCGGCGCTCTGTGCCGCGGGAGCCTGGCTGCTCGCCGAGCCGCTGGTCCTGCGCGCACTCGTCGCCGCCGCGGCGGCCGCCGCCGTCACCGGCGCGTATCTGATGCGCAGCTGGGACCGGGAGGCGGGCCGTCGCGTCGCGGAACTGACGCGTGCCCGCGCCAGTGACGAATGGCGTGCCGAGGAACGCGTGGCGGAACTGGAAGCCGATCTGGAGGAGTCGCGCGAGCTGCGCGCCCGCCTGGAGACGAAGCTGCGCCGCAAGCGCGTGGAGCTCGCCGGGCTGCGCGGCGAGCACGCCGCACTCCTGCGCCGGTACGCCAACGCCGAGACCGAGCGCGCCAGTGTGCTGGAGAGCCGTCGGCAGCTCACGCTGGAGGCGGCCGCGCCGCCCCGCGAACTGCCCGCCGCGCGCAGCACCCCCACCCCGGCCGCGTATCTGCGCGCCGCCCAGGCGCTCGACGACCTCTCGCGCAACCGGGCGCTCCAGGAGGCGCGGCGCACGGCCGAGCAGGCCCGGAAGCGCGATCTGGCGGAGCGGGCCCGCGAGACGGAGGAGCCGCAGGGCAAGCACGCCGCGGCCCCGCCCGCACCGTCAGCCGGTGCGGACGCCGAGCAGCACCGCCGTCCGCAGGCCGCCCTGCCCGCGACCCGGCCCTCCCAGGCTCTGCCCTCTCAGGCCCTGCCCTCCCCGCGCCCGGTTCCGGCCGCCAGCGCGGTCGTGCCGTACGCGGCGTCCCGCCGCCACCTCGTGCCGCAGGGCAGCTTCGACTTCTTCGGTACGCAGAAGGCGCATGCCGCGATCGAGTCCGTGCAGAACGAGGACCTCGCCGATGTGGTGGGCGAGGAGGCGCTGGCCGCGCACCGCACCGGCACGGCGGAGAACCGGGCCGTCGGCAAGGTCATCGACCTGACCGCCCACGACGAGACCGAGCAGCTGGACGTGGCGGAGCTGCGCAGCGCGATCTCGTAGGGCGGGAGCGCGGACAGGGGCGGGCGGGCCGGTACGGGCGCCGGCGGCCGGCTACTTGTCGATGTCGCCGACGACGAAGAACAGCGAGCCGAGAATCGCCACCATGTCGGCGACGAGCGTCCCCGGCAGCAGTTCGGTCAGCGCCTGGATGTTGTTGAACGAGGCGGAGCGCAGCTTCAGCCGGTACGGGGTCTTCTCGCCCTTGGACACCAGGTAGTAGCCGTTGACGCCGAGCGGGTTCTCCGTCCAGGCGTAGGTGTGGCCCTCGGGGGCCTTCAGGACCTTGGGCAGCCGCTGGTTGATCGGGCCGGGCGCGAGGTCCGCCATCCGGTCCAGGCAGGCGTCCGCCAGGTCCAGCGCGTTGTGCGTCTGGTCCAGCAGGCACTCGAAGCGGGCCAGGCAGTCGCCCTCGGTCCGGGTGACGACCTTCAGGGTGTCCTGGAGCTCCCCGTACGCCAGGTACGGCTCGTCGCGCCGCAGGTCGAAATCGACGCCCGAGGCGCGGGCGATCGGCCCGGACACCCCGTAGGCGTGCACGGCCTCGGCCGACAGGACGCCCACTCCGCGCGTACGGCCCCGGAAGATCTCGTTGCCGAGCACCAGCTTGTCGTACACGTCCATCCGGGAACGGACCGAGGCGACGGCGTCCCGGGCACGGCCGAGCCAGCCCGCCGGGAGGTCCTCCTTGAGGCCGCCGACCCGGTTGAACATGTAGTGCATCCGGCCGCCGGAGACCTCCTCCATCACGGCCTGGAGCTCCTCGCGCTCCCGGAACGCGTAGAACACCGGGGTGATCCCGCCGAGTTCCAGCGGGTACGAGCCCAGGAACATCAGGTGGTTGAGGACCCGGTTCAGTTCGGCGAGCAGGGTGCGCGTCCAGACCGCGCGCTCCGGCACCTCCATGCCGAGCATCCGCTCGACCGCCATCACGACGCCCAGTTCGTTGGAGAACGCCGACAGCCAGTCATGGCGGTTGGCGAGCATCACGATCTGCCGGTAGTCGCGGGCCTCGAAGAGCTTCTCCGCGCCGCGGTGCATGTAGCCGATGACCGGCTCGGCGTGCTGGATGCGTTCGCCGTCCAGGACGATGCGCAGACGGAGCACGCCGTGCGTGGAGGGGTGCTGGGGGCCGATGTTGAGCACCATGTCGGTGCTTTCCGCCGCGCCGCCGATGCCGACTGTCGTCTCCGTCATGGGGGACAGTATTGCCTGCGGCCCGGCGCCCCGGGGCTCCGCCCCGGACCCCGCACCTGAATCGCCGGAGGGGCTGGGCGGGACCGGCTCACACCCCGCTCCTGAATCGCCGGGCGGGCTGGACGGGGCCGGTTCCGGACCCCGCTCGTCAATCGCGGGGCGGGCCCGGGACGCGTTGTGTCAGCCAGCCGAAGTCGCCCAGGCCGCCCCGGGCCGTGAGCTCCGCGGCCTGGCCCGCCGACGCCAGGGCCCGCACGTATCCGGCCGGGTCTCGCGACGCCAGGGACAGCGGCGGGCGCTCCCCGCTGACGCCGAGCTCCCGCAGCGCCTCGCGCTGGGTGCGGATCTCCGCGCCCGGCCCTCCCGCCGCCGCGCACGCGTCCAGCGCCACGTGCGCGGTCAGGTCGCAGCTGCCGTCCGGCACCGGCCGCACCTCCCGCCCCGCCCGGAACCCGGTCAGCGTGCCGAACGGCGGACGCTCCTCCCGTACGTGGCAGTAGTCCACCGCCACCGCGAGCCCGGCGGACAGGGTGGCCACCGCACCCGCCCACGCCTCGTCGCGCGGGCGGCCGATCTCGGCCCTGCTGCCCGGCCCCGCCGACGGCCACCAGCGGCGCAGCCAGCGCGCGTCCGCGCCGCCCACCGGTTCGCCCAGCCGCTCCGCGCCGTCCGCCGTCCGCACGAGGACGTACCGTTCGACGCCGTCCGCGTCCGTCTCGGCGACCGGCACCGGCACGTTGTCCAGCCACTCGTTGGCGAACAGCAGTCCGCGCACCCCGTGCGGCGGCTTCGCACACCACCGCACCCGTGGGTCGAGGCCGGGAGGACGGGCGGCGAGCTCCACGGCGTACGCCCGTACCGTGAGGCCCTCCCCGCCCTCGGCCGGCAGCGCGGCGAGCACCCCCGTCAACAGCTCTCCGCGCCCCGCCCCCAGATCCACCAGGTCGACGCCCGGCGTGCCCAGTTCCGCGGCCGTCCTGACCAGCAGCCGGGCGACGGCCGCGGCGAACAGCGGGGAGGCGTGGACCGAGGTGCGGAAATGTCCCGCAGGCCCCTCGGGGCTCCGGTAGAACCCCCCGTCTCCGTACAAAGCGGTCTCGGCCGCCTCCTGCCACCCACGCCACTCATCCGTCACGTTCCCAAGTCTCCACCTTGGGGAGTACGGTCTCCGGACCTGGATCGGCCCTCCGGCTGACCCACGCCCCCCTTGGCCTTCCCTACGCTGGGTTACGTGCAGCGCCTCTACGACTTCATCCGCAGACACCCGACGGGCGTCGACAGCTTCTGGGCTGTCTTCCTCCTCGGGATCTCCGGCATGACGATCGTGGTCGGCGGCGCCGGGCACGGCGGCCGCGCGTCGCGCGTCGCCGTGGTGCCGATCGTCATCGGTCTCTGCCTCGTCGTCGCCCTGCGCCGGCGCGCGCCCGAGAAGATGCTGCTGCTCGCCATCGGGATGGGCGTGGCCCAGCTGGCCTTCGGGGTCAGACCGACCGTCGCGAACTTCGCCATGCTGGTGATCACCTTCACCGTGGCCACCCTCGGCGAACGCTGGGCGTCCCGGCTCGCCCTGGTCTGCAGCCTGAGTGCGGCGGCCCTCTCCCAGCTCCGCTGGCCGGACCAGGAGGGGGCGCCGCGCGGCTGGGCGGAATCGGTGTTCGTCGTCGTCGTGATGACGGTGCCGTTCGTCCTCGCCTGGGTGCTCGGCGACTCGATGCGGACGCGGCGGGCCTACTTCGACCAACTGGAGGAGCGTGCCGCCCGGCTGGAGCGGGAGCGCGAGGCGCAGTCGAAGGTCGCGGTGGCCGCCGAGCGGGCCCGTATCGCCCGCGAACTCCACGACGTGGTCGCGCACAACGTCTCCGTGATGGTGGTGCAGGCGGACGGGGCCGCCTATGTGATGGACACGGCCCCCGACCAGGCCCGGCAGGCGCTGGAGACCATCTCCGGCACCGGCAGGCAGGCGCTCGCGGAGATGCGGCGGCTGCTCGGTGTGCTGCGCACGGGGGACGCCCCGGAGACGGGGGAGTACGTCCCGCAGCCCGACGTCGAGCAGATCGAGGACCTGATCGAGCAGGTCAGAACGGCCGGACTGGCCGTCGACTTCAAGGTCGAGGGCACCCCGCGCTCGCTGCCCAGCGGAGTGGAGCTGACGGCGTACCGCATCGTGCAGGAGGCGCTGACCAACACCCGCAAGCACGGGGGGCCGAACGCCGGGGCCAGCGTGCGGCTGGTCTACTTCGACGACGGGCTCGGTCTGCTGGTGGAGGACGACGGCCGGGGCGCGGCGCATGAACTGTACGAGGACGGCGGCGCCGACGGCGCGGGCCACGGCATGATCGGTATGCGCGAACGGGTGGGCATGGTCGGCGGCACACTGGACGCCGGCCCGCGTCCCGGCGGCGGATTCCGGATCAGCGCGCTGCTGCCGCTCAAGGCCGCCGACTGAGGCCTTCGGCCGGTTGAGAGACGGCCGGCCGCAGAACGAACAGGAGACAGGGACCCCATGGCGATCCGCGTGATGCTCGTCGACGACCAGGCGCTGCTGCGCACCGGCTTCCGGATGGTGCTCGCCGCGCAGCCCGACATGGAGGTCGTCGCCGAGGCCGGCGACGGTGCGGAGGCGATCGAGAACCTCCGCTCCACCGCCGTCGACGTGGTCCTGATGGACGTCCGCATGCCCCGGCTGGACGGCGTCGAGGCCACCCGCCGCATCTGCGCCCAGCCCGACGCCCCCAAGGTGCTCATCCTGACGACGTTCGACCTCGACGAGTACGCCTTCTCGGGGCTGAAGGCAGGGGCCAGCGGCTTCATGCTCAAGGACGTGCCGCCGGGGGAACTGCTCGCCGCGATCCGTTCCGTGCACAGCGGCGACGCCGTCGTCGCCCCGTCCACCACCCGGCGGCTGCTCGACCGCTTCTCGCCGCTGCTGCCCAGCGGCACGGCCGAGCCGCAGCACAAGGACGTCGCCAAGCTCACCGAACGCGAACGCGAGGTGATGCTCCTGGTCGCCCAGGGCCTGTCGAACGGTGAGATCGCGGGCCGGCTGGTGCTCTCCGAGGCGACCGTGAAGACGCACGTCGGCCGCATCCTGACCAAGCTGGGCCTGCGCGACCGGGTGCAGGTCGTCGTCCTCGCGTACGAGACCGGGCTGGTGCGCGCCGGAGGCGGGACGGGCTGAGCGGTGGGCGCACTGGTGTGGGTCAACGGCCCGTTCGGCGGCGGCAAGACGCAGACGGCCTACGAGCTGAAGCGGCGGCTGCCCGGCAGTGTGGTCTGCGATCCGGAGCACGTCGGCTTCGGGCTGCACCGGATGCTGCCGCCCGCGCTGCGCGGGGACTTCCAGGATCTGCCGGTCTGGCGGCAGGGGGTGTACGACATGCTCACGCTCACCCTGGACGGGCATCCCGGCACGGTCATCGCCCCGATGACCCTGGTCGATGCCGGTTATTTCGCGGAGATCGTGGGGCGGCTCCGCGAGGACGGCCACGCGGTGCACCACTTCGCCCTGCTCGCCGAGCGTGCGACGGTGCTGAGGCGCCTGCGGGAACGCGGACTCGGGCCGACCGCCCGGCGCGAGAGCTTCGCCGTCGCGAAACTGGACCACTGCCTGGACCGGCTCGTGGCTCCGGAGTTCGCCGAGCACATCCGTACCGACCGGCTGACGGTCCCCCAGGTCGCCGACCGGATCGCCGCGTCGGCCGGCCTCACCCTCCTGCCGGACACGGACAGCGCGCTGCGGCACCGGGTGCGGCGGGCCTGGACGGGCATCCGGCACATCAGGTTCGACTGACGGGACCGGGGCCGCCCCGGCTCAGCGCAGGATGCCCTCCAGGAAGTCGCTGCCGAGCCGCGCCACCACGGTCAGGTCCAGCTGGTGCAGTACGTAACGGCCGCGGCGCCTCGTCGTGACCAGCCCCGCCCGCTTGAGCACCGTGAGGTGGCGGGAGACCTCGGGGGCGGTGATGCCGTTCGTGTCGGCGAGTTCCCCCGTCGTGTACGGCGAGCGGGCGATGTTGCGGCACAGCCGCATCCGCATCGGGTGGGCCAGCGCCTCCATCCGCAGCTGGAGCTGTTCGACGGAGGCGGGGGCGGGCAGTTCGGGCCGGTGGACGGGGTAGTGGATCACCGGTCGCCAGCCGGGGGCGTGCAGCACCATCAGATGGGGCCAGCCGAAACTCGTCGGGATGAGCGTGAGTCCGGCGCCGACGGCCGGGTCGGTGGCGTCGGTCGAGCCCTCGGCGAGTTTGTCGACGCTGATCCGCTTCACGTCCTCGTCGACCGCCAGCGCGGCGGACACCGCGCGCAGCGACTCGGCGATCCCCTTGCGGCGCAGCATGTCCGTCTTGTGCCGGGCGTCGGCCACCAGCTGGACCCGCACGCGCCGCCAGGTGTCCGCGAAGAAGGCCTCGTCGCAGTCCTCGAACAGGCGCCGGATCCAGCGGCGCACGGAGGCGGGATCGGCGAGCAGCCGCTGGGTGAACTCCGTCTGCCGCGCACCCCGCGCCGCCGCCATGTCCAGGGCCCGGGCGCGCATGCCGGGGTCGCTGAGCGGCGAGGGCGCACCGGCCCCGTAGAGGCTGGTGCAGGTGAACTCCAGGGCCGCCGTGACGAACCGCTCGTCGTCCAGCCGGTCCAGGATGTCCAGGTCCTCGGCGAGGTCGGCGCCCGTCCTGCCGTCGCCGCCCCGGATGCCGGCGAACGGCATGAAGACGTCCGAGAACGAGTTCCGCCAGAGGAATTCCGCTTCGAGCAGCCGGTCGGCCAGATCGGGCTCCAGCGCGGTGGCCGTGGCCGTCGCCCAGCCGTGCAGCCCCGGGTGGTGTCCCGGTTCGGAGAGCGCGTGCAGGGCGAGGCCGAGCTCGGCGAGGGGGGAGGTCTCGAAGGCGATGTGCTCCGGGCCGAGGCCCGCGATGTCGATGGTTACGCTCACCCGCCCATGGTGCGGGACGGCGGCGATGTCCCGGTTCCGGATTGACGGCGGGCGTCAATCCGGAACCGGGAGGGGCGGGCGCCCGGCGTCACGCCTGCGCGGTCACCCGCTTCATGAACTCCGCCACGGCCGCGCGCACCTCCGCAGCCGTCCACTCCAGGCCCGCCTCCGACACCGTGACCTCGGTGAACGACACCCCGGGCGGGCCCGCGGCGGCCGGGTGCCACAGACGGAACAGCGCGACGCCGGTCTCCTCCGCCTGGCGCACGGACGCCTCCCTGAGCACGTCCGCCGGGTAGGGCAGCCACACCTGGAACTGGTGCGTGTGCGGCGGTTCCGGGTGCACCCGGAACCACCCGGCGCCGGCCTCCGCGAACCCCTCGGCCAGGGCCGCGGCCACCACCTTCGCCTGCGCCACGTACGACGGCAGCTTCGGCAGCTCCCGGTCCAGGCCGATCAGGGCGGCGAGCGCCGCCGGGAACTGCTGGAAGAGCTGACCGCCGTACCGGTGCCGCCAGGTGCGGGCCTCCTCGATCAGCGAGGCCGAGCCGGCGAGCGCCGCCCCGGAGATCCCCCCGAGGGTCTTGTAGAAGGAGACGTACACGCTGTCCGCCAGCGCCGCGATCTCCGGCAGTCCACGCCCGAAACGGGAGGCGCACTCCCACAGCCGCGCGCCGTCGAAGTGCACCACCGCGTCGCGCTCACGGGCCGCCGCCACGACGGCCTCCAGCTCCTCCCAGGTGGGCAGGACGAAGCCCGCGTCACGCAGCGGCAGCTCCAGCATCAAGGTGCCGAACGGCTCCGCGAAGTCGCGGACCTCGTCGGCCGTGGGCAGCCGGGGTTCGGCCGTCGGGTGGACCGTGCGCAGCCCGCTGACCGCGGACAGGGCGCCGCGCTCGTGCATCTCGGGGTGGGCGAGCGGATGCAGGGCCACCGTCGGGTTGCCGGTGCGCCCGGCCCAGCAGCGCAGCGCGACCTGCTGCGCCATCGTCCCGGTGGGGAAGAACGCGGCGGCCTCGGTGCCCAGCACTCCGGCGATGCGCTCCTCCAGCTCGGCGACGATGCCGTTGCCGTAGATGTCGGCGGGCCGGCCGGTGTCGGTGACCGTGGCCGCGCCCGCGGTCAGCGCTGCCAGCTGCTCGCCGAGCGAGCGGTCCACCGCCGAGCGGGAGAGCGTCCGCTCGGCCTGCCGCCACGCGGCGATGCGGCGCAGCCGCTGCTGATCGGCCTCCTCGTCCCCGTGTCCGGCGGGGACCTGCGGTCCGTCCGTCGCCTCGTCGCGCACCTGCTCGTTCGTGTCTGCCATGGGACGATCATCACGCAGAACGCAGCCCCTGCCCACAGGGTTACGGACGCCGCCCCCGGCCGCGGGCCCGGGCCCGCACTCCCAGGGAGCGGCGCGGGCCCGCGCCGGTTCCGCCCTCGATCGCCGGCCGGGCCGGTTCGCCGGCCGGGCGCCCGGCGGTTGAGGTGCGGCCGGGTCCGTCCACAGGCTGTGGACAGCCCGGGGTCCGGGCCGGGCGCTGGCGTAGCATGCAGAGAAGTCGTCCGGTACCCCCCGCGGACTGGAACGGAAGGCCACCGCCGCGTGAATGCAACCACCCACAAGGAGCCCCTCGACGCGAGGGACCGCCCCGCCCGGCTCACCGTCGGCGTCGTGGGCGCCGGCCGCGTCGGGCCCGCCCTCGCCGCCTCCCTGGCGCTCGCCGGGCACCGCCCGGTCGCCGTGTCGGGCGTCTCCGACGCCTCGGTGCGCCGCGCCGCCGCCCTGCTCCCCGACGTCCCGCTGGTACCGCCCGCCGAGGTCCTCGCGCGCGCGGAGCTGGTCCTGCTGACGGTGCCCGACGACGCCCTGCCCGGGCTCGTCGAGGGCCTCGCCGAGACCGGTGCCGTCCGCCCGGGCCAGCTGATCGTCCACACCTCGGGGCGGTACGGGACGAAGGTGCTGGATCCCGCACTGCGGGCCGGCGCCCTGCCCCTGGCCCTGCACCCGGCGATGACCTTCACCGGCACCTCCGTGGACGTCCAGCGGCTGGCCGGCTGCTCCTTCGGGGTGACCGCCCCCGAGCAGCTGCGGCTCGCCGCCGAGGCGCTGGTCATCGAGATGGGCGGCGAACCCGAGTGGATCGCCGAGGAGTCCCGGCCGCTCTACCACGCGGCTCTCGCCCTCGGCGCGAACCACCTGGTCACGCTGGTCGCCCAGTCGATGGAGCTGCTGCGCACGGCGGGCGTCACCGCCCCCGACCGGATGCTCGGCCCGCTGCTCGGCGCCGCCCTGGACAACGCGCTGCGCTCCGGTGACGCCGCCCTGACCGGCCCGGTGGCCCGGGGCGACGCGGGCACGGTCGCCGCGCACATCGGCGAGCTGCGCGCCCACGCCCCGCAGACCGTGGCCGGGTACGTCGCGATGGCCCGCGCCACCGCCGACCGCGCGCTCGCCCACGGCATGCTCAAGCCGGAGTCCGCCGAGGCTCTGCTCGGCGTCCTGGCCGACGGATCGGCCGCTCCCGGCAGCACCGGTGCCGGACCGGAGGAGTCCCGATGACCGCAGCCGCCGCCACCCTGCTCCGTACGGCCGCCGAACTGGCGGGGTACGCCCCCGAGGGCGACCGGGCCGAACGGGCGGTCGTCATGACGATGGGCGCCCTCCACGAGGGCCATGCCTCCCTGATCCGGACCGCGCGTGCGGCGGTCGGACCGGCCGGCCAGGTCGTCGTCACCGTCTTCGTCAACCCGCTCCAGTTCGGGGAGGCGGCCGACCTCGACCGCTACCCGCGCACCCTGGACGCCGATCTCGCCGTGGCCGCCGAAGCCGGCGCCGACGTGGTCTTCGCGCCCTCCGTCGACGAGGTCTACCCCGGGGGTGAACCCCAGGTCCGGATCTCCGCGGGCCCGATGGGGGAGCGGCTCGAAGGCGCCTCCCGCCCGGGGCACTTCGACGGCATGCTCACCGTCGTCGCCAAACTGCTCCACCTCACCCGCCCCGATGCCGCGTTCTTCGGGCAGAAGGACGCCCAGCAGCTGGCGCTCATCCGCCGGATGGTGCGCGATCTGAACTTCCCCGTGGAGATCGTGGGCGTGGAGACGGTCCGGGAGGCCGACGGCCTCGCGCTCTCCAGCCGCAACCGCTTCCTCGACCCCTACGAGCGGCACACCGCGCTCGCCCTGTCCCGGGCCCTGTTCGCGGCCCGTGACCGGCTCGCCGCCCAGCAGGCCCTGCACGCCCGCGCGCGGACGACGGCGGGCGCGACGGAGGGCCGGGCGGCCGGTCTCACCCGGCTCGGCGAGGCCAGGCTCGCGGCCGACGCCCAGGCGGTCGCCCGGGCCCGCCCCGACAAGGGCCCCGCCGCCGTGCGCGCCGCGGCCCGCGCGGTCCTGGACGACGCGGCGGCCGAGCAGCCCCCGCTCGACCTCGACTACCTGGCGCTCGTGGACCCGGCGGACTTCACCGAGATCCCCGACGACCGCACCGCGGGAGACGCGATCCTCGCCGTCGCCGCGCGGGTGGGCGCCACCCGCCTCATCGACAACATCCCGCTGACCTTCGGAGCCATCACGTGACCGGAATACGGCTGACCGCCCCCGCCCCCGGCTGGTCCATCGACGCCGATGTCGTGGTCGTCGGCTCCGGCGTGGCCGGACTCACCGCCGCGCTGCGCTGCGCCGCCGCCGGACTCGCCACCGTCGTCGTCACCAAGGCCCGCCTCGACGACGGCTCCACCCGGTGGGCGCAGGGCGGCATCGCGGCCGCGCTCGGCGAGGGGGACACCCCCGAACAGCACCTGGAAGACACCCTGGTCGCCGGCGTCGGCCTCTGCGACGAGGCGGCGGTCCGCACCCTCGTCACCGAGGGCCCCGACGCCGTGCGCCGGCTGATCGGCACCGGCGCCCACTTCGACACCACCGACGACGGCGCCATCGCGCTGACCCGTGAGGGCGGCCACCACCGCCGGCGCATCGCCCACGCGGGCGGCGACGCGACCGGTGCGGAGATCTCCCGCGCTCTGGTCGAAGCCGTCCGCGAAGCCGCCCTGCACACCGTCGAGAACGCCCTCGTGCTCGACCTGCTCACCGACGCCGAAGGCCGTACCGCCGGCGTCACCCTGCACGTCATGGGCGAGGGCCAGCACGACGGCGTCGGCGCGGTCAACGCCCCCGCGGTCATCCTGGCGACCGGCGGCATGGGCCAGGTCTTCTCCGCCACCACCAACCCGCCGGTCTCCACCGGCGACGGCGTGGCCCTGGCGCTGCGGGCCGGCGCCGAGGTCTCGGACCTGGAGTTCGTCCAGTTCCACCCCACGGTGCTCTTCCTCGGCTCCGACTCCGAGGGCCAGCAGCCGCTCGTCTCGGAAGCGGTACGGGGCGAGGGCGCCCACCTCGTCGACGCCCACGGCACGCGCTTCATGCTGGGGCAGCACGAGCTGGCGGAGCTGGCCCCGCGCGACATCGTCGCCAAGGCCATCACCCGCCAGATGCAGCTCCACGGCACCGAGCACATGTACCTCGACGCCCGCCACTTCGGCGCCGAGATGTGGGAGCAGCGCTTCCCCACCATCCTGGCTGCCTGCCGCTCCCACGGCATCGACCCGGTCACCGAACCGATCCCGGTCGCCCCCGCCGCGCACTACGCCTCCGGCGGCATCCGGACCGATCTCCGGGGCCGTACGACCGTGCCCGGTCTGTACGCGTGCGGTGAGGTCGCCTGCACCGGCGTGCACGGCGCGAACCGCCTCGCGTCCAACTCGCTCCTCGAAGGCCTCGTCTTCGCCGAGCGGATCGCGGCCGACGTCATCGAGGAGAGGCCCCGTGCGGGCGAGGCCGTCGCCACGCACCCCGTGCCCTCCCCGCTGATGTCCCCCGAGGCCCGGGGCACGATCCAGCGCATCATGACCCGCGGCGCCGGTGTGCTGCGTTCGGCTGACAGCCTGGCCAGGGCCGCCGAGGAGCTGGAGGACCTGCACCGCAGCGCGTTCCTGAAGGCCGGGGCCGCCGAGCCGAAGGTCGCCGTGCCGGGGGTCGAGGCCTGGGAGGTCACCAACCTCCTCCTGGTCTCCCGGGTCCTGGTCGCCGCCGCCCGCAGCCGCGAGGAGACGCGCGGCTGCCACTGGCGCGAGGACCGGCCCGAGCGCGACGACGAGAACTGGCGCCGCCACCTCGTCGTCCGTCTCACTCCGGACCGGCAGCTCGTCCTCCGTCGGACGGATACCCAGGCGTTCGGGCCCGTCCGGCCGTCCGGGGCAGCAGACTGCGCAGCGACAGGCACCACCCACCCCACTCCCGAGGAGCCGTAACCGTGAGCACGCCCGAAGAGAATCCGCGCCCCACACCCGTGGACGTACCGCTGATCCAGATCGGCGCGCCCGCACCTGCCGCGGGCGGCTGCGGGGACGCCTGCGGCTGCGGCGGGGAGGACGGCTACGAGCTGGACGCCCTGGAGTGCGGTCTGGATCCGGCCCTCGCCCGGCTCCTCGCCGACGCGGGCCTCGACCCGGTCACCGTCGAGGACGTCGCGCACGTCGCCATCGAGGAGGACCTCGACGGCGGCGTGGACGTCACGACGGTCGCCACGGTCGCCGAGGACGCGGTGGCCACCGGCGACTTCACCGCCCGTGAGGCGGGTGTCGTGGCCGGTCTGCGCGTCGCCGAGGCCGTGCTCTCGATCGTCTGCACGGACGATTTCGAGGTCGAGCGGCATGTCGAGGACGGCGACCGCGTCGTCCCCGGCCAGAAGCTGCTGACCGTCACCACCCGCACCCGCGACCTGCTCACCGGTGAGCGCAGCGCGCTGAACCTGATGTGCCGGCTCTCCGGCATCGCGACCGCCACCCGCGCCTGGGCCGATGTGCTGGAGGGCACGAAGGCCCAGGTCCGCGACACCCGCAAGACGACTCCGGGCCTGCGCGCCCTGGAGAAGTACGCGGTGCGCTGCGGCGGCGGAGTCAACCACCGGATGTCGCTGTCCGACGCCGCGCTGGTCAAGGACAACCACGTGATCGCCGCGGGCGGGGTCGCCGAGGCCTTCAAGCGCGTCAGGGAGCAGTTCCCGGACGTGCCGATCGAGGTCGAGGTCGACACGATGGAGCAGGTCAGCGAGGTCCTGGACGCCGGCGCCGATCTGATCCTGCTGGACAACTTCACCCCCGAGCAGACCGCCGAGGCCGTCGCGCTCGTCGGCGGCCGCGCGGTCCTGGAGTCCTCGGGCCGGCTGTCCCTGGACTCCGCCCGCGCCTACGCGGAGGCCGGGGTGGACTACCTGGCCGTCGGCGCGCTGACCCACTCCTCGCCGATCCTCGACATCGGCCTGGACTTCCGCGACACCGACGAGGCCGGCGTCTGATGCTGCTCACCATCGACGTCGGCAACACCCACACGGTCCTCGGACTGTTCGACGGCGAGGAGATCGTCGAGCACTGGCGCATCTCCACCGACGCACGCCGCACCGCGGACGAGCTCGCGGTGCTGCTCCAGGGCCTGATGGGCATGCACCCGCTGCTGGGCATGGAGCTGGGCGACGGCATCGAGGGCATCGCGATCTGCTCCACCGTGCCGGCCGTCCTGCACGAGCTGCGCGAGGTGACCCGGCGCTACTACGGCGACGTCCCCGCCGTCCTCGTCGAGCCGGGCATCAAGACCGGGGTGCCGATCCTGATGGACAACCCGAAGGAGGTCGGCGCCGACCGCATCATCAACGCGGTCGCCGCCGTCGACCTGTACGGCGGCCCGGCGATCGTCGTCGACTTCGGCACGGCCACCACCTTCGACGCCGTCTCCGCCCGTGGCGAGTACACCGGCGGGGTCATCGCTCCCGGCATCGAGATCTCGGTCGAGGCGCTCGGCGTCAAGGGGGCGCAGCTGCGCAAGATCGAGCTGGCCCGGCCCCGCAGCGTGATCGGCAAGAACACCGTCGAGGCCATGCAGGCGGGCATCATCTACGGTTTCGCCGGCCAGGTCGACGGGGTCGTCGGACGCATGAAGAAGGAGCTGGCCGCCGACCCGGACGACGTCACGGTCATCGCGACGGGCGGCCTTGCTCCGATGGTGCTGGGCGAGTCCTCCGTCATCGACGAGCACGAGCCCTGGCTCACGCTCATCGGGCTGCGCCTGGTCTACGAGCGCAACGTGTCGCGTCTGTAGCCGACGCGCGGCCCGACCGGGACGTTCCCCGCGCGGCGGCTCACCGGAGCCGCCGCGCCGCCGATGGCCAGTTAAGCGGATTTTGTCCCTTTAGCACGTATTGTCGCGCTATGCCCACGCCCTACGGATCACGCGGCGGTATGGCGTTCAGCGCGGACGAGCTGCGCGTGCTCCGCCGTGCCCTCGCCATCGCCCTCCATCCCGCGCCCCTGCCCGACGAGGACGTCCAGGACTGCCTGCGGCTGGCGGGCGCCGTCGACGAGGCCGTCGGTGAGGCCGGACGGCTGCGCGCCTTCCTCCTCGCCGACCTCGCCCGCTACCGCAACGCCCTTCCCGGTTCCCTCAGCGGCTACCTGGAGCGCCTCCAGGACGCCCTGGCCGCCGGGTACGACCCCCGGCCCGAAGACCTCGCCGCGCTGCGCGCCCTGCGCGGCGGCCCGGTCGCCGCGGCGCTCCTGGATCGCTGCCAGGTGCTCGCCGAGCGTTCGGTGCGGGCCCGTCTCGCCGGTCGCGCGGTGCCCGCCACCGCGCCCGCGCCCCGCAGCCGGCTGCTCGCCCTGCCCGGCGGCCGCGCGGCGGAACCCGAGAAGCCGAAGGCCCCGGCGGCCCCGGCGGCCCCGGCCCGTCCGCCCGCCCCGTCCGAACGCCCAGCGCCGAAGCCCTCCGAGGTCTTCCCGCCACGCCGCCGACCGGTCCCGCCGCCCCAGCAACGCGCCGCGGGGTAGGGCGCCGCGGTGGACGCGGCCGGGCTCGCTACTCTGGATGCCATGGACTACGTATCCGCGCTCGTGCCCCCCGTGGTGATGGCCGCCTTCTTCATCGGCCTGGTCGTGACGATCGTCAAGAGCCAGGGCGGGCCGAACAAGGCCAAGGAGGACGCGGCCGTGGACGCCGCGATCAGCCGCGCGGAATCGGCCCGGCAGGCACCGCGCACCGACGGGGTCTGACCTCCCCGCCCCCGCGCACGACACGTACGAAGGGCGTACGGCTCGCTGAGCCGTGCGCCCTTTTGTTGTGTATATAACCGGTCATTCCAGACATCCGACACTGAGGTGACGCTGTGCCCCGCCAATTGGGAGAGCTGGAAGACGCCGTGATGACGCGGGTCTGGCAATGGAACCGACCGGTCACCGTGCGGGAAGTCCTTGAGGACCTTCAGCAGGAGCGGTCCATCGCCTACACCACCGTCATGACGGTTATGGACAATCTCCATCAGAAGGGCTGGGTCCGCCGGGAAGTGGACGGCCGCGCATATCGATATACGGCGGTATCCACCCGTGCCGCGTACGCGGCCGCACTGATGAACGAAGCCTGGTCGCGGAGTGACAACCCCGCGGCCGCGCTGGTCGCCTTCTTCGGGATGATGTCGGCCGAGCAGCGGGAAGCGCTCCGGGATGCCATGCGGATCGTTCTGCCCACTCTTCCCGAGGACGGCGAGCAGTCGGACGGTGAAGGCCCCGAAGTCGCCGGTGAAGGACGCGCGGAAGGGCCGGGTGAAGGCTCCGAAGCGGTCGGTGAGACGGGGCCGGACGCCGGGCGATAGCGTCGGGGTATGTCCTCAGAGCTTCCGCAAACCGATTTCCAGACCGATCCGTCGGTTATAAACGTGGCCATCACCGTCCGCCGTGCGAGGACGAGTGATGTGGGCGCGGTCCGGCGTCTCCTCGACGGCTACGTACGAGAAGGCATCCTGCTCGACAAAGCGACGGTGACGCTTTACGAGGACATCCAGGAGTTCTGGGTCGCCGAACGGGACGAGGACGCCCGGGTCATCGGGTGCGGCGCACTGCATGTGATGTGGGAAGACCTGGCCGAAGTGCGTACTCTCGCGGTCGATCACAGCATCAAGGGCGCCGGAGTCGGCCATCAAGTCCTGGACAAGTTGTTGCAGACCGCCCGTTGGCTGGGTGTGCGGCGGGTTTTCTGTCTCACCTTCGAAGTCGCCTTCTTCGCCAAGCACGGCTTCGTGGAGATCGGGGAGACGCCGGTCGACGGAGATGTCTACAGCGAGCTGCTGCGTTCCTATGACGAGGGAGTCGCGGAGTTCCTCGGTCTCGAACGCGTGAAGCCGAACACCTTGGGCAACAGCCGGATGCTTCTGCACCTGTGAGCGCGGGAAGAAGCCCGATCCCTATGTCCGAATCGCGCACGTTTCCCGTCTTCTCGTGCTCCTGAACCTCTCCCGGGGGTTTGTGTTTTCCGGTGAAAAGCGGTTTCCTTTCCGCGTACTCCATTTTCGATGAAAGGAAATCCGGTGGCACAGAAGGTTCAGGTCCTTCTTGTTGACGACCTCGACGGCGGCGAGGCGGACGAGACCGTCACGTTCGCTCTCGATGGCAAGACGTACGAGATTGACCTCACGACGAGCAACGCGGACAAGCTCCGGAGTCTTCTCGAGCCCTACGCGAAGAGCGGCCGGCGTACCGGTGGCCGTGCGGCGACCGGACGCGGCAAGGGCCGTGCCCTTCCCGGCGGCAACAAGGACACGGCGGAGATCCGTAAGTGGGCCCGCGAGAACGGCCACAATGTGAATGACCGCGGCCGCGTTCCCGCGGAGATCCGTGAGGCTTACGAGAAGGCCAACGGCTGATCAGCCGATGGCCGGGGAGACCTCCCCGTCCGGGCGCGCGTCAGGCGGGCCCGGTGGCATTCCGTCGCCACGGCGTCCACGAGCCGGATGAGATCGGGAGCATCCCCACCCCTGCTCCCGAAGCCGGAGAGGGCCGGGAACACCGGCTCGCCCTCCTGCTCGTGCGGTGGACAGGGGGGCCGCAGCCACACAGCGGCCCCCGGCGGACCCGGCCGGCCCGGCGGCGGAGGTGCGGTGATCCGCCCGCCCGCGCCGAGAGCGGTCAGTTCCAGAGCGACCCCGCCCCACTCCAGCCAGTCGAGCAGCCCGGGCAGCTCGTCGGCGCTCCCCGGTGCGACCAGCAGGCTCATGCGCCGGCCCGCCAGCGCCACCGGACCGGTCCGGCCCACCCGGCGCAACGCCGCGTGACCGGCGGCCGCGGGGACGACGAGCGCGTCGAACCGCAGCCCGGTCAGCAGCCGCACCGGCGCCCTGCCGGCCGTTGCCCAGCCGAGCTCCCGCTCGTACCACCGGGCACACGTGCCCCGTGACTCGCCGTCGGCGCGGCTGTCCCGCTCTGCGGGGGGCGCGATGCGGGGAGGGGGGACGGTGGGAGTCATGACGGAAGAACTCCCGACGCCTGCCAAGAGTTACGCAGAGTCCTTGATCGAACGCATACTGTGTCCGGGTTGGGGGCGTACGGGCGCATTCGGGAGTACGAAGATGTTCGCCCGTAGCGGAGGGAACCCGCGTACGCCGCATGGACTGTCTGTAATTGCGGGTAAGACATCCCTAGTGGGGAGGGGCGACACGCAAGCCACGGACGTCTCACGTTCGCCATCGGCGTACAGGCGAAAGAGGTATCTGCCTGGCCTGCGGGAACATCGTCTCGCACCATCGGGTTGGAGCAGGTGTCGGCGTTCGGGGCAGGAGGCCATCGATCGGGTGTCGGCAGTTGAAATGAGCGGTCCCCGCTTGCGGGACTAAGCTGCGGAAGGACAGGGAGGGGACCGACCCCTTACTGCCTGACCGCTCTGAGGAGCGATTAACGATGTTCGAGAGGTTCACCGACCGCGCGCGGCGGGTTGTCGTCCTGGCTCAGGAAGAAGCCCGGATGCTCAACCACAACTACATCGGCACCGAGCACATCCTCCTGGGCCTGATCCACGAGGGTGAGGGTGTCGCCGCTAAGGCCCTGGAGAGCCTCGGGATTTCGCTCGAGGCGGTCCGCCAGCAGGTGGAGGAGATCATCGGTCAGGGCCAGCAGGCCCCGTCCGGCCACATCCCCTTCACGCCCCGAGCCAAGAAGGTCCTGGAGCTGTCGCTCCGCGAGGCCCTTCAGCTCGGCCACAATTACATCGGCACGGAGCACATCCTGCTCGGCCTCATCCGCGAGGGCGAGGGCGTCGCCGCCCAGGTCCTCGTGAAGCTGGGCGCCGACCTGAACCGGGTGCGCCAGCAGGTCATCCAGCTGCTGTCCGGCTACTCGGGCGGCAAGGAGGCGGCCACGGCGGGCGGCCCCGCGGAGGGCACGCCCTCCACGTCGCTGGTGCTCGACCAGTTCGGCCGGAATCTCACCCAGGCCGCTCGTGAGTCCAAGCTCGACCCGGTCATCGGGCGCGAGAAGGAGATCGAGCGGGTCATGCAGGTGCTGTCCCGCCGTACGAAGAACAACCCGGTCCTCATCGGCGAGCCCGGCGTCGGTAAGACGGCGGTCGTCGAGGGCCTGGCGCAGGCCATCGTCAAGGGCGAGGTGCCCGAGACCCTCAAGGACAAGCACCTCTACACCCTCGACCTCGGTGCGCTGGTCGCCGGTTCCCGCTACCGCGGTGACTTCGAGGAGCGCCTGAAGAAGGTCCTCAAGGAGATCCGCACCCGCGGCGACATCATCCTGTTCATCGACGAGCTCCACACCCTGGTGGGTGCGGGCGCCGCCGAGGGCGCGATCGACGCGGCGAGCATCCTCAAGCCCATGCTGGCGCGAGGCGAGCTCCAGACCATCGGCGCCACCACGCTCGACGAGTACCGCAAGCACCTGGAGAAGGACGCCGCTCTCGAGCGCCGCTTCCAGCCCATCCAGGTCGCGGAGCCGTCGCTGCCGCACACCATCGAGATCCTCAAGGGTCTGCGCGACCGCTACGAGGCCCACCACCGCGTGTCCATCACGGACGAGGCGCTGGTCCAGGCCGCGACGCTGGCCGACCGCTACATCTCGGACCGCTTCCTGCCGGACAAGGCGATCGACCTGATCGACGAGGCCGGTTCCCGGATGCGCATCCGCCGGATGACCGCGCCGCCGGACCTCCGCGAGTTCGACGAGAAGATCGCGGGCGTGCGTCGCGACAAGGAGTCGGCCATCGACTCCCAGGACTTCGAGAAGGCGGCGTCTCTCCGTGACAAGGAGAAGCAGCTGCTGGCGGCGAAGGCCAAGCGCGAGAAGGAGTGGAAGGCCGGCGACATGGACGTCGTGGCCGAGGTCGACGGCGAGCTCATCGCCGAGGTCCTCGCCACCGCCACCGGCATCCCGGTCTTCAAGCTGACGGAGGAGGAGTCCTCCCGTCTGCTGCGCATGGAGGACGAGCTCCACAAGCGCGTCATCGGCCAGAAGGACGCCATCAAGGCCCTCTCGCAGGCGATCCGCCGTACGCGAGCCGGTCTGAAGGACCCGAAGCGCCCGGGTGGCTCGTTCATCTTCGCCGGCCCGTCCGGTGTCGGTAAGACCGAGCTGTCCAAGACGCTCGCCGAGTTCCTCTTCGGTGACGAGGACGCGCTGATCGCCCTCGACATGTCGGAGTTCAGCGAGAAGCACACGGTTTCCCGCCTCTTCGGCTCGCCTCCCGGCTACGTGGGCTACGAGGAGGGCGGCCAGCTCACCGAGAAGGTGCGCCGCAAGCCGTTCTCCGTCGTCCTCTTCGACGAGGTCGAGAAGGCCCACCCCGACATCTTCAACTCCCTGCTCCAGATCCTGGAGGACGGTCGCCTGACCGACTCCCAGGGCCGGGTCGTGGACTTCAAGAACACGGTCATCATCATGACGACCAACCTCGGGACCCGGGACATCTCCAAGGGCTTCAACCTGGGCTTCGCCGCCCAGGGCGACGTGAAGACGAACTACGACCGGATGAAGACGAAGGTCAACGAAGAGCTCAAGCAGCACTTCCGGCCCGAGTTCCTCAACCGTGTCGACGACACGGTCGTCTTCCACCAGCTCACCGAGGAAGACATCATCCAGATCGTCGACCTCATGCTCGCCAAGGTGGACGAGCGCCTGCGGGACCGCGACATGGGCATCGAGCTGAGCCCGGCCGCCAAGTCCCTGCTGGCGAAGAAGGGCTACGACCCCGTGATGGGCGCCCGGCCGCTGCGCCGGACGATCCAGCGCGAGATCGAGGACATCCTCTCCGAGAAGATCCTCTTCGGTGAGCTGCGCCCCGGTCACATCGTGGTCGTCGGTACCGAGGGCGAGGGTGAAGAGCAGAAGTTCACCTTCCGCGGCGAGGAGAAGTCGGCTCTGCCCGACGTCCCTCCGATCGAGCAGGCGGCAGGCGGCGCCGGCCCGAACATGACGAAGGAAGCGTGACAGGCGCCTAGCGCGCCCGAGCGTACGAAGGGGCGGCCCCGAACCGGTTCACACCGGTTCGGGGCCACCTTTTTGCTGTCGCTCGGTCGGTCCGAGGCGCGGTGCGCGGGTCCCCGTGCGGGGGTGCGGGTGCTCCGCGGGGCGGCGGTGCTCCGGCGGGCCGGTTCCGTCCTCAATCGCCGGACGGGCTGTGGTGGTGCGGGTGCGCGGTGTTGTGCGGGTGTGCGCCTTTGTCCGGTGGGTGGGGGTGGGGTCCCTCCGGGGAGACTCCTCAGAAATGGCGTGTGCGGCCCGGTGGGAAAAGGACTGGGGTCGTACGCCATTTCCTGCGGGGACTCCCCTGCACGCCCCCACCCGGCCGTCCCGCGCCTGTACGCCCGGTGAATCGCCTGCCGCAGACGCACGGCGGGGCGGGTTCGGGCGTCCCCGCAGTACGACGAACACCGACCCGGGTGGCGGGTGCGCCGTGTTGTGCGGGTGTTCGCCTCTGTCCGGTGGGTGGGGGTGGGGTCCCTCCGGGGAGACTCCTCAGAAATGGCATGTGCGGCCCGGTGGGAAAACGACTGGGGTCGTACGCCATTTCCTGCGGGGACTCCCCTGCACGCCCCCACCCGGCATCGTCTGCGTGTGCACACCGGCCCTGCGACTGCCGCAGACGCACGGCGGGCGGGTTCGGGGGCGTGCAGGGGAGTCCCCGCAGGACGACGAACAGATACCCGGGTCCGCTGCGTACCCGCCGAACGTTCGTCGTTTGAGGAGACGCCCCGGAGGGACCCCGAACCCCCACCCACCGGACATGGGCGCCTCCGCAGCACGGAGCACCCGCGCATCTCAAGCCCGTCCGGCGCTTGAGGACGGAACCCCGCACCCCGGCCAAGGGCAACCAAGACAAGGCGCCGCACCCCGCCAGGGCACCCGCACCCCGCAGGGGCCCCGCACACCCCAAGCCCGTCCGGCGCTTGAGGACGGAACCCCGCGCCCCGGGCAAGGGCAACCAAGACAAGGCGCCGCACCCCGACAAGGGCCCCGCACCCCGCAGGGGACCCGCGCATCTCAAGCCCGTCCGGCGCTTGAGGACGGAACCCCGCGCCCCGGAAAAGGGCAACCAAAGCAGGGCACCGCCCCCCGCAGGGGACCCGCACCCCGCCCCGGACGGCGGAGGGCCCCGTGCCGAAGGTCCCGAAACGGACAGCCCTAGGTCCCACCGCCGGTGACAAGGCGCACAGGCGTTTTGGGGCCTACTAGGCACTTTAGGAGAAATCGACCCACCCGAGGCCGGGACCTTCGGCCCGGTGTCCGGCCGGACCCACCCGTGTTTGGGCGGAAGTGCCGGGATGGTGGGCCTGTGTCCGGTATGGGCAGGGAAGAGCTGCGGCTAAACCTGTTCCGGGACGGAGACTTCCGGCGACTTCCGCGGGGGTGGGACGAGGCCCGGCGCGGTGAATTCCCGGATGTCTTACTACGGCTTTTCTTCGTAGATGGGGGGTTTGAGTGCATCGGGGGGCCCGGGTTACCAAGGTATGGCCAGCCCGGCGCACCGCCGGGTTCCGTCATCCCGGAGGTTTTCTGCTTATGTCGAAGCGCGTTACGTTCCAGACCCGCCGCCCGTCCGCTTCCCGTGTTCGTGGCGCCGTCGTGGCAGCCGGCCTGGGGACGTCGATGGTTCTCGGTGCGGGCGCTGCGTTCGCGGCCGGCACGACGGGAACCACCGGCACCGCGAGCCTGGCGAGTGCGACCACCGCCGACTCGGTCGCCCAGCAGGCGGTCGCGCAGGGCAAGGCGGCCAAGCACGCGGCGGCGAAGAAGGCCGAGGAGGCCAAGAAGAAGGCCGCCGCGGCGAAGAAGAAGGCGGCCGCCAAGAAGAAGGCCGCCGCCAAGCGGGCCGCGAAGCTGGCCTGGGAGACCCCGGTCGACCACTACCAGCTGAGCGCGAGCTTCGGCAACGACGGCAGCCGCTGGGCGCACAAGCACTCGGGCCAGGACTTCGCCGTGCCGATCGGCACCAAGGTCGAGGCCGCGCACAAGGGCGTCATCGTGAAGGCCGGCCCGAACGGCGGCGGCGACGGTCCCGCGTACGGCAACGCCATCGTGATCAAGCACAGCAACGGCACGTACTCGCAGTACGCGCACCTGTCGCGGATCGACGTGCACATCGGCGAGTACGTGAACAAGGGCGAGAAGATCGCCCTTTCCGGCAACACCGGAAACTCCAGCGGCCCGCACCTGCACTTCGAGATCCGGACGACCCCGAACTACGGTTCCGCGGTCAACCCGGTGAACTACCTGCACAAGGAGGGCGTCTCGGTCTGATTCGACCGCGACACCACCCCGCTACTGGGCGGCACCCGGGTCATGGGCCCGGGTGACCAGTTCGACGGCGACTTCGAGGGCGGCTTTCCGCTTGTCCTCGGGGTCGCCGTCGACGTCTTTCAGTGCGAAGATTCCGGCGTGCATCGTGAAGAGCGCGCTGAAACACCGCACCTGGTCGGTGAGCGGTGCGTCGGGATCCTTGATCAGGTCCACGAGCGCCAGGACCCGCTCCTTGATCGTCACGCCGATGCTCAGGTCGCGTACGGCCGCCTGGTTCTCCTGCATGAAACGGAAGAGCGGCTCGGAGCCGGACAGGGCCTCGCTGTAGCGGCTGAGGATCTCCTTCTTCGTCTCCAGCGTGCGCGGCTGGGTCTCGCCCCAGTCGATCAGCTCCTGGATGGGACGGTTGAGGTCCTCGAAGATGCCGACCAGGATGTCTTCCTTGGTCTTGAAGTGGTAGTAGAGCGCGGCCTTGGTGACGTCGAGCTGCTCGGCGATCTCCCGCAGCGAGGTCTTCTCGTAACCCTGCTCGGCGAAGAGTTCCAGGGCGACGTCCTGAATGCGCTGGCGGGTGTTGCCCCGGCGCGGCTGCGGCGTGCTGCCCATGGTGCTCTCCCAAGAACTTACTTGACGCCCGGCTAGTTACGGGGCTACTTTCCCCTAGTGTAATCAACTAGCCGGGCGGCAAGTAAGGGCCCGGTGTACAGGGGAACTGGGGAGTTGGGGAACATGGCGGACCTGATGAAGGCGACGGACGGGAAGGCGGATCCGTCGGCCGGACCGGCGGGGAAACCCGAGCCGCGTGAGCGCAGCGTACGGGTGGTGGTGCTCGCCCTGATGATCGCCATGCTGCTCGCCATGCTCGACAACCTGATCGTCGGCACCGCGATGCCGACCATCGTCGGTGATCTCGGCGGGCTGGAGCACCTGTCCTGGGTCGTGACGGCCTACACCCTGGCCACCGCGGCCTCCACCCCCATCTGGGGCAAGCTCGGCGACATGTACGGGCGCAAGGGCGTCTTCCTCACGTCCATCGTGATCTTCCTGATCGGCTCGGTCCTCAGCGGCATGGCCCAGGACATGGGCCAGCTGATCGGCTTCCGGGCCATCCAGGGACTCGGCGCCGGTGGTCTGATGGTCGGCGTCATGGCGATCATCGGCGACCTCGTGCCGCCCCGCGAGCGCGGCAAGTACCAGGGCATGATGGCCGGCGTGATGGCGGTCGCGATGATCGGCGGACCGCTGGTCGGCGGCACCATCACCGACCACCTCGGCTGGCGCTGGAGCTTCTACATCAACCTGCCGCTGGGCGCCGTGGCCCTGGCCATGATCACCATCGTGCTGCACCTGCCCAAGCGGGAGCGCAAGAAGGTCAGCGTCGACTACCTCGGCGCCGGACTGCTCACCGTGGGCATCACCGCGATCGTGCTGGTCACCACCTGGGGCGGTTCGGAGTACGACTGGAACTCCGCCGTCATCATGGAGCTCATCGCGATCGGCGTCGCCGCGCTGGCGGGCTTCCTCTTCGTCGAGACGAAGGCCGCGGAGCCGATCATCCCGCTGCACATCTTCCGCAACGCCAACTTCACGCTGATGTCCGTGGTCGGATTCATGGCGGGCTTCGTGATGTTCGGCGCGGTGCTCTACCTGCCGCTGTTCCAGCAGTCCGTCCAGGGCGCGTCCGCGACCAACTCAGGACTGCTGCTCCTGCCGATGCTGCTGGCGATGATGATCGTCTCGCTCATCGCCGGACGCGTGACCACCAACAGCGGCCGTTACAAGATCTTCCCGATCATGGGCTCGATCCTGATGGTGACCGGCCTCTTCCTGCTCGCTCAGATGGATACCGGCACCAGCCGTTTCACCTCCGGTGTCTACATGGCGGTGCTCGGTGCCGGCATGGGCTTCCTGATGCAGATCACGATGCTCGTGGCGCAGAACAGCGTCGAGCTGAAGGACATGGGCGTCGCCTCGTCCTCCACGACCCTCTTCCGTACGCTCGGCAGCTCCTTCGGCGTCGCCATCATGGGCGCCCTGTTCACCGGCCGGGTGAACGACGAGATGGCCGCCCGCGGTGGGGCGGGCGCCACCATGCACAGCGCTCAACTGGACGCGGCGAGTCTGGCGAAGCTGCCGGCACCGGTGCGTGAGGCGTACGAGTTCGCGGTGGCGTCCGGCACCCACGCCGCCTTCCTGGTGGGCGCCGCGGTCGGGCTGATCGCCGTGGTGGCCGCGCTCTTCGTCAAGGAGGTCCCGCTGCGAGGCGCCGGACCGGAGACCGCGGCCCCCGTGGTCGAGGCCGTCTAGCGGTTCCGTACGGCCGCCAGGTGCGCCTCGCACGCCTGGCGGCCTTTCGCGTACCCCGCGCTCAGCGGACGGCCGGCGGCCCGCTGTCGCCGGCCTTCCTGCCCCGCGGGTCCGGTCCGCGCTGCTCGCCCAGCTGGAGCATGGGGAAGCTGCCGGTGTCCGTCGGGGCGTGCTCGGGCAGCCACAGGACGGCGATCGCCCCGCCGGCGCCCTCGGCCGCCCCCTCGGGGGCCGCGTTGCGGAAGGTCAGCCGGGCGCCGAGCACCCGTGCCTGACCGGCCGCGATCGTCAGCCCCAGTCCGTGCCCGTGCCCGGCCCGGTCGCTGCTTCCGGTGCGGAACCGGCTCGGTCCCTCCCGCAGCAGCGCCGCCGGGAACCCGGGACCGTGGTCGCGGACCCGCACCACCCGGCCCTCGACCGTGACCTCCACGGGCGTGGAACCGTGCTTGGCGGCGTTGCCCAGCAGATTGAACAGAATGCGCTCCAGCCGGCGCGGATCGGTGCTGACCCACGACTCGTGGACCACCTGCACCCGCACCTGCGGGTCCAGCAGCGTCACCCGCCGGCTGACGAACTCGCCCAGCGCGAGTTGCTGCAGCTCGGCCCGCTCGGAGGCGCTGTCCAGCCGGGCCACCTCCAGCACGTCCTCGACCAGCGTGCGCATCGCCTGGGCCCTGTCCCGTACGAGCTCCGAGGGGCGCCCCGGCGGCAGCAGCTCGGCGGCCGTCAGCAGGCCCGTCACGGGCGTGCGCAGCTCGTGCGCGATGTCCGCGGTGACCCGGCGCTCGGCCTCGATCCGTTCGTTCAGCGCGTCCGTCAGGGCGTCCACCGCACCGGCCAGTTCGTCGGTCTCGTCCCGCACGACCCCGCCGACGGCGTCCCCCACCCGGACGTCGGTGTGGCCCTGCGCGACCCGCCCGGCCGCGGCCGCCGCCTTGCGCAGCCGGCGCGAGAGCTGGCCGCCGATCAGGACGCCCAGCGCGGAGCCGCCGAGGACCACCGAGACCGAGCCGATGATCAGGGCCCGGTCGAGATCGCCGAGGATCGTGGTGGAGCGGTCGGCGAAACGCGTGTGCAGCGAGAGCACGTCGCCGCCGGGCAGCGGTACGGCCGCCCAGACGTCGGGCACCCCGCCGCTGTCCTCGACATGCGTGGCGCGCCGGTTGCGTCCGGTCTCCTCGCGCAGGCTCTTCGGCATCGCCGGATCGTTGAGCTTGGCGCCGAAGCGGGGATCGGCCTTCTTCGTCTTCGTCGCCTCGTAGAGCAGCTGGGCGTAGGTCAGCCGCTCCAGCTGGACCTCGCGGGCGTTCTCCAGCATGGAGACGCGGGCCGCGTTGTGGACGACCAGGCTCAGTGCGACCGCGATCAGCGCGCCGACCGCCGCGATCGCGATGCTGATCTTCCAGCGGACGCCCGTCCGCAGGGCCGGGCGCCTCATGCCCTGAGCTTGTAGCCGAAGCCGCGCACCGTCTCGATCCGGTCCTGGCCGACCTTCGTGCGCAGCCGCTGGACGTGGACGTCCACGACCCGGGTGTCCCCGCCCCAGCCGTAGTCCCACACCCGCTCCAGCAGTTTGTCGCGGGAGAGCACCGTGCCGGGGGCGGACGAGAACTCCAGCAGCAACCGCATCTCGGTGGGGGTCAGCCCCACCTGCTCGCCGCCCTTGCGGACCTCCATGCCCTCGGTGTCGATCTCCAGATCACCGAAGACCAGCACACCGCCCTCGGTCCGGATCGCCTCGCCGCCGCCCGCCCCGTGTCCCGAGGCATGGCCGAAGCGGCGGAGCACGGCCCGGATCCGGGCGACCAGGACCGCGCCGTCGAACGGCTTCGTCACGTAGTCGTCGGCGCCCGCCTCCAGGCCCAGCACCACGTCGATCGAGTCGGCCCGGGCCGAGAGCATGATCACCGGGACCGTCGACTCGTCCCGGATCCGCCGGCAGAGGCTGACCCCGTCCAGGCCGGGCACCATCACGTCGAGCAGTGCGATGTCGGGCCGGTTCCGCCGGAACGCTTCGAGGCCGAGGAGGCCGTCGGGCATGGCGGTGACCACGAAGCCGTCCCGCTCCAGCGCCAGCTGGGTGGCCTCGCGGATGACGTCGTCGTCCTCGACGAACAGGACATGGGTCTCGGCCATCGGACTGCTCTCAGTTCTTCGTCGGTTCCGCGGGTGCGGGGAACTCCCCGTCTCCGGTACCGACAGCTCTGTTGAAGTCGTTGTGCACCCGGTCCTCCTCGGTGAACCGGCTGCCCGCCCAGTGGTACGTGATCACTTCCTCGCCCGAGGGATAGGCGACCGCGTCCTTCGTCCCGTACACCTGCGTCGTCACCACGAGGTCGCCGCGGTCGATGGTCCCGTAGACCGAGGGCTGCTCGACGGTGAACACGTTCTCGTAGGTGCCGTTGGCCCGCGGCCGGTACACATAGGTGCCCACGCCGACCGAGTCGCCGCAGGTCATGACGTTCACCACCACATCGGCCGAGGGGCCGTCGGTGAGGGTGCCGTAGGAGGTGTCCACCGGGTACTCGTCACCGGTGCAGGGCTTGAGGTCGCTCCTGACACGCCCGCTCACCCTGGGATCCGCCTTGAGCAGATCCACCGCGTCGACCCGGGGCGTCGGCTTCACCGTGGACGGCGCCGTGACACTCGCGGTGGCCTGGGCGACCGGCTGGCTGCCCGCGGGGCCCTCGTCACGCGTACCCGTGCCCCCGGTGGAACAACTGACGGCGAACAGCCCGAAGGCGGCGAGCCCGACCAGAGCCGTGCTGCTCGCCGCCCACCCGCTCAGCAGGCGCCCGCGCCCGCCGCCGGTGTCCGCCGTGGGTCCTCGGGTGATGACCGGGCCGCCGCTCCCGCCGCCGCCCTCACCGCTGCCTGTCAGGCCGCGCACCGCTCCCGCCCCCGCTCGTCGTGACGCCCCTCGGGGGGCGCCCCTGCCTGTGACCGTGACCGCACCGGGTTCCGGGCGGCCACGACGCGGACCTCCGCCCCGCGGTCCCCGTCCTCACGGATGCGCTCCGCACGGCTCGCCGCTTCCCTGCTCTCCAGCTCCTGGCGCAGTCGCGCCAGGGCCCGGTGCAGGGTGCTCTTCACCGTACCGGCCGACATGCCGAGCGCCGCCGCCGTCTCCTCCGTGCTCATCTGCTCCCAGTGTCGCAGCACGACCACGCTGCGCTGCTTGGGAGCCAGCACGCCCAGGACGTCCATCAGCAGGGCACGGTCGGCGCGCTGCTCGGTGCCGTCCTCGACGCTGGCGTCGGGAAGCTGCTCGGTGGGGACCTCGTCCAGTTTGCGCGCCCGCCACCACTCGGTACGGGTGTTGATCATGACGCGGCGCAGGTAGGCGTCGGCGAGGGACTTGTCGGCGATGCCGTCCCAGCGGCCGAAGGTGCGGGCCAGGGCGGTCTGCAGCAGGTCCTGCGCGTCCACGGGGTCCGGGACCAGCCGCCGCGCACTGCGCAGCAGCGCGTCCTGCCGGGTACGCACGTACTCCTCGAAACCGAGCACCTCACCCTGCGCCATGACAACCGCCTCCGTCCCCGTGAATCCCCGTAGAACCACCGCCAGCCGCCTGGTCGTCGGGCTGACGTCGGTGACGCTACGGAGCTGTTGTCACGAGGCTGTGCGGAGCAGCCGTACGCCGACGCACGGCTGTCCATCGGTTGTGTAACAGCGCAGGCGGGGCGGGAACCGGGACCCGCGGAAGCGGAACCAGCGGGTCCGGTCCGCCGGGCCCACGGGCGGGTCCGTCCCGTCAGGTCATCGGCAGCCGGTACTGGCCGCCCGCGAGCGGTTCGACCAGCCCGTCGGCGACCAGGCCGTCCAGCGCCCGGGCCCGCTGCACCGGTTCCTCCCACACCGCGTCGAGCGCCGACTGCGGCACCGGGGTCACCGACTCGCGCAGCACGGCGAGCAGCCTGCCGCGCACCTGCCGGTCCGTACCGGTGTAGGTCTGGCCGCGCCGAGGCGGTCCCTGGTGCGCGGGCTTGCCGGCCAGCCGCCAGGCGCACTGCCCGGAGATCGGGCAGCGCCCGCAGTCCTCGTTCTTCGCGGTGCAGACGAGGGCGCCGAGCTCCATCGTCGCGGCCGCCCAGCGCGCCGCCTGCTCGTCCTCGTCCGGCAGGAGGGCGCGGGCGAGCTTGCGCTCGGCGGCGGTGGTCGCGTTCGGCGGGTACTGGATGCCGGTCGCGGCCCGGGCGAACACCCTGCGGACGTTCGTGTCGAGGACGGCGTGCCGCTGCCGGTAGGCGAACGAGGCCACGGCCGCCGCCGTGTACTCGCCGATCCCGGGCAGGGCGAGCAGTTGGGCGTGCTCGCTCGGTACGTCGCCGCCGTGGCGTTCCGTTATGGCCTGGGCGGCACCGTGCAGGCGCAGGGCCCGCCGCGGGTAGCCGAGCCGGCCCCAGGCGCGGACCGCCTCGCCGGGCGGCTGTGCTGCGAGGTCGGCGGGCCGCGGCCAGCGGGCCAGCCACTGCTCGTACACCGGGAGGACCCGGTTGACGGGGGTCTGCTGCAGCATGAACTCGCTCACCATCACACCCCAGGCGCCCGCTTCGGGGCGGCGCCAGGGCAGATCGCGGGCGTGCTGGTCGAACCACCCGATGACGGGAGCGTGGAGGGAGGTGGGGGGCGTCTGTGTCGCAGTCGTGGCAGTCATCGCACCGTCGATCCTGACACGGAAGTGCAGACGAGGGTCAGGGGCACGGGGGTGTCGCCCCTCATACGAGCCCTTGGAGTGATAGGGACCCCCGACTTTCCCCGCCCCGCCGGACCCTGCGTTCCGGCAAGTGGCGGCACGCCCCGCGAGCCGTTGCGGCAACTGGCCCAGGGGTCGCTTCCGGCCGTCGCGGTCCTGCCGCGCCCGCCGATGCGGTCGGCCGGAGACGGACGGAGACAGCCGGAGACAGCCGGAGACGGACGGGGCCGGCCGGGGTCGTCCCGGGGGCCGGCTCCCTTCCGTGAAGATCACTTACGGTGTCCGCCTGATCGCCGAAGGTGCCCGTGACGCACGTCCGGAGCGTCAACAGGCCGCCCCGGGATGATGATCGGCAAAACTCGGAGGCGTCTGGCGGCGGGTGGGGCGGGAGTTGGCGCTGTTCTCTCGTACAGTTTGGGCCGTGGGATCTCTGCGTAATCCGATCGGGCCGCTTCCCTCCACCATCTACTGGCGACGGAGGGCGGTAGCGGCGACGCTGGTTGCGCTGCTCGCGGCGCTGATCGCATGGGCCGTCACCTCCTCCGGCGGCAAGGGGAACCACGACGACTCCCGGGCTCCCGGCCCAGGTCCCGCGAATTCGATCACCCCAGGGCCCTCCGGTTCGGGCCCCGCGATCAGTGAACAGCCGGGCGGCCGCGACGAGTCGGGCGCCAGCGGCGGCAGTGGCGGCAGCAGCGGCGGCGGCGCCGGGAGCGACGGCGGAAGCGCGGACGCGGGTTCCGGGGCAGCGGGTGGCGGAGCAGGCGGTGCCAACGGCGCGGCCTCCGAAGGCAGTTCCGGTTCGGGCAACGGTTCGGGCGGCGGAACGGCGGGGCAGCGGGTTCCGGCCGGCTCCCCGCTCCCCGACTGCGCACCCGCCGCGCTGCGGCTGACGCTGAAGACGGAACTCCGGTACGGGCCGGGCGAGAAGCCCACGTTCCGGCTGATCGCCACGAACACCTCGTCCACCGCGTGCAAGGCCGACTTCGGTCCGAAGACCGCGGTCCTCACCGTCACCGAGGCCGGCGGTGACGACGAGGAGGTGTGGTCCTCCAAGGACTGCCCGCGCAACGCGGCCGCCGTGCTGCTGAAGGTGCCGGCGGGGGCGACCGTGGAGCACACGGTGGAGTGGGACCGCGCGAAGAGCACCCCGAAGTGCGCGACGCCCCCCGCGGGGACCGCCGGGCCCGGGACGTACCTGGTCGAGGCGAAGGCCCCGGGGGAGCCCGTGCAGCGCGCGTCGTTCGTTCTCGCGAAGGACTGACCGCAAGGGCTCACGTCGAAAACTGGCCGCAGGGGCTGTGGCAGGGCTGACCGCAGGCTGCGGCGGGGCGGACCAGGTGAGACCGGCCCGGGGCAGGCGGACAGGTGTGAGCTGCGGGCGGCCGGTGCGAGCGCCCCGGTGTGGCAGCGGACCGGCTCGAGCCGCCGCCCGGCAGGCCCGGCGCTCCGCTACACGTACCGCTCGAGAATCGACGACTCCGCCAGCCGCGACAGACCTTCGCGCACGCTGCGCGCCCGAGCCTCGCCGACGCCGTCCACCGTCTGGAGGTCGTCCACGCTCGCGGCGAGCAGCTTCTGCAGACCGCCGAAGTGCTCCACCAGCCGGTCGATGATCGCCCCGGGCAGCCGCGGCACCTTCGCCAGCAGTCGGAAGCCGCGCGGCGACACCGCCGAGTCGAGCGTCTCGGGAGAGCCGCTGTACCCCAGCGCCCGTGCCACCACCGGGAGTTCGAGCAGCTCGGTGTGGGACAGCGCGTCCAGCTCGGTGAGCGCCTCCGTCACCGTGCGCGAGCGCTTCGCGGTCGGCTCGGGCACGTAGTCGCGCACGACCAGCTCGCGCTCCGGCTCCACGCCCGCGATCAACTCGTCGAGCTGGAGCGAGAGAAGCCGGCCGTCGGTCCCGAGCTCGACCACGTACTCCGCGATCTCGGTCGCGATCCGGCGGACCATCTCCAGGCGCTGGGCGACGGCCGTCACGTCCCGGACCGTCACCAGGTCCTCGATCTCCAGCGCGGAGAGCGTGCCCGCGACCTCGTCGAGACGCAGCTTGTACCGCTCCAGCGTGGCCAGTGCCTGGTTGGCGCGGGAGAGGATCGCGGCGGACTCCTCCAGCACCCGGCGCTGCCCGTCCACGTATAGCGCGATGAGGTGCATCGACTGCGAGACCGAGACGACCGGGAAGTTGCACTGCTTGGAGACCCGGTCCGCCGTGCGGTGCCGGGTGCCCGTCTCCTCGGTGGGGATGGAGGCGTCCGGGACCAGCTGGACGCCGGCCCTGAGGATCTTGGTCATGTCCTTGTCGAGGATCAGTGCCCCGTCGAGCTTGGCGAGCTCACGCAGCCGGGTCGCGGTGAATTCCACGTCCAGCACGAAGCCGCCGGTGCACATCGACTCGACGGTCCGGTCCATGCCGAGCACGATCAGCCCGCCGGTGTTGCCGCGCAGGATGCGCTCCAAACCGTCCCGCAGGGCCATTCCGGGCGCGACGGCGGTCAACGAGGCGCGCATCAGCGCCTCGTTACCGGTGCCTTGGCCGGACTTTCCGGGCGATGCTGCCCGGTCGCTGGCTGCCACTGCACTCCTCCGGTCACAGGTTCGCGGTGCCCTCAGGGCCTGTCGTTCGGACCGTTCCTGACCCGGACGAAAGACCCTACGTCCCTCATACCGTTCGTACGGACGGGCGAGACCAGGGCAAAGTCTACCGGCGTACGCCGTCCTCCTGTGGGGCCTGTGCGCGAGAGCGCCGTGGGAGCACGCGGAGCGCGTCGCCCATGTTGGCGACTTCCGTGACCTTCATACCGGCCGGGACCTTCCCCGGATCGGTCGGAACCAGCGCGTGGGTGAAGCCCAGGCGGTGCGCCTCGGCCAGTCTGCGCTGGACCCCCGTGACCCTCCTGACCTCGCCCGCGAGACCCACCTCGCCGATCGCCACCAGATTCTTCGGCAGCGGTGTGTCGCTGGCCGCGCTGGCCAGGGCGAGCGCGATCGCGAGGTCCGCGGCCGGCTCGGAGAGCTTCACGCCGCCGACCGTGGCGCTGTAGATGTCCCGCTTGCCCAGCGAGCTGATCCGGCCCCGCTGCTCCAGGACGGCCAGCATCATCGACACCCGGGACGTCTCGAGACCGGAGGTGGTGCGGCGGGGCGAGGGGATCTGCGAATCGACGGTGAGCGCCTGCACCTCGGCGACCAGAGGGCGCTTGCCCTCCAGGGTGACGGTCAGGCACGTGCCGGGCACGGGCTCGTCGCGGCGGGTGAGGAAGAGGCCGGAGGGGTCGGCGAGACCGGTGATGCCTTCGTCGTGGAGCTCGAAACAGCCGACCTCGTCGGTCGCCCCGTAGCGGTTCTTGACGCCGCGCACGAGCCGGAGCCGGGCGTGCCGGTCGCCTTCGAAGGACAGCACCACGTCGACCAGGTGCTCCAGCAGCCGGGGACCGGCGATCGCGCCGTCCTTGGTGACGTGCCCGACCAGCAGCGTCGCCATGCCGCGTTCCTTGGAGGCGCGGATCAGCGCCCCGGCGACCTCGCGGACCTGCGCCATTCCGCCGGGCGCCCCCTCGATCTCGGGCGAGGCGACGGTCTGTACGGAGTCCAGGACGAGCAGGGACGGCTTGACGGCGTCCAGATGGCCGAGGACCGCGGACAGGTCGGTCTCGGCGGCCAGGTACAGATGGTCGTTGATCGCCCGGATCCGGTCCGCGCGCATCCTGACCTGGGAGGCGGACTCCTCCGCCGTGACGTACAGCGTGCGGTGCTCCTCGCTCGCGGCCTTGGCCGCCACGTCCAGCAGCAGCGTGGACTTCCCCACGCCCGGCTCGCCCGCGAGCAGCACGACGGCACCGGGAACCAGCCCGCCGCCCAGCACCCGGTCCAGCTCGCCGACACCCGTCGAGCGGGCGGTGGCCTGGCGGCTGTCGACCTGGCCGATGGGCAGCGCGGCGGTGGAGACGCGGCCGGCCGCCGTGGTGCGCACGGCGGGGGCGCCGCCGAACTCCTCGACCGTCCCCCACGCCTGGCACTCGGGGCAGCGGCCGAGCCACTTGGCGGTGGTCCAGCCGCATTCGGTGCAGCGGTAGGACGGCCGGTCCTTCGCGGATTTCGTACGGGCAGCCATGGCGCCACCGTATAGGTGGGGTCGGACAGTGGGTCCCGGCGCGGTGCGCGCCGGGAGCGGGACCCGGTGACGGCGCGGACATCGGAGCCCTGTCGCCTATGCAGCGATACGTTCACCCGTAAGGGTTAAATGTGCTCAAGAGGTGCGGGGCATGTGCCCTGCCCTGCCTACGGTCGCAAGGTGACGAGCAGCAGGCTGGAGACCCCGACCGACACCCCCGGCGCACACCGGGCGCAGCACCGTGCGCTCCCCCCGTCGCCGAAGCAGCCTCCCGCGCGTTACGAGCCGCATCTCGACGGCCTCTTCACCTACTGCCTCTCCGTGCTGTGCGATCACGACGCCGCCACCGAGGCGCTCGGCGGCGTCCTCGCGCTGGCCGAGCGCCAGGGCGGCCGGTGTCCCGCAGGCGAGGCGGAACGTAAAACCTGGCTGTACGCGCTGGCCCGGTGGATGTGCCTGCGCCGGCTCGGCGAGCAGAACCAGGGCCGGCGGGCGCATCGCAGGGCCGAGGCGCCGCCGGCGCGCAGGCCGTCCGCCAGGGCGCAGGACGAGCACCGCGGTCCCGCCGCACCGGCCTCCCGCGCGGGACGGCGTACGCCCGCGGTCGCCCGCCCCCCGAAGACCCCGCCGGCACCGCCTCTCACGCCTTCCGCGCCCCGGTCCGGGGTGTCGGCCCCGTCCCTCGCGCCCGCCGACTCGGCGGAGAGCCCCGTGGCCGCCGAGGCGCACCGCCGCGAGCTGGCCCAGCTGGCCTGGCCCGAGGCGGCGGGCACCACCCCCGAGCAGCGCGAGGCACTGGAGCTCGCGGTGCGCCACCGGCTCACACCGGGCGCGGTCGCCGCCGTCCTCGGGCTGGACCCGGCGACCGCCCGGGAGCTCCTGGCCGCGGCCGCCTGCGAGGTGGAACGGACGAGGGCCGCCCTCGCCGTGGTGGAGAAGGGCGACTGCCCCGCGGTCGGCAGGCTCACCGGCGACCAGCGCGTACTGCTCTCGGCCACCCTGCGCCGTGAGCTCGTACGGCACGTGGACGACTGCCCGAGCTGCCGACGGGCGGCCGAGCGGGCCGGCGCCGAGGGCCCCTGGCCCGGGGCCGCTGTCGCGCCCATGGCCGCGCTGGCGGTCGTCGAGGCGCCGCGCCCCTCCGCCTATGTGGCGATGATGCAGGCGCAGAAACATCAGAAGAATCGGTCCGCCACACCCCGGTTCGACCGGGCGGGCTTCCCCATGGACCCGAAGGACCACGCCGCCCGCCGGGACCGGCTGCGGTCCAGGGTCATGACGACGACGGTGGTCGCCACGGTCGTCGCCGCGCCCGTGATCGCCCTGTGGTCCGCCTACCGGGGCGCGCCGCTCACCGGCGAGGGGCGCGACGGCTCGGCGGTCACCGCGACCGAGACGGAGGACGGCCGGCGGACCGACGACCCGTACGGCCCTTACGAGAACGCGGGCAACGCCCGCCCCGAACCAGGCGGCTTCACGGACGGCGACGGCCTCCCGGACGTCTCGGCCGAGGTCATCAGCGTGGACGGGGGCGCCGACGCGGACGCGGCCGACGGCGCGGGCCGCCTCACCGTCGAGGCCCGGTCGTCCGGCTCGGCGACGACGATCACGCTCACCGCGTCGGAAGCGGGCCCGGTCGCCTGGTCGGCCGGCACGGGGCAGTCCTGGCTGCGCCTGAGCCGTACCTCGGGAACGCTCGCGGCGGGCGCCAGCATCACGGTCCGCGTCCTCGTCGACCATGCGCGCGAACCCGCAGGGCACTGGACGGCGCGGGTCGCCATCGCCCCGTCGGGGTCGGTCGTGGCGCTGCACGGGTACGGGGGCCGGGCACCGGCCACCGCGCCGAGGCCGCCCCTGCCGAGCGGCCCGTTGCACCCGCACCCGCCCGTCCCGGAGGAGCCGTCGCCGCCCGCCCCGGACCCGACGCCGACACCCGACCCGACGGACAGCACCCCGACGCCGACGCCCACGCCGACGGACCCGAGCACTCCCAGCCCGTCCCCGGACCCGACGGACTCCCCGGACCCGACCGGCCCCGGCAAGGGCCCGAGCACCCCGCCGACGGCGGACTGACGGGCCGGCCGGCCGGGCCGACTACCGTTCAGCCCCGCCCGCGGCGGACGGACCGCCCGCCGCGGCATCCCGGGCGGATCCCGCTAGACCGGGTCCGCCGGGTGGGGCGCCATCGGCAGGAGCGAGGCGAGCCGCTCCTCGCACAGCCCGACCAGCTGCTCGTACGCCGCCTCGCCCATGAGCTCCGTGAGCTCCGGCCGGTACGTCACGTACACCGGATCCCCGGCCCCGTGCGCCGACGTCGCCGACGTGCACCACCAGTGCAGGTCGTGTCCGCCCGGACCCCAGCCCCGCCGGTCGTACTCACCGATCGACACCTGGAGCACCCGCGTGTCGTCGGGCCGGTCGATCCAGTCGTACGTACGCCGTACGGGCAGCTGCCAGCAGACGTCCGGCTTGGTCTCCAGGGGCTCCTTGCCTTCCCGCAGTGCCAGGATGTGCAGCGAACAGCCTGCGCCCCCGGCGAAACCGGGACGGTTCTGGAAGATGCAGGACCCCTCCCAGCGCCGCGTCTGCCGCTCCCCGTCGTCATCGGTCTGCACCCAGCCCGACTCCGTACCGACGTCGTGGAACTGCCAGAGCTCCGGAGTGAGCCGGGCCACGTGACCGGCCACCCGCTTCTCGTCGTCCTCGTCCGAGAAGTGGGCGCCCAGGGTGCAGCACCCGTCGTCCGCGCGACCGGCCTGGATGCCCTGGCAGCCACTGCCGAAGATGCAGGTCCACCTGGACGTCAGCCAGGTCAGGTCACAGCGGAAGACCTGCTCGTCGTCGGCGGGGTCCGGGAACTCGACCCACGCCCGCGCGAAGTCGATCCCCTTCTCGTCGGGCCCGTGGGGCCCCTCTGTCTGCGGCTGCCGCATCTCCTGCTTCGTCTTCTGGTTCTTCGTGATTTTGCCCGGCTTCGCCTTTTTCGTCTTTGGCACGCGCCCAGAGTAAGACCGACCGGCCCCCGGGGGCGGCGTCGATCCGGGCGCGACCGGCACACGGGCGGGGACCGTGCGCCGGTCCGCCCGCCCCCACGGCCGCAGTAGCGTTCTGCGTATGAGACTCGGAGTCCTCGACGTGGGGTCGAACACAGTTCATCTGCTGGTGGTCGATGCGCACCCCGGCGCCCGTCCGCTGCCCGCGCACTCGCACAAGGCGGAGCTGCGCCTCGCCGAGCTCCTCGACGGTGACGGCGCGATCGGCCCGCTCGGCGTGGACCGGCTGGTGACGACGGTCGCCGACGCGCTCCAGGCCGCCGAGGACAAGGGCTGTGAGGACGTGCTGGCGTTCGCCACCTCCGCGGTGCGGGAGGCGAGCAACGCGGACAAGGTGCTGACCCGGGTGCGCGACGAGACGGGCGTCGACCTCGCCGTCCTCAGCGGCACGGAGGAGGCCCGCCTCACCTTCCTCGCCGCCCGTCGCTGGTTCGGCTGGTCGGCGGGCAAGCTGCTGCTCCTGGACATCGGCGGCGGTTCGCTGGAGATCGCGTACGGCATCGACGAGGAGCCGGACGCGGCCGTGTCGCTGCCGCTGGGCGCCGGACGCCTCACCGCCGGCTGGCTGCCCAGCGATCCGCCGGACCCGGCGGAGGTGAAGGAGCTGCGCCGCCACGTACGGGCCCGGATCGCCCGCACCGTCGGCGAGTTCACCCGCTTCGGGCCCCCCGACCACGTCGTGGCCACGTCGAAGACCTTCAAGCAGCTCGCCAGGATCGCGGGGGCCGCACGCTCCACCGAGGGCCTGTACGTGCAGCGCGCCCTCAGCCGCAAGGCGCTGGAGGAGTGGGTGCCGAAACTGGCCGCGATGACGGTCGAGGAGCGCGGGAACCTGCCCGGCGTCTCCGAGGGCCGCTCCGCCCAGCTCCTGGCCGGAGCGCTGGTCGCGGAGGGGGCCATGGACCTCCTGGGCGTCGAGGACCTGGAGATCTGCCCCTGGGCGCTGCGCGAGGGAGTGATCCTGCGCCGGCTGGACCACCTGACGTCCACCGAGGACGTGGCCCTGAACTGACGGGGCCGCCCGGCGTGTCACCGTCATGGCCCTTCTCACTTTCCGTCCGGCCCCTTCGGAGACGCGCACCGCTGCCCGTACGCTGTCTGCGTGGCAGAACCAGTGGTGCGCATCCCGGATGCGAAGGTCGCCCTGTCGACGGCCTCGGTCTATCCGGAGTCGACGGCGACGGCCTTCGAGATCGCCGCGCGCCTGGGGTACGACGGCGTCGAGGTCATGGTCTGGACCGACCCCGTCAGCCAGGACCTGGAGGCCCTGCGCCGGCTCTCGGACTACCACCAGGTGCCGATCCTGGCCGTTCACGCGCCCTGCCTCCTGATCACGCAGCGGGTCTGGTCCACCGATCCCTGGGTCAAGCTCCAGCGGGCGCGCGCCGCCGCCGAGAAGCTCGGCGCCTCGACCGTGGTCGTCCACCCGCCGTTCCGCTGGCAGCGCGGGTACGCCCGTGACTTCGTCACCGGGATCTGGCGGATGGCGGACGAGACCGATGTGCGGTTCGCCGTCGAGAACATGTACCCGTGGCGCTACCGCGACCGCGAGATGCTCGCGTACGCCCCCGACTGGGACGTCACCAACGACGACTACCGCCACTTCACGGTGGACCTGTCGCACACCTCGACGGCGCGTACGGACGGCATGGCCATGGTCGACCGGATGGGCGACCGGCTGGCCCACGTCCACCTGGCCGACGGCAAGGGATCGGGCAAGGACGAGCACCTGGTGCCCGGCCGGGGGGACCAGCCCTGCGCCGAACTGCTGGAACGGCTGGCGACCACCGGCTTCGACGGCCACGTCGTCATCGAGGTCAACACGCGCCGCGCGATGTCCACCGCCGAACGCGAGGCCGACCTGGCCGAGGCGCTCGCCTTCACCCGGCTCCACCTCGCCTCCTCCGCGCAGGTGCCGCGCCCATGACACCGGGCGCCGAAGCCCCGGGCCCCAGGCGCCGAGGCCGCCCCGCCCGCACCACGGCGACGACCGGGCCCGACGCGCGCACCCGCATCCTGGAGGCCGCCCGCACCGAGTTCGCCGAACGCGGCTACGACAAGACGTCGGTCCGCGGCATCGCGAAGGCGGCCGGCGTGGACGCGGCCCTGGTCCACCACTACTTCGGTACCAAGGACGAGGTGTTCGCGGCCGCGATCGAGCTCTCCTTCGAGCCCGCCCTGGTCGTCCCCGCCATCCTCGGCGGCGACAAGGAGGGCCTGGGGGAGCGGCTGGCCCGCTACTTCATCGCGATCTGGGAGAACCCGGCGTCCAGGACCCCGCTGCTGGCGGTCATGCGCTCGGCCCTGACCAACGATGCGGCGGCGAACGTGCTGCGCGGCTTCGTCCTGCGGCGCCTGCTGGGACGGATCGCGGAACAGCTGGACGTACCCGACCCCACCTTCCGCGCGGAACTGGCCGCCTCGCACATGGTGGGCATCGCGATGCTCCGGTACGTCCTCCGGACGGAACCCCTGGCCTCGGCGCCCCCGGAACGCATCATCGCCCTGGTGGCCCCCACGCTGCAGCGCTACCTGACGGGTGACCAGGACCCCTCGCCCGATCCGGGCCCGGCAACCCCGTCCGCCGACCCGGGCCGCAGTCCGAGCCCCTGAGGGCTCCCCGCAGATCAGGCTCCCGGCCCGATCCGGGGTTCCCGGGCACCTCAAGCCCTCCCGGCGCTCGAGGAGCCGAGCCCCGACCCCCCCCCGCCTCCCGCACCGCCCGGCCCCGCACCGGACCCGCCCACCCCCTGAACACCCCATCCCGCATACCGGACACCCTGTCCAGATCCTGGCATCAGAGGCGTACGCTCGGAAGCAGTCTTTTCTGTCGAAGGAGCGAGAGACGATGCCCCAGCTGAGGTCCCGCACAGTCACCCACGGCCGCAACATGGCGGGCGCCCGCGCCCTTATGCGCGCGTCGGGCGTAGCGAGCGAGGACATCGGCAAGCCGATCATCGCGGTCGCCAACTCGTTCACCGAGTTCGTCCCCGGCCACACCCACCTCGCCCCGGTCGGCCGGATCGTCTCCGACGCGATCAAGGCGGCGGGCGCGGTGCCCCGCGAGTTCAACACGATCGCGGTGGACGACGGCATCGCCATGGGCCACGGCGGCATGCTCTACAGCCTGCCCTCCCGCGATCTCATCGCCGACAGCGTCGAGTACATGGTCGAGGCCCACTGCGCCGACGCGCTCATCTGCATCTCGAACTGCGACAAGATCACCCCGGGCATGCTGATGGCCGCGATGCGCCTCAACATCCCGACGGTCTTCGTCTCCGGCGGTCCGATGGAGGCCGGCAAGGCCACGCTCGTCGACGGCACGGTCCGCAAGCTCGACCTGGTCAACGCGATCAGCGACGCGGTCGACGAGAGCATCTCCGACGAGGACATCCTCCGCATCGAGGAGAACGCCTGCCCCACCTGCGGCAGCTGTTCCGGCATGTTCACCGCCAACTCGATGAACTGCCTGACCGAGGTCCTCGGCCTCTCCCTCCCGGGCAACGGGTCCGTCCTCGCCACGCACACCGCCCGCAAGGCGCTGTACGAGGACGCCGGCCGCACGGTCGTCGAGATCACCAAGCGCTACTACGAGCAGGACGACGAGACGGTCCTGCCGCGCGCCATCGGCACCCGTGCCGCGTTCGACAACGCGATGGCGCTGGACATCGCCATGGGTGGCTCGACCAACACGATCCTGCACCTGCTGGCCGCCGCCGAGGAAGCGCACCTGGCGTACAACCTCGACGACATCAACGAGGTCTCCCGCCGCGTCCCGTGCCTCTCCAAGGTCGCGCCCAACGTGGCCCCCGGCGGCACGTACTACATGGAGGACGTCCACCGGGCCGGCGGCATCCCCGCCCTCCTCGGCGAACTCCACCGCGGCGGTCTGCTCAACGAGGACGTGCACTCGGTGCACTCCGACACGCTCGCCGAGTGGCTCAAGAACTGGGACGTCCGCGGCGGCTCGCCGTCCCCCGAGGCCATCGAGCTGTGGCACGCGGCCCCGGGCTGCGTCCGCTCCGCGACCGCCTTCTCCCAGTCCGAGCGCTGGGACACCCTCGACCTGGACGCGGCCGGCGGCTGCATCCGCGACGTGGCGCACGCGTACTCCAAGGACGGCGGCCTCGCGGTCCTCAAGGGCAACATCGCCGTGGACGGCTGCGTCGTGAAGACGGCCGGCGTCGACGAGTCGATCTGGACCTTCGAGGGTCCTGCGGTCGTGTGCGAGTCCCAGGAGGAAGCCGTCGACAAGATCCTCCGCAAGGAGATCACCCACGGCGACGTCGTGGTCATCCGTTACGAGGGCCCGCGCGGCGGCCCCGGCATGCAGGAGATGCTCTACCCCACCTCCTTCCTCAAGGGCCGCGGCCTCGGCAAGACCTGCGCGCTGATCACCGACGGCCGGTTCTCGGGCGGCACGTCGGGCCTGTCCATCGGTCACGCCTCGCCCGAGGCGGCGTCCGGCGGCACGATCGCGCTCGTCGAGGACGGCGACCGGATCCGGATCGACATCCCGAACCGTTCGATCGAGCTCCTCGTCCCCGACGACGAGCTCGCCACCCGCCGCGCGGCGCTGAACGGCGTGTACGCGCCGAAGAACCGCGAGCGCAAGGTCTCGGCGGCGCTGCGGGCCTATGCGGCCATGGCGACGAGCGCGGACCGCGGAGCCGTCCGCGACGTCTCCAAGCTGGGCTGAGCCATCCGCCCCCCCCCCGTGCGGGGGGCGGCGCCATGTCGTGGTTGCCCCTTGCCGGGGCGGGGGTCCCCCTTGCGGGTGGCGCCCCTGCTTGGTTGCCCTTTTCCGGGCGGAGGGTTCCGTCGTCAATCGCCGGACGGGCTTGGGGTGTGCGGGTCCCCTGCGGGGTGCGGGTCCCCTGCGGGGGGCGGTGCCTCGTTTTGGTTGCCCTTGTCCGGGGCGCGGGGTTCCGTCCTCAATCGCCGGACGGGCTTGTGTGGTGCGGGTCCCTTGCGGGGTGCGGGTCCGTTGCGGGGCGCGGGGCCCTGTTTTGGTTGCCCCTTTCCGGGGCGGAGGGTTCCGTCCTCAAGCGCCGGACGGGCTTGGGGTGTGCGGGTGCTCCGTGCTGCGGAGGCGCGGTACCCCGGTGGGTGGGGGTTCGGGGTCCCTCCGGGGCGTCTCCTCAAACGACGAACGTTCCGCCGGTACGCAGCCGAACCCGGGTCGATGTTCGTCGTCCTGCGGGGACTCCCCTGCACGCCCCCGAACCCGCCCGTCTTGCGTCTGCGGCAGTCGTGAAGCCGGCGTGCAGACGCGACTGAGGCCGGGTGGGGGCGTGCAGGGGAGTCCCCGCAGGAAATGGCGTACGACTGGGCTCGTTTTCCCACCGGGCCGCACATGCCATTTCTGAGGAGTCTCCCCGGAGGGCCCCCACCCCCACCCACCGGACAGAGGCGAACACCCGCACAACACGACGCACCCGCACCACCCAAGCCTGTCCGGCGTTTGAGGACGGAACCCCGCCGCCCTGCGGAGGACTCGCACCACCCAAGCCCGTCCGGCGCTTGAGGACGGAACCCCGCACAACACGGAGCACCCGCACGGCTGCGCACCCGCACGGCTGCGCACCCGCACAGCCGCTCCGGCACCACCGCGGCCCTGGGACAATCGTTCTCGTGACCGAGAACAGCGACACCCCCGACGGCACGGCTCCCGGCGCCTCCGGGTCCGGCTCGGCGCCCACGGGCGCCTCCGCGACCCCGTCCGGCCCGCAGCCCGAGCCCATCCGCTTCTTCGGGACGACCTGGGTCGCCCACGACGGCTCCTACGGGCTCCGCCGGGCCGGGGCCGCCGTCGGTTCGCTCGCCGCGGCGGCCGCCTCCTGCTTCGTGCTGCGCTTCGCCTACCAGGGGCTGGAGATCGCCGACGTCGGCAGCTTCGTCGGCCTCCTGGTCGTCCTGATGTTCGCCATCTGCAGCGCCGTCGCCTTCCGCAAGACGTGGGAGGGCTTCAGCCGCCGTCCGGCCGACCCGTCCCGCGAGGACGCCCTGCGCGGCCTCAAGACCATCGGCTTCATCGGCTCGCTGCTCGCGTATTTCTTCCGCACGTTCACCGAGGCCCCGGGCGAGAAGCTCCGGCGCGAGGAGTACGAGGCGGCCCGGGCCCGCTTCGCCAAGCGCCGCTCCTCCCGCACGGGCAACCCGGCCGCCCGCAAGGCGACGAAGGCGAAGAGGCCCCGCCGCACGTAGCCGGACCCCGCCCCCGATCCGGGGCGCCCGCCTCTCCACACGGCCGCTCCCTTGACCGCGGGGTCCCGTGCGGAGCAAAATTCATCGCATGATGAATTCTTCGGGTGTCGCCATCGAGGCCCGTGGCCTCACCGTCGTACGAGGCAGCCGCACCGTCCTCAAAGGGCTCGACTTCACCGTCGAGCCCGGCAGGATCACCGGCCTCCTCGGCCCCTCCGGCTGCGGCAAATCCACCCTGATGCGAGCCGTCGTCGGCACCCAGGCCAAGGTCACCGGCACCCTCGACGTCCTGGGCAGCCCCGCGGGGCACCCCGGCCTGCGCCCGCGCATCGGGTACGTCACCCAGGCGCCCTCCGTCTACACCGACCTCACCGTCCGGCAGAACCTCGACTACTTCGCGGCGATCCTCCAGCCGGGCCGCCGCCACCGGGACGCCCGCCGGGAGGCCGTCGCCCGCGCCGTCACCGAGGTCGATCTCACGAGCCACGCCGACGACCTCGCCGGGACCCTCTCGGGCGGTCAGCGCACCCGGGTCTCCCTCGCCGTGGCGCTGCTCGGCACCCCAGAACTGCTCGTCCTCGACGAGCCCACCGTCGGCCTCGACCCCGTACTCCGGCGCGACCTCTGGCAGCTCTTCCACGGCCTCGCCGCCGACCGCGGCACCACCCTGCTCGTCTCCTCCCACGTCATGGACGAGGCCGAGCGCTGCCACCGGCTGCTCCTGATGCGCGAAGGCGAGATCCTCGCCGACGACACCCCCGAGGCCCTGCGCACGGACGCCGGAACCGACACCGTCGAAGAAGCCTTCCTCCACCTGGTCGACGCGGCCGCCACCCGTCAGGAGAACGCCCGATGAGCACGCCCACCACCACCCCGCCCCTCAGCGCCGCCCGTACCCTCGCCACCGCCGGCCGCGTCCTGCGCCAGCTGACGCACGACCCGCGCACGATCGCACTCCTCCTGCTGATCCCGGTCCTGATGATCACGCTGCTGCGCTATGTGTTCGACGGCAGTCCGCAGACCTTCGACTCCATCGGCGCCTCGCTGCTCGGAATCTTCCCGCTGATCACGATGTTCCTGGTCACCTCGATCGCCACCCTGCGCGAACGCACCTCGGGGACTCTGGAGCGACTCCTCGCCATGCCGCTCGGCAAGGGCGACCTGATCGCCGGATACGCCCTCGCCTTCGGCGCCGTCGCCATCGTCCAGTCGCTCCTGGCCACGGCCCTCTCGGTCTGGGCCCTCGGGCTCGACGTCACCGGATCGCCGTGGCTACTGCTCCTGGTGGCCCTGCTCGACGCACTCCTCGGCACGGCGCTCGGCCTGTTCGTCTCCGCGTTCGCCGCCTCGGAGTTCCAGGCCGTCCAGTTCATGCCGGCCGTGATCTTCCCGCAGCTGCTGCTCTGCGGACTCTTCATCGCCCGGGACCGGATGGCGCCGGCCCTGGAAGCGATCTCGGACGTCCTGCCCATGTCGTACGCCGTCGACGGCATGAACGAGGTCCTGCACCACACCGACGTCACCGGCGACTTCCTCCGCGACATCGCGATCGTGGCCGGCTGCGCCCTCCTGGTCCTCGCCCTCGGCGCGGCCACCCTCCGCCGCCGCACCGCCTGACGGGCCGGTGCGAGGATGGCGCCACGAGAACCGTGAGCACCACCCGGAGGGTGAAGCGCATGACCCAGACAGTTGCAGTCCTCGGCACCGGCAAGATCGGCGAGGCCCTGCTCAGCGGAATGATCCGGGCGGGCTGGCGCCCGGCGAACCTGCTGGTCACCACCCGCCGCTCCGAGCGCGCCGCGGAGCTCCACGACCGCTACGGCGTCGACGCGGTCACCAACGCCGAGGCCGCCAAGCGCGCCGACATCCTCATCCTGGCGGTCAAGCCGCAGGACATGGGCCGCCTGCTGGACGAACTCGCCCCGCACCTCACCGCCGACCGCCTGGTCATCAGCGCCGCGGCCGGCATCACGACCGCCTTCATCGAGGACCGCCTCGCCGCGGGCACTCCGGTGGTCCGGGTCATGCCGAACACCCCCGTCCTCGTCGACGAGGGCATGTCCGTCATCTCCGCGGGCAGCCACGCCACCACCGCCCACCTCACCACCGCCGAGGAGATCTTCGGAGGCGTCGGCAAGACCCTGCGTGTCCCGGAGTCCCAGCAGGACGCGGCCACCGCACTCTCCGGCTCGGGCCCCGCATACTTCTACTTCCTGGTCGAGGCGATGACGGACGCCGGCATCCTGCTCGGCCTGCCCCGCGCCCAGGCCCACGACCTCATCGTGCAGGCCGCCATCGGCGCCGCCGTGATGCTCCGCGACAGCGGCGAGCACCCGGTCAAGCTCCGCGAGGCCGTCACCAGCCCGGCCGGCACCACGATCAGCGCCATTCGCGAACTGGAGAACCACGGCGTACGCGCGGCCCTCATCGCGGCCCTCGAAGCCGCCCGCGACCGCAGCCGCGAGCTCGCCTCCGGCAACGGCTGAGCAGGCTCCGGCCCGGGATCCCCGCACCGCACCCGGGCCCCGCTTCTCCTACGCGTCCTTAGCGGCAGCGATCAGCTCCGCACTGCTCACCACCTTCGCGAACCCACCGCCGTGCAGCGACACGGCGGTGGCCCGCGCCAGCTCGTCCGCGCTCAGCGTCCAGCCCCAGGGCCCGGTCAGGTCGAAGGTGTGGGTCGCGTCGAGCGGGACGAACACCTCGTACCCGAGATTGCCCCCCATCCGCGCCGTCGTCTCGACGCACATGTTGGTCTGGATCCCGGCGACCACGATCTGCCGCACTCCGGCCGCGTCCAGCCATGCCTTCAGATCAGGTGTCCCGTAGAACGACGAGTTCACGCTCTTCGTCAGCAGGAGCTCCGCCCCGCCGCCCTTCCCCCGCCGTTCCTCCACGTACGGCTTGAAGTCGTTCCCCGGATATCCCACCCGCAACGGCGAAGCGGGCTTGGCCGAGTCATGCCGTACGAACACGACGGGCCGACCGCTCGCCTGCCAGGCGTCGATCAGCCCGGCGATGTTCTCGTCGGCCGAGGGATTGTTCCGCGGCCCCCAGAACTCCTCCTCGTCAAAGCCCCGCTGCACATCCACCACGACCAACGCTGCGTTCTCCGCGATTTCCATGACCACGATCCTGCCGAGCGGAACGCCAGCCGCCCAGAGGCGGAAAAGCCATCGATCGATGGTTTACTGCCACCATGTCGACGCCCGGGACAGACGGCCCCGCTCCCACCAGGATCGCCCTCGTGGCCTTCCCCGGCGTCCGGGCGTTCGACGTCTCGGTCATCACGGAGGTGTGGGGTGTGGACCGCACGGATCGCGGAGTCCCGCCCTTCGTCCTGCGCCGCACCGCGGCCACCGACGCACCCATCCCGCTGCGCGGCGGCCTCTCCCTGACCCCGGACCGCACGCTGAGCTGGCTGGCCCGGGCCGATCTGATCGTCGTCCCGGGGCTCGACGACCATGTGACGCCGGCGCCGGAACCGGTCCTCGCGGCGCTCCGCCGCGCCCATGCCCACGCCACTCCGATCGCCGCCCTCTGCGGTGGCGCCTTCACCCTCGCCCAGGCGGGGCTCCTCGACGGCCGCCGGGCGGTCACCCACTGGAACCTCACCGACCTCCTGCGCACCCGCCACCCCGCGGTGACGGTCGTCCCGGACGCCTTGTTCGTCCAGGACGGCAATCTCTGGACGTCCGCCGGCACGGCGGCCGGCATCGACCTCTGCCTCCATCTCGTACGGACGGCTCATGGCGCGGAGACCGCGGCGACGGTCGCACGCTCGATGGTCACGGCCCCGTTCCGCACGGGCACGCAGGCTCAGTTCATCGAGCACCCCACGCCGCACACCGACCGCGACGCCGACACGCTCGCCGACGTACGGGCCTACGCCCTGACCCGTCTGGCGGATCCCCACACGGTGGCGGAGCTGGCCGCCCGGGCCGGCATGTCGCCCCGCTCCTTCGCCCGCCACTTCCAGGCGAGCACCGGCACGACGCCCGTGCGCTGGCTGATCACCCAGCGCGTCGCCGCAGCTCAGAAGCTGCTGGAGCGCACCGACCTCCCTCTGCCCGAGGTGGCCCGCCGCACGGGCTTCGGCAGCGAGATCACCATGCGCCAGCACTTCGCCACCCACCTGGGCACCAACCCTCGCGACTACCGCCTCGCCTTCCACCGCACCCCGGAGGGGACGGGGGTTGACACGCCCCCTCCGCGTCCGTAGTGTGCTCCGAGTTGTCCGACGTGAGCGCCGACTCCGGTCGGTCCCCGGACAACCATTCCGCAGTAACCACAACGAGTGAGCGACAGCCGTCGCCCGTCTTTGCGTGCGCCTATGCGAAATGAGGAATCCGCGTTCGAAGGAACGCGGCCCCGATTAGCGTCGAGGCCCTGGATTCCGCTAACGTCTCACTCGTCGGAACGGCCCAACAGCCGGGAAGACAAGCCCCTCTGACTGGGAATCAGGCCCGAAAGGATCTGATAGAGTCGGACCCGCCGGAAAGGGAAAGCGCGAAAGCGAAGAACTGGAAAGCGAAAATGCGAGACCCGCTTCGACCGGGAATCGGACACGAAAGAGTCTGATAGAGTCGGAAACGCAAGACCGAAGGGAAGCGCCCGGAGGAAAGCCCCAGAAGATGTTCTGCGGGTGAGTACAAAGGAAGCGTCCGTTCCTTGAGAACTCAACAGCGTGCCAAAAGTCAACGCCAGATATGTTGATACCCCGACCTGCTTCGGCAGGTTCGAGGTTCCTTTGAAAAGTCCTGGCAGACCTCTGGTCTGGT
>NZ_SSBL01000059.1 GCF_004795105.1 Streptomyces sp. A0642 | reverse complement strand
GAACAAAGCCGGCTGCACCACATCCACCCGGTCAAACGGAGGATGCTCACCCTCCACACCCGCCAACACCTCACGCACCGACCAACCCGTGAACGGCGCCAACGCCACATCACACGCCTCAACCACCTGCCGGAAAACCCCACTCTCCTCCAGCAGCACACGCCCCATCCCCACCCACTGCGAACCCTGACCCGGAAAAACGAAGACCACCTTTCCCCGCCGCCCGGAACCACCGGTCACCACCGCGTCATGCGACCGCCCCTCAGCCAACGCAGACAACGCCTCGACCAATTCGCCACGACCAGCTGCGACGACACTCGCCCGCGACTCGAAGTGGGTACGGTGCCGTGCAGCCGTCACCGCGACATCAGCCAACGACACACCCTCACGACCCGACAGCCACGAAGCCCAACGCCCCGCCTGCTCCCGCAACGCCGACTCATCCCGACCGGACACCACCACCGGGAACAACCCCCCGGCCCCCCCGGCCCCATCCCCGGCCACAGGCTCAACCACCCTCGCGACCGGCGGCTCCTCCACAATGACGTGCGCGTTCGTACCACTGAGACCGAACGACGACACACCCGCACGACGCACACGACCAGCGTCCCGCTCCCACGGCGTGAGCTCGTCGACCACCCGTACCGGCAGGTCGTCCCAGGCGATGTTCGGATTGCGCGGCGAGCTGTGCCGGGTCCCGGGCAGGGCGTCCTTCTTGAAGGCGGCGAGCATCTTGCACACGCCGGCGATTCCGGCCGCTGATTCCAGGTGCCCGATGACGCTCTTCGCGGTACCGAGTCCGAGCTCCTGGCCCGGTTCACGGCCCTCCCCGTAGACGGCGGCCAGCGCCTGTACCTCGATCGGGTCGCCCAGCGAGGTGCCGGTGCCGTGGCACTCGACGTAGTCGACGTCCCCCGTGGAGAGTCCGGCCGATTGCAGGGCGGCACGGATGACCTTCTGCTGGGAGGAGCCGTTGGGGGCGGTGATGCCGCTGCTGGCGCCGTCGTGGTTGACGGCTGTGGCGCGGATGACGCCCAGGACCGTGCGGTTCTGCTCGATCGCCTCCGAAAGTCGCATGACGGCGATGACTCCGACGCCCTCGCCGCGTCCGTACCCGTCCGCCTCGGCCGAGAATGCCTTGCTGCGGCCGTCCGGGGAGAGCGCGTGCGAGCGGCTGAGTGCGATGAACGCGCCGGGGTCGGTGAGGACCTGGACTCCACCCGCGAGGGCCAGTTCGCACTCGTCGTTGCGCAGCGCCTCGCAGGCCAGGTGCAGCGCCACCAGTGACGACGAGCACGCGGTGTCGATGGACAGTGCGGGGCCCTGGAGCCCGAGGTGGTAGGAGAGCCGGCCGGCGTTGAAGCTGGGCAGCGTTCCGGTCAGGGTGTACGTGTCGGGGGCGCCACCCGACCGGTACTTGCCGTACTCGCCGACACCCGCGCCCACGAAGACGCCGGTGCGGGAGCCGCGCAGCTCGCCCGGGCGGATTCCGGCGTCCTCCAGGGAGTTCCAGGCCGCTTCGAGAAGCAGCCGGTGCTGGGGGTCCATCGGCTCGGCCTCGCGTGGCGAGATGCCGAAGAACGAGGCGTCGAAGTGGGCCACGTCGTCGAGGAAGGAAGCGTGACGGGCGTAGGTCTTGCCCTCGGCGTCCGGGTCCGGGTCGTAGAACGCGTCTATGTCGAAGCGGTCGGCCGGTATCCGGGTCACCGTGTCGCGGCCCTCGGAGAGTACGTCCCAGAGGCTGTCGAGGTCGTGGGCGTCACCCGGCATGCGCAGGCCGACGCCGACGACGGCAAGCGGTTCGTCGGTGCGTTGCGCGGCGGCTGCGGCGGGTGTGTCCGCGAGTGCGGGGGTGAGTTCGCCGAGTAGCCAGCGAGTGGCGGACGCCAGGTTCGGGTGGTCGAAGATCAGGGTCTTGGGTGTGATGGTTCCGGTGCGCCTCTGCACCCGTACGCTGAGGTCGACGGCCATCATCGAGTCGAAGCCCAGGTCCTTGAACCCACGCTCGGGGTCGAGCGATGCGGGGTTCTCGACGCCGAGCACCGCCGCGGCCTCAAGGGCGAGCAGGGACCGAAGGTAGTCCTCGCGGGCGTCCTCGGCCAGGTCCAGCAGGGTGCTGCGCAGGGGGTTGGCCTGCGTGGCGGGGGTGTCGGCGACCGTGGCCCGGGCCTCCGGGATGTCGTGCAGGAAGCGACGGTTTCCGCCCTCGGAGTACGCGGTGGCGGCGCGGGTCCAGTTGATGCCGGAGACGAAGGTCGTGCCGCCGTGGGCGAGTGCCGCGTCGAGGGCGTCCAGGGCGCGTTCGGCGGGCATCGGTTCGAGGCCGATGCGGCGTAGCTGGGTCTCGGCCGCGCCGTGCGTCATGCCGCCGTCCGCCCAGGGGCCCCAGCCAATGGAGATGGCCGGCAGGCCCTCGGCCCTGCGTTGTGCGGCGAGGGCGTCCAGGGCGGCGTTGGCCATGGCGTAGTTGGCCTGGCCGATGTTGCCGAGAGCGCCGATGACCGACGTGTAGAGAACGAAGGCGTCGAGATCGCGGTCGCGGGTGAGTTCGTGGAGGTGGGTGGCGGCGGCGAGTTTGGGTGCGGTCACGGCCGCGAGGGCTTCGGTGTCCAGACGGTCGAGCAGCCGGTCGTCGAGGACACCCGCAGTGTGGAAGACGGCCCGCAGGGGTGCCTCGTCGCGGTCGATCGCGGTGAGGAGCCCGCGGAGCTGCCGCCGGTCGGTGACGTCGCAGGAGGCGAGGGTCACGCGGGCGCCCGCGGCTTCGAGTGCGGCGGTGAGCTCGGTGGCTCCCTCGGCGTCGGCTCCGCGCCGGGACACGAGGACGAGGTGTTCTGCGCCGCGGTCGGCGAGACGGCGGGCGAGGTGGGCGGCGAGGGCGCCGCTGCCGCCGGTGATCAGGACGGTGCCGCGTGGGGTCCAGGGCTTTACGGCCGCCGTGTCCCGCGTGCGGCGCAGCCTGCGCACGAGCCGCCCGGTGGGCCGTAGCGCGATGTGCTCCTCGGCGCCCGGGGTGCCGTGTGCGGCGAGGGTGGCCAGGAGCCGGTGTGCCGTCGCCGTGTCGAGCTCGGCGGGCAGATCGAGGAGGCCGCCCCAGCGGTTGGCGTGTTCGAGGGCGACGACATGTCCCAGTCCCCAGGCGAGGGCCTGGGCGGCGACGGGAGCGGTGTCCGTGTCGTGGGCGTGAACGGCGCCCCGGGTGATGAACCACAGCGGAGCCCGTGCCGAGGTGTCGCCCAGTGCCTGGACGAGTGCGAGGCTCTGGGCAGCGCCCGTGGTCACGGCGGGGTGGTCGGGGTGCGGGGTGGTGTCGGTGGCGGTGAGGGCAAGGACACCGTGCAGGGATTGGTCACCGAGGCTGTCGGTCAGGTCGCGCAGGAGTGCGGCGTACGTGGCGCGATCGGCGTCGGTTCCGGTGGTCAGGAGGTGCGGGGTCGCGCCGGCGCCGGTCAGTGCCTCGGCCAGTTGCTCGGCAAGGGATTCGACAGCGGCCGGGGCGACGATCAGCCAGTGGCCGCTGGGCGTCGGGGCGGTGCGTGCCACCGGGGAGGGCTGCCAGGTCTCCTCGTAGCTCAGGCCGGCGACCTCACCGGCCTTGTCCTGCTGTTCGCGCCAGGTGGCGAGGTAGGGCAGGAGGGCGACGACAGCGGAGCTGTCGGTGACGCCGAGGAGTTCGGAAACGCGGTCGCTCTCGCCCTTTCCGACGGCCTGCCACAGCGCGTCGTCGGCGTGCGAACGGTGGCCGGAGTTCTTCGCGGGCTTCGGTTCGATCCAGTAGTGCCGGCGCTGGAAGGCGTACGTGGGAAGACCGACGGGTGTTCCCCCGTCCAGGACCCGGTCCCAGGCAATGCCCTGCCCGCCCACATGCAGGGCACCCAGAGCCTGAAGCA
>NZ_SSBL01000058.1 GCF_004795105.1 Streptomyces sp. A0642 | reverse complement strand
TAAGCCTTTCAGCGCCGATGGTACTGCAGGGGGGACCCTGTGGGAGAGTAGGACGCCGCCGAACTCCTTTTGATAGTTAAGCCCCGTGCCCTTGTGGCACGGGGCTTTTCTGCGTTCCGGACCAGAACGCGTCGCGGCCGCGGCCGGCCGGTCAGCCGGAACGATGAGGACGTCGCAGTCGAGCAGGATGTCCCCGATCTCCGGCTGCCAGATCGTCGTGCGATCCGTCGAGTGCGGGATGGTGGTCGTCTGGGTGGCCCAGTGGTGGGCGAAGGCATCGAAGACTTCTCATAGTTCCTGTACGAGACGAGCGAGGGACGTCCTGGGGATAACGGGACGCGGCTTCCTTGAGGTCGGCCACGATCGATTCCTCGAAGGCGTTCTGTCCGCGCTCGGATGGGAGGGGAAGCATCGATGCGCGCGCGGCGCCGTTGCCGAACAGTGCGCGGGCAAGGTTCCGTTCGGCGGCCGGGAGAACGCCGAGGTTGCCGTGCAGTGCGCTCCACGCGCCGTGCCATCACACCAGGGTCCAGTCGGCAGCGAACACCCCAATAGGCACATCACCCAGGCGCGCGGCGACCCGCTGGATGCCCGGGGGCACATGTCCGGCCCTGGGGCGAAAGGAGCCCGGCGCTGCGGTACGGCTGGTCGCGCTTGGTGCGTGAGACCTGTAGGGCTCGGGCGAGGGCGCCTGAGCCGAAGGATGCTTCGCAGTCCTTTTGCTCCAGGCGCAGGACGTAGTCGACGGAGAGCCCGGCCAGCTGTGCGAGTTTCTCGCGGCCTAGTCCCGGGGCACGACGGCCGTCCGCCCCCGCGAAGCCGGCGTCGGCCGGGGAGAACCGGGCGCGCCAGTCGCGGGATCGGCCGCGTCGCCGTGGAGCACATCCCTCGTCAGTCGCAGGACGCGCACCTCCTGGTCGTGGCCCGCGGCTCTTCCGGTGCGCAGCTCGTTGCGGAGCTCGGCGGGGGCGGGCACACGGTCTCGCCCGTCTCGGCGGGACCTCGGCTCACTGGCAAGCGTCCGCGCGGCTCTCGACGAGCTCCGAGACCGGCTTCACCGCGGTGAGCTGCCGCCGCTGGGGGTTTCGTGGGTAACGCGGGCATGCAGCACACCAACGCGCTGACCGAAGAGCCTCACCGGTTCGAGACCACGTTCACCGTCCACGTGCGCGCCAACCACATGTTCGTCAGGCTGTTCCAGGACCGCTTCACCGCTCCCGCCCGGATCGTGCTCACCGCCGACGACACCCGCTTCGGGCGACTTCAAGCACAACATGGGCATGGCCCGGGCCGGCCTGGAAGTCCCCCACGTCCTCGTCCGCACGGCAGCCTTCCCCAAGCCCGACATTGCGGCGGGCGGGCGTACCGCTTACTCGACGAGCAAGCTGGCCGTCATCTACCTGGTTCACGCGTACGCCCGCCGGCTTCCGGCCGGGATCGACCTCGTGGCGTACCACCCTGGGTTCGTCGCCGGCACCGGCCTCGCCCGTGACGCAGGGCCCGTGCCCCGGTTCGCGATGCGCCGCATCCTGCCGGCTAGGGCCCTCACCCCGCTCGCCACCGGCCGAGGTGTCTCAGGCCGCTGCCTCGCCGATGGCCTCCTCGGCCGGACGCACGCGCCGCCTGGCTCCTACGCCAACCGCAGCCAGGCGGACCGCTTGTCGCGGGAGTTCTCCGACCGCAGCGCGAGGCGAACTCTGGGAGGCCGTTGAGCGGTTCACCGCGACACACGCCGCCGGGGCGGACGCGTCCTCGGGCGACGAGACGAACGGTTCACCCCGATAGAAGTGCGTAGCACCGAACGTGCTCAGGTCTCCCGCGCCCGACGACGGGGTTCCGCCGGCGCGCGCCGGGCGGGTCCCGTGGTGTGCGTACGGCACCATGCTGACCGATGGCCCGGCGACGAGTGGACCTGCTGCCCGAGCGGGAGGCGTCAGCGTGGACGGGTGGCTCGCCGCCCGTCCCGGGAGCGTGCTGTCGCTCGCCACAGGCAGCGTCTGCGCGTGCTACTGCCCGAATCGGGAGGTCCCCCTGCATGGCGCGACGCCGCCCGCAGCGACGACCGGCCCTGCCGTCACAACCTCGCGGCCGGAATCGACCGCGATCACGACGCCGTCATCACCGGACTCACCTGCCCTGGGGCTCAGGCGCAGTCGAGGCCACGTCAACCGGATCAAGAGGCTCGAACGCCAGATGTTCGGACGGGCAGGCTTCCAGGCGTATCGAATCCTCGCCGTGCTTCATCGAGGGAGAACTCCATAGCAGGGCGCGGAGCGCTTGTGTTGAATCCTGGCATGAGCCACGTCGCCAACGTCATGATCTCCGTCGAGTCGGGTGATCGACCGGCTGTCGAAGAACTGAGCCAGTGGCTCCAGACATCTGCCCTGCGGCGGGGTTTCGGTCCCGGCGCCGTGGGCTGGGTCGGCTCGCTCAACGAGACCACCGGCAGCGACACAGGCTGGGGTGGCGGCAAGTACCCGGAGTGCGACGTCTATGCCGGAGCGCTCAACCACGCCGACCTGGCCGGCCTGGTGGCGCATGTCGAGCGTAGCGTCTGGAAGCACCCCGAGTTCGTTCAGCTGTTCGTGATGGACCAGGAGCAGGCCTATTTCCGTGTGTGGATGTTCCACGGCGCGAAGCTTCGGCAGATCGCGCCCGAAGGGCGAGAAGATGAGGTCTCGCTGAGCGAGTGACGATCCTGACCTGAACGGAAGTTGAGCCAGGACCCGTTCTCGTGGACGACCCCTCTTCCTGCGCGGATCGAAGCAGATGGATCTGTACTCGCGGCCCAGCGAAGCTGCGTACTCGGACACCTCCTCAGCCGTGCCCCAGCGCATGAGCAAATACACGATCGGCCCCACACCCTGCGGTCGACAGCGTCCGGGTAGCGCGCGACCAGAGCTTCCACATACGCCGCTCTGCGCGGCACTGCAGGCACGACCACCCCGCCCGATTCCGGGCAGCGCTCGCAGAGCTGGTTGCAGGTCGGGCCCACTTGGTCGTTGTCGAGTGGTCGGTCGTCGGCCCACACAGCGAGGTCATGGCTCACCGGCGCATCGTCGGAGGTAGCAATTCTGCCCACGGGTGCAGCCTGGCCGGTTGCGGGAGCGTCCGCAGGCCGCTGACCCGCCTCAAGCGGCTGCATGTCACCAGTGGGGGTGCCGAGCCGGCCCCAGGGCGGGAAGGCGAAGTGGCACAGCGGGTACGGCACCAGGCTGACACTGGTCCGCGTCACGGGGGCCTCGACCCACGTTTACTGGCCCTAGCCGGAGGGCGGTGGGTCTGTGAGACCGAACAGGAGGAACGTGTCGCCGCCGTCCAGCGCCGCGCCGCCCTCAGTCATGAGGGTCAGCCACCCTCGGAAGACAACCCGACCGCGAGGCTCCTCAACCAAGGCGGGGGAGAGTAGTGCGGTCGGCCATGCATTGCCCTGCCGAGCCAGGTCCTCTTCAACAGTCCACTCCACGGGGTGCCGATCCCTCACAAGGGGGCCGTAGCGCTGCCGAGCGCCGAACGCACCCGCACCGTCGCCGGCTCGCCGACATGTGTCGCCTTGCTTCCACGTGCCCCAGCACTCCCCGCGCCTCCTGGGCCGTACTCGGTCAAGCGTCGGTGGGGGCAGGAGCGGGCTCGAGGTCCGTGGGAGCTGCCTCCGGCTCGGCGCGACCGTTTCTGAGGCCCGGGTCGGGCGGCGAGTTGGGGGGTGGGTATCGTTGTCCCGCAGCTTGGCCAGGGCCGCCACGGTCTGGCCTTCGGGTGACGCATCGTCATCGTTCCGGTGGGACGTGGATGGTCTGCCGCCCGACGGGCCGTCAGATCGATTCGGCAGTGGGAATCAGGCCCGAAATCCTCTGGTAGAGTTGAGCTCGCTGGAAAGGGAAAGCGCGAAAGCGAAGAACTGGAAAGCGAAAAATGCAAGACCCGCTTCGACCGGGAATCGGACACGAAAGAGTCTGATAGAGTCGGAAACGTAAGACCGAAGGGAAGCGCCCGGAGGAAAGCCCGAGAGGGTGAGTACAAAGGAAGCGTCCGTTCCTTGAGAACTCA
>NZ_SSBL01000057.1 GCF_004795105.1 Streptomyces sp. A0642 | reverse complement strand
TCGATCGTGCCCTGGAGCAGCTTCTGGAGGACGGGCACGGGGTTTTCGTGGAGATCTCCGCTCATCCGGTGCTGGCCATGCCGCTCACCGACGGGAGTGCGGACCGGGGCGGTGTCGTCGTGGGGTCCTTGGCCCGGGAGCGGGGCACCCGTGCTCAGCTCCTGCGCAATCTCGGTCTGCTCCATGTTCAGGGTCACGAGATCGACTGGGCCCGGGTACTCGACACCGACACAGACACCAACACCAGCACCAACACCAGCACCAACACCGGCACCGGCACCGGGACCGGTTTCCTTCCGGGTCTGCCTACTTATGCTTTCCAGCGCGAGCCTTACTGGATGGACGTGCCGAAGCCCTCCGGTGATGTGCGCTCCGTCGGTATGGACGTGTCCGAGCATCCCTGGCTCGGCGCCGCGCTCGCGCTCGCCGACGGCGACGGGTTTTTGCTCACTGGTCGTCTTTCCCTGGCCGACCAGCCGTGGCTGGCCGACCATGCGGTCTTCGGGACCGTCCTGGTCCCCGGCACCGGCCTGCTCGACATCGCTCTGACCGCCGCGCATCACGTCGGTGCCGACACCGTTCAGGAACTGGCTCTTCTGGAGCCCCTCGTCCTCACCGAGGACACCCCCACCCGTCTCCAGGTCACCGTCGGAGCGGAGGACGGGAACGGGCGGCGGGCCCTCACGATCCACAGCCGGGCCGAGAACACACCCGATGAGACCTCCTGGCGCCAGCACGCCGCCGGCGAGATCGGACCGCACACAGAGGCGACCCCGACCGACGCGTTCGCCGAGCTGGCCCAGTGGCCCGTTCCGGGCACCGAACGCGTCGACCTGGACGGCTTCTACGACGCGTTCCGCGCCCGCGGTCTGCAATACGGCCCCGCCTTCCAGGGCCTGAGCGAACTCTGGCGCAAGGACAACACCGCCTACGGGATCGTTCGCCTCCCCGACCACCTCAAGCCCGACGACTTCGGCATCCACCCCGCACTCCTGGACGCCGCCCTGCACACCCTCATGGGCATACGCCAGGAGCCGGAAGGCAGTGCCGAGAAGCCCGTGTTCCTGCCGTTCGAGTGGACCGGCGCCCAGCTCCACGCCTCCGGCGCCACCGAACTGCGCATACGCATCGAGGCCGAATCCGCCACGAGTGAGAGCCTCTCCCTTGTGGTGACGGACGGCGCGGGCCATCCCGTTGCCTCCGCACAGGGCCTGCGTATCCGCGAGGCGACCGCCGAGCAGATCCGGGCCGGTGAGTCGTCCGCGCACCTCTACCAGGTCGAGTTCCGGGCGCCCCGCGCGCTGGAAGAGGGTCCGGAGGGGGAGACCTGGGTTCTGGACAGCGACGAGGACGGTGCCGTCGCCCGGACCCTGGGCGCGGAGAGTTTCAGCGCCGTCGACGCCGTGATCGCCCGTCTGGACGAGGGCGCGCCCGCGCCGCTCCGTATCGTCATCGACGCCACGGACACGGGTGCAGGTACCGCCCCCGCCGACGGCCTCGGGGAAGCGACCGCAGCGCTGCGCCGACTCCAGAGCCTGATCGCCGAACAGCGCCTGGAAGAGACCGAGTTGGTGTGGCTCACCTGCGGTGCGGTGGCTGCCGGTGACGGTGTCCGTGACCTCGCACACGCACCCCTCTGGGGGCTGCTGCGCACAGCGCGCAATGAATATCCCGAGCGTGTGATCCGGCTGGTGGACATCGACGTACCGACCGCTGACATGGAGCGCGCACTGGCCGTCGCGGGTGAGCCCGAGATAGCCGTACGCGCGGGTGAAGTGCGCGTGGCGCGTCTGGTAGGAGTGTCCGGGGCTGTCGGTGAGCAGCTCGCGGTGGACGCATCCGGCTCGGTGCTGATCACGGGCGGTATGGGTGAGCTGGGCCGTGCGCTGGCCGGCCACCTGGTTGCCTCGTACGGGGTTCGGCATCTGGTGCTGACCTCGAGGCGTGGGCCTCAGGCGCCGGGTGCGACGGATGTGGTGGAGGAGCTGACCGCTGCGGGGGCCGAGTCCGTACGCGTGGTGGCCTGCGACGTTTCCGACCGAACCCAGGTGGCGGAGCTGCTCGCCGATGACGGCGCACATCCGTGGACCGGGATCTTCCATCTGGCCGCGGTGCTGGACGACGGCCTACTGACCTCGCAGAGTGCGGACCGGCTGGCCGCCGTATGGGCTCCCAAGGCGGAAGGTGCCGCGCATCTGGACGCGCTCTCCCGCGAACTGGGCCTGGATCTGGCAGCGTTCGTGCTGTTCTCCTCGGCCGCCGGTGTGCTGGGCGGTGCGGGGCAGGCCGGCTACGCGGCCGCCAACGCCTCGCTCGACGCGCTCGCGGCCCGTCGCCGCTCTCAGGGTCTCCCCGCGACCAGTGTGTCGTGGGGCCTGTGGCAGCAGGACGGGACGGGTCTCACCGCGACTCTCGGCCAGGCCGAGCTGGCGCGTATGCATCGGCAGGGGGTGGGCGCCCTCACCCGTGAGCAGGGCCTGGCGGCCCTTGACGCCGCCCTCGCGACGCAACGCCCCCATCTCGTTTCGTTCAAGCTGGAGTTGGCACCGCTGCTGCGACGGCCCGACGAGATTCCGACGCTGCTGCGTGCCCTGGTCCGGGTGCCGCACAAGCGCGCGGGCAGCTCCGCCGCGGCTCCGTCCGGTCTGCGCGAGCAGCTGAAGACTCTTCCGGAGGCCGAGCGGCGAACCCGGCTCACCCAGCTCGTCCAGCGTGAGGCTGCCGTGATCCTGGGCGTCTCCGGGGCGGACGGGATCGGTGCGCAGCAGGTCCTCAAGGAGCTCGGGATCGACTCCCTGATGGCGGTCGAACTGCGTCGTAGGCTTGCCGCGGAGACCGGACTGACACTGCCCTCCACTCTCGCCTTCGACTACCCGACCCCCGCCGCCGTCGCCGGGCTCCTCATCGAGAAGCTCATGCTCACCGGCGACGCGTCGAAGGCCGTGACGAAGCGCACCCACCGCACTGCCGCCGTGTCCGACGACCCCATCGCCATCGTGTCCATGGCCTGTCGGCTGCCTGGCGGAATCGACACCCCCGAGGACTACTGGCACCTCCTGTCGTCCGGCGGCGACGCCGTCAGCGGACTCCCGCCGCGCTGGGAGAGCCTCGATGTCTACGATCCCGACCCCGACGCCGCGGGCAAGAGCTACGCCCGCGAGGGAGGCTTCATCCGCGACGCCGAGGGCTTCGACGCCGCGTTCTTCGGGATCTCCCAGCGCGAGGCGCTGTCGATGGATCCGCAGCAGCGGCTCGTGCTCGAAACGGCCTGGGAGGCGCTGGAGCGGGCCGGTGTCGGACCCGGATCGCTGAGCGGGAGCCGCACGGGCGTCTATCTCGGTGCCATGAGTTCCGACTACGGCGAGCAGGGGCGCGAGCTCGACGCGTTCGACGGATACGTCAGCACGGGGAATGCCAGCAGTGTCGTCTCGGGCCGGGTCTCGTACGCGCTCGGCCTCCAGGGCCCTGCCGTCACGGTCGATACCGCCTGCTCCTCCTCGCTGGTCGCCATGCATCTCGCGGCCACCGCATTGCGGCAGGGCGAGTGCGAACTCGCCCTCGTCGGCGGTGTCACCGTGATGAGTACGCCGAGGCTCTTCGTGGAGTTCTCCCGGCTCAAGGGCATGGCCCCGGACGGACGCTGCAAGTCCTTCTCCGCGCAGGCGGACGGCGCCGGCTGGTCGGACGGGGTCGGCATCCTCGTGCTGAAGAGGCTTTCCACCGCCGAGCGCGACGGCGACCGGGTCCTCGCCGTGATCCGGGGCAGCGCCGTCAACCAGGACGGGCGCAGCCAGGGCCTCACCGCCCCGAACGGGCCCTCGCAGCAGCGGGTGATCCACGATGCCCTCGACGCGTCGCGGCTCACCCCCGCCGACATCGACGCGATCGAGGCGCACGGCACGGGCACTCCCCTGGGCGACCCGATCGAGGCCGGCGCGCTGGCCGAGGTGTTCGGACCCGGACGAACGGACGACCGGCCGGTCTACCTCGGCTCGTCGAAGTCGAACATCGGCCACGCCCAGGCCGCCGCCGGCGTCGCGGGCGTCATGAAGATGGTCCTCGCGCTCCAGCACGAAACACTGCCGAAGACGCTGTACGTCGACGAGCCCAGCCCGCACATCGAATGGGACGGCAGCGGTCTCGAGCTCCTGAACGTGGCCCGGCCCTGGACCCGGGACACGTCCCGCACCCGCCGCGCGGGTGTCTCCTCCTTCGGACTCAGCGGCACCAACGCCCACGTCATCATCGAGGAACCGCCGGTCGCGAAGCCGGCCGAACCCGCAACCGCGGACGCGCGGCCGTTCCCGGTGGTCGTGTCCGGACAGAGCGAGGAGGCCGTCCGCGCCCAGGCCGGACGCTGGGCGGACTGGATCGCCGGAAACCCGGACGTCCCCCCGGCCGACATCGCGGCCACAGCGGCACTGCACCGTACGCACTTCGAGTCGCGGGCTGCCGTGACGGCGTCGGAACCCGGTCAACTGGTCTATGCTTTGCGGGCGTTGGCGGGTGGCAGGGCGCACCGTGATGTGGTGGAGGGTGTGGTGGGGGGTGGTGATCTGGCGGTGTTGTTCACGGGTCAGGGTAGTCAGCGGATTGCGATGGGGCGTGGGTT
>NZ_SSBL01000056.1 GCF_004795105.1 Streptomyces sp. A0642 | reverse complement strand
CCACCTCCGGCTCACCCGAAGCCAGCACCACACCCGCCACATCCCCGAACCCACCACCCGCAGGATCCACATCCACCAAAACGAACCGGCCCGGATTCTCCGCCTGCGCCGCCCGCACCAAACCCCATACCGGCGCCTGACACACATCCACACCCACATCACAACCCGTAGCGACCGCACCACGGGTCACCACCACCAACGGACCCGCCTCCTCACCCTCCAGCCAGCCCTGGACCGCCTCCAACACCCCGCCCAGCACCGACCGCACACCCCCCACCGGATCAACCGGGTCCACACCCACCGCCGGCACCGGCACCTCGAACACCGCCGCCTCAACCGGACCCTCCACGACCCCAGCGGTCACCAACGACCGCCACACCACCTCATGCAACCCACCGCCCTCACCCGCACCAGCCAACTGCTCCACCGACACCGGACGGGAGACCAACGCTCCTACGGTGAGTACCGGTTGACCGGTCCCGTCGGCCACCAGGACCGACACGCTGTCCTGCCCGGCCGGTGCGATCCGGACGCGGAGAGCCGATGCGCCGGCCGCATGAAGAGCGACGTCGGTCCAGGCGAAGGGCAGGACGGTCGATTCGTCGGTCCGTGCCCCGTCATCGATGAGCGCCACGTGCATGGCCGCGTCGAGCAGAGCCGGGTGCAGACCGAAGCGCTGGGCGTCGTCGTGTGCCGCATCGGGCAGGGCAACCTCCGCGTACAGCTCCTCCCCCGAGGTCCAGGCCGCCTTGAGCCCCTGGAACACCGGCCCATAGCCGTAACCTCGTTCCGCGAGGAGTTCGTAGGCCCCCTCGACACTGATCGCCGCAGCACCCTTCGGCGGCCACACGGTCAGGTCCGCAGCCGGGGCCTCGGCACCCACGGCCAGCACGCCTTCGGCGTGACGCGTCCAGGGAGCGTGATCGGCGCCCTCGCTCCGTGAGTACACGGTGACCGAACGCCGCCCCGTCGAATCGGCTGCTCCGATCGCAACCTGAACCGCGACGCCTCCCTGTTCGGGGACGACGAGCGGCGCTTGCAGGGTCAGCTCTTCCAGAAGGGCGCAGCCGACCTCATCGCCTGCTCTGACAGCGAGCTCGACGAAGGCTGTGCCAGGCAGGAGCACACTTCCCAGCACGCCGTGATCCGCGATCCAGGCCTGGTCGGTCAGAGAGATCCTTCCGGTGAGCACCGTCTCGTCGGCCTCCGCCAGCGCGACAGTCGCGCCGAGGAGGGGGTGATCGGTCGTGCCCAGGCCGAGCGAAGCGGGGTCGTTGCCGCCGAGTTCCGCTTCCATCCAGTAGCGCTCACGCTGGAAGGCGTAGGTCGGCAGGTCGACGCGGCGGGCTCCCGAACCCTCGAAGAACCGGGACCACTCCACCGCGACCCCGGCCACATGCAGCCGGCCCAACGCCGTCACAGCCGACACCACCTCCGGGCGGCCCTTGCGCACCACCGGCACGAACACCGAGGCGTCCGCGTCCACCGACTGCTGCGCCATCCCGCACAGCACCCCGTCCGGACCCACCTCGACGAACGACGTCACACCCCGCGACGCGACGAACGACACCGCGTCCGCGAACCGCACCGCCTCCCGCACATGCCGCACCCAGTACGCCGCCGAACCCCAGCCCTCAGCCACATCCCCGGACACACCCGACACCACAGGAATCGACGGAGCACCGAACGACAACCCCGCCACCACCGCCCCGAACTCCTCCAACATCGGCTCCATCAACGGCGAATGGAACGCATGCGACACCCGGAGCACACTCGTACGGCGGTCCTGCGCCTCGAACACCGCGACCAGCTCACGAACCGCCGACTCCGTACCCGAGACCACGACGGACCGCGGACCGTTGACCGCCGCGATCCCCACCGCACCGTTCAGCAACGGAAGGACCTCGGCCTCCGTCGCCTCCACCGCCACCATCGACCCACCCGCCGGCAACCCCTGCATCAACCGACCACGCGCCACCACCAACTCAGCAGCATCAGACAGCGACAGAGCACCGGACACATGGGCAGCCGCGATCTCACCCACGGAATGACCCACCAGGAAGTCGGGACGCACTCCCCACGACTCCACCAACCGGAACAACGCCGTCTCCACCGCGAACAACCCGGCCTGAGCGAACATCGTCCCGTTCAGCAGACCGGCGTCCTCACCCCACACCACCTCACGCAACGAACGACCCAGGCGCGTGTCCAACTCCCCGACAACCCCATCAAAGGCTTCGGCGAACACCGGGAACGCCTCATACAGCTCCCGGCCCATCCCCAGCCGCTGCGCACCCTGCCCCGTGAAGAGGAAAGCGACCTTGCCCGCCGGACGTGCCGTCCCCCGCACCACCGACGCCTCAACCCCGCCCTCGGCCAGCGCGGTCAGGCCCCGGACCAGCTCCTCACGATCGGCCGCAGCGACCACCGCACGATGCTCCAGCACCGCACGCGACACCACCGACGAGAACCCGACGTCCAACACAGACGCGGCATCTCCTAGCTGGCTCAGCAGCTTCCCGGCCTGCGCAGACAGAGCACTCTCGCTCCGCGCCGACAACACCACCGGCACCACCGGCAGCTCCACGAAAGCGACCGCCTCCGGCTCCTCCACCACCGGAGCCTGCTCCACGATCACATGCGCGTTCGTCCCACTCAGACCGAACGACGACACCCCCACCCGACGCGGACGATCCCGCACCGGCCACGCCCGCGACTCCGTCAACAACTCCACCGCACCCGCCGACCAGTCCACCTGCGGCGTCGGCACATCCACATGCAACGTCCTCGGCAGCACGCCATGCCGAATCGCCTGCACGGCCTTGATGACCCCACCCACACCAGCGGCGGCCTGCGCATGCCCCAGGTTCGACTTCAACGACCCCAGCCACAACGGATCACCCTCCGGACGACCCTGCCCATACGTCGCCAGCAACGCCTGCGCCTCGATCGGATCACCCAACCGGGTCCCCGTCCCATGCGCCTCCACCAGATCCACCTGGTCCGACGAGATCTGCGCATCAGCCAACGCCGCACGGATCACCCGCTGCTGCGCCGGACCGTTCGGAGCCGTCAGCCCATTGCTCGCACCGTCCTGATTGACCGCGCTCCCCCGCAACAGGGCCAGGACCGGGTGGCCATTACTGCGAGCGTCGGAGAGCTTCTCCAGGAGCAGGACGCCTGCCCCCTCCGACCAGCTGGTGCCGTCGGTGGAGCCTGCGAACGACTTGCAGCGGCCGTCCTTGGAGAGGCCGCCCTGCCGGCTGAACTCGACGAAGACCTCAGGCGTCGACATGACCGCCACGCCTCCGGCCAGCGCCATCGAGCACTCGCCCGAGCGGAGTGCCTGAGCCGCCAGATGCAACGCCACCAGGGACGACGAGCACGCCGTGTCCAGCGTCATCGACGGCCCCTCGAAGCCGAAGACGTACGAGACCCGGCCCGACGCGATGGAACCCGTAGCACTGTTGTGGGCGTAATCGTGGTACATCATCCCGGCGAATACGCCGGTCTTGCTGCCCTTCAACGTGGCGGGATCGATTCCGGCCCGCTCGAAAACCTCCCACGAGCATTCCAGCAGCAACCGCTGCTGGGGATCCATGATCAGGGCCTCGTTCGGACTGATCCCGAAGGGGGCCGGGTCGAACGTGTCCGCAGAGTGGAGGAATCCGCCCTTGTTGACATAGCTGGTGTTCGGGCGCCCGCCCTCCGGGTCGTAGAGGGAGCCGACGTTCCAGCCACGGTTCTCCGGGAATTCGGATATGGCGTCCACACCGTCGTTCACCAGCTGCCACAGGGCCTCCGGTGACTCGACACCGCCCGGAAAGCGGCAGCTCATCGCGACGATCGCGATGGGCTCGCGGGCCACAGCGGAAAGTTTCCTGTTGTGAGCCCGCAGACGGTCGTTCTCCTTGAGCGACGCCCGCAGCGCGGCGACCAGCTTCTCGTCGGAATTACTCATCGGGGCTCTCACATTCCCTGGATCGCGTCGTCAAGGCCGGAACCGTCGAGAGCCATGCTGATCAGACTCTCGGCATCCATCGAGTCGATGGATTCGGGCGAATTCCCGTCTGTGCCCTCGCCCGGGTCTCCCGGCTCGTCGTGGGCACCGGCGAGTTCGAACAGGACTTCCATCAGTCCCGCGTCCCTGAGACGGCTCAGGGGTATTCCCTGCAGAATGCGCCGGACCCGCTCCTCCCCGACGGCCTCGTCGTCCGTCGGTGCGTCCGGACTCAGTTCCTCCGCGAGGTACTGGGCGAGCGCCCGGGAGTTCGGGTAGTCGAAGACCAGGGTCGCCGGCGGGCGCAGTCCCGTGGCGTGGGCCAGCCCGTTACGGAACTCCACCGCGGCCAGCGAGTCGAAGCCGAGTTCCTTGAACGCCCGGTCCGGTTCGATCGCCGAGGAACCCGCGTATCCGAGAATGGCGGCCGCGTGCGCGCGTACGAGGTCCAGAACCTGGTCTGCGCGCTCCTCGTCGGTCAGGGCGTCCATCCGCCGACGGAGCGCCGCCGCACCGGACGCCGCCTCGGTGGTGCGGGGGCCACTCGGCCGTACCAGGGTCCGGAACAGATCGGGCAGGTCGCCGGGGTCCGGAGCGCCCGTTCCGCTGAGTTCGATCCGCATGGTGACGAGTGCCGGCCCGCCGGCGGTCTCGGCCGCGTCGAAGAGGGTGGTCCCCTCGTCGGCGGACAGGGGTGCGATGCCTGTCCGGCGCATCCGCTGGGAGTCCGCACTCTGCAGGCTGTCCGCCATCCCTCCGTCCACCCACGGTCCCCAGGCGAGGGACTGAGCCGGGAGCCCTTCTGCTCTGCGGTGCGTGGCCAGCGCGTCCAGGAACGCGTTCGCCGCGGCGTAATTGCCCTGACCGGGATTGCCGATCACCCCGGCAGCCGAGGAGAAGAGGACGAAGGCGGCGAGGTCCATGCCACGCGTCAGCTCATGGAGGTTCAATGCCGCGTCCACCTTCGGACGCAACACCGCCCCCACCCGCTCCGCCGTCAACGAACCGATCACCCCGTCATCCAGCACACCCGCCAGATGCACCACACCCACCAACGGCCGATCCACCGGAATCGCAC
>NZ_SSBL01000055.1 GCF_004795105.1 Streptomyces sp. A0642 | reverse complement strand
AAGGAAGCGTCCGTTCCTTGAGAACTCAACAGCGTGCCAAAAGTCAACGCCAGATATGTTGATACCCCGACCTGCTTCGGCAGGTTCGAGGTTCCTTTGAAAAGTCCTGGCAGACCTCTGGTCTGGTAGGCGATGCACACAGCGAGGACACAGTGGACGACCGGTCCTATTCCGACTCGGTCGTTCCGCTCTCGTGGTGTCTACCCGATTACGGGAAAACATTCACGGAGAGTTTGATCCTGGCTCAGGACGAACGCTGGCGGCGTGCTTAACACATGCAAGTCGAACGATGAAGCCCTTCGGGGTGGATTAGTGGCGAACGGGTGAGTAACACGTGGGCAATCTGCCCTTCACTCTGGGACAAGCCCTGGAAACGGGGTCTAATACCGGATAATACTTTCCCTCTCATGGGGGAAGGTTAAAAGCTCCGGCGGTGAAGGATGAGCCCGCGGCCTATCAGCTAGTTGGTGGGGTAATGGCCTACCAAGGCGACGACGGGTAGCCGGCCTGAGAGGGCGACCGGCCACACTGGGACTGAGACACGGCCCAGACTCCTACGGGAGGCAGCAGTGGGGAATATTGCACAATGGGCGAAAGCCTGATGCAGCGACGCCGCGTGAGGGATGACGGCCTTCGGGTTGTAAACCTCTTTCAGCAGGGAAGAAGCGAAAGTGACGGTACCTGCAGAAGAAGCGCCGGCTAACTACGTGCCAGCAGCCGCGGTAATACGTAGGGCGCAAGCGTTGTCCGGAATTATTGGGCGTAAAGAGCTCGTAGGCGGCTTGTTGCGTCGGTTGTGAAAGCCCGGGGCTTAACCCCGGGTCTGCAGTCGATACGGGCAGGCTAGAGTGTGGTAGGGGAGATCGGAATTCCTGGTGTAGCGGTGAAATGCGCAGATATCAGGAGGAACACCGGTGGCGAAGGCGGATCTCTGGGCCATTACTGACGCTGAGGAGCGAAAGCGTGGGGAGCGAACAGGATTAGATACCCTGGTAGTCCACGCCGTAAACGTTGGGAACTAGGTGTTGGCGACATTCCACGTCGTCGGTGCCGCAGCTAACGCATTAAGTTCCCCGCCTGGGGAGTACGGCCGCAAGGCTAAAACTCAAAGGAATTGACGGGGGCCCGCACAAGCAGCGGAGCATGTGGCTTAATTCGACGCAACGCGAAGAACCTTACCAAGGCTTGACATATACCGGAAAGCATCAGAGATGGTGCCCCCCTTGTGGTCGGTATACAGGTGGTGCATGGCTGTCGTCAGCTCGTGTCGTGAGATGTTGGGTTAAGTCCCGCAACGAGCGCAACCCTTGTTCTGTGTTGCCAGCATGCCCTTCGGGGTGATGGGGACTCACAGGAGACTGCCGGGGTCAACTCGGAGGAAGGTGGGGACGACGTCAAGTCATCATGCCCCTTATGTCTTGGGCTGCACACGTGCTACAATGGCCGGTACAATGAGCTGCGATGCCGCGAGGCGGAGCGAATCTCAAAAAGCCGGTCTCAGTTCGGATTGGGGTCTGCAACTCGACCCCATGAAGTCGGAGTTGCTAGTAATCGCAGATCAGCATTGCTGCGGTGAATACGTTCCCGGGCCTTGTACACACCGCCCGTCACGTCACGAAAGTCGGTAACACCCGAAGCCGGTGGCCCAACCCCTTGTGGGAGGGAGCTGTCGAAGGTGGGACTGGCGATTGGGACGAAGTCGTAACAAGGTAGCCGTACCGGAAGGTGCGGCTGGATCACCTCCTTTCTAAGGAGCACTTCTTACCAAGCTTGCTTGGTCAGAGGCCAGTACACCGGCGAATGTTCGGTGCTGGTTGCTCATGGGTGGAACGTTGACTATTCGGCGCGACAGGTTGTTTTTCACTAGTACTGCTTCGGCGTGGAACGTGAGGGATGGTCGGTCGGGCCGGGCACGCTGTTGGGTATCTGAAGGTACGGCCGTCATGGTCGTCCTTCGGTTGCCGGCCCCAGTGAACTCGCCTGTAAGGGTGGGGTGATGGGTGGCTGGTCGTTGTTTGAGAACTGCACAGTGGACGCGAGCATCTGTGGCCAAGTTTTTAAGGGCGCACGGTGGATGCCTTGGCACCAGGAACCGATGAAGGACGTGGGAGGCCACGATAGGCCCCGGGGAGCTGTCAACCAAGCTTTGATCCGGGGGTGTCCGAATGGGGAAACCCGGCAGTCGTCATGGGCTGTCACCCGCTGCTGAACACATAGGCAGTGTGGAGGGAACGCGGGGAAGTGAAACATCTCAGTACCCGCAGGAAGAGAAAACAACCGTGATTCCGGGAGTAGTGGCGAGCGAAACTGGATCAGGCCAAACCGTATGCGTGTGATACCCGGCAGGGGTTGCGCATGCGGGGTTGTGGGATCTCTTTTTCATGGTCTGCCGGCCATGAGACGAGTCAGAAACCGTTGGTGTAGGCGAAGGACATGCGAAAGGTCCGGCGTAGAGGGTAAGACCCCCGTAGCTGAAACATCAACGGCTCGTTTAAGAGACACCCAAGTAGCACGGGGCCCGAGAAATCCCGTGTGAATCTGGCGGGACCACCCGTTAAGCCTAAATATTCCCTGGTGACCGATAGCGGATAGTACCGTGAGGGAATGGTGAAAAGTACCGCGGGAGCGGAGTGAAATAGTACCTGAAACCGTGTGCCTACAAGCCGTGGGAGCGTCGCTGTATGTGCTTGCACATGCAGTCGTGACTGCGTGCCTTTTGAAGAATGAGCCTGCGAGTTTGCGGTGTGTTGCGAGGTTAACCCGTGTGGGGAAGCCGTAGCGAAAGCGAGTCCGAATAGGGCGATTTAGTAGCGCGCTCAAGACCCGAAGCGGAGTGATCTAGCCATGGGCAGGTTGAAGCGGAGGTAAGACTTCGTGGAGGACCGAACCCACCAGGGTTGAAAACCTGGGGGATGACCTGTGGTTAGGGGTGAAAGGCCAATCAAACTCCGTGATAGCTGGTTCTCCCCGAAATGCATTTAGGTGCAGCGTCGTGTGTTTCTTGCCGGAGGTAGAGCACTGGATAGGCGATGGGCCCTACCGGGTTACTGACCTTAGCCAAACTCCGAATGCCGGTAAGTGAGAGCACGGCAGTGAGACTGTGGGGGATAAGCTCCATGGTCGAGAGGGAAACAGCCCAGAGCATCGACTAAGGCCCCTAAGCGTACGCTAAGTGGGAAAGGATGTGGAGTCGCAGAGACAACCAGGAGGTTGGCTTAGAAGCAGCCACCCTTGAAAGAGTGCGTAATAGCTCACTGGTCAAGTGATTCCGCGCCGACAATGTAGCGGGGCTCAAGCGTACCGCCGAAGTCGTGTCATTCCAGCATGTACCCCCAACGGGGGCTGGGATGGGTAGGGGAGCGTCGTGTGCCGGGTGAAGCAGCCGCGGAAGCGAGTTGTGGACGGTTCACGAGTGAGAATGCAGGCATGAGTAGCGATACACACGTGAGAAACGTGTGCGCCGATTGACTAAGGGTTCCTGGGTCAAGCTGATCTGCCCAGGGTAAGTCGGGACCTAAGGCGAGGCCGACAGGCGTAGTCGATGGACAACCGGTTGATATTCCGGTACCCGCTTTGAAACGCCCAGTACTGAATCAGGCGATGCTAAGTCCGTGAAGCCGGCCCGATCTCTTCGGAGTTGAGGGTAGTGGTGGAGCCGATGAACCAGACTTGTAGTAGGTAAGCGATGGGGTGACGCAGGAAGGTAGTCCAGCCCGGGCGGTGGTAGTCCCGGGGTAAGGGTGTAGGCCGTGTGATAGGCAAATCCGTCACACATTAAGGCTGAGACCTGATGCCGAGCCGATTGTGGTGAAGTGGATGATCCTATGCTGTCGAGAAAAGCCTCTAGCGAGTTTCATGGCGGCCCGTACCCTAAACCGACTCAGGTGGTCAGGTAGAGAATACCGAGGCGTTCGGGTGAACTATGGTTAAGGAACTCGGCAAAATGCCCCCGTAACTTCGGGAGAAGGGGGGCCATCACTGGTGAGGGAACTTGCTTCCTGAGCTGGGGGTGGCCGCAGAGACCAGCGAGAAGCGACTGTTTACTAAAAACACAGGTCCGTGCGAAGCCGTAAGGCGATGTATACGGACTGACGCCTGCCCGGTGCTGGAACGTTAAGGGGACCGGTTAGCTGACTTTCGGGTCGGCGAAGCTGAGAACTTAAGCGCCAGTAAACGGCGGTGGTAACTATAACCATCCTAAGGTAGCGAAATTCCTTGTCGGGTAAGTTCCGACCTGCACGAATGGCGTAACGACTTCTCGACTGTCTCAACCATAGGCCCGGTGAAATTGCACTACGAGTAAAGATGCTCGTTTCGCGCAGCAGGACGGAAAGACCCCGGGACCTTTACTATAGTTTGATATTGGTGTTCGGTTCGGCTTGTGTAGGATAGGTGGGAGACTTTGAAGCGGCCACGCCAGTGGTTGTGGAGTCGTCGTTGAAATACCACTCTGGTCGTGCTGGATGTCTAACCTGGGTCCGTGATCCGGATCAGGGACAGTGTCTGATGGGTAGTTTAACTGGGGCGGTTGCCTCCTAAAGAGTAACGGAGGCGCCCAAAGGTTCCCTCAGCCTGGTTGGCAATCAGGTGTTGAGTGTAAGTGCACAAGGGAGCTTGACTGTGAGACCGACGGGTCGAGCAGGGACGAAAGTCGGGACTAGTGATCCGGCAGTGGCTTGTGGAAGCGCTGTCGCTCAACGGATAAAAGGTACCCCGGGGATAACAGGCTGATCTTCCCCAAGAGTCCATATCGACGGGATGGTTTGGCACCTCGATGTCGGCTCGTCGCATCCTGGGGCTGGAGTCGGTCCCAAGGGTTGGGCTGTTCGCCCATTAAAGCGGTACGCGAGCTGGGTTTAGAACGTCGTGAGACAGTTCGGTCCCTATCCGCTGTGCGCGTAGGAATATTGAGAAGGGCTGTCCCTAGTACGAGAGGACCGGGACGGACGAACCTCTGGTGTGCCAGTTGTCCTGCCAAGGGCATGGCTGGTTGGCTACGTTCGGAAAGGATAACCGCTGAAAGCATCTAAGCGGGAAGCCTGCTTCGAGATGAGTATTCCCACCCCCTTTGAGGGGTTAAGGCTCCCAGTAGACGACTGGGTTGATAGGCCAGATGTGGAAGCCCGGTAACGGGTGGAGCTGACTGGTACTAATAGGCCGAGGGCTTGTCCTCAGTTGCTCGCGTCCACTGTGTT
>NZ_SSBL01000054.1 GCF_004795105.1 Streptomyces sp. A0642 | reverse complement strand
GCCGCCGCCCGGGCGAAGGCACGCACGAGCGGCGTCTCGCCCCCCGTGCGCCATACGAAGGCCCACTGGCAGGGCGGAGCGTCCCGGACGGGGACGAAGGCCAGACTCGGCCATGGGTAGAAGTGGGCGACCTCCGCCGTGACCCCAGCGGTGGCCTGGCCCGAGGACACGACGCTGAGCGCCTCCTGCCAGGTGGAGACCCTCGGACCACGGCGGACAGGACGGCCGGAAGGGGTGTACCGAGGATTGAAGACCTCCTCCATGCGAGGAGGGATCGACTGGCCCCCGACCACGGTGCAGTCCCCCAGATCCTCCAGACATATGGACTCATGGGCCGCGAAGGGGTGATCGGCGGACGTCATCAGCAGCACCTCGGAGGCGTACGAAGTCGGGCTGACGGTCAGGCCGGGTTCATCGACCGGCAGCCACAGATGTGCCACATCCAGGCCGCCCGACTTCAGCAGGTCCAGCGGGGACGCGGGCTGTATTTCGCGGTGCTGAACGCGGGCGTGGGGGTGGCGGGCCCGGAACAGGTCCAGCGTGTCCTTGATCTGCAGGGAGTACGGGCCGACTGTGCCGAGGGTCAGCGTGCCCGAGGCGCCCTCGGCGGCAGCCTCAGCCGTCGCGATTCCCTGCATGATCTGCCGGTATCCGCCCTTGAGCGCCTGGTACAGCTCCTCGCCGAGGGGAGACAGGCGCACGCTCCGCGTGGTGCGGTGGAACAGGAGGCCGCCGATGCGTCGTTCCTGCTTCTTGATCGTCTGACTGACGCGTGCGGAGCTGACGTTCAGCCGCTCGGCCGTACGACTGAAGTGCAGCTCTTCCGCCAGCGTCAGGAAGATCTCGATCTCCCGCATCTCCATGCGTGTGCTCCGGATTCGTTATCTCAGAGTTAAAAGACGTTATCAGGACCGTCGTTGATGCCGGGCCCGCCGACGGCAAGACTGCGAAGAAGCGGCGCACGCACCGGCCGAGTGCCCTGCGGACGGCAGGGAGACCAGCGGGGACGGGGGATCCAGCATGGCCACACCGATCGGATACGTGGTGACGACGGCACTCCTCGCCTGGTGCACGTTCTTCGCGGTGGTCGCGCCCCGCCGCCCCGGGCCGCTGGCGCAACTGAGCTTCTGGTCCGGCATGGTCCTCAACGAGGTCCCCTTCCTGGGCATCCTCGTCCTGGCCGCCTCCACGGCCCTCGCCGCCGCACAGGACGACCTGGGTTCGACGCCCGCCCAGGTGACGGTCGCGGTGGCTGCGGTCACCACCGCCGGGCTGGCCCTCTCCGCCTGGCGGGGGGTGCGCACGGACCAGGCCGTCGCACGGGCCCTCGACGAAGGGCTCGGGACCGACTGGCGGGACCGCGTGCGCGTACCGCTGCGCCGCCACCGGCCATGGCTCCGCATCGTGCTGCTGCCGGCCTTCATGCGGCGACGGGGCGTGGAGCGGATCTCCGACATCAGCTACGGGGACGCCGGACGCCGGAATCTCCTCGATGTCTACCGTCGCCGTGACGCACCGCCGAACGCCCCGGTCCTGATCCACTTCCACGGCGGCCACTACGCACGCGGCGCGAAGAGCCGCGAGGCACGGCCTCTGCTGTACCAGCTCGCCGGCCAGGGATGGGTGTGCGTCAGCGCCAACTACCGGCTCCGGCCCGAGACCACCTTCCCCGGGCACCAGATCGACGCCAAGAAGGTGATCGCCTGGGTGCGCGAGCACGGCTCCGCGTACGGCTGTGACCCGTCGAAGCTGTTCGTGGCGGGCAGTTCCGCCGGCTCCAACATGGCGTCCCTGTGCGCGCTCACACCGAACCACCCGCAGTTCCAGCCCGGATTCGAGTCGGCCGACACCTCGGTCACGGCGGCGATCTGTCTCTACGGCTTCTACGGCCACTACTTCGGCGACCCGCCGGACGAGCCGGCACCCGCGCCCCAGCCACAGGGCTACCTCCACCCCGGTGCACCGCCGTTCCTCGTCGCCCACGGCACCAAGGACGCGCTGGGGACCGTCGAGGGCGCCCGGAACTTCGTCGCACAGCTGCGCGGCACCTCGGACAGCCCCGTGGTCTACGCCGAACTGCCGGGGGGCCAGCACTCGTTCGACGTCTACCACTCGGCACGCTTCGACGCGGTCGTGGACGGTGTCGAGGCGTTCGCGGCCTGGGTCCTGAGCGCGCGGCAGCACACGCGGGAACCGGGCCGCCAGGACCTCTCGGACCGCTGATCCCGCTCCTGATCGTGGTGAGCCGTCCGCTGCGAGCCATGGGCCGCCTCCGGGTGGCCCCCCGGGTGGTCACATCGTTGCCGCACCGCGTACAACCCTGCACAGCGCTCCCTTGTCCCACAGTCAGCCGACAGGACAGGTCTTCGGCCGGTGCGCGACGCGTCCGGCCCGGGCCGCGAGGAAGGGGCGAGCTTGAGGATGGCCGGGACGATGTGGAAGGCGGTGGTCGCCGGTGGAGCCGCGCTGGTGTTCACCGGCGTGGCGGCGATGCCGGCCGGAGCGGCGGAGGGTGGGGTCTCCTTCAGCAGGGTCTCCGTGAACGGCGGGAAGCCGATCGTGATCGGGGTCAAGGAAAGGGTGGAGGTGCCTGCGGCATTCCGGATGACGACCACACTCCGGTACAACTACGGGCCGATGGTGTTCCCCTACCGGGGGACCATTGAGCGCCCGGAGACCCTGTGGAACGCCATCGAAGGCAGCGATTGCAAGGTCGTGGACAGGGCGAAGGGAGTCTGCGACTTCGAGGAGTGGCTGTACATCGACCCACGGGACCTCGACTTCGGGAACGAGGACGCGGGCACCTGGCGAACCGCCGCGCGGGTCTTCCTCCCCGGCGACTCCCAGGACATCGACGACGTGAACCTTCCGGTGCGGGTCCAGCGCGCCACGCGCCTCACGGTCGACGCCTCGCCGGAGCCTGTGGCGATGGGGAGGACGATCACCGTGTCCGGGCGTCTCACACGGGCGAACTGGGACACCCACACGTACCAGGGGTACGCGGGCCGTAGCGTCAGCCTGCAGTTCAAGCCGGCGGGCGCCTCCTCGTACCGGACGGTCAAGACCACGACATCGGGCGCGACCGGGTCCCTCAGGACGACGGTGAAGGCCACCGGGCCGGGGACGTGGCGGTGGACGTACTACGGCAACTCCACCTCCGGGGCGTCGACGTCGGGCGGGGACCATGTCGCCACTCGGCCCCGGTCGATGCACTCGGCGTTGCCGCGCGTGATGCACACGGTGTAGAACTCCGGGCGTGCTCCTTGGCCGACCCGTCCACGGAGCCCGCTCGGACACCTCGGTTGCCTGCCTGGTGGGAGTCCGCGCAGAGGTGGTCACGAGCGTGATCGCCTGCGATCCCGCGCACATGCGCTACGTGGCCGAGGCTCTCGGGACTACCTGAAGCACTCCAGAATCAGCGGCAGGTCCTCCAGCCACTCCCGGAGCCGGGCTCGCTTGCGGGCCACGAGCACGCACGGGTAGCCGGCGCCGTTGCGGAGACGCACGGTCACCCCGAGGTGTTTCGGGCTCAGTGCCGCGTACTCGACCGTGCCGATATCGGCCCAAGGAAACCGGGCCTCACCGGCCGGCGTTCCGAGCTCCACCCCCGCGGCGTCGATCAGGAGGAAGCTGTCCGAGCTGACCGCGATGAAGTCGAGGTCGGCCCCGGTGGCGGGGCGCGGATAGTTCGGCGGGCCGAATCCGGTCGGCGCCTGGTGGAACGGGGCGGCACCGGCCGGTGCGTAGGCCGGCGGCGGCGGTACTGCCAACGTGGGCGAGTACGTCACGCCGCCCGTGGCTGCACCTGGCGCGAACAGGTCCAGCAAACGCTGGGGCGTCGGGCGTTCACCGGGCTCCTTCGCCAGGCAGGACGCCACGATCGGCCGCAGCCCTTCCGGCACCACGGTCAGATCCGGCGCCTCGTGCACCGACCGGTACATGAGCCCCATCGGCGTCCCCGCCCCGAACGCGGCTCCGCCCGCCGCCGCGACGAGCACGGCACCGAGCGCGAACACATCGGCGGCACCGCCGACTTCCTGACCCTGCGCCTGCTCGGGCGCCAGGAACCCCGGGGTCCCGAACGCCACCCCCGTGGCCGTCAGACGGGTCGACTCCAGCGCCCGCGCGATGCCGAAGTCCAGGACGCGGGGCCCGTCCGCGGCCATGATGATGTTCCCGGGCTTCAGGTCCCGGTGCACCAGGCCGCAGCCGTGGATCGCCGCCAGCGCCTCCGCGAGCGCGGCACCCAGCTGCCGTAGCCGCGCCTCGTCCATCGGCCCCTCGGACTCGATCAACGCGGCGAGCGTGGGTCCAGGGATGTACGCCGTCGCCAGCCAGGGCGCCGCGGCGGTCGGGTCCGCGTCCACCACCGGTGCCGTATGGAACCCGCCGACGCTGCGCGCGGCATCGACCTCGGCGCGGAACCGCTCCCGGAAGTGCGGGTCGGTCGCGAGCTCCGGGCGCGCCACCTTCACGGCCACCGCCCGCCCGCCACGCGAACGCGCCAGATAGACGACACCCATCCCGCCGGCGCCCAGCTCCCGCTCCACGGCGTAACCGCCGATACTCTCCGGCAAGCCCGCGCCGCCCACTCCGTACTCCATGCGCTGCACGCCCCCCTGTGGTCCGGCGGCTCAGTATGACGCAGACGTGGCGGAGGTCCGGGGGCCCGGGGTGGCGTCGGCCCTGAAGCCCACGCCGACGTGCCGTGGCCGATCGGCTTCGCGGTCACCGTCACGCCGTGCCGCATGCCGTCCGACGCCCCCCGAGAGCCCCACGCGGCCCCTCGCTCAGCCGACGACGGAGAAGAAGACCGAGGCGTCCTCGGTCCACCACCGGGCGCCCTCGCTGTCGGCCCAGTCCGCGTACCACCCGTCCAACGCCTCGATCAGCTCCGACAGTTCGTACCTGAGGTCGGCATCGATCCGGTCCACCACCTTCCGGTACGCCTGGATCGCGGGTCCGGCCTTCTGCATCGGCCAGCACCCGATGGCGGGCGACCCCTCCAGCGGCCGGGGAACGGGGAACGTGATCTCGGACGGCGGACCGCTGAAGACGTACTGGCTGGGCAGCAGCTCCGCCGCGACCCCCTCCGCGCTCAGCAGGTCGTCCAGAGTGGTGAAGACGGTGACAGGGCTCCGATAGCTCGCCAGGGTGGATATGTCGCTGCCGTTGTGGTCGATGACGATCTGGAGAGCCGAGTAGTAGGCGCTACCGGCCCCTTCGGCAGGGGAGTCGGCACGCCCCGAGACCAGGTGCTCCAGCGCCTCCTGCACCGGGAGCCCCCAGTCCACGCCCTGAGCGTCCAGATCCTCCTGCAACGCTCGCGCCGCTCCTCGCATGCGGTCGAGCAGCCGCACGTCGTCGGCGCTCAGGTTCTGTCCGGGAAGGAAGCGTGCGATCTTTCCGCGGCTCGCCATGCTGTAGTTCACGATCTTGCTCATGGATCCATGCTCTCAAGAACTCCCGCTCGTGTACGCGCGGTTGTGGACCTGAACCGGGCGCCTCAGGCCCTGGCCTCGTCGACCGGAACCGCCGCGAAGGCCGCCGCCTCCCCTACGATCTACCGACCGCCCGGAGGGCCGCCCGCCGACAGGAGTTCCCATGTCCCTCGTCCCGCCCGACTTCTCCTCGTCCGTGATCGTCCGCTCGGCGGACGCCGAAGTGGTCGGCGGCGCGCCCACCACGATCCGGCTGCTGGCCGACAGCAGCGAGACCGGCGGGGCCCTGTCCACCCAGCGGGTCACACTCGCGGGCGGGGCCGACGGCGCGCGTCCGCACCGGCACGACCGTTCGGCCGAGATGTTCTACATGCTGGGCGGCGCCGCCCAGTTCCTGTCCGGGGACGAGGTCGTCACCGCGGAGCCCGGCGATCTGGTCGTCGTCCCTCCGGGCCTCCCGCACGCCTTCGCCGCCGCGCCCGGGTGCGACGCGGACATCCTCATCGTCATCACTCCGGGCGTCGAACGCTTCGAGTACTTCCGCCACTTGAAGCGCATCGCGCTGGGCGAGGTCACCCCGGAGAGCCTGCTGGAGGTGCAGGCGCTGTACGACACGTACTTCCTCGGCAGCACCGCGTGGGACGGTGCGCGGGCCCGGTAGTCCGCCGTCGGCCGGGCGGGCGCGGCCCAGGTCGCCCGGGCCCGGCCCGGCAGGCCATCGTCGGCCGGGAGGACGCGGCCCGGCCGTCAGC
>NZ_SSBL01000053.1 GCF_004795105.1 Streptomyces sp. A0642 | reverse complement strand
CCATCGTTGGCAGCCCGCTGTGCGAGGGCTTCGGCACCATCACTGTCCCCGGCTGCCTCGCGCATTCTCATCAGTTGGACCATCGCATCGGTGCTGCCTGCATCGATGGCTTGCTGATAGAGGGCTTCGGCACCGGCGTAGTCCCCGGCCGTCTCCCGCTCCCCCGCCAAGTCACCGAGGGCACGGGTGCTGCCGGCTTGGACGGCTCGCTCAGCGAGGGCTACGGCGACGCTGTGGTCCCCGGCCCTCTCTCTCATCAGAGCCAGGTAGACCAAGCCCTTGGCGCTACCATCGTTGGCAGCCCGCTGTGCGAGGGCTTCGGCACCATCACTGTCCCCGGCTGCCTCGCGCATTCTCATCAGTTGGACCATCGCATCGGTGCTGCCTGCATCGATGGCTTGCTGATAGAGGGCTTCGGCGCCAGCGTAGTCCCCAGTCGTCTCGCGCTCCCTCGCCAGATAGAGCAGAGCGCCGGTATCGCCGGCCTCGGCCGCTTGCCGGTACAGAACTCGGGCACCGTCGTGGTCCTCGGCTGCCTCCCGTTCGCGAGCCAGGTCGACGAGAGCACGGGTGCTACCAGCGTTGGCGGCTTGGTCGCGTAGGTGGTGGGCCCATTGCAAGCGATATCGCTGTTTGGCAGCCTCAGCGAGGTTATACAGGTCGTCGGCATTCCTGAGGTGCTGATGGGCAGCGTGCCAGAACGAGGCAGGTGGGCACTTCACCCGTCGGGTGGTGCGGCCATGCTGTTCGAGGTAGTCGGCTAGCCGGAACGTCGAGCCCGTGTCGGGAACTAGTACGGGGTCCCGTGCCTCACTGCCCGGAGGGAGGCGCTTAGGGCGGGCGGCGACTCGATGTAAGGGTGCCTGCTTGCCGTGGACAGGCCGAGAGAGGTCAGTGAATACTTGCTCCGCCCAGTCCTCGGTGAGCTGGTGGTAGTCCTGATCGCTGAGGTAATCAGTTGCCGCGTCAATGAGCCATGCCTGAGGGAGGTGGAGGCTCATACCGAGACGACGTGCATCCATCGCTGCCTCCAACACTGCCTTCGAAGCAGGGCTGCTGTGCGCGTAGCGGCGCAGCAATTCGGGCGAGCCAGCGAGATCCTGAGTCACCCGCCCGTCGGTGCCAGCCCGTGTGAGGGCATCGGCCAGCAGCCGGTCGCCCCCTTGAGCAAGATCGGCAGCCATGCAGAGTGCCTGTTGATCGAAGGCGTCCGGGATGGTGAGGATGCGGCCAGCGAGTAATTCCCTTACCCGACTGTGTGGGTCCGGTTGGCCAGCCTCGGGCATGGCTGCGTACTGGTTGGCGTACTCGGACCAGAGGGTTCCTAGAACTAGAACTGGCTCACGCAGCGGATCGGTGAGAAGACTGTGCACTGCTGCCGCGACCCGCTCGCCCACCGAGGGTGCACCGAGGTAGTGCTGCGCCTCGTTGAGCCACACCACCGTGTGTGCCTGCACACGTTCAAGCTCATCGAGCGCAGCTTTGGCACGGGTCGGATCGAAGGGATGCCACAGGCGCCAACCTTGTCCCGAAAGTGGCTGTACGGCTTCCCAACAAGCTCTTGTCTTGCCAGTCGACGACGCCCCGACCAGGATCACCATCCGACTCCGGCCTGCGGAAACATCGCGTACCGCGTCAGCGAGGATCTGGTCGTGCGCGCGCCGTACATAGCCAGGCAGCATCCGCGCGGACTCTGTCCCTGAGCCGCGTCCGTTGAAAGCTGGTCCGGCGGGATGGACTTCCAAGTCGTGCGGGTTCCATTCGTCAATCGGTCTGCCTGGCCAACCCTGGTCAGACTCACGGGAGTGACCCGCCGGTGTGGCAGCTGTGCGTCGCAGCTCCAGCAGCTCATTGTCCGACAGATGCAGGGCCCGGGCCAGAGCTGCGACGGTATCGGCCGACGGTGTGGGCGCGCCCGTTCGGAATGCCTCCTGCACGGTAGTGCGGCTAAGTTCCGCCCTAGCCGCGAGCTGTGTCTTGTTCAGCCGGGACCGTGCCAGCCCATCCTCAAACGCTTGGCGCAACGCGGCTAGTGCTGCCTGGGAGTCCCTGCAGTCGTCGTGCATATGTCCCCCGGGTCCGTGCGTCCGACGTTGTTCATCATCGCCCGAGCGCACCACGGTGAACACCATCTTCGCGACCTTCGGTGGCGTCACTATCCCCACTCCTGCAGGGAGATTGTCATGACGGTGCTCGCCATTATTCTGCTCACGGGGACTCTGGTGGTCGTCTTCGCGCTGCTAGCCGCAGCAGGAGTGGCCAAACTGGCCCGTCTAGACGGCGCCACCTACCCCGCGGCCCTCGTGCGGGCTGCCACCACTTTCACTGCCGTGCTGACCCTTGAAGCCTCTCTCATCGGTACACTCGTTCAGTGTGCTCGGCGCGGTTAGCGCGCCCCATACCAGAACCAGGTCGGTGCGCTCGCGTCGACCGAACTGGCTACTTAGTGGCCGTGCAGCTTACGGGCGATGGCGTTCGCGCTCGTCAGCGCAAATGTGCATTGCTCACTCGGCACTTGGATGTTCTTCTCGAAGGTACCGAATTTACTTGCCGTATGCATGGTCCCCTCGCTCGTCCCAAGGGATGAGCGAGGGGGCACCACTGACACGCGTCTGGCCTGACGAAGCACGCGGGGTGTTAGCGCCATCCGTCGACTGACACCTGGGGGCCGTCGGTGAGGTAGCGGTGGAGGGCGCTGGCTGTGGTGTCCACGAATTCATCCGGGATGGTGTCGGCGTCGACCCAGCGGACCTGGGAGTGCTTGCGGGGTTCGCGGTTTTCGGGTTCGCCGGTCCATTCGTGGGCGGCGAAGACGACCGTGAGGAAGCCGTTGGGAGCTTCGACGCCCCAGGCGCCGTGGATGATGTGGGCGACCTTGAGAGACTCGGGCTTGACCGTGAGGCCGGTCTCCTCGCGGAGCTCGCGGACAGCGGTCTCCGTAATGGGTTCGCCCGGCTCGCTTTTGCCGACCGGGAGGTCCCACATTCCCTGGGCGAACTTGGCGTTCTCGCTGCGCTGGAGCAGGACGACGCGGTTGGTGGCCTTGTCGTGGACGATGACTGCGGCGACCAGCAGGGTCATGGATTCGAGCGCTGGCTTGAGGGCCTGCGGCTGGTCGTCGGTCTGCTGGGCCACGGTGTTCCCTTCGTCGGGCGGGTTGTTGGGCATGTTAGGCGAGGGCCTCGCGGGCGCGGCGGGCGAGATCTGCGGCTCCGGGGACGCGGCGGCGCTGGTAGATCGCGAGCGTGGAGCGGATCGAGGTGATCGCCTTGCGGGTGCGATCGGAGGTCATGCCTTCCATGAGGACCAGGGCCTGGGTCCAGGCTGCGACCGCTTCGTCGGCTCGGGCCTGGGCGGTCAGGCTGTCGCCGAGGTCGGCGTGGGTGAGGGCGGGGACGCGCTTGTACTTCTCCGGGCCCCAGCGGGTGAGCGCGCCGCGGTGCTGCTGTTCCGTGCCGATGTGGTCGGCGAGGTCGGTCAGCGTGCGTGCGGTGTGGCTGGCCACGGTGCCGGCGGCGGGGCCGCTGACGCGGGAGAATCTGGGCTGGGGACCGTCCTCGCGCAAGAGTGCGTCTTCGGCGGCGAGGAGAGCACGAGCGGCCAATGGGTTCTCGCCGACGACTGCGTAGGCACGGGCGTGCGTGATGTGGAGGAGCGCTTCGGTCTGGCCGTCGACGTGGCCGAGGCCGCGGGTGAGGGCGCCCTTGACGAGGTCCACGCAGTGGTGGGGCTGCTTGAGGCTGAGGGACTGGTGGGCGAGGGCGTGCATCATCCAGGCGGCATTCGACGCCCGCCGCTGGGGGGCCCACCTCTCTCGGGCGGGCCTGCGCGTCACCTCGGTGCTGGAACTGCGGCACCCGCGCCGCGACCCGCGGCCCACCACCCTCCTGATCACCGCCCGCAAACGCTGACCGACGGAGGAAACGATGCCCCTTCCCTACCTGCTTCTGGACATCGACGGCGTCCTCATCCCGTTCCCGGCCGCCGACGGCAGCACCCCGCCCACCCACGTCCGCCACACCGTCCAGCCCACCGGCCGGCACCCCGACGACCCCGTCCCCATCTGGCTCGACCCGAGCCATGGCGTCCTTCTCGCCGACCTCCTGACCAGCGGACTCGTCACCCCCGTGTGGTGCACGAGCTGGCGCAAGGACGCCACCACGATCGTCGGCCCTCTCCTGGGGCTGCCCGACTTCCCTTACCTTGACCTGCCTCGCCCCCAGATCACTACCAGTCACCCCGACGGCTACCTCTGGAAACGCGACCACGTCGACGGCTGGCTGGCAGACGCTCCCGCCGTCTGGATCGACGATGATTTCACCAGCCTCGACCACAACTGGGCGGCGGAGCGCACTGCCGGGGGAGCGCCGACCCTCCTCGTGCAGCCCGACCCACATCGCGGGCTGCAGCCCGAGCATCTGACCGAGGTGACGAAGTGGGTCTCGCAGTTACCCACAGCCCGCGCCGTCTGACGACTGATGCCCTCGCCGCCACAGGCAGCGAGGGCATCAGGATGCGCTGTGGGGTCTGACTCCTTGGTGCCTGTGAAGTTGGGACTCACCTCAGGTGGTGCCGACTGCCCTGCCGGACCTACGGATCGGCTGTCCGAGAAGCTTCTCCACCTCCGCGGATGCGGCGTCGAGGAATTCCTGACCGAACAGACAAAGGGACGTTTCCCAGGGGTGCCCAAAACTGCCCATACGGAAGTCTTCCGACAGGTAGACGTAGTAGTCCCCATCGGGGTACGGACTCAAGGGCCAGGCCGGCTGCCCAGGGCCACCGACGCCCAGCGGGTCGAAGCGATACGAAGTGTGCTGCCAGTCGAGCGCGAGCAGCGTTCCGCTCGGGCCCATGCAGGACTTCAGCCCCTGCTCGACTACCTCGACCAAGCGGTCCAAACGCTCGCACTCAGGATCGTCGTCAAGCACGGCAAGGCTCCAGGTAACCGATGCGACGGGCTCCTTGATGGCCGGCCACTTGAGAGAACCTGTACTCGGCCGGAACGTGAACTCGTCGTAGAAGCGGTCCCAAACGCGTCGGTACTCGGTCTCAAGCAGCTCGACCACGGGACTCTCCATCATGGCCCGACCCTATCGAGTCGCCCGTGTGAGGATCGGAGATGGATCCTTCACGGACCTTCGCTTCCCTCGACTCGGGCCATCAAGGTGTTCCGTGATAGGCGGGGGATGGCCTGATAGCCTGCGATCTTCGCCGGTCACCCGGACGGAGTCCCCCGGCGGGTCTTCATGTCTTGCTCTGAGCAGCTCATGACAGCTCTCGATGCCCTGGACCACGCCTTCGCCTCAGAAGGCCCCTTCCTCGTCACAGGATGCACGTACTGCTACGGCGAGCGCGACCTCGCCGCACTCTCCGGCCCGCTGCATCTCATAGGCGACGACCTGGTTTCCTCGGTTGCCGCAAAGACGCCTGATCATTGGGAAGGTTTTCCTCGTCTCTATCGTCACCTCGTCCCGCGCATCATTCGCCTACTCGTCACCGGCCGGCTCCACATCGACGAGGAGCTCATCGCCTCCCGCTTGATCCACGCGGGCTGGACCGCCTGGGAATTGCCCTTGGCCGAAGCCCTGCGGGACGTCTGGTCCGCTTGGTGGCAGAGCACGCTGCATACCCATCCCAGCCCCGTGCCCGTCAGGGATTGCCTCAGCGTCATCACCGTGGCCACCAACAGCCTGCGTCCTTGGCTGAACACATGGACCGCGACCAATACCCCAGCCGCCGATGCGCACTTGGCAGCCCTAGTTGACGACGTGATGTTCGAGTGCGAGATCACCGACTTGTGCATGGGCTTCTACGATGAGTACGACGCCACTGCCGAACTGCTGGGCTGGCTTCTCACCGACGTGCGCGATCGTGTCGTCGACACACGTCTCGACGCCCCCTTCCTCCATGAGTACCTTCAGGCAACCGCTCAGCGCTCCAGCTGATGCGCTATGCCATGGGAACTGAACGGAAAGCACCCACTGCGGGGCGAGCGTCAAGGGGGTTCAGCTGGTCCTCGCTCATGCTCCCGCCGGCGCCCCCTGCGGATCCACGCCCATCTGCGGCGAGGAGAAAAAAGACCGCACCCGGTCCGACCGGGACGCCGTCATCGGCGCCCCGCGGTCCGGGTGCGGTCAGGTACGGGCGACGCGGCCTGCGGCATCGCAGGTCAGTCGGCCCGACCGGAGATCAAGCCTTCTTGGTCTCCCAGAAGATCTTGTCGATCTCGGCGATCAGGTCGAGCGCCTTCTGGCCCGTGGCCGGGTCCGTGGAGCCCTTCGCGGCCGACAGCGCCTTGAGGGTGTCGTTGACCAGCTGGTGCAGCTGGGGGTACTTCTCGAAGTGCGGGGGCTTGAAGTAGTCGCTCCAGAGCACCGAGACGTGGTGCTTGGCGAGCTCGGCGCGCTGCTCCTTGATGACCACCGCGCGGGCCCGGAAGTGCGGGTCCTCGTTGGCCTGGTACTTCTCCTGGACGGCCTTGACGGACTCCGCCTCGATGCGGGCCTGGGCCGGGTCGTACACGCCGCAGGGGAGGTCGCAGTGGGCGCTGACCTTCACCTTGGGGGCAAACAGGCGGGAAAGCATTGAGCTGTCCTTCCTCGTGATCGTCATCTCAGGTGGGACATTACTCCGTGAGAACCGTGTTTTTGCGGGTGCCCCCTGGGGCTTAGGCCAAAAGTCCAGGGTGAGGACGGGACCAGTGGCCGAATGTACGGAACCCTGTGAGGGATGGTGTAAGGACGGACCGGGGAGGTGCCGGAGAGATGCGGGAGGTGCCCGAGGTGCCGGAACTGACCGATGACCAGCCCGGACGGGGGCCGGCGGGGAGAGTTCCGTTCCAGGTGGTGGAGGTGACGGGGCCGTCGATGGTGCCCACGCTCCACCACGGGGACTGGCTGCTCGTGCAGCACGGGGCGCCGGTGCGCCCCGGTGACGTGGTGATTCTGCGGCATCCGTTCCAGCAGGACCTGCTGGTGGTCAAGCGGGCCGTGGAGCGGCGGGACGGCGGGTGGTGGGTGCTGGGTGACAACCGCTTCGCCGGCGGTGACAGCACGGATTACGGGACCGTGCCCGAGGAGCTCGTACTGGCCAGGGTCCGGGCCCGCTACCGGCCGCTGGCGAAGGGTCAGCGCTCGGTGTGGGGGGTGGCGGTCTGGGCGGTCTCCGCGCTGCGGCCGGTCTCGGCGCCGAAGCCGGTCTCCGCGGCCCGTTCCGTCTCCAGGCGCTTCCGGGCCCGGTAGGCGGCCACGTTGGCGCGGGTCGCGCAGCGGTCCGAGCAGTAGCGGCGGGAGCGGTTGGTCGAGGTGTCGAGGTAGGCGTTGCGGCAGGGCGCCGCCTCGCACAGGCCGAGCCGGTCCACGCCGTACGAGGTGAGGTGGAAGGCGAGGCCCATCGCCGCGATCGCGGTGTAGCCCGCGGTGGCGTTGGACGGGTGGTCGGCCAGATGCATGTGCCAGTCCGGCTTGCCGTCCGCGTCCCGGATGTCGTGCCCCGAGATCTGCGGGCTGACCGGGAACTCCAGCAGCAGTGAGTTGAGCAGGTCGACCGCGAGCGTCTCGTCGCCGCCGTCGGCCGCTTCGAAGACCGCGCGCAGCCGGGCCCGTACCGACCGGAAGCGGGTCACGTCCGCGTCGGTCGCCCGCCGTGCGGCCTGGGCGTTGGCGCCGAAGAGCTCGCGCACCGCGTCGACCGAGGTGAGGGCGTCCTTGCCGCGGGCCGGCTCCTCGGTGTTGACCAGGCGCACGGCATAGTCCGAGTAATAGGCCAGTTCCACTTGTAGTCCTTACGGCGTCGGTCTAAGGTCGATGCGGCGATGAAGTAATGGGCTTCTAGGGGTCCAGGGTATTACATGGGAGGGTTTCGAGTGACGGAGACAGCGACGGGCGCCGACTGGCAGGCCTGGCAGACGAGCTGGGACCGGCAGCAGGAGTGGTACCTGCCCGACCGCGAGGAGCGCTTCCGGGTCATGCTCGACATGGTCGAGGCCTTCACGGGCCCGGAACCGCGGGTGCTCGACCTCGCGTGCGGTACGGGAAGTATTACGGACAGGCTGCTGCGGCGGTTCCCGAACGCCACCAGCACCGGCGTCGACCTCGACCCCGCGCTGCTCGCCATCGCCCGCGGCACCTTCGCCGGCGACGACCGCGTCAGCTTCGTGACCGCGGACCTCAAGGACCCGCGCTGGACGGAGCGGCTGCCGCACGACTCGTACGACGCCGTTCTCACCGCCACCGCCCTGCACTGGCTGCACAGCGAGCCGCTGGCCGCGCTGTACGGGCAGATCGGCGGCCTCGTGCGGGACGGCGGCGTCTTCATGAACGCCGACCGCATGATCGAGACGGCCACTCCCCGGATCAACGCGGCCGAACGCGCCCACCGGCACGCCGGCATGGACCGGGCCAAGAGCGCCGGGGTCCTGGACTGGGCGCAGTGGTGGGCGCTGGCCGCCGCGGACCCGGTGCTCGCCGGGCCGACCGCCGAGCGGTTCGAGATCTACGGCGATCACGCCGACGGCGACACGCCCTCCGCGGCGTGGCACGCCGACGCCCTGCGCGCCGCCGGGTTCGCCGAGGCGCGGCCCGTCTGGTGCTCGCCGTCCGACAGCCTGGTGCTCGCGGTCAAGTAGGGGCACCATGCGGGGCGGGGCGGTACGGACGACGGTCCGTGCCGCCCCGCCAACTTTTCCGGCGGCCCGCCGCAACCCGCCCCGCGCCCCACCGCACTGGAAGGGTGAGACGGTCCGCGCCCGCGGACCGGGGGAGGGGCGCAGATGATGCGGAGCGAGGGCGACGAGGCGCTGCACGCCTTCGTCGAGACCAGACGCACCGCACTGTTCCGCAGCGCGTATCTGCTCTGCGGCGACCGGCACGAGGCCGAGGACCTGGTCCAGGCCACGCTGGTCAAGGTGGTGCTCGGCGGCCGGCGATACGGACGGCTCGACAACATCGAGGCGTACGCGCGCAAGACACTGGTCAACACCTTCATCGCCGCCCGCCGCCGGTTCTGGCGGCGCGAGCAGTCGTACGGCGAACTGCCCGAACGGGCGGCCCACGCAGCCGACACGGACACCGGCCTGGCGGTACGGGCGGCACTCGCCCGGCTCACGCCCAGGCAGCGGGCCGTCCTGGTGCTGCGCTACTGGGAGGACCTGAGCGTCGAGGCCACGGCCGGAGTGCTCGGGATGCGGGAGAACACGGTCAAGAGCCATGCGGCTCGGGGGTTGGCGGCGCTGCGCGCCGAGATGGCGGAGGAACTGGTATGAACGACGTGCGTGAGCTGCTGGGGCGGGCTGCCGAGGACGCGGGGCAGCCGGTCATCAGCACCGAGGCGGTGTACGCGAGGGCGGGCCGGGTCCGCACGCGCCGCAGGGCCGCGGTGTCGGCCGCGGCGGTGTGCGCGGTGGCGGCGGGGGCGTTCGTCGTGCCCGCGCTTTCGGGGCAGAACCCGCAGAAGGCCTCGGTGGCGGCCCCCACCGAGCTGGTCGGCAACAGTGGCCGGGCCCAGCAGCTGGTCAAGATGCTGCCCGCGGACGTGGGGGCGGTCGAGCAGGTCTCGCTCGCCGTCATCATCAAGCACGCGACGGCGGAGCAGGCCGAGGAGCACCCGGTCGGACCGCTGGACGGGCATTACGCGGTGCGCAGGGACGGCGGCGTCGGCTACCTCACCGTCGGCGTCATGAACGCGAAGACGCTGGAGAAGAAGCTCGGGGGCGGTCCCGCGGACACGAACCTGTGCAAGGCGGGGAGGGGGGAGCCCCAGCGTACGGACTGCGTCCGGGAGGAACTGCCGGACGGGCGGGTGCTGACCATCTGGAGCGACTCGATGGACTACGGGGACGGCACCCCGCAGTGGGGCCCGGAACTGGACGCCCGGCTCACGCTCAAGGACGGCGGGCTGCTGGCCGTACGGGACAGCACCGGCTTCGAGGCCGACACCGCGCAGGGGCCGCTGCTGAAGACCCCGCCGCTCACGCGGGCGCAGCTGCGGGAGCTGATGCTCAGGCCGGAGCTGCTGGCGAAGTAGGCGCGCGTACGCGCGAGGGCGGTACGGACCGTGCCGGTCCGTACCGCCCTCGCGCGTCTGGGTGGGGCAGCTACAGCACCTTCGACAGGAACGACTTCGTCCGGTCGTGCTGCGGGTTGGTCAGGACATCGCGCGGGTGGCCCGACTCGACGACCACGCCGTCGTCCATGAAGACCA
>NZ_SSBL01000052.1 GCF_004795105.1 Streptomyces sp. A0642 | reverse complement strand
GCCCTCGGCCGTGTCCGGTGTCAGCCGGTCGCGGACGCCTTCCAGTCGCGGGCGCGCAGAGGCATGCGGGAGCCCCCGCCCTCGGCCGGACGGACCGCGAGGATCTGGTTCACACCGATCTTGTTGTGCTCGAAGGAGAGCGCGGAGGCGGCCATGTACAGACGCCAGACCCTCGCCCGGCCGGGCGAGGTCATCCGTACCGCGCGCTCCCAGTCCCGCTCCAGGTTGGCGACCCAGCGGCGCAGGGTCAGGGCGTAGTGCTCGCGGAGCGACTCCACGTCGCGGGCCTCGAAACCCGCCTCTTCGAGGGTCGCGACGGTCCGGCCCACCGGGGCCAGCTCGCCGTCCGGGAAGACGTAGGCGTCGATGAACTCGTCCACGTGGTACGCGGACTCGTCCCTCTCCGGGCGACGGGCGATCTGATGGTTGAGGAGTCGCCCGCCGGGCTTGAGGAGTGCGTAGAGATCGTCGGCGTACTCGCGGTAGCGGACCGAGCCGACGTGTTCGGCCATGCCGATCGAGGAGATGGCGTCGTACGGGCCGTCCCTGACGTCCCGGTAGTCCTGGACCCGGATCTCGATCCGGTCGGTCAGCCCTTCCTCGGCGATGCGCTTCCTGGCGAAGGCGGCCTGTTCCACGGAGAGGGTCACTCCGGTGACGCGGGCGCCGTACTCGCGGGCGGCGTGGATGGCCATGGAGCCCCAGCCGCAGCCGACGTCCAGGAGGCGGTCGTCCTCCTTCAGCGCGAGCTTGCGGCAGACCAGGTCGAGCTTGTCGCGCTGGGCGTCCTCGAGGTTCCCGCCGTCCTCCCAGTAGGCGCAGGAGTAGACCATGGACGGGCCGAGGACCAGTTCGTAGAAGTCATTGCCCACGTCGTAGTGGTGGCTGATGGCCTCCTTGTCGCGGCGCTTGGTGTGCAGGGTTCCGGTGCGACGGCGCACCTCCTCGGGCGGGGGCGGGGGCGGCGGCCAGGGGCCGGCCAGCTTCACCAGTCCCTTGGCGGCGGCGCGCAGCTTCGGGTCGCGGACCGGGTGGACACTGTCCTTCGCCTCGCCGCCGCGCTCCCAGATCAGCCCGGCCATCAGGTCCAGGGCCCCGTACAGATCGCCTTCGATGTCCAGTTCGCCCGCCACCCAGGCGCGGGCCAGGCCCAGTTCGCCGGGCTTCCACAGCAGTCGGCGCAGGGCGCGGCGGTTCCTGATGACGAGGACGGGGGCACCGGGGGGTCCGGCTTCGCTGCCGTCCCAGGCCCGGATGCGGACCGGTAGGGGTTCTCCCAGCAACTCCTGGGCGAGAGCGGTCAGCCGCAATGCGGCGTCTGCCATGGCGCACACCTCCGTGATGGTGTTTCCCAACGTGCCCAGACATGCCCACACATGTCTCGGACCACGCCCGGCGCCCCCGGACGACACTCCCGGGCGCCACGGCGAGGTACACCCCCCTCAACAGTCTCCGGCGGCCGGGCCATCCCGCTCCTGCGCAATGGTCCGGCAAAATACCTGTACGACACATGCATCCCGGGGAGGCCGGCCCCGGCGCTCCCGCGCGGACCACCGCGCCGGCCTGCGGCGATACGCCGAAGGGGCCGTCCGCACCACGGATGGCGGACGGCCCCTTCGGGCTTCGTGCGACTGTCTGTCCGCGGATACGGAGATCCGCGGTACGGACCGGAGGGCACGGGCCCTCCCGTCCGGATCCGACTCCGGCCCGGAGTCAGGGCGGGACTAGGAGGCCTTGGCCTTCTCGCCCACGGGCTTGGCGGCGGCGGGGGCCGGCGCCGGCTTGGCGGCCTCGTAGAACTCCTCGCGGGGAGTCTCCATGGCGCCGAGCGAGACGACCTCGCGCTTGAGGAACATCGCCAGGGTCCAGTCGGCGAAGATCCGGATCTTACGGTTCCAGGTCGGCATCGCCATGCCGTGGTAGCCCCGGTGCATGTACCAGGCGAGACGGCCCTTGAGCTTGATCTTCACCTTGCCCATGACGATCATCGCGACGCCCTTGTGCAGGCCCAGACCGGCGACCGCGCCCTTGTTGGCGTGGCTGTAGTCGGCCTGCGGGAAGCCGCGCATCCCGGAGATGACGTTGTCACCGAGGACCTTGGCCTGACGCAGCGCGTGCTGGGCGTTCGGCGGGCACCAGGCGTTCGGGTTGCCGGCCTTGCGGCCGACGAGGTCCGGAACCTGGGCGTTGTCGCCCGCGGCCCAGATGTAGTCGGTGCCCTGCACCTGGAGCTTCTCGGAGGTGTCCACGTGACCACGCGGGCCGAGCGGCAGACCGAAGCGCGCCAGCGCCGGGTTCGGCTTCACACCGGCGGTCCACACGATGGTGTTGGAGTCGACCTCCAGGCCGTTCTTCAGCACCACGTGACCGTCGACGCAGGAGTCCATGGAGGTCGAGAGGAAGACCTCGACACCGCGGGACTCCAGGTGCTCCCGGCCCCAGGTGCCCAGCTTCGGGCCGACCTCGGGAAGGATCTTGTCGGCGGCGTCGACGAGGATGAAGCGCATGTCCTCGCGCTTCACGTTCGAGTAGTACTTCGCCGCGTCGCGGGCCATGTCCTCGACCTCGCCGATGGTCTCCGCACCGGCGAAACCGCCGCCCACGAAGACGAACGTCAGCGCCCTGCGGCGGACGTCCTCGTCGGTCGTCGAGTCAGCCTTGTCCAGCTGCTCGAGGACGTGGTTGCGCAGGCCGATGGCCTCCTCGATGCCCTTCATGCCGATGCCCTGTTCGGCCAGGCCGGGGATCGGGAAGGTACGGGAGACGGCGCCCATCGCGATGACCAGGTAGTCGAAGGGCAGCTCGTAGGCCTCGCCGACGAGCGGCGCAACCGTGGCGACCTTGCGGTCCTGGTCGATGGTCGTGACTCGGCCGGTGAGAACCTCAGCCTTGGGCAGCACGCGTCGCAGCGGGACGACGACATGCCGAGGCGAGATGCTGCCGGCAGCAGCTTCGGGGAGGAAGGGCTGGTAGGTCATGTACGACCGGGGGTCGACGACCGTGACGGTCGCCTCTCCATAGCGCATCTTCTTCAGAATGCGCCGAGCTGCGTACAGGCCTACGTACCCACCGCCTACTACGAGGATCCTGGGACGCTCCGTGGTGCTCATGCCATCGAGTATCCACCCCCCTCGGGGGGCACGCTCGTGAGCCCCTTCACAAGGTATGCCCAACCCTCTGCTACACTGCCCCGCTCACGTGACCCAGGTCATGGCTCGACAGGGGAACCACGACGCCCGGGCGAACGTTGTTCACCGCTTGTGAGCTGGCCCTGTGAGGCGCCGAGCCGGGTGGACCACCCCTCCGGTCCCCCCGCCCGCAAGACACCTGGAACCGCCCCGTATGCGAGGCGGGCGGCCCGTCACACCCTCCTGCGGACCCGTTCGGCGCAGAAGTCGGACCCCGAGGACCCAATTCCTTGTGAAGAAGTTCACGAACTTCGTCGCGCCGTGTCTCCGAAGGGGCCCCCGGAGGGCTCCCGGGCAGCTCAGAAGTGCAGGCCGGAGTGCCGATGAGCAGCATGCACGGCCCTCCGGGACGGCTGCTTCCGGGAGCTCCTGCCGAGCCGCCGCTCCCCCGGGGCGCCCTCTCGGACGCCCCGCCGGGCCGCTCTGCCGGGCCGCTCTGCCGGGCCGCTCTAGCGGGCCGCGGAGAAGGCGATGCCGTCGAGGATGTCGTGTTCGCTGACGACGACCTCGCGCGCCCCGGTCCGCTCCATCACGGCCTGGAGGATCAGCGCCCCGGAGCTGATCACGTCGACCCGCCCCGGGTGCATCGCGCCGATCGCCGCACGCTCGGCGTGGGTCGACGCGAGGAGCCGTCCGGCGATCTCCCGGACCTGTTCCAGGGAGAGCCGCGAGTGGTGGATCGCCTCCGAGTGGTACTCGTCGAGCCCCAGCGCGATGGCCGCCACGGTGGTGACGGTCCCGGCGAGACCGACGAGCGTGGCCGCCGAGGCGAGCGGGACGGTCTCCTCGGCCAGGTCCAGCGCGGCGGCGACATCCGCGCGGATCGCCTCGACCTGCTCGGCCGTGGGCGGATCACTGACCACACCGTCCCGCACGAGGTGCCGCTCGGTCATCCGGACGCAGCCGATGTCCACGGACCGGGCTGCCCACACCCGGTCGTCGCCGACGACGAATTCGGTGGAGCCGCCGCCGATGTCGACGACGAGGTAGGGCTTCGCGAGGTCGTCGCGCCCGGCGAGCTCCTTGGTGGCTCCGTCGAACGAGAACTCGGCCTCCTGGTCGCCCGTGATCACCTCAGGCTCGACGCCCAGGATGTCCATCACGCCACGGACGAAGTCGTCCCTGTTCTCCGCGTCCCGGGAGGCGGAGGTGGCGACGAAGCGGACCCGCTCCGCACCGTGCTCCTTGATCACCGCCGCGTACTGCCGGCAGGCGGCGAACGTCCGCTCCAACGCCTCGGGCGCGAGCCGCCCGGTCCGGTCGACGCCCTGCCCGAGCCGGACGATCTCCATCCGCCGGTCCAGCTCGACGAGCTCCCCGGTGGCGGGGTCGGCGTCGGCGACCAGCAGCCGGATCGAGTTGGTACCGCAGTCGATGGCGGCCACGCGAGTCATGTCTTCAAGCCCTCCGGCACGTGTCTTCGAGCCCCTCCGGCGATTGAGGAGCGGGGGTCCGGGGCAGCGCCCCGGCAGGAAACGCTCAGTCCTCGTCCGAGGCCGCCTCGCCGCAGGGCGAGACGCACGGGCCCTTGCGCCACCACTCCGGCAGCATCGCGATCGCCTCGTCCCCGAGCGGATTCACCCCCGGCCCCGCGGCCAGCGAGTGACCGACCAGCACGTGCAGGCACTTCACCCGGTCCGGCATGCCGCCCGCGCTCGGGAAGCCCTCCAGCACCTCGATCGCGTCACGCCGCGCGATGTAGTCCTCGTGCGCGGCCCGGTACGCCGCGGCCAGCTCGGGGTCCGTACCCAGGCGCTCGGTCATCTCCTTCATGACCCCGTTCGCCTCCAGCGTGCCGATCGCGGACGCCGCACGCGGGCACGTCAGGTAGAACGTCGTCGGGAACGGCGTACCGTCCTCCAGCCGGGGCTGCGTCTCGACCACGTCCGGGTTGCCGCACGGGCAGCGGTGCGCGATCGCGCGCAGCCCGCGCGGCGGGCGCCCCAGCTGCTGCTGGAACGCGGCGATGTCCGCGTCGGTGGGCGCGGTGGACTCGGTCTGGGGAGGGGGCGTTTCCATGCCTGCCTAGGGGTTCTGATCGGACTGCTCGAACTGCGGTTCTGCAGATGTACAAGAGGGGGACGCGGCTCAGCCGCGGTCGGCGCTGTCGACGCCGTCCCACAGGTTGGAGTGCCAGGGCCGGTCGGTGTCCTCCGGCTTCCCGTTGCGCTCCTTGACCGCGTCGGGGTCGGCCACGGTGTAGCCGGTCTCCCCGGGAAGAAGGTAGTGCAGGTGCTCACGGGCCAGCCGCTTGACGTACGCGTCGTCCTGGAGCCGCGCCTTCTCGTCGCGCAGCTCCTCGGTACGGGCCTCGGCCTCCTGCGCCATCCGCTCCTGGTCGGCGATCTCGTCGCGCTGCGACACGTACTGCCGCATCGGGTACGCGAGGGCGACGATCAGTGAGCAGACGATCAGGGCCAGGAAGGCGGCCCGGCCGGTGAGCCGGGAGCGGCGTGCCTGACGGCGGTTCTGCGACCTGTAGACGCGGGCCGCGGTCTGCTCGCCGAGCAACCGCAGCCGGGTCGCGGTGGAGAACCGGTCCCGGTCCTTCGCGGCCATGTCTCCGCCTCCCCATTACGCACGTCCGTCCCCGCACACGGTACGGGACCGAGTGCGGGGACGGACGGAGGCCGGGGCACTGGACCCCGCCTGGCTTCGTGTCAGCCCTTGAAGCGCGGGAACGCCGAGCGGCCCGCGTACACCGCGGCGTCGTCGAGGATCTCCTCGATGCGCAGCAGCTGGTTGTACTTGGCGACGCGGTCCGAGCGGGCCGGGGCGCCGGTCTTGATCTGGCCGCAGTTCACGGCGACCGCGAGGTCGGCGATGGTGACGTCCTCGGTCTCGCCGGAGCGGTGCGACATCATGCACTTGAAGCCGTTGCGCTGGGCCAGCTCGACCGCGTCCAGCGTCTCGGTCAGCGAACCGATCTGGTTGACCTTGACGAGCAGGGCGTTGGCGGAGCCCTCCTCGATGCCGCGGGCCAGGCGCTCCGGGTTGGTGACGAAGAGGTCGTCGCCGACGATCTGGACCTTGGAGCCGATCCGGTCGGTGATGACCTTCCAGCCGGCCCAGTCGTCCTCGTACAGCGGGTCCTCGATGGAGACCAGCGGGTACGCGGAGACGAGCTCCTCGTAGTACTCGGTCATCTCGGCGGCCGAGCGGGACTTGCCCTCGAACTCGTAGACGCCGTCCTTGTAGAACTCCGAGGCGGCGACGTCGAGCGCGAGCGCGATGTCCTTCCCCGGGGCGTAGCCGGCTTCCTTGATGGCCTCGACGATGAGGTCCAGGGCGGCGCGGTTCGACTCCAGGTTCGGCGCGAAGCCGCCCTCGTCGCCGAGACCGGTGGACAGGCCCTTGGTCTTCAGGACCTTCTTCAGCGTGTGGTAGACCTCGGCGCCCCAGCGCAGGGCCTCGGAGAAGGACTCCGCGCCGATCGGCGCGATCATGAACTCCTGGATGTCCACGTTGGAGTCGGCGTGCGAACCGCCGTTGAGGATGTTCATCATCGGGACGGGCAGCAGGTGCGCGTTCGGGCCACCGAGGTAGCGGAACAGCGGCAGGTCCGAGGCCTCGGAGGCGGCGTGGGCCACGGCGAGCGAGACGCCGAGGATGGCGTTGGCGCCGAGCGAGCCCTTGTTCTCCGTGGCGTCCAGGTCGAACATCGCCTGGTCGATCAGCCGCTGCTCGGTCGCGTCGTAACCGACGAGCTCCGGGCCGATCTGCTCGATCACGGCCAGGACCGCCTTCTCGACGCCCTTCCCGTGGTAGCGGTTGGGGTCTCCGTCACGAAGCTCGATGGCCTCGAACGCACCGGTGGAGGCGCCGGACGGAACGGCAGCACGGCCCGTGCTGCCGTCGTCGAGGCCGACCTCGACCTCGACCGTGGGGTTTCCGCGGGAGTCGAGGATTTCCCTGGCTACGACGACGTCGATGGACGGCACGAGGCATCTCCTTCTGGGATATGACGCTGGTGGTGCAGGGTCGCTTTGGCCTTGCGCCAAGAGCCTAACCGGCCGGGCCGCCCCAACCGGCCGACCGCCCGTCCCCTGGGACGAAAAAGGACCCAAGGGCAGGCACAGCGGGACAAAGCGCCAGAATTTTACTGGCGGGTAACCACAACAGTTGAACACTCAAGGGCGAAACGCGGCCCGCCCCGGCCCGGCACGCACGGGGGAAGGCGCGCACCGGGCCGGGGCGGCCGGAGTCATCAGCGAGGAGGGACCGCGACTGCTTCGCCGGCGGTTACTTCGTCAGGTGGAGCTGCTGGCCCGGGTAGATCAGGTCGGCGTCCTTGACGATGTCCTTGTTCAGCTCGAAGAGCTTCTCCCAGCCGCCCTTGACCTTGTGCTCGGCGGCGATCCCGCTCAGGGAGTCGCCGGCGGTGACCTTGTACTCGCCGTCGCCCTTCTCGACCTTCTGGCCGGTCGGGGTGGTGACCGTCTTCGACTCGGCCTTGGGGGCGTCCGAGCGGTCCGAGCGGTTGGTGGCGGGGGCCTCGGTGCGCTCGGCCTTCTTCGGCTCGGCCTTCTGGGCCGGCGCGGACTGCTGCTTCGGGGCGGCCTCGGACTTGGCGTCGGAGGAGCCGGTGTCGACGCCCGGGTCGACACCGTCGTTGCTCAGGTTGCCGGCGCCGGCGCAGGCCCAGGCGCCCGGGCCCTGAAGGGCGAGAAGCTTCTCGGCGGTGGCGATCTGCTGGGCCTTGGTGGCCAGGTCGGCGCGGGGCGCGTACTGGGTACCGCCGGCGGCGGCCCAGCTGGACTGCGAGAACTGCAGGCCGCCGTAGTACCCGTTGCCGGTGTTGATGGACCAGTTGCCGCCGGACTCGCACTGGGCGACGGCCTCCCACGTGGACACGGAGGCGGCGGATGCGCCGGTCGCGCCCATCAGCGGCACGGCGATGGCGGCACCGGTGACACCGGCGAGCGTGGCGATGCGGACGGCCTTGGACGGGCGACGGTGCTTGTTGCCCTTGCTCTTGAGCAGCATCGAGACTTCTCCTCACCGACGCCTACGAGGTGAGCTGTCGGGTTCGGGCCAAGTGAGTTGCCCGGTCGCACGTCCTTGCGTGCGACTTAACCCCAAGCCGGTCCTGATGCGTCTTGCGACGATCGGGCCCGACGCCTACCTGGGTCCCCCGCTCCTGCCTACGGCGCTTTACGCGTCTGTTCCCTTCGACCGACGGCAGGATTCGGCGTGACGATCGACGGGGCCCGCGGTGCGAGCGGTTCCGACCGTAAACACACCGAGCCTCATATCCCAAGATGGACATACCGCATAAACAGCCCTTCCGACCGCCCGAAGAACCACTGTTTGCGCAGGTCGGAACGGATGCGGCGGGACCTTGCGGACAAGGCGCGCGAGTTCACGCGAAGAGACCCATGTCTCACTGAGTCGAAAGTGGGACATAGGTCTCTTAACTACCCCAATTTTCAGGGCTTTTTCAGCTGGTCATCAGACCGGGCTCACTCGGCCTTCGTGCCGAGATCGAGGCTCTGGCCAGGCAGAATGAGGTCCGGGTCGGAGCCCACCTCCGCCTTGTTGGCCTCGTACAGCCCCGTCCAGCCGCCGGGCAGCTTCTGTGCGTCGGCAATCGCCCAGAGGTTGTCGCCCGCGCGGACGGTGTACGTGCCGTCAGATGCCGCGACTCCGGCGTCGCGTGCGTCACCGTCACCGCGCGAGGCGTGCCGCCCCGCGTCCCGGTCACCGCGGCCGGTCTCCCGGGTCTCCTCGGGGGCTGGCGTGCCACGGTGCTTGCCGCCCTGCTCCTGCCGCGCTCCGGAAGCGCCCGCCTCGGTTCCGTCGTCCGAGGGCGTGGCGGACGGGGTGGCCGACGGGGACGCGGAGGTGTCCGGCTTGGAGTCCTTGCCCTTCGCCTCGCCCGACGGCGCCTTCGCCTCCGAGGACGCTTCGCCCGACCGGTCCGTGCCGCCGGACGGGGCGGTGCCCGTGGACGGGTCGGTGGTTCCGGACGGGTCGGTGCTCCCGGACGGGTCGGTGGTGTCGGCGGAGGGCGTGCTGCCCGGATCCACGCCCGGCAGCCCGCTGTCCACGGCGAGACCCGAGACGACCGCGCAGCTGGGCCACGCCTTGGAACCCCGGTCGTCCAGGACCTTCTCCGCCACGGCGATCTGCTGCGAGCGGCTGGCGAGGTCCGCACGCTCGGCGTACGACTCGCCGCCGTACGACTTCCAGACCTCCTGCGAGAACTGAAGGCCGCCGTAGTAGCCGTTACCGAGGTCGGCGCTCCACATGCCGCCGCTCTCGCACTCGGCCACCCGGTCCCAGGTCGAGGCGTCGGCCGCGTGCGCGCCTGCCGCGCCGAGCAGCGGGATGGCGATGGCCGAGCCGGTCACGCCTGCGGCGACGATGATCGCGGGTGCCTGCCGAGGGCGACGGTGTCTGCCGTTCGCGGAGCCCATGGGGATGCCTTCCGTGTGACTGACGAGTGACTGGTGAGTCGAACGGTGAACCTAGCGGGACTCGAACGTGTGTCACAAGTCGGTGCAGCGGAGATCACGTGAAAGTCACAGAGTTGACAGCGTGTCACCTTGACCGTGCACCGGCCCCGGCATGAACTCGACCGCAAGCGTGCGCAGTCCGCGCATGACGCGCCCGCCACGCCCTCGCAAATCGCCAGGTTCCCCCGCAAGTCGCAGGCCGGGCAAGCGTTTGCAGAAGCGTGGCGGGCCGGCCCGCCGGGCTCGCGGTGCTTCCGGGCAGTAGCGGACTCCGTGTCCGTGGCCGAGGTGCCGACCGATGCGCCGCGTGAGGCAGAACGCGCCGGGTCGGGGACCGGCACGTCCTCACGGAGCGGCCTCCCACCCGCTCGGCTCCTGACGTCGGGAAGGAGCGGACTCCCCCGGTCGCGACGAAGCGGGCGGGAGGACGACCCGGGCAGCGGAGGCCCGCCCGCGGACGACCGCTACCGTCGTCACGTGAACCAGACCCCGCCGCCTGAGCTCTTCACCTGGGAGTTCGCCACCGACCCCTACCCCGCCTACGCCTGGCTGAGGGAGAACAGTCCCGTACACCGGACGACACTGCCCAGCGGCGTCGAGGCATGGCTCGTCACCCGGTACACGGACGCACGGCAGGCGCTCGCCGACAGCCGCCTCTCCAAGAACCCGGCGCATCACGCCGAGGACGCCCAGGGGAAGAGCAAGACCGGCATCCCCGGCGAACGCAGCGCCAACCTCATGACGCATCTGCTGAACATCGACCCGCCCGACCACACACGGCTGCGCCGGCTCGTGTCCAAGGCGTTCACGCCCCGGACGATCGCCTCTTTCGGGCCCCGGGTGCAGGAGCTGGCGGACCGGCTCATCGACGGTTTCGCGGAGAAGGGGGAGGCCGACCTGATCCATGACTTCGCCTTCCCCCTCCCCATCTACGCCATTTGCGACCTGCTCGGCGTCCCCGAGGAGGATCAGGACGACTTCCGCGACTGGGCGGGCATGATGATCCGGCACGGAGGCGGGCCGCGCGGCGGGGTCGCCCGGTCCGTGAAGAAGATCCGCGCCTACCTCGCCGAACTGATTCACAGGAAGCGGGAGAACCCCGGCGACGACCTGATCTCCGGCCTCATCCGGGCGAGCGACCACGGCGAGCACCTCACCGAGAACGAGGCCGCCGCGATGTGCTTCGTGATCCTCTTCGCGGGTTTCGAGACGACCATCAACCTGATCGGCAACAGCGCCCACGCGTTCTTCCGCAACCCCTCGCAGCGCGCCGTCTTCCAGAGCGCGGTGCAGAGGGGCGACGACCGCCTCCTGGACACGGCCATCGAGGAGCTGCTCCGCTTCGACGGCCCGGTGGAACTCGCCACCTGGCGCTACGCCACGGAAGCTCTCGAAGTCGGAGGGACGCAGATCCGCGAGGGCGATCCCGTCCTCGTCGTCCTCGCGGCGGCCGACCGTGATCCGGACCGTTTCGCGGAGCCCGACACCCTCGATCTGTCCCGCCGCGACAACCAGCATCTGGGGTACGGGCACGGCATCCACTACTGCCTGGGCGCTCCCCTCGCCCGCCTCGAGGGCCGCACCGCGCTGGAGACTCTGTTCCGCCGGCTGCCGGACCTCCGGCTCTCCGTGGACCCTGCCGACCTGCGGTGGAGGGGCGGCCTCATCATGCGGGGCCTGCGGACGCTCCCGGTGGAGTTCACGCCTCAGTGACGGGCGGGAGGCCGGGGCCTCACCCCACGGCTGTCGCCACCGGCCGGGGCTTCACCCGACGCCCTCCGCCGTCCTGATCGCGTCCCGGTAGGCGCGGCCCGCCGCGCGCAGGGCGGCCTCCGGGTCGACGCCCTCCTCCTGGGCGCGCACGGCCAGGGCGAGGAGGCGGTAGCCGACGCCGTCGCCGCCGGGGAGCGGCACGTCGAGCCCGGCGGTCCGGACCCGGCTCGCGAGCTTCGCGGCGAGTGCCAGGCCGGGCTGGCCGAGGGGCACGCCGTCGGTGACGGACTCGCGCTGCTTCTCGATCGCCTTGGTGCGCAGCCAGTGCGCGTGGACGTCCTCCGGCGTCTCGGCGCTCTCGTCCCCGAAGACGTGCGGGTGACGGCGGATCAGCTTCTCGACGAGCGTGGCCGCGACGTCGTCGACGGAGAACGGCTGGTCCTCGTCCTCCTCGGCGATGCGCGCGTGGAAGACGACCTGGAGCAGGACGTCCCCGAGCTCCTCGCGGAGCTCCTCACGGTCGCCGTCCTCGATCGCCTCGACGAGTTCGTACGCCTCCTCGATGGCGTACTTGGCGAGGCCCTCGTGGGTCTTCTGCGAGGTCCAGGGGCATTCGAGGCGGATCCGGTCCATGATCTGGACGAGGTCGAGGAGCCGGGCGCCCGGCAGGTCGTACGAACCGGGCAGCAGCTCCAGATCCGGCATCCGCACCCGCCCCGAACCGGCCAGCCGGGCCAGTCCGTCGGTGAGCGGCTGGTTGCCCTCACCGCCGGTGAGGACGACGACGGTCCGGCCGCCGGCGCACACGTCGACCAGCTCCTGCGCCTCGGGCACGCCGGGCGTGACGGTGACGCCCGCCTCGCGCAGATACGGCAGCTGGGGCTGGTCCCGCTCCGCGCAGTGCACCCGGTCGGCGGCGTGCAGGGTCTGCCAGGCGGGCCAGGACAGCAGTCCGGGCGCGACGCGGTGGCTGGCGGTGAGCAGGACGATGCGGCCGGGGTCTTCAGCGTTCACACGCCCGAATCTACCCCGGCCGTCGGACAGTCCTCAGGCCCCGGCCTCCGCGGCCGACTGGGCCGGCTTGGTGACCTGGGTGATCCAGGGGGCCTTGTACTCCGCGAGCTGGATCTGCTGGTTGTTCCAGGTGCCGAAGCGCGGGTTGACGTCGACCTTCAGCGCCTTGGACGCCTTGGTCAGCGCCTCGCCGAGGATCTTCGTGCCGGCCGGGGTCGACGGGTCGGCGCCGAGGGCCTGGCCGAGCTTGGTCAGCTGGACCTGCTCGCGCAGGAAGGCGTCGATCTGGCCCGGGGCGATCCAGCGCTCCTGGAGGACCGCGGCGCGCAGCCCGTCCTCGCCCTTGTACTGGGCGACGGCCTGCTGCCGCATCTGCTGGATCTCCGCACGGGTGACGGTCACCCCGGCATCCGCCGTCGCCTTGTCCAGGACCCGGTCCAGGATCAGCCCGTGCAGCTTGGCGCGGCCGAGCTGACCGGACTGGTTGGTGATCTGGGCGGCCTGTTCGGAGGCCTTCTGCGCCTTGCGCACGTCCGCCACCTGGCCCTGCACGGTGGCCACCGTGATCCGGTCCCCGCCCACGACGGCCGCGGCGCCCGGGTGGGCCTGGCTGCCGCAGGCGGCGAGGAGCGGCGCTGCTGTGAGCAGTGCGGCGGAGAGGGTGAGCGCGGTGCGACGGCGGCGGTGCAAAGGAGCCTCCCGAGGAGATTGTGCGGCGGTGCACAAAGCCTTGCGGTGATCGATGCT
>NZ_SSBL01000051.1 GCF_004795105.1 Streptomyces sp. A0642 | reverse complement strand
GTAGTAGGTGCGGTCGGTTTCTTTGCCCGCCATCAGCTCGGCCACGGGCCCGTAATCGGCCTCGTGGCCTTCCTTCGCCGACTTGAAGTCCGCGGCCATTTCCTCGGCCTCGTTGGCGAGCGATTCCGCGTCCGCGAGAACGCCACGCATTACTCCGGCCGCATCGCGGTGGGCATTGACCACGTCGCCCTCCACCCACAGGGTGGATGCGGTATCGGCGAGCATGTCGACCGACCGGGCGCAGTCCTCGACGTAGTTGTACGCGCCGCGCACCGCCTCGCTCAGCGCGAACATGGCGATCGAGGCCATGCCCAGCTTGGCGGTGGCGACCGTGTACGTGATGCCGTCGGAGACCAGCTCCACGACCTTCGATCCGATCCGGGCGAGATCCATTCCCATGGCGGCTACTCCTTGTGGTACGAGGCGTCGGCGGGTGCGGTGTGGCCCATGTCGCGGACCTTGTCGGCGGCAGGCTTGTCGAAGTCCGCGGCGAGCTGCCCGGCGTGGGAGATGGCTTCGGCGGCCCGGGGCAGGCCCCCGGCGACCGCCTGTGCCTTGGACGCCACGACCCCGGCCCGCTCGATCAGCCGGTTGCACCAGCCGACGAATACGCCGGGCACGGACTTGGCGATCAGCTCGGCGCGCATCTCCTCGATCGCACCGGCCAGGCGGTCGCACCGGTCGGCGACGAGCAGGGCGTGCTCAGCGCCCGCCATGATCTCCTCGGCCTGGTCCGCGTCCGCTTCGATGACGTCGTAGACCGTGAGGTCGGAGTCGGTGAACTGGGTGTCGCGTACAGGTGCAGGCGATCCCATGGGGGGTGCCCCTTTCCGTGGTCCTGGCACCCCGCCGGTCGGCGGGGGCGCTGCTGCTCCTCCGGATCCGGAGGGGAAGCACCCGCCGGTTAGAGCCTTCGGCTTCGGTCGGGGCGTCGGCTTGGGTTCCTTGTCCAGCCGGGTCAGCGTCACCGAGTACGTGGCGCTCATCCCGGGCGGCGGCCGCAGCCACGCACCGTCCGCCTGCGGTGTCGGCCGGGGTGGTGGCTGCTGACTGCGGTTACCGCGCGAGCGGGATCCCGGACGGTCCCCAGGAGGCCCGGGCGGAGGCTGCCCCTTCTTGCTCTTGCGTCCGAACTTCGGGACTTTCGGGGGCTTCTTCGGCTTGGGCGGGACGGCGCTCGTCGGCCCGGGCGGCGGTGTCGTCGGCTTGGGCGGGACGGCGCTCGTCGGCCCGGGCGGCGGTGTCGTCGGCTTGGGCGGGACGGCGCTCGTCGGCCCGGGCGGCGGTGTCGTCGGCTTGGGCGGCGGTGGCGGGGTCGACGTGGACGTCTTCGGCGCCTTCGTCAGGCTGATCTTCGGCGGCGTCGGCGGCGTGGCCGGCGGAGCCGTCGGAGGCACGGGCCCGGGCGTCGGTGGAGGTTTCGGGCCCTTCTTGAGACTGACCTTCGGCGAGGAGGTCTTCGGAGCCTTCGTCAGGCTGACCTTCGGCCCGGCCGGAGCAGCCTTCTTCTTCGCCCTGGACAGCACGGGCGACGGCGGGCTGTTGCGCCGCTTCTCCAGCCGCTGCTTGGCCCGTTCCATCACGACCTGACCCAGCGTCGTGCGGGCGGCGGCCTCGGCCTTCTTCTGCTGCCTGGCCTCGGCCTTGGCCTTGTCCTTGGCCTTCTTCTCCTTCGCCTTGGCCCGGGCCGCCTTGTCCTCGGCCCTGGCCGCCGCCTTGATCCGACGGTCACGGATCTTGTCCTTCACCTCCTGCTCGCCGTCCAGACTGCGCCCTTGGCGCTCCCGGGCGGCATCCCGGTCCTTGGCCCGGTGCTCCAGCCGTGCCGCCTGCCGGTCGGCCTTGCGCTGGTCAGTCGCGCCCCGCCGGGCCGCGGCCCGTTCCTGGCGGCCGCGGGCCCGTTCCATCGCCGGACTGGACGCGCTGGAGCTTGGCGACTTGCCCCCGCCAGGGCTCTTGATGCCCTTGCCGGAGCCGTCCTTGCCCTTGCCCGAACCGTCCTTGCCCTTGCCGCCTCCGGTGGAGCCGTTCGCCGAACCGGGCTTGCCACTCCCGGGCTTGCCGCTGCCGGACGAATCGCTCTTGCCTGAGCTGCCCTTCCCGCCGGCACCGGACTTGCCGCCGGTCCCCGTCGACCCGGTGCCTGCCGACGGCTTCCCGGCCCCGGTCGACCCGCTGCCGGTGGACGACTTACCGCTCCCAGCAGACCCGCCCTTGCCCGAGCTGCCCTTGCCGGAGCCGGTAGAGCCGAGACCCGAGCTGGACTTCGTACCGCGCCCGCCTCCAGTGCCGCCGCCCTTGCCACCGGAGGAGCCGCCGCCCCCTCCCTTGGACCCGCCGCCCTTGGCGCCGGTGTCGGTCAGGGACTTGAGGCGACCCTTGGCGCGGGCCTTCTCGGCGTCGCCGCCGATCTGCGCCAGGGCCGCCTCGTGCTCGGCCCTGGCCTTGATCTTCTCGGCCTTCGCCTTCACGGCCGCTTGCCGTACCGGGGCCGCGTCCTGGAACTGCTGGCGGCGGTCAGCCAGCCAGCCGGTCATGCCGCGCAGCGCAGCGACCGCGGTGCCGATGGCGAGGACCATCGCGCCCCGGCCCGAGCCCCCGGCAGGCGCGACGCCTCCGGACTGGAGGGTGGCCGGAACCTGCGGCGACGCGCTACCGGGGAGGGCGGGGACGGGCACCGGCGGAATCGCCGGAGGGGGGAGGGTCAGCGTCGGGTGAGACGGGCCCGCCCCCGTGGGTGACGGTGCAGGGTTCGCACCGGAAGCCGCGGAGGCGGGAGGGGCCGACGGCGGCGGGGGCGCCACAGGCGGAGGAGGGGGTGGGGGCGGCGGGGGAGGGGGCGGTGCCACCGTCCCGGAGGGGCGCAGCGGGATCACCTGACCGCCGCCACCGCCGCCGTTGTTGGTGCTGTTGCTCATGAAATTCTCCCGGAAAGGGGTTGACAGACAGTGACCGCCTCGCGTACGCGCGCACGCGCCCGAGCGCCCGAGCGCCCGTGTGCCCGCGCCTCCGCATTACGCGAGGGCGAGGCGGTCACTGCCTGGATTGACCGGTGGATTGATTGACCCGGCGGTCACGCTTCGTAACGGGAGACCCAGGTGGAGACGGTCCGGGCGAGGTCGTTCCATACGTCCTCGTCGCCGTTCTTCTCCCGGGTCGCGGCGATGGCGCGGGCCCGCTCCATCCACGACTCGGCCAGGCCGCGCGGACCGCGTGCGGCCCGCTCGGCCTGGCGCTGCTCGAAGTGCGCCCGCTGGTTCAGGGCCCGGCGCTCGGCCTTCGTCTGCACCGCCATCAGGCGCCCTTCCGCAGTCCGTCGAAGACGTCCTCGAACTCCTGCTTCTTCTGCGCCGGAACCGCGCCGGCGGGGCCCGCCTCGATCGCCGGGGACTGCCCGGCCTTGGCCAGTTCCTTCCGCTGCCGCCTCTCGTCTCGGCGCACCGGCAGCTCCTCGTACGCCTTCTGGTACCGGGCGTTGAAGCTGACCAGGTCAACGATCGCCTGGTCGATGTCGTTGGCGGCCTTGAACAGCGGCTTGCCGACGCGCCAGGCCCGGAGCGCGGCCTGACCGGGGAAGTCGCCCTCGATGGACTCCATCTCCTTCAGCTCCGCCTCCATCTCGCGGGCCAGGCGGCGCAGGTCGTCAACGATGGGCAGGAGCTGCGCCCGGCGCTGCTCCAGGTGGATCGCGCGGGTCTCGGGATCCATGAGGTGGTCAGGGGTCCACTTGTCGGCGCTCATGAGCGTCCTTTCGGGGGAGAGAGGTGGAGCGGGCGCGGCCCGCATCTACCGCCGTGCCGCATCAGCGGACGGCGCGGATCTGGTTACGGACCCACTCGGGATCCACGCCGCCGAACTCGGCGGCGAGAGCGGTAGGTGACGGGGTCTCGCCCGCCGCGATCAACTCGGCAGCGCGGGCCCGTACGCGGGTGCGCTGCTCGGCACTCGGGGTACCGGCCTTGTCGCCCTTACCGGTGCGCCTACCGGTACCGGTAGAGCCGGGCTTACCGGTACCGGTAGAACCCGGGTTACCGGTACCGGTAGCGGTACCGGTAGGACGCGGATTACCGGTACCGGTAGAACGGGGGTTACCGCTACCGGTAGCAGTACCGGTAGGACGCGGCTTACCGGTACCGGTGGGGGCCGGAGTACCGCCGCCACCGACATCGGCACCGGTACCGGCGGAGGCCCGCTTACCGCTGTCCGGCGACGACTCGTGGTCGTCCTCCAGCAGACGGTGGACCCGCCAGACGATGGCCACCACCACGAGCACGGCGACGATGATCAGGTACACGCTCGGGTGCTTCTCGCCGTCGGTGCCCACCGTCACGCCCGTGCCCGTCATGTCGGCCACGTGGTACGTGATGTTGGTGGCGGCCATCAGCCCGAGCGCGTAGGGCACGTCCTTCCGCATGCGGAATGCCGTAACGGCGTAGACGTCGAGACCGAGCGGGAGTGCCCATCCCGCGTCTCCTATCGGGGTGTCGCCCAGCCCGACCATCCGGGCGAACGCCCACTCGCCGCTGGCCGTCAGGACGATCACGGCCGCGAGCGCGACCCAGATGCTGCCCTGCTTGACGATCTCCGCCCAGTTCTGCTTGTGCTTGAGGCTCGCTGCGTGCTTCTCGGCGATACGCCGAGCCGCTTGGGCGGCTGCCAACTCCCGGTTCGCGTCCGCGAGCCGGTCCTCGGCTTCCTTGCGGATTCCGCCGGCCGCGGCCCGGGCATCCTTCTCGGCCTGCTCGCGCAGGTCCTCGAACTCGGCCGCGAGCCGGTCCCGCTGTGTCTGCCGCTCCCGCTCATGCTGTTCGCCGAGCTTGCGGAACTCGGCTTCGATCTCCGCTCGGGCCGCGTCGACCTCCGTGCGCCGCGCCGCCAGTTCGGCGTCGATCGCCGCCCGGCGTTCGGTCAGCTCCTCGTCCAGGTCGAGCCGGGCCGACCGGCGGGTCAGCTCCAGCTCCGAGTCGAGGGCCGACCGGGCCGTTTTGATCTCCACCGCGTGGTCCTGGGCTTCACCGACGATGCGCGCGGCGTCGTCCAGGGCCGTGCGGTAGGCGGCTTCCGCCGAGGTTCGGCGCAGGTCCACCAGGGCGTTCGCCCTCTCCTCCGCCTCGGCGAGCACTTCGCTCACCTGCTTCTCGGCGTCGGCGAGGAGGCGTCTCGCCTGATCTGCCGCGTCGGCCATGACCTCGTCGGTCTGCCGCTCTGCGTCGATCCGGGCCTGATCGAGGATCGTCTGCGCATCGTTCCGAGCACTGCCGCGGACCGCGTCCGCGTCGCCCTCGGCCCTGCGCAGCCGCTCCCCGGCTCCGTCGGCCGCTTCCACCAGGACGCGCCTGGCGTCGGCGGCCGCCGTGCTGCGGATCCTCCGGGCTGTGTCCTCGGCGGCCTGGATCAGCGCCGCCGCTTCCTGAGCCCCGTCCCACCGAGCGCCGTCGATCACGTCGGCGGCACGGTCGCGGAGATCAGCGGCCAAGGTCGCGGCCTCTGCTCCCGGGTCGGGTTTCGGCGTCGCGGCCGCCGCCTTGACCGGGCGACGGGGCGCTGCCTTCTTGCGGGTGGCTGTACGGGCCGCCACACCGGCCTCCTTTCATGCGGGTGGCCGCCCGGATTCGGGCGGCCACCAGGGTGTGCGGTCCGTCAGCCCCGTACGAGGCGAGCGGCCTTCTTGCCAACGGAGTTGGCGAGGTTCGAGACCAGGTCGAAGGTCCGGCCGATGCGCTCGATCAGCGCGTCGTCACCGGACCGCCTGCACGTGGACGCGACGGTCGAGCACCGGTCGTCCAGCCAGGCCATGGCCGCCTCGATCCGGCCCGAGACCTTGCTCTGCGCCCCCCACAGCAGCTCCCTGATGACGTAGACCGGCATCGCTGCTCCGGTCCACATCAGCAGCGTCAGCCGCAGGCGGGCCCGGGCCACCGGCCCGGGGGTGTTCGCGACGACGAGCAGGTCCAGCAGGTGCTCGAAGTCGTCGCCGGACCAGTCGTCCATCGGCCCGTGCTGCCGGTGGAAGTGCTTGAGAGCCTTCTTCGGCTTGCTGAGCAGGGCGTTCACGCGAGGACCGCCTCTCCGCCCCAGTTCAGGGCGACGAATCCGTTCTTGCCGGACTGGTGCTCGGACTGGCGGTTGGCCTCCGCGACCCTGCGGGCCAGCTCCGCCGCTTCCTCGGGGGTCACAGGAGGTTGGAGGGGTCGGCGAGGGCCGTGCCGGTCAGCACGGCCAGCTCCTGGGCGGTCACCCACTCCTGCGGGATCAGCACCCGCAGCGTGACCGTGCCCTGGCACATCGAGCCGGTGACGACGAGCTTGCCGTCGGGCAGCTGGCCCGGGCGGGCGTCGTCGATCTCCTCCAGCAGCGCCGGCAGGACCTGCGTCGCGTTCGCGGCGACCCGGATCGTGGCGACGATGCGCGAGGGCGCCACCTCGAAGGCGACGCTCACGCCGAGGCGGGCCAGCTTCTGGACCGACTCGAAGAGGGGGAAGACCTCGTTGACAGCTTCCTGGACGTCCTCGGCGATCCCGGTGGACGAGAGGGGCATGTCGGCAGGCATGATGGTCATGCGGATCAGTTCCTTTGCTGGTGGATCCGTGGACCCCCGGCACATATGGCGTCTCTAGCGCCGTGTCGGGGGTCGCGCCGTACGGGGGACGGCGCGGTAGGCGAGCGGGGACTCGAACCCCTACTTCTCTGGAGAGCCCGAACCTGTCGGGCACGCCCTTTCATGACCTTGGTGGGAATGCCGCCGGGCGCTCCTCCGTGAAGAGGAGGCCCGGCGAATCCCAGCCCAATTGCTCATCTTTGGCACGCTGTTGAGTTCTCAAGTAGACAGACGCTCCTGCACCGGCCTTCCGTCAATGAACGGTGGTTCCGAACCGCTATGCGGCGTAGCAGCGCGCATCATTCATGCGTCATAGATCATCCGGTCCGTTTACATTGACCAGACAATGCGTTGCGAGGACGACTCTGACACTCAGCGCGAGCTACGTCAAGCACATCAACCAGTCCGCATACATTGACTGGACAATGCACGCCGGAGGGCTGTAGACATGACGGCATGAAGCCCACGCCCGTCTACCAACAGATCGCTGATGATCTGCGTCGTCAGATTTCCGACGGCACGTTCCCGCCTGGTTCCCAGGTCCCTACCGAAGCTGAACTGCTGGAGAAGTACGGCGAGCTGCACGGCGTCCGTTCCCGCCAGACCATCCGTCAGGGCTTGGGCGTGCTCGTACACGAAGGCCTGATCGAGGCTCGCCGCCCGAAGGGCTACTTCGTCATTCAGCGCAAGCGTCTCGTCTACCGACCCCAGGCGGAGCTGAAGCAGAAGCCGCCGGAGATCGACATCTTCACGAACCTCGTCCAGGAGGAGGACGGCCGGACGCCGTCACAGGAGATCGAGGTCTCCATCGTGGAGCCCACCCACGCGATCCGTGAACGTCTCGACCTTGCACCCGGCGAGCTTGTTGCTGCCCGCCGGCGAGTACGCAAGCTCGATGACGTGGCGTACAACCTCAACGACTCGTACGTGCGTCTCTCGCTCGTCCAGGGAACCGACTTCATGCATCCGGGTGATGTTGCGCGCGGCACGAACGCAGTGTTGGGCGAGCTGGGTCACGAGTTGGTCTACGGCTTCCACGAGTTCTACCTCCGGATGCCGATGCCGGACGAGGTGCAGCGTCTCCAGCTGGGAGCAGGCGTCCCCGTCGCTGAGCACCTGTCGACCACTTTCGACAGTGAAGGCAAGCCGATCCAGGTCACGGTGAACCTGATCCCGGGCGACCGGCATGTGATCGTCTTCGAGACTCACCGCGAGGCCGGAGAGAACGCTCCGCGCATCCCGTGGGGGAACCCGTGATCATCACTCTCGCTGAGGAGGCCGACCTCCCACGGCTGATCAAGTTCCGCACCGACGCCTCCGCCTGGCTGAGGACTCGCGGCACCGACCAGTGGGCTAAGCCCTTCCCCGCTGAACACATCCTCCGTTCGATCCGTCGCGGCGAGGTCTTCATCGTCCGCGAGGAGTCCCACGTGGACGCAGCGGCCACCATCACTGTCGATCGCGACGCCGACGTCCGCCTGTGGACCCCCGAAGAGATCTCGGAGCCCGCGCTGTACGTGCATAAGCTGGCCGTAGATCGCGCTTACGCCGGCACCGGCCTCGGTGGGTCGCTCCTCGACTGGGCGGGCGAACAGGCCGTCCAGCAGGGGGCCAAGTGGCTCCGGCTTGACGCCTGGAGTACGAACTCGCGGCTCCAGGCCTACTACCTCGAACACGGCTTCACTCACGTACGGACCGCCGATAACCCGGAGGTGGTTTCCGGCTGGGCGGCACAGCGGCCTGCCGCTCTCCGGTCATCTGATGGGACGACACACCGGCTGACGTCCCCTTCGATGCGATCGCCGAGCGGGAGAAGGCATGATGGCACCGCATCCGAGTAACCGCGTGCGCGCGGTGAAGCCCACGGAAACGAGGCACGACATGACGCTCGCCCCGCGTACGGCCGCCCTGCCCGACAGCCTCCAGGTGTCGATGGCAACGCGCCGTCCGCTACAGCCCCGTCACGGTTCGCGGAAAACGCGTTCACCGTGGGCACGGGTGCGAGGCAAGATCGCTGGATGCCACGTACACACTTCCCGCCGCACCAGGGCGATCCGCCCTGCTGGCCCCTCCCCGTGAAACGCCGATGGCCGTCCTGCCTGCCAGCAGAACGGCCATCTAAATCGACTCCCGCCTCCACAGCTTGAGTCGTAGGTCGGCGATGACGCCGGGGCCCGAGCCTTCCCACAGGCCCGAGGTCACCACGCACAGGATAGAACGCTCAGGGACCAGCACGCAGCAGCGTGCCCCAGGTCAACGTCTCTTTTCCGTCACCTGCCGGTCTGCGGCTCCCCAAACCACCCGTAGGGGAGATTCGCACCATGTTCCACACCCGCCCGACGACACGCAGCGTCGCAGCACCGATTCGTTCGGTCGCGCTCGCTACGGTCTCCACCGCACGGGCCACCAAGGTGGTGGCCCGGTGAAACGCCCGCAGAAGGCACTGGCGGCCGCCGCCGAGCCGGACGGCAGCGAGGTGTTCGCGTTCTCCGGCACGATCACGGACTACTGGTCGTACACGCAGGTCCGCGACTACGTGATGCTGATGCCGGGGATGACGCACACCGCGTACCGGCTCTACAACATGCTGCGCTCGATGATTGCCGAAGCAAACCGCCAGCGGTGGACCGGCATGAGGCGCATGACCATCGACCAGCTGTGCTGGCTGCTGCCCGGCCCGAACGACAAGCCCATGAGCATCTCGGCGATGTACGACGTCCTCAAGACGCTGGAGAAGCTCGACCTGGTCGTCCCGAAGGACGTGCTGGAGCTGGAGGGCATCACCCAGCTCAAGGGCAAGGAACGGGCCGCCAAGGGGATCTCCCGCGGCTTCACCGTCAATGACCTGCCCCCCGACGCCGTCCACACCGGGTGGCGCAACGCGTGGGACAAGTTGGACGCGTACAGGCCGGACTGGCGGGAGAACCCGCCGGCACCGCCCACTCACATCACCGAGAACGAGACCGCGCCGAACGGTCGCGTCGTCACTCGGGTGCGGTTGGTGGACGCTCAGGGCAGGCCGTTCCAGAAAACTGGAACGCCGCAGGTCACGGCCGACGAGGCCCCCTCATTCCAGAAAACTGGAACGCCAGACCAGAAAACTGGAACGCCAGACCAGAATTCTGGAACGGATCTGTCTCTGACCAGCGGAAATGATCACCCCCTAAGAAGCTCTCTCAAAGAAGCCTCTCCCTCTCCTGTCCCGGGTGCCCCATCGGTACCCGTCGTACCGGCTGAGCCGGTGACGGGAGGAGAGGAGGATTCGGCTTCGCCGGAGAACGACACCGCCCCTGCGGCTGGTGCCGAAGGGGCCGACACCCACGACGACGTGCGGGTGGCAGAGGCCTGGATTACTGCTCGCCAAACTCACGGTCACGCAGTTCCGGCCCGCGCCCGGGGTGCGATGCTCCGCGACGCCTCGCGGCTGCTGGCCGAGGGCGTGGACGTGGACTATCTGGTCGCCGCGGCCGCCGACATGGGCAGCCGTGAGAACTGGTTCAGCCTGGAGCGCCACCTGGAGCGCTTTGTCCTGCCGAAGTCCTCGCTGCCCGGCCAGCGCCCGGCGCTGCCGGACTGGTGCGGGCAGTGCAACGACGGCATCGAGCCCGTGCAGCCCGGCCACCGGCTCCGCGAGGCGGACAACGGTCGGCTGGTCAAGTGCGAGTGCCACCCGAGCCACCCCAGCAACGCCAAGACGCCGGTGCTGGCCTAAGACCCCCACAGCACGACGGCGGCAGGGGAACCCCTGGTAAGGCCCCTGCCGCCGACCGAATCACCCAGATCAGAAGGGATTCACTCATGAGCGTACCCACGCAGCACGACGGGATCGAGGACGGCGGCGGCTCGCTGTTCGATGAGGCGCCGGCGCAGTCCTTCGAGCGCCTTCCTCCGCAGGACCTCAACGCGGAGCAGTGCGCGCTCGGCGGCATGCTGCTGTCGAAGGACGCCATCGGCGAGGTCAACGAGACCGGCATCAACAGTTCGGCCTATTACCGCCCCGCGCACGGCACGATCCACGACGCGATCATGGACATGTACGGCAAGGGTGAGCCGGTCGACCCGATCACGGTCGGGGCCTACCTGCTCAAGGCCGGGGACATCGAGCGGATCGGCGGCGCCGCCTACCTGCACACGTTGGTGCAGACGGTGCCGACGGCGGCGAACGCCCAGTATTACGCCGAGATCGTGGTCGACCGGGCCAAGCTGCGGCGGCTGGTCGAGGCGGGCACGAAGATCGTGCAGATGGGCTACGCCGCCGAGGGCGAGGTGTCCGACATCGTGGACGCGGCCCAGGCGGAGATGCAGGCGGCGACGAAGCTCTCCGCCGGCGCCGGTCTGGAGCGGGTGCAGTGGGTGGACGACATGCTGGAGGAGTACCTCGTCAGCATGGACGCGCCGCCGCCCTCTCGGTTGCCGCTGCCGTACATCGACCTGGAAGCCATCCTCCCGATGGAACCCGGCGACCTGGTGGTCGTCGCCGCCCGCCCGGCGATCGGCAAGTCCGTGGTGCTGCTCGACATCGCCCGGCATGTGGCGATCAAACACCGGCTCACCGTGCTGATGTCGTCTATGGAGATGAGCCGCCCGCAGCTGATGGAGCGGCTGATGGCGGCCGAGGCGCGCGTCCCGCTCAACCGGATCAAGAACCGCGACTACGAGGGCGACGACCGACAGCGCATCCACGAGGCCGCCATGCGCATCGGGCAGGCGCCGCTGGTCGTGGACGACGGACCGGCCGCCTCCATCGTTCAGCTGCGCTCGCGGCTGCGCTGGCTCCAGGGGCAGAACAAGCTCCCCGCGGTCCTGTGCGTGGACTACCTCCAGATCATGAAGGGGTCCGGCAAGAGCGGACAGAACCGCACGGGGGAGGTGGACGAGGTCTCGCGCGGGCTCAAGGAGCTGGGTGGCGAGTTCGGCGTCATCATCATCGCGGCGGCCCAGCTCAACAGGGAGGTCGAGAAGCGCGAGGACAAGAAGCCGATGATGGCCGACCTTCGTGAGTCCGGCTCGATCGAGGCCGATGCCAACGCGGTGATCCTGCTGCACCGGCCCGACGCGTACGAGAAGGAGCACGAGCGGGCGGGGGAGATGGACTTGATCATCGGCAAGAACAGGCAGGGGCCGACGGGTACCGTCACCGTCGCCTTCCAGGGGCACTACGCCCGCGCCCGTGACATGGCAACCGGCTTCTGACCTGCGGAAAGAGGTATCCGACATGATCGCCACCGATGTGCGAAGCAAGTTCGTCACCGAGACACAGGCCCAGCGTATCGCGGCTCGCTGGAACGGTGTCTACCCCGCGATGCGGAGCATCTTGGACACCGTCATCAAGGCCCAGCGCGAGGCGGGACGGCCGACGGTCGACGTGCCCCGGCTGGAGCAGGTCCGCCGCGAGATGGGGCAGCAGGACCGGGGCACCTTCAAGGTCTGCACCCATGACCCGGGCGCGTTCAGCGTTCACAGCGCGTTCAGCCAGGTGCGCGAAGTCGTGGCCGTGACGTCGATCGGCCACCCGGACGCGGGCCCGATTCTCCGGCTGGCCGGCGCGCTGGCCGACTTGGTCGCCAGTACGGAGATCGCCCGGCAGTCCGAGCGGGAGACGGCGCGGGCCGGAACGGTTCCCGCGCAGCAGGTCGACGGCGGCCGCCGCGAGCGGGCAGACTCAGAGCAGACCGAGAGGGGCACGCGATGACCGCACAGCCGATCCACCCGCACGAGCCGGAGCAGCGGGTGCCGCGCAACGCCGACGGCATCGCGGCCGCGCTGGACGGGCCGCGGCGCATGGAGTTCTACCGCGAGCTGCTGGCCGCCGCGCCCGAGGAAGCCGGAGGCGTCCTGCGGCACTGGTGGTGCGAGGCGATGCTCGACACCGACCCCAACGGCGACCTGCTCGTCGCGGCCGCGATCGACGGCACGCTGCCGATCACCTCGGTGGCCGACGCCGTCCGCCGCCGCCGCGAAGCGGGCCTGCCCGTTGAGTGAGCCGTACGACGAGGAGCCATCGGGCCTGCCCTGCGTGCTCTCCGAGGAGGTCACCGAACTCCTCATGGACGCGGCTCTGCCCGGTGACGTCTTCGTCGCGATCGTGGCCGCCACGGTGCTGATCAACGAGACGCGGGGCGAGGTGCCCGGCGCCACGGCGTCACCGCGGTGGCCGCAGCAGCGGCGCATGCCGCTTGGCGCGTACGGCTCGCTCGGCATCGCCGAGTACGTCATCGTCGCCGATGCCGACCCGCCGCACATCGTCCTCACCCGCATCCAGCTTTACTGACGAGCCCGACCCGGGGCCCGGCGAGACACCCGTCTCGCCGGGCCCTTCGGCGTTCATGGCGGCGACGCCGGCGGGGGCGGTGCTCGAGGAACGGTGCTCCTCTCCGTTCCGCACCGTGCCTCGTGCACCCGGCCGTCGCCCGGCCGCCGCCCCGTTCTCCCCTCTTAAGAGGTGAGTTGGTGGTGGGGGTGGGGTCGGGGGGTGCGGGCTCAAGCATCGCGGGGGCTCCGCCCCCACACCCCTGGACCCTCCACAGAGGGGAGGGGGCGCCGTCGTCA
>NZ_SSBL01000050.1 GCF_004795105.1 Streptomyces sp. A0642 | reverse complement strand
GCATCGCCTCACGGAACTTCTTCGACCCGTTGGCGTTCGTCCGCTCACCGATCGCCAGGTACGAGGTGTCCTGGCGGAACGGCACGGTCTGGTAGAGCGAGGCGGCCCCGGGCTCGGGGCGCGGGTCCCGGGCCGTCAGGGCAGAGCCGCGGAGCCGGTCCACGACCTGGCGCAGGTGCTCCGGAGTCGTACCGCAGCAACCACCCACCAATGACAGCCCGTACTCACGGACGAACGTCTCCTGCGCGTCCGCCAGCCCCTCGGGGCCGAGCGGGAAGTGCGCACCGTCCTTCGTCAGCACCGGCAGCCCCGCATTCGGCATACAGAGCAACGGAATACGGGAATGACGGGTGAGATAGCACAGGTGCTCGCTCATCTCGGCCGGACCGGTCGAGCAGTTCAGGCCGATCAGGTCGATGCCCAACGGCTCCAGGGCTGTCAGGGCGGCGCCGATCTCCGAACCGAGCAGCATCGTGCCGGTCGTCTCGAAGGCCAACGACACCAGCAACGGCAGATCGCTGCCCAGAGTCTCCAGCGCGCGCCGCGCACCCAGAATGCCGGCCTTCGTCTGCAGGAGGTCCTGTGTCGTCTCCACGATCAGCGCGTCCGCACCGCCCGCGATCAGTCCCTCCGCGTTCTGCTGGAACCCGTCACGGAGCTTCACATACGGGGCATGGCCGAGCGTCGGCAGTTTCGTGCCCGGCCCCATGGAGCCCAGCACCCAGCGCTGCTGCCCCGTGGCGGCGGTGAACTCGTCCGCGACCTCGCGGGCGATACGCGCACCCGACTCCGAGAGCTCATACACCCGCTCGGGAATGTCGTACTCACCCAGCGCCGCGGTGTTCGCCCCGAACGTGTTCGTCTCCACGCAGTCCACGCCGACCGCGAAGTACTCCTCGTGCACCGAGCGCACGATGTCGGGCCGCGTGAGGTTCAGGATCTCGTTGCAGCCCTCGAGGTTCTCGAAGTCCTCCAGCGTGGGGTCCTGCGCCTGGAGCATGGTGCCCATGGCACCGTCGGCCACCACGACCCGGGTGGCGAGCGCCTCACGGAGCGCTGCGGAGCGGGTGCCCTTCATGACCGGTGGTCCGGGGCGGGTGCGAAGGGTCCGGCCGCGTCCGCGGCGATGGAACCGGTGGCAACGATGCGCACGTCGGGCTCTCCTCGAAGTACGGAGCATGATGGACCGATGGACGGAGCAGCCGGCCGGTCAGAGACCGGCTGCGGCCTTCAGCTGCTGGGCGCGGTCGGTCCGCTCCCAGGTGAAGTCGGGCAGTTCGCGTCCGAAGTGGCCGTAGGCGGCGGTCTGGGCGTAGATCGGGCGGAGCAGGTCGAGGTCACGGACGATGGCGGCCGGGCGCAGGTCGAAGACGTCCCTGATCGCCTGCTCGATGCGGTTCTGGGCGATGGCGCCGGTGCCGAAGGTCTCGACGAACAGGCCGACCGGCTCGGCCTTGCCGATGGCGTACGCGACCTGGACCTCGCACCGGTCCGCGAGGCCCGCGGCGACGACGTTCTTCGCGACCCAGCGCATCGCGTAAGCGGCCGAGCGGTCCACCTTCGACGGGTCCTTGCCCGAGAAGGCGCCGCCACCGTGGCGGGCCATGCCGCCGTAGGTGTCGATGATGATCTTGCGGCCGGTCAGACCGGCGTCGCCCATCGGGCCGCCGATCTCGAAGCGTCCGGTCGGGTTGACCAGCAGCCGGTAGCCGTCGGACTCCAGCTTGATGTCGTCCTTGGCGAGTTCGGTCAGTACGTGCTCGACGACGTGGTGGCGGATGTCCGGGCCCAGCAGGTTGTCGAGGTCGATGTCGGAGGCGTGCTGCGAGGAGACGACGACGGTGTCGAGACGGACCGGGCGGCTGCCGCTGTACTCGATGGTGACCTGCGTCTTTCCGTCGGGACGGAGGTAGGGGACGGTGCCGTCCTTGCGGACCCCGGTCAGCCGGCGTGAGAGCCGGTGGGCCAGCTCGATCGGCAGCGGCATCAGGTTCGGGGTCTCGTTCGTGGCGTAGCCGAACATCAGGCCCTGGTCGCCGGCGCCCTGCCTGTCGAGTTCATCGCCTTCCCCGCCCGCCGCCGCGCCTTCGACGCGCTGCTCGTACGCGGTGTCGACGCCCTGCGCGATGTCCGGCGACTGCGCGCCGATGGACACCGATACTCCGCAGGTGGCGCCGTCGAATCCCTTGGCCGACGTGTCGTAGCCGATGCCCAGGATCGTCTCGCGGACGAGGCCGGGGATGTCGGCGTAGGCCTTGGTCGTCACCTCACCGGCGATGTGCACCTGGCCGGTGGCTATCAGCGTCTCGACGGCGACCCGGGAGGACGGGTCCTGGCTCAGCAGGGCATCGAGGATAGCGTCGCTGATCTGGTCGGCGATCTTGTCGGGGTGACCCTCGGTCACGGATTCCGAGGTGAACAGGCGGCGGGACATGGCTCTCCAGAGGTGTGAGGTCCGTTGAACGTCGAGCGTCGGCGCGGCGGCCGACCGGGTGGTCGGCCGGCGTGTGCGTCATCCGGCGCGTTCGGCGGCGGATTCGAGCAGCCGGGCGAGATCGCCGGCAGACGTCGCGGCGCCGGTGAGCACGATGAGCGGCGGCCGGCCGCCGCTCGCCGCGATGTGCCGGGTGATCCGGTACGCGGCGACTCCGCAGCCGGAGAATCCGCCGAGCACGAGGTGTCCACCCGCCTCGATGAGCGGTCTGAGCGCGTCGTACCCGGCTCGGTCGTCGAGCGCGGCGCTGAGCAGTACGAGGGCTTCGGGGCCCTGGTACGAGCGCGCGAGCAGTTCGTAGCAGAAGCGGGGGGTGCCGTGCGACGGTACGAGGCAGACGGTGCCCGCTCCGCGGTTCCGAGCCGGGCGCAGGGTGACAAGCGCGGGCGGGCCGGCGTCGGCGTCGGCCGGGTGGTCCACCGAAGTGGCCGGGGGCGTGCCGGCCTCCGTACCGGTGCTCGTGCTCGCGTCCGTCTCCGTCTGCGCGTCGGTGTCCGCGTCAGCCAGCCGCGCCAGTACCTCGGCGATGGTGGTGGACTCGCCCGCCACACGAGGGAGTTCGTCCAGCAGGAATGCGGCGTGCGCCAGGACACCGCCGAGTCCGGCGGGCTCGGTGTGGTCGTAGGAGGCGGTCACGACGAGCCCGCCGTCGCCGTCGTGGTGGGCGACGAGCGTGAGCGGAAAGGCTGTCCGGGCGCCGAGCGTCTCCGGTGGGTCCACCCGGACTCCCTGGGCTGCGAGTTCCCGGAGGACATCGTCCGGGGCGTCCGGCCCGCCCTCGAAGGCGACCAGGCTGCCCAGCGCGTCGGGCAGCCCGGCCCGGTCCTCGGTCCAGGTACGGATCTGGCCCGCCGAAACCCATTCGTACGCGGCCATGTCCAGGGCCCGGTCACGCAGCAGGCCGAGCAGCTCCGGCACGCTTCCTCGCGGGTCGACGACGACGGAGATCGGCAGCGGGTTGCGCAGGGCACCCGGCAGGCGCTCCACTCCGTCGAACAGGATCCCGCGGCCGGACACCGTCACGCTGAAGCGGACCGGCTCCGCGTCGGCGGTTCCGGCGGCCCGGTAGAGCAGCAGGGCCCAGACGGCTTGGAGGGCACCGCTCTCGGTGCTGCCCCAGCCGGCCGCCCAGGCGCCGAGCCGTGCGGTCTGCGCGGCGGTCAGCCGCAGCCGGGTGCGCCCGGTCCGGGCCCGGGTCCCGTCGGGAACGGCAGCGGAGGCGGCGGGCACGGGCAGGGGCGCAGGCGTGACGCCGGGCGGCCGTGTGGCATCCGTCCAGAACGTGCGGGCGGGCCCGGTGTCCTGATCTGCGAGCCACTGCGCGTAGTCGCCCATGTCGGGGCGGCGTTCACCGCCCGGCAGACAGCCGTCGGCCAGGTAGGCGCGGTAGAACTCCCGCAGCAGCAGGCGCACGCTCCAGCCGTCGAGCAGGGCATGGTGGTAGGTGAGCAGCACCCGGGTGGGCAGGGCCGTGGCCGACACGACGGGGTCGCCGCCCAGCACGGTCACGCGCAGCGGTCCGGGGCGGCGCGGGTCGAGGCCGCGACACCTGTCGTACTCGACCACCGCTGCCCAGTCCCCGGCGCTGTGCGGCAGCCGTAGCACGTCGGCCCTGACCCGGTCGTGCACCATGATCCGCGGCTCGGGGCCGTCGGCGAAGGCGGAACGCAGCACGCTCTCCCGGTCGAAGAGTGACTGCCAGGCGGCGGTGAAGCGTTCGGGGTCCAGCGGCCCGTGCCAGACCCAGCTGAGCTGTTCGACCTGGCGGCCGGTGCCCGGGTGGGCGTCGGCGTCGGCGAGCAGCTCGTGCTGGAGCGGGCTCGGCGCGACGGCGCATACGGACCGGCCGGCCGGCGGCGGGTCCGTGAGCAGGTCGGCCAACAGGCCGGCCGGGAACTGGCCGGGGGCGCTCATGGTGAGGGTCAAGGTGTGCAGGCCTGGCCCGTGGGGCCGGAGCCGGTGCTGCCAGGCGGGGCCGTCCGGCCGGCCGGTGGCGATCCGGTCCAGCGCGGACTCGAGGCGCCGGGTGTCCAGGGGGCCCCGGAGCTCCAGGAACGGCGGAGTGTCGTAGGGGGGTTCTCCGGGGTCGACGACGACGGTGATCGGTCGGTCCGGAGACATACGTGGGAGATGATCTGCGGTCATGGTGTGTGCGGGGCGCGCACCCCCTCCCTCCCCTCTCTGCGAGCACGGAACGGGTATGCGAGGCCCGCCCGTAACGGGCCTGACACGGCGCTCGGAGCCGTCATCCGGCACGTTAGCCGCGCAGCGGAGCAAGGCCGGATTTCTCCACCGGATCTGGACGGATCCGCGAACGGGGCGGCGGGGTCGTTCCGTGGTCGAGGAGTCCGGCGACGGTTGCCATGAACCCCCCGTCGAGCATGGTGCGGGCCGCCGTGTCGCGTGAGGTGTCCAGTCCTGAGTCGTGGCAGGCCACGCTCAGCAGGTAGCGGCCCAGCACCCGGCGGGTGGTGAACGCCCATTCGTCGCGGGCGGCCGGTGTCCCGTCGGGGGCGAGCAGGCCGCCCGCGCCGAAGCCGAATTGGGTGAAGCCGAGGCGCAGTCCCTGGCCGAGTGCCTTGGTGTAGGCCTCCTTCAGGGTCCACAGCCGCAGCAGCTCGGCCCGCTGTTCGGCCTCGGACATGGCCACGAGACCGGCGCGTTCGGCGGGTGTGCAGACATGGTCCTGGAGGAGCTCGAACGACATGTGCCGGTCGGCCGGTTCGGCGTCGACCCCGATCCTGCCGCAGCGGCTGATGCCGACGGCGATCAGGTCGTCGGTGTGGGTGAGGCTCACATCGATCTGGTCGAGCCCTCTCAGATAGGGCCGTCCGCCGATCTTGTACGCGAGGTCGAGATCGGCGGGCCGGGTTCCCAGCGCGGCCGCGGCCGTGAACTTGGTGGCCAGCCGGGAGGCGACGAAGCGGTAGCGGATGGTGGGGTCGGTGGTACGGCGGTAGCGCTGCCAGTCCCGGCCGAGCAGCGGGCGCAGCGAGGGGTCGGCGACGGCTCCGGTGAGCCACTCCCCCCAGGTGGTGTGCACCACGGCGTTGCCGCGCAGGTCCATGCCTTCGCGCACCAGGTCCCACGGCCCGTCGGGGCCGCTGACATGGATCGGCTCGGTGATCCGTGCTGCGGCCCCCGGCGCCGAGGTCATCGGTTCTGTCTGCGTCAACGGTCTTTCCTTCCCTGGGTCCTCGCCCGCCCCGTCCCCGGGCGTGGGTGCCGCTGGTTCACTGGGCGAGGGCGATGCCGTCCAGGTCGCAGCTGCGGCCCGTCCGGAAGCGGCGGACCAGTTCCTCCATGACCTGGGCCAGACAGCCGTCGGGCAGTTCGGGCACCGGCATGGCGAGCCGCTCACCGAGGCGGGACAGCGCGAGCACCGCCCAGGCCGGATTGGCGAGGAAGGGGTCCCGGCCGTCCTGGCCCTCCCACATGCCGAGTACCGCGGCAGCCGCCACGATCAGGCTGTAGCGGTCGCTCAGTACGCAGACGGCGGGGTCGGTGAGCGTCGCGGTGCCGTAGGCGGGCAGTCGGCGGCACTCCTCGCACAGGGCGCGCAGTTCGGTGACGAAGCCCTCGGCCAGTTCGGCGAGCGCGGCGATCTGCCCGCCCAGGCCCCGGTAGGAGGCGAGGCGGGCGGCGGAGCCGACGAGGGAGGCGGCCATGAAGTCGCCGCCGCCCGCCAGGCCCAGCAACCGGTAGTCCAGCAGCGGGAGTTCGGATCCCTGGCGGAACAGCTCGGGTGGTGGTTCCGCCTCCTGGAACCAGGAGTGTTCGGCCAGGCCGCGCAGCTGGGGGACGATCACGGACTGGCAGGAGGCGGTTCCGGCGTGGCCGAGGCCGGCGACCGGCAGGTCCCGTACGAGCTTGCCGAGCGCGCCGTACTGCGGGCTGTCGTGCTCGTAGCCGCGCGCCCCCAGGACGGTGGCGAGTTCCTCCAGGTTCTCGCGCAGCAGGTCGGGCACCACGTACTTGACGGCGGCGGCGGCGACATGGGCCCGGTCGGGCAGCAGGCTCAGGGCGCGCAGGACGACGGTGGCCATGCTGTCGCAGGCCAGCAGATCGGCGAAGACCCCGGCCAGCGGCTTGTGCCAGCGGCGCGCGACGGGGCCCCTGCGGCCGGTGGTCGCGGCCCGTACCGCGGAATGCAGGACGGTGTCCGCGGCCGCGGTGACGACACCGCAGATGAGGCTGCGGTTGACCTGGAAGGTACGCAGGGCCAGGGCCACGCCCTCGCCCGGACCGCCGACGCGAGCGTCGCCGGGCACGGGGTGGCCGGTGAACTCAAGTCCGGAGAAGAGCGCTCCGCGCATGCCGGAGGTGGTGACTCGCGGCAGGTGCCGCACGGACGGGCTGTCCCGCCGGGCCCGGTCCAGCAGCAGCACCGAGTGGCTGAGCGGTCCTCGGGCCGGGTCGGTGCGGGCGTAGACGACCTGGACGTCGGCGCGCTCGGCGTTGATGATCACGTCCTTGCGCCCGTTCAGCCGATAGCCGCCGGGGGTGGCGCCGGCGGTGAACTCGTCCCGCAGGATCGCGTTGGAGTGGGCCAGTTCATGGTGGAGGATCGTGGCCCGGCCCCCGCCGAGCAGCAGGTCGGCGGTGCGGCGTCGCTGGGTGGGGGTGCCCGCCGCCCAGATGGCGCCGGTCGCGAACAGCGAGGTGATGCCGTAGCCGAAGCCGAGGGCGACGTCACGGCGGAACACCGGTCGCAGGACGCGGGCGAGCAGGTCGGCCCGGCTGAGCCGGCCGCCGTACTCGACGGGTACGAACTCGGCGCCCAGGTCCGTGCCGGCGAGGAGGTCCTCGGTGGCGGCGGGCGGGGCGCTTCGGGCGTCGGCGGCGAACAGGGCGCGCAGCCCGTGGGGGTTCGCGGGGTCGTAGGGGTCGCCGAGCAGCGCTTCGAGCCGGGATGCCCGGGTGCGTGCGTCGGACTCCCAAGAGCTGTGACCGGTGGCCGTGGTTCCGGTGAGATCGGCGATGATCGTCATGGCAGCGGGAGTCAGCTCCGTCGTCGCAGGGGGCGCGCCAGATATCGCGCCGGTACGCACGACTGTGACGGGCACGCCTCGTGCGACACCGGAGCCGTACTCGACGCATCCCCTGCCATTTCTCGATCGTTCACCGAGTCACCCGGAACCGAGATTCAGCCATTTCTCGGTCCACATCCTATTACTAGCGCGATTCGAGCGAAATTCGAGGAGTATGCGATCGGAATTCGAGTGAGCGAAAAAAGAGTAAGGCTGCCGCCCGCCCTCCAGGGGCGGGCGGCAGCCTTACTCTGCCCGGATTCACCCGGTCTTACGGCGGAAGTACCGCTTCTTTCCGGCTGCTCCGCTCATGTTCTTGACCTTCAGGCGCCCCTCCTCGTGAGCCTGCTTGGCCCTGTCCACGTTGCTCTTGCGCTCAAGCGCCTCGCGGAATTTCTGTCGGTCATCGCCCTCTTCGACATCAATGCGCGGCGTATCAGTCATACGAACCTCCTGGACGCAATGAATAGCTCTGTCAGCCTGACACAGGAATGGAGAGCAGGCCAGATTCAATTTCGGTCAGAGAAAATTGAACGCGCCCTCTGCCGGATCCGGCAGAGAGTCCCGGCTCCCCGGTTGCCTCTGATTCCGGGTGCGAATTCGGCGCGGGGGCGTCGAAGACGATCACTCAGCGTCCGTGGGTACGACACGCTCGGCGGCTTTGGCGTCCGCGGGGGCATCGGCCGCTGCGTCGCCCTTCTGCGCTTCCTGGGGCCTGCGGCCCGGCAGAAGCGGGCTGAGCAACGCGACCAGCGCGAAGACGCCGACGTTGTACCAGAGCGTCACGGCGGTGGCGTCGCTGAAGCGCTCGGCGCGGCTCCCCGCTCCGGAGCCGGAAAGGCTGAAGAAGATCACACCCACGACGGCGATGCCGACGGCCGTGCCGAACTGGATGAGCGCGTTGACGACACCCGATCCGGCACCGGCGTCCTGCGGCGGGACGTCGCCGAGGACCACATGGGTGAGAATGGGCGAGCACAGCCCCATTCCGAGCCCCACGACCAGTTCCGCGCCGGCGACCTGGTACCAGGTCAGGTCCTGGCCCTGTGTACGGGTCAGCAGGATCATGAGGAGCGTTCCGACGGCCATGACCGAGGTGCCGAGTGCCACGAACGCCCGGCCGTTGGCGGTGCCCTTGCGCCAGGCGATCTGGAAGGTCGCCATGATGCCGATCGGGAAGGCGACGGTGACCAGGGCCGTGCGGATGGCCGACCAGCCGAGGCCGAGCTGCATCTGGTAGGTCAGCACCAGGAAGAACGACGTGATACCGGAGAAGACGAGCATCACGACGAACACCCCGGCGGTGAACGAGCGGTGCTTGAAGAGCGTCGGGGGAATCAGCGCCGAACCGTCCCTCTCGTGACGCCGGCGCTGGTAAAGGGCGAACGGGATCAGCAGCAGGAGCGCGGCGCCCATCACCACGAACATCCAGACGGGCCAGCCCTGTTCACGGCCCTGCACGAGCGGGAACATCAGGCCCAGCGCGGCGACGGTGACCAGGGCGACACCGGGTACGTCGAGCCGCGGTGCCTGTTCGGACCTGCTCTCCGGCAGGCACCAGGCGGCCAGCGCCACGGCGGTCACACCGATCGGGACGTTGATGAGGAAGACCGAGCGCCAGCCCAGGCCCATGACGTCCAGGTCGGTCAGCACCCCGCCGAGCAGAGGTCCGCTGACACCGCCGAGTCCCAGCACGGCGCCCATCATCGAGAACGCGACGACCCACTCCTTCTGGTCGAACGTCGTCATGATGACGGCCATCACCTGGGGCACCATCAGCGCCGCCATGATGCCCTGGGCCAGCCGCCCGCCCACCAGCACACCCGGGGTGGCGGCGGCACCACAGACCACCGACGCCAGCGTGAAACCGACCACACCGATGATGAACAGGCGTTTGCGGCCGAAGATGTCGCCCAGCCTCCCACCAGTGATCAGGAAGACGGCGAAGGCGAGCGCATAGCCCGCCAGGGTCCACTGCGCGGTGGAGAAGCCGGCGCCCAGGTCCTTCTGGATGGTGGGCAGTGCGACGGTGACGATCGTCGCGTCGACGTTGTCGATGAACGCCGCGAGCAGCACCACGGCGAGGGCGACCCATTTACGGTTCGAGGGAGCCTGGGCCGGTGGGGTCTCTGTCGTGGTCACGGTCTCTGTGGTTGCCACTGTCTGTGTCACTGCGTCAACTCCGAATGGAAACGGTTCGGGTGGGGGGTGCGGGATCGAGGTCAGAGCCGAGGCGGGGGCCGGGGCCGCGCGACCGGTCAGATGACGCCCAGGACGGCGTCGAGCGCCTTGTCCATGTCTTCAGCCGTCAGTTCCTCTGCGGTCTGCAGCACCCCGGCGGTGCCGCTCCGGGCCGGGGCCTGTTCGGGTCGGGCGAGTTCCAGCAGCCGGTCCAGCAGCCCGCTCTGCCGCAACTGGACGGAGCTGACCCTGGCCAGTGCCCACTGGGCGGCCTGAGCGGGGTCCTCAGGCGGGGTCTCGTCCTGGGAGGGATCGTCGAAGGAGAGCCGCCCGTGCAGGAAGTCGGCAATGGCCCGTGGCGTGGGGTAGTCGAACGCCAGGGTGCTCGGGACGGCGACCTGCGTGTACTTGGCGATGCGGTTCTTGAGCTCGACGGCCATCAGGGAGTCCCAGCCGAACTCCCGCATCCCCTTGTCCAACGGCACGTCCCCGGTGCCCGACAGGCCCAGCACCGCGGTCACCTCCTGCTGGACGAACTTGCGCAGCGAGGCGATCCGCTCCTCGCCGGGCAGCGCGGCCAGCCGGTCCCGGAACGCGGACGCCTGCTCCACGGACCGGCCCGCCGCCCGCTTGGGCCGGGGACGCACCAGCGCCCGCAGCAGGGCGGGCAGTTGCTCCTCCCCTGCCTGCTGGAGCCGGTCGGTGTCCAGCTTCAACGGCACCAGATGGGGCTCGGGGCGTGCCAGTGCCGCGTCGAAGAGCCGCAGCCCCTCCCGGACGGTCATCGCACGGGCTCCCTGACGGCGCATCCGGGCCAGTTCGGCGTCGCCGAGCTGTGCGGTCATGCCATTGCCGCCCTGCTCCCACAGGCCCCAGGCCAGACTGGCCGCGGCCAGTCCCCGCTTGTGGCGGTGGGCGGCGAGAGAGTCAAGGAAGGCGTTGGCCGAAGCGTAGTTGCCCTGCCCGGGTGAGCCGAGGGTGCCCGCGACGGACGAGAACAGGACGAAGGACGCCAGATCCAGGTCCTTCGTCAGCTCGTGCAGATTCCAGGCGCCTGTCAGCTTCGGGGCCAGGACCCGCTCGAACCGTTCAGAGGTCTGGTTGCCCACGATCCCGTCGTCGATCACGGCGGCGAGGTGCACCACCCCGGTCAGCGGGTGCTCGCGCTCCACCTCGGCCAGAGCCCCGGCAACCTCGTCCCGGTTGGACATGTCGCAGGCGACGAGGCGTACCGACTCGGCGCCCGCCGTTCTCAGTTCCTCGACCAGCTCCGCCGCGCCCGGCGCCGCAGCACCCCGCCGCGATGTCAGCACCAGGTGACGCACGCTCTGCTCGTCCACCAGATGACGGGCGATCTGCCGGCCCAGCTCACCGGTGCCACCGCTGATCAGTACCGTGCCGTGCGGGTCCAGGACACGGGGGACGGTCAGCACGATCTTGCCGGTGTGCCTCCCCTGTGCCATGTAGCGGAAGGCGGCCGGGGCCTCCCGCACGTCGTAGGAGAGGTACGGCAGCGGCTCGAGGGTGCCGTCGCCGAGCAGCGCGGAGAGCTCCGTCAGCATCCGGTGCAGATGCTGGGGCTCCAGCGACATCAGATCGAACGCGCTGTACACGACGCCCGGGTGAGCCCCGGCGACCGTCTCCGGATCGCGGATGTCGGTCTTGCCCATCTCCAGGAACCGCCCGCCGCGCGGCAGCAGCCGCAGCGAGGCGTCCGTGAACTCCCCTGCCAGCGAGTTGAGTACGACGTCGAGACCCGCACCGCCGGTGCCGGCCAGCCATCGCTCCTCGAACTCCGTCTCCCGCGACGAGGCGATCCTGTCGTCGGTGAGGCCGAGACCGCGCAGGGTCGGCCACTTGCCGGGGCCGGCCGTGCCGTACACCTCGGCTCCGAGGTGGTGTGCCAGCTGTACCGCCGCCATGCCGACGCCGCCGGCCGCCGCATGCACCAGGATCTTCTCACCGGCCCGGAGATCACCCAGTTCGGTGAGCGCGTAGTAGGCGGTGAGGAAGGCCAGCGGAATCGTCGCGCCCTGCTCAAAGGTCAGCGTGTCGGGCAGCTTCGTCATCAGGTGCCCGTCGCCGCGCACCTCTGTGCCGAACGCGCCGAGCGCCAGGCCCATCGCCCGGTCGCCGGGCGCGAGGTGCGTCACGGCCGCGCCGGTCTCCAGGACGACACCGGCGAACTCGAGGCCCAGCTCGGGCGTCGCCACCATGCCGAGGGCGTTGAGGACGTCCCGGAAGTTCATCCCGGCGGCACGTACCGCGATCCGCACCTCGTCGTCGCCCAGCGGGGCCGCCCGGTCCACGGGAACGAGCTCCAGGCTGTCAATGCTGCCCTTCTCCCGGATGTCCAGGCGCCAGGGCCCTCCCCCGGCCGGCGGGTTGAGTGCTCCGCCCTCCTTCGACGCGCGCACGAGGCGCGGCGCGAACACGGTCGTGGCGCGCAAGGCCAGCTCCGGTTCGTCCGTCACGGCCAGTGCGCCGGCGAGTGCGCCGGGCTCCGGTTCGGCGACGCCGAGGTCGACCAGGCGCAGGGTGCGGTCCGGGTGCTCACCGCGTACGGCCCGGACGAAGCCCCACAGCGGCGAGCCGGCCAGCGCGCCCACAGCGTCCTCGGGGCGGGCGGCGATGGCGTCCCGGGTCACCCAGACGAGTTCGACGCCCTCGAGCGTGACGTCGGACAGCAGCCGCTGGAGCAGCCCGAGCGCATCCAGGGTGACGGCACGGGCCCGCTCGGCGGTGTCCCCGGTGCCGTTGTCCGCTGTGGCGTCGACGACGATCCGCTGCGGCCGGTCCCCGAGGGCGAGCAGCGCGTCCAGGTCCGCGACCCCGGGAACGTTGAGGGCCTGCGCCACCGCTCCGCTGCCGCCGAGGACGACGGTGCCTGCCAAACGGCCGAGGGGATCGGCGGACTCCCCGGAGGGCGGGTTCACCGGCTGGAAGTCGACACGGTAGAGGTGCTCCCCGCCCGAGGGCCCGCCGGCACGCAGCTGTGCCGCGCTCGCCTGCTGGATCTCCAGGCCGGCCGCATACAGGACCGGATCGCCCATGGCGTCGGCGGCGATCACCGTCACCGTCCGACTGCCGGAGCCGGCCGGGCCGGATTCCTCCAGCTCGATCCGGACCCGGAGCTCAGTGCCGCCTGTCGCATGCAGCGCCACATCCGTCCACATGAACGGCAGCAGCACGGTGTTCTCGGGCCGCTCGCCGGTGTCCACTGCGGCAAGCACGTGCAGGGCTGCGTCCAGGAGCGCCGGGTGGACGCCGAACTCATCAGCTCCCGTGTGCAGTTGTTCGGGAAGCAGCACCCGCCCGTACGCGACGTTCCCGCGCCGTGCGAGTTCACCGAGGCCGCGGAAGGCGGGCCCGTACTCCAGGCCCTGGTCGCCCAGACCCTCGTAGAAACCTTCCAGCGGCACGGCCTCGGCCCCGGCCACCGGCCAGGCCCGCAGGTCGGCGAGCCCTTCGGGGTGTGCGTCCTGCTCGTCATCGGCCAGTTGGCCGGCGGCGTGCAGGGTCCAGGAGCCCTGCTCCAAGGGCGCCTCGGGTCGGCTGTGGATCCCGATCGGGCGGTGGCCGTCCTCGTCGGACGCGCCGACCTTGACCTGGATCCGGAGCGGGGTGCTGTCGTTGAGGACGAGCGGCTGGGCGAGGGTGAGTTCGCCGACGCGTACCGAGCCGACGGACCGGGCTGCGGCGAGCGCGAGCTCGAGCAGCCCGGTGCCCGGAACGATGACGGAACCGAACACCGCGTGGTCGCGCAGCCACGGCTGCTCGGCGAGGGAGAGACGGCCGGTGAGCAGATGCCCCTCACCGTCGGCGAGCTCCATGACGGCAGTGAGCCACGGGTGGTCGGCCGGCACCAGCCCCGACTGCCGGGCGTCGCGACCGCTGTTCCTGGCGGGTTCGATCCAGTAGTGCCGGCGCTGGAAGGCGTACGTGGGAAGACCGACGGGTGTTCCCCCGTCCAGGACCCGGTCCCAGGCAATGCCCTGCCCGCCCACATGCAGGGCACCCAGAGCCTGAAGCA
>NZ_SSBL01000004.1 GCF_004795105.1 Streptomyces sp. A0642 | reverse complement strand
CCCGGAAGCTAAGCCTTTCAGCGCCGATGGTACTGCAGGGGGGACCCTGTGGGAGAGTAGGACGCCGCCGAACTCCTTTTGATAGTTAAGCCCCGTGCCCTTGTGGCACGGGGCTTTTCTGCGTTCCCCCACCGCCCCTGGCACCCCTGTGTCCCTGCCGGCCGGGGCTGAGGGTAGGGTCAGGGGGCATCATTGGCACGTTCCTCACAGGAGGCCCCCGGGTGGAGGTCCAGGAGACCCGCGTTCAGACGGACCGGGTACTCACCATCCCCAACATCCTCAGCATGGCTCGCCTCGTGGGCGTGCCCGTCTTCCTGTGGCTGATTCTCCGTCCCGAGTTCGGCGGGCCCCAGAGCGATGGCTGGGCGCTGCTTGTCCTGATGTTCAGCGGCGTGAGTGATTACCTCGACGGTAAGCTCGCGCGTCGCTGGAACCAGATCAGCAGCCTCGGGCGGCTGCTTGACCCGGCTGCCGACCGTCTCTACATTCTTTCCACCCTCGTGGGACTGACCTGGCGCGAGATCCTCCCGCTGTGGCTCACCGCCGCACTCCTCGCCCGCGAACTGATGCTTCTGGTGATGGTGGCAATCCTGCGCCGTCACGGCTATCCGCCGCCCCAGGTGAACTTCCTGGGGAAGGCGGCCACGTTCAACCTGATGTACGCATTCCCCTTGTTGCTGCTCAGCGACGGAAGTGGTTGGCTGGCATCGCTGGCCACTATTTTCGGATGGGCGTTCGCAGGATGGGGTACAACCCTCTACTGGTGGGCAGGAATCCTCTATGTGGTTCAGGTCCGCCGGCTGGTCAAGGCGGACGCAGTAGCCGATTGAGCTCGTTGAAGCGGGGCGCGCGACGTGGCCGCCCCGCGGTTGATGACATGTATGTCGCTCCGGCGGGCGAAGTCGGCTAGACCGTCGTCTGACAGGAGGACGTTTCCGACATGAAGGCCGTCGTGATGGCAGGTGGTGAAGGCACTCGCCTTCGCCCCATGACCTCAAGCATGCCCAAGCCTCTCCTTCCCGTAGCCAATCGGCCGATCATGGAGCACGTGCTTCGCCTGCTCAAACGTCATGGACTCAACGAGACGGTGGTGACCGTCCAGTTCCTTGCCTCGCTCGTGAAGAACTACTTCGGGGACGGCGAAGAGCTCGGGATGGAGCTCAGCTATGCGAACGAGGAGAAACCGCTCGGTACAGCGGGCAGTGTGAAAAATGCCGAAGAGGCATTGAAGGACGACACCTTCCTCGTCATTTCCGGTGACGCGCTCACCGACTTCGACCTCACCGACCTCATCGCCTTCCACAAGGAAAAGGGCGGACTGGTCACGGTCTGTCTCACTCGTGTGCCGAACCCCCTGGAATTCGGCATCACCATCGTGGACGAGGCGGGCCAGGTCGAACGGTTCCTGGAGAAGCCCACCTGGGGCCAGGTCTTCTCGGACACCGTGAACACGGGCATCTACGTCATGGAGCCCGAGGTCTTCAACTACGTTGAGGCCGACGTCTCCGTGGACTGGTCCGGCGATGTCTTCCCGCAGCTCATGAAGGAAGGCAAGCCCATCTACGGCTATGTCGCCGAGGGCTACTGGGAAGACGTGGGCACCCACGAGAGCTATGTGAAGGCCCAGGCGGACGTGCTCGAACGCAAGGTCGACGTCGAGATCGACGGCTTCGAGATCTCCCCCGGTGTCTGGGTGGCCGAAGGGGCCGAAGTGCACCCCGACGCGGTACTCCGGGGCCCGCTGTACATCGGTGACTACGCCAAGATCGAGGCCGGCGTGGAGATCCGGGAGGACACGGTCATCGGGTCGAACGTCGTCGTGAAGAGCGGCGCCTTCCTCCACAAGGCCGTGGTCCACGACAACGTGTACATCGGTGATCACAGCAACCTTCGAGGCTGCGTGATCGGCAAGAACACCGACATCATGCGTGCCGCCCGGATCGAGGACGGGGCGGTCATCGGCGACGAATGCCTCGTCGGCGAGGAATCGATCATTCAGGGCAACGTCCGCGTCTACCCCTTCAAGACCATCGAGGCCGGCGCGTTCGTCAACACCTCGGTGATCTGGGAGTCGCGCGGACAGGCCCACCTCTTCGGCGCACGCGGGGTCTCGGGAATTCTGAACGTCGAGATCACGCCGGAACTGGCGGTCAGACTCGCCGGGGCCTACGCGACGACGTTGAAGAAGGGCTCGACCGTCACCACGGCGCGTGACCACTCCCGTGGCGCGCGGGCGCTCAAGCGGGCGGTGATCTCGGCCCTGCAGGCCAGTGCCATCGACGTCCGTGACCTCGAGAACGTACCGCTGCCCGTGGCCCGCCAGCAGACGGCGCGGGGCAGCGCCGGCGGCATCATGATCCGCACCTCGCCGGGTGTCCCCGACTCCGTCGACATCATGTTCTTCGACGAGCGTGGAGCGGACCTCTCCCAGGCGCAGCAGCGCAAACTGGACCGGGTCTACGCCAGGCAGGAGTACCGCCGCGCGTTCCCGGGCGAGATCGGCGACCTCCACTTCCCGTCCAGCGTGTTCGACTCGTACACGGGATCCCTGCTGCGGAACGTGGACACGGTCGGGATCGCCGACGCCGGGCTCAAGGTGGTCGTCGACGCGTCCAACGGCAGCGCGGGGCTTGTGCTCCCCAGCCTGCTGGGACGGCTCGGTGTCGATGCGCTGACCATCAACCCCGGCCTCGACGAGTCCCGGCCCACCGAGTCGGCGGAGACGCGGCGGTCCGGACTGGTCCGGCTCGGGGAGATCGTCTCCTCGGCGAGGGCCGCGTTCGGCGTTCGCTTCGACCCGGTCGGTGAACGGCTCTCCCTCGTCGACGAGCGGGGCAGGATCGTGGAGGACGACCGTGCCCTGCTGGTCATGCTCGACCTCGTCGCGGCGGAACGCCGCAGCGGACGGGTGGCGCTGCCCGTCACGACCACGCGCGTGGCCGAGCAGGTGGCCGCGTACCACGGCACCCAGGTCGAGTGGACGATGACGTCGCCCGACGACCTGACCCGGGTGGGACGAGAAGAAGGCACCATCTTCGGTGGAGACGGACGCGGCGGGTTCATCGTTCCCGAGTTCAGCAGCGTCTTCGACGGCGCCGCCGCCTTCGTGCGGCTCATCGGACTGGTGGCCAGGACGCAGCTCACGCTCAGCCAGATCGACGCGCGCATCCCGCGCGCCCATGTGCTGCGGCGTGACCTCGCGACCCCGTGGGCCGTCAAGGGGCTGGTGATGCGTCGTGTGGTCGAGGCCGCGGGCGACCGCGACGTCGATACGACCGACGGTGTACGGGTCGTCGAGGCCGACGGCCGATGGGTGATGGTGCTGCCGGACCGTGCCGAGGCGGTGACCCACCTGTGGGCGGAAGGACCGGACGACGCCTCCGCCCAGGCGCTCCTGGACGAATGGGCCGCCATCGTCGACAGCGCAGGTCAGTGAGGTGACCGGATGCCGGGGCGGTCGAAAGGCGCCGCCCCGGCATCCGGCCCTGCCCCTGTGATGCGGTGCGGCTGAGGGAGCCGCCGGGCCGCTTCCGGCGCAACGGTGGGGCCATTCGGCGGTAGCCGCCGCGACATGCGACGATGTGCGGCATGCCGCAGCAGCCCCCCGATCGGCGTACGAGCGCCACACCGCCCCCGCGCCCCGACGCGTCCATGTCGCTGCTGACCAATGTGATGGACCACAGCCTGGACGACGGGTATGCCGAGGCGTCGGCGCGTCGGGCAGCCGACGGTCGTGCCGGGACGCCCCGGACCCTCAAGGCGAAGCTCGGCTTCGCCGCGTGCCTGGTGCTGGCAGCGCTCGTGGTGACGCTCGGTGCCGCTCAGGCGCGGGTGGCCGCGCCCGTCCTGGCCAAGGAACGCGAAGAGCTCATCGACCGGATCGACGCGGAGACCTCGACGGCCGACACCCTCGAGGCGCAGGTGGAGGAGATCCGCGACGACGTGGGCCGGCGCCAGCGCAAGGCCCTGGAGAAGCACGGCGGTGACCAGGCCGAACTGGTGGCACTGCTGTCCGGGGCGACACCTGTGCAGGGTCCAGGGGTGAAGCTCGTCGTCGACGATGCGAAGGACACCGACCAGGGCGGTGGCGGGCCCCGGGAGAGCACCGGGTTCTCCGACACCGGGCGGGTCCGCGACCGGGACATGCAACGGGTCGTCAACGGGCTGTGGCAGTCGGGCGCCGAAGCGATCGCCATCAACGGACAGCGGTTGACCGCCCTGTCGGCGATCCGGGCCGCCGGCGACGCCATACTGGTCGACAACAAGCCGCTGGTGCCGCCGTACACGGTGCTCGCGGTGGGGGACGGGAAGAAACTCGGCGCCGCCTTCCAGGACAGTGCCGACGGCCAGTACCTGCAGGCGCTGAAGGACACCTTCGACATCCGGACCAGCCTCTCCGTCCAGGAGAAGGTGAGCCTCCCGGCCGCCCCGAGCCTGATCGTACGGACAGCAGAGCCTTATAAGGCCGCAGACACCGGCAGTGGTGCGGCAGACACAGGGAAGGGCACATCGTGATCGCCGTACTGGGCCTCGTCGTGGGAGTCGTGGTCGGACTGTTGGTCCGGCCCGAAGTGCCGGCGGTGGTCGAGCCCTACCTCCCGATCGCGGTCGTGGCCGCTCTGGACGCCGTCTTCGGTGGTCTGCGGGCCATGCTCGACGGAATCTTCGTCGACAAGGTCTTCGTGGTCTCGTTCCTCTCGAACGTGGTCGTCGCCGCCCTGATCGTCTTCCTGGGCGACAAGCTGGGCGTGGGAGCGCAGCTCTCCACCGGCGTGGTCGTCGTCCTCGGCATCCGGATCTTCTCCAACGCCGCCGCGATCCGCCGTCACATCTTCCGGGCCTGACGCCGATGAGCAACGACGCATTCCGCGGCGACCGCGGCGACCGCGCCGAGTCCGGCGAGCAGGCAGCCTCCCAGGAGGTGACAGGGCGCCAGCGGCTGATGGCCGGAATCTGGCCGCCCCGGGTCACCCGCGCCCAACTCATCGTCGCGGTCCTGCTGTTCGTCCTCGGCCTGGGGCTCGCCATCCAGGTGCGGTCGAACAGTGACAACAGCGCCCTGCGCGGCGCCCGCCAGGAGGACCTCGTCCGCATCCTCGACGAGGTGGACGACCGTACGCAGCGGCTGGAGGACGAGAAGCAGCGTCTCGTCGACCAGCGCACGGAACTGGAGAACAGTTCCGACCAGGCGGAAGAGGCGCGGAAGCAGACGGTGGAGAAGGAGCGCCAACTGGGCATCCTCGCGGGTACGGTGGCGGTGCACGGCCCCGGGATCACTCTCACGATCAACGATCCCGGTGGCGCGGTGCAGGCCGACATGCTGCTCGACGCCCTTCAGGAGCTCCGGGCCGCGGGCGCCGAGGCGATCGAGGTCAACGGCGTGCGCGTGGTGGCCAATACGTACTTCTCCGGGGACGGGGGCGCCGTCAAGGTCGACGACCGCAAGATCTCCGCTCCGTACGTCTTCAAGGTCATCGGCAAGCCGCAGGATCTCGAACCGGCGCTGAACATCCCCGGCGGGGTCGTGCAGACGCTGGAGAAGGAGCAGGCCACGGTGCACGTGGCGCAGTCCGACGACATCGTCGTCGACGCCTTGCGACCGGCGGAGCGGCCTGACTACTCTCGGTCGTCGGCCCAGTGAACCCGGGACGCGTGGACGTCGCAGGACACGGGCACGAGGTTGCGGGGGGTCGCCGCATCGTAATGGCGGTGCGTGGTGGAAACTGTCGAGTGGATACGGACGTTGTGAAGATGTCCGGGTCGGCAGGTGTGTTCATTCAGGGTTCGTCCTGCCCCACGGGCGGGTCTGTTTCGGTCAAGGGGAATCGCCCGTGAAGTTGTTTGGGAAGTTGTTCGGCAAGAGCGCTCGCGATGAAGCCGCACGCCATCGCGCGCCGCGTCATGGCCAGACCGAGGAACAGGGTGGCGAGCGCCCCCTCTTCCGCGATCAGGTGACAGGTCTGGAGGGTGACAATTCGGGTGGTTCCGGCGCGTCGTCTGTTGACCCTGCCGGTCCCGGCCGCATAGGTTTCGGAGACCCGTCGACCTCAGGTACGGGTGGAGGGTTCGCCCCGAGGCAGGAGGCTTCGTCCATGCCGGTCTGTACGAGGTGCGGGCACCGCAACGCCGAGGCCAGCCGTTTCTGCTCCAACTGTGGTGCTCCGCTGCGGGGCGGCGTTCCCGAGCGGGCTTCGGAGACGACGTCGACCATCTCCATCTCGGGCCTGGAGGCCTACGAGGCGGAGGCGACCGGACAGACGTCCGTGCCGTCGCTCTCGCCCGAGGCGCAGGCCGCCGTGGACGCCCTGCCGCTCGGTTCGGCGCTCCTGGTGGTGCGAAGGGGGCCGAACTCGGGCAGCCGCTTCCTCCTGGACAGCGAGCTGACCACGGCCGGCCGCCACCCGCAGAGTGACATCTTCCTCGACGACGTGACGGTTTCGCGTCGCCACGTGGAGTTCCGCCGGAGCCCCGACGGCAGCTTCACCGTGGGGGATGTCGGCAGCCTCAACGGCACCTACGTCAACCGTGAGCGCATCGACTCCGTCGCGCTGTCCAACGGCGACGAAGTGCAGATCGGCAAGTACCGGCTGGTCTTCTACGCGAGCCAGCGCGGCATCTGACCTGTCAGGAAGGTCCATGCTGAGAACACCGACGGGCGGTGCCGGCCACGGCACCGCCACCGCCGACGACCGCCCGATGAGCATCGGCACGGTGCTCCTGCAGTTGCGGGACGAGTTCCCCGAAGTCACGATCTCCAAGATCCGCTTCCTGGAGGCCGAGGGGCTCGTCGAGCCGCAGCGGACGCCTTCCGGCTACCGGAAGTTCCGTCCCGAGGACGTCGAGCGGCTGGCTCAGGTGCTGCGGATGCAGCGGGACCACTATCTGCCGCTGAAGGTCATCCGGGAGCACCTGGACGCCCTCGCCCGCGGGGAGCAGCCGAACCTGCCGGCCGCGGGCGGCGAGCCGGAGCCGGCCGACGGCGGCTGGACCGGGGGGACCGGGCGGCCCACCGCCGCCCGTATCGGCCGTGCCGAGCTCCTCGCTGCCGCCGAGGTGACCGAGAGCGACCTCGACGCCTGGGAGTCGTACGGTCTGGTGGCGCCGTCGGCGGGAGGCGGTTACGACGCCGAGACCGTCACCATCGCCAGGCTTGTGGCGGATCTGGGGCGATTCGGTCTGGAACCGCGCCATCTGCGCGCGATGCGAGCGGCCGCCGACCGGGAGGCCGGACTGATCGAGCAGGTCGTCGCACCCTTGCGGCGGCACCGGAATCCGCAGACCAGAGCCCATGCGGAGGCCACGGCGAAGGAGCTCGCCGAGCTGTCCGTACGGCTGCACGCGGCGCTCGTCCAGACCGCTCTGCAGATCCGTCTGCACTGATCCCGGCGGGGCCCGACTACCCAAACCTGCCGAGCACGTCCTAGGGTTGCTGTGTGAACGAGCTCGACGTAGTGGGTGTCCGGGTGGAAATGCCCTCCAACCAGCCGATCGTGCTCCTGCGTGAAGTGGGAGGCGACCGGTACCTCCCCATTTGGATCGGTCCTGGTGAGGCGACCGCGATCGCCTTCGCTCAGCAGGGCATGGCTCCGGCCAGGCCGCTGACCCATGATCTCTTCAAGGATGTGCTCGAGGCCGTGGGCCAGGAGCTCACTGAGGTCCGGATCACGGATCTGCGCGAAGGGGTCTTCTACGCGGAGCTGGTCTTCGCCAGCGGGGTCGAAGTGAGTGCGCGGCCTTCCGACGCCATAGCGCTCGCCCTGCGCACCGGCACGCCGATCTACGGCAGTGACGGGGTGCTCGACGACGCGGGAATCGCGATCCCCGATGAGCAGGAGGACGAGGTGGAGAAGTTCCGCGAGTTCCTCGACCAGATCTCACCGGAGGACTTCGGCACGAACAGTCAGTGACGTCCCCGAGGGGCACGGCCGGCGCATCCGACAAGCCCTTCCCGGTAGTGAGTCACGGGAAACCACCCTCAGGGTGATTATCACTCGGCGTGCCGAGTGTGGCGATCGTTGACGCACCCCGGGCGACTGCCTACCTTCGAGTGGGCAGGTCAAGGACGGAGGTCGGCGTGAGAAGCAGCGGCGACGGTACGGCAGTGGGCGGGCCGTATCCGCAGCAGGGGAGTACAGCCGACCACACCATCAGGCAACCGGTTGCGCCGGATGCGGTGGCGGGGGACGGCGTGACATCGGCCGACGAGATCGGGTACCGCGGGCCGACGGCATGCGCGGCGGCGGGGATCACCTACCGGCAGCTCGACTACTGGGCCCGCACGGGCCTGGTGGAGCCGAGTGTCCGCCCGGCCTACGGGTCGGGCACACAGCGGCTCTACAGCTTCCGGGACGTCGTCCTGCTGAAGATCGTGAAGCGTTTCCTCGACACCGGGGTGGCCCTTCAGAACATCCGCACCACGGTGCAGCACCTGAGAGCCCGCGGCTTCCAGGACCTCGGGCGCATGACGCTGATGAGCGACGGGGCGACCGTGTACGAGTGCTCCTCGCCCGCTGAGGTCGTCGAGCTGCTCCAAGGGGGCCAGGGAGTCTTCGGCATCGCCGTCGGCGTGGTGTGGCGGGATGTGGACGCCGCGCTGTCCCAGTTGCACGGGGAGCGTGTGGACACCGGCGAGACGTTGATCGGCAACAACCCGGCCGACGAGCTCGCCCGCCGGCGCAACCGGGCGGGCTGACCGGGCGAGAGGGCGGCCGGCCCAGGGAAACCGGGGCCGGCCGGCCGCTGCCACGGGGCGGCTGTCAGTGCCGTAGGGCACCATCGGTTGTTGTGAGAGCCGCGCCCACCATCCTGCATCTGGACATGGATGCCTTCTACGCGTCTGCGGAGCAGGCGGCGAAGCCGAGCCTGCGCGGAAAGCCGGTCGTGGTGGGCGGACTAGGTCCCCGCGGGGTCGTCGCCACCGCCTCCTACGAGGCACGGCGTTTCGGGGTGCACTCGGCGATGCCGATGGCGCAGGCCAGGAGGCTGGCGCCGAACGCGGCCTATCTCGTGCCCCGCTTCACGCTCTACCGGACCGTGAGCGAACAGGTCATGGAACTGCTGGGCCGCCTCTCACCCCTTGTGGAACCGCTCAGCCTCGACGAGGCCTTCGTCGACCTGGAGGCGGGCGGGACGGCGGACGACACGGCCTCGGCGATGGAGATCGGCGAGCAGCTGCGCGGGGCGATCGAGGCGGTCACGGGGCTCAGCGCCTCCGTCGGGCTCGCGGGCTCCAAGATGCTGGCGAAGATCGCCTCCGAGGAGGCGAAGCCCGACGGCATCCTCCTGATCGAGCCCGGCACGGAACGGGCGCTGCTCGCGCCCATGTCGGTGCGCATCCTGCCCGGAGTCGGCCCCGCCACCGCGGACCATCTGCGCCGGGCCGGCATGACCACGGTCAACGACCTCGCCGAGGCGGGCGAGGCGGAGCTCGTACGGCTCCTGGGCAAGGCGCACGGCAGCTCCCTGCACCGCATGGCGTCCGGATACGACGACCGGCCCGTGGTCGCCGAACGCGATGCCAAATCCGTCTCCGTCGAGGACACCTTCGACACGGATCTCCACGACCGGGTCCGGGTGCGGACCGAAGTGGAGCGCCTGGCCGACCGATGCGTCCAGCGGCTGCGGGGCGCCGGACGGTCGGGCCGCACGGTGGTGCTGAAAGTGCGCCGCTACGACTTCTCGACCCTCACCCGCTCCGAGACGCTCCGGGGCCCCACCGACGACCCCGCGGTCGTCAGGGAGGCCGCTGGGCGGCTTCTGGAGGCCGTGGACACGACCGGGGGCGTCCGCCTGCTCGGCGTCGGCGTCACCGGCCTCGCCGACTTCACCCAGGAGGACCTGTTCGCCCAGGCCGCCGGTGAGCGGACGGCCGCCGAAGCCCCGGCCGCCGCCGGGCCGGACGCGGACGCCGCCGCGGACGCGGGCGGGGCCCGGGATGAGGAACCCGCGCAGGAGAGCCCGGAGCAGCTCGCCGCGCGGCGCTGGCCGGCCGGGCACGACGTACGCCACGACACCTATGGGCACGGCTGGGTGCAGGGGAGCGGCGTCGGGCGGGTGACGGTGAGGTTCGAGGAACCGGAATCGGCGCCCGGCCGGGTCCGCACGTTCCGTATCGACGATCCGGAGCTGCGGCCGGCCGATCCGCTGCCACTCGTACGGAACCCGGTGGACTACTCGTCCTGGCCGGCCAGGCTGCCGAAGTCGCGGTCGGGCGCCGTCTCGGCCGGCGCCGAGTCCAGACCGTAGTGCCGGTAGAGCTGGAGTTCCTGTTCCGGCGAGAGATGACGGCCGACGCCGAAGTCGGGTGCGTCCTTGATCAGGGCGCGGTCGAAGGGGATGCGCAGCGTGTCCTCGACGAATTCGCTGGGCTCCAGCGGGACGAAGGCGTCCCGGCTGAACAGACCGGTGCGCACGGCCGCCCATTCGGGGACCCCGGTCGCGTCGTCGAGGTACACCTCGTCCACGGTTCCGATCTTGGTGCCCTTGCGGTCGAACGCCTTGCGGCCGATCAGGCTGCGCGGATCGATGTCGGTCTGCACGGTCCCTCCCACGGGTCGTGGCCACTCCACAGGCACTACAGAAGTGCACATCCGTGACGTCGGCCACTCGAGATCTCCCTCGCGTACCCCGCTGGTAGGCTTGCCATGGCTGCTGATCCCGTGCGGGAGAGTCCTCCGGAGGTGTTCCGGAGGCGCCGAAGGAGCAAATCCTCCCCGGAATCTCTCAGGCCCCCGTACCGCACGGACTAGGTCACTCTGGAAAGCAGGGCGGGTTCGCACGGCCACGGCCGGGGCGGATCTCTCCCTCACCGACGGTGAAAGCCGGTGCGCCCCGCGGGCACCGGTGAAGCTCTCAGGTTGAGATGACAGAGGGGGAGGCCGTTCGGGCACCCCGCGCCGTGGTGCCCCTCGCAGGTCGTGACAGACCAGGAGGCCTCCACCATGACCCCCCGTCGCACTTCGCTCTCCCAGCTGGAACAGGGAATCCCGTTCGAGCAGCGCCACATCGGTCCCGATGCCGAGGCACAGGCGAAGATGCTCGCCCAGGTCGGTTACGGCTCGCTCGACGAGCTCACCGCCGCCGCGGTGCCCGACGTGATCAGGAGCGCCGAGGCCCTGAACCTGCCGACCGCCCGTACCGAGGCCGAGGTCCTCGCGGAGCTGCGCCTGCTCGCCGACCGCAACCAGGTCCTCGCCCCGATGATCGGGCTCGGCTACTACGGCACGTTCACCCCGCCGGTGATCCTGCGCAACGTGATGGAGAACCCCGCCTGGTACACGGCCTACACGCCGTACCAGCCGGAGATCTCCCAGGGCCGCCTCGAAGCCCTCCTGAACTTCCAGACGATGGTCGCCGACCTCACGGGGCTGCCCACCTCCGGCGCCTCGCTGCTCGACGAGGGCACCGCCGCCGCCGAGGCCATGGCGCTGGCCCGGCGCGTCGGCAAGGTCAAGCAGGGCGTCTTCCTGGTCGACGCGGACACCCTGCCGCAGACCGTCGCCGTCATCGAGACCCGTGCCGAGCCGACCGGCGTCGAGGTCGTCGTCGCGGACCTCAGCGACGGCATCCCCGCCGCGATCGCCGAGCGCGGCGTCTTCGGTGTGCTGCTCCAGTACCCCGGGGCCTCCGGAGCCGTACGGGACATCAAGCCCGTCATCGAGCAGGCCCACGGACTCGGGGCGATCGTCACCGTGGCCGCCGATCTGCTGGCACTCACCCTGCTCACGTCCCCCGGCGACCTGGGCGCCGACATCGCCGTCGGCACGACGCAGCGCTTCGGCGTCCCGATGGGCTTCGGCGGACCGCACGCCGGCTTCATGGCCGTGCGGGAGAAGTTCGCGCGCAGCCTCCCCGGCCGCCTCGTCGGCGTCTCCGTGGACGCGGACGGAAACAAGGCGTACCGGCTGGCCCTGCAGACGCGCGAGCAGCACATCCGCCGCGAGAAGGCCACCAGCAACATCTGTACCGCGCAGGTGCTGCTCGCCGTGATGGCCGGTATGTACGCCGTCTACCACGGCCCCGACGGCCTGCGGACGATCGCCCGGCGCACCCACCGCTATGCGGCCATCCTGGCCGAGGGCCTGCGGGCCGCCGGTGTCGACGTCGTGACCGGTTCCCACTTCGACACGCTCACCGTCCGGGTGCCGGGCAAGGCCGCCGCCGTGGTCGCCGACGCCCGTGAGCGTGGGGTCAACCTGCGGCTCGTCGACGCCGACCTGGTCTCGCTCGCGTGCGACGAGACCACGACCCGCGCCCAGGTCGCGGCCGTCTGGGCCGCGTTCGGCGCCGACGGAGACGTGGAGGCGCTGGACGCCACGACCGCCGACGCGCTGCCCGAGGGGCTGCTGCGCACCGACGCGATCCTCACCCACCCGGTCTTCCACCAGCACCGGTCCGAGACCGCGATGCTGCGCTACCTGCGCAAGCTCGCCGACCGCGACTACGCGCTGGACCGCGGCATGATCCCGCTCGGCTCCTGCACCATGAAGCTGAACGCGACCGCCGAGATGGAGTCGATCACCTGGCCCGAGTTCGGCGCGCTGCACCCGTTCGCGCCGGCCGAGCAGGCCGAGGGCTTCCTGACGCTCATCCGCGAGCTGGAGGAGCGCCTCGCGGAGGTCACCGGCTACGACGCGGTCTCCCTCCAGCCGAACGCCGGCTCGCAGGGCGAGTTCGCGGGGCTGCTGGCCGTGCGCGCGTACCACCGCGCCAACGGCGACGAGGGCCGGACCGTCTGCCTGATCCCCTCCTCCGCCCACGGGACCAACGCCGCGAGCGCCGTGATGGCGGGTATGAGGGTCGTCGTGGTGAAGACCGCCGACGACGGCGAGGTCGACATCGACGACCTCCGCGCCAAGATCGCGCAGTACCGCGACGAGCTCGCCGTGCTCATGATCACCTACCCGTCGACCCACGGCGTCTTCGAGGAGCACGTCGCCGACATCTGCGCCGAGGTGCACGACGCCGGCGGTCAGGTCTACGTCGACGGCGCCAACCTCAACGCCCTCGTGGGCCTCGCCAAGCCGGGTCACTTCGGCGGCGACGTCTCGCACCTGAACCTGCACAAGACCTTCTGCATCCCGCACGGCGGCGGCGGCCCCGGCGTCGGCCCCGTCGGTGTGCGGGCGCACCTGGCGCCGTACCTCCCGAACCACCCGCTGCAGCCCGCGGCCGGACCGGAGACCGGCGTCGGACCGATCTCCGCCGCCCCGTGGGGCTCGGCCGGCATCCTCCCGATCTCCTGGGCCTACGTACGCCTGATGGGTGGCGAGGGCCTCAAGCGTGCGACGCAGGTCGCGGTACTCGCGGCCAACTACATCGCCAAGCGCCTGGAGCCGCACTACCCGATCCTGTACAACGGCCCGGCGGGACTGGTGGCGCACGAGTGCATCGTGGACCTGCGGCCGATCTCCAAGGCCACCGGCGTCAGCATCGACGATGTCGCCAAGCGCCTGATCGACTACGGCTTCCACTCGCCGACCATGTCGTTCCCCGTCGCGGGGACGCTCATGATCGAGCCGACCGAGAGCGAGGACCTCGCGGAGCTGGACCGCTTCTGCGACACGATGATCGCCATCCGCGGCGAGATCGAGAAGGTCGCCGCGGGCGAGTGGAGCGCGGACGACAACCCGCTGGCCAACGCCCCGCACACGGCGGCAGCGCTGGGCGGGGAGTGGGAGCACGGCTACAGCCGCGAGGTGGCCGTCTTCCCGGCCGGGGTCTCGGCCGCCGACAAGTACTGGCCGCCGGTGCGCCGCATCGACGGGGCGTTCGGTGACCGCAACCTCGTCTGCTCCTGCCCGCCTCTGGAGGAGTACGACAACAACTGACGCCGGATCACACGGCGGGGCGCGCATACGCGTGGGGGCCGGTGCGGAGACTTCTCCGGGCCGGCCCCTTTTCCGTACGGCCGCTCAGGCCGCCTTCACCACCCGGCCCGTTCCCAGCGGCCGGTGCGGGGCGATGATCTGCCCGTCCGGAAGCAGCTCACCGGTGTCCTCGAAGAGCAGGACTCCGTTGCACAGCAGGCTCCAGCCCTGTTCCGGGTGGTGCGCCACCAGACGGGCGGCTTCCCGGTCGGCTGAGTCGGCTGTCGGGCAGGGTGGCTGGTGCTGACACATGGATGGGTTCTTTCGCTGCGTTGAGTTGAGTGTCCTGCGGCTTGAAGAGGTGTTCACGGCCGCCCCCCGTATCGATCGGTCCGGTCCCAGTGTTGCCCCACGGACGTCAATCCGCAGGGATTTCGCAGCAGCGCTCCTTCTCCTCCCATGACGCATCACCCGCCCGGACGGTTCAACGCAACTGCACTGTCACTTCGGGTGGTTCGGGGGTGGCCGGATGGGGCTAGTCCGGATGGGCAGATGTGGCCCCGCCCGATGGCACTGCGCCCTGTCACCCGATCCGGCGGGATCGGGTGACAGGGCGCAGTGCCATCGAGTGAGGGGAACCGGGGCTCAGGCGGGCGAGCCGAGCAGGGGACCGGGGCCGGGTGCGATACGGGTGGTGATCACGGGCAGTAGATCAGCGACGCGGTGCGGACGGTGTGCCGCGATACCGGGAGGAGCGGGTGCCAGTGGTACGAGCAGATCGGCCGGGGCCGGCGAGCCGCCGGACGCGTCGGCTTCGATGTCCTCGTGCAGCCACAGCGCCAGCATGTAGAGGTCCGGAATGGACAGGAGTCTCGGCTGGTAGGCCGTGGCCGCCGCTTCCGCCTGGCGCAGGGCCAGTTCCGTCGAGCCGATGTACGGGCCTTCGAAGAAGTGGGAGAAGGCCCAGCCGTCCGGGGTGAGCATCGTGTCCGCCGCGGCGACGGCCCGCTCCGCGCTGCGGATCTGGAAGCGCCATCCGGCGAGCCGGGTGGCGGGTCCGAGTCCGCCCGGCCCGCCTCGGTCCAGTACGTGCACGGGAAGCGGATGTTCGGCGCTCAGGGGTCCCACGGCGGACCGCAGAGCGGGGGTGCGGGCCTCGCGGACCGCACTCGGTGAACCGAGCGCCGCGAGAACGCTGCGCAGAGCGGGCGCGGGGGCCGGGGGTACATGCAGCGGCATAGTGGGTCGCCTCTCACTTCGGAGACACGGTGGAGCGGGGCGGGTGCAGACGGCGCTGTCGGCGTGCGGGGCCAGAGGAGGCCGGTGACTGGGCCGGTGCGTCAACTCTCTGCCTCGTCCGCGGAGTTTATACGACACGTGTTCACGCGGTGTTTCCACTAGCCGCCACGGCTATTGCCGGCAAGGCGGTATCCGGACTTTATTATGCGGAGATTATGCTGATTCGCTGTGACGGCGCAGCCACCGCCTCGGGTTTTTCCCGCGCTGCGGTAGGCTGAAACGTGCCGACGCTTTCCCTGCGTGCCGCACGGGGAATCTGCTCAGTGCGTCATGCCGAGTGAATGTGCCCCCGGCCTCGGCCATCAGATTAGCGGGTGCGCGGTGTCCGCGGGGCGTTATGGATCTCTCCGTCTGGGCATTATCGATCGTGACACGAGCGGCCCGGGGCGGCTGCCCACCCGAGGAGGGATACTTCGATGGGGGAGAAGGTCGTTGCGGGCGCCTTTGACCTGTCCGGCCGGGAGGCGTACCGGAGGAAGCTCCACCAGTGCCTGGAGGCGCTGGCGAGGCTCCTCGCGGAGCGGAGGTTCGACCGGCCGCGCAACCTCATGGGCATGGAGATCGAGCTGAATCTGGCCGGCGCCGACGGTATGCCGAAGATGTTGAATGGGCAGGTGCTGGAGCGCATCGCCAGCCGCGATTTCCAGACGGAACTGGGGATGTTCAATCTCGAAGTGAACATAGTTCCACACAATCTTTCAGGGCGTGTTCTCGATCAACTGGCCGAAGAGCTGAGAACCGGTCTCGGATATGCCGACCGCAAGGCGGCCGAGGTCGGCGCCGGGATCATGATGATCGGAATACTTCCCACCCTCGGGCGCGAGGACATGGTCCGGTCCAACCTCTCCGACGTGGACCGCTACGCGCTGCTCAACGATCAAATGGTGGCGGCGCGGGGCGAGGATTTCTCCCTGGATATCGAAGGCGTGGAGCGACTGGTCTGTACGTCCGGGTCGATCACGCCGGAGGCGGCCTGCACCTCGGTGCAGCTCCATCTGCAGGTGACGCCGGAACGGTTCGCGGACGTCTGGAACGCGGCCCAGGCCGTCGCGGCGGTCCAGGTGGCCCTGGGAGCCAACTCCCCCTTCCTGTTCGGCCGGGAGCTGTGGCGGGAGTCGCGGCCGCCGCTCTTCCTGCAGGCCACGGACACTCGGCCGCCGGAACTCCGGAACCAGGGGGTGCGGCCGAGGACGTGGTTCGGTGAGCGGTGGGTCGACTCCGCCTACGAACTCTTCGAGGAGAACCTCCGGTACTTTCCGCCGCTGCTGCCCATCTGCGACGAGGAGGATCCGCTGCGGGTCCTCGACGAGGGCGGAGTGCCGGGGCTCCAGGAACTCGTCCTGCACAACGGCACGGTCTACCGGTGGAACCGCCCCGTCTACGGGCTGGCGGACGGGGTCCCCCATCTGCGGGTGGAGAACCGGGTGCTCCCCGCGGGGCCGACCGTCGACGACGTGATGGCCAACACCGCGCTCTACTACGGACTCGTACGGGCTCTCGCCGAGGAAGCGCGACCGGTGTGGACCAGGATGCCCTTCACCGCCGCGGCCGAGAACTTCGAGACGGCCTGCCGCCAGGGCATCGACGCCGAACTGCTCTGGCCCCGGCCCGGCCGTTCCGGCGGCCTCACCCGGGTGCCCGCCGTCAAGCTGGTGCGGGACGAACTGCTGCCGCTGGCCGCCGCCGGCCTCGACGCCTGGAACATCGAGCCGGCGGACCGGGACCGCTACCTCGGGATCATCGAGGAGCGCTGCAGGCGGCGGATGAACGGGGCGTCCTGGCAGGCGGACACCTATCACCGGGCGCGGGACGCGGGCCTGGGACGGGACGAGGCGCTGGCCGCCATGACCCGCCGGTACGCGGAGCTGATGCAGGCAGGTGAGCCCGTGCACACCTGGCCGGTCGACGTCCCCGCGAGCTGAGGCGGGCTGCGCCTCGCGGGGGACCGGTTGTGCTGCCAGGGGGAACCGGGTGTGCTGACGGCCCGGGACGTCCGTCTCCCGGGTCCGGCAGCCGGACGCACGCCGGTGCGGCCCTATTCCTCGGCCGCGCCGCCGCTCTGTCCCGCGGTCATGACCGCCTGCAGGATCACCGCCTGGATCTCGGCCGGGTCGCTGACCTGGTAGCCGCCGCCACCGGTCACCTTCGCTATGTCGTTCACCTCTTCCCGGTCGGCGTCCGGGCCGACCGCGATGGCGAGGAGCGGTACCGGGCGCTCCGGGTCGGAGATCTTCTTGAGTTCGGCGATCAGGGCGGAGCGGGTGAGGGAGCGGTCGTCCTGGTTCGAGCCGTCGGTCAGGATCACCACGGCGTTGAACTTGCCCTTCACGTAGGTGCGCTGCGCCTCCTTGAAGGCGGCCAGCGCGGTGTCGTACAGACCGGTCGCACCGTCGGGGACGGGCTGCAGCGACGAGAACGCCGCGGCGAGCTTGTCGCGGTGGGTGCCGCCCCCCTTGGCCGGGTCGCCGAGCCGGCTGGTCGCCACCAGCCTGCGGTAGTCCTTGTCGCCGTCGAGCCGGGTGGCGAACTCCCAGAGCCCGATCTCGTCGTTCGGCGTGAACTGGTTGAGGGCCTGGATCAGGGACGCCTTGGTGACGTCCATCCGGGACTGGTTGCGGCCGGGCACGAGCGTGGCCATCGACCCCGAAGCGTCGACGACGGTGGTCAGCCGCGCGCTCTGGACGGTGATCGTCCACATGCCGAGCGTCTTCTGCAGGGTCTCGTCCGAGGGGGCCGCGCCGGGCGCCGTGGCGTACGGCTGCGGCGACCTGCCGCCGGCCGCGGCGACCAGGGCGGCGTCCGCCGTGCCGTCGACCGTCCGGAAGCCGTGCTCCTCCAGGGTGCGCTGGGAGGCGTCCTCGGACAGCAGCGTCATGAACCGCAGCGCGGCCCGGCTCTCGTCCGTCGTCTGTTCCTCCTCGTTGACCAGGGTGAACGGGTAGTCGAGGAGCGGGGCGCCGTCCTCGGGATAGAACAGGTCGAGCTTGCCCTCGCCCGTCGACTCGGCGTTGTGGGCGAACGCGGCCTGCTCCGAGAGGAGCACCGCCTGGTTGCGTGCAGGATTTCCCTGCTCGGCCCCGGAACTGTCCTGCGGCAGGGTTTCGACGACCTGGGTGTCGCCGTCCGACATGCGCTGGGCGAGCAGTTTGGCGGTCGCCGCGGCCCTCGTGTCGCTGTCCCCGCCCAGCTTGTCTGAGGAGACGCCGATGCTCGTGAGCGCCAGCAGTCCGGTGGCGCTGCGCGCGGGGTCCGCCGAGCCCAGACGCACCTTGTCGGACTCCATGGCCGCCGCGGTCAGTTCGGCCCAGGAGTACTTCTTCCCGGGCCAGCCGAGACTCCTGGCGGCGGACGGCACCATCGCGAGGGTGACGGGTGAGGAGGCGACGGAATCGCCCGGCGTGATCGGGATGGCGTCTCCCATGCCCTTCGCCCGGTTCAGCCAGAGATCGGAATCGGGCAGCCACATCTGGTAGTCCGGTGCACGGGTGCCGCGGGCGAGCGCGTCCGCGACCTTGTACGAGTCACGGGCCACCACCTCCACGTCCACGCAGTGGCCGTCGGATCTCAGATCGTCCTCGCGCGCCTTGTCGGCGACGGCGCGCACGGCGGGGGCGATGTCCGGTGAGGTCATCATGGAGAGGTGCACGGCGGTGTCCTGGCAGGACTTCGAGAACGACAGCAGGCCGCCCTGCGCCGCGACCGCCGTTCCCGCGGCCACGGCGAGAACGAGCGTGGTGGCGATGGCTACGGTGCGCCGGCGACGCGGTGGACGGTCCCCGCTTCCGCCTCTGGCGTAGTCGTCGGGCAAGCTGTGACGTCCCATGTCGGTGGTGCCCCTCCTTGAGGATGAACAAGGAAAAGGGGGACCACGCCCTCGGCAATGGCGCCCGCCCCCCGGCCTGTCGCGCATGATCTTCGTACCTGCATTCGAGACCCTAGCGGGGCGGGGAGCGGCTTGGGACGTGAATGCACAACTGAAGGCAGGTGTACAGGTGGAGGCGGGGCGTGTGGCTGATTCTTTGCCTCAGGAGGCCGTGTCACAACGGATCCTGCGGTCCGAGACGGTGTTGGTGCTGGCCCTCTCGCTGGGCGCCAGCGGGGTGTCTGCGCTGATCAGTTTTGTCGGATCCCTGACGAAACCAGGGGGTTTGAAGGATCAGGCGGCCACCCTCAACAGTTCCTACGCGCCGGGACGCCCTTGGCTGGATCTCGCCTGGCAGCTCTTCGGAATCACGACCGCGCTGGTGCCGGTCGCTCTTGTGGCGCACTTGCTGATCAGGGAGGGCGCCGGGCTGCGGGTGATCGGTTTCGACCGCACGAGGCCGTCCTCCGACCTGGGGCGCGGGGTGTTGGTGGCGGCGGGGATCGGCAGCGCGGGTCTGGCCTTCTATCTCGTCGCCCGTGCGGCGGGGTTCAACCTCACGGTCGTTCCCGAGTCGCTGCCCGACGTGTGGTGGAAGTTCCCGGTTCTCATCCTGTCGGCGATCCAGAACTCCGTGGTGGAGGAAGTGATCGTCGTCGGGTATCTGCTGCGCCGGCTCGGGCAGTTGGGGTGGACTCCGATGGCCGCACTGGTCGCGAGTTCGGTCCTGCGGGGTTCCTACCACCTGTACCAGGGGATCGGCGGCTTCGTCGGCAACATGGTGATGGGCGTCGTCTTCGTCCTGTTGTACCGCCGCTGGCAGCGGGTGGGACCGCTGGTCGCCGCGCATGCCCTGCTCGACATCGGCGCGTTCGTCGGCTACGCCCTGCTCGCGGGGAAGGTGGGGTGGCTGCCGACGCCGTGAGGCCGGGTGTGCGACGGGAGGGGGTGGGCGGGACGAACCGCCCACCCCCTCCCGTCGTCCGTCCTCATCACAGGGTGACGAGCAGTTCACCGTCCACGACCGTCACGGCGCTGCCCGTCAGCAGGGTGCGGTCGCCGCGCAGTGACGTGCGGACCAGTCCTGACCGGGCGGATGCCTGGAGGCCGGTCAGTTCGTCGCGGCCGAGCCGGGCCGACCAGAACGGTGCGAGGGCGGTGTGGGCACTGCCCGTCACCGGGTCCTCGTCGATGCCCACGGCGGGAAAGAAGCCACGGGAGACGAAGTCGTAGCCGCGGTCGGGTGAGGCGGCGGCCGCCGTCGCGATCACGCCGCGCCGCGCGTGGGCGGTCAGCGCCGCGAAGTCCGGTGCGAGTCCTCGTACGGCTGCCTCGTCGGTCAGTTCCACGAGCAGGTCGCAGACGTGCGGGCCCGTGTCGTGCACCGAGACGATGTCCGCCCCCAGAGCGGCGGCCAGGCCCTGCGGCGGGGCTTCGGGGGTGAGGGGGGCGGTGGGGAAATCGAGCGTGACGGAGCCGTCCCGGGTCACGGTCGAGGTGAGGATCCCGCACCGGGCGGCGAAGCGCACCGTGCCGCTCGCGGTCGAGGTGGTGTGCAGGACGTGGGCCGTGGCGAGGGTGGCGTGGCCGCACATGTCGACCTCCGTGGACGGCGTGAACCAGCGCAGCGCCCAGTCGGCCGCGCCGCCCGGCGGCAGCGGGTGGGCGAACGCGGTCTCGGAGAGGTTCAGCTCCGCGGCGATCTGCTGGAGCCGGCTGTCGTCCGGGAAGCCGTCCGGGCCGAGGAGCAGCACGCCCGCGGGATTGCCGGAGAAGGGGCGGTCGGTGAAGGCGTCCACGATGCGAATTCTCATGATCCGACGGTAGAGGCGCGGCCAGGCGGCAGGCCAAGGCCAATTCCGGGTCGGCGGCTCGAGAACCGGCGCAAGGGGTTGTCCGAACGACAGGTTCCGATATATCGTTGACGCATCGCGACAGTGCGGTGATAGATGAACGATCAGTCTGAGGAGGACTACGGTCATGCGTGGACACGGACATGAGCATGGACACGGACGCGGCAAGGGGCGGGGCCCCTTCGGGCCCGGTCAGTACGAGCGGGGTGACTTCGAGGGGCGCCGGGCGGCCTTCGGGCAGTTCGGCCCGCCGTTCGGTGGCGGCCCCTTCGGGGGCGGCCCGTTCGGCGGAGGGCGCGGCCGCGGCGGCGGCCGGGGGAGGGCGCGCCGCGGTGACGTACGCGCGTCGATCCTCGCGCTGCTGAAGGACCGGCCGATGCACGGCTACGAGATGATCCAGGAGATCGGCGAGCGCAGCGGGGGTGCCTGGCGGCCCAGTCCCGGCTCGGTGTACCCGACCCTTCAGCTGCTGGAGGACGAGGGCCTGATCGTCAGTGCGAGCGAGGGCGGCAAGAAGCTGTTCACCCTCACCGACGCGGGCCGCACCGAAGCGGACTCGGCGGCGGACGCACCGTGGGAGGAAGCCGGCCGCGGGGTCGACTGGGAGACCGTCAACGAGATCCGGCAGACCGGTTTCGGCCTGATGGAGGCGTTCGGCCAGGTATGGAAGACCGGCACGCCCGAGCAGCGGGAAAAGGCGCTCGCGGTCGTGAACGAGGCGCGCAAGAAGCTCTACCTCATCCTCGCCGACGAGGACTGACGCCGGGGCGAGCGCTGAGCCGGTGGCGGAAGAACCGAGCAGGGAGAACCGAAGGGTCCCGCGGCATGGCCGCGGGACCCTTCGAGGTTGTCGCGTGATCGCGTCGGGGGGTGTGGAGGTGTCGTGCCCGGTCGGGGCCGGGGGCGGACGGCCCTGCGGGCTTCGGCCCCGGGCCCGCCACGGCCGGGAAGGAATGCGGAAGGCCGGTGCCTCGCCCCCGAGGCACCGGCCGCTTCCCTGCCGCCGACGGCTCTCAGGCCGCCTGCTTCTTCAGTGAGGTCAGATGGGCGAAGACGACCACATTGGCCGAGTAGCCCTTCTTCTTGTTGAAACGCCCACCGCACGTCATGAGCCGCAGCTCCGGGCGCTTGGTGGGCCCGTACACCTTGTCGTCCGGGAACTTGTCCTTCGTGTACGTCTTGACCTCGTCAACGGTGAAGACCGCGGTCACCCGGTCGGCCCGCGCGACCTTCACCGTGTCGCCCCGGTGCAGGGCGTTGAGGTTGAGGAAGATCGCCGGCCCGGTCTCCGTGTCGCGGTGACCGACGATCAGGGAGGTGCCCGCCTCGCCGGGCGAGGGGCCGTTCCGGTACCAGCCCACCTCCTTCGGCCTGCTCAACGGCGGGGCGCCGAGGTGCCCCTTCTTGTCGAGCCCCAGACCGGTGACCGGAGCCTCGATGAAGATGGCGGGCACGGAGACCTTCACCGGGCGTGAGCGCACCAGGGGTGGATGTGAAGCCCGCGGGGCCGGCCGGTCGCCGCCCCCCGCGGCGTCACCGTCGCGGGCGGCGGTGACCGACTGGTCGTCGGGCGAGCCGGAGCTCGCCCAGACGACGCCGGTCACCACCGAGGAGAACACGCACAGGGTCATCGTGAGGCGACATGCGCGCGTAGGCCCTCGTCGCCGCCGTCTGCTGCGGGGACTATGCCTCGTGACGGGCACGGCGGCGTGCGGATCGGCGGACCATGATCAGCCCCGCGGCGCCGGCCGCTCCGGCCGCCAGCGCAGCGGTGGTGCCGACGTTCGAGTCGCTCTCGGAGCCGGCGCTCTCCATGTCCGGCACGCCACCGCCGCCGGCGGGAACGCCGCCCGAGGGCCGCTCGTATCCGGCGTCGGAACCCGCATTCGACGAGCCTTCGGAGCCGCCCTCGGACGAGCCCCGGGAGTCGCCCGCGGACGAGCCCTGGGCGCCGCCCTCTCCGCGGCCGCCCCTCTCGGCGGGCTTGGTGCAGTCGACCTTGAAGGTCTTCGTCTTCACCGGACCGGCGACCCACGTCAGCTGGTACGTGCCCTCAGGGAGCAGGTACTCCTGGCTGCGCGCCGAACCGTTCACGAGCGGCAGCGTGCTCTGCAGGATGTTGCCCGGGGGGACGGTCGGGGGCTGCGCGGTGATCGTCCACGGAACGAACGGGAGATCCCCGAAGTTGCTGGCGGTGAGGACGAACTTGCAGACCTCGAGGCCGTCGCCGCCGCGGGAGCTCCAGCCGCTCGAGCGGACATCGATGTCACCGCTCTCGCCCAGTGCGGAGGCGGTGGTCGCCCCGGCCAGCGTGGCTCCGGCGATCGCGACCGCAGCGACTGCGGCGGCGCCTGCGCGGGCGCTGCGGGAACGGATGGAAGCGGAAATGCGCATGCTGAACTCCTTCGAGCCGGGATGATTGTCGTACTGATCAACCGATCGCCTAAGAGATGCCATGACTCCGGGGAGAAATGCGAGCCAACACCGACAAAACGCCGAGGAATACCCTGAGTAGCCGATAGTGCGCCAGAATGGGTGATCTCAGGCGGGGGTGGACGGTGTGTGTGCCCCTTGGCCGGGAACGTCCGTGCTCTCTGGCGGGGGAGAGGCCGGTGGGCGACCCGGGGGCGCTGCTCGGCGCCTGCGATCGCGCCGGGGGTCCGCGGGGCGGGGAGCTCCGGCCGCGTGGCGTGGAGGCGCCGCACCCGCGGGCTCCCGGATGGCCCGCGGAGGTCCCGTGGGGTGCGGCCGGCCTCGGCCGCCCCGGTGCCCGCTCGTGTGTGCACGGCCGCGCGACGGCCGGGGCTGCCGGAGCCGCCGGAGCGGCGCGAGGGCGGGTCGACTCCGCCTTCACGGCTCGGAGCGCAGCGCCCGGGCCGGGGTGACGCGGCAGGGGTGCGGGGTGCGCCGTCAGGGCCTGTTGTGGAACGGCAATTCCCGCTGCGGTGACGGGTGTTCGTCTCCGGCGGGGCTACTCGTGCGCCTGATGCCGCTAGGGCGTGTTTCGAAAGTCCCGCCTGCTCGGCGACGCCTGGCACTTCCCCGAGCTCTCGGCTTCGCTCGAGCAGGGGAGACCCCATTGCTCGCCGCGTTGTCGGGGTCGCCCCGATGCAACCAGTATCGGGGCGCCCCTCCGCCTTGCGATCGCACGCACCAGACGCCGCCGAGCCCGCCCTCCGGGCGGACAGCGCTACTTTCGAAACACGCCCTAGCCCGTCCGGGCAGGGGGAGTCGCTTCATCGCCCCTGCCCGGCCCGCCGGGAGTCGCGCCATGCCGCCCCGCCCGGCAGCGGGTTGGGTCCCTGCTCGCCGAGTGCGGCGGCAGTCGTGCGGGGGTCAGGCGACGATCAGGCCGTCCAGCTTGCGCAGCGACTCGATGAGCGCCGCGGTGGCCGAATCCTTCAGCTTGCCGGCCATCAACGAGACCGCTGCCCCGGTGAACTCGCCGTCGATGCGGATCGTGGTCGCTTCCCCGTCCGGTGTCAGCACGTAGCTCATCTTCAGGTTGACGCCCATCGGCCCTTTGCCTGTGGTCGTCAGCAGGCGGCCGTCCTCCAGCTCCGAGACCGTCCAGGTCACCTCGGCGGGGAACCCCATGAGCTTCATGTTCTCCTCGTAGGTGCCCGCGAGTTCGAGGGTGGCCGGGCCGCCCTTGGGGAAGCTGGTGTGGGTGGCGTTCCACTCGCCGTACGTGCTGAAGTCCGTCAGCTGGTCCCAGACCTTCCCGGCCGGTGCTGCGATGCGCGCCTCTGCACTGACTTCGGCCATGCGACCACCCCTTCTCGACGGGTAACGGTGTCGCGGAACGTAGCGGCAGCGGCCAGAACATTCAATACTGATGAAGCGTCAGATCTGCCGGTCGGTTCCGGCGCGCCAGATCAGGGCCGCGTCGAACCGGTCGGAGGCACGGGGATGCGGCCCGTCGTCATGGCAGTGGAACGCCGCCCAGAAGAGGTCCGCACGCAGCGCGTCGGACGGCGCGTGGACGCGGTAGACGTAATCGCGCCCGTCGAGCGCCGGCAGGGAGACGAGCCAGCTCACCTCCGGCACCCCCCTCCGCCGCCGTAACGGTGTTCCCGTCTGTGAGACGTAAAGGGGCGGGCTTCCGGTTGCTCCGGGAGCGCAAGGCAAGGCGGCGCGCGCCGTTTGCCCGAATCCCGACCCCGAACGGCGCGATCTCATCCGTAAGGAGGAGGTCTCGCTCCTCTGTGCCCAACTCGGGTGGGAGGCGGCAATGAGACTCTCCGGGGACGCTCCGGGCCGTTCTGGCTGATGGGGTGGGAAGGTGCAGAACCGGCCCCCGCAGACCCCTCGACAGCCCGCTCCCGACCACAGTGCCGAGCCCGGCATCGGACTCGCGGATGCGCTGGCCGCCGTGGTGACGAGTGCGCGCAGGCGCGCCCTGCGTGACGGTGACCGGCAGATCGACACGGCTCACCTGCTGCATTCCCTCATCGAGTCGGACCCCGAGGTCCGCGCGGCTTTCGACGGCGGCCCGCAGTTGGCCAGAGTGCTCGGCTACCTCGTGCAGCGCAGCATCGGGTACGGCCTCCGCTGGCAGGGTGCGGTGGAGGACTCGGGTGCCACCCCGTCGGTCACGGACGGGGGTGCCGAGGGCTGGTCGCCCTCGGTCGCGTCCGCGATGGCGGGTGCGTCCCGTCGGGCCCGGGACCGCGGACGTGAACAGGCCGGCGGGCTCGACCTGCTGGCGGCGCTGGCCGCGGACCCGGGGAGCCGGGCCGTCGAGGTGCTGGAGCGGGCGGGCGTCGACGCGGCCCTGCTCGCGAGCCGGATCGTGCAGGTGTCCGGCCGGGGGTGACCGCCGGACACGAAGCCCCGTTCTCCGCTCCCGGGTTCCCCTCGTGCCGCGAAGCCGGTGACGTGGCCGCCCACGCCGCCGAACGCTCAGTTCACGGTCATAGCCAGGCAGGGGGCCGGGATCGAGCGAGCGACGGGGCCGCGCGGGCGTCCCCCGGCTGGCGGGTCTCCACGTCGTGGACGGACTGATCGCCCGGACGCGACTGCGTGGATGCCGTCGCCGTCGCCCGCCGGCGGGGCGACCGGATGGAGCGCCGCGGCGCGGGGTGGACGGCCGAGGACCGATGCAGGCGCCCCTTTTGCTCCTGTCAGGGGCGTCAATGACATCAGAGTGTTACTCGCGTCAGGCGTCACAGGGGTGACGCTCCTGACGTCGGCTGTCATGATGTGCCGATGCACGCGTCTCAGGGGAGAAGCGCCGGCCTGGGGCTCGCCCTCGCCTCGGCCTTCGCATTCGGTGGTTCCGGAGTGGCGGCCAAGCCGCTCATCGAGGCGGGTCTCGACCCGCTCCACGTGGTGTGGCTCCGCGTGGCGGGCGCCGCGCTCGTCATGCTGCCCGTCGCCTGGCGCCACCGGGACCTGGTGCGCAGCCGGCCCGTGCTGCTCCTGGGCTTCGGCCTCCTCGCCGTCGCGGGCGTCCAGGCCTGCTACTTCGCCGCCATCTCCCGCATCCCGGTGGGTGTCGCGCTGCTCGTCGAGTACCTGGCACCGGCGCTGGTCCTCTGCTGGGTGCGCTTCGTCCAGCGCCGACCGGTGACCAGGGCGGCCGCCGTCGGCGTCGTCCTCGCGGTCGGCGGCCTGGCCTGCGTGGTCGAGGCGTGGTCCGGGCTGAGCTTCGACGCCTTCGGACTGCTGCTCGCCCTCGGTGCGGCCTGCTGCCAGGTCGGCTACTTCGTCCTCTCCGATCAGGGGAGCGCGGACGCGGCCGGCGGTTCCGAGCCGCCGCATCCGGTCGGTGTCATCGCCTACGGACTACTGGTCGGGGCCGCCGTGCTCACCGTCGTGGCGCGGCCGTGGGGCATGGACTGGTCCGTACTCGGCAGGGACACCGCCATGAACGGCACGCATGTGCCCGCCTGGCTGCTCCTCGCCTGGATCGTGCTGCTCGCCACCGTCATCGCCTACGTGACCGGCGTGATCTCGGTGCGTCTGCTGTCGCCCGCCGTGGCGGGCGTCGTCGCCTGTCTGGAAGCCGTGATCGCCACCGTGCTGGCGTGGGTGCTGCTCGGGGAGCATCTGGCCGCACCGCAGCTCATCGGGGGCGCGCTCGTGCTGACCGGGGCCTTCATCGCGCAGTCGTCCACGCCCAAGGCGCCCTCCGGCCCCCTCGCATCCGGCCCCGGTGGGGAGCGGGCGGCGGCCGAGGAGCAGTTGCCCACCGGGCGTGCCGCCTCCTAGGGTGACGATCATGCGTGTGACCGTGCTTCCGCCGCCTGCCGCCTGACGCGGGCGGCCCCACCTGACGAAGACCGGGCTCGGGCAGTCCCCGAGCGGTTCGTCGCTGCCCGCGTGCGGAGCCGAGCGACCGCCTTTCTGTCTTCCTCTGGAGAAGTCACGTGTCGAACCCTGCTTCCGGCCTGCCCGTCGGGCGGAGCCTGTGCTATCTGATCATCGCCGGAGTGGCCTGGGGCACGGCCGGTGCCGCCGCCTCATTGCTCTTCGCGGCCAGCGATCTCGGCCCCCTCGCCCTGTCGTTCTGGCGCTGTGCGGGCGGCCTCGTCCTCCTGCTCGCCGCGCTCGCGCTGCGGCCCGGGCGCCCGGCCGCCGTCGCCGAGTCCGCGCGTCGCCGGCTGCTGCGCGTCGGCGGCACGGGCATCGGCCTCACCGTCTTCCAGACCGCGTACTTCGCCGCCGTCCAGGCCACCGGCCTCGCCGTCGCCACCGTGGTGACCCTGGGCGCGGGGCCCGTCCTCATCTCCGTCGGCGCCCGGCTGACGATGGGGGAGCGGCTCGGCCTCGGCGGCCTCGCCGCGATCGCCGGAGCGGTGGCCGGTCTCGCCGTCCTGGTGCTCGGCGGTGACACGGGGACGGTACGGCCTGCCGGGATCTCGCCGGCCCTGCTGTCCGCGGCCGGCTACGCCGCGCTCACCCTCCTCACCCGCCGGCTCGGCCGGGACGGCGGCGGCGCGGACCCGCTCGCCACCAGCGCCTGGGCGTTCGGAATCGCCGCCGTCCTCCTGCTGCCGATGGCGGCCGGTGAGGGGCTCGTGCCGCGGACGGAGCACGTGGCGCAGGTGGTGACTCTGCTGCTGTACGTCGCGGCGATCCCCACTGCCCTCGCCTACGCGCTGTACTTCGCGGGCGCCGCTGCGGTGCGGGCCGCCACCGTGTCCGTGATCATGCTGCTCGAACCGGTGAGTGCCGCGGCGATCGCCGTCGTCGTGCTCCATGAGCGGCTCACGGCGGCCACGGTCGCCGGGACCCTGCTGCTGCTCACGGCGGTGGTGGGGCTGGCCGTCGCCGAGACGCGCGGGGTCGCGCGCGCCCGCGGGGAGGTGGCCGTCGCGGCGTGACCGGTGAGCGGGGGCCGGCCGGCGTGCCGCCGCTCAGCCCCCGCTCCGGCGGGACCGGTTCAGAGCGCCTTCAGGTACTCGGGGACGGAGATCGACGGATCGAGGTCGTCCGAGGGGACCGGCTCGGCGTAACCGCGCGTGAGGGGGACGACGCCCGCCCAGTGGGGCAGGGTGAGATCCCGCTCCTCGTCGTTCGTGCCGCCGGTGCGGACCTTGGCGGACACCTCCCGCAGGTCCAGCCGGATCACGGCGGTGGCCGCGAGTTCCTTCTCGTCGGCGGGCCGGCAGTCCTCGGACCGCCCGGGTACGGCCTGCTCCACGATCGCGTCCAGGGCGACGCGCCGCTCCTCGGGGTCGGTCACCGTGTGCGCCACGCCGTGGACGACCACGGAGCGGTAGTTGAGCGAGTGGTGGAAGGCGGACCGGGCGAGCACCAGCCCGTCGACATGCGTCACGGTCAGGCAGACGGGCAGTCCTTCCGCGCCGCCGCCCGCCGCCCGCAGCGGGCGGGAGCCGGTCGAGCCGTGTACGTAGAGCCGTTCGCCGACCCGGCCGAAGAGGGTGGGAAGGACCACGGGGGCGCCCTCCCGTACGAAGCCCAGGTGGCAGACGTACGCCTCGTCGAGTATCGAGTGGACCGTTTCCCGGTCGTAGGAGGCCCGGTCGCGCGAGCGGGTCGGGACCGTGCGTCCGGTCGGGGCGTAGGCGGCTGCGGCGTCCGGGGCCGTGGTCTGCTGGGGTGCGGTCTCCGGCATTGCGTACTCCATTGCACTAGTGCATACTGTTCTTTGTGCTAGGAGAGTATCGGATCAGTGGGCGGCGTGCATCGGAAATCGCCGCCAGTGTGGAGCGGGCCGTCGGGTCGGGCGACCTGGCGCCCGGGCAAGTGCTGCCTCCTCTGCGGGAGTTGGCGAGCCGGCTGGGGGTGAACCCCAATACGGTGGCGGCCGCCTACCGCACCCTGCGGGAGCGGGGCGTGATCGAGACGGCCGGGCGCCGGGGCAGCAGGGTCCGGCCGCGGCCGGCGAGCACCGCGCGCGGCTCGGTCAGGGTGGAGGCGCCGCCCGGTGTGCGGGACCTGGGCGAGGGCAATCCCGACGCGGCACTGCTCCCCGGGCTCGCGGAAGCCTTCGCCTCGGTCACCGAGTCCTACGCGCAGGCGCCCGGCATGTATGCGCAGGAGTCCGTGGACCCCGAGTTCGCCGCTCTGGCGCGCGCCGGGTTCGACGCGGACGGCGTCCCGGCCGGGCCGGTGATCGCCACCTCGGGCTCGCTGGACGCGATCGAAAGGGTGCTGGTCGCCCATCTCCGGCCGGGCGACGCGGTCGCGGTGGAGGATCCCGGCTGGGGCAGCCTGCTGGATCTCGTCCCGGCGCTGGGCATGCGGGCGGTACCGGTCGCCGTCGACGACGACGGCCCGCTGCCGGACGCCCTCGGCGCGGCCCTGGAGGCGGGTGCGCGTGCGGCCGTCATCACCGACCGGGCGCAGAACCCGACCGGGGCGGCGATCGGCGCCGGGCGCGCGGCCGAACTGCGGGCGGTCCTGGCCCGGCACCGGGACGTGCTGCTGATCGAGGACGACCACGGACACGCCATCGTCGACCTGCCGCTGCACCCCCTGGCCGGCGTCACGGACCGCTGGGCGTTCGTGCGCTCCGTCGCCAAGGCGTACGGGCCCGACCTGCGGGTCGCCGTGCTGACCGGGGACGCGGTCACCGCCGACCGGGTCTCCGGACGGCAGCGCCTGGGTCCCGGCTGGGTCAGCCGGCTGCTGCAGCGGGCGGTGGTGCACCTGTGGGTGACCGGCGCGGTCGACTCCCGGGAGGTGGCCCGGTCGTACGCGCGCCGCCGGGACGCGCTCGTCGGGGCCCTGGCGCACCGGGGCGTCGAGGCCCACGGACGCAGCGGGATGAACGTGTGGGTCCCGGTGAGCGACGAGACGGGGGCCGTGGCGCGACTGCTGCACGCCGGCTGGGCGGTGGCGCCCGGATCCCGCTTCCGGATGACCGCACCCCAGGGAATCCGGATCACCGTGTCGCCGCTCACCGACGAGGACATCGGGCCGCTCGCGGACGCGGTGGCGTCAGCGGCGGGGCCCGCCGCCCCGCGCAGCTACGGATGAGCTACGACGACTCCCGGTGCGGGGCCGCGGCGGGCTCGGGAGGCGCGGAAGCCCCGGCGGCGCGCGGCCTGCTCTGCGTCAGTGCGGCGCCCGCCAGGACGACGACCGCGCCGACCGGGGTGTTCCAGCTCAGCTGCTCGCCGAGCACGGCGACTCCGGCGGCGGTGGCGATCACCGGGATGAAGTAGGTGACCATCTGGGCGGTCGTCGGGCCGACCTCGGTGACCAGGCCGTACTGGAGCAGCACGGCGAGCCCCGTTCCCAGGGCCCCCAGGGCGACGACGGCCAGGGTGGGCCGGAGCGGGAATCCATCCGGTGCCGAGGTGAACAGCGGCGTGACCAGGGTGAGTTGCACCGTGCCGAGGAAGAGCTGGCTGCCGGTGAGGGAGAGGGCCGACGAACCGCTGCCCGCCAGAGTCCTCCGGACGTAGATCCAGCCGACGGGATAGCTGAGGGAGGCCAGGAGCGCCATCGCCGTACCGCTGACGTCCAGACCCGTGAAGCCCTGCCACGCGCCCAGCACGGTCAGTACGCCGAGGAATCCGAGCCCGAGACCGGCGACGCGCCGACGGGTCGGGCGGTCCTCGGAGAGGGCGACGAGGGACAGCGCCATGCCCCACAGCGGTGAGGTCGCGTTGCAGATGCCGGCCAGGGTCGACGGGATGGTGAGTTCCGCGTAGGCGAACAGGGAGAACGGCAGGGCGTTGAGGAAGAAGGCCGCGACGGCCAGATGGCCCCAGGTGCGGGCGGTGCGCGGCAGCCGCTCCCGCTTCACCACCATGGCCGCGGCCAGGACCGCGGTCCCCGACAGGAGCCGCCCGAGCGTGACCTGGAACGGCGCGTAGCCCTCGGTTCCGACCTTGATCAGGAGGAAGCTGAAGCCCCAGATGAGGGAGAGTGCCGCGAAACGCAGCCGCCAGTCCAGCGCCGGACGGGCGGTGGCGGTGGGACCGTCGGATCCGGTGGGTGGGGAGACCGGAGGGGGCTGGCTGACTCCCGGTGTCACGGTGGCCGGGCTTGCCGGTGCGGGCGGTGCGCTCATGAGGGCAACGATGACGAAGGTTATCTCGTAGCACAAGTGAGACTTTGTGTCGGCTCCCGCGTAGCATTGCTTACATGTTGAACCTGGAGCGCCTGCGCACCCTCGATGCCCTGGCCCGGCTCGGTTCCGTCAGCGGCGCCGCCGAGGGGCTGCACGTCACCACCTCCGCCGTCTCCCAGCAGATGGCGAAGCTGGAGCGTGAGGTGGGCCAGCAACTGCTGGCCAGGAACGGCCGGGGCGTCCGGCTCACCGACGCCGGACAACTGCTCGCCGACCACGCGGCCCGCATCCTCTCGCAGGTCGAGCTCGCCCAGTCCGACATCGAGGCGCAGCGGGGCGAGGTGGTGGGCGAGATCCGGCTGGGCGCGTTCCCCACCGCGGCGCGCGGACTCTTTCCGGCCACGCTCCTGGCGCTGCGCGCGGCCCACCCCGAACTCCGGGCGCGGACCCGGGAACTGGAGCCCGAGGACGGGATCCGGGCGGTACTCAGGGGGGACATCGATCTCGCCGTGGTGCTGGACTGGAGCAACAAGCGGCTGCCGGTCCCGGGCGGCCTCGCCCGTGCCCACCTGCTCGACGACGCGCCGGACATCGCCATGCCGGCCGGTCATCCGCTCGCGGAGCGCGACACGGTCGACCTGGAGGACTTCGCCGAGGACGACTGGGTGTCGTGGCCCGAGGGTGAATTCTGCTACGACTGGCTGATGTTCACCCTCCGCTCCAAGGGGATCGAGCCGCGCATCGCCCACCTCGCCGGCGAGCACCACACCCAACTCTCCCTGATCGCCGCGGGAATGGGGGTCTGCGTGGCGCCCCGGCTGGGCCGCGGGCCGGTGCCCGACGGCGTGCGCCTGGTACCGGTCCGGCAGAAGATGCGACGGCACGTCCACGCCGTGTGGCGGGCGGACGCCGACCGGCGTCCGTCGATCAGGGCCGCGGTCGCGGCACTCCGGGAGGCGGGGCGGGAGCTGGACGATCCCCTGGGGGACGAGTAGCCGCGAGGCTCAGGTGCCGGCCGGGCCGGCCAGTTTGCCGAAGTCCCACGAGGTGACGGTGTCGGGTGTGAGCCGCATCCAGGCGTGTCGGCCGTCGTGCGGCATCGTCTCCATGCCGAAGTACTTCGCTGCGAACAGCCGCTCCGGAACGGTGAGTTCGGGACACGGTTCGCCGGTGCGCGGGGCCTCGCCGACGAAGACGGCGTCGCCCGCGAGTTCGATGCCGCGCAGCTCTCCGTACTCCACCCCGTCGTCGACGACCACGGAAATCCTCGGGTCCTGGCTCAGCTGCGACCAGCGCAGGCTCCGGGTGATGGAGTAGAGCCACAGCGAGGTTCCGTCCCAGCAGAACCAGAGGGCGCCGACGTGCGGGCGGCCGTCCGCCCCGACGGTGGCGACCCGGCAGGTGCGCTGATCGGCGAGGTACGCGTCGCGCTCCTCGTCCGTCATCATGATCCGGCGGCCCCGCCGCTGACCGAGTGCCATGGGAAGACCCCTTCCTGTGAGCCGGAGCCGCTGGCGCCCCTCGCCGCGGCCCGTGGACCGTCGCGGGGGAGGCATCGCCCGGCACGGCACTGGGCGGCCCGACAGCTGACTGTGTGGCAGGAATCATGGGGCCTCTTCCTTCATTGCGCAATGAGGGTTAGCCTCGCGCGCTCGATCCGTCACCGAGAGGGGCAGCCGTGGCGACCAGGGAACAGCTGGCCGGACAGACCGAACCCGCGACCACCGTCCTGCTGACGGTGGAATGCCAGCAGGGGGTGGTGGGTCCCGGCAGCGCGCTGCCCGAACTGGCCAGGGAGGCCCGGTCGTCCGGGGCCCTGCACAACGTCGCGCGGCTGGTCTCCGCAGCACACGAGGCCGGCGTCCAGGTCATCCACGCGGTGGCCGAACGCCGCCCGGACGGCCGCGGCGCCAACAGCAACGCCCGCCTCTTCCGTGCCGCGGAGCGGCTCCCCGTACAGCAGCATTCCGGCAGCACGGCGGTGCGCATCGCCGAGCCCATCGAGGTGGCGGAGCAGGACCTCGTCGTCCGCCGGCTGCACGGGCTGTCGCCGATAGCGGGGACGGACGTGGACGCGCTGCTCCGGAATCTCGGCTGTCGCACCCTCGTCGTCACCGGCGTCTCGGCGAACGTCGCCATTCCCAACGCGGTCTTCGACGCCGTGAACCTCGGCTACACGGCGGTGGTGCCCTCCGATGCCATCGCGGGGGTGCCCGCCGACTACACCCCCGCGATGATCCGCAACACCCTCGCCCTGGTCGCCACGGTGACCGCGACCGACGACCTGCTCGGCTGCTGGCTGAGAGGAGGCGGACGGTCCGGGGGAGGGCGGGGCGGGCCGGAGGCTAGGAGGTCAGGCTGATCGAGTCGCCCTCGACCGTGATCGCGGCGGGGGGCAGGGGCTTGGTGGCCGGGCCCCCCTTGACGGCTCCGGTGGCCACGTCGAAAGCGCTGCCGTGGCACGGGCAGTGGATGGTCCCGTCGGAGACGCTCGACACGGCGCAGCCCAGGTGGGTGCACTTGGACGAGAACGCCTTGAACTCACCGGCCGCGGGCTGCGTCACCACGACCCCCTGATCCGCGAAGACCTTGCCGCCGCCCTCCGGGATGTCGGCGGTCTTCGCGAGGACGCCGCCCCCGCCGCCCCCACCGTCGTCGGACTGCTCGACGACACCGGAGCCGGCCGCCTCCTTCGAGCCCCCGCACGCGGTCAGTACGGCGGCCGCGGAGACGGCGCCGGCCGCCGTGACGACGGTCCGGCGTCCGATGCGGACCTCGTGGTCCTGCGATGCGCTCATGCTGGCTGTTCCTTCCACGGTGTTCTCGGCTCCGACGCTTCGTCCAGGGGTACGCGCGGCCGGTGAGCTGTGTTCAAAGACCCAGGGACTTCCTCAGGAAATCCAGCTCCAGCAGCAGCAGGCCGCTCGCGGTGCGCTCCTGGCCGACCAGGTGACCGGCGCCCGAAAGCGGCAGCACCGTGTGCGGCCTGCCCGCGGCGAGCAGTGCTGCGGAGAACCGCAGCGTGTGCGCCACGGCCACATTGTCATCGGCAAGACCGTGGACGAGCATGAGCGGCCGCGTCAGCCCCGCCGCCTCGTCCAGGAGCGAATTGCGGGCGTAGTTCCCCGGCTGGACGTCCGGGTGGCCGAGGAAGCGCTCCTCCCAATGGGTGTCGTAGAGCCGCCGGTCGGCGGGGGCCGCACCCGCCACCGCCGCGTGGAAGACCTCGGGGTGCCGCAGCACGGCCGCCGCCGCCAGATACCCGCTGAACGACCAGCCGCGCATCGCCACCCGGGTCAGGTCGAGGTCGGGGTGGCGGGCGGCAGCCGCGCGCAAGGCGTCGATCTGGTCCTCCAGGACGGCCGTCAGGCGGTCCCCGTACACCGACTTCTCCCACGCCTCGCCGCGGCCCGGCGTGCCCCGTCCGTCCGTGACCAGCACCGCGAACCCCTGCTCGGCGAACCACTGGGCGACCGCGACCCACCAGGTCCGCACCTCCAGCACGATCTGCATGCCATGGCCGGCGTAGGGGCTGAGCAGCACCGGCAGCGGGCCGTCGCCCGGCCGGTGCCAGGACGGCAGGTAGAGCCTGCTGCGCAGTTCCCGGTCGCCCAGGCTCAGGGCCAGCGGCCGCGGGATGACGAGGGGCGTCTCGGCCATCACGGAGATGCGGCCCGCCGGCACGCCGTCGCGGAGCACCGTCACGGTATGGCCGTCCGGTGTCCTGCTGTCGAGGACCACGGTCGGGCCTCCGACCGCCGCCGTGTGCACACCGGGTGTGCCGCTGACGCGTACGGGGCCTTCGCCGGGAGCACCGCAGGCGTGGGACCAGACGTGGATCTCGGTCGGCTCCTCGCCCCCGGTGAAGAACACCCGGCCGCCCGCCGTGCCGATCACCTCGCGGACCTCCAGGCCAGGCGGTGTCGTGGTACCGCCGATGTCCAGCCCCTGGGTGTCGCCGCCCGGCCGCGCGGGGACGACGAGCGCCCCGGAGCCGAGACGCGACGGGGTGCCCGGACGAAGGGCGACCCAGGCCGGGTCGTGGGTCCGGTGCACGGTCCGGGTCGCCCCGGAGGCTTCGTCCACCTCCAGTACGTACACCGAGCGCTGGTCCCGCGTCTGTACGGAGACGAGCGGCCCGTGACGGTCCCAGCCCGCCGCCACGACGTACTCGAACGCCCGGTCCGTCCAGGCCCCTTCGGGGTGTCCCTCGCCGGCCTCGGCGGGGAGGCGGACGCCGGTCCGCTCCCCGCCGACCCCCACCAGATGCAGCGACACCTTCGCGTTCGCCGTACCGGCGGCCGGATATGCCACCACGCGGGGCGGACGCTCCGGGTCCGAGGGGTCGGCGATGTACCGGCGCCGGACCTCCGCCGTGTCCACCCGGGCGACGAGGAGCGCGTCACCGCGGGGCGACCACCAGTAGCCGCGCGAGCGTCCGATCGACTCCTGCGAGACGTAGTCGGACAGCCCGTACGTGACCTGCTCCCCCTCCGGTTCGGCGAGCGGCCGGTCGCCGGTTCCGTCCACCCGTACGGTCCGCAGAGCGCCCCCGGAGACGTACGCGATCAGGGAGCCGTCGGGTGAGGGACGCGGATCGACGACCGGTCCGGCCGTGGCGATCCTGCGCGGGGCGCCGCCGTCGGTGCGGACTGCCCACAGGACACCCCCCAGGGCGAAGACGGCCAGCCGTACCGAGGCGTCGGCGGCGTAGGAGACCACCCCGGAGGAGGTCACGCGGGCGCGCTCCCGCCGGGCCGCTTCCTCCGGCGGCGCCTCGCCCGGGACGTCGTCCGCGAAGCCGGGGCCCAGGGGGTCGGCGAGCATCCGCTCCGCGCCATCCTCGTACAGCCAGAGCCGGCTCACGGGGTCGGTGCCGGAGGTGGTCCGGACGAACAGCACCCGTTCGCCGTCGGGGGAGACGGTGAACTGCCGGGGCACACCGAGCGAGAAGCGACGGGTGCGTGCGAACTGGAGGGGGAAGCGTTCCACGGCGGTCGTGGACGCGGCGGCAGGGGTGTCGAAGGGGGGAGTCATGGCGACACCATGACAGGCCGAAATAGGTTCGATCCATCCTGGTCCGCCCTCATATGATGCAAGGCTCGGCGGTGCAGGAGCCCCCTCGGGCGCGGCGCGGTCACGACGGAGCCCCGCGCCGACGCGCGACAGGCGCGTGCGGTGCGGGGCTCCGTGACCGGTGATCAGTGCGTCGTGGTGACCGGCTTCGCCGCCGCGGCGGTCTCCTCCGCGAGCCGCTCCATGCCGCTCTGGGTCCTGAGCGGCTTCTCCTTGATGAAGAGGACCACGATCAGGGCGAGGAACGCGAAGGGGGCGCCGATCAGGAAGACGTCCGCGGTCGCGGCGCCGTACGCCTGCTCGACCACCTGGCGGGCCCCTTCGGGCAGGCTGCCGAGGTCGGGAACGCTCTCTCCGGCACCCCCGCCGTCCGCCGCACCGCCGAAGCCCTTCTCCAACTCCTGGGCCACCCGGTGGGCGAGCACCGCGCCCAGCGCGCTCGTGCCGATCGCGCCTCCGAGACTGCGGAAGAACGAGAGGACCGAGGTCGCCGCACCGAGTTCGGAAGCGGGAACGTCGTTCTGTGCGGCCAGCACCAGGTTCTGCATCAGCATGCCGACGCCCACGCCGAGCACGACCATGTAGAGGCTGAGCACGGTGAACGACGTGTCGGCGCCGATCGTGGACAGCAGGCCCATGCCCGCCGTCATGATGATGCCGCCCGCGATCAGGAAGCCCTTCCACTTGCCCCGGGAGGAGATGATCTGCCCGGCGACGGTCGTGGAGACCATCAGACCGAGGATCATCGGCAGGCTCATCAGACCCGCGGTGGTCGGCGACTTGCCGAGCGAGGTCTGGAAGTACTGCGAGAGGAACACCGTGCCGCCGAACATGGCGACGCCGACGAGGAGGCTCGCGATCGTCGTCAGCGCCACGGTGCGGTTGCGGAAGATGTCCAGCGGGATGATCGGTTCCTGGACCCTGGACTCGACCAGGACCGCGGCGGCCAGCAGGAGCACGCCGCCACTGACGAGCGCGGCGGTCTGCCACGAGGCCCAGTCGAACCGGTTGCCCGCGAGGGTCACCCACAGCAGCAGGGCACTGACACCGCTCATGATGAGCACGGCGCCGAGATAGTCGATCTTCACTTCCCTGCGGACGGTGGGCAGCCTCAGGGTCAGCTGGAGCAGCACGATGGCGAGCAGTGCGAACGGCACGCCGATGAAGAAGCACCAGCGCCAGCCGAGCCACGAGGTGTCGACGAGCACACCGCCGATGAGCGGTCCCGCGACCGTGCCGACGGCGAAGACGGCGCCGAAGATGCCGGAGTAGCGGCCGAGTTCGCGGGGCGGAATGATCGCCGCCATGACGACCTGGGCGAGCGCGGTGAGGCCGCCCGCGCCGATCCCCTGGACGACACGGCTCACGATGAGCAGCCCGATGCTGTGCGAGAAGCCGGCGACGAGCGAACCGACGATGAACATCGACAGCGAGAGCTGGATGAGCAGCTTCTTGTCGTAGAGGTCGGACAGCTTGCCCCAGATCGGGACCGTCGCCGTCATGGCGAGGAGTTCGGCGGTGACGACCCAGGTGTAGGAGGACTGGCTGCCGTGCAGATCGGAGATGATCCTCGGCAGGGCGTTGGAGACCACGGTGGAGGCCAGGATGGCCACGAACATGCCGGCCATCAGGCCGGACATGGCCTGGAGTATCTGGCGGCGGGTCATGCCGGATGCGTCCCCCTCGGGCGCACCGGCCGTACCGGTCTCGGGTGTGACGGCAGCGGTCATCGGCTGACGTTCCTCATTCTCTGGTGACGTGACTGGTTCTGTGGTGACGGGTTCTGCGGTGAGCGGTGGTGGGGGCCGCGGAGGGTCCGGGCCGGACGTGCTTCAGACGGCCAGCCCCGCCGCCAGCGAGGCGAAGGCGTCGCGGCACAGGCTCTGGAACGTACGGGTGCGGCCGGAGGCCACCCAGACCTCCGCGGCGGCGCGCACGGCGGCGATCGCCGCGTGGGCCAGGAGCCGCGGGTAGAGATCGGTCTCGGGGTCCTGGCCCAGGCGCTCGGCCACGGCGGCGACGAGGGCGCGCTCGTCGGCGCCCTGGGCGGCGAGGAAGGCCGGAAGCAGCGAGGGGCTCGACCTGAGCACCTTCATCTGGAGCGCCCAGCGTTCATGGCCCTCCTCGATGGGGGCGAGTTCCTGGGCGAGCGCCTCGCTGAGGGCTTCGAGCGCCGTGAGGTGTTCCGGGGCGTTGAGCACGGCCCGGCGGGTCCGCTCGGCATGGTGCCGGCCGGGGCGGATGATCGCGTCCTCCAGGCACGGGAAGTAGTTGAAGAACGTGCGTACGGAGACGCCGACCGCGTCGGTGACCGCTTCCACGGTCACGTTCTCGATCCCCTGGTCCGCGGCCATGCGCAGCGCCATGCCCGCAAGGGCGTCGCGTGTCGCGCGCTTCTTGCGTTCGCGCAGACCGGGGGAAGGGTCGTCGGCACTCATGAAGATGCATGCTATGCAATTTTGCGCGCTGGGCAAAATTCTTTCGCGCGCCGCTACCGGGGCGGTCGGCCGGCCGCCTCCGCCGCCCTGACCGCCAGGTAGCGGGCGGGGAACTCGCCGCCGCCGTGCACCGCGAGGTCGGCGCCGTTGACGTATCCGGACAGACCGCCCGCGAGGAACAGGCAGGCGTGGGCGACGTCCTCGGGCACCGCCATGCGCGCCATCGGGATGACGCCCGCCACCGCCGCGCCGCCGTCCGCGCCGTAGACGGACGCCGCGCCCGCGGTGCGGACCAGCCCGGTGGTGATGTGGTTGACCCGGACCGCCGGCGCCCATTCCAGGGCCAGCGCCCTGGTGAGGGCCAGCAGTCCGGCCTTGGCCGCCGTGTAGGCCGCGGTGCCCGGCTGGGGATGCCGGCCGGAGACGCTGCCGATGTTGATGACCGAACCGCCGCTGTCCTGGGCCCGCATGACACGGTGGGCCGCCTGCGCCACATAGAACGGCGCGAGGAGATTGAGCGCGATGATCTTCTCCACGAAACGCGGCGAGACGGTGGCCGCGTCGGCGTCCGGGGAACCGCCCGCGTTGTTGACCAGGACGTCGAGCCTGCCGAAGCGTTCCACCGCGGCGTCCACCAGCAAGGAGGCCGCCGCCGGATCGCGCACGTCGGCCGGGACGAAGACGGCTGCCCGGCCGCGGGACTCCGGCAGCGTGTCCGGGGTGGTGCGGCCGCAGACGACCACCTCCGCGCCCGCGCCCAGGAACGCCGCGGCGACGGCGGCGCCGATGCCCTTGGTGCCGCCGGTGACCACGGCCACCTGCCCCGTGAAGTCCCACGGCGCGCCCGGATCCATGCGTTGATCCCCTCTTTCGGTCTGTCTCTCGGTGTCTCCGGAGCCGCTCAGCGGGCGGCCAGGCCCAGATCGGCGGCGAGCCGCGCCCGATGGAGGGCGGGCGGTCCGAGCAGTTCCCCCGCCCCGTGGGCGCGTTTGAAGTAGCGGTGTGCGTCGTGCTCCCAGGTGATGCCGATCCCGCCGTGCAGCTGGATCATCTCGCCGGCCACCGCCGAGAACGCCTCGGAGCAGACGGACTTCGCGACGGCCGCGGCCCGCGGCAGCGCGCCCGGGTCCTCGTCGGCGGCGAACGCCGCGCCGAGCGCCGCCGAACGCGCGGACTCCACCAGGACGTAGGCGTCGGCCAGCCGGTGCTTGACCGCCTGGAACGAGCCGATGGGCCGCCCGAACTGGACCCGGTTCCCGGCGTATTCGACGGTCAGCTCCAGGCAGCGCTCCGCCGCGCCCACCTGCTCCGCCGCGAGCGCCGTGCACGCCAGGTCCCGTACGCGCTCCAGATACCGCCCGCCGTCGCCGTCCGTCCCCAGCAGGCGTCCCTCGGCTCCGTCCAGCAGCCACCGGGCCTGGGCCCGGGTCTGGTCCATGGTCACGACGGCTTCCCGGCGCACACCGGCGGCTTCGGGCGCCACCTCGAAGAGCGAGACCCCGTGTGCCGTGCGGGCCGCGACGAGAAGGACGTCCACGTCCTTCCAGTCCAGTACGTGCTCCTTGGCCCCGGTGATCAGATGGCGGCCACCACCCGGCCCCGGCACGGCCTCGGCGCGCACGGCCTCCTGCTCCCAGGAACCCTGCTCGGCCCAGGCGAGGCTGCCCACCGCGCTGCCGTCGGCCAGGGCGGGCAGCAGCCGCCCGCACGCCTCCTCGTCGCCGGACACCAGCAGCGCTCCCGCCGTGAGCACCGAGGAGCCCAGACACGGCAGCGGGCTCAGGCACCGGCCCAGCTCCTCCATCAGCACCTGCACATCGCGGGCGCCGCCACCCGCTCCGCCGTACTCCTCGGGCACGGCGAGACCGGCGGCCCCGACCTGAGCGGTCAACGGGGCGTAGGCGTCGCATCCTTGATGCTCGGTCAGCAGGGACCGCAACGCGGACCGCAGCTCCTCCTGCTCCCGGGTCGGTCTCATCGGGCCGCTCCCATGACGCGGGCGCGACAGGCCGCCGGGGTTCCCCACGCGTCGCGCAGGGGGCGGGCCTTGCGGATCCACAGGGACAGGTCGAGTTCGTCGGTGTAGCCCAGGGCGCCGTGCAGCTGGAGGGCCGTGCGCGCCGCCGTGTACCCCGCCTCGCCCGCCGCGACCTTGGCCGCGGCGATGTCGCGGCCCGCGCCTTCGTGGCCGGCGGCGAGCGCGAGCGCGGCGCCGTGCACCAGCGGTCCGGCGAACTCCAGGGCCAGCAGCGTGTCGGCGAGCCGGTGCTTGACCGCCTGGAAGGAGCCGATCGCCACCCCGAACTGGCGCCGCCGCCTGACGTGTTCCACGGTACGGGCCAGCAGGGTCCGGCCGACGCCGAGTGCCTGCGCCGCCGTGGCGAGCGCGGCGACCTCGGCCGCGTATCCGGCGGCGGCCGTCACCGCGGGTCCCCGAGCCAGGGCCGTCCCGCCCGACGGCCGTGACAGCCGCCGCCCCGGGTCGGCCGAGGGCTGTACGGGACCGGAAGCGGTGGCGAGGCGCAAGGTGCCGCCGTCCACCACGAACACCGCGTCCGCCGCGTCGGCGTCCAGGGCGTACGGGCCGAGCGAGGTCAGACAGAGGGAGACGACCGACTTCCCCGAGGCGATGCCCGGCAGTCGCTCGGCGGCGACGCCCTCGTCGCCGAGCCGCCCGAGAAGGGCCGCCGCGGCAACCGTCTCCACCAGGGGCCCCGGGACGGCGTGCCGCCCCACCGCCTCGAAGGCGAGGGTGAGTTCGAGCGGCAGGGGGCCGAACCCCTCGTGCTTCTCAGGGACCGCGAGCGCGAACACCCCGGCCTCGGCCAGCCGTGCCCAGACGGCACGCCCCGGACCGTGGTCACCGGCAGCCCAGGACCGTACGGCGGCCGGGGTGTCGACCGAGGCGAGCAGGGCATCGAGGGAGCGGACGAACTCCCGCTGCTCGGCGTCGAGGAGGAATCGCATCAGCGGCGTCCCTTCGGCAGACCGAGCAGCCGCTCGGCGATGATGTCGCGCTGGATCTCGTTCGTGCCCGCGTAGACGGGGCCGGCCAGGGAGAAGGTGTAGCCCTCGGACCAGCCGCCGCGGTCCGGCGATTCGGCGGCGTGGTCGGCGAGTTCGCCGCAGGGGCCGAGCAGGTCGAGCGCCGTCTCGTGCAGCGCGATGTCCAGCTCGGACCAGTAGATCTTGTTGAGGCTGGACGCGGCCCCTGCGGGCCCGCCCCCGCCGTGCAGGACCTGGGAGGCACCCGCGTACGAGAACAGCCGGTAGGCGCGGGCCCCGATCACCGCGTCGGCCACCCTGTCCCGCAGGGCCGTGTCCGCCGGGTCGCCGTACGCGTGCCACAGGGCGGTCAGCCGGTCCGCGGCCGCGGTGAAGCGGCCCGGGCTGCGCAGGGTCAGCCCGCGCTCGTTGCCCGTGGTGCTCATCGCGACCCGCCAGCCCCGGCCGGGCTCGCCGATGACGTCCTCGTCGGGTACGAACACCTGGTCCAGGAAGATTTCGGCGAAGGCGGGCTTCCCGTCGAGCCGCCCGATGGGCCGCACGGTCACGCCCTCGGCGTCCAGCGGGAACATCAGATAGGTGAGCCCCCGGTGCGGCCGGTCCGCGTCGGGGTCGCTGCGGAACAGGCCGAAGGCGCGGTCGGCGAAGGCCGCCCGGGAGGACCACGTCTTCTGGCCGCTGATCAGCCAGCCGCCCCCGGTCCGTACGGCCCTCGATCTCAGCGAAGCCAGATCGGAGCCGGACTCCGGCTCGGACCAGGCCTGTGCCCAGATGACCTCACCGCTCGCCATCGGGGGCAGGACACGGGCCCGCTGTTCGTCCGTGCCGTGCTCGAAGAGGGTCGGGGCCAGCAGGTTGATGCCGTTCTGGCTGACCCGGCCGGGCGCCCCGGCGGCGTAGTACTCCTCCTCGAAGACCAGCCAGTGCAGCAGGGAACTCCCGCGCCCGCCGAACTCGTCGGGCCAGGAGACCACCGACCAGCGGTCGGCGGCCAGGGTGGCCTCCCAGTCCCGGTGTGCGGCGAAGCCTTCGGCGGTCTCCAGGGAGGGCAGGGCGCGGGCAGGGACATGAGCGGCCAGCCAGTCGCGTGCCTCGGCGCGGAACGCGTCGTCGGCCGCGCCGAAATCCAGGTCCATCAGCCGCCCGCCTCCTTCATCGCCCGGATGTCCATGCCGCCGAGCGCGTCCGGTGCGGTCTCGGCGTTGTGCGCGTGCGCCAGGTGGTGCAGCCCGAACACCGAGTCCATCCCGGTGTGCATGCCCTGCAGGTCCTCGGCCTGATTGACCGCCCGCTTCGCCAGCGCCAGTCCCATGCGCGGCATTTCCGCGATGCGCAGTGCCAACTCTTCGGTGTGCGCGGTGAGTTTTTCGCGCGGTACGACTCGGTTGACCATGCCGACCTCGTAGGCGCGCCGGGCGCTCATCCGGTCGCCGGTGAAGAGGAACTCCTTGGCGATCCGCGGCGGCATCACCCACGGGTGGGCGAAGTACTCGACGCCGGGGATGCCCATCCGGACCACGGGGTCCGCGAAGAACGCGTCCTCGGAGGCCACGATCAGGTCGCACACCCAGGCCAGCATCAGACCACCGGCCACGCACGCGCCCTGCACGGACGCGATGACCGGCTTGGGCAGCTCGCGCCAGCGACGGCACATCCCCAGGTACACCTCGGACTCCCGCGCGAACCGGCTCTCCGCGCCCTCCTTGTCCGAGTGGTCCCACCACAGCCCCGCCCGGCGCTCGAAGGGCAGATGCGCGTCGCGCCCGGGGGTCCCGATGTCGTGGCCGGCGGAGAAGTGCTTGCCCGCCCCCGCCAGGACGACGGTCTTCACCTCGCCGTCGTCGGCCGCGCGGTAGAACGCGTCGTCGAGGGCGTAGGTCATCGCGGAGTTCTGCGCGTTGCGGTAGCCGGGCCGGTTCATGGTCACCGTCGCGACCGGGCCCCGCTTCTCGTACAGCACCGGTTCGTCGTGGGCAGCGGACATCGGCCGCTCCTTCCCTAACAAGTGTTTGGTAGATTAACGTACCCCCATGAGCAGCGTCGAGGAGTTCCGCGCCGAGATCCGCGGCTGGCTGACCGCCCACCTCACCGGCGCCTTCGAGGGCCTTCGCGGCCGCGGCGGGCCCGGTCGCGAGCACGAGTCCTTCGCCGAACGGCTCGCCTGGGAACGGCACATGGCCGCTGAGGGCTGGGCCTGCGTGGGCTGGCCGCGGGAGCACGGCGGCCGGGGCGCGGCCATCGGGCAGCAGGTCGCCTTCCATGAGGAGTACGCCCTGGCCGGAGCCCCCGCGCGGGTCAACCACATCGGGGAGCAGCTGCTCGGCCCGACCTTGATGGCGTTCGGCACGCCCGGGCAGCGGGCCCGCTTCCTGCCGCCGATCGTCGCCGCCGAGGAGCTGTGGTGCCAGGGCTACAGCGAGCCGGACGCCGGGTCCGACCTGGCGAACGTGCGGACCCGGGCCGAGCGGGACGGCGGGGACTGGGTCGTCACCGGGCAGAAGATCTGGACGTCACTCGCCCAGGACGCCCAGTGGTGCTTCGTCGTCGCCCGGACCGAGCCGGGATCCTCCCGCCATGCCGGACTGTCCTACCTCCTCGTCCCACTCGACCAGCCCGGCGTGGAGATCCGGCCGATCCGGCAGCTGACCGGCACCTCCGAATTCAACGAGGTCTACTTCGACGGGGCCCGCACCCGAGCCGAACACGTCGTCGGCGAACCCGGCGACGGCTGGCGCGTGGCCATGGCCACCCTGGGCTTCGAGCGCGGCGTCTCCACCCTCGGCCAGCAGGTCGGTTTCCGGCGCGAACTGGAAGCCCTCATCGGCCTCGCCCGCGGCAACGGCGCCGCCGACGACCCGCTGATCCGCGACCGGCTCGCCCGCGCGTGGACGGGACTGGAGACCATCCGGTGCAACGCCCTGCGCATGCTCGACGGGGTGGCGGCCGGCGCACCGGGCCCCGAGGCGTCCATCGGGAAGATCTACTGGGCCACCTGGCACCGGGAACTCGGCGAACTGGCCATGAGCGTCCTGGGCGCCGGTGGCATGACCGCCCCCGAGGCCCCCTACGAACTCGACGAGTGGCAGCGGCTGTTCCTCTTCTCCCGTGCCGACACCCTCTACGCCGGATCCAACGAGATCCAGCGGAACATCATCGCCGAGCGCGTCCTCGGCCTTCCCAGGGAGATCCGCCCGTGACCTCGCAGCCGTCCTACGTAACGGGCCATTCCCTCCTGGCCGGACGCACCGCGGTGATCACCGCGGCGGCGGGCGCCGGCATCGGGGGAGCGACCGCCCGCAGGTTCCTGGAGGAGGGCGCCCGGATCGTCATCGGCGACGCCCACGAACGCCGTCTGAAGGAGAGTGCCGCCGCCCTCGCCGAGGAGTTCGGCACGGACGGTGTCGCCGCGCTGCCCTGCGACGTCACCGACCAGCAGCAGGTCGACGCCCTCTTCGCGCTGGCAGCCGAACGCCACGACGGCCTCGACATCGTCGTCAACAACGCCGGTCTCGGCGGCACCGCGGACCTCGTGGACATGACCGACGACCAGTGGTCGAAGGTCCTCGACGTCACCCTGAACGGCACCTTCCGCTGCACCCGCACCGCCCTGCGCCACTTCAAGGCGCGCGGCACCGGAGGCGTCGTGGTCAACAACGCCTCCGTCGTCGGCTGGCGCGCCCAGTGCGGCCAGGCCCACTACGCCGCCGCGAAGGCCGGTGTCATGGCCCTCACCCGGTGCGCCGCCCTGGAGGCGGCCGGCTTCGGCGTACGCGTCAACGCCGTCGCCCCGAGCCTGGCCATGCACCCGCACCTGGTGAAGGTCACCACCCCCGAACTCCTCGCCGAACTCACCGCGCGCGAGGCCTACGGCCGGTACGCGGAGCCCTGGGAGGTCGCCAACGTCATCGTCTTCCTGGCCAGCGGCTACTCCTCGTACATGACCGGGGAGACCGTCTCCGTCAGCAGCCAGAGGGCATGAACGCGATCCGGCCCGCGGATGTCACCCCTCGGGTGACGCATCGTCATATCACCAACTGAGGAGCTGCCATGGCCGAGGCCTACATCGTCGAAGCGGTACGCACCCCGGTCGGCCGGCGCAACGGCGGGCTCGCCGCCGTCCACCCCGCCGACCTCGGAGCCCATGTCATCAAGACACTGGTCGAGCGCACCGGGATCGACCCGGCCGCGGTGGAGGACGTCGTCTTCGGCTGCCTGGACACCGTCGGGCCGCAGGCCGGGGACATCGCCCGCACAGCCTGGCTCGCCGCCGGCCTCCCCGAGGAGGTGCCGGGCACCACCGTCGACCGGCAGTGCGGTTCCTCCCAGCAGGCCGTCCACTTCGCCGCGCAGGGCGTCATGTCCGGCACCCAGGACCTCGTCGTCGCGGGCGGCACCCAGAACATGTCGATGATCCCCATCGCGTACGCCGGCCGCCGGGCCGCCGAGCCCCTGGGTCTGACCGAGGGCCCGTACGCCGGCTCCGTCGGCTGGCGGGCCCGCTACGGGGACGCGCCCGTCAACCAGTTCCACGGCGCCGAACTCATCGCGGAGAAGTGGGGGATCTCCCGTGAGGCCATGGAGCACTTCGCCCTCCGCTCCCACCAGCGGGCCGTGCGCGCCATCGACGAGGGCCGGTTCACCCGCGAGACCGTCGCGTACGGCGAGGTGGCGGTGGACGAGGGGCCCCGCCGGGACACGTCGCTGGAGAAGATGGCCGGCCTCGAACCGGTCGTCGAGGGCGGCCGGCTGACCGCGGGGGTCTCCTCGCAGGTCTCCGACGGCGCCTCGGCGCTGCTCATCGCCTCCGGGCGGGCCGTCGCCGAGCACGGCCTCACCCCCCGCGCCCGCATCCACCACCTCTCGGTGCGGGGCGAGGACCCGATCCGCATGCTGTCGGCCCCGATCCCGGCGACGGCGTACGCCCTGAAGAAGGCCGGCATGTCGATCGGCGACATCGACCTGGTGGAGATCAACGAGGCGTTCGCCCCGGTCGTCCTGGCCTGGCTGAAGGAGACCGGCGCCGACCCCGGCAAGGTCAACGTCAACGGCGGGGCCATCGCGCTCGGCCACCCGCTGGGCGCCACCGGCGCGAAGCTGATGACGACGCTTCTGTGCGAACTGGAGCGCACCGGCGGCCGCTACGGCCTGCAGACCATGTGCGAGGGCGGCGGCCAGGCCAACGTCACCATCATTGAGCGCCTCTGACGGGCGCGGCGCCTCCACGTCACCGTCATCGAGCGCCGCTGACCTGTCCCGCGCCTCCACGTCACCGAATCGAGCGCTTCTGACCTGCCCGGCGCCTCCACGTCACCGTCATCGAGCGCTTCTGTCCTGCCCCGCCCCCCGTCAGCAGACCCCGTCGGTCGCCGCGACCCGGTGGGCCTCCAGGCCGGGAGCGGCGAGCAGGCCGGTGATCAGTTCCTCGGAACCGCCGACGTAGGTGCTCACCAGGTCGACGTCGCCGCCCACGCACCAGGCGCGGTCCTGCGGCCACCACAGATCGGGCAGCTCGGCGAACTCGTCCAGGAGCTCGGGGGACACGGCGTCGGCCAGCGGCCCCGACAGCAGGATCTCGTCCCGGCCCGGGGTCGGGAAGGTGGGGACTCCCTCCCACTCCCAGCGGCCGTATCCCTCCCACAGCCCGAACAGGCACCGCTCCGCCGTACGCGTGTGCCGCGCCAGGACGGGGATCAGGGCGCGCGCGACCCGGCCGGGCGTGGGCCCCTCGGCCGGGTGTTCGTCCCAGACGCCCGGCAGCCCGTAGTCCTCTCTGTTCTGGTAGAACCGCTCCACGCCGATCACCTCGTGCCAGCCCGTCAGCGCTTCGACCCGTCGCCCGTAAGCGGTGGCGACCGTGTCCCAGCGGACGGGGCGCTCGTCGAGAGCCGCCGGGTGAAGGAGCCGCGCGTACGCCGGGAAGCCCGGTGCGGCGACACCGGCGACGGTCGCGAAGTCGCCGTGGCCGGGGCGGCGTTCGGTCAGCCACCGGGCCGGCCCGAGATCCTCCCTGACGACGCGCAGGCGCCCGTACAGCGCGGGGGCGGGCTCTCGGCCGGACCGGCTCCATGTGTCCATCCGCCCAGTCTCCCCCGGACGCTTCGGCGGACGGGGGCGGCCCGGCCCTCGGAACGGGGCCCGTATCGAGGACCGACGCGGGGGAGGGGCGATCCGCCGATCGCCCGGATGCATCCCGTGCACGCTGAATGCGCCCCGCGCACGACCCGCCATTTCGGTGAGTGCCATCAATGTTTTGGCAGGTCAGCGCCCTGTCGTGACTCCCTTGATTTCTCTGTTCAATTGAATGAGGAAATTCTCTGACAGGTCCCTTGGATTTGCGGCATCGCATTCCATGCATTCCACTCGAAACGTACGTCAACCCCACTCACCACAGGACGGGGCAACACCATGTACACGACTGAAACCACGAGCACCGACATCGAGCTGGACCTCGACGAGGCGCTCAACCCGGGCGAGGCCGAAGGGTTCTACCGCGACTCCCGCGAGTGCGCCTATCTCGCCCTCCTCGGAGGCGGCTCCGCGCTGCTTCTCTCGCCGCCGACCCCCCGCCCGAAGAAGGGCTAGTCGGTAGCACATGAACCAGTCACATGCTTCGTCCCCCCTGGCGGGTGCCGTGCATGACCTGGCAACAGAGGTGGTCCTCGCTCTTCGGAGCGGGGACCACCTCGCCACGGTGTGCGGTGCGGCCGGAATCGACGAGGACAACCGGACGGGAATCGCCGCGGTCCGCGTCATCGGGGCCGATCTGCTTCTGCCGAGTGTGCTCCACGGGCACCATCCGCATCCCGGAGACATCGCCGTGCTCCACCGTGCCGTGCGGGAGTTCCCGCCCCGGCCGGACGCCTCCGACGCCGCGGTCTGGAGCCACTGGGGCATGCTGTCCGCCCTGCACCGGACGGCGTCGGTCCCGGGCCGCCCGCCGGCCGTCGCACCCGGCGGCGACGAGCCGAACGCCGCGTGGCTCGAAGGGGCCGCCTGGCAGGCCTTCAGCCATCAGCTCTCCGTGCTGGCCCCCCTCGCCGTCCCCGCCGCCTCGTCGGCCGTGCACCGGGCGGCCGCCCACCGGGTCGTGGACCTGTCCCGGGGGTTCGTCCGCGCGGTGCGGCGGCGCAACTGGCTCCAGGCCGCGGGCGTCGGCCGCTGGCTGGCCGCGCTGGACGGCCTGCCCGACACCCTGGGCCTGGACCGGGGACTCGACTTCGTCGAGCTCATGGGCGGCCCGGACCCCCGGGTCGCGCTGCACGTCCGGGCCGCCCGGCTGATGAGCGAAGGGCGGGCGCGGTGACGGCATCGGTGGCCATCGCCCCCGGCGGCACGACCGGCGCGGCGCTGTCCGTCCTGCCCGGCGTCCTGCGCAAGGCGCTCGGATGGGCCGACGCCCACCGTTCGGGTTTCGAACTCCCCCCGGACGTGCTGGAGCCGCACATCGAGGTCAACCGCACCCTCAAACCCCTCGGCGAACTGGCCCAGCTCTCCACCACGATCCACCGCAGCACCACCCCGGACGCCCCTGAACACCAGGCGGCCGGGGACCTCATCGCGTTCGCGTGGGACCAGGTGCACGCGGGGGACCTGCTGCTGGAGCTGCTGCGCGCCGAGCCCTTCGCCGCGTACCCGTACGAGATCTACGCGGCCTTCGCCGGATACGGACTGCGCAACGAGGGCTTCGAGCGTCTGGCCGGGACGCTCTCCGCGACCAGGGGATGGGCCCACACCGAGCAGCAGGCCAACCGGGAACTGGGACTCATCAACTCGGAGCGCCGGGTCGGCGCCGCCCCGCACGCCGACGCCGGCGAGGTCCTCGCGCGCACCTGGCTGGGCGGGCTGTCCGAACCGTGGATGTTCGAGGGGCCGTCCGGGTACGCGCTGACCCACACCGTCTTCCACATCACGGACTGGTGCTGCCTCCCCGAGCGGATGCCCGTCGACGTCGACGCCTACCTGCGAGCCTGGCTGCCGCCCTGGATCGACGGCTGTCTGGAGAGCCGGCAGTGGGATCTGACCGGCGAACTGCTCGCGGTCGCCGCGGCCCTGCCGGGGCCGCCGCCCACGGAGCTGCTGGACGCGGCCTGGCCCGCGCTCGCCGCCGCGCAGGCCCCGAGCGGTGCCGTACCGGAGACGGGCCCCACGGTCCCGCCGGCCCCGACGCCTGCCGCAGACGACCGGCCGGACACCGCCAAGCAGGCCGCGTACGCAGACGACCGGCCGGAGACGGCCCGGCAGGGCGACGCGGGTCCCGGTCCCGACCCGTACCCCTTCCTCGCCTGCTACCACTCCACCCTGGTGACCGCGTTCGCCGCCGCGCTGTCCCTCAAGCGGCTCACCACCCACCGGGCGGATGCCGCCCCAGCGGGGGACGGGAGCCGTCGCACGAGCCGCACCGGCCGCACGAAGGGAGCTGCCGCATGAGCGGCATCCAGCAGATCCATGACGTGGGGGCGCGGGCCCTGGACTGGCTGTACGAGCACCGGGCCGGATTCCGGCTGGACGACGACCCGCCTCCCGAGGTGGGCGTCCTGGACCGGTTCAAGCCGCTCGGCGAACTGGCTCTCATCAGCACGGTCATCTTCCGGGAAGGGGTCGCGGGCTCCCGCCAGGCCGACCTGGCACGCAAGCTCCTCGACCACGCCTGGCACGAACTGCTGGGCTCGGGGAGCCGGCTGCTCGACGGCCAGCGGCGCGAACCGCTCTGTCCCGTACCGATGGAGGTCTACGTACCGTTCCGGGAGCTGGGGTACCGCGAGCCGTCCCTGGAGGCGGCCGTCCGGCTGAACCACCAGCTGAACAGCTGGGGCGCGCTGGAGGTCGTCCCGGTCCGCCGGCTCGGACTCAGCAACATGGAGCGGCGGTTCGGGCTGGAGCCGAGCATGCCGGCCGACGAGGCGTACCGGCGCACCTGGCTGTCCAAGCGGCCCGAACCCTGGACGGTCGAGGGGAACATCGGCTACGACATCACCCACACGGTCTTCCATCTGACCGACTGGGGCGCCAACCCGGCCGGGCTGCCCGCCGACGTGGCGGACTACCTCGCCCTCTGGCTGCCGGTGTGGCTCGACGACTGGCTCGACCTCGGGCGCTGGGACCTGCTGGGCGAACTGCTCGTCGTCGACGCCTGCCTCCCGGAGCCGACCCTCGACCCGGCGGCCTGGGAGGGATTCGCCGGGGCCCAGCAGCCGGACGGGGCGATGCCGGTGATGGGCGGCATGCCCGAAGGCGACGAGGGCTCCGTCTTCGACCTCGTCTACCACCCCACGCTGGTGGCGGCGTTCGCGTCGGCGCTGGCCCTGTCCCGCGCCCTGTCGGACCTCGCTGCCCCGGTCTCCGCGTGACGGCCCCCCAGGAGGTCCGCCGGACCTCCGCGGGCCGTCCGTCCCAGAGCGACGGGGAGCGGGCCCGCCTGCTGGCCGATGCCGCCCGGACGGTCGACGCACCCGGCCTCGTGATCGCTCTCAGCCACCGGTCCCGGCGCACCTACCGGCTCGACGGGCCCGTGACGCCGGACGACGCGCCCCGCTACGAGCTGGGTTCCGCGTCCAAGCCCTTCACCGGGCTGCTCCTGGCCGCACTCGTCGCGGCGGGCCGTCTGCGGTACGAGGACTCGGCGGCCGAACTGCTGGCCCCCGGCCACCCGGTGCACCCCTCCGTGCACGCCATCACCCTGCGCCATCTGATCACGCACACCTCGGGCCTCCCGTCGCTGCCCGCCGACTTCTACCCGCAGGCGCTACCCCGGTGGACCACCGCGCCCTACAGCCGCTACCCGGCCGACCGCGTCGTCCGGGCCTTCCTGCGCGCCCGCCCCCGCCACCGGCCGGGCACCCGCTGGCACTACTCGAACTTCGCGGTCTCCGTACTCGGCCACACCCTGGCCGCAGCCACCGGCACGCCCTGGGAGACGCTGCTCCAGCAGGAGGTGCTGGACCCGCTCCGCCTGCACGGCACGCGACTGCGCCCGGGGCCGCCGCCCGGCGACGCCGTGGGGCACCGGCGCGACGGCAGACCGCTGCCCGCCCTGGACACCGGCGGCTTCCACGCCGCCGGAGCGGTCCGGGCGACGCCCACGGACCTGCTCACGTTCCTGGAAGCCCACCTCCCGGGGACCGCCGCGCCCACGCATCCGCTGACCGCCGCGTTCGCGGACGTACGCACCCCGCTGTTGCGGCGCGGACTGCGGCACGCCCATACGCACACGCTCACCTGGTTCCGCCATCCGTCACCGCGCGGGCCCGTCTGCTTTCACGCGGGGGCCACGCTCGGACAGCAGATGTTCCTCGGCTTCCGCCCCGACACCGGTACGGCCCTGGCCGCGATGTGCACCCGGCGGGTGCACAGGACGGACCCGTTCATCGCGACGATGCACGAGCTGCTGACGGAGAAGCTGTGAGGCCCTGACCGTCCGGGACCGCCCCCCGCACACGCGGTCAGCCCGGCGCGGGCAGCGCCTTCAGTACGGCCCGCGCCTCGTCCATGACGCGTGCGACCAGCTCCGAACAGGACGGCAGATCCCCGATCACGCCCGCCACCTGGCCCGAGGCCATCACCCCGATGTCGGTCCGTCCCTCGACCAGCGAGGCCTTGAGCAGCATCGGGGTGTTGGCGGCCAGCAGCACCTGGCTCCAGGTCAGTTCCCTGCCGTGCCTCATCGCCATCCCGTCGCGGAGCAGCCGGTGCCAGCTGGTCCGGGTCTCCCTCCGGAAGGCCGAGGCGTGCCGCAGCGCCCGGAGCAGGGAGGCGGCCCGGCCGGACCGCTCCAGCGAGTCGACCATGGCGGTACGCAGCATGCGGTGCGGCAGGCCGTCCACCCGGTCCGTCACCGTGACGTCCTTGACGGTGGCGGCCAGGTACTTCGCCTTCACCGCGTCGGGGACGGTGCTGTCGGAGGTCAGCAGGAAGCGGGTGCCCATGCCGATGCCGGCCGCCCCGTAGGCGAGCGCCGCGACCAGACCGCGGCCGTCGTGGAAGCCGCCCGCCGCGATCACCGGGATGCCGACGGCGTCCACCACCTGGGGGAGCAGCACCGTGGTGGCCACCTCGCCGGTGTGTCCGCCGCCCTCGCCGCCCTGCACCATCACCGCGTCGGCTCCCCACGCGGCGACCTTCTCCGCGTGCCGGCGGGCGCCGACGGAGGGGATGACGATGACGCCGGCGTCCTTGAGCCGCACGATGAGGTCCCGTGAGGGGGCCAGTGCGAAGGACGCCACCCGGACCCCCTCGTCGATGAGGATCTTGACCCGCTCGCCCGCGTCGCCCGCGTCCGCCCGCAGATTGACGCCGAACGGGGCGCCGGTACGGGACTTGACCTCGCGGACCGCCGTGCGGAGCTGCCCGACGGTCATCGTCGCGGAGGCCAGGATGCCGAGTGCCCCCGCGTTGGCGGAGGCCGACACGAGCCGGGGGCCGGCCACCCAGCCCATTCCGGTCTGCACGATCGGGTACCGCACCCCGGTCAGCTCGGTGAGTGCGGTCGGGAACGGGGCGGGCCCGGTCACGCCGGCACCTCGCGCTCGCGCAGCCCCTTCGGGTCGATGACGTCGCGGATCAGCCGGAGTTCGTCCTCCGTGGGGTCCCGGGTGAAGGGCACCTCGTCGGGGACGGTGAGTACGAACCCGGTCGCTTCGGCGACCTGTTCGAGGCCGACCCCGGGGTGGAGGGAGCGCAGCCGCATCGTGCGGTCGGGGGTCTCGAAGTCGAAGACGCCCAGATCGCTGATGACTTCGGGGATCCGGTGGAAACGGGTCGCGGAGGGGCCGGCCTCGGCCGCCCGGTCGTACCCGACCCCGCTGACCATGTCGACGTGCTCCACGAACACCCGCGCCGAGTGCTTGGACACCCAGTAACTCGTCGGGTTGTTCAGGGTGTTGACGGGGGCTCCGCGCACCCCGAGCAGCTGGCGCGCGGGGCGGGCCCAGTCCCCGATGCAGGAGATGTTCTGGTTGCCGTGCCGGTCGATCTGGCCGGCGCCCATCATCACGTGCCGGCGGCCGGTGGCGGTCAGCGTCAGGTGCCGGCGGAACGGCAGCCAGCCCTCGACGCTCCCCGGCCGCACTCCCATCGCGGGAGTGTCGGCCATCAGCAGCGCCTCCCCGTCGGTCAGCAGCAGTCCGGGGGAGAACGTCAGCCTCGCCAGCCGCGCCCCGATGGCCGGAACGATGCCCATCGGGCTGGCGAGTATCTCGCCCGCGCCCCGCCAGGCCTCGGCGCAGGCCACCACGCAGTACTCGGCGCGCGTCGCCGGGGGGATGCCGGTCGTTCCGGTGCCGCTCATGCTTCCTCCTCGTGGAACGCCGTGACGGCGGCCTGGTAGGCGGCCTCGTCCCCGGACAGGAACCGGGCGACGAAGGCGGGCCAGGCCCCGGGGTCGCGGGCGGCCCGGACATAGGCGCGCTGAAAGGTCTCGTCGCGGTCGTGGTCGGGCACGCAGGAGGTGAAGTGCGCGCCGCGGGGTGTCTCGACGACCCCGTCCACGAACATCCGCTGGATCAGGAGCGTCTGCGGTCCCTGCTCCTTCAGCAGATCCGCCGTCTCCACGATCCGTTCGCAGGACACGAAACCCTGGTCGGCGGCCTCGCAGAACAGGTCGTCGAAGTAGGGGTCGGGGCCCAGGTACTGGGCGTTGCCCTGCGCGTCGGAACGGTTGAGGTGGACCAGGGCCGCGTCCAGCCGCAGCGCCGGGGCCGCGACCAGCGTCTCCCCGTCGTCGTAGGGGGAAGTGACCGTGCGCAGCGCCGGGTTGACCCTCATCAGGTCCGAACCCAGTCCGGCGCGGACCGGCATGAACGGCAGCCGCTGCGCGCCCGCCGTCAGGCCCCACATCATCATCGCCTCGTCCAGCTCGACCATCTCGAAGGCGCCGCGCTGCCGGGCCGCCGTGAAGTGCGGCTCCAGCGGGATCGAGTCGAGCGTCCCGAAGGCCGTGATGAGCTTGCGGATCCTGCCCGCCGCCGCGAGGAGACCCACGTCCGGGCCCCCGTACGAGACCACGGTCAGCTCCGTGAGATCCGAGCGCAGCAGCGCCCGTACCAGGGCCATCGGCTTGCGGCGCGACCCCCAGCCGCCGATCCCGATCGTCATGCCGCTTTCCAGCCGGCCGGCGACGTCGTCGGCCGTCATCGTCTTGTCCTGGGTCACGTCTGCTGCTCCTTGTCCGCACCGAAGGTGTCGCGCACCCGGCCGGCGACGCCGCTGAGGTTGGCCTCGAAGGTGAAGCCCTGCTCGAAGCGGTAGCTGCGGCGTACGTCGACGGGGTCGATGCCGTTGATGGCGGCCTTGGCCAGCCGGATGAGGTAGCCGTCCTTCGCGGCGATCTCCCCGGCGAGCTCCAGTGCGGCCCCGGTGAGCTGCTCGCGCGGCACGACGCTGAACACCGAGCCGTGCCGGTGCAGTTCCCCGGCGGGAACGGTGCGCGAGGTGTAGTACAGGGTCCGCATCAGGTGCTGCGGGACCAGCCGGGCCAGGTGGGTGGCGGCGCCGAGCGCCCCGCGGTCGAGTTCCGGGAGGCCGAAGACCGCGTCGTCCGCCGCCACGATCACGTCCGCGTTGCCGGCCAGACCGATGCCGCCGCCCAGGCAGAAGCCGTGCACGGCGGCGACGACGGGGACCTCGCACTCGTAGACCGCCGCGAAGGCCTCGAAGCAGCCCCGGTTGGCGCCGATCAACGCCTCGGGTCCTTCGGAGCGCTGCATCTCCTTGATGTCCACGCCCGCGTTGAAGCCGCGCCCCTCGGCGGTGAGCACCACACAGCGGATGTTCCGGTCGGCGCCGGCGGCGCGTACCGCCGCGGCCAGGTCGTACCAGCCCTGTACGGGCAGGGCGTTGACCGGAGGGTAGTCCACGGTGACGACGGCGACGCCATCGTCCGGGACGGAGGTGGAGACACCCATGGGCAGATCAGCTACCTTTCCAGTGCCGCCTTTCGACCTAACGTTTGTTAGGTCCAAAAGGTAGCAGCGATACGAACGCCGCGGGAGGGCGTCATGCCGCTCCGCGGCACCGGCGCCGTGTTCCTTCCGCCCGCCGCCCGCCGTCGCCCCTCGCCGTCCAGCGAAAGGACACTCGTCATGACCTCACCGACCGCCCTGTGCGCCGGCCGCGTCGCCGTCGTCACCGGCGCCGGCCGCGGACTCGGCCGTGCCCACGCCCTGGCCTTCGCCGCGGAGGGCGCGAAAGTCGTCGTCAACGATCTGGGCGTCGGCCTCGACGGCTCGGGCCGGGGGGCCGGCCCCGCCCAGGAGGTCGTGAAGGAGATCCGGGCGGCCGGCGGCGAGGCGGTCGCCCACCACGGGGACATCGCCACGTCCGAGGGCGCCGCCTCGCTCGTCGCCACCGCGCTCGACTCCTTCGGCCGGCTCGACACGCTCGTCAACAACGCCGGATTCCTCCGTGACCGGATGCTGGTCAACCTGGAGGAGTGCGACTGGGACGCGGTGATGCGCGTCCACCTCAAGGGTCACTTCCTGCCGCTCAAGCACGCGGCGGTGCACTGGCGCGCCGAGGCGAAGGCCGGACGGACGCCGGTGGCCCGGGTCGTCAACACCGGTTCCGGGGCTGGGCTGCTGGGCAGTGTCGGCCAGGGCAACTACGCGGCCGCCAAGGCGGGCATCGTCGGGCTGACTCTGGTGGCCGCCGCCGAGATGGGGCGTTACGGAGTCCAGGTCAACGCGATCGCCCCGGCCGCCCGGACCCGGATGACCGAGACGACGTTCGCCGAGACGATGGCGGCCCCCGGAGAGGGCGTCTTCGACGCGATGGCCCCGGAGAACGTCTCCCCGCTCGTCGTGTGGCTGGGCTCCGCCGCGTCCGCCGGGGTGAGCGGCCGGGTCTTCGAGACCGAGGCCGGGAGGATCACCGTGATGGAGGGCTGGCGGCCCGGCCCCACCGCCGACAGGGGCGCCCGCTGGACCCCGGCGGAGGCCGGAGAGGCGGTGTCCGGTCTGCTGGCCGCGGCCGAGCCCCCGCAGCCGGTGTACGGCGCCTCCTGACACGCGGCGGCGCGCCCGCCCGCACCCGCACCGCCGCCACCGGGCACCCTCCCGCTCCGATGGCTTCGCTCAAGATGCGGGACGCGTGGGAGTGGCCAGACTGGCTTTATGGCACAAGAACGTCGCACACACGCCGGGAGTTCCAAGACGGCGGCCGCCAGCCGCGCGGAATCGGCCCGGGGCCCCGAGCACGCAGCCAACGCTGCCTGCCAGACCCTGGAGGGGCTGATCGGTCACCCCACGGAGGGTGTGTCCGCTGTCCGGCGTTCCGACGACGGCTGGTGTGTGGTGGTGGACGTTCTGGAAGTTCCACGGATTCCCGACACCACAAGCCTCCTCGCCTCGTACGAGGTGCAGCTCGATCGGGCCGGTGAGCTCCTGGAATACCGCAGGGTCCGGCGCTACCGACGTGGTGCAGCCGACGAGTGATCCGTTTCCGCTCCCCTGCTGGAAGGACGTTCCATGAGCGCGACCACGTACTCCGACGAAGTTGTGGCCTGCCCGCCCCGCGCCGGCACGTTGTACGACGTACTGGAACTGATTCTCGACCGCGGCATGGTCATCGACGTGTTCATCCGCGTCTCGCTGGTCGGGATCGAGATCCTGAAGATAGACGCGCGCATCGTCGTCGCGAGTGTGGACACGTACCTGCGGTTCGCCGAGGCGTGCAACCGCCTGGACCTGGAACGTGACTCCGGCAGTACCACCATCCCCGAACTCCTCGGCGGCGGTGTGGCCAAGTCCGTCGGCAAGCGCAAGGTGCGCGGCGCCGCCGAGACGGTGGGCGACACCGTGAAGAAGGCCGTGGGCGGCGGGGCGAACGACGAGGACGAGGACGAGTCTCGCGAGCGGCCGAAGAAGCGGCGGGCTCCCGCGCGGAGCAGCAGCAGCGGCCGACGACGTGTGGAGGCCTGAGCGTGGTGGCCGAGGGCGTGTACGTCTACGCGATCGTGCGGGCGGCGACGGCGCTCCCGCACGGGGCCGGTGGCGTGGGATCCCCGCCCGCGCCCGTGCGGATGATCAGACAGGGGCTCCTCGGCGCGGTCGTCAGCGACGCGCCCCCGCAGCTCCGGGCACGGCGCCGCGACCTCCTGGCGCACCAGGACCTGCTGTTGCGGCTGTCCGCCGAGGGGCCGGTGCTGCCCATGCGGTTCGGCATGGTCGCTCCGGACGAGGGGACGGTCCTCCAGCAGGTGGTCTCGGCCGAAAGCGAGCACGCCGCCACCCTGGACCGTCTTGCGGGCCGCACCGAGATCAACCTCAAGGCACTTCCGGCGCAGAACGCGCTGCCGGCCCTCGTCGCCGAGGAGAAGAACGTACGGCAGCTCCGCGAGGCCGCGCGGCGCCACCCCGGCTACGAGGCCAGCCTCCGGCTGGGCGAAGCCATCGCCGCCGCCCTCACGCGCAGGGCGGCCACGGCAGGCCAGCGCATCGCGCGTGAACTGGCTTCCCGTGCGCGGGCGGTGGCCGCCGGCCCGGAGGTCTCGGGATGCGCGCTCAACATGTCGTTCCTCGTGGACCACGCCGATGCCGACGCCTTCCTCGGCAGGGCACGGAAGTTCGCGGAGGTCCATCGGGAGCACGTGGAACTCCGCCTTGCCGGCCCGCTCCCCTGCTACAGCTTCGTTTCGCCCGGGGCGCGCCCCGTGCCGGTGGGCGGGGTCTGACGTGGGACTCATCACCGGGCTGCTCACCCTCCCCCTCGCACCGGTGCGGGGCGTGGTCTGGGTGGCGGAGAAGCTCAACGACGCCGCTGAGCGCGAATTGCACGACCCAGCCGTCCTGCGTACGCAGTTGGCCGTACTCAACCAGGAACTGGAGGCCGGAGACATCAGTCTCGAGGAGTTCGAACGGGAAGAAGAACGGCTGCTGGACCGGCTTCACGCCGCACGGGTCGGACCGGCGCACCTAGATCGAAGGTGACGTGCTCATGGAAGACCAGACCAAAGTGACTCTCGCGGCCGCGCTGGTGGGCGGCTATGTGCTGGGCCGGACCAAGAAGGGGCGACTCGCCCTTACCGTCGGCACCTATCTGGCCGGCCGGCGGTTCGGCCTGGAGCCCCGCCAGCTCGCCGCCGAGGGCATGCGACGCCTCGGAGAGGTTCCCCAGTTCGCGGAGCTTCAGGATCAGCTGCGGGGCGAACTCCTCGACGCCGGCCGTAAGGCCGTGACCGCTGCTGCCAACCGGAGCATGGGCTCGCTGGCCGACGCGATCAGCGACCGCACCGCCCGTCTCACCGAACCGCCGAGTGACGAGGGCGATGAGGGCGAGGACGACGAGTACGAGGACGAAGAGGCGCCGGACGAAGAAGGCGCTGAGTACGACGACGAGTACGAGGGCGAGGACGACCAGTACGAGGACGAAGAGGAGCCCGTGGACGAGGGCGCCCCGGAGGACGAGTACGAGGACGCGGAGGAGCCCGAGGAGGAAGGGCCCGAGGAGGAAGGGCCCGAGGAGGAAGGGCCCGAGGAAGAGGAGCCCGAGGAGGAAGGGCCCGAGGAAGAGGAGCCCGAGGAGGAAGAGGAGCCCGAGGAGGAAGAGGAAGAGGAAGAGCCCGAGGAGGAGCCCGCCGAGGAACGGCCGAGAAAGCGCTCCTCCCGGCAGACCGGATCGGGAAGGGCCAAGGGCGCTGAGGACGGCAAGGCCTCCCAGGAGAAGAAGGCGGCGTCGAAGAGGTCCGCCCCGGCCAGGAAGACGGCTGCGAAGAAGACGGCCCCGGCCAAGAAGACCGCCCCTGCCAAGAAGGGTGCGGCCAAGAAGGCTGCGGCCAAGAAGTCGGCGCCGGCCAAGAAGGCGGCTTCGAAGAGGTCCGCCCCCGCCAAGAAGACGGCTGCCAAGAAGACGGCCGCCAAGAAGACGGCCCCGGCCAAGAAGACGACGCCGAAGAAGACGACGGCGAAGAAGACGGCCCCGGCCAAGAAGGGCACGGCCAGGAAGACGGCCGCCAAGAAGACAGCAGCGGGTGGCTCGTCGTCAGCGAAGCGGGCTGCATCCAAGCGCACGAGCCCTCGGAGGTAGCGAGTCATGGCCAGGACAGAGAACGCACAGCCCGAGTCAGAAGAGTCCGGCGCGGACAGGCTCCGCGAGGAACTGTCCGCATTCCTCAGCGCGCAGGTGGAGAAACTCGCCGGAAAGGCGGGGGAGAAGCTGACGGACCTCACGGGACAGCTGACCGATTCCGCGGAGAACGGCGGCTCTCTGCCCGCTATCGGTTCCCGCGTCCTCCAGGGTGATTCCCCGGTGAAGGCCTTCGTCTCGGAGAAGGCCAAGGGCGTCAAGGACAACGTCGTCGACAAGGCGAAGGAGACCTTCGGCGGCGGGGGGAAGGGCAAGCGCAAGGCGAGCGGTGGCAAGGTCATGAACATCGTCGAGGTGCTCGATGTGGGAGTACCCCTGCGGACCGCCTACGACCACTGGACCCAGTACGACAAGTTCAGCAGTTTCGCCAAGGGCGTGCGGGACGTTTCGACGGAGGACGAGACGTCCAGCGACTGGAAGGTCAAGGTCGGTCCGTCGTCCCGCAGTTTCAAGGCCACCGTTCAGGAACAGGTGCCCGACGAACGCATCGTATGGACGTCCGAGGGGGCCAAGGGCACCACGCGGGGCGCCGTCAGCTTTCACGAGCTCGCCCCCTCCCTCACACGCATCGTTCTGGTCATGGAGTACTACCCGTCGGGGTTCTTCGAGAAGACGGGAAACCTCTGGCGCGCACAAGGGCGCCGCGTGCGGCTCGACTTCAAGCACTTCCAGCGGTACGTCACCCTCACCGACGAGGAACCGGAAGCGTGGCGCGGTGAGATCCGCGACGGAGAGGTCGTCAAGTCCCACGACGAGGCCATGGAAGAGGAAGAAGCGCAGGACGAGGAAGGTGCGGACGGCGAGGACGAGGAGAACGAGGACGGGGCTGAGAACGAGGACGAGGGCGAGGGCGAGGACGAGGGCGAGTGGGATGAAGAGGACGAAGAGGACGGCCAGCTGACGGACGAAGACGAAGACGAAGAGGACGAGGAGGACGAGGACGAGGACGAGGAGGAGGAAGAAGAAGGCGAGGACGAAGAGGACGAGGACGAGGAGGACGAGGACGAGGACGAAGAGGACGAAGAAGACGAGGCGCCGCCCCGGAGGCGGGCGGCCAAGCAGCGCTCGCGGAGGGCCCGGTGACCGACCTCGACTTCAGGCACGACGTGTCCCCTGTCCCCGGGCCGCAGACCACCAATCTCGCCGACATCCTCGAACGCGTCCTCGACAAGGGCATCGTGATCGCCGGCGACATCAAGATCGACCTGCTCGACATCGAGCTGCTCACGATCCGGCTGCGCCTGTTCGTGGCGTCCGTGGACACCGCGAAGAAGGCCGGCATCGACTGGTGGGAAACCGATCCGGCGCTCAGCTCCAAGGCGGCACGCAACGCCCTGCAGGACGAGAACCGCGAACTGCGTGAGCGCCTGGAGGCACTCGAATCCAAGTCCGATGAGAGGTCTTCGTCCGAGTGATGACCGAGGAAGGACGGAAGCACATGCCGGAGCGCGGCCCCGGGACTCCGGGTGCGCACGCCATCTACGTGTACGCGGTCTGCCGTACCGAGGCCCCCCTGGCCCTCGGTGCGGTCACCGGGGTCACCCGTGACGAGCCTGTCCGTACGCTCTCCCTGGGGCCTCTCACCGCGGTCGTACAGACCGTGGCGGCGGCCGAGTTCACGGACGCGGCCTGGCAGGAGCGGCTCTCGGACGCGGTCGAACTCGAGCGGTACGCCCGCGCCCACCACGCGGTCGTGTCCGCGGTCGCCGGCCACGCGCCCACGGTGCCTCTGCCGCTGGCCACCCTGTACCAGGGGGAAGACCGGGCCAGACGCGCGCTGAACGACGAGGCGGCGCGCTTCCACACCGCCCTGAAGCGGATCGAGCACCATGCCGAGTGGGGCGTGAAGGTGTTCGCGCCGTCGCTGCCGGGCGGCGGGGACGCCGCTCCGGCGCTCCGGCCGAGCGCCCCCGTCGAGCGGGCCCGTCCGGCCCCGGGAGCGGGACGGGCGTATCTCGATCGCAAACGGAACCAGCGGGCGCACCGTGAACAGCGGCAGGAGGACTCCCTCCGCATCGCGGAAGCCGTGGACGCGGACGTGAGCCGTCTCGCCAAAGCGTCCCGTCGGCTCCGGCCGCACGGCCAGGGAACCGCGGGCGGGACCAGGGTTCAGGTGCTCAACGCCACCTATCTGGTCGCCGAGGACCGGTCCGACGAACTTCAGGCACTGGCAGCTGGTCTGCGAGCACGCACCGGCGCGGACATCGAGGTCTCCGGCCCGTGGGTCCCCTACTCCTTCGTGGGCGAGGTGTGATTCATGACGCACGATGCCGTTCCATGGGACAGCCAGGGCGCCCTCAGCGGTCCCATCGGGGTGCCGTTGGTGGATCTTCTGGACCGGGTCCTGGCGACGGGGGTCGTCATCAGCGGGGACTTGGTCATCGCCATCGCCGACGTCCCGCTCGTACGGTTGTCGTTGCATGCGCTGCTCTCGTCCGTCAACGAACGCGTGCCCGCGCCGTGGGCGGACAGCGGGCCGCTGTGACGTCCTCACGAGTCGACCTCGACTCCGAGCAGATGGGGCGGGACCTCGTCACCCTGGTCCTCACCGTGGTCGAGCTGCTTCGTCAGCTCATGGAACGGCAGGCGCTGCGCCGTATCGACCAGGGCGACCTCACCGACGAGCAGACCGAGGAGATCGGCACCACGCTCATGCTGCTCGACCAGCGCATGACCGAGCTGTGCGAGCAGCATGGAGTGCGTCCGGAGGATCTCAACCTCGACCTCGGGCCCCTCGGGAGTCTCCTGCCCCGGGACTGACCGCCGGCCAGGGGCGGACGCGGCCGACCGTACGCGCGGAGCGCCGTGACGGCCACGACGGGGACGATCTCCGCGGCGCCGAGCCGTATAGCCTGGCGAAATGCTGACAGAAGTCACCGCGACCCGCTACGTCACGCCCCTGCGTGAGGGCGGCTCGCTCCCCGGGATCGTCGAGGCCGACGACTTCGGTACGTACGTCATGAAGTTCACCGGAGCCGGGCAGGGCCGCAAGACGCTCGTCGCCGAGGTCATCTGCGGACAGCTCGGGCGGCGGCTCGGGCTGCGCGTCCCCGATCTCGTGCAGATCGAGCTGGACCCCGTGATCGGTCTCGCCGAACCCGACCAGGAGGTGCAGGAGCTGCTCAAGGCCAGCGGCGGGCTCAACCTCGGGATGGACTTCCTTCCCGGATCCCTCGGGTTCGACTCGCTGGCCTACCAGGTGGACCCGCGCGAGGCCGGACGCGTCGTCTGGTTCGACGCGCTGATCAACAACGTCGACCGCTCCTGGCGCAATCCGAACATGCTCGTCTGGCACGGCGACCTGTGGCTCATCGACCACGGCGCCACCATGATCTGGCACCACAACTGGCCCGGCGCCCAGGCCTCCGCGGCCAAGCCGTACAACGCGTCCGACCACGCGCTGGCACCCTTCCGGCCCGACGTCGCGGCGGCCGCGGCCGAGCTCGCCCCGCTGGTGACCGAGGAGCTGCTCACCGAGGTCGCGGCCGACGTCCCCGACGCGTGGCTGGTGGACGAGCCGGGCTTCGAGTCGACGGACCAGCTGCGCCGGGCCTACGTGGAGGCGCTGCTGCCGCGTGCCGCCACCATCCACGAGCGGATCACCCTGGACGCGCCGACCGCGTCCAAGCCGTCCCAGGCACCGGGCTGGCTCACCGAACGCCTTCCCCCGCGGCATGACCACGAGAACAGCGAAAAGGGCGGCCGGCCGTGAGCAAGCGCGATGTCTTCGAATACGCCCTCCTGCGCGTGGTGCCGCGGGTCCATCGCGGCGAGTTCTTCAACGCCGGGGTGGTGGTCTACTGCCGCGCCAAGGGGTTCGTCGCCGCCCGCACCGTACTCGACGAGGCCAAGCTCCGGGCGCTGGACCCCGGCGCCGACGTGACCGGGGTACGAGCCGCCCTGTACGCCGTCGAGGGCGTCTGCCGCGGTGGTACGGACGCGGGCCAGGCGGCCGGGGACGACGCCGGACGGCGCTTCCGCTGGCTCATCGCCCCGCGCTCGACCGTCATCCAGCCGAGCCCGGTGCACAGCGGCCTGACCACCGATCCGGCCGCCGAGGTCGAACGACTCCTCGACCTGCTGGTGCGCTGAGCTCACCCCTCCGGCGCCGCCTCCGCCCCCGCGGGGGCGGCGCCGTCCGGTGTGACATGCGCCGCTGCGTCCGTGGGCCGTTGACACCGGGTGCCAGGGCTTCTAGCGTCTCGTCTGCTGAAGGTACTAAGCGGTTGCTCAGTTATCGGGAACGTTCTCGCGGGAACGACCTGACGTCCGCTGAGCCGCGACCCAAGGGCGAGGAGAGCCAAGCATGTCCACCACCGAGCAGCGCGTAGCCATCGTGACGGGAGCCGCACGGGGCATCGGTGCCGCCACCGCGGTACGCCTGGCGGCCGAGGGCCGCGCCGTCGCCGTACTCGACCTCGACGAAGCGGCCTGCAAGGACACCGTCGAGAAGATCACCGCCGCCGGCGGCCGGGCCCTCGCCGTCGGCTGCGACGTGTCGGACAGCGCCCAGGTCGAGGCCGCCGTCGCACGCGTCGCCGCCGAGCTCGGCGCCCCCACGATCCTCGTCAACAACGCGGGCGTGCTCCGCGACAACCTGCTCTTCAAGATGAGCGAGTCCGACTGGGACATCGTGATGAACGTGCACCTCAAGGGCGCGTTCCTGATGGCCAAGGCCGTCCAGAAGCACATGGTGGACGCCAAGTTCGGCCGGATCGTCTCGCTGTCCTCCTCCTCGGCCCTCGGCAACCGCGGCCAGGCCAACTACGCCGCCGTCAAGGCGGGTCTGCAGGGCTTCACCAAGACGCTCGCCAAGGAGCTCGGCAAGTTCGGCATCACCGCCAACGCCGTCGCGCCCGGCTTCATCGTCACCGAGATGACCGCGCAGACCGCGGCCCGCGTCGGCATGGGCTTCGAGGAGTTCCAGGCCGCCGCCGCCACCCAGATCCCGGTGCAGCGCGTCGGCTTCCCCGAGGACATCGCCAACGCCATCGCCTTCTTCTCGGGCGACGACGCGGGCTTCGTCTCGGGCCAGGTCATGTACGTCGCCGGCGGACCGCTCAACTGACCCGAAGGGCTGCGGACATCATGACTGTGCAGGACAGTGGCAAGGTCGCGCTGATCACCGGTGCGAGCCGGGGGATCGGTTACGGCATCGCCGAGGCGCTCGTCGCACGCGGCGACCGGGTATGCATCACCGGACGCGGCGAGGACGCGCTGAAGGAGGCCGTCGAGGCGCTCGGATCCGACCGGGTCATCGGCGTCCCCGGCAAGGCCCACGACGAGGCGCACCAGGCGGCGGCCGTCGAGCGCACGATGGAGGCGTTCGGCCGGGTCGACTTCCTGGTCAACAACGCCGGCACCAACCCGGTCTTCGGACCGATCGCCGAGCTCGATCTCCAGGTGGTCCGCAAGGTCTTCGAGACGAACGTGATCTCGGCGCTCGGCTTCGCGCAGCAGACCTGGAAGGCGTGGCAGAAGGAGAACGGCGGGGCGATCGTCAACATCGCCTCCGTCGCGGGTCTCTCGGCCTCGCCGTTCATCGGCGCGTACGGCATCAGCAAGGCGGCCATGGTCAATCTGACCCTGCAGCTCGCGCACGAGTTCGCGCCGGTCGTCCGGGTCAATTCGATCGCCCCGGCGGTCGTGAAGACCAGGTTCGCGCAGGCGCTGTACGAGGGCCGCGAGGCCGAGGCGGCGGCCGCCTACCCGCTGGGCCGGCTCGGTGTCCCGGCGGACATCGGCGGGGCCGCCGCCTTCCTCACGTCGAGCCAGTCCGACTGGATCACCGGCCAGACCCTCGTGGTCGACGGCGGGATTTTCCTGAATGCCGGCGTGGGCTGAGATCGGCCTGGGCCGGTTTGGCCCTGATTGACTCAAGTGCCCCGTCGGGCCACCGGATTGACCCGGCGGGGCACTGCGGTATGGTCTGCCGACCCATGGCTGATCGAGGAGCGTGCGCGTGTTCTACCGGGCCAGTCTGCAGGCTGCTGCAGCCCTTGCTTCCCTTTCTCTGCTGGCCGGATGCGGTCTGCTTCCCGGCGGTGGTTCGGACGTCGAACAGAAGCTGGCGGTCGGGACCACCAGCTCGCCGTCCACGCTCGATCCCGCCGCGGCCTGGGACGGCTCCTGGGAGCTGATGCGCAACGTATTCCAGACTCTGGTGAGCTTCCCCACCGGCAGCACGAGCCCCGAGCCCGACGCCGCGGACAACTGCCGGTTCACGGACAACACCAGCACCGCCTACCGCTGTCAGCTCCGTGCCGGGCTGAAGTTCTCCAACGGCGACAAGCTCGACGCCGAGGCCGTGAAGTTCTCCATCGACCGGATCAGGTCCATCGCGGTCAAGGGCGGCCCGGTCGGAATGCTCGGCTCGCTCGACCGGGTGGAGACCAAGGGCGACGACGTCGTCATCTTCCACCTCAGCAAGCCGGACGCCACCTTCCCGTTCGTGCTGGCCACGCCCGCCATGTCGCTGGTCGCGCCCAGCGCCTACTCGGCGCACAAGATCCGCGACGACGGCAAGGTGACCGGGTCCGGACCCTACCTGCTGGACGCGTACGAGCCGGGGGACCGCTCGGAGCTGGTGAAGAACCCCGACTACAAGGGCTTCGCCGACCGCAAGAACGACGCGGTGACCATCCGGTACTTCAAGGACTCCGCCGCTCTGGTCCCGGCCCTCAGGAAGGGCGAGATCGACGCCACCTACCGCGGGCTGTCCGCCGAGGAGGTCGTCGATCTCGAGGACAACAAGAAGAAGAACAGCGATCTCCAACTCGTCGAGACGGTCGGCGCCGACATCCGCTTCCTGGTGTTCAACCCGGAGGACCCGGCGGCCGGGAACCCGGCCGTCCGGCGCGCGATAGCCCAGCTCGTGGACCGTGACGCCCTGGTGGCCAAGGTCTACCGAGGGACCGCCGAGCCGCTCTACTCCATGGTCCCCAAGGGCATCGCGGGGCACACGACCAGCTTCTTCGACACGTTCGGCGACCCGGACCGCAAGAAGGCGCAGAAGATCCTCACCAAGGCGGGCATCACCGAGCCCGTCGCCCTGACGTTCTGGTTCACGACCGACCGCTACGGCTCGTCGACGGCGCCCGAGTTCGCCGAGCTCAAGCGCCAGCTGGAGGCTTCCGGACTGTTCAGGATCACCCTGAAGAGCAAGCCGTGGAAGACCTTCCAGGAAGGCTTCACCAAGGGTGAGTACCCCGTCTTCGGCCGAGGCTGGTTCCCGGACTTCCCGGACCCCGACAACTTCATCGCCCCGTTCGTCGGCAAGGACAGCGTCACGGGCATGCCCTACGTGAAGAACGAGATCACGAACGAGGTGCTGCCCCAGTCCCGCAAGGAGAGCGACCGCGGCGCGGTCAGCCAGCAGTTCGAACGGGCCCAGGCGATCCTGGTCGACGACGTCCGGCTGCTGCCGCTGTGGCAGGGCAAGCTCTACGTCGCGGCTCGCGAGGACATCGGCGGCGGCGAGCGCGCCCTGGACCCGCAGACGGTGATGCAGATGTGGGAGCTGTACCGCAAGGCCAGCTGGTAGCGGGCCGAGGGTCGGGGCGCGGCCAGGCCCTCCCCGCCCCGGCGGGCTCCCCGGAGTCCGTTGTCAGTGGCCCCCGGTAGGTTCTGAGGCAGGAAACGATTGCTTACCGGAGGTTGTTGACGTGACCGACACCTACCCGCTGCCCGAGTCCTGGCGCGGCGTCCTCGGCGAGGAGCTCGAGAGCCCCTACTTCAGGGAGCTCACCGAATTCGTCGAGAAGGAGCGGGCCGACGGGCCGGTCTACCCGCCCCGGGAGCAGGTGTTCGCGGCTCTTGAGGCGACCCCGTACGACAGGGTGAAGGTCCTGGTCCTCGGCCAGGATCCGTACCACGGCGAGGGGCAGGGGCACGGCCTGTGCTTCTCCGTGCGGCCGGGTGTGAAGACGCCGCCCTCCCTGCGCAACATCTACAAGGAGATGAAGGAGGAGCTCGGCCTGCCGGTCCCGGACAACGGGTATCTGATGCCCTGGGCCGAGCAGGGCGTGCTGCTCCTCAACGCGGTGCTGACGGTGCGCGCGGGCGAGGCCAACTCCCACAAGGGCAAGGGCTGGGAGAAGTTCACCGATGCCGTGATCCGCGCCGTCGCCGTCCGGCCCGACCCCGCGGTCTTCGTGCTCTGGGGCAACTACGCGCAGAAGAAGCTTCCGCTGATCGACGAGGAGCGCCACGTGGTGGTGAAGGGTGCGCACCCCTCGCCGCTTTCCGCGAAGAAGTTCTTCGGCTCGCGCCCGTTCACGCAGATCAACGAGGCGGTCGCGGCGCAGGGGCACCGGCCCATCGACTGGCGCATCCCCGACCTGGGCTGAGGGCGCGCCGGAGCCTGCATGCGGATGTCCGCCACGGAGACTAGCGTCGAACCGGCTGCGACCGGGCGGAATCGTCACACATGGTGCGGTTCCGCCGGTGGTCAGCCGGGGCAGGCCGAAACCGATCGGCCGGTCATGGGCGGACAGGTGCGAGGGAGACCGCGTGACGGAGCAGCAGCAGGCGTCGCAGGACGTCGTCATGACCAGAATCGGCCAGGCGATCATGTTGCTCCACGGTGGTGACCGGGAGGAGGCCCGCAACCGCTTCGGTGCGCTCTGGGCGGAGATCGGCGAGAGCGGCGACGCCCTGCACCGGTGCACTCTCGCGCACTACATGGCCGACACCCAGGACGATCCGTGCGACGAACTGGTCTGGGACCTGCGGGCCTTCTCGGCCGCACAGGTGCTGACCGGTGAGGGCAGGGCCCGGCACCGGGACGCGCTCGCGGTGCGGGCCTTCTTCCCCTCGCTGCACCTCAACCTCGCGGCGGACTACGTGAAGCTCCGGCGTCCCGCCGCCGCCCGGATCCACCTGGAGCGGGCCCGGGCGGCGTCGGACGTCCTCGCACACGACGGCATGGACGACGGGTACGGGGGAGGCGTCCGGGCGGCCATCGGACGGCTGGAGCGGCGGCTGCGGGAGCTCTGACCGGTGGCCCGCCCGGGTTCCGCCCGCGGATCTGCCGGCCCGCCGTCTCAGCGGCGGCCGTAGGTGTCGTCGCAGATCCGGGACTGCGGGCTGCCCGCGGGCCAGTGCCCGTACCCGCGGCCGAGCGCGCACACCTCCCCCGGGGTGACGGGCGCCGGCAACGCGGGCGCGGGGACGGGCGGCGCGGCCCGGCGCGGCTGCGGGCGGATCTGGCCGGGGCGCGGCTGCCGCGGGGGCCGCGGGCCCTCGCGGCGTGTGGCGGGAGGCGCCTGGGCCGTCCTCCGGGAGGCCGAAGGCGAGGACTTCGGCTCCGGCAGCGCTTCCAGGGTGTCGCGTACCGGGGGCCGGACGACCTGCGGGGCCAGGTCCTGCGCCGGCCGGCTGCTCTCCGGGCGCGGCGGTGCGCTCGGCTGCGGTGGCACGGAGACGCACCCGGACAGGGCCGTGACGGCCACGCCGACCAGGAGTTTCACGGTGGTTCTGGTTCGATGCACCTGATCCACTCTGGGGTGCGGACGGGCCGTCGGGCGAACCGGTGAGCCCGGATTGCTCCGCACGAGTGACCCGGTCAGCGTGACGCCTCGCGTGTCGCGGCCCCGGGCGGCTCCGCCCGGCCGGGGGCGTCGGCGGCGCCCAGCATGCCGCTCAACAGCTCGCCGAAGCCGGTGCGCAGTTCCGCCTCGGTCGGGACGGAGCGGTGGTAGGCGCCCGCGGCGCACGAGAACATCAGCCCCTCGCACCAGGCCACCAGGGACAGTGCGTGCCGTTCCGGCTCCGGCGATCCGGCCGCCGCCATGAGTGCCTCCAGCGGTTCGCGGAACTGGCGGCCTGTGGCGTCGTAGAACGCGCGCAGTCCGGGGCGGCGCGTGGCCTCCAGGGCGAGCTCGTAGCGGCAGACGAGCAGGTCCGCATGGTGGGTCAGATAGCGGTGGAGGGCCAGCGCGAGTGCGGCGACCAGGGCGTCGGGGCCCGGGGTGGCGGGCGGTGCGGCCGGATCGCCGGGCGTGGCCGCGGCGGCGGGTCCCCGTGCGATCCCGGCCGTGCCGTCCGCCCCCGACGCCGTGTCGCTCGCCGCCCGCCGCTCGCCGGGGACCGGGAGATCCCCCGGTGCGAGCACCTGGGCCTCGCGCTCGGCCAGCCGTCGCACCGTCGCCTCCAGGAGGGACTGCCGGGTGCGGGCGTAGTTGGACGTCGACCCCTGCGGGAGGCCCGCGCGCTCGTCCACCGCTCGGTGGGTAAGTCCTCGCATGCCGCGTTCGGCGAGAAGCGCGAGTGCGGCGTCGGTGATGAGCGTGACCCGGGAGGAACCGGCGGGAGTGCGTGGGGACATGGGGCCAACCTACCGCCGTGACTACACCTGTAGTAGCGTGGCCGTGTCACTACAGGTGTAGTTGCTCACGGGAGGAGGAGCCATGGACGCTCCCCGCGCGGTCGTCATCGGCAGTGGAATCGGTGGCCTCACGGCAGCGGTGGCGCTGCACCGTTCCGGCTGGCGGGTCACGGTCCTGGAGCGGGCCGGTTCGCTCGCGCCCGTCGGGGCCGGCATCGGCCTCGCCCCCAACGCCCAGCGCGCGCTCGACGTCATCGGGCTCGGTGACACGATCAGGTCCCTGGCCGCCTGGCAGGGGGAGGGAGGCATGCGCAGGCCCGACGGCCGCTGGCTCTCCCGGACGGACAGCACCGCCGCCGCCGAGCGGTTCGGCGGCCCGCTGGTCCTCGTCCACCGGGCCACCCTGATCGACTGCCTCGTCTCCGGGCTCCCCGGATCCTCCCTCCGCACCGGCTGCCCCGCCTCTCTCGTGGACCCGGGCGTCGCGGGAGGCAGGCCCGCGACGGTCCGCACGCCGGACGGGACGATCGAGGCGGATCTCGTCGTCGGCGCCGACGGCATCCACTCCGCCGTACGCGGGGCTCTCTTCCCGCACCACCCCGGCCCCTCCTACGCCGGATTCACCACCTGGCGCGTCGTCGTCCCCGCACCCCCCGAGCCCTTCGCCCCGCATGAGACATGGGGCCGCGGCGCCCTCTGGGGCACCCAGCCGCTCAAGGACGGCCGCATCTACGCCTACGCCGCGGCCGCCGCCCCGGCCGGGGAACGCGCCGCCGACGAACGGGCGGAACTGCTGCGCCGCTTCGGCGACTGGCACGCCCCGGTCCCCGAGATCATCACCGCCGCCCGGCCCGGGGGCGTGCTGCGCAACGACGTGTACGAGATGACCCGGCCGCTGCCCTCCCACCATCGCGGCCGCACCGTCCTCCTGGGCGACTCCGCCCACGCGATGGCGCCCACCCTGGGGCAGGGGGGCAATCAGGCCATCGAGGACGGGATCGTCCTCGCCCACCACGCGGCACCGGGGGCGGACCTCGGCGCGGGCCTGGCCGCATACACCGCCGACCGGCTGCCGCGGACCACGGCCGTCGTCCGCAAGGCCGCACAGGTCGGCCGGCTGATGCGGCTGACGTCCGCCCCGGCCGTCGCCGCACGGGACTTCGCGATGTCCACGCTCTCCCGGCTCGGCCCGGGGCTCGTCCTGCGCACCTTCGACGGCATCGCCGACTGGCGCCCGCCCCAGCACACGTATGCTGCCCGGACGAAGGATGCGCAGATCCGGCCGCGGCCGGTCTCCATGGAGGAGAACCGCGACGTGCCGCGCTGAACAGCGAGAAGGAGACCCTGTGAAGGTCGGTTGCATCGGGCTCGGCGACATCGCGCAGAAGGCGTACCTGCCGGTGCTCACGACCCTGCCGGGGGTCGAACTGCATCTGCAGACCCGCACCCCCGCGACCCTGGACTCGGTCGCCGCAGCCCATCGCATCCCCGCCGGGCAATGCCACACCGACCTCGACTCGCTGCTCGCCCAGGGCCTGGACGCGGCGTTCGTGCACGCCCCGACCGCCGTGCACCCGGAGATCACCACCCGGCTGCTCGAAGCGGGTGTCCCCACCTACGTCGACAAGCCCCTGGCCTACGAACTCGCCGAGTCCGAGCGCCTGGTGGAGCTCGCCAAGGCACGCGGTGTCACCCTGGCCGTCGGTTTCAACCGCCGGGTGGCGCCCGGCTACGCGCAGTGCGCCGAGCACCCGCGCGAGCTGATCCTCATGCAGAAGAACCGCGTCGGGCTGCCGGAGGACCCGAGGACCATGGTCCTCGACGACTTCATCCACGTGGTCGACACCCTGCGCTTCCTGGTGCCGGGCCCGGTCGAGCACACCGTCGTACGGGCCAGGATCCGCGACGGCCTGATGCATCACGTCGTGCTCCAGCTGTCCGGGGACGGCTTCACCGCCATCGGCGCGATGAACCGGCTCAGCGGCTCGACCGAGGAGCGGCTGGAGGTCTCCGGCCAGGACTCCAAGCGCGAAGTGGTCAACCTCGCCGAGGTCATCGACCACAAGGGCCAGCCGAGCCTGCGCCGGCGCGGCGACTGGGTGCCGGTGGCCCGTCAGCGCGGTATCGAGCAGAGCGTCCTGTCGTTCCTCGACGCCGTCCGGGCCGGGAAGCTGCTGAGTGCCCGGGACGCCCTGGAGACGCATGAACTGTGCGAGCGCGTGCTGCGGGACCTGGACTGCGCGTAGCGGGGCTCGGGTTCTGGGGTCCCGGCTTCTGCCGTCTCGGGTCCTGCGGGTCCCGGGTGCTGTGCGTCTCAGGTTCTGAGGCCCGCGGCCCGGAGCCCGAAACGGCACGCCGGGATCCCGCACGCAGGGATGCCGCACGCCGGGATCCCGCACCGCGCCCGAGAGCGAGCCGCGCTCATTGCGGCGCCGACTCCGTCGGGGTCTCCTTGGCCTCGGCCGCAGGGGTGGAGCCCAGCGCCGCCGGACCGCCGGCCGCGAGCGGCGGGGTTGGAGCCCCCGCCGCCCCCACCGGCCCGTCCCCGGGCCTGCGCACGGCCCGCAGGCCCTCGACGGCACAGAAGGCCGCCAGCACGCCCAGCGCGCCGTACAGCGGCCAGTCGCCCAGCCGGACGTACAGCGTCGTGCCACGGGCCAGCGGTACGCCGTACACCGCGGCCGCGCTCGCGTCCGTACCGAGGGGAGCACCGATGCGCTGCCCCTGTGGCCCGTAGACCGCACTGATGCCCGTCAGCGTGGCGTGCACCATCGGGCGGCCGTTCTCGGCGGCGCGCAGCGCCCCCAGCGAGGCGTGCTGGCCGGGGGCCCAGCCGTTCTGGAAGGAGGACGTCGACGACTGGGCGATCAGGAGCTGGGCTCCGTCGCGGGTGAGCCGCCTGCTCATGTCGGGGAACGCGGACTCGAAGCAGACCAGCGGACCGATGTGCAGTCCGTGCGCGCCGGGCGGCGTCATCGTCACCGGCCCCGCGCCGCGCAGCCGGTCCTCGCCCGCCGCCTTGCCCATCGAGGTGGCCCAGCCGAGCGCAGAACGGGCGGGGATGTACTCCCCGAACGGCACCAGGCGCATCTTGTCGTAACGGTCCCCGGTCAGCCCGTCGGGGCCCACCAGCACGGCGCTCTTGAAGATTCCGGTCCGGCCCGTCGCGTCGGTCTGCCGGGCGTCCACGTTCACCAGCACGTCCGCGCCCACCAGGCGCGCCAGTGCGGCGATCCGTGCGGTGACGTCGGGCCGCCGGACCGGATCGACGCCGACGCTGCTCTCCCCCCACACGACCAGATCGAGCTCCCTGCCCGCCAGCGAGCGGGTCAGCTCCTCGCTCCGCGCGAAACGGCGCTGCACGCTGCCCGGCCCCTCGACGACACCGGGCTGCACCACGGCGATCCGGGCCGTACCCGAGCGTTCGGGCTGCGGCGCCCACACCCCCACCGCTCCCACGGCCACGGCGCCCACGACCAGCGTGCCGACGCCCACCGCGCGTGCGGCCGGAGCCGTGAGCAGCAGGGCCAGGACGGTGTTCACCGCGACCACCAGCAGGCTCACCAGCCACACCCCGCCCACCGAGGCCAGCCTGAGCGCAGGCGTCACCTGCCACTGGCTCGCGCCGAGGAGTCCCCAGGGGCCCCCGAGCCCTTCCCAGGACCGGACCGCCTCGATCATCAGCCACCCGGACGGGACCACGATCACGGCCGCTACGACTCCCGCCCCGGACGGCCGCCCGCGCAGGAGCCGGGAGACCAGCAGCCCCCATGGGGCCCACAGCAGACCGAGCAGGCCCGCCAGCACCACGATGAACACGTGCAGGCTCGGCATCAGCCAGTGGTGGACCGCCAGCATGTAGCCCGTCCCGCCGAGCCAGCCGTCGAGCGCCGCCCTGCGCCCCGTATTGGCGGACCGGATCAGCAGAAGCAACGGCACCAGGGCGGCGTAGGCGAGCCACCACAGCCCCGGTGCGGGGAAGGCGAGCGCGGGCAACGCGCCCGCCAGGAGCGCGGCGCCGGCGCGCCACAGGGCGGAGCCGAGTATCCGTTCACCCCACGCGTGCCCCACGGAACCGCTCGGCATAGCGCCCCTCCTCGTCCTGCCGGCCGGCAGGCATCATCCGGAACCAGTTCCCGCTCTTGTTCCCCCAGTGTGGGGCAACCGAAGCAGGCCGGAGCGGACGGCCCGGCGAGGGCCCACGCCGGGCCGGAGCGGATCGCCCGGCGAGGGCCCACGCCGGGCGGGAGCGGATTACTCGGCGAGGGCCCCTGACCGGTTCCGCCACTTCTCATGGACCGTCACGCCCTGGACGCGCCAGCCACCGTCGGTACGCAGCAGTTCGAAGGCGTAACGCCCACCGGACACGAAGTTCGGTGCGGCAGGACGGCCGTCCCTGCCGCCGCCCCCGCTCCGGCCCCCGTCCGCGTCGCTCACGAGCCGCATCGGGTTCACGTAGTCGGCCTGTACCCGGGCGCGGTCGCCCGGATAGCCGCCGAGGTCCTGGAGGTCCAGGCGCCGGTTCACGATCAGATGCTGCCGGACGGGAAACATACGCATCGTCTCGGACAGCCACTGCGCGACATCCCCGGCGGGGCCCTCAATGCCGCCCGCGGTGCGGTAGTCGGCGCGGCCGTCCGCGGTGAACAGGGCTTGGTAATCCGTCCACGCACCGTCGTCCACCGCCACCGCGTAGCCGGTGATCACTGCATCGATGGAGAGCCGGTCCATCACGGTCGAGAGATCCACACGCTGCGTCATCGGGTCAGTGTGGGCCCACGGACGCCAGGGGCCAAGGGGCGTGCGGTGCCCGGCACGGCGGCCGGTGGCGGCCGGTTGTCCTCGTCGGGCGGTGCGCCTGCACTTATGCTCGCGTAATGGAGCAGAGCGAAGTCGTGAAACGTGTGATCGGCATCCTCACCGAAGCGGGCGAGATGCGCCGCCTCTTGGAGGAGGACCCGGACCGTGACGACCCCAGCACCGATTCGACCGTGGTGACCGCCCTTCTCAACGAGACGATGCCGCGGATCGCGATCCCCGAGGGCGCCACGATCGAGGACGTGGTGGTCCTGGTCGGCCGGGAGGTCGGCGGCGCGGTCGAGCAACTCGTCGGCGCGTTCACCCTGGCGTTCGCGATGCTGGCGCAGGTGCACGACTCGGGACAGACGGACGTGTCGTCCGCCGACGTGCTCCAGGACCTCGCCCTCCGGGCGGAACAGTTCGGCGCCGAGGGACCGGGGGACCCGGGAGAGCCGGAGGTGTAGGAGGGCGGTGGGGCCGCCCGGCGGGCCGGACGCCATACTCGGCGTCATGCGCATCGACTTCGACCCCGGGGCCACCGATACCGGCACGTTCTACCGGCTGCTCACCGCTGTGGTCGTCCCCCGGCCCATCGCGTGGATCTCCACCGTCACCCCGGACGGCGAGACGGCCAACCTGGCCCCCCACTCCTTCTTCACGATCGCCTGCGTCAGCCCGCCCGTCGTGCAGTTCACTTCGGTCGGGCGCAAGGACACCCTGCGCAACATCGAGGCGACGGGCTCCTTCGTGGTGAACTTCGCCCCGGAGCACCTCTTCGAGCAGATCAACGCCACGGCGACCGACTTCCCGCGCGGCGTCAGCGAGTTCGAGGCCGTGGGCCTCGCACAGGAACCCAGCCTCCGGGTGAAGCCGCCGCGGGTGGCCGGATCGCCGGTCGCGCTGGAATGCGAGCTGCACAGCACGGTCCTGCTCGGCGACTCCACGGTCGTGTTCGGCCGGGTGCTCCACGCGGCGGTCGACGAGGACGTCATGACCGACGGGCATCCGGAGGTCACCGCGCTGCGCCCGCTGACCAGGCTCGGCAAGGACGAGTGGGGCACCTTCGGAGGCGTGCGGGAGATCTCCCGCGTCCCTTACGCCCGGTGGCAGGAGGACAGGGACGCCCGCTGACGCGGCTGAGCAGGCGAAGGGCGGGCGGCCCGGGCGACGGTGCCGAACGCTCGGCCCGGCGCAGCGGATACCCTCAGCATGGCTCGTCGGATACCGGTGCCCCTGGTGGGTGTGGGGCCGGGACGGTGCCCTACCCCGTCGCCGCCGCGTTCCGAGTTCCGGACGGCGTCCCCGGGGCCCTCATAAGCAACTGCGAAGCAACAGGAGACCCGATGGCTGATACCCCGCCCCGCCAGGTGCAGCGGCGCTCGGACGAGAGCGAGGCGGGCTCGGCGTCCGAGGCCCCCGGCCGTGTCGAGGCCATGCCGACACCGCGCTACCAGGGGCTTTTCGTCGAACCCGATCTTCCGCCCTTCGTCGAGACCGAGTGACCCCACCCGAGTCGAGGCCCGCGCTGCCCCCGTACCCGCCCAGGCGGGGCGGGGGCAGCGCGGCATCCGATGCTCCCCCCCCGCGGCTCAGGCGGCCGCGAAGTCATGGGCGGCGGCGCCCTGCCATTCGACGAGGGACGGGGTGTCGAGGGCCCGCGCCGGGTCCGCCATCCCGGCGTCGGCGAGGAACACGATGACATCGTGATCGCTGTGGGCGAGCCCGAGTCTTTCCTCGCGGCCGGCGATGTGCACGGTGACGAGCCGAGCGCCGGACGGGGTCGGTCGGTGGATCACAATCGGGGGAGTAGCCATACATCCAGCGTGGCCCCGGGCGCTCCCGCGCGCATCCGGTTCGGACTCGGGCGGGCGCAGGGCCTTCCTGGGTCGCGGGTGGTCGCCGGGGGACGTACACAGAAGGTATGAGCGAAGACCGGACCACATGGCATTCGGGCGAGATCGTGCCCGAGAGCGGCATCTACGAGTGTGACTGCGGTGCGGGCCATCACTGGAGCACGGACGTGAAGGGCCACCGCTTCCCGCCCTTTCCGGCGGGCTGTGCGGGCCGCGCGTGGGCGCTGAAGACGGATGCGCACCCGGAGGACTGAACGGATGCGCACCCGGAGGACCGAACCGGTCCCGCAGGCGCGGCGCCCCCCGGCTCGCGCAAGGGCGGCATCGGGGCAAAGGGGCGTCTCCGTCGCCTCCCGCACGGCCGGCGCCTCGACGGCGCACTCGCGGGGACGCTGCGGAGGCGCGCCGGTCGGCTGGGCCCGCAGCGTTGCCACGCGGTGACTCTGCGGGCCGCAACGGGTGACGCAGGGGCGGCGCGGCAATACGCGCGCCCCTGTGCCCGGCTGCCGGACCCGCTCCGCGCGGAGGCGCTGCGAGGCGCTGGTGGGCCTGTCAGCGCCCGCACGGTGATGAGGTGCCGCAGTTCCGTCCGCTACCCCGTGTACTCCGTGCGCTCCTCCGTTCCGGCGAATTACGGTCGCGGGGCGATCCGTTCCGTCGCGAGAAGGGGTTACCCGTGGGGCGCGAACGCGCCCGGACGTGGACGTACGACGGACAAGGGCGTGGAACAGGCGATGACCGACATGGATCGCAGGAGCCTTCTGCAGCTGACCTCGGCGGCGACGATGGCCGGAGGGCTGCTCGTGGGGGCGACGGGCGGGGCCGCCCACGCGGCGCCCGAGGCCGCTCGCCAGATCGTTCTGAGGGGCAGGCGCACGGGCGCGAACATCCCGGACGTGCTCACAACGGGTACGCCCTATTTCGTCCGGTACGACCTGTCGGACGCGCAGGGCCGCAGTGTGGGCACCGAGAACGCGCATTGCCTGCCCGTCGCCGTGGGACTGGACGGATCGTTCGTCGTGGCGACGCTCGTGCTGAGCCTCGACAACGGAATGATCACGGCTGCCACTGCCTTCCAGCGGCCGCTTCCCGCCGTGACCGAGCCGCCGGTCGACGCACGGCAGTGGTCCCACGTGTTCGCGATCACCGGAGGTACCGGAGCTTACGACGGCGCCTCGGGCTCGATCACGATCGAGCATCCCACGCGCGACGAGGACGTACTCACCATCGATCTGACCGGCCCTTCGTCGTGAGCGGGCCGGGGCAGGGATGCTCCTTCGGATCACGGGCGTCGTAGCCGGGAGCCCAGGGGAGCGTTGGCACGGAGCCCCGTCGGTCGGTTCGCCGATCGGCCCCCGCAAGGCGGGTGCGTGAGTGACCGGACGGGTGCCGTCAGCCCACGGGCCGGCCGGCGCGGCCCTGCGTCGTTTCCTCTCCGCACCCGAGCCACACCCTGTAGGGAATTCATAAGAATTGGGGGTGTGGTCGTGCGAGGCCGGGGCACACGACGTCTCGGAGGTTGATAATCATGGTTCCCATTATTCTTGTTCTTCTGCTCGCCCTGCTTCTCTTCGGTGCCGGTTTCGCACTGAAGGCTTTGTGGTGGATCGCCGTCATCGTGCTGGTGGTCTGGCTGCTCGGCTTCGTGATCAGGCCGACTGCACGTGGTGGAAAGCGGGGTCGCTGGTACCGCTGGTGACTCTCACTCAAACAGGGTCCTGAGTGTGCGGGTGGGCCGTGACGAACCGTCGTCACGGCCCACCCGCACGTTCCTCTGCCGCTGCGGGCCCAGGCGAGGGGAGCGGGGCAGCCATGGCCGGTGCACTTCGGGGCACCAGGGGAACGTGGCCGGGGACTCTGTCACGAACCACGGCCTCCGACGAGGGGGCCTCCGGTCACTGAGGGGCCCTTTCCATTCCGGAAATGGGATGCATGGGGTCGAGGATGCCGGGCAGGTGAGTTCCTGAGAACGCGTCACCGGGATTCCGGAGGCGCCCAGCCATTTTCACGGCTTCGGCCGAGGAATGGGAAGCTATTTGATGAAGGAGCCGTTTTATGAGTGACAACATCTGGGGCTACCAGCCGACCGTCGGCCGCACCGCGGGCACCGACCTGATCGGTTACAAGGTCGAGGCCACCGACGGAAGCATCGGCAAGGTCGACAAGCACTCGGACGACGTCAACTCCTCGTACCTGGTGGTCGACACCGGTGTCTGGATCTTCGGCAAGCACGTCCTGCTGCCGGCCGGCACCGTGCAGGCCATCGACGAGGCGGAACGGAAGATCTTCGTCGCCCTCACCAAGGACCAGATCAAGGACTCCCCGGAGTTCGACAAGGACAAGCACGTCGGCGATGCCGGGTACCACGAGCAGGTCGGCGGCTACTACCACAGTCACCGCCGCCCGTAACGCCGAAGCCGAAGCACCACCGCCCGTGGGGGCGCCCGGAAGAAGTCTTCCGGGCGCCCCCACGGGCGGGTACCGAGCCGGGTTGCGGCGACCGAACACCTGCCACGCGGCGAACGGCTTCTCCAGGATCTCGGTCAGCTCGTCCGGGCCCGTGACCAGGGTGATGCGGCTCGCGGTGTTGACGATGACCAGGGCGCGACTCTCGTCGGGATCCGGTCCGGCATCGACCGGGCGGCGCACGGTGACGACATCCCGGTAGACCTCGTCCAGGCCGAACCCCTCGGCGAGATATGCAGAGCCTCGAACTGGTCCTCCGGCAGCAGCGTTCCGAACGCCTCCAACTGCGGCCTGTCGATGACGGTACGCACGGCCCGTAGCACCTTCTCGTCGATGCCGAGATCCCTCAGCCCGGTGTCCGAGTACGCCGCGAACAACAGGGACGGGGCGCTTGCGGCCGCCTTCTCCAGGGCAGGGGTGAGCTGTTCGAGCGCGACGACGTTGCGCACGTCGAGACCGCGCGGCGCCTTGTTCGTCGTGTAGAGCCGCTTGACCGCCCAGGTGTACGCGTCGTCGTTCGTTACGACGTTGACTAGCAGGACGACGTCACTGCCGTCGTCGGGGGCGAGGACGACGCCCCGCCAGAAGTCGTTGATGCGGATGGTGCGCATACGGGGATCGCGGGCCTTGTCCACGGACTCAAAGTGCAGTCCCTTGTCCGCGTGGAGTCCGGCGACGGTGAGGAGCTGGAACTTCGCCATCGCCTTGCGTACGTCGGCCTTGACGGGCTGCTCCAGAGCGTTGTAACTCTCCCAGAAGCTGTTGGCGAACGCGAGCTGCGGTACGAGTGAACTCCCCACCCTGGACGGACGCTCCGCCGTCGATCATACGGACCAGCCGGCCCGCATGTACCGGGAGACGGACGCGATGTCGGCGAGCAGGGCGGCGGGTGCCTGGCCGAGATCCAGGGCGTGCTGGTGGATGACGACCCCTGCGTTCCGTACCCGGTACGCCGCGTGGGGCTCGTTCCCCTTCGCGTAGATCAGATGGCCCTCGGGGAGGCCGAGAGCCGTGCAGTAGGCCAGCATCTGGTACAGGTCGGTGTCCGGGTAACCGTCGCGTTTCTCCGCCTTGTACTTGGCGTCGGCGACCGCCAGCGGCATGGCGTCCGGCCGGTACAGCACGAAGTCGGGCTTCATGCGGATGGCCGCCGCCTCGTCGAGATGGTGGGAGTCCTGCAAGCGGCATCCGAGGTCCGTCCCGCGCAGGGACTCTCTCAGCGCGACCGTCACGAAGTCCTCGAAGAGCGTGTTCATGTTGAACAGGTAGCCCTCGATGCGCAGCCCGCCCGGGGCGTGTTCGGGTGATGCGTCGTCGAGGACGGCGCGGGCGAGGTGCAGGGCGTGCTGGTAGCGGGCGTTGAGACGGGACGGCTGCCAGGCGGGGAGTAGCTGCCCCCGGACGACCGGTGTGACGTCGGCGAGCCGCAACCGGTGGTGCGACAGCCGGTGCCGCACGTCCCGTGGCACGGCGGGCAGGCGCAACAGCCGCTCCACCGCGCTCCGCAGGATCCGGTTCTCAGCGATGTCCGTGGTGAACTCGTCGTATGTCACCTCGACGGGCAGCGGGACACCGAAATGCCGTCGCAACTGGTCGGTCTCCCGGATCCGTCCCCGTACGACCAGAGCGGACTCCTCGGTCTCCCGGTACCCCTGGAGCAGCCCCTGTCGCAGCGCCCGGTCGATCTGCCGCTCCACCGCGTGGGCCAGGGCGGGCAGCAGGTCGCGGTGTTCGGCCACGTCGACCTGGCCGTCGCGCCACCCGCCGCGCGGATCGCGGCTGTAGCCGAGCAGGAAGAACAATCTGGCGATGGGCACCTTCGGCGTGATCCGGACAGTGACGGGGGAGCCGAGCCCAGGGCCGTCGACGCTGACTGTTCCGACCTTGCTGCCGGCCCGCAGTAGCCAGGTGCCCGGCGTGTACGGATCGGGGGAGGCATCCACGATTCGGGAAGCCGCCAGCGCCCGTCCCACCGCGTCCGGCAGCATGTGACCGGTGGGGGGCGCGTGCTCGACAAGCTCGACGGTGACGCTCACGCGGGCGGCCCCGCAAGGGCTGGCAGGGACTGCCGCAGTGCGGAGAGCCCGTACCGCTGCTCGATGTCGACGCCTTCGCCGTAGTGGTGCTCTTCGAGAAGAGGGAGGATCTTCGTCCGCCAGGTCCGCTCCAGGCCGCCGGCCCGGTACACGCCCTTCTTCATCAGGTACGAGGGTCCGATCCGGAAATCGGCGTCTGCGATACGGGAGTTGAGCGCGTCAAGGAGGTCGGCGGGCCCTGAGTCCCGTCCCTGGGATGTCAGCCAGCGCCGGAGGAGTCCGCTGGTCGGCTCGGTCCGCGGGGACAGCTCCACAAACGCGAACCGGCGCCGCATGGCGGCGTCCACGAGCGCGATCGAACGGTCGGCCGTATTCATGGTGCCGATGACGAACAGGTTCGGCGGCAGCGCGAAGTCGTCGCCGGAGTAGGGCAGCTGTACCCCCCTGTCCCGGTATTCCAGGAGGAAGTACAGCTCGCCGAAGACCTTCGCCAGGTTGGCCCGGTTGATCTCGTCGATGATCAGGAAGTGCGGGATGTGCCGGTTGCCCTCCTTGTTGGCGAGGTCGGCCAGGTCCCGCAGGGGCCCGGCGGTGAGGCGGAAGGCCACCTCGTGGGTCTTGGGGTCCTCCTTCGGGCGGATGCCTTCGATGAAGTCCTCGTAGGCGTACGAGGGGTGGAACTGCACCAGTTTCACCTGCTCGGGCCCGCCGCCCAGGAACTCCGCCAGTTTGAGGGCCAGAAAGGTCTTGCCCGTGCCCGGCGGACCGTAGAGCACCAGCTGCCGCTCGTCCCATAGAAGATCACGGAGCTCGCGCAGCCAGTCCATGTCGTGGACCAGCAGTTCCGCGGCCAGCGCGTCCGTCGGCTCGGGCAGCTCCAGTTCCCGTCGCACGGTGATCGCCGGAAGCTCCATGCTTGGGTCGCGCTCTATGGCCTCGGCCTCGTCGGCCAGCTCCTCGTCGGTGAGCCCGAGCCCGTCGATCACCGCCTGAACGGAGGTCAGCTCCACCACGTCGTGCTGGATGGAGAGCTTCTGCTTGAGCTCCTCGGGCAGATCGCCGTACGGGTGTCCGGCCTCCTGCCACGACACCGGCCGGCGAAGGTTGGACCGGCGGTCCTCGGAATCGATCTGCTGGACCTCACCGGTGATCTGACCCACGTAGAGGCGACCGTCGGAGATGGTGCAGACCGTGTCGCCCTCCTTCATCCGGGACAGGAAGGCGTGCACGTCATCGGCCAGCTGCTGCTTCTGGCTGTACGTCGCCGTGGACTCGTAGTCCTCCTCCACGAAGGTCCGCACCTGGTCCTTGCTGACGCCCTGCTCGATGCCCTGGCGCAGCCGGGGGGCCGCCAGGGTCACCCGCTCCTCCGGCAGCCACATGCGGCGCACGAGGTCGAGACCGGTGACGTGGGAGCCGCGGACGAGCCAGGCGCGGTTGGGCCCCCACGATGCGCCGGGCATGAAGTCTCCGAGCTGGCGGCCGTCCTCGGTCTTCCAAGCGACCCAGCCATTGATGCTGCTGCCGACGAGGACGTTCGCAGCTTCGGTGGGGGAGTTGAAGGTGAGTTCCTCCGCTGTTTCCAGACAATCGGGCCACTTGTCCGAGGGCCTGATCGCACCGGCCTCGATCAGGCTTTCGCGCAGTCGGTAGGCGGATGGCACGCGTGTGGGGAAGGAGGGGACTACGTCCATGCGCACGGGTTGCCCCGGCCCGACGGTGAACCTCCGGCTGCCGTTCGTCCCCATCTCGTTCGTCTGCCGTCCGCCGGCCGACGGCCCGCCGTTGGGCAGCCGCAGGCGGAACTCCGGATACTCCTCGGCCATGGTCACGGCCTCCCCGTCCGTAGACATCGATCTCATACGGAAGACTAGGCGGCCGTACTGACAACAAGGGGGATCATGTGAGCTATTGGGGCCCGGCATCGCCGACGGAGCGGCTCTTCAGGAAGATCCGCAGGGAATGGCTGGAGGCCCGCGTCCAAGACCTCGCCAAGGCGCTGGAGATCGACGGAGCTCAGTTGTCCCGGCTGCTTCCGGCGGACTTCGGCGATCAACACCGCTTGGCAGCCGCCACGGTCGCGCGTGTGGCGGCCGACCGGGCGCGGGCCCGGTCCGTGGCCGAGACCGTCCACTGGCTGGAGCGGCTGCTTCCGGGCGCCCACCCCCACGACCTGACCGATGCGGTGCGGGAGCTGCGCTCCCGTCTCGCCCCGGGCGACGAGCCGGCCCTGTGGTCCTGGAACGCCGAGGTCTGGGAGCAGATGCTGCTCTGGTGGTGGAGGCGTAACCAGGCCGGCACCGGAGACATGGACCGGGACTTCGCCGAATGGGGCTCCCGCTGGTCGGCGGAGGTTCCGGGGAACGGGCCCGTCGACACCCCGGAGCGTGCTCCGCGCCATCACGGTCGGGAGCTCCTCACCCTGGCGGAGTTCTTCGCCCACGAGCCCGAGCCGGTGGGACTCCTCGCGCGAGCCGTGCTCGACGCTCCGGAGACCGCCGCGACGGTTCAGGACGCCGTGCTCCTGCGCGAGGAGCACCTGCAGGCCGCCGGGCACCTGGTGTGGCTGGCCAAGCAGGAGGCGTGCGCCGAAGCGCTCGAAGCCTGGCGGCGTGCGCATCAGGCCGGCGGCTCGGACGCCACCAGGGCGTTCCTCGCGGAGCTGTCCGAGGCCGTCAAGCGGTACACGACGGGTGTCCTCCATCCCGTGACCGGCGCGCTCTCCGCTTGCGAGCGCGCCCTCCTGAGCGACAGCAGGCACGGCCCTCGACGCTCCGCCGCCGACTATCTGGATGCCTTCCTCGACTTCCTCGACTGGCAGGGCGAAGCCCCGGACGACGCCGAGGTCGTGGAGGCAGCGGACCTCGTGGAGCAGGGCAGGCCCACCTGGCACGGGATGGACGGCTCGCTGCCCGTCTGGTCCCACATCGTCACCTCTCCGCAGGAGCGAGCGGCGGCGAAGGCCTACTCGGGTGAGCCGTCGACGTCCGTCCTGCGCGTAAGGACCGGGGCCGAACCCGTTCAGGAGTCCTCCGACCTCTTCGCGGATGCAGGCGGGGGCGCGTCCCCGGCGCAGGAGCCCGAGTGGTACCCCGAACCCGGGATCGACGTCCGCTACGCGGCCGACAACGCCTTCGACCTCTGTGCGCTCCTTGCCGTCGCGCGACTCGGTTACGCACGACTGCAGTTCTTCACCGTGGGGGCCGACGGCGGACTTCAGCGGCTGCGTACGGTCCTCGCACGCGTACGGGAAGAGGACGCCCTGGCCTGGCGGCGGTGGGCGCTGGCGTCGCTCGCGGAATTGGCTCCCGATCCCGACGATCTGGCTGACGCGCTCGCCCGGCAGGACGGCGACAGCGACGGCGACGGGGACGACCGGTTGGACGACGACGGCCCTGAGGCGGGCAGGACATCCGAGGAACCGGTCGTAAGTCCGGCCGCCGGAGGTCTGCCGGCCGCGCTGCTCGGCAAGGTGAGGGCGCTGCTGCGGCAGGCGGAGAACTCGGGCGTCACGGAGGAGGAGGCCCGCGTCTTCCTCGACAAGGCCACCGAGCTCATGGCCAAGTACGGCATCGAACAGGCCATGCTCGACGACGTCTCCGAACCGGGGCGGCCGGTGGACAAGGTCGTCGACGTGCACCCTCCGTACGTCAAGGAGGCCAGGCGGCTCCTCAGCTGGATCGCGCACGAGATGCGGTGCCACGCGATCTACCCCGGCGGCAAGGACAATCGTCACCGGGTGCACCTCTTCGGCTTCGACGCGGATCTCCACGCCACCGAGGTCCTGTTCACGAGCCTGCGCTTCCAGATGCTGAGCGGGGCGGACACGGCGGACGCCCTGCACCGGCCCGAGGGCGAGGACGTGCGCGCGTACAAGCGGTCCTGGATGCTCGGCTTCATGCGTGAGGTCACGGCGCGCATCGGGGCGGCCCAGCGGGCGGCACGGGCGGCCGCCGACGAGCAGCAGGCCGACCCGCTCCCGGCAGACTCCGGCGGGCGCAGCGTCGCCCTCGTCCTCGCGGACCGCTCGGCCGTCGTCGAGGCGCAGGTCTCCGCCCGCTACCCGAAGCTCGCCAAGGCGCGCCCGACCAAGTTCAAGGGCACGGGTTACTGGCAGGGGGTGGCCGATGGGAAGCATGCCGAGATCGGCGGGCCGGCCTTCGCCGAACAGGAGGAGAACGCCCAGCTCACCCATTGAGACCGGCACCCGGATCGGATTCCAGGTGGATAGCGGACCACACTGTCTTGCGGGCCGGCGGGAACGGCACGACCCCCCCACCGGTCGGCGAGCCCGGCCACCAGGAGCAGCCCCCGCCCGCCGTCGTCGGCGGGGCGCTCTCGGCGAGGAGCGGCGGACGGCCGCCCCGTGCGTCGGTGACCTCGATCCGGAGAGCGCGAGGGTTGTCGTTGAGCAGCAACCGGAGCCGGAAGCCTCGTCCCTGCACCCGCCCGTGCAGCACCGCGTTGGCGGCGAGCTCTGCGACGATCTGCTCGGCACGCTCGGTGACCCCCGGGCGCGAGGTGCCAGGCGCGGAGCTCGTTCGCGGCGAGCAGCCGGGCGAGCCGGGCTCCCCTGCGGGTGTCCGACAGGAGCTGCGTGAACATGGTTGCGATGCGCGGTGGGTGAGCCGCTGTGTGGTCGGTCCCGACGACCACTAGAACTCAAGGGCCGTGCGGGCCCTTCCACGTCATTTCCCTACGTTGCGGACGCACGCGTCCTGTTGGGGCGTATCCCGGCTCCCCGGTGGGAGACAAGTGGGAGAGGATCATGGCGGGGTGCTGCGATCAGGCGCTAGGAAAGGCTCGATAGAGCTACCTTTACCGCCCAGGTTCAGCCGCCGGACTCACCCGCGTGCGGGCTCAGCGACCCCGCACCGATCAGGATGAACAGCACGATGCCCAGGACGATCCGGTAGATCACGAACGGCATGAAGCTCTTGGTCGTGATGAACTTCATGAACCAGGCGATGACCGCGTACCCCACGACGAACGCGACGAAGGTCGCGAAGATCGTCGGGCCCCACGCCACGTGGCCCTCGCCCGCGTCCTTCAGCTCGAAGAAGCCCGAGGCGAGCACCGCCGGGATGGCGAGCAGGAACGAGTAGCGCGCCGCCGCCTCACGGGTGTAGCCCATCAGCAGCCCGCCGCTGATCGTCGCGCCCGAACGGGATACGCCCGGGACGAGGGCCATCGCCTGGCAGAAGCCGAAGATCAGGCCGTCCTTGACGCCGAGCTCCTTGAGCGACTTGCGCTCCTTGATGGCCCGGTGCTTGCCGCCCGTCTCGTCGCGCGCAGCCAGCCGGTCGGCGACGCCGAGGACGATGCCCATCACGATCAGCGTGGTGGCGATCAGCCGCAGATCGCGGAACGGGCCCTCGATCTGGTCCTTGAACGTCACACCGAGCACACCGATGGGAATCGAGCCGACGATGACCAGCCAGCCCATCTGCGCGTCGTGGTCGCCGCGCATCGAACGGTCCGTCAGGGACCTGAACCACGCGGAGACGATGCGGACGATGTCCTTGCGGAAGTAGATGAGGACTGCGGCCTCCGTACCGATCTGGGTGATCGCGGTGAACGCCGCCCCAGGATCGTGCCAGTCGGCGAACGCCGCGGTGAGCCGCAGATGCGCGCTGGAGGAGATCGGCAGGAACTCGGTCAGTCCTTGAACGAGGCCGAGGACGAACGATTCGAACCAGCTCATGGGGCTTGGGCCATCCCGGAGTGATCATGCATCGGCCGACGGCGTCGAGCCGTCGGCGGCGTGCGGATTGCGGTCGTGTGGTGACAGGGCCGCACCGGGCCCGAGATCGTCAGTCGGTCGCGGGCAGCGTATCGCCCCCATGTGAACGCAGTGACGACTGCCCCCGCATCACTCCGCGCTCAGCCTGTGGCGCCGGCGCCAGGCGACGACGGCCCCGCCGGCCCCCGTCAGCACGATGAACCCCATCGCGGCCAGAAAGGCCGGTGAGGTGGGCGAGGCGGCCTCGCTTCCCGCGATGACGTACGCGGCGGTGTTCGGGATCGATCCGAGGCCCGTCGCGAAGAGGAAGGGCGGGTACCCCATGCGCGAGACCGCGGCGCAGTAGTTGGCAGCGGCGAACGGCACTCCCGGGAACAGCCGCAGCGCCAGCATCGAGCGGAACCCGTGCCTGCTCAGCTGACCGTCCGCCGCCCGCATCCAGCGCCCGCGCAGCAGCGTACGCAGCGCCTCCTGGCCCAGGACCCGGCCGAGCATGAACGAGATGCCCGCGCCCAGGACCGTGCCCGCCAGAGCCGCCGCCAGCCCCGCCTGCGAGCCGAACAGCGCACCGGCGGCGAGATTCAGCAGGGGTCTCGGGACGAAGGCCACCGTGCAGACGCCGTACGCGAGGCCGAAGAACACGGTCGCGGCGGTCCCGCCGCTCAGCTGGGCCGGCCAGCCCGAGGTCAGCAGCCGCTGGGGCTCCAGGAGCAGCATCGTCGTCGCGGCGGCCAGCAGAACCGCCACGAGCAGGGAGAGCCGGGACCAGGGCGACTGAAGCACGCGCGTGCACCGCACGGCGAGGCTACCGGCGGGGCGGGTGGCGGGGACGGGGTCGAGCATTCGGGGAGACTAACCGACAGCCGGGTGTGATCGCCGTAATGTCATGGTGATGAGCCACAGTGCCGAACCGGCCCCCGGACCGCCCCGCAGCGTTCTCGCCGACACGGTCCTGGAGCGGCTGACTCTGCTGTATCCGACGGCCGCCGACCCCGCGCGCGCCCGCTCGGCCGCCGCTTACATGAAGCACGTCGCACCGTTCCTCGGCATTCCCATGCCCCGCCGCCGGGCTCTGTCCCGGGTCGTCCTCGAAGGCACCGCACGGCCCCGGGAGACGGACTGCACCGCGATCGCGCTGCGCTGCTGGGCCCTGCCCGAGCGCGAATACCACTACTTCGCCGCCGACTACCTGCGCCGCCACGTCGCGCGCTGTTCCTCCGGATTCGTACCGGTCCTGCGTCATCTGGTCACCACCGTTCCCTGGTGGGACACCGTCGACGTCCTCGCCGCCCATGTCGCGGGACCGCTGGTGGCCGCCGACCCGGGGCTCCGGCCGGCCATGGACGAGTGGATCGAGGACGACGACCTCTGGCTCGTCCGCACGGCGCTCCTGCACCAGCTCCGGTTCGGGGAAGCCACCGACGCGCACCGGCTCTTCGCCCACTGCCTGCGCCGCGCGGACCACCCCGACTTCTTCATCCGCAAGGCGATCGGCTGGGCCCTGCGCGAGTACGCCAAGACGGACCCGCGGGCCGTACGGGACTTCGTCGACGGCGCCCGGGACCGGCTGGCGCCCCTGACCGTTCGAGAGGCCGTCAAGCACATCGGAGACATCTCGGGAGGCTGAGAGGCAACTGCAACTGCCTCTCTCCGCCGGGCTTGTGGGCCATGACGCCTTCCTGCTCGGGGCAGTGGCCGAGGATGGGTCCATGACAGGGGAAGCGAACGAGATCGTTCTGAGCAAGCAAGACCTCCGTGAGGTCACCGCGTTCGCAGCGGCGTGCGCGGGGACGGCGCTCGGGATATTCGAGGCCGAACAGCCGGATGACGCGCGACCCCGAGACGCTGTCGGTGCCGCATGGGCGTTCGCTCGGGGTGGCGAGCGCGGCAAGTCCCTGCGCGACACGGCATCGGCCGCCCTCAAGGCAGCCAAGAGTGCCCGCAGTGCGGCGGCGCGCGAGGCCGCGTGGGCGGCGATGTCTGCGGCGGGCGCCGCCTATCTGCATCCGCTGGCCAAAGCCACCCAGGTCAAGCACATCCTCGGAGCCGGCGCCTACGCGGCCAGAGCGGCCGAACTCGTCGCCGGCGACGACCGGAGCGTGGGTGCCGCACACCTTCGGCGGGCGGTGAGTCAGGCGACTCCGGTCGTCGTTGACGTCCTCAAGCGGTTCCCTGCGCCGCCCGGTGGCGGCGGACGGGTGGGTGAGCTGATACGTCTGCTGGACGCTGATCTACGGTCCCTCAGCGCCGAGGACGCGACTGACGACCACGGGGGACAGACGCTCGCCGCCGACGCGTCCTGTGACGCACGCCCCGGTCACACGGGCGCTTGAGGCGGTGCTGCGAGGGCGCCCTGTCCATCGAAGTCGACGTGCTGCCGTGTCCGAGGACCGTGGGGGAGCTGACCGGGGACCCGGGTGCGCCCATGGCGCCGACGGCGGTGTGCCGGCCACCTTGCCCGCGCCGTGACGATCGACGCCCGCCGGCCGTCGCGGCTCTCGCTCGCTCACGGACGCGCCGGCCTCGCCGCTTCCACGGGAGGCCGCCCGGGCCAGGCCGACTTCAGGCGTCGCCCCGCGCGCGGCCACGTCGCCGGCACGCCCCCCGGGGTGGACAGCCCCGCCGGTCCCGGAGCGGGTCTCAGGACCGTGCGTGCCGAAGGCGCTCCGCCGTCCGTCGCCAAGCCCCCGCCCGCTCCTTGTGAGGCCGGACCAGGCCGCCCGCACCCGGGATCAGGCGGGCGGGGCCCAACCTCCGTACCGCCCGTGGAAATTCGCTCGACGGTCCGGCGGCCGTCGGACATGATCGAGCCATGTTCCGGTACGCCTTCCTCGCAGCGCAGTCCGCAGTCGCGGACACGCCGAAGGCTGCCGTGAGCCCTCTCGCAGCAGTGGTCGCGGCAGCCTTCGGCGCTGCCGCAGCGCCCTTCGGCGGCACCCGAAGCTGACCCTCCCCCGACTGTCCGGCGGACCCCGCAAGGGGAGGGTCGGCCGGGCCCCGGGGTCCCCTCACACAGCTTCGTATCGCAAGGAATGAACCATGCCCAAGACGGCATACGTGCGCACCAAGCCCCACCTCAACATCGGCACCATGGGCCACGTCGACCACGGCAAGACCACCCTCACCGCCGCCATCACCAAGGTCCTCAGCGACCGCGCCGGAAGCAGCACCTCCTACATCCCGTTCGACCGCATCGACCGGGCCCCGGAGGAGGCGCAGCGGGGCATCACCATCAACATCGCGCACGTCGAGTACGAGACCGGCACCCGCCACTACGCCCACGTCGACATGCCCGGCCACGCGGACTACATCAAGAACATGGTCACCGGCGCCGCCCAGCTCGACGGGGCGATCCTCGTCGTCTCCGCGCTGGACGGGATCATGCCGCAGACCGCGGAGCACGTGCTGCTCGCCCGTCAGGTGGGCGTCGACCACATCGTCGTCGCCCTCAACAAGGCGGACGCGGGCGACCCCGAGCTCACCGACCTGGTCGAGCTGGAGGTGCGCGAGCTGCTGTCCGCGCACGGGTACGGCGGCGACACCGTGCCCGTCGTGCGGGTATCGGGTCTGCGGGCGCTGGAGGGGGACCCGCGCTGGACCGCGGCCGTCGAGGCGTTGCTCGACGCGGTCGACACATACGTGCCGATGCCGGTGCGCTACACCGACGCGCCCTTCCTGCTGTCGGTGGAGAACGTCCTGACCATCACCGGCCGGGGCACGGTCGTCACGGGCGCCGTGGAGCGCGGCACCGTGCGCGTCGGCGACCGGGTGTCCGTGCTCGGCGCGGACATCGAGACGGTCGTCACCGGTCTGGAGACCTTCGGCAAGCCGATGGAGTCCGCCGAGGCCGGCGACAACGTCGCCCTGCTCCTGCGCGGGGTCGAGCGCGACCGGGTGCGACGCGGGCACGTCGTGGCGGCGCCCGGCAGCGTCACCCCGAGCCGGCGCTTCACCGCGCAGGTGTACGTCCTGTCGGGGCGGGAGGGGGGCCGCACCACGGCGGTCACCACCGGCTACCGGCCGCAGTTCTACATCCGCACCGCCGATGTCGTCGGCGACGTGGACCTCGGGGCGGCGGCGGTCGCGCGCCCCGGTGAGACGGTCACCATGACCGTCGAGCTGGGCCGTGACGTGCCGCTGGAGCCGGGTCTGGGCTTCGCCATCCGGGAGGGCGGCCGCACCGTCGGCGCGGGCACCGTCACCGGACTGCTCTGAGGCGCAGGGCCGTTCCCGGGTCCGCCTCCCGTACCCACGGGAGGCGGGCCCCGCCGCCTTGCGCACGGCGGCGGGCGTCGCTGCCGCCCGGCTCACGGTCGGGAACAGCCGGCCCCACCCAGCACAATGGGGAGTGAACGAGTCGATACCCGTCGTGCGCGACGTGGACCACGGCACCGCCAGGCTGCTCCCCGACGTGGACCGGGAGCGCGCGTGGCTCCTCACGGTCGACGGCGCTCCCCAGTCGTACGTCGACCTGGACGCGCCCGAGCACCTCGAATTCGAGTACGCGCGACGGCTCGCCCACGTCGTGGACTGCGCGGCCGCACCGGGCTCCCCGCTGGACGTCCTGCACCTCGGCGGAGGAGCGCTCACCCTGCCCCGCTACGTCGCCGCGACCCGGCCCGGTTCCCGGCAGGAGGTCGCCGAGGCGGACCGCGCGCTGCTCGCCCTCGTCACCGGGCACCTTCCGCTGCCGGACCGCAGCGGGATCACCGTGCACGGCGTGGACGCCCGCAAGCAGCTGGAGGAGACCGCTCCCGGGACGGTGGACCTGGTGATCGCGGACGTCTTCGGCGGTTCCCGGGTGCCCGCCCACCTCACGTCCGTGCCCTACGCGCAGGCCGCGGCACGGGCTCTGCGCCCGGACGGGATCTACGCGGCCAACCTGGCGGACGGCGCGCCCTTCGGCTTCCTGCGCTCACAGCTGGCCACCTTCGCGACCGTCTTCGGTGAGCTGGCACTGATCGCCGAGCCCGGGGTGCTGCGCGGGAGGCGCTTCGGCAACATCGTCCTCGTCGCGTCGCGGTCCCCCCTGGACACGGCCGCCCTGACCCGGCGCTGCGCCGCCGACGCGTTTCCCGCCCGGGTGGAGTACGGCGACGCGGTGGCCGCTCTCCTCAAGGGCGCCCGACCCGTCGGCGACGACGAGGCGGTCGCCTCACCCGAGCCGCCCGACGGCGCCTTCAGCATCGGCTGACACCGGCGGGATCACGGCCCGCACCTCGGTGGACGAGGTCCGGCGGGTCAGGTTGCGGACGTCCGGGACGAACAGCACCGCGCCGGTGACCAGCACGACCAGCCCCGCGCAGCCCCACAGGGCCGCACTGCGTCCGACCACCGACTCCACCGGACCCGCGAGCGCGGTGGCGACCGGCACCATGGCGACCGAGCCGAACCAGTCGTACGCCGAGACCCGGGACAGCTTCTCCTCCGGGATCTCCTGGTGCATCGCCGTCATCCACGAGACGCCGAACACCTCGATGGCCGCCCCGCTGACGAACATCACCGCGCAGAGCCCCGTCACCGGCAGCGGGACGGCGAGCCCGGCCGAGGGCAGCGCCAGCGGGAAGACGCAGAGCGTTCCGGCGAGCAGCAGCCGACGCGGCTTCCACCGCACCATCAGCAGGCCCCCGGCGACCGTGCCGACACCGAAGGCGGCGAGCGCCAGACCCCACGGCCGGGCGCCCCCGAGCTCGTCCCGGGCGACCAGCGGCCCGTAGACCGCCTCCGCCGCCCCGACGGCGGCGACGACCACGGAGAACTGCGCCACGATGGCCCACAGCCAGGGGCGCCCGGTGAACTCCTGCCAGCCCTCCCGCAGATCTGCGAGCAGACCGCCGCCCGGTTCCCGGGAGGGGATGTGGCTGACGTCGAGGAAGGCGCGCAGCGCACCCGCCACGGCGAAGGCCGCGGCGTCGACGGCCAGCACCCAGCCCGGGTCCATCGCGGCGATCATGGCCCCGCCGAGTGCCGCGCCGCCGATGGCCGCGCCCTGCATGGACATCCTGAACAGGGCGAAGGCCCGGCCGGCCTGTTCACCGCTGACGCTGGACATCAGCATGCCCTCGGCCGCGGGGTTGAAGAAGGCCTGCCCGGTGCCGCACAGAGCGGTCAGCAGCATCATCTGCCAGAGCTGGGGGGCGCCGGCCAGGACCAGCCAGGCGAAGGCGCCCTGGGAGAGGAAGTTGAGGGCGTTGGCCGCGACCATCACGCGGTGGCGCGGAAGCCGGTCGGCGATCGCGCCGCCGATCAGGAGGAAGAGCACCAGCGGCGCGGTCCTGGCGGCGGCCACCAGACCGACGTCCCCGCCGTCCCCGCCCGCCTGCAGAACCGCGAACGCCGCCGCGATCAGCGCGCCATGAGTGCCCAGGCCCGTGATGATCGCGGCGGCGGTCAGCAGCCGGTAGTTGCGGCCCGCCGGGGCGGGGCGGTCCGGGAGGGGGGCGGGATCGGCTGCGTCAGTCACTCAGGGACTATCGCGGCAGCGGGCCCGTTGTGCCAAATGCGTTCCCGCCGGGCCGTTCCCGCCAGTCAGTCCCACCGGGACGCGCCGCGGGATCGTCCCCGTCCGGTCAGGACTCGGTGATCTTCACCAGCCTCACGGTGCTCAGAATCTTCTGGATCGTCGCGTCCGGCAGTTCGCCCTCGACACCGGCGGCGGCGTACAGCACCCAGGAGGAGAAGGCCCCGCTGCTGTTCTTGAAGGTGAAGGCGATGGTCTTCCCGTCGCTGTCGCACTTCTTCTTCTTCGTGACGTTCGGGGCGGTGGCGGTGACCACGCTGCCCGTCAGTCCCGACTTGGTGGTGTACTGCTTCGCCTTGCTGATCTTGATGGTCTTCTTCGGCATGTGCTGGGCGTACGCGCCCCACGCCCAGGTCCCCGCTTCGTTCCGGGCGTTCAGGGCGGCGTCCGTGGCGCCCTCCGCGCCGCGGGTGCCGGTGCCGGCGAGGCTGTAGTTCTCCTTGGTGCCGTCCTTGTCGAAGTCGTCGACGCACCACTTCTTCTTGAGGTCCGCCGGGGCGGAGAAGCCGATGAGCGGCGAGCCGTCGTCCTTGGCGTCGTCCTCGAAGTACGAGAACGTGCCGGGGGACCCGACCTCCCAGTCGCCGGGCACGTCGAACTGCGTGCCCCACTTGGGGTTGGTCACGACCTTCCAGCCCGCGATCAGCGGCTTGGCGTCGCCGTCGGTGCCGCGCGGGTTCGCCTCGGGCGAGGACGCGGCGTCGGAGGGCTTGGCGGGCGCGGACGACTTCTTGTCGTCGGCGACGTTCTTGCCCTCCTTCTTGTCGTCGTCCTTGTTCAGCACGACGACACCGGTGACCGCCGCGGCCACCACGACCGCGATCGCCGCCACGATGGCGACGACGGTCGTCTTCTTCTTGTCGTTGCCGGGCTGGGGACCTCCGGGCGGACCGGGCACCGCGTACTGCGGGACGGTCGGCTGCTGGTACGGATTGGGCTGCTGGTATCCCGGCTGGCCCTGCTGCGGGTAGCCGTACCCGGGCTGCTGCCCGGGCTGGCCCTGCTGCGGGTAGCCGTACCCGGGCTGCTGCTCCCCACCGGGCTGCTGGTAACCCGGCTGCTGATACGGGTTCGGCTGCTGGTAACCCGGCTGCTGGTACGGGTTCTGGTTCTGGTCCTGCGGGTTTTGCTCGCCCCCGGGCGGCTGCTGTCCTGGCCACATGGCGAGTAACGATAGAGGGGCGCCGGCCGGGCGGCTACGGCCGCCCCCGTGAGCGGACGGTGAAGGAGATGCGGGCGGGGCGCGGGCGCATCGCTTCGGAGACATGGCCAAACACCACTACTCGTGAGTAACATCTGGCCCATGAGCGCTGAACAGATGACCGCGGGCGACATGGTCGCCGCGTCGGTCCCGATGGTCCGGACCCTCAACCTGGAATTCCTCGAGTCCACAGCCGACCGCGCGGTGGTCCGCATGCCGGACCAGCCCGACTTCCACAACCACGTCGGCGGCCCCCACGCCGGCGCCATGTTCACACTCGCGGAGTCGGCGAGCGGGGCCATCGTCATGGCGGCGTTCGGCGAGCAGCTGACGCGGGCCGTCCCGCTCGCGGTGAACGCCCAGATCGCCTACAAGAAGCTGGCGATGGGCGAGGTCACCGCGACCGCCACCCTCGGCCGTCCGGTGGCCGACGTCGTCGCCGAACTCGACGCCGGCGGTCGCCCCGAATTCCCGGTGGCCATCGAGATCCGGCGCGCGGACGGCGCCGTGACCGGTGAGATGACCGTGATCTGGACCCTGCGCCCGCACGCCTGACACCGCGGAACCCGGGCAGGGCCGCTCCGCATCCGGGAGGGAACGGGGCGGCCGGCAGGGCCGGTACGGGGTGGGCCCGCGACGCAGCGGGCCCACCCCGTACCGGCCCTTCGCACTGCCCGCCGCGACGCGGCGACCGGTAGGCTTCCGGCGTGCGCCGAGGAGTGGTCCGGCGGGCGATGAGGCCATCACTACGGAGGAACCGGCGTTGCACATCCAGGAGTGGCTGGAGACCGTCCCCGCTATCAGCGTGTACGTCCTGGTGGGCGTCGTCATCGGGCTGGAGAGCCTGGGCATTCCGCTGCCCGGCGAGATCGTGCTGATCAGCGCGGCCCTGCTGGCCGCCAGCCACGACGGCATCAATCCGTGGATCCTGGGCGCCTGCGCCACGGCCGGGGCGGTGATCGGCGATTCGATCGGATACGCCATCGGCCGCAAGGGCGGACGGCCGCTGCTCGCCTGGCTGGGCGGGAAGTTCCCCCGGCACTTCGGCGAGAGCCAGATCGCCATGGCGGAGCGCTCGTTCCAGAAGTGGGGCATGTGGGCGGTCTTCTTCGGCCGCTTCGTCGCACTGCTGCGCATCTTCGCCGGACCGCTCGCCGGCGTGCTGCACATGCCCTACTGGAAGTTCCTGATCGCCAACGTGCTCGGCGGGATCGCCTGGGCGGGCGGCACCACGGCCGTCATCTACTCGGTGGGTGTCGTCGCGGAGGCCTGGCTCAAGCGGTTCTCGTACCTGGGGCTGGCGATCGCGGTCCTGATCGGGCTCGCCTCGATGCTCATCCTCAAGAACCGGGCCAAGAAGGCGGCCGCGCGGGCCGAGGCGGCCGAGGCCGCGTCCGAACCGTCGGCCGTACCGGTCGCCGACTGACGGGGGCGGGCCCCGGCCGTCCGGCCGGGGCCGGGTGATCAGTCCTCGTGCGCCTGTCGGTGGGCCTTGGCCAGCTCCACGTATCCGACGGCGTTGAACCTGATGCCTTCGAGCTCCTCCTCGGTCAGCTGCCGCTTGACCTTGGCGGGCACGCCCGCGACCAGCGAGCCCGGGGGCACTCGCATCCCCTGCGGGACGAGGGCCTGGGCGGCGATCAGCGAACCGGCGCCGATGTGGGCGCCGTTGAGCACGGTGGCGCCCATGCCGACCAGCACGTCGTCCTCGACGGTGCAGCCGTGCAGCACGGCGTTGTGCCCGACCGAGACCCGCTCCCCGACCGTGACGGGGAATCCCGGATCGACGTGGACGCTGCAGTTGTCCTGGATATTGGAGTCGGCGCCGATGACGATCGGGCCGCAGTCGGCCCGCAGCACCGCGTGGTACCAGAGGCTGGATCCCGCGGCCATCGTGATGTCCCCGATCGCGACCGAGGTCGGTGCGGTGAAGGCATCCGCGTCGATGACCGGCTCCTTGCCGCCCATGGCCGTGATCAACGCCTGCTCTGCCATCGCGCGTCCCTCCGAGCTCCGGTGCCGTGGATCGCGGCCGTCCGAACGCCGTCGTACGGCCCGCCCGGCAAACGGTATGCGACGCGGGAGCCGCCGCGTGATCCGGTGGGGTGAAGATCACAGGCCGGTCCGGCCGCCGCCCCAGGGCCCGCCGACTACCGTGTGCGGGTGCCGAAGAACAGAAACACGTTCTCCTCCCTGACCGCCTGGCGGCGGCGCGCCCTGTCCGGTGCCTTCCACCGGTGCCGGCGCTGGGTGCAGGAGACGGGTGCGATCACCGCGGCACGTCCCGGCGGGCTGCGGTTCAGGAAAATCGGCGAGGGTACCCGGCTGGCCTTCCCGCAGGGCACGGTGTTCGGCGAGCCGTGGATCGAGCTGGGCGCCCACTGCATCATCGGCGAACAGGTCACCCTGACCGCGGGGCTCATGCCGGGCCTCGACCTCGGATCCGACACCGTCCTGACGCTCGGCGACGGAGTGGTGCTGGGCCGCGGCAGCCATGTGGTCGCGGACACCACGGTGACGATCGGCTCGGACACGTACTGCGGACCGTACGTCTACATCACCTCGACCAACCACAGCTACGACGACCCCGGGCAGCCGGTCGGCAAGCAGTGGCCGCGGATGGAGCCCGTGACCATCGGCCCCGGCTGCTGGATCGGCACCGGAGCGGTGATCCTCCCGGGCGCCACGCTCGGCCGCAACGTGGTGGTGGCCGCGGGGGCGGTGGTACGGGGCGAGGTGCCCGACCACGCGGTGGTGGCCGGGGCGCCCGCCCGGGTCGTACGGAGCTGGGACGCCGAGAAGGGATGGCAGCCTCCCCTGCGGACGCCGGCCCCGATCCCGATCCCGGCGGGCGTGACCCCCGAACAACTGCTGGCCGTGGCGGAGCTGGAGGAGAGCTGAGGCCGTCGGGTGGTGCCGCCGCGCACGAGCTGAGGTCGCTCGGCGGTGCGCCGAGCGAGAGCGCCCTCGCGTCGGCGGCCTCTGGCTCCCCCCGGCCCGTCATCCTGTCGCGAGCAGCACCGTGCCCAGGAGGGCGAGCCCGGCTCCCGCGGCCTGTACCCCGCGCAGCCGCTCCCCGAGGATTCCCCGCGCGGCCAGGGCCGTGACCACCGGGTAGAGCGAGGCGAGCACGGCGGCGACGGTCACCGGCCCGTGCTGTGCGGCGATCGCGTAGCTGCCGTTGGCCGCGACATCGGCGAGACCCACGAACGTCAGCGCCGGCAGCGCGGCGGCCACCACGGCGGCGCCGCCCTCCTCGGGCAGGGCGCGGGCCCCGCGCAGCACGGAGACGTACAGCGCGGCGCCGCCTAGCGCGACACTGACGACCCGCTGGACGAAGAGCGAGAGGAACAGTCCGGTCACCGTGGTGGACGCCTCCGCGATGAGGGACATCACGGCCCCGAAGCCGAACGCCGCGAACAGGGTCAGCAGGACCGCCTGACGCTGCACCGGGGCCCCGCGCAGCTGCGGCCCGCCCGCCATCACGATGCCGGCCACGGCGACGGCCACCCCGGCGCCCTGCAGCAGTCCCGGACGCTCGCCGACGGCCAGTCCGATGCTCACCGGGACGGCGACGCCCAGCGATCCGAGGGGTGACACCACGCCCATCGGGCCGAGCGCCAGGGCCTTGTAGAAGCTCAGGATCACCACCGGCCCCACCGCACCCGCCGCCACGGCGAACCACAGCCGGCCGTCCGCTTCGCTCCAGCCGCCGGTCGCGATCACGAGGACGCCCAGCACGACCGCCGCGACCGCCTGCGAGACGACCACCACGGTGAGCGCGGGCAGGCGTCGGGTCAGCACCCCGCCGCCGAAGTCGGCGAGCCCCCACAACAGGCTGGTTGCCAGGGCGAACAGTGCGGTCATCAGCGGCCTCGCAGTACAGTGCGATGAACGAGTGGGTACACCACACCGTAGTTCATTATCTTCGACTGCAAGACAAAATATTGGACTGAATGTGACGGATCTCGACCAGCTGACCCAGTCCCTCGCCCGGAACCTCAAGCGCTGGCGCGGCGAGAGGGGCTTCACCCTGGACGCCCTGGCCTCCCGTGCCGGGGTCAGCCGGGGGATGATCATCCAGATCGAGCAGGCCCGCACCAACCCCAGCGTCGGCACCACGGTCAAGCTCGCCGACGCGCTGGGGATCAGCATCACGACCCTGCTCGACTACGAACAGGGCGCGCCGGTCCGCCTGGTCGACGAGAGCCAGGCCGTCCGCATGTGGTCCACCGAGGCGGGCAGCTCCACCGCCCTGCTGGTCGGAGCCGACGCCCGGGGCCCGCTGGAACTCTGGTCCTGGCACCTGATGCCCGGCGAGGGCAGCGAATCCGACCCGCACCCCGAAGGCACCGTGGAACTCCTCCACGTCACCGCGGGCACCCTCACCCTCGTCGTCGACGGCACCCCGTACACCGTGCCCGCCGGCACCTCCGCCACCTTCGAGGCGCACCACCCGCACGCCTACCGCAACGAGGGCTCCGAGCCCGTCGACGCCACGATGGCCGTATCCATCCCGCCCGTCAGATGAGACACCCGCCCGCCCGTCAGATGAGACGCCCGACGGACAGGGCCACGCGCGCTGTTAGCGTGGCGCGCATGCGCGCCCCCATCGGCTCCTTCGAGGACGCCCGCCCCGCCGCCGACCGCCTCGAACTCCTCACGGCCCCGGTGGCCCGGGCGGTACGAGAGGGCTGGGGCGGGGTCCCCTCGGAGCAGATCATCCATGTCGACACGGATCCCGAGATCGCCGACACGGCGGCCTTCGTCGCGCACCACGGGGCCGGTCTGCTGCGCCGGTCGGCCAACTGCGTCGTGGTGGCCGGCAAGCGCGGCGGCGAGGTGAGCCTGGCCGCCTGTCTCGTCCTCTCCCACTCCCGTGTCGATGTGAACGGCGCCGTCCGCAGGCAACTGGGCGCTCGAAAGGCCTCGTTCGCCCCGATGGACACGGCGGTCGGCGAGACGGGTATGGAGTACGGCGGCATCACACCCGTCGGACTCCCGGACGGCTGGCCGCTGTTGATCGACCCGGCGGTCATCGACGAGGAGTGGGTCCTCATCGGAAGCGGCACCCGCCGGGGCAAGCTGATCATGCCGGGCAAGGCCCTGGCGGCGCTGCCGGGCGCCGTGGTCGTCGAAGGTCTCGGCGTCGGAGGCTGAGGCTGCCCTCCCGCCCGTTAGACGGCTAAGCGGGCTCGCCGGAGCGGTGCGCCGGCAACCACTGTGACGCGAACTCGACGGCGGCCGCGAACTCGAACAGGCGGCTCGGGGCGGATCCCACCGGGCCGGTGCGGACGGCCGTGCCGTGGCCGGACCGTTCGAAGTCCGCGCCCAGCGCCGTGAAGTCGCTGTCGTCCAGGGCCACGTCCTCGTACTCCCACCACCGGCGCCCGCCGCCGTCCCGCACGACGCAGCGGTAGGTGCGGCGGGGCGGGGACGGAACGCGGTACTCGGCGAGGTGGAAGGCGGTGCACGAGCCGAAACCGGTGCCGAGCAGCAGGATCTGGGCCGAGAGTCCGTGCAGGCGGGCCAGCGGTGAGTCCTCGCCCAGGTGGCAGTCCGGGTGATGGCCCTCCACCACGTGGCCGGCCAGCGGACCCGAGGCGGCGAAGGAGGTCTGCGGGTGCGCGCTGCGGACGGCGCCGGGAGTCCGGCGCACCGTCTCGGACAGCCGGCCCATCGACGGGGCCGGGGTGGTGGCCGGGTCGAACGCGGGCATCGCCGTCCGGACGGCCTCCCGCTCCCGATCGCCGAGTCCGCGGACCCGGGCCTGATAGTGCGCGGAGGTGTCCGAGTTCTCCGGGGTGAAGGCCGGGACCACCAGCGTGCCCCCGGGGCCCAGCGCATCCCGCAGGGCGGCGGCGACCGTATCCGCGCCGCCGTCCACCGCTCCGACCGCGCGCAGGGACGCGTGCACCAACAGCACGCCGCCCCGCTCGACGCCCAGTGAGGTCAGCTGGGCGGCCAGGCGGCGCCGGTCGTGCGCAAGGGTGGACACGCTCGCGGCGTGGGCAGCACTCACAGCCGGTCATTCTCCCAGGCCGGAGCGGGGTGTGATACCCCGCACATGTGAACGGGCGCCGGTGGGCCGTCCGGTGAGTGCCGGCGCAGCGTCGCCGTCCGCCCCCAGGGCGCCGGATGGGGCTTCGAGCACACCGGCTACGCGATCAGCGCGGGAATCTCGATGGCGGGGCAGCGGTCCATGACCATGTCCAGCCCGGCCGCCCTGGTGCGCGCGTACGCCTCCTCGTCGATCACGCCGAGCTGGAACCAGACCGCCGAAGCGCCGATCGCGACCGCCTCGTCCGCCACCGCGCCGGCCAGCTCGCTGTTCACGAAGACGTCCACCACGTCGACCGGGAAGGGGATGTCGGCCAGGGAGGCATAGCCCTCCTCGCCGTGGACGCGCTCCGCCTTGGGATGGACGGGCACCACCCGCTTGCCGAAGCGCTGGAGCACCTCGGCCACCCGGTAGGCCGCGCGGGAGCGGTTGCCGGACAGCCCCACCACCGCCCACGTGTCGCCCGTCTCCTTGAGAACCCTGCGGATCGTCTCCGTGTCTGCGTACATGATCCGCACAACGGACGCCCGCTCCGGACCATTCCCGCGGCTGCGCATAGGGTGACCGGATGCAGGACCAGTACCGCACCGTCGCCCGCGCGGGCGTGCACGAGGCCGAGATCAACCGGTCGCGGTTCATCTGCGCGCTGGCCCCCGCGGCCACCGAGCAGGAGGCCCAGGAGTTCGTCGCCCGCGTCCGCAGGGAACACCCGACCGCCACGCACAACTGCTTCGCGTACGTGATCGGCGCCGACGCCTCCGTACAGAAGGCCAGTGACGACGGCGAGCCCGGCGGTACCGCCGGAGTGCCGATGCTGCAGATGCTCACCCGTCGCGAGATGCGGTACGTCGTCGCCGTCGTCACCCGCTACTACGGAGGGGTGAAGCTCGGCGCGGGCGGACTGATCCGGGCCTACGGAGGTGTGGTCGGCGAGGCGCTCGACGCCCTCGGCACGCTCACCCGCCGACGGTTCCGGATCGCGACGGTCACCGTCGCGCACCAGCGCGCAGGCCGGCTGGAGAACGAACTGCGCGCCACCGGACACGTCGTGCGCGAGGTCCGGTACGCGGAGGCGGTGACCATCGAGATCGGGCTGCCGGACGCCGAGGTCGAGGAATTCCGGCGATGGCTGGCCGACGCCACCGCGGGCGAGGCGGAACTGGAACTGGGCGACGAGGCGTACGGGGACTCCTGACCGTGCGGTCGTCCGCACATGCCGGGGGAGGCGGAGCCGAGGGGGCCGTCTTCCCGGCTGCGGCCCCGGCGGCTTCCCCGGTGGTGGGAGACTGTGGCGCGTGAGGGAACAGGGGCGGGGGAGCGCGGGGGTGAGGGGCGCCGTCGCCGTGCGCCGGGACCGGCGTGACGCGCGGGCGCACCCGACCCGGCGGACGAGGAAGCGAAACATGCAGGTCGGAGCCGGATCTTGAGGATTTTGCACACATCGGACTGGCACCTGGGCCGGTCGTTCCACCGGGTCTCCCTGCACGAGGCGCAGGCCGCCTACCTCGACCACCTGGTGGCCACCGTGCGCGACCAGGAGGTCGACGTCGTCCTCGTCGCGGGTGACGTGTACGACAGGGCGGTGCCGCCCCTGTCCGCCGTGGAACTCTTCGACGACGCGCTGCACCGGCTCGCCGCCGACGGCGTGCCCACCGTGATGATCTCCGGCAACCACGACTCGGCCCGGCGGCTGGGTGTCGGCGCGGGCCTCATCGGCCGGGCCGGCATCCACCTGCGGACCGACCCGGCCCGGTGCGCCACCCCCGTCGTCCTCCCGGACGCGCACGGCGACGTGGCGTTCTACGGCCTCCCGTATCTCGAACCCGCACTCGTCAAGGACGTCTTCAAGGCGGAACGGGCCGGGCACGAAGCCGTGCTGACCGCCGCCATGGACCGGGTCCGTGCCGATCTCGCCGGGCGGCCGGCCACCACCCGGTCCGTGGTCCTCGCCCACGCCTTCGTCGCGGGCGGCGAGCCGAGCGACAGCGAACGCGACATCACCGTCGGCGGAGTGGCGGCCGTCCCCGCCGGGGTCTTCGACGGCGTCGACTACGTCGCACTGGGCCACCTCCACGGATGCCAGACCGTCACCGAGCGCGTCCGGTACTCCGGCTCCCCGCTCGCGTACTCCTTCTCGGAGGCCGCCCACCGCAAGACGATGTGGCTGATCGACCTCGACGCCACGGGCGCGATCGCCGCCGAGCGGGTCGACTGCCCGGTGCCCCGCCCCCTCGCCCGGCTCCGCGGCAGGCTCGACGCCCTCCTCGACGACCCCGCCCTCGACCGGCACCAGCACTCCTGGGTCGAGGCCACCCTCACCGACCCCGTCCGCCCCTCCGAACCGATGGCCCGTCTCACCGAGCGCTTCCCCCACACGCTCAGCCTCGTCCTCGAACCGGACCGGACGCCCGACGACCCGCACACGTCCTACGCCCAGCGGCTGCGGGGCCGCGACGACCAGAGCATCGCGGAGGACTTCGTGGCCCATGTCCGCGGCGGGTACGGCACCGACGAACAGGAGCGCTCGGTGCTGCGCAGCGCCTTCGACCACGTGCGCGTCGACGAGGCCGTGCGCGAGGTGCACCGATGAGGCTCCACCGGCTCGGCATCACGGCCTTCGGCCCGTTCGGCGCCCCCCAGGAGATCGACTTCGACGCACTCTCCGCAGCCGGGCTCTTCCTGCTGCACGGCCCGACCGGCGCCGGCAAGACCTCGGTCCTCGACGCCGTCTGCTACGCCCTGTACGGGGCCGTGCCGGGCGCCCGGCAGAGCCCCGGCACCTCGCTGCGCAGCGACCACGCCCCCGCGGACCTGCCCACCGAGGTCCGGCTCGAACTCACCGTGGGCGGCCGCCGCCTGGAGATCACCCGGCGCCCCGCCCAGCCCCGCCCCAAGAAGCGGGGCGGCGGCCACACCACCGAGAAGGCACAGAGCTGGCTGCGCGCCTACGACCCCGAGGAGGGCTGGCAGGCGCTGAGCCGCTCGCACCAGGAGATCGGTGAGGAGATCACCCAGCTCATCGGGATGAGCCGGGAACAGTTCTGCCAGGTGGTGCTCCTGCCGCAGGGCGACTTCGCGCGCTTCCTGCGGGCTGACGCGGAGGCGCGCGGCAAGCTGCTGGGCAGGCTCTTCGACACCCGTCGTTTCGCCGCCGTCGAGGAGCGGCTGGCCGACCTGCGCCGCGTCGCCGAGAACCAGGTCAGGGCGGGGGACGAACAGATCCTGGCCCTGGCCCAGCGGATCGCCCAGGCCGCCGGCCCCGCCGGGCGCGAAGCCCCGATGCCCCACGTGCAGCCGGGGGAGCCCGGGCTCGCCGACGCCGTGCTGGAGTGGGCCGCGACGGCCCGCAGCGGCGCGCGGGAACGCCTCGACATCGCCGCCGCGGTGCTGGCCGCGGCCGAGAGCCGCCACGCGGCCGCCCGGCGCACCCTGGACGCGGAACGGGAACTGGCCGCGCTCCAGCAGCGCTACGCCGAGACCACGCGCCGCGCCGCCGCGTCGGAGGCGGGCCGGTCCGGACACGAGGACGCCCGGGAACAGCTCGCGCGCGCCCGCCGGGCGGACCGCGTCGCCCCGGCACTGGAGCTCCGTGACGAAGCCGAACGGGCCTACCGGCGCGCGAGCGAGGCCCGCGACCGGTCCCGGAAGGGGCTGCCGGACAGCCTGGCCGACGCCGGCGCCGAGCAACTGGCCGCTCTGGAACGCAGACTGCGCGAAGAGCTCGGTGGACTGGACGCCGCACGCCGCGCCGAGCGGCGCAGCGCGGAGATCGACAGCGAACGCGCCGCGCTGGAACGCCAGGCCCGGGCGGACGACGAACTGATCCGCGACGCCGAGGGCTGGCTGGCCGGCTGGGAAGCCACCCGCGGCGAGCTGCTGGCCCGGATCGAAGGGGCGCAGGAGGCCGCCACCCGCGCCGAACTCCTGGCCGGCCGGCTGGACCCGGCCCGACGACGTCTGGACGCGGCCCGCAGGCGGGACGCGCTGGCGGAAGAGGCGTCCCGCGCCGAGCGCCGGCTGAGCGAGGCCCGGGAACAGGCCCTGGACACCCATGAGCACTGGCTCGACGTGCGGGAGCGACGACTGCGCGACATCGCGGCCGAACTCGCGCGGGAACTCGTCGAGGGCCGGCCCTGCACGGTCTGCGGCTCCGCCGACCATCCGCGGCCGGCCCGCGCCGGAGACGGCCACGTCGACCAGGCGACGGAGGACGCCGCGCAGGCCGCCCACCGGCGCGCCGAGCGGGCGCGCACCGAGGCGGAGCACGCCCTCGGAGCCGTACGCGAACGGTACGCGGCGGCCCGGGCCGAGGCCGTGGAGGCGGCAGGCGCCGACAGCGCGGCGGACCCGGACGCGGGCGGGACGGCCGACCCGACGGCCGAGGCGCTCGCCGCACTCGTGGACACACTGACCCGCGAGCACGCGCACACCCATCGGACCGCGGCCGGCACGCATGCCGCACGCGAGGCCCTGGCGGCGGCCGAACGCGAGCACGCCCAGCGGGCCGAGGACCGGCAGCAGGCCGAGCGCCGGGCCGCGGCCCGTACCTCCCGCCGCGAGGGCCTCGACGCGGAACAGACCGCCCTCCACGAGGCGCTGGCGCAGGCGCGCGGCGAGTCGGACAGCGTCACGGAACACGCCGCCGTGCTCCAGAACCGGGTCGCTCTGCTCGTCGAGGCGGCCACGACGGTGCGCGAGGAGGAGACCGCGGCGGCGCGGCTCAAGGAGGCCGACGACCGGCTCGCGGACGCCGCGTTCCGGGCCGGCTTCGACACGCCGCAGGCCGCGGCGGACACCCTGCTCGCCGACTCCGCACAGCGCGCGCTCCAGCACCGTATCGACGCCTGGCAGGCCGAGGCGGCCGCGGTGGCCGACCGGCTCGCCGAGACCGGAGCCCGTGCCGCCGCCCGCCGCCCGCCCGCCGCACCGGACGAGGCGCAGCGCGCGTACGACACGGCGGAGCGCTTGCTGCGGGACGCTTCGGCGGCGCTCGCGGCGGCCCGGGAACGCTGCGCCGAACTCGCCAGGCTCTCCCGCCGCGCCGCCGACGAGGTGCGGGCTCTGGGGCCGGTGCGCTTGGAGCACGAACGGGTCGCTCGGCTCGCCGGACTCACCGCGGGCACGTCCGCGGACAACGAGCGCAAGATGCGGCTGGAGTCGTACGTGCTCGCGGCCCGTCTCGAACAGGTGGCGGCGGCCGCCACCGCCCGGCTCGGACGGATGTCCTCCGGCCGCTACCAGCTCGTCCACTCCGACGCCCGGGCGGGAGGCCGCCGGGCCGGACTCGGGCTGCACGTCATCGACGCCTGGACGGGGCGCGAACGCGACACGGCCACGCTCTCCGGGGGCGAGACGTTCTTCGCCTCGCTCGCTCTGGCACTCGGTCTCGCCGACGTGGTGACCGACGAGGCGGGTGGCGTGCGGCTGGACACCCTGTTCATCGACGAGGGCTTCGGCAGCCTGGACGAACAGACCCTCGACGAGGTCCTCGACGTGCTGGACTCGCTGCGCGAACGGGACCGCAGCGTCGGCATCGTCAGTCACGTCGGCGATCTGCGCCGCCGCATCCCCGCCCAGCTCGAAGTGGTGAAGGAACGGCACGGGTCGGCGGTCCGGCACCGGGTCGCCGACGGGGCCGGCGAGTGAGGGCCGGCGTCCGGCACCCTGGCCGGCGGCGGCTCAGCGGCTGACGGCCCGCCTCGGCAGCGGCGAGGAGTAGACGACGCTGGTGGTGACGGACCCGAGGGCACCGATCTTCCCGGACACGGCCTCCAGGTGCTTCATGGAACGGGCGGTCACCTTCAGTACGAAGCAGTCGTCGCCCGTCACGTGATGCGCCTCCACGATCTCCGGCGTGGTATCGAGGAGATCGTGGAACGGCTTGTAGTTGCCGTTCGGATACCGCAGCCGTACGAACGCGAGCACCGGCAGCCCGAGGCGCTCCGGATCGACCACCGCGGCGTACCCGCTGATGATCCCGGCGTCCTCCAGACGGCGGACGCGCTCCGTCACGGCGCTCGGCGACATCGCGACGGCCCGCGCGAGTTCGGCGAACGTCGCGCGCCCTTCGCCCTGCAGGACGTCCAGAATGCGCCAGTCGGTGTCGTCCGGGGAATAGTCGGTCATGCGAAAAGAAAACAGGGGATAGCCCGGCAGATCAAGTGATGTGCCGGGGATCTCTCCTTCCGATGGGCAGCCGCCGACCGTAGATTTCCCCCATGACTACGCAGCCCGCCGCTCACGCCCCCGCCATCAACCCCGTCCTGCGCGTCCCGCCCGCGGCTCCGGCCGCGGCCGCCGCCTACTTCGGCGCCTCGCTCGCCTTCCACGCCGACGTCTCGGACGTCGCCGCGGCCCTGGCCGCCGACGGGGACCCAGGCTTCGTCCTGCTCGACTCCCGTTCCGCGGCGTCCTGGGACCAGGGGCACGTTCCCGGGGCCGTACACCTGCCGACGGCGCTCATCGCCGAGCAGGCCCCCCGACTCCTCGACCCCGCCGTGCCGGTGGTCACCTACTGCTGGGGCCCCGGCTGCAACGGCGCCACCCGTGCAGCGCTCGCCCTCGCCGAACTCGGTTACCAGGTCAAGGAGATGCTCGGCGGCTTCGAGTACTGGGCGCGCGAGGGCTTCGAGTTCGAGACGTGGGAGGGGCGCGAGCGGCGCACCGCCGACCCGCTCACGGCACCGGAGGCATCCGGCGACTGCGGGTGCTGACCCGTCCCTCGCCGGCACCGTTTCCCGCTGACCCGGCCCGTCGCCGGCAACGGGCCGGTGCCGTCACCGTCCGGCGGGCCCGGTCTCCACGTCCGGGGCCCGCCGGCGGTCCGGTCAGAGCTTCGACAGCTCGTCGACCAGGTCGTCCAGACCCAGCGGCCCCTGGGACAGGGCGGCCATGTGCCAGGACTTGAGGTCGAAGGCGTCCCCGTGCGCCGCGCGGGCGTTCTCCCGGCCGAGCAGCCAGGCACGCTCGCCCAGCTTGTAGCCGATGGCCTGACCCGGCATCGAGAGGTAGCGGGTCAGCTCACTCTCCACGAAGTCGGCGGGCCGGCCGCTGTGGTTGCCGAAGAACTCCTGGGCCAGCTCCGGCGTCCACCGCTCTCCGGGATGGAACGGGGAGTCGGCCGGGATCTCCAGCTCCGCGTGCATGCCGATGTCCACGATCACCCGGCAGGCCCGCATCATCTGGGCGTCCAGGTACCCCAGCCGGCGCTCGGCGTCGGGCAGGAAACCCAGCTCGTCCATCAGACGTTCCGCGTACAGCGCCCAGCCCTCGGCGTTGGCGCTGACGATGCCGATTGAGGCCTGGTAGCGCGAGAGGCTCTCGGCGACATGGGCCCACTGCGCGAGCTGGAGATGATGACCGGGCACACCCTCGTGGTACCACGTGGAGACCAGGTCGTACACCGGGAACCGGGTCTCGCCCATCGTCGGCAGCCACGTGCGTCCGGGGCGCGAGAAGTCCTCGGAGGGACCCGTGTAGTACGGCGCCGCGGCGCCGCCGGGAGGAGCGATCCGGGACTCCACCCTGCGGACCCGCTCGGCGAGTTCAAAGTGCGTCCCGTCCAGCGCCTCGATCGCCTCGTCCATCAGCCCCTGCAGCCAGGCCTGGACCTCGTCGACGCCCTCGATGTGCTTGCCGTGCACATCGAGGTGGGCCAGCGCCTCCCAGGGACCCGCGCCCGGCAGTACCTTCTCGGCCTCTGTGCGCATCTCGGCGAGCAGCCGGTGGTACTCGGACCAGCCGTAGGCGTACGCCTCGTCGAGATCCAGGTCGGTTCCGTTGAAGTAGCGCGACCAGCGGGCGTACCGCTCGCGTCCGACCGTGTCCGGCTCACCCTCGATCGCGGGCGCGTACACCTCGCGCATCCACTCCCGCAGCTCCTCCAGCGAGCGGGTGGCCTGCGCGGCGGCGGCGTCCAGCTCGGCGCGCAGCGAGTCCGGGCCGGCGGCGGCGAAGTCCTGGAAGAACCCCTTCGTGCCGTCGCCCCCGACCCATTCGTCGAGCTGGCCGATGAAGGTCGCCGTGGCGCGCGGACCGCCGTACAACTTCCGCTCCAGGCCGAGCGCGAGGGACTCGCGATAGCCGGACAGTGCGGCCGGAACCGCCCCGAGCCGCTCGACGACGGCCGCCCAGTCCTCGTCCGTATCGGTGGGCGTCACCGTGAACACCTCACGGATCGAGTGGGCCGGCGAGTGCAGATTGGAAACGGCCCGCAACGCCTCGTCGGCCTCGTGGACGGCGAGTTCGGCCGTCAGGCGCTCACGCAGGAGACGGCCGCAGCGACGCTCGGCGTCGTCGGCCGCGCCGGGAAGCTGCTCCGCGCGGTCGAGCCGCGCGAGTGTGGTGCGGGCGAGGTCGGCCAGTGCCTCCTGGCCGGCGGGGGAGAAGTCGGGAAGGCGGCGCGAGCTCTCCGCGACACCCAGATAGGTGCCGGAGATGGGGTCGAGTTCGATGAACGCGTCGACATAGGTGTCGGCGACCTGGCGGGGCAGCGCGCTGCTGGAAGTGTCTGACATGTGGACATCCTCGTACGGGGAGGGCCTCCGCGTCACTACCGATCGGCACCATGGGCCTGACCCGGACCGCCCTCGGCCGTCCGGGCCGAAGGCGGCAGCAGCGGACCGCACTCCCACTGCTGGAATATCAACCGCGTCTCCACGCGGGCCACTTCGCGCCGCGAGGTGAACTCGTCGAGGACCAGGCGCTGAAGATCCGCGGTGTCGGTCACCGCGACATGGACCAAGTAGTCGTCGGGGCCGGTCAGATGGAAGAGGGCGCGCGACTCGGGCAGGGTCCTGATCCGGTCGACGAACGGGCCGATGAGCTCCCGGCGGTGCGGCCGGACCTGCACCGAGAGGAACGCCTCCAGACCGCGCCCCAGCCTGGCCGGATCGAGACGCAACTGGTGTCCGAGGATGACGCCCGTACGGCGCAGCCTGGTGACCCGGTCCAGGCAGGTCGAGGGGGCGACCCCGACCTCGGCGGCGAGCTCGCGGTACGTGGTCCGGGAATCGTTCTGCAGCAGCCGCAGAATGTGCAGATCCACCGTGTCGAGAGCGACAGAATCGGTCATTCGCCGAACGTAGCACGGGCTTCGGACCACCCGTGCCGGTCCTTGTTCAGAGTGGGGTGCATGGACAACCACTCCTCGATGGCGCCCTCGGCGATACCCCCGTACCGGGCGCAGGCCACCGAAGCCGTGCACGCCGGACGCGAGGACCTCGCGGCTCTCGGCCTGCACGCCCCGCCGATCGACCTGTCCACCACCTACCCCTCGTACGACTCCAGGGGGGAGGCGGAACGGATCGACTCCTTCGCTTCCACGGGCGCCCGGCTGGACGGCCCGCCCGTCTACGCGCGGCTCGACAACCCGACCACCGCCCGTTTCGAGACGGCCCTGGCCCGGCTCGAAGGGACCGCGAGCGCCGTGGCGTTCGCCAGCGGGATGGCCGCGCTCACCGCCGTCCTGCTCGCCCGCGCGAGCATGGGGCTGCGCCACGTGGTGGCCGTGCGCCCGCTCTACGGCTGCAGTGACCACCTCCTCGGTGCCGGGCTCCTCGGCACGGAGGTGACCTGGACGGATCCCGCGGGCATCGCCGAGGCGATCCGCCCCGACACGGGACTGGTGATCGTCGAGACCCCCGCGAACCCGACCCTCGCCGAAGTGGACATCCGGGCGGTCGCCCACTCCTGCGGTTCGGTGCCGCTGCTGGTCGACAACACCTTCGCCACCCCCATCCTTCAGCGGCCCGTCGAGCACGGCGCCCGGATCGTGCTGCACAGCGCGACGAAGTACCTGGGCGGCCACGGGGACGTGATGGGAGGGGTCGTCGCCTGTGACGAGGAGTTCGCGGCCCGGCTGCGCCAGGTGCGGTTCGCGACCGGCGGGGTGCTCCACCCGATGGCGGGGTACCTGCTGCTGCGCGGTCTCGCCACGCTCCCGGTGCGGGTCCGGGCCGCGTCCGCGAACGCCGCGGAGCTCTCCCGCCGCCTCTCCGCCGACCCGCGGATCGCCCGCGTGCACTACCCGGAACTGGGTGGTGCGATGGTCTCCTTCGAGGTGTACGGGGACCCGCACCGGGTGATCGCCGCGGTGCGCCTGATCACGCCGGCGGTCAGTCTCGGCAGTGTGGACACACTCATCCAGCACCCGGCCTCCATCAGCCACCGCATCGTGGACGAAGGAGACCGGCAGGCCTCGGGGGTCGGCGACCGTCTGCTGCGCATGTCGGTCGGGCTGGAGGACGTCGAGGACCTGTGGGCCGATCTGTGCCAGGCCCTGAGCGGCGAGGCGCCCGTGCGGCAGGTGGTCAGCGCTCAGCCTGCTCGTACGGTGGCAGGGAACGTACCGGAGTCGCGCCCAGCCGGGCGGTGATCACGAGCGTTCCCTCCTCGATCTGGTAGTCGAGCGGCAGCGAGAGCGCGCGCATCGCGGCGACCATCCCGGTGTTCGATGCCTGGGTGACGGCGTAGACGCTCTCGCAGCCGGCCTCGACGGCGAGCGCCACCAGCCGGCCGAGGAGCTCGGAGCCGATGCCGCGGCGCTGCCAGTCGTCCTCGACGAGCAGGGCGACCTCGGTCTCGTCGCCGTCCCAGAGGAGATGGCCGAGGGCCACCGTCCGGCCGGAGGCCGTCTGCACGGCGAGGGTGCGCCCGAAGCGCGGACTCAGCAGGTGTTCGAGATAGCGGTCGGCGTCGCGGACCGGTCCGTGGTAGCGCAGCCGCAGGGTCTGTTCCGAGCAGCGGTCGTGCATGGCCCGGGCCGCTTCGAGGTCATCGCGGTCCGCCCGGCGCACGGTGATCGCGTTGCCCTCGGGCAGGGTGAGTACGTGCTCGCTGCGCGGGACGCGGGGGCCGAGCCGGGCGTCGAGCTCGACCAGGGCGCGCGCCCTCGCGAACTCCGTCGGAGTGAAGGGCAGATAGGGGCGTTCGACGGTGATGACGCCGCCCGACGGGTCACGCAGCCGCATCACCGTCTCCTCCAGCACCCCCTCCACGGGCGCGCTCTCACCGGTGGCGCGTCCGGTGACCGACACGGCGGGCAGCGAGTGGATGGTGCACCGGCCCAGCAGCTGGCGCAGGGCCAGGGGGAGTTCGGCGGCGTCCAGGGCGGTGCGGGTGGCGAGGCCGAGGACCCGGGTCGGAGCGTCCACCAGATCATGGGTGTCCGCGCGCTCGATCCAGGTGGAGCGGCCGCCCGCCTCGGAGATCGCCCGGGTCAGCTGCGCCGCGGGCAGCGAGGCCGGGGCACGCAGCAGGAACTCGTCGACCGTGCCTTCCGCCAGCGGGTGCGTCTGCAGGGTCAGGATGTCGATCCGGTGGCGGGCCAGCACGGTGCAGAGCGCCGCCAGGCTGCCGGGCGCGTCCCGGACCGTGGTGCGCATCCGCCACAGGACCGTCTCGGCGTCGGCCGCGGAGCCGGGCGACGGGGCGCCGGCCGCCGTGACCTTCTGCGCGGAGGGCTCGTACGCGGCGGCCGGGCCGTCGGCATCCGGCGGCGGCGGTGCGTGGCTGTGGCGTCGCGCCCACCAGGTGTGGAACGCGGCGGTGGCGCTCAGCGCCACCGCCGCGGCGATGAGCAGGGACGGGCCGCCCGGCTGGTGTCCGATCAGGTTGGCGATCGCGTCGGCGATGGCGACGGCCGTGAACAGGGCGGCGAGTTCAATGAGGTCCCGCCGCCAGTGGTGGGGGCGGCGGGCACTCTTCGCGGAGGTCACATCAGTCATGACCCCACACTGACCGAGCGGTGTTGCCTGATCACGAACGCCTTGTGACCGATGGGTTAAGTGTGGATCTAGTCGCCTATCGTCTGTTTTTGGCCGGTTGGCAAGGCGATTTTCAGCGAGATGGGGGCGGTGGGGGGCGTGGAGCCCGCGACCATGGCCGGGCGCGTGGCCGGATGCCGGCGCGCCCTGCTCACTGCCCCACTCGCCCGGGCTGAAGGGCCTTGCTGAACAGCACGGATCCGCCCTGCTCGCGGAGGCGCACCGTCAATTCGCCGCTCTCACCGTCGATGTCGACCTCACCGAACAGCGCCGGTGTCTCCATCGGCGACACGTTCGCCCGATCGGGCGCTTGAACGAACACCCGGTCGGGGCCGAACGTGCCGTCGAGGGCGTTGGAAGGGAATTGGCCCGCCGCCAGCGGTCCCGTGACGAACTCCCAGAACGGCGCGAAATCGTTGAACGCCGCCCGCTCGGGGGCGTAGTGCTGGGCCGAGGTGTAGTGCACGTCCGCCGTCAGCCACACCGTGCCGGTGATCCGGCGGTGCTTGATGAACCGGAGCAGTTCCGCGATCTGCAGTTCGCGGCCGAGCGGAGCCCCGGGATCGCCCTGCGCCACGGCCTCGAAGTCCGTGGCGCCGTCGGCGACGACCAGTCCGAGGGGCATGTCCGCGGCGATCACCTTCCACACCGCCCGGGACTCGGACAGTTCGCGCTTGAGCCACTCCAGTTGGGCGGCTCCCAGGATCCCGGTGGTGTCGTCGGGCTGACGGCCGGGAGAGTTGGCGTTGCGGAAGGTCCGCATGTCCAGGACGAACAGGTCGAGCAGCGGGCCGTGCCGCACCACCCGGTGGACCCGGTCCCCGCCCGGGGAGCCGTGCAGGGTCGACACGGGGAAGTACTCGCGGAAGGCCCGCGTCGAACGAGCCGCCAGCACGTCCACGTTCTTCTCGGTGTACCGGACGTCGTCGAGGATCTGTCCCGGGTACCAGTTGTTGCGCACCTCGTGGTCGTCCCACTGGATCACCGAGGGCACCTGCGCGTTGAACTTCCGCAGGTTGTCGTCCAGCAGGTTGTAGCGGAAGTTCCCCCGGTACTCGGCGAGCGTCTCGGCGACCTTCGCCTTCTCCTCGGTGGTGACGTTGCGCCAGACACGTCCGTCGGGCAGCGTCACACGCGGCTCGATGACCCCGTCGGCGTAGATGTTGTCGCCGCTGCAGAGGAAGAAGTCGGGGTCGAGGCGGCGCATCTCGTCGTAGACCCGGTAGCCCCCGATGTCCGGGTTGATGCCCCACCCCTGGCCCGCGATGTCACCGGACCACAGGAAGCGCACCCCGTCCCGTCGGCGTGCGGGCGCGGTCCGGAAGGCGCCGTACACCGGCCGACCGGTGCGGCGCGGGTCGTCCGGGTCGGCGAGCGTCACCCGGTAGTGCACCTGCTCGCCCGGCGGCAGGCCGTACAGCGGCGTCGTTCCGGTGAAGTCGGTACCCGGGCCCAGCAGCGGGCCGTGCCAGACGCGGGCACGCTGGAAGGACTCGGTCGCCGACGTCTCCACCACCATCCGGGCCGGCCGGTCGGAGCGCACCCACACGAGAGCGGAGGACGACGTGACGTCCCCCACCTGCACGCCCCAGGACGCGTCGGGACGGCCGGACCGTGCGAAGGCGGGGGCCGCCGCACCCGCCACGGGGAGCGTGAGAGCGGCCGTGGCCACCAGGGAGCCGCGCAGCAGGGTGCGGCGGTCCGGGGACGGGATTCGTGGACGGTACGGCATCGGAGAGCCTCCGGCGGTTCGGGCGTACGGACTGCTGAGCGACCGGCCCACCCTCGCCTCCGGCGGAGGCGGGCACACCAACGGGGGATGAATACCGGGTCCGCCGTGCATCGAAGCCCGTTCAGCCGCCGCCGGCCGAGCAGGCGGCGAGTAGTTTCACGCCACGCTCGATGTCTGCCGGCGGCAGATGTGCGTAGCCGATCACCAGGCCCACGTATCCGTCGGTGGACCGTGCGTCGCCGCAGTCGCTCAGGAGCCGCAGGGCGATCCCGTTCTCCGCCGCACGGCTCACGAAATCCCCCTCGGGTCCGTACCGTGCGGGCAGCCGGGCGATGACGTGCAGTCCCGCCGCGATACCGCTGACCTCGGTGCCCGGGAAGTGCTCGGCGAGCGCCGTGGTCAGGACGTCACGACGCTCCCGGTAGGCGCGCTGACAGCGGCGCAGCTGACGGTCGTAGCCTCCCCGGACGATGAAGTCGGCCAGCACCGCCTGGTCGACGGCCGGGTTGCCCATGTCCATGGTCCGCTTGCGGTCGACGATCTCGTCCGTCATCGAGGCCGGCGCCAGCAGCCAGCCCAGCCGCAGGCCGGGCGCCAGGGACTTGCTCACCGAACCGGTGTACGCGACGTGCTCGGGGTCAAGGCCCTGGAGAGCGCCGACGGGGGCACGGTCGTAACGGAAGTCGCCGTCGTAGTCGTCCTCCACGATGACACCGTCCGTCTCCCGGGCCCAGTCCAGAAGCCGGCTGCGGCGGGTGGCGGAGTACGCGATGCCGGTGGGGAACTGATGAGCCTGGGTGGTCACGACGGCGCGCACGCCGGAGCGTACGAGGGGCCCGACCGCCAGCCCTTCGTCGTCGAGCGGCAGCCGCGCCGTGGCCAGCCCCGCCGACGCGAAGAGGGCGGCGTGCTCGGGGCTCCCGGGATCCTCGACGCCGACGGTCTCGAGACCCCGCCCGCGCAGGACGAAGCCGAGCAGCGTCGTGGCCTGGGCGACGCCCGAACAGACCAGCAGGCGCTCCGGATCGGCCACCACACCGCGGCGCCTCGTCAGCAGCGCGGCCAGGGCGTCACGAAGCTCCGGCAGCCCGCGCGGGTCCGGGTAGCCCAGCGCGCTGTGCGGCAGCCGCCCGAGAACCGAACGATGGGTGGCGACCCAGGCGCTGCGCGGGAACAGGGACAGGTCCGGCGTGCCCGGCCGGAAGTCGATGCGGGTGCCGGGGGCGCGCGGGGCGAGATCGCGTGCCCCGCCCCTCGCGGCCCGCACCGATCCGCTCACCCAGGTCCCCGAGCCGTGTCCGCTGCGCAGATAGCTCTCGGCGGTCAGCTGTTCATAGGCTTCCGTGACCAGACCGCGGGACACGCCGAGATCGGCCGCGAGCGCACGGCTGGACGGCAGGCGCGTGCCCGGTACGAGACGGCCCGAGCGGACCGCTTCGCGCAGCGCGGACTGCAGGGCCCGGCCACGCCCGCGCGCGGGGGCCGACGCGGCCGGGAGCAACAGCTCCCAGGCGGCCGACACCGATGCCTGGGCACCGCCCGCTGCGGGCGCGGAGGATTCTCTCGTGCTGACGGGTGGGGCCGATGCCGCGGTGTCCCGGGCGCCGCCGGCTGTGGGTGCGGGGGATTCCTTCGTGCTGCCGCGTCGGGCCGATGTCGCGCCCTTCCGGGCGCCGCCGGCTGTGGCCGATGTGGAAGTGGTCCCCGAAGACGTCATGGATGTGGACCTTAAACCGGGCCGCCCGGCCGCCTAGCGTGAATGTCATGAATGTGACCTATCTGCGTGGCGCGTCCTTCGCCGCCTTCGCCTCCGTCCTCGTCGGTGCCTCCTTCACCGCGAACAGTGTTCTCGGCGACTATCCGTATGCCGGTGGCCAGGCACTGCGCTACGGCCTCGCCGCCCTGCTGCTCCTGCCTCTGCTGAACAGGGCCGGTGAGCCCCCGCCGACCGATGTGCTCCGAGCCCTCACCGGCAGGCAGTGGGGGAGGCTCGCGCTCCTGGCCGCCGTGGGCATGGTCGGTTTCAACCTGGCCGTCCTGGCCGCCGAACGGTCGGCGGAACCGGCCGTGCCGGGCGTGTTCGTCGGATGCGCGCCGATCCTGGTCGCGGTACTCGTGCCGCTGGCATCCCGGCGCAGGCCCACGCGTGCCGTGCTCTGCGCCGCGGGACTGGTCGCCATCGGCGCGTTCACCGTGCAGGGCTGGGGTCAGACCGACACGGCGGGCATCGTCTTCTCCGTCGGGGCGCTGGCCGGTGAGGTGGGCTTCGCCCTGATCGCCGTGCCGGTGCTGCGTCCGCTGGGACCCAAGCTGCTGTCCGCCACGGTCTGCGCGGTCGCCGCGGTGGAGTCGACGGTTCTCGGCCTGCTGGTCGACGGCACGGGGTTCGTGCGTGTCCCCACGCCCGGCGAGGCGGCCGCGCTGGTCTGGCAGGCCGCTGTGGTCACCGTCATCGGGTTCGTCTGCTGGTACCGCGGGCTGCAGCGCATCGGGGCGGAGCGCGCCACGCTGTTCCTCGGGCTGATCCCCGTCGCCGCCGCGCTCACCGCACCCATCGTCGGCTCCGGCTCGTACGGCCTCGCGCAGGCGGCGGGCAGCTGCCTCGTGGGGGCCGGGGTGGCGATCGGCTCGGGCGTCCTGAGCCGCCGGAGCCGCGATCGGGCGGCGGATTCAGCGGCTGGTGTCGAGAATCACCCGCGCCACCAGAGCCGGGTCGTCGTTCATCGGGACATGGCCGCAGGCGGGAAGCCGGACCAGCCGGGCACCGGGCAGGGTCTGCTTGGCCCGGACGCCCTGGCGCCGCAGGAGCAGCCGGTCGCGGCCGCCCCAGGCGATCGTCACCGGTAGCCCCGGCACGTCGTCGGTGAACCGGACGTCCCGTCCGGCGGCCAGGGTCAGGTGGAAGCCGGCCGCGTGCCGCAGCGCCAGGGTCTCGGCGCGGGCGGCGTCCGGTGAGCGCCGCCCGGGCCTGGCGTAGATGGTGCTGGTCAGGACGGTACGGCCGGCGGCGGTGCGGGACAGCCGCTCGATGAGGGGCAGGGGCATCGATTCCGCCGCCAGCCGCATGGCGCGGAGCGTTCCGAACGCGTACCGGCGCTCGGAATCCGTCCAGAAGCCGGCGGGCGAGAGCGCGGTCACCGAGCGTGCGAGCTGCTGGCGCCCCAGCTCCAGCGCCAGCAGCCCGCCGAGCGAGTTCCCCGCCACGTGGGGGCGGTCCACTCCGATCGCCGCGCAGAAGGCCCCGAGGAGCGGAGCCACGGTCGGCAGGTCGTACGCCAGGCCCTCGGGCAGCCCGGGGGAGGCGCCGAAACCGGGGAGATCCACCGCGATGACGTCCCGTTCCGGCATCAGGACCGGGACCACCGGGTCCCAGGCCTGACGGTGGTGGCCGATGCCGTGGAGCAGCAGCAGGGGCTCGCCGGAACCCGACCGCTCGTACGCGACGGACACGGTGCGCGGTCCTCGGGGTGACTCGACGGTGAACGAGACCGTGGTGGTCATGGAGGTGCTCCCGGGTGATGAGACACGAGGATTCCGCGCCTGCGAGCGGCTTAGACATTCCGTCAGCAACAATTACCGCCAGGTAGCTTGGAGTTCAAGGGGGCGGGGGAGGGGAACTGGACACGCTGCGACGCGTCGGCTGGGATGGGACGGTGACCACGGAAACCGCGACCGACGTCTTCGAAGAGCACCGGCCCGTACTCATCGGAGTCGCCTACCGCATGCTCGGCCGGATCGCCGACGCCGAGGACGTGGTCCAGGAGGGCTGGCTCCGCTGGTCGGCGGCTTCTCGGGAGGAGGTGCGGGAGCCGCGCGCCTTTCTCGTCAGTATCGTCACCCGCCTCGCCATCGACCGGCTGCGCCGGATCGGAGCCCGGCGCGAGGCGTACGTCGGACCGTGGCTGCCCGAGCCGCTGGTCACCGACTTCGGCCCCACCGTGCCCGACACGGCCGAGCGGGCCGTGCTCGCCGAGTCCGTTTCCCTCGCCGTACTCGTCGTCCTGGAGTCGCTGTCCCCGCTCGAACGTGCCGTCTTCGTCCTGCGCGAGGCCTTCGGCTTTCCGTATGCGGAGATCGCCACGACGCTCGACCGGACCGAGGTGGCCGTCCGCCAGCTCGCCGGGCGGGCCCGCCGTCATGTCGAGGAGCGCAAGCCCCGCTACGACGTCGATCCCGCCCGGCGACGTGACCTCACGGAACGCTTCCTCGCCGCGGCGGCCGGCGGCGACATCGACGCACTGCTCGCGGTGCTCGCCCCGGACGTGCGGCTCGTCGGGGACAGCGGCGGGAGGTCGAAGGCGCCGCTGCGGATTCTGGAGAGCGCGGACAAGGTCGGACGGTTCCTCGTCGGCGTCGCGCAGGGGCAGATCCCCGACCTGGAGGTCCGCTTCCTGGAGCTGAACGGCGGTCCGGCGGTGCTCATCCTCTCCGGCGGAAAGCCGGACTCCGTGATCCAGGTGGATGTGCGAGACGGTGCCATCCAATGTGTCTATATCGTGCGCAACCCTGACAAGCTCACCACGTTGACCGGCGAGTAGTCGCTCGGATGGACGGGCGGGCGGTAGGTAGGTAGGTAGGTAGGTAGGTAGGTAGTCGGGCGGCCGGACGATCAGCAGATCGGCAGATCGGTCGGTCCCTCGGTCGTCGGTCCCTCGGTCGTCGGTCGGCCGGGCGGAGCGGAGCGAGCGGTTGCCGCTGCCGCCGAGTGCTCCCTGCAGAACGCTGCCCCCTCAGGGGCGGAAGGCCGTGCCGGCCGGTCAGCCGTGAATGCGAAACCCGCAAACCCTCTCCGGACGTGGAGCTTTGCGCTGTCCAGCGCCCGCCAGGGCGCATGTCTTGGACGAACGTCCTGTGAACGCTGCGCGGCAAATCGCCGGTTCGTGCGCCCAGAGCCCGAGGATTGGTCTTGACCAAGGGGGTGCGCCGTCCTATGGTCTCCACGTTAAGACAGGAACCTTTAATAAATAACGTCGCGGAAAAGCCGCTGGGCGATTGCGGAGGACAGGGTGGGGACCACGCAGCTGGAAACGGTGCAGGAGCCGAAGTACTGGCACCTCAAGACCGTGCTCAGTGAGGCACTCGACTCGGACTTCGCGGTGGGGGAGATCCTCCCCAACGAGCGCGAGCTCGCCGCCCGGTTCGGCGTCGCCCGGGCCACGCTCCGGCAGGCACTGGAGCAGCTCGAACTCGAAGGCCGGCTCCAACGCCGCCGCGGGGTGGGCACCACCGTCGCGCCGCCGCGCGTGGGCGTCTCCGTCTCCACCGCGCAGCGCGACTGGACCGGGGGCGGTGCCGGCGAGGCGTGGCAGTCGGTGGACTGCCGGACGGCAGCCGCACCCGTCGTCGTGGCCGACATGCTGGACGTGGCAGCCGACGAGCCCGTCCACATCGTGCGCAGGATCCGCCTCACGCACGGCCAGGCGGTCGCGGCGGAGCTGCTCTATGTACCGGCGGCCTCCGTTCCGGACCTCTCGGCCATAGAGACCCCGTCCGGTCCCGCAAGGGCCCGCAGTGTCGTACGTGAACTGCACCGGCTCGGCCTCGACGGACAGGACCGTTCCGTCGAGCTCGGTTCGGCTCGCGCGGACGACGCCAAGGAGCTCGACCGGCTCCCGGGCGCCCCCGTCCTCGTCGTGACGACCCGCTACCTCGCGGCCGGTGGTACAGCAGCCGTCTCCGTCGCCACGTACCGGGCCGACACCTGCCGCCTCACCTTCGGCGACTCGGGCGACTTGCAGATCAGCCACCAGGACAAGCCCCGCCAGGCATCCTGACGCGCCCTGATCCCTGCCGCTCCGGCTGGGTGCCGGATCCCGCATGCGGGATTCCGGATGCCCCATGCCGAAGGGCGGTTTCGGGATGGCGGTTGCCGGACACTTGGTTACCCGGTTACCCGGTTACCCGATGACCGCGCGCCGGGGAGTGCACCGTACGGCCCGTCGCCTTCAGCGGCGGGCCGTCACCGTTCCCTCTACGGCGAAGAGCTGCTCCTCGACGTGGTCGAGCGCCAGCCGCAGCGCACCTGTGGCCACAGCAGCTTCGCCGAGCAGCGACAGGGTCACCCTCGGGGGCCGCAGACAGTAGCGGGCCAGCTCATCGCGGAGCGGATCCAGCACTCCGTCCAGCCCGGCGGCCCAGCCGCCGATGACCACCAGCTCCGGATCGAGCGCGAGGACCAGCGCCGCCACGTCGTGCACAAGACGCTGGATGAACCGCTCGACAGCCGCCTGCGCCTGCTCGTCGCCACGTCGCGCCTTGGCGAACACCGCCGCGACCGCGTGCTCGTCGAGGGGGTCGAGGGGGGTGTCCGTCGTCGACAGAAGTCTCTCCGGCGTGGCACTACGACCGAGGAGGTGCAGGGCGCCGATCTCGCCGGCCGCTCCACCGAACCCGCGATGCAGCCGCCCGCCGATCAGGGAACCCGCTCCCGGGCTCAGACCCGCCAGCACGAACACGATGTCGTCGGACTCCGTGGCCGCCCCCTTCCAATGCTCCGCGACCGCTGCCGCGTTCGCATCGTTCTCCACGAGCACGGGGCACCGGAACGAGCGTCTCAGGCGCTCGCCGAGTGCCAGCCCCGTCCAGTCCGGAAGAGCGGTTCCCAGCCGGACGGTGCCGTCGGCCTCCACGATGCCAGGGCTGCCCACGCCCACCGCTCGCAGACTGCTGCGGGCCACGCCCGTCCGGCGCAGGACGTCCGCGACCACGGTCCGCACCTTTTCGAGGCGGTCGTCCGCGCAGGCGGTCTCCGATACCTCGCGTGAACCGGCGCCGATGATTCGGCCGTCCAGCCCCGACAGCAACGCCGAGACCCGGTGCGGACCGATCTCGATGCCCAGGAGATGCCCCGCCTCCGCCCGGAAGCGGAATCTCCGGGCCGGACGCCCCTGGCGCCGTGCCTCGGCGCCGTCCGGAGCCGACTCGACGACCAGCCCGGCTTCGAACAGTCCTTCCACGACGCCCTCGACCGTGGGCCGGGAAAGGCCTGTGATCCGGGTCAGGTCGGTAAGGGTCGGGGATTCCGCACCGCGAAGGGCGTGCAGGACCACCGCGGAATTGATCCGACGCAGCAACGACGGGTCCCCACCGGTCAGCCGGCCCACGGTGTGTCCTCCCAGCTCGTGCGCATGTCAGGCGGATCGTACTCGTTGCTCATGGCCGCGGCGACCGTGGGCGTCAAGGCCGCAGGCACGACCCTGTGTCGGTTCGCGAGGACCGCGTGGCCTCAGCCCGTATGGCCACCGGGCGCCACCCGGTGCCAGCGCGGAGGAATGGGCGACCCCAGGCGATCAGGCCTTCCGAGAGCACGGGGAAACCGCTCGGCGACTCCGGGCTTCGGCCACTCTCGCTTCGGCCACTCCGGGCTTCGGCCACTCCGGGCTTCGGCCACTCCGGGCTTCGGCCACTCCGGGCTTCGGCCACTCCGGCCGTCGGCCGCTCTCGTTTTTTCGGGGACTCCCGGTTTCGGCAACTGGCAGGTTCGGTAACTTCCGCATCAGCTCGGGGCGACGAATCCGGACTCGTAGGCGGCGATGACCGCCTGGGTACGGTCGCGGGCGCCCAGCTTGGCCAACACAGCGCTGACGTGGGACTTCACCGTCTCGACGCCCACCACCAGGCGGGCCGCGATCTCGGCATTGGAGAGGCCCCGGGCCATCAGCCGCAGCACAGCCGCTTCTCTTTCCGTGAGGGAAGCCCGCTCCATGGCCTCCCGCGCCTTGCTCGTGCCGTACTCCGCGGCCAGCTGTCGGACGGCAGCCGGGAACAACAGGGACTCGCCCTCCGCCACCAGCCGTACCGCGTGCACGATCTCGGCCGGCCGGGCACGCTTGAGGAGAAAGCCGTCCGCGCCGGCTCGCAACGCCTCGTAGACGTATTCATCGTTCTCGAACGTCGTCACGACCAGGATCTTCGGCGGATCCGGCACCGTCCGCAGCACCACCCGAGTCGCCTCGATGCCGTCCATCAGTGGCATACGAACGTCCATCGCCACCACATCAGGACGCAGTTGACGCACCAACGGGATCACCGCGGCGCCGTCACCGGCTTCGCCCACGACCTCGATGTCGGGCTGGGCTTCCAGGACCGCGCGCAGTCCCGCGCGGACCAGGGGTTCGTCGTCGACGAGAAGAACGGTAACCGGCATCGCGCCAGGATATGTGCCATCTCAGTCGCGGTATGCGGCTTCCGGTCAGGTATGTGCCTGCAGCCAGGCAGACGCCCCCAGTCAAGGTATGGGGTGCAGAGGAAGGCTCGCGTGCACCCTCCATTCCCCCTTGTGCGGTCCGGTCTTGGCACTGCCGCCCAGCAGGGCGGCTCGCTCCCTGATCCCCCTCAGCCCGCTTCCGCCCCCCGGGGCACCGGTCAAACCGGCGAGTGGGTTCGTCACTTGGAGCTCGAGCCGGCCGTCGGCAACGGTGATGCGGACCCGGACAGCAACCGATCCCGAGTGACGCAGGACATTGGTGAGCGCTTCCTGCAGGATGCGGTAGCCCTCGCGGGACACGGGCGCCGGTACCTGTTCGAGTGGCCCGGACACATCGGCATCGACCTTTGCCCCGGAACCGCGAGCGGAGTCCAGCAGACGGTCTGCTTCGCTCAACGACGGCCGCTGCCCCGATGGCGGGCCCGATTCGCGCAGCACCCGCAGCACTCGTTCGAGGTCGTCCAGTGCATCACGGCCCGTCTCCTCGATCGCCACCAGCGCCCGCTCGGTGAACTCCGGGTCATGCGCCGCCCGGGCCGCACCGGCCTGTACGACGGCGACCGTCAGGGCGTGCCCGATCGAGTCGTGCAACTCGCGCGCTATCCGGTTGCGTTCGAGCAGCTGTTCCGTGCGCTCCTCCAGCGCGGTCATCCGCTGTTTCGGGGTTGGTCCGAGCAGCCACCGGGCTGCAGCGGTGATCAGCTCCCCGCAGCTCACGACGACGGCGAGCAGCATTACCAAGGGGACCGGCGCGAGGAGCGCCGCCCACCAGTGCGAGCCCAGCCCGGCGGCGAACCAGTCGGCGCTCGGTTCTGCCCCGAGCGCTGAGCGGATGAGGTCGACCGCCGTGGCCGACAGCCATACCGTCGCCATCCCCGCCAGCGCGGCGCACACGAGCCGTATTTCCAGCCAGAGTGAGGTCCGCCACCGCTCCGACCATGAAGTGGAGGGAGCGGCCGAGATGGTTGCCTGGGGGTTGCCCCGCTGCTCGGGCGTGAGCAGCAGCTGTGCCTGGACCCCCTCGGCAAGGCGCATTCCGGGAATCAGCCCCACGAGAGCCGCGAGGACCACCGGCACCCACGGAGTGTCCGTCGAGATGAACAGCCAGACGCTCACGGCGGCGCCGGGCAGAAGGAGATGCAGCCACCGGGTGTAGGTGACCGGCGAGGCCAACAGGCGGCGGAGGAAGCTGGACATGCTGCCATCGTGTCAGCGAACTCGGTGCGACGGCTCCCCCGAGCGAGGGAGATGATCCACCCCATCGGGGGAGGACCGCTGCCCGCGCTGAGGCCAGGCTGAGGTCATGACCAGCATCGACGTCAACGAACTCACCAAGGACCATGGCGCGACCCGCGCCGTGGACCGCCTCACGTTCAGCGTGCGCCCCGGCCGGGTCACCGGCTTCCTCGGGCCGAACGGGGCGGGGAAATCCACCACCATGCGACTGGTCCTCGGCCTGGACCGGCCCACCGGCGGCACCGCCACGATTGGCGGGCAGGCCTACGCGGCGCTGGATGATCCGCTGCACCGTGTCGGGGCGCTGCTCGATGCGCAGGCCGCCCACGGCTCACGGACGGCGCGCCATCACCTGCTCGCGCTGGCGGTGAGCAATGGGATGGGTGGCACAAGAGTTGAGCAAGTCCTTGAGGAGACGGGACTCGGCCACGTCGGGGGCCGGCGGATCAAGACGTTCTCCCTGGGTATGCGTCAGCGTCTCGGCATAGCGGCGGCGTTGCTCGGCGACCCGGACGTGGTCATGCTCGACGAGCCGTCGAACGGGCTGGACCCGGAAGGCATCATCTGGATACGTGAGTTGATGAAGCGGCTGGCCAGGGAGGGCCGCACGGTGCTCGTCTCCAGCCATCTGATGAACGAGACGTCGTCGTTCGCAGACCATTTGATCGTCCTGGGGAGGGGCCGCCTCCTCGCCGACCTCCCGATGCGGGAGTTCCTCGACTCCCGGAGCCGGAGCCGGGTGCTGGTGCGGGTGTGCATGTCTGATACTGCTCGGCTCGAAGCCGCCCTCACCCGCAGCGGATACCGGGCTGAGCAGGGTGAAGGCGGGCGCTGGACCGTGGAAGGGGCGAGAGCACACGAGATCGGCGCGCTCGCCGCCACGCTGGGCCTCCCGGTTCTTCAGCTCATGGACGAGCAGACCACGCTGGAACAGGCGTACCTGGATCTCACCGCAGGAGCTGCGGAGTTCGGGACCGCCGCGTCCGCGTCCGCTTCCGCATCCGCGTCCGCCATCCGACAGGAGGCCTGACCATGTCACCCACCGCAGTCCTGCACTCCGAGTGGATCAAGATCAGATCGGTGCGCTCCGTCGCCGGCTCTCTGACGGCGGTCTTCCTCGTCACCATGGCCGTCACCGTCCTCAGCTTCGCCACCGTCGGCCAGGCCGAGGCGGACAACGCGGACGCGGATCTCGTCTTCGGAGCCTTCTACGCACTGAACTTCGGCCAGATCGCGGCCATATCTTTCGGAGCCACGGCGGTCTCGTCGGAATACGTCAACGGTGCGCTGCGTATGTCGCTGACCGCGGTGCCGCGCCGCACCCTCTTCTACACAGTCAAGATGTCGCTGCTCGGCGGGAGCGCCCTGGCCGTAGGGCTTGTCACCAGCTTCAGCTCGTTTCTGACCGGTCAGTTGTTCATGGGGGAGTACGCCATCGGGCTGGGAGAACCCGGCGCGCTGAGAGCCGCTGTGGGCGGCGGCATGTATCTCGGCTTGATGACTCTCCTCGCCGCCGGCCTGACCGTCCTTGTGCGCAGTGCGGTTGCCGTCCTCAGCCTGCTCATCCCCTTCATCCTGATCGTCTCGTTCGTCGTGGGTGATGTCGCAGGAGGTGCGGCTGACTATCTTCCGGACCGCGCCGGGCAGTTGGTACTGCACCAGCATCCGGACAGCAGCATCGGGCCGTGGGCGGGGCTGGCCGTCACCGCCGCGTGGGCCGGTGCGGCGTTGCTGGCCGGTTGGTGGGCACTACGGCGCCGGGACGCCTAGACGTCGGACAGGGGTAGCCATGAGGCCGGTGTACGCCGAAGAGCGACGGGACTGAAAGGCGCAGTGGTGCCGCGTCGATACCCTGCCGTGGGGTGCGGCGCCCCCTGACACGGCAAAGGGCCGTCCCGCACCCCGTTCCCGGGTGTACGGGGCGGCCCGACTGTGTTTCGGATCGGTCGGGACTTCCCCGGCATGACGCAGGGCCCGCGTCTCCTGAATCGAGCCGGGTGAGCCGTTCGGCAGCTGCTGGTGATCGCGACCTACGGATTGGGTGCGACGCCCGCGAGCTCGCGCACACCCGCTGTGCGTGGGTGCCGTGACGAAAGCTCGGTGACGATCCGCTGGATTGCTGGCCGGTCACGTACCTCGCCGGGGCTCGCTCGCAGTGCAGCCAGGAGTTCCCGCGCGGTTTCCGTGGGCTTGCCCCACTGCCACCAGGCACGGGCCAGGTCGGTATGCATCCGGCCCCTGCGTTCGGCGGTCGCGAACTGCGCGGCACGCAGATTCCTGCCCGCTTGAAGCGCGGAACCGGCGTCTCCGAGCGCCCAGTGAACCCCGACCGCGTACAGGTCGACGGCGGCCGGCGTCAGCGGGAACAGCCGACCACGCGGGGGCTGCTCGGGGAGACTGCGGGCGGCGCGGCGGGCTTCCTCGATCATGGCCAGGGCCTGTGTCCGGTCGCCCGCGCGGGCGGCGGTGTAGGACGTGGTGCACAGCATCTGTGCGTACGCCGCCCGTTGAGGGGCGGTGCCAAGTCCGGTGGACTCGACCCCGGCGGCGGCCTGGAGGATCAAGCGCTGAGCGGCGGCGGGCTGGTCCTGGTGCCGCAGCACGATGGACAGCTCCCGTGCGGCGGCCGCCGTCGCGAGGGGTGATCCGGACAGCTCCGCGTAGGTTGTGGCCCGGTCGGCTGTGAGCCTGGCCCGGTCGTGCCGCCCGATCTTGATCAGGACTTGTGAAGCCAGCGCATAGCAGGACGACAAGCGTGCGTGGTCGAGCTCCTGCCGCGAACGGGCCGCGTCGTGGGCATCGCCCAGCAGATCCGGCAGCAGGCCGAGGAGAGCCGCATGCCGACCCGCGTTGAACAGGTCCCGCGCGGTGGCGAGACGGCCATCGAGCGGCGCCTTTTCACCGGACGGAACAAGCGGACCGGCCAGGGCGTCATCCATCGCAAGGAGCAGGGTTGCGGGTACTGCCGCCCCAGCGGTGGCGAGCAGTGTACGGCGGCGCAATGGGTCCTCCTCGGGTCGCGGACCGGCCGACGCAACTCTAGTGGCGGGAGAGGCTGATAGGCCCAGAGCTGCCGATAGGACATTTGACGGCATACCAACCGCCGATGCTGCCTGCCTGATCGGCCGGAGCTCGGCACGGCTGCCGCGTGATTCCAAGCGGGAGACGGTGGAGGCCGAACACCCGACCACGGCCCCTAAGTCGTGCTGCCGCCATCCCAGCGATTCTCGGCCCAGCCGGATCAGGCCGCCGGCGTCATGACGGGCCAGCAGGTCCCGTACCTGCGCGGAGTGCCATACGGAGTCCGAATGCATGCCCGCCTCCTGACCACGGTCCGGGGCCATCCTCCACGGTAGAGCGACAGGAGGACTCCGTATACGCCGTGTGCAGGACCTGCAAACGGCATGCATGCATGGGGAGTTGGAGATGTCCGGACTGTTCCCGGTGCTGTCCTGTCAACGGAGCCCCCGCCCCAGGGGGCCAGCCGAAAGGGGAGCACGATGACCATCGTTCTGGAACGCCCCGCCCGTACCGAAGACCCCGACGCGGCGCCCAGGGATCCGCGCAGCTTCGTCCCGGTCGAGCAGTGGTCCAAGCTGACCGGGTTGCTGATGCGCGACTACCCGTTCGACTCCGTCATGGCAGAGCGGGTGCTCGGCCAGGCCATCGCCTATCTGATCACCGCCATCGAGCACCGTGGCCAGGGCCTCGGCCTCGGGCCCGGCCGCATCGTCGACATCGGCGTACACACGATGATCCTGGACACCGTGGCATACATGGAGTTCTGCGAGCGCTACAACGGCGGCGCCTACCTGCATCACGTGCCGCTGGTCGAGATGAAGGGCGACGGGTCCGTGTCGCGGACCGCCGACCTCATCGCCCGCGCCGGCTTCCCCGTCGACCGTCCCCTGTGGGCCGCCGTCTCCTCGACGTGCACCCCGTGCCGCCCCGGTGAGGACGGGCACTGACGGACACGTAAGCAGTGGCCCCCGCCCGCCCGGTGGGGGCCACTGCCACACCCGGGCGGGGCCGACCCGTTGGGGTGAATCGGAAAGAGACCCGACGCTGATCATGCCCCGCGGGCCAGGATGGGCCGGTGAATCCGTCCTCAGCCACCCCGGCAGCCCCGACAGACCTCTGGCAGCACTACGGCGCCCCCACGCCCGCGGGCACCCCCCGCAGCGTCGATGCCCGGATGCACTGGGACTGGTACCAGCGCACCGGACCCAGCGCCGAGATCCTCGGCGACGTCGCCGGACTCACCGTCACCGAGCTGGGGGCAGGCGCAGGCCGCCAGGCCGCCCACGTCGCCGGGCGTACGGCCGCTGCCCGGGTACTGGCCATCGACAGCTCACCTGCCCAGCACACCAAGGCTCGCGCCTTGTACGGACACGTTCCGGGAGTCGAGTTCATCGAGGCCGACGCGGCAACCTACCTGCACCGCCACCCCCGCAGCGCACACGTCCTCTACTCAGTGTTCGGGGCCGTCGACTTCACCGACCCCCGCACGACGCTCCCCGCCGCCGCCTCGGCGCTGCGGCCCGGCGGTCTGCTCGTGTTCTCCACCCTGGCCCACTACCGCAACGGGGCACCTCCGGAGACCGACTGCCGCCCGGCGGACATCCCCACCCGCACCGGCTCCATGCAGCGGTGGGTCCTGGACGTGCCCGTATGGGAAAAGCTCCTCGGAGAGGCCGGGTTCGAGACCTGTCAGGCCGAGACCCTGCACGACCCCGGCGACGACGCCTCACCCCCCATGAACACGCTCGTCGTCAGCGCGACGATGCCCGCCAAACTGCCCGGACAAGGGGATGGGGGCGGGGCCGATTCCCCGGCAGGCAACCGCGTAGCCGTTGCCGTCCCACCTGGGGGCCCAACCTGGCCCAGATGGAGGCGACTGAACACCTCGCCCACGCATGATGGCGGCGGCCCCGGGCACTCCTCGGGACCGCCGCTTAGGGCAAGCACCACACCCAGGCTCTGCTTTGCCTCGCCCGACGGCGGGCCGACGTCCTCTTCGCGATGCTCCGCGACGGCACCTTCTACGAGCCGCAGCCAGTGGCGGTCACGTGACCTGCGGGCGCACCAGCAGCATCACACGGTCGGCCTCGACGTCAAAGCCGAGAACCGGGTGGAGCGGATCAGACTCCGGGCTCAGCAATACCGGCTTGCCGAGCTGACGCCCGATTGCCCGCAGCAGGCGGCACAGCACATCCACGCCGTCCTGACCCTGCAACTCCCGCAGATCAACGTCGAAATCGATCGAGCCAGCCTCATACGCCCGAAAGATCACGAGGAACCCAGAGACCGGCCAGACCCTCAGCAACACGTCGGCACCCTCACCGCGGACCAGCATCTCCGCAGCTCTCGGCAGCCGAACCACAACACCGTCCTCGGAGTACTCACACGACCACCCCTGTGACCGAATGAGGTCAAGCACCGCCTGCCAGTCCTCCACCGAGGTATCCGGGACACGGACGTCCGGCAGCGATCCCATCAGATCGGGAGCAAAGAAGCTCTTGACGTCATCCCACAGCAGGTCAGGCATCACGCCATGCTGCCTTGCCACGCGCCGAAACGCAGCCCGATTCCCTTGACGAAACCCATAGGGCCCCCCGGAACCCGTCACCGCGAAGGCTCCGACGGGAGCCGAGCCAAAGACCGCGGCGGGTGAGCGGAGGCCTGCGACGGAGGCGTGCCGTGTGGCCTTGGAGAAGTCTCCAAGTACCCCCGGCGGCCCTGACGCGAGCTCGCCGACGCACCCGCCGGTCACGAGGGAATCTCGCACGGCAGCCGAGGAGAGTACCGAGGGCCTGCATAGCCACGAGCCTCCCCGTCCCGCGGTGCCACCGATGCCGACGCAGCCGCCCCGGCAGCCGCCCCCGGCCGCGGCGCCGCGCCGTCGCCGGCTGCCTGGCTGGCTCAGCCGCCGAGGTACACGCCGCTGAGCTCAATGGCACAGCAGGTGACAGACAGAGGAGCGGCTCAGCAACCTGCCCTGTGATCAAGCCAACCGATCACATTGCGTCAAAAGAGCGTAACCGAGCGCCATGCAGGCTCGTGAATCGGTAGACAAGGCACCGAGGGGTCGGGTGGAGCGATCTGGGGGCCGCAGGCGGAATGCTGACGATCAACGTGGGAATGCTGCTCGCCGTCATCGTCCTTCTCCGGCTGCGGCGGCGTACCGAGGCCCGCAGTCGCGCCGACGAGAAACTGACCGTCATCATCGTGCTCGCTCTGGGTGTGGTGATTGCTCCGACCCCGGCGGGCGAGGGCATCCTCGACTTCCTGGGTCAGCTCGCCTCCGGCATCACCAAGTCCAGCCACTGACACCGCGGAGACCAGTCGATGCCCATCCGCCCCCCGCGGCGCCGCCACCATCCCGGAGCAAGGCGGCCTGCGCCTCGCCCGAGTCAGCGCCGCCGTTACGTGCGCTACCGCCGGCAGCGGCAGCATGACCGCCAGGTTCTCGCCCTCGGTGCCGGCGTCCTGGGCATCGCAGCGGTGTGGTTCCTCGTCGCCTGGCTCGTGGCCCACCTCTGGGCGGTGGTCATGCTCGGAGCCGTCGCGGTCGTGGCCGCGACCTGGTTCGTCAACCAGAACCGGCAGCGGCGAGCATGGAACCGGGTACAGCAGCAGGCGCTGCGCTACGAACTGCCGCACCTCGACGCCCTGGGCCACCGTGAATTCGAGTACGCGGTGCGCGACCTGATGCGCCGCGACGGATGCACCGACGCCCGCCAGGTCGGAGGATCCGGCGACAACGGCGCCGACGTCCTTGCCACCGACCCCCACGGCCGCACCTGGGTCATTCAGTGCAAGCACCGCAAGGCCGGCGACCGCGGCTCAGCCGTCGGCACCCCAGACCTCCAGCGCGTCAACGGCACCGCCCGCCAGATCCACGGCGCAGACATCGTCCTGGTTGTCACCAACGGGCGTTTCTCCTCCCGCTGCGCGCCGCTCGCCGAGCAGCTGCACATGCACCTGGCCGACCGGCGCGTACTCGCTGCCTGGGCGGCCGGAAGCCGGCCGTTGTGGGAGCTCCTGCCGAGAGTGCCGGGGCCTCGGGCAGGAAGCTGACCAAGCAAACGCCAGGGCCGCGGGTTCGCCGACCGCCTCCCCCGGTCACTTCCCTCTCCAGGCGGGGCGGGCGCGGGTGGCCTTCAGCGCTCGCCCGCCGTCAGCTTCGTCGGACAACCTGATTCGGGGTCCATCGACCGTGTCGGCGAGCGGTCCCACGGGACTGCCGCGCTGGGTGGTGGCGGCGACGAGACACAGCCGCTCGGTCACAAGCGAACGGGGGCGTAGTCGTTCTCAGTGCAGAGGTGGTTCGATCGCGGGAGAGAGCCACCCCGCCGGTACGTCAGCCTGCAGCGGGCTCGTTGCCCGAGCCGAACAGGGGCACGTCATCCGGCACCATTTCGGGACGCAACCGAAGCCATCGCACGGGATGCCGCCACCGGCCCCTTGAATCGAGCGATACGTCTGCAGCTACTTCCGCTACCAACACCGGTTCGACCAGCTCGACGGGCAGGGTGTCCTTGGTGCCCCAGGCGGCCGAAAAGGTCCATCCTTCCCAGGGGTGTCCACCCGAGGGCGGTGCCAGTAGGGCAGCGAGCGTCCGCCTTGCCTGATAGGTAAGGGCGGAGGTGCGGCCGGTGTACTGCAGGGCTCCGGCCGTGTCCAAGCGGCCCAGAAGAACGGTCGCGGGTGCGGCCAGGGAACCGCTGACGGCTCCGATGACGGCCTCCGTCGATGCCCGCAGCCTGTACTTTCTCCAGCCGCGGCCTGGTGTGTCCTTCTGGTCCAGGCGTTTGAAGACCAGGCCCTCCATCCCCACCGCAGACCACGACAGCCAGTCTTCCGCGAGGGCCGGGTCAGTGGTGGACGGGCACAGCGCCCATGGTGCGGCGAGCTCGTACTCGGCGAACAGCGACTCCAGCGCGGCGCGGCGCCGCGAGTACGGGCGGCCGGTCAGATCTCCGTCAACCCCGTGGTGGAGCAGGTCGAAGGCCACGAAATGGACCGGCCACTGCGCCGCCAGCCGGGTAGCGGCAGAAGCGGTGCGGTTCAGCCGGCCTTGGAGCCGTTCGAAGGCCAGGCGGTTGCTCTCCCATACGACTAGGGACTGTCTCTTTGAACTGTCCGTGAGATCGTCGTGCTCGTGATCGAGTCCTGGGTGATCAGCGACGACAGCTCTGGGCCTGTGTACTCCGAGACGGTGCTGGAGGCTCTTCAGACGAGGATCGACAGTGGGCAGCTTGAGACGTGGCTGGCCAGTTCGTCCGGACGGATGCTGGCTTTCGTGACGAATACCGAGCGCGCCATGGTGATGCTGCTCGAAGAAGAGGGCGATCCCGGCGAGCATGCCGTGGACCCCGGAGCTGAGGGGTGGAGCGGCGGGTTCGTTCTCTCCAACGGGCAGGACGACGAGTATCCGGACGAGGACACCATCCCCATCCACAAGGCGTTCCGGTTCGTGGAGCACATCGTTGACACCGGCTCTTGGCCTGCGGACGCGCGTTGGATGGTCGATCGCTGAGCGGGCTGTCACCGGGCCCAAATCAGGATGGCAGCGAGGTGGAGTGCGGCCTGGTAGGCCATCGCGAGCTTGTCCGTTCGCATGGCCAGGCCGCGCCACTGCTTGAGCCGGTTGATGCATCGCTCGACCGCGTTGCGCTCCTTGTATGTCTCGGCATCGAAGGCCGGTGGTCGGCCGCCGGCACTGCCTCGCCGCAGCCGGTGGCCGACCTGGTCGGACGGCTGGGGAATGACAGCACGGATACCGCGTCGTCGGAGGTGACTCCGGATCGCGCGGGATGAGTACGCACGGTCCGCCAGGACGACGTCCGGGCGGGTCCTCGGTCTTCCGGGTCCGTTCCGCAGAACGCGGATGCCGGCCATGACGGATTCGAAGGCCGGAGCGTCGCCCGCCTGGCCTGCGGTGACGCGGAGGGCCAGGGGCCGTGCAAGGCCGTCGCTGGCGAGATGAATCTTCGTGCTCAGGCCGCCGCGGGAGCGTCCGAGCGCGTGGTCGTCGGGTTCGGTCCGGCCTGGAGCCCCTTTTTCCTGGCTCCGGCGGCGTGCTGGTGGGCCCGGCAGACGGTGGAGTCCACCGACACGGTCCAGCCGATGTCGTCAGCGGCCTCGGCCGCTGCCCGGAGCGCGGCAAGGATGCGTTCCCAGGTGCCGTCCACGGCCCACCTGATCAACCGCTTGTGGGCGGTCTGGAACGAGCCGAGCTCGTCGGGCAGGTCCCTCCAGGGCGAGCAAGTGCGGTACTTCCACGCGATGGCCTCCACGGTTCGGCGGTGATCGGCCCACCGCCGACCGCGGACCGGATCGGCCGGCATCAGCGGCTCGATCCGGTCCCACATCGCATCAGTGATTACTAATCGGACGGACACACCCGATCAACTGACTAACCGATCAAGGAGACACGCTCTAGTCGTACGCGTCAGCAGCGAGGGCGGCAAAGATTTCGATGTCTGGGCCGGCGCCACCCACCGAAGCGCCCTGGAACCGCTGGCGGACTTCCCCGTCGACTGGACCCGCTTCGATGGCTGACGTCACAGGATCAGCGACAGAGCCGCTGAACATGCTCACCTGTCAGCTTCGACGGGAGCCTTCACTCACCGTGCGGTTGCCCGACGGTGAGTGGCGCGGATCAGCGCGGTGACCAGAGCCGCCAAGTCGAGAGCGCCGTCAGGGTCGTCCGCGTAGCGGGTGGTTTGCAGCGGCCCCACTTCGTCCAGGCGTACTCCTTCCCTCTCCAGGACGTGGGCGAGGACCAGCAGTGCCAGGCGGGCGTTACCGTCTGGGTAGGGGTGGAAGAAGGCGATGTCGAGGTATGCCCTGGCTGCGCGGGCTGTTAGGGGAACTGACGCGTCGGCGCTCTGGTGCAGGCAGGTGGCGAAGTTCTGCCATGTGTGGGGCGTGAGGCCGTATCGTTCCCGGCCGCCCTTGGCGAAGGCGTCGCTCTTACGCAGACCCACCTCGTTCACACCGAGAACCAGCCTCTGCCAGTCGGTGAGAAGGGTCGGGGTGAGCGGCTCTCCCTGTGAGGTTGCGACGCGGGACAGGGCCATCGCAGCGAGCAGCCGGTCGGCGCGATCCGGGTCGCGAAGGCGGACCGGACCGTCGAACCAGGCAGCGAGTCCGTCGACGGCCGGGCGCGCCGGTGCCGGGCCTACGCTCGCGGCCGAGGACCAGTCGACCTGCTCCCTGACCTTGCACCACGCTGCCAGCGCGTCATCGCTCACGATAGAACCCGCGACCGGTCAGGCGAATCGCCAGGTCCTCTCCAACCGTGTCGACCAGGGTCGGGGCAGGTGCAACGTGGCTCTTGAACCGGCCGCCGATAGCGGCTTCCACCGCCTTCTGCGCCTCTTCGGAGCGAAGGCCGGTGGAGGTGAGGAACCAGGTCAGCGTCGTCTCGCAGAGCCCGTACCAGGACGATTCGGCGTGGGTGCTGTTGACGACCGCGGTGACCAGGCGGGTCACCGCGCGTTCCAGATGCCAGCTTCGGTCCTCGGCGTCCGCGTCGGGATGCGGTGCAAGCTGCTCGAACCGCTCGGCCATGTCCTCCAGCCAGTCACGCCACTCCAGGAGGCAGGCCACGACGCGTTCGGCGGTCTCATGTGCGTCTGTGACCGAGTGTGACTCGCAGCACCAGGCTTCGACGGGTCCGCCGTTGTGGACCGAGCGGTCCCCGACCCCGAGGACCCGCGGATCAACGCCGCATTCACCGAGGGGTCCATCGTTCTCGGGGCGGAGGACGGACCATCGTTCTGGCTCCTGCTGACCACAGGCCCCCGCCGCGGCGAGGTATGGATGATCGCCGACGTCGGCGCCATCCCGGTGCCCGGCGAACCGGCATGGGGCTTCAAGGAGTGGGTGCAGCGCTGGCACACCGGCGATGACTGGTGGGACTGAACGGTTCGCATTGACCGGTCGCAGGTCACAGGCTGTTCGAATCCCGGGTGCCTCCCGAAGTGGTGAACATTCGCTGTCCGTACTCGTGGACAAAGCCACGGTGGAGAAGGCCGGGTGTGTGACGGCGGTAGCGTGGTGCCGGGCGCGCGCGGTGCACGGATCGCTGGGCGGGCGGGCGTCGAGCAGGCCGCGCAGGCGGAGATAGTTGATGACTCGGGCGCCGTGGAGGTTCGGGTATGTGGAGGCCAGGGCTCGGATATCGCTCTCTTGGATGGGAACCTCGGCGCCGAGGTGGCCGGTCACGATGCGCAGTGTTCGGGTGCTGCCGTTGAAGGAGTGGGTGCTCCATCCGCGGCCGCGCATGTACGAGGTGAAGTCCGCGACGAGGGCGGCTGCCGCTGAGGTGGGGGCGGGCGGCCTGGTGGTGTCCAGACGGGACCAGTCCCGTGGTGGAGCCGGAAAGAGTTCCAGCTGAGCAGGGTCAAGGAGATGCTCGGACGGTCGCGATGCGGACGCGGCCCGGGCCCGGGCGCGCCGGCGTTTGAGGGCGAAGCGGCCTTGGAGCGCCGCGGTGCCGGGCAGCAGGCGTCCGACGGCCAGTCCGGCGGCGTGGGGGCGGGCGAACCACAGCTGGTCGCCGTTCTTCATCGCGATCTGGGCGGTGTCTACTTCTGTTTCGGCGATGACGATCCGGCACATGCGGCACATCCCGTCGCTGAGCATCAGGGTGCGGTGGCAGCGGTCGCACTCGGCGTCGGTGCCGCCGCGTTTGCGGATCTCATGGCACCAGCTGGTGCACGCCGCGCACATGACCCGGCGGTCGTTCGCCCAGGCCAGGCAGTGCGTGCACTGTCCTCGCAGTTCAGGGTCTCGCTGCCCGCCCTGGCGGGTGGGCCCGGTTCCGCGCGGCGGGATCACCCGGCGTGGTGGGGGCGGTGCGAGGAAACCGGCACGGTCCAGGGCCTGTCCGAGAATCGGGCCGTTGTAGAGGAGGTCTTTCAGGGCTTCGGTGGCGACTTGGTGCTGGTCGGGGTCGCGGGCGGCCAGTGCCAGGCGGGCGAAGCCTTCGAGCCGCCAGATCCACATGGTCCGGGCGCGTACCCGGCGCTCGTCCGCCAGCTGCTGCAGTTGCTCGGCGACGGCCTCGAAACCGGGGATGCTCCGGTCTGCGATGCGGGCCGCGTGGGTGCGGGCGAACTGGCGGGCCGGAGTCGGGAAGAGCCCCAACTGCCCGGGAACCTGGACAGGGCAGATCCGGGGATCGTCCCGCACCGGGTCGGGAATCCTGGACCGTAGCCACGGGGGGATGGTCGCTCGCCGCCCGGACTTGGCCTGGGGCATCCGCACGGGCCTGGTCTCGGGCAGGGCGATCCCCTTGATGTCCAGGACGAGCTGACGCGGCCGGCCTGGCGCGAGGGCTTCGTCGTGGAGCTCGCCCCAGGCCCAGTCGTCGTCTTCCCCGAGGCGGACGGCCAGCAGGCAGGGCGCGCACACCCCGGCCCGCGGCACCGGCACGGTCCGCGCGCAGCGCCGGCACGGAGTCTCGCTCCAGCCGTCCCTGCCCGAGGACACGCGGGTCCACGCCCACGCGCACCGCGGGCACATGGCCTTCCCGTTCACTCCTCCCCAGCTCGCACACTTCTCGCACGAGCCGAGCAGCCCAAACCCCCTGGTCACTGGATGCCCGGGTCAGTTCGGCGGCAGCGAGCGCCGGGCTCCGCCGCTGCCCGGCCTGGGAATCGGGCGCGCGGGTCCGCTCTCGCCAACGGCACGCCGCTCGGATTCCGGGCGTCCCTCAGCTGCCGCCACCGGCTCGGCTTCCATCAGGTCCGCCACCGTGCACTGGAGGGCGGCGCAGATCTTGTCCAGGTCCTCCAGGCGGACCGTGACCGGCGTGCCCGACCACAGCGCGGCCACCTTGCTCAGGGACGGGGTGAACCCCACATCCCGGAAGGCTGCCTGCAGCTGGGTCGGGCGCCAGATGTCGCGCTTGGCCGCGGCCCAGCGCAGGTTCCACTTCAAAGGATCACGCCTCCGTGCTTAGCCGGCGAACCGCTCGCCGGGAAGACTCCAGGCTCGCCCGCTCCGGGTCGCCCTTCGCCGTCGCGAGATAGCCGACCGTGGTGGATGCCCAAACATGGCCGAGCAAGACCTGCACGTCCCACAACGGCATCCCCGCCTCATAGTTGTGGGTCGCGCAGGCGTGCCGCAGGAGATGCGGAAAGAGCTCGCTGACCGGGCCCCTCAGATACTCGTGCGACGCCATCTTCAGCGCGCGCCGGAACGTGTCGGGCACCACCGGCGGTGCGAGCAGCCCGTCCATGCCGGCCAGCGACTTCGGCAGCCGTTCGGAGGGGAACAGCGGCGCCCGTGGGTCGGTGGGGTCATCGGGAAAGTCGCCCCGCACCTCCTCGATGTACCACCACAGGAGCGCGCGGCCCTCTTCGAAGAGAAAGGCTTCGCGGTCACGGGGGCCGGAGCCACCGGCGCCCTTGCCATGTACCAGGAACCGTCCCCACTGTCCGTTCTCCCAGTGCACGTCTCCGAGCTGCACCTGGCAGAGCTCCGCCGCCCGAACCCCGGAGATGTACGTCAGCTTCGACATCACGTAGTTGCGGACCGACACCGGGTACTTCCGCGCCCGCGGCAGCGCCTCCCGCCACGCAGCGAAGAACTCCTTCGTCGCCCGGGCCGACGGTGGGATCCGGAGCCCGAAGTCCCCCCGGTGGACCGGCCGGTTAAACGCGTCGACGGGTGACTCGACTACCGCACCGAACCGGCGGTGGATTTCGCCGCCGTAGCGCTGTTCCAGGAAGGCGTAGTAGAGGTCGATCCGGTTGATCTTCGACCTGACCGTCGTGTGCCGCGGCCGCTTGCCCGGGCCCGCGAAGTATCTGTCCAGTTGCCGCGAGGTCAGGTGCCACGGCATGACGTCGTAGTACGAGCAGATCTCCAGCACCGGCTGGACCAACGACTCCAGCGTGCACGGTGACAGGCCCGCGACGTCCCGGGCCCATACGTACTCGGCGAGGGAGTCCTGGAAGAGCGCCCGCTCGGCTTCCACGGACGCGGACGCCGCGGCCTGTCGCTGGAGCGTCAGGACGTCAGCCAACCCCGGCTCCGGCTGCACTTGCTCAGGCCGGTCCTTCACAGCTACGTCGCCGCCCGTGATGAGGGAGAAGCGGCGAGTCCCGGAATCCATCACAAGGAAGCAAAATACGGAGAGAACTCCTGGAATCTACGAGTAATCGTCAGATCCCCACACGATCGAGTGAAGGCTCTGCCCGCGCCTCCGACCTGCATGAACAGCCGCAACTCCCGTACGGGGCAGCGGAACGAACCCGTCGGCGCTCCAGTTGCAGATGTACTCCACCACTCATCACACCCTCCGACCATACAATCCCAAATCATCCTAAACCCGTCGCCTGGATCTCCACAGTAGTCGAACTTAAATCGAACACGCGACTCGTGATGCGATCACCACCGGCCTTGGGACTGGTTGTGACTGAGCGCCGTACCTGGCCGGTCTGGCCAAGTACGGCGCTCATTTTGGTGTGTCAGTGGCGAGACAGGTGATCGAGAGCGGTGGGCGGCGTCATTGCCCGGTCGCCCCAAGGGTCTGGTCGGCCGTCGCGAAGCGGTGCTCCGTCGGCTTCAGCACTTCGTAGAGGTGGCCGAAGTACTCCGTTTTCGCCGTTCCGGTGAGCACCGCCAGCAGGAAGGCCAGGCACCCCATGTCGTGATGCTCCCACAGGGGGCCGCGCCCCTCGTTGTAGAGCACCGTCCACTCGTCGGGGTGCTGACCAGGCCGCGCGAGCCAGTACAGGAACGCCCCTGTGCCCTCCTCGAATGCCCACGGCAGGACCTTCGCTCCCGCCTCCTGTAGGCCAGCTGGCTTGTCCTCGAACTCCCACAATTCGGTCAGGATCTCGTCCCGTTCCGCCGTCTGCGCGTGTAGGTCGCAGTCGTCGTAGGCGGAGTCCGGTACAAGCAGCCAGATCGTCTCGTCGAAGATGCCGTCGCCGTACGTCTCGACGAGCTGTTTGTAGTCGGCGGGCAGCGCCGTACCGAGGGCCGACTCGGCATGCGCCCAGTCCACTGCGGGGGGCGGATCGACCGGCGGCTGGCAGAGACGGACAAGCGCATCGAGGGCGATCATGGATCGGACGCTACCGGAGAACCCACCGGGAGCCGTGGGGGAGTCGGCCGGCCATGCGAGGACCCGCAGCGGAGCCCGGCCCAAGCAGCCGACCATCGAGCTTGAAGACCCCGGTACGCCAAGAGCTGCGCCTGTCCGGCGGTCGCCGAGCGCGCACCTGGCCGGTGGGGCCACCTACGGCGCTCAGTCACAAGGGCTGTTACTGAGCTCGGTAGGTGGCCCTTGAGCATTCCGGTTGGCCCTTGCGCATGATGGGTGGCCCGTACGAGCCGCTGGATTCCCGCCGAGAGGCTTCCGGTGGGGCGCCGGGCCAGCCATGATCAAGTTCCGGGGATTCGATGGTTGGGGTGTGACGTGAAGGACTGGCGGACCGATCCGACGTTCGCGATGTGCCGGAAAGTGACGGACGGGGCGGACCTGGCCTCGTTTTCGGGGGATCCGTTCGACGTGCGGACGGTGGTGGCCGGCATCCTGTCCGATCCCCGACAGGGCTTGGACCTCGAGGCCGTCCCGTGGGGCAACTTCCCCCAAGGGCGCGACGTCCAGGAGGCGCTTTCCCTCCTGTGCGCTGGCGGCGAACCGGTCGTGGACGCGACGGGTGTGCTGTGGGGTCTGTGTGCCGACGACAGCCGGGCCGCCGCCGCCCTCGCCGTGCCGTTCCTCATTCCCCTCGCCATCAACGCCCACCACCCACACCGCACCGCCGCCCTCGCCGTCTTGTCCGGCCCCGCCCGTGCCAGGCACCACGGCGTCGCCTCTCGCGAGGAATTCCTCCTCCACCGCAACGAGCCCCGGCGCCACGCCCCCGATACCCACGACGACTACGGCTACGAGATGACCGGCTACCCGGCCGGCTGGTCGGTGGCCGCCGCCCGAGCCACGATCACCACCGCCACCACCGCATTCCTGCCCCTTCTTGGAGACTCCGACCCGACCGTCCGCGTCGACGCCGCCTACGTCCTGGCGACCGCCGCCGACCCCGCCCACACCATCCGGACTGCCTTGGCCAACGGATTCGCCACCGAAGGCAACGCCATGGTCCGCGCCGCCCTGCTCCTGGCCACCGCCGAGATCACGCGGGCCCACCCGCACCCGCCGACTGTCACGTGGCTGCGCGAACGGTGGCACGACCGGGCGGAGGCCCCCGAAGCCCGTCTGTCGGCGGCGGTCGGCTGGCTCTGCCTCACCGACCAATCCGCACCGGAGGAGCTCCGCCGGATCGTCGACACCCTCGCCGACAACGAGCGCGCACACGCCATGGAGGTCCTGCCGTGGATGAGCGCCGCCTCGGGCACCAATGAACCAGGACTCCTGCGCTGCAGACGCTGCATGCTCCACCCAGAAGAACCTGACCCGGAAGAGGTCTTCTGGGACTCCTTGTTCTGAGCAACCGGTCTGTGGTGTGCATCGAAGTTGTCCAGTGGGGCCAACTACGGTGCTCGGTCACACTGGTGGGCTCGTGTGACTGAGCGCGATAGGTGGCCTTTGAGCGCGCCAGTTGGCCCCTGTGGGCGGTGGATGGCCTCGCTGCGCTTCCGAGAGGGGGCGTTGTCGGTGGGTGCTGGCAGGGTGCGTGTATGACGGACAGCGAGAGTGCCCGCATGACGCGGATCCTGGGCGGGTTGCCAGCAGTGGCTCAAGAACTGCTGTTGGAGACGGACTGGGCTTCTCACCGGCACGCCTACGGCTCCGGCGAGGACATACCCGTCTCCTTGTGCTCCCTCGTGGACGAGGATGCCGAGGTGCGGTCCGGGGCGTTGGCCGCGTTGGATATGGGCGTGCTGCATCAGGGCTCTCTGTACACGGTCACCGCGCCCGCGGCGCTGTTTGTCGCCGCGATCCTCGACCATCCTCTGTGCCTCGCCGAGCATGAGGGACTCTTCCCGCGGGACGACGGGCCGCCGCGCAGCTTGCGGACCGACCTGCTCGACTGGCTGGGCCGGGTGGCCGAGTCGGCTGCCTATGGGGAGGACCCGGCGCGGGACCGAGCCAACTGGGAGTGGCAGCCCTGGCACGAGGACACGCGAGGCGAGCGCGACCCCGACGAGCTCGCCGCACTGCAAGCGTGCCGGGACATCCGTCCTGCCCTGTACGACGCCGTCGAGCCGTTCCTCTCCTCCTCCGACCCGCAGATCTGTGAGTCCGCGCTCGGCGTCGCAACGCCGCTCCTTTCGGCCCCTACCCTCGCCGACCGGGTACCGCGCGCCGCCTCGCTGCTGCGGGCCCGGCTGGGCATCATGACGGGTCGGCGGGAGCGATCCGCCGTAGCGCGGGCGCTGAGTCTTTGGGGGATGGACACCTCCGACCTGCTCGCCGACTCCGACCCAGCCGTACGGGTCTGCGCCGCGCTCGGTCCCGTCCGAGTCGAACGGCCTCGCGCTCTCGCCGTGCTCCTCGACGCGCTGCGGGAGCCCCGCACCACAGACGGATGGTTTCCCGAGCCGCTGCGTGGGGTCGACGGGTGGTTCCGGTTCACCGTGCTGCGTTCCGCGCTGGATCTGGCCGCGTCGTTCGAGGAGGTGGCACCGGTGGCCATCGCCATGGTGGCCGCCGGCCACAGATCCATCGTCGACTACGAAAGCGGGCCGATCCTGTTCAGGGCCTTCCCCGGTGGCTACGACGCGGCCCACTCGCTCACCTCAGCGCAACGCACGCTGCTGCGGGCGTTCGTGGACACCGACGAGGCGACGGGCAGCATCGGCAGCAATTGGTTGTGGTTCCGCGCGGCCGGGCTGCCGGAGAACCGAGACGGCATCGCCGCGTTGCTATGACGCCGCCCGCCACCGCATCCCGTACCCATAGCGTTCTCCGCCTGATGCTGAGCATCAAGTTGTCCACCTGGGCCATCTACCGTGCTCAGTCACAACCGGGTGAGACTGAGCGCGATAGGTGGCCCTTGAGCACGCTAGTGCTGTGACCGGAAACGATCGCCGGGGTGTCCTGCGATGATCGGTGAATGAGCGAGCGTGAGTGGCAGGCGTTGACCAAGTCCGAGGAAGCGTTCATGGTCAATTCGTATGAGATCGACATTCTGGCTGGTGTCTGGGGAGATCTCGATGATGCCGATCAGTCCCGGCCCGTGGCGGAGCTGGCAGGGATCTTGCTCAATCTCATCGATCGTGGATGGATCGAGGTTCGTCGAGTCGCGCCGTGGACGTCGCCGTCTGGGGAACAGGGCTTCCAGCCCGGGGAGCCGGTGCCTCGTGATCAGCTTCTGGCGGTCCTCGAAGATGCGGCCAACTGGGAGTACCCGGACGGCGACTGGATCGGTGCAGTGACCCTGGTGGAGACCGAAGAGGGTAAGAAGATCACCCGTCGTTCTCCCGAGGAGATGGCCGAGTAGACCGCAGCGGCGATCCTCAGGCCGCTGCCGCCAGTGGTCGACCGCCCCACCGAATGCCCCTCTCACTGCGGACACGGGCGCGTTCGCGCCGTTGAGCGGCCAGGACGGAGGGGTGGCGAGCGTTCTGGTTGCGCCAGCGCAGATACCGCTGCAACTCGCGTGTCTGCACGGTGTGGTTGGGGTGACTCGAGTTGGCCAGGGTGAACTGCCTCAGCGGCCCGAAGTGCGCCTCGATCGGGTTCGCCCAGGAGGCGTTGGTCGGCGTGAAGCACAGCTCGACCTTGTTCCTCCGGGCCCACTGGCGGATCTTGCTGCCCTTGTGGGCGGACAGGTTGTCCAGGATCACGTAGATCGGGGCGCCGTCCGGTCGGGCGGCCCGGATCGATTGCAGCGCGGCCAGGGACGGGGCAGTTCCTTTGTGGCGGCGGTTGACACCCCAGAGGGTGTCGTCGCCGACCGAGTAGCAGCCGTGGAAGTAGGTGACTCCGTGGGTGTCGGCGTACTCACTTTTGTGCAGAGGTAGGTACGGGTGAACGTGCAGAGCAAGTAGCCATCGATTCGCGGTCGTGCCCTGCGGGATAATGGGGCGGTGGATCTTCGCTACTTCAATCAGACCGGCTGGACCGCCATCTTCAACGGCACCGAGACCGAGGTCGGCCGCATGGTGAGAGTGGAGGCGTGGGACCCGGCGACCGGAACGGCCCTCGTCGTTGACCCCAAGCGAGGCGCGATGCGCCCCGTCACGGACTACGAGGACTTCTCCCACCTGGAGAAGGCAGATCAGGTCGTAGCCGCAGTGCCAGGAGGCGGGTGGCGGGCGCACTGGAAAGACGAGGGCCCCGGAAATACCCCGCTGACGGAACAGGTGCTCGCGTGGCTGATCACCTCGCAGGGCCGGGCGACAGCCATCACGATGGATACTCACGGGCACGTTGACGATGCCGACAGCGCCGACGCTTTCATCCCGCCGGGCGAGGAGCTGGGGCAGGCCTGAGACTCCGGGTCAGGCGACTTCCGTCTCGCGCTCGATGGCCTTGAGGCGGTTCTTCAGCCGGTAGCTGGGGCCGTTGATGGCGACGACTTCGCAGTGGTGCAAAAGGCGGTCGAGGATCGCGGTGGCGAGGACTTCGTCGCCGAAGACTTGGCCCCACTCGCTGAAGGTCTTGTTCGAGGTGAGGATGATCGAGCCCTTTCGTAGCGCTTGGAGATCACCTGGAAGACCAGGTTCGCCTCGGCGCGTTCGAGAGGCTGATAGCCGACCTCGTCCACCACCAGGACGCTCGGCCGCAGATAGGCGCCGAGTTTGCTGGTCAACCGGCCGGCGGCGTCTGCGGACTTGAGGTTGCGGACCATGTCGTCGAGGCTGGTGAAGTAGATCGAGTATCCGGCCCGGCAGGCCGCGACCGCCAGGGCGACGGCGATGTGCGTCTTGCCGACTCCCGGCGGCCCGAGCAGAGCCGCGTTTGCCTTGGCCTCCACGAACGACAGCGTCGCGAGGTCCTTGATCTTGCGGGGGTCGAGTTCGGGCTGGAATGAGAAGTCGTACTCATCGATCGTCTTGTGGTGCGGCAGATGGGAGAGCCGCAGGCCCTGGCGGAAGCGGCGGTCGTCGCGGACGGCGAGTTCTTCGGACAGGACCAGGTCGAGGAAGTCGAGGTAGCCCATCTTGGCCTCATCCGCCCGCCGGGAGTACTCGTTGACGGCTTCGGCCAGGTGGGGCAGGCCGAGCTTGGCGGCCGTGGTGCGGATGCGGTTGCCGGTCAGCTCGCTCAAGACGATTCCTCCGTCGTGCGGTGGGTGGTGAAGGGGCGGGTGCCGGTCAGTTCGTCATAGACCAACAGCGGTCGGCGGCCGACCTCGATGGCACGCCAGTTCAGCTCCCGAACCAGATCCAGCTCCTTGGGCCGGTGGGGCAGCCACGGGGTCGTCGTTGCTTGCTGGCTGGTCATCTGCATCGGTTTCTGAACGTGGGCCGCCGGTACGGCTGGATGACTTCTCCGACGTGGCGCAGCGCCCGGTGTCCCCGGTTGTCGGTACGTGACGCGGGGAGAGGCTGCGGGCGAAGGCCCGCGAGGCTCTTGAGGGGCCTCCGGTGGGGGAGTGGAGGAACGGGTTCGCTGACGTGATCATTGATCAACGGCACGAGGCGTTCGCGAAGTCGTTCTTCGAGCGGTCGGTGGCCCCGGGAGGGCGGGGTCCGGTACTCCGGCCTGAGTCGCCGACGTCTCCGAGAGGAGCATCGCCCTCGCGACCGGCCTGGACACCAACGGGAACCGCTGGCAGGCATGGCTCAACCCGGACAACGCCGCTGCCCTCCTCGTTGAGGATCCCGCGGATGTGGACGACGTGAGCGTATGGATAGCCACCTCCGAGTTCGAAGAAGCCATCGGACACAAGCGCGCAGGGCTCGATGCAAAGGTGCCAACCCAGCCAAAAGCGCTCAGGTGTGGGCTGCAGCAGTTGGTGTCCAAGCCGCGGCGCAGCAGCCCCGGATCGAGGAACTGCTGCGCGCACAGGAGGCGTTCGAAGAAGAACTGTTCGCCGCGCTGCTGGGGGAACTCGGCCTCCCTGAGCACTTGCTCGCGGGCGCACTCCTGTGGTCGGAACCCCTCTGACCTGGGACGGAGAAGTCAATGTGATGTACGCCACTGTTGACCTGTGCACGTGATCAGCACATGATCCTCACAGCTTTTTGTAATGAGCATCTAAAGGTGGCGGGTGGGGCGTGGGTACACAAAGACGGCGGCATGGCTGGCGTCAGACGGCGCGGGGCTGGGCGATAGCCGTCATGCTGGTCGGAGGGGCTGTTCCGGTGATCGGTGCCGGCGCGGCCCCTGCACTCGCCGACGGCGGGGCCCGCCCGGCAACTGTTGACGGAACTCCGGAGTCGAAGGCGAGTACTCTCGCGGCGCAGACCGGTGAGCGGGTGGCCGTGGATGCGGCGACGACAGATTCATCTCAGGTTTTCGCCAACCCAGACGGTACGTTCACTCAGGAGATGAACGCGGCTCCGGTCCGTGCCCGCACGGATGACGGCACGTGGGCGCCCATCGACACCACGCTCGTACGGGAAGCCGACGGCTCTGTCCGGGCGAAGAACACAACGGCCCGGCTCACCTTCTCTGGCGGCGGCAGCGGGGACGGGCTCGTCAGACTGGAGGAGACGGGACACACGCTGGAGTTCGGCTGGCCCACCGAGCTCCCCGAGCCACAGCTCAAGGGGAACACTGCTACCTACGCAGGAGTCCTTCCCGATGTCGATCTGCAGTTGACCTCATTGAGCTCCGGCTACACCTCGGTCTTCGTCGTCAAGACGCCCGAGGCTGCCAAGAACCCGGCGCTCTCAACGATCAGGATGAGGGTCTCCGCTGCTGGCTTGGACCTCAACCCGACGGCTGACGGCGGCTTCGTTGCCCGCGACGCAGACGGCTCCCCCGTCTTCGAAAGTCCGGCGGGACGGATGTGGGACTCGGCCGGCGACACCGCCGCTCCCTCCGCAGCTACTACCACCACTGCGCAGTTCGACCGGACTGCCTACACGGCTGACGTATCGGCGGGCGGCGCGCCGGATGGGGCGGGATCAGACCCGCTGCTTGATGCGGGGGGCGAGCCAGCGCCCTCGGAAGGCCCCGGAACTGGTGACGCGGTGGCCGATCTCCCGCTCAAGCTCACCGGGACCACCCTGGAGATCACTCCCGATCCCTCGCTCCTCCTCAACGAGGACACGGTGTTCCCGCTCTACATCGACCCGCCTACCCAGGGCATTGCCCTGGGCGACTGGACAGCGTTGTCCTCGGACGGCGACAAGTTCTGGGAGTTCAGCGGGGACAAAGGCGTGGGGCGCTGCTCGAATTACGCCGGCTACCTCTGTTCCAATAGCCCGTACACCCAGCGTATGTACTTCGAGTACCCGCTCTCGTCGATCCACGGCAAGCAGGTTCTGGACGCGACGATGGAGGTGTACCAGACGTGGACGTTCACTTGCGATCCGCACTGGTACGACCTGAACCGTGTCGACAAGGGCATCTCCTCCAGCACAACCTGGTCGTCCCACCCCACTGCGGTGGACCTGATGGGCGATCGGATGGTGGCGTATGGGCGGGGCACGTTGTGCAGTCCGTCGCAGCCGGCGGACTGGGTGCGATTCAGCGATAATGCGGCCGAGGAGACGAATGAAAACCTGACGACGACCCTGGCGTCGTATGCCAAGAACAAGGAACCGCAGATCACCTTCGCGCTGAGCGCCCACGACGAGGGCGACGCAGGCGCCTGGGCGCGGTTCCGCAATGACGCGAAGTTGTCGGTGACCTACATCTCCTACCCGGCCAAGCCGACCTCCTATGGCGTCCAGCAGGGCACCACCGGCCGGGCGTGCAATGCCTCCACGGCGCCCTTCACCACCAGTGACACGACGCCGAAGATGCTGGCGATGGTGCAGTCGGCCGATGGTGCCAATGCCCAGTTGCGGGCCATGTTCGAGGTGTGGACGGCCAATGGCTCCAGTCGCAAGTGGTCGGTGGCCTCTCCGGACGGTGCCTGGGTGGCTGACAACGCCATCCGCGACGCCACTTCCAGTGCGCTGCCGGCGCAGACGGATTACCGGATGCGTGTGATGACGCAGGCGTACTACAAGACGGACCGGGGAGCCACCGGCATTCTGAACTCGGACTGGTCGTCCTGGTGCTACTTCCGGGTCGACACCGATTCGCCGCCACCTCCGGCGGTGACCAGCGCCGACGGCGTCTACCAGCCGGCCGAGAGCAGTCCCGCCGCGGGCGGGGTGGGAACGTCGGGTAAGTTCACCTTCACCCCGGCAGACACCAACTCCACCACGGCCGGCATTCAGTCGGACGTCGTCAGCTACAAGTGGAAGCTGAACAGCGGCGCGGTCTCCGCCCCGATCAGTGTGGCCAAGGGCGCGGCCACCACCCTGACGATCACGCCGAATCAGGCCGGTGAGAACACCATCCAGGTCTGGGGTTATGACGCGGCCGCGCACAGTTCGCTCACCGGCTACTACAGCTTCCTGGTGAAGGGCGCTGAGAAGCCCTCAGGAATCTGGCACCTGGACAACACCCTCACCGACTCCACTGCCGCCACCCAGCACCCGCTCACATCCTCCGCAGGAGCCTGGGATGCCCGGGGCCGCAGTGGCGCCGGCGCGGCGAAGTTCAATGGCACGAGCGCCTACCTCTCCACCTCCGCAGCAGTACTGGACACCACCAAGTCCTTCACCGTCTCGGCCTGGGCGCGGCTGGAGAAGAAGGGCGCCAACTACACCGTCCTGTCCCAGGCGGGAACGAATGCCTCCGGCTTCCAGCTGTACTACTCCAGCTACTCCGATGCGTGGATTTTCAACCGGCACCAGACGGATGTCGTCGATCCCGTGATCACCCGTTCGTTCGGAACCAAACCGCCGGTCCTGAACGCCTGGACCCACCTGGCAGGCGTCTACAACGCGGCAGCGCGGACCCTCCAGCTCTTCGTCAACGGCGTTCCCCAGGGTGATCCGGTGCCGTTCACCACCACTCCGTGGAAGGCATCCGGCGGCCTGCAGGTCGGGCGGCTCTGGTACAAGACAGCTGGAGCGGAGAACTTCGCCGGAACCATCGACGAGGTCAAGGTCTGGTCCCGCGCGCTCGCGGACACCGAGGTCACCCACGACGCCTGGCTGGAGGACGAGGACATCAGCGACGGCACCGCAGGCGACCCCGTTCCGGCCCTCGTCGCCAAATGGGATGCCACGGACACAACCAACGCGATCGGTTCGCTGGTCAAGGACACCAGCGGCTACGGGCGGAACCTGACGCTCAACGGTGCTGCCCTCACGGAGGTCACCACAGGCGACGCGACGATCGGTGAAGAGGTCACGACGAAGCAGACCATGACCCTGAACGGCACCAGCGCGTATGCCACTGCCACCGGGCCCGTCGTCGACGAATCCGGTTCGTTCACTGCGACCGCCTGGGTGACGCTGGACCCGGCCAAGCTCGCCGACACCACCAAGTCGTACGCGGTGCAGGTGTTCGGCCAGTCGGGAACGAGCCAGTCCTCCTGGGGAGTCTGGTACGAACAGCCGGCCGGCAGCACCCAGGGACGGTGGACGTTCGGCCGACCCGACAAGGACGGCACCGGCGCGGTATGGACCAAGAGTGAGTCCAACGCTCTCACCACCGCCACGCTGGATGCGCCGGTCATGCTGAGCGTCGTCTACGACGCACAGGCGGAAGCTGACCCCGGCGACACGTCTCAACTCGGTCGGCTCAAGCTCTACGTCGACAACGCTCCAGTGGGTGATGTGGAGGGGACGCCGTACTTGGCACCCTGGCAAGGCAGCGGAGCGTTCGAGATCGGCCGGGCAAAGATCAACGGCGCCGCCGCGCGCTACTTCCCCGGAAGGATTGACAGCGTCCGTGTCTGGGCCGGAGCCACCTCCACCGACATGATCGCCAACCGGCGCAACACCGAACAGCAGTAGAAGGAGAACGGGGCAGGACGGGCGTTCTTGCCCGTCCTGCCCCGTTCTGCTCGAAACACCCTGCGCGTCTACCCCGGCGTGCCGTCGAGATCTGGTGCTTTGGCGCAGACGCCGCGCGAGTACCTCCTACCCCATTCCGAGAACCGGGACCTCACGTGTCTTCATCAGCATTCCGCACACGGTTGCCAGGGACGGCCATACGCCGCTGGCTCACCCGTGGCGCGCTCGCCGCTTCCCTGTCGCTCCTGCCGCAAGTCGTTGTTCCCTCGGGCTACGACTTCGCCGCTCGGGCCGAGTCTTCGTCATCCCACAAGCGCCTGGAGGACCGGCCCACCGCGAAGATCGACAAGGTGGGTGTGCTCAAGCCCGGCACGTCCAAAGCCCCGAAAGACAAGGCTGCTGCCGCCTTCCGAGAGACCCGTGAGCGGCTGAAGAAGGCCTCCTGGCCGAAGCCGGGGAAGGCCACAACCGCGGTCGCCTCGACCGTCGGGTCCGCTGTCACCGTTGGCGGACTCGCCATCGAACTGGCGCAGGAGCCCGCCGCCCCGGCATCCAAGCACGCGAAGAGTAAGACACAGGCCACCAAGGCCACCGGCCCTGCCGAGGAAGTGGCGCTCAGCGTCCACCCTCAAACGGAGGCGAAGAAGGCAGGCGTCAACGGCGTCCTGCTCACCGTCGACCCGGCCGGAGCAGCATCCAAGGACCCTGCCGGTGACCGCGACAAGCTCCGGCTGTCCCTGGACTACTCCTCGTTCAACGACGTCTATGGCGGCAACTTCGGCCCCCGCCTGCGCCTGGTGACCCTTCCGGCATGTGCGCTGAGCACCCCGGAGAAGCAGTCCTGCCGCACCCAGACCCCATTGGCGGGCGCGGACAACAACACCGAGTCCCAGACCCTGACAGGTGCTGTCTCCGCCAGCGCACTCGCTGCCGGTACACCGATGCTGCTGGCCGCAACTGCCGACAGCTCCGGTGGCGGCGGTGACTACTCCTCCACCCCGCTGTCCCCGACCGCGACCTGGGAGGCCGGCGGCAGCACGGGTGACTTCACCTGGAACTACCCGCTGCGGGTTCCCCCCGCGACGGCTGGCCCTTCCCCGAACCTGTCCATCTCCTACAACTCCGCATCCGTGGATGGCCGCACGGCCGGGGAGAACAACCAGACCTCGGTGATCGGTGAAGGCTTCTCGATCACCGAGTCCTACATCGAGCGCAAGTACGCCTCCTGCAAGGACGACGGCCAGTCCGGCAAGGGCGACCTGTGCTGGAAGTACGCCAACGCGACACTCGTCCTCAACGGCAAGGCCGTCGAACTCGTCAACCCGTGTGCGGACAAGACGGCCTGCGACACCGCCGCTCTGTCGCAGGCGTCCGGCGGCTCGTGGAAGGTCAAGAACGAGGACGGCTCCCGAGTCGAGCACCTGACGGGCGCAACCGGCAACGGTGACGACAACACCGAGTACTGGAAGGTCACCGACGCCTCAGGCATCCAGTACTTCTTCGGCAAGCACCAGATGCCCGGCTGGAGCAACAAGGGCACCACCGATACTGCTGACGACGACGCCGTCACCAACTCTGTCTGGACCGTGCCGGTCTTCGGTGACGACGCCGGAGAGCCCTGCTACAAGTCCACCGGCTTCGCGAACTCCTCCTGCCTGCAGGCATGGCGCTGGAACCTCGACTACGTCGTGGACACCCACAACAACGCCTCCACCTACTGGTACGGCAAGGAGACGAACTACTACTCCCAGAACGCCGACACCACCGTCAACGGCACCGCCTACACTCGAGGCGGCCACCTCGACCGCATCGACTACGGCCAGCGCAGCGACCTCATCTACACCAAGCCCGCCTCCCAGCAGGTCAGCTTCGCTTACGCCGAGCGCTGCGTCACCACAGGCGGCTGCACCAGCCTGACGGCGACCACCAAGGCCAACTGGCCCGACGTGCCCTTCGACATGATCTGTGCCGCCAGCACCAAGTGCAGCACCCAGATCGGCCCCTCCTTCTTCACCCGCATGCGCCTTACCGACATCACCACCTCGGTGTGGACCGGTACCGGCACCACTCGCCGCGACGTAGACACCTGGCATCTGGAACATGACTTCCCCAATACGGGCGACGCCTCCTCGGCAAGCCTGTGGCTGAAGTCCATCAAGAACACCGGCAAGGCCAACACCACCACAGCGGCCATGCCCGCCGTCTACTTCGGCGGCTTTCAGCTGTCCAACCACGTCGAAGGCAGCGGCCCGGACACCCTGAAATACATCAAGTGGCGCGTGCGCACCATCAAGTCTGAAACCGGATCGACTCTCACGGCCAACTACTCGGACTACGACTGCATCTGGGGCACCAGCATGCCCGGCAGCGTCGACAAGAACACCCGCCGCTGCTTCCCAGTCAAGTGGTCCCAGTCCGGAGCGACCCCGGTCACCGACTGGTTCCACAAATTCGTGGTCACCTCAGTCTTCCAGGACGACCCCTACGGCCACGGCGACACCACCGAGAAGTACTACGACTACCAGGGCGACGCCGGCTGGGGCTACTCCGACGACGAGGGCCTGACCAAGGCCTCCAACCGCACATGGTCGCAGTGGCGCGGCTACGGCAAGGTCGTGGAGACCTCCGGGGACTCCGAGGGCCCCCGCTCCAAGAAGTCCACGCTCTACATGCGCGGCCTGAACGGAGAGAAGGAACTCGACGGCACCGCACGCGTGGAAAAGGTTACGGATTCCACCGGCACGGCAATCGACGACGCCCGCCAGTACACCGGCTTCGTCCGTGAGACCCTCGCCTACAACGGCACTGAGGAGATCAGCCGAACCATCAACACCCCCTGGTCCCACAAGACCGGAAGCCACACCTACAGCTGGGGCACCACGGAATCCTGGATGGTCCAGGCCGACGAGGCGGTCACCCGGACCAAGACCTCGACCGGCACCCGCACGGTCAAGCAGAAGACCACGTACGACACCACGTACGGCATGCCGATCACCGTGGAAGACAGCGGCGACATCGCCACCACCGGCGACGAGTCGTGCGTGCGGACCACCTACGCCCGCAACACCTCCGCCTGGCTCGTGAACAAGGTCTCGCGCACAGAGACATTCTCAGTTTCCTGCACGGTTACCCCGGCTATTCCCGACGACGTGATTTCTGACATCACCATGGCCTACGACGGCCAGGCGGTCGGCGCGGCACCCACCACGGGGGACATCACCGCCTCCTACCGAGTCGCGAGCTACGGCGAACTCGACAAGAAGCCCGCATACCAGCAGGTCTCGAGCGCCACCTACGACAAGCTGGGCCGCCCGTCCACAGCAACCAATGCTCTCAACCGAACCATCAGCACCACCTACGTGCCCGACGACACCGGATACGGCCCGCTGACGTCGAAGACCACCACCGACCCCAAACTCTTCACCTCCACCACCGTCGTCGATCCCGCCTGGGGAACTGCCACCAAAACCACCGACGCCAATGGCAACATCACCGAATGGGCCCTTGACGCGTTGGGCCGCCTGGTATCGGTTTGGAAGCCGGATCGCTCCCGCGCGCTCGGCGACGCCGCCACCGTCGCTTACGCCTACAGCGTCAACAACAACAAGGAGACCTGGGTCCGCACGGACGCGCTCAAGGCCGACGGGAAGACCTACAACAGCTCCTACGAAATCCTTGACAGCCTGCTGCGCTCCCGCCAGAAACAGCTCCCCGCACCCAACGGCGGCCGGGTGATCTCCGAGACCCTCTACGACGACCGCGGCCTGGCATACATCTCCAACAGCCAGATCCACGACAACAATGCACCCTCGGGCACACTGGCCAACACCTACCCCGGCTCCACCCCCGCCTCCACCGAGACGATCTTTGACGCCGCCGGACGCGCCACCGACTCGATCTTCCGGGTCTATGACCAGGAGAAGTGGCGCACCAAGACCGACCAGCAGAGCGACCGCACCACCACCACAGCCGCCGCAGGCGGCACAGGCACCCTGAGCATCACCGACGCCCGAGGGCGACTCACTGAGCGCCGTGAATACAGCGGGCCCGCCCCGACCGGCAGCGACTACACCCGGACCCTGTACGAGTACACGCCGGGCGGTCAGCTCAAGAAGATGACCGGCCCGGACGGCGCGGTCTGGACGTACGGCTACGACTTGCGCGGTCGCAAGATCACATCCACCGACCCCGATCAGGGGAAAATCGATACCACGTACAACGACGGCGACCAGCCGCTGACGGTCACCACCACCCGCAACGGCGTCTCCCGCACCCTGATCACCGACTACGACGAGCTCGGCCGCAAGACCGGCACCTGGGACGGGACGCAGGACAACGCACACCAGCTGACGAAGTTCACCTACGACTCCCTGGCCAAGGGACAACCGACCGCCGCGATCCGCTACGTCGGCGGAACCACCGGCAAGATCTACTCCCAGGTCGCCACCGGCTATGACGTACTCGGCCGCCCCAAGGGCACCAAGACCGTCATCGCCGCCAGCGACGACCTGGTCGTCGCGGGTGCGCCCCAGACGTTCACGACCTCCACGGCCTACAACATCGACGGCACCCTTCAGTCAACCTCGCTGCCTGCGGTGGCTGGCCTGCCGGCTGAGACCGTGGTCAACACCTACAACGCCCTCGGCATGCTCACCGGCACCGACGGCATGACCGACTACGTCCAGAACATCGGCTACTCCCCATACGGTGAGATCGAAGAGACCCGCCTGGGCACCTCCACCGGCGCCAAGCAGCTCCAGATCCTCAACCGCTATGAAGACGGCACCCGCCGCCTGGAAAACACCCATACCGTCGACCAGACCAACACCGGCTACACCAGCGACGCCGACTACGTCTACGACGCCTCCGGCAACATCAAGTCCATCACCGACAACGCCAACGGCAAAGACAGTCAGTGCTTCGCCTATGACGGCTACCGCCGCCTGACCGAAGCCTGGACCCCGTCCTCCAACGACTGCGCCGCTACCCGATCGGTTTCCGCCCTTGGCGGACCGGCTCCCTACTGGACCAGCTGGACCTACAAGCCCGGCGGCCTGCGCGACACCCAGATTGACCACAAAACCACCGGCGACACCAAGACTGGTTACGGCTACCCCGCCGTCAACACCAACGGCACCGGGCAACCCCACACCCTGACCTCCGTCACCGTCAACAGCGGCACTGCCAAGACCTACGCCTACGACGAGCAGGGCAACACCACAAAGCGCTACAGCCCCACCGGCACCGCGCAGAGCCTTACCTGGGACATCGAAGGAGAACTCACCCGCCTCACCGAGGGCACCAAAACCACCGATTACCTCTACGACGCCAACGGCGAGCTCCTCGTCCGCCGCGGCCCCGTCAAGACCGTCCTCTACCTGGGCGGCCAGGAACTTCACTACGACACAACCGCCAAGAAGTTCACGGCCCAGCGCTACTACCCGGCCGGCGATGCCACCGCCGTCCGCACCGAGACCGGCCTGTCCTGGATGGTCGACGACCACCACGGCACCGCCTCGATGACGGTAGATGCCACCAGCCAGGCCATCACCCGCCGATACATGAAGCCCTTCGGCGAGAGCCGCGGAACTACACCGACGGCCTGGCCTGACGACAAGGGCTTCCTCGGTAAACCCTCCGACACCGACACCGGACTCACCCACATCGGTGCCCGCGAATACGACCCGGTCATCGGACGCTTCCTCTCCGTCGACCCCGTCCTCGCACCCGGCGACCATGAGTCCCTTAACGGCTACGCATACGCCAACAACACCCCCGTCACCATGTCTGACCCCACCGGACTCCGCCCCGATGGAGCATGTGGCGGCGCATCGAGCTCCTGCAACGGCGGGACCGAAACTTGGAAGCTCAACGACAAGGGCGGCTGGGACTGGTCTTACACGAAGACCACTACTAAAACCTTCCAGTACGCCAAGCAAGACGGCTCTGCCGGAAGCGGGTCCATGACCACGACGGTTCACCAGACCGCTGGTAGAACCACAACGAAGATCGTGTTCAAGAAGGGACCTGATCCGAAGCCCAAACGGGACGACGGCTACTGCAACGCCTGCTGGGCCATGGGAACCAATCCCCACTACGACCCCACCGCCAACGACCTGCCAGACACAGGCAAGCTCGCAACATGGCAGAAAGCCGTGCTAGGCGTCATCACCGTCGTGGCCACAGCTGTGGTTCTCGCCCCAGTGGCCGTCGCCGTGGGAGAGGGCTGCCTTATTGCGGCTCCCATATGTGCCGCAGAGATCGCAGAAATGGCGACCGGTGGCGCTTCTGGCGGAAGTGCGGTAGTGGGGGCTGGCGTAGCTAGCAGTGGAGCCGCCGCTGCCTTTAGGCCAGACGGCGCGGCGAACGCCGCTAAAGGGGTCCGGCTCGCGGAACAGCTAGCGTACGAGGCCGATGCTGCAACAGCAGCCAGCATGTTCACCAAGGAGGGGAACCTCTCTGCGGATACTATTGCGCGTTCCACGAAAATCATGGAAGGATCCAAGATGGGTAACGCTCACCTAAAGGAATACTTCGAGGCGCACGGCGGCGCCTCACAGTGGGGCAAGTATGCCACTCCGAGAGTCAATACTCCTGGCCGCCCTGGGACTATCGATATTCATTTCTACCGAAATGAAGTGACTGAAGAAATTTACTACTACGACTACAAAGCCAAAATGGGTGGAGGTGTAAAGGAATGAGAGTTCGATATCTGGGTGCCGCGGACGCGCCCGCCAATCCCATTGATGGCAGATTTCACTTCTCTCCAGGTCAGGAGTGCGCCGTACTCGAATTGCATGTACGGAGTGACGGCACTTCTTCCCTGAGGATCGAACACTCGCCTGGCGACCTCGCCGGTTTGTATAGCGGCAGGTATTTCGAGCAGGTGTCAGACGTTATTCCTCCGCAGTGGAGCGTGGAGATCTATCCGCAAGGCGGCCTGAGTATGGGACCGAAGGGATGGATCGAAGGAGATTTCTGGGAGCGCATGATGGAACGCGATCCCGAGGCAGAGGCCGTCTTCGAAACGACACGCGACGCGATTCTGACTGCTGACCCCATCACCCAGTCCGACTAGCAATGGCGCGGCGGCTTCAGGAGATCTCTTCTCTTGAAGCCGCCGCATTCGCCTTTGTCTGGCTTGCTTACTCCCTCCTATTGATCGCTTGGCCACTTCTCGTGAAGGTGGCAGTATCGAGGTTGAACTCGGGATGTCGTGCTGCTGGACAGGCAGGTCAGATGGTCAGGCCGGGGGCTGCCGGGGCGGCTAAATCCGGTGCCGGCTCCAAAGCCCCCTTCCGTCGCGCTCACCTCGTTAGGGCTTACTTGACTCTGAAGCTTCTATAGATCGTCAAGCTGTGGAAGACAGTCGGGGTGCTCCGCTGAATGCGCTGGTGAGGTAGTGGTAGACCTCGCGCGCGACGAAACGCTTGAGACATCTGAAGATGTCCTTCGTCTTGAGTCCTTCTTGGGTGCGTCGTGCTACGTAGTCGCGGGTGCGCGGGTCGTGGCGCATGCGAACCAGCACGATTGCCGGCCGGGCCCCTTTTGACGGGCCCCGGCAGCGTGCTGATGAGCGCGAACGACGGTGGAGTCGACCGCGACGACCCAGTCAAGGTCGCCTTCGGCGTCGTCCTGGGCAAGCAGCGCGGTGAAGACCTTCTCCGAGGTGCCGTCGGTGGCCCACTTCCGCAGCCGGTTATGAGCGCCCTTCCACGATCCGAAGTGCTCGGGCAGGTCCATCCACGGTGTCCCGGTGCGGTACTTGAACGCGATCGCGTCGATCACCTGCCGGTGATCCCGCCACCGCCCGCCCCGCTTCGGAGTCCGGTCCGGCAGCAGCGGCTCGATCCTCGCCCACTGGGCGTCAGTCAACGACACACATCAACCAACGATCAGATGATCCGAAGGAAACGCCCTAGAGCACCCTGGGGGCCGAAAGCATCCACGAGCAGTACGGCCGGGACGAGAACCTCGCCCGGTGCATCAAGGACGGCCACGTCACCCGCACCGACAACGGGGAGTAGGGAGAACCGATGGGACAGCTCGCCGACGGGCTCGACAAAGCCGTCCAGAAGACGTTCACGCGCCCGGCCCCGAAGTCAGCTGGCGTCCGCATGCGCTACCTCGTCCGACAGCTGAAATCCACGAGAGCCGCAGCCCAGCAGCTCGGCATCAGCCAGCGAACCGTCGAACGCTACGTCAAGAATCAGATCAAGACGCCCCGCAAGGACCTCGCCACCCGCCTGGAAGGCGAGGTCAACAAGCGCTGGCAGCCCCGGATCCGAGCCCAGGCCAAACAGAAGGCCGCCACCGCCCACGGCATCATCATCGACACCCGTGCCCGCTTCGGCTACACCGCCGCCCCCGGCAGTACGGACGACGCCCGCCTGCGCCACCTCACCGTCGCCCTCCCACCCACCTACGCCGCCCGCCTCTTCGAGGCCCGCGACCAAGGCGCCACCGACCAGCAACTCCAGAACATCGCCGCCGAAGCCCTCCAGGAGACGTACTTCCGCGTCGGCGGCCGCCGGGCAGGCGGACTCCTCGTGGAGTTCACCGACCTCGAACACATCGAATTAGACCTGTAACCGAGCTCGGACCGGGGCGGAGCGGCGCCAGACTGGCCCGCCCAGGCCCCCGGCTCCGCAGCTGTCCGCTACTGCACCGGGTTCGGCCCGATCTCCGGAATTCGGGCCCGGGGCCGGTCCGGCGTGGGGACACTGGGGACGCCGATGGGCGTCAGAGGGGGACTGATGGGTTACACCGCTGTGCATCCGGTTTGGGGCCGGCTGGACGCGTCACTGAACGACCTGGGGTGCGGCCGCACCTGGGCGGAGGTCCACCGGGTCAAGGGGCTGGGGCTGGCATGCCCGGAGTGCGGCGGGAGTGTCTTCGCCCGGGCCTCCCAGCACGGCCTGCGCCACTTCTACCACCAGGTGCGGCCGTTGGACTGCGAGCTGGCGAACGAGTCGCAGGAGCATCACTTCTTGAAGCTGGAGCTGGCCATGGCCGCCCGCGCCGCCGGGTGGCGGGCGGAGCTGGAGGTGAGCAGTGAGCTGCGGGACTGGCGGGCCGACGTGCTGGTCTTCGACGAACAGGGCCGGCCTTTCATGGCGCTGGAGGCCCAGCTGTCGCCGATGACGCCGGACGAGGCGCGGATGCGCACCGCCCGCTACGCGCGCGACGGGGTGGCGGTGTGCTGGGTCGGCCTGCAGGACCGACCCTGGGCGCGCGCTGTGCCCACGCTCAGAGTCCGCGCCGCAGCCGGGAGAGGTGAATCCTGGACGGTGCGGCACGGGCTGGCCCGCTACACCTGGTCGCCCCGCACGGCGAAAGGGAAAGCGAAGTGGGAGCACATCACCTGCCCGCTCGGCGACGCCCTCGCGTGGATCCTCCAAGGGCGGGTGCGCGTCCACACGGCAGTGAACGGCACGGTCTGGTGGACGGCGCCCGCCTACGAGGAACGGGCGCTGGCCCGTGCCCGGATGGAGGCCGACGCCGCCGACCAGGAGGCCGCCGCGAAGCGCCGCCGTGCAGAGACCGCGGCCGCAGATCGGCGCCGCCTGGCCGCCGAGCAGCGGGCCCTGGACCGGCAGGCAGATCTGCAGGAGCGGCAGGCCGAGATACAACGGCTGACAGGGTTCTTCCTGCGCACAGGCTTCGACCCCACGGCCTGGGACACCTTCACGCGGTTGGTCCGCTCCGCTTCCGGCAAGGCAATCGTGTACGGGGAAGAGAGCCGCCGCTACGGCAACGGCCTCCTGGTCCACGCCCGGCCACGGGGGACGGACGCCGGATACGCCCTGGCCGCTGTGGTCTGCCCTGACCCCGCAGCACTTACCCGGTGGCCGGAGAAGCTCACCATCCTGGTCCCTGACCACACCTGGTTCGCCCGCCTCCAGGCCGCCGCCCGGGTGCCGCTGCGGGTCGCCGTGCTGGACCCCCGCACCGGACGCAGCATGTTCGAACGCATCCACCCAGCTTTGGATCCGGTCGCGGGACCAGACCGGCCCGGATGAACCCACCACTCCTCGTGCCTGCACTGGCCGACCGACCCGACGTCACGGTCGCCCGGGGTGCCCTGGTCCTGCGACCGGAGGCGAGGGCGACTGCCGCGTTACTCAGGCGGCTGGCCGGAGACGCCCACGTACCAGTCGGCGGCCTCCGTCATCCCGTCCATGCTCGGCTGGTAGGGCTTAACGACGTCGTCGGCGTCCTTGAAGTACACCGTGGCGCAGAGCGGGTATGCCTTCCCAGTGGGGGCCGTGACCGTCTCCCGGGGGGCCACCCACACGAATTTTCCCGGCTGGGCCCACTTCTCGCGGGCGAAGGTCAAGGTGGGGTCCGCCGTCCCCTGCCGCAGCAGGTCCGACCAGCTCATGTACGTCACTTCGTGAGCGTAGAGCTCGAACTCTGCTTCAAGGTAGGGGAGTTGACAGACTCGATCACTGCCCACTCGCCGTCGCCCGGCAGCGCGTCGGCCCCTCGCCGCAGCGCTCACCCCCAAAGGCCATGCTGTCCGCCCGCGCCCGCTTACGCACGCGCCTACGCCTCCTGGAGGGACGCGCATCGTCTGCGGCCGCGGCCATGGCAGCGAGCCGACAGCTCACCACCGGGCGATGTGTGGTGTGCGGATGTCGTGGGCCGAGCCCTGCTCAGGAGTGCCTTTGCCGAACGCTCCCTCCACGTCCCGGATATGCGAGAGGATGCACCTGTGATCAACGGGGATCTCTCAGCACGGCTGGCCGGCGCACGCGGCCGCCTCATCATCGAGCTCAGCTACGCCCTGACCCGCTGTGGCGCTCAGGTGCCGGAGGACCCCGGGGTGGTCGAGCTGGCCGACCTTTTGGACGGCGCCGCAGCGCCCTTTCACGACACCACCCGCTCCGGCGCCAGGGCCGAACTGGCGGTTGCGGTGGGTCACCTGAGAGCCGCTGACCGCCTCGGCGGACTTCTGCCGGCCGTGACGCTGTGGCACCTGCGCCAGGCACTCCAGCGAGCCGTCACCCTCCCGGATCCCAGAGAACCCGCCGCCTCCACTCGTGTGCCGGCATCGCAGACCTGCTGAGCCGACCGCAACGGCTCCAGCCGCTGGTCCTGGAGCGGCCCCGACCACGAGCCCGCCGACGAGGCGGGGGAGAGGAGAACCGGTATGACCGAGGACCGCGGCGCCGCAGGCCCGTACATCGAGTACGACGGGCTGCCCGTCCTGCACGGATCGGAGGTGAAGCTGCCGCTGATCCATCCGTACGCCCCGGTGGAAGCCGGGCGCTACATCACGCCCGGAGGCGGACGCCTGACCATCCGCAAGAGCGAGAGGAACTCTGCGCATCTGCGGATCACACTGGACCACCTTGGCTGCCCAGCTCAGTGCACCCCGGACAAGGACGCAGCCTTCCGGCGGCTCGCCCTAGCCACCGCGGGCTACTGCGTCCATGCGGGATGCCGCCACCGGCCGGCGTTCTCGGACGGGGTGATGCGCTGCTTCGAGGTGCGCACCGGCAGCATCCCGCTTGCCACGTTCGTGCGCGCCGTGCTTGCGGTCGAGCTGGGCGATCTCACCCCGGCCGGTCGACTCCTCGAGGAGGCCGAGGCCCGTTTCGGGCCTGTCCGCCCGGCTGAGAAGTTGGACGGAGAAGACCAGGCGGCGGCCGGTCAGGACCGTTAGACCCAGGTCCGGCCAGTAGGTCCCGCACTAGCAACGCTCGACAGCCGACGCCAGTTCAAGCTGCGGCAGTACACGCCCGCCGCCGGCCCCCCAGGCGCCAGCGTCGTCCAGCGGTCCGAGGTCGTCGACCTACGTAGCACCGTCGAGCAGTTCGGCTGCGTGCAGCAGGAACGTGACGTCGAGCGGGCGGAGTCGTCGTGGTGCTCATCCCCGGTGGTCCGCAGCCGGTCGCCTTGTCCGGCGACACGCGGCCACCTCTCGCGCATCGGCACCCGTACTGCCTCCGCCGGCAGAAGGTCAGCGGCGTGGTAGCCGCTCGTCCACCGTGCGCAACTGGGCAGCCGGATCGTTGTAGGGCAACAGGGAAGAGGTGTCGACGAAGGAGACAACGGCGGGCCAGAGTGCCGACGCGGCGGAGGAGTCGTTGCCGGCGTGGCGCTCGGTGACGGCCGCGGCCGCCCCGGCCAGCAGGTCGGCGAGCTGGACAGAGGGGTGGTCGGAGCTGGAGCCGCGGACGACGCCCGCGACATCAGCGCCGCGCTCCCGCGTGAACAGGGTCATCCCGACCGGGCTCCGGGCGTAGAGCTTCACCGTGCTCAGGGCGTTGTCGGTGAGCATGCGCTGCTCGTCGGTGAGCAGGCTGACACGACCGAGGCGGTGACCCCAGCGACGAGCTGTCTGGGCTGCTGCGGGTATGAGCATCTCCAGCAGAGGGAAATCCGCGCCCTCGTTGTGCAGGGCCGCAGCGTAGGCCCGAGTGGAACGCAGCCGTGCCAGCAACTCGGTGACCTGCTTGCGCGTCGAGGCCGCCCAAGCCCGTTCGATCACCGTGAAGAACGCCTCCGACGCCTCCTCATGGCGGGCTGCTCCCCGCTGGGAAGCCAGTGCCACGAACGCAGACATCAGATCCCCGAACAAAGGACCCCGTAGGGCCCGCGGCCCCTCAAGGGCCAAGGTGCGTGCCAGAGCACGGGCCTGGTCATCGGCATACAGGTTGCCTCCCTCGGCGTACTCCTTCTCCTCCAGCAGCAGGTCGATCACCTTGGCCGAGGCCGCGTACTCCTTCTCCACGACGTACACCGAGCACCTGTCGTGGAGCGCACCGCCCGGCCCCCACAACTCCTGCAACAAGGACAGCCTCTGCGCATGGTCCTTGAAAAGGCGGAACTTGAGCTCCCCCGCCTGGCGGATGCCGCCCCGCTCTCGCAGGGCCTGCACCAACACTGCGGCCTCCACGTCATCGACGGCGACCGAAGCGAAGACCAGGAACCGGCGTTGCCTGCCGACGAGCTGCTCGCCGTCCCACCCCGACTCGTCGCAGGCGACCCACCGTCCATGACTCTCGTCATCCGCACTGGGCTGCTGCTGCGTGAGCCGCGTGTACTTCTCTCCGGTCAGTGGCACAGCGCCATTGTCCACGCCCGGCAGCAACGACTGAGGCTGGTGCCGGACAGAGCCAGTGGGTGATGTGTTGCTCCCAGGGGTGCAACCAGTCACCGTGCCCCTCCTAGCGACCGCCCGCCGCCTCCCCAACCCGGCCCCAGATGGAGAACCCTTGGCCTCCTGCGCCTCGCCCGGGCTGCAGGAACCATGACCGACCACCCGCACAGAGCCCCCGTCCTGCGGTTGCGCGAAGCACTGCTCAGCGCTGCCCGAACACACGAGGTTTGTCCTCACCCCTCACTGCCGTCCGGTTCCTTCCCAGCCGCAGCAGCCTGCTCGCGAAGCGTGCTCATCCACGTCTCCATGAAGCCGGCCGCCCCTGTCTCGTCACCTGGGATACGGAAGATGTACGGATCTTGTGCGAGCTGGGTCGTGAGCGCCTCGTACAGCTGGTCGAAGAGCGGGTCGATGCAGGCTGTCAGGCTTTCGGCGAACTGTCTGGGGGAGGGGTTCAGGGAGATCATGTGGGCCAGTAAGGGGCCCATGCACCATGAGTCGATCAGGTCCCGTAGCGCGGCAAGTCCGGGTGTGTCCGGCATGAACAGCGCGTGCATCATGTACATCGCGTAGAACCCCCGCAGCCCGACCAGGACGGTCCGCGCCCGCATCAGTTCCTCGCCGCTGGCCCGCCGAACCGGCCCCAGGATGTCCGCGTGCTGCTGGAGCAGCCCCCAGTCCACCGGCGGCCCCTCGCCCCGCTCGGCCGCGCCCAGCATCCGAGCCCAGTCCTCGACGGTCAGCCCGAACATTCCGTAGGCGCCGAACGCCTCGGCCAAGGCGTCCGCCCCCACCTCCTGCGCTCCCAGACCGATCGCCGCGACCAGATGCACCATCCCCTGGAACTCAGGCCCCTCGGGCACGTCCTCATCGGCGAGAAGTGCCGCGCGCACCAACGCAGGATGCGCCACTCCGCGGTGTCCCCGGGATCCGATCATCCGCCTGGCAAGCGCATACAACGCGTCCTGCGCCTCGTCACCCGCCGTGGCCGCGCTCCGCGCGACCTCTATCAGCTGGTGCGACACCGTTCCGCGCAGCACCCACACCAGAGCCTCACGCACGGCGTCCACCGGCGGCTCCGGAACCTGCACCGCCCCGGGCTGCTGGGGCATGCCGGCCTCGGCGAACCAGTCCAGCATGGCCAGCAGCCGATTACGTCCCTGGCGGAGATGCCGGGCCAGCGCCGCCGCGCTCTCGATGACCACCGGATCGACGGCGTCCACCACCGATCCCCGGCCCCGCCCCAGACCCCGCCGCCGATGACGTGGCAACAGCCCAGCCCGCCGCCAGCTCTCCAACTGGGAGGCCGTCACCAGCATCCCGCGCGTGGCCAGTTCACGAACCACCTGCTGATCAGCCGGACCCGGAGCTCCTCGTGCCATGCCCACCATTACAACCCCGAGAAGTGCCATTTCCCGTGGAATTCCACATCTGGCTCACTGGGCTTCAGCACCACCCGGTGCCCGCACCAACGAGGAGAAGCCCGACCATGACCCGCGTCCCCCGAAACCGCGCCCGAATCAGAACAGCCACCGCACTCACCACCGCGTTCCTCACCCTGCTCGGCGCAGGCAGCCTCCACCACGCCGGCCACCTCAGGTGGCTCCTGCTCGTCCTAGCCGCGGCGCTCGGCGCGATCACCGCCACCCTCGCCCTCGCTTCAGCCTTCGCCCCCACCACCGCCACCCGCACAGCAGCCCGCCACACCCTCGACCTCCTGCTGCGCCTGGTGCCCTGGTACACACCTCGCGGCTGACCCGCCCCGCCACCTGCGCCGTACGAGTTGAGTCTGCCGGTTGGGACAGAGCGCGCCCCGGCGTGAGCCGACCGCTTCCGGCCACCGCTTACGCGCGCCCTGATGCCCCAGGGACCGATGGCTGATCAGCAGGCGTGAAGGTGAACTGGTCCAGGAGGGCGCGCAGCTCGCTGCGGCGGATCTCGGGATGCGCCGGTGCGGGGCCGGGCTGCTGCTGGGTGGGTACAGCGGTCAGCCGCGGCGCCCGGACCTCCAGCGGTGCGCCGGCCAGTCGCAGCCGGGCGGGCCAGGGCATGGACGGGAGCCGGTAGACGGCATCCTGGCACCATGCTGCTGCCCCGGCGTTGGCCTTGGCAGCAATCCTGCGCGTGAGCCCCTGATGCGGCCGGTAGTGCCCGCGGGGTGTGGAGATGAGCAGACACGTCGGTGACAGCGGAGCGAAGACCTCGACCGTCTCGGGCAGCAGCGGGGGAGTGAGACAGAAGGTGCCGTCCTTGCGACGCAAGGCCACACCGCTGTCGCCCAGGACCAGCAACGGCTCCGCCGAACGCAGCACAACCAGTCGACGGCCCGGGACGGTGAGAATGTCGCGGGTGCGCTCGAAAGCTCGGATCATGGCGCGCAGCGCCGAACGCGGGTCAGCAACCACCGAAGGGCCAGGAGCCGTCCGTACGGCCGACCAGAACACTTCCATCCGCTCCGCGTCCGACAGCGGCCGCCCCAGCCGTTCCTCGCAGAAACCCACTGCCTCCGAAGCCCACAAAGCCGGAAAGAGCTGCCGGCCGACCTGCTCGTCGAAGGACCTGAACGCCTGCGTGCGCACCACCTGCCAGGCCAGCGCGTCCAGCACGAGAGCATGCCGCGCCCCGCCCAGCGGCCACCGTCCCTCACGCACGGCGCGCAGAACCGGCGCGCACGGACCGTCGACATGGTGATCCAGATAGGTCTCCAACGCCACGCGCCGTTCGCCGTCCGTGAGGGGGTCGGTGTTGAAGTCCCGAGCCACCGCCGCGCGCCGCACGGGAGTGCGATACTCCGCGCCGCTGCGCCACCGCCCCAGTACGTGTCCGTCCTCGGCAAACGCCCGCAGCCAGTACTTCGGCACCAGGTGGTGCTCCCTGGAAGTGTTCGCCCCCATCCCACCCTCCCCTTTACAGCGCCGCACCAGCGGACTCGGACGGCTCGTGTCCGGCTGCGCCACGGCTCCAGGGGTAGCTGCTCCACCCGCCGTCCAGGACAGGGTTACGGGCGTGGTCGTGCCCCGACAACGCCTCGCGCAGGGCGTAGGTGGAGCGCCGAGCGTCGGCATCCCGCTCCAGCAGGAGCCGGCCGACGGGGGCGTCGGTGATGGTGACCATGTCCTCCAGCTCACCGATGCTGCACACCGTCACGGGAACCGTGGTGGCCGGCAGGAATGGCCGCTGCATGGGGGCGTTGACGATGTGGAACGGCTCCATCGTCACGATCAGCCCCTGCACGGGCCGGTCGGTGGGCACCCCAGCGAACTCCTTGCGTCTGCTCGCGATCAGAGCGGCGGTGTTGTCGATCTGCTCATAGGCGCGGCCGAGCATGCGCTGCAGCTCCTCGACCCGGCGCTCGGTGGCCAGCCGCAGGTGGGCGGTGGGCCGTACGGACTTCACCTCCACCAGCAGCACCAGTTCCTCGGTGACGACGATCCAGTCGACGCTGAGCGACCGGTTCTGGCCGTAGGTGATCTCCGGGAGGACCGTCGCTTCTGGCAGCAGCCCGAGCTGGCGGCCGACGTAGGCCTCGAACAGGTCGCCCAGGTCCTGCGCGAAGGCATTACCGAACCGGGCGACGCCGGTGTAGTAGATGCCCAGCGGGCTGGCCTTGGCCGGAACCAGCTGGCTGACCGGAGCAAGCAAGCCCGGGCCGTAGCCCTCAACCAGGGGCGTAGTACGCAGCGGGTTGTACTCGTAGCGGCGCAGGAGCGGATCGGTGGTCAGCTGCGCCCGCTCGCTGGCCTGCCGGAAGGCGGCCGTATCGGTCACGAAGTGCTTCCCGGCCACCGACAGGATGGTCGAGGCAGGGATCTCCGCGCAGATCCGCTCGGCACCGGGCGCCTCCAAGGACGCCGGATCGAACCGGCCCGCGTAGTTGATCGCCGACGCCCACAACAGCTGGGCGATGCCGACATAGTTCGACAGGCTCGTGCCCAGCAACTCCTCTTCCCAGCCCGGACGCAGGCACCGCGCCTCCCGCGTTCCCGTCGTCTGCGTGAGCATCGCCGCGGCACGCCCCAGCTCCCTTCCCACCGGCTCCTGGTAGATCATCTGCTCCCCGGCGGCGCGCAGCATGAACCGAGCCAGAGCATCCCCGTCGTTGTCGTGGTCGTAGAGGTAGGGCTCCTCCAACTGCGAGTGCATGTCCAGGATTTGCAGCAGGTCCGCCTCGCTCGCGTCCTTGCGGTACTCGTTCCCGCATACCAGCGAAACCCGGGCAGCGTCAGCCAGCGCCCACGGCATGTACTTACGGCCCGGGCTCTCCAGCCACGAGGACTCCAACGCGTAGGTAGCCGACGCTTCCGCGATCAGCGGCAGCAGGGCACTGGGCCGGTGCCTGCGAACCCGCGCCACATAGTCCCGATCCCGGACCGCCCGACTGCCTGGTGCCCATGTCATAGGCTCCAGGATCCCCCACCCGCAGCTATGCTGTCCTGCCCATTACCACCGCCTCCAGGAGCCAGTTACGGAGCCTGAACACCAGCCGCATGGGATCTCCGGCCATCCCCGCCCCTGCGACGTGCGGACTGCGCACGGCGAGCCAGCGTGAACGGGCCATGGAAGATCCGCTGCACCAGTGCGGCGCACCTTCGACCCGGGCCGCGGCGATCCGGAATTGACGCGGGCCCACGCCCTGGGGACGGCTACCGTGTCAACCATGAGTGTGAGGTCTCACCAGTGTTGCGGTAGCCGCGCAGCTCTTACCTGCTGTCCTGCGGGTGAGATGAGACGGTCAAAAGGCTAGTTTCCGGTATAAAGGCTCGCCTGAACTGCATTCCTGCAAGTGGGCTGAGACTGCCGCGGATGGTGTGAGAACTCCTATGTCCTCCCAGCTACGGAACCGTTCCCTGTGGTCATCGAGGCCAAAGCTGCTGGAACCGCAGCCTGCTCACCGCCGCCCTCGCCGAGCAGCTCGTCGCCTCCACCGCGGGCATCCCCCTTGTCGGCTTCTTTGACTGCGACCAGTGACACTCCGAAGAACGGTCACGCTGCTCGCCCCGCCACAACCGGCACAGATCGAGCGAGAACAGATACCCCGCCGCCCAGCGGGCGTCCGAGGTTCGCGTCAAAGTGATCGACTGCCGGCCCCTGACATACAGACCGACCACGATTTGCAGCCGAAGCGGCAAAGAGCTCGATCCACCGGGTGCTAGGAGGAGCGGTTCCGCAGAGGCCACAGGAGCGAGGTGTTGTCAGTGCTGCCCTCTACGCTTGGTGGCTGTGACGACAGCACCATTGCCGGGCGTGGTCTATCCCTGGGCGAGGAAGACAGCGCCGCTAGCGGATTCCGCACTCCGAGGGAACAGGACCAGCTTGCCCGCTGCGACGGAGAGCGGCCATGGCCGGCGGCTGGAGGAGTTGCGGGATGTACCGGTGCTGGCGTTGTTCGGGGAGCGGGGTGCCGGCAAGTCACTGGCACTCATGCAGGAATGCCAGGCACTGGAGGCGGGCCAGGCTGCAACGCGATGGGTCAATTTGGGGCGGTGCCAGACCGAGCTCCAGGTCAGGTCGGCGCTGGCTGATGCCGCCGAGGCCCAGGGCGCGGGGGAGTGGTGGGTCTTCCTGGACAGTGTCGATGAGGGCCTGAATGCGCTGCCTGCCCTGGGCGGGTTGATCGCCGACTGGATCGACTCGCTTTCCGCTGACCAACGAGGCCGCGTCCGGTTGCGGTTCAGCTGCCGTACGGGGCGCTGGCCCGACACTCTGCAGGACACGCTCAATCGGTACTGGCCGCAGTCACTCCAGGTGCAGCACATGATCCTGACCCCTCTCAGCGTCAGCGACATTGCCGTTGCCGCTGAGCACTACGGTCTGGATGCCGAACTCTTCACCACGGTGCTGCGCGAACGCGGTCTGACGCACTTGGCCATGGCTCCGGTCACGTTGCTGCAGCTACTTGAGTACCACCGTGTTCATGGGACGTTGCCTGCTACTGCGGCCGACGCCTACGAGCAGGCCTGCCTGCAACTGTGTTCCGAGAGCAGGCGTCCGGCCGACACTCGTGAACTGCGATCCCAGCCAACGGGCCAGCGTCTGCTGCCGGTTGCCGCCCGTGTGGCGGCTGCGATGCAGTTCGGCGCCCACAACGTGCTGAGCGATGAACCCCATCACATCCCTAGCAGTGGAGAGATCACCCTGGCCGAGCTGGAAGGCGGGCAGGAGCCCGGCCTGCAAGGCAGCCAGGTCTCATGCACAACCGACGAACTGCGCCGACTGACCGAGTCCCATCTGTTCGAACCAGTAGGCATGTTGCGGTGGACCTTCACACACCGCAGCTACCAGGAATACCTCGCCGCCCACTACCTGCATGCCCACCAAGTCGACCCACGCGCTCAGGCCGGCCTGCTATGGGTCGGAGACGGCGCGGCCCGGCACATCTACCCCGCCCACCGCGAAGTTGCCGCCTGGCGCAGCAACAGCGACAACACCCTCTTCGAGGACTTGCTGCGTGACGATCCGCTGGTGCTGCTACTGGCCGATCTGCCCGCACGAACGGCCGCCGACCGGGCCCGGGTCGTGGAGGCCCTCTTCAGCCTGGCGCAACAAGACGACACCCTCGACTTCGACGACAACACCCTGCACCGACTCGACCACCCCCAACTGCCCCAGCAACTCATGCCCCGCCTGCAACCAGACGCGGACAGACTCGCAACGACCATCGCACTGCACATAGCCCGACGCTGTCCCCGCCCGGAGCTGACCGACGTCCTCCTGCTGGCCGCCGAGAGAACCAGCCTGTCCGAGGAACGACGCGCCCTCGCCCTCCAGGCCGTCGCCGATCTCCGCCCCGCAGACAGCCACACAGTGGACCGGATCAGACAACTGGCCGCCCACGACTCCTCGCCGGAAGTCGTTGCTGCCGCCCTCGACCGACTGTGGCCCGCCCACCTGCAATTGCGTGAACTGCTCGACTTCGTGCGTGATCCAGACCCTGACTTCTACGGCCACGCGTGGATGCTGCGCTCACAGATATCCGATCAGCTGACCGTTGCCCAGACGGCTCAGGCACTGCTGTGGGCCCGCGACACGCTGCAACAGCCTCTGCCCGGGCGCAGCATCGTCCTAGCCACCAACTTGATCGGCCGCGCGGTCACACTCGCCGGCACCCACGGTTTCACCGGAGTGCCCCAGCCCGAGGTCCTCATCGGCGAGGCTCTCACCGGCCTGGCCAGCCACAGCGCCATCCTGCACAGCCTCGAAGGCCACACCGAGCAACAGGTTCTGGGCGAGGCCCTGCGCGCGCAGCACAGCCTGCGCCGCGCCGTGACACTTCACCTGCTCAACCACACGGACGAGAATCAGTTCTTCAATATCTTGGGTGCCGTCCCTCACGGCTGCCTGACCACATACGACGACGCGTTCTACTGGATGGAGCACTGGGACGAACTCGCCGAAGTGCCAGCCCCACTCGCCCGGCTGCTCGTCTCCATCGCCCCGCCCGCCAACCCCGAGCTGCAAGCCCGGGCCGAAGCAGCTCGCAGCGCCCACCCCACCCTCCGACACCTCACCTCGAGGTGGGACCAAGACCCCGACCCGCAACCCCAGCGACAAGTCGACACCCCTTGCGACCAGAGCCCCACCTACAGTGAGGCACGGCTGCGCGAAGCCCTCGGCGCCGTCCACACCGCCGGACCTGAGACCATCCGCCGCGCCTGGGCCGCCGTTATCAACGAGATGCGATGCACTCGTGACGGAGCTGACCTCCCTCACCTGTGGCTGGAGCCGTTGCTGCTGTGGGCACATCACGCCCCCTCCCGCCCGGCCCGAGACAGCCACCTCGGCGCTGAGTTGATGGCCGCCGCCCGGCACGTCCTGGCGACCGCGCCGCTCCTGCCCCCTGAACTGCTGGCCTACGGCCGAAACCTCAATCCGGCGCTGACGCTGGAGCTCAGCGCCCTCGCTGTTCTGGGCACCCCGGACGAGCTCCCTCAGACCTCTCCTGCTTGCTGGGCCGGCTGGAGTCTTGCACTGGCCACCACACACGCTTACAACGCTGCAGCCCAAACCATCAAGGACGCCTTCTTGCCCGTCTGCGCCGAGCACGCAGGCCCGGCACTGCTTGCGCTGCTCGACGACGTTCTTCGCGACCCCCACACCGATCCCACCACCACACATGACCTGGCCCGCTCGCTCGGCGCCCATACACAGCCAGACGTCCTCGACGCTCTCAACGCCTGGACCGACCAAGCCGATCGCAACCCTGAACACTGGCAGAGCGTCACCAGCGCCCTCGCCTCCAACGGGAACCCCTGCGCCCTCGTGCGCCTGCAATCGGCCCTCGAGAGCGACCCGTCGGGACCGACAGCGACACCCGACACCCTGAACCGATGGCTCATGGCGGCACAGATTCTGCTGTACTGCCCAGCCCTGCCAAGCCTGTGGCCTCTTGTACACCAGCGTCTCACCGACGATGGGCTCGCCCAGGCATACATCGGCCGGCTCGGCCAGCCCCTCGTGCCCCACTGCAGTCAGCCGCACCAACTGGCCAACCTGAACGAGGAAGCTCTCGCCGAGCTGTATCTCTCGCTCGCCCGCCATGTCACAGCAGAGACATTGGACCCGCCCCTGCGCTCCGGCTGGAGCGGTGACGACGGCTTCGGCGAGCTGATCCGGTCCATACCCTCTCTGCTAGAAGCCAAGAACACACCCCAGGCAGCCCACCAGCTGCACCGTCTGGCCACCCAGACAGGGCTGTGGCGCCTGCGCCGCCTGGCCCGGCGGACCGCCCTGGCAGCCGCGCAAGCCCAACATGCGCCGGTATCGCCGTCTCAGATGAGGGCACTCGCGCAACAGTCCCACCAGCGCCGCTGGGTCACGGACGAAGGGCACCTCCTAGCGCTCGTGCTGGAGGCCCTCGACCGTTTCCAGGACACCCTGCGCCGACCCAACGGCTTGAGCATCGCCCTGTGGAACCGATCGGACGCCTCCGCGGCCCAGGCTGAGTGGTGGCCCTGCTGGGAGGAGGATCTGAGCGACATCCTCGCTGTGTTCCTCATGCAGGACATCGGTGGTCACCGCGTGGTCGTCAACCGAGAAGTCCAGCTCGACCGTCCGGGCCTCGCTGGCCGACGCACCGACATTCAGATTGAGGTCCCCGCCCCGCCGGACAGCGGACACGATCCCGTCAAGGTAGTGATCGAGTGCAAAGGCTGCTGGAACAGCAGCCTGCCCACGGCCTTGGAACACCAGCTCGTCGACCGATACCTCCACACCCCCCGAACCGCGGGCATCCTGCTGACCGGCTACTTCGACTGCGACCGCTGGGCAGAAGCCAAGCGACGATCGTGCCCCGCCACCCATCACACACTCGAGTCGGTTGACCGGCATCAGCAACAACAGGCCCAGAGGCAACGAGACCTCAAAGGGGTTCCAGTCGCAGTGTTCACCCTCGACTGCACCCTGCCCTGACCGATGCCGCAGAAGCCGTGCGGCCGACCTCGCCCCCATACCCACACCAGCTGAGACACCGAGCCAACTGCGGGCAGTCCTTGCGACGTCGGGAAAGGTATGCGGCGGGGACCAACGGGCGAGCGGGTCACTCCAGAGCGGTGACGAGGGGGGCCCACAGAGGGTGGGAGTTGGCCGGGACGACCAGGTGCGCCTGGTGGCGGGCGCGGGTCATGACGACGTAGAGCAGTCGTGAGCCGCTGGGGAAGGGTTCGCCTTCCGGGCCGTAGTACTCGTCGTCGGCCAGCAGCAGGATGGTGGTGTCGGCTTCGCGTCCCTTGGTCTGGTGGAGGTTCATCACCTGCACCGGGCGCGGGCGCGGCCGCGTGTCGCCCACTAGAGTCTCGTCGCGGGCACGTTGAAGTTCCTCGGCCATCGCCGTAAGGCTCTGGTCCTGCTTGAGCAGGCGCAGTGCGCGGCGGGCGATGGGGGCGGCCTGCAGCCAGGCCTCCTGGCCACGGAAGGTGCCGATGCGCGCGTAGGCGCCCGTGACGATCTCGGCCAAGCGGTCGGTGTCGGCGTTGGGGCCGCATCCCGCCGAGCGTAGATCCTCTGCGAGGGCCCGCAAGGCACGCTGCAACACGGGGTTGGACTGGTCCAGCATCTGCCGTGCGAGAGGGGAAAGCCCTCGGCTGCGCAGGCAAGCGGTGACGAACACGGCCAGCGCCCGCCGGACCTGGACGCCCTTCTGCCCGAGTGCGAACTGGACGAGGGCGAGTTGGGCGGAGAGTGCTTCCGCGTGGGCCTCGGTGAAACCAACCTGCTCGTGGACCAGGCCGGCCGCGTTCAGGGCGTCGGACAGGGAGGTGGTTGCGATGTTGGTGTGGGTGAAGATGCTGACGGTGTGCTTCTTCTGGCGGGCAGCTCGGGCGAGTTCGGTGACCTGCTGAGGAAGGCGGTGACCGAAGGTGGCTGAAAGCGTCTCAAAACGCAGTCGTCCCCTCCCGTTGTCAGTCCCGGACGGTTTACTGACGGCATGACCACCGCACATCACCTCCGCCTCATCGACGGGATGCGCACCCGAGAGTTTCCCGTGGATCGCATCCGATCGGGTTCGGGAGTCAGCGGGCCCGGCTACCACACGGCGTCCTTGCACGCCGACGACGATCGCTGGGACGACGACGAGGCGGCGCGGCTGGAGCACCGTGCGCAGTGTCTCGCGGAGCACGAGGCGCTGGTCACCGTGCTGGGCGCACGCTGGGGTGATCCGCAGCTGATCAGCATGTGGAGCGCTCAGGAGCGCATGATGTCCGGGGAGGAGATACCCGACCCGTGGGCGGAGACCGTTGCAGGGTGCGAGTATCTCCAGCTCTGGCACATAGGGACCCGGTGGATCGCCCTGGCGCTGTACCTGGAGGAGGGGGGTCCCGGGTGCGAGCTCAGCGTGGTGGTGACCGAGATCGATCCTCCGTGACCTCTGGAATGAGCAGCCGGGTGCGCGGGGCGGTGTCAGGGGTTCGCGGCGTCCACGTCGACGGCTGACCGGAGGCGCGCGTATTCGTCGGCCATGGAACTCAAGGTCCAGTGAGCGTTCAAGCCACTGGGGTTGGGCAGCGCCCAGACGCGGGCCCCGCCGATCCGCCGGTCCTGCGGCCCGATGCGGGCCTGCCGCTCGCCGAATGCCGTCCGATAGGCCGTGATCCCGACGACGGCCAGCCACCGCGGCCGCAACTCCTCGACCTTCGAAATGAGGAGCCGGCCGCCCGCGCGGAATTCCTCGGCGGACAGTTCGTCGGCGCGGGCCGTGGCTCTGGCGACCACATTGGTGATGCCCAGTCCGTAGCGGAGCAGCTCGGACTGCTCGCTCGGCTTGAGCAGGCGCGGAGTGAACCCCGACCGGTGGAGCACCGGCCAGAAACGATTACCGGGAAAGGCGAAGTGATGGCCCGTGGCACCCGTCATCAAGCTCGGGTTGATTCCGCAGAACAGCACGCGCAAGCCGCCCGCGACCACATCGGGAACAATGCGGTCACGGGCGGCCAGAAGCTCTTCGGGTGTCATCGGCAGGTGGCCCGGCGTGTCAGAGGATCGAGCCCGGTGTGTAGCCGGCAGCCTCCGGGTGCTGCTTGGTGATCTCCTCGATCCGGGTGACGAGAGCGGTGACCTGGTCACCCGCCGCCCCCGTGAAAGAGAGCTTGTCGGCCATGAGCTCGTCCAGCTGCCCACGGTCGAGCGGGATGCGCTCGTCCGCCGCAAGCTTGTCCAGCAGCTCGTTGCGCTCCGTACCCTGCTCCCGCATGGCGAGAGCGGACGCCACCGCGTTCTCCTTGATGGCCTCGTGGGCCACCTCACGGCCGACACCGGCACGGACCGCGCCCATCAACACCTTGGTCGTGGCGAGGAAGGGCAGGTAGCGGTCGAGCTCGCGGGCGACGACCGCAGGGAACGCTCCGAATTCGTCGAGCACCGTCAGGAAGGTCTCCACCAGACCGTCGAACGCGAAGAACGCGTCCGGCAGCGCCACCCGGCGGACCACGGAGCAGGACACATCGCCCTCGTTCCACTGGTCGCCCGCCAGCTCGCCGGTCATGGACGCGTAACCCCGGAGGATGACCATCAGGCCGTTGACGCGCTCGCAGGAGCGGGTGTTCATCTTGTGCGGCATGGCCGACGAGCCGACCTGGCCCGGCTTGAAGCCCTCGGTCACCAGCTCGTGGCCGGCCATCAGCCGGATGGTCTTGGCAACCGAGGAAGGCGCCGCGGCAAGCTGCACGAGCGCGGTCACCACGTCGTAGTCGAGCGAGCGCGGGTACACCTGGCCGACAGAAGTGAAGGCCTGTGCGAAGCCGAGATGACCGGCGATGCGCTGTTCCAGTTCGGCGAGCTTCGCGGCGTCTCCGCCCAGAAGGTCCAGCATGTCCTGGGCTGTGCCGACGGGGCCCTTGATCCCGCGGAGCGGGTAGCGGCCCAGCAGGTCCTCCAGCCGTCCGTAGGCCACCAGCAGCTCGTCCGCCGCCGTGGCGAAGCGCTTGCCGAGCGTCGTGGCCTGCGCGGCGACATTGTGGGAACGGCCGGCGATGACCAGTTCCCGGTACTCGCCGGCGAGCTTGCCGAGCCGGGCCAGGACCGCCACCGTGCGGTCGCGCATCAGCTCCAGCGACAGCCGGATCTGGAGCTGCTCGACATTCTCCGTCAGGTCGCGGGACGTCATCCCCTTGTGGACCTGCTCATGGCCGGCGAGGGCGTTGAACTCCTCGATGCGGGCCTTGACGTCGTGCCGGGTCACCTTCTCGCGCTCGGCGATCGAGGCCAGGTCGACCTGGTCGAGGACACGCTCGTAATCGGCGAGGGCCGCGTCGGGTACCTCGATCCCGAGGTCCTTCTGGGCGCGCAGCACCGCCAGCCACAGCTGACGTTCCAGCTTCACCTTCTGCTCGGGGGACCAGAGGACAGCCAGCTCCGTAGAGGCGTAGCGGCCGGCCAGGACATTGGGGATGCGAGGCTTCGCAGACACAGCAGTCACGTGTGCAGATTCTACTGGCGGTTTATGCAGGTCGACGCCGCCCCCGGTTTGTGCGTTGCTACGAGCCCGGGCGGGCGTGCAGGCTCGGGCACGGGCGGGCGCGCAGGTACGAGCCCGGGCGGGCGCTCAGGTTCGGGTACGGGCGGGCGCGCAGGTTCGGGCACGAGCGACCGCGGCCGGCTACTCGCTTACGTCGATCCGTTTCCAGGTGGCGACGGGGCCCGGGGATTCGGCGTCCGCAGGGGTGACCCAGAACGCCCGTCCCAGCTCGGAGCTGAAGTGCGCTCCGAAACGGCCGTCACCCGAGGAGCGCCCGGTCAGACGCCGTCCTATCCAGGGGAGAAGGTGGCGGCGGGCAAAGAGCACGTCGTCCACGCGCCGGGAGGCCCAGCGCGCCGGGGTGTCGAGGGGCAGCGACGTCTGCCAGTCGGTCTCCGGCGGCAGACCCAGCGTCTGCCAGACGGCCTCCGCCACCCTGCGATGCCCCTCGGCGGTCAGATGCAGCCGGTCGACGTCCCACATCCTGGGATCGCCGAGCACCGGAGCTCCGTAGAGGTCGACGACCTCCGCACCGTGCCGGGCGGCAAGGTCGTCGACCAGGGAGAAGAGCTCCTCCATGCGGGGCCGGAAGCGCTCCATCACCGGTCCGTTGCGACCGGGACTGCGCATCAGGACCAGCTTCTTGCACGAGGGGGCGAGACGCTCGACGGCCTCCTCCAGCCGGCCGCGGACCATACCCATGTCGCACTTGGGCCGCAGGGTGTCGTTGAGGCCGCCCACCAGCGTCACCACGTCTGCCTGCATGGCGGCAGCCACGTCCACCTGCTCGTCCACGATCTGGCCGATGAGCTTGCCGCGTACAGCGAGGTTGGCGTACCGGAATCCGGGTGTACGGGTGGCCAGCCGGGTGGCGAGGACGTCGGCCCAGCCTCGGTAGGAACCGTCGGGCAGCAGGTCCGACATGCCCTCGGTGAACGAATCGCCTACCGCGACGAGACTGGTGTATTCGGCATTTATCTCCATGGCCCTGCGATCGTATCGCGGCCCGGGCGGCGCCTTCCCGGATGCGGCGGCAGGTGCCGGACGGCCCCGACCGGGGACGGTTCCGCACCCCGGGGAGAGGTGCGGAACCGTGGGGCGGACTCAGCGCGGCTGGGGCCGGCCCACCAGCTCGCGGAGCACGTCCTCCATCGTCACCATGCCTGCCAGCCGGTTGTCCTCGTCCAGAACGGCGGCCAGATGCGTACGGCTGCGCCGGAGAGCGGTCAGCACGTCGTCGAGCGGCGTCGCCGCCCGTACGCGGGCGATCGGGCGCATCGCGGTGACCGGGAACGGCATGTCGCGGGGTGCCACGTCCAGGGCGTCCTTCACATGGAGGTAGCCCAGGATGCGCTGCTCGCTGTCCATGACGGGGAACCGCGAGAATCCCGTCTCGGACGAGAGCCGCTCCAGTTCCTCAGGCGTCGTCCCGACCCTCGCGTATGTCACCCGGTCCACCGGCAGCACCACATCGCGGACCGGCCTGCGCCCCAGCTCCAGGGCATGGTGCAGCCGCTCGGCAGCGCGGTCGTCGACCAGCCCCGCGTCGCCCGCGTCCTTGACGAGCCGGGCCAGCTCGTCGTCCGAGAAGGTGGCCGACACCTCGTCCTTCGTCTCGACCCTCAGCAGTTTCAGCAGCCCGTTGGCGAAGGCGTTGATCGCGAAGATCACCGGACGCAGGGCCCGGGCCAGGGTCACCAGCGGCGGGCCGAGCAGCAGCGCGGTCTTCACGGGCTCGGCCAGCGCGATGTTCTTCGGCACCATCTCGCCGAGCAGCATGTGGAGGTAGGTCGCCACGGACAGTGCGATCACGAACGAGATCGGATGGACCAGCCCGTGCGGCACCCCGACGGCGTCGAAGACGGGCTCCAGCAGGTGCGCGATGGCGGGCTCGGCGACGATGCCCAGGACCAGCGTGCACAGGGTGATGCCCAGCTGCGCGGCGGCAAGCAGCGCCGAGACGTGTTCGAGGCCCCAGATGACGCTGCGCGCCCGCCGGTTCCCGTCCTCGGCCAGCGGTTCGATCTGGCTGCGCCGGACGGAGATGAGAGCGAACTCCGCGCCGACGAAGAAGGCGTTCGCGATCAGGGTCAGCAGACCGATGAAGAGCTGTACGGCGGTCATCGCTCGTCCTCCGACGGCTCGTCGGAACCGGGCAGCGGCGCGTGCAGCAGAGCCCGTGCGGCGCGCCGCCCGGCGGCGTCCACCACGTCGAGGCGCCAGCCGGCCAGCTCGATGGAGTCGCCCACGGCGGGGATCCGGCCCACCTCCGTGGCGATCAGCCCGGCCAGGGTCTCGTACGGTCCGTCCGGCACTCTCAGTCCGATCCTCTCCAGCTGGTCGGTGCGGGCAGCGCCGTCGGCCGACCACAGCCTGCGCCCGTCCGCGTCCTCACCGGCCGGAGCGAGATCAGGCGTCTCGTGGGGGTCGTGCTCGTCCCGTACCTCGCCGACGACCTCCTCGACGATGTCCTCCAGCGTCACGACACCCGCCGTGCCGCCGTACTCGTCGATGACGACCGCCATGGCGAGCTTGCCGGAGAGGCGGTCCAGCAGCCGGTCCACGGTCAGCGTCTCCGGTACGAGCAGCGGCTCGCGGAGCATGTCCGAGACCCGCTTACGGGGCCTCTGCTCGGCCGGGATGGCCAGCACGTCCTTGATGTGGACGACGCCGACGACGGTGTCGAGGCTGCTCCGGTACACGGGGAAACGGGACAGTCCGGTGGCCCGCGTGGCGTTGGCGACGTCCTCCGCTGTCGCCTGGAGCTCCAGCGCGGTGACCTGCACCCGCGGGGTCATCACGTTCTCCGCGGTCAGTTCCGCCAGGTTGAGGGTGCGCACGAACAGCTCGGCCGTGTCGGCTTCCAGGGCGCCCGCCTTGGCGGAGTGCCGGGCGAGCGCCACCAGCTCCTGCGGGCTGCGGGCGGACGCCAGCTCTTCGGCCGGCTCGAGCCCGAAGCGGCGCACGATGTGGTTGGCCGTGTTGTTGAGATGGCTGATGAAAGGCCGGAAGACAGCGGTGAAGGCCCGCTGCGGGGTGGCCACCGCCTTCGCCATGGCGAGCGGCGAGGAGATGGCCCAGTTCTTCGGGACGAGTTCACCGACGACCATGAGGAAGACGGTGGACAGGGCGGTGCCGATCACGAGGGCCACGGACGAGGACACGCCGGGCGACAGACCGATGGCCTCGACCGGGCCGCGGATCAGTTTGGCGATGGACGGTTCGGAGAGCATGCCGACGACCAGGTTGGTGACGGTGATGCCCAGCTGGGCGCCGGAGAGCTGGAAGGTGAGGCTGCGTACCGCCTTCATGGCGCTCGCCGCACCGCGCTCCTCCCGTTCCACAGCCCGTTCGAGCTGGCCGCGTTCGACCGTGGTCAGAGAGAACTCGGCCGCGACGAAGGCGCCGCAGGCGAGGGAGAGCAGTACGGCCACGAGCAGCAGAAGCACTTCGGTCATCGGTTCACCTCCGTCTCATGATCGGGCAGGGGCGGGAGGATCGCGCGATCTCGGCGATATCGGCTACTGGGAGGCTCGCCCATGGGCGGACGCTCACACCTTTCAAAGGGATCGACAGAGGGGTACTCATGGTAAAGGATCGGCAAAGTGGCGTGGTGGGGAAGTGGTGCGGGGATCCCGGGCGGCGTTCCCGGAGCCGGCCGCTCCCCGACCCGCCCGGCGCTCAGAGCGGCTTCACCCAGCGCCGCCAGTGGTCCTCCCGGTGGTAGCCGACCGCGGCCCAGGCCTGCTGCGCGCGTGCGTTGGCCTCCAGGACCATCGCGTCGGCCCGGCGGCCTCCGAGCGCGGTGAAGCGGGCATCCACCGATTCCAGCAACGCCGTGGCGATGCCTTGCCGGCGGAATCCGGGATCCACGGCCAGCCGGTAGGCATGGCATCGCCATCCGTCGAACCCGGCGATGACGGTGCCCACGAGCAGGCCGTCCCGCTCCGCGAGGAGCAGGGCTTCCGGATCCCGGACGATGAGCCTGGACACCCCGTCGCGGTCGTCGCTGATGCTCGTGCCCTCTGCGGCCCGGCGCCAGAACCGCAGGATGTCGTCGATGTCGTCGAGGTCGGCGCAGCGAATGTGAAGGTCACTCATGGGTCAACCCAAGCAGAACGTCAATCCGGTGGGCGAACAGATTCCGGATCCGTATGGAGACGCCCGGGCGCACTCCCAGCGGCCCCTCAACCGCGCGTGCACCCCAGCTCCGCCCCCTCAATCGCGTATCCCCGACCGCGCCCGCCCAGTCCCGCCCCCTCAGCCGCGCCCCCTGACGCGCCTGGTCCCTGACGCACCTGCCCCCTGACGTGCCTGCTCAGCCGCGCCCCCTGACGCGCCTGCCCCCTGACGTGCCTGCTCAGCCGGGGGCCTGCTGACGCGCCCGCCCCCTCGGCCGCGCCTCGCTCAGCGCAGGTGCACCGGGAGTGAGTCGATGCCGTAGACGATCGACAGCTTCCGGAAGCTGAGATCCTGCCGCGGGACGGCGAGCCGCATGCCGGGAAACCTCCTGGCCAGCGCCGGGTAGGCCACGCGCAGTTCCATGCGGGCCAGCTCGGCGCCGATGCAGCGGTGGATGCCGTGGCCGAAGGCCAGGTGGCCCGACGGTGTCGCGCGGTGCGGGTCGAAGCCCCCGTCGTCGATGACGTACGACGGATCGCGGTTGGCGCCGCTCAGGGAGCAGAGAACCATGTCACCGCGCGGAATGAGCACCCCGGCTATCTCGATGTCCTCACGGGCGAACCTGGGGAATGCCATCTGGACGGCCGAGAGGTACCTCAGGACCTCCTCGACGAACGGCGCGGTCATCGTGTCGTCGTTACGCAGCCGGGCGAGGACGTCCTCGTTCTCCAGCAGGACCAGCGAGCCGAGGGCGATCGTGCTGGCCGTCGTCTCGAAGCCGCCGGTGAGCACTCCGTCGGCGAGACCCGCCAGCTCCTCGTCGTCGACGCTGTCCCCGTGCTCCCTCACGATCATGCCGAGCAGCCCGTCCCCGGGCTTCCGACGCTGCGCCCTGACCACTCCCCTGAAGTAGTCCAGCGACGCGGACATGGCGCCGAAGGGCGCGGTCGTCCCTCCGAAGAGGTCGAAGCGGTCCATGGCCAGTTGCTGGAAGTCGTTCCGGTCCTCGTACGGCACCCCCAGCAGTTCGCAGATGGTGAGTGAGGGGACGGGCAGCGCGAACTCGTGCACCAGGTCGACCGGCCCGCGGGCGGCCTCCATCGCGTCCAGCCGTTCCTCGACGATGGATTCGATGCGGGGAGCCAGTCGCCGCAGGCGGCGCATGGTGAATTCCGGCGTCAGGATGCGCCGCAGCCGCGTGTGTACCGGCGGATCGCTGAATCCCAGCCCGCCGGGGCTCTGCTCGGCGGCGATCCCCGCGTTGCCGGCGAGGTGGGCGAAATCCGTACTGAACCCTTCGGCGGAGCCGAGCACGGCCTTCGACTCCTCGTAGCCGGTGACGACCCAGGCATCCATGCCGAACGGCAGCGCCACCCTGGAGACCGGGGCGCTCGCCCGGGTCGCGGCCACTCGGCTCACGGGATCGAGACCGTCGCGGCGCAGGAGCATGAGCAGTTCCTCCGGCAGCAGTTTGATCGTGGAGGAGCCGATTCCGTGCCGTTGGATCCTGGCCAGGTAGGTGCGCCCGAGCCGGGCGGTGATACGGGAACGGAACGTCGTACTCAATGTGCACTCCATGAGTCGTCGCGAGATCTGGTCGGTTGGCAGGCATTGCCGCCAGGACATGGCCGACTGCGCCGACTTCGGCTGCCTGACCAGGAATTATGACCACTTGTTCGGAGAAGGGGGCGGCCGGGTGCGGTATCCGTCCCTCATCCTTCGACGCTACGGGGGCCGGCGGTGGCGTGCGCGGGCCGGCAGGCGGCGGTGATATGCCAGGTGGCGGGGGTGTGCCGGGGCTGGAGGTGGGCCGGCGCACCAGGGCCCGGCGGGCTGTCCCGGGTGCGGCCGGGTCCCGTTCCCCTTGCCGGTGCTAGCGGTCTGGCGCTAGCGTGGGGGAGTGCCCAAGACGCAGCTGAACGTTCGAGTGGACGAGGCCACCGCCGAGGCCGCGCGGCAGCGCGCGCTCCAGAGGGGGATGAGCGTGAACCGCTACATAGAAGAACTCGTCAAACAGGACACGGGGGAGGTCGGCCACACCTTCGTCGAGGCCGCCGCCGATTTCATGAAGCAGTACGAGACGGTGTTCGCCGAGGAGTTCGGCCCGGAGCGCGAAGGCACCCGTTGAACCTTCGGATCCAGCTTTCCTGGCTGCTCATGGTCGCCGAGCACAAGACACCCGGCGACCCCCAGGTCACCGACTGGGGCGCGCTGGTGGCCGCGGTCGCCCGGCACGAGGCGGAGATCTTCGGCAGCCCGGTCTACAGCGACCCGCATGCCAGAGCGGCGGCGCTGCTTCAACTGCTGCTGCATGTGCCGGCGCTGGAGCGCTCCAACGCGATGTTCGCCTCTGCCGTCGCCTACGGCTATCTCGTCGCCTCGGGGCTGAAGGTGATCACCTCGCCCGAACAGGTCCGCGACCTGGCCCTGCTGGTCAAGGAGGGCAAGGCGGACGTGCGCGCGATCGCCGACGAACTGCGCCAGTGGAGCCTGTGACGCGGACCGGGGCCGGGCCGCTGCGATGACGGGGCGGTGTGCCCGCCATCAGCGGTCCGCCTCCTGAAGCTCGTGCGCCGGTCGGCGCAGACCTCGCGGCCGGGCTCCGGGAGCACCAACCGTCGTCCGTCGAGCCGCGCCTCCGACACCGGACGCACACGGAGGTGGGCAGGTGGTCGGCGCAGGCTGCCCGGCCCCTGGCGCACCAACCGTCGTCCGTCGAGCTGCCTGCGGCACCGGCACGCGCACGGGCGGCGGTACGTGGTCAGCGCAGGCCGCTCGGCCCCCGGTCCACCACCGCGGTCCGTCGAGCCGCACCCAGCACGCACGCGGACGTGGGAAGGGCGATGCCGCCCGGAGGCATCCTCACCTTCCGGTACGTCTCCACCTCGAACCCGGCCGCCTCGATCGCGGCGAGCGCGTCGCGCGAGGTGTGACAGCCGCCGGCCACCAGCGGCCAGAAGGTCCGGTCCAGGGTGCGCTGGGCGGCTGCCATGGCCCGGCCGTCGGCCCGCACATGCTCGAAGAAGCGCAGTTCGCCACCCGGCCGCAGGACGCGCCGGATCTCGGCGAGTGACTGCTGGACATCGCGCACGGTGCACAGCACGAGCGAGGCCACGGCTCCGTCGAACGCCTCGCTCTTCACCGGGAGCGCCTCCGCCGTGCCCGGCACGACGTCCACCGGGATTCCGGCGCGCAGCCCGGCCCGCACCGCCAACTGCCGGAGTGTGCGCTCGGGTTCGATCGCCACGACCTCGGACACCGCAGGCGGGTAGTGGGCGAAGTTCAGCCCGTTGCCCGCCCCGATGTCGATGACCCGCCCCGACAGGCCGGACAACAGCTCGGCCCGCACCCCGGCCATACCCGCCGCAGACTCCGCGGCCACGCTCATGCGGGCGTAGAAACGGGCGAAGACGGGGTGGTGCACCGCGTCCTGCTGGACCTTCGCGCTCCGCAACCGCATGGCGGGCCTCCTCGACGGATGCCGTCCGCCCGGGCCGGGACGAGGGCGTGCGCCCCGCGAGCCCGCTCGGCCGGAACGGCTGAAAGGTTCGGCTACCTCGATTCTGCCCCCTCCGCCGCACCCCGTCCTGTGCCCCGCACCGTTCAGCCCGTGGGCCGGCTCCCGCCCAGCCGCTCGTCCAGCCAACTCCCGGCCCGGGCGCGGAAGTCCGCAGGGTCGAGAGCTCCCGCGCCCGCCGGGACCACGCCCAGCAGCGGGGCGCCCGCCGCCACCGGAAGGTCCGCCACGTTGCAGCGCTCCGCGAGGTCCGGCTCGGCGGGCATGCTGCCGATCACCACCCCGAGGCAGTCGAGCCCGCGGGCGCGGAGCGCCTCCGAGGTCAGCGTCGTGGAGTTGAGCGTGCCGAGCCCCGCGGGCGCCACCACCAGGACCGGTGCGGTCAGCAGCCGGGCCGCGTCCGCCAGGGTCGCGCCGTCATCGTCGAACCGTACGAGCAGGCCGCCCGCACCCTCGACGAGCACCAGATCGTGCTCGGTCGCCAGTTTCTCGGCGGCCTCGGCGATCTCGTGGGGGCGGACCGGTGTCATTCCGGCCCGCCGGGCGGCTGTCGCGGGCGCCAACGGTTCGGGGAACCTGGCCAGTTCCACCGCCGTCACATGGCGGCCCGCCAGCCGCGCCACCTCGGCGGCGTCACCCGGCTCACCCGGCTCCAGGCCCGTCTGGGCCGGTTTGAGCACCGCCACCCGACGACCCGCCGCGGCCGCCGCGACGGCCGCGGTCACGATCGTCTTGCCGATCTCGGTGCCCGTTCCGGTCACGACCAGAATGCTCATCTCAGCCCTCCCGCGCCGCAGCGCACACGGCACGGCAGATCCGCGCCACGTCCTCGTCACCGGTGACGTACGGCGGCATGGTGTAGACGAGGTCGCGGAACGGCCTGAGCCACACCCCCTCGCGCACCGTCGCCCGGGTCGCGGACTCCATGTCCACCTCGTGATCGAGCTGGACGACGCCGATCGCGCCGAGAACCCGCACGTCACGGACCCCGGGCAGCTCCGCGGCAGGGGCGAGGCCGTCCCGCAGACCGGCCTCGATCCGCTTGATCTCCTGTGCCCAGTCCTGGCCGAGCAGCAGATCGATCGAGGCGCACGCCACCGCGGACGCCAGCGGATTGCCCATGAACGTGGGCCCGTGGGCCAGCACCGGCACCTCGCCGCGCGAGATGCCGTCGGCCACCGCGGTCGTGCACAGGGTCGCCGCCATCGTCAGATAGCCGCCGGTCAGTGCCTTGCCCACGCACATCACGTCGGGGGAGACCCCGGCGTGCTCGGCTGCGAACAGCTTGCCCGTGCGGCCGAAACCGGTGGCGATCTCGTCGAACACCAGCAGCACGCCGTGCGCGTCGCAGGCCTCCCGGAGCACGCGCAGGTACGCGGGGGAGTGGAAGCGCATGCCGCCCGCCCCCTGCACCACGGGCTCCACGATCACCGCTGCCAGCTCGTCGGCGTGGTGGGCGATGAGCTCACGCAGATGCGTCGCGTACGCGTCGTCCGGCTCCGCGTCGAAGCCGGACGGCGGCTCGTCCGCGAAGACCTGGCGGGGCAGCGCCCCCGACCACAGCTCATGCATGCCGCCCTCGGGGTCGCACACCGACATCGGCTGCCAGGTGTCCCCGTGGTATCCGCCGCGCCAGGTCAGCAGCCGCTGTTTGGCGGGCCGCCCGGCCGAGCGCCAGTACTGGAGACACATCTTCACGGCGACCTCGACCGACACGGAGCCCGAGTCGGCGAGGAAGACGTGCTGCAAAGGCTCCGGGGTGATCTCGACCAGCCTGGCGGCCAGCCGCACGGCGGGCTCGTGCGTGAGCCCGCCGAACATCACATGGCTCATCCGGCCCAGCTGGTCGCGTGCCGCCTCGTTCAGCACCGGGTGGTTGTAGCCGTGCACGGCCGACCACCAGGACGACATGCCGTCGATCAACTCGTGCTGTCCGTGGGCGGGTTCGGCGAGCCGGAGCCGGACGCCGGACGCGGACTCCACGACCAGCGGTTCCTGCCGGCCCGGCATGGGCCCGTACGGATGCCAGACGTGGGCCCGGTCCAGGGCCCGCAGCCCGGCAGGGGAGAGCGGCTCAGGCATTGGGTGCGAGATCCGTCCCCGCGCCCCGACGGCGGACCGTCACCAGGTTTGTACGCGGCCCCTGGGCTTCAGCGGCCTCCGGGGAAGCCGAGCCCGAGCGCGCCGATTCCGAGCAAGCGGTCTCCGCGGGGGCGGCCTCCGCCTCCGGGCCGTCGCCGCAGGGTGCGCAGCCGCCCGCGTGCGAGCCGCAGCCGCCGCCGGCGTCCACCCGGTGGCGGGGCAGCGTCGTCGTGCCCGCGCCCTCCACCTCGAAGCCGGCGTCCGCGATCATGTCGAGGTCGGCCTGTCCCGCCTGGCCCTCGCTGGTCAGATAGTCGCCCAGGAAGATCGAGTTGACGAGGTGCAGTGCCAACGGCTGCATCGAACGCAGATGCACCTCGCGCCCGCCCGCCAGTCGTACCTCCACATCCGGGCAGACGAACCGGACCATCGCCAGAATGCGTAGACAGCGCTGCGGCGTCAGATTCCACTCCTTGGCCAGCGGCGTGCCCTCGAAGGGGATCAGGAAGTTGACGGGCACCGAGTCCGGGTCGAGCTCCCGCAGGGCGAAGACCACGTCCACCAGGTCGGTGTCGCTCTCGCCCATCCCCGCGATCAGGCCTGAACAGGCGGAGAGCCCCGCGGCCTGCGCCTGGTGCACCGTCTCCACCCGGTCGGCGTAGGTGTGGGTGGTCGTGATGTCCCCGTACGTCCCCTCGGACGTGTTGAGGTTGTGGTTGTACGCGTCGGCGCCCGCCGACCGCAGCCGGTCGGCCTGGCCGTCCGAGAGCAGGCCGAGGCAGGCGCACACCTCGACGCCTTCGTTCTGTTCCTTGATCGCCTCGATGGTCTGCGACACCCGGTCGACGTCCCGGTCGGTCGGGCCCCGCCCACTGGCGACCAGGCAGACGCGCTTGGCGCCCCCGGCCACTCCGGCGGCGGCCGCCTTCGAGGCCTCGTCGGGCTTCAGCCAGGTGTACTTCAGGATCTCGGCCTTGGATCCCAGCCGCTGGGAGCAGTACGAGCAGTCCTCGGGGCAGAGCCCGGACTTCAGGTTGACCAGATAGTTCAGTTTCACCCGCCGTCCGAACCACTGACGGCGCACCTTTCCGGCCGCGGCCACCACGTCGAGCAGTTCGTCGTCCGGGGTCGCCAGTACGGCGAGCGCTTCTTCACGGGTCGGCAGCTCGCGCCGCAGCCCCTTGTCCACCAGCGTGTTCAGGAGGTCCATGGCGATGATCCTGACGCACGGCACCGCTCCGAGCCAAGGAGGAACCGGACAACAGAGCCCGCAGAGGGTGTGTGCATGGCCACACCCTGCCCGGCCGCACCCCCGGTTAGGGTCTGTGAGCTGCCTACAAAAGGGACCCGCCCATGTCCTTCGCCCCGTTCGACTGGATCGATGAGGAGGCGCGCCGCCGCGCGGACGCCGGACTCGTCCGGACGCTCCGGCCCCGGCCCGCCGTACCGGAACTGCTGGACCTCGCGAGCAACGACTACCTCGGCCTCACCCGGCATCCTGAGGTGACCGCCGCGGCCGCCGAGGCGGCGCGCCGCTGGGGCGGCGGCGCCACCGGCTCCCGGCTGGTCACGGGCTCCACCGCGCTCCACGCCGAGCTTGAACGCGAACTGGCCGATTTCTGCGGTTTCGAGGCGGCCCTGGTGCTGTCCTCGGGCTACGCCGCGAACCTCGCGGCGCTCACGGCCCTGACCGGCAGGGGCTCGCTGATCGTGTCCGACGCGGGTAATCACGCCTCGATCGTCGACGGCTGCCGGCTGTCACGGGCCGAGACCGCGGTCGTGCCGCACGCCGATCCGGAGGCGGTCCGCAAGACCCTGCACGCGCACCGGGGCCGGTCGCTGGCGGTCACGGACTCGGTCTTCTCGGTCGACGGCGACGCCGCGCCCCTGGCCGAGCTGGCCGACGCCTGCCGCGCGGAGGACGCCGCGCTGCTCGTCGACGACGCGCACGGCCTGGGAGTGCTCGGGGACGGCGGCCGGGGAGCGCTCGCCGCGGCCGGCCTTGCGGGCGCCGACGGCGTCGTCGCCACGCTCACCCTCTCCAAGTCCCTGGGCAGCCAGGGCGGGGCGGTCCTCGGCCCGGCCCGGGTCATCGACCACCTGGTCAACACGGCCCGTACGTTCATCTTCGACACCGGACTCGCCCCGGCCGCCGTGGGCGCCGCCCTGGGCAGCCTGCGGCTGCTGCGCCGCGAACCGGCACGGGCGGCCAGGGCCGGTGCGGTCGCCACCGCGCTGTACGGGCAGCTGACCGCGGCCGGTCTGGCGACGGTCCGCCCCGACGCGGCCGTGGTCTCGGTACGCGCGCCCTCGGCCGAGGCCGCCGTCCGCTGGGCGGCCGACTGCCGTGCGGCAGGCATGGCGGTCGGATGTTTCCGGCCACCGTCCGTACCGGACGGCATCTCCCGGCTGCGGCTGACCGCGCGCGCCGACCTGACGGACGAGCAGATCGCGTACGCGGTGGGCGTCATACGGAGGTACGCCCCGGCCGGCTGACCGGCCGGGGAAGCCGTCATGCGGAACGCCCGGGCCGTCGGCTCAGCGGACCGAACCGCCGTTCAGGGCGGTGACGAAGGACGTCCAAGCCGCCGCGGAGAACCGCAGGGGCGGCCTGGACACGTCCTTGGAGTCGCGCACGGCCAGTCTCCGCCGGCCGAAGGGCGCGGTCTCCACGCAGTTGTTCATTCCCGTGCTGCGGCTGCTGCGCCGCCAGCGTAACGCGTGCTGTGCGAGGTCATCCGGCATGAAGCCCCCCTCGGGCAGTCCGGGTCACCGATCGTCGCGGCCGATTGCGGCGATCAGGTCCAACGAGTGCTCCGGCGACAGCGCGTGTGCCTGCAAGGTGCGGAAGGCCGAGCTGTACGCCTCGAGGTCTTCTTTCCGCTCCAGGTAGAGGCTACTCGTCAAATGGTCGAGAACGACCACATCCAGATCAGAAGTGTTCGGAAAAGAGAAGATAACGAAAGGTCCGGTGAGGCCGACATAGCCGCCGACCGAGAAGGGCAGCAACTGGAAGCACACGTGCGGAAGTTGAGCCCCTCGGGCGAGGTGGCGCAACTGCTCCCGCATCACCCGCCGGCCGCCGACCTCGCGTCGCAGCACCGCCTCGTCCACGACCACGCTCAGCCTCAGCGGAGGATCGCTCCGAAGGACACCCTGCCGCGCCAGGCGCACTTCCACCAGGGAGTCCAACTGTCCGACGGGCAGTCCGTCGAGGGTGGCCCGGGTCACCGCGCGGGCGTAGTCGGCGGTCTGCAGCAGGCCCGGCACCACCGACGTCTCCAGCGTGCGGGCGGTGCGCGCCTGTGACTCGAGGCTGATGAAGTCGCGGTACTGCGGCGGGATGAGACCGCGGTACGCGTGCCACCACCCCGCGCCCCCGCCGCCCGCGGAACCCGCGAGGGCCTCCAGAACCTCGCGCAGCTTCGGGTCCTCCGTGCCGTACGCGTCGAGCAGCCGGGTCACGTCACGGGGCTGCACCCCGCTCACGCCGGTCTCGATCCGGCTGACCTTCGACTGGTGCCAGCCGAGCAGACGAGCCGCGTCCCGGCTCGTGAGTCCCGACGCGTGACGCAGACTCCGCAGCTCCTCCCCGAGTTTGCGGCGTCGTACCGCGGGGCCGTGCCGCATGGGCGCCTCCCTCCTGCCGAGCGGACAGTGTGCCGCCCTGACGGGGCATCCGGGGCAGAGTTCACCGCTTCGAGCGACAGATATATGCATATCTTGGTGGATCGCCGTTACAGAAGGCAGCATCAGTGGCAATCTGGCGCGAAGCACAACCCGGACCATCGATCGCGGGGTCGCTTCCGGGTGGGAAAGGGACGGCTCGCCATGGCAGACCATCAAGAAGCAAGCGTCACTCTGCCGAGCGAGCCGGTCTCGGTCTCCACGGCCCGGAGATACGTGGCCCGGGTACTGGCCGAATGGGGACTGCCCGAGGGCACGGACACGGGCGAAACCGTCCGGCTCATCGTCTCGGAACTCGCGACCAACGCGGTCCAGCACACCTTCGGACTCTCGCCCACCTTCACCGTGGATCTCCGGCTGGAGCGCGAGGAGCAACTGCGCCTCGGCGTGACGGACAGCCACCCCCGCCGGCCCCAGCGGCTCCCGGCGGCCGTGCAGCAGGACAACGGCCGCGGCATGGTGATCATCCGCTCGCTGGCCAAGGAGTACGGAGGCCGGCTGACCGTCACCCCCACCCCGGACGGCGGAAAGACCGTCTGGATCGCCCTGCCCTGGCACGTCCCCGTGGCCGTCCCCGTCGAGCACTGACGGGCCCTCGTCCCCGCCGGATGCGCACCGCAGGCCGTCACGGGGAGGCCGCGGCCCGTCCGAATCCGCTGCGCAGCAGAGCCCGCAGGGTCGCCGCCGCGGCGCTCGTACGGTCTCCGCGGTGCACCACCGAGATCGTCCGGCGGAACGCGGCCGGCTCCAGCCGGCGGACGGACAGCGGCGTCGGCGACATCGCGGCCACCATCTCGGGCACCACCGCCATTCCGATGCCCGCGCTCACCAGGGCGCATACCAGCGCATAGCCGGGAGACTCACAGACCACGGCGGGGAGCGCCCCCGCCTCGGCGAGCGCGCTCTCCACTCCGCGGCGTGGCGGATGCGTGGGGGCGCTGCTGATCAGGGGCCGGCCCGCGAGCTCCGTCACCGGGAGCCGGCCGCTGCCGTCGGCCAGGACCTGCCCGACGGCCGTGATCAACACCAGTTCCTCCACCAGGAGCGGTTCGGAGACGACGCCCGGGGGCGGCGTCGTCGCGGCGGCGGCGGGCTCATAGGCGTGACTCAGGGCCAGATCCACTTCGCCGGCCGCCACCGCGGCCACCCCGTCCGGCGGCTCGTAGTCGGTGACCGCCAGCTCGACGTCCGGGTGCGCCCGCCGGAACGCGCTCAGGACCGGGGGCAGCAGATGGATGCCGGCGGTGGTGAAGGTGCCGACCCGCAGGCGTCCGCCGGAGAGTCCGGCCAGGCCCGCCAGTTCGTGGCGCGCCTGCTCCATCTCGTCGAGGACCCGCCGTGCGCGCCCCGCGAGAAGCTCGCCCGCCGCCGTCAGCCGGGCACCCCGGTGATGGCGCACCAGCAGGGGCGCCCCCGCCTCCCGCTCCAGCTTGGCGAGCTGCTGGGAGAGCGCCGGGGCGGTGTAGCCCAGGCGGGCGGCGGCCCTGGTGATCGAACCGGCCTCGGCGACCGCCACCAGCGCCGCGAGCCGTGTGGGGTCGTACATTAAGCGTTCCTTTTGGCAGGCCCCAGAGATTGCAAGTACATGCTAAAGGCTCTCCGGGTCCAGGGTGGAGCCATGGACACCCAACTGACCGCCTTCGTCGGGGTCGCCGCCGCCATGGTCGCCCTGCCGGGCGCGGACTTCACCGTCGTCGTACGCAACGCCCTCGTCTCGCGCACGGAAGGCGTGGCGACCGCTCTCGGGGTCGCCGGGGGCCTTCTCGTGCACACCGCCCTCGCTGTGGCCGGCCTCGCCGCGGTGCTCGTGGCGGTGCCCGCCCTGTTCCGCACGGTCCAGATCCTGGGCGGCGCGTACGTGCTCTACCTGGGCATCAGCGCCCTGTACGCGGCCCGGCGGCGCCGCGCGCGGATGGCGGAGCCCGGGCAGGAGGACGGGAAGAGCGAGCGGGCCGCGAGGGGGACCGGGCGGGCGCTGCGCCAGGGATTCCTGACCAACGCGCTGAACCCCAAGGCGCCCGTGCTCTTCCTCAGCCTTCTGCCGCAGTTCGTGCCGGCCGGGGCCGCGCCCCTGCCCAGGACGCTGCTGCTCGCCGCGATCGTCGTGCTGATGGCGCTGATCTGGTTCCCGGCCGTGGCACTCCTGGTGGACCGCCTGGGCCGGTGGCTGCGCCGGCCGCGTACCGCCCGGGCGATCGAGGGCGGCAGCGGAGCGGCACTCACCGCACTGGGGCTCGTCCTGGTGACGGCCCGCTGCTGCCCTGAGGCGGGCGTACGGTCCGGTACGGGGGAGCGGCATCAACGGACCCTGCCGTAGGAGACGCTTCTCGTCCAGATCTTCTCCAGACGGACCACGGCCCCGGTCTTGGGCGAGTGCCAGATCTTGCCGCCGCCCGCGTAGATGCCCACGTGGTAGATGCTGCGGCCGGAACGGAAGAAGACCAGATCGCCGCGCTGTCGCTGGGAGGACGAGATGTGGCGGGTCTTGTTGTACTGCTGCTGTGCCGTGCGCGGGAGCTTCTTGCCCGCCTTCTTGAACGAGTACAGCGTCAGCCCGGAACAGTCGAAGCGGCTGGGCCCGGTGGCGCCCCACCGGTAGGGCGCCCCCTTCTTCGACGCGGCGATGTTGAGCGCCTTCATCGCATGCGTCGCGGCCTGGGCGTCGGTCACGGCGCCGGGAACGAACAACGTGCCGCCGACGGCGGCGAGAGTCATCACCGAGGCCGTGGTGGCCCGGGCGAGCAGAGACGGGACATGAACCTGCGCAGTCATGCGCAACCCTTCGTCAGCCGCCTGTGAAGGATGACCTGTCGGGTTCGGGCCGGCGAAGTCGCCCGGCCGCGTATGCGGCTTCACCCCGAGGGTCGACCGGAAATCCGGTCGGCCCGTTGTGCTGGGTCCTCCACTCCTGCCGATCCACTCCTGTCGACCAGGCATCCGGACGGCGGCAGGACTCGGCGTCCGCCCGGACCGCCCCGCCGCGGTGGCGGGGGCTTGTCGTCCCAGGGATCTTGACTCACCGCGTGCCGGATTTCCGAGGTGAAACAGCTATATGTGAGGCTCATCACGGATGGCCCGTTCGGGTGGGCGGGTGACTTTCGTGGAACGGCCGGGGCTCGCCGGCCGGTGCCGTACCAGCGACGGAACGGGAGATTCCGCCCCTCGTCCCCTTCGAAAGCGCAAATCGAGTTGTCCCTCGCGCGAGGGAACGTCTACGCCGAACGAGCGAGAAAATTCGGTCCATGTGCCGGGCGTGTCGGTCCGGGGCGCTCAACTCGGAGGGGCGGGCGGCACGGTGACCCGGCCGGAGCGCCGCTCGCCGTCCAGAACGCGCAACGCCCGGGTCAACGTGGCCGCGTGGATCCGTGATTCGCCCCGCTCGTGCATCAACGCGAGCGCCTCCCGCAGCGCGACCGAGTACGAGACCAGCGCCTGGGCGGCCCGCAGGGCGCCGTAGGTGTCGGCGCCGTGCACCGGATTGATCCGGCCCACCTGATCGAGGACTTGCAGGTAGCGGTCGATGAACTCGCCCTCCGCGCGGGTCAGGGCGGGCAGGGGCGCGAACTCCGGCGACTCCACGGCCACATCACCGTGCCGGGCGCGGAAGGTGGGGCAGTCCGCGGTTCTGGACGATGTGGTCGATCAGCCCGTAGTCCTTGGCGCCCTCGGCGTCGAGGATGAGATCGCGCTCGGTGTCGGCGGTGATCTGCGCGGCGGAGCGGCCGGTGTGACGGACCAGCATGCCGGTCAGCGTCTCGCGCATCCGGGCCAGCTCCCGCGCCTCGATCTCCAGGTCGGACGGCTGCCCCTGTACGGGCTCGGCGAGTTCGGGCTGCTGCACCACGACGCGCGCGCCCGGCAGGGCGTGCCGCCGGCCGGGGGCGCCCGCCGCCAGGAGCACGGCCGCGCCGGCCCCCGCCTGGCCGAGGCAGAAGGTCTCCACCTCGCAGGCGAGGAACGCCATCGTGTCGTAGATGGCCGTCATGGCTCCGAACGACCCACCCGGGGAGTTGATGTAGAGCTGGATCGGCCGGTCGGGCGCGTCGTGTTCCAGGTACATGAACTGGGCTACCAGGTCGGTGGCCGCCGTGTCGTCCACGGGCGTGCCGAGGAACACGACGCGTTCGGCGAGCAGCTTGGAGTACGGGTCGAGCGTGCGGTTCCCCTGAGAGGTGCGCTCGGTGAACTCGGGCAGTACGTGGCGGGCGGCGGGGCGGTACATGGCGGGCCTCTCCTCCGAGGTGCGCGGGGCCGCGAAGACGCCGCAGCACGTCTGTAAAAAATGTACAGGACGTACAGAAGGTTATGATGGGAGCATGGCGTATGAGATTCCGGTGACGCAAGCCCGGGCCGAGCTCGCAGAACTGATCAACCGGGTCGTCTACGGCGGCGAGCGCGTGGTCGTGACGCGGCACGGCAAGCCGCTCGTGGCGCTCGTATCGGCCGCTGACCTGGAGCGACTTGAGAGCGAGGAGGCGGCCGAGCGGGAACAGGTGATCCGCTCGGTCTCCTCGATCGGCTCCTCGGCGTCCGCTCCCGGCGAACGGCATCGCTTCGGGATCGCCGCCGAGTACCAAGGTGGGCAGGGCCCGGTCGACTGACCGAACGCGCAGGGGCCGTGCACCTCCCCTCGAGGGAGGTGCACGGCCCCGGTGCGTTCGGCGGTCAGCCCGCCAGGGCGCGCTCTCGCGCGGGCGCGGGCTCGGGCGCGTCCGGGGTGCCGGGCCGGCGCCGGCCGCCGACGATCGCCGCGGTCAGGCCCAGTGCGGCCCACAGGCCGAGGGTCAGGGCCGCGCCGCCTGCCGCACGCCCGTCGAAGAACGCGACGGAGCGCAGCAGCGAACCGCCCGCGCCCGGCGGCAGCCACTGGCCGATCACCCCGACCGGCCGGGGGAGGAGTTCCGGCGCGCTGGTGACGCCCGAGAACGGATTGCCCACGAGGACCATGACCAGCGCCCCCAGGCCGATGCCCGCCGGTCCGATCAGTGCGGCGAGCCCCGCCACCGTCGCGCCGATGGCGAGCACGGTGAGGCCGAGCGTCCCCGCCTCGGGCCACCAGTCGCCGGTGATGACCCCGAGCCAGCTGTCGGTGAGCGCGGCGGCGATGACACCCACCAGGGCGGCCACGCCCAGCAGTGCCGCGACCGCGTGCCCGCCGCGCAGCCGCAGCAGCGTCACGGCCGAACCGGTGGCCACCCCCGCGATCGCCAGCGGCAGGATGCTCGCGCCGAGCACGCTGCCGCGGGGGTCGGCTGCCGGTGCCGCCACCACGTCCGTGACGGGCGCCACGGTGCCCGCGGGGGCCGACGCGGTCACCGCGTCGCGCAGCAACTGGGCGACCACGGGGCCGGCGGCGGACGCGGTCAGCAGTGCGGGGCCCTTCGGGCTGACGACGACCGCACCGTATACGGACCGGTCCTCGATCGCGGTGCGGGCTGCGGCCTCGGACGCGTAGCGGTGGATCTCGAAGGCGCCCTCGTGCTGTTCGAGCCGCTGTTGGAGCCGGTCGGCCGCAGGTGCGGAGCCGGCGACTCCCACGGGGAGGTCGCGCGGAGCCATGCGGGCGGCGGGCCAGGCGAAGGCCCAGAGGGCGAGCGCCACCAGGACGGGGACCAGCAGGACGACCGCCACCAAACGGCGGTTCGGGGCAGCGGACATGACGGGGGCCTCGATTCAAAGAGAAGGATCGTTCGTTTTACGTGCGGCGCCACTGTCCCGTCCGCGGGGAGCGCTTGTCAAGAAGGAACGTTCGTTTTAGATTGTTCCTATGGCCCGTGTATCCCAGGAACACCTCGACGCCCGCCGGCGGCAGATCCTCCACGGAGCGGCCCGCTGTTTCGCCCGCGACGGTTTCCACGCCACCTCCATGCAGGACGTGTTGAAGGAGGTGGGACTTTCGGCCGGTGCCGTCTACCGCTACTTCACCGGCAAGGAGGACCTGATCGCCGCCATCGCGGGAGAGGCGGTCGGCGGGGTCCGCCAGGCGTTCGAGCGCGCCGCACGGGTAGCCCCTCCTCCCGCCCCCGATGTGCTGATCGGCCGTGTGGTGCGCACCCTGTTCGGCGACGACGCGAGCGGGCGGGGCGGACTGGACCGGCAGGCGTACGCCGGGCTGATCCTCCAGGTGTGGTCGGAGGCGCTGCGCAGTGAGCGCCTGGCGGCCACGCTCGGTGAGGCGTACGCGGGTCTTCGGGCCTCCTGGGCCGAACTGGTCGGGGAGTACCGGGCGAGCGGGGTGCTCGCGGCCGGTGTGCCGGACGAGCACGTGGCCCGCACGCTGATCGCCGTCGCCCAGGGCTTCATCACCCAACTCGCCCTGTTCGGCGACGCGGGACCGGAGGTCCTGGAGAACGGCCTGCGCGGGCTGATGTCCATGGATCTGCAAAAGGTCAGTTAACGCGCCGGAAAAACTTCGGCTCTAACGTGCAATACCTCGCCGTGCGGCACCGGTCCAGCCTTCAACAACCTGTTGAAGGCGGCTAGTGTCTCGCTGCACCCGGGGCCGGTACCGGGCGGACGACGATGAGGTGGACACGTGCAACTGACCCCGCACGAGCAGGAACGCCTGCTCATCCATGTGGCCGCGGACGTGGCCGAGAAGCGCCGCGCGCGCGGGCTGCGGCTCAACCACCCCGAGGCCGTCGCCCTCATCACCTCCCACCTCCTGGAGGGTGCGCGCGACGGGCGTACCGTCGCCGAGCTCATGGCCTCCGGCCGCAAGGTGCTCACCCGCGACGACGTCATGGACGGCATCGCCGAGATGATCCACGACGTGCAGGTCGAGGCGACCTTCCCCGACGGCACCAAGCTCGTCACCGTCCACGAACCGATCGTCTGACGGGGGCGCTGATGATTCCGGGAGAGATCCTGTACGCGGACGGGCCCGTGCCGCTCAACGCGGGCCGGCCCGTCACCGGCCTGACCGTGCTCAACGCGGCCGACCGGCCGGTCCAGGTCGGGTCGCACTACCACTTCGCCGAGGCCAACCCCGGCCTCGCGTTCGACCGCGGAGCCGCCCGCGGACTGCGGCTGAACATCGCCGCAGGGACCGCCGTCCGGTTCGAGCCCGGCATCCCCGTCGACGTCGAACTCGTCCCGCTGGCCGGGAGGCGCATCGTCCCCGGCCTGCGCGGAGAGACCGGAGGGCCCCTCGATGGCTGAACTGTCCCGCGCCGTGTACGCCGACCTGTTCGGCCCCACCACCGGCGACCGGATCCGTCTCGCCGACACCGCTCTGCTCGTCGAGATCGAGGAGGACCGCTGCGGCGGGCCCGGACGCGCGGGCGACGAGGCGGTGTTCGGCGGCGGCAAGGTGATCCGTGAGTCCATGGGGCAGGCGCGCACCACCCGCGCCGAAGGCGCGCCGGACACCGTGATCACCGGCGCCGTCGTCATCGACCACTGGGGCGTCGTCAAGGCGGACATCGGCATCCGCGACGGCCGGATCACCGGGATCGGCAAGGCCGGCAACCCGGACACGATGGACGGCGTCCATCCGGACCTGGTGATCGGCCCCGAGACCGAGATCATCGCGGGCAACGGCAAGTTCCTCACCGCGGGCGCCATCGACGCCCATGTCCACTTCATCTCGCCGACCCTGGTCGACCAGGCGCTCTCCAGTGGCATCACCACCCTGGTCGGCGGCGGCACCGGTCCCGCCGAGGGCACCAAGGCGACCACCATCACCCCCGGGCCCTGGCATCTGGCCCGGATGTTCGAGGCGCTGGAGGCGTACCCCGTCAACATCGGCCTGCTCGGCAAGGGCAACACGATGTCCCGCGACGCCATGCACTCCCAACTGCGCGGCGGAGCACTGGGGTTCAAGATCCACGAGGACTGGGGCGCGACACCCGCTGTCATCGACGCCTGCCTGAGCGTCTGCGAGGAGACCGGGGCCCAGCTAGCCATCCACACCGACACGCTCAACGAGGCGGGGTTCGTCGCCGACACCCTGGCCGCCATCGCCGGGCGGACCATCCACGCGTACCACACCGAGGGCGCCGGCGGCGGGCACGCTCCCGACATCATCAGCGTCGTCTCGGAGCCGTACGTCCTGCCCAGCTCGACCAATCCGACCCGGCCGCACACCGTCAACACCATCGAGGAACACCTCGACATGCTGATGGTGTGCCACCACCTGAACCCCGCCGTGCCGGAGGACCTGGCCTTCGCCGAGTCACGGATCCGGCCCTCGACCATCGCGGCCGAGGACATCCTGCACGACCTCGGCGCCATCTCGATCATCTCCTCGGACTCGCAGGCCATGGGCCGCATCGGCGAGGTCGTCCTGCGCACCTGGCAGACCGCCCATGTGATGAAGCAGCGGCGCGGAGCACTGCCCGGCGACGGACGGGCCGACAACCGTCGAGTCCGTCGCTATGTCGCCAAATACACCATCAACCCGGCGGTGGCCCAAGGGCTCGACCGGGAGATCGGTTCCGTGGAGACCGGCAAACTCGCCGACCTGGTCCTGTGGGATCCCGCCTTCTTCGGGGTCAAGCCGCAGCTGGTCATCAAGGGCGGCCAGATCGCGTACGCGCAGATGGGCGACGCCAACGCCTCCATCCCCACCCCTCAGCCAGTCCTGCCACGACCGATGTTCGGGGCGATCGGCAGGGCCCCGGCCGCCAACTCGTTCAACTTCGTGTCGGCCGCGGCGATCGAGGACGGGCTGCCCGAGCGGCTCGGACTGGGGAAGCGATTCGTACCGATCACCAGCACCCGGGGCGTGACCAAGGCCGACATGCGGGAGAACGACGCGCTGCCCCGGGTCGACGTCGACCCCGACAGCTTCGCCGTGACGATCGACGGTGACCCGGTGGAACCGGCACCCGCCACCGAACTGCCCATGGCCCAGCGCTATTTCCTCTTCTGAGAACGGATGCCGATGAGCCGCGCCGCCCTGCTGGTCCTGGCCGACGGCCGCTTTCCCGCCGGAGGCCACGCCCACTCCGGCGGAGCCGAGGCGGCTGTCGTGGCGGGGCGCATCCGCACCGCCGAGGACCTCGCCGCGTTCTGCAGGGGCCGCCTCCACACGGCCGGACTCACCGCCGCGGCGCTCGCCGCGGCGGCCGCCCACGGGCACGACCCGCTGGCCCTGGACGAGGCCGCGGACGCCCGTACGCCCTCACCCGCCCTGCGGGCGGCCGCCCACAAGCTGGGCCGGCAGCTGATGAGAGCGGCCCGCGCGACCTGGCCGGACGAGGAGCTCGACGCACTCGCCCTGGCCCGGCCGCGCGGCGCCCACCAGCCGGTCGTCCTCGGCCTGACCGCGCGCGCGGCGGGGCTCGGACCCGAGGACGCCGCACACTGCGCCGCGTACGAGACGGTCGGCGGACCGGCCACCGCCGTCGTCCGGCTGCTCTCCCTCAACCCCTTCGAAGCCACCGCCGTACTCGCCCGCCTCGCCCCCGAACTCGACCTCGTCGCCGAACGGGCCGCCGCCGCCGGTCGCGGTCCGATCGACGAACTGCCCGCCGCGTCGTCCCCGTTGCTCGACATCGCCGCGGAGGCCCACGCCGGACGACCGGTCCGGCTCTTCGCCTCATGACCCGGCGCACCCCATGACCCTCGGGTGCGGACGGCTCAATCCGCCGAACCGCGCCCGCCCCGCCCGAACAGCACAGGAGCCGCACCATGCACCTCGACCACGTCCACGACGGCCCGGCAGCCGTCGGCGCCGACGCCGCACGCCCCGACGGCACCCGGCGCGCCCTGCGCATCGGCCTCGGCGGACCGGTCGGGTCCGGGAAGACCGCCACCGTGGCCGCGCTCTGCCGGGCCCTGCGCGACCAGCTGTCCCTCGCCGTCGTCACCAATGACATCTACACCCGCGAGGACGCGGAGTTCCTGCTGCGCAACGCGGTCCTGCCCCCGGAGCGGATCCAGGCCGTCGAGACGGGCGCCTGCCCGCACACCGCCATCCGTGACGACATCTCCGCCAACCTCGAAGCCGTCGAGGACCTGGAGGACAGTGTCGGACCGCTCGACCTCATCCTCGTGGAATCCGGCGGCGACAACCTCACAGCCACCTTCTCCAAGGGTCTCGTGGACGCCCAGATCTTCATCATCGACGTCGCGGGCGGCGACGACATCCCCCGTAAGGGAGGCCCCGGCGTCACCACGTCGGACCTATTGGTGATCAACAAGACCGACCTGGCGCCGTACGTCGGCTCCGACCTCGGGCGGATGGCCCGCGACGCCGCTCAGCAGCGCGGCGAACGGCCCGTCGCCTTCACCTCGCTCACCTCCGGCGAAGGCGTCGGCCCGATCGCCGACTGGGTGCGGGGGCGACTCGCCTCCTGGACCGCGTGAGCGTCCGCGCCACCGCCCGCATCAGCGCCGTACGCGACGGGCGCGGCGCCACCACGCTCCCCGTCCTGGAGAGCGACGGACCGCTCGCCCTGCGCCGCACGAGGGCCGCCCTTCCGGGAGCCGCGCGCGTCACCGTCGTGGGCGCGATGAGCGCCCCGCTCGGCGGCGACCGGCTCGCCATCGAGGTGCGGATCGGGCAGGGCGCCCGGCTCGGCGTCGGCTCGGCGGCGGCCACCATCGCCCTGCCCGGGACCGGTCCCCGGGCGGAGCCGGCCCGCTACGACATCACGCTGAAGGTGGAGGACGGGGCCGGGCTCGACTGGCTTCCCGAGCAGCTCGTCTCGGCGCACGGCAGCGAACTGCACATGACCACCGTCGCCGAACTCGCCCCCACAGCCCGGCTGATGCTGCGCGAGGAGCAGGTCCTCGGCCGGCACGGCGAGACCACCGGCACGCTCCTGAGCCGGCTCACCGTCCGCCGCTGCGGACGCCCGCTCCTCGATCAGCAGACGGCGTACGGGCCGGGCGCGCCAGGCGGCTGGGACGGCCCGGCCGTGCTCGGCGGTCACCGGGCCGTCGGCCAACTGCTGCTCGTCGACCCGGCCTTCGACGACAAGGGGCCGGACACCCGGCTGCTGGGGCCCACAGCCGTACTCACCCGGCTCGCGGGCCCCGCCGTCCTGGTGACCGCCCTGGCCGCCGACGCGAGGGAGCTGCGCACCGTGCTGGACCGGGCGGCGGACGAACTGGCGGACCGCGCGAGCGGCTGAACACCGCTGGCAGGACTCCGGTGTCCGGTTATCGATTCGGTAAAGAAGTGGGTGGGCGCTCTGTTGCCGGGAGGCCCACAGACGACAGGATCCGCGGGAGGTTCCTACTGAACAGCGCCGCATCCGAAGGCGCTTCACCATGGGGGAGGTTCCACTTGAGACGCACAGCAGCGCTCGGCTCGGCCGGCGCTCTGATCGCGGGCACGCTCATAGCGGGCGCGATAGCCGCACCGGCTGCCACCGCCGACGGCCGCCACCACAACGGCTCCGAGGCACGCGGCGTCCAGCTGGCCGCCGCACGCGCGGCCAGGTCCGGTATCGACTGGGCGGACTGTCCGGCCGACTGGGCCATTTCCGCGCCGATCCAGTGCGGATGGGTCACCGTCCCGCTCGACTACGCGCGGCCCGACGGCAAGCAGATCAAGATAGCCGTCGACCGGCACGTCAGCACCGGTACCAGCAGCGAGCGCCAGGGCGCCCTGATCTACAACCCCGGCGGTCCCGGCGGCTCGGGCATGGCGTTCCCCAAGCGCATCCTCACCAAGAACCCGCTCTGGGCCAACGCGGCGAAGGCCTACGACTTCGTCGGCTTCGACCCCCGCGGCGTCGGCCACTCGGCGCCGATCTCCTGCATCGACCCGCAGGAGTTCGTCAAGGCGCCCAAGGCCGATCCGGTGCCCGACTCCGAGGCCGACAAGCGCGCCCAGCGCAAGCTCGCGGCCGAGTACGCGGACGGCTGCGCCGAACGCAGCGGCGAGATGCTGCCGCACATGACCACCCCCAACACCGCACGCGACCTGGACGTCATCCGCGCCGCGCTCGGTGAGGAGAAGCTCAACTACCTGGGCGTCTCCTACGGCACCTACCTGGGCGCGGTCTACGGCACCCTCTTCCCGTCCCATGTCCGCCGCATGGTCGTCGACAGCGTCGTCAACCCGGCCAAGGACAACATCTGGTACCAGGCCAACCTCAACCAGGACGTGGCCTTCCAGATGCGCTGGAACGACTGGAAGGCCTGGGTCGCCGCCAACGACAGCGTCTTCCACATCGGCGACACGCCGCAGAAGGTCGAGGAGGAGTGGCTGAAGCTGCGCGCGGCCGCGAAGAAGAGCCCGATCGGTGGCGTCGTCGGCCCCGCCGAGCTCATCGGCTTCTTCCAGAGCGCCCCGTACTACGACTCCGCCTGGGCGCCCACCGCCCGGACCTGGAGCGCCTACCGGGCCGGTGACACCCAGGCGCTGATCGACGCCGCCGCGCCCGACCTGTCGGACACGGCGGGCAACATCCGGTCCGAGAACAGCAACGCCGTGTACACCGCGGTCGAGTGCGCGGACGCCAAGTGGCCCACCAACTGGCGCACGTGGGACCGGGACAACACCCGGCTGCACAAGGACTACCCGTTCATGACCTGGGCCAACGCCTGGATGAACCTGCCTTGCGCGACCTGGGGGGCCAAGCAGCAGACCCCGCTGAACGTCCGCACCGGCAAGGGCCTGCCCCCGGTGCTGATCGTGCAGTCCACACGTGACGCCGCCACTCCGTACGAGGGCGCCGTCGAACTGCACAAGCGCTTCAGCGGCTCACGCCTCATCACCGAGGAGGGCGCCGGCTCGCACGGCGTCACCGGACTGGTCAACCCCTGCATCAACGAGCGGGTGGACAACTACCTGCTCACCGGGAAGACCGACCGGCACGACGTGACGTGCACCCCGCACGCCACGCCGAAGCCGTAGCAGGCGAGTGACGGGACGGGCCGCCGGTACGTCACCGGCGGCCCGTTCCCGTTCCCTTTGCCACGGCCGGCTCACGCTTCCCGGTCGTACCGCTCCAGCCAGGCGTCCTCCGCCGCGTAGTCGAAGAGCCGGGCGCCGTAGGCCCGCAGCATCGCCGGATAGGCGTCCGCCCAGTCCCGGTCCGCGAGCCGCCCGACGATCCACGCGACCGTCTCCGGCAGCGACTCCGCGTACCCCGTCACCGCCCGGTACCCGAGCTCCCGCTCCGCGGCCGACATGTCGTAGACGATGGGATGCGGGCTCGTCCAGGGCGTCTCTCCCACCCCCTCCGGCGTGGCGGGCCCCGGCATCAGTACGGTCCGCGTGCTCCGGCCCAGTACGGCGTCCACCGCCTCGCCGATCTCCGCGACCGTCGGCGCCTGCGGATCGGCGGCGTTGAGCACCCGCGAGCCCGGCTTCCGAGCCGCGAGCCGGATCAGCTCCGCGACGTTGGCCGCGTGGACCGGATGGAAGCGAGACGTCCCCCCGTACGCCAGCACCCGCCGCGCCCGGCCGTCCAGGGCCCGCTTCACGAAGTAGAGCTCGCGCGGTGAGCGGCAGTGCGGACCGTGGACCGCGCCGGCCCGCAGCAGCGTGACCGGCAGGGCGTCACCCGCTGCCAGCAGGTCGCGCTCCAGCCGGATCTTCCGCGTCGCGTACGTGGCCCCGCCCGGTGCGACCGTGGCCTGCGTCTCCGGCAGCGGCACCGGGTAGCGGGGCGCTCCGTCCGGGTCGTCGTGCGTATCGAAACTGCGGCCACGGTCGTCCTCGTACACCGCCCCGCTGGAGACGACCACCGCGGAGCCGATCCGGTCCGCGAGCGCCGTCAGCTGCCGGGCATGTCCCTCCCCGTAGGCCACCATGTCCACCAGCACGTCACAGCCGTCACCGAGCGCCGCCGCGAGCGCACCGTCCTCGTCGCGGTCCAGCGCGGCCGTCCGCACACCCCCGTCCCAGCTCTTGTCACGGTCGCCGCCGCGCGAGGCGGCGGTGACCTCCCAGCCGTCCTCGACGAGCGAGCGCACCGCAGCCCGCCCGATCTGGCCCGTCGCTCCCAGCACCCATGCGTGTCCCTTGCTCATGCATCGCACGCTAGGGGCTGGGCAGTGCCCGGACCAGCGGTTTCCGCCGAGCGCGGATCCGCCGTCAGCGTCGCCGTTTCGGGAACTTCCCCGTGCTCTCCGCCTGTTCGGCCGCCTTCACCTTGGCCGCGTACTCGTCGACGTACTCCTGACCGGAAAGACCGAGGATCGCGTACATGATCTCGTCGGTGACCGCCCGGATCGCCGCCTTCTCGTTCTCCAGGCCGGCATAGCGGGAGAAGTCCAGCGGCTCGCCGAAGCGGATGGTGACCTGCTTGATGCGGGGGACGACCTTGCCGGGCGGCTGGATCTCGAACGTGCCGACCATCGCGCACGGCACCACCGGCACCCGCGCCCGGATGGCCATCACCGCCACCCCGACCTTGCCCTTGTAGAGCCGGCCGTCGTGCGAACGGGTGCCCTCGGGGTAGATGCCCAGCAGTTCGCCCTTGCTCAGCACCCCGAGCCCCTCGCGGATCGCCGCCTGTCCCGCCTCCTTGCCCGAGCGGTCCACCGGGATCTGGCCGGCGCTGCGGAAGAACGCCGCGGTCAGACGGCCTTTCACGCCGGGGCCGGTGAAGTACTCGGCCTTCGCGAGGAAGGTGATCCGCCGCTTGATGATCGCGGGCATCAGGAAGTGGTCGGAGAAGGACAGGTGGTTGCCGGCGATGATCGCCGCGCCGTCCGCCGGGATGTGCTCCATGCCGTTGATGACGGGACGGAAGAACAGCCGCAGCAGCGGCCCCAGGACGACGTACTTGAGCACGTAATAGAACACGGGCGGCTCCAAGCTCTGCCGGATCGGCTCCGGGACTGCGTTCTCCCAGGTCAGTGGATGTCTCGATGAAGACAGCCTAGAGCCGTCCGGCGCCTCTTGTAAGCGTGCGCGACGGGGGCGGGCGCGAGGTTGTACGAGACGGTGACATGACACCGCCCCCTGCCGGCTTTCCGGCAGGGGGCAGGTCCGTAGGGGAACCCGGGGTCCGGGCCCCGTCACCGTGTCAGTACGGGGACGGGGCCGGACGGCGGGGTCAGGGCGCGGTGCCCCAGGCGAGCGTGCCGGCCACGTACACGCCGACCTTCGGCGCGTCGGCGTAGCTCGTCGAGGTCGAACGGCTGTAGTCGTCCGCCTCGTTGAAGTTGGACCAGTCGCTCTTGTTCAGCCGCATCTGGATCTCACCCGTCGACGCGCCCGCCGCCAGGGTGCCGCTGCCGAAGGAGACCTCCAGGTAGTGGCTGGCGCCGGCCGCCGAACCGGCGGTCTTCACGCTGTGCGTCAGGGTGCCGCAGCCGATGACCGCCCAGTCGCACGAGGTGCCGAAGGTGGAGGACCCGGCCTCCGGGGTGAACCAGTAGCGCAGCTTCACCGTGGACAGGTCCACCGCGGTGGTGCCGGTGTTGACCAGCTGCAGGCCCATGCGGATCTGGTTGTCGGTCGCGGACGAGTCCGTGTTCTTGTACTGGGCCTTGAGCGCGCCCGTTCCGGTGCCGCCGCCCGCGGAGGTGGTGACGGACAGCGCGGTGGAGGCCGCCGAGACGTTGCCGGCCGCGTCCTTCGCCTTGACCGTGTAGCTGTAGGCGGTCGAGGCCGCGAGACCCGAGTCGGTGTACGAGGTCGTGGTGGAGGTTCCCACCTGCACGCCGTTACGGAACACGTTGTAGCCGGTCACGCCGGTGTTGTCGGTCGATGCGGTCCAGGACAACGACACGCTGCTGCTGGTCTTCGCCGTCGCGGTCACACCGGTCGGCGCGGTCGGCGCCTGGGTGTCACCGGTGCCGCCGCCCGCGGAGGTGGTGACGGACAGCGCGGTGGAGGCCGCCGAGACGTTGCCGGCCGCGTCCTTCGCCTTGACCGTGTAGCTGTAGGCGGTCGAGGCCGTGAGACCCGAGTCGGTGTACGAGGTCGTGGTGGAGGTTCCCACCTGCACGCCGTTACGGAACACGTTGTAGCCGGTCACGCCGGTGTTGTCGGTCGACGCGGTCCAGGACAACGACACGCTGCTGCTGGTCTTCGCCGTCGCGGTCACACCGGTCGGCGCGGTCGGCGCCTGGGTGTCGCCCCCGGGGTTGCCACCGCCGTCGATCGGCGGGTAGGCGTTGCGCACGAGCTCCTGGAACTGCGCGGAGAACCAGTGACCCGCGAGCGGGGAGTTCGGCAGCGCGCCCGTCATGCTGTTGCCGTTGCGGCCGTTACCGGTGTACGTGGGGTCGCACATCCGGTCGAAGCCCTTGCCCTCGTCGTTCTCGACGGGGGCGCTGTTGCCGTCCGACTCGCCCGGGGGCTTGGCCCAGACGTACGCGTCGATGCCGGCCTCAGGGGCCGCGGTGGGACGCTCGCCGATGCCGGCGCCGCTCTGGTTGCACCAGTTGCCGGCGTGGATGCGCCGGTCGACCCGGCCGCCGTTGACGTAGGCGTCGACGCTCGTCAGCGGACCGGCGGAGGTCGGCCGCGCGGTGCCGCCCCAGCCGTTGCGGGCGGTGTCGATCAGCATGCCGATGTTGGAGTTGAAGCCCTGGCTCACCAGCAGGGTGCGCAGCGCCTGGGCGAACGACAGCTCATCGGTGTAGTAGTTCCAGTCGATCCACTTGGACTGGCGCACGGTAGTGCCGTTCACCGAGTCGGTGATCTTGAAGTTCGGCTCCTTGAGGGCCGAGTAGTTGGCCGTGTTCACGATGAAGCCGGACACGTCGTTGACCGTGGCGCCCTCGGACGTGGCGGCCTTCTTGAACTCCGTGGCTGCCGGGCCCATGTTGCTGTCCCAGCCTAGCCAGCCGTGGTGGGCGGCGTCGATGTAGTTGTAGACGTTGGGAATGGCGCCGAGGGTGTGCAGGGCGTAGCCGACGCCCTTCTCGTAGTTGCCGTTCGCCTTCATCGTCGCGCAGGCGTCCGTGGAACCGGCGGTGCCGCCCGCGTTGGTGACGATGTTGGGCAGCGAGTCCGGCTCGATGATGGTGACGATCCGCAGGCTCGCGTACGCCGGGTCGGCGAGGATGTCGGAGATCGGGTCGATGTACTCGTTCTTGTACCGGTCGAGCTCGGTGGGGCCGAGTTCGCCGTTGGAAGCCAGCGCGGCACAGTCGCGACCCGGCAGGTCGTAGATGACGACCTGGAACAGGTTCGCGCCCTGGTCGAGAGCGGTGTCGAGGTGCTCCCGAAGGCTCATCGCGGAGGCCGAGCCGCTGATGGCCGCGATGCGGTCCATCCAGACGAAGGCGGGCGTGTCGGCGATGGCGGCGCCACCCGGTTCGGCCGCCGCCTTGGCGGACCAGTCCGGGTTCACGTATGCCTTGGCGCCCACATAGGGGTTGTCGACCCGTGCGGCTGCTGCCGCGGGGGTGGCGGGGATCGCCACCATCAGGGCGGCACCCATGGCCAGGGCGGAGGCTGCGGCCAGCCTCCGGCGCAGCCCGTGCGTGATCGTGCCTCTGGTACTCATTGCGGCTCCGTGCTCCTCTCATACGCCTGCGGAAGCTCCCCGCAGACGGGTCGTGGGGGTGTTGCGTGGGGCCGGGGCCCCTCGGGGCGCCGTCAGCGGGGACGGTGACGCCGTGGTGCGTGGGTGGGGACGGGGGTGGGTGGTTCCCCGATGGCGGGCAGAGCGGGGTGGATGGAGAGCCCGCCATCGGGAGTGGGTGGGTGGCCGGCCGGTCAGGGGCCGGTCACGGTGCGGTCCCGGCGGACAGGGCGCCGTTGACGTACACCCCGACCTTCGAGGCGTCGGCGAAGGCGGTGTTGGCCGCCCTGCTGTAGTCGTCGGTCTCGTTGAAGGAGGACCAGTCGGCCTTGTTGAACCGGAGCTGCATCTCCCCGGTGGAGGCGCCGGGGGCCAGGCTGCCGCCGGTGAAGCCGACCTCCAGGTAGTGGTCCGCGCCCGGCTTCGCGGATCCGGCCGTCGCCACGCGGTGGGTGACCGCGCCGCAGCCGATCACCGCGTAGTCGCACGAGGTGCCGTACGAGGCGGAGCCGGACTCACCGCTGAACCAGTAGCGCAGGGTCACCTTGCTCAGATCCACCGCCGTGGTGCCGGTGTTGACCAGCTGGAGGCCGGGCCTGATCTGGTTGTCGCCGGGCGAGGAGTCGTTGTTCTTGTACTGCGCCTTGAGCAAGCCGCTACTCCCGCCCCCTCCTGCCGCGGTGGTCGCGCTGACCGCCGCGGAGGGAGCGGAGGTGTTCCCGGCCGCGTCCCTGGCGCGCACGGTGTAGCTGTGCGAGGTCGACGCGGCGAGACCGGTGTCGGTGAACGAGGCGGAGGTGGTGGAGCCCGCCTTCGCCCCGTCGCGGTAGACGTCGTACCCGGCGACGCCGGTGTCGTCCGTCGCCGGGGTCCACGCCAGGGAGACCGAGCCGCTGGTCGTGCCGGTCACGGCCAGGCCGGCCGGCGCCGTCGGCGCCTGGGTGTCCTCCCCGCCGCCGGACTCCGCGCTCGCCTCGAAGGAGAACCGGTTCATCCCGAGTCCCTGACCGCCCTGCCAGATCTCGAACCCGGCCTCGGCGTCGATGAGGTAGTGCGCCGGGTTGATCGACCCCCGGCCCACGCCGTCGTCGATCAGGTCCTTCACATCGAAGTCGGCGAGCTCGGTGGCCCCGCCCTGGAGCACGTACGAGATCACCTTCCAGCCCGAGGCGCCGGGACCCGTCCAGACGTCCCAGTTACGGCCGTCGAGCTGGACCGTCGCCGTGCGGGACCCGATCGGCTGGACTCCGCCGCGGTGGTTCATCCAGACCATCACCTCGGTGCCGTCCGGCTGGTCGTCGGTGACCGGCGCCGAGTTGAACCAGATGTCCATCGAGACGTTGTACGCGCCGGATCCGACCTGGGTGGTCGACCAGTCCGTCCGTACACTGCCCAGTTGGTCGACGCGCAGCGGCAGCCCGCTGTCCGTCGTGCACGCCCCCCAGTGACAGCCCTTGTAACTGGAGGGGTACGTCGCCGGGGCGCCGTTCGTCGGCAGGTTGAAGGAGGACTTGGTGACGCTCCACGCGCCCGTGTCGGGGTCGACGCTGACGCACTGCTCGGTCTCGGAGTTCCACTCGTTCTGCTGGTAGAGGTACTCCCCGCCCCGCAGTTCGGTGGTCCCCCACTGGGTGCAGTCGGTGACCGGCGCGGCAGACGCGGCAGGCGCGCCGGTGAGCATCGAGGCAGCGGCCAGCACGAGCGCCGCCGCGGCGCCGGCCAGGGCCGGGAGTCTCGGGCCTGTCACGGCTCGACCCCCCAGGCGAGGGCCCCGGCGACATACGCCCCGACCTTGGAGGACTCGGCGTACGAGGTGTTGGCGGCGCGGCTGTAGTCGTTGGTCTCGTTGAAGTTGGACCAGTCGCTCTTGTTGAGCCGCAGCTGGAGCTCACCCGTCGACGCGCCCGCCGCCAGGGTGCCCGCACCACCGGTGAAGCCGACCTCCAGGTAGCGGTCGGCGCCCGTCTTCGGGCTGGAGACGGCGACCACCGAGTGGGTGATGTTGGACGAGCCGAGCGCGGCGTAGTCGCAGTACGTGCCGAAGGTGTTCGGGCCGCCGTCGGCGGTGAACCAGTACCGCAGCTTCACCGTCGACAGGTCGATCGGGGCGCTGCCCGTGTTCACCACCTGCAGCCCCAGCCTGATCTGGTTGTCGCTGGTGGACGAGTCGTTGTTCTTGTACTGGACCTTCACCGCGCCGGTGCCGGTGGAGCCGCCCGTCTTGGTGGTGGCGGTGACCGCGGCCGACAGCGCCGAGGTGTTGCCGCCCGCGTCCCGTGCCGCCACCGCGTAGCTGTACGCGGTCGCCGCGGCCAGGCCCGGGTCGGTGAACGTCCGCGTGGTGGCGTTCCCCGCCAGCACCCCGTTGCGGTAGACGTCGTAGCCGGTCACGGCGACGTTGTCGGTGGAGGCCGACCAGGAGAGCGAGACGCTGCTGCTTGTCGTAGCGGTCACGGTGAGGCCGGCCGGAACCGTCGGCGCCTCGGTGTCGCCACCGGTGCCGCCGCCCTCCACCAGCAGCTCCGCGTAGATAGCGAAGGCCAGGGCGAGCGCGGCCTGCGCCCAGAAGCGGTGGTACGTGAAGGTGGGCGCCGCGCCGCCGTCCAGGTAGGCCTGCACCTTCGGCCAGTCGGGGTCGTCCTTGTACCAGCTGCGGATGTCGAGGAACGTCGAACCCGGCTCGATGGTGTCGCCGTTCGGCATCGTGCCCGACCACCCGGCCGGGATGTACACCTCGTCGTTGAAGCGGTTGTAGTCCTTCCTGGTCTCCGGCACCGAGATGCCCTTGGCCGTGGCGTTCAGCGCCATCGCGTCCAGCAGCGCCTTGGCCAGTGCCGCGGCGTCCGCGTCCCCCGACTTGGCGGCGTAGTACGTGAGCGTCTTGACGTAGGCGGCGCCCACGCCGACGTCGTTGGCGTAGTCCACGACCTTGACGTGCAGACCCGCGTTGGCCCCGGGGGAGGCCGCGTTCCAGGTGTCGGGCTGTCCCGTCCAGTTGAGCGTGGACGGGAAGCGGAAGCTGCCGTCGGCGCCCACCGTCGTCTCGGACGAGGCCCAGGCCACCCACTTGGACAGGATCCTCTTCGCGGTCGCGTTGCCCGTCTCGTGGTAGTACGCGGCCAGGCGTTCCATGCCCCAGGCCTGGAAACCGAACCAGTTGTTGCTCGGCGGGTCGTGGTAGACCGGCTGCCAGTCGTAGGCCATGCCGTAGAAGGTGGGCGTGCCGGCGGGCGGCTTGCTGTAGCTGCCCTCCCAGCTGTTGGTGCAGCCACCCGCGAAAGCGCCCTCGCTCGACTGCAGCCAGGTCAGGAACTCCAGCTGCCGGGTCAGGCTCTTGGACCAGTCGGACCTGGCCGTCGCCGACTTGGGGGTCAGTGACGGCACGTTGGAAAGGGCCCAGGCCGCCAGCGGGTTCTGATAGCCCTGGTGGGAGGCGCCGTCACCGATGCGCCAGGCCCAGCCCCCGCCGCTGCCGGCGGCCGCGCCGCCCCAGGCGTAGTACCAGGACAGCAGGTAGTGCTGGGAGTCGCGGCCCGTGGCGGCCGGGCAGGAGGCGGGATCCGTGCAGTCGCCGACCCGCTTGAAGTACTTGTCGAACATGGCGTAGCGGAGGTAGTCGCCCATCTTGGCGGCCTTCGCGACCGAGGCCGACACGTCGCTCGCCTTGCCCTGTGCGGAGGCCCAGCGGTAGGCCCAGTAGGCGGCCTGCACCGCGCGGGCGTCGGCGTCCGGGGCGTTGGTGTACTTCCACTGCTTGGCGTAGCTCGCGTCGCCGACGAACAGGTCCAGATACCCGTTGGGGCCGCCGTACTTGAAGAGGTCGGTGGTGGGCTGGGGGACTGTCTCCCACACCGACTCCTGCGCGCCGCGCTGGTAGGTGTTGATGAAGGAGGCCCCGGCGCCCGGACCGGACTCGCCGCCGGTGCCCGGCTTGTTGCCGTAGCCGTAGACGTTGTCCAGGTCCATCAGCCAGTGCATGCCGTAGACGTCCATCGTCCCGTAGGACGAGGCGAGTTCGGTGGCGAGCGGGTCCGTGCCGACCTTGACCGAGGTGTCCAGTGCGGAGGGGTACCCGCTGGGCAGCGGGTGTTCCGGGGCGTAGGTCGCGGGGGACGACGGGTTGTAGGAGCCCGCGGTCGGCTGGTCGGCGTGCTGCGGGATGATCGTCTTCTCGGCGACCGCCCAGGCCGCGTTGAAGGGCGCCCAGTCACCGGTCACCCGTCCGTACGCCGCCTCCAGCCACATCCAGAAGCTGACGGCCTCCGACGTGGTCTGGTGGCCGTGGTCGGGGGCTTCGACCATCAGGGTCTCGACCGAGTGGTACGGCAGTCCCTCCGGGCTGAAGTAGCCGTTGGCGGACGCCTTGATCTTTCCGTACTGGGTGAGGAACGCCTGGGTGTACGGGTCGTCGGCCGCGGCCGCACGGGCGCCGGTGCCGGCCGCCGCCGACGCGGGCGCGGCGACGGCGGTGCCCTGCGTCAGGCCCATGGCCAGCAGGCTGCCGCCCAGGGCGCTGCTGAATGTTCTACGTGATATCGACACAAATCCTCCATTGGCGGGTGTCAGTGGGGAAGGAGGGGACGAAAAGAGGGGGACGGGGGTGGAGCGGGGACATGCGGCGGGGAAGGAAGCGGGGCTGGGGTGGGGCGGGGGAGCGGAGGAGCGGTGCGGGCCGGGGTGGCCGGCGGTCAGGGCTCGATGCCCCAGACCAGCTCGCCGCCGGCGTAGACGGCGATCCTGGAAGCGTCCGCGTACGAGGTGCCGGCCCCGTGGCTGTAGTCGTCCGACTCGTTGAAGTTCGACCAGTCCGTCTTGTTGAGACGCAGCTGGATCTCCCCGGTGGTGGCGCCCGGCGCCAGCGTCCCGCCGGCGAAGCCCACTTCGAGGTAGTGGTCCGCACCGGCCTTCGGGGTGCTCGCGGCGGCGACACGGTGGGTCACGTTCGAACAGCCGATCGGAGTCCAGTCGCACCAAGTGCTGTACGTGGACGCCCCGTTCTCGGAACTGAACCAGTAACGCACCGTCACGTCCGAGAGGCTGACCGCGGTCCCGCCGGTGTTCACGAGTTGGAGACCGGGCTTGATCTGGTTGTCGCCCACCGAGGCGTCGCTGCTGCGGTACTGCGCCTTGAGCGCCCCGGGGTCTCCGCCCTCACCGCTCCCGTCGTCGCCGCCCAGCGCGGTGCGCACGGCGGAGTACGCGGCCTTCGGCCGCAGGTTCTCGTCGTACAGGTTGGCCGCACCCTCGCCCGGGAACGTGCCCGGGACCCAGGAGTACGTGTCCGTGTAGTCCCAGACGGTGATGCCGACGCAGCGGGCGACCGCCAGGCAGGCTTCGGTCACCTGCCGGTAGTACGCGGTCTGGGTGGCCGTCTTGGCGGCGTCGGCGGGCAGCGGCATCCGCACGTCGAGTTCGGTAACGGCCACATCGAGCCCGAGGTCGGCGAAGCGCTGCATGTTCGCCTGCATCTGGTACGGGAAGCCGTACTGGACGGCCAGGTGCGCCTGCATGCCGACGCCGTCGAGCGGCACGCCCTTGTCGATCAGGTCGCTCACCAGGGCGTACAGGGCGTCGCTCTTCGCTCCGCGCCCTTCGACGTTGTAGTCGTTGATGTACAGCTTGGCGTCCGGGTCCGCGGCGTGGGCGGCACGCAGGGCGGTGGCGATGTAGTCGCTGCCCATGGCGGTGTAGAAGGGACTCGTGCGGAAGGTCCCGTCCTCGTTGAACGGCTCGTTCACCACGTCCCAGGCGGAGACCACGCCCCGGTAGTGCGTCGCCTCCTCGGTGATGTGGTGCGTCATGGCGGCCTCCACCTGCGCCGACGGCAGCGCGCCGACCCAGCCGGGCAGTTGGTTGTGCCAGACCAGGGTGTGGCCGCGCACCGTCTGGCCGTGCTGCCGGGCGAAGTCGGTGACCACATCGCCCTTGGTGAAGTCGAACTGTCCCCGTACCGGCTCGGTGGTGTCCCACTTCATGGAGTTGCCGGGAGTGATCTGCCCGAACTCGGAGCCCAGGGTGGCCGCGTAAGCGGCGTCCGGCAGCTCCGGGTTGTCGGTGGCGGAGCCGAAGTACCGGCCCTGGGCGGCGGCCAGTTCGTGCAGGGTGCCTTGCCCGGCGGCGTGGGCCGGTCCGCCCGTCAAGGTGGTCGCGACGGCCAGGGCGCCGACCAGGAGGGCCGGGAGCCCTCCCGCACGGGTGGGTCTACAGCGCTTCACCAAAGCCATGACTAACGCCTTCCTCGGCCTGGCGGCGGGTGTCGGGGGGAGCGCGGCTGCGCCCCTCAACACCCTTTTCGCCGCCCGGTGTTGGGGGAGAAGGGAGGGGAGTGGAGTGTGCAAGTCTTGATTGTGGGAGCGCTCCCAAGGTGGCGTGGTGATGGGCACCTGTCAAGACTTAAATCACAACTGCCTTACGAGCGCGTTAACTCGGCCACACGTCGAACGGACGGCGGGAGCGGTGGGGCGGGCGTCCCGTGAGGTGCCGGCGGTGACCGTCGGGCGGGAGCGCTCCCGCCGGTGTCTGAACGTTCCGTGCGTCGTGGGGGTGAAGGTGCTGACGGGGCGGGCGGGGCGCGTTCGCGATTGCGTGCGCACTGCTGCGGAGGGAGGTGTGTGCGCCGCCGTGGGGACGCACGTTGCGTGACGGACGGCGAGGCCCGCGCCCCCGTACCACGGCGATCGGAGGGCCGCTGCCGGGGGTGGGCGGCCGGTGCGTGTCCGGGGTGAACCCCCTGGACACGCGAGCGCGGGGTGGTGGCCGCGGCAGCCTCGGCGCGGGGCTCGTGCGGGCGGTACCGGCGCGTGACCGACTTCGACGGAGAGTGATCGAACGGGCACGCGCCGGGGGCGAGGGACGGATCCGCCGATGCCGTTTCCGGCGTACGCGATGGTGTACGGGGCCGGCCTCCCGGCCGGGTTGCCGGACGTGCGGGACGACGCGGAACCCCGTCTCAGCGCACCGTGAGCGAGCCGTGCATCGTCGGGTGGATGGTGCAGATGTACGGATACGATCCCGGCCGGGCCGGAGCGCGGAAGGTGACCGTTTGCCCCGACTTCACCTCGCCGGTGTCGAAGGCCTTGGTGCCGGTGGCCGTCACTGTGTGGGTTGTCCCGTCCTTGTTGATGACGGTGACCTTCGTACCCGGGGCGACGGTCAGCGTCGCCGGGTGGAACGCGAAGTCCTTGATCGTGATCAGGGCGCCGGCCGCCGACGGCGAGGCCGTCGACCGGGTGGCCGAGGGCGCGGAGCCGCCCCCGCCGCCGGAGCACCCGGCCAGGGCGGCGGCACACGCCACCGAGACCACCACGGCGATGCGAGCGCGGGCGGGAAGCAGGAGCGGTGCGCGCACGGCTCAGTACCCCCCGTCGCCGGGGGAGGAGGAAGTGGGGGACGGCGGGGGCGGGCTCTTGGTGACCTTGTTCCCGGCGGTGTCGAGCACGTACCAGGCGGCGCCGAAGCCGTTCGATCCCTGCCCGTTGGTGTCGCCCGCGCGCGTATCGCCCGCGTAGCGGTACAGCGGGTGGCCGTTGTAGGTGATCTCCGTGCGGCCGTCGGCACGCTTCGTGGTGCCGAGGAGGGAGGCCTGCACGCCCTTGCCGGCCACTGGCTTCCCGGTGACCGTCACGGGCGGCCAGGCCGTCGCGCAGTCGCCGTCGCACGTGGACCGGGAGCCGGTGTCCGCCTCCCAGAGATACAGCGTCCGCCCCTGGCCGTCGACCAGGATGGTGCCCAGCGGGCCCGACGCCGCCGCCACGGTCCCGGCGGCCCGCGTACCGGTCGCGGACGGCGTGGGCGAAGCCGCCCCGCTGTCCCCGCCGTCGTCCGAACACCCGCCGAGCACGGCGGCCAGCAGCCCCACCGTCGCCACCGCGGCCGCTCCTGCGCGGTTCCCCATCACGAACTCCTCGGGCCCGGCCACCGGATCGGCGGCACCGTGGCCCGAACAGTAGAGGCACGGCGGCCGACCACCCCGCAGGCACCCGGGGCGGGCCGTCGAGAGGCACCGTCCGGGTGTACGGCAAGGGGCCGGGCCCCGCCGCCCGGCGGCTCAGGTTTCGCGGGTGGCGACCATTCCCACCGTGATCAGCCCCAGCACCACCCAGCCGAACCAGAGCCAGCCGTTGCTCCCCAGCGCCACCGTGTACGCGGTGACGGTCACCAGGGCGCCTACGGTGAGCACGCCCATGGTCTTCGTAGCGGACATGCGCGAACCTCCCTCATCGGCCGCGCGGCCGTGGAGGCCATCGTCCCCCCGAAGGCCCCTCCACCGCTACTGTCCGCGTGCCTGCAATGAGGCGAGATAGGCGTTGTACGCCTGGAGCTCCTGGTCGCCGTCCCGGTCCGCGGCCCGGTCCGAGCGCTTCGCCGTCCGCTGTTCCGAGCGGTACCACTGGAACACCAGGGCCACCAGGACCAGCACCGAGGGGATCTCGCTGAACGCCCACGCGATGCCGCCCGCGGCGTTCTGGTCGGACAGGGCGTCGATGCCGAGCGAGGCCGGGGGGTTCTCGTAGACCTTCACCATCGGCTCGCTCGCCATCATCAGCGCGATGCCGAAGAAGGCGTGGAACGGCATCCCGGCGAACAGCTCCAGCATCCGCATGACGTAACCCGGGCGGTGCGGGCCGGGATCGATGCCCATGATCGGCCAGAAGAAGAACAGGCCGACCGCCAGGAAGTGCACCATCATCGCCAGATGCCCGGCCGTCGAACCCATCAGGAAGTCGAAGAGAGGGGTGAAGTAGAGGGCGTAGAGGCTGGCGATGAAGAGCGGGATGGTGAACGCGGGATGCGTGACGATCTTCATGTAGCGGCTGTGCAGCAGCATCAGGAGCAGCTCACGCGGCCCCTTGGCGCCCCGCGCCGCGACCGGCAGAGCACGCAGGGCGAGCGTCACGGGAGCGCCGAGCAGCAGCAGGATCGGCGACAGCATGCTGATCACCATGTGCTGCACCATGTGCACGCTGAACATGACCATGCCGTAGTCGTTCAGCCGGGTGCACATCACCAGCGCGATGGTCAGCACCCCGACGACGAAGAAGGCGACCCGGCTGACCGGCCAGCCGTCCCCGCGCCTGCGCAGGCGCAGCACCGCGTACCCGTACAGGACCACTGCGAGGACGCAGCCGATCAGGAAGAACGGGTCCGCGGAGAACTGGAGCCCGCGTCCCAGCGTGAACGGCGGGAGATCCATGTTCATGCCGTGCCCGCTGTGATCCATCTGTTCACTCCCGATGGGAACGCCGGGGACGTTCCCGTTTCGTGCCGGTTGTCCCGACCAGAGTAGAACCGCCCCCGGCCGCAGCTGCGGCCGGGGGCGGTATCAGGTCGTCGGGTGTCTCAGAGCACGCACTCGGCCTCGGCGTACCGCTCGGCCGGGACCGTCTTCAGGGTCTCCACGGCGTCGGCGAGGGGCACCATCGTGATGTCCGTGCCGCGCAGGGCCGTCATCATGCCGAACTCGCCGCGGTGCGCCGCCTCCACCGCGTGCCAGCCGAAGCGGGTCGCGAGGACGCGGTCGTACGCGGTCGGCGTTCCGCCGCGCTGGACGTGGCCGAGGATCACCGGGCGCGCCTCCTTGCCCAGGCGCTGCTCCAGCTCGATGGAGAGCTGGGTCGCGACGCCGGCGAAGCGCTCGTGGCCGTAGATGTCCTTGACGCCGGTGTCGAACTCCATGGAGCCCTCACGCGGCTTGGCGCCCTCGGCGACCACGACGATCGCGAACTTCTTGCCGGCCGAGAAGCGCCGGCCGACCAGCTCGGTCAGCTCGTCGATGTCGAAGGGGCGCTCGGGGACGACGATGGCGTGTGCGCCGGCCGCCATGCCGGAGTGCAGGGCGATCCAGCCGGTGTGGCGGCCCATGACCTCGACGATCATGACGCGCTGGTGCGACTCGGCGGTGGTCTTCAGCCGGTCGAGCGCTTCGGTGGCCACGCCCACCGCGGTGTCGAACCCGAAGGTCACGTCCGTGGACGCGATGTCGTTGTCGATCGTCTTCGGTACGCCGACGATCGGCAGCCCCGCCTCGGACAGCAGGTTGGCCGCCTTCAGCGTCCCCTCGCCGCCGATCGGGATGATCGCGTCGAGACCGAGGTCCGCGACATGGCCCCTGGCCGTCTCCACGCCGCCGCGCAGGTGGGCGGGCTGGACCCGGGAGGAGCCGAGGATCGTGCCGCCGCGGGCGAGGATGCCGCCGACCGCGTCGAGGTCGAGCTTGCGGTAGTCGCACTCGAGGAGGCCCCGCCACCCGTCGTGGAAGCCGATGACCTCGTCGCCGTGGTCGACGACGGCGCGGTGGACGACGGAACGGATGACGGCATTGAGGCCGGGGCAGTCGCCGCCTGAGGTGAGCACACCAATTCGCATTGCCCGGGAAACCTTTGCAACGTGGGCCGACGACCGGACCACGTCGTCCGGTTGGATCCCCGCCACCCTACCGGCGCAGGGTGGCGGGACCGAACCGGGCGTCCGCCTGCTGGACTCCGCTCAGCTGAGCGAATTACGCCTCATCAGGCGGGCTGTGTCGCCGCGGCGATCCGCTCGGCGCGGAGCGCCTCGTACCAGCGGTCGTCGGTGGGCGGCAGGGCGTTCACATCGAGGGCCAGCTTCAGCAGCAGATCCGCGATGAACGGGTTGCGCGCCATCACGGGGCCGTGCATGTACGTACCGAAGACGGTGTCGTTGTACGCGCCTTCGGTGCCGTCGCCCGTGCCGTTGCCCCGGCCGAACCGCACCTGGGCGAACGGGCGTGCCGTGGGCCCGAGATGGGTGATGCCCTGGTGGTTCTCGAAACCGGTCAGCGGCGGCAGTCCGAGCCTTGGGTCGATGTCCCCGAGTACGTCGCCGACGCACCGGGCGCCCTCACCGCGGGTGGAGATCACGTCGAGCAGGCCGAGACCCTGCTCGCGCTCACCGAGGTCGTTGATGAACTCGTGGCCGAGGATCTGGTACCCGGCGCAGACCGAGAAGATGATCGCGCCGTTCGACGCGGCCCGGCTGAGGCCGCCGTCACGGCGCAGCCGTTCCGCCGCGAGCCGCTGCGGCCGGTCCTCACCGCCGCCGATCAGATAGATGTCGCCGGACGTGGGGACCGGCTGGTCGCTGCGCACGTCGACGCGCGACACGTCGAGACCGCGCTGACGGGCGCGGCGCTCCACCACGAGGGCGTTGCCCTGGTCGCCGTAGGTGCTCAGCAGGTCCGGGTAGACCCACACCAGCCGCAGGCTGTTGTTGCTCATGCTTCGTCCTCTCCTGAGGGGCCCGGGGCCGGGGTCAGTTGCCGACACGACGGCGCAGATCCTGGAAGGCGGTGTAGTTGGCGATGACCTCGATGCGTCCGGGCGGTGCCTGCTGGACGGCCTCGTCGAGGTTCTCGCAGACCCGGAAGTCGAGACCGGCCACTTCGAGGCGGACCGCGAGGTCCAGCTTCCGGTCGCCGAGCACGAAGATCGGGTGGCCCATGAGCTGGGTGTAGTCCACGTCCCACAGCCACGACGTGTCCGTGCCGTCCGCGCCGCGGGCGTTCACGGAGAGGATCACCGGGGTGGGCGGCGGATCGATCAGGGAGAACGTCTCCAGCCAGCCCGCCGGGTTCTTCGCCAGCAGCAGCCGGAGCTCGCGGCCGAGGAAGGTGACCACGTCGTAGCGGCCCGCCACGGCCTGCACCTGGTACATGCGCTCCAGGGCGACCTGCGGCGGCACCCCGAAGACGGCGGCCACGGCGGCCGAGCTGGTGGCGTTGGCCTTGTTGGCGCGGCCGGGCAGCTGGAGGTGGATCGGCCACGCCGATCCGTGCGGGTCGAGCACGTAGTCGCCGTTGAGGACCCAGCTGGGCGGCGGACGGCGGAAGCCGCACTCGCCGCAGAACCAGTCGTCGCCCGGGCGCTGCATCACGCCGCCGCAGGACGGGCAGGACCAGGCGTCGTCCTTCCACGCCTGTCCGGCCGCGACCCAGACCACGTTGGGGGAGGAGGAGGCCGCCCACACGATCAGCGGGTCGTCGGCGTTGGCGACGATCACGGCCTTCGAGCCGGACAGCCCCTCCCGCCACTTCTCGGCCAGCATCCGGGTCTCGGCCGCCCGGTCCAGCTGGTCGCGCGAGAGGTTGAGCAGCGCGATCACCTTCGGCGTCGTGTCGCGCGCGACGCCGGCGAGGTACTTCTCGTCGACCTCGATCACGCCGTACTGCGCGTCCGAGCCGCCGGCCAGGGCAGAGGTGATGCCCGCGGGCATGTTGGCGCCGAGCGCGTTCGACACGACCGGGCCCGCGGCGCGCAGCGCCTCGGCGATCAGCCGTGTCGTGGTCGTCTTGCCGTTCGTCGCCGACACGAGGATCACGTCCAGGTGCTGCGCCAGCCGCCCGAGCAGGTCGGGGTCGAGCTTGAGCGCCACCCGGCCGCCGATCACCGATCCGCTGCCCCGCCCGGCCGCTCGCGACACCGCCGCAGCGGCCTTGCCCGCCGTCACGGCCAGCTTGGCCCGCGGCGACAACGGCTCCGTGTTGCCTGCCATCGTCCTAGATCCTCCTTGCATCGGTCCGCGCCCAGCCTATCGATGTCCGGCGCGGCGGAGGCACGGCGGCACCGCCGGGGCCGTGGAGTTGCCGTGGAACGCGCGACGGGCAAATAACACTGTCGCACTGATCTGGCAAACATACAGGTCAGAGGCGGTTCGGCGGCTCCAGGTGCGGTCCCGGATTTCTGCCGGGCCGAATGTCGCCGGGAATCCTGACGGAGCGTGACGCCCGCTTCTCGCGCTCAGCGCCTGCTCACGGCCGTTTCCGCGCCCGGACCGGGGGAGTCGGCGGGGTGGTCGGTCGCACCCTGTGACGGGCGTCGTGGTGGAACGTACGATGTCCGTCATGCGAAACCGCCCCATCCCCGGCAGCTCCGGCCTCGTCCGGACCATGAGCCTGCTCGGCGACCCGGTGCTCCACGCCGCCTGCGAGCCGGTCACGGATTTCGGGCCGTCGCTCGCCCGGCTGGTCGAGGACATGTTCGCCACGATGTACGAGGCAGAGGGCGTCGGGCTCGCCGCCAACCAGGTGGGCGTCCCGCTGCGCGTGTTCGTCTACGACTGCCCCGACGACGAGGACGTCCGTCATCTGGGACATGTGGTCAACCCCAGGCTCGTGGCGGCGGACGGCGTCACCGTGCGCGGCCCCGAGGGCTGTCTGTCGCTGCCGGGGATCGAGGCCGGCACTCCGCGGTTCGACCATGCCGTGGTCGAGGGCCTGACGCTCGGGGGAGAGCCGGTGCGGATCAGCGGGACGGGCTTCTTCGCCCGGTGCCTCCAGCACGAGTGCGACCATCTCGACGGCGCCGTCTACACGGACCGGCTGACCGGGCTGCGCAAGGCGCGTGCGCTGCGTGCGGCCCGCCGGGCGCCCTGGGGGCGCGCCGGCTGACTGGCGGCCGTCAGAAGCCGGGACCGCCGGGGCGGTCGCCCGCCGCGGCCAGCCTGCCCCAGAGCAGATCGGCCAGACTCCGTACCAACTGCTCGCGTGAGCAGGGGCGTTCACCCAGCCACCAGTCGCCCGCGGCGTGCATCATGCCGACGATGCCGTGGCCCCAGATCCGGGCCGTCCCCTGGCTGTCCGGGCCGAGGTCCACCCGCTCCGCGATGACCGTGGCGAGCTCCTCGCCGAGGCGGCGCAGCAGCGGGGCCGAGTGCCGCCCGACGTCGAAGCCCTGTTCGGACGAGGCCGCCGCGTCGTCGGAGGGGTGCATCAGGAAGCGGTAGACCTGCGGACGCGCCTCGATCGCCGCGAGATAGGTGTCGAGCGTCGCCTCGACCCGGGCGCGGCGGTCGGCGGGGGCGTCCAGGGCGGCCCGCAGGGCGCTCAGCAGGGCGTCGGTGTGCCGCTTGGCGAGGGCGCGGTACAGACCGCCCTTGTCGCCGAAGTGCCGGTAGAGGATGGGCTTGGTGATGCCCGCCTCCGCGGCGATGGCGTTCATCGAGGCTCCGGGGCCGTCCCTGAGCACCACGCGGTCGGCGGCCTCGAGCAGCTCGCGGCGGCGGCGTTCGGCCGCGGTGCGCTGTCGCTCGGCCTGTCGTGTGGTCTCCATGTCGTTTCTCCCACCCCTGACCCCTGCGTGTCCGTCCTGCCTGCGCAACGTAACACCCTGCCCAGCGGTGCGAGGATCGCCGTCCGTGCGGTTGACACAGGCTACTTGCCGGTAACAGACTGTTGTTACCGCAAGTAACGATCAGTTCTGACGGCAGTACGTGGAGGCGAACATGGCCGAGTTCACGCTCGAGCTCAACGACGACCAGAAGCAGGTCCGTGACTGGCTTCACGGCTTCGCCGCAGACGTGATCCGTCCGGCCGCTTCGGAGTGGGACGAGCGTGAGGAGACGCCCTGGCCCGTCATCCAGGAGGCCGCCAAGGTCGGAATCTACTCCCTCGACTTCTACGCGCAGCAGTTCTTCGACCCGACGGGCCTCGGCATCCCCATGGCGATGGAGGAACTGTTCTGGGGCGACGCGGGCATCGCCCTGTCGATCGTGGGGACCGGCCTGGCGGCCGTGGGCGTCCTCGCCAACGGCACCGAGGAGCAGATCGGCACCTGGATCCCGCAGATGTACGGCGACGCGAACGATGTGAAGGTCGCCGCCTTCTGCTCCTCCGAGCCCGACGCCGGATCCGACGTCGGCTCGATGCGCACCCGCGCCGTGTACGACCAGGCCAAGGACGAGTGGGTGCTCAACGGCACCAAGACCTGGGCGACCAACGGCGGCATCGCCAACGTCCACGTCGTGGTCGCCGTGGTCGACGCCGAACTCGGCTCCAAGGGGCACGCCTCCTTCATCGTGCCGCCGGACACCGCGGGCCTCTCGCAGGGCCAGAAGTTCAAGAAGCACGGGATTCGCGCCTCGCACACCGCCGAGGTCGTCCTGGAGGACGTGCGCGTCCCGGGCCACTGCCTGCTCGGCGGCAAGGAGAAGCTGGACCAGCGACTCGCCCGGGCCCGTGAGCGTGCCGCCTCGGGGGGCGGCGAGCGCGTGAAGAACGCCGCGATGGCCACCTTCGAGGCGTCCCGCCCGGCCGTCGGCGCGATGGCGGTGGGCACCGCGCGTGCCGCGTACGAGGTCGCGCTGGACTACGCGAAGACGCGGACCCAGTTCGGCCGCCCGATCATCGACAACCAGGGAATCGCCTTCCAGCTCGCCGACATGCGCACGCAGATCGACGCGGCACGCCTGCTGGTCTGGCGCGCCTCGTGGATGGCGACCGCCGGCAAGCCCTTCGATTCGGCCGAGGGCTCGATGTCCAAGCTGTACGCGAGCGAGACCGCCAAGAAGGTCACCGCTCAGGCGATCCAGATCCTCGGCGGCAACGGCTTCACCCGTGAGTACCCGGTGGAGCGGATGCACCGGGACGCCGCGATCTACACGATCTTCGAGGGGACGAGCGAGATCCAGCGCCTGGTGATCGCCCGCACGCTGTCCGGCATGCCCATCCGCTGACGCCACGCCGGTCGCCCCGTGCCCGTCCGAGTGGACGGGAACGGGGCGATCCGGTGCTCAGGCGGGGAGCTGCGCCTCGATGGCGGCGACGACCTCCGGGGCCTCCGGCTCGGTGCGGGGGCGGATCCGGGCGACGGGCTCGCCCGCGGGGGAGATGAGGAACTTCTCGAAGTTCCACTGGATGTCCCCGGCCTCCCCGTCCGCGTCCTCGAGCCGCGTCAGCTCGGCGTAGAGCGGATGCCGGCCCGCGCCGTTGACGTCGGTCTTCGCCAGCAGCGGGAAGCTCACCCCGTACGTCGTCGAGCAGAACGTCTGAATCTCCTCCGAGCTCCCGGGCTCCTGGCCGCCGAACTGGTTGCACGGCACGCCGAGCACCGTGAAGCCGCGGTCGCCGTACTCCTTCTGGAGCCGTTCGAGACCGGCGTACTGCGGGGTCAGTCCGCACTGGGAGGCGACGTTCACCAGCAGGACCGCCTGGCCGCGGTAGGCGCCCAGCGTGGTCGGCTCGCCCGTGAGGGTGTGGAGCGGGATGTCGTGCAGCGTCATGGGTGTCTCCTCGTCGGTGTCTTCCACGGCCATTGTCGCTCCCGGCGGTTCACCGGTCCGAAGCCGCTCCGCCCGGCAGCCCGCCGACCGTCTTGAAGTAGAAGGTGGTCGGCTTGAGCACCCCGGCCGGGTCGGCGGCGTAGTCCGGAATGGATCCCGACTCCGTCCAGCCGGACGCGCGGTACAGCCGCTCGGCGGGGCTGCCGCTCTCGGTGTCCAGGATCAGCAGCGTGACGCCGTCCGCGGCCGCCGAGCGCTCGACCGCCTCGAGCAAACGCCTCCCGAGCCCCCGGCCGCGTACCGACGGACGGACCATCAGCTTGCCGACCTCCGCGCGATGGCGGGCATTGGGGAGCGGCGCGCGCGACAGGCCGATGGTGCCCGCGATCCGCTCACCGTCCCGGGCGATCCACACCTGGTGGTGCCCCGCGTCCACGGAAGCGGCGCGCTCCCGCCACCAGCGGGCGGCGGCCTCCCGGCGCAGCGGCGCCAGGAACCCGACGGAGGCGCCGCCCTCGACCGTCTCCACCAGGAGGGCGGCCAGCTCATCGGCGTACGTGACCAGTTCGGGTCCGGACACCGGGACGATCTCGGTCATGGCACAGGCCCTTTCACGGTGCGACGATCATCAGTGCGTAACGGACCCGCTCCGGGCCCGGACAGTGGAAGCGCGAGGGGCCGCGCAGCCGGAACCGCAGGCAGTCGCCCGGGCCGACCGTGTGCACGGTGGCGTCGACGGTGATCTCCACCGTCCCCTCCAGGACCCAGATGTGCTGCTCCAGACCGGAAACGGGCGGATTCTCGTACGCGATCACGGCGCCCGCGTCGAGGACGCCCTCGACGATCTCCGCGCGCAGACCCGCGTGCGGCGGCGAGACGGATCTGCGGACGAAGCCCGACGTCTCGTCCCGCCAGACCGTCTGACGCCCGGCGGGCACCAGCTGAGGCGGCTGGGCCTCCACCTCCAGCAGCAAGCGGGACATGGTGCGCTCGTAAACGGTGCACAGCCGGCCGAGCTGGGCGGCGGTCGGGCTCAGCTCACTGCGTTCGAGCCGGGAGAGCGTCGAGCGGCTCAGCCCGCTGCGCCGGGCCAGCTCGTCCAGCGACCAACCGCGTTCGACGCGCAGCTCACCGAGCCGCGCCGCGAGCCCGGCGTCGATGGTCCCCTCGCCCCTGTCAGCGTTTCTCACATCAGGGATTATATCTCTCCTCGGAGAAAGGTGGGTGCCTGATCAGGCCGAACCTCTCCCGGGCTGCCAGTCGTGGGCCGTCATGCAACGCTTGAACGGGGGAATGCCCGGCCGGGCGCTCCGGTCTCGCTGGGCAACTCCGCTACCGAGGAGGCCGGCATGGCCGGAACGAGCAACGAACCCAGAGCGGCGCGCACCACAGGCTCGAAGAGCCACCCGTTCCAGACGGGCTGGACGGCCTTGGCCGCCGTGCTGATGATCTTCGGCGGGGCCATGGCGATCCTCCAGGGGATCTCCGCCATCGCGAAGGACGACGTCTTCGTCGCCACCCGCAACTACGTCTTCCAGTTCAACCTGACCGGCTGGGGCTGGATCCACCTCATTCTCGGCATCGTCATCGTGCTCGCCGGCTGCGCCCTGTTCACCGGGGCCTTCTGGGCGCGCGCGGTAGGCGTCGTGCTCGCGGGACTCGGCGCGCTCGCCAACTTCCTGTGGCTGCCGCACTATCCGCTGTGGTCCATCGTGCTCATCGCCATCGACATCTTCATCATCTGGGCACTGTGCGCCGGACCCCGCAGCAGGCAAGAGGTCTGACCGCAGGGCCGTGCGGAACGCTCACGCCCCCGGCGGCTGCGTAGCGAACGCGGCCGGCGGGGGCGTGATCCTGAGCGTCACGACGTAGGAGACCACCACCGAGACGATCACGAGCGGCATGACGGTGAGCCCCTCGCTCCCCAGCAGCAGCGTGGCCAGCAGCACCGAGGTCATCGGAAGCTTCAGCATGGACACGCACATCGCCCCGATCCCCATGGCGAATCCCGACGTCGGGTTCAGCCCGGGCAGATGCGCCAGGGCGAGGCCGCCCGCCGCACCGGCGAACATGGCCGGAAAGACGGGGCCGCCCCGGAAGGCGCTCAGGGACGCGCAGTAGGCCAGCGACTTGCAGACGACGAGCACCACCAGGGCGGCCGCCGAGTACCGCGCGCCGTCGGCCAGCAGGGGATCCAGGGCGTGCTCGCCCGAGTACAGCACCTGCGAGGCGGAGTGCCCGGTGATCCCGGCGTACGCGTACGCGAGCGCACCGACGGCGAGGCCCATCAGGACGGTGGCCGGCACTCTCCGCCGCTCGACCCGCGGCTGGAGGAACAGCGCCAGTCGTTGAATCGCCGCCCCCGCGCACGCGGCGCCCAGACCGAGAGCGACGGCCCAGCCGAATTCGGCGACGGTGGGCCCGGTGGCCGGCGGCACCTCGTGCAGTGCCAGCGAGTATGTGCCCAGACCGGTCCACGAACCCAGCCCCGTGAAGATCAGCGCTCCGACCCCGGCCGCCAGCAGCCCGGGCACCAGAGCCACCCCGAGCATCAGCCCGGCCAGGCCGGAGGCCTCCATCAGCAGGAACGCGCCCAGCAGCGGCGACCCCAGCAGCGCGCTCACGGCGGCGAAGCTGCCCGCGGCTCCCACCACGGCGCTCGCCCCCGGATCGATGTCCGGCTTGATCAGCCGCACCGCGTACACGGCCACGCCCCCGCCCAGTGCGATGAGCGGCGCCTCGGGGCCGAGCACCGCACCGAGGCCGAGGGAGGCGAGGGCCGCGAGTGCGATGCCGGGCAGGTGCGCGGCCGCGGGGGGACCGGTGGTGACCAGCCCCTCGGCCGGCTTGTGCCCGCCGTCCCCGGGGAGATACCGGATCGCGAGTCCGGTCAGCAGCCCCGCCACGCCGAGCAGCGGCACCGGCCACCACGAGGGTGTCCCGGCGAAGCCCAGGGCCTCGGGCAGATCGTCGTACGTCAGCGACTGGAGCTCGGAGACGAGAGCGAGGTAGCCGAAGGCCCCCGCAGAGATCGGGACGCCCAGGACCGCCACGATCACCAGGAGGACCGCGTAGCCGCGGGTACGGATCAGGGCGACGGGATCGGGTGGCGGGGCGGCGGGCGCTCCGGCGGACTCGGCGGACATGGTCGTTCTCTCCTCGCTCGGGATTCCTTGTGGATGCCGGTCCTGCGGCCCTCCCCGCGGCCCGGGATCAGCCGGTGGGCGGGCCCAGCAGAATGACGGTGCCGCCCGGCTCCGCGGCAGGCGTCTCCGCGTCCGTGACCGGCGCGAGCCGTCCCTCCGGCCCCACCACGAACAGCAGCTGGTGACCGGCCGGGAGAGCGTCGCCGGCCGGCCGCGCCACCGCACGGGCACCCGCCTCGTACCGGCGGGACAGCTCGGGGCCGGTGAGCCCGCCGCCGAACAGCGACTCCCCACCCGTGTACGGGGCCACCACCCCATGGTTCGCGGACGGCGCCGCGAGACGGTGCACCGGGCCCTCGACGCTCTCGCGGAGCGTCGTCGAGGCGAGGGCGTTGAAGTCGTCCTCGTCCGTGAGGAGCAGCACCCCGGTGATTCCTTCGAGTTCCGCCCCCGCGCCCGTGGCCGAGGCGAGCAGTTCCCCGGGCGCCAGCTTCAGCCCGGCCGCCGCGATCCGTGCCCGCTCACGCTCGGCCCCGGCCCACATCAGGACGTCCAGCCCCGCCGAACTCAGGGCGCACGCCACGTCGACCGCCCACGGCGCACCACCGACGAGCAAGGGCCTGGAGCGTGCCGGACGCAGTACGCCGAGCCGCCGGGCGACCGGGAACGCCGTCAGGCCGTACAGCGTGACCGTGGCGACGATGACGACGAAGGTGGCGGGCAGGATGCGCTCCGCGCCCGCGATGCCCTTCTCGACCAGCTCGGCCGAGAACGTGGACGCCGTGGCCGCCGCCACGATGCCGCGCGGTGCCATCCAGCCGATGAACCACCTTTCCCCGGGCGGCACATCCGTACGCAGCGTCGCCAGGTGGGCCACCAGGGGACGGGTCACCAGGACGAGCAGCGCGACCAGCGCCAGCGACGGCAGCACCACGTGCCGCAGCGACGCCGGGGTGACCGTGGCCGAGATGGAGATGAACAGCAGGCCGATCGTCAGAGAGACCAGCGTGTCGAAGAACGGCCGTCTGGCCGGAATGTCCAGGCCGGGCAGATTGGCCATGACCATTCCCATGAGGACCGCCGAGATCAGCCCCGTGTCGTCACGCAGCGCGTCGCAGGCCGCGGCCACACCGATGACGGCGGCGATCTGCACGGACGTGGCCAGCTCCTCGCTCAGCCGCATCCGGCTGAGCACCAGCCACAGCACCGCCGCCCCGACCGCGCCACCGGCCACCCCCACGGCCGCACTGACCAGGAACTCCCCGATCCGGGTGCCGAAACCGTGCCGGCCGCCGGTCAGCACGCCGTGGAAGACGAGGGCCCCGAGGATGCCGCCCACCGGATCGATCAGGGAACCCTCCCAGATCAGGACGCGTTGCAGCCGCTCGGCCGGCCGGACGAAGTTGAGCAGCGGCCCGACGACGGTCGGACCGGAGACGACCAGGATCGCGGCGAGCATCACCGCCGCCGGCATCGACATGTCCAGGACCGGCACGGCGAACAGCGCGGCGGACACCAGGGTGAACAGCGTGCCGAGCCAGAGCAGCCGGACCACGACGCGCCGCGTGTGTCCCGTGAGCCGCTTGAGGTCCAGGCCCAGCCCGGCGTCGTACAGGATCACCGCCACCGCCAGGGAGACCAGCGGAGAGAAGGCGGCGCCCAGCAGCCGTGGGGGGTCGACCGTGTCGGTGAGCGCCCCGGCGGCGAAGCCCACGGGCAGCAGCACGAGCAGCGCCGGGATCCGCAGCCGGCTCGCCAGCAGCTGCGAGGCGACCGCGAGCACCACGATCAGCCCCAGACCCGCCAGCGCCTGATCGGTCGTCATGACCGTGCCTCCTCGGACGACGTCCCGCGGTGCCGGGGCGGCGGTCGCGGCCCGCGGAACACCGCGCGCGACCACCTTCCGGGGAAGCCGCCCGGCAGGCCGGTCAGGCGCGCGCCGAGGACCGGTACGAGGCGGGGCTATCCCTCCAATGGGCTAGAGCCTTTCGTTCGGGTCAGGCCGGATCTGGGAGCCCGGCCCGGTGCGCGCGGCTGCTAGGCGGAGGAGGGAGTCATGGCGACCGACGACAAGGCGGCAGACGCGCGCACGGACCCCGCGGGCCCGGCATGATCGGGACAGCCCTTAGGCGTGCGAGGGGCGCGGGCCGGCCGGGATCACTTCTTCTTCTCGTCCCAGGGGGTGCCGAGCCAGCTGTCGAAGGAGCGGACCACGGCCGTGAGCGCGGCCGCCAGCCGCCAGTCGGCCCACGGGGCGTGCACCAGCACGTGGTCCTCGGACCGGTATTCCAGCGGGGTCTGGCCGTCCGCCCGCCAGACGATGCGCCGCGGCCCGCGCGGCACGTCCCCGCTGCCGTTGAAGAGGCTGCCCACGCCGATGGCCGCCCACAGGGGGAACAGCAGCCACCACACGTACCACCAGAAGATCCGGCCCTTGAACCCGACCGCCACGGGGCACCCGCTCTGGCTCACGGTCCAGCGTGTGCGGAGGCCCTTGCCGGACAAGGCCTTCTCCCGGACGACGGTGCCTATGAGCTCGCCCTGACCGCCCCACACCTGGTACTCGGCCACACCGCCGCCCGCCGAGGCGGTGACGAGCGTGGCCACCCGGGAGCGGCGCTCGGGTTCGGCCCACAGCACGAAGGAGCGGGCGCCGTCCTTGCGGGCCGCGAGGTAGGCGGGTATGCCGCCCGCCGGCAGCTCGCGTTCCAGATACGCCACCACGTGGAAGGGGCCCTGCGACTCGTCGACGACGACGTGGTCGAAGCCTTCGGCCACGCCGGGCCGCACCTCCGGCCGGGCTTTCCCGGGCTTGGGAAGGGCCATCACTTTCAGCGCGCTGGTCACGTACGTGCTCCTCCGTCGGGCGTGGTCGGAAGTGGAAGCGTAGACCGGATACCTGCGAAGATCGGCGCGTGGAACCACCGCGACCCGCCCCCGACGCCGAGCCGCTGCCGGGCACCACCGCGGCCGCCGAGCGCCGCCCGGTGCGCTGCCGCATGTGCGGACGCCCGCTCACCGGCACGTCCTCGCGCCGCACCGGCCTCGGCCCCACCTGCGACGCCAGACTGCACCCGGCCCCGCCCGACATCCGGACCCGCCGGCACGAGGTCGAGCAGGACACCCTGCCGGGCACCTGACCCTCCTGGACCCGCGGCTCACCCGGCGGGGCCGGAACGACAGCTCGCGGAGCGGCGTCGGGCCGGCTTCCCGCCCGCGGCGTCGGGCCGGCTTCCCGCCCAGCCGCGCTCAGGCCGGCTTCTCGCCCAGCCGCCGGAACAGCCCCTCCTGCACCACCGAGACCAGCAGATTGCCCTCGCGGTCGTAGATCCGGCCGCGCGCCAGACCCCGTCCGCCGGTGGCCACCGGGGACTCCTGGTCGTACAGGAACCACTCGTCGGCCCGGAACGGGCGGTGGAACCACATCGCGTGGTCCAGCGACGCCATGTCGAAGCCGCGCGGTCCCCACAGCGGCTCCACCGGGATGCGCACCGCGTCCAGCAGCGTCATGTCGCTCGCGTACGTCAGCGCACAGGTGTGCACCAGCGGGTCGTCACCCAGCGGGCCGACCGCGCGCATCCAGACCGCGCTGCGGGGATCCGCGTCCTTGATCTCCTCCCGCGTCCAGCGCAGCCGGTCGACGTAGCGGATGTCGAACGGCTGGCGCCGCGCCATCCGTTCGAGCGCCTCCGGCAGACCGCCCAGATGCTCGCTCACCTCTTCGGCGACCGTCGGCAGCTCCTCGGGATCGGGCACCACACGGGCCGGCGGCAGCTGGTGCTCGAAGCCCGCCTCCTCCGGGCGGTGGAAGGACGCCGTCAGGTTGAAGATCGTCCTGCCCTGCTGCACGGCCGTCACCCGGCGCGTGGTGAACGACCGGCCGTCCCTGACCCGCTCGACGTCGTAGACGATCGGCACCCCGGGACGGCCCGGCCGCAGGAAGTAGGCGTGCAGCGAGTGCACCGGACGGTCCCCGTCCGTGGTGCGGCCCGCCGCCACCAGAGCCTGTCCCGCCACCTGCCCGCCGAAGACCCGCTGAAGGGACTCATCGGGGCTGCGGCCGCGGAAGATGTTGACCTCGATCCGCTCCAGGTCGAGCAGGTCGACCAGACGCTCGGCGGGGTTCGTCATGCGCTTCTTCTCCACTCTCGCAGCGGCGCCACCGGTACGGAGGCGCTCACAACTGGCCCACGGAGGTGACCCGGACGACCGCCCGGCCCTCCTCGTCGGACGCGGCCAGGTCGACCTCGGCACTGATGCCCCAGTCATGGTCGCCGTTCGGGTCCGCGAACGTCTGCCGGACGCGCCACAGGCCGTGTTCGGCGTCCTCGTCGATCTTCAGCAGCTTCGGTCCCCGGGCGTCCGGACCGGTGCCCAGCTCCTCGTACTCGTCCCAGTACGCGTCCATCGCCTCGCCCCACGCGTCCTCGTCCCAGCCCGCGTCGCCGTCCAGCTCCCCGAGATCGCGGACCCGGTCCAGCGCGGCCAGCTCGACCCGGCGGAACATCGCGTTGCGCACCAGCACCCGGAAGGCGCGGGCGTTGGCCGTGACCGGCTTGACCTCGTCGGCACGCTCCTGCGCCTGCTCCGCCGTCTCCACCTCGGGATTGGCGAGCTGCTCCCACTCGTCGAGCAGACTGGAGTCGACCTGGCGGACCATCTCGCCGAGCCAGGCGATCAGGTCCTCCAGGTCCTCGGACTTGATGTCGTCCGGGATGGTGTGCTCCAGCGCCTTGTACGCGCTCGCGAGATAACGCAGCACGATGCCCTCGGTACGCGCCAGTTCGTAGTTCGACGTGAACTCGGTGAACGTCATCGCGCGTTCGTACATGTCCCGGATCACCGACTTCGGCGACACCGGGTGGTCGCTCACCCACGGGTGACTCTGGCGGTAGACCTCGTACGCGTGCCACAGCAGCTCGCTCAGCGGCTTCGGGTACGTGACCTCCTGGAGGAGCTCCATCCGCTCCTCGTACTCGATGCCGTCGGCCTTCATCTGCCCGACCGCCTCACCGCGCGCCTTGTTCTGCTGCGCGGCGAGGATCTGGCGCGGGTCGTCGAGCGTCGACTCCACCACCGAGACCATGTCCAGGGCGTACGACGGCGAGTCGGCGTCCAGCAGCTCGAACGCGGCGAGCGCGAACGTGGACAGCGGCTGGTTCAGCGCGAAGTCCTGCTGAAGATCGACGGTGAGCCGCACGATGCGGCCCTCCGCGTCGGGCTTGTCCAGCTGCTCCACCACGCCGCCGTCGAGCAGCGAACGGTAGATCGCGATGGCCCGGCGGATGTGACGCAGCTGCGCCTTGCGCGGCTCGTGGTTGTCCTCCAGCAGATGCCGCATCGCCTCGAAGGCGTTGCCGGGACGTGCGATCACGGACAGCAGCATGGTGTGCGTGACCCGGAAACGGGACGTCAGCGGCTCGGGATCGGATTGGATGAGTTTGTCGAACGTGGTCTCCGACCAGGCGACGAAGCCCTCGGGTGCCTTCTTGCGGACGACCTTGCGCTTCTTCTTGGGGTCGTCACCGGCCTTCTTGACCGCCTTCTCGTTCTCCACGACGTGCTCGGGCGCCTGCGCGACGACAAAGCCCGCCGTGTCGAAGCCCGCCCGGCCGGCCCGGCCCGCGATCTGGTGGAACTCACGCGCCCGCAGGGTCCGCACCCGGGTGCCGTCGTACTTGGTGAGGGCGGTGAACAGCACCGTGCGGATGGGGACGTTGACGCCGACGCCGAGCGTGTCCGTACCGCAGATCACCTTCAGGAGGCCCGCCTGCGCGAGCTTCTCGACCAGGCGGCGGTACTTCGGGAGCATGCCCGCGTGGTGCACCCCGATGCCGTGGCGCACATAGCGCGAGAGGTTCTGGCCGAACTTGGTGGTGAAGCGGAAGTTGCCGATGAGATCGGCGATCTTCTCCTTCTCCTCCTTGGTGCACATGTTGATGCTCATCAGCGACTGCGCCCGCTCGACGGCCGCCGCCTGCGTGAAGTGCACGATGTAGACCGGCGACTGCCGGGTGTCCAGGAGCTCGGTGATCGTCTCGGTGATCGGCGTCAGCCGGTACTCGTAACTGAGCGGGACCGGACGGGTCGCCGAGCGCACGACGGACGTGGGCCGGCCCGTGCGGCGGGTCAGGTCCTCCTCGAACATCCGGACGTCACCGAGCGTGGCCGACATCAGGATGAACTGGGCCTGCGGCAGCTCCAGGATCGGGATCTGCCACGCCCAGCCGCGATCCTGCTCCGCGTAGAAGTGGAACTCGTCCATGACGACCTGGCCGATGTCCGCGTACTTCCCGTCACGCAGCGCGATGGACGCGAGCACTTCGGCGGTACAGCAGATCACCGGGGCGTCGGCGTTGACCGAGGCGTCGCCGGTGAGCATGCCGACGTTCTCCGTACCGAACAGCTTGCACAGGTCGAAGAACTTCTCCGAGACCAGGGCCTTGATCGGAGCGGTGTAGAAGGTGACCTTGTCCTGGGCGAGAGCGGTGAAGTGCGCACCGGCCGCGACCAGGCTCTTTCCGGAGCCGGTGGGGGTGGAGAGGATCACGTTGGCCCCGGAGACCACCTCGATCAGCGCCTCCTCCTGAGCGGGGTAGAGGGTGATCCCCTGCGTCTCGGTCCATGACGAGAATGCCTCGAAGAGGGCGTCGGGGTCGTCGGTCGGGGGCAGCTGATCGATAAGGGTCACGCCCCCATCTTGCCTGTCTTCCACCCCGATGAGGGAACCGGACGACGGTACGAAGATCACGGACGATACGCTGCCCACTCAACTCGGCCGCACCGTACCGACGGTGGCCGGAACTCGCGCCCAGGCCCTGCCTGGCGCACCTCACGACAGCTACGGGGGCGGATACAGCCATGATGGGACCGGCACACTCTCTGTCAGGGGCGGCTGCCTGGCTGGGGGTGGGCGCGGCCGCGGCCGCCGAGGGTCACACCATGCCGTGGCCCGTCCTGGTCGTCGGCGCGCTGATCACCGCGGGCGCGGCGCTCGCACCGGACCTCGACCACAAGTCGGCGACCATCTCGCGCGCCTTCGGTCCGGTCTCCCGCGGACTGTGCGAGATCGTCGACAAGCTCTCGCACGCCGTCTACAAGGCCACGAAGCTGCGGGGCGACGCGAACCGCAACGGCGGCCACCGGACGCTGACCCACACCTGGCTGTGGGCGGTCCTGATCGGTGCGGGCGCCTCCGCCGCGGCGATCACCGGCGGCCGGTGGGCGGTGCTGGCGATTCTCTTCGTCCACCTGGTGCTCGCCGTCGAAGGGCTGCTCTGGCGGGCCGCCCGGGTGTCCAGCGACGTCCTGGTGTGGCTGCTCGGGGCGACCAGCGCGTGGATCCTCGCCGGCGTCCTGGACAAGCCGGGCAACGGCTCGGACTGGCTCTTCGACGCCCCCGGCCAGGAGTACCTCTGGCTCGGCCTGCCGATCGTGCTCGGCGCCCTCGTCCATGACATCGGCGACGCGCTGACCGTGTCCGGCTGCCCGATCCTGTGGCCGATCCCGGTCGGCCGCAAGCGGTGGTACCCGATAGGTCCGCCGAAGTTCATGCGTTTCCGGGCCGGCAGCTGGGTGGAGCTGAAACTGCTGATGCCGGCGTTCATGGTGCTCGGGGGAGTGGGCGCGGCCTCCGCCCTGAACTTCATCTGAGGCCCGCCCCGGTCCGGCCCCGGACCGTGCCCGTACGTCGGCGGTGGCGCCCTCCGGCCGGAGGGCGCCACCCGAGAAACGCGACGTGCCGGTCGCCGTCAGCCGTGCCAGGACCGCCACAGCGCCGCGTACGCACCGTCCGCGGCCACCAGCTCGTCATGGCTGCCCAGCTCGCTGATCCGGCCCTGCTCGACGACGGCGATCACGTCCGCGTCGTGCGCCGTGTGCAGCCGGTGGGCGATCGCCACGACCGTACGGCCGTCGAGCACCCGGGCCAGCGACCGTTCCAGATGACGGGCCGCGCGCGGGTCGAGCAGCGACGTCGCCTCGTCCAGCACCAGCGTGTGCGGATCGGCCAGTACCAGCCGGGCCAGCGCGATCTGCTGCGCCTGCGCCGGAGTGAGCACCAGACCGCCCGAGCCGACCTCGGAGTCCAGCCCCTCGTCGAGCGCCCTCGCCCAGCCGGCCGCGTCGACCGCGGCCAGCGAGGCCCACAGCTCCTCGTCCCCCGCACCGGTACGGGCCAGCAGCAGGTTGTCCCGCAGCGAGCCGACGAACACATGGTGCTCCTGGTTGACCAGTGCCACATGCGTGCGGACCCGTTCCGCCGGCATCCGGGACAACTGCGCGCCGCCCAGGGTGACGTCACCGGTGCGCGGGGCGTAGATACCGGCCAGCAGCCGGCCCAGGGTGGACTTGCCCGCACCGGACGGTCCGACCAGCGCCATCCGCGTACCGGGAGCCACGTCCAGCGACACCCGGTGCAGCACGTCGAGACCGGCGCGGTAGCCGAAGCGCACCTCGTCCGCCCGCACCTCACGGCCCTCCGGCGCGACAGCGTCGTCACCCGCGTCCGGCTCGATCTCGCGGACCCCCACGAGGCGGGCCAGCGACACCTGGGCGACCTGCAACTCGTCGTACCAGCGCAGGATCAGACCGATCGGGTCGACCATCATCTGGGCGAGCAGCGCGCCCGTGGTCAGCTGACCGACGGTGAGCCAGCCCTCGATGACGAACCAGCCGCCGAGCATCAGGACCGCGCCGAGAATCGTCACGTACGTGACGTTGATGACGGGGAACAGCACGGAGCGCAGGAACAGCGTGTACCGCTCCCAGGCCGTCCACTCCTTGATCCGACGGTCCGACAGGGCCACCCGTCGCGCACCGAGCCGGTGCGCCTCCACGGTTCTTCCGGCGTCGACCGTCTCCGCGAGCATCGCGGCGACCGACGCGTAGCCGGCCGCCTCCGAGCGGTACGCCGACGGCGCCCGGCGGAAGTACCACCGGCAGCCGATGATCAGCACCGGCAGGGCGATGAGCACCGAGAGCGCCAGCGGGGGAGCGGTGACGGCGAGCGCGGCGAGCAGCAGCCCCGCCCACACCACGCCGATGGCCAGTTGAGGGACCGCCTCGCGCATGGCGTTGGCGAGCCGGTCGATGTCCGTGGTGATGCGGGACAGCAGGTCACCCGTCCCCGCCCGCTCCAGCACACCCGGGGGCAGCCGGACCGAGCGCACGAGGAAGTCCTCGCGCAGGTCGGCCAGCATCTCCTCGCCGAGCATCGCGCTGCGCAGGCGCATCATCCTGGTCACCACGGTCTGGATGACCAGCGCCAGGGCGAACACCGCGGCGGTGCGCTCCAGATGAAGGTCGGTGACCCCGCCGGCCAGGTCCTCGACCAGGCCGCCCAGCAGGTACGGACCCACGATCGACGAGATCACCGCGACGCAGTTGAGCGCCGTGACCACGGCAAACGGCCGCCGGTGGCGCCGCATCAGCTCCCGGACATAGGTGCGTACGGTCGTGGGGGTTCCGACCGGCAGGGTCGTCGCCGACTCCGGGGCGGCCGGGTCGTACGCCGGTGGTGCGACGCCGATCATGCCCTCTCCTCGATTTCCTCGATCGTCTCGATCGTGTCGATGTCTTCGGCCGCGTCCGGTCCGGCAGCGGCGGTCTCTTCGCCGGTGTCGGGTCCCGACGCGGCGATCTCCTCGTCGGTCTCACGGGTGACGACCGCGCGGTACAGCGGTTCGGCGCGCAGCAGTTCCCGGTGGGTGCCCACCGCCACCACGGTGCCGCCGTGGACCAGCGCCACCCGGTCCGCCAGGTCGAGCAGCAGCGGTGACGAGGCGAACGCCACCGTCGTACGGTCCTTGCGCAAGGCCTTGATGCCCTCGGCCACCCGCGCCTCGGTGTGCGAGTCGACGGCGGACGTCGGCTCGTCGAGCACCAGGGCCCCCGGGTCGGTCACCAGCGAACGCGCCAGGGCGAGCCGCTGACGCTGACCGCCGGACAGGGACCGGCCGCGTTCGGTGATCCGGGTGTTCATGGGGTCGCCGTCCGCGTCGACCGACGCCTGGGCGAGCGCGTCCAGGACATCGCCGCACTGCGCGGCCGCCAGCGCGTCCGCGGCGGCGATCCGCCCGGACGACGGCACGTCCAGCAGCTCGCGCAGCGTGCCGGAGAGCAGCACCGGATCCTTGTCCTGGACCAGCACGGCGGTCCGGGCGGCGTCCAGCTCCAGCTCGTCCAGCGGTACGCCCCCGAGCAGGACCGACGGCAGCGCGGGAGCCTCGGCGTCCTCCGCCTCGCCCTCCTGGGCCACGGCCGGCTGGGCATGGCCGCCGAGCCGGTCCGCGAGGCGGCCCGCCTCGTCCGGATCGCCGCAGACCACCGCGGTGAACAGGCCCTCCGGAGCCATCAGGCCGGTGACCGGGTCGTACAGGTCACCGGCCGGAGCGGCGTCCACCGTGGACGGCCGGGCCACCCGGCTCAGCGAGAGCACCCGTACCGCGCGCTGAGCGGACGGCCGGGAGAAGGAGTACGCCATGGCGATCTCCTCGAAGTGCCGCAGCGGGAACAGCATCAGCGTCGCCGCGCTGTACACCGTCACGAGCTGACCGACCTCGATCCTCCCGTCCCGGGCGAGCGCGGCCCCGTACGTGACCAGCGAGATCAGCAGCAGACCGGGCAGGAACACCTGGATCGCCGAGATCAGCGACCACATGCGCGCACTGCGCACCGCCGCCTCGCGGACCTCCTGCGAGGCGCGCCGGTAGCGGCCGAGGAACAGTTCCTCGCCGCCGATGCCGCGCAGCACGCGCAGCCCGGCCACCGTGTCGGAGGCAAGCTCGGTGGCCTTGCCCGCCTTCTCGCGCTGGATGTCCGCGCGGCGGGTGGCCCGGGGGAGGAGCGGCAGGACACCGAGGGCGAGCAGCGGCATGGCGAGCGCCACGAGCACGCCGAGCGAGGGCAGGTACAGGACGAGCCCGACGCAGATGATCACGAGGGCCGCGGCGGCCGCGACGAAGCGGGAGAGCGCCTCGACGAACCAGCCGATCTTCTCCACGTCGCCGGTGGACACCGCGACGACCTCGCCCGCGGCGACCCGTCGGGTCAGTGCCGAACCGAGCTCCGCGGTCTTGCGGGCGAGCAGCTGCTGGACCCGCGCGGCGGCGGTGATCCAGTTGGTGACGGCGGTCCGGTGGAGCATGGTGTCGCCCACCGCGATCAGTACGCCCAGCACCGCGATCATGCCGCCGGCCAGAGCCAGCCGTCCGCCGGACCGTTCGACGACCGACTGGACGGCGAACCCCACGGCGAGCGGCAGCCCCGCGATGGAGCACTGGTGCAACAGGCCCCAGGACATGGAGGTGAGCTGTCCGCGTATCTGGTTGCGGCCGAGCCAGAGCAGGAAGCGAGGGCCGGACCGGACATCGGGATCGCCGGGATCCGAGTACGGAAGATCGCGAATGTGCATGACGTCCCAAAAGATCGTAAGGAGCCGGGACCCGCGAAGGGGTCCCCAGAGACACGTTCGGCAAGCGCGTGGGGGAGAACCAAACCGTTCAAGCCTCGCTGTCCGCAGGGGCCGAGGCAAACCCTTTTACGCGCGGTGCGGGGCCGTGCCGGGCCGGCTTCAGGCGTGGCCCGGGACGCCCCGGGCGGCCTTCACCGTGCGTCTCAGGGCGGTGCCGGGCCACGGCGCGCGGAGTAGGGGACCGGCCACGCATGCCGCCGGACCCGGGGAGGGAACGGCTGCGGACGCCGGGTGGTGCGACCATGGACGGATGCGTATAGCCGGTGCGGTACGAGTGGTGGCCTCGGCGGCCGCCTGCGGTGTCCTGCTCACGACGCTCACGTCGTGCGGCGACGGACAGGAGACGGAGAAGGGCGACGCGCGGTCGGCCGGTGCCCGGAAGGACGGGGCAGGGACCGCCGGCCTGAAGCGGATCCCGGACGTCGGCGACCGGCTGCGGTCGAAGATCCCGCACAACTCCCGTCAGGTCGTCGCCGTTTACGGTGCGGGCAGGAACTCCGCGGACTCCACGGTCGTGCTGTACACCCGGACCGGCTCCACCTGGGACAAGGCCGCCGGCTGGAAGGCCCACAACGGCCGCAAGGGCTGGACCGCCGACCATCACGAGGACGACAAGCGCTCCCCGGTCGGCGTCTTCACCCTCACCGACGCCGGCGGCGCACTGCCCGACCCGGGCGCGCTGCTCCCGTACAGCGAATCGGCCGCCATCCGCGCCCCGCGCTACTGGGCCAAGCCCTACTGGCACGACTTCGACTACGTCATCGCCATCGACTACAACCGCGTCAAGGGCACCGCCCCCAACGACCCGACACGCCCGGAGGGCCAGTCCAAGGGCGGCAGCATCTGGCTCCACATGGACCACGGCAGTGGCACATCCGCCTGTGTGAGCCTGCCGAAGGCGGCCATGGTGAAGCTGCTGCGCACTCTGGACCCGAAGCAGAACCCGGTCGTGGTCATGGGGGACCGCGCGGCCCTCAAGAGCTGAGCGACCCGCCCGGCACCGGGGCGGGACGCCCGTTCCCGCCAACGCCGAGTGCCCCCGCTCGGCAGTGGCGCTCGGGTGCCGCGGCGTCCCGGTGGCCAAGGTGGTCGGCAGGTGCGCTCGGGGGCCCCGTTGGCCGGGGCGGTCGGCAGGTGCGCTCGGGCGTCCCATCCGGCCAAGGTGGTCGGCAGGTGCGCTCGGGGGCCCTGTTGGCCGGGGCGGTCAGCAGGTGCGCTCGGGCATCCCGTTGACCAGGGCCGTCAACAGGCCGCCGAGCACCTCCCGCTGATCGGCGGTCAGCGGGGCCAGGATCTCCTCCGCGGCCGCCCGGCGCGCGTTGCGCAGGGACCGGAGCGTGGCGATGCCCTCGTCCGTGATCTGGATGCGGACCACCCGACGACTGTCCGGATCGGGGGTCCGGCGCACCCGGCCGCTCGCCTCCAGCCCGTCGACCAGCGTGGTCACGGCGCGGGGGACGACGTCGAGACGCTGGGCGAGATCCGCCATCCGGGGAGGACCGTCGTAGTGCGCGACGGTGCGCAGCAGCCGGAACTGCGCGGGGGTGATGCCGATCGGCTCCAGCTGACGGCCTTGGATGCGCTGAAGCCTGCGGGTCAGCCGCAGCAGCTGTTCGGCGAGCACGCCGTCCGGGTCGGGGGAGTCCATACCGGGAACAATATCAGGACCTTGTTCATTGTGAGTACAGGTAACAATGAGCTAGGCTCTGATTCTTGCCCGATACGTACACACCAGCACGTACCCACAGCAAGCAGCACGGCCCTCGGCGGCCGCCCTGCCTCCAGACCGGACGCGCACGCTTCGCAGGCGCCCGCGCCCCCTGCCGTTGTCGCACGCCTGACGAAGGAGCCCATGAAACCCGACGGACCCACGTGGACACCCCCGCCCCGGGACGCCGCCCAGCCGCCTGCCGAGCTGCGCCGCATCCTCCGCCTCTTCCACCCGTACCGCGGCCGCCTCGCGGTGGTCGGACTGCTCGTCGGCGCCTCGTCGCTGGTGTCGGTCGCCTCCCCGTTCCTGCTGCGCGAGATCCTGGACACCGCCATCCCGCAGGGGCGGACCGGGCTGCTCTCGCTGCTCGCCCTCGGCATGATCCTCACCGCGGTGATGAACAGCGTCTTCGGCGTGCTCCAGACGCTCATCTCGACCACGGTCGGCCAGCGGGTCATGCACGACCTGCGCACCGCCGTCTACTCGCAGCTCCAGCGGATGCCGCTCGCGTTCTTCACCCGGACCCGCACGGGCGAGGTCCAGTCGCGGATCGCCAACGACATCGGCGGTATGCAGGCCACGGTCACCTCCACGGCGACCTCGCTGGTCTCCAACCTCACCGCGGTCATCGCCACGGTCGTCGCGATGCTCGCGCTCGACTGGCGGCTCACCCTCGTCTCGCTGCTCCTGCTGCCGGTCTTCGTCTGGATCAGCCGCCGGGTCGGCCGCGAGCGGAAGAAGATCACCACTCAGCGGCAGAAGCAGATGGCCGCCATGGCAGCCACCGTCACTGAATCGCTCTCCGTCAGCGGCATCCTGCTCGGCCGCACCATGGGCCGCTCGGACTCGCTCACCAAGGGCTTCGCCGAGGAGTCCGAGCGTCTGGTCGACCTCGAGGTGCGCTCCAGCATGGCCGGACGGTGGCGGATGTCGACGATCGGCATCGTGATGGCCGCCATGCCCGCCGTCATCTACTGGGCCGCGGGCATCGCCCTGCAGTCCGGCGGTCCGGGCGTCTCGATCGGTACCCTCGTCGCCTTCGTCTCGCTCCAGCAGGGCCTCTTCCGGCCCGCCGTGAGCCTGCTCTCCACAGGGGTGCAGATGCAGACCTCCCTCGCCCTCTTCCAGCGGATCTTCGAATACCTCGACCTCACGGTGGATATCACCGAGCCGGAGAAGCCGGTCCGGCTGGAGGAGATCCGTGGGGAGATCCGCTTCGAGAACGTCGACTTCAGCTACGACGAGAAGAGCGGCCCGACCCTCAGCGGCGTCGACGTCACCGTGCCCGCCGGCGCGAGCCTGGCCGTCGTCGGTCCCACCGGCTCCGGCAAGTCCACGCTCAGCTATCTGGTGCCGAGGCTCTACGACGTCACCGGCGGACGGGTCACGATCGACGGGGTCGATGTGCGCGACCTGGACTTCGACACCCTCGCACGGGCCGTGGGCGTGGTCTCCCAGGAGACGTACCTCTTCCACGCCTCGGTCGCCGAGAACCTGCGCTTCGCCAAACCGGAGGCGACCGACGAGGAGATCGAGGCGGCGGCCCGCGCGGCCCAGATCCACGACCACATCGCCTCGCTGCCCGATGGCTACGACACCCTCGTCGGTGAACGGGGCTATCGGTTCTCGGGAGGCGAGAAACAGCGCCTGGCCCTTGCCCGCACGATCTTGCGCGACCCGCCGGTGCTGATCCTCGACGAGGCGACGAGCGCCCTCGACACCCGTACGGAATTCGCGGTACAGGAGGCGATCGACGCGCTCTCCGCGGGACGTACGACGATCACCATCGCCCACCGGCTGTCCACCGTGCGCGACGCCGATCAGATCGTCGTCCTCGACGGTGGCCGCACCGCGGAGCGCGGCACCCACGAGGAACTGCTGCGACAGGACGGCCGGTACGCGGCCCTGGTCCGCAGGGACGACACCCGGCTCGCCCCGGTGGCCGGCTGACCGGTCGGCGGCTGACCGGTCGGCGGCTGACCGGGCACCGCGCACGCGACGGCGCCGCCCCGATGGGACGGGGAGCGACGCCGCCGGGTGGAGCAGGGGGCCCGTGTTCGTCTCGCGGGGTGTGCGCCGCGTGTCGCCGGGAGCGGGGTACCGGCGGCGTGATCGGCGCGGGGGTAGCGTGCCGGCATGGTGAACGAGTCCCCGGACGTACCTCCCCGCCGCCGGCCCGGTCGCCGGGTCCGCCCCACCCGCCGCGGCCGTCTGGTGCTGATCATCGGTGCCGTCCTCGTCCTCGCCGCGGGGGCCGCCGTACTCGTACCCCTGCTGACCACGGAGCCGAAGACGGAGCAGCCACGCACCCTCGTCATCCCGGAGGGATGGCGGGCCTCGCAGGTGTATGCGGCCGCGGACAAGGCCCTCGGCGAGCCCGCCGGAACCACGCAGAAGGCGGTCGCCACGGCGGACCTGCCGCTTCCGGCCGAGGCGAAGGGCAACCCCGAGGGCTACCTCTTCCCGGCGACGTACCCGGTCACGTCGGGTACGACTCCGGAAAGCCTGCTGCGCTACATGGTCGACACGGCGGTGAGCCGGTTCGGCGCCGACCACATCACCGCTGGAGCACAGCGCAACAACGTCACCGTATACCAGACGGTGACCATCGCCGCCATCGTCCAGGCCGAGGCGGACAGCGCGTCCGACATGGGCAAGGTGGCCAGAGTCATCCACAACCGGCTCGACCGGGGCATGCCCCTCCAGATGGACTCGACGCTCAACTACGCGTTGAACCGCAGCACGCTGGACACCACCACGGGCGATACGAAGATGGACAGTCCGTACAACAGCTATGTACACAAAGGGCTTCCGCCCACTCCCATCGGCAATCCCGGAGAGCAGGCGATGGCAGCGGCCATCGGTCCCACTCCCGGCCCATGGCTGTACTTCGTCACGGTCGCACCCGGCGACACCCGCTTCACCGACGACTACGCGGAACAGCGGCGCAACGTGGCGGAGTTCAACAACAACCGCAGAGGGGCCGGCCACGGCTGAGCCATAGGCCGGACCCGGCCGAGGTCGCTCACGCGGGCACCGGCGCCGCCTCCAGCAGCCGGCCGATGGCGCGCACGGCGGCGCGCCCGGCCCGGTTGGCGCCGATGGTGCTGGCGGAGGGACCGTATCCGACGAGATGGACGCGTTCGTCGCGCACGGCCTGCGTTCCCTCGACCCTGATCCCGCCCCCGGGCTCACGGAGCCGCAGCGGGGCGAGGTGATCGACGGCGGCCCGGAAGCCGGTCGCCCAGAGAATGACGTCCGCCTCGACGGTGCGACCGTCGTCCCAGGCGACGCCGGCCGGTGTGATCCGGTCGAACATCGGCAGCCGGTCGAGCACTCCGGACTCGCGGGCGCGCCGGACCGCGTCGGTGACCGGCAGCCCGGTGACGCTCACGACACTCTGCGGCGGCAGCCCGCGCCGCACCCGGTCCTCCACCATGGCCACGGCCGCCCGGCCCTGCTCGGCTCCGAACGGTCCCTCGCGGAACACGGGCGGGCGGCGCGTCACCCAGTAGGTCGCCTTCGCCACCTCGGCGAGCTCCATCAGATGCTGGGTCCCGGAAGCCCCACCGCCGACGACGACCACCCGCTGTCCGGCGAACTCGGCGGGCCCCGGGTAGTTCGCCGTGTGCAGCTGCCGCCCGTGGAAGGTTTCCTGGCCCGGGTAGCGCGGCCAGAACGGCCGGTCCCAGGTGCCCGTGGCATTGATCAGGGCACGCGTCGCGTACGTACCCTCGGACGTCTCGACGAGCAGCCGCCCGCCCGCGCCCTCGCGCACCGCGCTCACCTCGACCGGCCGGTGAACCCGCAGGTCGAAGCGTTGCTCGTACGCGTCGAAGTACGCCCCGATCACCTCGGACGAGGGCCGGCTTTCGTCGGCGCCCGTCAGCTCCATGCCGGGCAGGGCGTGCATGCCGTGCACCTTGCCGTACGTCAACGAGGGCCAGCGGAACTGCCAGGCGCCGCCCGGGTGCGGGGCGTGGTCGAGGACCACGAAATCGCGGTCCGGCTCCAGACCGCTGCGACGCAGATGGTAGGCGCCCGACAACCCTGCCTGTCCGGCACCGATCACCACGACATCCACCGAGCACACCCCTACATTGTTCACGCTTGTACTAACGGCGTCGGTGGCAAGGATCTTCCCGTGGGGCCCACCACGACATTGCCCGACGTGGGTGCGTGCGCACCGTGCGTGCGTGCCTGCGCGGCTCCGGGCGACGCGACCCTTCTGCTGTCTCGGGACACGGACGCGCGATCCCGCGGTACGGGCAGGACAATGGGCCCATGTCCTCTGCCTTCAGCACCAGCGTCCTGAACATCACCACGGGTACGACGGAGACCGTCACCGACCTGACGTCCGACTGCGAACAGTTCCTCACCCGGTCGGCCCCGGGCCGCGACGGCCTGCTCAACATCTTCGTCCCGCACGCGACCGCCGGTATCGCCATCCTGGAGACGGGCGCGGGCAGCGACGACGACCTGCTCTCCGCCCTGCACTCCCTGCTCCCCGCGGACGACCGCTGGCAACACCGCCACGGCAGCCCGGGCCACGGCCGCGACCACGTCCTCCCGGCCCTCGTCCCGCCCCACGCGACGCTGCCGGTGATCGCGGGGCGGCTTGAACTGGGGACGTGGCAGTCGGTGTGCCTGGTGGACACGAACGTCGACAATGCCAACCGGCAGGTTCGGCTGAGTTTCCTGGGCTGATCCCCGTCACTCTCCGGGTCGTGCCGCCGATTCCCGTGCCATGCGTGCGCGAACGGAGAGAATCTTGCACGGTACGGCCATCAATGCATCGAACGTCCCTACGACGGATGCGGCAAATGCCTGCTCGGAGGGCGGCGGTTGTCGCGAGTCAAGGCGGCCACGTCGTCCCCTGAGCGTCAGCGCGAGAACGTGCTCACCGCCGCCGGGTCTGGCACGGCCGAGGAACGTGCGTTCCTGGAGCGCCACGCCTTCTCCGAAGCCGGACAGCCGCGTCGGCCGGGCGCGTTCGACGGCCCTGCGGAAGTCGCCGACGACGGCGCGACGGGCGATGGTGAACGGCCAGGTGCGGGCCGAGGAGCGGCCATCGAAGCGGTGCCGTGTGAGCAGGGCACGCAGGAACGTGTCCTGCGGGGGTACGGACGAAGGCGTCCGCTGCCTCGCGGTCGCGGGCGGGCGGCGAGCGCCCACCGCACGGCCGCTCCGCAACGACGACGCACCTAGCGCGGCCAAGCACGTAAGCACGTAAGCGCGCAGGGGCGCGCCCATCAGTGCGTCCGGTTTCGGCGCGGTTCAACAGGCACTGGTTCGCGCCGGTGCACACGGGTTCGTAGGTGTGCGTATACGCGCCGCCCGGGGAACCCCGCACGCCCTACCGGTGCGCGCGGGCAATGGAAAGGATGAGCACACCGCACATGAACCACATGATCCGCAGTCCCCCGTCCCCCGGCCGGGGTGGACTCGCGGCGGAAGGAGTTCACGGTGTTGCTTCTCATCTCCCCTGACGGCGTCGAGGAAGCGCTCGCCTGCGCGAAGGCGGCGGAGCACCTCGACATCGTCGACGTCAAGAAGCCCGATGAAGGCTCTCTCGGCGCCAACTTCCCCTGGGTCATCAGGGAGATCCGCGACGCGGTACCGGCGGACAAACCGGTGTCCGCCACCGTGGGCGACGTGCCGTACAAGCCCGGCACCGTGGCGCAGGCTGCGCTCGGGGCGGCCGTCTCCGGCGCCACGTACATCAAGGTGGGCCTGTACGGATGCACGACTCCCGAGCAGGGCGTCGAGGTCATGCGGGCGGTTGTCCGAGCCGTGAAGGACCATCGCTCGGACGCGCTGGTCGTCGCCTCGGGCTACGCCGACGCCCATCGCGTCGGCTGCGTCAATCCGCTCGCCCTGCCCGACATCGCGGCCCGCGCCGGCGCCGACGCGGCGATGCTGGACACCGCGATCAAGGACGGCACGCGGCTGTTCGACCACGTTCCGCCGGACGTCTGCGGCGAGTTCGTCCGCCGTGCCCACGCGGCCGGTCTGCTCGCCGCCCTCGCGGGCAGCGTCAAGCAGGCCGACCTCGGTTCGCTGACCCGCATCGGTACGGACATCGTGGGCGTGCGGGGAGCGGTCTGCTCGGGCGGTGACCGCAATGCCGGAAGGATCCAGCCGCACCTGGTCACCGCCTTCCGGGCGGAGATGGACCGGCAGGCCCGGGAGTTCTCCACCGCCGACGTCCCGGCCCTGAACTGATCACCGGGATGCCGACGCCGGCAGCCGGCCGCGTCCCCGGACACCGTGCCCCGTGCCTCGCGGTCATCGACCCGGCGTCCGGGGAGACCTTTGACGAGGCCCCCGACCAGCAGCCGGACGAGCTGGACGGCGCGATCGACCGGGCCCGGCGCGCGTGGCCCGGATGGCGCGCCGACCCGGCCGCGCGCACCACCGGGCTGAACGCCGCCGCCGACGCCGTGGAAGCTGCCCGGGACGACCTCGCTCCGTTGCTCACCCGCGAACAGGGCAAGCCCCTGGCCGAGTCGTACGCCGAGGTCGCCCGTACGGCGGCCCGGCTGCGGTACTTCGCCGCTCTGGCTCCCCGCAGCCGCCGGATCGACGACGGCCGACCCGTACACAGCGAGATCCGCTGGCAGTCTCTCGGGCCCGTCGCCGCGATCGTGCCGTGGAACTTCCCCCTCCAGCTCGCTTCGGCGAAGTTCGCACCCGCACTGGCCGCCGGCAACACCGTGGTCCTCAAACCGTCCCCGTACACCCCCCTTTCCACCAGACTGCTCGGTGCCGTCCTCGCCACAGTCCTGCCCGAAGACGTCCTGACCGTCATCACCGGCCGGGAACCCCTCGGTGCTCACCTCGCCGCCCATCCGGGTATCCGCCACGTCACCTTCACCGGCTCGGCGCCGACCGGGCGGGCCGTCGCCGCAGCTGCGGCGGCCTCCCTCGCCCGCGTCACCCTGGAACTGGGCGGCAACGACGCGGCCGTCCTCCTGGACGACGTCGACGTGGACCGGATCGCGGACCGGCTGTTCTGGGCCGCCTTCCGCAACTGCGGGCAGGTCTGTATGGCAGTCAAACGCGTCTACGCACCGGCCCGGCTCCACGCCCAGGTAGTCGAGGCCCTTGCCCACCGCGCGAAGACCGTCGTCGTCGGATCCGGCCTGGACCCGGAGACCCGGCTCGGGCCGGTCAACAACGCCCCTCAGCTGGCCCGCGTCGAGCAGGTCACACAACGGGCCCTGGCGGCCGGTGCCCGGGCAGCCGCCGGCGGTCTCCGGCTCGACGGTCCGGGCTACTTCTTCGCTCCCACGATCCTCACGGACGTCCCTCCCGACGACCCGGTGGTGACGGGGGAACAGTTCGGGCCGGTCCTGCCGGTGCTGCCGTACCGAAACCTCGACGAAGCCGTCGAAGCGGCGAACGGCACCGGCTTCGGGCTGGGCGGTTCGGTGTGGGGCACCGACCTCGACCGGGCGGCGGCGACAGCCGAGCGGCTCGAATGCGGCACTGCCTGGATCAACCACCACGCCGAACTCTCCCTTGCCCAGCCCTTCGCAGGCGTCAAGGACAGCGGGCTCGGTGTCGCGGGCGGGCCGTGGGGCTTCTACGGCAACCTCCGTCCGTTCGTCGTGCACCGGCCGCGGGAGGAAGAAGGATGAGGTTTCGAGCCGCCGTGCTGCGCTCTCACGAGACCCCGTTCGCGGTCGAGGAGATCGTCCTGAGCACCGGCCCGGCCGCCGGTGAGATCCTCGTCGAGATCGCGGGATGCGGCATGTGCCGGACCGATCTCGCGGTCCGGCGATCAGCCGGCCGCACTCCGCTGCCTGCGGTCCTCGGCCATGAGGGGAGCGGAGTCGTGGTGGCGTCCGGGGACGGCCCGGACAGCGCCATCGGCGTCGGTGACCACGTCGTGCTGAGCTTCGATTCCTGCGGACACTGCCGGAACTGCCGCAGCGCTGCCCCTGCCTACTGCGACTCCTTCGCCTCACTCAACCTCTTCGGGGGACGCGAGGAGGGCGCCGCACGGCTCACCGACGCCGCCGGGGGAGCGCTGGCCCCCCGCTGGTTCGGCCAGTCCTCCTTCGCCGAATACGCCCTCGTTCCGGCGCGCAACGCCGTCAGGGTCGACGCCGCCCTGCCGCTCGAACTGCTCGGTCCACTCGGCTGCGGCATCCTCACCGGTGCCGGAGCCGTACTGAACACCTTCCGTGCCGGGCCCGGTGACACCCTCGTCGTCCTCGGTGCGGGCGCGGTGGGCCTGGCCGCGGCCATGGCAGCCACCGCCGCCGGCGTACGGACCGTGGCCGTCGACCGGCATCCGGGGCGCCTGGACCTGGCCGAACGGTTCGGCGCGGTCCCGCTGCCCGCCGAGACGGCCGGACTGGCCGAGTGCATCCGTCGGCACACCGACGGTGGCGCGCAGTACGCCCTGGACACCACGGCCTCCGCCCCGCTGATCAACGACGCGCTCCGCGCGCTCCGCCCCACCGGCACCCTCGGTCTCGTGGCACGCCTCCACACCGCGCTGCCGCTCGAACCGGGCACGCTCGACGGGGGCCGCGGCATCCGGCACATCTGCGAGGGGGACGCCGTACCCGAACTACTGATACCGCGGCTGATCGGTCTGTGGCAGGCCGGCCGCTTCCCCTTCGACCAACTGATCCGCACCTATCCCTTGGCCGACATCAACGAGGCCGAACGGGACTGTGACGCCGGACGCGTGATCAAGCCCGTCCTGCTGCCGGAAGGAAGAAACAGATGAGTGACACCTCCACCACCGGAGACCCTCGCCATCCCACCAACGACCGTTCCGTGTCCTTCGCTCCCACCGAAGGGGACACGACCACCACGGCGATGCGGCGGACCGGCGCGGAAGGCGTGGACGCAGGCGTGGGACTGACCGCCCTCCTGGTCGCCGCCGCACGGGCGATCGAGACCCACCGCCACGACAGCCTGGCCAGGGACGTCTACGCGGAGCACTTCGTCCGCGCCGCCCCCGCCTGCGCGGACTGGCCGGTGAGCATCCAACAGGTCCCGGAAGGGGACGACAACCCGCTGTGGGGGAGGTTCGCCCGCTACTTCGGTCTGCGGACGAGCGTCCTGGACGACTTCCTGCACCAGTCGGTCGGTACGGGCGTCCGCCAAGTGGTCCTGCTGGGGGCGGGATTGGATACCCGCGCCTTCCGGCTGGACCTGCCGTCCGATTGCGTCGTCTTCGAGATCGACAGGGCGGGCGTGCTGGCCTTCAAGGAACAGGTGCTGACGGACCTGTCGGCCGCCCCGAAGGCAAAGCGGATCCTGGTACCGGTCGACCTGCGCGCCGACTGGGTCACCGCCCTGACCTCTGGCGGCTTCGACCCGGCCGCTCCCAGCGTCTGGCTGGCCGAAGGGCTGCTCTTCTACCTACCGGGCCCCGCCGAGACGTACCTCATCGACACGGTGGACCGGCTCACCACCAGGGGCAGCGCCCTGGTCTTCGAGGCCAAGCTGGAGAAGGATCTGCTCGCGTACCGCGACAGCCCGATCTACACGGCGACGCGAGAGCAGATCGGCATCGATCTGCTCGACCTCTTCGACAGGGGGCCGCGCCCCGACTCCGCGGGTGACCTGGCGGCCAAGGGCTGGTCCACCTCGGTGCACACGCCCTTCGACTTCACCCGTCAGAGGGGACGTGGTCCACTCCCGGAGCCGAACGACGCGCTGGAGGGAAACCGGTGGGTCTTCGCGCACAAGCCCCGATTCTGACCTCCACCTACGAAGACGTGTGCACGGGGCCGGCACCGCCTCGACGTCACGGGGCCGGCGCCCGCGCGCAGGGGCGATCCGGCGCCGGACCGGCGGCGTCCCGGGACGGCCTGCGCCGCTACGGAACGCGGCTGTCCGGGCCGTGTCAGACGGCCCGGACAGCCACCAGTTGGTCGGCCGGAATCCCACTCAGGTCCGGCGCGTAGTAGTCCTCGATGCCCCTGGTCCACGTGGTCACGGTGATGCGGTCTTCGGCATCCGGGCCGAAGGCGTCGAAAAGCGCATGGATGTTCGCCTCCGCGAAGCCGATCGCCCGCATCAGCGATGCGAAGAGCGGGCGCTCGATCAGGCCGTCGCCGTCGGGATCGCCGAGCACGGCGAGCGCCTCGGCGAACTCGGTGATCGTGGGACCGAAGCGCTCGGGGTCGAGCACGAACGGACGGAACTCGTCGACCGAGATCACACCATCGCCGTCGACGTCCAGCTCCGTGGCCAGTGTGGTCCAGTACCGGCGGAACGCGGCCCGGATGGCCTCCCTGGCACCGTCGTCCGATGCGACCGCCACCTCCAGCACACGTTCCGTCATGAGGTCGAAGTCGTCGGAGTCGAGGACCCCGTTGCCGTTGGCGTCGAAGAGGGAAAAGACCAGCTCGGCCCTCTGGGCGGCCTCGGTTCGCATGTCCATCACTTCTCTCCTGCGGTCCTTCGATCCAGGACTTGGCTCAATGAGTGCTCCTGGGTAACCGCTCAGGGGGAGAAACGTGACGACGAGGAGGCTTCCGCCACCGGAAGGAGTGAGTGCGCGACAACCAGTGCGTACGGTCGGGCGTGTGCGGCGTGCAGGGCCATGGCCGGCTTTCCCGAGCGTCGCCGGCCCGGTGTGTGCGCTGCGACCGGATGGCCCGGGTTGCCTCAACGGAGCTTGGTGGACACGAACGTCGACCATGCCAACCGCCAGGTGCGGTTGAGTTTCCTGGGCTGATGGAAGTCACTCGTAGGAGTCGTGCCGCCGATTCTCCGTAGCCACCGTGAACTGTCTCGCCGCTCTGATCCGCGGCCACTGAACAGTCGTTGGGTGTTTGCACCGGCCTTAATTGAGGCAGCTGGCCAGGACCGGCGGGGCCACGATCCGTGAGAAGTCGTCTCCGATCCGCATGGCGTGGTGCCATCGCTCCCTTGCTGAGCGGCTTGCTGTGCCTCGGGGCCGTGGACGTGACGGTGATTCGGGTGAGGCGGTGGGCGTGTGCGGGCGGGGTTCTCTGCGGGGCAGCCGACCTTGATCGGCTCCTTGCCGGCGCGCAAGGGTGGTGCCGGGGCGAGGGCGACGGGACTATGGGGGAGCGAGCGGGATCCCCGGGACTATGGGGGAGGCGAGCGGAATGTCCGGGGCCACGATCCGTGCGACGCGGCCGACGGGCAGGGGATACGGGGCGGCGGTCACGGGCCGCCCGGCCGGGCGGGGGCACGGGCGAACTTGAGGCGGGGGCCATGCGTAGCTACACCAGTGTGTTGGTCGGCAAGCTGATTTTCGCGGCGGTCTGCCTCTTTCCGGGCCCGCTGGGACTCTTGTTGGGGTTCTCCCTCTGGCGTGAGGGGGAGGACTGGGCGTGGATTCCGTTCGTCGCCGGCCTGGTCTGCTCAGCCTTCGTCCCCGTCATGGCCCTCAAGCTCGCGCGGAGTGAATTCCCCCGGATCACGCGCCGCGACCGCGCGAAGGACGAGAGCTTCTCCTACGAGGACGACACCTTCGTGATGTGGGCCCCCCGGTCCCCGAAGGGCCACGCCCGCGAACGGCTGGTGCGGGCGGACGTCCTGGAGGCGTCACTCGCGCGGTACGACCCTGACCGTGAGGGGACCTTCACGAGCTATCCGGGGAACTACACCCCCGAGGAGTTCACGCCGTTGGTCAGGCTGAAGCTGCGGGTGTACTCCGACGAAGAGGCGGAGGGCGGTGAAGGGGCCGACACGGCCGCCGCGTTCGAGGTCACGGGCCAATGGCGGGTGCCCTCGGTCTGCCTATCGGCGGTCACCGCGGGCCGCCTGGCCGTCCTCGTCGATCCCGCCGCTCAGCAGGGACCCCGACGCGTCACCCCCCTGTGGCCGAGCAGTGTCCTGCTGGCAGGCACGAGAACCTGCAGGGTGATCGACCTCGAAGGCCGGACGGCCGATGTGACCCGTCGCCCCGGTCGCCTGCTGCGCCAGATGCGGATCTCCCGGGCGGCCGGAGGCATCGAGCTGGCCGGCGACACGATCGACCTCCGGCGTCTGGAAGCGCACACGGCGGCGCGATACGCCGCCGTGGCTGAAGGGGACCGCGCCCGCCCCGAGGAGCGGGCACCGGTGACCGAGCCGGGCGAGGAATCCCGGTGGCTCGTGGACGACCTCGAGGGCGGAGCGGCGGCCTTCGGTTCCGTCAGCCGACGCTGGTCGCGTCGGGGAGGCGTCCTGGTTCGGGCCCGGTTCCTGAACATGCGATCCACGTACACCTTCCAGGTCTACGGCCCGGTGCTCGACACGGTGCTGCGCATCCAGCCGCCGGACGGCACGCCCGCGTTCGACGCCGCCCGGCGGCTGACCGTACCGATGGACTATCTCGCCGTCCTGCACCGCACGCGTGAGGTCGTCCTCCACGCCGACCCGAAGGGAGGGTCGTACGTCATCGACTGGGCCCGTACCAATCTGCTCGCCGGTACCGCCGCGGCCAAGGTCGTCGCCCCCGAAGGCCGGGAGTTCACCTTGGCGGGACGCCCTGACGTGATCTGGCCGCTGATGAACCTCCTGGCGTCCCACGGCCTCTCGAACCCGAGCCCTGTCCTGGATCTCCGCCACCGCCGGATGAGCGCGGTGGCGGGAACGGTGATGGACATGGTGCTCGCCAGAGGGATCGAAGGGGAAACGGCCCCGCGTCAGCCGCAGCCCGAGAATCGGTGACCGGCTGGTGGCTCAGTGCTTCGACGTCCGGTGGCGACCCGAACGCCTCCTGGCCGTCCTCGCTCTCATCGCCGAAGGGGAGATGCTCTTCGCCCCAGCCGTCACCCGCCGGCTCGTCGAGACCTTCGCCCGCCAGCCGGAGGTGAAGCGGGAGCAGCCCGCATCCCCCGGCGGACTCACCGACCGCGAGACCGACGTCCTGGTCCTGGCCGGCATGGCTTCGGCCGGCCCGGCGCCAAGGGCGCTCGCGCGTGACGCCGACCAGGACGCTCCTCCGTAAGAGCCGCCACCGCGTCATCAGGTGTCCGCGTCCCCCCACCGGACCGGTCGAGACCGCATCCTTGCGGCGCCTTGTCCATCCGGTGAGCACTTCACCCCGAAACGACCGGCTATGCAGCGGCGGCTTCGTTCCGTTCGGAGTGTGCGAGGAGGCACCGAACTCAAAGCCGGGCGAGGACACCCCGGAGCGCGTGGCGCCGGCCGGGGCCTCGGCACTCCGCGCGGTGTGCGGCCGTGCTGACGGGCTGTGGCACCGACGGTGCGTTCGTCGCCCCGTCCGGCAGGCCGGTTGACGGACATCGTCAACCGGCCTGCCGGGGGCCGGCCGGTCAAGTGGGGCTGAGGGGCGATGGCGAAGGCCGGCATCGGCGGCCCGCCGGCCGGGCGGGCGGGCGCTCCCACGCGAGGCCGTGAGCCGTGCTGGGGGCGGATCACTTCTCCGCGGAGGCCAGACGGGAACGACGTATGCCGTACACGGCGTAGAACACGAGGCCGACAGCCATCCAGGCGCCGAACACGATCCAGGTGTCCACGTCGAGTGTGTACATGCTGTAGGCGCAGAAGGCGAAGCCCAGAACGGGGAAGAGCGGGCCGAAGGGCACCTTGAACGTGCGGTCCATCTCGGGCCGGTTGCGGCGCAGGACGACCACGGCGATGTTGACCAGGGCGAACGCGAAGAGCGTACCGATGCTGGTCGCGCTGACGAGCTTGCCGAGCGGAACGGCCGCCGCGAGGACACCGCAGAAGAGCGAGACGATCACCGTGTTGACACGAGGCGTTCCGGACGTGGGGTGCACCTTGCCGAAGACCTTGGGTACGAGGCCGTCGCGGGACATCGCGAAGAGGATGCGGGTCTGGCCGTAGAGCACCGTCAGGACCACGCTCGCGATGGAGATGACCGCACCGCCCGCGAGCAGGGTGCCCCAGAAGCCCTGCCCGGTGACATCGTTCATGATCGCGGTCAGGGTCGCCTCGGAGCCCGCGAACTTCCTCCAGTCCCACGCGCCGACCGCCACGGCGGCGACGAGCACGTACAGCACGGTGACGATGACCAGGGAGAGCATGATCGCTCGCGGAAGGTCGCGCTTGGGGTTCTCGGCCTCCTCGCCGGCGGTGGAGGCGGCGTCGAATCCGATGTAGGAGAAGAAGAGGATGGCGCCCGCGGCGCCCACGCTTCCGATACCGAGCGGCATGAAGTCGCTGTAGTTGCCCGACTTGAAGCCCATGAAGCCGATTGCGCAGAAGAGGACGAGCGAGGCGATCTTCACGAGGACCATGATCGTGTTGGCGCGAGCGGACTCCTTGGCCCCGCCCAGCAGGAACATCATGGCGAGCACGACGACGATCAGAGCGGGGAGATTGAATATGCCGCCGTCGCCGGGGGGTGCGCTGAGCGCCGTGGGAAGGGTGACGCCGAGGGTTCCGTCGAGCAGTTGGTTGAGGTAGTCACCCCAGCCGACCGCGACGGCCGCGACGGACACGCCGTACTCCAGGAGCAGACACCAGCCGCAGACCCATGCGACGAGTTCACCCATCGTTGCGTAAGCATACGAGTAGGAGGAGCCGGCCACCGGGATGGTGCCGGCGAGTTCGGCGTACGAGAGGGCCGAGAAGAGCGCCGTGAGTCCGGCGAACACGAAGGCGAGCGTGACGGCGGGGCCGGCCTTGGGAACCGATTCGCCGAGGACCACGAAGATGCCGGTGCCGAGCGTGGCACCGATGCTGATCATCGTCAGCTGCCACATGGAGAGCGAGCGGCGGAGGCTGCCGCCCTCGCCCTGTCCACCCTCGGCGACCAGGCGTTCCACCGGCTTGCGCCGGGTGAGGGCGGAGAGCACGGATGACTTCGGCGTGGGGGCCGTCGTATCGGGCGCGACTGTGCCTTGGTCCAGCACTGGGGGACTCCTTCATCGCTGCGGGTCAGTGGACGGGACCTGCGGCGGTGACACGGGCGTCACGAAGGAGGCCCGAGGGGGATGGGGAACCGCTGAGCAGACGGTCGCCGCCACTCCTGGTACGAGGCATGAGCCTAAGCCCCGGAGTTCGCGCTCGTAATGCAGCGTTGTTGCGCATCGACGGATGATCATTGCGCGTTTACGGTCCAGGCGGGGAAACATTGTCCCGCACCGAACGAATCGACACATCGGGGCGAGCGGGGTGTACGGGCTCCGAACGCGGGCAGGCGCTTCTTACGTCGGCTGACGCACTCGGTGGGTCATCCGGCGCCGTCACGGTCGGAGGCGTCCATGAGCCGACCGCCCTTGGGTACTTGACGTGCGGCCCGGTCCGGGATCGGAACCCTGGATCCCGGCCGCCCGGCGTTGCCGGAGCCCGAGGCCGGTGTCCGCGCCCCGGTGCGGCTTCGTGGTGGCGGACACCGGGTTCGCCGAGCAGTCGCGGCTTCCGCGGCAGCTGATCACGGAGCCGTTGTTCAGGGCGGGGTGGTGGTTCACAGCTGGCAGCCGTCGACGGACTGCGTCGTGTCGCCGCCGGTGCCCGGCTTCACGAAGGGGGGCGCCGGCGATCCCGTGTTGTGACGGCGCGCGACATACAGGTGGTGGCCCCCGGCAGGCGGGCGGCCCACAGGTCGAAGGAGGAACACCATGTCCGGATGGGTTACGCGCATCAAGGAGTTCTCCCGCACCCCGCAGGGACGCCGAGCGATCGCGAGCGCCCGCCGCGCCGCCGCGGACCCGCGCAAGCGCGCCCAGGCCCGCGACCTCATCGGTCGGTTGCGCGGGCGCCGGTGACGGGGGCGAGCGGGAGGGCAGGCTGATGGCCAAGGGAGGACTGACACGCTGGGAACGGACCCTGGAGCGCTGGGAAAGCGCTCTGGTCTCCAGGACCCACCACGATGAACCCGTCGAACTCCTCGACGCGCTGCGGCGAGAGTGCGATTCCCGGGCCGTCGTGTTCAGCGAGAGCAGAGTGGTCGTGCCCAACGCCTACGAGGTGGAACTGGACGCCCGCGTGCACGAGGAGTTGGTGCGGCAGACCGGCGGCGACGTGGGAGAGGCGCTGACCGACGACCTGGCACGGCACGGCGAGCGCATGGGATACGAGTGGGTGGGGCCGCTCACCCTGCGCGTCAGTCCCACCGATCGCCCGTCCGGTGATCCCTACCGGGTGAACAGCACCCCCATGCCGCATGTGCGTGCGGACGCCTTTCCGGCGGAAGGCTGATCCTCGCGGGGGGTCCGGCCGGTACCCGGTGGACGGCTCGAGGCCCTCGTCGGCGCCGCGGGGCCGCAGGTCCCCGCGCAGCGCCGTGCAGACACCGCGAGCGGCCGCCTGTGGCCGGGAGAGCGTGCCACCGGGCCCGCCGGTACCCGGCTTCGGTTCCGGGAGTCACGGTCGGCTCCCGGACGCGGCCGGACTCGCCCCCAGGACGGTTCCCCCGAGGGCGACCGCTTCGGTCGCCCAATCCTGCGCCCGAGGTTAAGGCGCGGAGCTCTGCGCTGTGGCCAGCGCCTGGATGTGATCCGGGACGACGCAGGCCTGACGGGCGAGCAGGTCCGCGAACGTGGTGGTCAGCGGGTCCGGCCGGGTGCGCGTGTAGGCGGTGAGGGGGCGGCGGACCGGCGGGTCCGGCAGGCGCAGCAGGCCGTCGAAGTCCAGGGGGACGATGTTGGCCGGGACGAGGGCCGGTCCCAGTCCGGCGGCGGCCAGCAGCGGTGCGGTCGAGGTCTGCTCGGCGTGGACGGCGGTCGTGGGGTTGAAGCCCGCCTGGCGGCAGGCCTGGTCGAGCAGGTCGGCAAGGCCGTTGCCGGGCGCGTAGCGCACCCAGGCGCGATCGGCCAGCACGGACAGTGCCAGCGGACCCGGTGGTTCGCTCGCGAGCGGGTCGTCGCTGGGCAGCACGATGACGAACTCCTCGATGCCCAGTTCGCGGATCGGTCCCTCCCAGCCGGCCGGGGTCGGGCCGATGGCGAGATCGGCCTGTCCTGCGGCCATCGCGGCCTGCAACTGGTCGGCGTGCGCGAATTCGCGCAGCCTGATCCGCACGCCCGGGTGCCGCCGGCGCCAGGCCCGCAGGACGGGCGGCAGGATGCCCAGGCTGACCGAGTAGACGGTGGCGACCTCCAGTTCGCCTCCCTCGAGGCCGGCCGCGCGCCGCGCCGCGGTGTGCAGGCGCTCGCTCTCGGCGAGGGCGGCTCGGGCATGCGGCAGCACCGCCCGGCCCATCGGGGTCGGTCTGATGGCGCGCGGCAGGCGTTCCAGCAGCGAACCGCCCAGCGAACTCTCCAGCGCCCGGATCTGATGGGACAGGGCCGGCTGTGTGACGTGCAGGAGCTCGGCCGCCTGCGTGAACGAGCCGGTGTCGACCACGGTGACCAAGTAGGTGAGCTGCCTCAGCGTTGCCATGAAGAGATTTTATCGCAGGGACAAAAAACAAGCCTTGGACTTATCGCACCAGGTCGGGAGAGGGTCGGAACAAGCCCACCACCTCTCCTCAAGGAGTTCGGCATGACAACCTCTGCGGATCTCACCGGACAGCGCCTGGTCGTCGTCGGCGCCGGTTCCGGCACCGGTCGCCTGCTGGCCCGGGTCGCCTCGGCGGCCGGTGCGGACCTGGTCCTCGCCGGGCCCGACCCGCGCAAGCTCGAATGGACCGCCGGCGAGCTGACAGGGCCGGCCGAGGTGGTCCCGGTCGACCTGGCCGAGGAGGCCTCGATCGCCGCCCTCGCCAAGCGGGCCGGCCGGTTCGACCACCTGGTCTCGACCGCCGCGATGCCCGCCAACGGCCCGCTGGCCGAACTCGAACTCGCGGACATACAGCGCGCCTTCGCCGCCAAGGTGATCGGCCCGATGCTGCTTGCCAAACACCTGGCCGGCCAGGTGCGCGAGGGCGGCTCGTTCACCTACTTCTCCGGCGTGGCCGCCTGGCGCCCCGCCCCCGCGCGGACCGTGATGGCCACCACCAACGGGGCGCTGGCCTTCCTGGTCCAGGCCCTCGCGGTGGAGATCGCCCCGGTGCGCGTCAACGCCGTCTCCCCGGGCATCGTGGACACCGGCTCCTGGGACGGACTCGGCGCCGACAAGGACGCCTTCCTGCGCAGCGTCGCCGAGCGCAACCCCGCCCGTCGGGTGGGAGCCACGGACGACCTGATCAAGGCCGTCCTCTACGTCATCGACAACCCCTACGTCACCGGCACTGTGCTGCACGTCGACGGCGGCGGCCGGCTCGCCTGACGGTACGCCGGCTGACGGGCCCCTCCCTTGCACGGCAAGGACCCCCTCGTCACCGGCGGTTCCGCAGGACCGGCAACGGCCCCGGCACGGCTGCTCGACGCCGAGGCGCCCCTGCCGTCGGCACGGGCCCGCGACCCCGGCCGGCATCGCCGGATCGGGTCCGCACTCACGGGCCTGCCCGCCGGCCCCGACCTCCCGGTGCCGCCGAGCGCGTGCCGGCCGAGGCGCCCGTCCGGCGCGGGCGGCCCGACGGCGGGTCGGCACCGTCCGCCCAGCCCAGGCCCCGACCGGAAGTCTCGACGTCACCGACGAGCAGCGACGCGGGGCTCGGACCTGTCACCGGCCCGGAGCGGGCCGTCAACCGTCGTGGCCCTCCGGCAGCTCTGACGTACCACCCTCACCTTCACTTCCCAGGAGTAGTCCCATGCGTTCCCGCAACCTCATCCGCGCTGTCGCCGTCGCCGCCTCGGTCGCCGGCCTGGCCGGCGGCACCGTCGCACTCGCCTCCGCTCACGACGGCATCCGCCCCCCGCACGCCTGGCCGCAGCGCCTGATCGACCGCTCGCCCGACCTGGTCCAGCCCGAGTCGCTGACCGTCGACCGCTCGATCGGCCGGCGCCGGGCCGCGCAGGAGGTGCACCTGGCCCAGCAGCTCTACACCTTCTGGAACACCGGGCAGCAGAAGTACCTGGATGCCGCCATCAGCCCTGAGTTCAAGGACAACACGCTGCCCGCCGGCCGCCCCCAGGGCCCCGCAGGCCCGGTCCTCGCCTCGAAGAACTTCCGCACCGCCGTGCCGGACCTGACCTGCGAGCTGTCCGATGTGCTGGTCACTGGCGACAAGATCACCGCCCGGATGGTCTTCCACGGCCACTTCACCGGCACCTTCGACGGCGTCCAGGGCAAGGGCCAGAACGTCGACTTCAACGCCCTCGACATCCAGCACGTCGGCACCGACAAGATCATCGAGGACTGGCACATCGAGGACAATCAGACCCTGATGAGCCAGCTCGGCGTCAGCGACTGACGCCAGCCGTTCTGGAAGCCGCTCGTGGCGGCTGCCTTCGCCATCGAAACCACCGAGTGCGCGGTGGCCGGCCTGCTCCCACGCCGGCCACCGCGCCTTCGGTGCCGGTGCCGACGGCCGGGCTGCTGGTCACCGGCTACGCAGCCGGAGTCGCCATGGGCGGCCCTGCTCGCCCCGGTACTCCGGAGCCGATCTCTCTTCGGTGCAGTCGTTCACGTGGAGCGCTCCTGCGGCATTCGGCCTCGGGCACGGCTGCGCCAATCGGCGGCATCGACCGGTAGCCGGGCACAGGCGAGCCCTAGGGGTCGGTTCCTGCCATGACAGGTTGGTGCGGCCGACGGTGCAGCGCGACGCGAGGAGCCGTTGCTGATCCCTGGTCAGCGGCGGCCGGTGGCCAGAATGACGAGGAACTGGCCGCCGCCCGGCTCGATGTCCGCGGTCACCGGCAGCCCCGGAACCAGTCGAGAGAAACGGTCCACCAGCCAGTCCGCCGCCTCTTGGGCGTCCTGCCTCGTCGGACAACGGCCCACCATCTCGCGGCCCCCCTTGCGCTCCAGCCTCGCGGCAACGGTGATCAGCGGCGCGGGTTCGACCACATAGAGGCGGTCGGGCCAGGCGATGGTCACCTTGACCGCGCCCTTGCGCGTGTTGCATCCGCGGTGCGCGAGCCGCTCGGCGACCTTGGCCTTCCGGTCGGCAGTCCGAGTGTCGACGCTGGGTCCCCTCGGGTCGTTCACCGACTTGTCGGGGTCGACCGCTTCGTCGCAGACCCAGCATCGCCAGCCGTCGCGCTCGGCCACGTCATCAAGGAGGCTCATCCGAGCAAACTAGCCTGCCCGGCCGCCGACCCGCTCACCAGGGCCCCGGCAACGTATGCACGTCGGCCCCCGATGCCGCAACGGCCGATAACCGATGCCGGCGAAGCTCCTCCGGAGCGCCCGTGGTGAGGCGGGGCGTTCACCGGCGCAGTCCCGCAGCAGCGTTTCGCAGGGTGTGCGCGCGTACGGTCCGGCGGGCCGGACCCCACCGCGGACGCCGGAACCGAGGACCATGCGGCCAAAGCCGCCGCTGCCGCCGGGAAGGCCGCCCGGGAAGGCCGCCCGGGAAGGCGGCCTCCCGCAGAACCACGCCCCGCACCGCCGAGAAGACCCCGCCGCCGGCACACGCACCCACTGACCACCCTCCCGGGGTGAGTCCCCGGGGCGGTGCGCCGCTCGCCGCAGGGCACGGACCCCGGGCACGCACCCCGGGCGCGGTCGTCCCGCGTGCGCGGGGGCCTCGCAGCCATGATCCTGGCAGCACCGCATCCGTGGTGTATCCGGCGGAAACCAGCCGGCTGAGGTCACCGACAGAAGGGCACCTGGGCATGACGAAAAAGGGCAGGAAACTCTCCAAGGGCGACGACGTGGTGTGGAAGAGCCATGGGCAGGAGGTCGAGGGGACCGTCACGCGCAAGATCGACCGGCGTACCGAGGCCGCCGGTCGGACGGTGGACGCCTCGAAGGACGAGCCCCAGTACGAGGTGAAGAGCGACAAGACGAGGAGGACGGCCGTCCACAAGCCCGAATCACTGCGCAAGAAGAGTGGCGGCTCGTGAGCCGCGCGGCGACGAGGACAGGCAGGACGTCATCGACGCCTCGGTGAACATGACCGCCGGTGAGCTGGACACGTGGCTGGCGACGGACGAGTCGCGCGAGGCGGGTCAGAAGAGCGGCGACGCCGAGTCGACCGGGCACGCTTCCGGCCGCCGGATCGTGGAGCTGCTGCACACGAAGAAGGCGGACCTCAGCGAGAGCGACCTCGCGCACATGCGCAAGGTCAGCGCCTACGTGCGACGGCACACCGCTCAGCGTCCCGACGGGGACATCACGGAAACCCGCTGGCGTTACTCGCTCATGAACTGGGGCCACGACCCCACCGCGTAGTCCTGGGTGCCTTCCCGCCTGGGACGGAGCCCGGCGGCAGTCCCGGCTGACCGCTTTCACCCGCCGTCCGCGCAGAGGGAGCGAGATGCGCCCGGCGGCCGCGCGCCACGCGGAGGCCGGTGGCCTTTCGAACGGTCCGCACCTTCGCCCGCCGCAGCGGCACCGCACCCTGCTCAACGCGACCGGTCAGAGGCGGGCCAGACGTACGGAAGGCCCTCGGGATCGTCCGGGAACAGAGGACCGTAGACGGCCGGGTCCTTGGTGCGCAGTGCCGACCGGTGACTGCGGTGGAATGCGGGATCTCCCAGCCAGGGCGGCAGTTCACCGTCCGCCATGAGCTGCTCCTGCGTGCGGACTTCCGGGTGAGCGTGATGGGCCGCGAAGCCGGTCATCAGGGAGGCGGCGCACGTGTCGCCGTGCCCGGCTGCCGTCCACACCCGGCAGATCTCGAGCCCGTAGCGCACCCACGCCTCTTCGTAGCCGGTCCACATGCGCACGGCGGGGTGATGCCGCCAGCCGTAGCCGGGGACCGTCAGGCCACGCTGCACCTGGAGGGCCTCGACGCGCTGCTTGCCCAGGCGTCGTTGGTCGAGGACGGCCGCTGACGCGATGAAGTCGGGATAGGGGAGAAACGTCTGCATGACCGTCCCATGTCCGAGTGGCGGCGCATCGTTGCGACAACGGGGCTCCCCTTCCGGGGGCCCTGGCCCGGGCATCACCCGGTCACCCTGGGCCCACCCCTGGCAGCCGCCGCCTCCGACCTGCGCGCCGGGGAACGTACAGCTTGGTTCAGACGTACCGACAGTCGGGTTCAGCCGTATCCGAAAATTCGGGCCGCGAAGTACGCGGCGACGATGACGGAACCGAGCACGATCAGACTCACCCACACCCCTGGGTGTTCCCACATGCCTCCGTCCGCGCGTTCTTCGTGCGCTTCGCTGATCGATCCCTCAGCAGGCGGTGTCTCTCCCGGAGGGTTTGATGAAGAGGCCATATATCCATCTTCTCCCCCTCGCCTACTTTCTGCATTGTCTCGAGGACGCGTGCGTCCGGAGCTTCCCGCCGGGTGAGCGGGGTACGGACGATGCCGGCGCAGACCAGGTCGAGTGCCGACGTGGGCGCCTGCCCCCTGGCCCCTCCCGGGAGGGCGAACGGCCCGGCTCCTCAGCGCCATCACTCCTGGCTGTGGCCCGGCCCTGCACGCGTCGGGGCCGGAGGCTGAGGCGCCGGGTCACCGTCGGCGTCAGCGTCTGCGGGAGGGACGGGCCGTTCCGATCCCCGCGACGTGCAGGGCAAGAAGGGCCAGGCCCAGGAGCATGAGGTTCACGGAGGCGAAGACGTCGTTGGTGGTGATGTCCGCGGCGTTGATCAGGAAAGCGATGACGAACAGGACGGCTGCTGCTATGCCGAGCATGGAGTGCTCCTCTCGATGAAGGTGAGGTGCGTGTGCCCGGACATCGCGCGGACAGACCCCGATTCCGCTTCGACTTCGTCTTCGGCTGTGAGGTCGGCTTCGTTTCGGCTTCGGGAGAGGCGGCCGGGAGGCGGGCCGAGGAGAGGGGGTTCTCCTCGAAGGCGGGGGTAGACGGGTGACGAGGACCGATCGAGGGAGGTGCGATGGCGAAAGACATGTCGCTGCGAGCGATGGGATGGGCTCAGTCGTTTCCGGTGTCGCAAGGCGTGCGGGCCGGCCGGCAGTGGACGAGCGAGCATCTGGCGTCCTTGGGGTGGACCAAGGACGCCCCCGAAATAGTGGACGCGATACTGCTCAGTGTTTCCGAACTGGTCACCAACGCGCACGTGCACGCGCACAGTGACGCCCAGCTGGTGCTGACCTGGGACAGCCACTGCCTGCACGTGAGCGTCCACGACTCGGACCCGCTGCCGCCCAAGAAGCAGTCCGAAGACCTCACGACGACCGGGGGCCGCGGACTGGCCATCGTCGACGCGCTCGCCGACGACTGGACCACACATCCGCAGGCGTCCGGCAAGACCGTCACGGCGTGTTTCGTACCGCCGGGCGCTCCGAAGCCCCGGCATGGCAAGGATGTCAGCTGAGCAGAGGGCAGCAGCGACCCGCATCCGGAGCATGGCTGCCCGGTGCGCGCCGCACGAACGTCTCGGCCGCCCCCGATGCCGGTGGCCCGGTACTCCCGGGGCCACCGGCATCGCGGAGAGAGCGCGCCGCGCTCTCAGGTACCACCCGGGCGTGGAGCCCACACACCGCTCGGGGGCTGCCCTGACCCGCCCCTCCTCCGGGCGGCTGCTGTCCGCCTCGTCACAGTTCCCGCAGGGCGGGCAGTAGCTTCTCCTCCGCCCACCTCAGATACGGCTCCTGGTGGGCACCGCCGATCTGTACGAGGGCGACCTCGGTGAAACCGGCCTGAGCGTACGGCCGTACCGCCTCGACGACCGCTTCGACGTCCTCGCCGCACGGAATGGACCGGGCCACGTCCTCGGGCCGGACGAACTGCGTGGCACCGGCGAACCCGGCCGGGTTCGGGAGTTCCGAGTTGACCGGCCACCCACCGCTGAACCAGCGGAACTGGTCGTGGGCGCGGGCGATCGCCGCATCGCGGTCGGTGTCGTAGCAGATGGGCAGCTGGCCGACCTTCGGCTTGCCCCCGCCGCCGTGCCGCTCGAACGCGGTGATCAACTCCTGTTTGGGTTCGGTGGCGATCAGCAGGTCGGCCCGGCGGCCGGCGAGGTCGCAGGAGCGCTCGCCGGACACGGCGATGCCGAGGGGAGGGGGCGAATCGGGAAGGTCCCACAGCTTGGCGTTCGACACGTCGAAGTGAGCGCCGTGGTGCTCGACCGTCTCCCCGGAGAGGAGGGCGCCAATGATCTCCACGGCCTCTTCCAGCATCTGCAGACGGACGTGGGCGGAGGGCCAGCCGTCGCCCGTGACGTGTTCGTTGAGGTTCTCGCCCGAGCCGAGTCCCAGCCGGAAGCGGCCCTGGGAGAGCAGTTGCATCGTGGCCGCCTTCTGCGCGACCACGGCCGGGTGATAGCGCTTGGTCGGGCAGGTCACGTAGGTCATCAGCGGGATGCGTTCGGTGGCTTGCGCGGCGGCCCCGAGCACGCTCCAGGCGTAGGGGGCGTGGCCCTGGGAGCCCAGCCAGGGGAAGTAGTGGTCCGAGGTGACGGAGAAGTCGAAGCCGGCCCGCTCCGCGCCGACCACATGGCTGACGAGATCGCGTGGGCCGGCTTGCTCGGTCATCATCGTGTATCCGATTTGCAGCATGTCGCTCTTCTCCCTGGGGGTGTACGGCGTGCAAGGGGGAGGCCGGTGGCCGGGTGCGAGGGCGTGCGTGGCGCGGCCCCGGACCCTCGGTCACTCGGTCACTTGGTCCGGAGCCGCAGGTCGACCTCCTTCTCCTGGTCTCCCGAGGCCGTTCCCAGTTCCTCCACGGCGAACGTCTCGCTCAGGACCTCGCGGATCCGGTCCACCGCCACGTAAGAGCCCTGCAGCGTGGCAGCGACCGGTGCGCTCAAGGAGGAGGAGGCGGCCGCCTCCGTCCGGGCCTCCTGGCCGGTCGCCTCGAACTCGGCGGTCCACACCGCCGGGTGGTCGCCCAGTTCCTCCTGCGGAGTCGTGCCGGAGGATCCGTGCGCGGGGAACGCCTTCCGGAGGACGCCGAAGACCGCGGCGGCGTCATCCCTGGGAGTCTCCGTGAGGGTTACGGTGACCATGGCGGTCACTCTCCTTTCTGCTCCCCTGGAAGGGGGCGTGTTCTTCTCGGTGATCTGCCTGGTTCCGCCGGTCGGGACGACCAGCACGGGCACGGCTGTTCCGGGCGCGCCGACGGCGCCGGCCGGAGGGAGGGTGTCCGCCGGGCCACCGGCACCGCCGCGTACGCCCAGGCCGAGCACGGCCGGCGCGAACGCCGCCGTTTCGTCCCGGGGCGCCGGCACGGACGAGGTGCCCGGTGTCACCGAACGTGCCGGAGAGACCGAGAAGCCGGGCTCGTGGCTGCGTGCGTCCTCGATCCGCGCGGCCGTCAGGACGGCCGATGTCCCGAGCCGGAGCAGCGGGCACGGGGACTCCGCGTCGACGACGGGGCCGTCGGGGCTGTACACGGCTGCGCCTTTCGCTCACTGATCCGGCAGGGGTCGTTGTCTCGGCCGCTTCCCGACCGATCGTCGCTGTCGCCTCTTTCCGCTGACCGGTGCGGCACGCGGTGCCCGGTTACCGATCAGCCCTTCGCGTACCCACCGTCCGGCGCTCCTCACCTGCACCCACTGATCCCATGGGATGCGGGACAGTGAGGGAGTGCGAGTACACGGAGGCCGAACGGATGAGCAAAAAGCCCGCACGGGCGTCCCCGACGTGGCGGGGTCGGATGCGCGCTGCTCCGGCGTGGTCGCCCTCTTCGCCCTGGCACACGCCCGCTCCGCCCGGCGAGGCGGCGCCTGTGCGCGGGGCCTCGGGTCCGGGCACGCGTACCCGCCGCCGCGGATGATGCCTGCTGTGAGGGGCGGGGCGTCGCCCGGACAGCCCAGTCCCGTCGCCGCACGGGCCGCGGGACCGGTTAGCGTCGAAGGGACTCGTCGATGTCCATGGAGGCCCGATGCCCGAGCTCAGCCATGACGAGCTGGACCGGCGGGCCGCACAGGTCGCCGAGCAGGTGGTCGCCTGGCGGCAGCACCTGCACCAGAACCCGGAACTGCCCAACCGCGAGGCCCGCACCGCCCGGCTGATCGCCGACCACCTGCGTTCCCTCGGTCTGGACGACGTGCGCACCGGTATCGCCGGCCACGGAGTCGTGGGTGTGCTGCGGGGTGGCAGGCCCGGCGACCGCGTGGTCGCCCTGCGTGCCGACATCGACGCGCTGCCGGTCAAGGATCTCTGCGGTGCCCCGTTCGCCGCGCAGACGGTCGACGAGGACTATCCCGGTGGTCCCTTCCCGGTCTCCCACGCCTGCGGTCACGACGCCCACACGGCGATGCTGCTCGGCGCCGCGACCGTGCTGGCCGGGGTGCGGGAACATCTACAGGGCACCGTCCTGTTCGTGTTCCAGCCCGCCGAGGAGGGGCCGCCGGTGGATGAGGCGGGCGGAGCCGGGGAGATGCTGCGTCAGGGCGTCTTCGCCGGACCGGTCCCCACGATGGTCTTCGGCATGCATGTGGTCCCCCTGCCCAAGGGGTACGTCGGCTACCGGGAGGGCAACCAGTTCGGCGCTTCCAGCCTCGTCAGGATCACCGTCACCGGGCGTCAGGTCCACGGCTCCACCCCCTGGGAGGGCGCCGACCCGATGCCCGTCGCCGGTGCGATCCTCACGGGCATCGGACAGCTCTACCGGCAGGTCCCCGCAGCCGACCCGGTCACCGTGACCATCGGCCACCTCGAGGACGTCGGCCGCTTCAACATCATCGGCGAGACCGTCACCCTGTGGGGCACCATCCGCTGCTCCGTCGAGGCCGACATGAACGACCTGCAGGAGCGGCTGACCACCCTGGCCGGGCACAGCGCCGCCGCCTACGGCTGCACCGCCACCACCGAATACCTGCAGGGCGTGCCCGCCGTGCACAACCGCAAGGAATGGCTCGACGCCGCGCTGCCCACCTTCTGCCGCGCCGTCGGAAAGGAGCGCGTCGTCCAGACACCACCCACCCTGGGATACGACGACGTCTCCGAGTTCGTCAACACCCACGGCGGCCTGTACGTCCTCCTCGGCGTCCAGGACCTGGAATTCGCCCCGGACGGCCAACTGCGGCCCGCTTCCGGCGGCCGCGGGATGGCCTTCAACCACAACCCCCACTTCTACGCCGATGACGACACGTTGACCACCGGCGTGCGCCTCCACACCCACGTCGCACTCGACCACCTCACGGGCACACTCGTCCCCCGCGCGTGAGCCGCGCGTTCCTTGCGGGGTGCTTCACCGGGGAAACGGCTCGACGCCTCCAGGGCACGTGAGCGCCTCCGTTCACACCCCTGCGCGGTGCGCCCGGCACGGGCTCCGGTCACAGAAGTCTCTTGCCTGACAGCTCCCGCACCTAGGCCGTTGCGGAGATCGATCAGGGAGCAGGGCAGTGAGAACGGAGAGGCTGCGGCCGGCGCCGTCGCCTACGCCTGCTGATCAGGGTGCGAGCGTGTCCAGGGCGAGCGTGAGCGACGACACCAGCAACATGGTCCGCGTGGGGGCGAGCCCTGGGGACCCGATCACTGGATGCGTCCTGGTGGGGAGTTCACGGTGGTGATCGCGGCGGAGCCGGAGCAGCGGCCGTTCACCGGGGTCATGCGTGACCAGGGCCGCGGTGCGGGTGAACGCGGCACGTGCCGGGACGCGGGGCAGCCCCGCCGTGCGATCGCGCACCGGGTCGACCACAAGGGCGTCGGCGGCCCCCGCAGAGAGCGCCGGTCGGCGAGCGCACCTCGTTCCGGGGGGCCCGGCGGAGACCGTAGGCTCTGGGCATGGTGGATATGAAGCCGGACGGGGCCGTGCGAGGGCCGGGGCGCCCGCGCGAGGAGCGGGTCACCGGAGCGGTCCTCACCGCGGTCGTGGACCTGGTCACCGAGCAGGGGATCGGGGCGGTCACGATGGACGCCGTCGCGTCCCGCGCCGGGGTGAGCAAGCCGGCCATGTACCGGCGGTGGCCCACCAAGCAGGATCTGATCATCGCCGCTGCCGAGAGCCGTCTGGGCCCCCTGTCGGTGCCTGATCTGGGCGACTTCCGCGCCGAGCTCCGCTTCGTCCTCTCCGCCCGTCTGGAGACGTATCGGCTGCCGGGGTCGGGCCGGCTGATCGCGGGCCTGATCGGAGCGGCGGCCGAGGCGGGTGCGGCTGGGGGTCAGTACGCGGAGTACACCGAGCGGATCACGAGTGAGACCAGGCGCATCCTCGAACGGGGGATCGCCCGCGGCGACGTGGACCCGGACACCGATGTCCGAGCCGCAGCCACCTTGGTGGCGGCACCCCTGCTCTTCCGGCTGATCGGTGAGCGGGAGATGCCCGAGTCCCGTTTCGTGGACGCCCTGGTCGATCTCGTCGCCCGCGCCGTCGCCCCGGCCGCCTGACGCGTCCGGCAGGCTCTGCGCCGCCGCACATTTCATGCCGTCAGATCCCTTGCATCGCCACACCTCAATAACGATACTCCCCGTAACGATTTCTGCTCTCGTTGTGGAGGACCCTCATGGACAGCGCCGTCACCGCGCCCGCCCCTGCTCTCGACAAGCCGTTGATGCACTACGGCAAGCGCACCCTCGACCGGATGGCGCCGGGTGCGGCCCAGCCCGACTACCGGCTCCTGGACGTCCGCCCGCTCACCCCGCACATCGGCGCCGAGATCGACGGCGTCGACCTCTCGCGCCCGATCGGCGAGGACCTGGCGGAGGAGATCAGGCAGGCCCTGCTGGAGTGGAAGGTGCTCTTCTTCCGTGGCCAGGACGCCTTCGACCCGCAGTCCCAGCTCGCGTTCGCCGGTCTGTGGGGCGAGCCGGAGGAGAACCCCTTCTTCCCCAAGGGCGACACCGCCGGGGTCACCCGCCTGGCCAAGGACGCCATGGTCATGGGCACGGAGAACATCTGGCACAGCGACCACTCGTTCATGGCCGCGCCGGCACTCGGCTCCGTGCTGCGCGCCATCGAAGTCCCGTCCGCCGGCGGCGACACCATGTGGGCGGACATGGCGGCCGCCTACGACAACCTCACCGACGCCATGAAGGACCGGATCGAAGGGCTCACCGCCGTGCACGACTGGGTGGTGAGTCATGGAGCGCTGATGAACGAGAGCCAGCGCGCGGCGCACCGGGAGAACCTGCCGGCCGTCGAGCACCCGGTGGTCGTCCGCCACCCGCGCACCGGCCGCAAGGTGCTCTACGTCAACGAGCCCTTCACCACCCGGATCGTCGGCCTCTCCGATCCTGAGAGCCGCGAGCTGCTGGACGAGCTCGTCCTCCAGGCCCGCATCCCCGAGTACCAGGTCCGCTTTCGCTGGCAGCCGGGCTCGGTCGCGGTGTGGGACAACATCGCCACCCAGCACTACGCGATCAGCGACTACTTCCCGCAGCGCCGTGTCATGGAGCGCATAGCCATCGCCGGCGTCCCGCTCTCCTGACCCGGCTTCCGGCCCCTCCTCCCCTCCCCATCCAGTCACCGCGGAGCCCTTGTGACCGACACCGACACCGACGTCGCACCCGTTCTGCCCGTCGGCCCCCCGAGGACGCCGAGCAGAACGGGACGCCGCGCGTGGATCCTCACGGTGCTGCTCGTCGTCTTCATGATGATCAATTTCGCCGACAAGTCCGTGCTCGGTCTGGCCGCGGAGCAGATCCGGCAGGACCTCGGCCTGTCCGCATCGGCGTTCGGACTGGCCAGCAGTGCGTTCTTCCTGCTGTTCTCGGTCTCGGGTGCCGCCGTCGGGCTGCTGGCCGACCGCGTACGGCCGAAGTGGCTGCTGCTGATCATGGCCGTTCTGTGGTCCGTCTCCCAGGCGCCGCTGGCCGTCGGTGGAGGGCTGGCGGCGCTCATCGCCTCACGTGTGCTCCTCGGCGCCGCCGAGGGTCCCGCCTACCCGGTCGCCCAGCAGACGACCCTGTCCTGGTTCCCCAACCACCGGCGTAACCTGCCCGGGGCGCTGATCGTCCTGGGGATCACGCTGGGGGTCCTGGTCGCCGCTCCCGTGCTGACGTGGTTGATCGACCATCACGGCTGGCGCTCGGCCGTCGCCGCGGTGGCGCTGGCCGGCGTGGTGTGGACGCTGCTGTGGATTCCCTTCGGCGGAGAGGGGCCGTACGCGGCCGCGGCGGACATCGAACCCCCCGCCGAGGCGGCCTCCGAAGACGTGCGGGGGACGGGTGAGAGAACCGGGACCGCGGGCCGTGAACAGGCCACGATGCCGTACCGGCGGATCCTTGCGACCCGCACCTGGATCGGTGTCACGATCGGCTACTTCAGCACCTACTGGGTGATCGCCTTCGCCCTGGTGTGGCTCCCTTCCTACCTCCGTGACGGGCTGGGCTATTCCTCGGCGGCGTCCACACGGCTGCTGATGCTGTTCTGGGGCCTGAGCGGAATCCTGGTGCTCGGACAGGCGGGCTTGACCGGATGGATGCTGCGCCGCGGAATCGCGAGCCGGTGGGCCCGCGGCTGGGTCGGCGGCGTCCTCCTCCTCGTGTCCGGCGTTTCCTGTCTGGTCCTGCCCGTGGTCCCGGCGGGTGCCCTGGCCGTCGTGCTGCTGGCCGGCGCGTTCGGCCTGTCCGGAGCGATGGGCAGCATCGCCGCCACCACCATCATGGAGCTGGCTCCCGCCCATCGTCGCGGCGGCGCCCTGGGCATCATGAACGCTGTGGTGACCACTGCCGGCCTGATCGCCCCGACGCTGATCGGCAGCCTGGTGGACACCCACGGAGTGGGTGGCTACCAGTACGCCGTCCTGATCACCGGTGCCGTGCTTCTTGTGGGTGGAACTGCCGCCGTCACGCTGATCAACCCCGCCCGTGACGCCCGCCTGCTCTATGTGTGACGACAGGTACGGCCCTGCTCCCCGCGCAACGCACGGGGCGTACCCCGCTCTTCCCCCGCCCGACCTTCCGCAAGGGACGACGTTGAACACCAGCGCCCTCGACACCTCCTTCCTCGACCGCACCGTGGCCGACGTACGCGGCAACGCCGAGTCCTGGTCCACCCTCCCGCTCACCGAACGCATCGCTCTCCTGGAGGCGTTGCAGCCGCGCGTGGTCGCGCGTGCGGCCGAGATGGCCGCTGCGGGCTCCGGGGCGAAGGGGTACGAACCAGCCTCCCCCTGGGCGGCGGAAGACTGGATGGGCGGCCCGTGGGCCCTGGTCCAGAACACCGCGGCGCTTCTGCACGTCCTCCGACGGATCGCAGCGGGCAGGGATCCGCTGGACGCCAGGGCAGTCCACGAGGAGAACGGCCGCACCCACGTGGACGTCTTCCCCGCCACCGGCTGGGACACCCTGCTGCTCAACGGCTTCCGAGCGCGTGTGTGGATGCGCCCCGGCATCACGGCGGAGCAGGCGCGGACGCGCGCCGCGGGCGAGTACCGCGGCAGGCAGGGGAAGCCGGCCGTGGCCCTGGTGCTCGGCGCCGGCAACGTCGCCGCGATCACCGCGCTGGACATCCTGCACAAGCTCTACGCCGAGGGCCAGGTGGTCATCGCCAAGATGAACCCGGTCAACGCGTATCTGCGCCCCCACTTCGAGTACGTCTTCGCCGAGTTCGTCGAACGGGGCTGGCTTCGTTTCGTCGACGGCGGCGCGGCCGAGGGCGCGTATCTCACGCGCCACGACGGCGTCGACGCCATTCACGTCACCGGCAGCGACCGCACCTACGACGCCATCGTCTGGGGCACCGACGAGGACGCCGAACAGCGCCGCCGCGACGATCTCCCGCTGATCGCCAAGCCGTTCAGCAGCGAACTGGGCGGCGTCAGCCCCTGCATCGTGGCCCCGGGCCCGTGGAGCGACGCCGACTTCCGCTTCCAGGCCGAACACATCGTCACCAGCAAGATGAACAACTCGGGCCATAACTGCATCGCCAGCCAGATCCTGGTCCTGCCGCGCGACTGGGACGGCACCGAGCGGCTGCTCGACGAGATCCGGCGGGTGCTGCGCGAGCTGCCGCCGCGCACCGACTACTACCCCGGCGCCGCGGGCCGTCTCGCCGCGGTACGCGAGGCACATCCCCAGGCGGAGACGCACGGCGAGGACTGCCGACTGCTCGTCCCCGACATCACCGACCACCACGACGACGTTCTGATCGCCGACGAGGTCTTCGGCAGCGCCCTGGGCGTCGTACGCCTGCCCGGCGCGACCCCGGCCGAGTTCCTCCGCCACGCCGTCGACTTCGCCAACGACACCTTGCCCGGCACCCTCGGAGCCACCCTGATCGTCCACCCGAGGACCGAGAAGGCCCACGTGGAGGCGGTGCGCACCGCCATCGCCGGTCTGCGTTACGGCACCCTGGGCGTCAACTGCTGGTCGGGGGTGGGGTTCCTGCTCGGCTACACCCCGTGGGGCGCCTTCCCCGGCCACACCCGGCAGGACATCGGCAGCGGCATCGGCTTCGTGCACAACGCGTTCATGCTCGCGGACGTCGAGAAGACGGTGCTGCGCGCACCCTTCGCGCCCGCTCCGCGCGGGCTGGTCACGGGCGACCCCTCCCTGTCGCCCCGCCCCCCGTACTTCGTCACCAACCGCACCGCACTGACGACGGTGCAACGCCTCATCCGCTTCACGGCCGCGCCGAGCCTCGTCAAGCTGCCCGCTCTCTTCGCCTCCGCGCTGCGGGGCTGACCCTCGGTCGCCCGCGGCCCTCCCTGCCCCGTATCCGCCACCCCTTCGGCGCCCGCCGAAGACTCCCCAACGGAGACCTCGTGCTCAATCTCGCCACCCTGCTGGAGAACAGCGCCCGCACCGTCCCCGAGCGCACCGCCGTCGTGCTGGGCACCCAGCGGCTGACCTACGCCGAGCTCGACGCGACCGCCCGGCGGGTTGCCGGCCTGCTGCGGTCGCGCGGTATCCAGCCCGGAGACAAGGTCGCACTGTCCTGCCCGAACCTCCCCTGGTTCCCGGTCGTTTACTACGGCATCCTCAAGGCCGGCGCGGTGGTCGTCCCGCTCAACGTGCTGCTCAAGGGCCGGGAGATCGCTTACCATCTCGCCGACTCCGAAGCGAAGGCGTACTTCTGCTTCGAGGGCACTGCGGACCTCCCGACGGGGCAGGAGGGGTGGTCAGGCTTCGGTGAGACCCCCGGCTGCGACAACTTCTTCCTGATGACCGCCACCAGCGCCCACTCCCCGATCGAGGGCGCCGAGACCCTGACCGCGGCCCTGGCCGACCAGAGTGCAGACTTCGAGACGGCGGCCACCGACTCCTCCGACACCGCGGTCATCCTCTACACCTCCGGCACCACCGGCCGCCCCAAGGGCGCGGAGCTCACGCACTCCAATCTGGTGCTCAACGTCCTCACCTGTCACAAGCTGTTCGGCGAGGTCGAGCATGACGTCCACCTGATCACCCTGCCGCTCTTCCACTCCTTCGGCCAGGTCGTCCAGATGAACGCCGGCATCGCCTCCCGGGCGACGCTCGTGCTGCTGCCACGCTTCGACGGCCGCTCGGCCCTGGCCCTGATGCAGCGTCATGCCGTCACGTTCTTCGCGGGCGTTCCCACGATGTACTGGGCGCTGCTCGAAGAGGAGGCGCCCGGTGTCGACCTGTCACTGATCGCCAAGAACCTGCGGATGGCCGGGTCGGGAGCGTCGGCACTGCCGGCCGAGATCCACCGCCGCTTCCGTGAACGGTTCGGGGTCACGATCATGGAAGGCTACGGCCTCTCGGAGACCAGCCCTGTGGCCACCTTCGTGCCGCCCGGCGAGGAGGCGCGTCCGGGCTCCATCGGGCGCCCCGTCTGGGGCGTCGAGGTGGACCTGGTCGACAAGGACGGGACACCGGTCCAGGGCGCGGACGCCATCGGCGAGGTCGTCATCCGTGGCCACAACACCATGAAGGGGTACTACAACCAGCCCGAGGCGACCGCCGAGGTGATGCGCAACGGATGGTTCCGCACCGGAGACCTGGCCCGCCGCGACGCCGACGGATGGTTCTACATCGTGGACCGCGCCAAGGACATGATCATCCGCGGTGGCTTCAACGTGTACCCGCGGGAGATCGAGGAGGTTTTGCTCACCCACCCCGCCGTGCGCATGGCGGCCGTCATCGGTGTCCCGCACGACCGTCACGGCGAGGAGGTCAAGGCGTGCGTGGTCCGCGCTCCGAGAGCGACGCTCACCGAGGAGGAGCTGATCGGCTGGTGCAGGGACGAGATGGCCGGCTACAAGTACCCCCGTCTCGTGGAGTTCCGCGATGTCCTGCCCATGAATGCCACCGGCAAGATCCTCAAGCGCGAGCTGAGGGGCCCGGAGCACCGGATGACCGACACGGCTCGTCAGACACCGGGGGCGTCCACCGCGTCGGGCGTCCCGGGCAGGCTCGGGACGACCGGGAGTGTCCACTGAAGGTGGCGATGGCCTTCGTCCAGCCCGGCGTGGCGGCGTCGCGCCCTTCGTGGGGCCTGTCCCTCCACGTGCGGGCCGAGCCGGTCAGGCCGGGCGTCGCTCGGGCGGCCCACCCGCGACGGTGAGCAGGTCCACGACGAAGATCAGCGTCGAGTCCGCCGGGATCAACGGAGAGGGTGACTGCCTGCCGTATCCAAGACGCGGGGGAACGATGATCTCGCGTCGGCCACCGGCCCTCATTCCCCGCACTCCCCGGTCCCAGCCCTTGATGACCTTGCCACCGCCCACGGCGAACTTGAACGGGCGGCCCCGCTCCCAGGAGGAGTCGAACTCTCTGCCCGACGCGAACGTGACCCCCACATAGTGGACGTGGACGACCCTGCCCGGCTGGGCCTCGGGTCCGTCTCCGATCACGAGGTCCCGGACTGTCAGCTCGGTGGGCGCGTCACCCCCGGGAACCTCGACTCCCGGCTTCGTCGGTTCGCTCATCACGGTTCCCTCGCTCGCCACCGGGCCCCCGCACGGGCAGTCCGGACACATGGACCCTCCATGCGGCACATGATCACGCTACCGGCCATGACCACGCCGGCGGGGCCGCCCCGCTCCCTCCGTCCGCCCCGTCTCAGCCTTCCCGCGCCATCGGCGTGGTGAGTTCTCCCGATCCGCGGATGATCAGCCGGGTGGGCACGGTGAGGGTGCGGGCGCGGGAGCGGTCGCCGTCCAGGCGTGCCAGGGCGGTCTCCGCCGCCTTCCGGCCGATCTCCTCCGGGTCCTGGGCCACGACGGTCAGGGCGGGTTCGAGGGCTTCGGCGAGCGGTACGTCGTCGAAGGCGACCACGGCGACGTCCTTGCGCTTGCTGCGGGCCAGTTCGGCGACCATCCCCAGGGCGACGATGTTGTTCCCGGCGAACAGGGCGGTGGGGGGATCCGCCGACTCCAGCAGGCGGGAGGTGCAGAGGGCGGCACCGTGCTGGTCGTGGGCGTTGATGACCAGGGAACGGTCGTGGGGGAGGCCGGCTTCTGCCAGGGCCGAGCGGTATCCGGCCAGCCGTTCACGGCGGGTGTAGAGGTTGGTGGGGAGGTCGCCGACGAAGCCGATGCGGCGGTGGCCGTGGGCGATCAGGTGGGCGACACCCTCGTGCGCTCCGGCACGGTTGGAACTGACGACGCTGTCCGTGGCCAGCCCGGCTCCCGGCCGGTCGACGAAGACGACGGGCAGCCCCGTGCTCCGGTGGGTCCGCAGGTGGGAGTGGTCGGAGCCGACGGACGGGATGACCATCAGGATGCTGATGCGGCGGGCGAGGAACGTGTCGGTCAGTTCCCGTTCGCGTGCGGGTTCGTCCGCGGAGGCCCCCATGAGCAGCGTCAGGCCGCGGTCCCGCACGACGTCCTCGATGCCGCCGGCCACCGCTCCGAAGAACGGGTTGCCGAGGTCGGGCACGACGAGGCCGATGGTCGTGTCGGGACCGCCGACACGGATGTTGCGAGCCATCAGGTTCGGCTGGAAGCCGAGCTTGGCCACGGCGGCGAGCACCTGTTCCCTGGTCCGGGCCGAGGCGGGTCCGTCCTCGTTGAGCACCCGGGAGACCGTCTTGGCGCTGACGCCTACTTCTCGGGCGACGTCGGCCAGGGTGGGGCGGCGGTTCGCTGCCATGGAGCGGGGATCTCCCTGTGCTCGTCGGTTCCGGCCGCGGCCTCGGCCGGAACCTGTGAGTGGTGCGTCGGGTCAGGTGGCCTGGACTCCCGCCGCCTCCGCGGCCTCGGAATCCGCTATGACAGTACCTCCGGCTCCATCGAGGGTCAGCGCTCCGGTCATGATGGCGACGACTTCGGCCATGGTGTGGTCGGAGGGTTTGATCACGGCGGCGCGGCGGCCCAGCCGGTGGACGTGGATCCGGTCGGCGATCTCGAAGACGTGGGGCATGTTGTGGCTGATCAGGACCACGGGCATGCCCTTGTCGCGGACCCGGCGGATCAGGTCGAGGACCTGCCCGGATTCCTTGACGCCCAGGGCGGCGGTGGGTTCGTCCATGACGACGACGCTGCGCGCCCAGGCGACCGAGCGTGCGACGGCCACGGCCTGCCGCTGTCCCCCGGAGAGGGTTTCGACCGCCTGCGTGAGTGACCGCAGTCCGATCTTGAGGTCGGCCATGTGCTCCGCGGCCTCCTGACGCATCCGCTTCTTGTCCAGCATGCGGAAGGCGCTGCCGAGGATGCCGGGCCGGCGCAGTTCGCGTCCCAGGAACATGTTCGAGGCGATGTCCATCGAGGCGGCGACCGCCAGGTCCTGGTAGACCGTCTCGATGCCGTGTGCGCGTGCGCTCTGCGGCCCGGTGAACCGGATGAGTTCACCGTTGAGGCGTATCTCGCCCGCGTCCGGGGTCACGGCGCCGGTGAGCGCCTTGATCAGGCTGGTCTTGCCGGCTCCGTTGTCGCCGATGACCGCGAGGACCTCGCCGGGCATCAGGTCGAAGTCGGCGCCGTCGATGGCGGTGACGTGTCCGTAGCGCTTGACCAGACCGCGGGCCTGGAGAACGGGGGTGGGAGTGGTGGCGGTCATCGGGCCTTCCTCCGGGACATCTGGTCGACGGTCACCGCGAGGATCACGAGGATCCCGGTGATCAGGGTCTGGTAGATGGAGGCCACGCCCATCAGCTGGAGGCCGTTGCGGAAGACGCCGACGATGAGGACACCGATGAAGGTGCCCAGGACCGAGCCGCGTCCGCCGAAGAGGCTGGTGCCGCCGAGGACCACGGCGGTGATGCTGTCGAGGTTCTCGGTCTGTCCCGCCTGCGGGTCGCCCACCCCGGTACGGGAGATGAGCAGCAGGGCCGCGAGGCCGTACAGCACGCCGGCCACGGTGTAGATGCCGATGGTCAGGCGGGAGGTGCGGATGCCGTTGAGGCGTGCGGCTTCCTGGCTGTTGCCCAGGGCGTAGACATGGCGGCCCCAGCCGGTGTTGCCGAGGGCGTAGGCCAGGAGGAGGAAGAGGCCGATGGTGACCAGCGAGCCGTAGGTGATGTCCGTGCGGCCGAGCGGAAAGGTCTCTCCGAGGGCGGTCAGCGGCCCGGGCAGGCCGGTGACGGTCTGTTCTTCGGAGTAGATGTGTGTCAGGGCGAACGCCACGTTGAGCATGCCGAGCGTCACGATGAACGGCGGCAGCGGGATCTTCTGCACCAGAAGCCCGTTGAGGAGCCCGAAGCCGCCGCAGACGACCAGGCCCGCCGTGACGGCCAGCAGCGGGGGCAGGGTGCCCTCGGCCGCCATCCTGGCGATCACGATGCTGCCGAACGCCATCACGGCACCGCACGACAGGTCGATGCCGGCCGTGAGGATGATCAGTGTCTGGCCGATGGCCAGGGTGCCGACGACCATGACCTGCTGCACGATCAGCGAGAAGTTCCCGCCCGTGAGGAACTGGTCCGTCGACAGGGAGAAGAACGCACAGGCGAGGAGGAGGGCGGCCAGAGGGCCGGTGGTGGGCGCGGTGAGGAGTCTGCGGGCCGTGGTCGGCGTCTTGAGTCCGGCGTACGGCGCGGTGGTGGCTGTCATACGAAGTCCTTGTCGGAAAAGCGGTGGTCCTCGGGGGAGGACGGAGGGGCGGCCGTCCCTGACCGGGCGGGGCCGGCCGCCCCGCCGGCGGGTTTCGGACGGCGGCTGCTCGGGAGGCGGTCGGCTCAGCCCCAGCAGTTGTCCAGGCCGTAGGCGGTGTCCTTCGACGTGACCCCCGCCTGGGCCTTGTCGGTGATCAGGCTGACGCCGGTGTCGGTGTAACCGGTCGCCTTCCTGCCGTTCCCGGCGTACTTCACGACGGCCCCGACGCCTTCCGCGGCCATCTTCAGCGGATACTGCTGGGAGGTCGCGGCGATCTTGCCCTCCTTGACCGCCCGCGTCCCGGTGCAGCCTCCGTCGACGGAGACGATCAGGACGTCCTTCTCCCGGCCCTTGGCCTTCAGCGCGGTGTACGCGCCCAGGGCTGCGGGCTCGTTGATGGTGTAGACGACGTTGATGCCGGGTGCCTTCTGAAGGCAGTTCTCCATCGCGGTCTGGCCCTTGGCCTGGTCGCCTCCGGTGTCCTGCGAGCAGACGATCGCCGGGTCCTTCTCGCCGACACCGAAGCCCTTGAGGAAGCCGTTGTGGCGCTGGACGCCGACGGCGACGCCCGGCGCCAGGTCGAGGGTGGCTATCTTGGCCTTCTTGCCCTTCATCGAGGCTTTGGCGTAGGAGCCGATCATCTCCCCGGCCCTCACGTTGTCGGTGGCGAAGAGGGCGTCGACGGCGCTCTCGGGGTCGGTGGGGGAATCCAGGGCGATGACCAGAATCCCCTTGGCCCGTGCCTTGGCGAGGGCCGGCACGATCGCCTGGGAGTCGCTCGGGGTGATCAGGATGCCCTTCACCCCCACGGCGATCATGTTCTCGATCGCGGTGACCTGACCGGCGTTGTCCCCGTCGAACTTTCCTGCGGAGCTGATCAGTTGTGCGCCGCTCTCCTTGGCGGCCTTCTCCGCGCCCTCCTTCATCTTCACGAAGAACGGGTTGGTGTCCGTCTTGGTGATCAGGCCGACCTTGACGCCGTCCGAGCCGTTGCCCGCCGAATCGGAGCCGGAGCCGGATCCGCAGGCTGTCAGGGCGAGAGCCGCGATGCCCGTGCAGGCGGCGGCTCTGATCAGGGAGGGGGTCAGACGAATGGTGCGAGGCATGAACGACTCCTGCGGGATCGCGCGCGGCTCGGCCGGCATCGAAGCATGCCGACCCGGGGTGTCATCGTTGACTTATGTCATCGTTGACACTGCTTGCCGAGGATGATGGACTCCGTCTCCCGGGCACGTCAATGCCTTACCGCTGTAACGAATCGGCAACGTCCTCGGCCATCGTTCTTCCGCAGCCGCCACGTCCGCGCCGCGACGTACTCGGCTCGCCCCGTCCGTTCGTCAGAGAAGAGCAGCCCATGACTCCGCGTCAGATCACCGTGCTGGGCGAATGCGTCGCGGACGCGTTCACCCGGCCCGCAAGCGCTCCGCATGAGCTCGACCTGCATGTACTGCCCGGTGGCGGGCCGGCGAACACGGCCGTGGCGCTGGCCCGGCTGGGCACTCCGTCCCGCTTCCTCGCGCGGCTGTCCGGGGACGTGTTCGGCCGGCTGTTCCGGGCCCGTCTCGAAGCTTCGGGGGTGGACCTGTCGGACGCCGTCGTGGCGTCGGAGCCGAGCACCCTGGCGGTGGCGGAGCTCGACGCCCGGGGACAGGCCGCGTATGCGTTCCACGCGCAGAGCACGGCCGACTGGCAGTGGTCGAGCGCCGAACTGGCCGGCGTCGACCTGTCCTCCACCGCTTGCCTGCACACGGGGTCGCTCGCCCTGGTCCAGGAGCCCGGGGCGGCGGTGGTGGAGGAGTTCCTGGCGGGAGCCGCGTCCCGGACCACCGTCAGCATCGATCCCAACGTCCGGCCGCTGCTGGTGGATCCCGCGACCTACCGCGCGAGGCTGCGGCACTGGTGCGCCCTCGCGGACATACTGCGGCTGAGCGAGGACGACCTCGGGCTCCTTCTGCCGCACACGCCCCTCGACCGGGCGTGCGACGTCTGGCACGCGGCCGGCGCGCGGCTCATCGTGGTCACGCGAGGCGCCGAGGGCGCTCTCGTCTCGCTGGACGGCGAGCGGGTGCACGTGCCCGCCGTGACGGCGCGGGTCGTCGACACGGTCGGGGCGGGTGACTCCTTCACCGCGGGTCTGCTGCACCACCTCGGTGCGCGCGGGCTCCTCGGGGGGCGGTTGACCGGTCTCCGTCTGGACGAGGTGGCGGAAGCCTGTCTGTTCGCCGCCCAGGTCGCGGCCCTGACCTGCTCGGTCGTCGGACCGAACCCTCCTTGGCGGAGCCAGTTGCCCGCGTGGGAGGCGGCGGACCCGTACGTGACGGGCAGTCCGGCCGCGCCGGGGAGAACGCGTCCCAGCCGTTGACGCGTCGGCCGGAGTGCGCCCATCATCGGCTGCACCCGGTGTCATCGCTGACATAAGTCAACGATGACATTCGTCGGCCGACGCGATGCCCCTGCGTCGGCAGGGCCTCCCTTTCCGTTCCGTACGCAGCCGGGGCGCACCCGCCTGCGGAGACGGCCGCAGCCCAGGAGACACCATGACCTCCAGATCCGTATCCCGGCACGCCCGCACGCGGATGATCGCCGCGACGGCGACCGTATGCGCCCTGTCCGCCGCGCTCTTGGCCCCCCAGGCCGTCGCCTCCGGCACCGGGACGTACAGCGAGACCTACCGGCCCCTGTTCCACTACACGCCGCAGAAGAACTGGATGAACGACCCCAACGGCCTGGTGTACTACCGGGGCGAGTACCACCTCTTCTACCAGTACAACCCGAACGGCAGCTCCTGGGGCGACATGTCCTGGGGGCACGCGGTGAGTACCGACCTGGTGCACTGGAAGGAGCTGCCGCTCGCCCTGTCCCACGACGACGAGGAGATGGTGTTCTCCGGCAGCGCGGTCGTCGACTGGAACAACACCACCGGATTCGGCACCAAGAAGAACCCGCCCATGGTGGCGATCTACACCAGCCACGACAAGGGCAGCGGCACGCAGGCCCAGTCGCTCGCCTACAGCAACGACGGCGGCCGTACGTTCACCAAGTACGACGGCAACCCCGTCATCGACATCGGCTCCAAGGAGTTCCGCGACCCCAAGGTCCAGTGGTACGCGCCGACCGGGAGCTGGCTCATGACGGTGTCGTTGTCCACCGAGCACAAGGTGCGGTTCTACTCCTCGAAGAATCTCAAGGACTGGGACCGGCTCAGCGAGTTCGGGCCGGCCGGCGCGACGGGCGGCGTGTGGGAGTGCCCCGACCTCTTCCCCCTCGCGGTCGACGGGAACAAGAAGAACATCAAGTGGGTCCTGGTCGTCAACATCAACCCCGGCGGCATCGCCGGCGGCTCCGGCGCCCAGTACTTCGTCGGTGATTTCGACGGCACGAAGTTCACCGCCGACGACAAGGGCTCCTACACCCCGCCCACCGGCACCGTCGTGCAGGACTTCGAGGACTCCGGCTTCGGCGCCTGGACGACGACCGGCACCGCCTTCGGCCAGGGGCCGGCGGCCGGTGCGCTGACCGGGCAGGGGCCCGTCACCGGATTCGAGGGGAAGGGCCTCGCCAACAGCTTCTACGCGGGTGACGGCGGCACCGGGACCCTTTCGTCCCCGGCCTTCACCGTCGACAGCCCCTACCTCAACTTCAAGATCGCCGGGGGACGCCACCCCCACCGGGCCGGCACCGTGCAGGAACGGGGGCCCGTGCCCGAGGGGACGGTCCTCGCCGACTTCGAAGGGGGCACCTACGGCGGCTGGGCGGTCACGGGTGATGCCTTCGGAACCGCACCGGCCACCGGCGGCCACGCCGGACAGCAGGAGGTCACCGGCTTCCTCGGCGGCGGACTGGCCAACTCGTTCCTGAACGGCGACTCCACGACCGGCAGCCTGGCCTCGCCGGAGTTCACCATCGACAAGAACTACATCGATTTCCTCATCGGCGGCGGCAACCATCCCGCGAGCCGGGCCGAACCCACCGCGGTCGAACTCCTCGTCGACGGCAAGGTGGTGCGCAGCGCCACCGGACACGACGGCGAGGCACTCGACTGGGACTCCTGGGACGTCCGCGAACTCGTCGGCAAGAGGGCGCAGATCAAGATCGTCGACCAGAACACCGGCGGCTGGGGCCACCTCAACGTCGACCACATCGTGCTCTCCGACACCCGGGCCCAGCCCGTCTCCAGGGAGACGGCCGTCAACCTGGTCGTCGACGGGGAGGTCGTCGGCAGCGCCACCGGCTCCGACAGCGAGACGCTGGACTGGGCCTCCATCGACATGCGTCCGTACGCCGGCAAGCAGGCACGGATCCAGATCGTCGACATGAACACCGGCGGCTGGGGCCAGATCATGGCCGACCGGTTCACCGCGGCCGCGACGCCCGCCAGGTCCGCCCTCCAGCGCGCCGACTGGGCCGACTACGGCAAGGACTACTACGCGGCCGTGTCCTGGGAGAACGCGCCGGGCGGCGAGCGGAACATGATCGGCTGGATGAACAACTGGGAGTACAGCGGTTCCGTCCCCACGTCCCCCTGGCGCGGCGCGCAGAGTGTCCCGCGCCAGATGGCTCTGCGCACCGTGGACGGCCGGATCAAGCTGACCAGCCGGCCGGTGAGCGGCCTGACCTCCCTGCGTGAGGGCCGCCCGGCGTCGGCCGGCACCACCACGGTGACCAGCACGTCACAGCCCCTGGGGGACGGCGCGGCCAAGGGCGGGGCGCTCGACATAGAGGCGGCCTTCTCCCTCGCGGACGCGGACCGGTTCGGGATCAAGGTGCGCACCGGTGCCGGCGGAGAGGAGACCGTCATCGGCTACGACACCACGACACAGGAGTTGTACGTGGACCGGACCCGATCCGGGGCCGTGGACTTCAGCGACACCTTCCCCGGCGTCCAGCGGGCGCCGCTGCGGGCCGAGAAGGGCAAGGTGAAGCTGCGGATCCTGGTCGACCGGTCGTCCGTCGAGGTCTTCGGCGGCGACGGCGAAGCGGTGATCACCGACCAGGTATTCCCCGATCCCGCCAGCCAGGGAGTGGAGGTCTTCGCCGAGAACGGCTCGGTGCGGCTGGACCGGGCCCGCGTCTGGCATCTCGGCTCCTCCCGCAGGTGACGCGAGTGACGACCGACCGGAAGGGACCGCACGTGAAGAAGACCCTGCTCGCCGAGTTCACCGCCCGCGAGGGAGCGCGGGAGGAGGTCGCGCGCCTGCTGCGGGAGTACGCCCGAACGGTGCGCGAGGAGGCCGGCAACCTGTCCTTCGAGGTCTGCACCCGTGCGTCCAGCCCTCGTGCCTACGTCATCTTCGAGACGTACGAGGACGAGGCGGCCTTCCGGCGCCACCTCACGGCGCCGTACGCCGAACCGTTCAACACGGCTCTCGCCCCGCTGATCGAGGAGGGCGCCTCGCGACTGACGTTCCTCGATTCCGCGTCCTGAGAACCCGACGCCGGCCGGAGCGCGACGCGGGTGACGCCGTCGGCCGGCCGCTCAGCCCATCTGGCGTCGTACCAGTTCATGGAGCCGCCCGCCCCTGTCCGCGAGGAGATCGGCGGGCGGCCCCTGCTGGACGATCCGGCCCTCCGCCATGACGATCACGCGGTCGGCGTCCATGACCGTGGACAGCCGGTGCGCGATGACGAGCCGGGTGGCGCGCAGGGACCTGGTGCTCTCGATCACCGTGCGCTGGGTCTCGTTGTCGAGCGCGCTGGTGGCCTCGTCGAAGAACAGGATGCGGGGACGCCGTACGAGCGCCTGGGCGATCATCAGCCGCTGACGCTGCCCGCCGGAGATCGTGCCGCCACCGGAGATCATGGTGTGCAGTCCCATCGGCATACGCTTGATGTCCTCGGCCAGCCCCGCCATCGCGGCGGCCTCCCACGCCTCCTCCTGGGTGAAGACCTCGGCGCCGCAGATGCAGTCCAGGATCGATCCGGACAGAGGCTGGGCGTTCTGCAGGACGACCCCGCACTGACGGCGCACGGCCGCCTGGTCGAGCGCCGTCAGGTCCTGGCCGTCGTACAGGACGCTGCCCGCGACCGGCTTGTCGAAGCCGATGAGGAGCCTCAGCAGGGTCGACTTGCCGCAACCGCTCGGGCCGACGACCGCGACGAACTCGCCCGGGCGCACGGTCAGCGACACGTCGTCGAGGACGAGCGGACCGTCCTCGGCGTAGCGGAAGGACACACCCCGGGCCTCGATCTCGCCGGACAGCTCGCCCGGCTGGGTGCTGGCGCCGCGTACCTCGGGAGCCTCGTCGAGCACCGGCCTGATCTGTTCGAACATCGGCAGCACGGCGGCCGCGGACACGAACGCACCGGTGAGCTGGGTGACGGCCGTCAGCAGCATCGTCACGGACGTGTTGAAGGTCAGGAACTCGGCGGCCGTCAGGGACCCGCGGGCGGGACCCGCCAGCAGGACGAAGATCACCAGCGAACACAGCGGCAGACAGACCGCGTTGAGGACCGTCGTCATGTTCTTGATCCGGCCCGCCCGCTTCTGCAGCTCGCGGCTGCGGGCGAACTCCGCCGCCCACGCCCCGTACGCGAAGCTCTCCGCCGCCGCGACCCGCAGCTTGGGCAGACCGCGCAGCGTCTGGAACGCCTGGTTGTTGAGCTTGTTGCCCAGCACGACCAGCCGGCGCTGCCAACGGAGCTCCCACAGGCCCATCGTGAGGAACACCCCGGCGATGACCACGAGCATCGCGACGGCGGTGAGTGCCAGCGGCACGCTGAACCAGAGCAGCAACCCCAGATTCATCGCCCCGAGGGTGCCCGCCTGCACCACGACCGGACCGGTGCCCGACAGCACCCTGCGGATGGAGCTCACCCCCATCGCCGCGCTCGCCAGTTCTCCCGTGGAGCGCTCAATGAAGAACTTCGTCGGCAGCCGCAGGAGCCGGTCCCAGACAGCGGGCTGGAGCGTGCTCTCGATCCGGCCCTCCATCCGCAGGATCGTGAGGTTCTGCAGCAGCATGAAGGCCGCCGAGACCACCCCGGAGATGATGACGGCCAAGGACACCTGCACGATGAGGGCGTTCTGGGCGCGGGGCACGTACACCCCGAGCACCCTGCCGGTCGCGACCGGCACCAGCGCCCCCAGCGCCACGGTCACCAGCCCCGCCAGGACCAGCCTCCGCAGGTCGCCCCGGGTGCCGAACAGGCCGAACCGCAGAAGCTGCCGCTTGTTCAACGGCAGTTCCGGCAGCGGCCGGTAGAACATCACGGCGCGCTCGTCGAACCCCTGCGCCGAGGAGCCGTCCACACGGCTGCGCCGCCCCGTGAGCGGGTTGACCGCCTCGTAGCGGCCCCGGCGCCGGAGCAGGGCGACCGGCGCTCCGGACGCGGCCCGACGGCCGACCAGCGGTCCGTAGTCCTCCCGCCACCAGCGTCCGTCGAGCCGCACCGTCCGGGTGCGGACGCGCGAGGCGACCGCGACCCGCTCCACGGGGTCGGCCCGGTCGCTCACCGCCCCGCCCGCCGGGGGCTCGCCCAGGACGATCCCGGAGTCGCGGGCCACCAGCAGGCAGGCCGCGTACACGGCGTCGTCCGAGGCGCCCGCCGCGGGCGTCGGGCCCTTCCGGGGCCGGCCGATCGAGGTGAGCAGCGCCTGGTCGGCCTCCTTGCGGACGGCCTCGCCCGCCTTCATGCCCGCGGCGGTCCGGTCCTCGTGGGCGCGCTCGAGCTGTTCGATCCAGCGGTCCAGAGCCGACAGCAGGCGGTACTGCTGGTTGACCATCCCCTGCCACATCGCCGCGTCGACGAGCAGGTCGCCCGCCGCCTCGGCGCTGAAGGCGGCACCGTACTGCACGCTCCCGGGCGATACCGGCAGCCACAGGACGTCGTCGTCGCCCACCGCGCCGTCGACGGTGGTCCGTCCGTCCAGCGGGGCCTCGAACAGGACCCGCTGGCTCCGGCCCACGCCGAGCGAGAAGGCGTGCTCCAGCAGGCTCAGCGTGGCGTCCCCGGTGTCGTAACTGCTGCTGTACTGCACTTCGTACGGTCCCTGGCCGCCGTCCTGCGGCCGGTACAGCTCACGCAGCGCGATCCGGCGCAGCACGCACTCCTGGAGCGGCCGCCCCACCAGGGTGTGCCGCGGGCCGTCGACCGGGCCCAGGACGAGGGTCCCCGGTTCGAGCCGGCCCAGGAAGTGCCAGTGCCCCTGCTCCACCGCGTCCACGGCGAACAGGTCGAGGGCCCCGTCCACGACGAGCCACAGCACCTGCGGCCCTTCCAGCGGCAGACTCCGCAGCCCGGCGCAGTCGACCGGCTCGCCGAGCGCTCCCAGTGCGGCGATGACGGGGTCGTGCCCGGGAGCCTCCGTGCCGGCGAGAGGGTGTGCGAATGCCACGTCAGTGCTCCCTGACCAGATCGGCGTACGGGCCGCCGGCGGCCACCAGACTCTCGTGCCGGCCGCGCTCCACGACGGTCCCGTGGTCCAGGACCACGATCTCGTCGCTGTCGCGCACGGTGCTCAGCCGGTGCGCGATCACGACACAGGCACAGCCGCGCCGCCGCAGGTTGTCGATGATGACCCGCTCCGTCTCGGCGTCCAGCGCACTGGTGACCTCGTCCAGGACCAGGATGCTGGGGCGGCGCACGAGTGCCCGGGCGATCTCCAGCCGCTGGCGCTGTCCGCCGGAGAAGTTCCGGCCGTCCTGCTCCACCCGGCTGTGGATGCCGCGCGGGCGGCGGGCGACGACGTCGTACAGCGCCGCGTCCCGCAGGGCCTCGGTCACGGCCTCGTCCGGGACCGAGGGGTCCCACAGCGCCACGTTGTCCCGTACGGTCCCCTCGAAGAGGAAGACGTCCTGGTCGACGAAGGACACGGACGCGGCGAGCGCGCCCCGGGGTATGTCCTCCAGGCGCTGTCCGTCGATACGGATCGTCCCCTCCCACGGGCTGTAGAGACCCGAGATGAGCCGCGATACCGTCGACTTGCCGCTGCCCGACCCGCCGACGAGCGCCACCTGCTGCCCGGGCCCCACCGACAGCGAGAAGCTGGTGAGCAGGGGCTTGTCGAGCGGGCTGTAGCCGAAGGTGATGTCCTCCAGCGTCACATGGCCCTTGAGGCGGCGGGTGCTCGCGGCTGGCTCGCGGCGCGAGTACAGCGGGTCGACCGGGAAGTTCTCGACGTCCTTGAGCCGGGCCACGTCGGCCGCGAAGTCCTGGACCCGGCCCGCCACCCCGTTGAGCCGGGTGACCGGCGCGGTGAAGCGGGTCACCAGCGCCTGGAAGGCGACGAGCAGGCCGATCGAGAGATGCCCCTCGACGGCCCGCAGCCCGCCGATCCACAGGATGAGCGCGCTGTTGAGCGTCGCGAGAGCGGGAGCGACGATGCCCAGCCAGGCGCTCGGCACCCCGAGGCGCTGCTGTTCCTCCAGCGTGGTCGCGTGCTGCCCGGCCCACCTGCGGAAGTACCCGTTCTCGCCTCCCGTCGCCTTCATCGTCTCGATCAACTGGAGCCCGGTGTACGAGGTGTTGGTGAGCCGGGCGCTGTCCGCCCGCAGCTTCTGCGTGCCCACGGCCCGCATCCGTACGACGATGCGCATCGCGACCACGTTGAGCAGCGCGATCCCCACCCCGATCACGGTCAGCTGCGGATCGTAGGTCCACAGCAGGAGTGCGTAGAGGAGGACGACGATGCCGTCCACGCCCGCCGCGGTGAGATCCCGGGCGAGGGTCTCGGCGACGGCGTCGTTCGACTGGAGGCGCTGGACGAGATCGGCGGGGCTGCGCTGCGAGAAGAAGGTGACGGGCAGCCGGAGCAGATGCCGGAAGAAGCGCGCACTGCCGAGCGTGGACGCGATCACGCGCCCACGCAGCAGGTTCGCCTGCTGAAGCCAGGTCAGCACGGCGGTGAGGGCGACCATGCCGCCCATCGCGGTGAACAGCACGCCCAGCAGCGAGGACTGCTCGCCCATCATGAACAAGTCGATATAGGTACGGCTCAGGGCCGGGAGCGTCGCCCCGGCCGCCACCAGCAGCAGGCTGGCCAGCAGGGCGACCAGCATCGTGCCCGTCGTGCCGCGGAGCCGGGCGGGGAGCGCGGCCATCACACCGGGTTTCCGCCCGCCGCGCTCGAAGTCCTCGCCGGGTTCGAGGACGAGGACGACCCCGGTGAAGCTGGTGTCGAAATCCTCGGCGGGCACGAACCGGCGTCCCTTGTCCGGGTCGTTGATCCGCACGCCCCGGCGGCCCAGCCGGCGTGCGGGGCCCTCGTACACCACGTAGTGGTTGAACTCCCAGAACAGGATCGCGGGCGCCCGGACCTCCGCGAGGGCCCCGGGCTCCATCTGCATGCCCTTGGCGCGAAGGCCGTAACTCCGGGCGGCCTTGAGCACGTTGCTGGCCCGCGAGCCGTCTCGCGAGACGCCGCAGGCGATCCGCAGCTCCTCCAGCGGCACATGCCGGCCGTAGTGTCCGAGCACCATCGCCAGCGAGGCGGCACCGCACTCCAGGGCCTCCATCTGGAGCACGGTGGGCGTGTGCACGGTCCTGGTCCGCCCGGGCTTCGGCGCCGGACGCGACCGCCGTCTCCTGCCCCGGGCCGCCTCCGGGCGGTGCCTGCCGTGCCCGGGCGGCGGCAGTTGCCGGGCGGTGGGGGACGGGTGCGGTGCGGTCACGGGAGCAGCCAATCGATCGGGCGCTGGTCGGCGAGACGGACGGAGCCGGTGGCCAGGGTCATGGAGCCGATCGCGTACGGGGGGCCGTCGGCCGAGGACCACCGGTAGCCGGACTTCGTGGAGGCCGAGTGCTCGATCCTCACCAGGACGGCCAACGGCCTGCCGTGGCGGGAGAACTGCTCGCCGAGCTGCGCGTCGCCGAGGAAGCGGGTGATCTGCTGTTCGGTCTGCGCCGTCCTGCCCACCGCGGCCACCCTGCCGCGCAGCACCCCGTACTGCTGGGCGGGCACCGACTGGACGGTGAGGTCGACGGAGGCGCCCACCGGAACCGACGCGGCGCTGCTGCCGGACACGTAGAGGAGGGCGACCAGCGGGTCGCCGGTTCCGTCGATCCGCTCGACGCTCGCCACGTCCGCGCCGGTGGCGACCACGGCGCCGACCGTGGCCGTCACCGAGGTGAGCCGGCCCGCGTCGATCGTGCGGACGACGCGTTCACCCTGCGGCGTACGGACCTTGAGCAGCGGGTGGTTCCGGGGCAGCGTCTCGCCCTCCTCGGCGAGCACCTCGGTGATCTGGCCGGCGACCGGGCTCTGCAGGAGGTAACTGCCGCGCGCGTGCGTGAGGATGCCGGGGGCGTCGAGGGTACTGGCGACGGAGCCCGTCACGGCCCAGAAGCAGGCGGCGGCCATCACGGCGACGGTGACGCAGAGGACGAGCAGGCCCTGCGGGCGGGCGAAGCGCACCGGGAGATCGAGCTGTTCGGGCGACTGCAGTTTGGAAAGGGCCTGTTGGCGGAACTGCACGGAACTCTTCCCTCACCTGTCGGCGCCGAGCCCCGGAACCGCAGGCGGTTCCGGGGCTCGGCGGGGTACTGCCGTGTCTCAGAGACCGGCGGTGAGGCCGGCGGCCAGGCCGGTGACCGCGCCCGTGTTCACGCCGGTGGTGCCCTCGACGAGACCGGTGACCGAGCCGACGACGCCGGCGACCGGGACGATGCCCTCAACGGTGCCCGTGACGTTGCCGACGAGACCGCCGACGAGGCCGCCCGAGACGTTGTCGAGGTCGCTGTCGGAGAGCTCGGCGGTCTCGACCTGGGGGGTGTAGTTCATGATGAGCGCCCTTCGTATGGAAATTGCCTATCCACGGGAACCCGTCGTGCGGTTCCCGTATGGGCCAGGATCAAAGCACGCCCGCGCCTCGCACAGCCAATCGAACTGCGGTGGATCCGTGGTTATGGCGGCGCGGAAATCGAATCACGTGCAGAGGTGTCCATCGCATGGGGGCAGATTCTTCATGAGCTTCACCGGATGAATTCGGCGCCCTCGCAACTTCACGCCTCACGTGGGGCGTGGGCGTCCCATTCATCCCCTGCGCCCGCTCCGACCTGGTCTCCTGCGGCCGGAACGGTGGTCGGTGTGCGTATGCCGTGTGCAGGATTCCGTGACCCGCCTGCCCGCACAATTCCGGGAAGCAGCACGAGGTGTGCCGCCGGGGGAGTGCGCGGGAGTTCCCTATGGCGACGGTGTGAAAATGTGCCGGACTCGCTCGCTCCTGTGCGTCATCTGCGCATGGACGGCGCATTTATGGAGTGTTTCACGGGGGCGTGTGTTCACTCCGTCGCTTTGTCTCCGGATATGTGGAGAAGGTGCGTGCGGACCGCCTCTTTCAGGCCCCGGGGAGGAACAGACAGAAAAGGTGGCCGTGCGGGTCGCGCATGACGCGCACGCGCTCCTGGGGCTGGTGTTCCTCCACGGTGGCGCCCAGGGCGCGAGCCCGCTCGGTCTCCGTCTCCAGGTCGTCGACCTGGATGTCCAGGTGCGCCTGCATCTGCTGAGTGTGCGGGCGTGGGGGCCAGACCGGCGGCGTGTGGTCGGTTTCCCTCTGGAAGCTGAGGCCGGGGCGCTCCTGTCCGGGAGCCCTCAGCCGGACCCAGCCGGGCTCCCGCTCGACCTCCTGCCATCCCAGCAGGGCGCGGTAGAAGTCGGCCAGGGCGGGCGGGTCGGGTGTGCCGAGAACGGTGGCGGCGAACGTCGTCGTCATGCTTCCACTGTGCCCGGAGGGGGCGTACGCACGCATCCGCTCCCCGGGAGCGCGTCGCAGGGCCATCGGTTGTCCCCCCGCGTACGCCGGCCCGCGTCAGGTGCCGGTCCGGCGGAGACCGAGAAGTGTCGCGTCATCGGTGCGGTGCGGACCGTCCAGGTGGGCCACGAGCCGTTCGACGTAGTCCTGGAGCCCGGCGTGGCCGGCGCCCGGGCGGGCTTCCCGGAAGCAGTGCTCCGCCGCCTTCAGGAAGCGCTGTGTGTCCTCGTCCGGGTCGGCCGGACGGCGTTCGGTCAGGCCGTCCGAGAACATCAGGACCAGGTCGCCGACCTCCAGCGGCATGACGCTGGCGCTGTAGACCGTGCCGGGCAGGACGCCCAGCGAGAGCCCGGGACCGTCGTGGGGATCGGGCAGCTGGGTGGCGCGGCCGTCGCGTACCAGGACGGGGCGTGGATGCCCGGCGCAGGTCCAGCGGAGCAGCGCGCGCTCGGGGTGGTAGCGGGCGATGATCGCGGTGGCGGTGGACTCGCTGCCATCGGCGCAGGCCACCTCGTTGAGCCACTGCGTCAGCTGCTCGACGGGCCTCTCGGTGTAGGCCAGACCTGCGAGCGCGTACCTCAGCTTGGCCATCAGGGTGGTCGCTTCCAGGCCGTGGCCGCGGGCATCGCCGAGCGCGATCAGGAGGCGGCCGTCGGGCAGCTTGCGGGCCTTGTACCAGTCCCCGCCGACTCCGGCCTCGCGGGCGTCGGGGCGGTAGACGGCCGCCGCGTCGAGGCCGTACGGGGCCAGCTCGTCCTGGAAGTGGGGCAGCACCGCCTCGCGCAGGATGCCGGCGATCTCCGCGACGGCTTCGGCGCGCTCGTGCTCGCGGTGCGCCTCGTGCACGGCGCGCCGTGCCGCCTCGCGCCGCCGCCGGTCGGTGGTGACGTCGGTGAGGACGGCCCGCACGGCCCACACCAGGCTGCCGGGAGCGATGCGCACGGGCTCGGCGACCATGCGCAGCACGCGCTCGCCGGTGTTGCGCAGGCGCAGCTCGCATTCGGAGGTGCGCTTGCGCAGGATGACGTCGTACAGCGTCTGGTAGAGAGCGGGCAGGCTCTCCGGCAGGGCGGCCGTGGCCAGATCGAACAGGCGGGGCACCGGGGTGTCGGCGCCCAGGCCGAGCACCTGACGGCATCCGCGGGAGGCCTCGAAGCCGTCGTCTCCGAGGTTCCACTCCACCCAGCACGTGCGCACCAGCCGCTGGGCGGCGTCAGCCATACGGAGCCGGTTGCTCCGTTCCCAGGTGAGCAGGAGGTGATCCCCGCAGGGAGCGACACGGGCCTCGTCGTTGACCCGGACGGGCCCCGAATGCGTGCTCGCGAGCCACTCCACCATTTCGGGCCCCTGCCGCGCGCCCTGGCGGTACGCGTCGGTCAGCAGCCGGGGGATCGCCGTTCGGGCAAGGTCGGGGAAGCGTTCGAACAGCGAGAACGTATCGCCCCGCGGGGGCACCGACCCCGGGGTGAACCGGATGGCGCCGTAGGCCCTGGCCATGGCGTTCTGCGCCGGGCAGAGGGCGTCCTGGAGCGCGCCGTCCTCGCCGAAGACGGGGGTCAGCAGCAGGGCCGCCACCGGGAGCGCGTCGAGCACCTCCTGCCCGGAGGGCGGGAGGGAGGACGCCGCGGGCGGCGGGGCCGAGCGTGCGGGGGTGGCGGAGCCGGCCCCGGAGAGCTCGGCATAGGTCCTGATCCGGCACCGCTGCCGCTCCAACAGCTGTTTGATCGCCTGCAGTTCCAGACGGGAACGCACGCCTCCCACCGAGGGGGGATCGTTCACAGGCATAGCTGTCCTTTCGGCGCGGGGTGTGCGAGCGGCGCCGGGAACAGCATCGACGCGAGGGGCCGGGGCCGCCAGCCGGTGTGGGCCGGGTGGCGGCCCCGGCGGTTCCCGCGTGGGGCGAGGGGGCCGGGCCTCGGTGTCCGAGTGCGAATGAGTGGGGTCGTGTGCGGGTGATCCGTCCCGCGCCGGGCGCCCCGGATCCCGCACCCGCGCCGGGACCCGAGCCGCCGACGGCGTACCTCCCCGCCTCCCGCCCGGCTGGTCGACCGGGGCGGGAGGCGGCCTTCGCGGCCCAGGGCGGCCACAACGCCGAGCCCCGCACCCACAACGACCTCGGCCCGTTCTTACGGGCGGCGGGTCCGGTTGCCGTTCCGTTTCGCCGCCGGCGACGTCGGCACCGCGCAAGGCGCCGGCGGCGGGCTCCCCCTGACCGCGCGATGGGGTGCGGGCGCTGCCGACGGGCAGCGGAGGGAGCGGCGGCGCCCGGCCTCAGCGGAACGCGGCGACATTGCGGGCGGCCCAGTCGGCGAAGGGGCGCGCGGGGCGTCCGAGGACCTGCCGGACATCCGGGCTGACGCGCAGTTCGGCCGGGTTCGGGGAGCCGATGATGTCCAGCGTGTCGTCGGCGAGCTCCGCCGGCATGCTCCGGGCCATGGCGGCCCTGGCCTCGCCGCGGGTGAGCTCGTGAAACCTCACGGGCGAGCCCAGGGCGGCGGCGATGGCTTCCGCCTGTCCGCGGGGGGTGATCACCTCTGGACCGGTCAGCTCGTAGATGCCGCCGGTGTGCCGGTCGTCCAGCAGGCAGGCCGCCGCGACGGCCGCGATGTCCGCCGGGTCGACGACCGGTACCCCGACATCGCCGAAGGGGGCGGCCACGGTCCGGTGCGTACGTACCGACTCGGCCCACCACAGGGCGTTGGAGGCGAAGCCGCCCGGCCGCAGGATGACCCATGCCAGCCCGGACTCCCGCAGCGTGTCCTCCAGCGCGCGCATGGCGATGCGTGTCTGACCGGAGGGCCTGGTCACCACACCCAGGGTGGAGAGCAGGACGACCCGGCGGACCCCCGAGGCGTGGGCTTCCCGGATGATGTCGGCAGGGTGGGCTCCGGGGGCGTGCACATCGCCCGACAGCAGCAGGAACAGCGACTTCGCCCCGGCCAGCGCGGGCTTCAGGCCGGCCGGATCGGCCAGGTCGGCCACCACGTGGCGGACGCCGTCCGGCACCGCCGCCGCGTGCCGCGACACCGTCGTGACCTCCTGACCCGCCTCGGCCAACGCCTGCGTCAACGGCCGTCCGATGTTTCCCGTGGCCCCGGTGACAACGATCATGATCTGCTCCTTCGTGGGTGTTTCCTGTCCTCCGCACGCTAGGAGAGGGGCTAACATTTCGTAAGGACATACCTTTGGGTAAGGTCAGGGCATGAGGGAGAGCGTGCAGCACGGAGCGGGTGGGCCGGGGCGACGGTATGACGTGTTTCACACCGAGTGCCCCGCGCGCGAGGTGGTCGACCATGTGACCAGCAGGTGGGGCATCTGGGTGCTGATCTCCCTGCGAAGCGGCGGTCTCCGGTTCTTCGAACTCCGGGAGAGCATCCAGGGCGTCAGCGAGAAGATGCTCGCCCAGACCCTGCGGGGGCTGGTCCGGGACGGCCTGGTGTGGCGGGAGGTCGAGCCGACGGTGCCGCCTCAGGTCACTTACGGGCTGACCGAGTTCGGCACGGAGGTCGGCGAGCCGCTGACGGAACTGTTCGACCGGATCACCCGGCGGATGTCGCCGGGCGGCACCGTGTAGTGCGGGGCGGCTGGGGCTTCTTCCGCGCCGCACCACCGGCAGCCGTGCCGGCCGGCGCGCCGGTCGGCCCGCCCGGGCCCGCCTTCCGCGGCGCCTGCGGGGCTCCTGCGTGAACTGCCGGACGGCCGCGGCTTGCAGCAGTGCCGCGCAAGCGATGAGCCCTCCTGAATCTCCGCCGTTCACATAGGCGTGCGCGGCGTCGGCGACGAGTACGGGGGAGGCCAGGGCGGTCACCGCGGATATGGCCACGTTGATGCGATCGGTCAACCGCGCCGTGTGCCGCCTCGGCCGCCCTTCTGTCCGCGGGGGCGGGGCGCGGAGCCGGGCGCACGCGAAGAGCGGCGTCGAGGGTGCGGGCGCCGGAGCCCGCACACGGCCCCCATCAGCCCGAATCCCCGCAGGGGCCTCACCCGGCCGGGACCGGCTGGGTGAGGTTCACCGGGTTGCCGTCGGGGTCCTGGACATGGGCGACGCGCTGGCCCCACGGCATGTCCGTGGGGCCGCCGCGGACGGATCCGCCCAGCGCCTCCACTCGGCCGAGTGCCTCGTCGACGTCGTCGACGGCGATGCTGAGGAGGATCCGCGGCGTCCCCCCCGGCCCCGCGTCCGACTTGGCCACCAGGCCGAGGTCGGTGTCGCCGATGCGCAGGCCGAGGTAGAAGACCGGTCCCTTCGCCGGTACCCGGAAGATCTCCTTGGCGCCGAACAGTTGCGTGTAGAAGCCGACCAGTACGTCGTGGTCGGCGGTCACGATCACCGGCTGGATGGTGGACATGGCACTCCTTGCGAGAACGGGTCGTGCCAGGGCAGACCGTTCGAGAACGCTGAACTCATCGGTGAAAGCCGCTTCGCCCGGCGACTGCGCCACAAGCTGCCGTCCGCGAGCGGCGTGAGCACCCCGAAGGGGCGAGTGCGCCCCGGGGCCCGCGGCGCGGCCGTGCCGGCGCCCGCCGCTCACTCTTCGGGCCGTTCTATTGACAGTACGCCGTCATGTCGCTGAGATGAATGGGAGCGCTCCCATTTTTGAACTGTCCTACGGTTCCCCCCACCCGAGGAGGCGCACATGCCGATCCTTCGCACGCGATTACTGCGCACACAGCTCTGGACAGCGGCCGGGGCCGCTCTCGCGCTGGCCCTGTCCCTCTTGGCCGTGGCGCCCGCCAGCGGCTCAGCCGTGGCGTCCGGATGCCGAGTCCACTACACCGTCAACGAATGGGCCGGCGGCTTCACCGCCCAAGTGGGCGTCACCCACACCGGTTCCGCGCTCAGTGGCTGGCGGCTGACGTGGACGTACGAAGGCGACCGTCACGTCACCTCCGCCTGGAACGCTTCCGTCACCCAGGCCGGCCATTCCGTGACCGCCGTCAACACGGCCTGGAACGGGGCGCTGGCCGACGGCGGTTCCGTCGAGTTCGGGCTGCAGGGGACGTGGCAGGCGGCCGGCTCGGCGCCCACCGACTTCGCCCTCAACGGCGTGCCGTGCGGCGGCGACGGCACCACGCCGCCGATCACACCGCCCCCCACGACGCCCCCGCCGACGACACCACCCCCCACCACGCCGCCCTCCGCGGAGTGCGGCGACGCGGCCGTCTGCGAGGACTTCGAGGACCAGGTCGGCCCGGCGCCCGCCGGGAACTGGCGGGTCACCGCGCCCGACTGCCAGGGCACGGGCACGGCCACCGTCGACACGGCGGTCGCGCACAGCGGCTCGCGGTCGCTGCGGCTGGACGGGCGGGCCGGGTACTGCAACCACGCCTTCGTGGCCGCCACCGCGGACCTCTCGTCGGTCGGGCCGGTGCTGCACGTCCGGATGTGGGTGCGGCACACCACCGCGCTCCCGGCCGCGCACGTCACCTTCGTATCGATGCCGGACAGCTCCCAGAGCGGCAGGGCGCTGCGGATCGGCGGACAGAACGGCGCCCTGCAGTGGAACCGGGAGAGCGACGACGCCACCCTCCCGGCACAGAGCCCGGTCGGGGTGGGCCTGAGCAGGCCGCTGCCGACGGGCAGTTGGCAATGCCTGCGGTTCGCCGTCGACACCTCGGCGCCGGGACTCGACACCTGGCTCAACGAGGAGCGGGTGCCGGGGCTGCACGCCGACGGCGTGCCCACGCAGGACATCGACCAGCAATGGCTCGCGCGGACCACTCCGCCGAGGCCCACCGCCCTGCGGCTGGGCTGGGAGAGTTACGGGACCGGGGACGACACCCTGTGGTTCGACGACGTGGTCGTCGGCTCCACGCCGGTCGGCTGCTGAAGGCCGGTCGCCCGAAGGCCGGCTGCTGACGGCCGGCCTTCGGCGACCTGCTGCTCCGCGAGCGGACGATGAGCTGGGCGGCCTGCACGGAGGGGCCGGCCACGGCGCGCTCCGGGGGCGGAGCCTGTCGGCCCGTCAGCGGTCCGGCGCCCCGGATCGCCGACGTGGGCGGCCGGCACCCCAGGGGAGGCGAGCCCCCGGCTGCGAGCTCTGTTAAAGCCCGCATAAGATCGCGTCGATCGGCCAGGGGGGTCGGATCTTTGAGGGCCTCTGGGGGCGACGCCGTGGGTGTCATTGTGGGTGCGATTGTTGCGGTACTCGTGGTCGGGGGCGGGTGGTGGGTCGTCCGGACCTACAACCGGCTCGTACGGCTGCGGAATCAGACACAGGCTTCGTGGGCGCAGATCGATGTGCAGTTGAAGCGGCGGCATGAGCTGATACCGAATCTCGTCGAGGGGGCGCGCGGTTACGCCGCTCACGAGCGCGGCACCTTCGAAGCGGTCACCGCCGCGCGCGGGGAGGCCCTGAGCGGCGGGCTCGGTGTCACGGAGCGGGCGGCCGCCGAGGACGCGCTCACCGCGACGCTGGGGAGGCTGTTCGCGCTCGGGGAGAGTTACCCGGAGCTCAAGGCGGATCAGCACTTCAGCACGGTGCAGGACGAGCTGAGAACGGCGGAGGACAAGATCGCGTACGCGCGGCAGTTCTACAACAGCGCCGTGCAGAGTTACCACACCGCCCTGGAGAGCTTCCCCGGCAACATCGTTGCCGGGCTGGGCGGCGCGCACGGGCGGCGGGAGTACTTCGAGGCCCCCGGCGCGGCGCAGGACCCGGTCCAGGTGAGATTCGCGTGACGCACATCGAACAGCTCTACTGGGGCGGCGCCGCGCTGATCGTGCTCTGGCTCGTCGCCTTCGGGCTCGCGCTGGTCGCCACCCGCAACGGCGTGGTCACGCCGGGGCCCGCGACCCAGGAGTTCGGGGACGCCCCCGAATCGCCCGCCGTGGTCAGCCTGCTCGGCAACGGCTGGCGAGGCGTGCGGTACGCCGCGGCGGCCACCCTGCTGGACCTCGCGGCCCGCGGGTTCCTGGAGCTGCGGCAGCCGGGCGACGACCCGGCCCGCAGCAGCGTGCACGTCACCGAGGCCGGCCGGACGGCGACGGGTCTGATGCCGTACGAGCAGCGGGTACTGGCCCGCGTCGCCGCCCGCGCGGCGAACGGCGCCGCACCCATCGGGGCGATCGCCTTCCGTGACGACAAGCGCGCCGCCGCCTGGAACGCGGAGCTGCGCAAGGAGATCATCGCCGAGGCCCGGCTGCGGGGCCTGTCCCGGTTCCGGTACCCGCGCCTGCTGGCCAGTGCCCTGATGTTCAGTGCCTTCGTGCCCGGTGCGCTGTTCACCGTGGCCGCCGTCATGGGAGGTCACAACCTGCGTGCCGCGTTCGCGGTCGGCGCGGCGCCCGCCGCCGTGCTGATCTTCCTGCTCGCCAAGTCGGTGGGCGAGCGGGCGACACCGCAGGGCCTGGAACGCGCCGGGCACTGGGCCGGGCTGCGAGCCTGGCTGACGGCGCACGACGACTTCGCCCGGCTGCCGCCCGCGGCCGTGACGGTCTGGGACCGCTATCTCGCGTACGGGACCGCGCTCGGCGTCACCAGCCTGACCGGCCGGCTCCTCGGCTTCGACTCCGGTGACCGGCGACGCGTCTGGTCCTCCTACGGAGGGACCTGGCGGCCGGTGCGGATCCGCTACCCGAGGCTGCGTCCCGGGTTCGGCGCTTCGACGAGCCGGCTGCTGTACCTGGCGGCGGGGGCGGGTGTGGTCGCGGCCGCACTCTGCGCCTTCGCGGTGCTGCGGCAGCCCGACTGGTCGGTCGTGGCCGACGCGCACGGCGACGGCTCGCTGCGCCGGCCGGGACTGGTGCTGAGCGCCGGCTGGGTGGTCAGCGTCCTGCTCGGCCTGGTGGTGGCGGGCAGGATCAGCCGCTGGACGCTGCTCGCGGCGTTCCTGGCGATGATGCCCGGCAACTTCGTGAGCGGCAGCCACGGCTGGTTCGTCGACGCGGCGGCCCAGGAGGGGCCCCTGCCCGTCGAAGTCGTGGCGATCACGGTCTTCGGCGCCCTGACGGTGTTCTTCCTGGTGCTCGCCTGCCTGGAGCGGCGTGAGCCCGACACGATCACCGGTGAGGTGCTGCGCATGGAGGCGCGCAAGGGCGAGGGGGCGGCCCGCTTCCTGGTCCTCGACGAGGGGGACACGGACCTGACCACCGCCTGGGCGCTGCCCGCGGCCTCGCAGGGCATCGCGACCGGAGCGCAGGTGCGGCTCAGGGTCTCGCGGGGCACCCGCGTCATCCGCTCCGCGGAGCTCGTGAAGGCCGCGATGCCGGGGGGCGACCGCGTGAAGCCCGTGCGGCAGGACGCCTCCTGACGAAGTGGCTGTGCCGGAGCGCCCCCGGTGGGGCGCTCCGGACGCCGGGTGGCGGACCGGAGCCGGACTCCGGGGCGGCAGGGCCGCGTGCGGCGGGGAAGCGGTCCCGGGCGCCCGGTCCGTCACCCGCTTTGCGCTGCCGTACCGCCCTGCGGATAGTTTGTGCGGAACAGGTACGCAGACCCGTGGCGGCACAGCCGCACGGGGACGGGAGGTCGGGAAGAGTGTCGCTGCGCGGAGGTGATCCCGCCGAGATCGGCGGCTATCCGCTGGAGGCGCGGCTCGGCTCGGGCGGCATGGGGACGGTCTTTCTGGCCCGTACGAGTTCGGGACGGCCCATCGCCATCAAACTGATCCACCAGCAGTTCGCGGGGGACGAGGAGTTCCGCATCCGCTTCCGGCAGGAGGTGGCGGCGGCGAGGCGGGTGAGCGGCGCGTTCACCGCCGCCGTGGTCGACGCCGCCCCCGAGGCCGAACAGCCGTGGATGGCGACGGCCTACATCGAGGGGCACACCCTCGCGCAGCACATCGCCGAGAAGGGCCCGCTGGACGGGGCGGAGCTGCGGAGGCTCGCCATCGGCCTGGCGGAGGCACTGCGCGACATCCACCGGGTGGGGGTCGTCCACCGTGACCTGAAGCCTTCGAACGTCGTGCTCTCGTCCGAGGGCCCGCGCGTCATCGACTTCGGCATCTCACGCGCCGCGGACCAGCAGACGCTGACGATGACCGGTCGGGTCATCGGTACGCCGCCCTTCATGTCCCCGGAGCAGTTGCAGGCGCCGCGTGGAGTAGGTCCGCGGTCCGATGTCTTCTCGCTGGGGACGCTGCTCGTGTACGCGGCTACGGGCCACGGGCCCTTCGACGCGGACAGCCCTTACATGACGGCGTACCAGGTGGTGCACGAGGAGCCGTCGCTGGACGCCGTCCCGACCGCGTTGCGCGCGGTCGTCGAGTCGTGCCTGGGCAAGGAGCCGGACGGGCGCCCCTCGGCGGACGAACTCCTTGTGCTGCTGCGGGACCTGCCGGCCGATCTCGGCGGCGCCGGCGCGTGCGGCGTGGGCACGGGCCGCACCCGCGACATCGTCACCGAGCACCACCTCGCGACGCGGGCCACTCCGGCGCCGAACGCCGCTCCCGCCGCCTCCGGCACGGGGAGCACCAGCACCTCGGCGGGCCGCCGCCTGAGGAGCCGATGGCGGCCCGTGCTCGCGGCAGCGGTCGCCGTGGCGGCCATCGGCGGGGGAGTCACCGCGCTGGAGGTCGGCGGCTTCGGTGGGGCCGGTGACGGCGAGCGGGACGCCCGGCTCGAGGCGCCGGGCGTCGCACTCCCGGACGGTTTCGAGCCGTGGCGCAGGACCGTGCGGGGCGGTCGCGGCGACATCCCCGACGAACTGCGCTGTCTCGCACGCGGCGACGCGCTGTTCTGCGGCGGCGGCGGTGTGGTCGCGGCCCGGATCAGGGCCGCGGACGGCTCGCGGGTGTGGACGGCGAAGAGCCCGGGCATCCCCGTCCAGGGCATGCACCTGGTGGGCGCCACCGGCGACACGGTGATCGGTTACCGCTTCGCCGCCGAGGGCGACACACAGGCCCCTCCCAGCGAGGTGGTGGCCGTCGACGCGGACAACGGCCGGGAGCTGTGGTCCGTTCCGTCCGGCGCCCAGTCGACGGCCGTCACGGGCCGGACGCAGGACGCCGTCGTGGCCGGGTCCGTCGTGGTGACGGTGGACGCCGCCGACTCCCGCTTCGAGGCCCGGGACGCGCACAGCGGTGCGGTGTCCTGGACCACTCCGTTCCCCGCCGGCACGCGGTGTTCCCCCGTCCCGGCGGGCCCGCGGCTCTTCGCGATGTGCGCGACGGACGCGGAAGTGAACGGCTCGGAGGTCCGTCACCCCACCCTGTACGACACCGACCTCGCCTCCGGGTCCCTGGGCAGGCCCCTCGCGCTCGAGGGCCCCGCCGTGCCGATGGGGGTCGCCGACGGCAGGCTCGTACTCCTGCGGGAGCACAGGGAGGGGCCGGCCATGGCCGGCTACGACGGAGTGGCGCGGGTCGACCCGTCCACGCGGAAGGTCACGTACTCCCGACTGGCCACGACGTACGAGGGAACGCCCGGGATGGCGGACGGCACCCTCTACCTGAGCGGACAGACCGGCCTCGTCACGGCGCTCGACCCCGCGACCGGCCGGAAGAAGTGGGCCCGCCAGACGGGCGTGGAGGGTGCGTCGGGCCCGGCGGCCGGAGCCGGCGCGCTGTACTTCAGCTCGGCCACCGGCCGGGTGGTCGCCCTGGCCCCGAAGGACGGGAAGCCGCTGTGGACGACGAATCCGCAGGCCGACGGCCTGACGGGCGAGCAGGGCGCGAGCCCGCGCGTCACCGTCGCGGGCCGCGTGGTGATCGTGGCCGCCGCCAAGAACACCGTCTTCGCCTTTGATGCCCAAAGGCCGCCGAAGGCGGGCTGACCCGGCAGCTCCACGCGGCTTCTCGGGCCCGGCCGGGCTCAGCCGAGACCGCGATGCGCTGCCCACAGCGCGCCGGCGCGGCCGGCGGCCCCGGCGACCAGGGCGGCCAGCTCCGGTCGGTCGGGGAGGGGGAAGGACACGTAGGCGCCCCGACCGCCGCCGACCGGCCGCCCGTAGGCCTTCGCCGCAAGGCGACCGTCCGGAAGCAGCCGGATGTTGATCGTGGTCAGGGTGAACGCCTCACCGCGTCGGGTGTCCGTCCAACGGAGCGCCTCCGGGACCGTGACGTTGATCGCCAGAGCGCTCACTTCCGGGTCGCTGCTCATGGACGGATCCTCTCAGGCGCGGGGCCGCGGCAGCCGAGCCGGCGGGCACGGCCCCCCGGCGGCGCACCAACCGGCCGTGTGGGACAACCGACCTTGTTGAAACGCGAGTTCGCCCCCCCTCACACACGAAACAGGAGTGCTGACGACATGACGAACCGATGGGCCGGAGTGACGGTCGACTGCGTCGACGTGGAACGGGTGGCGGCCTTCTGGAGCGTGCTGCTGGACCGCCCGCAGGGGCCTTCCGAGCCCGGCTGGATCTACCTCGGCCACCGCGACGACCCGCTGCCCCGCCTCGTCTTCCAGCCGGTGGCCGAGCCGAAGCAGGGCAAAGTGCGCCTCCACCTCGACGTGGCGGTCGACGACATCGAGCAGGGCATGGCCCAAGCCATCGCTCTCGGCGGCGGGTTCACCGGCGAACGCCACGCATACGACGAGGGCGTGGTCGTCGTCATGACCGATCCCGAGGGGCACGAGTTCTGCATGGCTCAGTACTACTGACCCGCCGGCGCCGCTGCGGGGCGGTGCGCGGGCGCGGCGGGCCGCTCCTGCGCGACTCCGTTCCGGCAGCGGCCCGTGCGGGCTGCGCCGGGGTCAGATGCCGGTGACTCTGCCGCTCGCCGACAGCTCGTACACCAGGGTGACCGTGCGGCGTCCGCCCGGCGGGAGCGTGAGGTCCCAGCGGACGATGCCCTCGGCGTCCACCCCGTCCGGCACCGGGGAGCAGGCGTACTCGTGCAGGCGTACGTGCACCGCCGCGACCTCGGAGACGGGGACGCGTTCCCGGAGGGTCACCACGCGGTCGCCGTGCTCGCCCGGGGCGGAGAAGCGGGACAGGTGCAGCCGGACCGTGCGGGTGAGAACGGTCCGCTGGGTGAGTCCCGTGGAGTCGCGGGACTCCTCGGCGTACCGGACCACCCGGTAGTCGTCCCGGCTGCCGAAGGCCAGCTCGACGGGGGAGCCCGGTGCAGCGAAGTCCAGCGTGCCGCGGCCGCTGAACCCACTGCCGCGAACGAGGTCCACGGGACCGGCGAGCAGGGCGTGGCCGGACCGGTTGTCGAACCGCACGACGTGGGTGACCAGAGGGGACAGCTCCGGCGCGCACGCGTACTCGCTCGGTGCGGCCGTGGTGAAGGCGGAGAGCCGCACCCGGTGGGCGCGGCCGTCACCGGGGACCGAGACCGGTGCGGGCGAACTCAGGACCCGCGCCTCGCCCCCGTCGTCCACCCCGGGCAGGCCGAGCACCGGAGCCGGTCCGAGGCTCCCGGTCTCCTCCTCGCGCAGTTCGACGTCGACCGTGCGGCGCTCCTCCGCGGAGCGGTCCCTGAGCGTCAGCCGGTCCTCGTCCAGCCGTGGCGGCTCGGTGGCCGCCGCCGAGCGGGCGGTCGACAGGGTCAGCCGTACGTGCGACCAGTCCTCGCCGGTGCGCTGCCAGACCATCGCGTCGGTCTCCAGCGTCACGGCGTCGCCGTCGAGCACCGCCCGGTAGGCGGGCCGCCACAGGGCGCACGGGGTGAGGTGGCTCAGGCGCAGCCCGACGGGTCCAGCGGCCGAGGTCCGTACGGCCAGCTCGATGTGGCCGACCAGTTCGGCCGGTTCCTCCTCCGCGAGGGACAGGGCCGTCCGCAGGTCGGAGAGTTCGGCGCCGACAGCGGTCAGCCGGGCCTGCACGACGCGCAGTTCCTCGGCGTGCGTATCGCGCTCGGCGTCCACCCGGTCCAGTTCGCGGGACCAGCGGGGCAGCTCCGTCTCCCCGGAACCGGCGCCCTCGCCGATCTCCCGCAGCAGGTCCGTGGCGAGACGGCCGAGCAGGTCGAGGCGGGCCTTCAGCCGGTCACGGCGCTGCCCCAGGGCCCGCTGTTCCTCTTCGAGGCCGTGGACGCGGTGGCGCAGAACGGAGTCGTCCTCCGTGGGCGGCGCCGGCTCGCGCGGCGTCCAGGTGCGGACGAGCCGCAGGTCGAGCACGGTCGCGGGGTGTTCGGACGTCAGCTCCGCATGGAGCGTCCGGTCGACGGCCAGCGCACTGACCGGTCCCAGCCGCAGCCGCTGGACCCCGGCCTCCAGGTCGAGCACGGCGGTGCGCTCGACGTGGGCGCGATCCTCGAGGCACGTGACGGCGGTGACGGGGAGGGCGATCGGCTTCGGGGCCGTGGACATGAGGGGTGTCAGCTCCTGCGGTTTCCGCCGGCCAGGGCCTTGCCGGCCGGGATGCGTATGTCGTAGCCGCCGTCGAGGGCGGCGGTGGCCCCGGCGGGCAGGTCCAGTCGCCAGATCCGGGTGCCCGGGGCGTGCCGATCGGGACCTGTGCCCCCGTCGGGCGCCGTCCAGTCGGCCCGTTCCTCGATCCTGACATCCGGTTCGGAGGTGACCGGTACCCGTTCGCGGACTTCGACCGTGACGGGCCCGGGCAGGCGGTTGACGAGCTCCACGTGGACGCGGTGGTCGAGCACGGTGGTGTTGTTGCGCAGGCCCGAGGTCGACTCGTGCACGTGCGTACGGCGTGTCACGCGGATGCCCTCGGCCGGTCCCAGCCCCACCCGGCGGACCTGGCCGGGCGCCAGCGTGGGCAGCGCGGCGGTCAGCAGGAAGGCGTCGTCGACGCTGACGTCCACCGGTCCGGCGAGCAGCGCCTGGCCGGTCGCGTTGGAAAGCACCAGCGTGGCGTAGACGGTCTGCTCCACGGACGGCACGCAGAGGTACTCGGTCCGCAGGCCGACCGCGACCTCGCCGACGGTGACGGTGTGCCAGTCGCCGTCCGACGGGATGTCGGCGCGTGCCGCGGCATCGAAACGGTGGTCGAAGGAACCGGCCGACTCGCGGGGACGCACGGCGTGCCCCGGCAGCGGCAGCGAGGCCACCGTTTCGGCGCGCCGCCGGTATTCGGCCGCCACCGGGTCGAACGGGGAGCCGGGGAACAGCCGGCCTCTGCGATCGCCCTGCTCGTCCGGGCCGCACAGGGCGAGGCCGGCGTAGTCGAGCTCCGCGCCGCTCGGCTGCGGCGGACCTGCCGCCGGGACCGGAGGGGGCGGCGAGGCGGCCGTGCCGGGAGCGGGCGGCGCCGCGGGGGGCCCGGAACGCGACCTGCCGCGCGGTCGCGCCCCGGCCGGTGCGGGGGGCGCGGGCATCGCGCCGCCGAACGCTTCCGGGGGAGCGCCGCCCGGCGCGGGGGGACCGCCGTAACCCTGCGGTGCCGGCGGTGGCGGCATGGGGACGGGTCCGGGCGCGGATGCGGCCGCGCCGGGGGGCGGGCCGCCGACGGCCACGGGCCCGGGCGTCCGGTCCGGGCCGGGGCCTGCCGCGTCGTACCCGGAGAAGAGGCCGACGAGCCCGGCCGGGGGTTCACGCCAGCCGGACGGGGCGGGGGCGGGCTGGCTGCGGCCGATCCGGACCGAACGGAGCCTCGGCAGGTCGGTGCGGCGCCGGAGATCGGCGGTGGCCAGCGCGATGCGTACGCCGGTCCAGTCCTCGCCGGTCCGCTGGGCGACCGAGGCGCGCAGCACGAGGTGCCCGCTGTCGGCTCCCTGGCGGTGGCCGAGGCGGTACGTGGGCACCCAGACGGCGCCCGGCACCCCGTACTCCAGCTCCAGTTCCACCTCGGCGCCGGCGGCGCCGTCGAGGGTCAGGGCCGCGCAGACCGTGGTCTCCACGTGCGCCGACGGCGCGTCCGTGGAGCCGCGTTCGAGCCGGTCCGCGGCGACCGCCAGGGCGTGCTCGGCGTCGCGCACCGCATCCTCCAGCCCGACGAGCCGGTCGTGCAGTCCCGCCAGCCGGCCGTCGACGAAGCCGGCGAGCTCCAGCCATGCGTCGGCCGGGGTGCGGCGGTGCGGGTCGTCACGCTTGCGGGGCGGCGGGACCGGGTGAAGGGCCCTGACCTCCTCGATCACGAGCAACTGCCGGTGCCGGCGCCCCAGCGCCGCCTCGTACGCGTCGTTCAGCCGCTCGTACTCGCGCCGCAACGTGTCCGTGGTGTCCGTGCCGGGCAGCGCGGCGTCGACCTCCACCCGGGCCTCGGTGACACGCACCCCCGGGGCGCCCAGGACCCGGACCCGCAACGAACCCGGGTCCAGGGAACGGGGCAGCCCCGTCACCCGTACCCGGCCGTCGGACGGCACACCGCCGCGGGCCAGCCGGCTGCAGAGGGCCCCCTGCGCGTACACCACGACAGAATCGAGGGCGGACGCCCACCTCGTTGCCGACTCACCCGTCATGCGCTCCGCCCCCGCCGCGTTCATGGTGAGCGAAGCCTACGCCCGGACGGCCGCCCGTACGCGCCGGTCAGACAGGTCCGCAGTCCGGGCACAGGCCCCGGTAGGTCACCTCGGCCTCCGAGACGGTGAAACCGAACCGCTCGGACTCCGGCAGCTCCGCGAGAAGGTCGCCCGAGGGGTGGACGTCCCGGATGGCGCCGCAGCCGGAGCACACCAGGTGCTGGTGGGGGTGATGGGCGTTCGGGTCGTAGCGCTTGGCACGGCCGTCGGTCGCCACCTCGATCACCTCGCCGAGCGAGACGAGTTCACCGAGGGTGTTGTAGACGGTGGCGCGGGAGATCTCCGGCAGCCGGGAGGTGGCGCGTGCGAGGACCTCGTCCGCGGTGAGGTGGACGTGCTCGCCCGCGAGTACCTCGGCGACCACCCGGCGTTGAGCCGTCATCCGCCAGCCACGTGCGCGAAGCCGTTGCAGCAGGTCACTCATGCCCACCAGCCTTACTGTGCGTTGTCGGACGAATGGAGCGGTAGATGCCTGTCGTTCGTATTGACTTGGACTATGTCCATCGTAGGATCAGTTCCGGTCGACAGCCAAGGGACAGGACAGCAGTGCGGAGAAGTCCGTGATTTCAGGAGACGGGGCCGCTCGCCCCGGCACCCGGCCCCGGCCTTCCCGTCGTCCGCAGTTCCTCAGCACCGTGATCCGCCCCGTCCGGAAGGATTTCCATGACTGAGAACCACGACGCGATCGTCACCGACCCGAAGGCAGAGGAGGCCGGTGGCTGCCCGGTCGCGCACGGTCGCGCGCCGCACCCCACCCAGGGCGGCGGGAACCGCCAGTGGTGGCCGGAGCGGCTCAACCTGAAGATCCTCGCCAAGAACCCCGCGGTGGCCAACCCGCTGGGTGAGGAGTTCGACTACGCCGAGGCGTTCAAGAGCCTCGATCTCCCGGCGGTGAAGCGCGACATCGCCGAGGTGCTGACGACGTCGCAGGACTGGTGGCCCGCCGACTTCGGCAACTACGGTCCGTTCATGGTCCGGATGGCCTGGCACAGCGCCGGCACGTACCGGATCAGCGACGGCCGCGGGGGCGCCGGGGCCGGGCAGCAGCGCTTCGCGCCGCTCAACAGCTGGCCGGACAACGCGAGCCTCGACAAGGCCCGCCGGCTGCTGTGGCCGGTCAAGAAGAAGTACGGCCGGAACCTCTCCTGGGCGGACCTCATCGTCCTCACCGGCAACGTCGCCCTGGAGACGATGGGCCTCGAGACCTTCGGCTTCGGCGGCGGCCGTGCCGACGTGTGGGAGCCCGACGAGGACGTCTACTGGGGCCCCGAGACCACCTGGCTGGGCGACGAGCGCTACACCGGCGACCGTGAGCTCGAGAACCCCCTCGGTGCGGTGCAGATGGGCCTCATCTACGTCAACCCCGAAGGCCCCAACGGCACTCCGGACCCGATCGCCGCGGCCCGCGACATCCGCGAGACGTTCCGCCGCATGGCGATGAACGACGAGGAGACGGTCGCCCTGATCGCCGGCGGCCACACCTTCGGCAAGACCCACGGAGCCGGCCCGGCGGACCACGTCGGGCCCGACCCCGAGGCGGCCCCGCTGGAGCAGCAGGGCCTCGGCTGGCGCAGCACGTACGGCACCGGCAAGGGCGCCGACACGATCACCAGCGGTCTCGAGGGCATCTGGACGGACACCCCGACCACCTGGGACAACAGCTTCTTCGACATCCTGTTCGGCTATGAGTGGGAGCTGTTCAAGAGCCCGGCGGGCGCCCATCAGTGGCGGCCGAAGGACGGCGCCGGTGCGGGCACCGTGCCCGACGCGCACGACCCGTCGAAGACCCACGCGCCGACGATGCTGACGACCGACCTCTCGCTCCGGTTCGACCCGGCGTACGAGGAGATCTCGCGGCGCTTCCACCAGAACCCCGACCAGTTCGCCGACGCGTTCGCCCGCGCGTGGTTCAAGCTGACGCACCGCGACATGGGCCCCGTCGTCCGCTACCTCGGTCCGGAGGTTCCGTCGGAGGTCCTGGTGTGGCAGGACCCGCTGCCCGCCCGGACGCACGAGCTCATCGACGAGGGAGACATCGCCACCCTCAAGGCGCGGATCCTCACCTCGGACCTGACGGTGTCCGAGCTCGTCTCCACGGCGTGGGCGTCCGCCTCGTCGTTCCGCGGCAGCGACAAGCGCGGCGGCGCCAACGGCGCACGCATCCGCCTCGAACCGCAGAACGGCTGGGAGGTCAACGACCCGGACCAGCTGGCGAAGGTGCTGCGCACGCTCCAGGAGATCCAGGAGTCGTTCAACTCCGCCCAGCAGGGCGGGAAGCAGGTCTCGCTCGCCGACCTCATCGTCCTCGCCGGCGCCGCAGGCGTCGAGAAGGCGGCCGGGGACGGCGGCTTCGACATCGAGGTCCCGTTCACGCCGGGCCGCGTCGACGCGTCGCAGGAGCAGACCGACGTGGAGTCGTTCGTGGAGCTGGAGCCGTCCGCGGACGGATTCCGCAACTACCTCGGCAAGGGCAACCGGCTGCCCGCCGAGTACCTGCTGCTCGACAGGGCCAACCTGCTGACCCTCAGCGCTCCCGAGCTGACCGTGCTCGTCGGCGGTCTGCGGGTCCTGGGCGCCAACTACCAGCAGTCGTCGCTCGGCGTGCTCACCGACACGCCCGGAGCCCTGACCAACGACTTCTTCGTCAACCTGCTCGACCTGGGCACGACGTGGAAGGCGACGTCCGAGGACGCGAGCACGTTCGAGGGCCGCGACGCCGCCACGGGCGAGGTCCGCTGGACCGGCACCCGCGCCGACCTCGTCTTCGGCTCGAACTCCGAACTGCGCGCGGTCGCGGAGGTCTACGCGAGCGACGACGCGAAGGAGAAGTTCGTGAAGGACTTCGTCGCCGCATGGGACAAGGTCATGAACCTGGACCGGTTCGACCTCGTCTGACGCCGCGTCCGGGCCGGCCTCTCCACGGGGCCGGCCCGGACCTGTGTCGCGGGGCGGCGCCCCGCCGCCCCGGTCTTAGGCTGCCAACCGGCCAGCCCCCCGGCCCCGATCCAGGAGCGCACCCATGTCCGACCCCGCAAGGACACCCCCGTACCCCGACGCCTTCGGCCCGGACGAATCCCCCGCGCCGCATCCGCTGCTGGAACCGCTGCTCGGGTTCCTGGGCAGATGGACGGGTCGCGGCCGCGGCGGGTATCCGACCCTCGCGGAGGACTTCACGTACGCGCAGGAGGTCACCTTCAGCCATGACGGGCGGCCCTTCCTCCACTACGAGGCGCGTGCCTGGCTGCTGGACGCGGACGGTCTCCCCCTGCGCCCGGCGGCGCGGGAGAGCGGCTGGTGGCGCATGCAGCCCGACGGCCGGGTGGAGGCGCTGATCACCCAGCCCACGGGCGTCGCGGAGATCCTGACCGGCCGCGCGGACGGGGGCGCGCTCGACCTCACCACCCACCAGGTGGCGGTCACGCCCACGGCCAAGGACGTCGAGGCCAGCCGCCGCCGGTACACCCTGGCGGACGACGACACCCTCGACTTCGTCCACGATCTCGCGGCCGTCGGCCACCGTCTGCGGCACCACCTCACGGCGCAGCTCCGGCGCGAGGTCCCCAGCCACGGGTAGCGCGCCGTGCGCGTCCGGCGGGCGGACGGAATCAGCGCAGCGCCTCGGGCAGCTCCTCCCGGTGGATGACGCCCAGGCGCTGGGTGGCCCGGGTCAGCGCCACGTACAGATCACTGGTCCCGAACCGCGCGGGCTCCACGACCAGCACGTGGTCGAATTCCAGCCCCTTCGCCTCCCGCGGGTCGAGCAGGACCACGGGGTGGGTCAGATCCGGCTCGGCGCCGGCGGTGACTCCGGTCAGGGGAGCGGCGATCTCCTCGTGGAGCGCCCGCGGCGCGATCACCGCGAGGCGGCCCTCCTGCGGCGTCAGCTCCAGGACCGCGCGGGCCACCGCGCCGGCCAGGTCCTCGCCGGACTCCCGGAGCCACGGCGCCTCACCCGTCGACCGCACCGAGGCGGGCGGCTCGAAGGAGGGGTCGTCGGCGCGCAGCACCCGGGCGGCCAGCTCCATGATCTCTGCGGGCGTACGGTAGTTGACCTTCAGCGCGACATGCTCGAAGCGGTCGCCGACGTACGGTTCCAGGATCTTCTTCCACGAGCCGACGCCGGCCTCCTCCGAGGTCTGCGCGGGGTCGCCGACCAGGGTCATCGACCGGGTCGGCGAGCGGCGCATCAGCAGCCTCCACGCCATCGGCGACAGCTCCTGCGCCTCGTCGACGATGATGTGCCCGAACGCCCAGGTGCGGTCGGCGGCGGCGCGCTCGGCCGCGCTGCGGTGATCGGCCTCCTCCTGGCGGTCCGCCATCCGCTCCGCGTCGACGATGTCGTGGGCGGCCAGGACCTCGGACTCCTCGTCCTCGAACTCGAACGACTCCGAGCCCCTCGACAGCTCCAGCACGCCCTGCGCATACGCGATCCGCTCCTGGCGCTCGGCCTCCGCGGCCGCCCGCTCGGCGCTGTCGTCGACCCCGAGCAGCTCCGCCGCCTCGTCGAGCAGCGGCACGTCGGCGGAGGTCCACCGGCCGTCGCCGGGTGCGCGCCGGATCGCCTCGGCGTCCTCGGCCGGTAGGTACACGGGGGCGGCGAGGTAGTCGCCGAGGAACCCCTGCGGGGTGAGCGGCGGCCACAGCTCGTCGATGGCGCTGTGCACCGCCGTGCTGACGGCGACCGCCTTGCCGAGCTGCGCGATGTCGTCGGGGCCCAGGAAGTTGGGACCGCCGTACGGGTCGGCCCCGATGCGCTCCGTGAGCTGCGCGGTGAGGGCGTCGATGACGCGGAACGCGAAGTGCGGGCGGGCGAGATTGTGGGGCAGCAGGGTGTCGCGGGCCGCCTGCCGTGCCTCGTAGGCGATCTCCCAGTCGAGGATCAGGTCCCCGTCGTCGTGCGCGATGACCAGAGGTGCGCCGGGCTCGGGCAGCACCTGCCGGTCGCGCACCGCCATGGCGAGCGCCTCCGCCATCGGCTCACCGCCCTTGACGGCCGCGGCGCGGGGCGTGTCCGTGCCGTCGGCGTGGACCCCGGGGAACAGCTCGGCCTGGGTGGCGAGCAGCACGCCGGTCTCGCCCAGCGCGGGCAGCACCTCGCCGATGTAGCTCAGGAAGGCCGGGTTGGGGCCCACGATCAGGACGGCGCGCTTGGCGAGCAGCTCGCGGTGCTCGTACAGCAGGAACGCCGCGCGGTGCAGCGCCACCGCCGTCTTGCCGGTGCCGGGACCGCCCTCGACCACGAGCACGCCTCGGTGCGGGGCACGGATGATGCGGTCCTGCTCCGCCTGGATGGTGCGCACGATGTCGCCCATGCGACCGGTGCGGGCGGAGTTCACCGCGGCGAGCAGCACCGTGTCACCGGACGGGTCCTCGAAACCGGTGCGCCGGTGGTCCCCCACGTCGAGGATCTCGTCGTGCAGCTCGGTGACGGTCCGGCCCTCGGTGGTGAGGTGCCGGCGCCGCCGCAGTCCCATGGGCGTGTGTCCGGTGGCGAGATAGAAGGGGCGGGCGACCGGCGCACGCCAGTCGATCAGCAGGGGCGTGTGCGCGGCGTCGTCCTCGCGGATTCCGATGCGGCCGATATGGTGCGCGGCGCCGTCGGAGAGATCGATGCGGCCGAAACACAAAGAGCCGTCCACCGCGTTCAGAGCGGACAGCAGCCCGGAGCGTTCGGAGACGAGCACATCGCGCTCCAGACGGGCCTGAAGCCCGGTCCCCACCGGCGTCAGCGCTTCCTCGACGCGCTGGGCCGCGACTCCGCGCAGCGCGTCGACACGGTCGTAGAGCCGGTCGATGAATTCCTGCTCCATCTGCAATTCGGCGCTTTCCCGAGTTGACAACATTGCTCCCTGACGGATATGGTGTTTCTTAGTGGCCCCTGGTGAGGGGCCTTTTCTGTGGGCGCACAGAAACACTCAATATACTCGGGAAAATCCCCGGTCCGCAATTGCGGACCGGGGATTTCTCGTACCCGGGGCTCTGTTCCCCGCGGGCACAACGGCAACACGGCCCACCCCGGCGCCACGGTTTCCCGGCCCGTCGGCGCGGCCTGTGCGCACGGCCCGGCGAAGACCGGCGCCGCCGTGGTGCTGCCCCGCGCGGCCACGCCGACCGGGCACCTCGGTGAGCGCGATCGCGGTGCGTACCGGACCCCCGCAGAGTCAGGTCCCGGGGCGGTGGCCCGCCGGAAGCGCGCGGGTTCGCTCGTGAGGGCGCCCGGCCCCCTGACGGCGGGCGGCAGTTGATCCGGCGGGCGCCCGAGGCGGCCGAGCGCGTTGCCGAGGTGCGGGCGTCCCGCACGGACGACGTACCGGCATCCGCCCTGGGGGGAGACGACCCGGAGCGGCTGCGCGAGGTCAGCGAGGCCTCGATGGGCCCGGGCGGTACCTCGCCACCGAGTCGGCGGGGCGCTCGAGGCCGTGAGGCCCCGGGCCGGGACGGCTCGACAGCCGGCCGGTGCCGCTCTTATGATCTCAGGCGGACATCGCGTGCCGGTCACCGGCCGGGTGAGGCATGGAGGTGTCCGGGAGATGCCTTCGGAGGCATTCCACTTGTCTGTCGAACTGAATCACACCATCGTCCACGCCCGGTCCAACCGGGAATCCGCCGAGTTCCTGGCCCATCTTCTGGATCTCGAAGCAGGCGCGGAGTGGGGCCCGTTCGTTCCGGTCTCGCTGAGCAACGGCGTCACGCTGGACTTCGCCACCATCCCCGCCGAATCGATCACCCCGCAGCACTATGCCTTCCTCATCGGCGACGCCGAGTTCGATGAGGCGCTGCGGCGCATCAGGGCGGCGGGAATCACCTACTACGCCGATCCGCACCTCAAGCAGCCGGGCGAGATCAATCACCACCACGGCGGACGGGGGCTCTACTTCATGGACCCCGCGGGCCACGGCATGGAGATCATCACGCGCCCGTACGGAAGTCACGCAGTGACGTCCGCGGAGTGACGCCCGCGGGGCCGTAGGCCGGGGCCCCCGCCCTCCCGTCATGTACTCAAAGAGTTGAGTAGTCATATTCTTGAGTACGATAGCCGTGTGGCCGGTGCCGCGGGGCCCGGCGGGATGAGGGAGGGGGCTGCCTCGGTGGCCTTGCGACATGCCGTACTGGCGGCGCTGCTGGACGGCGAGTACAGCGGATACCAACTGGCGAAGGCGTTCGACGTCGGCGTCGCGAACTTCTGGCACGCCCTGCCCCAGCAGCTGTACACGGAGCTGGCCAAGCTGGAGAAGGAGGGGCTGGTCGAGGGCCGGCAGGTGATTCAGGAGACCCGGCCCAACAAGCGGGTCTTCCAGGTCACCGACGCCGGCCGCGAGGAGCTGGAGGCGTTCGCCGCCGCCGCCCCGAAACCGTCCTTCATCCGCGACGACCTGCTCGTCAAGGTCCAGTCGGCCGACCGCATCGGCACCGCCCAGGTCATCGAACAGCTCGACGAGCGCGTGGCCGCTGCGGACGCGAAGATCGCACTCCTCGACGACCTGCTGCGGCAGATGCGCGGGGAGGCGGACGAGGACGAGTTCCTCCGGCACGGCGACCGGATCGGGCCCTATCTGACGGGCCTGCGCGGCGTGGCCTTCGAGCAGGAGCACCGGGACTGGTGCCTGCGGATCGCGGCCGTGCTGAGGGAGAGGCAGTCGACTCGTGCGGAACGGTGAATACCTGCGCTACGTCGCCCTGGGTGACAGCCAGACCGAAGGGGTCGGTGACGGGGACGACGTCATCGGTCTGCGGGGCTGGGCCGACCGGCTCGCCGAGCACCTCGCCGCCGTCAACCCCGGTCTCCAGTACGCCAATCTGGCCGTACGGGGGCGGGTCGCCGGACAGGTCCGCGCCGAGCAGCTGGGACCGGCGCTGGCCCTGCGTCCCGATCTGGCCACCGTCGTCGCCGGGGTCAACGATCTGCTGCGGCCGCGGGTCGACGTCGTGGAGGTGGCCGGACAGCTGGAGGAGATGTTCGCCGCGCTCACGGCTGCCGGGGCGCAGGTGGCGACCTTGACCATTCCCGACGTGGGGAAGATCGCGCCTCTCGCCCGGCCCCTCAGATCCCGGGTGTCGCAGCTCAACACCCTCATCCGGGCCGCGGCCGCCCGCCACGGCGTCGCGGTCGCCGAGATCGCCCAGCACGCCGTCGCCACGGATCCGCGCCTGTGGAGCGTCGACCGGCTCCACGCGAGCTCTCTCGGCCACGCGCGGATCGCCGCTGCCGTCGCGCAGGCCATCGGCCTGCCGCGGAGCGACAACACCTGGACGCATCCGCTGCCCGCGCACGTGCTCCCCGGCGGCCTCCAGGCCGCCGGCGCCGAACTGCGCTGGGCGGCCGCCTTCCTCGGTCCGTGGCTCGGACGGCGCCTGCGGGGCCGGTCGTCCGGAGACGGACGCACCGCCAAGCGGCCGGACCTTCTGCCCTGGAGCGCCGGTATGTGACGGGCCGGGGGAGTGGCCCTCGCGCCGCCCGGCCCGGGGGGCCCGGCCCGCCGCCTCGCGCGGTGGGCCGGCCCCCTCGGACGGGTGCCCGGAGGTCAGCGTGCGAGGCGGATGCGGTGCAGCTGGTCCTTGCCGTCGGCGCCCGCGCCGGACTTGTCGACGACGTACGCGATGCCGCCGGCGACCTCGATGTGGTTGGGGTTGGCACCAGTGGCCAGGGTCTCCACGACGCTGCCCTTGCGGGGGTCGACGACCGAGACGGTGGCGTCCGTGCGGTTGACGACGAGCACGCGGCCCGAGCGGCCGTCCGCGGCGACGGACAGCGCGCCCCGGCCGGTGGCCACGGACTTGGTGACGAGGCCCTTGCGGAGGTCCACGACCGAGATGTCTCCGCCGGTCTGGTTGGCGGTGTAGGCGGTGCGGCCGTCCCCGGACAGGGCGACCGCGATGGGGCCGTCGCCCGCGGGGATGAGGCGCGGGGCCGTGGCGCGCGCGGCGACCTGGATGATCCGGTCGTGGGTGAGGTCGGCGGCGTACACCGTCCCGGAGCGCTCGTCGACCGCCAGGCCGGTGGGGCCCGCTCCCGTGACCGTGACCCTCTTCTTCTCCTTGAGGGTGCGGCTGTCGAAGGCCACGAGCGTCCCGTCACCGAACGCGCTCGCCCACACGGTGTCGTGGCGCTCGTCGACGACGATCTCCCGGGCGTGGTTCACGTCCGGGAGCGTGGCGAGGTGCTCGCCCGTGCGCTGGCTGTAGACGGCTACCGAGTTGTTGCGGGTGTTGGTGGTCCAGACGGTGTTGTGCTCGTCGTCGACCGCCACCCCGTAGACCGCCTCCACCGCGCCGGTCGCCGGGTCGGTGACCGGCGGCGCGTAGGTCGCCTTCACCTGCAGCGTCCGCGGGTCCACCTTCGTCAGCGCGGAGGTCGTCACCGGCGGCCGGCCCACCGCGGAGGCGGTCCACAGGACGTGGTTCCGCTCCGAGTAGGAGGACTGGTAGAGCCCCTTGGCGACCGGCGCGGCGGTCACGGCCGAGGCGGCCGGCCGGGCGTGGGCGGCCGCGGTGCCCGTCAGCGCGGTGGTGCCGCCTGCGGCGAGCACGACGGCGATGGACGCACAGGTGCCGGTGCGACGCAGGCTGCGGGTGGGTGAGGTCATGCTGGGGTCAACTCCCTGAAGGTATGTCACGGGGATCCGTACGAATGAACTTAGCTTAGCCTTACCTAAGTAACGCCCTTTCAGGAGTGTGATCCGGATTACGCCCCGCCGGCCCGCGCGCCCGAAAAGGTAAGGTGACCCTAAGTTGATCGTCTCGTCCTTCGGAGCCCTCTCATGATCACGTCCGTGCCGCCCCAGGACGCCCCGCAGCGACCGCCCAGGACGGCACGGCCGGATCCGCTGACCCGCCTCACCGAACCCGTCTGCGCCCTCCCGGGCCCGGACGGCGCCGAGGAGTTCTGGGCCCGGATCGCCGGATCCGGCACACCGCTCGTCGGGCCGGACCCGCTGGGCAGCGACGACCACGCCGCCGTGACGTTCCTCTGGCGCGGAGCCCCCGGCACCCGGGCCGTCCAGGTGCTGCCCAACAAGCTCGGCGACCCCCGTGCCCCCGAGGGCAACCTGATGGAGCACGTCCCGGGCACCGATGTGTGGCACTGGACGCTGAGACTGCGGCAGGACTGGCGGGGCACGTACGACTTCTACGTCGACGAGGGCGACGGACCCGGACCGGAGAGCGCCGACTACTGGCGGCGGCTGCGCACCCGGCGCCGTCACGATCCGCTGAACCGCCGCGCGCTGCCCCGTCGCTGGGGTGGCGACCCGGTCTCCTACGCCGAACTCCCGGCCGCCCCGAGCGCCCGGGACTGGCTGCCGCGGCCGGGCGGCGCCCGGGGGGAGGTGTCCGTGCACGACGTTCCCTCCGAGCGCCTGGGCGGGAGCCGGCGCGTGTGGACGTACCGGCCGGCCGGCGCGCGCGGGGCGACGGACCTGCCGGTGCTCGTCCTCCTGGACGGGGAGCACTGGCAGCCGCACCTCGGGCTCGCCCAGCTGCTGGACAACCTCATCGCCGACGGGCGCATCCCCCCGCTGGTGGCCCTCCTGCCGGACTCGGTCGACGTGGCCACACGCTGGTCGGACCTCGCCTGCAGCCGGGACTTCGTCGCGTTCCTCGAGGACGAACTGCTGCCCTGGGCGGCAGCACGCCACCCCGTCACGGAGGACCCGGCGCGCACCGTCGTCGCGGGCCAGAGCCTGGGCGGGCTCACCGCCGCCTACGCCGCCCTCGCCGCCCCCGGCCGCTTCGGCAACGCCCTGGCGCAGTCCGGCTCGTTCTGGTGGCCGGACGGCCCGGACGCCGAATGGCTCACCGCCCGGATCGCCGAGTCCCCACGCCTGCCGGTGCGCTTCTGGCTCTCCTTCGGCGAGCAGGAGTGGGTGGCGCTGCCGGCCGCGCGCCGGCTGCGCGACACACTCACGTCCTCGGGCTACGAGGACGCCTCCTACCGGGAGTTCAACGGCGGGCACGACTACCTCTGCTGGCGTACGGAGCTGGCGGACGGCCTGGTCGATCTGCTGTCCCGCGCCACCGTCACCCGCTGACCGGCGAGCTGACCGGCGAAGGCCGCCGGTCAGCGGGGAACGGTCAGCCGTCCAGTTCCTTCAGCCGGTCCGCGAGCACGTCCGCGATGGTGTCGAGGAAGCGGTCCTGCATCAACTGCGGGTGCGTGGCGTCCAGATCGTGGTTCACGACCGCACCCGACACGTGCGCGCGCCACGCCTCCCGGGTGAGCCAGTCCTCCGCCCGCGGCGCGGCCGCGGTGAAGAACAGCAGGTCGCCCGAGTAACCCCGGTGCACGTGCTCACGCATCAGGCGGGCATGGTTGGGCACGATGTCGACGATCCTCGACAGGGTCCGGTCCCCGAGCCCGGCGAGGGGACTGCCCGCCCGCCGCAACGTGGCCAGCACGTCCTCCCGGGTGCGTTCACCGGTGCGCTCGAACCCCGCCATGCGCAGCACCGCCGTGAGGGCGTCGCCCTCCTCCGGCGCGGGCCGCTCCCGCCACTGTTCGGCGGGGAACGCGTCCAGCAGGGCCAGGAGTTCGACTTCCTCACCGCTCTCCTGGAGCAGCACCGCCACGGTGTGCGCGAGCACCCCGCCCACCGACCAGCCCAGCAGACGGTACGGGCCCCGCCCCTGGACCTCCCGGATGCGCTGGACGTAGTCGGCCGCCTCCTCCTCCAGGGTCCCCGGCAGCGGTTCCTCACGGGCCAGGCCGCGGGCCTGGATGCCGTACACCGGCTGACCGGGACCCAGCCGGGCGGCCAGCCCGGCGTAGCACCAGGCGATGCCGCCCGCCGGATGGATGGCGAACAGCGGGGCCCGCGCGCTCCCCCCGCGCAGTCGCAGTACGACGTCCAGGGCGTCCCCGGACGCGGGCCCCGCAGCCGCGCCGTCGATCCGGGCGGAGAGCGCCGCCGGGGTCGATGCCTCGAACAGCGAACCGATCGTCAGTTCGGCACCGAACTCCTCCCGCACCCGGGCCACGAGCCGGACCGCGAGCAGCGAGGTCCCGCCGAGGTCGAAGAACGCGTCGTCGGGCCCCACCGCGGCAGCCCCGAGCACCTCCGCGAACAGCCGCGCGAGCGCCTCCTCGCGGTCGCTCATGGGCCGGTCGCCACCGCCGCCGGCGAAGACGGGGGCGGGCAGTTCGCGGCGGTCCAGCTTTCCGTTGGGGCTCAGCGGGAAGGAGCCGAGCACGACCACCGCCGACGGCACCATGTGCTCCGGGAGCACGCGCGCCAGTGCGGACCGTACGGCCGAGGGCTCGGCGGCTCCCGTCACGTACCCGACGAGACGCTGTTCGCCGGGCCGGTCCTCGCGCACCAGGGCGCAGGCCCCGTCCACCCGCGGCAGGGCGGCCAGTGCGGCTTCGATCTCACCGAGCTCGATGCGTTGCCCGCGCAGCTTGACCTGGTGGTCCGTGCGCCCGAGGTACTCGACCTCTCCCTGCTCCGTCCAGCGCGCCAGGTCCCCGGTGCGGTACATCCGCCGCCCCGGGGCGCCGAAGGGATCGGCGAGGAACCGGGCGGCGGTCAGGTCCGGGCGGTTCAGATAGCCGTCGGCGAGCTGCCGGCCCGCCAGGTACAGCTCGCCCGGCACCCCCGGCGGACAGGGCCGAAGCGCGGCGTCGAGTACGTACAGCCCGGTGTTCCACACGGGCCGCCCGATCGGCACGGGCCCCGCGTCCTGTGCGGCGCACGCGTGGAAGCTGACGTCCACGGCCGCTTCCGTCGGCCCGTACAGATTGTGCAGCTCGGCGTGCGGCAGCGCGTGGCCGAAGGCGTGCGCGGTCTCCCGGGGCAGCGCCTCCCCGCTGCAGAACACGCGGCGCAGTCCGCCGCACGCTCCGGGGTCCGCCTCCGTGAGGAAGACCTGGAGCATTGAGGGCACGAAGTGGCAGGTGGTGACGGCCTGTTCGCGGATCAGCCGGGCCAGGTAGGCGGGGTCCTTGTGGCCGCCCGGTTCCGCGACGACCAGCGCCGCGCCCTCGCGCAGCGGCCAGAAGAACTCCCAGACGGACACGTCGAACGACGAGGGCGTCTTCTGCAGCACCCGGTCGTCCGCCGTCAGCCCGTGGGCGTCCTGCATCCACCGCAGCCGGTTGTCGATCGCGCCGTGCGGCACGACGACGCCCTTGGGGCGGCCGGTGGACCCCGAGGTGTAGATGACGTACGCCGGATGGGCGGGCGTCAGCGGGCGCGACGGATCGCACCACGGGTACCCGGAGACGTCGAGGCCGTCGAGCACGACCCGCGCCGTCCCCGCGTCGTCGGCGAGACGGTCGGCACGGTCGGTGACCACACAGACGGGCGCCGCGTCCCGCAGCATGTACGTGATCCGCTCCGCCGGGTACTCCGGGTCGAGCGGCAGATAGGCGGCTCCCGCCTTCAGTACGGCGAGCAGCGAGACGATCAGCTCCACGGAGCGCGGAACCGCCACCGCCACCACGGCGCCCGGCCGGGCGCCGAGCGTCCGCAGGTGCCGGGCCAGGCGGTTGGCGCGGGTGTTCAGTTCCGCGTACGTGAGGGAGACGTCCCCGTACACCAGCGCGGTCGCGTCCGGGGTGCGGGCGGCCCGCGCCTCGATCGGGCCGATGAGCGTCGTCGGCGGCAGCTCACGGGCCGTCCGGTTGAACTCCTCGACGGTCAGCGCCTGCTCGGCGGGGGTCGCGATCCCGTGGGCGGACAGCGGGGCGTGCGGGTCCGCCGCGGTCAGCCGTTCCACGAGGTGCAGGAACCGCTCCTGGTGGGCGGCGAGCGCGTCCTCGTCGTACAGGGCCGGATTGCCGTCGTGGTCGACGCGGAGCCCGCGGCCGTCCGCGCGGTCGTAGATGTTGACCGTCAGATCGTCCACCGGCCCCGCGGACAGATTGCGGGCCCGGGCCGGCGCGCCCGCGAAGTCCACGTCGTAGTCGAAGGGCATCACATTGACGAGGGGACCCACCAGGCCGCGGTTCTCGCCGAGCAGCCGCAGATCGCGGCGGATGTCCTCGTAGCGGTAGCGCTGGTGGCGGCGGACCGCGCGGACGCCCCGCACGACCTGGCGCACCAGTTCCGCGAAGCTCGCGCCGGGGGAGACGGTCAGCCGCAGCGGCAGTACGTTCATCACCATGCCGGGCACACGCAGGGCGACCGATCCCACCCGGCCCATCATGGGCAGTCCGAGCACCACCTCGGAGCGGGCGGTGGCCCGTGCGGTGTAGAGGGCCTGCGTGGCGATCAGCACCTCCGGCCAGGTCGCGCGCAGTCGCGTCGCGAGTTCCCGGACCCGTTCCGTGGCATCCGGACCGAGGTGGGCGGTGCGGCGCAGGAACGTACGCGAGGGCAGCGCTCCGCGGCCCGCGAGGCGTGGCGCCTCAGGACGGTCGGCGAAGGCGTCCGACCAGTGGGCGCGGTCTGCCGCGAACGCCTCCGACGACCGGTAGCCGGCGTCCTGCGCGACGAGGTCGGAGAGCGTTCCGAAGCTACGGGGCCCGGGCTCCTCGCCCCGGGCGAGCGCCGTGTACACCTCGGCCGTCCGCCGTACGAGCAGCGAGTAGCCGAAGCCGTCCATGACGAGGTGGTGGATCCGCTGGTACCAGAGCCAGCGGTCCTGCCCGACACGGAAGAGCGCGTGCCGGAACAACGGTCCGGCGCTCAGGTCGCAGGGTTCGCCGAGGTCGGCGCGCATCCACGCCTCCGCCCGCCGGTCCGGGTCGGGCGCCTCCCGGAGATCGTGCACGGTGAGCGGCAGTCCGGCAGAGGCCGCGACTATTTGGCGCGGTCCCCGCGGCCCGTCCTCGATCCGTACGCGCAGCGCGTCCGCCTCGGCGGTGACCCGGCGCAGCGCCGCGGCGAACACGTCGTGGTCGAGCGGCCCGTCGATCTCCAGGCACTCCGCGGTGTTCTGTGCCGGACTGAGCGGGTCGAGGGACTGCGCGTACCACATGCCCGACTGGGCGGCCGTCAGCGGCAGTACGGTGTCCGGCCCGTCAGGGGGAGTGGCGACGGTGCCGGCGAGCAGGACCGTCATGAGACCCCCAGCAGCGTGGCCCAGGCCTCGACGGAGGGCTGTTCGGCGAGACCGGCGAAGTCGGCCCGCACGCCGTGGTCGCGGCGCCACCCTCCGAGCAGCGCCATGATGCGGACCGAGTCGAGTCCGTAGTCGAGGAGGTTCTCGTCGAGGGGGATGTCCGCCGGGTCCTCGCCCAGGGACTCGGCGACGTCGGTGCGGATCTGTTCCAGGGTGAGTGACACGGTGCTCAGATCTCCTTGAGAAGGGCGTCGGTGGTGGTCACGACCGCGCAGCGGCCCGCAGCCCAGCGCAGCGCCATGTCGTGGTCCTCGCGCGAGAAGTCGGCGACGGCGTCGGCCACCACGAACGCCTGGATGTCCCGCATCCACGCGTCGGCGGCGCTCATGAGCACCCCGATGTGCGCGTACACCCCGGTGACCACGAGCTGGTCGCGGCCCGAATCCCTGATCAGGGACTCCAGTCCGGTACGGGCGAAGGCGCTGTACTTCCACTTGGTGAGCACCGTGTCCCCGGCAGCCGGTGCGACGGACTCCGGCACGGCGAGGGCCTCGGCGTCGTCCGCCGCGCCCGGGCCCCAGAAGTCGAGCTGGAGCCCGCGCTCCTCAGCGCTCTGGCCGCCGCGCTGCGCCGAGTAGATCACCGGCACGCCGGCCGTGCGGCACTCCTCGATGATGCGGGCCGTGTTGCCGAGCATGCCGGTCAGCGGCTGTTCACCGGCGGGGTACGCGCCGAGGAAGTGGTTCTGGAGGTCGTGGACGAGGAGGACGGCGCGCGCCCGGTCTACGGTCCACGCGACCCGGTTCTCGGGGAGGTCCTCCGCGCGGGGCAGGGGATAGGGGGCGATGGCGGGGAGTGCCATGGGAGGGGCCTTTCAGTGCCGCGGGGTGCGGGCTCGGTGCGGGTCGGCGGGGGTGGCGGCGGGCCCGGCGGCGCTCGGGCCGGTGCGCAGGCCCTTCTTGCTGACCTTGCCGATCCCGGTCCGGGGAAAGGCGTCGACGAACTCGACGAGGTCGGGGACCTTGTACGCGGCGACTCCGCGCTCGCGCACGTGCCGCTTCACCGCGACCGGTGTGAGCGGTTCGGCGCCGTCGCGCAGGATCACGTACGCAAGCGTGCGCTCACCCAGGAACGCGTCGGCGACGCCGACCACCGACACGTCGTGCACGGACGGATGGGCGAGGATGATGTTCTCGATCTCCTCGGGTGCGACCTTCTCGCCGCCCCGGTTGATCTGGTCCTTGGCCCGCCCCTCGACGACGAGACTGCCGTTCGAGGTGCGGCGCACGATGTCACCCGTGCGGTAGAAGCCGTCCTCGGTGAAGGCGGTCCGGTTGTGTCCGGGCGCGCGCCAGTAGCCGCGGATCGTGTACGGGCCGCGGGTCAGCAGATGTCCGAACTCCCCCTCCGCGACGTCCTGTCCGGCGTCGTCCACGATGCGGATCTCGTCGTCCTCGGAGATCGGCCGGCCCTGCGTGGTGACCACGGTCTCCGGATCGTCGTCCAGCCGCGTGTAGTTGACGAGGCCCTCGGCCATGCCGAAGACCTGCATGAGCCGGCAGCCCAGCGCCGGCTCCAGCCGGCGGGCCGCCGCCTCGCTGTACTTGGCTCCTCCGACGAGGACCAGCTCCAGGCTGGACAGATCGTGCCCCGTGTCCGCGGCGGCCTCGGTCCACACCAGGGCGAGCGGCGGCACCAGTCCCGTCATCGTGACCCGCTCCTGCTCGACGAGCGCGAACGCCGTCGCCGGATCGGGCCGGGGGCACAGGACGACCGTGCCGCCCGCGTACAGCGTTCCGAGCCAGCCGGGGGAACTCATCGGGAAGTTGTGCGCGGCGGGGAGGACGACGAGGAAGCGGGTGTCCTCGTCGACGCCGCAGATCTCGTCGGAGCCGCGCAGCGAGTAGATGTAGTCGTCGTGCGTGCGCGGAATGAGTTTGGGGACTCCGGTGGTGCCGCCCGACAGCTGGAGGAACGCCAGGTCGTGCGGCTCGGGCCCGGCGAGCGGGACGGAGTCCTCGCACGGTACGCCGGACAGCGGGGTGTGCTCGCCCGGGTCGCCGACGACGAAGACGTGCTTCAGGCCCGGGGTCCGCGCCCTCACCGCGGTCGCCAGTTCGCGGTGGTCGAAGCCGGCGTGCCGGTCCGGGATCACATAGGCGACGGCCTCGGTGAACGAGCAGAAGTAGCCGATCTCCGTCTCCCGGTGGGCGGGCAGCGCGAAGACGGGCAGCGCCCCGATCCGGAAGAGGGCGAAGACGACCTCGATGAACTCCGCGACGTTGGGCAGCTGGACGACGACCCGGTCGCCCCGGGCGATGCCCCGGGTCGCGAACCCCGCCGCCAGGCGGGCCGCGCGCCGGTCCAGCTCGCCGTACGTCCAGGCGCGTCGCCCGTCCGCGGGGTCGACGACCGCCACGCGGTCCCCGTGGGCGGCCGCGCGCGCCCGGAGCACGCCCGTGAACGTCTCGCCGCGCCAGTGCCCCGCCGCGCGGTAGCGCTCGGCGAAACCGGCGGGCCAGGTGGGTGCGTCGTCGTGCGGGGCGGCGTTCACAGCGCGGCCCCCACGGCGTCGAGGAAGGTGCGGAACTTGGCACCGGTCTCCGCGGTCTCCGCCTCGGGGGAGGAGGCGGCCACCACGCCCGCGCCGGCGAACAGCCGCAGCGAGCGGCCCTCGGCCTCGGCGCAGCGGATCGTCACGACCCACTCCCCGTCCCCGTCGGCGTCCTGCCAGCCGACCATGCCGGTGTACGCGCCGCGGTCGAAGGGTTCCGACTCCGCGATGACGGCACGGGCCTTCTCGGTCGGGGTGCCGCACACCGCGGGCGTGGGGTGCAGCGCGGAGGCGAGAGCGAGGGAGGTGGTCCCGGGATCCGTGAGCGTTCCGGTGACGGTCGTCGACAGGTGCCACATGGCCGCGGTCCGTACGAGCGTGGGACGCTCGGGGACGTCGAGGCGCACACAGAACGGGGCGAGGGCCTCCCGCACGGCGGCGACGACCACGGCGTGTTCGTGCAGGTCCTTGGGGGACTCCAGCAGCGCGGCCGCGCGCCGCACGTCCTCCGCCAGGTCGTGGCTGCGCGGTGCGGAGCCCGCCAGCGGATTGGCGGTGAGCACGTTCCCGGCACGGGCGACCAGGAGTTCGGGACTGGCGCCCACGAGCGTGCGGCCCGGCCCGCTGGGGACGGCGAAGGTGTAGCCCTTCGGGTCGTGCTGCGCGAGCCGGCGCAGCATGGCGGGGAGGTCGAGGTCGTGCGAGGAGGTCAGCTCCAGGGTGCGGGCGAGGACGACCTTGTCGAACTCCCCGGCGCGCATCCGCCGCACCGCCGCGGCGACCGCCGCACTGTAGGCGCCGGCCTCGGGGACCTCCCGGGTCTGCCAGGTCCCGGGTTCCGTCGAGGGGCCGGGGAGCGCGATGAGCGGATCCTCGCACAGAGCCGGTGCCCGGCGGACGGACTGCGGGACCGCCAGTGAGTGCGGTGCGTCCGGGTTGAAGGGCAGCGCGCCCAGGACCATCGGCGCCGGGTCCCCCGCCCTGCGCCGGGCATCGAGCGCCTCGTTCACACGGAGGGCCAACGGCCGTGCGTCCTGCGGGACTTCCGCGGCGGTTCCGGAGGCGAGCAGCGTCCGGCGGGATGAGGCGAGGAAGCGGTCCGTACCGGGCCGGTAGGCATCCAGCAGTGCGGTGGCGGCGCCGGGCGAAGGGGGAGGGGAGAGGTGGGGGGCGGCCCGGTGCGGGGCGGTGGGCACGCGCAATGAGGCAGACATGTCTTGTTGTCTCCAGGGGGGAGAGGGCTGCGATCCGCTGTCGGAGGGCGGGGGCGGGGTCTTTCGCCCGGATCGGGCTGGATCAGGGCGCGAGGTGCGGTGCCGGGCCGCGAACCGGCCCGATCAGGACGAGAGGCCCTGGGGCGTGTTACGACAGTCCCGCCGTCCGCCCGGGGCAGGCGGGACTGTTGAAACACGCCCTAGGCCCGCAGCGTGGCGCCGCCGTCGACGTAGAGGTCGTGCAGGGTGATGTGGCGGGCGCGGTCGGACACGAGGAACGCGACGGCGTCGGCGATGTCGGAGGGGTCGGCGATGCGGCCGAGCGGGATGCCGGTGCGGTAGCTCGCCCCGTCCCCCTCGATGACGCGCCGCGCGGCGGCGTCTTCGTCGCCGGCCGGCCACAGGCCGCGCTGCATGTCGGTGAGCGTCGAGCCGGGGGACACGGTGTTGCAGCGGATGCCCAGGGGCGCCAGTTCGAGGCCGAGGCACTTGGTGAACATCACGGCCGCGGCCTTCGACGCCGCGTACGCCGCCATGTTCGTGCGGGGGATGCCCGCGGCGTTGGACGCGACCGTGACGATGCTGCCCGTTCCGCGAGCGGCCATCCGGGTCGATACGGCCCGGGAGACGTGGAAAACCCCGTCGGTGTTGACGGCGAAGGTGGCCGCCCAGTCCTCGTCCGTCAGCTCGGCGACCGGCGAACTCCGCAGTATTCCGGCGACGTTGACCGCGATGTCCAGGGGGCCGAGCGCATCCTCTGCCTCCGCGACGAGGTCCTCGACGGCTGCGGCGTCGGTGACGTCGAGCGTGCGGGCGGTGACGTGCCCGGGGTGTTTCCCGGCGAGCGCGGTGACGCCCTCGGGGGCCACGTCGGTGGCCAGGACGCGGGCGCCGCGTTCCACGAGTGCGTGCACCACCGCCTCGCCGATCCCGCGGCCCGCCCCCGTCACGAGGGCGAGCCGGCCGGTGAGTTCCGGGACGGGGCTCACTTGACCATGGCCTTGCGGATGTCGTCCAGCACCGAGACGGCCGCCTGCGCGCCGCCCAGGCTCGTCCACTTGGTCCCGTCGATGACGGTCGACCGACCGCTGCTCACCGCCTTGAGCTGCTTGTACGCCGGCTTCTCGGACAGCTCACCCACGAGCGCCTGGTCCGACCCGGTGGAGGTGAGGGTGCCGATGAAGAGCCAGTCCCCGTCGATCTCCTTGAGGTTCTCGTCGCTGATCGGCGTCGAGTGGCCCTCCCCCTTCTCGTTCTGGATGCCGGGGCGGGTGAAGCCCAGGTCCTTCAGGACGTCGCTGATGAACACGCCCTGCTGCATGACGGCCGAACCCTTGGCCGAGTAGCGGGCGACGGACACGCTCTTGCCCGCCTCCGCGCCCAGGTCCTTCTTCAGGGCGGCGGCCCGGGTGGCGTAGTCGGCGAGGAACGCCTCGGCCTTGTTCTCGCGGCCGAGTGCCTTTCCGGTGAGCGAGAGCGCCTTCTTCCAGTCCTTGCTGCCACCGATCGTGACGACCGTGGGCGCGACCTTGCGCAGTTGCTGGAGGACCTGCTCGTCGGCGAGCTGACCGGCGAGGATCACGTCGGGCTTCGCCTGGACGACCTTTTCGATGTCGGGGCCGGTGACCGCACCCACCACGGGGATGCCCTTCGCCTGGCCGGCGAGGTAGCCGGGGGCGCCCTTCTGGCCGCGGCCCGCGGTCAGGCCCACCGGCTTCACGCCCAGCGCGAGAGCCGCGTCGAGGTCCATCTCGCTGAGGACGACCACGCGTCGCGGCGTCGCGGGGACCTTCACCGACGCGCCGGTCGCGTCCGTCACCCGGGTCGCCTCCGGGGCCTTGGAGGCGGCTGTGCCGCCGGAGCCGTCCGACGCCTCGGAGGATCCGCAGGCGGTCAGCGCCAGGGCGCAGACGCCGATCAGCGAGGCCGCGAGCGAGGGGCGGGCGAGGCCGCGGGAAGAGAGGGTCGAAAGCGGGGCCATGGCCTGGAGTCTCCGTTGTGTTCGAGTGACGAGGGCGGTACGGGCGGGGTGGCCGCCGTACCGAAGAGGACCGGGGCAGGGCGATTGACGCCGTTTCAGGGCATGGGGGAGCCCGGTGGCCCTCCGCCGGCTGCCCGGTGTGCTTAGGTTAGGCTAACCATATGTTGATCGTGCAAGCGGGAGGGCCCGCAGCCGGGCCCCACCCCACCGCAACCCCGCCACGCGAAGGGCGCGCGGCCGTGTGGGCGGCCACCGCTCTCGTCTTCCTGCTGCCGGCCCTCGTCGTGCTGTCCCTGCTCATCGGCACCGGGTCCAGCTCGGCGGGCGGCGCCTGGGACTACCTCGTCGGGGACCCGGCCGCTCGCGCGGACGCGCAACTGCGCCTGGCCGTGGTGGACGTACGGCTGCCGCGGACGCTCGCCGCGATCCTGGTCGGGGCGTGCCTGGGAACGGCCGGGTGTCTCCTCCAGGCCGCGACCCGCAACCCCCTCGCCGAGACCGGACTGCTCGGCGTCAACTCCGGAGCCGCCTTCGCCGTGGTGCTGGGGCTCACCTTCTTCGGCGCGGACTCGCCCGCCTCGTTGCTGGTGTGGGCCCTGGCCGGGGGCATGGTCGCCAGCGCGGCCGTCCTCCTGTTCGCCGCGTCCGGACGCGGCGGCGGATCCCCGCTGCGCCTCGTCCTGGCGGGATCGGCGCTCGGCGCCACCTTTCACGGCCTCACCTCGTACGTCCTGCTGGGTACTCGGTCGACCTTCGACACCTACCGCTACTGGACGATCGGCTCGCTCGCGGGCATCGAGCTCTCCGACCTGCTGCCCCTGGTGCCACTGATCGCGGCGGGGCTGCTCACCGCACTCGGCTGCGCCCGCCCGCTGGCGGCGCTCGGACTCGGGGACGACGGCGCACGCTCGCTCGGCCACCACCCCGGCCGCATCCGGCTCGTCGTCGCGGGGGCCGTCTCGCTGCTCGCCGGCTGCGCCGTCGCCGTGGCCGGGCCCATCGCCTTCCTCGGACTCTTCGCGCCCTACGCCGCCCGGGCCCTGGCCGGAGCACGGATGACCGCCGGGCTCGTCCTGTCCGCCCTGATCGCGGCCGACATCATGATCCTCGCGGACATCCTCGCGCGGATCGTCATCCGGCCCTGGGAGACCCCGGTCAGCGTGCTGCTCGCCTTCGTCGGCGGCCCCCTGCTCGTGTGGATCGCCCGCTCCTCCCGGCTGTCGACGGCGGGAGTCCCGGCATGACGGACCCCATCCCGGCTGTCACCGACGGGAGTTCCGGTCCCCGCAGGACGGACGCGACCCCGCCCGACGGCGTCGTGATGACGGACGTGACCCTGCCTGACAACGTCGTGATGACGGACAAGGACGTGACCCCGTCCGACAACGTCGTGTTGACGGACAGGAATGCGACCCCGCCCGACGGCGGGGTGATGGCGGACGTGACCCCGCCCGACAGCGTCGTCCTGCGCACCGGCACGCTGTCCTGGCTCCTGCCGAGGCGCAGCGTGCTCGCGGCCGCGCTGCTCCTCCCGCTGACGGCTCTCCTCATCACCCTGGCGGTGATGGCAAGTTCGTCCGGGATGAGCCTGTCGCAGACCCTCTCGGGACTGCTCGGAACCGGCGACGCCGGCACCGTCATGATCGTGCGCGACTTCCGGCTGCCCCGCATCTTCACCGGCCTGCTGGTCGGCGCCGCCCTCGGTATCGCGGGCTGTCTCACCCAGACCCTGGCCGGCAACCGGCTCGCCACACCGGACCTGGTCGGGGTCAACGAGGGCGCCACCGCCGCCGTGGTCGCGGCCGCCGCGGGGTCCGCCACGGGCATGGTCGGCAACTGGTGGCTCGGGCCGGTCGGCGCCGTGGCCGCGGCGGTCCTGGTCGTCCTGTGCGCCGGAGGCGCGGGGAGCGCGGGCTACCGCCTGCTGGTCGCCGGCATCGGCGTCTCCACCTTCGTCGGCGCGGTGAGCGACCTGATCATGTCGCGCGAGAACGACAACACGGCGGGCGGCGTCTTCCTCTGGGCCGTCGGCAGCCTCAACGGGCGGGACTGGGACGCGGGCGTGCCCCTGGGTGTGGCCCTGCTGTTCCTCGTCCCCCTCTCGCTGGCGGCCGGGCACCGCCTCCAACTGCTGCGCTTCGGCGACGAGGTGGCCGCTTCCCTCGGAGTCGACCTGGCGCGGGTACGTGCCCTCGCACTCGTCCTCGCCGTGCTGCTGGCCGGCACGGCGGTCGGCGTCGGCGGCCCCATCGCCTTCGTGGCGCTCGCGGCTCCGGTCCTCGCCCAGCGGCTGAGCGGCCCCACCCGTGTGCCGGTCACCGGCTCGGCGCTGACCGGAGCCGCGCTGATCGCGGCGGCCGACGCGATCGGACGCGTCGCCGCTCCGGTCGAGCTTCCCGTCGGGGTCGTGACCAGCGTCCTCGGCGGCCCGTTCCTCCTCTGGGTACTGATGCGGCCCGACCCGGCCGCCGGAAAGGCGTGAGCCGCACATGACCGAGCACCCGACCGGTACGAAGGCGCGCCTCGAAGTGCGCGGCCTGCACGCCGGATACCCCGGCCGTCCCGTCGTCGAGGACGTCTCCCTCTCCGTCCCCGCCGGACAGGTCGTCGCCGTCGTCGGCCCCAACGGCTGCGGGAAGTCGACCCTGCTGCGGACCGTCGCCCGGCTCCACCGGCCCGAGTCCGGCACGGTCCTGATCGGCGGGACGGACATCTGGGAGACCGGCCGGCGCCGCGCCGCCCACCATGTCGCCCTGCTGCCGCAGTCGCCGCGCGCCCCCGAGGCGGTCACCGTGGCCGGCCTCGTGCGCTACGGCCGCAGCCCGCATCAGGGACTGCTGCGCCAGTGGTCGCGCGAGGACGAGCAGGCGGTGCGCGACGCGCTCGAGGCGACCGGCACCACCGCCCTCGCGGGCGAACGCGTCGACCGGCTGTCCGGCGGCCAGCGCCAGCGCTGCTGGCTCGCGATGGTCCTCGCCCAGCAGACCCCGGTCGTCCTCCTCGACGAGCCGACCAGCGCCCTCGACCTCGGGCACGCCGTCGAGGTCCTTGAGCTCGTCCGGGAGGTCGCCGCCTCGGGCCGCACCGTCGTGATGGTCCAGCACGACCTCGCCGCCGCGGCCCGCTACGCCGACCTGCTCGTCGCCATGAAGGGCGGCCGCGTCATCGCCCGGGGCGCCCCCCGCGAGACGGTCGACGAGGCCCTGGTGAAGGAGCTGTACGCGATCGACGCGGACGTGCTCGCGGCCCCGGGCGACGGTTCCCCGGTCGTGGTGCCACGCGGCAGGGCGGCCGGGACCGGTTCCCTAATGTCCTAATTGCCCGTTTATGCAGGAAAGCCGGGAATGTGCAATCCCGGTCGCTTTTCTGCAGGTCATAGCCCCGGAATAGCTGGCAAATCGCCCCTTTCGGGCGCAGTGGCCAGCGTCACGTTTCCCGCCCGGGACGCGGAACCGGAGGTGCCGGTTCCCAGTCGCGCCAAGAAAGTTGGCCCGCTCCGGTGTGACCGGCGTCGCACATTTCCTTTGATTGATCTTGCGCGGCAATTGTGATCAGTAATTCCGGGCTTGTTATGCCCTGCCTTTCTCGCTTACGGTCACGGTCAATCCGGATGGAACGCCGAATCCTGCCGCCGTCCGGTAACCCGACCACTCACGTACGGCAGGAGCGGGGGACCCAGGTTTGCTGCCGATCCGGAATCCGGAGCGGCTAGGGGTGAAGTCGCCATGCGCGGCCGGACATCTCCAGTCCGAACCCGACAGCTCACCTCGCAGGCGGCGGAGAGGAAAAGCGCCATGCCCTTCAAGGGTCAGCACCGTCGTTCCAAGTCCACCTCCCTGGCCCGCGGTTTCATCGCCGTGAGTGCTGGTGGAGCCGTTCTCGCCCTCCCCCTGATCGCCGCCGGATCGGCCTCCGCCGCGCCGGCCACGTCGGTCGTCGCCGGAAAGGCCGCAGCCCCGACTTCCGTCGCCGGCAAGGAAATTGCCGCGAAGAAGGCGAAGTCCACCACCTATTCCGTGGTCTCCGGCGATTCGCTTTCCAAGATCGCCCGCGGGCATTCCCTCAGCGGCGGCTGGGAGCGGCTGTACAAGGACAACCGCAGCGCGGTCGGCGGTAACCCGGACCTGATTCACCCGGGCCTGAAGCTGACGATTGGCGCCAAGTCCACGGCCGCCGCGCCCAAGGCCGCGACCAAGACCGAATTCAAGGCCGAGACCGCCTCCGGCAGCTCCTCCCAGCCGTCGGCCGACCGCGCCGAGAGCACCGACCGCGCCGACCGTTCCGAGCGGACGACGGCCCCCGTCGTCGAGCAGACCGCCGCGACGCCCCCCGTGGAGACCGCCCCCGCGCAGACCGCGACGGCGTACACCGACGACCTCGACGGCTGGATCAAGGAGTCCCTCGCCGTCATGGCCGAGCACGGCATCCCGGGCAGCTACGACGGCATCTACCGCAACGTCATCCGCGAGTCCTCGGGCAACCCGCAGGTCGTCAACAACTGGGACTCGAACGCAGCCGCTGGCACTCCGTCCAAGGGCCTGCTCCAGGTCATCCAGCCCACGTTCGACGCGTTCCACGTGCCCGGCACCTCGCTGGACATCCTGGACCCGGTCGCCAACATCACCGCCGCGTGCAACTACGCCGCCGCCACGTACGGCTCGATCGACAACGTCTTCGGGGCCTACTGATCCCACCGCGGCCCCGCCTCGCGCGGGGCCGTGGATCAGGGGTGGAAGGGAGCTGAACCGCTCCCTTCCACCCCTTTCGCATGCCGTACAACCCTTGCGCCGCCGAGCCTGTCCAACAGGGCGCCAGGAGGGTGACGGGCTCTTCCCGGCGTCCCCACGGTCCCGCCCGGTCATGCCCGACCCGAGGAGCCGCTCGTGCGCACCTACCGTCCGGCCGCCGTTGCCGCGGCCTCGTTACTCCTGATCGCGGGGGCCGCCGTCGCCGCGCCCTCCGCCTACGCCGGAACGCGCGCGGACGACCGCGCCACCGATTTCAACGGCGACGGCTACGAGGACGTGCTCATCGGCGCCCCCGGCGGAACCGTCGGCGGCAAGAAGGGCGCGGGCTACGTGACCGTGCAGTACGGCGGGCCGGACGGCATCAGCACGACCCGGGGCGCCGTCCTCAGCCAGAACACCACCGAGGTGCCGGGCGCAGCCGAGGCCGGGGACGGCTTCGGCGCCGCCCTGACCACCGGGGACCTGGACGGGGACGGGTACGACGACGCGGTCGTGGGCCTCCCGGGCGAGGACCTCGAACCGGTGACCGACGCGGGTGCCGTCGTCGTCCTGTGGGGCACCGCCCAGGGGCTGACCGGCGCGGACGGCGACTGGCTTCAGGCCGGGGAGCCCGTCGCCGGCACCAGGTTCGGCAGCGCTCTCGCCGCCGCGCACTTCAGCCCGGACATCCCCGGCGACCAGCTGGCCGTGACCGGCGGCCTCGACCTCACCCTGTACCAGTACGACCCCGGGACCCGGCACGGCGCCGCCGCGCGCAGCAGCCGTCTCCCCGGCACCCCGGGGCGCGAGATCGCGCCCCGGGCCATGACGACCGGCGACTACGACGGCAACGGTCTCGCCGACCTGGTCGTCTCCGGCGTCACCGCCGGCGCGGAGCCCGGCCACGGCTGGTCCGCGCTCCTCCTCGGGGAGGTCCAGGGCCTCCGCTACGACCGTGACCTGCGCGGCGGCCCGGCCGTCGCCTCGGGCGACATCGACCACGACGGCTACGACGACCTCGTCACCGGAGAGCCGCACAGTCCCGACGGCGGCGGCGAGTCGACGACCGGCGGCGTGGTCGGCGTGTACTACGGCAGCGCGGGTGACGGGCCGGTCGGCGCCGAGGGCCCCGGCACCCCGCCCGTGTGGTGGACGCAGGACACCCCCGGGGTCCCGGGCGGCTCCGAGGCCGGCGACGGCTGGGGGGCCGACCTCTCCGTGGCGGACACCGATGGCGACGGGTACGCGGACGTGGCGGTCGGCGCCCCCGGCGAGGACATCGGCACGGTCGCCGACGCGGGCGCCGTCTGGGTCCTGCGGGGTGCGGCCGGCGGGCTCACCGCCACCGGCGCCTCCTCATGGGACCAGGACTCGGTGCACGTGCCGGGCGTCCCCGAGAAGGGCGACCGCTGGGGCGGCCAGGTGCGGCTGAGCGACCCCGACGGGGACGGGCGGGCCGCCCTTCTGGCCGCCGCACCCGGTGAGAACGCCGGCGACGGCATCGTCTGGGTTCTCCCGTCCGGATCGGGCGGTGTGACGGCCGCGGGCTCCTGGACGTTCGACGCCGGACCGTTCGGCGGGGCGAGGACGGGCGCCGGATACGGAGCGGCGATCGACGAGTAGGGGCGCCGGCGGAGCGGACCGGGGCGGCCGCGGGGCCTGTCCCCGTCCGCTCCGAACCGGGTGCGCGATGGCACTATGAACCTTTCCTCCCGCGCGCTACCCTCCGCCGCATGATTCCCACGGTGGTCTGGGGTACCGGCAATGTCGGCCGCGCGGCCATCCGCGCGGTGGAAGCCCATCCGGCCCTGAAACTCGCGCACGTACTCGTGCACGACCCCGCCAAGGCGGGCCGCGACGCGGGTGCTCTGGCCGGTCTGGACCGCGTTCTGGGCGTCGCGGCGACCGACGACATCGACGCCGTGCTGGCCACGGCCCCCCGCGCTGTCGTGTACGCGGCCTCCGGCGACATCCGCCCCGACGAGGCGCTGGCCGACATCACCCGGGCGGTGGCCGGGGGAGCCGTCGTCGTCACCCCGGCGCTGTACGCGCTCTACGACCAGCGGGGCGCCCCGCCCGAACTCCGCGAACCAGTGCTCGCCGCCGTGGCCGGCGGCGGGGGCTCGCTCTTCGTCTCCGGCGTCGACCCCGGCTGGGGCAACGACGTACTGCCCCTGCTGATCAGCGGACTGGGCACCACGGTCGACGCGGTCCGCTGCCAGGAGATCTTCGACTACTCCACCTATGACCAGCCCGACTCGGTCCGCCATCTCATCGGCATGGGGCACCCCATGGACTACGAGCCCCTCATGCTCGCGGCCTCGGTCCCGACGATGGTGTGGGGAGGCCAGATACGGCTGATGGCCCGGGCACTGGGCGTGGAACTCGACGGCATCCGCGAGACCATGGCCCGGCGGCCGCTCGAAGAGACCGTCACCACCAGGACGATGGGCGACTTCGAGGCCGGCACCCAGGGCGCGGTCCGCTTCGAGGTCCAGGGCATCGTCGAGGGCGAACCCCGCATCGTCATCGAGCACATCACCCGCATCCATCCGTCGTGCGCCCCGGACTGGCCGTCGCCGCCCGACGGCGCCGGCGCCCACCGGGTGATCATCGAGGGGCGCCCGCGCATCGAGGTCACCGTCGAGGCCACCGACGAGGACGAGAACCGCTCGGCGGGCGGCAACGCGACCGCCGTCGGCCGGCTGGTGAACGCCATCGACTGGCTGGTGGAGGCGGAACCCGGGCTCTACGACGCACTCGACGTGCCCCTGCGCCCCGCAGCCGGCCGACTCGGAAGGAAGCAGCCGTGATCATCGACATCCCCGAGGGCCAGGAGCCGATCGGCTACGTGTGGGGCGACATGGTCCCCGGCATCGGTTCGGCCGCCGCGAACTTCTCCCTGTCGGTGTACGAGCACACGACGCTCGGGCTCCGCGAGTTCGAGGCCGCCCGGCTGCGCATCGCGCAGATCAACGGCTGCCTCTTCTGCCTGGACTGGCGCACCGAACGCGACGGCCACAAGGTGGAGGAGGAGTTCGCCGGTGCGGTGAGCGAGTGGCGCACCACGGAGGCGTTCGACGACCGGACCCGGCTGGCGGCCGAGTACGCCGAGCGGTACGCCCTGGACCACCACGGTCTGGACGAATCGTTCTGGGCCCGGATGACGGCGCACTACAGCCAGCACGAGATCGTCGAGCTGAGCATGAGCATCGGCTCCTGGCTGGCGTTCGGCCGGCTCAACCACGTGCTGGGCCTCGACGCCGTGTGCGTACTGCCGGGGCACTGAACGGACCGCCGGACACCCGGTCGCCGCCCGTGTCCAGTAGGAGGCCGGCCCGTCGCCTCCTACCGGAAGGTCCGCCCCCGCGGATCCGCTGTCACAGGTCGGTGGCGATGATCTTCTCGATGTTCCGTTCGGCGAGTGCCGTGATGGTGACGAACGGATTGACGCTGGTGTTGCCGGGGATCAGCGAGCCGTCGATGACGTACAGGCCCGTATAGCCGTGCAGCCGGCCGTAGTTGTCGGTGGCCCGGTCGAGGACCGCACCGCCGAGCGGGTGGTAGGTGAGGTGGTCGCCCCAGACCTTGTACACGCCGAAGAGGTCGGTCCGGTAGATCGTCCCCTCCTTGGCGTTGATCCTGTCGAAGATCGTTTTCGCCATGTCGATGGAGGGCTGCTTCCAGGCGGTCTGCCAGTCCAGATCGACCTTGCCCGTGGCGGCGTTCCAGGAGAACCGGGCGCGGTGCGGGTTCTTCGTGATCGACAGGTAGAACGACGCGAAGGTCTCGATCCCGGTCGGCAGCGGTGCGACCTCGGCGAAGGCGCCTCCGGCGGCCCAGTTGTCGATGCCGCCGCAGGGGATGCTCGACTGGACCGCGCCGGTCGCGTCCCACACGTGGTTGGCGCGGCCGCACATGACGTTGCCGTTGTCGCCCCAGCCCCTGCCGATCTCGTCGTTCAGGCCGGACAGCGCGCCCGTGGCCTTCAGCCGGGTGAGCAGCTTGCTGGTGCCGACGCTGCCCGCGGCGAAGAACACCTTGTCCGCGGTGACCGTCTTGGTCGTCGCGACGCTCCCGTCGGTGCGCAGTTCGTCGATGACGACTGTGTAGCCGCCGCCCGCCGCGGGGGCGACCGACGTCACCTGGTGCAGCGGGGAGACGGTGATGTTGCCCGTCGCCGCGGCCTGGGCGAGGTAGGTCTTCTGCAACGACTTCTTGCCGTAGTTGTTGCCGTAGAGGATCTCCCCGTCCAGCGCCGACTTGGGTACGGTGCCCGCCGCCTCCTGCTCCATGTAGTCCCAGTCGTACACATCGGGCACGAAGACGAACGGGAAGCCTGAGCGCTGCGCGTGCTTGCGGCCGACCCGGGCGTACTGGTAGCAGTCCGCCGTCTCGAACCACGCCGGGTCGACGGTGCCGACCCCGAGCCCGGCGTTGGCGCGCGGGTAGTAGGTCGCGTACATCTCGTCGGCGTCAACGGACGGCAGGATCGCACCGAAGTTCTCGCGCCGGGGCGTCACCGCCATGCCGCCGTTGACCAGCGACCCGCCCCCGACGCCGCGCCCCTGGTAGACGGTGATGCCGCTGAAGTCCTCGGCGTCCAGGATGCCGGTGTAGCGCGGGATCGCCCTGTCGATGGGAAACCCGAGGAAGTTGCTGAGGGGCTGCTTGCTCTTCGTGCGGAGCCAGTACGAACGGCCGTCGGGCTTCGTCGTGTTGGCGAAGATCTTGCCGTCCGCCCCGGGGGTGTCCCAGGCCATCCCCATCTCGACCAGGTGGACGTGGACCCCTGCCCGGGCGAGGCGCAGGGCGGCGACGGACCCTCCGTACCCGGTGCCGATCACCAGGGCCGGGACATGGTCCCCACTGCCGATCACGGCGGCCGCGGTGGTGGTACGCGCCTGGGCGGCGGTGACGTGTCCCGAGAGGGCCGCGGCCCCCAGAATGAAACCTGTTCTTGCCATGAATCCGCGGCGCGAGACACCGCTCGAACCCTTGGGGGGTAAGCTCGAATCCGCCATGTGATGTTCCTCACTCTCGCTCGAATGGGAACGAGTTCTACTGGCGTGTGCGTCAGAAGTCACTACCTACCTGTGGGTAATTTCCCCGTGACGCGGCTGTCGGCCCGCCGGTGCCGGCGGTCGCCCGCCCGGGGTGCGGCACTCGGACAACGCATGGATGCTGGGAGGGTCACGGTTCCATGAGGAGGAAAGTCATGAGCATGCTCGACAAGATCAAGGACATGATCAAGGGGCATCCCGACCAGGCCCGCAAGGGAGTCGACAAGGGCGGCGACTTCGTCGACAAGAAGACGGGCAGCAAGTACAGCGGCCAGGTCGACTCCGCCCAGCAGAGGCTCAATGACCAGATCGGTGACCGCCGTCCGCCCACCGATCAGCGGTAGGACCCTACATCTTTGTGCGGTGGCTCCGCCCGGGCGGAGCCACCGCACAAAGATGTGGCGCATGTCGCTCGCCTGCCGCGCGGCAGGGGGGCGGGGCGCTCGGTCGCCGGCGCGCGGTCAGTTGTGGCCGAACTTCCGTTCGCGCTTGTGGGAGACCTGCTCGGAGATGGCCTTCACCGACTCGGGTGCGGGCGCCGCGCCCGGCTGTTCCTTGATCTCCGCAGCCGCGGAGCGCTCATGGCCTCCGGCCCGGGAGCCGCGGTTCTGCCGGCTCTGCTTCTTGCCCATGATCGTGCCTCCTGTGCGGATCGGACGATGGGCCGTCTTCAGAGTTGCATACAACGACGAAGGGTGCATTTCGGTCGGCTGTGCCCTGCGCCTCGAAATGCGGGGCACGGCGACGGGGGAGCATGCTGGCGGGGTGACCTGGTACGGCGCGGTCCGGCGCAAGCCGCTCAGTCAGGGCAGCAGCATGCCCGGGAGACTCGGGAACGGCGGGGCGCCGGACCAGATGTCGCTGGTGCTCGCCCAGTCCGTCGTGAACGCGGTGGAAGCCGCCGGCGGACGGGCGGGTGGCGTCTACCTGCGCTCCCTCACTCCGGGCCTCCTGAAGCTCGCGGTACTCGCGGGACTGCCCGGACCGCTGTTCCGGCCGTGGTGGCGGATGCACGTGAACCGGCCGTTCCCCGTCGCCGAGGCGTTCCGGTCCGGCCAGGCCGTGCATCTCGCCGACGCGGAGGAGGCGATGCGCCGCTTCCCGCAGCTGATGGCAGGGCTCCCGTTCCCCTTCGGCTCCCTGTACGTGCCCGTCTTCAGCGGCGGCAGGCCGGTCGGCGTCCTGGTCGTGCTGCGCGCGGCGACCCCCGGCAAGCCGGTCGGGACCACCGACCGGCGCAGACTGCAGAGCATCGCCGCAGGGCTCGGCGCCGCGCTGGACGGCTTGGAGGCCACGGGGACACCGGTGCAATGGGAGGAGGAGCCCCTCCCCGTCCAGCTCCCGGCGGGCAGTTCGCCCCCCGTGAGGATCGGCCGGTTCGACTGGGACCTCGACACCGGAGCCGTCGGCGCGGACGACGAACTGTGCGCCATCCTCGGCACCGGCCGCGCCGAGTTCCCCGGCACGATCGACGCGCTCGCGGCGCGGCTGGCACCCGAGGACGTCTACGGGCTCTGGGCGCTGGCGCGCCAGGCAGCGGACTCGGGCGGCCCCGTCGTCCGCAGGATGCGGCTGCGCGGCCCCGACGGCCGCTCGCACCTGCTGGAGGTGTCGGGACGCCGGGAATCAGGCGCCGGCCCCGGCTCCCCGACCCACCTGACCGGATTCCTGGTGGACCTCGGCATCGGCCCGGTCGTCGCCGAGGCTGCCGACCGGCTGCCGCGCGGCATCTTCTCCCTCGACCGCTTCGCCCGAATGACCTACCTCAACGGCCTGGCCGAGGAGATCCTCGGCCGCCCCCGCTCGGAGCTGATCGGACAGGTGCTCTGGGAGGCCCTGCCGTGGTTCGCGAACCCGGCCTACGAGGACCACTACCGCGCCGCGATGCTCTCCGACACACCGGTCCACTTCCTCGCCCGGCGCACCCCCGGTCCCTGGCTGTCCCTCTCCCTCTACCCCGGTCACGACGGTCTCACCGTCGTGCTCACCCCCACCGAACAGCCGGCGTACGCGCCGGAGTCCGTCGCCTCGCCCGGCCTGGGGCTCGGCTCCCCGGCCGACCGCTCAGCCGCGCTCTACCGCCCGGTCGCCCTGGCCATCGCCCTCACCGAGGCGGTCACCGCCCGGCAGGTCTCCGCCGTGGTCACCGAGGAACTGCTCCCCGCCTTCGGAGGCCGACAGCTCGCGATCTACCTGCTGAAGGAGGGCCACCTCTTCCTGGAGTGGGAGACCGGCTTCCCCCACGGCTTCCTCAACCGGTTCGACGGCGTCGCCCTGGACGCCCGCATCCCCGGCGTCGACACCCTGACCACCGGGCGCCCCATCTTCTTCGAATCCATGGGGCGACTGGCCGCCGCCTACCCCGGCATCCCCATGGACACCGACACCGGCGCCCGTGCCTTCCTGCCCCTGATCGCCTCGGGACGCCACGTCGGCTCCTGCATCCTCGGCTTCGACCAGCCGCGGGGCTTCAGCCCGGAGGAGCGCACCGTCCTCACGGCCCTCGCCGGCCTCATCGCCCAGGCACTCGAACGGGCCCAGCGCTACGACTCCGAGGCGGCCCTGGCCCGTGGGCTTCAGGACGTCCTCCTCCCGCACAGGCTCCCCGTCGTCGAGGGAATCGGCACCGAGGGCCGGTATCTTGCCGGCACCCAGGGCATGGACGTCGGCGGCGACTGGTACGACGTCATCCAGACCGGCCGGAAAGTGGCGCTGGTCATCGGGGACGTACAGGGCCACGGCGTCGCGGCGGCCGCGACCATGGGCCAGCTGCGCAGCGCCGTGCGGGCCTTCGCGCTCAGCGGACACGATCCGCAGGAGGTGATGACCGGCACCAACCGGCTGCTCATCGATCTCGACTCCGGCCAGTTCGCCAGCTGCTGCTACATCGTCATCGACCCGGCCACCGGCACCACGCGGGCCGTGCGGGCCGGCCATCCGCAGCCGGTGCTTCGCCGCCCGGACGGTACGGCCGAGGTCATGGACCTGCCGGGTGGCATCGTGCTCGGCATCGACGCCGAAGCGTCCTACCCCGTCACCGAACTCCACCTCGCCCCGGGGGAGATGCTCGCCCTGTACACCGACGGCATGGTCGAGGAGTCGGGAACGGACATCGACGTGGGCGTCGAGCGGCTGCGCTCCACGATCGCCGCGTTCGGCCCGGCCGCCCTGGCCGAAACGGCCGACCACGTCATCGGCCGCGCCAGGCAGGCCGCGGACCGCCCCGACGACATCGCCCTGCTGCTGGCCGCCCGAGAGCCCTGGGCGGCCGGGGAGCCGTAGGGAGCCGAGGCGGCCGGGGAGCCGTAGGGCCGCACCTGCCGGCACGCGGCTTTAGAACTCCTTAACCGGCCCTCCCGACAATGCCGGTTCACGCCGGACACCCGGCTGTGAACCGAGCGCCTGGGGGCCGCATGACCATCGACACCGTGACGACCGAGAGCACTGGGCTGCCGGAATTCCCGATGACACGCGGCTGCCCCTACCACCCGCCGGCCGGTTACGAGGAGCTGCGCGAAAAGGGGCCGCTCGCACGGGTGCGCCTGTACGACGGCCGCGTGGCCTGGGTGGTCACCGGCTACGAGGAGACCCGTCGGCTCCTCGTCGATCCCCGGCTCTCGTCGGACCGGACCCGTCCCGACTTCCCGGTGCTCGTCCCGCGCATGGCCGCCGCCAAGCTGACGGCGCTGGTGGGCATGGACCCGCCGGAGCACGACGTCCAGCGGCGCATGCTGATCCCCAGCTTCACCGTGAAGCGAGTCAACTCCCTGCGGCCCGCCATCCGCCGCATCGTCGGGGAGAAGATCGACGCCCTGCTCGCCGACGGGAGGTCCACCGCCGACCTCGTGCCCGAATTCGCCCTGCCGGTCCCCTCCACCGTCATCTGCGAGCTTCTGGGTGTTCCGTACGCCGACCACGAATTCTTCGAGCAGCAGACGAGCCGGATGGTGCAGGCGACCAGCACGGCGCAGGAGGCGTCCGACGCCAGCGCGGCCCTGGTCGGCTACTTCGGCGAACTCATCGCGGCCAAGGAGGTCAAGCCGGGGGAGGGGCTGCTCGACGAACTGATCGTCGATCGCCTGGCCACCGGGCAGCTGGGACGGCTGGAGCTGGCCTCCATCGCGATGTTCCTGCTGGTGGCGGGGCACGAGACGACCGCGAACATGATCGGGCTGAGCGTGCTCACCCTGCTCGAACACCCCGACCAGCTAGCCGAGTTGCGCAACGACCCGGGCGTCGCGTCCGGAGCGGTCGAGGAGCTGCTGCGCTTCCTCTCGGTCGCCGACGAGCTTCAGCGGGTCGCGGCCGCCGACATAGAGATCGGCGGAGTCGTGGTCGAGGAGGGCGACGGCGTCTACCTGCCGAACGCGGCGGCCAACCGCTCACCGCACGTCTTCACCGACCCCGACACCCTCGACGTCCGGCGCGGCACCCGCCACCACCTCGCCTTCGGCTACGGCGTCCACCAGTGCATCGGCCAGAACCTCGCCCGGGCCGAGCTGGAGATCGCCCTCCACGAACTCGCCACCCGCATACCGACGTTGCGGCTGACCGAGCCCCTCGACGCACTGGGCGTCAAGCCGGGCGGCTCCGTGCAGGGGGTGTTCCGGCTGCCGGTCACCTGGTGACCTCCGCCGTACGACGACGAGAGCCGGGCCCCGTCCGCAGGGCCCGGCTCTCGTCGTCACGCCACGGCTACGCGGCGGCCAGCTCGCCCCGGATGAAGCCGGCGACGGCCGACGGTGTCGGGTGGTCGAAGAGCAGTACCGGCGGCAGGAGCAGGCCGGTCGCCTCGCAGAGCCGGTTGCGGACCTCCAGCGCGGTGAACGACGAGAAGCCGATGTCCAGGAAGTTGTCCTCGGCCGCGATCGCCTCCGGTGACTCGTGACCGAGCACATGCGCCGCGTGGAGCCGTACGAGATCCAGCAGCGCGCCTTCCTCCTCCGGCGCAGGCGCCGCCACCGGCTCCGCGCGCTCCACCGGCTCCACGAGCTCCGCCGGTTCCACCGGCCGCCGCGCCTCCGGTGCGCCGCTCGCCGGAACCGGCCACCAGTGACGGGTGCGCTCGAAGGGATAGGTCGGCAACTCGGCCGGGGGAGAAGCCTGCTCCCCGTACCAGCTCTGCCAGCGCACGTCCGCGCCCGCCGCGTGGAGGGCGGAGAGCGCCACCGCGAACGTCTCCTCGCCCGGCCGGTCGCGCACCTGCGCCGGAACGACCAGGGGCGCGGTCCCGGGCAGGCAGGCCGCCACCAACGGAGTGAGCACGGCGTCGGGTCCCACCTCCACGAAGGCGGCCGCCCCCGCACCGGCCAGCGTGGCCACCGCGTCGCCGAACCGCACCGGTGAACGCAGGTGCCGCGCCCAGTAGTCCGGCCGGCGCAGCTCGTCGAGACCGGTGAGGCGCCCGGTCAGATCGGAGACGACGGGGATCCCGGGCTCGCGGAAGCGCAGCCGCGCCACCACCGCACGCAGCTCGTCCAGCGTCCCGTCCATGTGGTGGGAGTGGAAGGCGTGACTCACCCGGAGGCGGTGGGTTCTGCGGCCCCGCTCCCGGAACGCGGCGGCGACCTCCGCCACCGCGTCCGCGTCCCCCGACACCACCGTCGACAGCGGGCCGTTGACCGCCGCCACATCCGCCCTCCCCTCGTACCGGGCGAGGGTCTCGCGCACCTCCTCCTCCGACGCTTCGCACGCCACCATCGCGCCCCCCGGGGGCATGGCCTGCATGAGCCTGCCCCGCGCGGCGACCAGGGTGCAGGCGTCCTCCAGCGACAGCACCCCCGCCGCGTGAACGGCGGCGAGACCGCCGATCGAGTGCCCGGCGACCTGGCCCGGAGCGGGAAGCAGCTGCTCAAGGAGGCGGAACAGCGCGGTCTCGACGGCGAACAGTGCGGGCTGCGCGTACTCCGTGCGCTCCAGCAGCGCCGCTTCCTCGCTGCCCTCCGCCGCGAACAGCACGTCCTTCAGCGGGCGTGGCAGAACCGGCTCGAAGGCCCCGCACACCTCGTCGAGGGCCTTGGCGAAGGCCGGCCGAAGCTCGTACAACTCCGCTCCCATTCCGGGGCGTTGACTGCCCTGTCCGGTGAAGAGGTAGGCGGTGGAGGGGGGTGCGGCCGCACCGCCGTATACCGCCCGGGCCGGCTTCCCGCCCGACGCCAGCGCCGCCAGGGCCGCCAGCTGCCCGGTACGGTCGCCCGGCAGGACCACCGCGCGATGGCGGAACGCCGTACGCCCCAGGGCCAGCGTCCGGCCCACCTCGTGGGCCCGCAGATCCGGTGCCGCGACGAGATGGGCGTGCAGCCGGCCGGCCTGGGCCCGCAGCGCCGATTCCGTACGTGCCGACAGCGGCCAGGGAGCCGAGGGCTCCGGCAGGAGGGGGGCCGAGGGCCCCTCGGCCGGGGCCACTTCCCGTGGTGCCCGCGCCTCGTCCCCGGCTTCGGCCTGTTCCAGGATGACGTGCGCGTTGGTGCCGCTGATGCCGAAGGACGAGACCCCGGCCCGGCGCGGCCGGCCCCGGTCGGGCCACTCGACGGCTTCCGTGAGCAGCCGCACGGAACCCGAGGCCCAGTCGACGTGGGGGGTCGGCTCCGTCACGTGCAGCGTGCGCGGCAGCACCCCGTGGCGCATCGCCTGCACCATTTTGATCACCCCGGCCACCCCGGCCGCCGCCTGGGTGTGACCGATGTTCGACTTGAGCGACCCCAGGAGGAGCGGTTCGTCCTCCGGGCGCCCCTGGCCGTAGGCCGCGAGCAGGGCCTGGGCCTCGATCGGGTCGCCCAGCCGGGTACCGGTGCCGTGCGCCTCCACCGCGTCCACCTGCTGCGGGGCGAGCCGGGCGGACGCCAGCGCCTGCTGGATGACCCGGACCTGCGTCGGGCCGTTCGGGGCGGTGAGGCCGTTGCTCGCACCGTCCTGGTTGACCGCGGAGCCGCGCAGCACCGCGAGGATGCGCCGGCCGTTGCGGCGGGCGTCGGAGAGCCGCTCCAGCAGGACGAGGCCGACACCCTCCGAGAACCCGGTGCCATCGGCCGCCGAGTCGAACGCCTTGCACCGGCCGTCGGGGGCCAGCCCGCGCTGCCGGCTGAACTCGACCAGGAGCAGCGGGGTGGCCATCACGGTGACGCCGCCCGCCAGCGCGAGGTCGCTCTCCCCGCGCCGCAGCGACTGCGCCGCCAGGTGCATGGCAACGAGCGAGGAGGAGCACGCCGTGTCGAGCGTGACGGCCGGGCCCTCCAGACCGAGGTGGTAGGCGATCCGGCCGGAGGCGACACTCGTCGCGTTGCCCGTCATCAGGTGCCCCTCGAATCCCTCGGGCACCTGGTCCGGCGGCGGCACATAGGCCTGGGACACCACACCGGCGAAGACGCCCGTACGGCTTCCGCGAAGGGAACCGGGGGCGATTCCCGCGCGCTCCAGGGTCTCCCAGGCCACCTCCAGAAGCTGCCGGTGCTGGGGGTCGGTGGCCACGGCCTCCCTCGGGCCCATGCCGAAGAAGGACGCGTCGAACTCGGCGGCGCCCTCCAGGAATCCGCCCGCTCGGGTGTACGTGCTCCCGACGCGGTCCGGATCCGGGTCGTAGAGCCGCTCCGTGTCCCAGCCGCGGTCCTCGGGGAAGCCGGACACCGCGTCCGTCTCCTCGGCCACCAGCCGCCACAGTGCCTCGGGGGAGTCGGCCCCGCCCGGGAACCGGCATCCCATCGCCACGATCGCGACCGGCTCGTGCTCCCTGTCCTCCAGTTCCCTGATCCTGCGCCGGGCCTGCCTGAGGTCGGCCGTCGTCCGTTTCAGGTAGTCGCGGAGCTTGTCCTCGTTACTCATCGCCATCGCCCTCTCGTACGCTGAAATGGCCTGTCACGACGCCCCCAGTTCCTCGTCGAGCGCGCGGAACAGTTCCTCGTCCGTCGCGGTGTCCAGATCGCCGTCCGGTGCCCGGCCGGCCCCGCCGGCGGGATCAGCCGCCTGTTCGTCCCACCGCCACAGTGCTGCCCGCAGCCGCTCCCTCAGCTCGTGGAACCCCTCGCTGCCCACCGTCACCGACTCCAGCAGCCGTTCCAGTTCGGCGGCGTCCGTCCGCTCGTCCGGGGCCAGGAGCACGGACAGCCGCTCGGCGAGCGCCGTGGGGGTGGGGAAGTCGAACACCGTGGTGGTGGGCAGTCGCAGCCCGGTGGCCGCCGAGATCCGGTTGCGCAGCTCGACCGCCGTCAGCGAGTCGAACCCGATCTCCTTGAACGCCCGGTCGGCGGTGATGTCGTCCGCCGTCAGATGGCCGAGCACGGCCGCCACCTGCTCACGCACCAGAGTGAGGAGCGCCTGAGCGCGCTCGGGACCGCGCAACGCCGTGAGCCGCTCCGCCGCCGACGAGGCGGGTACGCGCGCGCCGCTCGCCGCCCGGCGGACGGCGGGCGCCCTGACCAGTGACCGCAGCACGGCGGGCACCCCACCGGTTCCGGGGCCGGATTCGGAGAGCGCCCGCAGTCCGGCGCCGTCGAGGGGCGCGGGGACGAGCAGCGGGCGGCCGTCGGCCAGGGCTGCGTCGAACAACGCCAGGCCCTCGGGCACCGACATCGGGACGAGCCCGCCCCGCGTGATGCGGGCGCGGTCGGCGCCGGCCAGATGCCCGGTCATGCCGCTGGCCGCCTCCCACATGCCCCACGCGAGGGACACCGCGGGCAGCCCGCGCGCCCGCCGGTGCCCGGCCAGCGCGTCCAGGAAGACGTTGGCCGCCGCGTAGTTGCCCTGTCCCGCGCCCCCGAGGAGCCCCGAGGCGGAGGAGAACAGCACGAACAGGGAGAGGTCCAGATCCCGGGTCAGCTTGTGCAGATTCCAGGCCGCGTCCGCCTTGGGCCGCAGCACCGCACGGACCTTCTCCGGGGTCAACGAGGCGAGCACCCCGTCGTCCAGGACCCCGGCCGCGTGCACCACGCCCGTCAGCGGCCGCCCGGACGGGACCGAAGCCAGCAGTCCGGCGAGCGCGTTCCGGTCGGCGGCATCGCAGGCGGCGATCCGCACCGTGGCACCCAGGCCCTCCAGTTCGGCGCGCAGTTCCGCCGCGCCAGGGGCCTCGGGACCGCGCCGGCCCGTGAGCAGCAGGTGGCGCACACCGTGCGCGGTCACCAGGTGCCGGGCCAGGGCCGACCCCAGGGTGCCGGTGCCACCGGTGATCAGGACCGTTCCCTCCGGCGCCGTGCGCGGCGGCAGCGTCAGCACCACCTTGCCGACCTGACGGGCCTGTCCGAAGTGGCGGAAGGCATCGGGCGCCCGGCTCACATCCCAGGTGGTGACCGGGAGCGGCGACAGCACACCCTGCTCGAACAGGGCGAGGACCCGCGTCAGTACGTCCCCGACCAGGTCCGGGTCCATGTCCAGCAGCTCGAACGGCCGGTACGCGACACCGGGCCGGACCGCCGCGATCTCCTCCGGGTCCCGCAGGTCCGCGATACCCATCTCGATGAACCGTCCGCCGGAGGACAACAGGCGCAAGGAGGCGTCGATGAACTCCCCGGTCAAGGAGTTGAGGACGACGTCGACCCCGGGTGCGGTGTCCGCGCGGCCCGTCACGTCGAGGACCTGCTGCTCGAACCCGGTCGTCCGCGAGGAGGCGATGTGGTCCGCGTCGAGGCCGAGCGCCCGCAGGGCGCCCCACTTCGCCGGGCTCGCCGTGGCGAACACCTCGGCCCCGAGGTGGCGGGCCACCTGGAGCGCCGCCATGCCGACGCCGCCGGCCCCGGAGTGGATCAGCACCCGTTCACCGCTGCCCAGCCCGGCCAGCTCGACCAGCCCGTAGTAGGCCGTGGTGAACACGGCGGGCACGCCTGCCGCCTCCGCGTACGACCAGCCGCGCGGCATACGGGCGATCAGCCGCCGGTCGGCGACGGCCCGTGGCCCCACCGCACCGGGCACCAGGCCGAACACGCGGTCGCCGACCTCGAACCCGTCGACCCCGGGACCCGTCTCGACGACGGTGCCCGCGGCCTCCGTCCCGAGCGGAGCACCGGCCGGCACCATGCCGAGGGCGGTCAGCACGTCGCGGAAGTTGAGCCCGGCCGCCCGGACCTCGATCCGTACCTGGCCCTCGGCCAGCGGCGCCTCCGCTGCCGGATGGACGGCGGCGTGCAGATCGTCCGGCGAACCGCCGGGGGTCTCCAGCCGCCAGCCTGCCACGCCCTCGGGCGGCACGACGCTCGCCGCCCCGGTTTCCGTCCTGCGCAGTCTGGGGACCAGCATCCGGCCGTCGCGCAACGCCAGCTGAGGCTCCTCGGTGGCGACGGCCGCCGCGAGCACGTCCTGGGAGGACCCTTCGCCGTCGAGGTCCACCAGGGTGATGCGGCCGGGATTCTCCGTGGCGGCCGACCGCGCGAGCCCCCACAGCGGGGCGGCCGCCAGATCGACCGGATCACCGGCCCGGACCGCCACGGCCCGGCGGGTGAGCACGACGAGGCGGGCCTCCGGCTGTTCCCCGTCGGCCAGGTGCTCCTGCAGACGGCCGAGCAGCCACTCCACGGCCGTGCCGGCCGCGACGGGAGCGGCGCCCTCGAACGGGGCGGTGGCGTCGAGCACGGCGAACGCGTCCGCCGTCTGCCCGGACGGCGCCGGCTCGCCGAGTTCCGTCCACTCCAGGGCGTAGAGCGAGTCGGCGGCGGACGATCCCGGGGCGGCGGGCAGCTGACCGGGGGAGACCGGCCGCAGGGTGAGCGTCTCCACGGCCAGCACGGGCGCGCCCGCGGGGTCGGCGACCGAGACCCGGACCGTGTCCCGTCCCGCCTCGCCGGGAGAGACCGTCACCCGCAGGGCCGTGGCTCCCGTCGCCCGCAGCGCCGCCCCCGACCAGGAGAACGGCAGCCGGATGCCCTCGCCGAGGAAATCGCCCAGCCCCAGCGTGTGGAGGGCCGAGTCCAGGAGCGCCGGGTGAAGGACGAACCGGGCCGCCTCCGCATGGAGTTCGGGCGCGAGCGAGACCTCGCCGTACACGGTGTCGCCCGACCGCCAGGCGGCGGTCAGATTGCGGAAGGCGGGGCCGTACTCGTACCCCAGCGCGGCGAGTTCCGCGTACAGCCCGTCGGTGTCGAGCGCGGTGGCCCCGTCCGGCGGCCAGACCGCTCCATCGCCCTCCGCGGCTGCGGGGGGAGCGGGGTCGGCCGGGGCGAGGACGCCGGTGGCGTGCCGGGTCCAGGCCGGCTCCTCGCCCAGGACGTCGTCCGCCGCCTCATCGGGCCGCGCGTGGACGGTCAGCCGCCGCCGTCCCTCGGCGTCCGGCGCATCCACCGACGCCTGGATCCGCACAGCACCGCGCTCCGGGACGAACAGCGGTGCCTCCAGGGTCAGTTCCTCCACCGCACCGGCACCGACGTGCCTGGCCGCCTGGAGTGCGAGCTCCAGCTGAGCTGTGGCCGGGAGCAGGGGGGTACCGCTCACGGCGTGGTCGGCGAGCCAGGGGTGGGTGCGGAGCGAGATCCTGCCCGTCAGCAGCAGCGCGTCGCCCTGGGCGAGCGTGGTCGACGCGGCCAGGAACGGATGGTCGGCGGAATCCACCCCGAGACGTCCCGCGTCGCTGTGGGCGGCGGGCCCCTCCAGCCAGTAGCGGCGCCGCTGGAAGGGGTAGGTCGGCAGATCGTTGGCGCGACCCGCCACGGCGGGCAGAGCCGGTGTCCAGTCGACGGGGATGCCGTGGGTGTGGAGGTGGGCGAGGGAGAGGTGGAAGCGGTGGAGGGTGCCTTCGTTGCGGCGGAGGGTGCCGGTGATGAGGGCGTGGGTGTCGGTGGTGTCGGCGGTGTCCTGGAGTGCGGTGGTGAGGATGGGGTGGGGGCTGATTTCGATGAAGACGGAGTGGCCGGATTCGAGGAGTGTGCGGACGGCCGGTTCGAAGAGGACGGGGTTGCTGAGGTTTTCGTACCAGTAGTCGCCGTTCAGTTCCGTGGGGTCGATGAAGGAGTTGGTGAGTGTGGAGTAGAAGGCGGTGGTGGTGGGTTGGGGGGTGATGTGGTGGAGGAGGGTGTGGAGGGTGTTTTGGAGGGGTTGGACGTGGGGGGTGTGGGAGGCGTAGTCGACGGGGATGGTGCGGGCTCGGATGTTTTGGTTGTTGAGGGTGGTGACGAGGGTGTTGAGGGTGTGGGGGTTGCCTGCGATGACGGTGGTGGTGGGTCCGTTGTGGGCGGCGATGTGGAGGTCGGGGTGGGGGGTGAGGAGGGTGGTGGTTTGTTGGTGGGTGAGGGGGAGGGAGGCCATGGCGCCGGTGCCGGCGAGTTGGAGGAGGGTGCGGGAGCGGAGGGCGGTGATGAGTGCGGCGTCGTTGAGGGTGAGGGCGCCGGCGATGTGGGCGGCGGCGATTTCGCCTTGGGAGTGTCCGATGACGGCGTCGGGGTGGATGCCGTGGTGTTGCCAGAGTTTGGCGAGGGAGGTCATGACGGCGAAGAGTGCGGGTTGGATGACGTCGACGCGGTCGATGGGGGGTGTGCCGGGTTTGTTCTGGAGGATGTCGAGGAGGTTCCAGCCGGTGTGGGGTTGGAGTGCTTCGGCGGCGGCGGTGAGGTGTTCGGTGAACACGGGTGAGGTGGTGAGGAGTTCGCGGGCCATGCCTTCCCATTGGGAGCCCTGGCCCGGGAACACGAACACGGTCTTCCCGTGATCGGCGGCCGTCCCGCGTACCGCATCCGCGCCGGCCGTCCCCCGCTCCAGGTCCGCGAGGGTCTCCAGGAGCCGTTCCCGGTCCTGTGCGACGACGACCGCGCGATGGGGGAGCCCGGCCCGGCCCGTCGCCAGCGCCTTCACCGCCGGAGCGGCATCCGTCTCGGGGAACTCCTGGAGGTGGCGGCGCAGCTGCCCGGCGTGCGTGGCGAGCGCCTCGGCGGTCTGGCCGTACAACAGCCACGGCAGCGGCGTCGCACCTGCCACCACCGGTTCGGCCACCGGCAGGTCGTCCGGAGCCTCCTCCAGTACGACGTGCGCGTTGGTGCCGCTCATGCCGAATCCGGAGACACCGGCACGGCGCGGACGCCCGTCCGGCAGCCACTCCCGGGCCTCCGTGAGCAGGCGTACGGCTCCGGCGTCCCAGTCGACGTGCGGGGACGGCTCGTCCACGTGCAGCGTCTTCGGCAGCACCCCGTACCGCATGGCCTGCACCATCTTGATGATGCCGCCGACACCGGCCGCGGCCTGGGTGTGCCCGATGTTCGACTTCAACGACCCCAGCCACAAGGGGCGTTCACTGGGGCGGTCCTGTCCGTACGTGGCAATCAGCGCCTGCGCCTCGATCGGGTCGCCCAGTGTCGTCCCCGTGCCGTGGGCCTCCATGGCGTCCACATCGGAGGCGGTCAGCCCGGCGTCGGCGAGGGCCTGGCGGATCACCCGCTGCTGCGACGGGCCATTGGGCGCCGTGAGACCGTTGCTCGCTCCGTCCTGGTTGGTGGCGGTGCCCCGGACGACGGCGAGTACGTCGTGGCCGTTGCGGCGGGCGTCCGACAGGCGCTCCACGAGGAGCAGCCCGACCCCTTCGCCGAAGGCCGTGCCGTCCGCACCGGCCGCGAAGACCTTGCAGCGTCCGTCCGGGGCCAGTCCGCGCTGCCTGCTGAAACCGATGAAGATGTCGGGGTTGGCGAGCACCGTCGCCCCGCCGGCCAGGGCGAGATCGCACTCGCCCCGCCGCAGCGACTGCACGGCCAGATGCAGGGCGACCAGCGACGACGAGCACGCCGTGTCCACGGTCACCGCCGGTCCTTCGAGCCCCAGGGTGTAGGCGATCCGCCCCGAGGCGATACTGCCCGCGCTGCCGATGCCCAGATACCCCTCCATATCGGCGGGAAGCTTCACCCGGGATCCGTAGTCCGTGTACACGACCCCCGCGAACACCCCGGTCCGCGAGCCGTGCAACGACGTCGGGTCGATACCGGCCCGCTCGAACGCTTCCCAGGCGCTCTCCAGCAGCAGGCGCTGCTGCGGGTCCATGCTCGTCGCCTCGCGCGGGCTGATCCCGAAGAACGCCGGGTCGAACTGGTCCGCGTCGTGGAGGAACCCGCCCTCCCGGGCGTACGAGGTCCCCGCGTGCGCCGGGTCGGGATCGAACAGCCGGTCCAGGTCCCAGCCCCTGTTGGTGGGGAACGGCGAGATGACGTCGCTCTCCGACGCCACCACCCGCCACAGGTCCTCCGGGGTACGCACTCCGCCGGGGTAGCGGCAGGCCATCGACACGATCGCGATGGGTTCGCCGTCCCGCACCGGGGTGCGTCCGGCGGGTGCCGGCGTGCCGGCGTCCGCAGCCCCACCCAGCAAGCGGTCCCGCAGATGGGTGGCGAGCGCGGCCGGCGAGGGATGGTCGAAGACGAGCGTGGCGGGCAGCCGCAGTCCCGTCGCCCCGCTGAGCCGGTTGCGCAGTTCCACGGCGGTCAGCGAGTCGAAGCCGAGGTCCTTGAACGCGCGAGAGGCGTCGAGGGTGTCCCCGGCGGAGTGCTTCAGCACGCCTGCCACCTGTTCGCCGACCAACTCGCCGAGCAGAAGCAGCTGTTCCGGACCGGACAGGTCAGCCAGGGCTGAGACGAGCGTGCCCGCCGCGGCGGCGTCCGCCCCGGCCGCGGTACGGACCGTACGGACCAGCGCACGCAGCACCGGGGGCAGCAGACCGTTGCCGGCCTGGGCGCCCAGGACCGCCCGGTCCAGGCGGGCGGCGAGCAGGGCGGGCCGGCCCGCCGAGCGCAGCGCCAGCTCCAGACCGGCGGTCACCTGGTTCTCGTCGAAGCGGACGAGCCCCTGGAAGGCGGAGCCCGGCACGGACTCCCGGGGGCCCCAGGAGAGGGAGACGCCCGGCAGTCCCAGCGAGCCCCGGTGCTGGGCGAGGGCGTCGAGGTAGGTGCCGACGGCGGCGGCGCCCGCCCGGCCGGTGCCGCCGAGGGCCGACGACGCGTCGGGGGCGAGCAGCACGAAGGCGCCGAGGTCGAGACCGAGGGTCAGCTCGTGGAGATTCCAGGCAGCCGCCCCGGCGGCCCGCAGCCCGGCGCCGAACTCCTCGGGTGCGGTGGAGAGCAGGACCGCGCGGTCGGGGGCGGACGGTGCGTGGAAGACGGCACCCACCGGGTGCGCGGGCGGCAGCGCTGCCAGCGCCCCTGCGAGGAATGCGCGGTCGGCCACGTCACCGTCCGCCACGACGACCTCCGCGCCCAGACCGGTCAAGCGGTCCGCCAGCCCCGCCGCGGGGGACAGCAGGAGCAGGCGCCGCGCGCCGAGCGCTTCGACGGCGTGGACGGCCGCGACTGCGGCGAGGTCGCCGCGACCGGAGACGACGACCGTCGAGTCCGCGGGCAGGACGGGAAGCTCACCGGCGTCCTGAGGCACTGACGCGACGAGCCTCGGGACGCGTACCTCGCCCTTGCGCAGGGCGAATTGCGGTTCGCCGGCCGCGAGAGCCGTCGGCAGCGCGCCCAGCGAGGACGGTTCGGCGTCGAGATCGACGAGGGTGATCCGCCCCGGGTTCTCCGCCTGGGCCGCCCGGACCAGGCCCCACACGGGGGAGGGGACCAGGTCCTGCACATCGTCGGGTCCGGTGGTGACGGCGTGATGGGTGAGGACCACCAGCGGGGTGGCGCTGTTCGCCGCGTCGGCGGTCCAGGTCTGGAGTGCGGGCAGCAGTTCGCTCGCGGACGACGCGTGCAGAAGGACGAGGCCGGGAGCCGTGCCCTCGGAGGGCGCCGGCTCGTACGGGACGTGGACGGCGTCGCCGAAGGCGTCCCGCAGCTCGGCCTCGGGTTCGGCGGACGAGGTCCAGCTCGTGTACGGCGAGGAGCCTCCGTCGGCCGGTGCGGGCGCCGCCGTCCAGTCGGTGCGGAGCAGCCACTCGTGGCGGGCCCGGTCCGCCCGGTCCAGGGCCCCGGCGGGCAGCGGCCGCAGGACGACCGAGTCGACGGAGGCCACCGGGGCGCCGGCCGGATCCGCCAGCGTGACGGCGAAGCCCCTCCCGCGCGGTGAGACGCGCACCCGCAGACCGCCCGCGCCGACCGCGTGGAGGGTCACGCCGTGCCAGGCCACGGGTTCGAGCAGCTCCTCGCCCTCCGAGAGCAGGGACTGAAGCGCCGCGGTGAGGAGGGCCGGATGGAGCCCGTACCGTTCGCTGTCGCCCGCGACCCCCTCCGGCGCGGACACCTCGGCGTACAGCTCGTCGCCCTGCCGCCACAGCCGCGTGAGCCCCTGGAGCGCGGGGCCGAGGTCGTGGCCCAGCGCGGCCAGCCGCCCGTACACCTCCGCGACATCGACGGCGGTCCCCCCGGCGGGGGGCCAGGAGGTGAGAGGGGCGGGCACGGACTGGGAAGCCGGCTCGGCGGAGCCGAGCAGACCGGTGACATGGCTGGTCCAGGCACGGTGCAGCGCACCGTCGTCGTCCGCGTCGTCGTACGCGCGGGTGTGCAGGGTCAGATCGCGGCGGCCGTCACCGCGCGGGGGCCCGGCCGTCACCTGCACGTCCACGCCGCCGGTGGCGGGGACCACCACGGGAATGTCGAGCGTCAGCTCGGCCACCGGCAGTTCGCCCAGCAGCCTTCCCGCCTCCAGGGCCAGCTCAACAGCCGCCGCAGCCGGCAGGACCGCCGTTCCCTCGACGGCGTGGTCGGCGAGCCAGGGGTGGGTGCGCAGTGAGATCCGGCCCGTGAGCAGCAGCGCGTCTCCCTGGGCGAGAGTCGTCGCGGCCGTCAGCAGCGGGTGCTGGGTCGTGTGCAGCCCGAGGCTCTCCGGATCGCCATCGCTCGCCGCGTCCTCCAGCCAGTAGCTCCGGTGCTGGAAGGGGTAGGTCGGCAGATCGTTGGCGCGACCCGCCACGGCGGGCAGGGCCGGTGTCCAGTCGACGGGGATGCCGTGGGTGTGGAGGTGGGCGAGGGAGAGGTGGAAGCGGTGGAGGGTGCCTTCGTTGCGGCGGAGGGTGCCGGTGATGAGGGCGTGGGTGTCGGTGGTGTCGGCGGTGTCCTGGAGTGCGGTGGTGAGGATGGGGTGGGGGCTGATTTCGATGAAGACGGAGTGGCCGGATTCGAGGAGTGTGCGGACGGCCGGTTCGAAGAGGACGGGGTTGCTGAGGTTTTCGTACCAGTAGTCGCCGTTCAGTTCCGTGGGGTCGATGAAGGAGTTGGTGAGTGTGGAGTAGAAGGCGGTGGTGGTGGGTTGGGGGGTGATGTGGTGGAGGAGGGTGTGGAGGGTGTTTTGGAGGGGTTGGACGTGGGGGGTGTGGGAGGCGTAGTCGACGGGGATGGTGCGGGCTCGGATGTTTTGGTTGTTGAGGGTGGTGACGAGGGTGTTGAGGGTGTGGGGGTTGCCTGCGATGACGGTGGTGGTGGGTCCGTTGTGGGCGGCGATGTGGAGGTCGGGGTGGGGGGTGAGGAGGGTGGTGGTTTGTTGGTGGGTGAGGGGGAGGGAGGCCATGGCGCCGGTGCCGGCGAGTTGGAGGAGGGTGCGGGAGCGGAGGGCGGTGATGAGTGCGGCGTCGTTGAGGGTGAGGGCGCCGGCGATGTGGGCGGCGGCGATTTCGCCTTGGGAGTGTCCGATGACGGCGTCGGGGTGGATGCCGTGGTGTTGCCAGAGTTTGGCGAGGGAGGTCATGACGGCGAAGAGTGCGGGTTGGATGACGTCGACGCGGTCGATGGGGGGTGTGCCGGGTTTGTTCTGGAGGATGTCGAGGAGGTTCCAGCCGGTGTGGGGTTGGAGTGCTTCGGCGGCGGCGGTGAGGTGTTCGGTGAACACGGGTGAGGTGGTGAGGAGTTCGCGGGCCATGCCTTCCCATTGGGAGCCCTGGCCCGGGAACACGAACACGGTCTTCCCGTGATCGGCGGCGACACCTTCCACCACGTCGGCCGACGGGACGCCCCCGGCCAGCGATGCGAGCGCCGGCACGAGCTCCTCGTGGCTCCCGGCGACGACGACCGCCCGGTGACCGAGCGTGGCGCGGCCCCGGGCCAGCACTCCGCCGACCGCCGCCCGGTCCAGCGCGGGGCGGTCCTCCACGTACGCACGCAGCCGCGCGGCCTGCTCCTTGAGGGCCTCGGGGTCGTGCGCGGACAGCAGCCAGGGCACCGCACCGGAAGGCGCGGCCGGAGCCGCGCCTTCGTCGGCGGGGGCCGGGGCCGCGGGCGCCTCCAGAATGACGTGCGCGTTCGTTCCACTGATCCCGAACGACGAGACGGCGGCCCGGCGCGGCCTGCCGTGCTCGGGCCACGACGCGTCCTCGGTGAGCAGGCGTACGGCTCCGGCGTCCCAGTCGACGTGCGGGGACGGCTCGTCCACGTGCAGCGTCTTCGGCAGCACCCCGTGCCGCATGGCCTGCACCATCTTGATGATGCCGCCGACACCGGCCGCGGCCTGGGTGTGCCCGATGTTCGACTTCAACGACCCCAGCCACAAAGGCTGTTCATCTGAGCGGTCCTGTCCGTACGTGGCGAGCAGTGCCTGCGCCTCGATCGGGTCGCCCAGCTTCGTCCCCGTGCCGTGCGCCTCGACGGCGTCGACGTCCGCCGTGGTGAGTCCGGCGTCGGCGAGGGCCTGGCGGATCACCCGCTGCTGCGAGGGGCCGTTGGGCGCGGACAGTTGCCCGCTTGTTCCGTCCTGGTTGACGGCGGAGCCGCGTACGACCGCGAGCACCCGGTGACCGTTGCGGCGGGCGTCCGAGAGCCGCTCCACCAGGAGCAGCCCCACGCCCTCTCCCCAGCCCGTGCCGTCCGCCGACGCCGCGAACGCCTTGCACCGCCCGTCCGGGGACAGCCCGCGCTGCCGGCTGAACTCGACGAACAGGCCGGGCGTCGCGATGATCGTCGCACCCCCGGCGAGCGCGAGATCGCACTCGCCCCGCCGCAGCGACTGCACGGCCAGATGCAGGGCGACCAGCGACGACGAGCACGCCGTGTCCACGGTCACCGCCGGGCCTTCGAGCCCGAAGGTGTACGAGAGGCGGCCGGACGCCACCGACCCGGCGCTGCCGGTGCCGATGTACCCCTCCAGGCCGTCCGGAGCGCGGCGGATCCGCCCGCCGTAGTCCCCGTACATCACTCCGGCGAACACCCCGGTACGGGAGCCGCGCAGCGTGTCCGGATCGATGCCGGCCCGCTCGAACGCCTCCCAGGCGCTCTCCAGCAGCAGCCTCTGCTGCGGGTCGATGGCCGTCGCCTCGCGCGGGCTGATCCCGAAGAACGCCGGGTCGAACCGGTCCGCGTCGTGGAGGAACCCGCCCTCCCGCGCATAGCTGCGGCCGGTCCGCTCGGGGTCGGGGTCGTAGAGCGCCGCCGTGTCCCAGCCCCGGTTCTCCGGGAACGGGGATATGGCGTCGGTACCCGAAGCGACGATCTCCCACAGTTCCTCGGGGGAGCGCACCCCGCCCGGGTAGCGGCACGACATGCCGACGATGGCGATCGGTTCGTGTCGCTCCGCCTCGACCTCGGTCAGTCGCTGCCGGGTCTGGAGCAGGTCGTTGGTCACGCGCTTGAGGTAGTCGCGGAGCCTGGCCTCGTTCGTCATGCGACGTCAACTCTCCTCGTCGTACGGATCATTCGGAGCCGAGCTGTCCGTCGATGAGCTGGAAGAGCTCGTCGTCGGATGCCTGGTCCAGCTGGGGGGTGGCGGTGGTGTCGTCCGTGCCGGGGGCAACTGAGGGCGTGTCACCGGCTGTTGCGAGCCTGGCCTGGAGGGCGGCCAGCCGGGCGGTGATCCGCTCGCGGGCCTCCGCGCCGAGCGCGGCCCCGCCGACGGCGGTCTCCAGCTCGTCGATGCGGGCCAGCGCCGATGCCGCCCCGCCGGGCAGCCGGTCGGTCAGCTCACCGTGGAGATGGGTGGCGAGCGCGGTCGCGGTGGGCTGGTCGAAGAGCAGCGTGGCGGGCAGCCTCAGCCCGGTCTCGGCACCGAGGCGGTTGCGCAGTTCGACAGCGGTCAGCGAGTCGAGGCCGAGGTCGAGCAGACCCCGGTCGGCGGGAACCGGCCGGTTCGGCGGGTGTCCCAGGATCTCCGCCACCGCCGCCCGCACCAGATCCAGCACGAGACGCGGCCGCTCCGCCTCGGCGGCCCCGGCGAGCTTGCGGATCCACGGGGCGTCGCCTTCCAGATCGGCGACGGGCCCGCCGCCCGCCCCGCCCGCCCCGCCCGCCGCGGCGGGCCGCCGGGCCGGCAGCCCGGCCAGGGACCGGAGCAGCGGCGGTACGCGTTCCGGGTCACCGAGACGGCGCAACGCGGCGGTGTCCAGCCGAGCCGGTACGGCGGTGGTGAGCCCGGAGGTCAGCGCCGCGTCGAACAGGGCGAGCCCTTCCTCAGCGGTCAGGGGCGCGATGCCGGTACGCGCGATCCTGGCCAGATCGGCAGCGCTCAGGGCCCCGCCCATGCCGCCGGCCTGTTCCCACAGCCCCCAGGCGAGGGAGAGCGCGGGCAGCCCGAGCGCGGCGCGGTGCTGAGCCAGCGCGTCCACGTACGCGTTCGCGGCGGCGTAGTTGGCCTGCCCCGCGTTGCCGATGACCCCGGCGACCGAGGAGAACAGGACGAAGGCGTCCAGCTCGATCCCCCGCTCCAGGGTCAGTTCGTGCAGCAGCAGGGCGGCGTCCGCCTTCGGCCGGAGAACCGTCGCGAAGGCCTCGTCGGTGAGCGCCTCAAGCGTGGCGTCCGCCGTGGCCCCCGCCGCGTGGACGACAGCCGTCAGCGGATGCCGGACCGGTAGGGAATCGAGGAGCCCCGCGAGCGCGGCCCGGTCGGCGAGGTCGCAGGCGGTGAGCGTGACGTCGGCGCCGAGACCGGTGAGGCGGGCCACGAGTTCGCGGGCACCGGGTGCGTCCGGGCCCCGGCGGCCGGTCAGATGGAGGCGCCGGACCCCGTGGTGGGTGATGAGGCGTTCGGCGACCAGACGGCCGAGTGCACCCGTGGCACCGGTGAGCAGCACCGTGCCGCGCCCCGCGCCCGGCAGGGGCGTAGCGCCCTCCTCGGCGACCGGGACGGCGGCCAGACCGGGTACGAGCACTCTGCCCTCCCGGAGGGCGAGTTGCGGTTCCTCCGTCCCGAGCGCCCTGTCCCGTACGAGGGCCGAGGGGCCCGTGCCGTCCGTGTCCACCAGGACGAACCGCCCTGGATGCTCGGTCTGGGCCGTACGCACCAGTCCCCACCAGGCCGACCGGTCCAGCCCGGGCACCGGGTCCCCGTCGCGGACGGCGATCGCGCCGGTCGTCATGACGACCAGCCGGGCCCGCTCGAACCGGTCGTCGGCCAGCCACTCGCGCAGCGCCCGCGCGAGGCCGGGCAGGGAAGGCTCCGCCCCGTCCAGTACGGCATCACCGACGAACGCGCCCTCCGCGTCGGCGATTCCGATCGCCTCGGCGAGACCGACCACGGGTGTCTGCTCCTCGGGCGTGGGCGACGTCGTCCACTCCACCCGGTACAGCCCGTCCCCGTCCCGGCGGGCCGGCGCGAACCGTGCCGGATCCGCCTCGCGCACCGCCAATGACGCCACGGAGAGCACCGGAGCTCCGGCCTCGTCGGTCAGCAGCAGTTCGGTGGTGTCGGGTCCGGCCGGAGACAGCCGCACGCGCGCCGTCCCCGTACGCGCCGGGTGTACCCGCACCCCGTTCCAGGAGAACGGGACCGGCAGTCCGCCCGACGGCCCGGGGCCCGCGAGCGCGAGGGGGTGCAGGGCGGAGTCGAGGAGCGACGGGGACAGGAGAGGGCCTTCGTCGGCTTCGGCCGCCCCGACCTCGGCGAACCAGGTGCCGTCGGCCGGGTCACGCCACGCGGCCCGCAGCCCCTGGAAGGCGGGCCCGTACGTGTAGCCCTGGGCGGCCAGCTCGGCGTAGGCGCCACCGACGTCGACGGGCTCCGCCCCGGCCGGCGGCCATGCGCCCGTCTCCGGCTCCCGCGGTGCGGCCGTGTCCGGCGCGAGGACCCCGGAAGCGTGCACGGTCCACGGCGCACCGGCCGCCTCGCCCCGGTGCTCGGCGGCGTCCGGCCGGGAATGGACCGTGACCGTCCGGCGGCCGTCCGCCCCGGCCGCTCCGACACTCACCTGCACCTGGACCGAGCCCTTCTCCGGGAGCAGCAGCGGGTCGCTGAGGGTGAGTTCGTCCACCATGGCGGCACCGGTCTCCCGGCCCGCGTACAGGGCGAGTTCGAGCAGTGCGGCTCCCGGCAGGACCACCGTGCCGAGCACCGCGTGGTCGGCCAGCCACGGGTGGCTGTCCAGGGAGAGGAGACCGGTGTGGACGGTGCCGGTCCCGCCGGCGAGTTCCACGGCGGCCCCGAGCAGCGGGTGGTCCGTGGCCCCGAGGCCCGCCTGTTCGACCCCGGCATCCCCGGGAGGGGTGGCCGGCCGGTCCAGCCAGTACCGCTCGCGCTGGAACGGGTACGTGGGGAGCCCGACCCGCCTCCCGGCGTCCGGTGACCCGTACAGAGCCCGGCCGACGGTGACGCCGGCGGCGTGCAGTGCGCCGAGCGCTTCCGGAACGGAGCGAAGTCCGGAGCGGTCGCGGCGCAGCAGCGGCAGCAGCACCGCCTCCGGGTGCGAGTCGGCGGCCATGGTCGCGAGCACCGCGTCCGGGCCCAGCTCCAGGAACGTTCCGATGCCCAGTTCGTCGAGCGTGCGGACGCCGTCGGCGAACCGGACGGCCTCGCGGACGTGCCGGACCCAGTAGTCGGGGGAGGCGAAGTCCTCGGGATCGGCGGTTCGTCCGGTGAGGTCGGAGATCACGGTGAGGCTCGGCGCCCTGAACTCCAGCCCGGACACCACCTCGCGGAACTCCGCGAGGACGGGTTCCATCAGCGGGGAGTGAAACGCGTGGCTCACGGTGAGCCTTCGGGTCCTCGCGCCCGTCCCGGCCACCCGGGCGGCCAACTCGTCCACCGCTCCGGCTTCGCCCGACACCACGGTGGCGCGGGGCCCGTTGAGGGCCGCGATGCCCGCACGGTCCTCGAGTCCGCTCAGCAGCCGCGTCACCGACTCCTCGTCGAGCGCCACGGCCAGCATGGCGCCCCCGGCCGGCAGGTCCTGCATCAGCCGCCCCCTCGCCGCCACCAGAGCCGCCGCGTCGCCCAGCGACAGCACACCTGCCGCGTGCGCGGCGGCCGCCGATCCGATCGAGTGCCCGAGCAACGCGTCGGGGCGCACGCCGAAGTGCTCCACCAGCCGGAACAGCGCCGTCTCCAGGGCGAACAGAGCCGGCTGGGTGTACCGGGTCTCGTTCAGCAGGGCCGCCTCGGGGGTGCCCTCGTCGGCGAACATGATCTCGTGCAGTGAGCGGCCGACGAGTGGGTCGAGCGCCGCGCAGACCTCGTCGAACGCCTCGGCGAACACGCCGTACGCCGCGTACAGATCCCGTCCCGCGCCGGCGCGTTGGCTGCCCTGGCCCGTGAAGAGGAAAGCGGTCCGCACCCGCTCGGGCGCCAGGACGCCCCGGTTCTCGCCGGATGCGACCGAGGCCAGCGCGCGCAGCGCCTCCTCCCGGTCGGCCGCGACGAACGCGGCGCGGTGCTCGAAGGGCCCCGGGCCGGCCGCGTGGGCCGCCGAGAGATCCGCCGGGCTCAGCCCGGGCCGGCGTTCGAGGACGTCGGCCAGTTGCGCGGCCCGGGCCCGCAGCGCGCCGGCCGTGTGCCCGGAGACCAGCAACGGGACGAGCGGGCCGGGGGCGCCGGTGGCCGGCGTCCCGGGGGAGGCCGGGGCGTCCGCCGGCGCCTCCAGGATGACGTGGGCGTTGGTCCCGCTGATCCCGAAGGACGACACGGCCGCCCGCCGGGGCCGCCCGTGCTCCGGCCAGGGGGTGGTTTCGGTGAGCAGTTCGACGCCGCCCTGCGACCAGTCGACATGAGAGGTCGGCCGGTCGATGTGCAGGGTCCTGGGCAGTGTTCCGTGCCGCATGGAGAGCACGGTCTTGATCACGCCCGCGACGCCCGCCGCCGCCTGCGTGTGCCCGATGTTGGACTTCACCGAGCCCAGCAGCAGCGGCCTGCCGTCGGGCCGGTCCTGGCCGTAGACGGCCAGCAGCGCCTGCGCCTCGATCGGGTCCCCGAGCCGGGTGCCGGTGCCGTGCGCCTCGACGGCGTCCACGTCCCGGGCGGTGAGGCCGGCCCGGTCCAGCGCCTGGCGGATGACGCGCTGCTGTGACGGGCCGTTCGGGGCGGTGAGGCCGTTGCTCGCCCCGTCCTGGTTCACGGCGGAGCCCCGGAGCAGGGCCAGCACCTCATGGCCGTGGCGCCGGGCGTCCGAGAGCCGCTCCACGAGCAGCAACCCCACACCCTCGCCCCACCCGGTGCCGTCGGCGGCCTCCGCGAACGGCTTGCACCGCCCGTCGGGGGAGAGTCCCCGCTGCCTGCTGAACTCGACGAAGGTCGCGGGCCCGGCCATCACGGTGACCCCTCCGGCGAGGGCCAGATCGCATTCGCCCTGCCGCAGTGCCTGGGCGGCCAGGTGCAGCGCCACCAGGGAGGAGGAGCACGCCGTGTCGACGGTGACGGCGGGTCCTTCGAGACCGAAGGTGTACGAGACCCGGCCCGAGGCCACACTGCCCGCGCTTCCGCTGACCAGGTACCCCTCGACCTCGCCGGGCGCGTTCGGCGACTGGTGCAGCCGGGCCCCGTAGTCGTTGTACATCACCCCCGCGAACACCCCGGTACGGGAGCCGCGCAGCCCGGCCGGGTCGATCCCGGCCCGCTCGAACGCCTCCCAGGCGGTCTCCAGCAGCAGCCGTTGCTGCGGGTCCGTGGTGAGGGCCTCGCGCGGGCTCATCCCGAAGAACTCCGGGTCGAAGTCGGCGGCCGTGTGCAGGAACCCGCCCTCCCTCGCGTACGAGGTGCCGGGGCGCGAGGCGTCCGGGTCGTAGAGGGCGCCCAGGTCCCAGCCGCGGTCCGCGGGAAATCCGGAGACGGCGTCGGTGCCCTCGCTGACCAGGCGCCACAACTCCTCCGGCGTGGTGACCCCGCCAGGGAAGCGGCAGGCCATGGACACGAGGGCGATCGGGTCCTCGTCGGTGGCCGCGGCAGCCGCCGTGACCGGGGTCACGGCGGCTTCGGTTCCGGCGAGCTCGGTCCGCAGAAGGGAGGCGATGGCCCGCGGGGTCGGATGGTCGAAGACCAGCGTGGTGGGCAGGCGCAGACCGGTGGCCGTACCGAGCCGATTGCGCAGGTCGACGGCGGCGAGCGAGTCGAAGCCGAGATCCGTGAAGGCACGGCCGTCGGGCACCGCCTCCGGGTCCGTGTGGCCCAGCACGGTGGCCGTCGTGGTGCGGACCAGCTCCAGCAGCTTCCGCTCGGCGTCCTCGCCCGAGAGACCGGCCAGCTGCCCGGCCAACGCCGAACCCGCGTCCCGGGGGCTCGCGTGGGCGGCTCTGCGCGGCCGCCTGGGTGCCAGTGACCGCAGCGGTGCCGGGATCGGAGCTCCGCCTTCGCCCAGGGTGGCGGTGGCGAAGCGGGAGGCGACGAGCAGCGGGCTCCGGGAGCCGAGCGCCTCGTCGAAGAGCCGCAAGGCGCTCCCGGCGGGGAGCGGGGCGATGCCGGTACGGGCGAGGCGGGCGAGATCCGTGGCGCTCAGCCGGGACCCCATGCCGTCGTTCTGGTCCCAGAGGCCCCAGGCCAGCGAAGTGGCGGGCAGTCCCAGGGCGTGGCGGTGCTGGGCGAGGGCGTCGAGATAGGAGTTGGCGGCCGCGTAGTTGGCCTGGCCGGCCGTGCCGGTGACTCCGGTCACCGAGGAGAACAGCACGAACGCGCTGAGGTCCAGGCCGAGTTCGACCGTGAGCTCGTGCAGCAGCAGGGCCGCGTCCGCCTTCGGGCGCAGGACCGCGTCCAGCCGGTCCGGGGTCAGGTCCTCCAGCACCCCGTCGTCGAGCACTCCGGCGGCGTGCACGATCGCGCTCAGGGGGTGGGCGGCGGGGATGCCGGCGAGCAGGTTGGTGACGGCGGCCCGGTCGGCGGTGTCGCAGGCGACGAGGGTGACGTCGGCCCCGAGGCCGGTGAGGTGCGCCAGCAGTTCGGGAGCGCCGGGGGCCGCCGGGCCGTGCCGGCCGGCGAGCAGGAGGTGCCGGACGCCGTGGTGGGTGATGAGCCGCTCGGCGATCGTGGCGCCGAGTGCTCCGGTGGCCCCCGTCAGGAGGACGCTGCCCGCCCCGGCCGGTCCGCCGAGCAGGGGCCGTTTTGAGCTCCGTGCTGCGGAGGCGGCCCGGGCCAGCCGGGGGACGAGCACCCGGCCCTCGCGCAGGGCGAGTTGGGCTTCGCCGGCCGTGAGGGCGTCGTTCAGCGCGTCTTCGCTCGCCTCGCTGCCGTCCGTGTCGACGACGACGAAGCTGCCCGGGTGCTCGGACTGGGCCGTGCGCAGCAACCCCCACACCGCGGCGGCCGGCAGGCCGGGGACGCCCTCGCCCGGTCCGGCCGCCACGGCGCCCGAGGTGAGGACGGCGAGCCTGGCGCCTGCGGGCCGCTCGCGCATCAGCCACTCCTGGACGAGGGCCAGGGCGTGGTGCGTCGCGGCAGCCACCGGCAGGGCGGGATCGATCCGTGCGATCTCGGCCTCGGGCCGGACACCCCCGGCCCGGCCGGTGCCCGCCGCCGGTTCGGTCCACTCCACTTCGTACAGCACGTCGGCATGGGCGCCGGACGGTGCGGCGGCAGCCACGGCGGGGGCGGGCAGGAGATGCACCGAGCCCACGGAGGCGACGGGACCGCCGGCGGAGTCGGTCAAGGACAACGACATGGCGTCCCCGGCCCCCGGCTCCAGACGGATGCGCACCGCCTCGGCGCCGGTGGCATGGAGCCGGATGCCGGACCAGGAGAACGGCAACTTCAGCTCCGCGCCGCCGTCGCGCAGCGGCAGGAGGTGCAGGGCGGCGTCGAGGAGCGCGGGATGCAGGGCGAACGCGTCCGCCTCGGCCCGCAGTTCCTCCGGCAGAGCGACCTCGGCGAACAGGGTCTCCCCGGCCGACCAGGCGCCCCGCAGATTGCGGAAGGCCGGGCCATAGCCGTATCCCAGCTCCTCCAGCCGCTCGTAGACCCGCGCGACATCCGTGGGCTGCGCACCGGCCGGCGGCCAGGCCGCCTCGGGGGCCGGTCCCTCGTCGTCCTGCGGCGCCAGCCACCCGGACGCATGGCGTACCCAGGGCGAGCCTTCGGCGGGACGGGCATGCACGCTGAACGGCCGCCGGCCCGTGGCGTCGGGAGACCCGACCGCGAGCTGCAGGCCCACCGCCGAGCCGTCGGCCGGCAGCGCCAGCGGGGACTCGGACGTCAGTTCGTCCACCACCGGGGTGTCCGCCTTCTCACCCGCGCGCAGGGCCAGTTCCACGAAGAGCGCAGCGGGCACGAGCGGCACTCCGCCCATGGCGTGGTCGGCCAGCCAGGGGAACAGCCCCGTGCCGACTTCACCCGTGAACAGCAGACCGTCGCTCTCGGCGAGCTCGACGGCGGGCGCGAGCAGCGCCTCGGTCGCGGCGGTCGCCGTAGCGTCCAGCCAGTAGTGGGTGGGTTGGAAGGGGTAGGTGGGGAGGTGGGTGTGGGTGGGTGTGTGGGGGGTGTTCTGGTGGGTGGTGAGGGGGGTGCCTTGGGTGTGGGTGGTGGCGAGGGCGGTTTGGTAGGTGTGGTTTTCGTTGTGGTTTTTGCGGAGGAGGGGGGTGGTGTGGGGTGTGTGGGTGGTGAGGGTGGCGTCGGGTCCGAGTTCGAGGTAGGTGGTGGTGTGGTGGGTGGTGAGGGTGGTGATGTTGTCGTGGTGGCGGACGGTGTTGCGTATTTGGTTGGTCCAGTGGTGGGGGGTGGTGGGGTCGCCTTGGGTGATGAGGGGGGTGTGGGGTGGGTGGTAGGTGATGGTTTGGGCTGTTTCGTGGAATTGGTTGAGGATGGGGTCCATGTGGTGGGAGTGGAAGGCGTGGCTGACGGTGAGGGGGTGGGTGCGGTGGCCTTGTTGTCTGAGGGTTTGGGTGGCTTGGTGGATGGGGTCGTGGTCGCCTGAGATGACGAGGGAGGTGGGGCTGTTGATGGCGGCGAGGGCGATGTTTTCGTTGAGGTAGGGCTGGATTTGTTCTTCGGTTGCTTCGATGGCGGTCATGGCTCCGCCGGTGGGTGCGGATTGCATGAGGTGGGCGCGGGTGGCGATGAGGAGTGCGGCGTCGGGGAGGGTGAGGATGCCGGTGATGTGTGCGGCGGTGAGTTCGCCGATGGAGTGGCCGGTGACGTAGTGGGGGGTGATTCCGTGGTGGGCGAGGAGGTGGTGGAGGGCTGTTTCGAGGGCGAAGAGGGCGGGTTGGGTGTAGCGGGTCTGGTTGAGGAGTTCTGCTCGGGTGGTGTCTGGTGCGGCGAACATGATGTCGCGCAGGGGGTGTTCGAGGTGGGGGTCGAGTGCGTCGCAGACGTCGTCGAGTGCGGTGGCGAAGGCGGGGTGGGTTTGGTAGAGGGTGTGGCCCATTCGGGGGCGTTGGCTGCCTTGGCCGGTGAAGAGGTAGGCGATGCGGGGGGTGGGTGCTGCGGTGCCTCGGACGAGTGAGGGGTGTTCCTGGTCGGTGGCGAGTGCGGTCAGGGCGTCGAGTGCCTGCTCCCGGTCACCCGCCAGCACCACCCCACGGTGTTCCAGTGCGGCGCGTCCCGTCGTGAGCGTGCGGCTGATCGCGGCCGCCGAGTCCGGCCGTTCCCGTACGAAGGTGGCGAGCCGTGCCGCCTGGGCGCGCAGGGCGGCCGGGCTGTGCGCGGACAGCGGCCACAGCACGGGCGTGCCGTCGTCCGTGTCGCCCGCCACGGCGGGTTCCTGCGGCTCGGGGGCCTGTTCCAGGATGACGTGGGCGTTGGTCCCGCTGATCCCGAACGACGACACGGCCGCACGCCGCGGCCGGTCATGATCCGGCCAGGCGGTCTTTTCCGTCAGAAGCCTTACGGCCCCCGCCTCCCAGTCGATGTGCGGCGACGGAGCGTCCACGTGCAGGGTGCGGGGCAGGACGCCGTGGCGCATGGCCTCGACCATCTTGATGATGCCGCCCACCCCGGCCGCCGCCTGGGCGTGCCCGATGTTCGACTTCAACGAGCCCAGGTGCAAAGGCTCGTCGCCCGGCCGCTCCTGACCGTAGGTGGCCAGAAGTGCCTGGGCCTCGATCGGGTCGCCGAGCCGGGTGCCCGTCCCGTGCGCCTCGACCGCGTCGACCTCCGAGGCCCGCAGCCCCGCGCCGGCCAGGGCCTGGCGGATCACCCGTTCCTGTGAGGGGCCGTTGGGTGCGGTGAGGCCGTTGCTGGCCCCGTCCTGGTTGACGGCGGAGCCGCGTACGACCGCGAGTACCTGATGACCGTTGCGCCGGGCGTCGGACAGCCGCTCCACGAGCAGTAGCCCGACCCCCTCCGACCAGCCCGTGCCGTCGGCCGAGGCGGAGAAGGACTTGCACCGGCCGTCGGGGGAGAGTCCGCGCTGCCTGCTGAACTCGACGAACGTGTCGGGGCGGGCCATCACGGTGACCCCGCCGGCGAGGGCCAGATCGCACTCGCCCTGCCGCAGTGCCTGGGCCGCCAGGTGCAGGGCCACCAGGGACGAGGAGCACGCCGTGTCGACGGTGACCGCGGGTCCTTCGAGACCGAAGGTGTAGGCGACCCGCCCGGAGATCACGCTCGACGTGTTGCCGGTGAGGAGATAGCCCTCCAGATCCTGCGGAGCCTTGAGGAACCTCGACCCGTAGTCGTTGTACATGACCCCGGCGAAGACTCCCGTGCGGCTGCCGCGCACGGTGCCGGGGTCGATGCCGGCCCGCTCGAACGTCTCCCACGCCGTCTCCAGGAGCAGCCGTTGCTGCGGATCGGCCGCAAGGGCCTCGCGTGGGCTGATCCCGAAGAACTCGGCGTCGAACCGCCCGGCCCCGTAGAGGAATCCGCCTTCGCGGGCGTACGACGTTCCGAGGTGTTCCGGGTCGGGATCGTAGAGGTTCGCCAGGTCCCAGCCCCGGTCGGTGGGGAAGTCCCCGATGGCGTCCCGCGCCGACGCGACGAGGTTCCACAGATCGTCGGGCGACGCGACGCCGCCCGGGTAGCGGCAGGCCATGCCGACGATCACGATCGGATCGTCCTGGCCGGTGGCCCGCTCTCCGGTGACGGCGCCGGGGGCCGGAGCGGCGGAGCCTCCGGGCAGCAGGGTCAGCATGTGGCCCGCCAGGGAGCGGGGGGTGGGGTGGTCGAAGACGGCCGTGGTGGAGATCCTCAGACCGGTGGCCGCGGCGAGCCGGTTGCGCAGATCGACACCCGCGAGGGAGTCGAAGCCCAGGTCCCGGAAGGCGCGGGAGTCGTCCAGGGTCGCCGGGGTGGTGTGGCCGAGCACCGTGGCGACGGTCGTCCGCACCAGCTCGGTGACGGTGTGCTGCCGTTCCTCCTCCGGGAGGACGCTGGTGCGCTGTGCCCAGGAGCCCGCACCCGAGGGCTCGGCGGTCGCGGCCGAGGCGCGGGGGCGCCGCGTACGGACCAGGCCGCGCAGCACCGGGGGAAGAGCGCCTCCCGCCGCCCTCGAACTCAGCGCCGCGGCGTCGATCCGCACGAGGACCGGTGCCGGATCCCCGCCGGCGAGCGCCGCGTCGAGCAGCGCCAGCCCGTCGGCGACGGACAGCGGGGCGAGCCCCGACCGCGCCCAGCGGGCCAGTGCGGTCGCCCCCAGGTCCCCGCCCATCCCGTCGTTCCGGTCCCAGAGGCCCCAGGCGAGTGAGCCGGCGGGGAGCCCCAGGGCGTGGCGGTGCTGGGCGAGGGCGTCGAGATAGGTGTTGGCGGCCGCGTAGCCGGCCTGTCCGGCGTTGCCCGTGATGCCGACGACGGACGAGAACAGCACGAAATCGGTCAGCTCGGCATCGGCTGTCAGTTCGTGCAGGTGCGAGGCCGCGTCAGCCTTCGTGCGGAGCACGGCCTCCAGCCGGTCCGGTGTGAGGCCGCCGATCGTCACGTCGTCGAGAACGCCGGCCAGATGGAACACGGCGCCCAGGGGATGTGCGGACGGGATCGAGGCGAGAGCCTCGGAAAGGTCCTCGCGCGAGGCCGCGTCCCCGGCCGCGAACCGCACCTCGGCCCCCGCGTCGGCGAGGTCGCGGGCCAACTCGGCTGCGCCTTCGGCACGTTTCCCGCGACGACTCAGCAGCAGCAGGTGCCGCGCCCCGTGGTGGGCCACGAGGTGCCGGGCGACGAGCCGGCCGAGCCCGCCGGTCCCGCCGGTGATCAGGACGGTGCGATCACCGTAGTCACGGCCCACGGCCGTGGACCGGGGTGCGCTGCTCCGGGCGAGCCGGGGTGCGAACAAGGCGCCACGGCGCAGAGCGAGTTGGGGCTCATCGATCGACGCCTGCGCCAGGAGGGCGAGGTCCGGCGCCTCCCCGTCGACGTCCGCCAGGGCGAACCGTCCGGGGTGCTCCGCCTGTGCCGAGCGAACCAGCCCCCACGCGGCCGCCGACCAGGGATCGGGCACGGAGTCGCCGGGTGCGGCGGCCAGTGCGCCACGGGTGACGAACAGCAGCCGCGCATCGGCGAAGCGTTCCCGGTCCAGCCATTCCCGTACGAGGCCCAGGGTGTGCGCGGCCGCGCCGCGCCCCGGCGGAACGCTCACGGCGACGAGATCGGGCACGGGCCCGTCCGGCGCCAGGTCTTCCAGTGCGTCCGCGTGCACCGGGCGGGACTGCGCGGGGGCCTCCTGGGCGACGGGCACCCAGTCGATGCGGTGCGGGACGGGCGTGGGGCCGCCGGGTGTGCCGAGCGCCGCCGCGTCGACCGGCAGCAGGGTCAGCGACTCGGCGGACAGGACGGCATGGCCGGCCGGGTCGGTGACCGTGAGCCGCCCCGACGACCATCGGGCCCGCACGGTGGTGGCGCCGGTGGCGAAGAGTTCGATGCCCGACCAGGCGAAGGGCACGGGCAGCCCCGCACCCTCCTGCGCCTCGCGGCCGACCAGCGGATGCAGGGCCGCGTCGAGCAGGGCCGGGTGGATCGGGAAGTCCGCCGCCTGATCCAGCAGCTCGTCCGGGAGCGTGAGTTCGGCGATGAGGTCGTCACCGTTCCTCCATGCGGCCCGTACGGCACGGAAGGCGGGCCCGTAGGTGTAACCCAGCAGGCCGAGCCGTTCGTACAGCGTCTCGACATCGAGGGCCTCGGCGCCGCGCGGCGGCCACATGCCGTCCGGGGCGACGGCCGGCCGGGTGTCCGTGGGCGGAGCCAGCGTGCCCGTGGCGTGCCGGGTCCAGTCGCTCGCCGCGTCCGGACGGGTGTGGATGCTGAGGGAACGCGCCCCGTCGGTGCCGGCCGGGCCGACAGCCAGCTGGAGCAGCGGGGAACCGGTGGAGGGGAGCAGGAGCGGCGCCTCCAGCGTCAGTTCAGCCACTCTCGGCGCGTCCACGGCCTCGCCCACGGCGAGCGCGAGGTCCACGAGGGCGGTGCCGGGCAGAAGGACGTGGCCGAAAATCTCGTGGTCCGCGAGCCAGGGGTGGGCATCCCGCGACAGCCGGCCGCTGAACACGGTGCCGCCCTGTTCCGCGAGTTCACCCGACGCCCCGAGGAAGGGATGGTCCGCCGCCGCGAGGCCGAGGGGTTCCGGACCGGCCGTGGAACGACTCGGCACCCGCCAGTAGTGGGTGGGTTGGAAGGGGTAGGTGGGGAGGTGGGTGTGGGTGGGTGTGTGGGGGGTGTTCTGGTGGGTGGTGAGGGGGGTGCCTTGGGTGTGGGTGGTGGCGAGGGCGGTTTGGTAGGTGTGGTTTTCGTTGTGGTTTTTGCGGAGGAGGGGGGTGGTGTGGGGTGTGTGGGTGGTGAGGGTGGCGTCGGGTCCGAGTTCGAGGTAGGTGGTGGTGTGGTGGGTGGTGAGGGTGGTGATGTTGTCGTGGTGGCGGACGGTGTTGCGTATTTGGTTGGTCCAGTGGTGGGGGGTGGTGGGGTCGCCTTGGGTGATGAGGGGGGTGTGGGGTGGGTGGTAGGTGATGGTTTGGGCTGTTTCGTGGAATTGGTTGAGGATGGGGTCCATGTGGTGGGAGTGGAAGGCGTGGCTGACGGTGAGGGGGTGGGTGCGGTGGCCTTGTTGTCTGAGGGTTTGGGTGGCTTGGTGGATGGGGTCGTGGTCGCCTGAGATGACGAGGGAGGTGGGGCTGTTGATGGCGGCGAGGGCGATGTTTTCGTTGAGGTAGGGCTGGATTTGTTCTTCGGTTGCTTCGATGGCGGTCATGGCTCCGCCGGTGGGTGCGGATTGCATGAGGTGGGCGCGGGTGGCGATGAGGAGTGCGGCGTCGGGGAGGGTGAGGATGCCGGTGATGTGTGCGGCGGTGAGTTCGCCGATGGAGTGGCCGGTGACGTAGTGGGGGGTGATTCCGTGGTGGGCGAGGAGGTGGTGGAGGGCTGTTTCGAGGGCGAAGAGGGCGGGTTGGGTGTAGCGGGTCTGGTTGAGGAGTTCTGCTCGGGTGGTGTCTGGTGCGGCGAACATGATGTCGCGCAGGGGGTGTTCGAGGTGGGGGTCGAGTGCGTCGCAGACGTCGTCGAGTGCGGTGGCGAAGGCGGGGTGGGTTTGGTAGAGGGTGTGGCCCATTCGGGGGCGTTGGCTGCCTTGGCCGGTGAAGAGGTAGGCGATGCGGGGGGTGGGTGCTGCGGTGCCTCGGACGAGTGAGGGGTGTTCCTGGTCGGTGGCGAGTGCGGTCAGGGCGTCGAGTGCCTGCTCCCGGTCACCCGCCAGCACCACCCCACGATGCTCAAGACGTGCCCGGCCCCTGTGCAGGGCCGAGGCGAGCTGGACAGGTTCGACCTCCGGGTGTTCCACGACATACGCACGCAGCCTCCCGGCCTGCTCGCGCAGGGAGCCGGCGTTCTGAGCGGACAGCGGCCACAGCACCGGCTCGCTGCCGTCCGACGCGGGCACGGCGGGTTCCTGCGGTTCGGGGGCCTGTTCCAGGATGACGTGGGCGTTGGTCCCGCTGATGCCGAACGACGACACGGCCGCACGCCGCGGCCGGTCGTGATCCGGCCAGGCGGTCTTTTCCGTCAGAAGCCTTACGGCCCCCGCCTCCCAGTCCACGTGCGGCGACGGGGCGTCCACGTGCAGGGTGCGGGGCAGGACGCCGTGGCGCATGGCCTCGACCATCTTGATGATGCCGCCCACCCCGGCCGCCGCCTGGGCGTGCCCGATGTTCGACTTCAACGAGCCGAGCAGCAGCGGCTGTTCGGCCGGGCGTCCCTGTCCGTACGTGGCCAGCAGGGCACCGGCCTCGATCGGGTCGCCGAGACGCGTTCCGGTCCCGTGCGCCTCCATCGCGTCCACATCGCAGGTGTCGAGGCCGGCGTGGGCCAGGGCCTGGCGGATCACCCGCTCCTGCGAGGGGCCGTTGGGCGCGGTGAGGCCGTTGCTGGCACCGTCCTGGTTCACGGCGGAGCCCGGTACGACCGCGAGTACCTCATGACCGTTGCGCCGGGCGTCGGACAGCCGCTCCACGAGCAGCAGCCCCACCCCCTCCGACCACGCGGTGCCGTCGGCGCCGGCGGCGAACGCCTTGCAGCGCGCGTCCGGCGCGAGGCCGCGCTGCCGGCTGAACTCCAGGAACATCCCCGGCGTCGGCATCACGGTCACGCCGCCGGCGAGGGCCAGATCGCATTCGCCCTGCCGCAGTGCCTGGGCCGCCAGGTGCAGGGCCACCAGGGACGAGGAGCACGCCGTGTCGACAGTGACCGCGGGTCCTTCGAGACCGAAGGTGTAGGCGACCCGCCCGGAGATCACGCTCGACGTGCTGCCGGTGAGGAGATAGCCGTCCAGCCCCTCGGCCGGTTCGTGCAGGCGGGGCCCGTAGTCCTGGGCGGTCGCGCCGATGAACACCCCGGACGCACTGCCGCGCAGACTGTCGGGTGCGATCCCGGCCCGCTCGAAGGCCTCCCACGCGGTGGTGAGCAGCAGCCTCTGCTGCGGGTCCATCGCCGCCGCCTCGCGCGGGCTGATCCCGAAGAGCGCCGCGTCGAACTCGCCCGCCCCGTGGAGGAATCCGCCCTCCCGGACGTACGAGGTGCCGGGCCGGTCCGGGTCCGGGTCGTACAGCGCCGCCAGGTCCCACCCCCGGTCCGCGGGGAACGGGCCGATGGCGTCCGTGCCCTCGGCGACCAGCTTCCACAGGTCCTCCGGCGAGGCCACCCCGCCCGGGTAGCGGCAGGCCATGCCCACGATGGCGACCGGTTCGTCCGCCCGGAGCGCCGTGCCCGTGCCGGAGACCGGCGTACCAGCGGTGGCCCGGCCCGTGGCCCCGTCGAGCCGTTCCCGGAGCAGCCGGACGACGGCGTCCGTCGTGGGGTGGTTGTAGACGAGGGCCGACGGCAGCGGGAGACCGGTCGCGGTCTGGAGCCGGTCGCGCAGTTCCACCCCGGCCAGCGAGTCGAACCCGAGGTCCTTGAACGCATGGCCGGGATCGACGGCGTCGCCCGTGACATGGCCCAGTACGAGGGCGACCTGCGTCCGGACCAGGTCCAGCAGTTCCGTGTCGGACGCCGCCCCGGGCTGGTGCGACACGCGGCCCGAAGGCGTGTCGACTGGCGTGGGAGTGGGGGCGGGGGCGGCCGCGGGCACCGCCGTGTCCGGCGCCGCGGCCGGGCCGTCCAGCCAGTGGCGGTCCCGCTGGAAGGCGTACGTGGGCAGCGGGACGGTCCTGCCGCCCCGTCCCGCGAGTGCGTCCGCCCAGTCCACCCGGGCGCCGCGCACGTGCGCCCGGGCCAGTGCGGTCATCAGGGTCTCCGGCTCGGGCCGCCCGCGCCGCAGGACCGACAGCGGTGCGGGCTGCCCGTCACCGAGTGATTCGCGGGCCAGGGCGGTCAGGACGGCGTCCGGGCCCAGCTCGACGAAGACACCCACACCGTCGTCCCGCAACGTGCGCAGTCCGTCGTGGAAGCGGACGGCGTCGCGGATGTGCCGTGTCCAGTACTCGGGTGAGGCGAGTTCCCCGGCGGTCGCGTAGGCGCCCGTGACGTTCGAGACGACCGGAATCCTCGGCGCACGGAACTCCAGCTCCCCGGCGATCAGCCGGAAGGCGTCGAGGACCGGTTCCATCAGCGGCGAATGGAATGCATGACTGACCGTCAGCCTGCGGGTGCGGCGCCCCTGGGAGGCGAAGACGCCCTTGATCCTGAGGACCTCGGCCTCGTCGCCCGAGACGACGACCGCGCGCGGACCGTTGACGGCGGCGACCGACACCCGGCCGGTGAGATGCGGGATCACCTCCTGCTCGGTCGCCTCCACCGCGGCCATCGCGCCGCCCGCCGGAAGCTCCTGCATCAGCCGGCCCCGTGCGGCCACGAGACGGGCGGCATCGTCGAGCGAGAGCACGCCGGACACATGGGCGGCGGTCAGCTCGCCGATCGAATGCCCGGCGAGCCGGTCCGGCCGCAGGCCCAGGTGCTCCACCAGCCGGAAGAGCGCCGTCTCGACGGCGAAGAGCGCGGGCTGTGTGTACCGCGTCTCGTCCAGCAGCGCGGCCTGGGGGGATCCTTCCGCCGCAAGGACGATGTCCTTGAGCGGGCGGTCCAGATGCGGGGCGAAAGCGGTGCAGACACGGTCGAAGGCCGCGGCGAACTCCTCGTACGCGGCGTACAGTTCGCGCCCCATCCCGGCGCGCTGACTGCCCTGCCCGGTGAAGAGGAACGCCGTGAGGGACCGCGTGTCCGCCCTGCCGCGCAGGAGGGCGGGGTCGTCCCGGCCCTCGGCCAGAGCCTCGACGGCGCGCAGCAGCGCATCCCGGCCGGCCGCCACCGCGACCGCCCGCTCGTCGAAGAGGGTGCGGGTGGCGGCGAGGGAATAGGCGGTGTCGAGGGGCGAGGGGACGGGCCCGGCGGACGCCAGATGGTCGCGGAGCCGGGCGGCCTGACCCCGCAGGGCCCGGCTGTCCCGGGCGCTGAGCAGCCAGGGGAGGGGCCGGGCTCCCTCGGTGTCCGGCAAGCCCCGGGCCTCCCCAGCCTCCCCGGAGCCCCCGGAGCCCCCGGAGCCCCCGGAGCCCCCGGAGCCCCCGGAGCCCTTTGCTTCGCCCCGGCCCTCACCGGACGCACGGGGTCCCCCGGTGTCCGGCAAGGCCGCGGCCCGGGCGGAGGGTCGGGAGCCCGCCACTGCGTCCCCGCCCTCACCGGACGCGGCGGCACCCCTCTTCGCCCCGTCCGCCACCACCACATGGCAGTTGGTCCCGCCCATGCCGAAGGAGCTGACCCCCGCGATCAGCGGCAGGTCCTCCCGCGGCCATGGGCCCTCCTCGGTCCGGACCCGCAGGCCCAGGTCCGCCAGCGGGATCGCCGGATTGGGCCGGTCGAAGTTGAGGCTGGCCGGAATCCGGCGCCGGGAGACGGACAGAGTAGCCTTCAGCAGCCCCACCAGCCCTGCCGCGCCCTCCAGATGACCGACGTTCGTCTTCGCCGACCCGACGTGGAGCGGCGCGTCGGCGGGGCGGCCGGCGCCGAGCGCCGCACCGAGCGCGGCGGCCTCCACCGGGTCGCCCACGGGTGTGCCCGTGCCGTGCAGCTCGACGTACTGGATCTCGTCGGCCGTGACCCCCGCGCGGGCGCCGGCCTCGCGCAGCACGGCTTCCTGCGCGGCCCGGTCCGGGACGGTGAGCCCTTCGGACGCTCCGTCGTTGTTGACCGCGCTGCCCAGGATCACGCAGTGCACCCGGTCACCGTCGGCCCGGGCCCTGTCCAGCGGCTTGAGGACGACGGCGACGCCGCCCTCGCCGCGTACGTAGCCGTTGGCGCGCGCGTCGAACGTGAAGCACCGGCCGTCGGGCGACAGGGCCCCGAAGTTCGCGCTGTCCGCGCTGCTGCCGGGGGAGAGGATCAGATTCGCACCGCCGACGACGGCGAGGTCGGACTCACCGCTGCGCAGGCTCTCGCAGGCGAGATGGACCGCGACCAGCGACGAGGACTGGGCCGCGTCCACGGTCAGGCTCGGACCGGTGAGGCCCAGCACGTAGGAGAGCCGGTTGGCGAGGACGGCCCGGTGCAGGCCCGTCACGGAGTAGCGGTCCCCGGCCGTATCGCCTCGGCGGTGGTGGAGTGCCGCGTAGTCGTCCCAGATGGCGGCGGCGAACACGGCGGTACGGCTGCCGGCGAGGACGCCGGGGACGATCCCGGCCTCCTCCAGAGCCTCCCAGCCCAGCTCCAGCAGCAGCCGCTGCTGGGGGTCCATCGACGCCGCCTCGCGTGGCGGAATCCCGAAGAAGGCGGCGTCGAACCGGTCCACCTCGTCGAGGAAGCCCCCGCGGGCGGGGACCCCGGCGGACAGCCGGCCCGCGGGCGCCTCCCGGACGGCGTCCTCCCCGCGGCTGAGCAGCTGCCAGAAGGCGGCGGGATCGGGCGCGCCGGGGAGGCGGCAGGCGAGACCGATGACGGCGATAGGTGCGGAGTGGGCGCTACGCATGATCTGTGACGTACTCCCTCGTCGAGAACGACCCGGCGAGACCCACCCTCCCCAGCCGCGCTAACGGCGGCCTTTGCGCGTTCTAAATCGTCCCGGCGCCGTCGGGGCCGCCGGTGTTCCCCGCCCCGGCCGGGTGCAGTCCGCGCCGCAACGCCGTCAGGTGCTCCCGTGCGATGCGATGCTGCTCGTCAGGGTCCGGTGTGTCCGCCGGCCCGCCGAACGCGTGATACGCGCCGGGGAAGTTGTGCAGTTCCACCGGCACCCCGGCCTGCGCCAGGCGGAGCCCGTACAGCAGCCCCTCGTCGCGCAGCGGATCGAGACCCGCGGTCGAGATGTAGGCCGGGGGCAGCCCGCTCAGGTCTCCGGCGCGTGCCGGGGAGGCGTGCACGGGAGCGTCGCCCACGCCCGCGCCCAGATAGAGTTCCCAGCTCTCCTGAGCGAGCCGGCGGTTCCAGACGGGCGTGTCCACGTAGGCGGTCATCGAGCCCGTCTCCAGCCGGTCGTCCAGCACCGGAGTGCTCAGGTGCTGGAAGACCAGCCCGGGCCCGCCCCGGTCCCGGGCGAGCAGGGTCAGCCCGGCGGCGAGACAGCCACCGGAACTGGCCCCGGCCACCGCGAGCCGGGCCGGATCCGCCCCCATCTCCTTCGCGTTCCCGGCCGTCCACTCGAGTGCGGCCCAGCAGTCGTCGAGCCCGGCGGGGAACGGATCCTCCGGCGCCAGCCGGTAGCCCACCGCGACGACCACCGCCGAGGCGAACGCTGCCGCCTGGGCCGCCGAGTGGTGGACCGAGTCCACATTGCCGAGGACGAAGCCCCCGCCGTGGATCCACAGCACCGCGGGCAGCGCGGACCGCGCCCCGGCCGGCCGGTACACCCGCACCCGGACCTCCGGTGACCCGGGCGGCCCCGGCACCCACCGCTCCGTCACCTCGACCCCCGGCACGGCCGGGAGTTCACGCAGCGGCCGCGGACCCGCTCGATGGTCCGCGACCGCTTCGGCCAGCCGTCCCGTCACCGGCATGCTCAGGCCTCCAGAGCGATGGCCTGCGAGGGACAGAGCGCCACGGTGTCCCGCAGCCTCGCCTCCTCGGCCGCGCCGTCCACCCGGTCCTCCAGGACGAGGACCGTGCCCTCGTCCGACTGGTCGAAGCGGTCGGGGGCGGACAGGACGCACTGACCCGCGCCCAGACACCGCTGTGTATCGGCCTTGATGTGCATGGTTTCCGGTTCCCTTCTGATCACCATGTGACGGGCAGGCGCCAGATGCCCTGGACACCGCCCGGTTCCTTGACCGGCAGCTGCCCGGCGGGTTCGGCGAGGCGCAGCCCCGGCAGCCGGCGGAAGAGCGTGGACAGCGCGATCTCCATCTCGGCCCGGGCCAGGTTCTGGCCGATGCACTGATGGACCCCGTGTCCGAAGGAGATGTGGTGGCGGGCGCCGCGCCCCACGTCGAAGGCGTCGGCCCGGGGGAACGCCTCGTCGTCCCGGTTGGCCGACGAGATGACGACGATCACTCCGTCACCCGCCCGGACCCGGTGCCCGCCGAGCTCGGTGTCGGCCGTCGCGAACCGGGCGACGCCGTCGGCGATCGCCATGTACCGCAGGAGCTCCTCCACCGCGCCCGGCAGCAGCGACGCGTCGGCGCGCAGGGCGGAGAGCTGCTCCGGGTTCTCCAGCAGGGTGAGGACGCCGAGCGCGATCGCGCTCGCCGTGGTCTCGTGCCCGGCGACCAGCAGCAGCAGCGCGATGTCGACCAGGTCGCGGCGGGTGAGCGCACCGGTGGCCAGCTGTTCGGCGATGAGGGTGTCGAGCAGACCCTCGCCCGGTTCCTCCTCCTTGCGCCGGATCAGCCCGTCCAGGTACGAGGCGAGCTGCGCGAACGCGTCGGCACTGTCCTCCAGGCTCGTCGTCCCGGTGACCACCCGGCGGGACTGCTGCTCGAAGAACCCGTGATCGGCGTACGGCACGCCGAGCAGTTCGCAGATGACGACGGACGGCACCGGCAGGGCGAAGTCCGGAACCAGATCGGCGACGGGGCCCTTGGCCTCGATCGCGTCGATCAGTTCGTCCACGAGCCGCTGGATGCCGGGCCGCAGCGCCTGCACCTTGCGCACGGTGAAGTTGGTGAGCAGCATGCGCCGCTGGACGGTGTGCTCGGGCGGGTCCATGCCGATGAAGTTGCGGACCTTGCGCGCCGACTCGAAGCGCGGGGCGGTCGCGGGGTAGTGGGGATGGACCCGGTCCGACGAGTACGTGGCCGCGTCGAGCAGGACCTGACGCGCCTCCGCGTGGCCGCTCACCGCCCATACCCGGCGCCCGTTGTACAGCTCGACCAGGGAGACGGGTCCCTGTTCGCGGTACGCGTCGTAGCCGGCGGGCGGCTGGAAGGGGCAGCCGCGCGCCTGCGGATACGCGGGCAGCTCCTGGCCCTGCGTCGATGGGGCGGTGCTGGTTCCGGTCATTCCCCGGCCTCCAGAACGGTGAGCGGGACGACGGCAGGCGCCGGCGCCGACGGGGGAGCCGCTTCGGACCCTGCCGGACGCTTCGCGCGCGGAGCGCTGAACCGGCGTACGGCGGGGGCCTCGACCCAGGTGAACAAGGCGTGGGCCAGGGCGAGCGCGGCCAGAAGGGCGGCCAGCAGCAGGGCGGCCGCCGCGGCTCCGGACAGGTCCTCGCCGGCGACGAGCCACTTGTGCCCGTACGTCACCACCAGTCCGTGCACCATGTAGAACGCGAACGAGAGCTCGCCGAGCCGCACCAGTACCCGGCCCCGGAAGGGCGATGCGGTCTGCCGGACATCGGCCTGCGCGGCGGCGACGACCAGCGGGGTGAGCCACAGCGCGCCGGTGCCCGCGACACCGTACAGATACGGAACCGACGAGTTGAGGACGTAACCGCCCACGGCGATCACCGCGGCGGGCAGCAGCCCGATGCGCGGGACGGCGCCGGTCAGCACCAGCCGTGCGGCGATCATGCCGAGCACGAACTCGATGGCCCGGACCGGCGGGAAGAAGTAGACGGACCAGATCTGCTCGAAGGACAGCGAACCGTCCGCGATGAACGGCAGCGGCGTGCCGGACACCGCCCAGCTGCTGACCGCCGGCACGAGCACGGTGAGTGCGGCGAGCACGCCGGCGACCGTCCACAGCCGGCGAGCGGTCAGCCGCTCCAGGACGGGCAGCAGGAACGGGAAGGTGAGATAGAAGAACAGCTCGCACGACAGCGACCAGCTGACGGCGTTCATCGTGTTCGGCACCTGGATCTCCGGTATCCACGCCTGCACGAGGAAGAGGTTGGCCAGGACGCCCTTGGCGGTGAACACCTCGGACGCGGCCGCCATCAGGACGGCGGCGGCCACGAAGGTGACCAGATGGTTCGGGAAGATCTTCACGAGTCTGCGCCGCCAGACGCGGGGCGCGCCCTCCCCGGGCCGGGCCGACCAGGTCAGGACGAAGCCGCTGAGCACGAAGAAGAACGTCACCCCGTAGAAACCGGCGTGGGCGAACGTGTCGCCCAGCGTGTCGCCCACCTCACCCCCGAAGAACCGGGTCTGGAAGGTGGTGTGGAACGCGAAGACCAGCAGGGCCGCCAGGAAGCGCATCCCGGTGAGGGAGGGCAGTCTGGCGGCCCGCGGCCGGCCGGGGGCGGGCGGTGGCGGGGTGGACGGTGCTGGGGAGCCTGGCATGGCTGATGACCTCCGACTTGTCCGAAACTGGCCCGTCGAGGCTCGCAGTCGCGTGTTGGCCGGTTCTAAAGCCGCTCTTGTGCGGTACGCGCCCGCCGTGGCACCGCCTCCAGCAGGGCCCGGGTGTACGGGTGCGCGGGTTTCGCGAACACCTCCTCCACCGGCCCCGACTCCACGATCCGGCCGTCCTTCATCACCAGCACGCGTGCGCAGATCTCCCGGACGACCGCGAGATCGTGCGAGATGAAGAGCGTCGCCAGCCCGAGGTCCTCCTGCAACTGCCTCAGGAGATCCAGCACTTGTGCTTGCACGGACACATCGAGCGCCGAGACCGGCTCGTCGCAGACGAGCAGCCGGGGCGAGGGCGCCAGAGCGCGCGCGATGGCGACCCGTTGGCGCTGCCCGCCGGACAGCGCGAGCGGCCGCCGCTCCAGATGCTGCTCCGACAGCCCCACCTGCTCCAGCAGCCGGACGGTGCGGGCCTGCCGCTCACCGCGCCCGACGCCTGCCGTGGCCAGCGCCTCGCCCACGATCCGGGCGACGCTCCAGCGTGGATCGAAGGCGCTGAGCGGATCCTGCGGCACGAGTTGCACGGTGTGACGCCACTGCCTGCGCTCACGCTCCCGAAGGGTGCTCCACGGTGTTCCCGCCAGCCGCACCGCGCCGCTGTCCGGCGCCACCAGACCGAGGACCACGCGGGCCAGGGTGGACTTGCCCGACCCCGACTCGCCGACCAGGCCGAGCGTCTCACCCGGTCGCAGTCCGAAGGACACATCGGCGACCGCGGTCCGGCGGGTGCCGCGCGCACCCTTGAACACCTTGGTGACGCGGGAGACGTCGAGGAGCGGCTCGCCGCCGTCCGATTCCACCGCGGCTCGGGCCCGCCGCGGGCGACTGCCCGGAATGGCGGCCAACAGCGCCTTCGTGTACGGGTGTTCCGGCGCCTCCAGCACGCTGCCGACCGGTCCTGACTCCACGATCCGGCCGTCCTTCATCACGGCGACCTCGTCGGCGAGCGCCTCCACGACGGCCAGGTCGTGGCTGATCAGGAGGAGGCCGGTGCCCCCGGCCCTCAGCTCGCCGAGGAGCGCGAGGATCCGGGACTGGACCGAGGCGTCCAGCGCGGTCGTCGGCTCGTCCGCGATCAGGACACCGGGCTCGGCGGCGATCGCCGAGGCGATCAGGGCCCGCTGCCGCAGCCCTCCCGACAACTGGTGGACGTACGCCCGGGCCCGTTCGGCGGGTTCGGGCACACCGACCCGCTCCAGCAGGGCGAGGACGCGCGCCCCGGCTTCCTTGCGCGGGACGACCCCGTGCGTGAGCAGCGGTTCCGCGATCTCCTTGCCGACGGGCCGCAACGGGTCCAGTGCGACGAGCGCGTCCTGGGCGACCAGGCCGACGCGCCGGCCCCGTACCGCACGCCACTGGCGGGGACCGAACTCCCGGGCCTCGCGGCCCGTGATGCGCAACCGGTCCGCCGACACCCCGGCGGTCGGCCCGGCGAGCCCCAGGAGACTGCGGGCCAGTGCGCTCTTGCCCGAACCCGACTCACCGACGACGGCCAGGCAGCGGCCCGCGGCGAGGGAGAACGAGGCGTCCCGCACGGCGTGGACCTGACCGGGCCCGGTGCCGAACCGCACGTTCAGCCCGGCGACGTCGAGCAGCAGGGCCGCCTCCCGGGCGGGCCCGTCGGCCCGCGCCTCCGTGGGGCCCGGGGCCGTCCCCCTGGACGATGCGGTGGTCATGAGGCGGCCCGCCCTTCGGTTCGTGCCTGTGCGTGGCGGCCCACGACGGTGACCGCGAGGACCGTGCCGACCAGCAGCAGGCCCGGGAAGAGCGCGATCCACCAGGCCTGGTCGAGGAACCCCTGGCCCTCCGTCAGCATCGCGCCCCACTCGGGGGTCGGCGGCTGGGCGCCGAGCCCCAGATAGCTCAGCGCCGCCCCGGTGGAGATGGACGCCCCGAGCGTGACCGTCGCCAGCACCAGGAGCGGCCCCAGCGTGTTGGGCAGCACATGCCGCAGCACGATCAGCGGACGTGGAACGCCCAGCGCCACCGCGGACTCCACATATCCGGACCGCCTGACGACCAGCGCCTGGGCGCGCACCACCCGGGCGAACCCCGGCGCGGTCCCCACGGCGACGGCGACCGTGGTGCCCAGCACCCCCTTGCCCGCGATGAGGACGACCATGAGCGCGAGCAGCAGCCCCGGCAGCGCCAGCAGCGCGTCGGCGGCGCGCATCAGCACGGCGTCGCCGAACCGGCCGGACAGCGCGGCGGCCAGCCCCCACACCACCGCGAGCCCGACTCCGGCGCCGGTCGCCGCGGCCCCGATGGCCAGCGAGTAGCGGGTTCCGTGCACCACCCGGGTGAAGACGTCACGGCCCAGCTGATCCGTACCGAACCAGTGGGCTGCGCCCGGTGCCTGGAGCGCGTGCACCGGATCCGTGTCGGTCGGGCTGCCGCCCGCCAGCACCGAGGGCGCCAGCGCGGCCAGCAGGATCAGCCCCAGCAGCACGGCGGCGGCCAGGACCCCCGGCCGCACCCGGCCCCTGCGGACCCCGCCGGCCGCCGGGACCGGTGTCCCGGCCCGTACGGCCTGTTCCACACTCATGCGGCGGCCACCCCCGTTCCCTTGCGCAGCCGGGGATCCACGACCGCGTACAGCACTTCCACCAGCGCGCCGACCATGACGAACACCACGGCCGACAGCGCCACCACGCCCTGCACGACCGGCAGATCGCGATCACTCACCGCCTGGAGGGTGATCCGTCCGATGCCCGGGCGCGCGAACACGTTCTCCACCACCACGGCCCCGCCGAGCAGCGTTCCGGTGAACCAGCCGGTGAGGGTGAGCGCCGGCAGCGCGGCATGGCGCAGCGCGTGGTGCGAGCGCACGGTGTGCTCGGCGAGCCCCCGCGACCGGGCGGTGAGAGTGAACGGCTGCTCCAGGGCGCCGAGCAGTCCCTCCCGCATCACCTGCGTGAGCACCGCCGCGATCGGCAGCGCCAGCGTGACCACCGGAAGGACCAGCGAGCGGGCGCCGCCACCGTCGGAGACCGGCAGCCACCCCAGACGGAACGAGAAGACCGTCAGCAGCATGATGCCGAGCCAGAACGACGGCGTGGACACCACGATCAGCTCCACCGCGGTCGAGACCCGGCGCGGCCACCGGGAGCGCCCGGAGGTCAGTACGGTCACGGCGGCGGCCAGCACCACGGCCGACAGCGAGGACCACAGGGCGAGCTGGGCCGTTGCCCCGATCTGGCCGGCGAGCAGCGAGGAGACCGACTGCTGCAACTGGTACGAGTCACCGAGCTCGCCCGAGACCAGCTTCTTCAGATACGAGCCGTACTGGACGGCCAGCGGCCGGTCCAGGCCGTAGTGGCGGCGTATCTCCTCACGCTGCTCCGCCCCGACCAGCGCGTTCGAGCCGACGATCGCGCGGACCGGATCGCCGGGGATGAGCTGCAGCGCCAGGAAGGCGCAGGTGGCCGCCCCCCAGACGACGAGGACGGCCGCCCCGACCCGGGCCGTCACGGCCCGGATCGCGACGGGTATGTGCGGGACCGTCATCAGCCGGCCTCGACCCAGGCGCCGTAGAACTCGGGCCACGCCGACAGCGAGAGCCGCAGCCCGTGCACCTTCCTGTTCACACCGACCGACGCCTTCTGGACGTAGGCCGGGACCACCGCGGCGCGGTCGATCGTCCACTTCTGCACCTGCGCGTAGTACTCGGCGCGCCGGTCCGGGTCCGTGGTGCCCTGTGCCTTCTTCAGCCACGCGTCGACCTCGGGGTCGGCGACCCTGGCGAAGTTGTGGCCGCCGCCCGCCGACGATTCGGTGGAGAGGAAGAAGCTGCTGAGGATGTCACCGTCTCCGCGCGCCCAGGACGTCTCGACCACGTCGTAGCGGCCCTCGTCCAGCTGGGCGGACACCGCGGTGGCGTCGGTGGAGGCGGCGAGATCCAGATGGATCCCGGCCTTCTTCAGATCACCCTGGACGGCCTGGGAGAAGACCGAGGCCGTGCCGTAGACCGGGGCGACGACGGTGAGCCGCTTGCCGTTCTTCGTCCGGTAGCCCTCGGAGTCGCGGCCGGTCCAGCCCGCCTGGTCCAGCAGCCGGCCGGCGAGCGCCCGGTCGTAGGGCCAGCTCTTCTCCAGTGCGGAGTCGTAGCTGTGCGGGGTCGCGGGGGACAGGGTGCTCCAGGCCCGGGTGCCGGTGCCCTGGAACACCGACTTCACCAGGGCGTCCAGATCGATGGACCGCTGGAACGCCTTGCGCACCCGGGCGTCCGAGAACAGCGGGCTCCTGGTGTTCAGGTAGAACGTGTCGACCGCGCCCGGGACGTCCTTGCCGACGACGTCCAGCCGCGCGTTCCTGCGTACCGTCGCGATCTGGTTGGCCGGGATCGCGGCCGCGGCGTCGACCTGGCCGGAAGCCAGCGCGCCCACCCGGGTGGCGTCCTCGGTGAGGAAGCGCACGGTGAAGGAGTCCAGCCGGGCGGGCCCGCTGTGACCGGCGTCCTTCGGCGCCCACGCGTAGGCGGCGTTCTTGGTGTATCCGCGCTTCTGGCCCCGGGTGTAGGCACCCGCCTCGAACGGCCCGGAGCCGACGGAGTCCGTGCCCGCGCAGAGCTTGTCGGCCCCCGCCTTCAGCGACGCGGGCGACGCCATCCCCAGATAGGTGGTGCTGGCCGCCTGGAGGAACGGGGCGTACGGCCGGCTGAAGCGGACCTCGACCTCGTACTTCCCCTTCACGGTGGTGCGGGAGTAGGGGCCGAGCAGGCCCGCCGCGTACTGCGACTGGGTCGCCTTGGCGGTGATGTGGTCGAAGTTGGCCTTCACCGCCGCCGCGTCCAGGTGCTCCCCGTCGTGGAAGGTGACGTCCTCGCGCAGGTCGAAGGTGTACGTCCGGCCCCCTTCCGAGGTCTTCCACGACTTCGCCAGCCACGGCTCAAGCTCACCCTCCGGTGTCTGGTAGACGAGCGAGTCGAAGACGGGCCGCTGGACGAAGGCGGTCACGTCCTGCGCGCTGGTGTGCGGGTCCCAGCAGTCCGGTTCCTGCTGCGCCGCGTAGGTGAGGCTGCCGCCGCTGCGGGGCTTCGCCTGCGCGGCGGGGGCGGAGCCGCCGTCCGAGCTGCACGCGGTGACGGCGGCGAGCAGCAGGACGGACAGCAGGACGGCTCTGCGAGGGGTACGGCGCGGGTGCATATAGGGACTCCGGGACATGGAAACGAGGTGAGGGGGTGCCGCTCGTACTGTCGCGAGTCCGTCTAAAGCCGGGCTGAAACGCCCTCGGGGGAGCCGGGGAACACTTCCCTGGCCGCCTGTGCCAGCAGTTCGAACGAGCGCAGCCGCTCCCCCTGGTCCGGCACGACGGTCAGGGCCATCAGCTCGTCGGCCCCCGTGCGCTCCACCAGCTCGGCCAGCTTGTCGCGCACGGTGTCCGGCGCGCCGATCAGCTGGCGTTCGGCCAGCTCCTCCAGGAACTCCAGCTCGGCCTCCGCGTACGCGTACCCGGCCGCCGTGTGCGCGGACGGGAACGCGTCGAAGCGCCGTACCGTGCGCATCTTTATCTTGCCGAGCAGATAGGGGGCGGCGACCTCGCGAGCGGCCCGGTCCGTGCCGGCGACGGTGGTCAGCGCGGAGATGAGGGTGCGCGGCCGGGCCAGGTGGGGCGAGGGCCTGAAGGCCTCGCGGTAGCGGTCCAGCGCGTAGGCCGTGGCGTGCGGGTTGATCTGGTGGGCGAAGGCGTACGGCAGTCCCAGCGAGCCGGCGAGTTCGGCGCTGGCCGGGCTGGAGCCGAGCATCCAGAGGTCCGGCCTGCCGTCGGCCGCCGGCACGGCGGTGATCGGGGAAGCGGGGTCGGCGGGCGCGAAGTAGCCGCTCAGCTCGCCGACCTGGTGGGAGAAGTCGTCCCCGCCCCGCTCGGGCGCCCGGCGCAGCGCGCGGGCCGTGTGCGGGTCGGTGCCGGGGGCGCGTCCCAGGCCCAGGTCGACGCGGCCGGGGTGGAGCGCCTCCAGGGTGCCGAACTGCTCGGCGACCACCAGCGGGGCGTGGTTGGGCAGCAGCACGCCCCCGGAGCCGACCCGCAAGGTGGTCGTGGCGGCGGCCAGACGTCCGGCGAGGATGGCGGGCGCCGAGGTGGCGAGGCTGGGGGTGCTGTGGTGCTCGGCCACCCAGTAGCGCAGATAGCCCAGTTCCTCGACACGCGGAGCCAGCGCGACGGTGTCGCGCAGCGCCTGGGTCGCGGAGCCGCCCTCGAAGACGGGCACCACGTCGAGCACGGACAGGGGGATGCCGAGGGGTCGGCTCATGGAGACCTCCGGAAGGAGCGCGCCGCCGGACGGGGGTCCGGCGGCGCGGGCTGGACGGACAGGCACATGCGGGAGGAGCGGCGGAGTACCGGGCGCCCCGTGCCGGGGCACGCGGCTCAGGCGTGGTCGGTGACCGGCTCCGCATCGGCCGGTGCTCCGGCCGCGGCCGGTTCCGCCCGGGGCTTCCCCGGCAGCAGCAGGCCCGCGGCGAAGACCACGACGGCGGCGGCGACCGGCCACCAGAAGGCGTTGCCGAAGGAGTCGGCGGTCGGGGCCGCGTGGGAGCCGCCGCCCTGGAGGATCAGCGCCACGACCGCGATGCCCAGCGAGGCGCCGATCTGGTTGAGGATGAAGACAGCGCCGGTGGCGCCCGCGACCGCCTCGCCCGGCACCGTCTTGTAGACCGATCCCATGGTGGGCGCGCCCACCAGGCCCATGCCGAAGCCGGCGGCGAACTGGGCCGCGGTCAGCGCGATCTGCGAGGTGCCGGCGTCCGAGCCGGTGAAGACCAGGGCGCCGAGTCCGATGAGCAGTGCGCCGGTGGGCACCAGCCGGCGGGCGCCGACCTTGTCCGCGAGGTTGCCGGCGATCGGCATGCCGATCAGGGTGCCGAGGCCCAGCGGGGCGAGCAGCAGACCGGATTCGAGGACGCTGTGGCCGTGCACCTGCTGGTAGTAGAGCGGCAGCAGGAAGAGCAGCGAGAACAGGCCGCCGCCGAGCAGGAACATGGTGGTCACGCTCGCGCTGAAGCCCTTGCTGCTGAACAGCCGGAGATCGAGCAGAGGAGTGACGGTGGTGCGCAGGGCGTGCACCGTGTACGCGACGAACAGGGCCACGCCCACGGCCAGCCCGATGATCACCTTGGTGCTGCCGAAGCCGTCGCCCCCGGCCTGGGACAGGGCGTAGACGAGCGCGGCGAAGCCGGGTGAGAGCAGCGCGACACCCAGGGCGTCGAACGGCACCGGATCACCGCTCGGCGGCGGATCGGCGGGCAGCACCCGGATCGCCAGCACGATCGCGGCGAGCGCGAAGGGGATGTTGACCAGGAACATCCACTCCCAGGAGAAGTTGTCCAGCAGCAGCCCGCCGATGACGGGACCCAGCACCGGGCCGAGCGTGATCGGCACGGAGACCAGCCCCATGACCCGGCCGATCCTGGCGGGCCCCGCGGCGCCCGCGACGACGGTCATCATGATCGGGTCGACCATACCGCCGCCGAAGCCCTGGACGATGCGGAAGGCGATCAGGCTCTCCGCGTTCCAGGCGAAGGCGCACAGGGTCGAGCCGATGAGGAAGACCGACAGGCCCAGCAGCCACATGCGTTTGGCGCCGAACCGGACCACGGCCCAGCCGGCCAGCGGGATCGCCAGGGCGACCGCGAGCAGATAACCGGTGGTCACCCACTCGATGGTGGCCAGCGTCGCGTGGAACTCGCCGCCCAGCGTGCTGATCCCGACGTTGACGATCGTCGCGTCCAGGTAGGACATCATCCCGCCGAGCACCATGACGCCGACGAGCGTGAGCAGTGCGGCATCGAGCCGGGCAGGCCCGCTCTCCGCCGCCTTTGTTTCAGACACGGCAACTCCTTTTAACCACTCCACCCAGAAAATTTTACTGGGTAGTTAAATTCTGTGGCTGGCACGGTAGCATGGCCCCATGAGTGTTGGCGAGAACGAACAGACGGCCCGCGGCCCGGTGGACCGAGGGCGGCTGGACAAGCGCAGGGCGATCGTGGAGGCCGCCCTGCGGGTCTTCGCGCAGGTCGGATACGCGCAGGCGAGCCTGGACGTGATCGCCGCCGAGGCCGGGGTGTCCAAGCCGACGATCTACAACCACCTGGGGTCGAAGGAGAAGCTGTTCCGGCATGTGATGACGGAGACCGCCGCCCGTTCCAACGCCAAGACCCTCGACGTCCTCACCGCCTTCCCGACCGATCCGGACCAGCTGCGCCCGGGCCTGGAGGACCTCGCCACGAAGCTCGTCGACTGCTACTGCGACGAGCAGTCCGAGTCCGTGCGCCGGCTGCTGTACGCGGAGGCCGTGCGCTTCCCGGACCTCTTCGACGCGGTGCGGGCCAGCGGTCCGAACCAGTTCACGGAGGCGCTCGCGGGCCGGCTCGCCCGCCTCGCGAACGCCGGGCACCTGCGCGTCGAGGACCCGGTCAGGGCGGCCAACCAGTTCATCGCGCTGGTGTACGAGGAGCTGCCCGGGATGAGCGCGCTGGGCACCCGGCCCCTCGACCCGGAGGACGTCGCGAAGGTCGTCACCGCCGGGGTCGACACCTTCCTGCGCGCCTTCGGCACGGACCCGGCGGGCGGCCCCGACGGGGTCAGCGGCTGAGCCGTCCGTACGATCCCCGGAAGAACAGCAGCGGGTCCCCGTCCTCGGCCGCGTCGATCCGGTGCACGCGGGCGACCACGATCACATGGTCGCCCGCCGGGTGCTCGGCCTCGACCGAGCACTCCAGCCAGGCGAGCGCACCCTCCAGGACCGGCGCCCCGTCCGGAGAGGAGCCCCAGGGCATGCCGTGGAACTTGTCACCGCCGGTCACCGCCAGCCGCGACGCGGCCTCGCGCTGCCCGAACCCCAGGATGCTGATCCCCAGCAGCCCGCCCGCGCGGATGCGCGGCCAGCTGGTGCTGGTGTCCGCGACGCAGAACGACACCAGCGGCGGATCGAGCGAGACCGAGCAGAAGGAGTTCGCCGCGAGCCCCGACCGGCTCCCGGTCGTCAGATCCTGCGAAGCGACGGCGACCACGCCCGTCGCGAACCGTCCGAGCACGTTGCGCAGACATCGAGTGCCGCCGTCGAGGGGTCTCGTCCCGGTCATCCCCGCTTCCCCCCGCCGTATCGCATCCGTGCGAACTCCCTGGTCAGTGCCGTCCGCTGGTCACCGAAGCCGCCGCGCATCCGCAGTACCGACAGCAGTGTCCACAGCCGCGTCTGCGCGAAGTGCAGCGGTGATCCGTGCACGTCGTCGTGGGTCAGCAACCGGACTCCGCGCACCCGCTCCCGCAGCAGCCGGGCGTCACCCGGCGGGATGATCTCGTCCCGCAGGCTCGTCACGTGCGCCACCGGAATCCGCAGCTCCGCCAGCTCCCCGGGCGTCAGCGCCCAGTCCCGGATCAGCTCGTAGACCTCGTCGGGTTTCGACCGGGTGAGATGGGCCAGCGTGTCCGTGGTGACCCGGGGGACCGTGCGTTGCCAGGCGGTGTCCGTGAAGAAGTCGTGCAGCGGTGCGCCCGCGCCGACGACTCCGCTGATCCGCGCGTCGTGCAGGGCGGCCCGCAGGGCCAGATGCCCGCTGAAACTGAGCGCCAGGGCGTACGTGCGGGAGGTGTCCGCCCGGTCGCCGACCGCGTCCAGGACGGCCGGGAACATCTGCCAGCTGTCGGCCCCGTACAGCAGGGAGTTCTCGCCCACGCCCGGCATCTCGGTGACCACTCCGGCGAATCCCAGTGCCCCGAGCTGGAGCAGTACCGGCGCCCACTGCTCCTTGACCGAGACGATGCCGCCGGTCATCACCAGCAGCGGTTTCGGGTCCGAGGCGTCGAGCCCCGCCGTCCAGCAGCGGATCCGGCCGCCCGCGAGCTCGATGTCCAGGCGCTGCACCGCCGGGAAGTCCGACCGCCAGGTGTCGAAGGAATCGGTGCACCGCTCCAGCGCCTCCTGCCGCGCCGAGCCGTCCACGAAGGGGAACCGCGCCATGTTGTAGTGCACGGAGGCCTCCAGCGGCTTGCCCTCGGCCTCCAGCCGGGCCCCCTCGGCGCTCCACTCGTGCACCCAGGAACCCGGGGTGCCGTTCTCGTCGTCGCGGATCCGGGCCAGCAGCGGATCGTAGTGCTCGGCCGGCAGCCCCTGCGAACGGGTGTGGGCGACGACGAAGTTCTTCAGTTCCGCGATGTCGTTCATACGCTCTCCAGCGCCTCCTTGACCTCGGTCAGTACGTCCGCCGCCTCGGCCCCGTCGATGACCCGGTGGTCGAAGGCGAGACTGAGCCGCAGCACCGGTGCCACCACGATGCGGCCCTCCCGCACCACCGGCCGGTCCAGCACCCGGCCGACCCCGAACGTGGTCGTGGTGCCGCCCACCGAATGGAAGGAGTCGACCGCCCGGTGGCCCAGTGAGGTGACCGCGAACGTGCCGTTGAGATGGGGGCGCAGGGCGAGCGAGTCCGCCGCGGCACGGAAGGCCTTGCGGCCCTCGGCCCAGGGGGCCCGGTGCAGTTTCCGTACGCCTTCGAACGCGGGCAGCTTCTCCGGGTCGCCGTCGCGGACCCGCGCCAGATGTTCCTGGATGGCGGGCAGTCCGGACTCGTGGACGTCGGGCACGATCGTGCCGAGCACCACCCGGCGCCCGGCCAGGGTGCGGTCCAGGGCCACCTTGCCGTTGACGAACGGATAGTGCGCGATCCTCAGGCGGCCGGGCCGTCCGCGCACCGCCGCGTTGGCGTCCGGGTGCTTCGCCAGCACCCGGCCGGCGGCCCGCAGGACGTAGGAGGTGGTCGAGTAGCGCACCCCCTCGCTCTCCAGCGCCGACGCGCGGTGGGCGAGCACCGCGCTCATGTCGACCTCGGTGTCGAGGAACACGGGCGAGAAGTCCCGGATCACCTCCAGGAAGAACAGCGTGTGCCTGCGCTGGCGGGGGAGCGGCTCGCCGGCCTCGGGAGCACTCACGGCGCCACCGCCAGCAGGTACACGTCCTTCAGGCTGGCCGCCTCCAGCACATCGGCCAGCGGCAGCGAGCGCCCGGTCTCCCGCTCCAGGGCCGTGCACAGCGCCAGCAGGTGCACCGAGTCCCAGGACTCCACGGTGTCCAGCCCCCGGCCGAGGTCGTCGGCGGTGACGGGCAGGGCGAGTTCGTCCCGCAGCAGCGTGACGAAATCATCGACGGTCTTCACTGGGGATCCTCTCGAAACGGGCGGTCAGACGGATGTGATCGACGGGTGCGGCGGCCGGCCGGGACGCGAGCCGGAAGTCGGCCGAGTCCGCGTCCTCGCGGACCGTCTCGAAGCCCGCCCGCGGATAGAAGTCCGCCACCTTGCCGTTGCGGGGGGTGCGCGCGTACGCGGCCCGCACCTCGGCGGCGCCGCTGTCGAAGGCGTGCTCCAGTACGGCGCCGAGCACGGCCTGCTCGATGCCGCGCGAGAAGACCCGGCAGCTCAGCAGGAAGTTCTCGATCCGCAGCACCCCGGCCTCGCGCCGCAGCAGCACCACGCCGACCAGGCCGTTGTCCCCGAACCGGTCGGCTGACTCGATCGCGAGCACCTGCGCCGCCGGGTCCTCGTGCAGCGCCCGCACCTCGGCGGGCTGCAGCCGGACGGTGGTGAGATTGAACTGATTGGTCCGCAGGGTGAGCTGGGAGACCCGGTCGAGCCGCCCCGCGTCCACGGGTGCGAGCGTCACGGAGATGTCCAGCTCCCGCAGGTAGCCGTCGAGGGACTCGAAGGTCTGGAGGAAGTCCTGACGGGCCCGCTCCTCGCGGTAGCGCGCCGGGCGGGCGCGGTCCTCCGCGGTGAGGGCCCGGACATCGAACCACCCCTCCCGCAGCAGCCGTTCGACATGGAGCGCGGGCTCCCGGCCCACCTGGAGCACCGTGACGCCGGGCAGCTCGCGGCGGACGAGGCCGCACTCGAAGGGGCTGTCGTCGACGAAGACGAAGCTGTCCGTGCCGAGATTGAGGTCGGCCGCCAGCTCGGCGAGATTCTCGTGCTTGGGACGCCAGTTGGCCCGCACCTGTACGAAATCGGCCGCCCGCAGTGTGAGTTCGGGGTGCTCGTGCAGCGTCTTCAGGACCGGTTCACGGTCGTTCTTGCTGACGGCGGCCAGGAGCACCCCCTGGGAACCCAGTTGCTTCGCCACCGCCTGGAAGCGCCGGAACGCCTCTCCGCGGTAACCTCCCGCCACCTCGATGCCCTCGGGACCCGCCTCACCGAGCACACCGCCCCACACGGTGTCGTCCAGGTCCAGGGCGAGCACCTTCTTCGCCCCGCCCGCCGACTGCCGCGCCAGATGGCCGATCTCACGGGCGTAGCCGGCCAGCAGCCCGTCGGACAGATGGGCCTTGGCGTAGACGCTCTGCCGTACGTCCTGGGCGGCGACCCCCTCCGCGAGCAGCGGGTCGAGGTCCACGGTGACCACCTCGGGCCGGGTCTCCCCCAGACGCAGCAGACGGGCGTTGGCCTCCCGCCACACGGCTCCCAGCCGGGCGCGTGAGCCTAGGTCGACGAGCTGCGCGGTCAGCGACCGGGGCAGGGGGAGCGTGTTGAGGACCAGCGTGGCGCCCCGGGCCGTCGCGGCGAACACCCCGGCGGCCCGTTCGATCAGCGCGGTCTTCTCGTCCAGGACCCGCTCCACGTCCTCCACCCGCCAGGGCAGGGGCAGCTCGTCGGCCACGAGCGCCGGGTCGAGGACACAGAGCACCAGGGAGGGGGCGGCGGCGTACAGCTCGCTGCCCGGGTCCGCGAGGTCGAAGACCCAGCTGTCGAAGCCGGAGAGCCGTACCCGCGCCAGCAGCCCGTGCCGGGCCAGCTCGCCGGTGAGCGCGGGAACCACGGCCGACAGGGTCCCGTGCCCGGTCACCGCGATCACCGGCGCGGGGGTGCCGGGGTGCGAGGCGAGGACCTTCTCGGGGTCCAGCCGGGCCAGGACGCGGCCCGCCCGGACGAGCGCGTCCCCTTCCAGGCCGGCCACCAGACCCCGGACCGCGGGGTAGTCCTCGGCCGTGATCTCCCGCAGGTCCGCGGTGGTCTCGCTCACGGTGTCAGTTCCCTTCCAGGGCGAAGCCCGCCTTGAGCCATTTGCTGGACTCGATCGAGATGCCCACCGCACGCCGGCCGCCGGCCAGCCGGGAGAGGGCCCGCTCCAGCTGGAGGAAGACGATGGCGTTGCCGCAGTTGCCCGCGTCGTCGACGCAGGAGACCGGTTCGGCGTCGGGCAGGCCGAGCCCTTCGGTGATCAGCCGGGTCATCCGGCCGGACAGCTGGGGAGGCAGCAGCAGGTCCACGTCCTCGCGGGCCCAGCCCAGGTCCTCCAGCAGCTCGTCCAGCACCTCGCCTGCCATGGCCGGCACGTGCTTCTCGATGGCCTTGTAGTCCTCGGTGGCGGCCGGCCGGTCGCTGTCACGGTCGGCGGGGCCGAACCATTCGAGTACCGCGCCCGGCTCCCTGCCGAGCCCCACCAGCCGGGTGAACAGCGCCCGTACGGACACGGCGCCCGGCCCCGGCTCGGTGGACAGGACCGCGGCGCCGGCCGCGTCCCCGAACAGGACGTAGTTGACCAGTTCGGCCGGGGCCGTGCTCCGCAGATCGGTGTCCAGGTCGTAGAACCGGGCGATCACGTCACCGCCGAGCACCAGCACGGTACGGGCGCTCCCGGCGCGCAGCAGCTGCTGGGCGACGTCGAGTGCCTGGACGGCGCCGGAACAACCCGACTGGAGCTGGAAGCTCCGTACGCCGTCGATGCCCAGCCGGTCCGCGACCACATTGACGGTCGCGGGCATCAGCCGGTCCGGGGTGGCGGTGCCCAGCACCACCGCGTCCACCTGGCCCGGGGCGAGCCCCGCCCGGTCCAGCGCCTTGCGGCCCGCCTCCTCGGCCAGGTCCGCGAGCGTCGCGGTGAGCTTTCCCGACTCCAGATCCAGGGCCAGGTGACGCGACGCGGTGCCGATGAAGACGTCCACCCACTGCTGCCACAGCGCGTCCATGCCGAACCGCTCCGCCAGTGCGGCGTTGTCCAGCGGCGGGCCGGGAAGCGCGGAGGCGGCCGACCTTATGTACACATCCCGACCTGTCATGGGGGCCCTTCCTCGCTCGTTCGGACCGGTCTCAGTCGGACAGCAGGATCCGCGCCTCGGCGGAGGCGCGGACGCCGGTCATGCGCCAGGTGCGGAAGCCGCGCAGACCCTCGTAGCGGCCACTCGTCCCGGTCGCGGGGTAGTGCACCCACTCGCTGGTGCGCACGTCGTTGAAGTCCGCCCACCCCTCGGCGTGGATGGTGCCGTCGTCGAGGGTGATGTCCTCGGTGTAGTAGGTCAGCAGTCCGCCGTCGCCCGGCCGGACGTACTCGATCCGGAACGAGCCGTGCGACGTGCCGATCAGCTTGCCGTCCTCGTCGTACAGTTCGTCGTCGAACGTGCCGGTCTGACCGGTGCTCGGGTCGGCGACGTCGACGTCGTCGACCACCTTGACCACGACTTCCCTCGGGACGCGCAGCACGATCTGGTCAGCCATCTGACGGTTCCTCTCGATGAAGGGTTCGGACATCCCGGGACGGTGGCGCCCAGGCGATCAGGGGTGGGGTGGTGAGGAACGCACCCGGGCCGGTGAGGGCCTCGGACGCGGCGGTGGCCGCCTCGTCCGGTGCACCGGGGGAGGGGAAGAACACCTCCGGGGCGGGCAGGTGCGGGCGGGCGAGGACGGACCAGAAAGAGTGCCGGGTCCATGTCCCGCTGTTCACCGGGTCGTTGTCGGAGAAGGTGTAGGGCGCGTACTGCGCGCCGGTGGGATCGGGCTGGGTGAAGCGCCCCCAGAAACCGTTGTAGAGGTGGTGGTCCAGGAGGTGCGCGCTGCGCAGCAGCTGGTAGGCGCCCCGGTAGCGGAACGGGTTCGCCGCCGCCGCGTCGCCCGACGCCGTGACCGCCCCGTGGGCGGTGTAGCGGTAGCGGGCGGCGACGGCGCCCTCCTCGTCGATCAGCACGAGCACGGAGCCCTGCTGGTCGGTCACCGCCCAGTAGTGGCGGCCCGTGTCCGTCAGGACGGCGAGGAGGGCGCCGTCGGGTGTGCGGACGTAGTCGGAGGGGACCCCGTCGTCCGCCGTGCGCACGATCCCCAGGGGCGAGTGGGTCAGCACGTGGACGACGGTGCGTCCGTCCACGGTCGTCTCCGTGATGCGCCGCGGTGTCTCCTGGCCCAGCCCGTCGTAGCGCACGTCCACCACCTGGACCCCGCCGAACACACCGGTCAGGGTCTGGTTGACGGCGCTGTAGCGGAACGATCCGGTCGGATCGGTCTCCTCGGTGAAGTTGCCCGCGCCGTCGTAGGCGAACGCCGTGTCGCCGAAGCGGACCACCTGGCCGGCCTCGTTGAGAGTGAACTCCGTCGTCCCCAGCCGGCGCAGATGATGGGCGTCGTCGTAGGCGAATCCGGTGTCACCGGCCCGCACGAGGCGCTTGAGCCCGTCGTAGGCGAAGGCGGTGAACTCCCCGTCGATCACCGAGGAGCGCAGCACATCGCTGTCGGCGCCGCCGCCCGAGCTGTAGCCGTACTCCGCCGACAACAGGGTCTCGCCCCGCGGTCCGCGCACCGTCAGGGCGGTCCTGCGCCCGGAGGCGTCGTAGCGGATCTCCTGCACGGCCGCGCCCATTTCGATCCGCACCGGCCGGCCGTCAGCGTCCCGGACGAACCGGGCGGTGCGGCCCGCCGGAGTGGTGACGGCCTCGGTGCGGCCCGCGCCGTCCAGGGCGTAACGGGTGGTCCCGCCCGGGGTGGTGAACGAGGTCAGCGCGCCTTCGGAGTCGTACTCCGCGTCGATCCGCTCGGGGCCGGAGCCCGCCTCCCCGGTCCGCACGGCGGCCGTGGGACGGGCGCCTCGTGCCGTCAGGACCCAGTTGAACGCGTACGACCAGCCGGGGCCGTCCTTGCGGACCACCCGGCCGAGTGCGTCGCGGGTGAGCACCAGCAGCGTGCGCCCGGCGTTCTCGTCCGTGACCTCGGTCAGCCGCCCGGCCGGGTCGTACCGGCAGCCGATGCGGTCACCGGCCCCGCTGGTCACCGATGTGATCCGGGACAGGCCGTCGTACCCGAAGACCGTGCGGCCGAGGGGGGCGGGCGGGTCCACGGTGGTCAGGTCGCCGGCCTCGTCGTAGCCGAAGCGCGTTCTGGCGCCGTTGCCGTCGACGCGTTCGGTGAGGCCGCCGTGGACGGGATCGTAGCTCCGGGTGTCCACGTCCTTGACCCGGCCCGCGGCACGCGTGCGGACGAGTCTGCCCGACTCGTCGTACTCCAGCAGGAGTTCGTTGCCCAGGGGGTCCCGCAGGGAGGTGAGCGTCCCCCTGTCCCCCCGCGAGGCGTAGGACACCTGGGAACGGGCGCCGGTGGGCAGCCGGAGCGTCGCCGGACGGCCCCGTTCGTCGTAGGTGCGGGTGAGCGTCGCTCCCGTGGCATCGGTGAAGGAGACCGGCCGGCCGGCCGCGTCCCGTGTCAGGCGGCGGACATGGCCCGCAGCGTCCTCGACGGCAGTCGGCCGGCCCTGCGCGTCGAAGACATAGCCGGTCCGCAGACCCGTCGGCCCGGTGACGAGAGTGCGGTCCGGCCCGTACGAGAAAGCTGTCAGGGCCCTGCCCCGGGGGCCGGTCCAGGAGATCTCGGAGACCGCGGACATCCCGTCGTAGGCGATCCCCACGACGTCGCCGAGCGGGTCGGTGATGCCCACCAGCCGGCCGTCCGCGTCCCACAGGAAGGCGGTGGTGGCCCCGTCGGCCCCGGTGTGCCGCTCCAGCCGGCCCGCACGGTCGTACGCGAACGCCGCCGCCTCGGCCCCCAGCGGATCGACGATCTTCGACACCAGGCCGTCGGAGTCACGGTGGAGAATCACCACCCGGCCCCGGGCGTCCGTGAAGGTCACCGGTTCGCCCCCGGTATCCGGTGCGAAGCCGGGTCCCGCGGAAAACGACCAGCCGGGCCCGAATCCCCGCTCCACCGGCGCATGGCCGCGGTACTCGCGGACCAGCCGCAGATGCCCGCCGGTCCCGGCGACGACCAGATCGAGCTGACGGACGATCAACTCCCCCTCGTGCAGATCGACGAGGACCTCGCCGAGATCCCCGACGGGCAGGCGCCGCACGGCGCGATGGGCGGACAGGTCCCGGGGCATGGGCACGGCTCCTCAACTGGACCGACTGGACTGCGGATCGCTGGAGTTCGGACGCTCGCAAGGCTGCCGGGGCCCTCTAAAGCTCCCCTAAGGCCGAGGGCCCGCGTTACCGCGGCCGTCCATGAAGGTTCTGTTACAGAACGATTCATCCCGTCACCCGCGCCTACCCTGGCCAGTGGCCACAGCTGTCGGGTGTCTCTCAGCGCCGAGAGCGCGCAATGCAGACCGGGGGAAGGGGACCTGCGCCATGGGCATCACCACCATCACCAGGCCGAACACCGTCACTACCGTCCGCACCGCCGAGTTGGCGCGGCTCACGGAACTCGTCCGGGCCGCCCGCGACGGCAGGCCGGCCATCGTGGAACTGGCCGGCGACCCCGGAACCGGCAAGACCAGACTGCTCGCCGCCCTGGCCCAGGAGGCCAGGGCACAGGGGCTCGCCGCCCTCCACGGCCGCTGCTCCGAGGCCGAGGCACAGGTCCCCTTCCACCCCCTCGTGCAGGCGCTGACCGCCTGGCGGGGCGCCGGCGCGGAGGCGGGCGCCGGCGCCACCGCGACCGCGGCGCTCGTCGAAGCGCTCACGGACGTCCCGCCCGGCGCGGAGCGGTCCCTCTGGCGCTCCCCGTACTTCGCGGCGGTGCGCCGCCTCCTCGCGGCCGGACCCGCCGCGTCCCCGGGCGGCGCGCTGCTCGTCCTCGACGACTTCCACTGGGCCGACGCCGGCTCGGCACGGCTGGTGGAGACCCTGATCCGCTGGCCCCTCGACCACGGGCTGCTCCTCGTCGTCGCCCACCGGCCGAGGCAGGCCCCCGTTCCCCTCCGTGCCGTGCTCCAGGAGGGCGGCGAGCTCGGCGCCGTCGAGACCCTCACCCTCGGGGCCCTGCCCGCGCACCGGTGCGCGGAGGTGCTGGGAGTCCGCGCCGACGCCCCGGAACTGCCCCGGCTGTACGCACACAGCGGCGGCAACCCGCTCTACCTCACCGCCCTGGCCGAAGCCGGATCGCTGACCGGGGACACCCTCGACCTCTGGACGTCCAGTTCGCTCGGCGCCCGCCTGCTCGCCGAGACGGAGCTCCTCGCGGCCATACCCCGCAGAGTGGTGCACGCCGCGGCGGTGCTCGGCAGCGTCTTCGACGTCGACGCCGTCGCCGAGGTGGCCGAGACGTCCCGGGACGAGGCCTGCCGGGCGCTCTCCGAGCTGCGCCGCCGCGACCTGATCCGCTCGACGGCGGAGACCGGCGTGCTGGCCTTCCGGCACCCGCTGCTCCGAGGGTGCCTCTATGCCGACGCCGACGCCTGCTGGCGTTCGGGGGCACACCGCCGGGCCCGGGACCGTTTCGGGCGGCTGGGCCTCCCGGCCCTCGTCATCGCCCCGCACATCGAGCGCGCCGGGTCCGGGATGCGGCCCGCCGACGCCGAGGTACTGGCCGTTGCCGCGCGCTCCTGCGCGCAGGCGGGCAGGCCCGCGGAAGCGGCCCACTGGTTGAGGTCCGCGCTGCGGCTCGGACGCAGGACCGGCGACGGGAGCGGCGCCGGTCCCGTCGGTACCGAGCTGTGGCAGCAGGTGGTCCGTGCCCTGGCCGCCGAGGGCGACGCCGAGCGGATCGCCGCGCTCGTGGCCGAGGTGCTCGCCGGACCCGACGGCCGGTCACCCGGGCGCCGCGCCGGTGCCGCAGCCTTCCTCGCCGCCGTGCTCGCGGCACTCGGCCACGACGAGGAGGCACAGGCACTGCTGGCCGCCGAACTCCCCGCCGCTCAGGCCGCTTCGCCCGGCGCGGGACTGCTCCTGCGGGTGAGTCAGCAGCTCGGCAAGGTGCTCGCCGGCCAGATCCCGGCCCGGACCGATGTCGAGGTGCTCGTGCACGGCACGGACGGCGCCGACCCGGTCACCGCGGGCGGGGCCCTCGGCCTCGCCGGGCTGTGCGCCGTCCTCGACGGCGACATGTGCGCGGCGGAGATGTCCCTGGACGCCGCCGCTCAGGCCCTGGACGAACTGGACTCGGGACGGCCGGCCGGGGACCAGGAGGCCGGCCATCTCCTGGTTCTGAGCTGGGCCGAGGCGCTGATGGGGTGGTACGGCCCTGCGTACGGACATGCGGAGCGGGCATTGACCGCCGTGCGCAGCCGGGGCGACGCGCACTTCCTGCCGCCTCTGCTCGACACGCTCGGCTATGTGCACTACCAGAGCGGCCGGCTGGCCGACGCCCTGGGCGCCGTCCGGGAAGGCGCCGCCGCCGCCCGCGCCATGGGCCGGGGCGACCATGTGGCCCTGTCGGACGCGATCACCGCCGCCGCCTGGGCCCAGCTGGGCCGGAACTCGCCGCCCCCCGCCGCGGCAGGGTCCCCGCGCCGGGCCGCTCCGGAGCCCCGGACGCCGCTCAACGCCCTCCTCCTGGCCGAGGCCTCGCTCGCCTCGGGCGAGGCGGGCGCCGCCCTGGCCCTGCTGCTTCCCGAGCGGGAGGCCTGGCGGGTCTCCGAGCCCGTCGCCGTGTTCGCGGCCCGCAACTACGAACTCCTGGCCGCGGCCGCCGTGCAGACGGAGGCCGACGCGGACACCCTGGACGCCTGGGCCGAACGGGCGGCCGCGGCCGCGGCCGCCGTCGGGCTGGTCGAGCAGAGCGGGCACGCGTTGCTGGCCCGCGGCCACGCCCTCATGGCCCGGGGACTGCCCGCGGAGGCCGCCCAGTGCTACGGCGAGGCCCGGAAGCTGTTCGGCGACTCCAGTCCCGCGGGTGCCCGCGCCCGCGCACTGGCGCGGTCGGCGGCCCGGGTGACGGACCGTCGGGAGAGCAGCGGCCTCGACGAGTTGACCCTGCGGGAGCGAGAGGTCGCCGAACTCGCCGGCGAGGGGCTGAAGACCAAGGACATCGCGGGGCGGCTGCGCGTGAGCCCCCGCACCGTGGACGTCCATCTGACGCACATCTACAGCAAGTTGGGCGTGAACTCCCGTGCCGCGCTTGTCCGGCTGATGGCCCTGGCCGGCTGAGGCACCCCGATCGCGGTGGCCAGCAGCCCGTCGGCCGCCGCCCACCGGCCGTGGAAGACCCCGATCGCCCGGCCCCCGACCACCGGGCCGGGCACCAGGAGCGCCGCACGGAACGTACCCCCGGGGTCGATCCGGATCTCCGCCTCCGGGAAGTCGAGCAGCAGCCCGGTCAGCGGGAACCACGCCTTGTACACCGCCTCCTTGGCGCTGAACAGCAGCCGGTCCCAGGACACGCCGGGCCGGTGCGCGCTCAGTTCGGCCATGCGCTCGCGCTCCGCCGGGAGGGAGACCGAGGCGAGCATGCCGGGCCCCAGCGGCCGGTCGGGTTCGGCGTCTATGCCCAGTGACGCCAGCACCCGGGACCGGGCCACCCCGGCCGCCCGGAAGCCGGCGCAGTGCGTCATGCTGCCGACCACGCCGGCCGGCCAGCGGGGCGCGCCCCGGGGCCCCGGCACCAGCGGTTCGTATCCGAAGCCCAGTTCACGCAGGGCCGTCCGGGCGCAGTGGCGCACCGTGGTGAACTCCCTGCGGCGCGTCTCCACGGCCCGGGCGACGGCGGCCTCCTCCGCCGGATGGAGCCGGGCGTCCGGCGGATCGTCGTACACCTCGGCCCCCACCGCCCCCGGCGGCAGCAGAGCGGCGATCACCGCCGCACCTCCGCTCCGCCGCCGCGCGCGGCCGGGTGCGGGCCCGGCAGAACGAGCCGCGTCCCGCCCGGGCCCTTCGCGCGGCTGCGCCACTCGCGGGGGTAGCCGACCGACACCTCCTCGAAACGCACCCCGTCGTACCAGGTGGTCCGGGGGATGTGGAGGTGCCCGTACACCACGGCACGGGCGTGGAAGCGGGTGTGCCAGTCGGCCGTGGCCTCGGTGCCGCACCAGAGGGCGAACTCCGGATGGCGCAGGACGCGGGTGGGCTCGCGCACCAGCGGGAAGTGGTTCACCAGCACCGTTTCGGTGCCGGGGGCGAGGGCCGCGAGCCGGCGCTCCGTCACGGCGACGCGCGCCCGGCACCAGGCGTCGATCGACGGGTACGGGTCGGGGTGCAGCAGCACCTCGTCGGTGGCCACGACGCCGTTCGACCGGGCCCGCGCGAGCGCTTGTGCCCGGGACCCGGTCCCGGGCGGCCGGAAGGTGTAGTCGTACAGGACGAACAGCGGCGCCACCGTGACCGGGCCCGTCGGGCTCTGCCACACGGGGTACGGGTCCTCCGGCGTCACCACGCCGAGGTCCCGGCACATCCGCACCAGGTGCTCGTACCGGTTGAGCCCCCGGAGGGTCACCGGGTCGTGGCGGTGGGTCCACAGCTCGTGGTTCCCCGGTACCCACACCACTCGGGCGAAGCGCCGGGTCAGGAGTTCCAGGGCGCGGCCGATGTCACCGGCGATCTCGCCCACATCGCCGGCCACCAGCAGCCAGTCGTCCGGGTGGTCCGGACGGAGCCCTTCCAGCACCGCCCGGTTCTCCCCGAACGCCACATGCAGATCGCTGATCGCCAGCAGGCTCCCGGCCGCGCTCACCACGCCCTCACAGCCGGGCCGCCGTGACGGCGGCCGCCACGGCGGCGGCGAGTTCCGCGACGGCCGGCAGGTGGTCGCCCAGGAAGAAATGGCCGCCCGGGAAGACCCGCAGTTCGAAGGGCCCGGTGGTGTGGTCGCGCCACGCGCGCACGTCCGCGACCGGCGCTTCCGGGTCACTGTCCCCGGTGAGGGCCACGACCGGGCACGCCAGGGGCACACCCGCGCTCGGTACGTAGGCCGAGAGCGCCGCGTAGTCGCCGCGCAGGGCCGGAAGGACCAGTTCGAGCAGTTCGGGGTCGTCCAGCACGGCGGGTGCGGTGCCGCCCAGCGAGCGGACCTTGGCGAGCAGCGCCGTGTCGGTGTCGAGGCGTTCCGATCCGGCCACCGCGCGGGACGGCGCCCGGCGGCCGGACACGAGGAGCGCCGCCGGACGGTGGTCCGGCGCCCGGGCCAGCCGCAGGGCGACCTCGTGAGCGAGCGAGGCGCCCATGCTGTGACCCAGGAAGATCCGTGGCCCGGCCGGCGGCGGGCCGTCGCCCACCGCCTCGGCGATCAGGTCCGCGAGCCGGTGCAGGTCCCGGACGGCCGGTTCGCGGTACCGGTCCTGTCTCCCCGGGTACTGGACGGCGCGGACGCTCAGGGCGGGGAGGGCGGCGGCGGACAGGGCGTGCCAGTAGCCGGCGGAGCCGCCCGCGTGCGGAAAACAGATGAGCTCGGCCGGGGCGTCCGTGCCGTGGTAGCGGCGCAGCCAGGTGTCCTGTCGTTCCGGGGCCATCGTCAGCTCGCCACGGGAAGGTCGAGGAGCCGGTCCGAGGTGAGGATCGCCTGATGCAGCCGGCGCAGCGACCGGCAGGGTTCCAGGCCCAGTTCGGACCGCAGGACCCGCTGCGCCGAGCGGTACACCTGGAGCGCCTCCGCCTGCCGCTCCGAGCGGTACAGGACGAGCATGAGCTGGCGGTAGAAGGACTCGCGCAAGGGGTACTCGGCCGTGAGGGTGTTCAGCAGACTGATGACCTCGCGGTGGCGGCCGAGCGCGGTACTGGCCTCGACGGAGAGTTCCAGGCCCGCGAGCCGCTCCTCCTCCACCCAGGTGGCGAAGCGGGTGAGCACCGGGCCCTCGGGGGTGCCGTCGAGGACGGTGCCGCGCACGAGCGAGAGCGCCCGGCCGAAGGCGTCGAGGGCGGCTTCGTAGCTGCCGGACTGCTGGAGGAAGCGCCCTTCCCGCATCGCCGCGCGGAAGTCGTCGACGTCGTACCCCGCCCCGTCCAGCCGCAGGAGGTAGCCGGAGGGCTTGGTGATCACGGCGCGGCCGCCGTCGTCACCGGCGGCGGTGAGGAACTTCCGCAGCTGTGAGAGGTAGACGTGGACGGCCGCCGACGCGCGCCGCGGCGGCCCCGACCCCCAGAGCTCCTCGATGATCTGTTCCTTCGTGGTGACCCGTCCGGCGCCCACGAGGAGGGTCGCCAGTGTCATCTCCATCTTGGGAGCGCTCAGGGAGTATCCGCGCCCCTCGTGGGAGACGCGGAGGGGGCCGAGCAGTTCGTAGCGCATCGGTACCTCGATCGACGGGGGAACACACTTTCGCGTTCCGGGTCCTGTCACTTTCGAGGCAACGCGCGCGTCCGCACATCGGGGAAACTGCGTACGTATGCCGATTGGCCGAAATGTGCTGTGAGCGGGCGGCTTTGGTGCGGCTTTGGCGGGGCCCGGCAGGCTGGGGCGATGCGCACCCTCCTCACCCGATATCTGAGATCCTGCGCCGGCGCGCTGATCGCCTTCGGCCAGATCTGGATCCCTGTCCCGCCGGGCCCCGCTCCGCAGGACGGGAGGACCGACGAGGCCCCCGGCGGGCCGGCCCCGGGCCACCCCGAACGGCTGTGCCCCGAAGTGCCGCTCAGCGAGGCGGAGATGACGTGGGGACGGCAGCTCCTCGGGGCCCCCGGCCCGGATCCGTACGAAGGCTGACGGACCGGGGCCGGCGGGGCATTCGGGTCAGTGCCGGCGCACGTGCGGAGCGGGTACGAGGCGCACCGCGGTGTTCAGCACATGGTCGATCACATCGCGCGAGGGCTTGTCCGTGAGGTTGGTGAGCAACCGGGCCAGCGTGCTGAGGAGGAACGGCGAGCCCATCACGTAGCGGTTGAGCACCGGCTGGAAACCGGAGCGGCTGAACACCAGGCCGGCGGCCGTGTTGCCGAGCCGGTAGTAGCTGCCCCAGCGGCGGTTCATCTCGACCGGGTAGTGACGGAGCGCCCTCTCCCGCCTGGGGCCCGCCGGCAGGGCCAGCGCGAGTGCCGCCGTCTCGGCCGCGACCTCGCCGGCCTCCAGCGCCTGGCCGATGCCCTCACCGTTCCAGGGGCTGATCATGCCCCCGGAGTCGCCGACCAGGAGAAGCCCCCTGGTGTACAGCGGGTGACGGTTGAAGCCCAGCGGCAGCGCGGCGCTGCGCACGTGCCCCTCGGCGTTCTCCTCGCGCAGCCCCCACGCCTCGGGTGTCCGTGCCAGCCACCGGTCCAGAGTGGCCCGCAGGTCGGCCTTGCCGTGGCGGCGGTGGGGGATGGCGCCGAGCCCTACGTTGACCCGCCCGTCACCCATCGGGAAGATCCAGCCGTACCCCGGCAGGAAGTGGTCGCTCCGGGGGTAGCGCAGGTCCGCCCACAGTTCCAGGAACTCCTCACGGGAACGCTCGGGGCTGCGGTAGTAGCGACGGGCCGCCGTGGCGATCTGCCGGTTCGTGTCCCGCTGCACCCCCATGGCCAGAGCGAGCCGCGCGGACGCGCCGTCCGCGGCGATGACGACCGGAGCGCGGTGCACCACCGGCGCCTCGGTGCCCGACACCGCCGTGACACCGGTGACCCGGCCGGCCCGGTCCGTCACCGGCTCCGTCACCTTCACGCCGGTGCGCAGGCGGGCCCCGGCGGCCACCGCGTGGCGGGCCAGGATGTCGTCGAAGTCGTGCCGGCTGCGCGTGAGGCCGAAGTCCGGGTAGCCGCCCAGCGCGGGCCAGTCGATCTGCACCTGCCGGTCGCCGGTCACCCAGCGCATTCCGCGCGACCGCGTCCAGCCGGGGGCCTTGATGTCGACGCCCATCCGGATGAGCTGGTGCACCGCGCGCGGGGTGAGGCCGTCGCCGCACACCTTCTCCCGGGGGAACGCGGACTTCTCCAGCAGCAGCACGTCGACGCCCGCCCTCGCGAGGTGGTACGCGGCGGACGACCCGGCGGGCCCCGCCCCCACCACGATCACCTGGGCCTCCTCGGGGCCGGGCCGGGAGTCTTCGGCCGGGGCGGACTGGTCTGCGTGCGCTTCCCGCATGGGAACCCTTTCCTCGGACGGCCGGCGCCGCCGGCGGACGCCGGACCTCTACCCCGACATCCTGCCGGTTCGCACCGCCGCCCGGCAGGGTGATCAACACCCTGGGCCCGCGCCGGCCTGCCCCTGGGCCCGCGCCGCTCCGGAACGCGCCTCGGGGCCGCACGGCGTGCGGCCCCGAGGACGACGGATGAGTGGCGCGGGAGTCAGTACGGCAGCGGGCGCCCGGACGGCGTGCGCAGATCGAGCGGCGGCGGCCGGGAAGGAAGCGGTGGACGTCGGACGATCTTGATGCGGCCCACTGACCCCACCTCCTGTCGGTCATCCGTCCTATGCCCTGGCAGCGCGCCGTTCACACGTCACGCGGCCGGCAACGCCGCCCGGTCCCGAAGGGCGGCCGGGCGGAATCGTGTTAAACCTGAAGATGTGGGTGGTACAGGTCGGCTCCGGACGCGGTTTCGCCACTCCGCCCGGCAGCCGCGTCGGCACGCCGACGGACACCCGGGCGGTGACGAACCCGCGCCCTCCCGTCGGCAGCGCCGGCGCTCCGCGCCCGGCAGCGGGCTGCGCGACCTCTTCAGCGTCCACACCGTGGCGGGCCAGGTCTTCTTCCTCATGCTGGGCATCACGGCGCTCCTCGTCGTGACCGCCGTCGTCGCGCTGGTGGTCCAGGGCAGACACGACAGCATGAACGTGGCCGAGGCCCGGTCGCTGAGCGTCGCGGAGACCTTCGCCCATGCCCCGGGCGTCGCCGCGGCCCTCGACAGCAAGGACCCCACCACCGTGCTCCAGCCCCGCGCCGAGGACGTCCGGCGCAGCACCGGCGTGGAGTACGTCGTGGTGGCCGGAGCCAACGGCATCCGTTACACCCACCCGGACATCGCGCTGATCGGGGAGCGCGTCCCCGGCCCGTACAAGGAAGCCCTGGAGGGGGAGCCGTTCACCCGCACGGTCAAGGCCAGCCGCGGTCTGGTCGTCAACGGCGTGGCGCCCGTGCAACGGCCGGACGGCACGGCCGCCGGCCTGGTGGCCGTCGGGATCAGGGTCGAGACCGTGAACAGACTCGCCTATCCGAGCATCCCGCTCGCCCTCGGCGCCGCGGTCGCCGCCCTCGCCCTCACGGCGGGCGGCGCCGCGCTGGTGAGCCGCCGCCTCGGCCGCCAGACGCGCGGCCTCGGCCCGGCCGAGATGACCCGGATGTACGAGCACCACGACGCCGTCCTGCACGCCGTCAGGGAAGGCGTACTCATCATCGGGGCCGACGGCCGCCTGGTCCTCGCCAACGACGAGGCGCGACGACTCCTGGAACTGCCCGCCGACGCCGAGGGCCGCGCCGTGACCGCGCTGGGACTGCATCCCCGCACCGCGGAGCTCCTGGCCTCCGGGCGGGTCGCCACCGACGAGGTGCGGCCGGCGGGCAACCGGCTGCTGGCGGTCAACCTCCGCCCCACCGGTGAGCGCGGCGGACCGCCCGGCACGGTCGCCACCCTGCGGGACACCACCGAACTACAGGCACTCACGGGGCGGGCGGAGACCGTGCGGGAGCGCCTGATGCTCCTGTACCGGGCGGGGGCCCGCATCGGGACGACCCTCGACGTCACCACGACCGCGCGCGAGCTGGCGGAGGTCGCCGCCCCCGGCTTCGCCGACTGCGTGACGGTCGACCTCGCCGACTCCGTACTGCGCGGCGAGGAACCGGAGCCGCCCTCCGGCGAGGCGATGGCCATGCGCCGCACCGCCCTGCACGGCGTCAGCCCGGACCACCCCCTCTATCCGCCGGGCAGCGTCATCGGCTTCGTACCCACCCGTCCCGAAGGCCTCGGCACCAGCAGCGGCCACACCTGGCTGGTCCCCGATCTCACCGCGTCCCGGCAGTGGCGCCTGCCCGACCCCGCGCAGGCCGCACGGATCCTGGAGTACGGATTCCACTCCCTGATCTCGGTGCCCCTGCGCGCCCGCGGCATCATCCTCGGCATGGCCAACTTCTGGCGCGCGCAGAACGAGACCTCCTTCGACGCCGAGGACCTGTCCTTCGCCGAGGAACTGGTGGCCCGGGCCGCGGTCAGCGTCGACAACGCCCGGCGCTACACCCGCGAGCACGAGATGGCCGTGACGCTCCAGCGCAGCCTGCTCCCGAGCGGCCTTCCGGCCCAGAACGCCCTGGACGTCGCCTACCGCTATCTGCCGGCGCAGGCGGGGGTGAGCGGGGACTGGTTCGACGTGATCCCGCTGTCCGGCGCCAGGGTCGCGCTCGTCGTCGGCGACGTGGTCGGGCACGGTCTGCACGCCGCGGCCACCATGGGCCGGCTGCGCACCACGGTGCACAACTTCTCCACGCTGGACCTGCCGCCCGACGAACTCCTCAGCCACCTCGACGAACTCGTCGCCAGAATGGACCAGAACGAGACCGCAGGCGCGGCGATCACCGGGGCCACCTGCCTGTACGCGATCTACGACGCGGTCTCCGGGCGCTGCTCGGTGGCCCGGGCCGGGCACCCCGGACCCGCCCTCGTCCGGCCGGACGGCACCGTCGAGTTTCCCGAGATCCCCGCCGGCCTGCCGCTGGGAATCGGTGGCATGCCCTTCGAGGCGACCGAGCTGGACGTGCCCGAGGGGAGCCGTCTGGTGCTGTACACGGACGGCCTGGTCGAGCGCCGCGACCGGGACATCGACGACGGCCTGCGGCAGTTGCGCGACGCTCTGGCCGGCCGTGACCGCACGCCCGAGGAGACCTGCGACGACGTGCTGGAGGCGCTGCTGCCCAGCCGCCCCGGCGACGACGTCGCCCTGCTCGTGGCCCGCACCCGGACCCTGGACCCCGCATGCCGCGTCGAGTGGCAGGTGAACCCCGACCCGGCGGCCGTCGCCGGCGTACGCAAGGAGGCCATCCGCTGGCTCACCGACCGGGGCCTCGACGAGGAGGGGTTCGTCACCGAACTGATCCTGAGCGAGCTCGTCACCAACGCGATCCGGTACGGCTCCGAGCCGATCAGCGTGCGGCTGCTGTACGACCGGGCCCTGATCTGCGAGGTGTCGGACTGCAGCAGCACTTCGCCGCACCTGCGCTACGCGGCGACGACGGACGAGGGCGGACGCGGTCTGTTCCTGGTCGCCCAGTTCGCGGAACGCTGGGGCACCCGCTACACCGAACGCGGCAAGGTCATCTGGTCCGAACAGTCGCTCGGCGGGCGCCCGCCCGCTTAAGGGCTGTCCCGCAATTCCTGGCGGGCGCGCGACGACAGCTACGGCACCTCGCCGCGTTGTCGGAACGCCCGGATACACCCCGTATGCGGGCGCCTCCCCGCCTTGCGGTGCACCGCATCCGACGCCGCGCGCTGATCCACCAGGAAGGGCGGGACAGCCCTGGCTCCCACCGGGGGCGGCCGCCCGGAACGGCAACCGCTGCGCCTGATACCGGACATCTTGTCGACTGGCGGGGGACAGCCGGCACGGCTGCTCGCTATCCTCCGGGCATGAGCCGTGAGCGTGGCACGTGTGGCGTCCTTGACCAGGCGCGATTACGGGGTTCCAGGTGAGCGAGGCATGGGGGGCCCTGCCGGCGGACGCCCGTACGGCGGAGGCATGGCAGTCGTTCGGAGCCCGGTTGCGCCACTGGCGCAGACGCGCCGGGCTGACCCAGGCCCAGGTGGGCGCCCGGGTCGGCTACGACCACACCGCCATCAGCAAACTGGAGCACGGCAGCCGGCGGACGCCGCTTCCCCTGGCCCGCCGGCTGGACGACCTGCTGAAGGCCGCGGGCGAGCTGCTGGAGGCCTGCGAGGCGGCCGGGCGTCAGGAGCGCGCCACGGGTCCGCAGGACGGGCCGCTCGCCGCGCGGAGCGGCCCGCTGCCCGGTGAACCTCCGGGCGTAGCCCTGCCGGCGATGCTTCCGCCGGGGACCGTCCTGCCCGCGCGTCTGCCCGCCTACGGACTCGTCTGCCCGATGCACGGCCGGGACGGCTGCGCGGTCCCCGTGCCCTCCGACGTCATCGCCCTGCACGCCGCCTTCTGCGCCCTGGGCCCGGACGCACTGGCCCACCCCGCCCTGGACGATGACACGGTGCACGCGCTGACCGCCCTGCTCGCCGTCTGTCTGCGCGCGGACGAGGAGCGCGCCTGGCCGGGAGCGACCGCCGTCGTCGAGCGCACGCTGCACGCCATGCTCCGCTGGATGGCGCTCCCCGCGGCGTCGTACCAGACCCGACTGGCCCCGCTGGCGGCCGAGTACGCGCAGTCGGCCGGCTGTCTGCGGCTGCTGTGGGGCCGCAACGGGACGGCGATGGCCTGGCTCGACCGCTCGCTGCAGTGGGCCGTCCTGGCGGACCGCGTCGGTACGCAGGTCGCGGCCCTCAGCGACATGAGCACCCTGGCCCGGCTGGAGGGGGACGGACCCTCGGCGCTCGCCTACGGCAGGGCGATCGGCGAAGCCGCGGCGGGCCGGTACTGGGCGGGCGCCATGAGCGACCTGTACCAGGCGCGCGGCCACGCGGTCCGCGGCGACGCCACCCGGACCCTGAGGCACATCAGCCGGGCCTGGACCCAGATGGACCGGGCCGGCGAAGGCGACGAGGCGGAGGCGCCGTGGCTCTCCGTCGCCTCCGTGCGCCTGCGCGTGGAGTCCGGCGCCGCCGGCGCGCTGCGCGATCTCGCCGCGGCCACCGGCGACCGCCGTTTCGCGCTCCGCGCCGTCGGGGCGGCCGGGGCCGCGCTCGGTCTGCTGCCGCCCGGCATGCACTCGGCCCGCATGCTGTTCCTGGCCCGGATGGCCGACGCGCACGCGTGCGCCGGTGACCCGGCGGCGGCGCAGGCCGTGGCGGCGCCGGTCCTGGACACCACCGAGGTGAATCCGGCGACGCTGCTCGGCCAGGAACTGCGCGGACTCCACGGCAGACTCGCCGCCCGCGGCGGCGGCCACGCGGAGACCGACGACTTCGTCAGCAGACTGGCGGCGGCGGTCCGCTGACGCACGGGGGCGGGGCGTGTGGAGCACGCCCCGCCCCCACGCTCCCCCGGGAGCGGATCAGCTCACGTCGAGCGTCACGTCGTCCACGACGAAGCTGGTCTGCAGGTAGGCGTCCTCCTTACTGGTGAACCCCAGCGTCACCGTCTGCCCCGCGGCGGAGCCGACGTCGAAGGACTGCTGGACGTAGCCGCTGCTGGCGTCGAGGTTGGAGTACGTCGCCAGCGTCCGGGAACCGAGCTTCACCGTGAACGTGTCGTAGGCGGTCGCGTCGCCCGCCGACTCGTCGGTGTCCGTGCGCAGGAAGAACGACAGCCGGTAGGTCGAGCAGCCCGCCGGAACGGTCACCGACTGCGTGGCCGTGTCGGTGTGGGTGCTGCCCCAGCCTCCGAACCAGGCCAGGTACGACCCGCTGTGCGCGGGCTTCTCGGAGGTCCGGTCGGTGATGACGTCGCTCTGGGTCCACGGAGCGGTGCCGTTCTCGAAACCGCCGTTCGCGACGACCTGCCGTGCCTGGCAGGTGCTGCCGCCTCCGCCGACCACCAGGGAGTACGTGGTGGTGTGGGTGGCGGTGCCCGTGCCGGTCACGGTGAGGGTGTACGTACCGGCGGTGACCTGTGCACCGGCGGAGACGGTCATCGTGGACGAGGAGCCCGACTGCACGGAGGACGGGGCGAAGGAGACGGTGACCCCGCTCGGCGCGCCGGAGGCGGTGAGCCGCACGGTCTGCGCGGAACCACTGGTGGTGGCCGTCGCCACGGTCGCCGTGACGGAGGCTCCCGGCTGGACGCTGCCGGACACCGGGTTCACCGAGACGGAGAAGTCGTCGGCGGGCGCGGTGGTGCCGACCGCCGTCTTCCACACGGTGTAGGCGACACCGTCCGCGCTGCGGTTGAGCGCGGTCGCGTTGATGTTGGCCGTCGTGTCGCACGCCTGGTGGTAGCACGAGTCGTACGAACGGCCCGCGGTACCGCCCCACTTCGTGGCCTGGGCCGACGTCTTCGTGTCACTCGCCCCGGTCGCGTACCCCGAGGTGGCGATGCCGCCCTGCTGGAAGGAGTAGTCGTCGGAGCGTCCCTGGCCCTCGACGTTCTCCTCCGGCGCCAGGCCGAGCGAGGCCCAGTACTCCTTCATCGGGGCCGAGGCCGCCGAGTTGAGGTTGTTGATGAAGTAGCCGCCGTTGGTGGAGGCGACCATGTCGAAGTTGTAGTAGGCGCTGATGGCCGACCGCTGGGCGGCGGAGAGCTGGCCGACGTAGTACTCGGAGCCCTCCAGGCCCTGCTCCTCGCCGTTCCACCAGGCGAAGCGCACGTGCTTGGTCATCGTCGGGTTCTGCTGGGCCAGGGCCAGCGCGTTCTCCAGCAGCGTGGCGGAGCCGGAGCCGTTGTCGTTGATGCCGGGGCCGGCGGCCACACTGTCGAGGTGGGCGCCGAACATCACGGTCCGGTCGGCCGCACCGCCCGGCCAGTCCGCGATCAGGTTGTTCCCGCGGTAGGTGCAGGTGGTGCAGGTCTGCTCGCTGACGGTGTATCCGGCCGCCTGGAGCTTGCCCTTCACATAGGCGAGCGAGGCGGTGTAGCCGCTGCTGCCGGCCCGCCGGTTGCCGCCGTTCTGCGAGGCGATCGTGTTGAGCTGGGCCAGATGCGTCTGCACGTTGGCGACGCTGATGTCGGGGGCCGTGCCGCCCGGGTTGCCGCCGCCGCCCACCGTCAGGGTGTACTGCGCGGTGTGGTCCTGGGCGCCCGCACCCTTCACCGTGAGGGTGTACGTACCGGGCGCCGCCGCCGTCGTGGCCGACACGGTCATCGCCGAGGTCGCGCCGGACTGCACCGAGGACGGGCTGAAGGAGACGCTCACCCCGCTCGGCTGGCCGGTCGCCGACAGGTTCACCGTCTGCGCACTGCCGGACGACACGGTGGTCCTGACCGTGGCCGTCACCGAACCGCCCTGCTGCACCGAGCCGGAGGCCGGGTCGAGCGACAGGGAGAAGTCGTTGCTGCCGCTCGGGACGCAGGTCGGGTCACCGCTCTGGGCGGGGACGCTCACCGCGTCCCAGGCCGCCTTCGCCCGGTTGAACAGCACACAGGTGGCGTCGAGGTTCTTGGCCGAGGTCAGGGTCGCGGTGCGGTAGCGCTTGTACGTCATGCCGCTGGTCTTGAGCAGCATGCCGCCGTAGAAGACCTTGCCGGCGCTCTGGATGCCCACACCGGTGACCGAGGAGCTGTTGCAGGTGGGGCTGGACGGCTTGCCGCCCCCCGGACTGGAGCCCTCGGCCAGCAGATAGAACCAGTGGTTGAGGGGGCCCGCCGCCGCGTGCTCCTCGGTGTTGGGTATGGAGGAGCTGTAGCAGTTCGGGTCGCCGGTCTGCCCCGGGTTGTACATGATCCGGATCGGTCCATTGCCGACCAGGTTGATCTTCTCGCCGACCGTGTAGTCCGGGTCGTCGTAGGGGGCGGGCTCGTTGGTGTACGCCTCCGTCAGCGCGCCCATGATGTCGCCGGTGGCCTCGCCCAGACCGGACTCGTTGTTGGCGCCGCCGGGGGTGTACTGGTCGATGCCGTGGCCGAACTCGTGGCCCACGACGTCCATCGCGCCGATCCACTGGTTGGCGTTGTTGTGGCCGATCGAGACGGAGGAGCCGTCCCAGTAGGCGTTCACGTCATTGAGACCGACCTTGACCGGCCAGCTGCGGCCGTTCCCGTCGTGGCCGTTGCGGCCCAGCCAGTCCCGGAGCATGTCCCACTCGTGCTGGGCCGCCCACATGACGTCGACGCAGCCGGTCTCCTTGCTGGAGGCGTTGCCGGTGCCCCAGGAGTCGCTCGACTTGGTGAAGACGCTGCCGGTGCTGTAGTCGGCACAGCTCAGCCCGGGGCGGCCCGGGTCGCGGAGTGAGTAACTTCCGCCCGAAGACGTGGTGTTGATGGACAGAGGAGCCGGTCCGTTCCACTGGCTGTTGCCGGTGCCGGCCTTGACGTCGTCGTAGCTGTCGAGCACCTTCCCGGTGCCCGCGTCGACGAACACGTGCAGCCGGCTCGGTGCCTTCGCGGTCCGGCCGGTGAGCACGGTCTCCCAGGCCAGCCGGGACTTCGTGCCGGTGGCCCGGACCACCAGCCGGTGGCTGTCCACCCGCTCCACCGTGCGGAGCTTCTTGCGCGAGGCGGCCTCGGCGGCCCGCGCGGAGACGGTCGCGGTGACCGGAACGTTGATGCGCCGGGAGACCGCGGACTGGGATCCGCGGATGCGCCCCTTGGAGTCGGCCACCACGACGGCGTCACCGCCGACGACGGGCAGGCCGCGGTAGGTGCGTTCGTACGCGATGGAGTAGAGCCCGTTGACCCAGGGGGTCACCATCTGCCGCTCGTACCGCTCGTCGGGCCCCTTGGCCAGGGCGTCCAGACCACTGGCCGCCGCCCGGTCGGCCGCCGACACGGCGGTCGACAGCGCGGTGGGGGCGGGCGGAGACGGTTCTGCAGAAGCTGACTGGCCAGTGGTGGCGACCAGCATTCCGGCGAGGACGGCCAGGGTTGTCCCGGCCGTCATCGGTCTGCGTTTCATCGAGGCTCCTCGGTTTGTGGGGACCTCGGTCACGGAAGCGGCATGGAGAGACGGACCCGCCCGTACGGTCGGCGCCGGTCGTCCACCCAGGTGGTGTCCGTGATCGGGCGACCGAACACTCACACGTGGGCATGTCAGCGTCAACGAACTGCGGGCAGGCGAAAGGGCCTTGGCAAGTCTGGTCAAGTCGCCGTCGTGCGATCGCACAGCCCGCGCACAGGAAAGGGCGGCGGCGAGGAGAGGGGGCACGGGCGACCCCGCGTCCCGGGAGGCCGCCCCGGGCACGGGGGACCCCGCCCACCTGGAAGCCGACGCGGCGGGCACCCGGCGGCTCGGCGAGGAGGAGACGGGACGGCTCGCGGCACTCGGCCGGGACGGCGGCCGGCGTCCCGGCCGGGGCGGGGAGCGAGGCGTTCCGCCCCGGCCCTCGTGGTGCCGCACCGTCCGGGACCGGCGGGAGCCGGGACGTAGCATGATCCTCATGGAGCAACGAGAACTGGGCAGGACCGGGCGGGACGTATCGGTCGTCGGGCAGGGCACATGGCAGCTCGGCGGGGACTGGGGCGAGGTGCGCGAGGCCGACGCCTTCGATGTCCTCGACGCCGCCGTAGAGGCGGGAGTCACCTTCTTCGACACCGCGGACGTGTACGGGGACGGACGCAGCGAGCAGCTCATCGGCCGCTATCTCAAGGAACGGCCCGACGCGGGCGTCCTGGTGGCGACGAAGATGGGCCGGCGCGTGGATCAGGTGCCGGAGAACTACGTCCTGGACAACTTCCGGGCGTGGAACGACCGCTCGCGGGCCAACCTCGGGGTCGACACCCTGGACCTCGTGCAGCTGCACTGCCCGCCCACGGCCGTCTACTCCTCGGACGAGGTCTACGACGCCCTGGACACGCTGGTCGACGAGCAGCGGATCGCCGCCTACGCGGTGAGCGTCGAGACGTGCGCCGAGGCGCTGACGGCCATTGCCCGTCCGGGCGTCGCCAGCGTCCAGATCATCCTCAACCCGTTCCGCCTCAAGCCGCTGGACGAGGTCCTGCCGGCCGCGCGTGCGGCCGGGGTCGGCATCGTCGCACGGGTGCCCCTCGCCTCCGGCCTGCTCTCCGGCAAGTACACGGCGGACACCGTCTTCGCGCCCGAGGACCACCGCACGTACAACCGGCACGGGGAGGCGTTCGACCAGGGCGAGACCTTCTCCGGAATCGACTACGGCACCGGCGTGGCCGCGGCGGCCGAGTTCGCCCGGCTCGCTCCCGGAGGGGCGACTCCGGCCCAGACCGCGCTGCGCTGGATCATCCAGCAGCCCGGCGTCACCAGCGTCATCCCCGGTGCCCGTTCGGTGGAGCAGACCCGGGCCAACGCGGCCGCGGCGGCGCTGGACCCGCTGCCGCAGAGCACGCTGGACGCGGTGCGCGACCTCTACGACCGCAGGATCCGCGCCGCGGTCCACGACCGCTGGTAGCGGGTCCCGCCAGGGCGTGTTCCGAAAGCAGCGTCGTCCTCAGCGGGGCGGGCGGGACTTCCGGGATACGCCCTACCGGCCGGGCGCGGGGGCCGGCGGTCCGCTCGTCGAGGCGCCGCCCTCCGGAGTCGTGGCCGAGCTGGAATCCGGCGAGAACAGGCTCATGCCCAGGTAGACCGCCGCGAGGAAGGCGACCGTCCCCGCGATCGCGCTGGCCACTCTGGGCCGGCGTCTGATGGCCTCGCGGGTGCTGCGACGGCGGTTGTTCCGGGGCCGGGCCGCCGCACGCCGCCCCCGGCCGGCCGCCTGGGGCAGCCGGTACGTGGTCGGGGCGCCGGGGTCCGCGCCGGAGCGCTGCGCGGCGGGCGAGGGCCGTGGCGGCGGCGGGTACGCCGCGGCCGGGGCGCGCGGGGGAGCGGGCCGGTGCTGCGGCAGCGGCTCCGCCTGGCCCCGCCAGGCCTCACTGTGGAACCAGTCGGCGACCTGCTGGGCGGTGGGCCGGTCCTCCGGCTGCTTCGCGAGCAGGCCCAGGAGGTACGAGTCGAAGGCCGCCGACATGTCGACGCCTCGCTGCCGCAGCGGCACGGGAGGCGTGTCCACGTGCTGGTACAGGGTCGCGGTCGGGGTGTCCGAGCGGAACGGCGGCTGGCCGAGCAGCAGCTGGTAGATGACACAGCCGAGGGAGTACATGTCCGACGCGGCCCCGGCCGTGCGGCCGAGGGCCCGTTCCGGAGCGAGGTAGAGACTCGTGCCGACGATGTGCCCCGTCGTTGTGAGGGCGGCCGAGGGATCGTCGACGAACTGGGCGATGCCGAAGTCGCCGATCTTCACGGAGCCTTCGGCGTCCAGCATCAGGTTTCCCGGCTTGATGTCCCGGTGGACGATGCCCTGCCGATGGGCCGCCGCCAGCCCTGCGGCCGCCTGGCCGGCGATCCGGGCGACCTGTTCGGGACCCAGCCGCTCCTGGGACAGGAGCAGGTCGGACAGGCTCCTGCCCTCGACGAGTTCCATCACCAGGTAGAGCCGGTCCTCCCAGGACCCGAAGTCGAACACGGCCACCAGATGCGGGTGGCTCAGCCGGGCGGCGGTCTGGGCCTCCAGCCGGAACCGCGCCGTGGCCGACTCGTCGGCGTGTTCGCCCAGCAGCAGCTTCACCGCGACGGACCTGCCGAGGACCTCGTCCGTGGCGCGCCAGACCTCGCCCATCCCGCCTCGGCCGATGGCGGATATCAATCGGTACCGACCAGCAACCAGCACCTGTGCACACCTATCTCGAATCGCTCGCGAATCCCGGACAGCCCGGGCCGGTTACCGCTCCGGCCGCCGCGGCGGCGACCTCGTCCGGACCGGAGGGCGGGGCGGGGCGCGCGGCATGATCAGGATATCCGGCGCGCGGACCCGGAACGACCGGCCGTCACCCCGCCCCGGCCGCCCGGCCGGTGACGGACAGACAGGTCCGCGGCACCCCGGGGACGGTCATCCCCGCCCGGGCGCGGACGCCGCCCGGCCCAGCGATTCCACGAGCGGAAGAAGCCGGTGCGGCACCCGTTCGCGCAACGCCACCTCGGTCCGGGTCCTGACGACGCCCGGGAGCTGGATCAGCTGCTGGATCACGTCCTCCAGATGCCCGTTGTCCCGCGCCACCACCCGGGTCAGCAGATCTCCGCCGCCCGTGGTGGAGAACGCCTCGACGATCTCCGGCACCGAGGCGAGCGCCTCGCCGACGTCGTCGAGATGCCCCTGCGTCACCTCCAGGTGCACGAAGGCGAGCACCGGGTGGCCGAGGGCGGCGGGGGAGAGGAACGGTCCGCTGCCGGTGATCACGCCGTCCCGTTCGAGGCGGTCGATCCGGGCCTGGAGCGTGCCCCGGGCGATGGACAGGATCCGCGCGTACTCACGCACGCTCGTCTGCGGCTGCTCGATGAGCAGCCGCAGGATCCGGGTGTCGAGCGCGTCCACCGCCATGTCCGCCGGCCTTTCCCTGGTACGTCGGTCGGGGTGGCGACTGTACCAACGGAGCTGGTCCGTTGGCCGACCGCCGGTACCCCGCATGCGTAATCGACTGTGCCATTGGCTCAGTGTTCGAGAGCCAGGTTGAGCCACCAGGCCCTTGGGTGCTCTCATGTACCTGTCGATGGCGCTGCGGATCCCGCGGCGCCTTTTTCATGCCGGTAAGCGAATCCGGTGAGCGGAGGCGGGGAGCAGCAGTGCTGAAGAGAGCGTTCGTGGCCCGGGACCCGGGACGGCTGCGGCTGCGCTTCGCCGCCCGGGCCGTCCTCGGCATCGGCCTCGCCGTGACGGTGTGCGGACTGGCCGGGCATTCGCTCGTCGCGGCCATCACCGGAGGGCTGGCCGCGCTGCTCGCCCTGTTCACGGTGACCGACCCCACCGTCCGCGGTCAGGCGGTCACCACGGCGCTGCTGCCCGCCGTCGGATTCCCGGTCCTCGCGCTCGCCGCCGTCCTCCACGACCATCCGGTCGCGCGCGACGCCGCCTTCCTGGCGGTCATGGGCGTCGGCGTGTACGCGCGCCGCTGGGGCCCGCGCGGCCACTCCCTCGGCGTCTTCGCCTTCATGGCCTTCTTCACCACGCAGTTCCTCCACACGCTGCCCGGCCAGCTGCCCGAGCTGTACTCCGCGGTCGCCCTCTCCCTGCTCTCCTCGTCGGCCGTCCGCTTCGGCCTGTGGTGCTACGAACGCCGGCTGACCCCGCCCGTCGTCCCCGCCCCGGTCAGCGGACGGGGCCTGGGCAGGGTCACCACCCGGCAGGCGGTCCAGGCGGTCGCCGGGGGAGCCGTGGCGCTGCTGGCGGGCCAGGTTCTGTCCGACCAGCGCTGGTACTGGGCCGTGGGCGCCACCTGGTGGGTCTTCGTCAACACGGCGTCCCGCGGCGAGACGCTGGTGCGCGGCTTCCGCCGGGTGATGGGCACACTGATCGGCATCCCCGTCGGCCTCGCCGTCGTCGTCCCGCTGCACGGGGCGCCCGTTCCCACCGCGTTCCTGGTCGCCGCCGGAGTGTTCGGGATCTTCTACACCGCCGCGGTCTCCTACACCTGGATGATGTTCTCCGTGACCGTGATGGCCGGGGCGCTCTACGGGGCCCTCGGCGTGCTCGATCCGGCCCTGCTCGCCCTGCGGCTCGGTGAGACGGCCGTCGGTGCGCTGGGCGCGATGCTCGCGGTGCTGTGCGTGCTGCCCGTCACCACCCACGCCACGACCGACGCGTGGATCCAGCGGGCCCTGCGCTGCGTGCACGCCTGTACCGAGGAGGCCGCCGCCCGGCTCTCGGGCTCGGCCGCCGCCGACCCGGCGCCCCGCATCGCCGAGCTCGAGGCGCTCCTCGGCCGCGTCCGGCTCTCGCTGGCCCCGCTGGTCCATCCGCTGAGCCCGCTGCGTGCCCGCAGGGCCCGGGCCGGGCACGTCCTCGCCCTGCTCGACGCGTGCGCGCGGGAGGTGCGCGGACTGGCCTCCGTGGCGGCGGACCCGGAAGCCTCCCACGACGCCCGGCTCGCCGCCGCCTGCTGGCGCGTCGAAAGCGCCGTGGAGGCGCTCACCGCCCCCGGGCGGCCGGCCCGCGCCGCGACGAGCGGCCCCGCTGCGCACCCGGCGGCGACGGAGCCCGCCCTCGCGCACCTGCACAGCCTGGAGCGCGCACTCGCCGAACTGGCCACGCCCCTGCACACCCCGCCCCGCGCGCCGCTCGTCCCGGCCTGATCCGCGCGCCCCTGGTCCGGACCATACGGGGGCACTGCTACGGTCGCCGCGGAAGATCACGGCGGCCGCCGCCGTCGCGATCAGTCGGCGGAGAAAGGCAGTGCGGTGGACAGCAGCAACGGTGCCGGACGGGCATTCATCGGATCGTTCACCTCGGCGGGCGGACACGGCATCACCGTCGCCGCCGTGGACCGGGAGACCGGGGCGCTCACCGTCCTCGGCGCGACGGACGTCGTACCCGACCCCTCGTACCTCGCACTGGGGCGGGGCGCCGGCCCCGGGGGCACGGTCCTCTACGCGGTCAGCGAGAGCGAGAAGGGCGCGGCCGCGGCCCTCGACGTCAGCCACGGCGTGCCGCGGCTCCTGGGGGAGACGCGGCCGGTCGACGCCAACGGCCCCACGCACCTCGCGGTCGCGGCGGGCCATGTGGTCACCGCCAACTACGGCTCCGGCAGCGTCACCGTCCTGCCCGTGCTCGCGGACGGTTCGCTCGGTGAGGCCGGCTGCGTACGCGCCCACGAGGGCAGCGGCCCGGTCACCGAGCGCCAGGAGGGGCCGCACGCCCACCAGGTCCTTCCCGATCCGACGGGGAACTGGGTGCTCAGCGTCGACCTCGGCACCGATTCCGTATGGATCTACGCGCTCGACCCGGACACCGGGCAGCTTCGCCCGCACGGTGAGACGGCGCTGCGGCCCGGGGCCGGCCCGCGCCATCTCGCGTTCCACCCCGGGGGCGGCCACGCCTATGTGGTGAACGAGCTGGAGCCCACGGTCACGGTGTGCCGGTGGGACGCCGCAGCGGGGACCCTGGAGGCCCTCGGGGAGACGCCCGTGCTGCCTGCCGGCGCGAGTGGCGGCGCCGCCCCGGCGAGCTATCCGTCCGAGGCCGTGGTGGCCCACGACGGCCGGTTCCTGTGGGTGGCCACGCGCGGGCACGACACCATCTCCGTGCTCGCCCTCGACGCCACGGGCGAGCAGGCGTCCCTCGTCACGACCGTGGGGTGCGGCGGGCACTGGCCGCGCGACCTCGCCCTCGACCCCACCGGCCGGCGGCTGTACGCGGCCAACGAGCGGTCGGGGGACGTCAGCTGGTTCACCGTGGACCCCGAGACCGGCGTCCCCGCTCCGGGAGGGTCCCTGAAGGTCCCCTCGGCCTCCTGCGTGATCTTCGCCTGAGGAACGGCGTACGCCCCGGGACCACCAACGGGTCCCGGGGCGTACGCGTGTCACGGGTGGGGCGGGGCGCGTCGTCCGGCCCCGCCCCACCCAGCGACGGGCGGCGCACCCGGCCGCCCGTGGTTCGGATCAGAGGGCCTGGGCTCCCTGCGCCATCGCCGGAGCGATGCCGAGCGCGGTCGTGTACATCGACAGGACCAGCTTGCCGATGGCCGGGTACGCGCCGAGCGGCTCGGCGCTCGCGCAGCCGGCCTCCTTCAGGGCGGCGTCCAGCAGGCCCTCGGAGACCTCCGGCCCCACCAGGTAGGGCGCCACGGCCAGCTGCAGCGAGCCGGAGCCCTTCAGCTGCTCGGCGATCGAGGCGACCGAGCCCTCGACGTCGAGCGCGGCGGCCATCACCGGTACCGCGAGCCGTGCGGCCAGCAGCATGCCGGTGATCCCGGCCGCCTGCACGGCCTCCTCGCCGCCCACGGTGGCCAGGACGATGCCGTCGGCGGCCGTGGCCACGGTGAACAGCCTGGCGCGGTCCGCGCGGGCGAGACCGGCCTCGGAGAGGCGCACGTGCAGCGCCTCGGCGAGCAGCGGATGCGGGCCGAGCACATCGGTCAGCTCGGCCGGAGCACCGCTCTCCTCGATCGCACGGCGCATCCGCTGCACCAGGGTGCTCTCGGGGCCCGCGAGCAGCGGCACCACGACGGCGGCGTGCCCCTCGGGCTCGGCGACCTCGCGGCCGGCGGCCTTCGCCTGCTCGAAGCGCGCGATGCGCTCGGCGGCGGCGTGCGCGAGCACGGAGGCGAGGCTGGGGTACTCGGCGTCGTCGCCGTCGAGGTAACCGATCAGGGCGTTCAGACCGGGCAGCTCGGAGCGGGCGATGCTGATGACCTCTTCGGCCAGACTGCGGCTGGCCGGGGAGGGAGTACCGGGAACGGCGAGAACGAGCGCGGCAGCGCCCTCAGGTGCGACCACGGGCTCCGGGCGGCGGTGCCGTCCGGACTGGCGAGGTCGCGGCATTCGTACAGGCAGGCCGGAAGCGGGCCCAGTGGGGGTGCTCATGGCGCCGCATGCTACTGGTTTTGGGTACCCCGCTGCTCGGGTAGGGCCCGGTCGAGCGTCGTCTGTCCGCATTTATCCGATCAGTGGCTTACTGGTCGACTGCCCTGTTCTGTCGCCCCCGTTAAGGTGCCTCCGCCACGGGGAAGGCGCCGGACTCCTGCCCCGGTCCGGTGACCCGGAACAGCGTGGGATGGAGCGGCAACCGCAGACCTTCCGTGGCGAGCGCCTGCGCGATCCGCAGCGAACCGGCCAGCGGATCACCCGGACCGGGGACCGCCCGTGCGTGCGGCAGCTGTCGCGCCAGCTCCTCGCGCAGGGGTACGAGCAGCGGCTCGCCCATCCGGAACAGGCCTCCGGTCAGCGCCACTTCGCATCCGGAACCGTCCGCACCGGCCTGCGGGCACACCGCGGCGGCTGCCTCGGCGATGTGTCCGGCGGCGTCGCGGAGGATCGCTTCGGCGACGGGATCGTGCGCCGCGCACGCGGCCACCTCGGGGGCGAACGAGGCGAGGACGGCGGGCCGGTCGGTACGCGGATAGAGCCGGCCGGGCAGATCGGGCGCCGGGCCGAACACCGCTTCCAGCCTGGCCAGCAGGGCGGGCGAGCCGCCGCGCCGGCCGTCATGGGCGCGCATGGCCGCGTCGAGTCCGGCCCGCCCGATCCAGGCGCCGCCCCCGCTGTCGCCCAGCAGATGCCCCCACCCGTCGGCCCTTCGCCACCGTGTGAGATCCGTGCCCAGGGCGATCAGGCCGGTGCCGGCCGCGACGACGGCGCCGGGCCGCTGCCCGACCGCCCCGGCGTACGCGGTCACCGCGTCGGCGGCGAGCGCCAGCCTCCGCAGCCCGAACGCCTCCGTCAGGGCCGGGGGCAGTTCGGCGCGCAGCCGGTCGCCCAGCGTGGCCATGCCGGCCGCCCCGATCGTCGCGGCGGCGATCCGTCCGTCGCCGCCGTGCCGGGCGAGCAGCAGCCGGACGGTGGGCAGCAACTGATCGAGGAGATGGCCGGCGTCGATGCCGGAGGGCCCGGTGCGCACCGGTTCGGCGCACGCGACGGTGTCCAGGGGGCCGTCCCCGTCCACGGTGGCCAGGGCCACCCTCAGCCCGGAACCGCCCGAGTCGACCCCGAGGACGTACTCCCCGGGCGCGTGGCCGTCTGACTCCATGGAGCGGCTCCCGTCAGCAGAGGAAGGACGGCGGCAGCCTATCCTCACGCGTGTCGCGCGTTCCCGGGCGGATCGCGGTGGACCGGTGGCGCCGGGACGCGGGCGTGTGGCCTGCGCGTTCACCGGGGCGGGGGAGCGGCGGGGCGCCCGCCCCTACGCCGGTAGGGTGACTCCTGTGACAGCGCGACCGTTGAACGAAGTGGTGGAGCCCGGCTGGGCCCAGGCGTTGGCCCCCGTGGCGGGGCGCATCGCCGAGATGGGGGACTTCCTGCGGGCGGAGGTCGCGGCCGGCCGCACGTATCTGCCGTCGGGGGCCAACGTGCTGCGGGCGTTCCAGCAGCCCTTCGACGAGGTGCGGGTCCTGATCGTCGGTCAGGACCCCTATCCCACACCGGGGATGGCCATCGGGCTGAGCTTCGCGGTCGCACCGGAGGTCGGCCGGCTGCCCGGCAGCCTGGAGAACATCTACCGCGAGCTGCACACGGACCTGGGGCTGCCCCGCCCGTCGAACGGCGATCTGACGCCGTGGACGCGCCAGGGCGTCCTGCTGCTGAACAGGGCGCTGACGACCGAACCCCGCAAGCCCGCCGCCCACCGCGGCAAGGGCTGGGAAGCGGTCACGGAGCAGGCCATCCGGGCGCTGGCCGCGCGGGGCACCCCGCTGGTGTCCATCCTGTGGGGCCGCGACGCCCGCAACCTCCGGCCCCTGCTGGGGGACTATCCGGCGATCGAGTCCGCCCATCCGTCGCCCATGTCGGCCGACCGCGGCTTCTTCGGCTCGCGCCCCTTCAGCAAGGCCAATGAACTCCTGACCCGGCAGGGGGCGCAGCCGGTGGACTGGCGCCTGCCGTAGGTCCTGTCCGGAGCCCCCCTCGGCGTCGCGGCGTCCGGCACCGCGGCCTGCGGCGTTGCCGTCGGTCGCCGATTCCCCCATAGCCTTGAAGGGCAGGGGAGGGGCCTCCTTCGCGTCGGCTCCCTCCTCCGCCCCGGATCCGACGGCACCGGACGCCGTTCCTTCTCCCGCGCCGGAACTCCGGACAGGACCTGGCGCCGGTCCTGCGGTGCGAGGCCGCCGTCACCCGTCGATCGTGGCCGCCCGGACGCACAGCACGTCCGGCAGGTGCGAGGCGAGCTGCTGCCAGCTGTCGCCGTCGTCCGCGCTCGCGTACACCTCTCCGTTGCGGTTGCCGAAGTACACACCCGCCGGATCGGCGTCGTCCGTGCAGAGGGCGTCCCGCAGCACCGTGCCGTAGTGCGCGCCGTCGGGCAGCCCCGACGACAGGGGCTCCCAGGTGCCGCCCGCGTCGGTGGTCCGGAAGACGCGGCAGCGGTGTCCGGCCGGCACCCGGTCGGCGTCGGCGTTGATCGGGAAGAGGTACGCCGTGTCCGCGCGGTGCGGGTGTGCCGCGACCGCGAAGCCGAAGTCGGAGGGCAGGCCCGCGCCGATGTCCGTCCAGCTGTCCCCGGCGTCGTCGCTGCGGAACACGCCCCAGTGGTTCTGGAGATAGAGCCGGTCGGGATCGACGGCGTCCCGGCTGACCTTGTGGACGCACTGGCCGAACTCCGGGTCGGGATCGGGCAGGAAGACCGCCGAGACTCCCCGGTTGGCCGGGACCCAGCTCTCGCCGCCGTCCGCCGTCCTGAACACCCCCGCGGTGGAGACGGCGACCGTGACCGACCGCGGGTCCCGCTCGTCGGTCAGTACCGTGTGCAGCCCCTCGCCGCCCCCGCCCGGCACCCACTTCGAGCGCGTCGGATGCTCCCAGAGCGGGCGCACCAGCTCGAACGACTCGCCCCTGTCCTGCGAACGGAACAGGGCGGCCGGCTCGGTGCCGGCGTATACGACGCCGGGGGCCTCGGGGCCCGCCGGATGCAGCTGCCAGACCCGCTCCAGCGACGCCCCGGTGAACTCGGGGAACTTGACGGCCGGTTGCGTGGGCTCGGTCCAGCTCGCACCCAGGTCGTCGGAGTGGAAGACGGACGGGCCCCAGTGCGCGCTGTCGCCGCCCACCAGCAGCCGGGGGACGTCGCCGCGCTTGTCGATGGCGATCGAGTAGATCGCCTGCGCGTTGAAGTGCGGACCCGCGAACTCCCATGCATCGCCGCTCCTGCGGCCGATGAAGAGCCCCTTGCGGGTGCCCACGGTGAGCAGAACATCGGTCATGACCGAACCTCCCGAGACGCCGTTGTGCCGGATACGGGCCAGTCTGCACCCGGCCACTGACAGCGGCGCGCAGGACGGCTCCGGACACCGCCGCTTCCGCGGCGGGCGACGGGTCTCGGCCGCCGGGCGGCCTCAGAGCCCCTCGGGCCCCTTCGTCCGGGTCAGGAGGCGGGTCGTGCCTCCGTCGTCCTCGGTGAGGTCACGGACATGACGGAAGCCGATCCGGTCCAGCAGGGCGAGCGACGGCTCGTTGGCGGCGTTCACCGTCGCGTGCACTTCGGTCAGGCCCAGGGCGCCGAAGCCGTGGGCGACCAGCGTCCGGGCGATCTCGGTGCCCAGCCCCCGCCCCCACGCCGCCGGGGCCACCGCGTAGACGATCTCGTGCCCGTCGACGCCGGGAGTGGGGGACGGCTTGATCTCCGCGTGCCCGACCGTGCGCCCCTCGTGCCGCACCACCCAGACGCCGAACAGGTCCTGCGCGTACACCTTCGTGAAGAGACGGCCGAACAACGCGCGGTCCTCGGCCTCCGCGTTCACGCCGTCGCCCATCCAGCGCCCCACCCCGGCGTCCTGGAACAGTGCGACGAAGTCCTCCTCGTCGGCGGGTGCGTACGGTTCCAGCAGCAACCGCCGCGTGTGCAGGACAGGAGTCTTCATGCCGCGCGACGGTAGCCACGTCCCACCGCGGTCGCAACCGACATGGTCAGCGGCCGGGGGCCGCCGTGCTGCTGCGTACGACCAGATTGGTGGCCAGGTCGACGCGGGTGGTCGCGGGCTGCCGGCCCCGGCCGAGGTCGAGGACCAGCCGGGCGGCGGTCTCGGCCATCTCTATCAGCGGCTGGCGCACCGTGGTCAGCGGCGGCCCGATCCACCGGGTGAGCGGCAGGTCGTCGAAACCGATCACGCTGAGGTCCTCGGGGATGCGCAGCCCCAGTTCCCGCGCGGCCTCGTACACGCCGAGCGCCTGCAGGTCGTTCCCGGCGAAGACGGCCGTCGGCCGGTCCTCCATGCGCAGCAGTTCCAGGCCCGCGGTGTAGCCGGCCTCGTGCTGGAACTCGCCCTCGCGGAACAGGGCGGGATCGATCGGCAGGCCCGCGGTCTCCAGGGCGGCGCGGTAGCCGTCCACCCGGGCGCGGCTGCACATCATGCGCGACGGGCCGCTGATGACCCCGATCCGGCGGTGTCCGAGCCCGGTGAGGTGGCGGGTGGCGGCGAGGCCGCCCTGCCAGTTCGTCGTCCCGACGGACGGGATGTCGTCGCCGGGGTCGCCGGCCGGGTCGACCACCGCGTACGGGATGTTGCGGCTGGTCAGCTGGGCGCGCTGGGCGGCGGTGAGGTCCGACAGGACCAGGATCACCCCGACCGGCCTGCGGGCCAGCACGCCGTCCACCCAGGTCTGCCCGGGGGTGAGACGGCCCGCGCTCTCCGAGAGCACCAGGCTCAGCCCCTCTTCGCGCGCCACGTTCTCCACGCCGCGCACGACCTCCATGGCCCACGCGCTGTCCAGCTCGTGGAAGACCAGGTCGATCAGCTGCGACTGGGTCGTGGAGCCGCGTCTGCGGCGGTAGCCGTGCAGCAGCAACAGCTCCTCGACCTTGGTGCGGGTGCCGGGGGCGACATCGGCCCGCCCGTTCAGCACTTTCGAAACTGTCGGAGCCGAGACTCCGGCCGCCCGGGCGATTTCCGCCAACGTGGCGGTGCCGTCCGACGACTCGCCGGCAGGCGCATTCTCCTGATGTGACTGGACGTTTGCGGGGCTCATACAGGGAATCGTAACTGCCCGCCGCAAGGAGGGGTGGGTGGGCCCCCGAGGAAAATTCCCTTGTCCGGACCTCTTGACTGGCCCGAAACGCGACCGTACGGTTCCGGCAACATTCGCAAGCAGGGCCGAAACATTCGACAGAGGTGCGGTCATGGGGTCGGGAATATTCACTCAGAGTACGCGTGCGGCGAGACTGACCGCAGCGGGTGCGGCCATGGTCATGGCAGGCGTGCTCGCGGGCTGCGGGTCGAACGGCGGCGGCGGCGGTGACGGCGGCGGCACCCTCACCGCGTACGTCTACGGCGACGACGCGGTCAAGGTGCAGGAAGCCGCGGTCAAGGAGTTCAACAAGACCTCGAAGGTCAAGGTCAAGCTCGTTCCGGTTCCGGGCACCGAATACGTCAACAAGCTGCGGAGCGCCATGGGCTCCCCGAGCGCCCCCGACATCTTCTTCAACTGGGGCGGCGGCTCCATCAAGCCGTACGTCGAAGCCAACCAGCTGGTCGACCTCACGTCGACGGTGAAGAACGACGCCACGCTCAAGGACGGCTTCCTGCCGTCGATCGTCACCGCCGGTGGCCTCGACGGGAAGACCTACGGCATCCCCATGCGCGGCATGCAGCCCGTGATGCTCTTCTACAACAAGGCCCTCTTCGCCGAGAACCACATCGAGCCCCCCAAGACGTGGGAGGACCTGCAGAAGGCCATCACCACCTTCAAGGGCAAGGGCATCACCCCGTTCGCCCTCGGCGGCTCCGACAAGTGGCCCGAGCTGATGTGGATGGAGTACCTGCTGGACCGGATCGGCGGCCCCGACGTCTTCCGGAAGATCCAGAACGGCGACACCTCCGGCTGGGGCGACCCGGCCGTGCTCAAGACGGCCCAGACCGTCAAGCAGCTCGTCGACGACGGCGCCTTCGGCAAGAACTTCAACTCCGTCGACTACGGCAACGGAGGCGCGCCCACCCTGCTCAACAAGGGCAAGGCCGCCATGCACCTGATGGGCTCGTGGGAGTACTCGACGCAGCTGGGCAAGGCGCCCGAGTTCGCCAAGAAGGACCTCGGCTGGACGGCGTTCCCGACCGTGGCCGGCGGCGTCGGTGACGCGGCGAACGTGGTGGGCAACCCCACCAACTACTGGTCGGTCAACGCCAGGACCAAGCACAAGGACGCGGCGATAGCGTTCCTGAAGGCCATGGCGGCCAAGTCCTACAGCAAGGCGCTCGTCGACAACGGTGACGTCCCGACCACGTCGAACGCCGCCTCGATGCTGAGCGGCTCGCCCAACCCGAAGTTCGCCACCGACCAGTACGACATGGTCCAGAAGGCCCCGGACTTCACCCTCTCCTGGGACCAGGCACTGGAGTCCCGGTACGCCACCCCGCTGCTCACCGAGATCAGCAAGCTGTTCGCCGGCAAGTCGACCCCGGAACAGTTCGTCGCCGCGATGAAGGCCGTCAAGTAACAATGTCCCACGTCTCTTCGTACAAAAAGGTGCGCGGAGGAAGGAAGGCGGCCGCCGGTAACGTCGGCCGCCCCCCGGTCGCCTGGGCGGTGCCCGGCATCCTCTTCTTCGCCCTCTTCGCGATCGTCCCACTCGCGATCGCCGTCTACCTCTCCTTCTGCCACTGGGACGGGCTGAACTCCCCGACACCCGTCGGCGCGGACAACTGGACCCGGCTGTTCAAGGACCCGGAGTTCCGGCAGGCCGCGTGGCTCAGCCTGCTCCTCACCACGATCAGCTGGGCGTTCCAGACCCCGGTGGCGCTGCTGCTCGGCGTCTGGGCGGCGGGCAGGCAGCGCAGCCGGGCCGTGCTCTCGGCGGTCTTCTTCATCCCGCTGCTGCTCTCCACCACGGCCATCGCGATGCTGTTCCACGCGCTGCTCGACCCCAACTTCGGTGTCATCAAGACGATCGGACCCTGGTTCGGCATCGATCCGAACATCATGGGCTCGTCCACCGGCGCGCTGCTCACCGTGGCCTTCGTCGGCGGCTGGCAGTTCATGCCGTTCCACACCCTGATCTACCAGGGCGGCACCCGGCAGATCCCCCAGGTCCTGTACCAGGCCGCGGAGATCGACGGCGCCGGCATGCTCCGCCAGTTCTTCCACATCACCCTGCCGCAACTGCGCAACACCATCACGACCTCCTCGGTCCTGATGATCGTCGGCTCGCTGACGTACTTCGACACCGTGCTGATCATGACCAAGGGCGGTCCCGGCACGGACACCACCGTGCTGCCGTATCTGATGTACCGGACCGGCTTCCAGACCTACGACCTCGGCTACGCCGCGGCGATCGCCACGGCCCTGGTCGTGGTGGCCACCGCCCTGTCGCTGATCCTGGTCCGCTTCAGCGGCTTCGGGAACATGCGGTCCACCCGGGAAGGTATGTGACGAGATGTCAATCGACACCCGCCCCGTGGCACGCCCCGCGTCGCCCGTGACCCGGAGCCGGCTGGCCGCCGCCCGGCGCCGCCGGAAGTGGGGCAACCCCCTGGCCGGCCTGGGCTCGCTGGTCTGGCTGCTGCTCGTCATCGTCCCGCTCTACACGCTGGTCTCCTCGTCGCTCATGCACCAGGACGAGGCACTCAACGGCGATCCGCTGGCCGTCCCGACCGACCCGACGCTCGACAACTACCGCACCGTGCTCGACAGCGGTTTCTCCACGATGCTCACCAACACGGCCATCGTCGCCGTGGCCACGGTGGCCATCGTCCTGCTGCTCTCGGTGCCCGTCGCGTACGTCGCGGTACGGACCCGCAGCCGGCTCTCCTCGCTCGCCTTCCGGACCTTCCTGCTCGGCGTGGCCATCCCCGCGCAGGCCGTGATCGTGCCGCTGTACCTGCTGATCAGCAAGATGGGTCTGTACGACAGCCTGCCGGCCATCATCCTGCCGACCGCCGCGTTCGCGATGCCGGTGGCCGTGCTGATCCTCAGCGGCACCATGCGTGACGTCTCCGAGGAGATGTACGAGGCGATGGCGCTCGACGGCGCGAGCCCCCTGCGGATGCTGTGGCAGCTGGCGATCCCGATGTCCAAGGCGGGCATCAGCACCGTGGCCATCTACACGGCTCTCCAGGCGTGGAACGGGTTCCTGTTCCCGCTGATCCTGACGCAGTCGGAGGAGAACCGGGTGCTCACGCTGGGCCTCTTCAACTTCATGTCCCAGTTCGGGGTCAACGTGCCCGCCGTCCTGGCCGCGATCGTGCTCTCCGTCGTGCCGATCTTCGCCGTGTACCTCGTGGCACGCAAGGCACTGGTCAACGGACTGATGGGGGTGGGCGGCAAGTAGCGCTCCACGCCGCCCCGCGCCACCGTACTCATGAGAGGAACCCCTGCCCCCATGGCAATCCCCGCAGTCCCGCATGCCCGCAGCACAGGAGCGGCCGCGGCCGTCGACGGCCCCTGGCGCGACCCCTCCCGCACCCCCGAGGAGCGGGTGGCCGATCTGATCCCCCGGATGACCCTGGAGGAGAAGGCCGCGCAGCTGTACGGAATCTGGGTGGGCGCCGACGCCGACGGCGACGGGGTCGCGCCGCACCAGAACGACATGGTCGACGACGTCGACTTCGGCGACCTGACCACCCGTGGCCTCGGCCAGCTCACCCGGCCCTTCGGCACCGCCCCGGTCGACCCCGGCGTCGGCGCCCTCGGCCTGGCCCGCGCCCAGGGCCGGATCGTCGAGGCGGGACGCTTCGGCATCCCGGCCCTCGCCCACGAGGAGTGTCTGGCCGGGTTCACCGCCTGGGGCGCCACCGCCTACCCCGTCCCGTTGTCGTGGGGGGCGGCCTGGAACCCGGAGCTGGTGGCCGAGATGGCCCGCCGGATCGGCGCCGACATGCGTGCCGTCGGTGTCCACCAAGGGCTGGCGCCCGTTCTGGACGTGGTGCGAGACCTGCGCTGGGGCCGGGTCGAGGAGACCATCGGCGAGGACCCCTATCTGGTGGCCACCATCGGCACCGCCTACGTCCGCGGACTGGAGTCCGCGGGCATCATCGCGACCCTCAAGCACTTCGCCGGATACGCGGCCTCCGCCGGCGCGCGCAACCTCTCACCGGTGCGGGCCGGGGCCCGTGAGATGGCGGACGTGATCCTGCCGCCCTTCGAGATGGCGCTGCTGGAGGGCGGGGCGCGCTCGGTGATGCACTCGTACGCCGAGATCGACGGCCTGCCCGCCGCCGCCGACCCGGCCCTGCTCACCGGGCTCCTCCGCGACACCTGGGGCTTCGACGGGACCGTGGTCGCCGACTACTTCGGCATCGGCTTCCTGGAGACCCTGCACAAGGTCGCCGCCGACCGCGCGGACGCCGCCCGGCTCGCCCTGGGCGCCGGCGTCGACGTGGAACTGCCCACCGTCCGCAGTTACGGCGACGTCCTCGTCGCCGCCGTACGGGAGGGGACGGTGGACGAGGCGCTCGTCGACCGGGCCCTGCGCCGCGTCCTGCTCCAGAAGTGCGAACTCGGACTGCTCGACCCCGACTGGTCGCCGCTGCCCGCCGTACTGAAGGGCGCGGAGCCGGAGCAGGTCCGCGACACCGTCGACCTCGACCCCCCGGAGAACCGGGCCCTGGCCCGGGAGCTCGCCGAACAGGCCTGTGTCCTGCTCGCCAACCCCGGCGGCACGCTGCCGCTGCGGGACGCCGGGCGGATCGCCGTGGTCGGGCCCCGCGCCGACGACGCGCTGGCCATGCTCGGCTGCTACTCCTTCCCCAGCCACGTCGGCGTCTCGCACCCCGAGTTCGAGCGGGGGATCGACGTGCCCACGGTGCTCGAGGCGCTGCGCGGGGAGTTCCCCGGCTCCGGCATCGGCTTCGCCGCCGGCTGCGAGGTGGACGGAACGGACACCTCGCACATCGCGGAGGCCGCCCGGCTCGCCGCGGACGCCGATGTCTGCGTCGCCGTGCTCGGCGACCGGGCCGGTCTCTTCGGCCGCGGCACCTCCGGCGAGGGCTGCGACGCGGCCGATCTGTCACTCCCCGGCGTGCAGGGCGAACTCCTCGACGCGCTGCTGGCCACCGGCACCCCGGTGGTCCTGGTGCTGCTGGCGGGCCGCCCGTACGGGCTGGGACGCTGGGCGGACCGTACGGCGGCCGTCGTGCAGACGTTCTTCCCGGGTGAGGAGGGCGGTCCGGCGCTGGCCGGGGTGCTCTCCGGCCGGGTCAACCCGTCGGGCCGGCTCCCGGTGAGCGTTCCGCAGGGTCCGGGCGGTCAGCCGTGGACGTATCTCCAGCCGCCGCTGGGGCTGGTGAGCGGGGTCAGCAACCTGGACCCCACACCGCTCTACCCCTTCGGGCACGGCCTCTCGTACACGACCTTCGACTGGGAGCAGGGCGACCCGGAACCGGCCGAGATCACCACCGACGGCTCCGCGGACATCGAGGTCACGGTCCGCAACACGGGGGAGCGCGACGGCGCCGAGGTGGTGCAGCTCTACCTGCACGACCCGGTGGCCCAGATCACCCGTCCGCAGGCGCGGCTCATCGGCTACACCCGGGTGCCGCTGGCCGCCGGAGCGGCGGCCAGGGTCCGGTTCCGCTTCCACGCGGACCTGGCGTCCTTCACCGGCATAGGCGGCCGTCGCGTCGTCGAGCCCGGCGAGCTGGAACTGCGGCTCGCCGCCTCCAGCGACACGGCCGACGTCCGCCGGACCCTGAGGCTCCGGCTGACCGGACCCGAGCGCGTCGTCGACCACACGCGACGGCTCGCCTGCGGCGCCTCGGTCGAGCCCGCCCCCGTACCGGAGCCGGCCGCGCACTGACCGGCACCGCCCGCACAGCCGCACCATCCCTTTCGTGAGCCCCCCGCACCACGCGCACGTCCCGCCCGGATGCGGGGAGGCTCACGAAACTTTCGAAGCATCTTCATCGCACGCGCGTCGATCCCGGCACTCGAATTCCGGGGAGGCGCGCCCACCGAAAGGGATATGTCATGCGCAAGACAGCCCAGGCCGCCATGATCGGCACCGCCGCCGCGGCCCTGCTCGTTTCCTCCTTCACCCTCAGCGCCTCGGCCGCCCCCGAGCACTCCGGCTCGCACGGGAAGCCGAAGCTCCCCGCCGCCGGCAGTCTGGGAGCCCTCGGCCTCCGGGCCGACCTGCGCATCGGCACGGCCGTCGACATGGCGGCCCTCGCGGACGACGCGCCCTACCGCGCCAAGACGGCGAGCGAGTTCACCTCCGTCACCCCCGAGAACGTCATGAAGTGGGAGGTCGTCGAGAAGGAGCGGGGCACGTACGACTGGGCGGCTGCGGACGAGCTGGTCGACTTCGCCAGGGCCAACGGGCAGCTGGTGCGCGGCCACACCCTGCTCTGGCACAACCAGCTGCCGGCCTGGCTGACCGAGGGCGACTTCAGTGCCGGCGAACTGCGCGCCATCCTGCGCAAGCACATCACCGACGAGGCCGGCCACTTCAAGGGCCGGATCTGGCAGTGGGACGTCGTCAACGAGGCCTTCAACGACGACGGCACCCTGCGCGACAGCATCTGGCTGCGCAAGCTCGGCCCCGGCTACATCGCGGACGCCTTCCGGTGGGCCCGCCAGGCCGACCCCAAGGCCAAGCTGTTCATCAACGACTACAACATCGAGGGCGTCAACGCCAAGAGCACGGCGCTCTACAAGCTGGTCGTGGAGCTGCGCAAGCAGCACGTACCCATCGACGGCGTCGGCATCCAGGGACACCTCTCCGTCCAGTACAACGCCCCGCACGACATCGCCGACAACATGAAGCGGTTCGACGACCTCGGGCTGGAGACCGCGATCACCGAGGCCGACGTCCGCGTCCCGATGCCCTCCGACAGCACCAAGCAGGAGGCGCAGGCCGAGGGGTACGACGTGCTGCTCCGCGGCTGCCTGCTCACCCGCCGCTGCACCGACTTCACCGTGTGGGGCTTCACCGACAAGTACTCGTGGGTGCCCGGCGTCTTCGAGGGGGAGGGCGCGGCCAACCTCTTCGACGAGAACTACGCGGCCAAGCCCGCCTACAAGGCCCTGACCCAGGACCTGAAGCTCGCCGCGGGCCGGGACTGACCGCTCACCGCGGGCCGGGACCGACCGCTCACCGGAAGGGCATCGGCATGAGGAACACCCTCCGGATCACCGGAGTGAGAATCACCCCGGTGGCCTTCCGGGACCCGGCGTTGCTGAACGCCGTGGGCGTGCACGAACCGTACGCGCTGCGGGCGATCGTCGAGGTCGATACCGGCGAAGGGCTCGTCGGCCTCGGCGAGACGTACGCCGACGAGGGACATCTGCGCCGCCTGCGGACGGCTGCCGACGCCCTCACCGGGATGGATGTGTACGCACTCGGCGCCATGCACCGCACGGTGGCCGGGGCGCTCGCCGGGGACGACGGCGCCGGCGGCTCGGGGCTGACCGGGATGATCACGAGCAGCAGTACGGCCGATCGGGTCTTCTCCCCCTTCGAAGTCGCCTGTCTGGACCTCCAGGGCAAGGCCGCCGGCCGCCCGGTCAGTGATCTGCTCGGCGGCGCGGTGCGGGACTCCGTCCCGTTCAGCGCCTACCTCTTCTACAAGTGGGCCGGGCACCCCGGCGCCGAACCCGACGACTGGGGAGCGGCGCTGGATCCGGACGCCCTCGTGGCGCAGGCCCGGCGCATGGTCGACGCGTACGGATTCAAGGCGATCAAGCTCAAGGGAGGTGTCCGGCCGCCCGAGGAGGAGATCGAGGCGGTCCTCGCCCTGCGGGCGGCCTTCCCCGGCGTGCCGCTCCGGCTCGACCCGAACGCGGCCTGGAGCGTGCCGACGTCGGCCTCCGTCGCCCGCCGGCTGGAGGGGGTCCTCGAATACCTGGAGGACCCGACCCCCGGCCTGGCGGGCATGGCGGAGGTGGCGCGGCAGACCCCGATCCCGCTCGCCACCAACATGTGCGTCGTCGCCTTCGGGCACCTGGCGCCCGCCGTCGAGCGGCGGGCCGTGCAGGTGGTGCTCTCCGATCACCACTACTGGGGTGGTCTCCACCGCTCGAAGCTGCTCTCCGGGATCTGCGACACGTTCGGCATGGGGCTGTCCATGCACTCCAACTCCCATCTCGGCGTCAGCCTGGCCGCGATAACCCACCTGGCAGCCGCCACACCCCACCTCACCTACGCCTGCGACACGCACTGGCCGTGGAAGACGGAGGAGGTCGTCGAACCGGGCGCCCTCGAGTTCGCCGACGGGGCCGTCCGGGTTCCCGAGGGGCCGGGGCTGGGTGTGGAGCTCGACCGGGACGCGCTGGCCCGGCTGCACGAGCAGTACCTCGCCTGCGGTCTGCGCAACCGGGACGACACCGGCTACATGCGGCGGATCGTCCCGGGCTACGAGAAGAGGTCACCGCGCTGGTGACCTGCCCCGGGGCCCGCCGCCGGCCCGGGCGCCCCGCCCCGCACCCCTTCACAGGACATCGAGGATCTGTCATGGCCCCTCTCGACTGGGCCGCCCTGGGCGGCTACTTCCTGGTGATGCTGCTCATCGGCCTCTGGTCGCACAAGCGCGTCGGTGACGTCAGCGACTACTTCACCGGTGGCGGCCGGATGCCCTGGTGGCTGTCCGGCATCTCCCACCACATGTCCGGCTACAGCGCCGCCGTGTTCGTCGCGTACGCGGCGATCGCGTACACCTACGGAATCACCGTCTACGTCTGGGCGTTCCTGCCGCTCGCCCTCGGCACCGGCGTCGGCGCCTGGCTGTTCGCCCCGCGCTGGAACCGGCTGCGGCGGCGGTACGCCGTCGCCTCGCCGCTGGAGTACCTGGCCAAGCGGTACAACGTCCCCACTCAGCAGGCGCTCGCCTGGAGCGGCGCCCTGCTCAAGGTCTTCGACGTCGCAGCGAAATGGGCGTCGGTGGCGGTCCTGCTCAACGTGTTCACCGGTATGTCCATGACGGCGGGCATCCTGATCACCGGTGTGGTCACCCTGCTGTACTGCACCGTCGGCGGACTGTGGGCCGACGCACTCACCGACTTCGGTCAGTTCATCATCCAGGGCTTCGCGGCCCTGGCCATGGTCTGGGTGGTGCTCGACAGGCTCGGCGACGGCATATCCGGCCTCGGCACGATCTGGCACCGGCTGCCGGAGGGGCACGGCCATCCGCTGGTCGGCCCCTACACCGCCACGTTCCTCGGCGCGTACGTCGTCGTGAAGCTCTTCGAGTACAACGGCGGCATGTGGAACCTGGCCCAGCGCTACATGGCCACCGACACCCCGAAGGCCGCCCGGCGGTCGGCCGGACTCTCCGCCGTGCTGTACGTGGTGTGGCCCGCGGTCCTGCTGTTCCCCCCGCTCGCCGCGGCGGTGCTGCTGCCGGACATCACCGATCCGCAGAAGGTCTACGCGCTGATGGCGGAGTCCTATCTGCCCGCCGGTCTGGTGGGACTGACGCTCGCCGGGATGTTCTCCCACACGATGGCCATGGCGTCCTCCGACGCCAACGCCGTCTCGGCCGTCGTCACCCGCGACATCATTCCGGCCGTCGTCCGCGGCGCCAGGAACCTGTCCCCGTCGGCCGGGCTGCTCGTCGCCCGGGTCTGCACGGTCGTCTTCATCACCATCAGCATGGTCGTCGCCATAGAGGCCGATCACTTCGGCGGGGTGCTGGGCATCATCGTTGGCCTGGTCGCCGCCGTGATGGGGCCGATCTCCATCCCGATGCTGCTGGGCCTGCTGCCCCTGTTCCGCCGGTGCGGCCCGCGGGCGGCGCTGTCCTCCTGGGGGCTCGGGCTGCTGGGCTACGTCCTGGTGAAGTTCGTCCTCGACAGCGCCGACCAGACCCTCGTCATCGTCACCCCACTGGTGACCTCGCTGGCGGTGTACGCCGTCGTCGGGCTGATCGCCCCGGAACCCGACGCGACGGCCGACGCGATCACCGCGGCGGTCTCGGGGCCGGACGGCGACGACGAGCCGGCCCCGGCCGTGCGGCAGCGGCCCGCGGTGCCCGGCTCCGCCGGCTGAGCACGTCCGTCCCCGTACCGGACACGCCGTTCGGGGCACCCATCCGCCCAATTTGTCATCAATATGAACAAATAGGAGAGCAGCATGGACGACAGCGTCCCGCAGCACGCCGGCCGCAGAGCGGTCCTCGGACTCGGGCTGGGCCTCACCGCGCTCACCGCGACACCCCTCGGCTCCCTCCTCGGCCTGTCCGCCGAGGCGTCCGCGAGCGGCCGCATCCCGGAGGTGCGGCCCACGGACCCCGGTGCCTACATCTCGTTCACGCCGCGGCGCGGCAGCTTCGCCCTGGTCAGGAACGGGCGCGCGGTCCCCGTCCTCGTCAGCGACCGTGACTGGCCGGGCGTCGTCCGGGTGGCGGGCGACCTCCAGAGCGACATCGAACGCGTCACCGGAGTCCGCCCCACCCTCTCCCACGGCGCGGTGCCCAGGGGCCGGGAGATCACGATCATCGGCACCGTGGGCCGCAGCCCGCTGATCGACGGGCTCGTCGCCCGGGGCAAGCTCGACGTCTCGGCGATCCACGGCAAGTGGGAGACGAGTCTCCAGACCGTCGTCGATCACCCGCTGCCCGGCGTCGACCGGGCTTTCGTGATCGCGGGCAGCGACCAGCGCGGCACGATCTACGGCACGTACGACGTCTCGCGCGGCATCGGCGTGTCGCCCTGGTACTGGTGGGACGACGTCGTCCCCGTACACCGCGACGAGATCCATGTGCTGCCCGGCCGCCACACCCAGGGCACCCCGGCCGTCAAGTACCGCGGCTTCTTCATCAACGACGAGAACCCGGCGCTCGGCACCTGGGCCCCCGCCTACTTCGGCCCCGGCAAGGCGCCCGGCTTCGAGGGCGGCTTCAACGCCGACTTCTACGCCCGGGTCTTCGAAGTGATGCTGCGCCTCAAGGCCAACTACCTCTGGCCGGCCGTCTGGGGGCGCGCGTTCGCCGAGGACGACCCGCTCAACCACGCCACCGCCAAGGCGTACGGCGTCGTCATGGGCACCTCGCACGAAGCCCCCATGATGCGCGGCATCGAGGAGTGGAACCGGCACGCCGTCGCGGCCGTACGCGACAGCGCGGGCAACATCACCACCCCGGGCCACGACCCCTACGGCGGTACCGGCGAGTGGTCCTTCCGCCGCAACGCCGAGGCGATCAAGGCCTACTGGGCCGACGGCATCCGCCGGATGAAGGACGAGGACTTCGAGGGCGTCGTCACCCTCGGCATGCGCGGCAACGGCGATGTCAGCCTCCCCGACGGCGACGGCATCGAGCTGATGACCGAGATCATCGCCACCCAGCGCGCTCTGCTGGCCGAGGTCTCCGGCAAGGACGTCACCGCGATTCCGCAGGTCTGGACGCTCTACAAGGAGGTTCAGCGCTACTGGGACCGGGGGCTGCGGGTCCCCGACGACGTCACGGTGGTGCTCACCGACGACAACTGGTCCAACATCCGCAAGCTGCCCGACCTCGCGAACGAGGCCCGGACGGGCGGCTACGGCCTCTATTACCACTTCGACTACGTCGGGGTCGGCCGCAACTACAAGTGGGTGGACACCGCGTCCCTGCCCAACATGTGGGACCAGCTCCACCAGTCCATCGCCTACGGCAACCACGGACTGTGGGTGGCCAACGTCGGCGACCTCAAGGGCAACGAACTGCCCACCCAGTTCTTCCTGGAGTACGCCTGGAACCCCGACCGGTGGCCCCTGGACCGGCTGCCCGAGTGGGAGGAGCGGTACGCCCGGCAGAACTTCGGCGAGAAGCAGGCCACCGCGATCGCCGCCGTCCTGCGCGCCTACGCCCGGCTCCAGTCGCGGCGCAAGCCCGAACTCCTCAACCGGAAGATCACCCTCAACCCGGCCAAGGACCCCGCCAAGGACAGCTCGGCGATCGTGTACGACGACGAGGCGACCCCCTTCAGCATCGTGGACTACCGCGAACTGGAGCGCGTCACCGAGGAGTGGCGGCAGCTCGCGGCGGAGGCCGAGCGGGTCGGGCGGCGGCTGCCGGCCTCCGCCCAGGACGCCTGGTACGAACTGGCCGGCTACGAGGTGCAGGCCACCGCCAATCTGTACGCCCTGCGCGAGGCGGAGTTCACCAACCTCCACTACGCCGCCCAGGGCCGGGCCCTCACCAACGACCTGGCGGCCGCCGCCGAGGCCCGGCTCGCAGACGACCTGGCCCTGGCCGGCCGGTTCAACACCCAGGTCGCCGACGGCAAATGGCAGGGCTTCCAGACCCAGCCGCACATCGACTACGGGGACGTGGCCCGCTACGGACCGAACGCGCCCTGGCAGCAGCCCGAGATCAACAACGTCGCGATCAAGGACGTCCTCTTCCCGGCGGTCAAGCGCATCGACCTGCCGGCGGGTCCCGAGATGGGCGTGGCCGTCGACGGTTCGGCCGCATGGTGGCCGCATGAGCAGAGTCCGGCCGTGCTGCCGGTCTTCAGCCCGTACCAGAGCCAGCCCGCCCAGTACATCGAGGTGTTCAACCGGGGCCGCGCCCCGTTCGACTACCGCGTGCGCACCGGTGCCCCCTGGCTGACCCCCGACCGTGTCCGGGGCCGCGTCGAGCAGCAGGACCGGATCACCCTGCGCGTCGACTGGGCCAGGGCCCCGAAGGGGGTCACCGAGGTGCCGGTCACGGTCACCGGACCGGACGGGGCCGAGGTCGTCGTCACGGCGGTCGTCGACCGCCCCGCCCTGTCCCGCTCGCGCCTCGCCGGCTTCGTCGAGGCCAACGGATACGTCTCCATCGAGGCCGACCACTACAGCCGGGCCGTCGACGGCGGTGGCATCCACTGGCAGCGCATCCCGGACATCGGGCGGACGGGGGCGGGCATGGAACCCTTCCCGGTCACCGCCGCCCGGCAGACCCCGGGCGGGAACAGCCCGCGGCTGGAGTACCGGATCAGCCTGTTCACCACCGGCCAGGTCACCGTCCACGCGTATCTGTCGCCCCGCAACAATCCGTTGCCGACCGACGGACTCACGTACGCGGTCTCCTTCGGCGACGCACCACCGCAGCGGGTCAACGTCACGAAGGCGACGGGGGCCGACGACGGCACCATGAACGCGCAGTGGGCCCGCCACACCTCGGACAACGTCAACGTGACCAGTACGGCGCACCACATCGGCGCCGCCGGAGTGCATGTGCTGAAATTCTGGATGGTCGACCCCACGGTGGTGCTCCAGAACCTGGTGGTCGACACCGGCGGCCTCAAGCCCAGCTACCTGGGCCCGCCGGAAAGCCTCCGGCTGCGCTGAGCCCGGGGGCCCGGGCGAGGGAGAGCAGAGCGGATGAAGAGCGGCAACGAAGACACCGGTGCGCCGGCCGAACGCCTGGACGTGACCCCCGTGGGGGCGGGCGTCGAGATCAGGATCGGCACACCGTCGGGGAAGCTCTCACTGACCTGCACCCCCGCCCGGGCCCGGGAACTGGCCACCGCTCTCGGCCTCGCGGCGGACGAGGCCGAGAGCGCCGCCTCGGCGGACCCGGTCACCGTCAGGGCGGCCGAACTGCGCCGCGGAGACGTACGCGACGGCGACCGCGCCATGACGGTCGACGCCGTCCGCGTCGACGGGGCCACCGCCCACATCACCTGGAAGTCGGGCGCCGGACGCAGCTGGAACCAGCTCTACGACGCCGACGCCCGCATCACGCTGCGCCGCCGCGGGCGGTAGACCGGCCCGGCGGCCCGTCCCGCCGCGCGTCGCCGCGGGACGGGGCGCACCCTGGAGGGGAGACTCCGGAGGTGAGCGCCATGACGCACACGGCTGTCGGATGGCACATCGAGCTGGAATTCGAGGAAGACACCCACCGCACCCGCGCGGCCGCTCTCGTGCGGCTCTCCGACGGGAGCGAGGTCCGCGCGCACGGCTATGCCAGCCGCCATCCCTCGGACTCCGAACAGCCCCGGGTGGGCGAGGAGATCGCGGGGGCGCGCGCCCTCAACGAACTGGCGATGAAACTGCTGACCAAGGCCCACGACGAGATCGACGAGGCGTCCGGCCGCACGTCGTACCCGCTGACCTGAGAGGAGGCGGCCCCGAAGGGCATTTCCTTTGTACGAGGGACTTCGTAATTTGACGGACGTCGTAGTACGGGATGTATCGTACTAGCGATCCTTCCGCACCCGTCGAAACGGAGTCCGTCGTGAGTGCCCTTTTCGAGCCCTTCACCCTCAGGTCGCTGGTCGTGCCCAACCGGGCATGGATGGCACCCATGTGCCAGTACTGCGCCGCGGTGGAGGGGCCCGAGACGGGTGTGCCCACCGACTGGCACTTCGCGCATCTCGCGGCGCGGGCCGCCGGCGGCACCGGCCTCATCCTCACCGAGGCGACGGCGGTCAGCCCCGAGGGCCGGATCAGTCCCGCCGACCTCGGCATCTGGAACGACACCCAGGCCGCCGCGTTCCGCCGGATCACGGACTTCGTCAAGGCGCAGGGCTCGACCGTCGGAATCCAGCTCGCCCACGCCGGCCGCAAGGCATCCGTGGCGGCCCCGTGGACCGGCGGCGCGCCCGTGGGTCCCGAGGACCACGGCTGGACGCCCGTCGCCCCCAGTCCGCTGCCCTTCGACACCGGCTACCCGGTGCCCCACGAGCTGACCGTCGACGAGATCCAGTCGGTCGTCTCCGACTTCCGGGAGGCCGCGCGCCGCGCCGTCGAGGCGGGCTTCCAGGTCGCCGAGGTGCACGGCGCGCACGGATATCTCGTCGGCCAGTTCCTGTCGCCCCACAGCAACCACCGCACCGACGCGTACGGCGGCAGCTACGAGAACCGCGTCCGGTTCGCCCTTCAGGTCGTCGACGCCGTCCGCGAGGTCTGGCCCGAGGACCTGCCCGTCTTCTTCCGCATCTCCGCCACGGACTGGCTCACCGAGAACGCGGAGGACGAGCGCGAGGGCTGGACCGCCGACGAGACGGTGCGGCTGGCCGGGGAGCTCCAGGCCCACGGCGTCGACCTGCTGGACGTCTCCACCGGCGGAAACGCCCCCCGCGCACGCATCGCGGCCGGTCCCGGCTACCAGGTGCCCTTCGCCGAACGCGTGAAGCGGGAGACGTCGCTTCCGGTCGCCGCGGTCGGCCTGATCACCGACCCTCAGCAGGCCGAGAAGATCCTTTCCGAAGGCAGCGCGGACGCCGTGCTCCTCGGGCGCGAACTCCTGCGGAACCCGTCCTGGGCGCAGTACGCGGCACGCGAGCTGAGCGGCACCGCGCACGCGCCCGAGCAGTACGCGTACGCCATCTGACCGGTCCTCCGCGGCCCTCCTGAGCCCTCCTCGCACCGTCTCGTCCGGCCGTCTTCCGACGGAGGACGGGCCCCGCGGGGAGGGCGGTTGCGTACGCGTCGACTGCGCCGGACCGCCGCGTCCCGACAGCGGTGATCCGGCGCGGGTGGGGCGGGGGCTCCGGCGCACCCAATTTATATCGTTGAAAATTCTCCGTGCACGACTGTTGTTTTGCGTTTGGTGCTGTGGCTCAATGTTCGATCATGTGCTGTGCCTCACAGGTTAGAGGCACGTGAGCTCTCTCGACAGGACGACGCCTTGAGACGACAAATCCCCCGGCCCCGCACGGTGTTGCGAACGGTGGCCTGCGCCGCCGCGCTCTTGATGCCCCTCGGGGCCACCCTGGTCCCGGCCGCCGCGGCCACCCCGGCCGCGGCCGCCGGAGCCGCCTCCGCGACCACGTTCACGGCCGGCGATCCGGCCACCGCCGTGCACGGGCTGAAGGGTGAGTACTTCAGCATGTCCGCGCCCGGTGCGCGGGACTTCGACAAGCTCGGCGGGGTCGCCCTCGACCCGCAGATCAACTTCCCCGGCCTCACGGGGACGTTCGAGTCCGCCACCGGCCGCACCGAGAACACCACCGCTCGCTGGACCGGCAGCATCACGGCCCCCGAGGACGGCGACTACACCTTCGCCGCGATCGGCGACAACGGCTTCCGGCTCTTCATCGACGGCCAGGTGGTGATCGACCACTGGGTGCCGGACTGGGACAACGAGCAGACGAGCAAGCCGGTCGCGCTCAAGGCCGGTGAGCCGCACGAGTTCAGGCTGGAGATGTTCCAGGACGTCGGCGGCGCCAACATGTTCCTGCGGTGGTCGAGCGCGAAGCTCGCCAAGCAGCTCGTGCCCGAGTCGGCCTTCACCCCGCCGGCCGGGTTCGAGGTCTACCCGGTCGGGCTCGGCGTATCGGACGACGGGCTCACGCTCCGGGCGACGTTCGACGACAAGGTCAGCGACTACGCGTCGCTGAAGGACCACCTCACGATCGAGGCCGACACCTCGCCGATCCCGGTGAAGTCGGTCGCCCCGGTACCCGGCGACGCCCACGCGCTGGACGTCACCCTGACCGGACCCGTCCTGAAGGGCCAGCAGGTCAGGGTCGCGTACGACGGTGAGGCGGGCCTCCGGGCGGGCGGGGAGGCCGTCCCGAAGATCAGCCGCAGCGCCACGAACCTCTCCACGCACCGCCTCACCACCCCGTGGGGCGACAAGGCCGACCGCAACCACCCGCTGCCCGAGTACCCCCGGCCGCAGCAGGTGCGCGACAAGTGGCAGAACCTCAACGGCCCGTGGGAGTTCTCCGGAGCCGCGGCGGGCGAGCGGCCCGTCTTCGGCAAGAAGCTCGGTGAGCGCATCACCGTGCCGTACCCGGTCGAGTCGCAGCTCTCCGGTCTGGAGCGCCACGAAGACCACATGTTCTACCGCAAGCTCGTCACCGTCCCGAAGAACTGGGCCGTCAAGGGCGACAAGCACGGCAAGAGCAACCGCCTGAAGCTGAACTTCGGGGCCGTCGACTACCAGGCCACCGTCTGGGTCAACGGCAAGCAGGTCGCCGAGCACACCGGCGGCTACACCGCCTTCAGTGCCGACATCACCGACGCGGTCAAGGGCGGCGGACCGCAGGAGATCGTCGTCGCGGTCACCGACACCACGGGCGCCGACCAGCCCACCGGCAAGCAGGCGGCCCATCCGGGCGGCATCTTCTACACCGCCTCCTCCGGTATCTGGCAGACGGTGTGGATGGAGCCCGTCGCTCCCGCGGCCGTCGACTCCCTGACGACCACCCCGGACATCGACAAGGGCCGGCTCGCCCTGACGGTCCACTCCGGCGACGCCTCGAAGTCCGCCCGGATCACCGCCGTCGCCCGCGACAGGAAGGGCAAGGTCGTCGGCACGGTCAGCGGCCCGGCCAACAGCGAGCTGAGCCTGCCGGTCGCCCAGCAGCACCTGTGGTCGCCCGACGACCCGTACCTGTACGACCTGGAGGTCACCCTCAAGGACGGCAGCTCCAAGGACACGGTGGACAGCTACTTCGGTATGCGCTCCTTCGGCGTCGCCAAGGTCGGCGGTTACCAGAAGCTGGTCCTCAACGGGAAGCCGTTCTTCTCCCTCGCCCAGCTCGACCAGGGCTTCTACCCCGACGGCCTGAACACCGCGCCCAGTGACGACGCGCTGGTCTTCGACCTGAAGGCGCAGAAGGACCTCGGCTTCAACTCCGTGCGCAAGCACATCAAGGTCGAGCCCGCGCGCTGGTACTACCACGCCGATCAGATGGGTCTGCTGGTGTGGCAGGACTTCGTCTCCGGGAACCTCACCGGCGAGAAAGGCCACAAGGCCTTCCTCGACCAGGGGGCCGAGATGATGGAGCAGCTGCACAACTACCCGTCGATCGGTGCCTGGATCGTCTTCAACGAGGGCTGGGGCGAGTGGGACCGCACCGAGACCGGCAAGATCACCGAGCAGGTCCAGGCCGCCGACCCCTCCCGCGTCGTCAACGCCCACAGCGGAGTCAACTGCTGCAACTCCAAGGGTGACTCGGGCAAGGGCGACATCATCGACCACCACGACTACAACAACACCGACCCGGCCTTCCCGGACGGCACGCGGGCGGCGATGGACGGCGAGCACGGCGGCTTCACCCTGCGGATGCCCGGACACATGTGGCCGGGCGCGCCCACCGCGATCTACAGCGGTGTCGCCGACAAGGCCGCGCTGACCGCCAAGTACGTCGAGAACACGCGCGATCACTACCTGGAGGCGGCCGGCGCGGAACTCTCCGGTTCCATCTACACCCAGGTGACCGACCTGGAGAACGAGCTCAACGGGCTCTGGACGTACGACCGCCGGGAGATCAAGGTCGACCCCGCCCAGGTGCGGAAGATCAACCAGGAGGTCATCGCCGCCGGCGCGACAGCGGGCGAGCGGGAAGCGGTCAAGGGTGGCGGCGCCTGGTCGCTGGACGAGAACGGGGGGACCAAGGCCGCCGACAGCGGCCCGAACCACAAGGACCTGACCCTTTCCGAGGGAACGTCCTGGGCGCCCGGAGTGCGGGGTTCCGCGCTGAAGTTCAACGGCGAGGGCCAGTACGCGCAGACCGACGGCCCCGTCGTCGACACCACCGGTGACTACACCGTGTCGGCCTGGGCGTCGCTGGACGCGCTTCCGGGCAACTACGCCACCGTCGTCAGCCAGGACGGCCGGCGCCAGGAGAACCCCTTCTACCTCCAGTACGGACAGGGCGCCTTCGCCTTCTCCACCCCGGGCGCCCACCGCGCCCGGCTGGAGATGAAGCCGGAGCTCGGCCGGTGGTACCACCTGGCCGGCGTGCGCAGCGGTGACGAGATCAAGCTGTACGTCGACGGCAGACTCGCCGCGACCGCGCCGGCGGGATCCGCCGACGTCAGCAGCGGCGCGCTGTCCGTGGGCCGGGCGAAGTGGTCGGGCGCGAACACCGACTTCTGGAACGGATCCGTCGACCAGGTCGCGGTGTACGACAAGGCGTTGACCGCCGACGAGGTGAGCGCGCTGCACGAGGCCGGACAGCCGTAGGTCCAGGCCGTTCGTGAAGTCTTGAAGCCTGACGCACTGACGCACTGACGCACTGAACCGCTGCCTGCTGCCTGCTGCCGCACCGTGCGGCGGCAGGCAGCGGCATGTTCCGCTGCCCGGCGAGCTCGCCGGGACGGCTCCGTGTGAGGATCGGGGAATGGGAGAGCCGGAGATCCGCCAGCGCCGCGACGACGACCTGAAGGCGTGCGCCGAGGCGCTGGCCACGGTGCACGAGGCGGACCGCTACCCGGCCCGGTGGCCGGCCGACCCGGGAGGCTGGCTGACGCCGGACAGCATGCTGGGCGCCTGGGTGGCGGTGGAGGGACCGGATGTCCTGGGCCATGCGGCGCTCACCCGTACGGACGAGGCGCTGGCGGTCGACGCAGGGCTTCCGGCCCGGGAACTGGCCTCCGTGGCCCGGCTGTTCGTGACGGCATCGGCTCGCCGGCGCGGTGTGGCCGGCGCCCTGCTCGCCGCGGTGACGAAGGCTGCGGCTTCCCGGGGGCTGCGGGCGGTCCTTGAGGTGGAGGACGGCGGCAGGGCCGCCATGGCCCTCTACGAACGGGCCGGGTGGTGCCGTGCCGGCAGCCGCCCGGGTGACTGGACGACCGCCGACGGCCGGACGGCCCTGCTGCACACCTACGTCGCCCCCGGCTCGGGGACGCGGTAGCGCCGACGGCCGGACGCCATGGCCGTACCCCTACGCCGCCCCCCCCGGCTCAGGGTCGCGATAGCGGCCGGCGGCCGGAGCCCTCTGCCGCACACCGGTGTCACCGCCGGCTCGGGGACGCGCGAGACGGCCGACGGCCCGGCTACGACGCACTCGCGTCGCACCGGGCCGTGGCCGTGACGGGGGAGCCGTGCGGTCAGCTCACGGCGCCCAGGGCGCCTCCACCGCCCAGGTGGTGTCCTCGGTGAACGTGGCCGGGTTGTCCCAGGCGTGCGTTCCGCCCGGCGTGGCCAGCCAGACCTCCGAGTCGATGTGGCGCATATAGCTGCCCGGAAGATTGGCGCTGGACAGCCTCACCCCTCCCGCACCGGCGACGGCGCACCAGGTGGCGTCGGCCCTGAAGAGCGCCGAGCCGTCGTTGGCGTCGCGCCGGACCCGGAAGTCCCGGTGACGGAGGTACTCACCGGGGTAGTTGCGGGACTCCAGCGAGTAGCAGTTGCTGTTGGCGAGCCCCGTGACGATCTTCCAGGTGGCGTCGTTCTTGAGCAGCGCGCCGCTCGCTCCGTCGACGACCGCGGTGAAGGCCAGCGCGTCCTGGTGGCGCAGGTACTTGTTCGTGTACCCCGGGGTCGTGACCCGGAGGGACTTGTACTGGCCGGTGGGCAGGGTCACCGGCGGAGCGGGGTTGCGGGAGGCGTTGATGAGGGCCTGGTTCGCGGCCCTCACCCGCGCCGTGTCCACCTTGACCACCTGGCGGTCGTAGGTGAGCAGGCCGTTCGCCTCGTTCTCGACGTCCGTGATCTCCGTGTAGACGGAGGCGGAGAGCCCCGCGGGCAGCTGGCCGACCCGGATGGCGTCGAGCAGTCCGACGAACCGGTTGTTCAGCGCAGAGAGGCTTGCCTGGTCCTCGTAGCTGAAGCCCCCTCCGGGGAACCACTCGTGGCCGGGCACCTTGTAGCCGAGGCCGCCGAACTCACCGAGCACGGCCGCCCTCGTGGCGGTCGGCGCGGTGTTGCCCGGCCCCACATAGACGTGGTTGTCGACCACGTCCCCGTTGCCACCGTCGACCGAGCCGCAGCAGTTCACTCCGCTCATGTTGTCGACCAGCCGGGACGGGTCGTAGGCCTTCACCTCGTTGGCGATCCGCGCCTGGTCGTACTGCCCCCAGCCCTCGTTCTGGTCGACCCACATCACCAGCGAGGGGGAGCTGCGGTGCTGATCGATGATCGCGTGGAACTCTGCCTCCCACTGGGTACGGGAGCCCGCCGCGGGGGTCTTACCGGTGTCCATGGCCGGCATGTCCTGCCAGACCAGGAGGCCCAGCTTGTCCGCCCAGTAGAACCAGCGCTGCGGTTCGACCTTGATGTGCTTGCGGACCATGTTGAATCCCAGGTCCTTGTGGGCCTGGAGGTCGGACTTCAGGGCGGCGTCGGTCGGTGCGGTGTAGATGCCGTCCGGCCAGTAGCCCTGGTCCAGGGTGCCGGTCTGGAAGACGAACTTCCCGTTCAGGACCGGGCGCAGGACGCCGTCGGCCTTCGCCACGGCGATCGACCGCATGCCCGCGTAACTCCCGGCCGAGTCGGTGACCGCGGACCCGTCGAGCAGCTCCGCCTTCACGTCGTACAGGAAGGGGTCCTCCGGAGTCCACAGATGCGCATTCGGCACCGGTACGGAGATCTCGGAACCCACGGTCCCGGTGGCGGTCCCCACCACGGTTCCGCCGCTGGAGACGGTGACCCGGGCACTGCGCCCGGTCGCGGATGCGCCCTGCACCTTCACGCGCAGCGTGCTGTCGCCGAGGTTCGGCGTCATGTCCAGGCGGGTGATGTGGGCGGTCGCGACGGGCTCCAGCCAGACGGTCTGCCAGATGCCGGAGGCCGCGGTGTAGAAGATGCCGCCGCCGCTGTGGGGCTGTACGTCATTGATGCGCTGCTTGCCGACGGCCTGGCCGCCGGTCTGCGTCGGGTCGTAGACGGAGACCACGACGGTGTTCGTCCCGCCGTTGAGCTGCGGGGTGATGTCGTAGGCGAACGAGTCGAAGCCGCCCTTGTGCGCCCCGACCTGGGCGCCGTTGACCCAGACCGTGGTCTGCCAGTCCGACGCGCCGAAGTTGAGCTCGACCCGGCGGCCGCTCCAGCCGGCCGGCACAGTGAAGGTGCGCTTGTACCAGAGCTTGTCGTTCTCGGTGATCTTCCGCTGGATGCCCGAGAGGGCGGACTCCGCGACGAACGGCACCCGGATCTGATCGGGGAACGACGCCGGCTGACCGGCGTCCCGGCCGGTCACCGCGAAGTCCCAGAGGCCGTTGAGGTTGGCCCAGTCCGGGCGGGTCAGCTGGGGGCGCGGGTATTCGGGCAGCGGTTTGTCGACGGGGACCTGGTTGGTCCACGGTGTGGTCATGGGGGCCGGCTTGGGCGCCCAGGACGCGGCGCCGGCCGGCGCGAAACCGACTCCCACCAGTGCCGAGGACGCCAGCGCCAGCAGTCCCGTCGTGGCGATCGCCCGTCTCCACCACGGCCTGCGGCCGGGTCCACGTAAACGGCTCATGTGATGCGTCTCCTTCGTCGGGTGCCAGCCCGGTCAGGGGAAACTCCCCGCGCCGGGCGGCGCGGGGAGCGGTGCGTGACGTGCGTGGAACGTCAGGGGGCAGACGAGGTGCCAGTGGAACGTCAGGGGTCAGACGAGGTGCCAGTGGAACGGCAGGGGGGTCAGACGAGTTGCCAGAGGTGGTCGTCGGTGCCGTTGTCGTCGTACTGGACGACGTGGGCGCTGTCGGCGGTCGACATGGTGTCGACGCCGAGGACCTTGCCGGAGTGCCGGTTGCGGATCCGGTACCAGCCGTCGGCGTCGGGGACGAGTTGCCAGAGGTGGTCGTCGGTGCCGTTGTCGTCGTACTGGACCACGTGGGCACTGTCGGCCGTGGACATGGTGTCGACGCCGAGGACCTTGCCGGAGTGCCGGTTGCGGATCCGGTACCAGCCGTCCCCCTCGGCGACGAGCCGCCAGTCGTGGTCGTCGGTGCCCGTGTCACCGAACTGGACGACGTGGGCACTGTTGGCCGTGGACATGGTGTCGACGCCGAGCACCTTGCCGGAGTGCCGGTTGCGGAACCGGTACCAGCGGTCGGCGAGCCATGGCTCCGCGCCGGGATCGGCTGTGGGGAAAGCGGTGATGCGCAGCCGCGCCGCGCCCATGGGGACGAGCGTGATCTCCTCCACCGGCTCGCTGCTCCCCGCCGGGCAGTCCTGGAGCGGGGCCACCACGTGCTCGCCGTCCGCCGTCCACTCCGGGATGCGGCGGGCCTGCGCGGTCATGGTCAGCGGGGTGCCGTCGAGCGTGAAGGGGTTGGCGTCCTCGACGTGGCGGACCGTGTGGTGGCGCAGCGAGGAGGCGGGCTTCCGGTCGTCCAGGACGAGTCCGTAGTTCCACGGGCTGGTGGCGTGCACCGCGTACTCAGGGAACTGATCGGTGCCGCCGATGCGCTGGTACTCCTCGCCGATCCGCAGGGAGTACGTGAGCGGGCCCCGGTCCACGCTCACGGCTCCGTGGTTGTGCTCCCAGGTGCGGACGGTGGTCCTCTGCGGGAAGTGGAGGGTCACCTTGTCGCCGTCCGCCCAGGTGCGGTCGAGGCGGGTGAAGGCCGGACCGGAGGGGGCGGTGACCGGATGACCGTTGACCGCGATCCGAGGGCTGTCGCACCAGGCGGGGACGCGCAGCACCAGCGGGAAGTCGAGGCGGCGGGGCGCACTCAGGGTGAGGGTGACCGTGTCCGTGAACGGGTAGCCGGTCTCCTCGGTGAAGGTGACCTCGGTGCCGTCCGCGACCTTCGCGGTGACCTCGCAGCTCGCGTACATCGCGGCGGCGAGACCTCCGTCCGGGGTGGCGAGCCACAGCTCCTCGACGAAGTAGGGCCAGCCCATACCGTAGTTGTGGGGGCAGCAGCGGTACTGGTCGACGCCCGGCAGGAACGCCTGCATCGCGAAGCCGTTCTGGAACTGCCGCTCCTTCTTGGGAGCGTTGTCCAGATCGACGCTGTTGGCGCTGGTGATGTAGTGGACCGCCCTGCCGGACGGGTCGAGCGAGGCGGGCAGCGAGTTGAACGCCAGCTCCTCGCAACGGTCGGCCCACAGCGGGTCGCCGGTGATCCGGGTGAGCAGCTGGTGGCTGGCCATGAACTCGACGATGCCGCACGTCTCGAAGCCCTGCCGGGGGTCGCCGTGTCCGGGGCGGGCGTTCTCGTCCCCGGCGAAGCCGCCGCCGGGGAACTGACCGTACTGCTCCATCGCCTTGCCGTAGGTCCCGTACGTGTTCCGGGTGTCCTCGGCCGAACCGCTGCGCAGCGCGTACTGGGCGGGCTCGCGGAAGCCCTGCGCGATGTTCACGTTGTGCGGGTCGACCAGGTTGTCGCCCCAGTCGGCGCCGTTCGCGTGGATCTTGTCGGCGAGGTCCAGCAGGAAGGCGTCGCCGGTGCGGTTGTAGAGCCAGAAGACGCTGTCCAGTCCGTCGCCCCAGCGCAGGGCGATCCAGCTGGTGTTGAACGCGCCGGGCCCCTGGGCGTTCATGTATCGGAAGAACCGGCTGAGGAAGGGGATGACCCGAATGTCGCCGGAGTACTCCTGCCAGGAGCGCAGGGCCTGTACCAGCGGCAGGAAGGGCCAGAAGTCCGGGCCGCCGTTCAGGGACGTACGCAGCGGCTTCGGGCCGAAGAAGCCGTCGGACTGCTGGGTGGCGAGGATCGCGTCGAACCAGCGGCGGACGGCGGCCAGGGCCTGGGCGTCACCGGTCACGATCGCGAGGTCGGCGTATCCGCGCAGCCAGTAGGGGACTTCCTCCCAGCCGCCCAGCTCCGGGCGGACCCAGCCGGTGGCGGTGAAGTCGAGGAAGTGCGAGAACTCCTCGTAGCGGCCGCACAGTCCGTCCAGCTGGAGCTTCAGCTGTCCGGCCAGCCAGCCGCGAGCGGTGACGTGGCCGGGCGGGAGTCTCAGGAACGCGGTCGGATGCAGCGGTGCGGCGTTGGGCGCGTAGTGGCCGCCGTGAGCCGGCTTCGCCCGGTGGTCGGCCGCGGTCGCGAGGGTGGCCCAGCGGCCGGACGCGGCCGAGGCGGCGACGGTGGCCAGTGCGCCGGCCATGAGTTGTCTGCGGTTCAGGGGCATGGAGGGCTCCTGCTCTCGGCCGGCCGTGCGGGGCTCCGGCTCGGAAACGGCACATGACACGGAGGGCTTGCCATGACGCCCGCCCGGAACGGATGCGGAGCACGCGCACGGCAGGGCACGCCGTCGCGACCGCCAGGATGCGCGACACCGTGCTTGCAACGTTGGAAAATTGGGTACCGGCGGTATGACAGCACGGCGCCGGGCGGCTGTCCAGGGGTGCGGCGGCAACCGGTACGGCGGGAGCCGCCCGTCGGCGCAGGGCGGCTCCGAGCGCGTTCCGGAAACATCGACCGCACTCTTGCCGCCCGTGTCGGGGCGGCTGTATAACGTTGTAAATCGAGCCGCCGAGAGGCCGCGCACACCCTCACGACCGCAGCTCCTCCAGCCGGCGGGCCCGTGAGGAATGCGGCGACATCAGCCACCGAGCGGCAGCCGATGCCTCGTCCAGCCATGCCCGACCGCACGCCCATCGGCGTGCCGTCAATCCGCCAAGGAGCTCCCGCGCATGATGATCCAGCGTCGAACCCGTACCCTCGCCGTGGCCTGTCTCCTCGCCGCCACCGCCACGCTGGCCGCCTCCGGCTGCTCCAAGTCGGAGACCCCGGACACCGCGACCAGCGACAGCAGCCAGGGCGCGCAGGCGGCCAAGTCCCCCGAGTCCTCCTCCGGTTCGGGCTGCTCGCTGCAGACCTACGGGGCGCCGAAGCTGGATCTGAAGGACGCCGTGGTCGGCTTCTCCCAGTCGGAGAAGGAGGCCAACCCCTTCCGGATCGCCGAGACCCAGTCCATCAAGGACGAGGCCGAGAAGGCGGGCGTCAAGAAGCTCCTCACCACCAACGCGCAGTCGCAGCTCTCCAAGCAGATCAGCGATATCCAGGACATGCTGTCCCAGGGCGCCCAGTTCCTCATCGTCGCCCCGCTGAACTCCGACGGCCTGGAGCCGGCTCTGAAGGCCGCCGCCGCCAAGAAGGTCCCGGTCCTCACCATCGACCGCAAGGTCAACGCCACCGCCTGCGAGGACTATGTGGCTTTCCTGGGCTCCGACTTCGTGGAGCAGGGCAAGCGTGCGGCGGACGCGATGATCAAGACGACCGGCGGCAAGGGCAAGGTCGCCATCCTCCTCGGCGCCTCGGGGAACAACGTCACCACCGACCGCACCAAGGGGTTCGTCGACCAGCTCAAGGCCGAGGCCCCGGGCCTGGAGATCGTCGCCCAGCAGACCGGTGAGTTCGCCCGTGACAAGGGCCAGCAGGTCATGGAGCAGCTCATCCAGTCCAAGCCCGACATCACCGCCGTCTACGCGGAGAACGACGAGATGGGCCTCGGCGCCGTCACCGCGCTGAAGGCCGCCGGGAAGAAGCCCGGCAAGGACGTCAAGATCGTGTCCATCGACGGCACCCGCAACGCCGTGCAGGCCCTGGTCAACGGCGAGTACAACGCCGTCATCGAGTCCAACCCGCGCTTCGGCCCGCTGGCCTTCGCGACCGCCCAGAAGTTCTACGGCGGCGAGGAGATTCCCGAGAACGTCATCATCACCGACCGCGCCTACGACGAGTCCAACGCCAAGGCGTCGCTCGGCGGCGCGTTCTGACAGCCCGAGTTCCGACAGCCCGGTCGCCGTGGCCCTCCCAGAAGGTCACGGCGGCTTCCGGGCCCGCACCCCTGGAAGAGCGGAAGGCCAAGAACAGCCATGGCACCACCTGAAGCAGTACCGCAGCCGGCCCTCGCGGAGGAGGCATCCGCACCGGCCGCGGCCGTCCTGGAAGCCCGCTCGGTGAGCAAACGCTTCCCGGGCGTCCTCGCCCTCGACGGCGTCTCCTTCTCCCTGCGCGCCGGGGAGACCCACGCACTCGTCGGGGAGAACGGGGCCGGGAAGTCCACCCTGATCAAGGTGCTGACCGGCGTCTACCGGCCCGACGAGGGTGAACTGCGGCTAGCCGGTCAACCGATCGCGTTCGCCCGGCCGTTCGAGGCGCAGCAGGCGGGCATCTCCACGATCTACCAGGAGGTGAACCTCGTCCCGCTGATGAGCGTGGCGCGCAACATCTTCCTCGGCCGTGAACCCAAGAACCGCCTCGGTCTGATCGACTTCGCCCGGATGCACCGCGAGACGACCGGACTGCTCGACGGCTTCGGCGTACGCGTCGACCCGAAGCGGCCCCTGCACACCCTGGGCATCGGCACCCAGCAGATGGTCGCGCTGGCCCGGGCCGTCTCGGTCAACGCCCAGGTCGTCATCATGGACGAACCCACGTCCTCGCTGGAGCCGCGCGAGGTCGAGACCCTCTTCCGGGTCATCGGGGACCTGCGCGCACGCGGGATCGCCGTGCTCTACGTCAGCCACCGCATGGACGAGCTGTACCGGATCTGCGACCGCGTCACCGTGCTCCGCGACGGCCGGCACATCCACACCGGGGACCTCGCCGGCCTCGACCGCATGCAACTCGTCTCGATGATGCTCGGCCGCGACCTGGCCGAGGTGCGCCGCGACGGCGTCACCCATTTCGGTTCCGAGGGCCATGACGCCTCTCGCACCCCCGTGCTCACCGCGACCGGCCTCTCCCGCGACCACCAGCTCCACGACATATCCCTGTCGTTGTACGCGGGTGAGGTGCTGGGCCTCGGCGGCCTCCTCGGCTCCGGCCGCAGCGAGACCGCGAAGGCCCTGGCCGGCGCGCTCGCCCTGGACTCCGGAGAGCTGAGCATCGGCGGACGCACCCTGCGCCGCCTCACCTCCGCCGGCGCCGTCCGGGCCGGCATCAGCCTGCTGCCCGAGGACCGCAAGGCCGAAGGCATCGTCCCCGGCCTCTCCGTCCGCGAGAACATCGTGCTGGCCGCGATGCCCCGCCTCTCCCGCGCCGGCATCGTCTCCCGTGCCAGGCAGGACCGCATCGTCGACATCTTCATGAAGCGGCTGCGGATCAAGGCCGCGAGCCCCGAACAGAAGGTGGGTGAGCTCTCCGGCGGAAACCAGCAGAAGGTCCTGCTGGCCCGCTGGCTCTGCCTGGAGCCGAAGGTCCTGCTGCTCGACGAACCCACCCGCGGCATCGACGTCGGTGCCAAGGCCGAGGTCCAGAGCCTCATCGACGACCTCGCCCGCGAGGGCCTCGCCGTCCTGCTCATCTCCTCCGACATCGAGGAACTCATCGAGGGCGCCGACCGCATCGTCGTCCTGCGGGGCGGCGCGGTCGCGGGCGAACTGTCGGGCGACGAGGTGGCCGAGAGCCATCTGCTCGAAGTGCTCGCCGACCACGCACCGGCGCCCGCGGGCCACACCCCTGCCGCCGAGGAGGACCCCCGATGACCCAGGCCGCCCTCTCCACCCCCGCAGCCCGGCCACTGGCCCGGCTCCGTGACCCCGCCTGGTACCAGGAGTACGGCGTCTACCTCGCCGTCGCCGTCGTGCTCCTCTTCAACGCCCTGTTCACCGAGCACTTCATGACCGCGGACAACCTCCGCACCCAGCTCGTCCAGGTCGCCCCCATCGTCATCGTCGCCCTCGGCATGGCGCTCGTGATCGGCACCGAGGGCGTCGACCTCTCCGTCGGCTCCACCATGGCGCTGGCCACCGCCCTCCTGCCGCTGTACCTCGGGTACGGGCTGGTGCCCGCCCTCGCCCTGGCGCTGCTGGCCGGTGCCGTGGTCGGAGCGGTGAACGGCTCACTGGTCTCGCTCGTCGGACTCCAGCCCATCGTCGCCACCCTCGCCCTGTTCGTCGGGGGCCGGGGTCTGGCCCTGGTCCTGGCGGACGGTCAGCTCAAGCAGATCGTCAACCCGGACCTGCTCTCGCTCGGCACCGGTTCCTTCCTCGGGATCCCCCTGGTCGTGCTCATCGCCGCGGTCCTCGCGGTCGCCGTCGCCTTCCTCGTCCAGCGCACCACCTTCGGCCGCCAGGTCGTCGCCATCGGCGGCAACCGGCCGGCGGCCGCCCTCGCGGGGCTGCCCGTGCGCCGCGTCCTCATCGGCGTGTACGTGCTCTGCGGGGTCCTGGCCGCCCTGGCCGGCATCCTCGCCACGGCCAGGCTCACCGCCAGCGACCCCTCCTCGCTCGGCACCCTCATGGAACTCTCCGCCATCACGGCGGTCGTGGTCGGGGGCACCCCGCTCAACGGAGGCTCCATCCGGGTCCTCGGCACGGTCGCCGGCGCCCTGCTGATGCAGCTGCTGCGCGCCACCCTCGTCAAGCACGACCTGCCCGACTCCACCGCACAGATCGCCCAGGCGGCCATCATCATCGCCGCCGTCTACGTCGCCCGGGAGCGTCGGTCCCGATGAATCACACCTCACCTGCCCCCGTGGCCCAGGTTCCGCGCACGACACCCCCGGCGGCCGGCGGCCGCACGGCCCGCCCCGCGGGCGGGCAGCGCATCGCCGAACTCCTCCAGCGCCAGGGCGTCCTCGCCGTCCTGCTCACGGTCGTGACCGTCGCGTCCTTCATCTACCCGACGTTCGCCACCCTGGACAACGCCCGCGGCGTGACCGTCCAGGCGTCGTTCCTCGCCGTCGTCGCCCTCGGCATGACCATGGTCATCATCACCGGCGGCATCGACCTGTCCGTCGGATCCGTCTTCGCCCTCGGCGGGGTGCTCGCCGCCTGGGCCTCCCAGTGGGGCTTCCTCGCCGCCCTGTCCGTCCCCCTCGTGGTCTGCGCGGCGATCGGGCTGCTCAACGGCCTTCTGGTGGCCCGCGCCGGGATGGCGCCCTTCATCGTCACCCTCGCCACCCTGCTGGGGGCGCGCGGCCTGCTCCTCGCGTTCACCGACGAGGGCGCCACCACCTATCTGGTCCCCAAGGACTCCGCCTTCGCCGACCTCGGACAGGGCAGCGTCCAGGGCTTCGGCTACCCGGTCCTGATCGCCCTGGCGCTGTTCGGCATCGGCGGCCTGCTCCTCCAGCGCACCTCGTTCGGACAGACGCTCTTCGCGGTCGGCGGCAGCAGCGACGCGGCCACGCTGATGGGCCTGCCCGTCGCCCGAACCAAGATCCTCGTCTACCTGCTCAGCGGACTGCTGGCCGGACTCGCCGGCGCGCTCAACGCCGCCAGGCTCTCCTCCGGCGTCACCATCGTCGGCGTGGGCATGGAGCTCGACGCGATCTCCGCCGTCGTCATCGGCGGCACCCTCCTCATCGGCGGCGCCGGATCGATCAGCGGCACCCTCTGGGGCGTCCTGCTGCTCCAGGTCATCCAGAACCTGATCAACCAGATAGGCGGGCTGAACTCCTCCTACCAGTCGGTCGTCAGCGGAGGGTTCCTTATTGTTGTCGTCGTGGCCCAGCGCTATCTGTCGCGCAGCCGCAGAAGTACCTGAACCGGTGCCGGGGCCGCCGCCCCGGCACACCGTTCGCAGCCGAACCGGCGGAGCCGGGCCACCGCGCGCCAGCGCGACAAGTCGATCCAGGGAGTGTCGTGGGCGTCAGCCTCAAGGACGTTGCGCAACGGGCGGGCGTGTCCATCAAGACCGTGTCGAACGTGGTGAACAACTATCAGCACGTCACACCGAAGATGCGCGCCAAGGTCCAGCAGGCCATCGACGAGCTCGGCTACCGGCCGAACCTCACCGCCCGCCATCTGCGTAAAGGCCGCACCGGCATCATCGCCCTCGCCGTCCCCGAGTTCGGCAACCCGTACTTCGCGGAGCTGGCCGGCGAGGTCGTCGACGCGGCGGCCCGGCACGACTACACCGTGCTGGTCGACCACACCGGCGGCCTCCGGGAGAAGGAACTCCTGGTCAGCCAGGGATTCCGGTCCCATGTGATCGACGGACTCATCCTCAGCCCGATCCATCTGGAGACCGAGGACCTGATGGCGCGCACCGAGACCGCGCCCCTCGTGCTGCTCGGCGAGCGCGAGTACGAGGCCCCGTACGACCACATCGCCATCGACAACGTGGCCGCGTCCCGCGAGGCCGTGCGCCACCTCGTCGACCACGGGCACCGCCGGATCGCCTTCCTCGGCTCGCGCACCGGACGCGAACGCCAGCCGGCCCATCTGCGGCTGCGCGGCTGGCGCGAGGAGCTCGCCGCCGCGGGCATCGAGGCCGACGAGTCGCTCGTCGTGGTCACCGACGGCTACGGCCGCGAGGACGGAGCCGCCGGCATGGCCGCCCTCCTGGACCGCGGCGAACGCCCCGACGCCGTGTTCGCGTACAACGACCTCATCGCCATCGGGGCGATGCGCACCCTCTCCGAACGGGGGCTGCGCATCCCCGAGGACGTGGCAGTCGTCGGGTTCGACGACATCGAGGAGAGCCTGTACGGGGCCACCACGCTCACCACGGTCGCCCCCGACAAGGAGGCGATCGCCCGGCTCGCCGTCGACAGCCTCGTCGAACGCCTCTCGGGCGACGCGGTGACCGAACCCCGGCGGCCCCGGCCGGGCTACCGTCTCGTCGTCCGGGAATCGACCGTGCCGCGGCCCCCCGCGTAGGCCGGGGCCCGCCATCCCGTCCGCAGGATCACCCGTCCTGGCCCGCCGTCCCCGCCCCGCCGGGCCGTCCGTTCCTCCCAAGGATCCCTGATGCCTCGCCCCACCGTGACCCGCACACCGTTCGGCGCCCACGCCCGTACGGACGTCGACGTCTGGACCCTCGACTCCGGCACCGGAGTCCGGGCCGAGATCCTCACCTACGGCGGCATCCTGCACCGCCTCACCGTGCCGGACACCGGGGGAGCTCCCGCGTCGGTCGTACGGTCGCTCGCCTCCCTCGACGACTACACGGGCGAGAACCCGTTCTTCGGCGCCCTCATCGGCCGCTTCGCCAACCGCATCGCGCACGGCCGCTTCCTCCTCGACGGAGCGTCGTACCGGATCCCGGCCACCGACCGGGGCCACGCCCTGCACGGCGGCCCCGAGGGCTTCCACACCCGCCTCTGGCATGCCGCGGGCGAGGCCACCGACACGGCAGCGACGCTCCGGCTCACCCTGCACAGCCCCGACGGCGACATGGGCTTCCCCGGCGCGCTGGACGTCGCCGTGACGTACACCCTCGACAGCGCGGGCACCCTGGCCCTCGACTACACCGCCACCACGGACCGCCCCACCGTCGTCAACCTCACCAACCACGCCTACTTCGACCTCACCGCGCAGGGCGACGTCCTCGGCCACACGCTCCAGGTGGATGCCGGCGGCTATCTGCCGGTCGATGACGAGGGCATCCCGGAAGGCCCGGTCGCGGCTGTGGGCGGCACCCCGTTCGACCTCACCGCTCCGCGCCGCATCGGGGAGTGCCTCGCGCTCCCGGACGAACAACTGCGCCGCGCCGGCGGCTTCGACCACTGCTGGGTCCTCGACGCGCCCGCGGCACCGGGCGGCCTGCGCCGGGCCGCCCGGCTCGCCGCGCCCGGCGGCGAGCGGATCATGGAGGTGTGGACCACCGAACCGGGCATCCAGGTCTACACGGCCAACCAGCTGGACGGCACCCTGGCCGCCCCCGACGGCGGGCGGCACGCACGGCACGGCGCGGTCTGCCTCGAGACCCAGCACCTGCCCGACTCGCCCAACCGCCCCGGCCACCCCGGCACCGTCCTGCGCCCGGACGACGTCTTCTCCAGCCGCACGGAGCTGAGGTTCCCGCACCTCGCGACGGCAACGGACCGACGGGCGGACGGGTAGGGGAATGCGGGAATGAAGCCGGTTGTTCCGACGTCCATGACCTTCTTCGTCGACGTGACCGTACGGGGCTACGAGCTCGATACGCAGGGCCATCTCAACCAGGCCGTCTACCTCCAGTACGCCGAGCACGCGCGCTGGGAACTGCTGCGGGCCGCCGGTCTGCCCCAGGAGAAGCTGCTGGCCGACGGGGTGGGCCCCGTGGCGCTGGAAGTCACGGTCAAGTACCGCAAGGAGCTGCGGGGCGGCGAACGGGTGCGGGTGTCCTGCCGGTTCGACTACGGGGAGGGCAAGACGTTCACCGTCGCCCAGCAGATCCTCAAGGAGGACGGCACGGTGGCGGCCGAGATCACGGGCGTGGCCGGCGTCCTCGACCTGACGACGCGCAGGCTGGTCACGGATCCGGCCGGCCGGCTCGCCGCTCTCGCCAAGGACCCCCAGCTTCTGAGCGGCTGACCGGGCGTCAGCGGATCTTCCGGCCCGCCGCCAGGGAGGCCACCGCCTTCCGGAGGCGGGCCGCCCTCACGTCCGGGGTCGTGGCCGTCATGAGGCGCAGGAGCACCAGATAGCGGTCCGACCTGCCGAGCCCTTCGAAGAAGAGCCGCGCCGGCTCGTTCGCCTCCAGGGCGGCGATGAGATCGGCCGGGACGGTGGCCCTGCCCTGCGAGGGGTACGCGGCCTCCCACCGTCCGTCCGCCTGCGCCAGGGCGACCTCGGCGAGACCCGCCGGGCGCATCCGCCCCGCGCCGGTGAGCGCCCCGGCCTTCTCCACGTTGATCAGCGACCACGGGCTGCGGCGCCGGCGGGGCGTGATCCGCTGGAGGTAGTACACGTCGTCGAGGGACTTGCGCTGCCCGTCGATCCAGCCGAAGCAGAGCACGGAGTCGACCACTTCGGCCGCACTCACCGACCGCACGCCCGAGTTGCGCTTGGCGATCTTCAGCCAGATCCCGGTTCGTTCGGCGTGGTGCTCCTCCAGCCAGGCTTCGAGCTCGGCGGGCCCCGCGAAGGTACGTGCGTTCTCGGGGGTGTCCTGGGGGTCCGGCATCCGACTGCGCCTCCTCGGGGGGCCGGGCCGGTGCCCGGCGGCTTCACCACGCTAGCCACCCTTCAGGCCGGATCCTGTCCTATTGCCCGCCAACTACGACAGGTCTCGTATCATGGGAGGCCCCGGACGAGCGACGATGCGGAGCGACCGTGACCCCTGCCAGCGCCACCGAACCGGCAGCCGGCGCTCGTACGCTGGCCCACCCCGCGCGGGACGAGATCAGGCTCGAAACGGTCCTGCACGCGCTCTCCGACCCGGTACGGCTGTGCGTGGTCCGCGAACTGGCCGCCGCCGACGACGAGCTCACCTGCTCCCGGTTCGACCTTCCGGTGACCAAGTCCACCAGCACGCACCATTTCCGGGTGCTCCGCGAGAGCGGCATCGTCCAGCAGGTCTACCGCGGGACCGCCAAGATGAACGGGCTCCGGCGCGAGGACCTGGAGGCGCTCTTCCCCGGGCTGCTCGACCGCGTGCTGGAGGCGGCGAACCTCCAGGCCGGCCGTCTGGGCAAGGACTGACGGCCACGGGCTGTGCCGCGTCGGTCACCCCGGTCCGTCGCCACGCGCCGCTCCCAGCAGCCCCGGCCAGTCCGGGATCTTCACCGGCCCCCGGCCGAGCGACCGTCCCAGCGTCGCCTCCGCCCGCTCGATCGACAGCCAGCCGTCCCACTCCACCGGCCGCAGCCCCCAGGACCGCAGTACGGCGAGGGGGTCCCGGGCCGAAGGCCGCCCCGCCAGCAGCGGCGCGTCCTCGATCAGCGACGCCACGGTCTCCTTCGCGCACGAACGGTTCGACCCGATGACACCCGTCGGGCCGCGCTTGATCCACCCGGCCACGTACTCCCCGGGCGAGGGGACCCCGTCCCGCAGCACCCGCCCGGCCCGGTGCGGCACCGTGCCGTGCACCGCGTCGAACGGCAGCCCGGGCAGCGGCATGCCCCGGTAGCCGACCGCCCGCAGGACGAGCTCGGCGCCGATCTCCTCGTACGTCCCCGTGTCGCGGACCCCGCCGTTCCCGTCCGGGACCGTACGGGCGAACCGGACACCGGCCACCCGGCCCGCCCGCTCCAGCAGTTCGACCGGGCGCAGGAAGAACCGGAGCCCGATGGTCCTGGGGCGGCCGTCACCCGTCCCGGGCGGACCGCCGGCCCAGCCGCGCAGCACGTCGAGATTGCGCCGGACCATCGCGGGCAGCGGCGGGGAGCCCGCCACCGCGTCCCCGTACGCGGGGTCCAGGGCGAGCTCCGCCGGGTCCACGACCATCCGCGCCCCGGGGAGCGAGCCGAGCTCGCGGAGCTCCTTGGTGGTGAACCGCGCCTGGGAGGGGCCGCGCCTGCCCGCCATGTGCACCTCGCGCACCCGGCTGCCGGCCAGCACGCCGAGTGCGGGCTGCGGCACGTCGGTGGGGCGCAGTTCGTCCGCGCCCCGTACGAGGATCCGCGCCACGTCGACCGCCACGTTACCGATCCCGATCACGACGGCCGAACGGGCCCGCAGCGCGAAGAGACCCGCGGCCGTGTCCGGGTGGGCGCTGTACCAGGAGACGAACTCGGTCGCCGAATGGCTGCCGGGCAGCTCCTCGCCGGGGATGCCCAGCGGGCGGTCCGTGGCCGCTCCGACGCAGTAGACGACCGCGTCGTAGAGCTCGCCCAGCCGCTCGGGGGACACCCCGTCCCCGCCCACGGCGACATTGCCGACGAAGGTGACGCGCTCGTGCTCCAGGACGGCCCGCAGGCTCTGCTGGAGCGATTTGATCTTCTCGTGGTCCGGCGCGACGCCGTACCGCACCAGTCCGTACGGACAGGGCAGCCGGTCCAGGACGTGCACCCGCACCTCGGGCACCAGGTTCTGGGCCACCAGAGCCTGGGCGGTGTAGACCCCGCTGGGGCCGGAGCCGACGACGGCGACACGGAGCACGGCGCACCTCTTCCCTGAGGGTGTCTCCAGCATCGCACCGGCGGGCCCGGCGGGGGAGAGGCGCGCCCCGGGCTCCTGGGAGACACGCGTCCGTCAGGGGCCCCGGCCCTCCGGGCCCCGCCCTCAGGAGGACAGGGCGCGCATCCGGTCGATCTCGCTGGTCTGCTGGGCCACGACGTCGCCGGCCATCTCCTCGACCTGCACGTTGTTGCCCTCCGACAGGACCTCGGTCGCCATGGTGATCGCACCCTGGTGGTGCGCGATCATCAGCTTGAGGAACAAATGGTCGAACGCGGTCCCCTTCGCGGCCCTGAGCTCGTCCAGTTGTCCGGGCGTGGCCATGCCGGGCATCGCGCCGTGCTCGTGCTCGCCGGGCTGCCCGGACCGGCCGTGACGGGTCAGCCACCCCTCCATCGCGCCGATCTCGGGCTGCTGGGCGGCGGTGATGCGTTCGGCGAGTCTCCTGACCGCCGCCGAACGGGCACGGGCCGGCACGAGTCCGGTCAACTCCAGTGCCTGCGCGTGGTGCTGGATCATGAGCTGCACATACCGGACGTCCGCCGAGTTGGGGCTGTCCACCCCGGCCTCCTTGACGGCCTGTGAGGGGGAGAGCGTCCGTGCGGGTTCGCCCGGCTTTCCGGGCGCCACGACCGAACCCGCCCGGTGCGCCTCGGACTTCGAGCCGCTGTCACCGCTGCCCGCGTCGCAGCCGGCCGAGGTGAGCACGGCTGCCGCGACGGCCGCGCCGAGGACGATGCCGCGCACCCGCAGGGACTGACGACGAATCAACAAAGCGACCTCCGGGGACACAAGGGTGGTTGCGCTCTGTCCTAACACGTCGACGCACAGCTTTGATCAAAAACTTTTATTACGTCTCTGTTGCCATCTGTTGGGATGCCCATGGCAAGGACGATACTGCCGGAGTCCGTGAACCGGCCAACTACATTTGGATCCATGGGAGGACGCAGTGACCTCGTTGCACACCACCCCGGTGCGGCGCAGACGTCTGGGCGTGGCGGCAGCCGCCGCCGGGCTCTTCGCCACTTTGCTGATGGCCGGGCCCGCGGCCGCGACACCCGACCCCGGGGACGCGACCGCGAGCCGAACCGATCTCTCCGCGAGCCAGGAAGCGGACGCGACCGCCGCGATCGCGAGCGGTGAGATACCCGGCGTGGACGAGATCGTCCACAGTCGTAACGTCACCCACCTCGCCAACGTCCCGAAGGACGCGCTCCAGGGACTGAACACGGACCTCGCGTTCCAGGGGAAGTACGCCTTCGCCGGAAACTACGACGGCTTCCGGATCTTCGACATCAGCAATCCGAAGGCGCCCCGCACGATCGCCCAGGTTTTGTGCCCCGGATCGCAGAACGACATCTCGGTCTCCGGGAACCTGCTGTTCCTGTCCACGGACTCCTCGCGCAGCGACAACTCCTGCAGCAGCACCACCCAGCCCGCCACGGAGAAGTCCTCCTGGGAGGGCATGAAGGTCTTCGACATCAGCGACAAGCGCAACCCGAAGTACGTCGCCGCCGTCGAGACCGCGTGCGGATCGCACACCCACACGCTGGTTCCCGAGCGCAAGAACGTCTACGTGTACGTCTCCTCGTACTCGCCGAACACGACGTTCCCCGACTGCCAGCCGCCGCACGACGGGATCTCCGTCATCAAGGTGCCGCGCAACGCGCCCGAAGAGGCACGCATCGTCAACTTCCCGGTCCTCTTCCCGGACGGCGGCAACCCGGGCGCTCCCACCAACCCGGGCGTTTCCAAGACCACGGGCTGCCACGACATCACCGTGCTGCCGTCCAAGGACCTGGCGGCCGGCGCCTGCATGGGTGACGGCCTGCTGTTCTCCATCAAGGACCCGGAGAACCCGAAGATCATCGACCGGGTGCAGGACAACGTGAACTTCGCGTTCTGGCACTCCGCGACGTTCAACCAGCGGGCCGACAAGGTGGTCTTCACCGATGAGCTCGGCGGCGGCGGCGCGGCCACCTGCAACGAGGAGATCGGCCCGAAGCGCGGCGCCGACGGCATCTACGACATCGTCGGCAGGGGCGACCACCGCAAACTCGTCTTCCGCAGCTACTTCAAGATCGACCGCCCGCAGGCCGCGACCGAGGTCTGCGTCGCCCACAACGGTTCGATCATCCCGGTCAAGGGCCGCGACCTGATGGTCCAGGCCTGGTACCAGGGCGGCGTCTCGGTGTGGGACTTCACCGACTCCTCCCACCCCCAGGAGATCGGCTTCTTCGAGCGCGGCCCCGTCAGCACCGACGCGGTCACCACCGCCGGCCCGTGGTCGGCGTACTACTACAACGGCTACATCTACTCCAACGACATCGCCAAGGGATTCGACGTCCTGAAGATCGACGACCGGCGGACCGACCCGGCGAAGCGGGTGCGGACGGACGAGCTGAACGTCCAGACGCAGCCGGACTACTTCGACCGCTGAGGCGCTGCGCTCCTCGACGGCTGGGGCCGCTGAAGCTTCTGAGGCGCTGCGCTCGCGAGTCGGCCGAGGAGGCTGCTCGCCGGCCGCCGAGCAGGGCGGCCGGCCGACCGCCGGAGCACACGGCCGGTCCCGCCCGGGTCTTCACCCGGGAGGGACCGGCCTTCTCGCTGCGTCCCCGTTCATTGACCGATCCGCCGCGCCGGGACATGCTGTACCCCCCGCGGTGACCGGCTGTCGCGGCCGGTCCGTCACGCGGTCCCCGGCCCGTACCGCCGGCCGGGGTGACCGGCTGGTTCCGGCGACGCAGGGGATCGCCGGAATCAGACGTCTCAGGCGGCCTCGTACCGGTGCGCCCGGCCGCCCCGCCATTCGACCCACTCCGGGTCGTCCAGGATGCGCTCGGGGTCGTCGAGCCCCGCACCCTCCAGGAACACGATCACTTCGTGGTCCGAGTGCGCGAGGCCGAGTATCTGGACCCGCCCGCCGCGCTGCACGGTGACGCGCCGCCCTCCGGAAGGGGACGGCCGGAAGATCACGATCGGGGGAGAAGTCATGCCTCCAGGGTGCGACGCGAGGGAAGCCGGCGCACAGCGAACCGGGAACCCGGCCGACGGCGGATCGGACAGGCGTGCGCGAGCCCCGCGGGCGGTGCCGGTCCGGGAGCCGCAGGCGGGGTCACACGGGTCACGCTGTCAGGCAGGTCACACGGTCATGCCGGTCACTCGGGCTACGCCCTCAGGCGGGTCAGTCAGGTCACACGGGTCATGCCGGTCACACGAGCCACGCCGTCAGGCGGGTCAGGCGGCGGACCTGGCGCTGCCACCCGTTGCCGCGGCCCACTCGACCAGCAGCCGCTGGTACTCCTCCTCGTCCTCAGGGGACAGGCATCCGCCCGAACGCTGCCACAGGTCGCGAATGTCTTCATTCACCACTGCGGCGGGACGCACGGAACCGGACGGGCACGGAGTCGGGGACATACCTACCAGGCTAAGGCCCCGATGTGACAATCCGACCCATGGCGCGTCAGGGACATCTCTCACATGTTTCTCAGGCAACCCCGGCGGCCAGTCCGAGCTCCCGCAGTCCGTCCGGCCGCTCGTCCACCGGCGCATGCTGCACGAATCGCACCGCGCACCCCAGTGCGGACGCCCCGCCGTCCGCGTGCCGGTCGTCGCCGACCATCACCACATCGGCCGGATCCTGTCCCAGAAGTGTGCAGGCGGTGTGGAAGAGCCGTGCGTCCGGCTTCTGTACCCCGTGCTCGAAGGACAGCACGTACGCGTCCACGTAGGAGTCCAGACCGTGGGCGCGGAAGACCGGTCTGAGGTCCCACCCGATGTTGCTGACGACGCCGATCGCGACGCCCCGGTCGCGCAGCGAGGCGAGCACCTCGGCGGCGTCCGGATAGGGCTGCCAGGCCGCCGGGCTCAGGTGCCTGTCGTACAGGGCGTCGTACAGCGCCGGATCGGGCAGCTCCACCTGGCGCGCCAGGCCCGTGTACGCCTCGCGGTGCAGGGACGCGCTCTCGTCACGCGTGGCCCACGTCGCAGCCAGGTGTCCCGGCACCTGGTGCGGGGGAGGGCCGCCCGGCAGTGCGCCGGAGATCTCGAGCTCGCGTGCGTACTGCTCGAAGTCGGCGCGGTCCACATGCAGCCCCCGCTCCGCCAGGGTCGCCGCGAGCCAGGAGCGGACGGATTCGATCCGGAACAGCGTCCCGGAGAAGTCGAAGAGGGCACCCTTGATCGGCATGGCCCGATCCTCGCCGAGGGGGTGCCGACGCGGCAAGGAGGCGTGTTCAGCCCTCTTCCGTACGCTGCCGGGAGGCGTACCGGTCGTATCCGGCCGTGGCGAGGGCGGTCAGGGCCGCGCCGAGCAGCCAGCCGCCCAGGACGTCGGAGGGCCAGTGCACGCCCAGATAGAGCCGGGTGAGACCGACGCCCAGCACCGAGACCGCCGCGGCGGCCAGAGCCGTCCTGCGGATCCAGGGGCGGGCGCCGGACCGGCGCAGCAGCCAGAGCAGCAGACCGCAGGTCACCATCGCCGTCATCGCGTGTCCCGAGGGGAACGCGGCGTAGTGGGCGGAGTCCACCGGGTCGGGCCACCGGGGGCGCTCCCGGCCGATGGCGGCCTTGACGCCCTGCTGGAGGAGGCTGGAGACCAGGGTCGTCGCTACCACCCAGGCCGCGAGCACCCGGTCCCCGCGCCGCCACAGGACGACGGCGGCCACCGCGATCAGGGCGCGCATCGTCCACGGGTCCCACAGCCAGTCCGTCAGCAGCCGGTTCACATGGACGAGACCCGGCTCCGTCACCGCCCTCCGGTGCAGCGCCTCGGCGAGATCGCGGTCCAGGCGCACCAGGGGAGACCATCGCCCGGAGACCAGGGCCACCAGCCCGAGGGCGAGGGCCCCGCAGACGGCCCCCGCCCGCGGCACCGGCGAGGAGGTGCGGGTGCGAGTGCGGTGCGCGGGGGAGAGGAGCGGGGAGTGCATGGAGCAATCCTTGCCGAAGGCGGGTCCCGGGGCCATCCCGACGCACCCCACGTTCCGTGGGTGCCGTGGGCGGGCGCCGTGGCGGCGAGCCGCGCGGGCTTTCGCGGGCGCCCCGGGTCGACGCGGCCCACGTGCAGTCAGCGCGGAGGTGGGCGCCCGGGCGGCGAGCGGCAGGGTTCCGCGGGCGCGTCAGGCGGCGGGGCCGCCCCCGTGCAGTGAGCGCGGAGGTGGGCGGCGGGCGCCGTGGCGGCGGACCGGGCGGGCTTCCATATTCGCCGTGGGCCCCGTGGGCGCGCGGGCTTCCGTGTGCGCCGTGTGCGTCGGAGGGCCGCGCGGGCGTCCCGGGTCGACGCGGCCCACGTGCAGTCAGCGCGGAGGTGGGCGCCAGGGCGGCGAGCGGCAGGGTTCCGCGGGCGCGCCAGGCGCCGGGGCCGCCTATCGCAGTGCGCTCAGCGCGGGGACGAAGGCCACCAGCAGCGGAACCGCCGGCAGGAGCGTGGCCGCCGCGGTGAGCCGCAGCCGACGACCCGCCGTGAGCCGGCCCGCAGGGGCCAGCAGTCGGTTCACCCGCAGCGGCATCTGCGCGTCCGGCGTCGGGCAGGGACCGAACACGCCGCGTTCCTCGTTCAGTTCGACCAGGGCCAGCGCGATCGTCAGACGGCCGAAGCGCCGGGAAGCCATGTCGTCGGCGGACAGTTCGACGAGCCGGTGCATCTCGCCGCGGAAGGCCGCGAACACCGGAACCTGCGGGAAACCGGAGGCCAGCGCGGCCGAGCAGTTGAGCAGCCAGTCGTGGCGCGCGTTCGCGTGCCCCTGTTCGTGGGCGAGCACCGCATCGAGCTGACGACCCTTCAGCCGGCCCAGCGCACCGGTGGTGATGACCAGCCGCGGCGCCGTGCCGGGCAGCCACCAGGCGTCCGGGCGCTCGCCCTCCAGGACCACCAGCCGCTCACTGCCCGGCTCCTCGCCGGGCAGCAGCGGCGCACGCACCAGGAGTTCGGCCCGTCGCCGCCTGCGCTCCAGGCCGCCGCGGCGGATCTCACGGGTCAGCATCGCGGCGGTCCACAGCCCACCCAGGGCCAGCAGTACGGCCATCACGGCCGACCACGGTCCGTAGGCGGCGAGCGCGTAGGCCTCGACGACGGCGTGCGGGGCGGGCGCGAACACATGACCGCGCACCGCCTGCCAGGCCGCGGCCGCGCTGAAGGTCATGGACAACGCGAAGGACAGCAACACCCCGGCCACCACGCACTGCCACACCCACAGCGCCACCACCGGCTCGCGCTCGGGCCACTCGGCCCGTGCCATCAGCCGCGGGGTCACGACGGCGGCCAGTGCACCGAGCAGCAGCAGCGCGAGGGAGACCAACATGGCGTCAGCCTATGAGCGGTACGGCGCGCACGGGTATGGCTGCGCAGGGCAAGTGACGTACGCCACGGTGTACGGGGCCCCGTGTCTCACAGGGTGAGCAGCATGGCGAACATGGCTATCGCCATGGTCAGCCGGCAGGCCAGCGCCAGTTCCGGCCGAGCCGCCCAGCCGCCCTCCGGCGGACCGCCGGCGACGGCCCCGCCGCCCCCGACGGGGGTGGCGGTCACGGGTATCAGCCGGGCGCCGGAGCGCAGTACGTAGGCGGCGTAGTAGGCGAGGAGCAGTCCGGTCAGCAGGGGAACGCCGCCCGCGGCGGCCATGGCGTGGGACGCGTGACCCCCGTGCCCCGCTCCGCCGGAGCGCGCCATCACGACGGACATGTAGACGATCGCACCGGAGCCGACGAGGTGGTGCAGATGGTGACCCTTGCGGCGGGAGAACCACAGGGCGCGCAGGGCGGCGACGCCGAACAGCACCGTGTACAGCACCCAGCCCCACACCGGCGGGGCGACGACAGCCGCCGGCAGGGCCATCGCGGCCATGCCGAAGCCCATCAGCGCCTCCGCGCGCGCCGTCCTGCGTTCCTCGCCGGTCCCGTCGCGGGCCCGCAGCAGGCAGTACGCGCCCGTCGCCGCGCACAACGCCATGAGCAGCCAGCCGGACATCGCAGGTCCGTGCACAGCAGTCCTCCCCCCGGGCGAACGGCATCGCCTTCGTCTAGTCGATGCCCATGGCCCGACGCCCGCACGCGGCGCACGGGGGCAAGGGGGAGCGCGCGGCGGGGGTGAATCGCGGCGCGGAGGTGACGGGGCCGCTCTGAAACGGGGCTGCCGGGCGAGCGGGAAGAGGTCCGGAACCCGCTCCGGCGCCTGAGGGTTACGCTGCTGGCGCACGGCGACAGCAGAGAAACGGAGAGCCTCACCATGGACACCGCCCCGCCCCGCGACCCGGGTCAGCTGACCTTCCGTGACGCGACCGACGCGGACGTGCCCGCGCTCGTCGAGCTGATCCAGTCCGCGTACCGCGGAGACTCCAGCCGCGCGGGGTGGACCACCGAGGCGGACATCCTGCAGGGGCAGCGCACCGATCCGCAGGGGGTGCGCGACGTGGTCCACGCGCCCGGGAGCCGGCTGCTCGTCGTGGAGCGGGACGGCGAGCCCGTCGCCTGCTGCCAGCTCGAACACCGCGGCGAGGCGGCCTACTTCGGCATGTTCGCGGTCCGTCCCTCGCTCCAGGGCGCGGGGCTCGGCAAGGTGATCATCGCCGAGGCGGAGCGTACCGTCCGGGAGAGCTGGGGCGCACGCGAGATGCACATGACCGTGATCTCGGTGCGTGAGGAACTGATCGCCTGGTACGAACGCCGCGGCTACCGCCGTACGGGGCAGCTGAGCCCGTTCCCGTACGGCGATGAGCGCTTCGGGGTTCCGCAGCGCGACGATCTCGCCTTCGAGCTGCTGGTCAAGGAGCTGTCCGGGAGCTGACCGCAAGGTCCGTGCGGGCCCGGGCGGGTGGTGGACGCCCCGCCCGGCCCGCGGACGAACGGGACCGACATCGAAGGCGCGCCCCTGTCGGACGCACGTCCTACGCGGTGAAACGGCCCGCGCGACGGATCTCCGGGAAGTCGGTGGTCGCGCCGTCGAGTCCCAGTCCGCGGGCCAGGCGCAGATGATCCTGCGTGTTGACCACCCAGCCGACCACCGTCAGCTTCTCGGCGTGGGCCCTCTCCACCAGCTCCAGCGTGATGCGCCTGATGTTGAGCACCAGGCGCGTGGCGCCCACCGCCTTCGCCCGGTCCACCAGGTCGCCGCCCCAGCGGCTGGCCACGAGGGCCGTCCGCACGCCCGGCACGAGCTGGGCGATCTCGGCGATCGCCTCGTCGTGGAACGAGATCACCTCGACCCGGTCCACGAGATCGCGCCGCCGCATCACCTCGGCGAGCGTCCGGGCGGCGGCCACGTCCTTGATCTCCGCCTGCAGGGGGGACCGCACAGCGTCGAGGACCTCCTCGAAGACCGGCACGCGTTCGCCCTGACCGGCGTCGAGTTCGCGCAGCTCCGCCAGGGTCTTCTCGGCGATCGGCCCCTTGCCGTCGGTCGTCCGGTCCACCTCGGCGTCGTGCATGACGGCGAGGGCGCCGTCCTTGGTCAGGTGGAGGTCCAGCTCGATGAGGTCCATCCCGGCCTGTTCGGCGTGGACGAACGACCGGAGCGTGTTCTCCGGCTCGACACCCATCACCCCGCGATGGCCGATGGTGAGAAAAGACAAGGGATTCTCGCTTCCGTCGACGGCTCCTCCCCCCTGCCTACCCAACTGGCGCGACGGCATGACCGACACGGATCCCCTGGGGCGGGATATCCCTGGCGGGCACGAGGCGCGGACCCGGTTCGTCCACTGAAGAGGCCGTCGAAACGCTGAGTGACAGGAAAAATCGCGGTGACCATGGAGGTCGGCAGGATAATTTCCAGGTCCCCACTTGTCTCGGGGAACCGCACACGGATACGGTTGCTTGACGCGAGCTTCTCCCGTGGAGGAAGTCTGATGACGGAAATTCTTGTGCACGACGTCGCCGACGGCGACATAGCTTCCGCCCGGCGGGTGATCGAGCACCCGGCCTGGCCCGCGCTCAAGAATGCCGTGGAGGAGATCCGCCCCTGGCAGTCGAAGGACGGCTCCATCGACTTCGACGCCGAGGGCGCACCCGCGCCCGCCGCCGCCGAGGCGGTCCTGGACCGGGTGACCAACGCGGTCGAGGAGCTCTCGCCGCTCCTCCCGCACGACGCCGAGTACCACCGCGCCCTCGTCGCGGACCTGCGTCGCTGGGCCGCCGACGGGTTCGGCGTACCCGACTTCCTCGACTCCCTGCTGGCCTTCCAGCCCGCCCGGAACCGCGTCGACGGGCTCCAGCACCTCGTGGTCTTCGCGATGTACACGCAGAACGGCAATCCGGACCGCAATCTCGAAGCCGTGGTGCTCCGGATGGTCTGGCCCGAGTGGCTCGCCGACCTGGAGGCGACCCGTTACGACAACCCGCTGTTCTGCGGCATCACCTTCGAGGACTTCACCTCCGGGTACGACACCAATTCCGCCGTGCTCTTCCCGGAGACCATCGCCGTGCGCGAAGCCCCCGAGCGCTTCAGCTGGGGCGGCATCTTCTGCGACCGCGAGGCCGCCCGCTTCCGCCGCGTCACCGAGGCCTCCGTCGAGCTCCTGGGCGTCGAGCTGCCCGAGGACATCCGTGAGATGGTCGCCGACCAGAAACGCTGTGAGCAGGCCTTCGTGCTCTGGGACATGGTCCACGACCGCACCCACAGCCACGGCGACCTGCCGTTCGACCCGTTCATGATCAAGCAGCGGCAGCCGTTCTGGATGTACGGGCTCGAGGAGCTGCGCTGCGACCTCACCGCTTTCAAGGAGGCCGTGAAGCTGGAGGCCGACGGCTTCGGCCAGGGCCGCGACGTGCAGTACGCCGTGCTGTTCGACCGTATGTTCCGCTTCCCCGTCACCGGCGAGCGCGTCCGCAACTACGACGGACTCGGCGGCCAGCTGCTCTTCGCCTACCTCCACAAGCACGACGTCGTGCGCTGGACGGACAACACCCTGAAGATCGACTGGGAGCGGGCCCCCCAGGTCACCAACCAGCTGTGCGCCGAGATCGAGAAGTTGTACCGGGACGGCATCGACCGGCCCAAGCTCGTCCACTGGTTCGCCGCGTACGACCTGGTCGCGACGTATCTCGCCCCGCACCCCGGGTCCCGCTGGGCCAAGGGCCCCGACGCGCTGGACCTCTCCCAGCCGCCCCGCAAACTCGTCGACGACGTGCTTCCCGACGAGTTTCCCCTGAGCATGTTCTATGAGGCGCTCTCCAAGAAGCTGAAGACCGTGATCGCCTCGACCAAGGGAATCACCGCCGCGGACGCCGGGCAGGCAGCCGCGTGAGCGCACGTCGTGAGGAGGCGGTGGCCATGAACGGAAACGGCAAGGGCGACGGGAACGGTGCGCTCGAAGGTGCCGTGGTCGCCGTCGCGGGGGCGGCCGGTCCTGCGGGGCGGGCGACCCTGCTCCGGCTCGCCGAGGCGGGCGCGACGGTCGTCGCCTCGGACGCCAACGCCGCCCGGCTCGCCGAGGCGGTGGACGCGGCACGCTACGCCCACGGCGGCGCCACCGTCACCGGTGACACCGTGGACCTGCTCGATCTCGGCGCCGCCCGTGAATGGGCCGACAAGACCGAGAAGGAATTCGGCAGGATCGACGGGCTGGTCCACCTCGTGGGCGGCTGGCGCGGCAGCAAGACGTTCGCCGACACCGATCTCGCCGACTGGACGCTGCTGGAGAAGCTGCTGATCCGCACGGTCCAGAGCACCTCGCTGGCCTTCCAGGACGGCCTCCAGCGCAGCGACCGCGGCCGCTACGTGCTGATCAGCGCGGCCGGCGCGAGCAACCCCACCGCGGGCAACGCCGCCTACGCGGCGTCGAAGGCCGCGGCGGAGGCCTGGACCCTCGCGCTCGCGGACGCCTTCCGCAAGGCGGGGGGCGACGAGGGCCCGCGGAGCGCTGCTGCGATCCTGGTCGTGAAGGCACTGGTGCACGACGCGATGCGCGCCGAGCGCCCGAATGCGAAGTTCGCGGGCTTCACCGACGTCAAGGAACTGGCCGATGCCATCGCCGGCGTCTGGGACCAGCCCGCCCCCGAAGTGAACGGAAAGCGCCTGTGGCTGACCCCGCAACCGTAAGGACCGACGCGCGTCGTCACCACGACCCGCAGGTGCGCGGATTCGCCAGTGACAACTACGCGGGGACCCACCCGGAGGTACTCGCGGCCCTCGCCCTCGCCAACGGCGGCCACCAGATCGCCTACGGCGAGGACGAGTACACCGGCCATCTCCAGCGCGTGATGCACAGCCACTTCGGCCCCACGGCCGAGGCCTTCCCGGTCTTCAACGGGACGGGCGCCAACGTGGTCGCGCTCCAGGCGATGACCGACCGCTGGGGCGCGGTGATCTGCGCCGAGTCCGCTCACATCAACGTGGACGAGGGCGGCGCGCCGGAGCGGGTCGGCGGCATCAAGCTGCTCACCGTGCCCACCGACGACGGCAAGCTCACCCCGGAGCTCATCGACCGGCAGGCGTACGGCTGGGACGACGAGCACCGGGCCATGCCGCAGGTCGTCTCGATCACCCAGAACACCGAGCTGGGCACCGTCTACACGCCCGACGAGATCCGGGCCATCTGCGAGCACGCCCACGGGCACGGCATGAAGGTCCACCTCGACGGAGCCCGCATAGCCAACGCCGCGGCCTCCCTCGACGTACCGATGCGTACGTTCACCAACACCGTCGGCGTCGACGTGCTCTCGTTCGGCGGGACGAAGAACGGGGCCCTCTTCGGCGAGGCCGTCGTGGTGCTGAACCCGGACGCCGTCCGGGCGATGAAGCATCTGCGCAAACTGTCGATGCAGCTCGCCTCCAAGATGCGCTTCGTGTCCGTGCAACTGGAGGCGCTGCTCGCGGGCGATCTGTGGCTGCGCAACGCCCGGCACGCCAACACCATGGCCCAGCGGCTCGCGGAGGGCGTCCGTTCGGTGGGCGGCGTGGAGATCCTCCACCCCGTCCAGGCCAACGCCGTCTTCGCGCGGCTGCCGCACGAGGTGAGCGAGCGGCTGCAGAAGCGCTTCCGGTTCTACTTCTGGGACGAGAAGGCCGGTGACGTGCGCTGGATGTGCGCCTTCGACACCACGGAGGACGACGTCGACGCGTTCGTCCTCGCCCTGAAGGAAGAGATGGCCGCGCAGTAGCACGCGGACACAATGTGCATGGATATGCGGCCGACCGGAAACTCATTGACTCCGGTCGGCCGCTTCCCTACGCTCATCGGCCATGGAGCTGATCCAGCAAACCCCTGACATCTCGGCGTATCTGGCTGCCGACGACGCGATCGACCACGAACACCCGCTGGTCCGCGACACGGCCGCACGGTTGCGCTCCGGCACCGTCGACGCATACTCATACGCGGAGGCGGCCTACTGCTTCGTGCGGGACACCATCCCGCACTCCGCCGACTCGGGCGACATGCGCGTCAGCTGGCGCGCCTCGGACGTCCTCGCCACCCGCAACGGCATCTGCCACGCCAAATCGCACGCCCTGGCCGCGCTGCTCCGTGCGGAGGGCATTCCGGCCGCACTCTGCTACCAGGCGCTCGCCGAGGACGACGGAACGCCCGGCGTGGTGCACGGGCTGATCGCGGTCCGGCTCCCCGGGCGGGACCGCTGGAGCCGGCTGGACGCACGGGGCAACCAGCCGGCGGGCGTGGACGCACGGTTCTCGCTGGACGAGGAGAAGCTGGCCTGGCCCGTCCGGCCCGAACTTCACGAAGTGGACTACCCGACGCTCTACGCCGCGCCGCACCCGGCGGTCCTGCGGGGCCTTCGGACAGCCGCCGACCGCGAGGAGCTCTGGCGCGCGCTGCCCACCGCGCTCTGACGTCGGCGGTACGGAGCCCGAGCGTCGCAGGGGAGCCGGGCGCGCACGGAGCCGCGGGCCGGTCCGCCGGAACACCCCGGCCGACCGGCCCACGGCCCATCCACGCATCCGCGCTCCCGGGCGACGTGCCGGCGTCGCGCCTTCGCGTGGGCCGTCAGCTGCGCTCGCGGACCTCGGCGGCGGTCGGAGCCGTACCGCCGAGGTGCGAGGGCACCCACCAGGTGTCGCTCGCGTCCTTCGGGCGCACCGGGTAGGCGCGCTGGGCCGCCTCGAGCAGCTCCTGGACGCGCTCGCGCAGCCGCCGGGTGATCGCGCCCGCGTACTGGTCGGCCGGGGCCTCCAGCGGCTCGCCCACCCGGATCGTCACCGGGATGTGGCTGCGCCGGAAATTGCGGGGGCGTCCCTTGGTCCACAGGCGCTGGGTGCCCCACAGCGCCATCGGGATCAGCGGCACACCGGCTTCCTGGGCCAGGCGGGCCGCGCCCGACTTGAAGCTCTTCAGCGTGAAGGACTCCGAGATCGTCGCCTCGGGGAACACTCCGACGATCTCGCCGGAGCGCAGTGATTCGAGGGCGTGCGCATACGCGTCCTCGCCCTGCTTGCGGTCGACCGGGATGTGCTTCATGCCCCGCATCAGGGGGCCCGAGACCTTGTGCCGGAACACCGACTCCTTGGCCATGAACCGCACCAGCCGCTTCTGCGGCAACGCGGAGAGGCCGGTGAAGATGAAGTCGAGATAACTGATGTGGTTGCTCACCAGAACCGCGCCACCGGTCTTCGGGATGTGCTCCGAACCCTGGGTGTCGATCTTCAGGTCGAGCGCCTTGAAAAACGTACGAGCGGCGCCGATGACCGGCCGATAGACGAGTTCTGCCATCTGGAGAAGACCCTTCTTCAGCGCCTGGGGAGGGTTCTCCCGGCGGAAGTTACGCAGCCGTAGGTTTTCGGCATTGGGCCGATCGTGCCCCATGCGCGTCGTGGTGGCCAGTCTCGGCGGCCGCGGGCCGCGAGATTCTCGTCACGTGGAACGGCAGGGAATGTCCCGGCTTCCTTGGGTGCTGAGTCTTTGCGTAGAGCTCTGACAGGAGGCCGAAGGTGGACGGGCGAGCACGTGCGGACAGGCTGGACGCAGCCCAACTCGGCGTCGAATTGGGGGAGAAAGCCACGCTCGTCCAGTTCTCCAGTGCGTTCTGCCAGCCCTGCCGGGCCACCCGCCGCACCCTCGCGGAGGTGGCGGGCATGGTCGACGGCGTCGCCCATGTCGAGATCGACGCCGAGGCGCATCTCACTCTGGTGCGGGCGCTCGACATCAGGAGAACCCCGACGGTCCTGGTACTCGACGCTTCGGGAGTGGTGGTGCGCCGGGCCGTCGGACAGCCGCGCACCGTCGACGTCGTCGCCGCGCTGGGACAGGCGATGTGACGGACCGTGATGCATCTCCCACCTGGTGGGACGCTCTTGACGGCACCCGCCGCGCATCGTCAGTCTGACGCTATGCCGCCAGAACTCCTTCTCTACGGCCGGGTCCATGTCGACCTGGCCCGCAACGCGAGTGCGCGCTGTCCGGATGCCTGAGCATCCACGGCCCCGCACTCCCGACGCGCAGAAGGACCTCTCCATGACGGCATCAGCCGAGACCGATACCCCCCGGACGGCAACCCCGGACCTCCTGCGGTCCGTGTTCCGGCAGCATGCCGCCGGTGTCGCCGTGATCACCGCGGCGGGCGACCGGCCCGTCGGCTTCACCGCCACCTCCCTCAACTCCGTCGCCGCCGATCCGCCGCTCATCTCCTTCGGCGTGGGCACCTCGTCCTCCAGCTGGCCGGTCGTCGCGGAGGCCGGCCACATCGGCGTCCACATACTCGGCGAGCATCAGCGGGATCTGGCCGCCACTTTCGCCCGCAGCGGCGCCGACCGGTTCGGGCCGTCCACCGGTTGGCGCAGTGGGCCGGAAGGTGTCCCGGTGCTGGACGGCGTGCTCGCCTGGCTCGTCTGCCGGGTCGTGGCGCGGATCCCGGCGGGAGACCACCGGATCGTGATCGCGCAGGCGGTCGTCGGCGATCCCGCCGGTGGCGGCAGGCCGCTCGTCTATCACCAGGGCAGGTTCACGGCTCTGCGGGAGTGACGGCCTTCCGGTCCCGCCGAGGCGCTCGGGCGTAGGCCAGATCACAAGGCAAAGCGCTTGCTTAATGGGCCTCGGATGGGTGTACTGGCGAGTAATCTTACGGTCGGAGCGTCGGTCGCCCTGACCGGAAAACGCCCCATCAGGCGCCTATGCTGCGTGCAACAAGGCAGCCCGGAAATGACGATGCAGTAGGAGAGCCGGCGTGAGCTTGAGGATCGTTGTCTGTGTGAAGTACGTGCCCGACGCGACCGGTGACCGGCATTTCGCCGATGACCTGACGTTGGATCGTGAGGATGTCGACGGTCTGCTGTCGGAGCT
>NZ_SSBL01000049.1 GCF_004795105.1 Streptomyces sp. A0642 | reverse complement strand
ACGGTGGGATCATCCGGCACGGCGCGAAGCTGCTGTACGCCTACTGCAACGCGACGGTGCCGAGGATCTCCCTGATCCTGCGCAAGGCCTACGGCGGTGCCTACATCGTCATGGACAGCCAGTCCATCGGCGCGGACCTCACCTACGCATGGCCGACCAACGAGATCGCGGTGATGGGCGCCGAAGGCGCCGCCAACGTCATCTTCCGCCGGCAGATCGCCGACGCCGAGGACCCGGAAGCCATGCGGACCCGCATGGTCAAGGAGTACAAGGCCGAACTGATGCACCCGTACTACGCCGCCGAGCGCGGCCTGGTCGACGACGTCATCGACCCTGCCGAGACCCGCGAGGTCCTGATCGCCTCGCTGGCGATGCTCCGCTCCAAGCACGCCGACCTGCCGTCCCGCAAGCACGGCAACCCCCCGCAGTAGTCCGCGGCCCCGCAGCGACCCTGCAAGGCCCCGCGAAGACCTGCCGAGTAGACGGAGAGACATTCATGAGCACTGCCACCGAGTCCGTGCTGCGCGTCGAGAAGGGTCTGGCCGACCCCGAGGAGCTGGCCGCCATCACCGCGGTCCTGCTCGCCCGCGCCGCCTCCCGGCCCGCCGACGCCCCCGTCCGCCTCGGCCGCAACACCGCGGGCTGGCGCCGCCTGGAGCGCACCCCGGGCTTCCGCGCCCCCCACAGCTGGCAGGGCTGATCCCTTCCGAGCCCCCTCCGAATGCAGCCACCCCGCACAGGGGTGGCTGCATTCGCCGTTTCGGCCCCCTCGGGCCGGCCGGGGCCGTCACGGGGTGCCTCCCACGCCCTGGTGGCCCAGGGGGATCGAGGACGCGGCACGGCCGGAGGCCGGGCGCACCAAGCGAAAGGCCCCGCACTCCCACCCAGGGGAACGCGGGGCCTCACGTGTGTGCGGACGGCCGGGAGGGCCCTACCGCAGGCGCGCCATCAACGCGTGCTCGACCAGCGTGATGAGCGCGCTCTTGGCGTCGGCCCGATGCCGCGCGTCCGTCGTCAGGATCGGCGTGTCCGGCCCGATCTGGAGGGCTTCGCGGACCTCGTCGGGTGTGTAGGGCTGGTGTCCGTCGAAGCCGTTGAGGGCGATGACGAAGGGCAGGCCGCTGTTCTCGAAGTAGTCGACGGCGGGGAAGCAGTCGGCGAGGCGGCGGGTGTCGACGAGGACGACGGCGCCGATGGCGCCGCGGACCAGGTCGTCCCACATGAACCAGAAGCGGTCCTGTCCGGGGGTGCCGAACAGGTACAGGATCAGGTCCTGGTCCAGGGTGATGCGTCCGAAGTCCATGGCCACCGTGGTGGTGGTCTTGTCCCCGGTGTGGGTCAGGTCGTCGATGCCCGCGGACGCGGACGTCATCACGGCTTCGGTGCGCAGCGGATTGATCTCCGAAACGGCACCGACAAACGTGGTCTTACCCACGCCGAAGCCCCCTGCCACCACGATCTTCGCCGAGGTAGTGGAGCGGGCCGCTCCGCCGCTAGAGCTTGCGAAGTCCACTGAGCACCCTTTCGAGCAGTGTCACATCTGGCTGGCCGCCGGCGGACTCGTCGCCGCCGGGCTGGTGGATAGCGACGAGTCCGGCCTCAGCCAGGTCGGCTACGAGGATCCGGGCAACGCCGAGAGGGATCGAGAGCAAGGCCGAGATCTCGGCCACCGACTTGATCTCGACGCATAGCCGGCAGATCCGCTGGTGCTCGGGCAACTGCCCTTGCAGCCGGGAAGGATCGGCCGTCGTACTGACCAACGCCTCAATGGCGAGTTGGTAGCGCGGTCGGGTCCGTCCACCGGTCATGGCGTACGGACGGACAAGCGGATTGTGCGCCGCGGGCGCCGCCGGCTCGGGGGCCCGCCGCGGCTGCACCGGCTGAATGCGGGGCTGCTGCGGAGAGTCGTACCGGTGCGGGCGCTGCGGCCGCTGGGGCTGCTGCGGCTGCTGCGGCCAGTCCGAGCCCTGAACGTGCTGCGGCTGCTGCTGCGGCTGCTGATAGGGCTGATAAGGCTGCTGCGCGCCCTGTCTGCCGGGGTTGGAGGGGAAGCCGAAACCATTGTCCCCGTGCTCGCCCGGTGCTCGCTGACCACCGTTGAACTGGTGCCCGCCTGGGGGTGTTCCCACGATTCCTCCTCCGCCTGCCGGTCCCGATACCAGTGGGTCCGCGCCACCGCACCCTATGGCGCGGTGGCGCGAAACGCACTGTGTGTCTACTAGTTAAGAAGACTTCCCTGAAGCTCGGCACGGAGGTCCGGGGTGAGGACGCTGCCGGCACGGTCGACCAGAAGGGCCATTTCGTACCCAACCAGACCGATATCGGCGTCCGGGTGTGCGAGAACGGCCAACGAAGATCCATCGGAAACGGACATGATGAAGAGGAATCCTCTCTCCATCTCCACAACTGTCTGATTCACGGCGCCGCCTTCGAAGATCCGCGAGGCTCCCGCGGTCAGCGAGGTCAGACCGGAGGCGACAGCCGCCAACTGGTCCGCACGGTCGCGCGGGAATCCCTCGGACATCGCCAGCAGGAGTCCGTCGGCGGAGACCACCACCGTGTGCGACACCCCAGGGGTGTTGTCCACGAAGTTGGTGATCAACCAGTTCAGATTCTGCGCCGCCTGGCTCATCGGGCTCACACTAACGCTCCTGGTTGTAGGTATTACTGGTGTCCGAACCCGCGTTACGCCCCCGCAGCACGCCACGTCGCAGGTTGCTCAACCTGCCACGCACGTCCTCCGGGGCGCGGGAGACCTGGGGGCCGCCCTGCTGGGTCTGTTCGGCCGTGCCCTCGACCAGATTGGCCTTGGGCACCCGCCGGGGAAGACCGGAGGGGGTGACCCCGCCCGCCTTCGGCTCCCGGAGCTTCTCGGCCCGCTCCCAGCGCTCGTCGTTCGCCGAGCGCCAGTCGTCGGTACCGGCCCCGTCCGCCTGCGCGGACGAGGGCTTCCGCTGCGGCAGTTCCTCCTGCTGCTGCGGAGCCTGCTGCTGAGCGGCGGCGGGCTGGTCGTTGCCGCGGCCGGTGGGCTGCCAGTGCTGCTGGCCGCCGCGTCGCGGCAGGCCCGCATCGGTCAGCTCGTGGCCGGAGTTCGGGACGGGTCCCGAACGGTCGAAGCCTACGCTCTCCTGCGAAGGCGCGGGAGCGCTCGCGGGAGATTCCGCCTCGGCCTGCGCCAGCGGCTCGTACGCGCCCTGGTACGTGCCCTGATCAGCCCACTCTTCCTGCTGGGGCTGGGGTGCGTACTGCTCGTCGTACGACGGGGAAGGCGCCTGGGGGGCCGCGTAGGCGGCCTCCTGGTAGCCGCCCTGACCGTCGTAGCCGGTCTGCTGCCCGGCGTAGCCGGCATCGCCCCGGTACGGGTCGTAGCCGCCCTCGTACGCGGGCTGCTCGTACTGCTGCTGCTGCTCCTGCTGCCCGGCCGCCTGCTGCTCCTGGGCGTACGGGTCCGCGGCGTAGGGCGCCTCGCCGTACGCGGCTTCGGCGTACTGCTGCGGCTCCTGGCCCTGGCCCAGCCCCTGCCCATGCCCCTGGCCCTGCTCCTGGCCCTGCGGGAACGCCGGGCGCTCGCCTCCGGTCTGTGCCTCCAGGGCCGCGCGGCGCTCCTCACGCATCAGCGAGCGGCCCACCGGGTCGAGCTGGGGGGAGTCCGCGGACGGCTCCTCGTAGCGCGAGTCGTCGAAGCCGAGCTCCGCGGCCGTGCGCAGCTGCGGCTGCTGCGGCATCGCGTCGAAGGACTGCTGCTGCGGAATGATCGAGGAGACGGTGAAGTCGTCCTGGGCGGGTGCGTCGCCGCCGCCACCGTGGGTGATCGCGTCCGGCAGCATGACCAGCGAGGTGGTCCCGGCCTGCTCGCCCGAGGGGCGCAGCTGGACCCGGATGCCGTGCCGGTCGGCGAGGCGGCCGACCACGAACAGGCCCATGCGCTGCGAGACCGCGGCGTCCACCGTCGGCGGGTTGGCCAGCTTGTGGTTGATGTCGGCGAAGTCCTCGGCGGTGAGGCCGATGCCCTTGTCGTGGATCTCGATCATCACGCGGCTGTCGGGCAGCCGGGTCGCGGTGACCCGCACCTTGGTCTGCGGCGAGGAGAACGTGGTGGCGTTCTCCAGCAGCTCGGCCAGCAGGTGCACGAGGTCGGTGACGGACTGGCCGTGGATCTCGGTCTCCGGCACGCCGGAGAGCTCGATGCGCTCGTAGGACTCCACCTCGGAGGAGGCGGCCCGCAGCACGTCCACCAGCGGAACCGGCTGGTTCCAGCGGCGGCCGGGCTCCTCGCCGGCGAGGACGAGGAGGTTCTCGCCGTTGCGGCGCATACGGGTCGCCAGGTGGTCCAGCCGGAAGAGGCTCTCCAGCTGGTCCGGGTCGGCCTCGTTGTTCTCCAGGTCCGTGATGAGGGTCAGCTGGCCCTCGATGAGGGACTGGTTGCGGCGCGAGAGGTTGGTGAAGATCGCGTTGACGTTGCCCCGGAGCATGGCCTGCTCGGCCGCCAGCCGGACGGCCTCGCGGTGCACCTGGTCGAAGGCGCGCGCGACCTCGCCGATCTCGTCCTGCGTGTTGATCGGGATCGGCTGGACGCGGGTGTCCACCCGGCCCGGATCGGTCCGGGAGAGCTGGTCGACGAGGGAGGGCAGCCGCTGCTCGGCGATGCCGAAGGCGGCCGTACGCAGCTGACGCATCGAGCGGCTCATCTGGCGGGCCATGAGCCCCGCCAGGAGGAAGGCGGCCAGCAGGGCGACGATCACGATCGCGGCGTTGACGATGGCGTCGGTCCGGGCGCTGGAGGAGATCTCCGCGGCCTCGGTCACCGCCTTGTCGACGAGCTCGTCCTCGACCGTGGTGTAGCCGTCGAACTTCGCGGTGGCGGCGGCCATCCAGGTCTCCGGGGTGATCCCCTTCGCCCTGAGCTGCTTGGGGTCCTTGCCCTGGCCGATCTCCTGGGCCATGCCGTCGTAGACCGAGCCGTCGACGGTGGGCGGCGTCACGAACGGCACGCCGGCCGCGTCGGCCTGCTCCTTGGCGGTCTTGAGCTTCGCGGCGCCCTCGGCGGCCTTGCCGGCCATGACCGTCTTCAGCCGGGCGGCGTCGGCCTCCGTACCACCGGAGACGAACTCGCCGAGGGCGATCTGCTCCAGGTAGTTGTACGAGCCGAACGCCTTGACCTGGTCGTTGAACTTGCCGTTCTCCTGGCTGGGCCGCACCAGGAGGTGCATGCCGATGGAGCGCTGAAGCGATTCTGCGGCCTTGGCCAGCTCGATCGCGTAGACGGTACGGCCGTAGCTGGTGATGTTGCCGGTGCCGAGGCCGAGCTCGTTGCAGAACTCCATCAGGGAGTGCTGGACCTGGGTGTATCCCTCTTCGGTCTTCACCGGGTCCATGGCGGCGGTGTAGGCGGCCTTGCGCAGGTCCGGGAGCTTGGGCTCCTCCAGCTTGAACAGCTTGAGGCGGCGCTCCAGCCCCTGCTTCCCCGGCATGTCCTGGACGGCCGCGTCGAACTTCTGCGCGGCGGCGTCGGTGGTGGCCTGGGCCTGGGTGACGATCTCGGAGTCGCGCTTGTTGGACAGCAGCGGCTGAGCGGTGAGGTCACGCTCGTTGAGCAGTGCCTGCCCGTACTCGGCGGACGCCCGCACGATCAGCGCGGTCTTCTCGGCGTCCTGCGCCTCCTGCCAGGTGTCGAGCGCACCCTTCACCTGGAAGCCGCCCATGATCAGGCCGACCAGGACCGGGATCAGGAGGATCGCGTTCAGCCGGGTGGGCACCCGCCAGTTGCGCGGGGACAGCCGGCTGGTGCTGCCGCCGGCCGGTATCCCTTCGGACACCTCGGCGGACGGCGCCACGGTGCGCGACGGCGGGGTGAAGTTGCCCCGCTCCGCCTGCGCCGTTGCGCCCTCGTTGTTACGCCTCACTCGACCAACAACCTCTCGGCGTCGGCACCTACGTTGTGCCGTGTTCGTTCAGGGCCGTACTACTCGGGAGTTCGTCGAATTGCAGCACGGCTACCGGCCGCCTTCCAAACAGTCGGAATGGGCGATTCCGAGTGGCCCGGGCCGCAGATAAAACGGGCATAAAGAACGAGCCCCGCCAAAAGGCGGGGCTCGTGTGAGCACAGGGGTACCGATCGTGTGCGTCGGGTATTGACTGTGCGGTAATTCTCTTTCGAAACGTTATGAACACGGGGGCGGATCGTGTCAAACGACACAGCCCGCCCCCGCGTGACTACGGTAATTGTCGTACGGCAATACGGACTTGTGCCTACTTGAGCCGTGCCATCAAAGCGTGCTCGACCAGCGTGATCAGACCGCTCTTCGCGTCACCGCGGTGCCGCGCGTCGGTCGTGATGATCGGGGTGTCGGGTCCGATCTGGAGGGCCTCGCGGACTTCCTCGGGTGTGTAGGGCTGGTGTCCGTCGAAGCCGTTGAGGGCGATGACGAAGGGCAGGCCGCTGTTCTCGAAGTAGTCGACGGCGGGGAAGCAGTCGGCGAGACGGCGGGTGTCGACGAGGACGACGGCGCCGATGGCGCCGCGGACCAGGTCGTCCCACATGAACCAGAAGCGGTCCTGTCCGGGGGTGCCGAACAGGTACAGGATCAGGTCCTGGTCCAGGGTGATGCGTCCGAAGTCCATGGCCACCGTGGTGGTGGTCTTGCCGCCGGTGTGCGTGAGGTCGTCGATGCCCGCCGAGGCGGACGTCATCACGGCTTCGGTGCGCAGCGGATTGATCTCCGAAACGGCACCGACGAACGTGGTCTTGCCCACGCCGAATCCGCCCGCCACCACGATCTTCGCCGAGGTGGTGGCCCGGGCCGCACCGCCGCTAGAGCTTGCGAAGTCCACTGAGCACCCTTTCGAGCAGTGTCACATCCGGCGCGCCGCCGGCCTCTCCGTTGCCCGGCTGGTGGATGGCCACCATGCCGGCTTCCGCCAGGTCGGCTACGAGGATCCGGGCCACACCGAGCGGCATCGACAGCAGGGCCGACACCTCGGCCACCGACTTGACCTCACGGCACAGGTGGCAGATCCGCTGGTGCTCGGGGAGCAGCGTCCCCAGGTGCGCCGGGTCGGCCGTGGTGCTGACCAGCGCCTCTATCGCTAGCTGGTAGCGCGGTCGGGTCCGGCCGCCGGTCATGGCGTACGGACGGACCAGCGGCTGGTCGCCTTCACCTTCGTACGACGCGTGGTTGAGCGCGCCGTACGGATCGGGTGAGGCGGGTGGCGGGGTCATGAATCCTCCGGGCGTGACAGCAGGGTGTCGGCTTGCCGTCTGAAGGGGCCGGTGGGGGGCTGTAAGCGGCCGGACGGGCGAGAGATGAGTGCGGTACCTGGGGTAAACGTCTGTGTCACCGGTTCACGGCCGCCTAGTGGAGCAGGCTGCCCTGGAGCTCGGCGCGGAGGTCCGGGGTCAGGACGGAGCCCGCCCGGTCCACCAGCAGGGCCATTTCGTAGCCGACCAGACCGATGTCGGCGTCCGGGTGTGCGAGAACGGCCAGTGAGGAGCCGTCCGAGACGGACATCAGGAAGAGGAACCCGCGTTCCATCTCCACCACGGTCTGGCTGACGGCGCCGCCCTCGAAGATCCGGGAGGCTCCCGCGGTCAGCGAGGTCAGACCGGAGGCGACGGCCGCCAACTGATCGGCGCGGTCGCGCGGGAAACCTTCGGACATCGCCAGCAGCAGGCCGTCTGCGGAGACCACCACCGTGTGCGACACCCCAGGGGTGTTGTCCACGAAGTTGGTGATCAACCAGTTCAGATTCTGCGCGGCCTGACTCATCGGGCTCAACTAACGCTCCTGCTGGTGAGTGGGGCCGAGTGGAAAACTGCCGGTCGACTGGCCGTTGTTGGCCTGACGTCCCTGCTGGATGCCCCGGCGGAGATTGGTCAGCCGCCCGCGCACATCATCGGGCGCACGCGACACCTGGGGACCGGACTGATGGTTCTGCTGCTGGGCGGTACCCGGCACCAGATTGGCACGCGGGACCCGGCGAGGCAGACCGGACGTGGTTATTCCGCCCGCTGCGGGCTTCTTCACCCGCTCCGCCTGCCGGACGAGTTCGTCGTTCGGCGAGGCACGCCAGGAACTTGTGGCGCCGTTGGGGTCGCGGCGCGGTGCGGCGGGAGCGGGACGCTCCTCGGCGGGCTGCTGGGGGAAGCCCGGAGCCTGCGACGCGGCGGGCGGCTGCTGGCCACCCTGCTGCGGACCGTGGAACCAGTTGGTCTCCAGCGTGTCGTACAGCGGGGTGCGGCCGTCGCCGGGACCCGCGGGCGGCAGTGCCTCGGGCTGCGACTGCTGCGGCAGGACCGGCCGGTACTGCCCGCCGGGAGCCGGCGCGGGCGGACGCGGGGCACCGAAGTCCCCGTTGTCGCGGTCGCGCTGGCCCGGCGCGGGCTGACCCGGGGACGGCGCGGGCTGTCCGAAGTCCGGGCGGGCGAACTGCGCGGTGCTCGCCGGATCCTGCGGCGCGGGGCGCTGCTGCGGAGCCGGTGCCGAGAAGTCCGGCCGGGCGAACTCGGCCGTGGCGGCGGGGCCCTGCTGGTGGTCCATGGGCGGACGCTGGCCGAGCGGCGGCGGGTTCAGCGGCCGCTGGAACTGGCCGGTGGACTCGGGCTCCTCGTGACCGCGCGGCGTGTCGAGCGGGGAGCGCCGCGGTGCGGACAGCTCCTCGTTGCTGCCCCAGCTGGTGGTCTGCGGACGCTGCGGCTGGGGGTTCCCGCCCGGCAGCTCCGCACGCGGACCGCCGACCGGAGGCAGCTGACGCTCGCTCTGACCGGGCCCGCCGGGCTGCTGGAAGCCGCCGCCCTGGCCGGCCTGGTTGTGCCGGGGCTGCGGCGGAGCCTGACGCCCGGGGCCGTTCTGCTCCGGACGCTTCTGGTCGAACAGACTGGGCTGGCCCGCGTCCGTACGGCCGGAGCCGTCGCCCTGGCCGCGGGCGCCCAGCCGGGCGCCGCCGCCGAAGGCGCCGGAGAGCCCGCCGCCCTGACGCGGGGGCTCCTGGCGCGAGGCGTCCGGCTGCCGGCCCTGCGGACCGGTGTCGGCGAGACCCGCGCTCTGGAAGCCGGAGTTCTGCTGGCCGCCGGGCTGGCTGTGCCGGCCCGGCTGGCCCTGCTGGTTCGGGGGACGGTTCGAGCCGCCGTCGCGGGCCGGCAGGGCCGCCCGCGGACCGGTGCCCGCACCGACCTGGCCACGCGCGCCGCCGGGACCGGCGGCGAGCCGCCCGCCCGCGGCCGGGGGAGCGCCGTCGAGACCGGTACGGGGCGCGTTGCCGCCGGCGAGGAGCCCGCCGGGGGCCGACTGCTGGCCCGGGGCCTGCTTCGGCGCCGGCTGCTTGCCGCCGTGCGCGACGTCGACCGGGAGCATGACCAGTGCGGTCGTGCCACCGGAGTCGGAGGGGCGCAGCTGGATGCGGATGCCGTGACGCAGCGACAGCCGGCCGACCACGAACAGACCCATGCGGCGGGAGACCGAGACGTCGACGGTGGGCGGCGAGGCGAGCCGCTCGTTGATCGCCGCGAGGTCCTCGGGGGAGAGGCCGATGCCCGTGTCGTGGATCTCGACGAGCACCCGGCCGTCGGGCAGGGCGTGACCGGTGACCCGGACCTTCGTCTGCGGCGAGGAGAACGAGGTGGCGTTCTCCAGCAGCTCGGCGAGGAGGTGCACGAGGTCGTTGACGACCCGGCCGGCGACCTCGGTGGCGGGCACCGCGGCCAGTTCGATGCGCTCGTACTGCTCCACCTCGGAGGCGGCGGCACGGAGCACGTCGACCAGCGGCACCGGACGGGTCCACCGGCGGCCCGGCTCCTCGCCCGCGAGGACGAGGAGGTTCTCGCCGTTACGGCGCATACGGGTCGCGAGGTGGTCGAGCTTGAAGAGCGAGGACAGCTGGTCCGGGTCGGCCTCGCGCGACTCCAGCTCGGAGATGAGGGAGAGCTGACGCTGGATGAGGCCCTGGGAACGGCGCGAGAGGTTGGTGAACATCGCGTTGACGTTGCCCCGGAGGAGGGCCTGCTCGGCGGCGAGACGCACGGCCTCGCGGTGCACGTCGTCGAAGGCCGCGGCCACCTTGCCGATCTCGTCCCGCGAGTGCACACCGACCGACTCGACCGAGGTGTCGACGTCCTGAGGGTCGGTCTCCGACAGCTGCTTGACGAGCTCGGGCAGCCGGTCCTGGGCGACGCGCGTGGCCGTGTCCTGCAGCCGGCGCAGCGAGCGGATCATGGACCGGGCGACGACGAAGGCGCCGACCAGCGAGACACCGAGCACGAGCAGGATGAGCGCACCGCTGATGATCGCGCTGCGCTGGGACTCGTCGCGCAGCTCGCGCGCCTTGCCCTCCATGTCGCTGAGGAGCGTCTCCTCGATCTGCTTCATGGCCTGGATCTTGGTGGAGTCCTGGTCGTACCAGTCCATGTACGAACGACGCACGCCCGGGCCGCTCATGCCGTTCGTGTTGCTGAGCACCTTCTTGGCGTAGGTGTCGGCGGCCTTGATCTCGGGCTGGCCCTCGTCGAGCGTGGAGGTCAGCTCGTCGGCGCTCTTGCCCGTGGTGGTGTAGATCGCCTCGAAGGAGCGGCGGGCCGCGTCCTCCTTGCGCTGAGCGGCCAGGCCGAACTGCTGGTCGTTGCGGTCGAGGTCCGGCTGCTTGTCGTTGCCGCCCGGCAGCGCGGCGGCGATGATCGCGCGCTGGATCGACGCGTACTCCTTGGCGGAGGAGAAGGCCGCCAGGGCGCGGGTCCGCTTGATCATCTCGGGGCTGCTGGTCGCCTGCGCCATGTCCTGGGAGAGGCTCAGCAGCGAGGTGATCAGCTGGCTGTAGGCGTCGACGGTCTGCAGACTCGGACTGTCCTTGGCGTACGCCTGCTTGCGGATGTCGCGGATGGAGCCGAGCTGCGAGGCGATCTGCTGGACGCTGGAGTGGATGCTCTCCAGCGCCTCGTCACCGGCGGTGTCGCCGATGTCGCTCGTCGCCGAGAGGAACGCCTTCTTCGCCCGGTCGGTCTTCTTCCGCGGCTCGGTGACCTTGAAGTCGGTCGCGGGCACGTCGTTGGACAGCGGGCCAGCCGACCGGTCGCGCTCCTCCTGGAGCGCCTGGGCCAGCGAGGTCGCCTGCTTCGTCATCCGGGTCAGCAGCTGCATGTGCTCCAGCTGCTGGATGTCGTTCATGGAGTCGTTGATACGGAGACCACCCAGCGTGGTCGCGGCGACCACGGGGAGGGCGAGCAGGGAGACCAGACGCGTGCTGATGCGCCAGTTGCGAAGAGCTACGCGTGATCCCGTGTTGACCGGGCCGCGCGGCTTGAGCGCGGAGACCGGATCGGACCCACCGCCCGCCGTGCTGCCGGGGCGCCGGTCGCGCTCGCTGTTGTCGCCGGCCGCGGCCGGTCCGGGGTTCTGGGCGTGCTGGGGCGAGGAACCGCGGTCGGTCCCGCCGCGCGGCTCCTGTTCCGCCGCAGCGCTGCCATCCCTCTTGAAACGTCCCTGCACTAGCGTCGCAACCTCTGGACCAGGCGTTCTCCCGTCATGAACGGAAGGAACGGTGTCGGCGTCGTGGGGCGTTGTACCGCCCCATGGTGGTCGTGAGTGACCGGCGCTCTTCCCCTTCCCGCCGCCACTCGGCGCTGCGTTGCGCCCCCTGCGCGCCGGCTTGAAACCGCGGCGGTGCGTGGAATTCCAGCACAGTGGCGGATCTCCAACAAGGGCCAGGTACCGGGCTGTGACCTGCGTGACACGTTGTGATGGCCGCGTAACAAGACGTGGAGACCGTTCCCTGCGATACCGGGACATTGAGGGTGAAGCAGGGCGGGAAGCCTGGTGTCCCAGTCGACATGATCAGGAGCGGAATGGATCATTCAGGGATGCAATGTCCGTTTGGTGCGACCGGCCCCGCCGCCCGAATTGGCGGAATTGTCGCTCACTTCGTGAGCAAACTCACAGGATGATCGCCGTCTTTTCTCCGCCCGCGAAGGGAATCGGATGTTTAGCCTGACGCTTTACAGGGATGGCAAAACCGACAACCGGCGCCCCTCCGGGAGGCGCCCCGACCGACAGGGTCCGTACGGCAGATGAAGACGACCATGATGTTCCGCAACATTGCCAACCCCCGGCGCACCACGCTGGCGCACCTGAAGGACGCCGAAGCGCTGCAGACGCCGGAGCAGCCGGAGCACGCGGTCGACCTGCCGACGCAGACGGCCAACCCGCGCCGCACCATCCTGATGACCGCCCCCGCAGCCACCACGGCCGCCGCGGAGTAATGCGCGCGGGGTCTCCCTTCCCTGGCGTTAGCCTGGAGCGTCAGTCTTCAGCTACCCAGCAAGTGAGGGGCGACAGCAACCCGTGCGCATCGCCAGGTTCTCCATCGACGGCAATGTCGCCTTCGGCGCGGTCGAGGGCGACGGGCCCGACGGTCTCGTCCTCGACATCATCAAGGGCATCCCGTACGCCGAGTTCGAACTCTCGGGGACCAAGGTCCCGCTGAGCAAGGTCCGGCTGCTGCCGCCCGTGCTCCCCAACAAGGTCGTGGCCATCGGCCGCAACTACGCGGAGCACGCCGCCGAACTCGGCAACGAGGTCCCCGACGTCCCGGTCGCCTTCTTCAAGCCCACCACCTCGGTGACCGGCTCCGGCGACGCCATCGAGTACCCCTCCTTCTCCGAGGACGTGCACTACGAGGGCGAGCTGGCCGTGGTCATCGGCCGGATGTGCCGCGAGGTGCCGCGCGAGCGCGTCAAGGACGTCATCTTCGGCTACACCTGCGCCAACGACGTCACCGCCCGCGACGCCCAGAAGCGCGAGAAGCAGTGGGCCCGCGCCAAGGGCTTCGACACGTCCTGCCCGCTCGGCCCCTGGGTGGAGACCGACCTCGACCCCAGCGACCTCGCCATCCAGACCACCGTCAACGGCGAGCAGCGCCAGCTCGGCCGGACGAGCGAGATGATCCGCTCCATCGAGGACCTCGTCGTCCACATCACGGAAGCCATGACGCTGCTTCCGGGCGACGTCATCCTCACCGGCACTCCGGCAGGGGTCGGACCCCTCCACGTCGGCGACGAGGTCGCCGTCACCATCGAAGGCATCGGCACTCTCACCAACAAGGTGATCAAGCGTGGTTAACGCACCCTCCCCCAAGCTCTCGACTTCGCTCGAGCAGGGGGTACCCCCTCGCGTACGTTTCTGCCCCTCCCCGACCGGCAACCCCCACGTGGGCCTGGTCCGGACGGCTCTCTTCAACTGGGCCTTCGCCCGCCACCACCAGGGCACCCTGGTCTTCCGCATCGAGGACACCGACGCGGCGCGCGACTCCGAGGAGTCGTACCAGCAGCTCCTCGACGCGATGCGCTGGCTCGGCCTCGACTGGGACGAGGGCCCCGAGACCGGCGGCCCGCACGCCCCGTACCGGCAGTCGCAGCGCATGGACATCTACAAGGACGTCGCCGAGAAGCTGCTCGCCGCCGGCCACGCGTACCACTGCTACTGCACCACCGAGGAGCTCGACACCCGCCGCGACGCCGCCCGCGCCGCCGGCAGGCCGTCGGGTTACGACGGCCACTGCCGCGACCTGAGCGACGAGCAGAAGGCCGCCTACGAGGCCGAGGGCCGCACGTCCATCGTCCGCTTCCGGATGCCCGACGAGGCCCTCACCTTCACCGACCTGGTCCGCGGCGACATCACCGTCCAGCCGGAGAACGTGCCGGACTACGGCATCGTCCGCGCCAACGGCGCCCCGCTCTACACGCTGGTCAACCCGGTCGACGACGCGCTGATGGAGATCACCCACGTCCTGCGCGGCGAGGACCTGCTCTCCTCCACCCCGCGCCAGATCGCGCTGTACGCGGCGCTCACCGAGCTGGGCATCGCCAAGCGCACCCCGGAGTTCGGCCACCTGCCGTACGTCATGGGGGAGGGCAACAAGAAGCTCTCCAAGCGCGACCCGCAGGCCTCGCTCAACCTCTACCGCGAGCGCGGCTTCCTGCGCGAGGGGCTGCTCAACTACCTCTCGCTGCTCGGCTGGTCGATCGCCGAGGACCGGGACATCTTCGACATCGACGAGATGGTCGCCGCGTTCGACATCAAGGACGTCAACGCGAACCCGGCCCGCTTCGACCTCAAGAAGTGCGAGCACGTCAACGCCGAGCACATCCGCAAGCTGGACGTGAAGACGTTCACCGAGGCGTGCGGCCCCTGGCTGCAGGCCCCGTTCGCGCCCTGGGCCCCCGAGGCCTTCGACGCGGACGTGTTCGCGGCGATCGCCCCGCACGCCCAGACCCGGGTCACGGTCCTCTCCGAGATCACCGCCAACGTCGACTTCCTCTTCCTCGACGAGCCGGCGACCGACGAGGCGTCCTGGGCCAAGGCGATGAAGGAGGGCTCCGACGCCCTGCTCGTGACGGCCCGCGCCCAGCTGATCGCCGCCGAGTGGAACGCGGAGGCGCTGAAGGCCGCTGTCCTCGCCGCCGGCGAGGAGCACGGCCTCAAGCTCGGCAAGGCCCAGGCCCCGGTCCGCGTCGCCGTCACCGGCCGCACGATCGGCCTGCCGCTCTTCGAGTCCCTGGAGATCCTGGGCCGTGAGCGCACGATCGCCCGCATCGACGCGGCGCTCGCGAAGCTGGCCGCGTAACGAGCAGACGGACGGGCGCGCGTAGAGTCGGATCATGCCGATCCGCGCAGTGCTCTGGGACATCGACGACACGATCTTCGACTACTCCGGTGCCGACCGCATCGGCATGCGCAAGCACCTGGAGGCCGAGGGCCTGCCC
>NZ_SSBL01000048.1 GCF_004795105.1 Streptomyces sp. A0642 | reverse complement strand
CCGTCAGCTCAGGCGGGTCTCGGCGTAGACGAGCATCGCCTCCCGCTGGTACGCGGCCAGGCCGTCGGCGACGCGGTCGAAGTTGGCCCGCATCCTCGGGTCCTCGACGTACGTGCGGCCCAGGCCCCGATAAGCCTCCGCGTCCGGTGTCCAGAACCGGCAGACGCCCCGGTAGTGCGCCTCGGTCTCCGCCTGCACCGCGGGGTCGTCGGCCGGTGTGCCCGCCACCATGAACTCCGCGAAGCGGACCATCTGCGCGGTGGCCTCACGCTGCCACGCCTCCTGGTCCGCATCGGTCATCGTGTCCCTGGCCCTGCGGGCCTCGGCCCACGCCTCCGGCCACCGCTCGCGCACCTCGGAGTCCTCCTCCGCCGTGTGCTCAAGGCCCTCGAACAGGTTCTCCGGCCTGTTGATCTTCGCCATCCCGGTGCCGTCCTTTCCTTCCTCCAGTTCGGTGAGGGTCCGCTCGACCGTCCGGACGAGCGTGTCCAGCCGGTCACGCTCCTCGCGCAGCCGCCTGTGGTGTTCGCGCAGAGCGCTCACCGGGTCGGTGCGCTCGTCCAGCACGCGCCGGATCTCGCGCAGCCCCAGGCCCAGCTTCCGCATCAGCAGGATCCGTTGCAGAAGCAGCAGCCCGGCCTCTTCGTAATAGCGGTGGCCGTTGCTTCCGATACCCGCGGGCGGCAGCAGGCCGATCTCGTCGTAGTGCCGCAGCGTCCGGGACGTCACCCCGGGCATCCGCGCCACCTCCGCGATCGACCAGGCCATGGCCGCTCCTCCCTTCACCGGGCCGGTTCTCCGGCCACCCACATGACCGTAGGAGTTGACGCTGCGGAAAGCGCAAGCCCGGTGCTCGGCGGGGGGTGGGGCCCGTTCCGGCCGGGGGCCGTGCCACCATCCCGCCGTGACCCCTGAAGAGATCTCCGCATCCGCCGGCCCGGCCGAGCGGCGACTGGCCGGCGTGGCGCTCAATCCCGCCGCACCCGTCGACGTCCTGCTGCGGCTGCTGGCGGGCGACTCCGCCGCCGTACGGATGGTGCTCTGCCGGGACCGGGTGCTGCCCGGCCCGGTGGTCGATGCGGTGGTGGCCCACCCGGACCGGTACACGCGCAGCTTCTTCGCCCGGAACCCGTACGCCGATCCGGAGCAGCGGGCGCGGCTGGTGGACGATCCGGAGTGGCTCGTCCGGGCCCATCTGGCCCACGAGCCCCGGGCGGACGACGTGTGCATGCCCCGGCCGTTGCCGGACCGGACCGTCGTACGGATCATCGAGACGTACGGCGACGAGTCGCCCGGGGAGCTCGGGCGTCAGGTCTCCACCGGCCTGCGGCGCACGATGGCCACCCATCCCTCGGCGAAGGTCCGCAGAGCGGGCATCAACGCCTGGGACTCGCTGGCACCCGACGTACGGGCCGCCCTGCTGGCCGATCCGGATGCGGGCGTACGGGACGCGGCCGCGGCCGCCCGCGGCAGGCACGAACGGCTCCGCGACCCGGACGCGGTGCGGGAGGACCTGCCGGGCCATGTCTGCCATGCCCGCACGCACCTGTTGCTGTACGGCGCTCTCGCACCGGACGTCGTGGCGGCGGCGCTGCCCCACAATCCGTGGCTGCTCGCGGGCAATGACAGCACACCGCCGGAGACCGTCGCCCTGCTGGCGGCCCACCCCGACCCCGAGGTGCGGATCCACGTCGCCCAGCGGCCCGGCCTGGGGCCGGCCGAGCGCCGCGCACTCGCCGTCGACCCCGACCCGCAGGTGCGCCTCGCCCTCTCCGTGCATCCGGCGCTGAGCGAGGCGGAACGGGCCGCGATCGACTACGCGGTGGAGCAGGAGGAGTCGTACCACCACGCTCCGGTGTACGACCCCGCGTTCCTGCCCGGCCCGGAGGAGACCCGCCGGCTCGCGCTGTCCGCCCACCCCCTCCTGCGGCGACGGGCCGCCGCCCTGCCGCACCTGCCCGCAGGCCTGGTCGCGCGTCTCGCGGACGACACCGACCTCGGCGTACGGGTCCTGCTCGGCCAGAACCATCCGGACGCCCCGGCCGCGCTGCTGCTCCGCTGCTTCCTGGAGTACACCGGCATCACCCGGTGGCATCTCACCGGTCACCGCAACTTCCCCCGCGCCGGACTCGCCCGGTTCGCGGGCGACGAGGACCCCGGTGTCCGGCGGCTGGCCCTCCTCGACCCCGGGCTGCCGCCCGGCACCGCCGACCGGCTCACCCGCGACGCCGATCCCCAGGTCCGCGCGGACGCGGCGCGCCACCCCCGGCTGCCGCAGCCCCGCCTCGCGGCCCTCCTCGACGACCCCGCACTCGCCCCCCGGGCCGCCGCGAACCCGGCGCTGCCGGCCGCGACGATGTACGCGCTGATGGCGACGGCCAAAGGGGCCTCGGGCCTGCCCGGCGGATCAGGGCCGGGGCCGCGACGCGCGTGAGCGGGGCCGGGTGCCCGTGCATGGGGGGAGCCGGCGCGAGGTCCCGGGCCGGGACTGCACTTCCGCGCGCCCGCTCGCCGGCTTGAGGTACTCCGCGTACGCGTCGAGCGTCCGCAGGACCTCCGGTTCGGCTGCGGGCGGCAGTTGGAGGACCACCTCCTCGACGCCCAGGTCCGCGTAGTAGGCCAGTTTGCCGGGGCTCGGCATGACCGCGTACGGGATCACCTGGAGGTCCTTCGGGTCGCGGCCCGCCGCCTCCCAGGCCGTACGCAGCCGGGGCACGGACTCGCTCAGGCCGCGGCCGCCGATCGGCATCCAGCCGTCCGCGTACTCCGCGATGTGCGCGAACAGCTTCGGGCCCGCCGCGCCGCCGATCAGGGTGCGCGGGCCGGTCACCGGGCCGCGCGGCTCCTGGACCGGCTTCGGATAGGCGTAGCTGGCCCGCACCGAACCGAACTCGCCCTTGTACGCCGTGGGTTCGGCCGCCCACAAAGCGCGCATCAGGGCCATCCGGTCGCGGCCGAGCTCCCGGCGCGTCGACCAGTTCACGCCGTGGTCCGCCGCCTCCTCCACGTTCCAGCCGAAGCCGACACCGAGCGTGAAGCGGCCGCCGGAGAGGTGGTCGAGGGTCGCGATCTGCTTGGCCAGATCGATCGGGTCGTGCTGGGCGATCAGTGTGATTCCGGTGCCGAGGGCCAGGCGTTCGGTGACCGTGGCGGCCTGCGCCAGGGCGACGAACGGGTCCAGGGTGCGGCCGTACTCGGGCGGCAGGTCGCCGCCCGCCGGGTAAAGAGTTTCCCTGCTCACCGGGATGTGCGTGTGCTCCGGGAGATAGAGCCCGGCGAATCCCCGCTGCTCAAGCTGGTGCGCGAGCCGCACCGGTGTGATCGTTTCGTCGGTGAGGAAGATCGTTGTGGCGATCCGCATACGAGGACACCTCCGTCGTTGTCTGGTGGCGGCTCAAACGTATGCCGTACGGTGCGCAAAGCCGAGTCCTCGGCGACTTCGGGGGAGGTCGAACATGACGGTCCGTACGCGCACCCGCACGGTGCTCACCGCGCTGTTCCTGACGGGCGTGCTCGTCGGCGGCGCACCCGCGGCGGCGTCCGCCGCCGCGCCCGCATCCGCGTCCGCCGCCTCCCGCACCGCGTCCGCGTCGGTACGGAGCGCGGGACAGGCGGTCGGGGCGGCGGCCGCCCACACCGGTGTGCGCGAGGCCGCGCACACGTACAAGGGCAAGCACAAGAGCAAGAGCAAGAAGCGGCGGAAGCACGGCTCCGGCGGGTTCGGGGGCGGGATCATCGTGGGGATCGTGCTGGCCGTGATCGTGGTCGGCATCATCGCGTTCGTGCTCGTCGCGCGCGCTCGGCGCAACTCGTAGACTCCGCGCCCCCCGCCACACCGGACAGGCGGCGAGGGGCGCGGTCCCTCACCGGGCGGGTCCGGGGGCTACCGGGCCTGCCCGACGGCCGTCGCCGTACGGCCCGGGTCAGGTCGCGCGAGGACGCCCAACCGGTGGGCGCAGAAGCGCTGTTGTACGCAGGCGAGCCCCGCGACCACCGTCCCGAGCACCAGCCAGCCCGCCGGTCCGGCCGCCATCACCACTCCGGTCAGCAGCGGCGGCCCGGCGGACTTCTGGATGGACTGGGACATGCCCGCCACGCCCAGGTACGCGGCCCGCGCGTCGGGGGGCGCGAGCAGGACGGCCAGCTCCCAGGAGCTCACCGAGCGCATCAGTTCCGCCAGGGTCACCAGCACCGCCGCCGCGAGCAGGACCAGAGCGGCCGCCCAGGTACCGCAGCGGGTGGCGGCGGCGAGCAGGGCGCAGCACGCGCACATCAGGACTCCGTACAGGGCGACCGTCCGCAGTACGCGGCGCGGGCCCTCCACCCGCTTGGAGATGGCGAGTTGGAGCGTCACGACGAGCACCGTGTTGATGACCAGGACGGCCGGTACGAGGGCGTGCGGCGCTGACGTGCTGCTCACCAGCCACAGCGGGAGGCCGACGCCCAGGACGGAGTCGTCCAGGTTCATCGGGATGTCGAGGAGGACGAAGCGGAGGTAACCGCGGTCGCGCCACGGACCCTTGGGCCGAACGGGCTCACCCGGGGCCGCCGGAGTGGTGGCGCCGGGCGGCGGCCCCCCGCACTTCGCCACCTCCACCGACACCGTGGGGCGTGGTTCGCCGGTGCGGCGGACCAGGAGTGCGGCGACGACGAAGGACAGGGCGTTGGTGAGGATCATGGCGCGGTAGGCGTCCGTGGTGCCGATGGCCAGCCCGATGGCGGCGAGGCCCGCGCCGACGCCGTAACCAGCGTTGGCCGCGCTGCGCGACAACGCCTGGTAGGCGGAACGGCGTTCACCGGCCGCGCGGGTGGCGAACAGCATCTCCAGGGTCTTGGCCGCCCGGTCGCCGAGAGAGGTGGCCGCGATGACGGGGAGCAGGGCCGCGAAGCCCGTGCACGTCAGCACCAGGATCAGGGTCACCAGCCGGAGCAGGTGGCAGCCGATGAGCAGCGGGCGAACCGGGAAGCGGCCGGCGAGCCGTCCGGCCAGGGGCGAACCGGCGATGCCCGCCACACCGGCCGCTCCCAGGAGCACGCCGATCTGCTGGGGGCTGAGATGCGTGACGAAGGTGAGGTAGAGGACCGAGGAGGCCGCCCACAGGCCGGAGCCGGTGCGGTCGACGGCCAGGGCGAGCAGCATGATCCGGGCGTCCCGGCCGCCCGGCGGGTTCCGCAACTGGGCCAACAGCCCCTGCCCGCCCCCGCTCCGCCTCTCCCCAAGGCTTCCGCTTTCCGCCGTGCGCCGCACCGCCCACCCCCGGTATCTCGACATCAAGACATCTACAGACCTGGGGAAGCCTGCCGGGGGTTATTCTCGATGTCAAGATACTTGATGGCGAGAGACCTTCCCTCGCGTGGGCCACGCGCCGGCCGGTACCGCTCACCCCGGTACCGCTCACCCCGGGTACCGCTCACCCCGGCCAGACGATCGCCTGGAGTTCGCTGTACGCGTGCAGGGCGTACGACCCGACATCGCGTCCGACACCACTCCGTTTGAACCCGCCGAACGGGGCCTCCATGTTGCGGCCGACGGTGTTCACCCCGACCCCGCCGGCCCGCAGCCGGCGGGCGACGCGGAAGGCGCGGGCCACATCGCCCGACCAGACGTAGTCGATCAGGCCGTAGTCGCTGTCGTTGGCCAGCGCGACGCCCTCCTCCTCGTCGTCGAAGGGGACGACCACCACGACCGGGCCGAAGATCTCCTCCCGCACCACCCGCATGTCGTTGGTGCAGTCGGCCAGCAGCGTCGGTGCGACGTAGAAGCCCCGGCCGGTGGGGTCCGGGCGTTCGCCGCCCGTGACGACCCGGGCCCCCTCCTTGCGGCCGAGCTCCACATACGACTCGATGCGGTCGCGGTGGGCGGCCGAGATGACCGGGCCGACGACCGTGCCCCGCGCCCTCGGATCGCCCACCGTCAGATGCCCGGCGTACGCGGTGAGCTTCTCGACCAGCGCGTCGTGCAGGGCCCGTTGGACCAGGACCCGGGTCGGAGCCGTACAGATCTGACCGCTGTAGAACGAGAACGTCGTCCCGATGCCCGCGACCGCCGAGTCGAGGTCCGCGTCGTCGAGCACGACGGCGGCGCCCTTGCCGCCCAGCTCCATCAGCTGCCGCTTCATGCTCCGGCCGCAGACCTCCGCGATGCGCTGCCCGACCGCCGTGGAGCCGGTGAAGCTGACCATGTCGACGTCGGGCGAGTCGACGGCGGCCTCGCCCGCCTCCGGCCCGGAACCGCTCACCACGTTCACGACGCCCGCCGGGACGCCCGCCTCCGCGAGCGCCTCGGCCATGCGGTAGACGGAGAGCGGGTCCTGCGGGGCCGGTTTCACGACGACCGTGTTGCCCATCGCCAGGGCGGGCGCGATCTTGCCGGCCGGGTTGGCCCAGGGGTTGTTGTACGAGGTGATGCAGGTGACGACGCCGACCGGCCGGCGGACGGCGAGCGCCCCGAAGATCCCGGCCCGGCCCATCGGACCGGCCTCGTTGATCTGCGGTGGGACGGCCTCTTCGACCGGCTCCAGCGCCCCCTTCGCGTACCGCCGGAACCGGGCCGCGCCGACGGCGACCTGCATCCCGCGGGCCGTGGCGGTGGTGGCCCCGCTCTCCGCCTGGGCGAGGGCCGCGTGGGCGGTGAAGTCGCGCTGCATCAGGTCGGCGGCGCGGCCGAGGAGGGCGGCGCGTTCCTCCGGGCGGGTGCGGGACCAGGTGGCGAAGGCGTCGCGGGCCGCGGCGGCGGCCTCGTACACCTGGGCGCGGCTCGCCTCGGGGGCGAGGCCGACGACCTCCTCGGTGGCCGGGTCGATCACCTCGTAGTGGCCGCCGGCGGGCTCGGTCCACTCACCGTTGACGAACAGGCGCTGGGGCGGGGTGGTCATGCCGTGCTCACCGTCCGGGTGTCGCGGCCGGAGCGGAGCACCGTCCCGGGGACCGCGCCGGTCACCTTGTCGTCGCGCAGGGTCTCCACCCCGTTGACGCGGACCGACACGATGCCCAGCGCCTTGGAGTCCAGGCGGGGGCTGTCGCCCGGCAGGTCGTGGACGAGGGTGGCGGGGCCCGCGTCGATGCGTTCGGGGTCGAAGAGCACGAGGTCGGCGTGGAAGCCCTCCTCGACGCGGCCCCGGTCGCGCAGGCCGAAGAGCCGGGCCGGGTCGTCGGTCAGCATCTTGACGGCCCGTTCCAGCGGCACGAGCCTGCGGCCGCGCAGACAGTCGCCGAGGAAGCGGGTCGTGTACGGGGCGCCGCACATCCGGTCCAGATGGGCGCCCGCGTCGGAGCCGCCGAGCATGACGTCCTCGTGCTCCCAGGTGCGCTGCCGCAGCGCCCACGAGTCGGGGTCGTTGTCGGTGGGCATCGGCCACAGCACCGTCCGCAACTCGTCGGCCGCGCAGATCTCGACGAGGCAGTGGAAGGCGTCCTGGCCGCGCTCGGCCGCGATGTCCTTGACGACGCGTCCGCTGAGGCCCTCGTTCGCCGCGCTGTAGGTGTCGCCGATGACGTACCGGCCGAAGTTCGCGAGACGGCGGAAGACACCGGCCTCCTTGCTGTCGGCGCGGCGCAGCATCTCGGCGCGGGTGCCGGCGTCGCGCAGCCGCTCGATGCGCTGCGGGACGGGGAGGGCGAGGATGTCGCCCCAGCCGGGGATCAGGTTCAGGGCGCAGAACGTGCCGAGCGACATGTTCATCGGGGTGAGGATCGGCATGGTCAGCGCGACGATCCGGCCGCCCGCCCGGCGGGCGCGTTCACTGGGGACCAGCTGGCGCGGTACGCGTTCGGGGACGGCGGCGTCGATGGTCAGCACGTTCCAGTTCAGCGGGCGGCCGGCGGCGGCCGTCATGGCGACGAACAGGTCGATCTCCTCGTCCGAGAACTGGTCGAGGCACCCGGCCACGATCGCCTCGATCTGTGTGCCCTCGTGCTCGCCGACGGCCCGGGAGAGCGCGAGCAGTTCCTCGGGCAGGGCGTGCCGGGAGGCGACCGGTTGCCCGTCGCCGTCGGAGTGCGTGGAGGACTGGGTGGTGGACAGGCCCCACGCCCCGGCGTCCATCGCGTCGTGCAGGAGGGCGAGCATGGCGTCGAGCTGGGCGGGCGTGGGCCGGCCGCCCACCGCGTCGGCGCCCATGACGTGACGGCGCAGAGCACAGTGGCCGACCATGAACCCGGCGTTCACGGCGATCCGCCCGTCGAGTGCGTCGAGGTACTCGCGGAAGCTGGACCAGCTCCAGTCGACGCCCTCCTCCAGCGCCTTCAGCGCCATGCCCTCGACCCTCGCCATCATGCGCCGGGTGTAGTCGGCGTCCTCGGGGCGGTCCGGGTGGAGCGGGGCGAGGGTGAACCCGCAGTTGCCGCCGGCGACGGTGGTGACGCCGTGGTTCATCGACGGGGTGGCGTACGGGTCCCAGAAGAGCTGCGCGTCGTAGTGGGTGTGCGGGTCGACGAAGCCTGGCGCGAGGACGAGGCCGGTGGCGTCCTCGGAGCTGACCGCCTCCTCGGCGACCGTGCCGGGCTCCGCGACGACGGCGATCCGGCCGTCCCGGATGCCCACGTCCGCGGGGTAGGAGGGCCCGCCGCCGCCGTCCACGACGGTCGCTCCGCGAATGAGGTGGTCGAGCATGACGGGTCCCTTCCGTGGTGTCCGGACGTGGTGTGCGCCGGGGTGCGTACGGCCGCGGTACGCACCCCGGCTCGCGGAGCGGCGGTCCGGGAAGACGCCGCCCGTTCCTCAGCCCCGCAGGGCGGATCCGGGCCCTGGGGCGGCCTCAGGCCCCGGGCAAGGGCGAGCCGCGCCGGGCGGCTCAGGCCCTCGGGTCCCCCCGGACGAAGCGGGGGGGGGGAGATCGAGGAGCGTGGATACGGGGGGCGGCGCCCCGGAACCCGAGCCCGGCTACGCCGCGTCGCGGAAGCGCGAGGTCCGGTGCACCGGGTCCGTATCGATCTTCGGGATCACGTGCTCACCGATCAGCCGGATCGAGTTCAGCGTGTCCTCGGGACTGATCCCGATCGGCAGCCCGAAGCTCAGCTGGTCCGCCCCCGCCTGTTCCCACCGCCGGCACTGCCCCAGCACCTCGTCCGGGTCGCCGCAGATCATCAGCTCCTCGGCGATCAGCAGCTCGATGATCTCCTCGGAGTACTCCGGCAGCAGCTCCGGCCACTCCGGGATGCCCTCCGGCCGGGGGAACGTGTCGTGGTAGCGGAACAGCAGCGACTGGAGGTAGTTCAGCCCGCCGCCCACCGCGATCTCGACGGCCTTCTTGTGCGTCTCGGCGCAGATCGCCGTGGAGGTCACCATCACGTTGTCGTTGACGAAGTCACCGACCGGCTCGGCGTCCTTGACGGCGTTCTTGTAGGACTCGACGACCCACTCCATGTCGGAGACCTTCTGCACGCTGAAGCCCAGTACGCCGAGCCCCTTCCTGCCCGCCATGGCGTACGAGGACGGCGAGCCGGCCGCGTACCACATCGCCGGGTGCGACTTCCCGTACGGCTTGGGCAGGATCTTGCGGGGCGGCAGCGACCAGTGCTTGCCCTGGAAGCCCACGTACTCGTCCTGGAGCCACATCTTGGGGAACTCGGCGATGGTCTCCTCCCAGAGTTCCTTGGTGTGGTTCATGTCGGTGATGCCCGGCATGAACCCCAGGATCTCGTGGGTGCCCGCCCCGCGCCCGGAGCCGAATTCGAAGCGCCCCTCCGAGAGGTGGTCGAGCATGGCGACCTTCTCCGCCACCTTCACCGGGTGGTTGACCGGGGCGAGCGGATTGAAGATGCCGGATCCGAGGTGGATGCGGTCCGTGGCGTGCGCGAGATAGCCCAGGTACACATCGTTGGCCGAGAGATGCGAGTACTCCTCCAGGAAGTGGTGCTCGGAGGCCCAGGCGTACTTGAAGCCGGACTTGTCCGCCTGGATGACGTACTCGGTCTCCTCGATCAGTGCCTTGTGCTCTGCCCCGGGGTCGGCCTTGGCCCGTGCGGCAGGCACGTACCCCTGTACAAAGAGCCCGAATTCCAAGGGGGTTCACCGTCCTCATTCGTTTCTGACGCACCGTCAGATTCTGATGCGTCCGACTGTTCCACCGACACCCCGACCCGTCAATAGCTGACGCCGTGTCAGGTAAGCCGCTCGGGCCGGACCGTCAGAACAGGCTGACGCCCGCCAGCCATCCGCCGTCGATGACGAACGGCTGACCGGTGATGTACGAGGAGTCGTCCGAGGTCAGGAACAGCGCGAGCGCGGCCACCTCCTCGGGCCGGCCGATCCGCCCGAGCGGCACGAGCTTCCTGTACAGCGCGCCCACGGCCTCCGCCGTCTCCTCCGGGTCCGCGTCCGGGTCCAGCGCCGCCGGGTTGGTCATCGGGGTGTCCACCGCGCCGGGACACACGGCGTTGACCCGGATGCCCTTCGCCGCCAGCTCCACCGCCGCCACCCGGGTCAGCCCCAGCACGGCGTGCTTGGTGGCGGCGTAGGCGCCGACGAACGCCATGCCGGTGAGCCCGGTGTACGAGGAGGTGTTGACGATGGTCCCGCCGCCGGCCGCCTCGATCTCGGGCGCGACGGTCCTGATCCCCAGGAAGGCCCCCACCTGGTTGACCTGCACCACCTGCTGGAACTCCTCCAGCGGAGTGGACACGAGCTCGTTGAAGCGCAGGATGCCCGCGTTGTTGACCAGCCCGTCGATCTTCCCGAAGGCGCCCTTCGCGGCGGCGACCGCGGCCTGCCAGTCCGCCTCCCGGCTCACGTCCAGGTGCACGAACAGCGCGGTGTCCCCGCCCAGCTCCTCGGCCAGCGCCTCGCCCTGCTCGTCGAGCACATCGGCGAGCACCACCCGCGCCCCCTCGGCGGAGAAGAGCCGCGCCTCCTGCTCACCCTGTCCGCGCGCCGCGCCGGTGATCAGCACGACCCGCCCGTCCAGCTTGCCCATGGCCTGACTCCTACCTGTCGAGTGTGCCGAGGTGAGGTGCGACGTCGGCGGCGAACGCCGCCATCTGATCGGTCAGTTCACTCCTGCCGCGACTGCGGAAGCGCACCTGGATCTGGTGCACCCCCATCGCGCCGTACTCCCGCAGGGACTCCGCGAGGGCCTCCGGCTTCCCGCTGAGCGTGCGCCGCCCCACGGACCAGCCCGGCTCCCCCACGTACAGCGGTTCGGTGATGGCCCCGACGACGATCGGCCCGGCGACGCCCGCCTCCTCGCGGAGCGCGTGCAGCCGCCCGATCTGCGCGGGCAGCTTCTCCCGCGGGTCGCCCTGCGGAAGCCAGCCGTCCCCGCGCACGGCGGCCCGGCGCACCGCCGCGGGCGAGGAACCGCCCACCCAGACGGGCACCCGTTCCTGGGCGGGCCGGGGCAGCTGCCCGAGACCGCTGAACGAGAACCGCTCCCCCGCGAACTCCGGGTACTCCTCGGGCCCGAGCGCGGCCCTGAGCGCGTCGACGCTCTCGTCGAGCACGGCGCCCCGCCCGTCGAAGTCCGCCCCGAGCGCCTCGAACTCCTCGCGCACATGCCCGGCCCCGACCCCGAGGATCAGCCGGCCGCCGCTGAGGTGGTCGAGGGTGGCGTACTGCTTGGCGGTGGCCAGCGGGTGCCGCAGGCCGACGACCGCGACATGGCTCATGAGCAGGACGCGCTCGGTGATCCCGGCGAGGAAGGCGAGCGTGGCGACCGGGTCGTACCAGACGGTGCTCATCGCCCCCGCGAGCCGTCTCGGGATGGCGACGTGGTCGCAGGTCGCCAGGTAGGTGAACCCGGCGCGGTCGGCGGTGCGGGCGATCTCGGCGAGGTCGTCCGGGGTGGCCCCGGCCTCCCACGGCTCTGCGTAGATGGCGCTCTGCGACTGGATCGGGAGCTGCATCCCGTACGACAGCGGTCCGGCGGGCAGTATCGGCACCGAACGGCCTCCTTCCCCTCACGCGGCCTGACAGTCATCTGACGACCCGTCACATGACGAGCGGGGCCATCGTCGTCCCCGGCGGGTCAACAGGCAAGGGGCAGCCCCGGAACAGGGTCCGCCCTTCGCCGGCGGCACCTCCCTGACCTGCGGGAAGTAACGGTTCCCCGCTTCCGGGCCAAGTGACGGGTGACAGACTGCAGAGCCGAGATGGAGGTCCCGCGTGCACGGACCCACGCACGAACCCGGACGGAGCCGGACTCCGTTCGGCGAGATGTACGAGGCGCATTTCGACGCCGTCCTCGGCTTCGTCACCCGCCGGACCGCGGACCGGCACCTGGCCGCCGACCTGACCGCCGACGTCTTCGTGGCGGCACTGGAGGCCTTCGACGGCTACGACCCCGGGCGCGGCACGCATCTGATGTGGCTCTACGGGATCGCCCGCAACACGCTGGCCTCCCAGGCCCGCCATGCGGCCCGTGAGCGGCTGGCGGTCGCCACGCTGAGCGGCCGCCGGCTGCTCGACGAACAGGACGTGCAGCGCTTCGAGGAGCGCATCGACGCCGAGCGGGAGGCCAGGGACCTGCTGACCCGGCACGCCGCGCTGTCCGAGCCGCTGCGCGCGGTGATCGACCTGGTCGCCGTGGACGGCCTGACCACGAAGGAGGCCGCGATGGTCCTCCGGATCTCGCAGGCGACCGCCCGCGTCCGTCTGCACCGTGCCCGCGCCGCGTTGCGCGCCGGGCGCACCAACCCGCCCGGCCCTCTCCCCGTTCCCCTTGCGGAGGTCTCCCGATGAACACCCCGACCGGATTCAAGCAGCGACTCGGTGCGGAACTGGCCGTCCTGGAAAGAGCGCGGGCCGAACGTGCCGCCGAGGAGACGTCCCGGGCCGACGCGCCGGTGACCGCCCGCCGCGTCCTGGCACGGCCCGGTGTCCGACGGACCGCATGGGCGGGCCTGGCCGCGTGTACGGTGGCCACCGCCCTGGTCGCCACCTCGGGCGGGCGGGGCACGCAGACCGCGCCCGTGCGGACCATGACGGTCGCCCAGGTACTGGACGCCGCGGCGCTCAACGCCGCGCAGGGCCCGGACGAGAAGCCCGGCACCCACCAGTGGGTGTACACCCGCACCGTGGTCTGCATGGACGACTGCGTGCGCGATCCGTCCTGGAAGCGGTACGACGGGGCCGAGCACGCGTTCCTCAGGACGTCCGGCACCGGCAGCCGCCCGGCCGTCGTCGTGGAGGACCTGAACCCCCAGAAGCCGGAGAAGGTCGGGGACCGTCCCCGGGACACCCGCGAGGCGCTGTCCCGGCTGCCCACCGACCCCCGCGAGCTCCTCGCGCGGGTGAGCACCGACCCGTTCTTCGGCGCCGAGGCGGACCCTCTCGCGGCCCTCCGCCACAGCGAGGCACGTCCGGAACCCCCTGCGGCCGACACTCCCGGAGCGCAGTTCGCCAGGATCCTGTACATCCTGCAGAACGAGCCGAGCATCCCCCCGCGGATCAACGCCGCGCTCTACCGGGCGCTGGCGCTGATCCCCGGAACCGAGCTGGTCGGCACGCCGATGCGCGACGCGGCCGGCCGGCCGGGGCTCACCATCGCCTTCGATGTCCACGACCGGCTCCACACGCGTGAGTACCTCTTCCTGGACGCCCGCACGTACGCCTACCACGGCACCCGGACCGACCGGAACTCCGGACGCCTCCTTTCCGCCTCCCGCCTGGCCGTCGGCATCGTCGACCACCCCGGCCAGTTCCCCGGCGGCACCGCCCCCGATCCCTCCCGCGTCGTGCGGGAGTCCGTCCCTGCTTCCTCTCCCGGCCGCGGTCCCTCCGCGGACGCACCTCCCGCTCCGAAGACGGTTCCCGTTCCGTGGGCGCCCCAAGGACGTCGAGCACGCTGAGGCGTGCGCCCGCGGGCCGGGCCCGGATCCCACGGGGGAGCCGGGCCCGGCCCTCTCGCCGACTCGCCCTACTTGCGGTACAACTCCTCGATCTCCGCCTCGAAGTCCCGCTCGACCGCTTCCCGTTTCAGCTTCAGGGACGGCGTCAGATGACCGCCGGCCTCCGTGAAGTCCACGGGCAGGATCGTGAACTTGCGGATCGACTCGGCCCGGGAGACCAGCCGGTTGGCCTCGTCCACCGCGCGTTGCAGCACCGTGCGCAGTTCCTCGTCATGGACGAGTTCGCGCATCGGGACGTCCTGCTTCCTCTTCATCTGCCGCCAGTGGGCGAGCCCGTCAGGCTCCAGGGTGATCAGGGCGGTGATGAACGAGCGGTTGTCGCCGATCACCATGCACTGGCTGACCAGCGGGTGGGCGCGCAGCCAGTCCTCCAGCGGGGCCGGGGCGACGTTCTTGCCGCCCGAGGTGATGATGATGTCCTTCTTGCGCCCGGTGATCGTGAGGTAGCCGTCCTCGTCGAGCACGCCCAGGTCACCGGTGGCGAACCAGCCGCCGTCCAGGACGGGGACGGCCTCGCCCCGCGCGGCGTCCCAGTAGCCCTGGAACACCTGGCCTCCGCTGAGCAGCACCTCGCCGTCCTCCGCGATGCGCACGGCGGTGCCGGGCATCGGCCAGCCGACCGTGCCCAGGCGGGGTTTCAGCGGCGGGGTGACGGTGGCGGCTGCCGTGGTCTCCGTCAGTCCGTAACCCTCGAAGATCTCGATGCCGGCGCCCGCGTAGAAGGCGGCGAGGCGGCGGCCCAGCGGGGAGCCGCCGCAGATCGCGTACCGCACGTGGCCGCCGAGCGCGGCCCGGATGCGGCGGTAGACCAGCGGGTCGTAGAGCGCCCGGGCGGCGCGCAGGCCGAGGCCCGGGCCCGGACCCGTGCCGTGTTCGGCGGCCTCCACGGCCTGGCCGTAGCGCTGGGCGATCCGCGCCGCCCGGTCGAAGGACGAGGCACGGCCCATCCTCTCCGCGGTGGCCCGGCCGGTGTTGTAGACCTTCTCCAGCACGTAGGGGATCGCCAGCAGGAACGACGGTTTGAAGCCGGCGAGATCGGCGAGCAGGTCCTCCGTCCGGATGGACGGGGCGTGGCCGAGGCGCACCCGGGCGCGCAGACAGCCGATCGCGACCATCCGGCCGAAGACATGCGACAGCGGCAGGAACAGCAGAGTGGACGCCGGGTACTTGCTGACGGACTTGAAGACCGGGTGCAGCAGTTCGATGGCGTTGTCGACCTCGGCGAAGAAGTTGCCGTGCGTCAGCACGCAGCCCTTGGGACGGCCGGTGGTGCCCGAGGTGTAGATGAGGGTGGCCGCGGTCGTCGGATCCAGGGTGGCGCGGCGTGCGGCGACGACGGCGTCCGGAATGTTCTCACCGAGTTTCTTCAGCCGCCCGAGCGCGCCCGTGTCGAACTGCCAGAGGTGGGTGAGGTCGCCGAGCTGTTTGCGTTCCTGGCTGATGACGCGGCCCTGTTCGGCCGTCTCGACCGCGCAGGCGACCGCGCCGGAGTCCTGGAGGATCCAGCGGGCCTGGAAGGCGGACGAGGTCGGGTAGACGGGGACGGTGACGAGGCCGGCGGCCCAGGAGGCGAAGTCGAGGAGCGTCCACTCGTAGGTCGTCCGCGCCATGATCGCGATGCGCTCGCCGCCCCGCAGTCCCTCCGCGATCAGGCCCTTGGCGACGGCGAGGACCTCGGCCGCGAACTCGGCGGCCGTCACGTCCTGCCAGCTGCCGTCGGGCTGCTTGCGGCTGAGTACGGCCACCGAGGGCGCCTCGCGGGCGTTGTCGAACGGGATCTCGGCGAGCGAGCCGCGGCGGAGGGGCCGCGCGAACGCCGGTACGGAGACCTGCCGGACGCTGCCGTCGGCGTCCCTGACCTTCGTCGGCTCGACCAGGACGGGGGTGGCGGGGGAAGGTGCGGGTGGCGTGGACACGTGCGGCTCCTCGGCATCGGGGTCGGGCGGTTCACCTGGTCCGTCCGGCGACCGGCCCTGATGCCTTCGCCGAACCCTCATCAACGTGGCTGCGCTTCAGGGACGTTCGAGAATCGCCGTGACCCCCTGACCGCCCGCCGCGCAGACCGAGATCAGCCCCCGGCCCGGGGCGTCGCGTTCGGCGAGGAGCTTCGCGAGCGTGGCGACGATCCGCGCGCCCGTCGCCGCGAACGGGTGCCCGGTCGCGAGTGAGGACCCCGCCACGTTGAGCCTGTCCCGGTCGACGGGCGCCAGCCCCTGCTTCTCCCAGGCGGCCAGTGTGGCCAGCACCTGGGAGGCGAAGGCCTCGTGGATCTCGAACAGGTCGAAGTCCCCGAGGGTCAGCCCGGCCCGCTCCAGCATCCGCGGCACCGCGTGGGCGGGCGCCATCAGCAGCCCGTCGTCGCCGTTCACGTAGTCGACCGCGGCCGTCTCGTACAGGGAGAGGTACGCCATCGGCTCCAGGCCCTGCCGCTCGGCCCACGCCTCGCTCGCCAGCAGCACGGTCGCGGCGCCGTCCGTGAGCGGCGTGGAGTTGCCCGCGGTCATCGTCGCGTCCGGGTGGCCGGCGCCGAACACCGGCTTCAGCGTGGCGAGTTTCTCCACGGTGGAGCCGGGGCGCAGGTTCTGGTCGCGCTCCAGGCCGAGGTAGGGGACGACGAGGTCGTCCAGGAAGCCCCGTTCGTACGCGGCGGCGAGCCGCCGGTGGCTGGTGGCGGCGAGGAGGTCCTGCTCCGCACGGCTGATGCCCCACTGCCGGGCGGTGAGGGCCGCGTGGTCGCCCATCGAGAGACCGGTGCGCGGTTCGGCGTTGCGCGGGATGTCCGGGACGAGGTGCCGGGGGCGTACGCCCGCGAGCGCCTTCACCCTGCCGCCCGTCGACTTCGCGCGCCGGGCCTCCAGCAGCAGGCGGCGCAGTTCGTCGTTTGCGCCGAGCGGCGCGTCGCTCGTGGTGTCCGCGCCACCCGCGATCGCGGAGTCGACCGCCCCGAGCATGATCTTGTTCGCGGCGGCGATCACCGCCTGGAGGCCCGTGCCGCAGGCCTGCTGGACGTCGTACGCGGGGGTGCGCGGGTCGAGCCGCGAGCCGAGCACGGTCTCCCGGGCCAGGTTGAAGTCGCGGCTGTGCTTGAGCACCGCGCCCGCGACGAACTCGCCGACCCGGCGGCCCTGGAGCCCGAACCGCTCGACCAGGCCGTCCAGCGCGGCGCCGAGCATCTGCTGGTTGGAGGCCCGCGCGTAGGGCCCGTCGGAGCGCGCGAACGGGATACGGCTGCCGCCGATGACCGCGACCCTGCGGGGCTGCGGGAGTGCGAGGGGGATCAACTCGACCAACTCATCTCGACCAACTCCTGACTCCTGAGTAACCTTACTCAGAAGTAAATCTACGACCGCGCAGGGAGTCTGGACAATGGCCGACCGCTATCTGCACCTCACCGGCACAGCAACCGGCCGATTCCTGACCCGGAGACTCGGCCTGCCCCAGCCCGCCCACCTGCGCCGCTGGTCCCTGGAGACCCCCACGCTGCCCGGCCCGGTCGTCCACCTCACCGCCAAAGACTCCGCCGTCACGGACGAACTGGCCACCGTCCTCGCCGCGTGCGGCCCGGAGGTCGTGGCCCGCGCCGACCGGCCGGCCGGAATCGTCCTCGACGCGACGGCCGTCGACACCGCCGCCGGGCTCGGAGCCGTCCACGCCGCACTGCACCCCGTCGTGCGCTCCCTCGCACCGGGCGGCCGTGTCGTGGTCCTCGGCACGCGCCCCTCCCCCGAGGACCACCACCAGGCCGCCGCCCAGCAAGCCCTCGAAGGATTCGTACGCTCCCTGGGCAAGGAGATCGGCAAGGGCGCCACCGTGCAGCTGCTGCGCCTCGCACCCGGCGCCGTCGCCGCCGCCGAATCCACCCTGCGCTTCCTGCTCTCGCCCAGGTCCGCGTACATCAGCGGCCAGGTCATCGAGCTGACCGACGCCGCCCCCGGCCCCGTCGCCGACTGGGCCGCCCCGCTCGCCGGACGCACGGCACTCGTCACCGGCGCCGCCCGCGGCATCGGCGCATCCGTCGCCTCCGTCCTCGCGCGCGACGGCGCCCACGTCATCTGCCTGGACGTCCCGCAGGCCCAGGACGAGCTGACCCGCACCGCCGACCGGCTCGGCGCCACCGCCCTGCCACTGGACATCACCGCGGACGACGCGGCCGGACGGATCGCCGCCGCCGCCCCGGACGGCCTCGACATCCTCGTCCACAACGCCGGCATCACCCGCGACCGCCGCCTCGCCAACATGCCCGCCGACCGCTGGGCCCAGGTCATCGACGTCAACCTCGACAGCGTGCTGCGCACCACCGACGCGCTGCTCGAAAACGGCACCCTCCGCCACGGCGGCCGGATCGTCGCCACCGCCTCCATCGCCGGCATCGCCGGGAACAACGGCCAGACCAACTACGCGGCCAGCAAGGCCGGCGTCATCGGCCTGGTCCGCTCGCTGGCCCCGCGCGCCGCCGCCGGCCACGGCGTCACCGTCAACGCGGTGGCCCCCGGCTTCATCGAGACGAGGATGACGGCGGCCGTCCCCCTCTTCATCAGGGAGGCGGGCCGCAGGATGAACTCCCTCTCGCAGGGCGGCCTCCCGGTCGACGTCGCCGAGACCATCGCCTGGTTCGCCCAGCCCGCGTCGAGCGCCGTCAACGGCCAGATCGTCCGCGTCTGCGGCCAGAGCCTGCTGGGAGCGTGATGACGCGCATGCCGAGTCTGGCGCTGTCCCTGGCGCGCGGCGCCGTCACCTCCCCGTTCAAGCGGGCGGGCCGCCCCGGCGCCACCCTGCCGGCCGTCGTGGCGCACCGGCCGGCCGCACCGGTGGCCCCCGGCCCCCTGGCCGCGTACCGCAGGATCTGCGGCTTCACCGGCCCGGACGCCCTCCCGGTGACCTACCCCCACGTCCTGGCGTTCCCGCTCGCCATGCGGCTGATGACCGGGCGCCGCTTCCCGCTGCCGGTCACCGGACTCGTCCACACCTGGATCGAGATCACCGCCCACCGGACGCTCCACCCCACGGACCGGCTCGAACTCTCGGTCTACGCAGTCGAGTTGGCCCCGCACCGGCGCGGCACCGAAGTGACCGTCGCGACCGAGGCGCGGCTGGCGGGCGAGCTGGTGTGGGAGTCCCGCAGCGGCTACCTCTCACGCCACGCCACGCCCGACGCGGAGGCTCCCACCGCCACCGAACCGGCGGCCACCGCCACCCCCGCACCCGGACACGCGGCTCCCGCCGCACCCGGTCCGCATCTCCCCGCCGTCACCGAATGGCGGCTGCCCGCCGACCTGGGCCGGCGCTACGGGGCGGCCTCCGGCGACCGGAACCCGATCCACCTGTACCCCCTGACCGCCCGGCTCTTCGGCTTCCCCCGGGCCATCGCCCACGGCATGTGGACCGTCGCCCGCTGCCTCGCCGAGGCCCCCCGGCCCCACCTGATCCACGCCGTGCGGGCCGACTTCAAGGCCCCCGTCCTGCTGCCCGGCACCGTCACCTACGCCTCGGACGGCACGGCCTTCCAGCTCCGCGGCTCCGGCGACCGCGTCCACCTCACCGGGACGACGGCGCGCCCTGCACGGGAGGCTGCCACGGACGGCCGTTCATGAGGTTCTCGAGACCCGCCCAGGAGAAGTTCATCAAGGTGGCCGCGGCCTCCTTCGCGGAGACGCCCGGAGTCTCGTTCGCCCACCCGGCGAGCGACTCCGCGGCGCCCACCAACGCCTGCGCCAGCCCCGCCACATCCCGGTCCGCGAGCGCGGGATCACGGTGCACCTCGCGCGCCGCGGCCCCGATCAGACCCGTCACGAACGCAACGATCTCCTCACGCATCACGTTCACCTCACCGGCGAACGGCTCCCCGTGCGTCCTCGCCTGCCGGTACAACACCGCCCAGCCGTCCGGGTTCTCCGCCGTGTGCGTGAAGAACGCCCGCAGCCCCGCCCACAGTTGCCGGTCGGCCGGCTGCCCCGGCTCCACCCCCGCCCGCACGGCTGTGATCAGCGCTTCCGCCTCCCGGGCGATACAGGCGGAGAAGAGTTCGTCCTTGGAATTCAGGTAGAGATAGACCAACGGCTTGGACACCCCGGCCAGCTCGGCGATCTCGTCCATGGAGGCCGCACGGAAACCGCGCCGCCCGAAGATCCGCACCGCGGCATCCATCATCTGCTGCTCACGCACCGCGCGCGGCATCCGTTTGCTCTTCACAGCACCCACGTCGACTTCCTCCCGGCCCCGCTGCGCTACTCCTCGGTAAGCGTACGGTGCGGGCCGCCCCGCCGTCGGACGGAGACGGGTTCACCCGGCCCGACGGCCGGAAGTCACCGCACGGCGACGCACCACGGGGGCGC
>NZ_SSBL01000047.1 GCF_004795105.1 Streptomyces sp. A0642 | reverse complement strand
CCTGAGCGACGACAACCCGGCCGAGGTGGTCGAGAACCGCCTCTTCCTGGTCGAGCTCACCGCCCGCACCCTGCACCGGGGCATGGCGCTGCTCGGCATCAGGACCCCCGAGCGGCTCTGATCGCGCACCGCCCGACGACAGGGGCGGGGCCCGGCACACCGACGTGTGTGCCGGGCCCCGCCCCTTTCCGTACGCCGGCCCGCCCCTTCCGCCGGCGGGCCCACCGCTTCCGTGCCCGGCCCACCGCCTCCGTGCGCGGGCCCACCGAGCCGACCCGCCATTGGACTTGACCAATTTTCATCTGTAGAAAATCATGGCCGGAGTCGCCACAGAACCTCCAGAACCTTCATAACTGCCCCGCAGGAGAACCACGCAACATGCGTATACCCACCACTGCTGCCCTCGCAGCGCTCGGCGGTGCCCTGGTACTCGGGCTCACCGTCGCCCCGGCCGCCCAGGCCGCTCCCGCCGCGGCGGACTGCACCACCGACGTCTTCGGAATCGCCGGCAAGTACGGCGAGTTCGTCCTCGGCGACGACGTCCACTCCCCCGACGCCGAGGGCGCCGTGGCCGTCGGCGGCAACGCCGACTTCCGGGGCGGGTTCAGCGTCGGCAACGAACTGTCGGCCGCCGAGGTCGACGCGCTGCCCGGCCGGGCGGCACTCGTCGTCCGGGGCGACCTGGTCAACGGCGGTTCCGACACCGTCGTGATGAAGGGCAACGCGGTGGTGGGCGGCACGGTCACGGGCCGCGCCGTCGACCTGCACCACGGCACCTTCGCCAAGCAGGCCGATCTCATCGACTTCGACGCGGAGTTCGCCAAGCTCCGGTCCTACTCCGCCGCGCTGGCCAAGGAGTCCGCGACCCCCGGCGCCCGGGTCCGCCTCGAGGGAGACCGGCTGACGCTGGAGAGCGGCGACAGCGGACGCAACGTCTTCGCGGTGCCGGCCGACGAGCTGGAGAAGGCCAAGGAGGTCTTCCTCAAGGTCCCGGCCGGAGCGACGACGATCGTCAACGTCAGCGGCCGGGACTACGACATGGCGACCGCCGGCACCACCAGCTTCTTCCTGTCGGGTGGTCAGGACTTCGTCCTGGACGACAAGCAGCAGAGCGCGTCCGACGGCAAGGTCCGGGCCAAGCTCCTGTGGAACTTCCCCGACGCGGACAAGATCTCCAAGAACAGCCAGGCCGCCTGGCCCGGCAGCGTGCTCGCCCCCGGGGCCCACCTGGACCTCGGCAACGGGGCGCCGGTCAACGGTTCGGTGTGGGTGGCCTCCCTGCACGGTTCGGGCGGGGCCGAGACGCACCACTTCCCCTTCACCGGCTGCCTCCCCGAGGTCCCCGGCGGCCAGACCCCGTCGCCCGGTACGACCCCGAGCAGCACCCCGGCGACGACGCCGCCCGCGACGGGCACCTCGTCTCCCCCGGTGACCTCGCCGTCCCCGAGCGCCACCCCGTCCGGCAGCCCGTCCGGCTCCGCCACGCCCGGCGCCACCGCGACCCCGTCCGGCAGCACCGCACCGGGCACCGGCGGCGGTGAGGGCGACCTGGCCTCGACCGGCAGCAGCGGCACGGTCCCGATCGTCATCGGCGGCGCGGCGGTCCTCGCCGCGGGCGCCGGCCTGGTCGTGATGGCACGCCGCCGCAAGCGCGCCTGACCGACGACGCGTTGAAGGGGATGGCGCGAGTCACGGGCGCCATCCCCGGCCGGCGGGCCCGGGCCGGTCCCACCGGCGCCATCCCCGGCCGGCCCCCGGCCCCATGAGCCGGACCTCGTCAGTTGCCCTGCCCCTCCAGCGTGGCCGAGATGTCCTCCCACCTGGCCGTATCGGGCTGGTAGCCGTACACGGGCCGGTTCCGCATGCCGGCCGTACGGAACGGCTTGCCGTTGTCGTCGATGCGCAGCGTCCCCTTCCGGCCGCCGCTGGACCAGTCCAGCTCCAGGTACCAGGTCACGTCGTGGTCCTCGGTGTGCGCGTCGAGGTGGAACACCTCCACGTCGGTGGAGCTCACCCGGTACGGGAAGTTCTTCGCCGCGACGACTCCGCCGCCGTCCTCACCGGCGACCGGCCGCGATACGGGCGCGCCGTCGTCCAGGTCGATGTCGAACGTCTGCGGCGTGATGCCGCCCCCGCAGCCCTCGCCCATCGAGTACGCGGGCCAGTCGTTGGCCGGCGCCTGTTTCACCACCCGGACGTGGAGCGCGGTCAGGACGACGGCCTGCTGCGACGCTCCCTGCAGGGTGAGTTCGATCAGCATCTTTCCCGCGTCCACCCCGCCCAGCTGCGCCGACCAGTTGCGCCTGGCCCGGTCCTGGACGTCGGGCACCGGCGGCATGCCCTTGGGATCCCGGTCGAGCAGGTAGTACTGGTCGCAGGGCCAGTCCCAGTTGTACGAACTGATGGTGGAGGTCACCGGCACCCCCTGGAACACGCTGCGCTCCTCCCCCTTGCCGCCCGCCCCCGGGGAAGCCGTGGACTTCGTGGCCGTGGCGGAGGGCTTCGCGATACCGCTGGTCGCGGACGGCGAGGGCTTCGAAGGACTCGGCGACGGGGACACGCCGCCACCGCGGCTCGGCGTCACCGGTGCGCTGGTGCGGGGCGCGTCCATCCTCTTCTCGGGGGCGCGGTCACCCGAGTAGTGGCTGATGGCCAGCGCGGTTGGCACGGTGAGTCCCACGACCGCGACGGCCGCGAGCAGGACCCGCAGCCGCTTGCCGGAGAACCGGCCGGTGGCCGGCGCGGCACCCGCGGGCCGGGCATCGGGTGTCACGTCCTCGGCCTCGGAGCCGGTGACCGCATCCGGCACCGGCACCGTCTCCGCCGCTGATTCCGGTTCCGGTTCGGGTTCCGGCTCCGGCTCCGGGCCCACCGGCTCCCCCGGCGGCGAGGCCGCGAGCCCGTCCGTCACCGCCGCAGCCGTCACCGCCGCCGGCCCGGCCGGCCCGGACGCCTCCGCCCCCCTCAACGCCCCCCGGCGCTTGGCCTCGTCGGCGAGGATCCACTGCCGGTGCAGCGCGACCAGTTCGTCCGACGTCGCACGGCACACCCGCGCGAAGCGTTCGACGGGCGCGTAGTCGTGCGGAACCGCGTCCCCGTTGCAGTACCGGTGAAGCGTGGAGGTGCTCATGTGCAACTTCTGGGCCAGCGCTCCGTAGCTCAGCCCGGAGCGCTGCTTCAGCGCCCTGAGCAATGCGGCGAAGTCCTGGATCTCCGTGCCCACCCTGACCGTTCCCCTCTCCTACCCTCCCGGAACGGCGTCCCAGGCAGGTGCTGTCATCGCAGGTCAGAGGCTCTTTTTCCGTTCCAGCGTCCCGTACCGGCCGGCAACCGTTGCCACCGGATCCGAGCGCCGGACACGATGGTGGAACACACCGCAGCAGCACCCCGGCCAGGGCAAGCAGCGCGACTCGTACACCTCCGACGTGCCCGTCACCGGGAGCCGCCGTGCGTACTCGTCATCAACTCAGCCTCACCGATGCGGTGGCCGCAGGAGTCCTGATCGCCTCGGTCACGACCGTCATCGCACTCCTGTGGAACCTCTGACCCCACGTCATTGTCCAGTACAACCGTCCGTCACCGGTGCGCCAAAGCGGCGCCCCACACCCGACGACACCTTCCGATGGGAAAAGACCTCATGCGCAACCTTCGCTTCCACCGCGCCGCCCGCACCTCCGTTCTCGGAGCTGCCGCACTGATCGCCTCCTTCGCGCTGACCGCCTGCCAGGAGGACAACCCCCCGCCGTACGACGCCCTCGCTTCCGCTTCGCCCGACTCCACCGCCAAGAGCCCGGCGGCGAACTCCGGCGTCTCCGGTGACAAGGACAAGGAGACGGCGGCCCCCTCCACCGGCGGGGACGAGGACACCGCCGGCTCGGACAAGGGCTCGGGTTCGGGCTCCTCCGGCTCGGGCTCCGGGGACGGCGCGTCCGCCGGCAAGCCGCAGGACGACGACGGCGTCGTCCGCCTGGCCTGCACCGGTGCGAACACCAAGCTGACGATGACCGCGGTCCAGCGGCCGGTCAACCACATGCTGCTGACGATGACCAACACCGGTTCGAAGGCGTGCAACGCCTACGCCTACCCGTACCTGCGGTTCGGCGAGGCCCAGTCCGTCCCGAACACCTTCGAGGACAGCAAGCCGCAGGCAGTGGCGACCATCGACCCGGGGCAGTCGGTCTACGCCGGCGTCATGACGTCGGCCGCCGACGGCAGTGGAACGAACGGCTACGACACCAAGGACCTGAGCGTCAGCTTCCAGTCCCGCGACGGTGGCTCCACCGGCTCGGCGGTCAAGGTGCCGCTGGCCAGGAGCGTGTACGTGGACAGCAGCCTCAGCGTCACCTACTGGCAGATGAGCATGGACGACGCGCTCCAGTACTGAGCGTCCCAGGGGGAAACGGCGGGGAAAAGCGGCCGGGGGAACAGCCGGGGGAACGGCCGCCCACCCTCATCGGCACACACCGCACCACTTCACACGACTTCACGGGGAGTACCACCATGCGCAGCAACCGCGTCCGCACCACCGTCCTGGCCACCGGCGCCCTCCTGGCCGCCCTCTCGCTCACCGCGTGCGGCAGCGACGCCGGCAGCGGCAACGACAGCGCCAAGGCGGGTGCGGCCGCTCCGGCGGCACACTCCACCGCCGAGCCGTCCACGCCCCCGGCCGCCGCGCCGGAGAAGGACGCCACCGGCACCGACACGGACGGCACCACCACGGGAAGCGCGCCCAAGCGCATCACACCCCCCGCCGAGACAGAGGCGAAGAAGTCCGCCGTCTCCACGCCCCGCAAGCCCAGCGCCCCGGACCGCACGCCCGTCACCTGCACCGGCGGGAACACCAAGACCGTCGTCAGCAAGGCGAGCCGCCCGATCAACCACCTGCTGCTGACCGTGACGAACACGGGGGACCGCCCCTGCTACGCGTACTACGCGCCCAAGCTCCGCTTCGACGACGCACAGGCCGTGTTCCCGATCCTGGAGAGCAGCCGGCCGCAGGCCGTCGTGACGCTGGACCCGGGCCGGTCCGCGTACGCCGCCATCGGCCTGACCGGCGAGCCCGGCACCGGCCCGGCCCCGCGCAGGGCCGCCCACCTCCAGGTGAACTTCTCCGGCAGGAACGCGGCGGGCTCCACCGGCGCCCCGACTGAGCTGACGCTCCCGGCGCGGACGTACTGGGACGACAACGGCTACGTCACCTACTGGCAGACCGAGATGGCCGACGCCCTCACCTTCTGAGCCCACCACGGCAGAACCGGCCCTCCGCCGCGTGCGGCAGGGCCGGTTTCGTCGTGCCCGCGACCTCGCGGGTCTCGCGCGGTGGGTCAGACGAGGGCGGCGACGAGGAAGGCGAAGGCGGCGATGATGACGGCGACGCGGGCGTAGTGGTAGCGGTCCCAGCGGTTCATCTGCTCCTTCCAGTCGGCGGGCCGGTTCTCGGGGGTCCAGGTCTTGCCCCGGTTGTTGATCGGGACGAGCAGCAGAATCGACATGACCACGCTGACGATCAGCAGCCCGCCGGCGGTGACGACGAGACCCGCGCCGTGCTCACCCCATCGGGCGACGGCCCAGATCGCGGCGAGGACCATCGAGCCGATGTACCAGAAGGGCATGACGGCGCCGAGCATCCGGCCCCCGTGAGCGCGGGCGAGTTGGCCGCTGTCCTCCGGGAGGGCGTTGAAGATCCGGTTCATGACGAAGGCGACGGAGAACTCCACCCCCACCATCACTCCTACGACGACGGTGGTGAAGACCTCAAGTGCGTTGAGCATGACGATCCCTCTCGAAATCTAGTGCCGCTAGCCGATGAGGCAACGCTAGACCTACCGACGCTCTCTTGTCTAGCGGTGCTAGGATCTAGCCATGTCGGTACAGGAACGCAAGGAACGTGAACGGGCGGAGCGCGAGCGCCTCATCGTGGCGACCGCCCGCGAGCTCGCCGAGCAGCAGGGGTGGGACGCGGTCACCACCCGCCGGCTGGCCGAGCGCATCGAATACAGCCAGCCCGTCCTCTACGGCCACTTCCGCGGCAAACGCGAGATCATCGGCGCCGTCGCCCTTCAGGGCGCCGCCGAGCTGGCCGTGGCGGTACGGGCGGCGACCGCCGCCGCGAACGGCCCGCGCGCCCGGGTGCACGCCCTTGGCCGCGCCTACCTGGACTTCGCCGAACGCAACCCGGCGGTCTACGACGCCATCTTCCAGCTCGACGGCGGTCTCGCGTACGCCCAGGAGGACACTCCGGAACCCCTGAAGGACGCCTTCGCCGCGCTGCTGGAGAGCCTGGGCGAGGTCGCCGGGGAAGGCGTCGCCCCGGCCCTGTTCACCGAGGTGTTCTGGGCCTCCCTGCATGGCCTGGCAACACTCACCCGGACCCGGCGCCTGCTACCGGAGGACGCCGAATCCAGGCTGGAGCTCCTGGTGGACCGGCTCCCGGTGACCTGACGGCCCGAAGGAGCTGCAGGCCACCGGGGTGTCACCCGTCCGCTCACGCGAACCGGGTCACCTCGGCAGGGACGCGGATCCTGCCGAGGCCGGCCTTTACCGCGAAGGGCGCCGCGACCTTGACGACACCGGGGAGCACGCCCCGTCCCGGCAGGCTCCGGCAGGCTCCGGCAGCAGAGTCCAGGACGCGGGTGAGACAGCGGCCGGTCGGAGGAGCTGCGGCCGGCACAGCCGCAACGACCCTCACACGACGTCGAACTCATTGCCCTCGGGGTCCTCCAGGGCGGCAGCGTAGAACCCCGCGTCCGGCTCGTCCTTGATCCGCAGCACGGTCGCCCCGGCCGCCACCAGTCGCTCCACCGTGGCCTTGACCCGCTGCGTGCGGAGCTCCAGGGGGACGTCACGGCCCCCGCCGGCCTTCAGGTCGAAGTGCCACCTGTTCTTGACGGCCTTCGGCTCCGGAACCTGCTGGAACCACACCCTCGGCCCGCGCCCCGCCGGATCGACGATCGACTCCGGAACATCCCCGGCCCCGGCCGGCAACTCCTCCTCGGGCACCCCCGTCGCCGCCCAGTAGGCACGCCACGTGGCGTGCCCGTCCGGCGGCGGCTCGGGCACATAGCCCAGGGCCTCGGCCCAGAAGGCCACCATCCGTTGCGGATCGGAGCAGTCGATCGTGAGCTGCACAGTCATCTCCATGCCCGGAGCATCCCAGGCAGGTCTGACACTCGAACCCTTGTGACAGACGTCCGGAAAAGGCCCTCAGCCGTGCCGGCCGAAGACCTCGCGGACGCCGGGCAGCTCCGCTTCCTGCTCCCCGTCCTCACCCTCGTACAGGTGCGCCACGACCGTCTCCGGGGTGAAGTCCTCACCGAAGCCGTAGACGTCCAGGCAGTAGTCGAAGCCGGACTCGCCGAAGAGGTCGGTGTCCTCGCGGCGGCAGTAGTCGGTCAGCCCGTCGGACACGTGCCAGCGCGTGCCGTCGTACCAGAAGACACCGCCCGCGTAGTGAATCGTCCGGCCCGTCGCGGGGTCCGTGAGGTTCAGCGACTCGTAGTTCTCGGGGCGGTCGCGGACCAGGGCGACGAGGTCGTCGGGGACGCCCTTGTAGAGGGACTCCTGAAGGGCGAAGTCGCCCTCGGCGTACAGATTCAGATCCGACTCGTGGTCGAACGTCAGCAACAGCACCCGGCCGTCCTCGGCGAAGTACCAGACCGCGGACTGGCCGCCCCCGTCGTTCCACGCCAGGCGGCGCGCGCCGGTCACCGTCACGGGTGCCACCTCGGCGAGCTCGTCCATGACCGCCGCGCGGCGCCGGACCTCCGGGAGGGGAGTCGCTGCCAGGGCGTCCCATATCGCGTTGTTCATGCCCGCAGGCTACCGACGGCCTCTGACAACGCCCCCGCCCCTACGATCACCCCACGCCACTCGTCCGGGACGACAGCCCATCTGTCCGTCGCGGCCCCCGTCTGGGATGCTGAAGGCCGGGCTCGACGGGGGGCAGACGGTGTTCACGGAACCCATGGCGAGAGCCGTTGTACAACCAGCGGTCCTCGACCTGGTACGGCGGTATCCCCGCGGCAGGCCGTTCTCCACGACGGTCACCTTCGGCGGGGACGACTTCACCCTGTGCACCCACGTACGGGCGCGGTGGGCGGCGCCCGGGCAGGTGGAGATCGCGCTGGCCTGCTGGGTCGTCAACATGGACACCGCGCGCTATCTCGGTGACAACCCGCCTGCCGGGCACGAGATGCGCCTGCCACCCGAGGGCACGGCGGAGTGGGACGAGGACCTGACCGGCCGGGTGATCAGCCACCTCGCAGCGCGCATGAACGCTCACTCCCCCGCCCGGCCGACCACCGACGGACACCTCACCATCACCGTGCCCCTCGTACTGACGTAGTCCGGCCGAAGGCAGGCCCGTCACCGCCGGGCCGAGAAGGCCTGCGCACTCGCCTACCGGGCCCCGCCCGCAGGGCCGGCGTCGGCGTCGAAGTTGAAGTCGAACCAGATCCGGTGCGTGCCGTCCTCGTCGACGGCCAGCCCGCCGCCCCCGCGGATCCCGGCCAGTGCGCCGGTCCCGCTCGACGGCACGATCGCGAAGAACTCGTTCGCCCGGTCGTTGCCGCTCGTAGCGGCCGAGTGCACGAAGTTGAACGTGCCCTCCCGGCCGCCGACCGCCCCATCGAAGGCCTCCATGGCCACGTACGTACCCACGCCGGCGGACTGGTCGAAGGCAGCCGTGAACAGGGTCGTGGAACGCCCCGTGACCTCGCCCTCGAAGCTCTTCACGATGGTCGCGACGCCCATCGGGAGAAGGGTCTCGACCTCGGGGACGGGCTTCAGCTCGGACGGGACGAACGAGGTGACGGTGAAGGTTCCGGAAGCTTTCATGCCGCCGATGGTAGGGACACCGCCGGGTCGCGGGGGCGGGAACCCGCGAGGACACGCTCCCCGCCCCGCCCTCAGCGGAACTCGCACCACACGACCTTCCCGGGCGACCGTTCCCCCACCCCCCACTGGTCCGCCAGCGCGTCGACGATCACCAGCCCCCGCCCCGACTCCCCGTCCGGCTCACGCACCCCGGGATTCCCGTCGCCACTGTCGTGCACCTCGACCCGCACCTGCCCCGCGTCCCGCAGCCACACCATCAGCCGGTACCCGCGCCCCGGCGGCACGCCGTGCACCAGCGCGTTCGTGGCCAGCTCGCTGACGCACAGCACCACGTCGTCCGCCCGCGCCTCCCCGAACCCCCAGTCGGCCAGCGCGTCCCGCACGAACTCCCTCGCCGCCCGCACCGACCGGCGCTCCCGCCGGAAGAACCGCTCACGCAGCAGCGGGAGTTGCATCGTCTCGTTCATGCGACGAGCGTCACACTCGGTCACTACGCTGTCGCAGTGGGCACACCCGTACACATTTCTTGTACGGGCCGGGCGCGCGTGATGCACGGATGCGGGTGGGAAGTGGGGACCGTATGCAACCCAGGAACCGGCAGCGCAAGAACGCGTCGGCAATGAAGCTCGTGGGCGCACTGGTCGCCCGATTCCGCATCGCGGCGGAGCTGACCCAGCGCCAACTGGCCGACCGGGTCTGCGTACAGCCGGAGACCATCGCCTCCATCGAACAGGGCCGACGCGCGCTGCTGTTACCCCTGGCCCGCCGCATGGACGTCGACCTGGAGACGAAGGGGGCGTTGGCGACGGCGGTGGAGAACATGCCGGAGGTGGATCTGATCCCGGCGTGGGCGGAGGAGTACATGGACCTGGAGAGGGAGGCGCTCGCGCTGTCCTGGTACGACAACCAGGTCGTACCCGGGCTCCTCCAGACGGAGGCGTACGCGCGTGCGGTGTTCCGTAACAGGGTCCCGGTCTTCAGCGAGGAACAGATCGGGGACCAGACCGCAGGCCGCCTGGGGCGGCAAGAGATCCTTCGACGCGACGCGCCCCCGACCATCAGCTTCGTGATCTGGGAGCCGGTCGTGAGGCTCCAACTCGTCGACGATGAAGAGCACGCGGAGCAACTGCTGCACCTCCGCAGGTGCGCCGCGCTCCCAGGCATCTGCCTCCAGGTACTCCCCTTGAGCCACCGCACACATGCTGGGCTCAACGGACCCTTCATCCTGCTGGAGACACCGGACTATCAGCACATCGCCTACTCGGAAACACAGCGCGGGAGCCTGCTCGTCTCCGACCCCGACGAGGTCAGCATCCTGTCCCAGAAATATGCGATGCTGCGAACTCAGGCCCTCAACCCCGAAGAGACCGTGGGTCTGTTGGACAGCCTGCTGGGAGAGCAATGAGCACCGCACGCGAGTGGTTCAAGTCCAGCTACAGCGGCGATGAGGGCGGGCAGTGCCTCGAAGTCGCCTACGAATGGCAGAAGTCGAGCTACAGCGGCGATGAGGGCGGGGCGTGCGTCGAAATCGCCGCCCACCCCGCCGCCGTCCACGTCCGCGACTCCAAGAACCCCGAGGGCCCCACGCTCACCCTGGCCCCCACCACCTGGACGGCCTTCGCCGCGCACATCGGCTCCTGAGCAGGCAGCGGAGCGGCCGACTGTCAGTGGGCGCCCATACGCTCCTCGGCATGGCGACGCTCCCTAACCCGCTTCCGTCCCTGGCCACGTCAGGGCTCCAACTCCCGCCCGGCACCCTCGTGGACGCCACGACCGACGGGCCGTGGCACGAACCGCTGCTCTGGTACGCGGACGGGCTCGCGGCCCCCGGCGACTGGGCCGCCCTGCGCGATGCCGGGCGGAGTCGCGGCCTGCTGCCCGTGCTCATCGACGGCGGGGTCCGCGACCAGTGGCCCGAGACCTGGGACCTCGCCCCGGGCGGTACGTCGTACCCGGGCGACCATGACGCCGAGGACGTCCTGAGCGAGATCTGGGACGCGTACGCGGGCGACGAGCTCAGCACCGAGAACGCCTGGCCGGGGCTGGCCCCCGTCCCCGCAGCGGACGGCCCCGACAGCCCGGAGACGCTGGCCGCCGAGGTGGCGGACATGCTCACCACCGACGGCATGGCGCTCGAATACGCCCGCCTGGCGCTCGTGCCGGCCCGGCGCAGTGCGGACATCCCGGCCGCGATCGGCTGGAGCGGACCGCTCAATCACGAGAACGACGTCGCCCGGCTCTGCGCCGTCCTGCGCTCCTGGGAGGACCGCTTCGGCATACGGGTCGTGGCGCTCGGCTTCGACACCCTGACCGCCTCCGTGGCCCGCCCGCCCACGACGGAGGCGGAAGCACTGCCCCTGGCCGCCGAGCACTACGCGTTCTGCCCGGACAACATCGAGCAGTCCTCCCTCGACAGCCTGGAGAAGTACGCGGCCGACGCACTGCTCGGCCGGGAGACCTGGTCCTTCTGGTGGGACTGAGGGGCACCCGGGGGACGGAGACGGCTACGCCCCTGCGGCGAACTCCCCACGGCACTCGGCGCATTCCCCTGGCTCGGGGGCTCTGAAAGCGCGGTCGCAGCCGTCGCAGTTCTGCAGCGGGTCGTGGAGCGGGGACCGGCCGGTGGGAGGCGGGGGGATCCGTGTGGTGAGCCGGTGTTCCAGGAACTTCACCGGGTACCTCAGCGGAACGGGCAGATCCGTGGTGAGGGCCCGTCTGATGGCGGCGGGGGCCGCCTTGCGCTCGATCCAGGCGGCGACGGCGGGAGTGAGCGCCCGGACGTCGCCCTCGGAGAGCTCCCACTCCGGTGCGCGCCGGGCCAGATCGAGCAGGAGCACCGACGCCGCCCGGTCCAGCTCGGGCGCGGGCGTCTCCGGCCGGGGCGCAGGCACCTTCACCGACACGGGCCCGGGCACGGGTACGCGTGGAGGGGCGGGCGCAGGCGCGGGTGGAGGGGCGGGCACAGGTGCGGGCGCAGCCACCGCGACCTCGGCCGCCGCGGGCACCGCTCCGGCCTCTGGCATCGCGGGGTGCGGAGTGAGGTGTGCGGGTCCCGGGACCCGCACCGGCTCCGGGGACACCCGCTCCTCCCTCTCGTCGGCGGCCGTCGGAGCCGTATCCGGAGCCGTATCCGCAACCGTGCGGGGGTGGTTGTACGAGGTCGTGCGGGTGACGACGCGTCCGTCCGGGAGACGTTCGCGGGTGCGGTGGAGGTAGCCGTGCCGCTCCAGCTCCCGCAGCGCCCCGGCGATGCGGGCCTCGCTCTCCGGGAAGCGCTCGACCAGGCACTTGATACCGGCCTTCGCCCCAGGGGGCAGCGACTGGATGTGCGTGGCGAGGCCGATCGCGACGAGCGAGAGATCGTCGTGCTGCGCGAGATGGTTGCCGATCACGACGAAGTGGCTGACGTGGCGCGTCTTCACGTGAATGACGCCGCCGGAGGGGGCGCGGGAGGGCGAGATAACCTGCTGGGTAGCCATCGGGAAGGGTTTCGCTTCCTTGGTGGTCAGGCCCTCGCTCGGGATGGCAATCCCGGCGGGGGCCGTCACAGTCTGAAGTTCGGTTTCGCGAGCATATGCCAGGCAACGGGGGCGAGTTCCAGCCCGGACGGCCAACCTCACCCGTCCGGGTGACGGCCCCGCGACCCCTCGCGTGCGCACGCAGGCGCATGCGCACGGGGGCCTGCTGAGGCCCACCCGGGCGGGTTGGGTTTGGTTGGTTACTTCTTCCCAAAGGACTTAAAGCTTTTTACGTCGTGGCCCACCGCGTCGTGGCCCACCGCGTCGCACTTCATCGCGTCGCGGCCCACCGGGTCGTGGTTTTTGGACCCGGTGCGCACGCCGTTCCCAGCAGCCGCATCCGCAGGCGCATCCTCCGGCGCGTCCCCGGTCGCATCCACAGCGGCGGCGACGAAGGCGGCGACCGCGGGACGTCAACCGCAAGCCGCTCGACGAACGGTCTCTGGCCCTCCGAGCGGGCCCGGCCGCACCCGGCCCGAGGGCGTACGCCGGGGAATGCTCCGCCGCCCACGGGGAAGCCCACACTCCATGGACCCGACAGAGAGTCTCATCGACGAGTTCCACGCACAGCCCGCCGAGAGCGACCGGAGACGCGAACTCGTCGCGTCGATAGGCGACATACTCGCCAAGCGGCCCGACCACCCGGCAGCGCTGCCCTTCCTCGCCTCGGTGGCCGCCGACACCGAGGAGTACGACGTCGCCAGGGTGGAGGCCACCACCGCCCTGCGGCTGTCGCCGCCCACGGACGCAGCGCACCGGCAGCAGGCCGCCGACGCACTGCTGGCCGTGATGCGCGGGCCCGACGAGGATCTGTGCCGCCAGTACGCGGCCATGGCGCTCGGACCCTACGCGGAGGCCCCGGAGGTCCACGAGGCGATGGCGGCCGCCGTCCTCGGGGACGAGGACCCGCTCGTCCGGGACAACGCCCTGGCCGCGCTCCGTCAGGCGGGCCCGAGCGAGGAACGGGTCGAGGTGCTGCACCAGCTGACCGACGACCGCTCCCTGGGCGGGGAGGCGGCCCGCATCCTCAGGGCCTGGGGCAGGGAACAGGCGGCCTGAAGGCGTCTTTCCGACGTCCCGTCGACCGGGTGCCCGCGAGGATGCCGGCCATGCCGCAGCCTGGTCAGCGCCTCCGGTCCCTCGGGCTTGCCCCGACGAGCTTCACGGCTTGCCTGGATCCGGATGCCCCGGCTCGGTGGCACGCCCTGGCGGACAGGGCCACGCTCTGCGGCATCCCTCGGCGGCACGTGACGGCCTACCGGCATCTGTTCGTCGCGAAGAGGTACCGAAGGTGCCCGGACTGCCGGGTGAAGGCATGCGACGCCTCGCGCAGGCCCTGAGGCAGGGCCTGCGCCCGATCGCTGCCTCAGCCCCCGCTCACGCGCCGCGCAAGCGCTGCGCGACCTCCGTCGCCCAGTAGGTCAGGATCATCTGCGCGCCCGCCCGCCGGATGCCGGTCAGGCTCTCCATGATCGCCGCGTCGCGGTCGATCCAGCCCTTCTCGGCGGCGGCCTCGATCATCGCGTACTCGCCGCTGATCTGGTACGCGGCGACCGGCACCTCCACCGCGTCGGCGACCTTCGCCAGGACGTCCAGGTACGGTCCGGCCGGCTTGACCATGACCATGTCCGCGCCCTCGTCGAGGTCGAGCGCCAGCTCGCGCATCGACTCGCGGAGGTTGGCCGGGTCCTGCTGGTACGTCTTGCGGTCGCCCCTCAGCGAGGAGCCGACGGCCTCGCGGAACGGGCCGTAGAACGCGGAGGAGTACTTCGCCGTGTACGCGAGGATCGCCACGTCCTCGTAGCCGGTCTGGTCCAGCGCGTCGCGGATGACACCGACCTGGCCGTCCATCATGCCGCTGGGGCCGACCACGTGGGCGCCCGCGTCGGCCTGGACCTGGGCCATCTCGGCGTACCGCTCCAGCGTCGCGTCGTTGTCGACGCGGCCGTCCTCGGTCAGCACACCGCAGTGGCCGTGGTCGGTGGTCTCGTCCAGGCAGAGGTCGGACATGATGACGAGGTCGTCACCGACCTCCTCGCGGACCGCGCGCAGCGCGACCTGGAGGATGCCGTCCGGGTCGGTGCCGGCCGTACCCCGGGCGTCCTTCTTCTCCTCCAGCGGCACACCGAACAGCATGATCCCGGAGACGCCCGCCGAGACCGCGTCGACCGCGGCCTTCCGCAGGGAGTCCAGGGTGTGCTGCTGCACGCCGGGCATGGCCGAGATGGCCACCGGGGCGTCGATGCCCTCGCGCACGAAGGCGGGCAGGATCAGATTCGCCGGGTCGAGCCGGGTCTCGGCGACCATGCGCCGCATGACGGGGGTCGTCCGCAGCCGTCGGGGTCGAGAGCCGGGGAAGTTTCCGTACACAGTCATCCTTCGAGACTAGACCCGTGCACCTCACCGGCTTACCGACACCGGAGCCGGAAAAACCCTGCCGCTCCGGACGGAACGGGGCCGGCCGGATTCGAACCGGCGTCCTCCCCATGCCGTGAGGGCGCGACGCCCTCTGCGCCACGAGCCCCGCTCCGCCCGGGCTCGTACGCAACGCCCGGCCGCGGACCGGAAGGGGTGGAAACGGGGCGGGCCCGGCCGCTTCACGAAGAAGCGGCCGGGCCCCGCACCCGCCACGGCGGATCAGGTCGTCGTACGACGCCTCCGCGCACCCGGACGGCGCTCGCTCGGACGCGTCACCGGGTCACCGGCCTCCTTCGCCGCGTCCCGGCGCTGCGCGCCGAACTCCGCGAGGGCCTCGGCCAGCTTGTGCACCGAAGGCTCCGGCGACAGGACGTCGACGCGCAGCCCGTGCTCCTCGGCGGTCTTCGCCGTGGCCGGGCCGATACACGCGATGATCGTCACGTTGTGCGGCTTGCCGGCGATGCCGACGAGGTTGCGCACCGTCGAGGACGAGGTGAACAGCACCGCGTCGAAACCGCCGCCCTTGATGGCCTCACGCGTGTCGGCGGGCGGCGGCGAGGCGCGGACGGTGCGGTACGCGGTGACGTCGTCGACCTCCCAGCCCAACTCGATGAGCCCGGCCACCAGCGTCTCGGTGGCGATGTCGGCACGCGGCAGGAAGACGCGGTCGATCGGGTCGAAGACCGGGTCGTACGGCGGCCAGTCCTCCAGCAGACCCGCGGCGGACTGCTCACCGGAGGGCACCAGGTCGGGCTTCACACCGAAGTCGACCAGCGCGGCGGCCGTCTGCTCACCGACGGCCGCGACCTTGATCCCGGCGAACGCACGGGCGTCGAGCCCGTACTCCTCGAACTTCTCCCGGACGGCCTTGACGGCGTTGACCGAGGTGAAGGCGATCCACTCGTAGCGGCCCGTGACCAGGCCCTTGACCGCCCGCTCCATCTGCTGCGGCGTACGCGGCGGCTCGACGGCGATCGTCGGGACCTCGTGCGGCACCGCGCCGTAGGAGCGCAGCTGGTCGGAGAGCGACGCCGCCTGCTCCTTCGTCCGGGGCACGAGCACCTTCCAGCCGAACATCGGCTTGGACTCGAACCAGGCCAGCTGATCGCGCTGGGCGGCGGAGCTGCGCTCCCCGACCACGGCTATGACGGGCTGGTGCCCGTCCGGCGAGGGCAGGATCTTGCCCTGCTTGAAGACCTGCGCGATCGTGCCGAGCGTCGCCGTCCAGGTGCGCTGGCGCGTCGTCGTGCCGGCGACCGTCACGGTCAGCGGGGTGTCGGGCTTGCGGCCCGCCGAGACCAGCTCACCGGCGGCCGCGGCCACCGCGTCGAGCGACGTCGAGATCACGCACGTCGCATCGCTCGCGCCGACCTCGCTCCAGCAGCGGTCCGAGGCGGTCCGGGCGTCGACGAAGCGGACGTCCGCGCCCTGCGCGTCGCGCAGCGGCACCCCGGCGTAGGCGGACACGCCCACGGCGTTGGCGACACCCGGCACGACCTCGAACGGAATGCCCGCGGCGGCGCAGGCCAGCATCTCGCCGCCCGCGTTGCCGTCGAGACCGGGGTCACCGGAGACGGCACGGACGACCCGCCTGCCGCCCTTCGCGGCCTCCATGACAAGATTGGCCGCGTCCCTGAGAACGGGAACACCGGCGGGCGTTGACTGCGCGTCAACAACCGTCAGCTCAGGCGTGCTTACGCCTGCCCGCGCATGACAGCGGACGACGCCGAGAACGTCCGGCTCGGCGACAAGAACGTCCGCGCTCGCAAGCGCCTCGACGGCGCGCAGAGTCAGCAGTCCCGGGTCGCCGGGACCGGCGCCGAGGAAGGTGACGTGCCCTGCGGACAGGACCGGGAAATCGGATGCGGCGGGGCCGGTGGGGCTCAAAGTGCTCGCTCCCCCATAAGACCGGCCGCACCCTTGGCGAGCATCTCGGCCGCGAGTTCGCGACCGAGGGCCGCCGCGTCGTCGTGCGACGTGGGGACGGGACCGGTGGTGGACATCTGTACGAGCGAGGAACCGTCGGTGGAACCGACGACCCCGCGCAGGCGCAGTTCGTTGACAGCCTGGCCGTCGGCCAGGAGGTCGGCCAGCGCACCCACGGGTGCGGAGCAGCCGGCCTCCAGGGCGGCGAGCAGGGCACGCTCGGCGGTCACGGCGATCCGGGTGTGCGGGTCGTCGAGCTCGGCGAGCGCGGCGGCGAGGTCGGCGCTGTTCGCAGCGCACTCGATCGCCAGTGCTCCCTGGCCGGGAGCGGGCAGCACGGTGTCGACCGACAGGAAGTCGGTCACCTCACCGCTCCGTCCGAGGCGGCTGAGCCCGGCCGCGGCGAGTACCACCGCGTCGAGTTCACCGCTTCGCACAAATCCGATACGCGTGTCGACGTTGCCGCGGATCGGCACGGTCTCGATGCCGAGGCCGTGACTGCGGGCGTACGCGTTGAGCTGCGCCATGCGGCGCGGCGAGCCGGTGCCGACGCGGGCGCCGGGCGGCAGCTGCTCGAAGGTCAGCCCGTCGCGCGCCACGAGCACGTCGCGCGGGTCCTCGCGCACCGGCACGGCGGCCAGGACGAGGCCCTCGGGCTGCGCGGTCGGCAGGTCCTTGAGCGAGTGGACGGCGAAGTCCACCTCGCCGCGCAGCAGCGCGTCGCGCAGCGCGGCGACGAACACGCCGGTCCCGCCGATCTGCGCGAGGTGCTCGCGGGAGGTGTCTCCGTACGTGGTGATCTCGACGAGTTCGACGGCGCGCCCGGTCACCTCGCTGACGGCGTCGGCGACGAGGCCGGACTGCGCCATGGCGAGCTTGCTTCGCCGGGTCCCCAGCCGCAGCGGCCGGTCGGCCCCCGCGCCCAGGGGTGAGTTGTCGGTCATGACCGCCCTCGATTCGGGTCGTTCAGGTCTGCCCGGGAGACGGCGGCGACCGTCTGCGGGTCGAGGTCGAAGAGTTCTCGCAGCGCATCGGCGTACCCGGCGCCGCCGGGCTCGCTGGCGAGCTGCTTGACCCGCACGGTGGGCGCGTGCAGGAGCTTGTCGACGACGCGGCGCACGGTCTGCGAGATCTCGGCGCGCTGCTTCTCGTCCAGGTCGGGGAGGCGTCCGTCCAGCCGTGCGATCTCGCCCGCGACCACTCCGGCGGCCATCGTGCGCAGGGCGACGACGGTGGGAGTGATGTGGGCGGCGCGCTGGGCGGCGCCGAAGGCGGCGACCTCGTCGGCGACGATGGTGCGCACCTGGTCCACATCGGCGGCCATCGGGGCGTCCGCGGACGCCTCCGCGAGCGACTCGATGTCGACGAGGCGCACACCCTCGAGGCGGGCCGCGCCGCCGTCGATGTCGCGCGGCATGGCGAGGTCGAGCAGGGCGAGCCGGACGGGGCCGGTGGACTGTGCCGGGATCCGGCGGACGGCCCGGGCCTGCGCGGTCGCGGTGGCGGAACCGTTCTCCACCCACGCGCCGTGCTGCTCGTCCGCCTCGGCGGCCGGGGCCGGTGCGGGCGCGGCGGGCGCCTCGTACGCGGGGTCGAAGTCCAGCCCGAGCGCTCCGGCGACGGCCTCCGCGCTCAGGACGAGCCCGGTGGCGCCGGTGCAGGAGACGACGACGTCGGCACGTGTCAGTTCCTCGGAGACCGTGGCCATCTCCACGGCGTGGGCGGCCACTCCCGTGCCGTCGGCCTGGTTGAGGATCTCGACCAGGCGGTCGGCGCGGGCGCGGGTGCGGTTGGCGACGACGATCTCGGAGACACCGGTACGGGCCAGGGTCGCGGCGGCCAGCGAGGACATCGAGCCCGCGCCGATCACCAGGGCGCGCTTGCCCCGCGCCCAGGCCGCCGGGTCGCGCCCGTCGGCGAGCTGCTCCAGGCCGAAGGTGACGAGCGACTGCCCGGCCCGGTCGATCCCGGTCTCGCTGTGGGCGCGCTTGCCGACCCGCAGGGCCTGCTGGAAGAGGTCGTTCAGCAGCCGGCCGGCGGTGTGGAGCTCCTGCCCCAGCGCCAGCGCGTCCTTGATCTGGCCGAGGATCTGGCCCTCGCCCACGACCATCGAGTCCAGTCCGCAGGCCACCGAGAAGAGGTGGTGGACGGCCCGGTCCTCGTAGTGCACGTAGAGATACGGAGTGAGCTCGTCCAGACCGACGCCGCTGTGCTGGGCGAGCAGCGTGGACAGCTCGGCGACGCCCGCGTGGAACTTGTCCACGTCGGCGTACAGCTCGATGCGGTTGCAGGTGGCGAGGACGGCGGCCTCGACCGCGGGCTCAGCGGCGAGGGTGTCCTGGAGCAGCTTGGCCTGGCTGTCGGCGGACAGCGAGGCCCGCTCCAGCACGGAGACGGGGGCGCTGCGGTGGCTCAGCCCTACGACGAGGAGACTCATGCCGGCATCACGGCGGGCATGTCCCCGTCGGGTCCCTTCCGGCTGCCGGTGGTGGCGCGCACGGGCGGCGCGGCGGGGTCGGGGCCGCTGTCGGCGGCCTCCTCGCCGGCCTTGCGCTGCTCGTGGAACGCGAGGATCTGCAGCTCGATGGAGAGGTCGACCTTGCGCACGTCGACGCCGTCGGGCACCGAGAGCACGGTCGGGGCGAAGTTCAGGATGGAGGTGACACCCGCGGCGACGAGCCGGTCGCAGACCTGCTGGGCGGCGCCGGGCGGCGTGGTGATCACACCGATCGACACGCCGTTCTCGGTGATGATGCGGTCCAGGTCGTCGGCGTGCTGGACGGGGATCCCGGCGACCGGCGTGCCGGCCATGGCGGGATCGGCGTCGATCAGCGCGGCGACCCGGAAGCCGCGGGAGGCGAAACCACCGTAGTTGGCGAGCGCCGCGCCGAGGTTTCCGATGCCGACGATGGCGACGGGCCAGTCCTGGGTGAGGCCGAGCTCGCGCGAGATCTGGTAGACGAGGTACTCGACGTCGTAGCCGACGCCTCGCGTCCCGTAGGAACCGAGATAGCTGAAGTCCTTGCGGAGCTTCGCGGAGTTGACCCCCGCCGCGGCGGCGAGCTCCTCGGAGGAGACCGTGGGGACCGAGCGCTCGGAGAGCGCGGTCAGCGCGCGGAGATACAGCGGAAGTCGGGCGACGGTGGCCTCGGGAATTCCTCGGCTACGGGTCGCCGGTCGGTGATTTCGGCCAGTTGCCACGGTGCTCCTGCGGGATGAGCGGGGCTGCAGGCGGCCGTATGTCCCAAGACCGCCCCGTCGAATGCAGGCTATGTCTTTGTGAACGCGTGCACAAAGATAGTGTCCGTTTTGTCCGGTCAAAGTGACCGGGGTCACGCGCATACGTCGCGCGATCCAGGAACCATGGATCGCATCAGCCCGTTGCAGGCCCGAAGGGGGCAAAGCGGAACACACTCCTCACAGCCACGCCCCCGAGACCACTCAAAACGCCCATGATGGTAACCAGGTTTCACTCAGGAAAGCAGCGCGCTGCGCAGTCTCGCCGGGTCCACCCGCCAGAACGTGTGCTGTTCGTTATCTACGAGCACCACGGGGATCTGCTCCCAGTACTCCTTGTACAGCTCCTCGTCCTGGGTGATGTCCTTCTCCTCCCAGGACGCGCCGGTCTCCTCGCAGACCGTGCGCACCACCGCCCGGGCGTCGTCACAGAGGTGACACCCCGGCTTCCCGACCAGGGTCACCACACGGTCGGCGGGCTTCTTCTTCGTACGACGCAGCAGGGCACTCATACCTCTCATTCTGCGCCGCTCCGGGGGCCGGTCCGGCCCGGAACCGGCCTTGAGCCCTTACGACCGGAATCGCCCGTTTAACACGTCGGCCCCCGAGAGTTCACGCCGCCGCATCCCGGCAGGTCGGGAAGGGGCGGGGCGACTGGCTATGCTCCCTGCATGGCCGCTCTTGGATGGCTCACACCGCACAGGCGTTCCGCGACAGCACGGAGCGTGCTGGCAGGCGAGGCCGCGGCGGAGGCAGCACGGAAGTCCTCGCTCGCCGCCGAACAGCCCGCCGGCGCCACCTCCGGCACGCAGTCCGCCGCACAGGAGGGCGAACCGGAATTCCCCGTCGTCGGCGACGACCGGGCCGCAGCCTTCTTCGACCTCGACAACACCGTCATGCAGGGTGCCGCGATCTTCCACTTCGGCCGCGGGCTCTACAAGCGGAAGTTCTTCGAGCGCCGCGAGCTCACCCGGTTCGCCTGGCAGCAGGCCTGGTTCAGACTGGCCGGCGTCGAGGACCCCGAACACATGCAGGACGCCCGCGACAGTGCCCTGTCCATCGTCAAGGGCCATCGCGTCTCCGAGCTGATGTCGATCGGCGAGGAGATCTACGACGAGTACATGGCCGACCGCATCTGGCCCGGCACCCGGGCACTCGCCCAGGCCCACCTCGACGCCGGCCAGAAGGTCTGGCTCGTCACCGCCGCCCCCGTGGAGACCGCCACGATCATCGCCCGCCGGCTCGGTCTGACCGGGGCGCTGGGCACCGTCGCCGAATCGGTCGACGGCGTCTACACCGGCCGCCTGGTCGGCGAACCGCTCCACGGCCCCGCGAAGGCCGAGGCGGTACGCGCGCTGGCCGCGGCGGAGGGCCTGGACCTCGCGCGCTGCGCGGCGTACAGCGACTCCCACAACGACATCCCGATGCTGTCCCTGGTCGGACACCCGTACGCGATCAACCCGGACACCAAGCTCCGCAAGCACGCGCGCGCCCTGGACTGGCGGCTGCGCGACTACCGGACCGGCCGCAAGGCCGCCAAGGTCGGCATCCCGGCCGCGGCCGGCGTGGGCGCCCTCGCCGGCGGCACCGCCGCGGCCGTCGCCCTGCACCGCCGCCGCCGCTGACCGCGGCGCGCCCCTCGCGGGCCGGGCCACGCCCGGCCCGCGCAGCCGATCGGAGCCCCCTGCCCACCCATCGCTCCGGCCAGTCGGGTTACCCGCACTCGACCACAACCTGTCGCGGCTCCCGGCAGTTCTCGAAATAATTCGATCAACAAGCGGTCACGATGTGCTACCCAATGCATCGCATTGTCGCTAGTGAAGCGTCGTAACCGGTGATTTCTGCAACTGGGTGTAGCACTGCCTGTACGAAGCGTTATTCTCCTCAGACGCATTCCGGAACCCACCACTCACTACGACGAGTGACGGTTCCGCACTGCACGTGATGGAAGCTCTGCCTCTGGGAGTCCCGTGTACCCACACGTCGGGGTTGACGCCTCGGGCCTGGCTACGCTGCGCGCAACGGTCGCCGACCGCTTGCGCGGCTTCGTCCCCACCGCGTACGCCGTACCCGCCTTTGCCACCCCTGCACCTGCCGGCCCCTGCTACGCCCTGGCCGAACGCGGCGCGGCGGTCGGAAGACGCAGCAACCGCGGCGCAACGACCACGTCCACCGTTCGTCGGCCGACCGCCGACAGCGACAGCGCGCGCATGATGGATCTCGTCGAGCGCGCACAGGCCGGTGAGGCTGACGCCTTCGGCCGCCTCTATGACCAGTACAGCGACACCGTGTACCGCTACATCTACTACCGGGTGGGCGGCAAGGCGACAGCGGAGGACCTCACGAGTGAGACCTTCCTGCGCGCCCTGCGGCGCATCTCCACCTTCACCTGGCAGGGCCGCGACTTCGGCGCCTGGCTGGTCACCATCGCCCGCAATCTGGTCGCCGACCACTTCAAATCCAGTCGTTTCCGACTGGAAGTGACCACCGGTGAGATGCTCGACGCCAACGAGGTCGAGCGCAGCCCCGAGGACTCCGTCCTGGAGTCCCTCTCCAATGCCGCACTGCTGCAAGCCGTGCGCCGACTCAACCCCCAGCAGCAGGAGTGCGTGACCCTGCGCTTCCTTCAGGGCCTCTCGGTCGCCGAGACCGCCCGGGTGATGGGCAAGAACGAGGGCGCGATCAAGACCCTTCAGTACCGCGCCGTCCGCACTCTCGCCCGGCTCCTTCCGGATGATGCCCGCTGATCCCACCCGGGCCGAATCACTCTCGGCGACAGGGCCATCACGCACTGGTCCGATCATCTTTCGTGCGTAACCCAAGTGCCGCACCACTCGTTGTGCCGGTTGCAGGCTCCCTGTCGTCACCCCCTGTCCGCGGACACTCACTCAATCGTGTGGAAGCGCTCAAGGTGTGCAACCTTCCGGACCCAAGGGGAGTCGACCGTCATGACGAGAGGAGGTGCCGCCAGTGATCGCAAACGTTTCGGCACACCGGCGGGCGAACGCCTTCGCCCAGGCCCTGGAGGAGCAGTCGCTCCGCGGTGCGGCGGCCGTACAGCCCGAGGACCCGGCCGTACAGGCCGACCCCGGACCGCTGTTGGCCCTGGCGAACGGCCTCGGTGAGCTACCGAAGCCGGAGTTGGATCCCGAGGTCAAAGTGGTGCAGCGAGCCCAGCTCGTCGCCGCCATGGAGGCCATGTTCGCCGAGGGCGGCGCATCAGCGGACCCTACGGTGCCCGAACAACGGGGCAAGGGGGCCCACCGGGCCTCACCACTCCGGAAACTTCGCCCCAGATCCCGCTGGACGAAGGGCCTCGCAGCCGGCGGGCTCACCGTCGGTGTGGCCGCGGGAGCCTTCGGCGGAGTGGCCGCTGCCAGTTCCGACGCCCTGCCGGGTGACTCCCTCTACGGGCTGAAGCGCGGCATGGAGGACATCCACCTCGGCCTGGCCGACAGTGACACCGACCGCGGCGAGGTCTACCTGGACCAGGCGTCGACCCGGCTCAGCGAAGCCCGCAGGCTGATGGAGCGCGCCCGCTCCGGCGACCTCGACCACGAACAGCTCGGCGAGATCAGGCGCACGCTCAACGGCATGACCCACGACGCCACCGAGGGCCACCGTCTGCTCCACGCCGCCTACGCACGGGACGGCGCGATCGGCCCCATCCAGACCCTGGACTCCTTCTCCCGGGCCCACCGCGACAGCTGGAGCAACCTCCGCGACCGCCTCCCCGTCCAGCTGACCGACATCGGCGACCGGGTGAGCTCAGTGTTCGCCGCCATAGACGAAGAGGTCCAGCCGCTGCAGTCGCTGCTCCCCCGCGCGCCGGAGACGAGCGAGGGCCCCCAGGAGTCCGGCACCACCGGCTCCGGCTCGGCCCCGTCCTCCCGCTCGCACACCCCGTCGCCCTCCTCACCGGCGGGCACGCGGGACAGCGGTACGGGCACCAGCTCCTCGCCCCTGCCGTCGGGCTCGGGCAGCTCCTCGGCGGACGGCCTGATCGGCGGCGCAACGGACGATCTCCTCGACCCGCCGACCCCCGACGCCACGACCCCGCCCCAGAACACCCCGACCACGACCCCGTCCCCGGACATCACCCTGCCGCCCCTGATCCCGGGGCTGATCGGCGGCCTGGGAATCGACGCGGAGGACGACAAAAACTGACCCGATCGCCGGACGGGCAAGCTCCGAGCCCGTCCGGCGATTGAGGACGAAGCTTCAGCCCCGGCGCACCCGAGGTCAATCCCCCCGTCCGGCTACATCAAGCCCGTCCGACGATGGAGGACGAAGCCCCGCCCCGGGCGCGGGGCAAACGTCAGAAGAACACCGACCGACGCTGCACCAACAACTCGTACAGCGTGTGCTGAATCCGCTCCCGCACCTGATCCGTCAGATTGAACATCAGCATCGGGTCCTCCGCCGCCTCCAACGGATACCCGTCCGTGGGAATCGGCTCGCCGAACTGGATCGTCCACTTCGTCGGCAACGGCAGCGCCCCCAACGGCCCCAGCCAGGGGAACGTCGGCGTGATCGGGAAGTACGGGAACCCCAGCAGCCGCGCCAGCGTCTTGGCGTTGCCGATCATCGGGTAGATCTCCTCCGCCCCCACGATCGAGCACGGCACGATCGGCACTCCGGCCCGCAGCGCCGTCGACACGAAGCCGCCCCGCCCGAAGCGCTGCAGCTTGTACCGCTCGCCGAACGGCTTGCCGATGCCCTTGAAGCCCTCCGGCATCACCCCCACGACCTCGCCCTGCCGCAGCAGCCGCTCCGCGTCCTCCGCGCAGGCCAGCGTGTGCCCGGCCTTGCGGGCCAGCTCGTTCACCACCGGCAGCATGAAGACCAGGTCCGCCGCGAGCAGCCGCAGATGCCGCCCGGCCGGATGGTTGTCGTGCACCGCGACCTGGAGCATCAGCCCGTCCAGCGGCAGCGTGCCCGAGTGGTTGGACACGATGAGCGCCCCGCCGTCCGACGGGATGTTCTCGATGCCCTTCACCTCGACCCGGAAGTACTTCTCGTACACCGGCCGCAGCATCGACATCAGGACCTGGTCGGTGAGCTCCTCGTCGTAGCCGAACTCGTCGACCTCGTAGTCGCCCGTGACCCGCCGCCGCAGGAACGCGAGCCCGCCCGCGATACGCCGGTCCCAGCCACCTCCCGCAGCGCCCGTGGCCCCGGCGGCCCCCGGACCCTCAGGGGCCCCCACGGCCTCCTGTGGCTCCTCGGGCGGCACGGCGCCCGGCTGCTGCCCGGGCAGGGCGCTGACGGACCGTGTGCCGCGTCCCGAGGAGCGCCGGCGCGCGGCGCGCGGCACACCCCCCGACCGCGAACGGTCGTCGTCGAACGGAATGACCTTGGCATCCGCCATCGTCGGTGCGCTCCTCTACCTGACGCTCGGAGTCGGGTGTGTGTCGCCGCCTGCGCCGCCCCCGGCGAACGGCATCGCGGCCAGCCTGTCGACCGCCCGGCCCACCGCCGCGGGCGGCAGCAGCCCCGGCCCCCGGCTGCGCGCGAACTCCGCGAACGTCTCCGCCGTGGAGAACCGCGGCCGGAAGCCCAGCGTCTCGCGCATCTGGACCGTGGAGACCACCCTGCCATGGGTGAGCAGGCGGATCTGCTCCGGCGAGAAGTCCGTCATGCCGACGGTCCGCAGCGCCTGGCCGACCCAGGTGACGGCGGGCAGCAGCATCGGCATCGTCGGCCGCCCCAGCCGCCGCGCGCACTGCGAGAGCAGCAGCACCCCGTCACCCGCGATGTTGAACGTGCCGCTGTTCAGGGTCCCGCGCCGCGGTTCACCCGCGGCGATGCCGAGGACGTCGAGGACGTCGTCCTCGTGGACGAACTGGAGCCGGGGGTCGTACCCGAACACCGTCGGCAGCACCGGCAGCGACAGGTAGTCGGCGAGCTGCGTGTCCGGGTCGGGGCCCAGGATGTTCGCGAACCTCAGCACGCACACGGCCACGTCCGGCCTGCGGCGCGCGAAGCCCCGTACGTATCCCTCGACCTCCACCGCGTCCTTCGCGAAGCCTCCGCTGGGGAGCGACTTGGGCGGGGTCGTCTCGTGGAAGACCGCCGGATCGCGGGGCGCCGAACCGTACACACTCGTACTGGACTTCACGACCAGCCGCCGGACGGACGGCGACTTCTGGCAGGCGCCGAGCAACTGCATGGTGCCGATGACGTTGGTCTCCTTGACCGCGGTACGCCCCTGCGCCCCGAGCGCCTTGCCGCTGACGTCCAGGTGCACCACGGTGTCGACCGTGTGCTCGGCGAGGACGCGGGCGATGGCGGGCTGGCGGATGTCCGCGCGGACGAACACGGCGTCGCCCAACTGGTGCCCCGGCGCGACCGCGTCGACCGCGATCACCCGGTCCACGTCCGGCTCCCGCTGGATGCGCCGCACGAACCGGCCGCCCAGCTGCCGGGCCGCTCCCGTGACGAGCACGACCTTCCCCAAGATCAGCGCCTTCCGTCGGTCCCCTGTGAGGTGAGTGGAAGGGGCGCCCGCGAAGAGGCACTCCCCCGGTCGTCACCGTAGCGGGTGGATGTCGCCCTGTGATGCCTGCGCGGCGGCCTTCTCCCGCGTCTTGGCCCGAATGTGCGCACCGGCCGCTCACCGAGCCGCGTACCGGCCCCGCACAGCACCGCAGCCCTCCCGCCTGATCGGCGAAAGGGCTGCGGATTTCACGAACTGCGTTCGCTTACTTCTTGTTGCGACGCTGAACGCGCGTGCGCTTGAGCAGCTTGCGGTGCTTCTTCTTGGCCATCCGCTTACGCCGCTTCTTGATAACAGAGCCCACGACTACCCTCGCTCACTTCTTCTTCACTGGTGCGGGGCGTCTGGGCCCACACGACCTACGTCGGCCTAGCCTACCCGCCACCGCGTGAGGTACGTAATCCGAGGGGAATGTCAGGCCGTCCCCACCCCCACGAAGGACTCGCGGAGATACTCGTGAACCGCTTGCTCCGGCACCCGGAAGGACCTTCCCACCCGGATCGCCGGCAGATGACCGCTGTGCACCAAGCGGTACACGGTCATCTTCGACACTCGCATGACCGAGGCTACTTCCGCCACGGTCAGAAACTTGACCTCGTTGAGAGGCCTCTCGCTGTCAGCAGCCATGACCCACCTGTACCTTCCGCACGAGACGCGCACCGGCTTCCCCTCCGGTGACTCTTCGTCGTTGTGCGCTCACTCCACAGATTAGGGGCGGGTGATGCGAGTGGGGAAGAGGTGAGACGATCGGCCGCCTACTGTGACAGACACGCCCGATTGAGTACATAGCGCGTCAGCGGCAGGTAGTAGGCCGACCGCACGGCGTCGTCGAGCGGCACGGCCACCGCGACCCGGCCCTCCGCCTCCCCGACGAACAGCGCCGGATCGTCCGTATCGGCCAGGCCGATCGCCTCGATGCCCAGCTGACCTGCCCCGCAGACCCAGCCGTGGTCCCCCACGACCAGTTCCGGCAGCGGCCCCCGCGCCTCCGCCGCGGCCTCCAGCGCCACCCTCAGCGGCAGCGGCGAGTGGGTGTGTGCGCCGGTGCCACCACCGGGCGCCCGCGCGCCCGGTTCGCGCACCAACGCGACTCCCCGTACGTAGTCGAGGTGGTACGTGCGTACGCCGAACCGGGTCGTTATGTCGATACGTCGCCCCTGCGCGGGAGTGAGTACAGTGCACCCGACCGCCGACAAGGCGTCTGCCAGCGCTGCGTAGAAGCCGAGCAGCCGGTGCGGATGGCCCGTCCCGAACAGCACCGGCGCCCGCCGGACCGCCGCTTCGGACAACCGCCCGGCGAACGCGTCCAGCCCCGCCATCGTCCGCTCGGGATCGATCACGTCGGGACCCGACACATGCGCGGGATCGTCCGAGACCCCGCACTTGTCGGCCATGAGCCGCAGCAGGTCCCGCTCCCCCCAGTCCCGTCCGGGATCGAGCCCGAGCGTCACCCGCGGATCCCTGGCCGCGAACAGCCGATAGCTCCGCAGACTCACCTCCCGCGACGTGGCCACGGGCCCGGCCAGCCGGGCCGCCAGCAGATGCGCGCGCAGCGCTCCGGTGCTCAACACCCTGCCGATGCTCCCCCAACGCCGACGCCTCGGGGCCAAAACCCGCAATACGCGCCACAGTTGGCGTAACACCTTCGCGAACTCCGGCCCTCAGGTCAGCAGACCCCGGAGCGGAAACACCGCACGCCTGGTCGCGAGCACCGCCTGATCCAGCCGGTCCGCGGGGTCGTAACCGTCCTCCCACGGCTTCCACGACGGCGTCCGCCCGTCCGTCATCCGGGCCGGACCGAGCTGCCGCGTCCGCGCGTACACCTCGTCCCGCCACGAGGACGGGATCACCGACTCCGGGTCCACCGGCGCATGCGCGGCGATCCCCACCAGATGCGTCCACGACCGCGGCACCACGTCCACCACCGCGTAGCCGCCCCCGCCGAGCGCCACCCAGCGGGCGTCCTCCGCGTACTCGTGCGCCAGATCGTGACAGGCCGCCATGACGGACCGCTGCGCGTCCAGCGACACCGCGAGATGGGCCAGGGGGTCCTCGAAATGCGTGTCGGCCCCGTGCTGCGTGACCAGCACCTGCGGCCGGAAGTCCGCCAGCAGCTCCGGCACGACCGCGTGGAACGCCCGCAGCCACCCCGCGTCCCCCGTCCCCGCCGGCAGCGCCACGTTGACCGCCCCGCCCTCACCCGCCCCGGCACCGGTCTCCTCCGGCCACCCGGTCTGCGGGAAGAGCGTGCGCGGGTGCTCGTGCAGCGAGACCGTCAGCACCCGCGGGTCCTCCCAGAACGCCGCCTGCACCCCGTCGCCGTGATGCACGTCCACATCGACGTAGGCGACCCGTTCCGCCCCCAGCTCCAGCAGCCGCGCGATGGCGAGCGCCGGATCGTTGTAGATGCAGAAGCCGGCCGCCCCGCCCGGCATGGCGTGGTGGAGCCCGCCGGAGAAGTTCACCGCGTGCCCGGTCTCGCCCCGCCACACGGCCTCGGCCGCCGCCACCGACTGCCCGGCGATCAGCGCCGACACCTCGTGCATCCCGGCGAACGCCGGATCGTCCGTCGTCCCGATCCCGTAACTCTGGTCCGCCGCACGCGGATCGGCGGACGCCGCGCGCACGGCCGCCACATAGTCCGACCGGTGCACCAGCCGCAGCGTCGAGTCACCGGCCGCCTTGGCGGCCACCACGTCCACCGCTCTGTCCAGGCCGAACGCCCGCACCAGCCCCATCGTGAGGGCGAGCCGGACCGGGTCCATGGGATGACTGTCCCCGAAGTCGTATCCCGTTACTGCGTCATCCCACATCAACTGTGCGCGGCCGCTCATGCCCGCCACCGTATCGGGCAGGCTCCGCACCGAACGACTTGGCGTACACCAGCGTCGCGAGCACCAGCACCAGCGGCACGAGCATCGCGCCCCGGTAGCTCCACGCGTCCCCGAGCGCCCCCACGAGGGGCGAGCCGACGAGGAACCCCACGTAGTTGAAGATGTTCAGCCGCGCGATGGCGGTATCGCTCGCCCCGGGGAACATCCGCCCGGCGGCCGCGAAGGTCTGCGGCACGATCACACACAGCCCGAGCCCCAGCATGGTGAACCCGAGCATCCCCACCCAGGCCCCGCCCGCGACGGCCACCACCGCGAACCCGGCCGCGGCCAGCACACTCCCCGCCCGCACCACGGCCACCGCACCGAACCGCCGCACCCCGAGGTCTCCGACGGCCCGCCCCAGCAGCGTCGTCACCATGTAGACGTTGTACGGCACGGTCGACAGCTGCTCCGAGCTCCCCAGCACGTCCTGCAGGTACTTCGCGCTCCAGTTGGAGACCGTCGAATCGCCGATGTACGCGAAGCACATGACCAGACACAGCGGCATCAACAGCTTGAACGAGACCGCCCCGGCCGTCCCCCGCGCCGCCTCCCGCTCCTCCTCCTGCTTCCCCTCCACGTACCACCGGCTCCCGGCGAAGGCGACGGGCAGCAGCACCACGACCACCGGGAAGTACGAGACCAGCAGCGACAGATCCCAGTGGGCCCCGGCCCATGCCATGGACGCCCCGGCGATCCCGCCCAGGCTGTAGGCGGCGTGGAAGCCGAGCATGATGGAGCGTCCGTACGCCCGCTGGAGGCTCACCCCCATCATGTTCATGGAGGCGTCCAGCGCACCCACGGACAGCCCGAACACGCCGAGCGCCAGGGCCGCTTCCCACACTTCGCTGCCGGCCCCGACCCCGAGCAGCGCCAGCAGCACGAGCGGCTGCGCCCATCGCAGGACCACCCTCGGCCGGACCCGTGCGACCACCTTCTCGGTGACCACGCTGCCCACACCCGCCAGGATCGGCACGGCGGCGAGGAACACGGGCAGCAGACCGTCGGATATCCCGTACCGGTCCTGGATGGCGGGGATCCGGGTCACGAGGAGAGCGAAGGTGACGCCCTGTACGAAGAAGCTCAGCGCCAGGGACGATCTGCCGTGCCGCAAACGTGCATCTGTCATGGGCGCGAGCGTAGGGCCAGTCTCTACTCATGGGTAGAGACGTCAGGCAAGCAATTCCCGCAGCTGTGCCATGTCGGAGAAGTGCCCGTTCACCCCGGCCAGCCGGTCCGCCGGCATCATCGACGTGAACCCGTAGACGTCCATGCCCGCGGCCCTGGCCGCCTCGACTCCGAGCGGGCTGTCCTCGATGACGACACACCGTTCGGGGGCGACGCCCATCCGTTCGGCTGCGAGGAGGAAGAGATCGGGCGCCGGCTTGCCCCGGCCCACGTCCTCGGCCGAGAAGATCCACTCCTCCTCGAACCACTGGTCGAGGCCCGTGACGCGATGACTGACCCGGATCCGCTCGTGGCTGCTGGAGGAGGCGACGCAGTACGGGATCCCGTCGGCGACCAGCTCCCCCAGCACGTCCTCCACCCCGGGGACGGGCGTCAGGTCCTGCTGGAACGCGGCGAAGATCCGCGCGTGGAGCGTGTCGTCGAAGTCGGCGGGCAGCTTCTCGCCGCCCCGCTCCTCGACGAGGTCGTGCACCCGGTGCACGGCCGATCCCATGTAGTCGCGGAGGGACTCCTCGTACGAGGTGGAGTGTCCGAGCTCGGTGAGGTAGCCGGCCAGGATGGTGTTGGCGATCGGCTCGCTGTCCACGAGCACACCGTCGTTGTCGAAGATGACCAGTTCGTAGCGCATGTCACGACCTTAAAGGGTCGGAACGCAGAAAAGCCCCGTGCCACAAGGGCACGGGGCTTAACTATCAAAAGGAGTTCGGCGGCGTCCTACTCTCCCACAGGGTCCCCCCTGCAGTACCATCGGCGCTGAAAGGCTTAGCTTCCGG
>NZ_SSBL01000046.1 GCF_004795105.1 Streptomyces sp. A0642 | reverse complement strand
CCGCCCCGGTTCTCCGCCTTCTCCACGCGAAGCACCGCCACGACAAGGCTAGTTGACTCAGCGTCAGTGTCCAATCACAGTAGCGACAGCGACCTATCGACATATTTATCGTTGTCCGGGTCCGAAGAGTCGCACGGGTGAGAGGGAACGGATATGGACCTGGCCCTGCTGCGCACCTTCGTCACCGTGCACCGGGCGGGCTCGTTCACCCGCGCGGCCGCGCTCCTCGGCCTCTCCCAGCCCGCCGTGACCTCACAGATCCGCACCCTGGAACGGCAGCTGGGCCGCCCCCTCTTCCTCCGCCGGGCCCGCGGCGTGACACCCACCACCATCGGCGACGAACTCGCGCACCGGGCGGCTCCTCACCTGGACGCACTGGTCGAGATCGCCGAGACCGAGCTCGACGAGGAGTCGGGCGTACGAACGCTCCATCTGGCGGGACCACCGGAGTTCACCTCGTTACGGGCCCTCCCCGCGCTCACCCCGCTCATCGCCCAGGGGCTCGCACTACGCAGCTCGTTCTCCGCCGACACGGACGAGACGCTCGACGGTCTGGCCGCCGGACACCACGACCTGGCCGTCGTGACGGCCCGGCCGCGCGGCGGTCTGCTCACCGCCGTCCCCTTGTGCGACGAGGAACACATCCTGGTGGCGGCACCGCGGTGGGCCGCCCGTCTGGGGCCGGGAACCCTCAGGCGCAACGGCCCGGTGGTCCTGGAGCACCTGCCGGTGGTGGAGGTGCACGAGAGCCTGCCGCTCGTCTCCCGTTACTGGGCGGCCGTCTTCGACAGCCGGCCCGCAGCCGCCGGGGCCGTCATCACGCCGGATCTCCGAGCGGTCCTGGAGTGCACGACGGCGGGAGCGGGTCTCGCCGTCCTGCCCCGGTATCTCTGCGCGGACGCACTGGAGCGGGGAGAGGTGGTGGCACTCCTCGATCCGCCGGTACCGCCCCTGCGCACGTACTTCCTCGCCGCGCGGACCGGCACGCTCGCACTGCCGCATCTCGCACGGGCACACGAGGTGCTGCTGCGTGCCGCGGCCGACTGGTGACCGCAGGACGGACCGACAGCCGCCAGGTGTTTCAGAACCGGTTCTGCGGGCCACTCTCTTGCCATGACCGAACGTCCTGTGGTCAAGCGCACCGCACGCGCCGTCCTGCTCGACGGCAACGACCTGATCCTCATCAAGCGCACCAAGCCGGGGGTGGATCCGTACTGGGTCACGCCCGGCGGCGGGGTCGAGCCCGAGGACGCGACGGTCGTCGACGCCCTGCACCGTGAGTTGGACGAAGAGCTCGGGGCCAAGATCACCGATGTGGTGCCCTGCTTCGTCGATACCGTGGAGCACATCGAGGGCGGGGGCGTGAAGGGCGTCAAGGTCCAGCACTTCTTCGTCTGCCGTCTCGAATCCATGGACCTGTCTCTGCGCCACGGCCCCGAGATCGATGACCCCTGTGGGGAGTACGACGTCGTCCGGGTGCCCTTCAGCCGGGTCGGCATCGCTGCCGTGCACCTCGTGCCGCTGTCACTGAGGCACTACCTGGACGGCAACATCGAGGGGGTCCGGGCGATGCACGCACCCGACCTGGGCTGATCCACGAGGACGACCTCACCCTGACGGGCCCCGCGACCGGACCGGCGCCGGGCCCGTCGTACGCCCAGATCAGTACGCGGGGATACTCCCCTCGGCAGATGACCCGCCTCGCGGCCCGCTGCACCGTGTTCACGTGAAACCACTCAAGCGCCGCGCCCGCAGAGGTCTCCTCGTCGCTCATGTCTCGGTATCCGTCAGCTGGCTCGGCCTCACCGTCGGTCTGCTCACGCTCGGCATCACCGCCTTCACGAGCGACGATCCGGCCACCGCGCAGGCCGCCCTCCGCGCCCTGCGGATCTTCGGTGACTGGCTCATCGTCCCCGTCGCACTGGCTGCCCTCCTCAGCGGCCTGATCCTGTCGCTCGGCACCCCATGGGGGCTGGCCCGGTACCGCTGGGTCTGGACGAAGTTCTGGCTGACCCTGATCGCGACCGGGCTGTCGGTCTTTTCGTTGCGCCCCGGCATCCACGAAGCCGCGGAACGCGGGACCGCCGACATCGATCTCGTCATCGCTCCTTCGGTGGCCACCGCGACCTACCTCTTCATGACCGCGATCTCCGTACTGAAGCCGTGGGGGCCGACCCGACGCGGCCGTCGTCCGCGGGTCTCGGCCAGATCCGTTAAAGCGGTGGACGAGCGATCACCGCATCGGACAGCCTGACCTCCATGCCCCGCTCATTGCCCCGCACCCTCTCCGGCCTACCCGTCCGGCGCCTCACCCGGGACGATCTGATCCCCTGCGCCGACCTCAGCGAGGACCGCGGCTGGCCGCGCGATGAGCACCGGTGGGGACTGCTCCTCGCCGCGGGGAAGGCTTACGGCATCGACGACCCCGAGGGCAAGGGCCTGATCGCGACCTGCGTGGTGACCTCGTACGGTCCGGACCTGGCCGTCATCGGCATGCTTCTGGTCGCCGGGCGCTACGGCCGCCAGGGGATCGCGCGCCACTTGATGCATCAGGTGATCGAGTCGGCCGGGGGCGCTTCCCTCAGCCTGTATGCGACGCCGGAGGGCCGGCCGCTCTACGAGAAGCTCGGCTTCAGCGCGGTGGGCCGGACCCAGCGAGTGAGCGGCCACTTCCGGCCGCCCGCGCAGCCGGACAGCGGGGGAACGGGGGTTCAGCCCGCTCCGGCGGGCGCGGCGGGCCCGACTGTCCGCCCGGCGACTGCCGGCGACCTGCCGGCCATGATCCGTCTGGACTCCGAGGCCTCCGGAGTCGACCGGATGCAGCTCCTGGCCCGCCTCCCCGCCTTCGCCGACCATCTGAGGGTGGCCGAGGACGGCGGGGAGATCGTCGGGTACGCCGCGCTGTGGCCCAGCTCGGAGAGCCATGTGGTCGGGCCGCTCATCGCCCGGGACACCACCACGGCGAAGCTGCTCGTCCTCTCGCTCGCCGGGGCCACCGACCGGCCGCTGCGCGCGGACATCCACGCCCACCACGCAGAGTTTCTGGACTGGTTCGAGCAGTGCGGGCTGGAACCCGGCTCATCGACCACCGTCATGAGCCTCGGGAACCGGGCGCCCGTGGGGGACTGGGCACAGCGGTTCGCACCCCTGAGCATGGCGACGGGCTGACCACTCCCCGGCCGCCGTGCGCACCGGGCGGTCGGGCCTTCAGACGAGACCGGCGACGGCGGTGGTGGCGAACCCGTGGTCCTGCTCGGGCGCACCGCCACCGACTCCCACGGCGCCGATCAGCCGGCCGCCGCGATGGACCGGCACACCGCCGGCGATGAAGAGGAGCGGCCGGTCCAGCGCGGTCGGCAGAGTATGGAAGAGACCGCCGGGCTGGACGGCGTCGACGAGATCGGCCGTGGGGGCGTCGAGCTGGAGCGCCGTGTACGCCTTGCGGGTGCTGGTCTCTCCGGCGATGAGCACGGCGCGGTCGTCACGGCGGAAGGCCAGCAGATGTCCCCCCGCGTCCAGGACTGTGACGGCGGTCGCGACGCCTGCGGCCTCGGCGGCCGTGCGGGCCGCCTCGATCAGCGTCTCCGCGTCCTGAGTGGTGAGCGGGGCGACAGCGGTGGTGAGCGTGTTCATGGGGGGAACTCCTTGATGCGGTGCGGTGATGAGTGTTCGGGAACGGCCGGAGGTGGTCAGTGCCGCGCGGCTGCGGGCGCGGCGGCGGGCTCCGGATGGTGAGCGGCGACCAGGCGGCTCGCGGCGGCCGTGCGGCGCTCCAGGGTGCTGGAGACGACGGCGAGCACCAGGGCGGAGGCGGCGAGCGCCGCCCCGACCCAGTTGGGGGCGGTGTAACCGAGCCCGGCCGCGATGACCATGCCACCGAGCCATGCGGACAGGGCGTTGCCGAGGTTGAAGGCACCGATGTTCACCGCTGAGGCGAGGGTCGGGGCGCCGGCCGCCTGGTCGAGCACCCGCTTCTGCAACGGAGGAACGGTCGCGAAGCCCAGGGCGCCGATCAGGAAGATGGTGGCGGCTGCCGCGATCTTGTTGTGGGCGGTCAGGGTGAACAGCGACAGAACGACGGCGAGGCCGCCCAGCGACACGTACAGCAGGGGCATCAGACGGCGGTCGGCGAACTTCCCGCCGAGCAGATTGCCTCCCACCATGCCGAGGCCGAACAGCACCAGCAGCCAGGTGACGGACGAGGCCGAGTAACCGGCGATCTCGGTCATCATCGGTGTGATGTACGTGATCGCCGCGAAGACGCCGCCGAAGCCCAGCACGGTCATCGCCATGGCGAGCAGCACCTGCACATTGCGGAAGGCGGCGAGTTCGTGCCGGAGCCGGACGCCTTCGGGGCGCGGCTGGTCGGGGACGAGCCTGGCCACTCCGAGCAGCCCGATGACGCCGAGTGCGGCGACGACGAAGAACGTGCTCCGCCAGCCGACGCTCTGGCCGATGTAGGTACCCAAGGGCACACCGACGACGTTGGCGACGGTGAGGCCGGTGAACATCATGGCGATCGCTCCGGCCTTCTTGTGCGGGGCGACCAGATCCGCTGCCACCACCGAGCCGATGCCGAAGAAGGCACCGTGGGCGAGTGAGGCGATCACCCGGCCGGCGAGCATCACTCCGAAGACGGGGGCGGTCGCGGAGACGATATTTCCGATGACGAACAGCGCCATCAGGATCATCAGCATGCGTTTACGACTGACCTTGGTGCCGAGAAGGGTCATCAGAGGGGCTCCGATGACGACACCGAGCGCGTAGCCGGTGACGAGGAAGCCTGCGGTGGGGATCGACACCTGGAATTCCGCAGCCACCTCGGGGAGCAGCCCCATGATCACGAACTCGGTCGTTCCGATACCGAATGCCCCGATGGCGAGGGCGAGGAGCGCGAGCGGCATGGGTTTCACCTTCCCTGAAGATTGCGTCTGCGCCTTACGAGCGTCCACATTAATTGCACACGCGGGTTAATTGCAAGCGCGGGCTATTGCGTCCGTCGCCTATCCTGGGCTCAAGCAGCTCCGGCACGGAGGAGAGAGACCCATGACAGCGACGGATCCGGCACTGACCGCTCTTTCCCAGGGCTGGTGCGCGCTCTCCCTGCTCCACGGAAAGATCGAGGCCCGCATCGAACGGGCCCTGCAGAGCGGGCACGGCCTCAGCGTGCGGGAGTACTCCCTGCTGGACGTGTTGAGCCGGCAGCACAACGGACCCGGCGGGCACCTTCAGATGAAGCAGGTGGCCGACGCCGTCGTCCTCAGCCAGAGCGCCACCACACGCCTGGTCACCCGCCTCGAAGACCGAGGGCTGCTGACCCGGTACCTCTGCGACACCGACCGCCGGGGCATCTACACCGATGTCACCGAGGCCGGCCTGACCCTGCTCTCGGAGGCCAGGCCCACCAACGACACCGCTCTGCGGGCAGCGCTGGACGAGGCGGCCAGAAACCCCGAGCTGGCCCCCCTCGTCCGTGCGGTCGAGGAGCTGAAGGTTCCCGCATAGCGCTCCCGGGCCGGGGGCCCGCGGCGTAGGCTGCCGATCATGAGCGATCTGGAAATCCGTCCTGCAGCCGTCGGTGATCTCGCCGAGATCGTGGCCATGCTCGCCGACGACCCGCTGGGCGCGCGACGCGAGTCGCCGGACGATCTCGCCCCCTACCTCGCGGCGTTGCGGCGACTTTCCGACGACCCCCATCAGCATGTGATGGTGGCCGTACGCGCGGACCGCGTGGTCGGCACGCTCCAGCTGACCGTGATCCCCGGCCTCTCCAGGCGAGGCTCGACCCGGTCGGTGATCGAGGGCGTCCGCGTCCACGCGGACGAGCGCGGCAGTGGACTCGGCACCCAGCTGATCCAGTGGGCCGTGGATGAATCACGGCGGCAGGGATGCCAGTTGGTCCAGCTGACGTCCGACGCCACCCGGACCGACGCGCATCGCTTCTACGAACGGCTCGGCTTCGTGGCCAGCCACGTGGGCTTCAAGCTCGCCCTCTGACCGCAACACCCGGCGTCCAAGGGAGCGACCGTGCACCGCATCAGCGACGAGCAGCGCCGTGTCAGGATCGGCCGGCGCCATCTCCTGGCACCCTCGGTGCGGGCGGAGTCCCCGGTGGCGGTGGCCGACGCCGTCGTCGCTCTGCATGCCACGGACGCCGCCACCGTCTTCCTGTCCGCCTGCGCGCGGCTACGGGTGCCGGAGGCAGCCGCCGTGGAACAGCAGCTCTACGAAGACGTCTCCCTGGTCCGACTGCTCTCCATGCGCAACACCCTCTTCGTCGTATCGGAGGAGATGGCGCCCTGGGTCGAGGCGTCGAACGCGCGCGCTGTCGCCGCCAAGGAACGCCGGACCCTCCTCAAACACCTCATGGAGGACGGCAACGGTCTGGACGGACAGTGGCTGGCCGCAACCGAGAAGTCCGTCCTCGCTGCCCTGGCCGCACGGGGTTCCGCCACGGGCAGCGAACTCTCCGCCGCCGTACCCGCCCTGCGCACCAAGATCACGATCTTCCCCGGAAAGAAGCAGGAGGCAGTGCAGGGCGTGGCCTCACGGGTCATCCGCGTGCTGGCGGCCGAAGGGCGGATCCGCCGGGACCGGCCACGAGGGTCCTGGACCTCCAGCCAGTTCCGCTGGACGGCTTCCGAGCCGCGCCCCGAACGGGAAATCGCTCGAGCACAGGCTGAGTTGGCCCTGCGCTGGCTCCATTCCTACGGCCCCGCGACCGAGGAAGACCTCAAGTGGTGGACGGGCTGGGGGGTCGGCCAGGTCCGCAAGGCCCTGGCCACCGCAGGGGCGGAAGAGGTGGAGCTGGACAGCGGCGCCACGGCCTGGGTCGCGCCCCAGGACCAGGGCACCGATCCGGCACCAGAGCCCTGGGCCGCCTTGCTGCCCGCGCTCGACCCGAGCGCCATGGGGTGGGCCGACCGCGGATTCCACCTGGCGCCCGAACACCGGGCCGCACTGTTCGACCGCTCCGGCAACATCGGCCCCACCGTGTGGTGGAACGGCCGGATCGTGGGCGGATGGGCTGTGCGCGCCGATGGCGAACCGGTCTGGCGGCTACTCGCGGACGTCGGCCGGGACGCCACCACCGCGATCGAGGCGGAGGCGTCCCGGCTGGCGGACTGGGTGGGGGACGCACGGATCACACCCCGCTTCCGCACGCCCCTGGAAAGGGAGCTCACGGCCTGACGACTCGGCCGGTCCGTTTCACGTGAAACGGGCCGCTCAGCCACCCAGGCCGCGCCAGCCGTCCTCGTCCACTCCCCCCGGAATGGCCGCTGCGGGCTCGTACGGTTCCCGCGTGAAGACGAACGACCCGAGATCCAGATGGTTCACGCTGCCGTCGTCGTTCCGCACGACCCGCAGCGTCTCCCCGGCGTAATAGCCGTCGAGGCCGATCCAGGTGCCGTCCGGCCGGGCGTTGAAACGGGCGCCACGGCCCTGGCCGTTCACGGGCCGCACCTCCAGCCCGCGGTCGGGGCCCAGCCGCAGAACGTTCGGACGCGTGCCCCAGTACCACGGGCCGGTCAGCGCCAGCAGCTCCGTGTCCACCTCCGGCAGCGGGCGCCACGGCTCCGGGATGCGGGGCTCCGACGCGGCGACGATGTCCACGAGTTCGGCGGCCACCTCGCCGATCGGCACACCGGACGTGACGTTGGCGCACACGACGGCGGCCACATCGTCCTCGGCGCTGAACCAGAGCGCGGCGAGGAAGCCGGGCAGCGACCCGGTGTGACCGACGAGTGTGCGCCCCTTCCTCCGGACCACCTGAAGGCCCAGGCCGTAGTGGCCCTCCCAGTCCCCCGGCTCGGGCGGTGCCGCCGGCTCCCTCATCTCTGCGACGGACGCGGCCACGAGCACCCGGTCGTCCCCCTCGGCCAGGAATGCGGCGAAGCGGAGAAGGTCGGCAGTGGTGGACCAGAGCTGTCCCGCCGGCGCCATCAGACCGAGATCCTCGGCCGGTTCGGGCAGTATGACGTCCGCCCATGGGTGGACGGCCCACCCTCCGGCGTGCGGGGCCTGGGGCTGCGGGCTCGTACGGTGCATGCCCAGGGGCTCAAGGATCTCGATGCGCAGGACCTCGGCCCACGAGGCTCCACGCACCGCCTCGATCAACGCTCCGAGCAGCGTGTAGCCGGGGTTGGAGTAGTGGTGCCGACGGCCGGGAGCATGCATCCTGCCCTGCTCGCCCAGCACGTCAGCAAGTCCGGGGCGGAGACTGCCGGGAGTCCGCTCCCACCAAGGGGCAGGCGCCTCGGCACCGAGCCCGGCACTGTGGCCGAGCAGTTGATGAAGGGTGACGTCACCCGCACCCGTACCGGGCAGGTGCTTCTCCAGGGGATCGGCCAGGTCCAGCAGCCCCTCGTCCCGCAACCGCAGGACCAGCACCGCCGTGAACGTCTTGGTCAGGGATCCGATCCGGAACTGCGTGTCGGAATCCGGGGCGTGCCCGTCGACGCAGGTGCGAGAGCCGTTCCAGACGACCCGGCCCTGCCGCCGCACGGCGGCGACCAGGGAAGGGGACCGGCCCTCGGCCTGAGCGGTGGCGATGCGGTGCAGCAGCGCGCGCTGCGTACTCGGGAGCAACTGTTCAGCGGGAGAAGTCATCGTCAACAACTACCTCCCCCACCGGCCCGGGGCGACTCCATTTCCCCACAGCTTCACGCCCGTTCCCCGAGCCCCCCGGCCCGTTCGGCCCGGCGGCGCGACCGGCCTCACCGTGATCAGGTCTGCGCCATGTCCACGAAGCGTGAGTAGTGCCCCTGGAAGGCGACGGTGATCGTCGCCGTCGGACCGTTACGGTGCTTGGCCACGATCAGGTCCGCCTCGCCCGCCCGCGGCGACTCCTTCTCGTACGCGTCCTCGCGGTGCAGCAGGATCACCATGTCGGCGTCCTGCTCGATCGATCCGGACTCACGGAGGTCGGAGACCATCGGCTTCTTGTCCGTGCGCTGCTCAGGACCACGGTTCAGCTGGGAGAGCGCGATGACCGGCAGCTGGAGTTCCTTGGCCAGCAGCTTGAGGTTTCGCGACATGTCCGACACCTCCTGCTGGCGGCTCTCGGCACGCTTCGAACCGCCGGACTGCATCAGCTGGAGATAGTCGATGACCACCAGCTTGAGGTCGTTGCGCTGCTTCAGGCGACGGCACTTGGCCCGGATCTCCATCATGGAGAGGTTCGGGGAGTCGTCGATGTAGAGGGGAGCCGCCGAGACATCGGGCATCCGGCGAGCCAGCCGCGTCCAGTCCTCGTCCGTCATGGTGCCCGAGCGCATGTGGTGGAGCGCCACCCTCGCCTCGGCGGACAGCAGACGCATCGCGATCTCGTTCCGCCCCATTTCGAGGGAGAAGATCACACTGGGCAGGTTGCTCTTGATCGAGCAGGCCCGGGCGAAGTCCAGAGCGAGCGTCGACTTACCCATGGCCGGGCGGGCCGCGATGACGATCATCTGGCCCGGGTGCAGGCCGTTCGTCAGGGCGTCGAGGTCGGTGAAGCCGGTCGGCACACCCGTCATCTCACCGCTGCGTGAACCGATCGCCTCGATCTCGTCGAGCGCGCCCTCCATGATGTCGCCGAGCGGCAGGTAGTCCTCACTGGTGCGCTGCTCGGTGACGGCGTAGATCTCCGCCTGGGCGGAGTTGACGATGTCGTCGACGTCGCCGTCGGCCGCGTATCCCATCTGCGTGATCTTCGTGCCGGCTTCGACGAGCCGCCGCAGGACGGCGCGCTCGTGAACGATCTCGGCGTAGTACGAGGCGTTGGCCGCGGTCGGCACCGACTGGACCAGGGTGTGCAGATACGGAGCTCCACCCACCTTGGTGATCTCGCCGCGCTTGACCAGTTCGGCCGCCACCGTGATGGGGTCGGCCGGCTCGCCCTTCGCGTAGAGGTCGAGGATCGCCTGAAAGACGGTCTCGTGTGCGGGGCGGTAGAAGTCGTGGCCCTTGATGATCTCCACGACGTCCGCAATAGCGTCCTTCGACAGGAGCATGCCGCCGAGGACGGACTGTTCCGCGTCGAGGTCTTGGGGCGGTACCCGCTCGAACCCGGGGGAACCGCCCTCCCAGCCGCCGCTCTCGCGGCCTCGCTCGTGCTCTTCACCGCGGTCCCGGCTCTCACCCCGGCGCTGGCGGGAAACAGGCAGACGATCGCTGGGACCGGTGTCGGCCCAGGGGTCGTCCAAAGGCTCGGAAATGCTCATCCGGCCACCTCCTCCCGTCCGCTCCGCGGACCTAGCCGTGCTTCTCTTTCTTACGGCACGGCACCGACAAACAAGACGCCCGACTCCGGTTCCGGGTGTGTCGGTTCTGCGGGGTTCCAGGACCGAAACGAGGTGGGTGCGCCGGACCACGGTAGGCGGCCCGGCACCGTCAGCCAATCCGGTTATCCACAGGGCATGTGGACGACGGACCAGATGCTGTGGAGAACCCCGCAGAACCTGTGCACGGACCGGGGGACAGCACTGTGGACAAACTCATAGCGACGCTGCCACCAGCGGGCTGACCTGGGCATTCGCCGTCCACGGGCTGTGGGGGAGAAAAAGTTTCCGAGTCGGCACAAGATCCCGGCAACGGGCACATGCCAGAACGTCACTCCGCGACATATGTAAGGACTGATTAGGTCTTGCATCCATTACCTGTGGAAGATTAGATTGGCTCCCATGACTCAGGCACCGGCGACCCCGTCGTCTCGTCGCAGGCGGCACGACCGCGAGATCATCGCGCTCGCCGTCCCCGCCTTCGGCGCCCTCGTGGCCGAGCCCCTTTTCGTGATGGTCGACAGCGCCATCGTCGGCCACCTCGGCACTCCGCAGCTGGCCGGTCTGGCCGTGGCCGCCGCCTTGCTGACGACCGCGGTGAGCATCTTCGTCTTTCTCGCCTACGCCACCACCGCAGCTGTCGCTCGACGGGTCGGCGCGGGCGATCTGCCCTCCGCGATCCGCCAGGGAATGGACGGCATCTGGCTGGCGATCCTGCTCGGTCTCGCTGTCATCGCCCTAGCCCTTCCCCTGGCGCCCTGGATTGTCGAGGCGTTCGGCGCCTCCGACACCGCGGCCCCCTACGCGACCACCTATCTCCGGATCTCCAGCCTCGGCATCCCCGCGATGCTCGTGGTGATGGCCGCGACCGGCGTGCTCCGCGGCCTCCAGAACACCCGCACCCCGCTCTACGTCGCCATCGGCGGATTCGCCGCCAACGGAGCCCTCAACGCAGGTCTCGTCTACGGCGCCGGTTGGGGCATCGCGGGATCGGCCTGGGGCACGGTGCTCGCTCAGATCGGGATGGCGGTCGCCTATCTCGTGGTCGTCGTCCGCGGTGCCCGGCGCCATGGGGCCTCTCTGCGCCCGGACGCCGCCGGCATCAGGGCCAGCGCACGGGCAGGCGTGCCCCTTCTGGTCCGTACCCTGTCCCTCCGCGCCGTCCTGCTCATCGCCACGGCCGTCGCCGCCCGGCTGGGCGACACCGACATCGCCGCACACCAGATCATTCTCTCCCTGTGGAGTCTGATGGCCTTCGCGCTGGACGCCATCGCCATCGCAGGACAGGCCATCATCGGACGCTACCTGGGGGCGGGGGACACCAGAGGCGCCCGCGAAGCCTGCCACCGCATGGTGCAGTGGGGGGTCGTCTCCGGCGTGGTCCTCGGGGCCCTGATCGTGCTCGCGCGTCCTCTGTTCGTGCCGCTCTTCACCAGCGACCGGTCCGTGCAGGACACCCTGCTCCCGGCCCTCATGGTGGTGGCGCTCACCCAGCCGATCGCCGGAGTCGTCTTCATTCTGGACGGAGTTCTGATGGGCGCCGGAGACGGTACCTACCTGGCCTGGGCCATGCTGATCACCCTGGCCGTCTTCGCCCCAGCGGCTCTGCTGGTCCCCGTCCTGGGAGGCGGTCTGACCGCGCTCTGGTGGGCGATGGCGCTCATGATGCTCGTCCGAATGGCAACGCTCTGGCTCCGTGCCCGTTCCGGTACCTGGATGGTCACCGGCGCCACCCGCTGAGACACCACCCGGCCCCGTTTCATGTGAAACACCCTGGCTCGTTTCACGTGAAACAGAAGAGACAGCCCAGCCCGGCAACGGCGAAAGGCCGCACCCACAGGTGCGGCCCTTCACTGTTCTGCTGAGGTGCGGCCCGATCAGGCAGCAACAACCTCGACGCCGAGCTTCGCAGCGACCTCGGGGTGCAGACGCACGGACACCTGGTGTCCGCCGAGCGTCTTGATCGGCGAGCCGAGCTCGACGCGACGCTTGTCGACATCCGGACCACCGGCGGCCTTGATCGCCGAAGCGATGTCGGCCGGGGTGACGGAGCCGAAGAGACGGCCGGCGTCGCCGGAGCGAACGGCCAGACGGACCTTCACGGCCTCGAGCTTGGACTTGATCTCGTTGGCCTGCTCGATCGTGGCGATCTCGTGGATCTTGCGGGCGCGGCGGATCTGCGCCACGTCCTTCTCGCCACCCTTGGTCCAGCGAATGGCAAAGCCACGCGGAACCAGGTAGTTACGGGCGTACCCGTCCTTGACGTCTACAACGTCGCCCGCAGCACCGAGGCCGGAGACCTCGTGGGTGAGGATGATCTTCATGATTCGGTCACCCTTCCCTTATCGCGCGGTGGACGTGTAGGGCAGCAGCGCCATCTCACGGCTGTTCTTGACTGCCGTGGCGACGTCACGCTGATGCTGCGTGCAGTTGCCGGTGACGCGGCGGGCACGGATCTTGCCGCGGTCGGAAATGAACTTCCGCAGCATGTTCGTGTCCTTGTAGTCCACGTACTGGGTCTTGTCCTTGCAGAACGCGCAGACCTTCTTCTTAGGCTTGCGCACAGGCGGCTTCGCCATGGTGTTTCTCCTGTGTGATCAAGAAGTGGGGGTACGAGCTGCCCTAGAAGGGCGGCTCGTCCGAGTAGCCGCCGCCAGAACCGCCGGAACCGCCGGAGCTTCCGCCCCAACCGCCTCCGCCGCTTTGCTGGCCCCCGCCCTGCTGGCCGCCGGCCGGCGCGCTCGTGGCCCACGGGTCGTCGGCGGGAGCACCGCCACCACCCTGCTGGCCACCAGAACCGGGACCGCCGCCCCAGCTACCGCCACCCTGCTGGCCGCCGCCGTATCCACCCTGGCCGCCGCCCTGGCCACCACGACCGGTGGTCTTGGTGACCTTGGCAGTGGCGCTCTTGAGACTGGGGCCGACTTCCTCGACGTCCAGCTCGTAGACCGTGCGCTTGACGCCCTCGCGGTCTTCGTACGACCGCTGCTTCAGCCGGCCCTGCACGACAACGCGCATGCCTCGCGTGAGCGATTCGGCGACGTTCTCCGCCGCCTGACGCCAGACCGAGCAGGTGAGGAACAGGCCTTCGCCGTCCTTCCACTCATTGGTCTGCCGGTCGAAGATGCGGGGAGTGGACGCGACGCGGAACTTCGCGACCGCCGCACCGGACGGGGTGAAGCGCAGCTCGGGGTCGTCGACGAGATTGCCGACGACCGTGATGACGGTCTCGCCTGCCATGGGTGAACCTCTCGGCGGGGATTGCTTCTGGCTGCTTGCTGCTACTCGAACCCGATGACCACTGAGCTAGAAGCTCAGTGGATCTCGGGACGGAGGACCTTGGTCCGGAGGACCGACTCGTTCAGGTTCATCTGGCGGTCGAGCTCCTTGACGACCGCAGGCTCGGCCTGCAGGTCGATGACCGAGTAGATGCCCTCGGGCTTCTTCTTGATCTCGTAAGCGAGCCGACGACGGCCCCAGGTGTCGACCTTCTCAACCTTTCCTTCGCCCTCACGGACGACGGAGAGGAAGTTCTCGATCAGCGGGGAGACTGCTCGCTCCTCGAGATCGGGGTCGAGGATGACCATCACCTCGTAGTGACGCATGTGGAACCCACCTCCTTTGGACTCAGCGGCCACGGTCGTTCCGTGGCAGGAGGGTCGTGATGCGTAAGCCTCAGTGTCTCCGAGTAGAACAGCCGCCACTGACAACGCCCTCCTTCGAGGAGGAGCTGTCCGTGCTGGCCTGGGCAGACACTGGTGCAGACCGTCCAGAGTACCCGCAGACCGGCCTCCGGTTGAAATCCGGTGGTCAGGAGACGCAATCTGTACACATCGGGTGTGAGCGGCGCCACGACGCGCCGCCTTTCGGCCAGGAGGTACTCCATGGCACAAGCAATGCGATCCCGTCCCCGCTCCTCCGTCTCCCTCTTCGCGACGGACGGCAAGCCCCATCCGCTGCAGGACGTCCTGGTGGGCGTGACCGTGGTGCTCGGCATCCTCGCGTTCGTGACGGCGATGTTCCACAGCCTGCACCTGCTCAGCTCGTGGGCGGGGCTCATCGGGATCCTCACGGGCGCGTACGGGCTGTACATCTCCGCGACCACACGGGAGAGGTTCCCGCTGTTCGTCGGCATGGGCGCGGCCGGCGTCGGATTCTTCCTCGGCATGGCGCACGGCGGGCTCTTCGGCGGCGTGGTCGGCTGACCGTGCCGCGGCAGCGGCCCGGCAGGGCGTACGGGCGGCTCCGTCCATGGGCGGGCCGCCCCGTACGCCGTCCCGGGAGCGCACGGGTTCGACGGGGCCAGACAGCGCGCTTCCCGGTCACAGTAGGCTTCGGCGCGAGAGCCGGAGCCCCTGACCCATGGGGACACACCTGCCGAGGAGCGCCCCGCATGAGCCTGACCCTGAGGACCATCAGCCGAGAGCAGCATCTGGCGTACATCCAGAGTCTGCCCGCGGCCAGCCACATGCAGGTCCCGGCATGGGCGGATGTGAAGGCCGAGTGGCGGTCGGAGAGCCTCGGCTGGTTCGACAAGGGCGGCCAGCTCGTCGGCGCCGGTCTGGTGCTCTACCGGCAGCTGCCCAAGATCAAGCGGTACCTCGCGTATCTGCCCGAGGGCCCGGTCATCAACTGGTACGCCCCCAATCTGAACGACTGGCTGGAGCCGATGCTGGCGCACCTCAAGCAGCAGGGCGCCTTCTCGGTGAAGATGGGCCCGCCGGTCGTGATCCGCCGCTGGGACGCCCACGCCATCAAGGCGGGCATCCAGGACCCCGACGTGAAGCGGCTGCGCGATGTCGAGGCCACCCACATCGAGCCCCGCGCCTTCGAAGTGGCGGACCGGCTCCGCAAGATGGGCTGGCAGCAGGGAGAGGACGGCGGCGCCGGATTCGGGGACGTACAGCCCCGCTACATCTTCCAGGTGCCGCTGGCCAACCGCTCCCTCGAAGACGTGCACAAGGGCTTCAACCAGCTCTGGCGGCGCAACATCAAGAAGGCCGAGAAGGCCGGCGTCGAGGTCGTCCAGGGCAGTTACGCGGAGCTCGCCGAGTGGCAGCGGCTGTACGAGATCACGGCGGAGCGCGACCACTTCCGCCCGCGTCCGCTCGGTTACTTCCAGCGCATGTGGACGGCCCTCAACAACGAGGACCCCAACCGGATGCGGCTCTATTTCGCCCGCCACGAGGGCGAGAACGTGGCGGCCGCGACCATGCTGATCGTCGGCGGGCACGTCTGGTACTCGTACGGCGCCTCGGCCAACCACAAGCGTGAGGTCCGCCCCTCGAACGCGATGCAGTGGCGGATGCTGCGCGACGCGTACGCCATGGGCGCCACCGTCTACGACCTGCGCGGCATCTCCGACTCGCTGGACGAGACCGATCACCTCTTCGGCCTGATCCAGTTCAAGGTGGGCACCGGCGGCCAGGCCGCGGAGTACCTCGGCGAGTGGGACTTCCCGCTCAACAAGCTGCTGCACAAGGCCCTCGACATCTACATGTCACGCCGCTGATCCGCCGCGCAAGGCTGACGAAACCGGCTTCATTCGTTTCAATGGGCTCGTCCCGAGGGCTTTCCACGGGCTCCTCCCGGAGGACCTGAGAAGGCACTGCCGCAGCACCGCACACCACCGACACCACCGCAGCCACCAGAAAGGTTCCGGACCGGCCATGGCGCTCTCCCTGTACGTCGACACCGCGCGCTGGCGGGCGCACCAGAAATCCGTACTCGACCAGTTCCCCGGTCTCGTGCCGGTCTGCAAGGGCAACGGCTACGGCTTCGGCCACGAGCGGCTGGCCGACGAGGCGATCCGCTTCGGCTCCGACATCCTCGCGGTCGGCACCACCTACGAAGCGGCCCGCATCAAGGACTGGTTCAGCGGTGACCTGCTGGTGCTCACTCCGTTCCGGCGGGGCGAGGAGCCGGTGCCGCTGCCGGACCGGGTCATCCGCTCCGTCTCCTCCGTGGACGGCGTTCACGCCCTGGTGGGCGCCCGTGTCGTCATCGAGTGCATGAGCTCGATGAAGCGCCACGGCGTCAAGGAGGAGGAGCTGGGGCAGCTGCACGCCGCCATCGAGGACGTACGCCTCGAGGGCTTCGCCCTGCACCTCCCGCTGGACCGCACGGACGGCTCGGACGCGGTCGAAGAGGTCATTGCCTGGATGGACCGTCTCCGGGCGGCCCGGCTGCCGCTGCACACGATGTTCGTGAGCCATCTGCGGGCCGAGGAACTCGGGCGGCTGCAGCAGCAGTTCCCGCAGACCCGGTTCCGCGCCCGCATCGGTACGCGACTGTGGCTCGGCGACCACGAGGCGACGGAGTACCGGGGCGCGGTGCTCGACGTCACCCGTGTCGTGAAGGGTGACCGGTTCGGCTACCGGCAGCAGAAAGCGGCCTCCGACGGCTGGCTGGTCGTCGTCGCCGGCGGCACGTCGCACGGCGTGGGCCTGGAGGCCCCGAAGGCCCTGCATGGCGTGATGCCGCGTGCCAAGGGCGTCGCCCGGGCGGGCCTGGCCACCGTCAACCGCAACCTGTCGCCGTTCGTCTGGGCCGGCAAGCAGCGCTGGTTCGCCGAGCCGCCGCACATGCAGGTGTCGATCCTGTTCGTGCCCTCGGACGCCGAGGAGCCCCGGGTGGGCGACGAACTGGTGGCCCATCTGCGTCACACGACGACGCAGTTCGACCGGCTCGTCGACCGCTGAGGCGCCCGGGGCAGCCCGTCGCTCAGTCGGCGGCCGGGGTGCCCCACTCCACCCGCGGCCCCGTCTCGGCGAAGGCGGCATGGCGCGGCGGGTGCGCCGCCGCGTGCCCCAGTACGAAGACGTCCTCGGCCCCGTCGAGCACCCCGCCCGACGGGTCGTCCGAGCCGTCGCGCCGCACGACGTCGCGCTCCGGCATCAGGATGTCCCGTACGACGACGGCGCAGAGGTAGAGCGTGCCCAGCAGGTGCAGGACGATCGCCAGCTGATAGCCCTCCGTCGGCAGCCCCTGGTGCTTGTCCCCGCTCGTCGTGTAGGCGAGGTACATCCAGATCCCCAGGAAGTACATGACCTCGCACGCCTGCCAGATCAGGAAGTCGCGCCAGCGCGGCCTGGCCAGCACGGCGAGGGGGATCAGCCACAGCACGTACTGCGGTGAGTAGACCTTGTTGACGAGAATGAACACGGCGACGACGAGGAACGCGAGCTGGGCGAACCGCGGCCTGCGCGGCGCCGCCAGCGTCAGCGCCCCGATCGCGGCGCACAGGCAGACGGTCGCCAGCGTGGAGACGGTGTTGACCGTGGAGACCTCGATGGATTCCCCGGTGCGCTGGGTGATGACCAGCCAGAAGGAGCCGAAGTCGATCGAGCGCTCCTGGCTGAAGGTGTAGAACTTCTTCCAGCCCTCGGGCGCGAACACCATCACCGGCAGGTTGACCACCAGCCAGGATCCGGCGGCGCCGAGCGTCGCCGCCCAGAACTCGCGCCACTTTCCCGCCCGCCAGCACAGCACGAAGACCGGACCGAGCAGGAACACGGGGTAGAGCTTGGCGGCCGTGGCGAGTCCGATCAGGATGCCGAAGGCCAGGGGGCGGCTCCGGGACCACATGAGCATGGCCGCGGCGGTGAGGGCGACCGCCAGCAGGTCCCAGTTGATCGTGGCGGTGAGGGCGAACGCCGGTGCCAGGGCCACCAGCAGACCGTCCCAGGGGCGGCGGCGGTGCGTGCGCGCGACGCACACGGCGATGACGGCGGTGCAGATCATCAGCATGCCCGCGTTGACGAGCCAGTAGGCCTGCTCCTGCTCCTGGATGGAGCCGCCCGGGGTCAGCCAGGCGGCGATCTGCATGAACAGGCCGGTGAGGACCGGGTACTCCAGGAACTGCATGTCGCCGGGCAGCCGGTCGAAGTACGGCACCAGTCCCTCGGCGAAGCCGCGTCCCGCGTACAGATGCGGGATGTCCGAGTAACAGGCGTGGGTGTACTGGGAGCCGGCGCCCCTGAACCACGCCCAGTTGTAGCAAGGCAGCTTCTGCACCATGCCGAGCGCGAACATCCCGATCGCCACCAGCGCGACGGCGCCCACGGGGGTGAGTGCGGTGCTGCCGAGCCGCGACCAGCGCCCCGACCTCCCGCCGATCAGTTCACTGCCGGCCGCGGCGACCTCGTCCTGGTGCGTGGGCCGTACGACGGACCGTTCCTGGTGCACGCTCGTGTCCTCTGCGCTTGGCATGCGGACATCCTGCCGTACCGGACTGTGGAATCAACGAGGGCCGCCGCACCCAGGGGTGCCGCGGCCCTCGTCATACTGCTCGGTTCCCCGCGCCCGGCCTGCCGGACGCGGGGAGTGCCGCCTGCCGGGCGCTACCCGGCCGGGCCACCGAAGACGTTGCCGTTCCCGTTGCCGTTGCCGCCCGTGTCGGGTGACGGGCTGACGCCCCCGTCGGTCTCGCCGCCGTCCGTGGTCCCGGTGGTGGTCCCGGCGTCGGTGCCGCTGGTCCCGCCGTCGGTCGTCCCCGCGTCGGCGCCCCCGTCGGTCCAGCCGTTGGCATTGCCGCCGCCGTTGCTCTGGCAGTTCATGTCCCACGCGCCGCAGGTCGTCTGGGACGGCTCCGGTGTCGGAGTCACGGGCGTGGGCGTCGGCTTGACCGTCTCCGACTCGGTCGGTGTCGGTGTGGGCGTCGGCGTGGGCGTCGGCGTGGGGCTCTTGGCGCCACCGCCGTAGACCTTCTCACCGATCGGCTCGGGCTTGGGGAAGGACAGCTTCTCCTGGCCCTCCAGTGCCTCGGCCATGTAGTCGTGCCAGATGTGGGCGGGGAACGACGCGCCGTGGATCGACTTCTCGCCGCCGGTGCCGTACATCTTCTCGAACTTGCGGTCCTTGTTCTTCTCGTTGTCGTCCAGCCTGTACATGCTGATCGCGGTCGACAACTGCGGGGTGTAACCCACGAACCAGGCGGACAGGTTGTCGTCCGTCGTACCCGTCTTGCCCGCGACGTCCCGCCCGGGAAGCCTGGCGGGCGTGCCGGTCCCCTTGTCGACGACGTTCTTGAGGACGTCGGTGACGTTGTCGGCGATGGCGTTGGAGAAGGCGCTCTTGGCGACCACCTTGTGCTGGTAGATCACCTCGCCGCGCTTCTTCACCTCGGTCACCGAGAACGGTTCACGCTGCTGGCCGCTGGCCGCGAAGGTGGCGTACGCCCCGGCCATGCGGGTCGCGCTCGGTGAGGAGGTGCCGATGGAGAACGACGGCACGGTCGCGTTCGCCATGTACTGGTCGTCCTTCAGGCCGGCGGCGAGGGCCACGGCCTTCACCTTGTCGGTGCCGACGTCCATACCCAGCTGGACATAGGGCGAGTTGGCGGACACCCGCATCGCCTCGCGAAGGGTGACCGGGCCCAACGACTCCCCTCCGTCGTTGACCTGGAGCCATTCCTTGCCGTTCTCGTCGGTCCAGACGTCGCCGTTGTACTTCTTGATCTTCAACTCGTTGGCGCCGTTGTAGATGCTCTTCGGCGAGACCTTCGTCCGCTGCGACTCGTCCTGCACGGCACCCCCCGAGGGGTCCCGCTTGCCGTACTCCATCGCGGCCGCCAGCACGAACGGCTTGAAGGTCGACCCGACCGCGGCACCGGTCGGGTCGGCGTTGCTGGTGTAGTGCTTCGTCGCGTCCTGACCGCCGTAGATCGCCTCGATGGCACCGGTCTTCGGATTCACCGACGAGCCGCCGAACTGGACGTGGGTGTCCTTGGTGGGGCGCTTCTTGACGTCGATGTTCTTGTCGTAGACCTTCTTGACGGCCTTGCTGAGCTGATCGACCTTCTTCTTGTCGAAGGTCGTGTGGATCTCGTAACCGCCCTGGTCGAGCTGGTCGCGCGTGACCTTGGTGTTGTTGAGGAAGTTGGACCTGGCCGTCGTGACCAGATAGCCGATCTGACCGCCCAGCTGAGCGTCCTTCTTCGGCTTCAGAGGCATCGGGAACGTCTGGTACTTGTCGCGCTCCGACTGCTCAAGCCGCCCGTCCTTCACCTCCTCGTCGAGGATCCACTTCCAGCGCTTGACCGCCCGCGCCGTGTTCTTCTCCGGGGTCGCCTGCACCGAGTCGACCTCCGTGGCACCCGCGGGGTCGTAGTAGCTGGCTCCCTTGAGCAGGCTGGCCAGGAAGGCACACTGGCTCGGATCGAGGTCCTTGGCGTCCTTGCCGTAGTACGTACGCGCCGCCGCCTGGATACCGGAGGCGCCGCGTCCGTAGTACGAGACGTTGAGGTACCCCGCCATGATGTCTTTCTTGTCCATCTCGCTGCCGACCTTCAGCGTGATGAAGAGCTCTTCGAACTTGCGGCTCAGCGTCTGTTCCTGCGAGAGCCGGGAGTTCTTCACGTACTGCTGGGTGATCGTCGAGCCACCCTGGGTCTCGCCGCCCTTGGCCATGTTGAACACCGCCCGGGCGATACCCATGGGGTCGATGCCGTGGTCGGTGTCGAAGCTCTTGTTCTCCGCGGAGATGACGGCGTTGCGCATGGCTTCGGGGATCTGGGCGTAGTCGATGATCTGACGGTTGACAGCACCGCCGGTGGCCACCATCTGCGAGCCGTCTTTCCAGAAGTAGACGTTGTTCTCCGCCTTCGCGGCCGCCTGGACCTCCGGTTTGGCGACCATCGCGTACGCCAGGCCGGCGAGCCCCATCAACAGGCCGAGAAAGCCCACACACAGGCCGGAGACCAGCTTCCACGACGGCATCCAGCGCCGCAGGCCGTGCCTGCCGGCGCGCGGGTAGTCGATGAAGCGCTTCTTGGCCGGTGGCTGACTGCCACGTCCCCGCCCGCGGCCCGGGCCCTCATGGCCTCCGTCCCCACCTCCGCGACGGCGGCCACCACCACCGTCGGAGCCGCCACGGCCCCCGCCGCGCTGGGCGGCCCGTCGGGCCGCGGCACGCCCGCCGTACGGCGCATCCTCGCCGTACGAGGCGGAAGGTGATTCGGAGGTTACTCCGCGTGACGGTGCTGCGCGGCGTCCGGGGGACTGCTGGGCGGCTCGTCTGGCCGCGGCACGACCGCCACCTTGCGGTTGCGGCATCTTGCGACGGTGCTCGCTCATCGAACGACTACTCCTCGGGCAGGCGAGAACGCCTGGAAGCGGCAGTTGAGATCCGGTCCCCCGAATTACGGACCAGCCCGGCGACAGGCTCATCCGCAGTGCATCCGGTTAGTCCGCGACGACTGACGTGCTCGGACGTCACACGGTTCCCGGTGGTCTGCATGCCGCACAGACTACGCACGGTCAAAACCCTCCTGGAGCCGAACTTCACCTCAAATTACGCAAGTCGGTTGCTACGAATTGGCGATGTGACGCCGCTCACTAAGGCGCCCCTTGTCGCAGCCGCGAGTCCGATCTATCGTGCTGATGTATCGAGTCGATACATCAGCTCGGTACATCGACTCGGCACACCGGCTCGGCACAGGGCCACGTGAGAGCACGCGGAGAAGGAGGAGGCGAGGTTGAGCAGACGCTCAGGCATCCTCGAGTTCGCCGTCCTCGGGCTGCTCCGCGAGTCCCCGATGCACGGCTACGAGCTGCGCAAGCGCCTCAATACCTCGTTGGGGATCTTCCGCGCTTTCAGCTACGGAACCCTTTACCCCTGCCTCAAGACGCTGGTCGCCAACGGCTGGTTGATCGAGGAACCGGGGAACGCTCCGCCCGACCTTCCCGGCGCCGGCCGTGCGGTCGCCCCCGCCTCTTCACTGGCGGGGCGCCGCGCCAAGATCGTCTACCGGTTGACGGCAGAAGGTAAGGAGCACTTCGAGGAGCTGCTCTCGCACACCGGGCCCGACTCCTGGGAGGACGAGCACTTCGCTGCTCGGTTCGCCTTCTTCGGGCAGACGGAGCACGAGGTGCGGATGCGGGTGCTGGAAGGCCGTCGCAGCCGGCTGGAGGAGCGTCTCGAGAAGATGAGCGCCTCTCTGGCCCGCACCCGCGAGCGCCTCGACGACTACACACTTGAGCTGCAGCGACACGGCATGGAGTCCGTGGAGCGCGAAGTGCGCTGGCTGAACGAGCTCATCGAGAGCGAGCGGTCGGGACGGGATCAGCGACGATCCTCGCCCGAGGGCTCAGCTCAGCAGGACACCGCAGGAGAGCCGGACGGCCTGCCCCGGCGGGGTAACAACCCGCCGGATCCGTCCGGCGACACCGCCAAGTGAGGTTCCCGCAGTTCGGCGGGGCCTCATCAGGAACATCCATTACACACAGGGAGCAACCGGAATGGGTTCGGTTCGCGTAGCCATCGTCGGCGTGGGCAACTGCGCCGCCTCGCTGGTCCAGGGCGTCGAGTACTACAAGGACGCCGATCCGGCCGGCAAGGTGCCCGGTCTGATGCACGTCCAGTTCGGCGAGTACCACGTGCGGGACGTCGAGTTCGTCGCCGCCTTCGACGTCGACGCGAAGAAGGTCGGCCTCGACCTCTCGGACGCCATCGGCGCCAGCGAGAACAACACCATCAAGCTCTGCGACGTGCCGAGCGCCGGTGTGACCGTCCAGCGTGGCCACACCCACGACGGCCTGGGCAAGTACTACCGCGAGACCATCGAGGAGTCGACCGAGGCCCCGGTCGACATCGTCCAGATCCTCAAGGACCGCAAGGTCGACGTCCTCGTCTGCTACCTCCCCGTCGGTTCGGAGGTCGCTGCGAAGTTCTACGCGCAGTGCGCCATCGACGCCAAGGTCGCGTTCGTCAACGCCCTCCCGGTCTTCATCGCCGGCACCAAGGAGTGGGCGGACAAGTTCACCGAGGCCGGTGTCCCGATCGTCGGCGACGACATCAAGTCGCAGGTCGGCGCCACGATCACGCACCGCGTGATGGCGAAGCTCTTCGAGGACCGGGGCGTCGTCCTGGACCGCACGATGCAGCTGAACGTCGGCGGCAACATGGACTTCAAGAACATGCTCGAGCGTGAGCGCCTGGAGTCCAAGAAGATCTCGAAGACGCAGGCCGTCACCTCGCAGATCCGTGACCGCGAGCTCGGTGCGGACAACGTCCACATCGGCCCCTCGGACTACGTGGCCTGGCTGGACGACCGCAAGTGGGCGTACGTGCGCCTCGAGGGCCGTGCCTTCGGTGACGTTCCGCTGAACCTGGAGTACAAGCTCGAGGTCTGGGACTCCCCGAACTCGGCCGGTGTCATCATCGACGCCGTCCGCGCCGCGAAGATCGCCAAGGACCGCGGCATCGGCGGCCCGATCCTCTCCGCGTCCTCGTACTTCATGAAGTCCCCGCCGGTTCAGTACTTCGACGACGAGGCCCGTGAGAACGTCGAGAAGTTCATCCGCGGTGAGGTCTCCAACTGACCCACCTGACACGGTGGGGCGGCGCGGTGTGACGAGGAGCGGCAACGCTTCTCGATGGGAAGCCAACGCATCCTGATGAGGGCGGCAGCGCTTCCTGTCGGGGAGCGGCAACGCTTCCTGGCTCCCCGCACTGTTGAGGGTCCCCGGGCAATCCGCCCGGGGACCCTCAACGTATGTGACCCTTGCTCCCATGCCCGTCGTGCGTGACCTGCGCGTACTCCTGCGCCTGAGGAACTTCCGCCGCCTCCTGGCCGTGCGGGTCCTGTCCCAGTCCGCCGACGGCGTCTATCAGGTGGCTCTCGCGGCGCATGTCGTCTTCTCACCGGAGAAGCAGGCGTCGGCCGGCGCGATCGCCTCCGCGATGGCCGTACTCCTGCTGCCTTACTCGCTCATCGGCCCGTTCGCCGGTGTGCTCCTGGACCGCTGGCCGCGCCGTCAGGTCTTCCTCTACGGCAACCTCCTGCGCGCCGCGCTCAGCTGCTGCACGGCGCTCCTGATCCTCGGCTCCGCTCCCAACTGGCTCTTCTACGCCTCGGCGCTCTGCGTCACCGCCGTCAACCGCTTCGTCCTCGCCGGCCTCTCCGCCGCGTTGCCACGCGTCGTCGACCGGGATCTGCTGGTGCTGGCCAACTCGCTGTCACCGACCGCGGGCACCCTTGCCGCCACGGCGGGCGGCGGTCTCGCTTTCGCTGTGCGGCTGCTCTTCAAGGACTCCGACGCAGCGGCGGTACTCCTGGGCGCGGGGCTCTACCTGGCCTCGGCGCTCGCCTCCCTGAGCCTTGCTTCCGGCCTGCTGGGACCGGACCGGCGGGAGAACCACCTTCGCCTGCGGACCGCGCTGGCCACCACCGCGCGCGGCCTGCGTCACGGAGTGCGCCATCTGGCAGAGCGGAGGAACGCCGCCAGGGCCCTGGCCGCCATGACGGTGGTCCGCTTCTGTTACGGGGCACTGACGGTCATGCTCCTGATGCTGTGCCGGTACGCCTGGACCGACGACGAGTCCGACGGGCTGGCGCTGCTCGGTCTGGCGGTCGGGGTCTCCGGTGCGGGGTTCTTCGCGGCAGCGGTGCTGACTCCGTGGGCCGCGGGACGTCTGGGCGGGTTCCGCTGGATGATGGTGCTCGCCGCGATGGGCGCCGCACTGGTGCCGGCCCTGGGCCTCTGGTTCAGGCCGGCGCCCATGCTCATGGCAGCGTTCCTCCTGGGACTGGCCACTCAGGGAACGAAGATCGCGACGGACACCGTGGTCCAGACGGCCGTGGACGATTCATTCCGCGGCCGGATCTTCTCGCTCTACGACGTGCTGTTCAACGTGGCCTTTGTGGGCGCCGCCGCCACTTCCGCGCTGCTCCTGCCCGCCGATGGGCGCTCGGCGACGGTACTGCTCGGGGTAGCCCTGCTCTACGCCCTCGTAGCGACGATGCTTTTCCGGTGGAGCAGGAGCGACTGAGGGCGCTGTTTCACGTGAAACAGCGCCCTCCCGTTCTCCGCCGTTGGTCATGTTTCACGTGAAACATGACCAGCGGTCCTCCTGGCAGACCAGGCCTTCACGGCCTCAGCCCTGCGCCGCCCACCACTTCTTGAGCTCCGCCACCGCCGCGTCGTGCTCCATCGGCCCGTTCTCCAGGCGCAGTTCAAGCAGGAACGCGTAGGCCTGGCCGATGACGGGCCCCGGCCCGACGTCCAGGATCCGCATGATCTCGTTGCCGTCCAGGTCCGGCCTGATCGAATCCAGTTCCTCCTGGTCCTGCAACTGGGCGATGCGCTCCTCCAGCCCGTCGTAGGTCCGCGAGAGGGCACTGGCCTTGCGCTTGTTCCGTGTCGTGCAGTCCGAGCGGGTCAGCTTGTGCAGCCGCTCCAAAAGGGGTCCTGCATCACGTACGTAGCGGCGGACCGCCGAGTCGGTCCACTCCCCGTCGCCGTACCCGTGGAAACGCAGGTGCAGTTCCACCAGCTTCGCCACGTCCTTGACCATCTCGTTGGAGTACTTGAGCTCGGTCATGCGCTTCTTGACCATCTTGGCTCCCACCACCTCGTGGTGATGGAACGAGACCCGTCCGTCCTTCTCGAACCGCCGGGTCCTCGGCTTGCCGATGTCATGGAGGAGGGCGGCAAGGCGCAGAACGAGGTCCGGACCGTCCTGCTCCAGGTCGATCGCCTGCTCCAGGACCGTCAGGGAGTGCTCGTACACATCCTTGTGACGGTGATGCTCGTCACGTTCCAGTCGCAGCGCGGGCAGCTCGGGAAGGACCTGACCGGCCAGTCCCGAGTCGACGAGCAGTGCCAGGCCTTTTCGGGGATGCGACGAGAGCAGGAGCTTGTTGAGTTCCTCCCTCACCCTCTCGGCGGAGACGATCTCGATCCGGCCCGCCATCTCCGTCATCGCGGCGACGACGTCCGGAGCGACCTCGAAGTCCAGTTGTGCGGCAAAGCGCGCGGCCCTCAGCATGCGCAGGGGGTCGTCCGAGAAGGACTCCTCAGGCGTTCCGGGCGTGCGAAGAACTCGCTCCGCCAGGTCCTCGAGGCCCCCGTGCGGATCGATGAATTCCTTCTGCGGCAGCGCGACGGCCATCGCGTTCACCGTGAAATCCCGGCGGACCAGGTCTTCCTCGATGGAGTCACCGTAGGAAACCTCGGGCTTCCGCGAGGTCCTGTCGTACGCCTCGGAGCGGTATGTGGTGACTTCGATCTGGTAGCCGTCCTTCTGGGCGCCCACCGTGCCGAAGGCGATCCCGACCTCCCACACCGAGTCCGCCCAGGGCCTGACGATCTTCAGTACGTCCTCGGGGCGCGCGTCGGTCGTGAAGTCCAGATCGTTCCCCAGCCTGCCGAGGAGCGCGTCCCGGACCGAGCCGCCGACCAGGGCGAGACGGAATCCGGCATCCTGGAATCGGCGGGCGAGATCGTCGGCGACCGGGGAGACCCGCAGCAGTTCGCTGACTGCGCGGAGCTGCACCTGGGTCAGGGCGCTGGAGTTGTCTTCGTTGGCGTTCGGCACAACAGAAAAGGGTACGTGCCCGGACCGCCCGAGGCGTCACGGTTTCCGTTCAGCCTGCGAGACTCTCCCGATCATGTGGCGGACGCCCCGGCACTCGGTCCCGGCGCACCTCGTTACCATGCGGGGACGCAGCAACGGACGACGATCTACAGCAGCTGACGACGACGAGGGACGGGTACGCGTGGCCGAGGCGGCAGACAACCAGGGGATGAGTCCCTCTCCTGCCCGCCGGTGGCTGCGGCGCACAGCCGCCGCGCTTGCCGGGGCCCCGCTCGTCGCGGCTCTCCTGGCCGGGGTCGCCGCCCCGCAGGCTCAGGCCGACGGCGCGAGCAAGGTCCCTACGGGGTCCAGCACCGTCTCGGTCTCCCTGGACACCCTGACGCCGAGCGCCCCTGTGAAGGGGGACACGCTCACCGTCTCCGGCACCCTGACCAACAAGGGCAAGGAAGCCGTCACCGACGCGCAGGTCGACCTGCGCGTGGGCCCGCAGCTCTACGGCAGGACCTCGATCGACGCGGCCGCCCGGCGCACCGGATACGTTCCGGGGACGGACCCCTTTCCGGTCGGGGACAAGTACACGGTCAAGATCGACAAGCTTCCTTCGGGCATCAGCCGGGACTTCAGCCTTTCCGTGCCGGTCAGCAAGCTCGGACTCGGCGACGACGGCGTCTACCAGCTGGGCGTCTCGTTGTCGGGCCGGACAGCTCGGGCCCAGTACGACCACGTGCTCGGCATCAAGCGGACGTTTCTGCCCTGGCAGAACAAGGACAGTGACTCCAAGACCGGGATCAGCTACCTCTGGCCGCTGATCGCATCGGCGCATCTCACCGCGGAGACCGGCTCGGACGAGCAGCAGACCCCGGTGTTCGCCGACGACGACCTGGCCGCGGAGATCGCGCCGGGCGGTCGCCTCGAACGGATGGTGTCGCTCGGGAGCCAGTTGCCCGTGACCTGGGTCATCGACCCGGACCTGCTCGCCAGTGTCAACGCCATGACGCAGAGCTATCGCGTCAGGGAGGGTGACACCACGGTCGCCGGCACGAACCAGGCGGTGGCCAAGAAGTGGCTCAGCTCGGTGGAAGCGGCCGTGGGGGACGGCAAGGTCGTGGCACTGCCCTTCGGGGACCCCGATCTGGCCTCCATCGCTCACCGCGGCAAGAACGTGTCGGGCACGCTCAGCCACCTCCAGACGGCCAGTGAGGTCGCCGGAATGACGGTGGAGACCATCCTCCACAAGAAGCCGTCGACCGACTTCGCCTGGCCGGTCGACGGCGCGATCGACCCCTCCATCGTGGATGTCGCCACCTCGACCGGCGCCCACAACGTGATCGCCCGCAGCGACAGCCTGCAGGAGACCGCCGGCCTGGCCTACACGCCGACCGCAGCCCGGCCCATCGGCGGTGGCACCACCGCGGTGGTCTCCGACGCCCGGCTCTCGACGGCCTTCCAGGGAGACATGGCGAAGGCCGGAGACTCCACGCTCGCCGTGCAGAAGTTCCTCGCCCTCACGCTCGCCCTGTCCGAGCAGGACACGGACAAGGACCGGAGCGTCGTCGTGGCGCCCCAGCGCATGCCGACCATCGCCCAGGCCCAGTCGATGGCACGAGCCCTTCAAGCGCTCGACGACGGCCGTTGGACTCAGTCCCGGACCCTGATGCAGGCAGCGGCGGAGAAGCCCGACGCGGAGGCGACCACCACGGTCCCCCGGACGTCCCAGTACCCGAAGAAGCTGCGCAGCCAGGAGCTGCCCACTCAGGCCTTCCAGGACATCAAGTCCACCCAGGCCTCCCTCGACGACTTCCAGGTCATCCTCACCCAGCCCGAGCGGGTGGTGACCCCCTTCGGTAACGCCGTCAACCGGTCCATGTCGACGTCGTGGCGGGGGAAGCCCCTGGAGGCCCAGCAGTACCGGGACGCGGTGCGCACCTATCTCCAGGGCCTCATCAACGAGGTGCAGCTCATCTCGAAGTCGGATGTCACCCTGTCCGGCCGCAGCGCCACGATTCCCGTGACGGTGCAGAACAGACTGCTCCAGGACGTCGGTCACCTGGTGCTCCGGCTGAAGTCGGAGAACGCGACGCGTCTCGAGCTGAACGACGGCGGCGGCGTGGCGGAGCAGCCGATCCAGATCGGCGCCGGCCACAGCCAGTCCGTGAAATTCGACGCCGCGGCCAACATCAACGGTCAGGTGCAGATGACCGCGCAGCTCTACACGGAGGACGGCAGGCCGTACGGTGCGGAGATGGCCTTCACCGTGAAGGTCTCCGAGCTCACCCCGACGGTGCTGCTCGTGATCGCCGGCGGACTTCTGCTCCTGGTGCTCGCCGGAATCCGGATGTATGCACATCGCAAGCGCGCCCACGCGCGCGGCGCGGCGGGCGACGACGGCAGTGAACCCGAGCAGCCGAGTGACCCGACACCGGACACCGGTCCCGAAAGCCCCGAGCCGTCGGGCACGGGTGAGAAAGTGGACCGTTGAGCGATGTCTGTCGTGGCCGGTCGGCCGGGGACGATGAGGTGGGGTTTCGATGAACGCGCCGTACGACGGTGACCGCGGTCAGGGTACGGGCGGAGCTGGGTATCCCGGCGGACCACCCGTGCCCGGTGAGCCGGAGCAGGGGGACCCGGCAGCGGACCCGTATCTGCAGGCGGCGTACGACTACGACCCCTACCGGTCGCAGGATCTCTCCGCCCAGGATCCGGTGAGCGAGGCGCTGTACGACCGCGCCGCGCACCCTCCGCCGCCCCCTGGCACCTACCAGCAGCCGCAGCCGCTCTATCAGCAGCCGCCGGCCGCGCAGTACCCACCCGACCCGCGGATCTGGGCACAGACCCCGCCCCCCGAGCCGGACGGCCCGTCGCGCCTTCTGCCGTACGGGGACGACGCCGCGACCACCCAGTTCGTGGGGGTGGACGACCTCGTCACCCAGGCGTCGACGAACCGCGAGGAGCCGGACGCCTTCGCGCACCTCTTCCGGGACCAGGAGGGCCCTGCGGGGCCCCCGGTCCCGGAGCGGCCGGAGCCCGCCCCTGCCCCCGCCCCGCCGAAGTCCGGCGGTGGGAGGGCGTCCAGTCTCCTGAAGTCCAGCGCGGTGATGGCGGCCGGCACCCTCGTCTCCCGCCTCACCGGGTTCGTGCGGAGCCTGGTGATCACAGCCGCGCTCGGTGCCGCCCTGCTCGGTGACAGTTTCACCATCGCGTACACGCTGCCGACGATGATCTACATCCTCACCGTGGGCGGCGGCCTCAACTCCGTCTTCGTGCCCCAGCTCGTCCGCTCGATGAAGGACGACGAAGACGGTGGTGAGGCCTATGCGAACCGGCTGCTGACCCTCGTGATGGTCGCGCTCGGCCTGATCGTCGCCGTAGCGGTCTTCGCCGCGCCCTTCCTCATCCGGCTGATGTCGTCGACGATCGCCGACGACCCCGCCGCCGACAACGTGGCCACCACCTTCGCCCGGTACTGCCTGCCCACCATCTTCTTCATGGGTGTGCACGTGGTCATGGGCCAGATCCTCAACGCCCGCGGGAAGTTCGGCGCGATGATGTGGACCCCGGTCCTCAACAACATCGTCATGATCGTCACGTTCGGCCTGTTCATCTGGGTCTACGGCACCTCGCACGAGTCCCACATGGGCGTCCAGACGATTCCGCCGGAGGGCGTCCGCCTCCTGGGCGTCGGCACCCTGCTCGGGCTCGTCGTCCAGGCGCTGGCCATGATCCCGTATCTGCGCGAGGCCGGATTCCGCTTCCGTCCGCGCTTCGACTGGCGGGGCCACGGGCTCGGCAAGACGGTGAAGCTGGCCAAGTGGACGGTGCTGTTCGTCTTCGCCAACCAGGCCGGTGTGCTGGTCGTCACCCAGCTCGCGACCTCCGCCGGCAAGGCGTCCGGCCAGAACGGGGCGGGCTTCCTCGCCTACTCCAACGCGCAGCTGATCTGGGGCATGCCGCAGGCGATCATCACCGTCTCGGTCATGGCCGCGCTGCTGCCGCGCATCTCCCGTGCCGCCCACGACAACGACCCGGGCGCGGTCCGTGACGACATCTCTCAGGGCTTGCGCAACTCGGCGGTGGCCATCGTGCCGGTCGCCTTCGCCTTCCTCGCCCTAGGCGTACCGATGTGCACCCTGCTCTACGCTTCCAGCGGTCCCGAGGCCGCCCGGTCCATGGGCTTCATCCTGATGGCCTTCGGCCTCGGCCTGATCCCCTATTCGGTGCAGTACGTGGTGCTGCGAGGGTTCTACGCGTACGAGGACACCCGGACGCCCTTCTACAACACCGTCATCGTCGCCCTGGTCAACGCCGCCGCCTCGGCCCTCTGCTACGTCGTGCTGCCTGCCCAGTGGGCCGTGGTCGGTATGGCCGCCTCCTACGGGCTCGCCTACGCCGTCGGAGTCGGTATCGCCTGGCGCCGGCTGCGCAACCGCCTGGGCGGCGACCTGGACGGCGCCCACGTGCTGCGTACCTACGCCCGGCTGTGTCTCGCGGCCATCCCGGCGGCAGTGATCGCCGGTGGAGTGGGGTTCGGTCTGCTCCACGTGCTCGGCGACGGCGCTTCGGGCTCGCTCCTGGCCCTGCTGTGCGGCGGGATCGTGCTGCTGGGAGTATTCGTTGTCGCGGCGAAGCGGATGCGGATCGAAGAGATCAACGGCATGGTCGGCATGATCAGGGGAAGGCTCGGCCGCTGAGCATCACCGGCCCGCACAACCATCGCCGGCCCCCGCGTGTCGTGCATGGTGCCGGAGTGTGGGCACAATTGGCGTGACTGTGCGGGGCTGGCTGGCATCGCCCAACGGATGGGGAGGCAGGAACGACGGTGGCGGAACGTAGCACGGCTGCCGTCGACGTGGCCGACAACAGTGGCGACAAGCCGCTGGCCGCGGAGGCGGACGAGGCCACGAGCGACGGCGCAGCAGAAGCGCAGGATGCAACGGGCGAACGCCCTCAGGACGCGGAGAACGAGCCGAAGGGCTCCGAAACCGCCCTGCCGGCCCCTGATCTGCACAGCGGTCACAAGCTTGCCGGACGCTACCGGCTCGAGGAGTGCGTCACCCGGCTGGACGGGTTCAGCAGTTGGCGCGCCGTCGACGAGAAGCTCCGCCGCGCGGTGGGCGTCCATCTCCTGCCCGCCGATCATCCGCGGGCTCGCTCCGTGCTGGCCGCGGCCCGCTCCTCCGCCCTGCTCGGCGACCCCCGCTTCGTGCAGGTCCTCGACGCGGTGGAGGAGAACGACCTCGTTTACGTCGTCCACGAATGGCTCCCGGACGCCACCGAGCTGACCGCCCTGCTGGGCGCGGGGCCGATGGAAGCCCACGACGCCTACCAGCTCGTCAGCCAGATCTCCCAGGCCATGGCGGCCGCACACCGCGAAGGGCTGGCTCACCTGCGGCTCACGCCCGGAGCGGTGCTGCGCAGTTCCTCGGGCCAGTACCGCATCCGCGGCCTCGCGGTGAACGCCGCGCTGCGGGGGATCACCTCCGACGGACCGCAGCGCGCCGACACGGAGGCGATCGGTGCTCTTCTGTACGCCGCGCTGACCCAGCGCTGGCCCTACGAGAGCGATGCCTACGGCCTCACCGGGCTGCCCAAGGGTGTGGGCCTGATCCCACCCGACCAGGTGCGGGCCGGAGTCCACCGCGGCCTCTCGGAGATCGCCATGCGGGCGCTCGCCAATGACGGAGCCACGGCCTCCCGTCAGGAACAGCCGTGCACCACTCCGGACGAGCTCGCCAAGGCCATCGCGGCGATGCCACGCATCCGTCCGCCCGAGCCGACGTTCACCGCACCACCCGAATACCAGCGGACCACGTACCAGCAGGGCACCTACGGACGCCCGGCCGGACCCGCGGCCGGCGTCACCCAGCCCGTCGTCGTCCCTCCCGCACCGCTCCAGAGCCGCACCGGGAAGGCCCTCAAATGGGCCGTGTCCGGGCTGCTCATCGCCGCGCTGGGTCTCGGCAGCTGGCAGCTGGCGGAAACGCTCCTCGACCGCGACAAGGGCTCCAGCGACCCGGGGACCACCCGGACCGACCCGCAGAACGGCGACAAGCCGAAGCCTCCCCCTGCTGTGCCCCTGAAGATCGCCGGTGCCGTGGAGTTCACTCCCATCGGCTCGAGCATCAGTCAGGAGGAGGTGCCGAACACCGTCGACGGCAAGCCGGGCACCTCGTGGATCACCCCGCGCTACGAGGGGTTCCCGAACTTCGGCAACCTCGCGCCCCGCAAGGACGGCAGCGGGATCGTCGTCGACCTGGGCAGCGTGCAGGATGTCTCCGGCATCGACGTCACCCTGTACCGCAGCGGGCAGAAGGCGGAGGTCCTGGCGGCCGCCGAGAGCGCTTCCGCGCCCTCATCCCTCTCCGACTTCCCGCAGCACCTCACCCAGCTGGGAACGGCGGGAAGCAATCTCAAGGAATCCCTCCCCAAACCGGTACGGACCCGCTACATCCTGATCCACATCACGGAGCTCCCGCTGGATGACACCGGCAGCGGCTACCGCGGAGGAATTTCGGAGATCTCCGTTCTCGGTTGATCGGCTCTCCCCCTGCCCCCCTGAACCGTGATAGACAGACGCACCTTGATTCGGAGAGGGAGGGAGGGGGAGGTGGCCGCCGAGCCGTCCGGACCACTCAGCGACTCAGACCTCCTCGCTCGCCACGTAGCCGGCGAACCGGACGCCTTCGGTGAGCTCGTGCGCCGTCATCGCGACCGCCTGTGGGCCGTGGCGTTGCGGACCCTGGGCGATCGCGAGGAAGCGGCCGATGCCGTACAGGACGCCCTGATCTCCGCCTTCCGCGCCGCCCATACCTTCCGCGGCCAGTCCGCCGTCACGACCTGGCTGCACCGCATCACGGTCAATGCCTGCCTCGACCGGGTCCGCAAGGCCTCCTCCCGGAAGACCGCACCGGTCGACGACCCGGAGCGGCTCGACCAGCTCATGGAGCCCCACGAATCCGCCGAAGCGCCGGCCGAACGTCAGGATCTTCAGCGCGAACTGCTCGCGGCCCTGGCCACGCTCCCGGCCGAGCAGCGCGCTGCCCTGGTCCTCGTCGACATGCAGGGGTACCCGGTGGCGGAGGCAGCCCGCATCCTTGACGTGCCGGTGGGCACCGTGAAAAGCCGCTGCGCGCGGGGACGCGCCAGGCTGGCCCCGCGGCTCACTCATCTCCGCAGCGGGAACGGCGAGAACGAGCAGCCGGAGGCGCAAGGGAACCGGACGCCCAGAGCATCCGTCCCACCGGCGGCGGGACCAAGAGACGTGGGCACGAGTGACCCAGCGGCAGCGAAGGGCGGAGGTGGACACGCATGACATCGACGACGGATACGACCCAGCACCCGGACGTCTCGGAGATCTCCGACCTCACCGAGGGCCTGCTCTCCCCCTCCCGAGCCGAGGATGTCCGGGGACACGTGGCCCGCTGTGAGCTGTGTGCGGCTGTTCTCTCCTCGCTGGAGGAGATTCGCGGGCTCCTCGGCACCTTGCCCCCCGCTCCGGCCATGCCCGCCGATGTCGTGGACCGCATAGGCGCCGCGCTTGCCGACGAGGCGCGAGCGCTCGCCCCCACTACTACGCCGACCGCCGCGACCCACGTTTCACGTGAAACGGAGTCGCCTGCCGCCGGCGCGGGCCTCGCAGGCCGCCCCGCAGGCCACTCACGCGCCGCCACAGGCCCCGGCCGCCGTGCCGTCGGCCGACGACGCCGCAACGCGGTGATCGGCGCGGCACTCGGCGCCGCCGTGCTCAGCGTCAGTGTGCTGCTTCTCCAGAACCTCACCCTCTCCCAGAGCTCCGACGGGCTCAAAGCTGCCGACCAAGGCGTCAGCTCCTCCGGAGACGGTGGGAGGGACTTCTCCCAGTCCACACTCGAAGGCCGCGTCCACAGCCTCCTGAGCGCGAACGACGACGCGCCGAGCGCACCCGATTCCTCGGGTAAGGAGGCTCCGTCGGTCGACACCAAGTCCTCACCGGAGGGCGAGTCCGACGGCTCCGTCTCACCCCAGAACCCGCTCCGCGCTTCGGGCGTGACAGTCCCCTCGTGTGTGGAGCAGGGAATCGGCCGGAACACCGCCGCCCTCGCCCTGGAGCGTGGCACCTACGAAGGTGCCGATGCGTTTCTCGTCGTGCTGCCGCACCCCACGGACTCCGCCAGGGTCCAGGCCTATGTCGTCGATGCGTCATGTGTCGGTGCCGAGCCTCCGGCCAAGGGGAAGCTCCTGCTGACGCACGTCTACGCGCGCCCCTGAGAATCAGGCCGGATGCCGCCCCGGCACGTCGGGAATGCATCCCCCGTAGGATCCGTTGGGTGGGGTGAGAGTCGTTGAACCGACCCCAGTAGGCGTGGACAGTAGGCAGTCTGCAGAGACGAGGAAGAAACCCGTGAGCGACGTGCGTAATGTGATCATCATCGGCTCCGGCCCTGCGGGCTACACAGCCGCCCTGTACACGGCGCGCGCCTCGCTGAAGCCGCTGGTGTTCGAGGGCGCCGTCACCGCCGGTGGCGCACTGATGAACACCACCGACGTGGAGAACTTCCCCGGTTTCCAGGACGGGATCATGGGCCCCGAGCTCATGGACAACATGCGCGCCCAGGCCGAGCGCTTCGGCGCCGAGCTCGTTCCTGACGACGTCATCTCCGTCGACCTCACCGGTGACATCAAGACGGTCACCGACACCGCCGGCACGGTGCACCACGCCAAGGCCGTCATCGTCACCACCGGCTCTCAGCACCGCAAGCTCGGCCTGCCCAACGAGGACGCGCTCTCCGGTCGTGGCGTCTCCTGGTGCGCGACCTGTGACGGCTTCTTCTTCAAGGACCAGGACATCGCCGTGGTCGGCGGTGGCGACACCGCGATGGAAGAGGCCACGTTCCTCTCCCGTTTCGCCAAGTCGGTCACCATCGTCCACCGGCGTGATTCCCTGCGCGCCTCCAAGACGATGCAGGATCGCGCGTTCGCCGACCCGAAGATCAAGTTCGCCTGGGACAGTGAGGTTGCCGGTGTGCACGGCGAGCAGAAGCTCTCCGGGCTCACCCTCCGCAACACGAAGACCGGTGAGACCTCCGAGCTCCCCGTGACCGGCCTCTTCATCGCCGTCGGCCACGACCCGCGCACGGAACTCTTCAAGGGTCAGCTCGACCTCGACGACGAGGGCTACCTCAAGGTCGCCGCCCCGTCGACGCGCACCAACCTCGCCGGTGTCTTCGGAGCAGGCGACGTCGTCGACCACACCTACCGGCAGGCCATCACCGCTGCCGGCACCGGATGCTCCGCCGCTCTCGACGCCGAGCGCTTCCTGGCCGCGCTCGAGGACGAAGAGAAGGCCTCCGCAGCCACCGTCTGATCCACGCCCCACCCCACACCCCGCGAAGTTAAGGAGGCCGCCGTGGCCGGCGCCCTGAAAGATGTGACCGACGCCTCGTTCGACGAGGTCGTCCTGAAGAGCGACAAGCCCGTACTGGTGGACTTCTGGGCCGCCTGGTGCGGCCCGTGCCGCCAGATCGCCCCCTCCCTGGAGGCGATCGCGGCCGAGCACGGCGAGATCGAGATCGTCAAGCTCAACATCGACGAGAACCCGGCCACTGCTGCCAAGTACGGCGTCATGTCCATCCCGACGCTGAACGTCTACCAGGGTGGCGAGGTCGCCAAGACGATCGTCGGGGCCAAGCCGAAGGCCGCGATCCTCCGCGACCTCGAGGGCTTCATCGCTGAGTAAGGCAGAACCGCAGCACCGTTGTTTCACGT
>NZ_SSBL01000045.1 GCF_004795105.1 Streptomyces sp. A0642 | reverse complement strand
CGGACCAGACCCTGGCCCAGATCGAGCTGTTCACCAAGCCCGAGGAGTACCCGACCGACGTCTACGTGCTGCCCAAGCACCTCGACGAGAAGGTCGCCCGTCTCCACCTCGACGCGCTCGGCGTGAAGCTCACGACGCTCCGCCCCGAGCAGGCCGCGTACATCGGTGTCGAGGTCGAGGGCCCGTACAAGTCCGGCCACTACCGCTACTGACCCGGAACCGGTCCACCTGGAAGCGGGGGAGCCGGGCTCCCGCAGCGCGCGCTCACCACCCTGCAGACCTCGTTCTTCCGTTGCGCCGGCGGCGGGGCGGCGGGTCAGGTTGCCCGCGAAGAGCCGGCGCGTGGGGATGCGCCGAAGCCGGTGCACGTGCCCCGGTACGTGCAGTCGGCCGCATCGCAGTCGCCCTCGGCGAAGAACAGGCCTCGCCTGCCCGGGAGTGGGCGATCATGATCGCGGGTCTTCGGTGCACGGCGCCGGAGCCCCGACGAAACCGCTGACAAACCGTGAGCCCAGGTGCGGAAACACATTGAATCGGCAGAGCGCCGGTCGCCTTCGTCAGGTCGGGGGAGGAAATGCCGACGGGTGGCGAAAAATCTTCCATGGGAAGAGGAAGAGGCTCGCCGGTCGGTCACTCGGATGGCACACTAAAAGCGCTCTGGAACATGCTCAGGAGGTCATGCATGACTGATACGCCGGAAACCGATGCGGCCGAAACCGATGCGGTGGAAATCGACGCCGTCGAAACCGACGCCGTCGAAACCAGCGCCGCTGAGACCGATGCCAAGCGCAAGTTCCAGGAGGCTCTGGAGCGCAAGTCCCGCAACGCCAGGTCCCAGCAGGAGCATCACGAGGCGCGGCTGAAGATCAATGGCGCCAGTGGTCCCAACCGCCAGAACCGGAATTTCCGGCGCAAGTCCGGTTGACTCCGAGCGGAATTTTTCGAGGGTCGCCGCGATCCCCTCCGGGGTCGCGGCGACCCTGTTTCGTGCGTCCGGGAATCCCTCCCGGCAGGCCTGCCGGAGTTTGCCTCGAGTCCTGGTTGAGAATCAGTCGATGATTTCCTGGAATGGGCTCTGCATTCAGGCCGAAATGTGTTCCGCCGGCGGACGCGGTGACAGGAGGAGCCGGGCCGCGCTACGCGGCCAGCGCGGCCCGGTCCAGCTTGCCGTTGTGCGTCACCGGCAGCCGGTCCAGATAGCGGATCCGCTGCGGCATCATGTGGGCCGGCAGCCGCTCCGCGAGCGCCCTGCGGACCGTGCTCGCCGGGACGGCCTCCCGCTCCGCCACGACGTACGCGGTGAGCGACTGGTCCCCGTGGGGGCTGTCCGTCACCAGGCAGGCCGCGCCCGAGACACCCGGCACCGCGCGCAGCGCCGCCTCGATCTCGCCCAGCTCGATGCGGAAGCCCCGCAGTTTGACCTGGCCGTCCTGGCGGCCCGCGTAGTACAGCAGCCCGTTCTCGTCGGCCACGGCCCAGTCGCCGCTGCGGTAGTGCCGGCCGGAACCGTCGCCCGGGTCGACGAAGCGCTGCCCGGTCAGTTCGGGGCGTCCCATGTAGCCGTTGCCGACTCCGCTCCCGCCGACCCATATCTCGCCTTGCTCCCCGGCCGGAACGGGCCGGCCCCCTGCGTCGCGCAGTGAGACCGACAGGTGCGGCAGCGGACGCCCGAGCGGCGTACGGCCGGGCGCCGTACCCTCCAGAACGGCGGGGGTGAGCGGGCAGTACGTGACGTGGACCGTGGTCTCGGTGATCCCGTACATGTTGATCAGCTCGGCGTCCGGGGCGATCCCGGACGCCCACCAGCGCCGTACATCGGCGGGGATCAGCGACTCGCCGCCGAAGACGACCCGTCGCAGCGCGGGCAGCCGTACTTTCTCGGCGATGGCCTCCGCGGTCAGGTTGCGGAAGGCGGAGGGCACCTGGTTGAGGACGGTGACGCCCCGGCTCGCGAGCAGACGGGCGAACTCCGCGGGTTCCGTGGCGGTCTCGCGGTCGACGACGACCGTGTGGCCGCCGTACAGCAGCGGGCCCCACAGCTCCCACACGCTGAAGTCGAAGCTGAGCGAGTGGAACAGCGTCCAGACGTCGTCCGGGCCCGTGCCCAGCAGCGGCACGGCCGCGTCCAGCAGGGCCAGCACCTGACCGTGTCCGATGACGCAGCCCTTGGGCGCGCCGGTGGACCCGGACGTGTGGATGACGTACGCGGTGTCGTCGGGGACCCGCCGGACGCCCGGTGCTCCCTCCGGCCCGGACCCGGACCGGGTCGCCACGACGAACGGTCCCGCCTTCGCGACCTGGATCTCTCCGTCCAGCAGCCCGCTGTCCGAGACGACCAGTTCGCACCCCGAATCCTTCAGGAGGTACTCCTGGCGGGCGGCCGGGTAGCCGGGGTCGACGGGCACGTACGCGGCGCCGGAACGCAGAATCCCGAGGACCGCTCCCGGGGCGTAGCGGGTCCGGGCCACCCGCAGCGCGACCAGCCGGCCGGGCCCGGTGCGGCCCGCCAGGCGGTGCGCGACGGCGTCGGCCAGCCAGTCCAGTTCGAGGTAACTCGCCTCGCCCCCGGCGTCGGACACGGCGGTGCGGGCGGCGTTGCGGGCGGCCACCGCGGCGAAACGGAGGTCGATGCGGTCGGCGCGGGTGACGGTCATCGGACGTCCTGCAGAACGGCCGCGGACTCGGCGGCCGCGGACTCGGCGGGAGCCGGTGCCAGGGCGTGCACCAGGTAGCTGGCGACGTCACCCGGCGTGGTGCCCCGGCCGAAGACCCGGTCCGCGCCCAGTGTCGCTGCCGCATCCGGATCGAAGCGGGGACCGCCGACCACCAGCAGCGGCCGTTCGTGCTCGGCGAATTCGGCGCGCAGTTCGGCGCTGAGTTCCCGGACGTTGGTGAGATGGGCGTCCCGCTGGGTGACGGCCTGGGAGACGAGGACGGCGTCGGCACGCTCCGAGCGGGCCCGGCGCACCAGATCACCGACCGGGACCTGTGCGCCCAAATTCAGGACCCGCATCTGCTTGTAGTACTCCAGGCCCTTCTCGCCGGCGAAGCCCTTGATGTTGAGAATCGCGTCGATCCCCACGGTGTGCGCGTCCGTTCCGATGCAGGCGCCGAGGACCACGATTTTGCGGCCGAGCCTGTCCCGCACCGCCGCGTCGGCGTCCTTGGCCGCCAGCAGGGGGTAGCCGCGCTCGGTGATCACGATCCGGTCGAGGTCCACGGAGTGCGTCACGGCTCCGTACACGACGAAGAAGCTGAAGTCGGTGCCGCCGACCGCCTTGCTGTGCACGATCATCGGGCGCTCCAGGCCCATGCGGCGGGCCAGTTGCAGCGCGGCGCCCTCGGCGAGCGGGCCGTGCGGCAGCGGCAGGGTGTAGGAGAGCTGCACCATGCCGTCATCGGTGGTGTCGCCGTACGGGCGGACCTCGCCGCCGTGCCGCGTGTCGCCGTACGGGGACGCGGTGTTGCTGGGATCGATGCTCATCCGCCCTTGTTTCCTTCCAGGAGGTCGGCGGCCGGATTGCGGTAGCCGGGTGCGCGCGCCACGACGCCGTCGGAGCCCCGGCCGCCGTCCGGGGGGCGCCGCATCCCGCCGAACGTGCCCTGCCCGATGGCGTGCAGCAGCCCCCGGTCGCAGATGTTCGCCAGCAGGTCCACAGCCTCGTCGAGCACCTGGTGGGCGCGGCCCGCGATGAACCCGCCCGGCGCGGGGCGGAAGTCCTCGGCCAGCGAACCCGCCGAGCCGAGGACGTAGCGCACGTTGCGCAGCGCCAGGTCGCGGTCGGACAGGAACGGTGTGACGACGGCCTCGGTCATCATCCCGACCAGCAGGATGTTCTGCCCGGTCAGCGCGCCCGCGAGGTTGAAGAAGCCGTTGAGGAGATAGCCGCGGAAGACGTCACCGGTCATGTGCCGGGTCGGCGGCATCCACTTCAGCGGGGCGTCGGGGAACAGCTCCCTGGCCAGCATCGCGTGCGCCAGCTCCAGACGGAACGAATCCGGCCGGTCCGGGTCGATCTCGAAGGCGTGACCGAGACCGAGCTGCCCGTCCGGCAGGCCCGCCTCCTTGGCGAAGTACTCGTTCAGGAGCTGACTCGCCGTCACCGTGTGGGCGGCGTCGACGGCGTCCGCGGTCGTGAGGTAGTTGTCCTCGCCGGTGTTGATGACGATTCCGGCACGGGCGTGCAGCTGCCGGGAGAAGCGCTGGTCGACGAAGGTGCGCACCGGGTTGATGTCGCGGAAGAGGATTCCGTACATCGAGTCGTTGAGCATCATGTCGAGCCGTTCGAGACCGGCCAGTGCGGCGATCTCGGGCATGCACAGGCCGGACGCGTAGTTCGTGAGCCGTATGTAGCGGCCGAGTTCGGCCGATACCTCGTCGAGCGCGGCCCGCATCAGCCGGAAGTTCTCCTGGGTGGCGTACGTGCCGGCGTAGCCCTCGCGGGTCGCGCCCTGCGGCACGTAGTCCAGCAGCGACTGGCCCGTCGAGCGGATCACCGCGATCACATCGGCGCCGCCGCGCGCCGCCGCCTGCGCCTGCCGGATGTCCTCGTAGATGTCGCCGGTCGCCACGATCAGATAGAGCCAGGGCGAGGGCGGATCGCTCAGGTCGCCGACCAGCCGCTCCCGCTCGGCGCGGCGGGTGTCGATGGCGGCCAGGCCCCGGGCGACCGCGTCGTGTGCCGCGCGGGCCGCCAGCTCGGCGTCCTCGCCCTCGGGAACGCGGAAGCGCACGGTACGGGCGGTGGCGTGGGCCGCCAGACCGGTCAGGTCGTGGTACGGCCCGGTGCGCAGCGCGTCCCAGACCGGCAGGCAGACGCCGTGTTCCAGACCGACGGAGTCGGCCACGGTGTCGACGAGCCGGTTCACCCAGGGGATGCCCTCGGAGTCGGCGCCGTTGAGCCCGGCCAGGCGCAGGGTGGCGCGCTCGACGGAGACGGTGGTGTGGGAGCGGGCGAGCTCGACGACGGGGCGGCCGGCCCGGGCGGCCAGCGCACGGGCGCGGGCTATGGTGCCCGGGTCGAGGCCCAGTTTGCCTTCGGCGGGCCGCACGGGGGCGGTCACCGCCCGGCTCCGTCGCCCGCGGGGGCCTGCACCCGGTCGAACAGGGCGCGCACGCCCGGTTCCTCGCGCACGAGCCCGAGGGCCAGGGCGCTGTGGCCGGGCTGGTATCCGTTGCCGATCAGCAGAGTGACATCGCGGGCCAGCCCCTCGGCGCCGAGCGCGGCGGTGCTGAACGACGTCGCCATCGAGAAGAACACCACGGTGCCGCCGTCCCGTGTGGCCAGGATGGCGGCGTGCTCGCACCCCGCCACGTCGGTGCAGACGATCGTCACATCGGCGGGGCCGCCGCGGCTCTCGATCAGCGCGTGCAGGGCGACGGCGTCCCGGGCGTCCGCCCGTACCACCTCGTCGGCGAGGCCGGCGGCAATCAGGGCCGCCTCCTCGGCGGAGCCGGGCACCACCCCGGTGATCCGGCCGGCTCCGGCGCGGCGGGCGGCGGCGAGCGACAGGGAACCCGACTTGCCGCCGGCGCCGAGCACCAGCACCGAGGGAGCGGTTCCCTGTCGCGCGTACGAGGCGACCAGGCGCGTGGTCAGCGCCGGGGCCCCGCACACGTCCAGCACCGACAGGGCCAGTTCGTCGGGGAGGTCGTCCGGCAGCAGAGCGGCGACGGAGCGGCCGAACAGGATGGCGTGACCGCGCGCCGGGACCCGTTCGCTCAGTCCGTCCCAGTCGCGCAGGCCGTCCGTGATCTCCAGAGGGGTCAGGGTCAGCGACACCAGGGTCGCCACCCGGTCGCCGGGGCGCAGACCCAGCGGTGAGGCGGGCCCCACCTCGGCGACGGTACCGATCAGCATGCCGCCGGACCCGGTCACCGGGTTGTGCATCTTGCCCCGGTCGCGCACGAGCGCGCACACCGCGGCCCGCACGGCGTCGCCGTCCCCGCCGTGCTCCTCGCGCAGTTGCCGGAAGGAGGCGGCGTCCAGATTCAGACAGCTGACGTCGATACGGACCTCGTCCGGAGCCGGCCGCGGATCGGTGTCGAGCCGCAGGGCGGCCTGCGGCAGCACACCCTTGGGCTCGCGCACCCGGTGCAGACCCAGCGCGGACGCGGTGTCCGCCGGTGCGGTCATCATGACGCACCGCCGATCAGTGTCTCTGCGCTCGTCCACCACTCCCGGCCCCGCTGGGGCAGCGTGTGCACCGGGTCGTAGTAGTGGTGCACCCGCTCCAGCGCCGCCGGGTCGTCGTGGTCGACGCTCGTGCGGTAGTTCTTCGTCCAGGACGATATGCCGCGTTCCCGGTCGTAGCCGTTCACCTGGTCCACCCAGCGCTTGCCGACGTACGGCACGTCGCAGACCAGCCGGGGGGTCGCGAACCCGGGCAGGTAGCCCATCAGCGAGTGCTGCAGTTCCTGGGCGCGCGCCAGCGGCAGCCGCCAGTGCTCGGCGCCGGGGATCATGTCGCAGAGATAGAAGTAGTAGGGCATGATCCCGGCGGAGTCGAGCAGCGCGAAGCACAGGTCGAGCAGCCCCTTGGTCGTGCCGTTGACCCCGTCGAGCAGCACGCCCTGGTTGCGTATGTCGCGCAGGCCGGCGTCGAGCAGGGCCCGGGACGCCTCCGCGACCAGCGGGGTGACCTGCTGGGCGGCGTTGGCGTGGGTGTGCAGGGCCAGCGACACCCCCCGCGCGCGGGCGTCGGCGGACAGTTTCGCGACCCCGTCCAGGACCTGCGGGGCGAGCCAGTGCTGCGGCAGCCCGATCAGGCCCTTGCTGGCCAGCCGGATGTCCCGGATCGAATCGATCTCCAGGAGCCGGCCGACGAACGACGCGAGCCTGGGCCAGGGCACGTTGGCCACGTCGCCGCCGGAGACGACGACGTCGCGCACCGTCGGGGTGGCCCGCAGGTAGTCGATCATGCGGTCCAGCCGGTCGGCGGGGCGCATCACGAAGCGGTACTTGGTGATCTGCGGCGTGGAGGTGCCGACGAGATCCATCCGGGTACAGTGCCCGCAGTACTGCGGGCACGTGCTCACGAGTTCGGCGAGCACCTTGGTCGGATACCGGTGGGTCAGCCCCTCCACCGCCCACATCTCCGCCTCGTGCAGCGAGTCGCGGGAGGCCAGCGGATGGCTCGGCCACAGGGGATGCCGGTCGGAGGCGACCGGCAGCATGTAGCGGCGTACCGGGTCCTCGTACCAGGCGGCGGTCTCCACCCCGGTATGCGGAGCGATCGTGTTCAGGACGTGCGGCGGCAGCAGGATCGACATCGTCGCGTGGTGGCGCTGGTCGGCCTCGACGTCGTCGCAGAACACGTCGTCGAGACCGGGTCCCGCCACCGCGCGCAGCTCGCGGACCCCCTTGACGCAGTGCGAGCGCTGCCACTGGGGGTCGCGCCATTCCTGCTCGGTGACATCGCGCCAGCCCGGGAAGCGGCGCCAGTCGGGTTCCACCGCCTCGTGGCGGCGGTAGGCGTAGGGCTGCGGGAGACTTTCGACGGGGCTGTCAGCAAGGGCGGCCTCGGCACGGAGTGAACGGGACACCATGTTCCTCGGGATTCCTCGGGCGGACTGGCGGATACCCGGTCAGCGGGTGAGCCGGTAGACGAGCAGACCTTCCTGGTCGCGCTCGGGCTGAAGTTCGAAGCCCGCACGTTCCATGACGCGCTGCGATGTGACGTTGTCCTCGGTGGTGGTGGCGAGCACTCCGGAGAGCCCGCTCTGCCGCAGGGCCCAGGCGGCGAGCTCGCCCAGGGCCTCGGTGGCGTAACCCTGGCCCCTGGCCTGCTCGGTGAGGTCGAAGCCGATCTCCGCCGAGCCGTCGGAGGGCGGGCCGTGGAAGCCCATCGCGCCGACCACCACCGCGTCCTCCGCCCGGAGCAGCAGGTACATGCCCCAGCCGGGCACATGCACTCCGGCGCCGGCGGCACGGGTGAGCATCTTCGCCGCGATTCGGGTCTCCGCGCTGGGAGTGCCGCCCAGCCATTCCAGCCCGGCCGTGCCTCCCTCGGTGAGCTGCTCGGCCTCCTCGGGCAGTACCTCTCGCAGCCACAGCCGAGGGGTCACCAGCAGCTGCACGGCGGGGCGGGCGGCGTCCTCGGCGACCGCCCGGCGCACCGAGGCGGGGCGGCCGTCCTTCCACAGCTCGGAGATCCGGTCCAGACAGGCCTGCTCGCCGCCGGTCCAGCCGGTGGGGAGCCAGCCGTCGGGCAGACCGTTACCGGTGGGCCACAGCGCGTACTGCTGCCGGTCGTTGACGATGACTTCGTGCGTCACAGAGTTCTCCATGGGGTGTACGACCCGTCAGCCGACAGGGTCGATCAGGTCGAGGGCGTCCATCAGCCGGACCAGATCCTTGGCGGATGCGAGGGAGACCCGCAGATATCCGGCACATCCGAAACGTCCGGCATCGCGCACGAGAATGCCATGGTCCCGCTCCAGCAGCCGTTCGGCCGAGGCCGAGTCGCGGACCCGTACGGCCACGAAGTTCGTCGCCGAGGGCAGCGACTGCCGCCCCCTGCGTTCCAGTTCGCCCCGGAACCAGGCCCGTTGCAGCGCGTTCTGCCGGCGCACCTCGTCCAGATGGCCGCGGTCCGCGAGCGCGGCCACCGCGGCGGCCTGGGCGACGGCGTTCGCGCTGAACGGCATCGTGCCCTGGACCTCGCGCAGCCGGGCGACGAGCTCCGGGCTGCCCACGGCGTAACCGATCCGCAGGGCGGCCAGCCCGTACGCCTTGGAGAACGTCCGCAGCGACAGCAACGGGGCTCCGCTGCCCAGGTAGTCGCCGAGCCGGGGCGTGCCCGCCGGGGCGTACTCCAGGTACGCCTCGTCGACCACGAGGGGGGTACCGGTGACGGCCGCCCGTTCGACCAACAGCTCCATGCGGTCGCGGTCCAGAACGGCGCCGGTCGGGTTGTGGGGGTGGCAGATGTAGACGATGCCCGCCCGCTCCATCGCGGCGGCGACGGCTTCGGCGTCCACCTGGACGCCGTCGAGCGGGATCTCCCGGCAGCCGCGCCCCACGGCCTCCAGGCAGACGCGGTAGCCGGGGAAGGTGCCCGCGGTGGTGACGCCGGGACGGTCGCGGTCGCCGAGCGCGAGCGCGGACAGCAGCACCAGTTCGTCGCTGCCGTTGGCGACGGCGACCTGGTGCTCCCCGACGCCGAGCCGCTCCGCGATGGCCCGTACGGGCGCCGAGCGGGCCGGATCGGGGTAGACGGAAGCCGGGTCGAGGGCATCGCGCGCGGCCTGCAGCGCCAGTGGGCTGGCGCCGTGGGCGTTCTCGCTCAGATGCAGCCGGACCGGGCCGGTACGCACAGCGGTGACCGTCATGCGGCGTCTCCCAGCAGGATGCCGAAGCAGTAACTCCCGGGCTCCGCCTCCAGCGTGACGAAGCGGTGCTCGGCGCCGGCCGGCACGTGCAGCAGTGCGGGGGAGGACAGCTCGTGTGTCTCGTCCTCGACGGTCACCTCGATCCGGGCGCCGCCCGGATGGGGTGAGACGAGGAAGTAGACCTCGGCCACCTCGTGCCGGTGCGGGTCGGCGACGGGCTTGCCCACCAGGTGATCGACGGGCCCGCCCGCGACCTGGACCGGCACACCGCCGAACATGTCTGCGGTGAGATAGAAGGGGGCCGGCTGGTGGTGGCCGGCCACCGGCAGGAACTGCGGGATGTCGGTGCGGATCTCAGCGGTTGCCACTCAGGCCACTCCCTTTTCCGGCTCCGGTCCGTGAACGGTGACCACAGTGGACGACCCCACTCGAGCGGCGCTGGAGCATCCCGTGCGGCAGGCCCTCGGGCGTCTCACCCCACGGGCACCGGCACCGGAGCGGCGAGATCCTCCGGGGTCATGGTGCGCTGTTGGCCGTCCGGGTCCGTGACCGTGAACGAGAGGAGCGAGAACACTCGCCGGATCACCTGCTGCATCGATTCGTGGTCGGTGGCCGTCCCCTCCACCCAGGCGAGTTCGGCGCTCTGCACGCCGACCGGCAGCCGGGCTCCGGGCAGGTGGGGGATGACGATCCTCTCCACACCGTCCACGGCGAGCGCGTCGCGCAGCCCGTGCACGCGGACATAGGTGCCGCCGCCGGGCGGTATGGGCACCACCCGGGCGAACACCACCCGCCGGTCGTCGGCCCGCACCTGTGAGACGTCCTCGCCCAGTGCCACCCGTCCGGCGAGCGTGACCGGGTTGAAGTCGCCCGAAAGACGGGCGAGCTGGGGCTGGAAGCCGCCGAGCCGTCCGTTGACCTCGATGATCCTGGGGCCGTCGGCGGTCAGTTTCAGCTCGGTGTGGGTGATGCCGGTGGTGATGTCCAGTGCGTGCAGGGCCGAGGTCACCACATCGAGCGCCGCCGCCCGTTCCGCATCCGCGAGCGCCGCCGGGCGCAGATGCCCCACCTCGCGGAAGGGCGGTTCCAGCGGGAACTTCCCGGTGACCGCCCAGTGCGAGACCCGGCCCCCGGTCACCGCCGACTCCACGGAGACGTGGTCGCCCAGCGGGCCGCAGTCCCGGCCCCGCAGATACTCCTCCAGCACCAGTGCGTTCTCCCCGCCAGCCCCGGACAGGAGCTCCGCGACCAGGGCGGCGCCCCGGTCCGCGTCCTCGACCAGATGGGTGCTGCGGCTGCTCTCGCCACACCGCGGCTTGAGCACCGCGGGCAGTCCGACGGCCGCCAGCGCCGCCGCCCAGTCGCCCGGACGGCGCACCGCGAACGAGCGTACGGAGTCGGCGCCCCGCTCCCGCAGCCGGCGGCGCTGGGCGTACTTGTCGCGCAGCAGCTCCACCGTGGCCGGTGAGTGGTAGGGCAGGCCGAGCCGCCCGGCGAGCTCGGCGGTGACCGACAGCTTGGATTCGCTGAAGGTCAGGATGGCGTCCGCGGCATGGGCGGCGAGCAGCCGGGCCGAGGCGTCGAGGTCCGTGGCGTCCAGCCGGACGACCGGGGCCAGCTCCTCCGCCAGCGGCGCCACCTCGTCGGCATGGTCGCCGGGCCACAGGGCCAGGACGGGAGTGCCCAAGGCGGCCAGGCCCTCCACGATCTCGAGGGGGAAGGCGGAGCCCCGGTCGTAGACGACGGCGATGACGGGATGCTCATACATGGGCACGTCCTTGGGGCAGGGTGCGGTCAGGCGGCGGACTGGTCGGATTCTTCGGCGTACCGCACTCCGGAGAGCACGCTCGCCACGGGGGTACTGGGGACGGCGGCCGCGCTCCGGGCGGCGGCCGGGGCCGCCCCACCGAACAGCGGCAGCGCGGCGGCGGTTCCGGCCACCTGCGCCTCGATGGAACGGTGGGCCGACCAGCGCTGCCGGGAGAGCCGGAACCGGTCGCTGACCACCTGTTCGCCGCGGACCGCGTTGATCTGGCTGCCGTCGCGCTCGAAGCCGAATTTGGCGCACACGCCCTGCGAGGCGTTGTTGCCGCGCCGCACGACGGAGAACGCCTGGTCGGCGCCGAGCCCGGTGAAGGCCAGCTCCAGGGCGGCCGCCCTGGCGTGTCCGCCGAGGCCCTCGCCCTGCCGGCCCAGCGTCAGCCACGACGTCAGCAGTACCTCCCGGGTGACGCCGAAGTCCCGGGCACCCAGGCTCTGCGAGCCGACCACCTCACCGTCGGCGACCACGACCAGGTAGAGCGTCCAGTCCTCGGGGGTCCAGGTGGCCATGGCGTGCCAGTGGCGCCGCAGGACGCGGCGGGCGACGACTTCGGGGGCGCCGTCGGTCCACTGCGAGAAGAACGGCATGAAGTCGGGGGCGTGCACCCCCTCGGTCGCCCGGTCCGCGAGCGCGTCGAGATCCTCGGGCGTGGGCCAGCGCAGCTCGATGCGCGATGTGCGCACGCTGATCCCGGTGAGCGGCCAGTTTTTCATGATGGGCAGCACCTCGCTTGCTCCTATGCTTCGTACGCTTCGTATCGGAGTCCGGCCGGCCCGGACCGTCACACGGAGGCCGTGGCCGATTCGGCGGCGGCCTCGTGCGGGGCGGCGACGGGACCCGGTGCGGACGGCGCGGTCGTTGCGGGGACGTCCGCCGCTTCGGCCGCCGTCTCCTGCGGCGCCGGCAGGTCCACCCCCAGGCCCAGCACCGTGCGCAGCCGTACGGCGACGGCGGCGACCGCCAGACAGCCGGCCAGCAGCGCCGCCATCAGGCCGAGGCCGTCCGCCCACGGCAGCAGGGCACCGGCGAGCGCCGGCCCGGCCACTGAGCCGGTCGACACGGCGACCGAGAGCAGGGCGTTGACCCGGCCCCTGATGTGCTCGGCCGCCAGGTCGTTCAGCAGCGACGTCACCACCGGGAAGATGAGCGCCTCGCCCACCGAGAGCAGCACCACCCCGGCCATGGCCAGAGCCAGCGCGCTGCCGCCGTGCCGCAGCCCCGCGGCCAGGACCAGCGCCCAGGCCACGGTCCACACCGCGCCGGAGACGGCGAACACCGTGCTGCGGCGGATGCGCTGAATCCGGTCGGCCAGCAGCACCTGGGCGCCCACCGCGACCAGGATGTTGACCGCGAAGGCACCGGAGATGCCCTCGGGTCCGAGCGCCCCGCCCTGCGTCAGATAGCCCGGCAGACCCGAGCGGAACTGTCCGTACGAGACCAGCGAGCAGATCGCCAGCGCGCCCAGCAGCAAACCGATATGACGTTGAGTCAGCACTTCGCGGTAGCCGGCCCTGCGCTTGCCGGCGGCGCCTTCCTCGTCCTTCCCTGCCGTCTTGACCACCTTCGGCAGCAGCCAGAACAGCGCCGCGCCGGCCAGCAGGAACGTGGCCCCGTCCGTCAGGTAGAGCACGCTGAACCGGATCGCGCGCGACCCCGCCTCCATGGACGCCACCAGACCGCCGACGAGGACCCCGAGCCCGGTCATGGCGTTGAACACCGCGTAGTCGGCGGAGTAGGCCAGGCTCCGTTCCCGCGCGGAGGAGGCCCCCGCGTACAGGTAGCGCAGCACCGTGCCGACGCCGCTGATTCCGAAGCCGTACACCAGGGCCGCGGTCAGCGCGGTGTACACACCCGTCGCCTGCGCGTACAGCGCCGTGCCGATGCCCGCGACGGCCATCACCACAGGCACCGTGGTGCGCGGCGGGAACCGGTCGAGCAGCGAGCCCCACAGCAGCCCGCCGACGACGGCCGTGGCCGCCTGCACCGCGAGCGTCACGGCGGGCACCCAGGCGGGCAGACCGCGCACCTCGCTGAGGTAGATCCACAGGAACGGCAGCACCAGGCCGCCGCCGAACGAGTTGAGCGCGTTGACGGAGAGGACGACACGGGTGCGCGGGGAGAACTCCCGCAGCGTCGCGAGGGGACCGGCCATCACCGGGCCTCCAGTACGTACAGCCACGAGTGCGGGGTGCCGAACGGCACGACGCGCCGCGGAACCAGACCGGCTCCGGCGAACAGCTCCTCGTACGTCTCCTTGGTGTGCAGCGGTACGCCCATGAGCGCGTGGGCCAGCTCGTAACCGAGGGAGAAGACGGGCAGCGCCGGCGAGTCCTCCGAGTCCGGCCGCAGCATCGTGTCCGCGAAGACGAAGGTGCGGGCCGCCGGGAACGCCTCACGCAGCCGCGTGAAGGTGTGCGGCCGGGTCACGGGGTCTGCCAGCAGGTCGTGCAGCAGGAAGAAGCTCATCACCGTGTCGACCTCGGCGAGGGTCTCGCGGTGCGCGGCCCGGTGGCACACGTCCAGCACGTCCGTCCGGATCGCCCGGACCCGGTCGGCCAGTCCCGCCTCGGCGATCGTGCGGTGGCCCAGTTCGGTGGCCGGACCGCTGATGTCCAGACCCAGTCCCCGGGTGCCGGGGCGCTCGCCGACCACCCGCGAGACCCGCGCGGAGATGCCGCTGCCGAGGTCGGCCAGGACGGAGAAGTCCACATCGGCCAGGACCGAGTCGAGGGTGCCGGCCATGAAGGAGCGGTCGTTCTGACCGGAGCCGAGCGCCACCATCGCCTCGTCGCGCAGCACGTCCGTGCCGAACTCGGCCTCGCCGGCCACGATGCGGTGGGCCTGCGCGAACACCTCGTTGTAACCGCCGACGCCCCAGGTGAAGTACCCGCGCATGCGGATGACCTCCTGGCCGGCGGTGGTCAGCAGCGCGGTGTGGCCGTCGTTCTGGAGCCGGAGCCAGCCACAGGTCGCCGCGGCCCGGACCACCTCGCGCAGCTCCCGCTCGCGGACGGCGGGGCCGGTCTCGGCGGCGAGGACGCGCAGGTCGAGCAGCGGATCGGTGGCCAGCCGGTCCCAGACCCCGAGCCGGTCGAGGGCGTTGATGACGGTGCCTGCGACATAGCCGTTGAAGGCCTGGTCCACGCCGATCGGCGCGGGCGCGGCCCCGGCCCAGTCGGCTGGAACGGGTACCGCGGCGGTGAGCTCCTGGGCGGTGTTCATAGCGGTTCCTCTCGTGAGTACGAGTACGAGTACGGGACGGGTACGGGAACGGGGGTTCAGGGATCAGGCGTGCGCGGCGGCGGCCGGCCGGAGCGGTGTCCCGGCGAGTTCGCACCATTCGGCGAGCAGCCCGTCGGCGGTCGGGGAACCGGCCACCGGGGCGTAGACGGCCAGCGCCACCGCCCAGCCGTCACCCGCCGGGGCGAGCACACAGCGGATCAGCGGGACGTCCGCCGCGGCGAACGTGTTCTGCGCGGCGGCGGCCCGCACGCGGTCGGCCGGCCCCGCACCGCTGTCCGGGGCGAGCACCGTCACCGGCACCGGCCGGCCGCTGACGCGGGCGAACCAGCGGCCGCCGGACCGGGTGAAGACGGTGCGCAGGTCCGGGTGACGGTCCTGGAGCGCGGCCAGTGCGGCCTCGGCGGCCGGGGCGCCCGGCACCGCGCCGGGCAGCACGGCCGTCGCGCACAGGGTGTGCTCGGCCGCGCTGCCCGAGCGCACCAGGTCGTGAAAGAGCCAGCGCTGCTCGTGCGGGGTCAGCGGGCGCAGCCCGGGCGGGACCGTCGCGGTGACGGAGCCGGAGCGCTGGAAGGGGTACCCGGGCAGCCGCACCCGGCGCCCGCCGCGCCCCAGCGTGCAGTCCACGTCGAAGCCCCGCTCCCACAGCGCGGCGAAGACCCGCGCGCAGGAGGCCGGATCGAGGGGGTCGAGGCACAGGACACCCGCTTCGGCGGCACCGGCACCCAACCGGACCACCAGCACCTCCCCTTCAGGAGTCTCCGCCCGCGGGACCCCGGAGGCTGTCGCCGCCGCCCGCAGCGCGTCCGGGAGGGACAGCTCCCCGCGCAGCGCCGACGCGGCGGCCGCCGCCGGCCCCCGGCCGACAACCAGGTCCGGACGCACCCCGTGCGCGGCCAGCCAGGACGCCGTGCCGTACAGCACCGCCGCCGTTTCGGCGGCCTGCCCCAGACCGAGGTCCCCGGCGGTGGCGGACGCCTCGACGGCCTGCGCCAGCGGAGGTGTGGCGGGCAGAGCCGACCCGTCACCGAGGTCGAGGACCAGGAGGGGCACCGGGGCCGTGCGGCGCGGGCGCGCCGCCGACTCCCGCAGCGCGTGGGCCAGTGCGGCGACGGTCGTCCCGGTCACCGCGTGCCGGACGGCGAACCGCTCCCGCCCGTGCGCGAGGGTGAGTGCCACGTCGTCCAGGTCCAGTGACGGGTCTGCCGCCAGCCGGTCCGCGAGCCGGACGGCCGCCGCCGCCGCGGTCCGCTCGTCCCGGGCGGATACCCCCAGTACCCGCGGCGCTTGTGGTCCTGCCGGAAACGTTGTCTCCATCGCGGTGCTCACACCCTTTCCCGTACGTGTTCCTGCACGACCACATGGGCGTTCGTGCCACCGACCCCGAACGAGCTCACCCCCGCCGTGCGCGGGCGTCCGGCCGGGGTGTCCCAGGCCCGTCCCTCCATCAGCAGGGCGAACCGGCCGCCCTGCCCGGAGAGTTCGTCGATCGGTTCGCCTACATGGGGCGTCGCGGGGAGCACCCCGTGGTGCACGGCGAGCACCGCCTTGATGAGCCCGGCGATCCCCGCGGCCGTGTTGCAGTGCCCGATGGACGCCTTCACGGACCCGACGGCCACCGGCGGGCCCGAGGTGCCCAGCGCCGCGCCGAGCGCGGTGGCCTCGATCGCGTCGCCGAGCCGGGTTCCGGTCCCGTGGGCCTCCACGTAGCCGATGTCGGCCCCGGTGACCCCGGCGGCGGCGACGGCCCGGCGGATCACCCGGGCCTGCCCCTCGATCCCGGGGGCCGAGTAGCCGACGCGCTCGCGGCCGTCGTTGTTGACCGCACTGCCCCGGATCACCGCGTGGATCGGGTCGCCGTCCCGCTCGGCGTCGGAGAGCCGGCGCAGCAGCAGCGCCCCCGCCCCGAACCCGCCGACGGTGCCCGTGGCCCGCCGGTCGAAGGGGCGGCACATCCCGTCGTCGGCGTACAGCAGACCGGGCCGGTGGATGTACGAACCGTCGAAGTCGCCGTCGAGCGAGACCGATCCGGCCAGCGCGTAGTCGCTTTCGTGGCGCAGCAGCGCGCGGGCGGCCAGATGCACGGCGTACAGCCCGGTGGAGCATGCGGTGTCGAGCAGCAGTGCCTCGCCCCACAGGTCGTGCAGATAGGCGAAGCGGGACGCCACGAACGTCGGGTCGACGCTGACCACGTCGTCGACGCGGGCCTCGCCGTCGGTCTGTGCGAGCCGGGGGCAGCCCGCGTACAGGCTGGTGCGGTGCGCGATGTCGGACAGCCGAAGCGAGGCGTCCTCGACGGCTGCCCACAGCACCTCGTGCAGCACACCGTGCTGGGGGTCCCCCGATTCGACGTCGTCGGCGGTGAGCCCGAGCAGTCCGGCGTCGTACCCCGGGCCGTCGGCGAGCATCCCCCAGCGGGCCACGCGGCGGGTGCCGTCGCCGCGGTCGGTCACCAGCGGGCCGGGGCCCTCGGTGAAGCAGTCGCGGCCCGCCACCAGGTTGTCCCAGTAGGCCGCCAGGTCGGGGGCGCCGGCGAACCTGGCGCCCATCCCGATCACGGCGATCGCGTCGTCCTCCTGGCGGACCGCCGCACGCGGGGCCCGTACCGGCTCGGTGCGCTCCTCGTCGGCGCTCGCGCCGCCGATGAGCCGGGCCTGTGAGCGGACGCTCGTGAACCGCATCAGATCGGAGACGGACGGGGCCGTGCCGGTGGTCTCCAGCAATGCGTCCTGGAGCTTGACCAGCAGCAGCGAATGACCGCCCGCGTCGAAGAAGTTGGTCTCCCGGTCGAAGACGCGGCCCGGCAGCACCCTGCGCCACGCCTTCAGCACCGCACCGGTGACACCTCCCGCCGGTTCCTCCCGCGGAGCGGCCGGACCAGGGGCCACGGACTCCGCGACCGGCGACGGCGTCGTCGCGTCCGGTGGTGCGGGCAGCCGCTTGCGGTCGATCTTGCCGTTCGGGGTCAGCGGCAGCTCATCGAGTGCCAGCAGATGCGAGGGCACGGCGAACCGGGGCAGCACGGCGCGCAGATGGCCGCGTACGCTCTCCAGCGCCGACGGGCGGCCCAGGACCGCGTAACCGACGATCTCCTTCTCCCCGGCGTCGTTGATCCGGGTCGTGACGAACGCCCCCCGCACCTGCGGGTGTGCGCGCAGAGCCGCCTCGACCTCGCCCAGCTCGACCCGCTGACTGCGGATCTTGACCTGGTTGTCGGCGCGGCCGATGAATTCCAGCTGCCCGTCGGCGGCCCACCGCACCCGGTCCCCGGTGCGGTACAGCCGCGCCCCCGGCTCGCCGCCGAAGGGGTCGGGCACGAAACGCTCCGCGGTGCGGCGCGGATCACCGAGATAGCCCCGGGCCACGCCCGCGCCGCCGAGCACCAGCTCACCGGGCACGTACACCGGCGCGGGGATCAGCGTGCCCTCCAGGACCACATGGAGCCGGGTGTCCGGCACCGCACGGCCGATCGGCACGGTACGCGCGCCCTGCGGCACCTCCTCGATGGGGTGCCAGGAAGAGGTGAAGGAGTTCTCCGTCGGCCCGTAGCTGTGCAGCAGAGTGCCCGGACGCGCCCAGCGCAGGGCCTTGCGGATGTGCGGTACGGAGATGATCTCGCCGCCGAAGTAGACGCGGCGCAGCGACTGGAGCAGGTCGGGGGTGTCCTCGATCAGCCGGTTCAGCAGCGGAGTGGTGACCAGCAGCGTGGTCACCCCGTGCGCGCGGACCGCGGTGCGCAGCTCACGTGGGCTGAGGACGAGTTCCTTGTCGAGCACGACCAGCTTCGCACCGTGGGTCAGCGCGCCCCAGATCTCGTACGTCGCCCCGTCGAAGTTCAGGGGGGACAGGTGCGAGACGGTGTCGTCGGGGCCCAGCGGCACGAATTCGGGGCGGTGCATCATCCGCAGCACCCCGCCGTGCGGCAGCACGACCCCCTTCGGGCGGCCGGTGGAGCCGGAGGTGTACAGCACGTTGAACGCCGTCTCGGGCCCGGCCGAGGTGGCCGGCGCCGACACCGGCAACGGCCTGGCCGCTGCCCGGATCGCCTCCGGGGTGTGCACGGGCAGCCCGGTGACCCGGTGCTCCTCGCCCTGCTCGGCGATCAGGAGCCGGGGGCGGGCGTCGCGGACCACCAGCTCCAGCTGGGCGTCGGGGTAGGCGGGGTCCAGCGGCAGGTACGCCGCCCCGGCCAGCCCCACCGCGAGCATGGCGGTGACGGTGGCCGGGCCCGGACGCAGCAGGAGCGCCACGACATCGTCGGTGCGCACCCCCTCGATGCGCAGCCAGTGCGCCATCCGCACGGCGTCCCGCACCAGTTCGCCGTAGCTCAGCCGGGTCCCGTTGTGCACGACGGCGGGAGCGTCGGGGGCGCGGCGCGCCTGCTCCAGCACCAGGTCCGGCACGGTGGCCGCGGTCACCGGGGCGCTCGGCGCGGCGCCCGGGTCACCGGCGCCGGGCGCCGCCGCGAGGGAGGTCAGCAGTTCGCGGCAGGTGATGCCCGGCCGGGACGCCACCGCCAGCATCCGGTCGATCTGTTCCGCCATCAGCTCGGCCGTGGCGGGCGCGTACAGGTCCTGGTCGTAGTCGATGCGCAGAACGAGCCGGTCCGGGGCCTCCACGGCCGCGAACGCCAGGTCGTACTTGGCCGCCGCGCTCTCCGGATGCAGCAGCCGCACCTCGGCACCCGGCACCTGCCAGACCGATGCGGGCTGCGGCTGGTGCAAGAAGACCGCCGAGTGGACGGGGGCGCTGCCGGGAGGCAGGTCGCCCGACTTCGCGTGGGCCTCCATGGAGGCGAGGACCTGCTCGCCGAGCGCGGCCGCGTAGTCCGCGAAGGGGCGGCCCGCCTCGTGCACGGAACGGACGGGCAGGACACGGGTGAACAGGCCGACGGCATCGTCCGGGCCGGGCTCGTACCGCCCGGCGAACGGCATGCCGAGCACACCGTCGTCCTCACCGGACCAGGCGTGCAGCAGCAGGCTCCACACCGCGAGCAGGACCATCGCCGGGCTGACACCCTCGCGGGCGGCGAGCGAGCGCACCCCGGCGAGCCTGCCGCCGTCCAGCTCGCGCTCGGTCCAGCCCGCCGGGCCGCGCATCGCGTCCTCGGCCCGCAACCGGTCGGGCAGCGGGGCCAGCCGCGCGGGCTCGCCGTCCAGCAGCGTCGTCCAGTACGGGTCGGGGGCCGTGGCCACCGGATGCGGCTCGGGCACGGGCACCGGCACGAAGCGGGGGTCCTGGCCCGCGTGCCGGGCCCGGTAGGCGGTGATCAGGTCCTCGGCGAGCACCTCGGTGGACCGGCCGTCCGCCACCAGGTGATGCACCGTCACCGTGACCAGGGTCCCGTCGTCGGACCGGAGCGCCTCCACCCGCAGCAGCGGCGCGGTGCCCGGGTCCAGCGGGCGGGCCGCGGCCCGGGCGGCGTCGGCGAGCGCCGCGTCACGGTCGTACCCGCCGGGACGCACGGCTATGTGCAGCGGCACCGCGACACCGGGCACCGCGATGTGGCGCAGCGTGCCCCGTACCGTTTCGAACCGTCCGGCCGGCGCGGGGTGGCGCTCCAGCACATCGGCCAGGGCCGCGCGCAGCGCCCGCTCGTCGAGGTCGCCGCGGAACTCCAGGCAGACGGGGATGTTGTAACGGCCGGACTCCGGCTCGCAGCGGTCGGCCAGCCAGATCTCCAGCTGTGCGGAGGATGCCGCGCTCACGCCCCGGCCCCCGCACGGGTCCCGAGGTCGTCGCTGACCGGGAGGGCCCCGGCGAGGAAGGCGGCCAGCTCGGACACGGTCGGGTGCGCGAAGAGCTGGCGTACCGTCAGGGACGTCCCCAGTTCCTGCTTGAGCGTGCGCACGATCCGCACCGCGCACATCGAGTGACCGCCGACCACGAAGAAGTTCTCGTCGTCGTGGAAGTCGTCGTGGCCCAGGCTCTCGGCCCAGGCCGTGCGCACCAGCAACGCCAGCTCGCTCGTCGTGTCGCCGGGGGGAAGCGCCGATGTCATGGGGAGACTCCTTACGTGGTCAGGACGCCGCGTCAGCGGGGACGGGAGGGACGAAACGGCGGTAGGTGGCATCCACGGCGTCCCAGAGCTGGGGGAAGAGGGTGCGCTCGGACATTCGGACGAGGCTGACGGTGGACTCCCCGCGCAGACTCGTGGGCAGCGCGGGGCAGCTCCCGCCGGCCACGGTGTGCGGCTCGGCCTCGGGATGCCCGCCCAACTGGCCCCACACCATGCGCAGATGGAGCTGCTTCCAGTTCGCGACGGTCCCGTCCAGCCGGATCAGGCCCTGCCGCACCAGCGCCAGATCGGCCGCGATCCGCTCGCCGCCGGCCGGCGCCGTGAGCCTGCCCTGCGCCGTGATCAGGTCCTCCGAGGTGAGACCGGCGCGCTCCAGCGCCCGGGTGAAGGCCCGCCACAGGGGCTGCGCCGCGCGGCGCAGATTGCGCGCCCCGGGGGAGTCCAGCCCCGTGGTGTTCTCGGGGAAGGTGTCACGCATGGTGAGCAGGGCGGTCTGCGGCAGGAATTCCACCAGGGTTTCCAGCGCCTGCACCGGTATGCGGCCCAGCGAGGCGGCACGCTCCAGCACCTGCGTGGCCAGCAGCGGGTCGCCGTCGTCCAGCAGGCTCACCGCACGGCCCATCTCGAAGTGCATCGCGGCCCAGGCGTACTCGGTGATCAGGTGCACGGACTGGAACAGCCGCTGGTCGGGGTGGACGAGCTGGTCCTCCGGGAGGAGGGCGGACAGCGCCGTGGTGAGCCGGGTGTCCTGCTCGTAGTTGCTGCCCCGGTCGTACTCGTAGACGAGCTGTGGATCTGCGGCATCCGGGTTCAGTGCGCGGCGGGCGGTACCCGGCCGTCCGGTCGTGGCTCTCTTGCTCATGAGCTTCGGTGTCCTCAGGTTCGCTGATCGTGGTCAGCCGGCGGCCGGCTGCTGTTCCATGGCGGGGAACAGCCGCTGGGAGATCACCGACGCCAGATAGGGCACGCCCTCCGTGGAGCCGGTGCCGCTCCTGGTGCCGATCATCCGTACGGCCAGCCGGTAGTGGGTCTGCTTCCACCGCTGGTGCACCCCCTCCAGTTGCAGGGCGGCGGCCCGCAGGACCGCGGCGTCCGGCTCCGGGAGCCAGCCGCTGGAGATCACGTTCTCCCAGGTGCCCTGGACGGTCTCCCGTCCGGCCAGCACATCGCTGCGCACGTCAGGAACCGAGAGGAACGCGAACGAGTCCAGCCTCGCTCGAGCCGGGGTGGAGCAGTACGACTCGAAGGTCTTGTAGCCCTCGGACTGGATGGCGCTCGCGCCCTCGGTGAACTGCCGGAACACCTGGAACGACTCGGGCTGCATGGTGGCGAGCAACGAGAACAGCGGCAGCGACTCGCGCAGTACGTCGGTGACCGCGGCGACCAACGCGGCGGCTTCGCCCGGCTGTTCGCCGCGCAGGGTGCGCACCGCCTCGTCCAGCGTGGCCGACATGAAGGCGAAGGTGGTCTCGAAGGACTGGAGCACGCGCAGGAACAGGTACTCGTCGTGCAGGACGTACACGGGCTGGAGGCTGGTGCGCAGCATCAGCCGGTCCCCGGCGGTGGCGGTGGCCAGCACGGCGTCCGCGAGCTCCCCGGCCGGAGTGCGGCCCGGTGTCGCGGCGACGACGACGGGGTCGACGGCCCCGTCCAGCACCCGCAGCGCGGCCGGTTCCATGACCCTGGTCGCGAGCCGCAGCCGCTTGTTCAGGAGCAGAGCGCCCGGGAGCATGCCCTGCGGGTTCCGGGGGGTGCCTTCCAGTGCGTTGCGTTCGAAGCCGATCAGGTCGGCGAGCAGCATCAGCACCGTGCGGTCGCGGTGCCGGCGCAGCACCTCCCAGCCCGACCGGCCGTCGGGCGCGCCCCGCCGCAGCAGCGCCAGCGCGGTGTAGCTGGGGTAGTCGTAAAGGTCGTCGAACTTGTCCAGGAGGACGTCGAGGAAGGGCCCGACGAAGGTGTCGGGGACGCCTTCGCCGCCGGAGGACGCCTCGGTGAACACGGTGCGGCACTTGGCGAGCAGCGTCAGGAGCTCCTCGTCGAGAAAGTGCTTGCCCACGGCACGCAGCCGGTCGATGACGCCGTCGTACGGGAAGTCCCCGGCCCCTCCCGAACGGCACCAGTCCGAGAGTTCGTGCGACAGCGGTATGTCGGTTTCTTCCATCTCGATTCTCCTTGGGCCCCGGCGATGGATGATTCGAGGCTCGCTGGAGGCCCTGGAAGAACGCTCAAGTTTCGCTCCACACCGGTGCCGGTGCAGCCGCCGGCACCGGACGCAACGGGCTGTCGGCGCACCTGGTCACGCTCCGTCCCGGTGGAGGGTGAAGGCAGGGCAAGCGGTGCGCAGGCCGCGTCAAATCGACCTCTTCGGCCCTGTGTTCAAGAAGCGCATGACGGCTGCTAGAGCTCTGACGGAACGAGGTTGACCTCCTTCCCGGCGAATGTCGAAGATTAAGCCGCCCAATCGGATGACATCGCTATGGAAGGTCCCATGAGCCTGCCCGAACATTGGTGGAGCAAAAGTCAGAGTTACGTCTCCGAGATTCTTTCGCTGCTCGCAGCTGCACCGGATCGGGAGGCCGCCCATTGGCGTGGTAAGCACTTCTCCGGAAGTGATCTGATTCGCTCCGTCACTGAAATTTTCCTTGCGCTGCGCAAGAGCGGAGTGGGCAAGGGGGATATGGTCGCGATTCTGGTCGCACCCAACAGCCCTGAGATGCTCACCGCGCGGTACGCGACGCATCTGCTCGGCGGCGCCGTGTCCTATCTGCGAACGACGAACCCCGGTACCAGGGCGACGGTCCTTCCGCTGGATCACCAGATCCAGATCCTGCGCGAGACCGAAGCCGTGACCATATACGCCGATGCCGAAGGCGCGGAGCGCGCGGCGGAGCTCGCCGACGGCAGCGGGATCGCCGTGACACGGCTCCCGCACGCGGCGCACGACGAGGCCGGCCGGCCCGATGCCGCCGGTGTCCCGGACGCCGTGTCGTGGGATCCGAGCGCGCCGGCCTTCATCGGCTTCACCAGCGGCAGCACGGGACGGCCCAAGGGCATCCGGCTGTCGGGCGGTGCGTGGGAAGCCACCCTGAGCGCCTGGATGGAGCTCGGCCGTGAGGCCGACTGCGCGACGATCCTGGTGTCCACCCCACTGAGCCACGGCGTCGCGCCGTTGGCGGACGCGGTCCTCGCGCTGGGCGGAGCGCTGTATCTCCACGAGACCTTCGACGCCGGGAAGTTCGTGGCCGCCGTCTCGGAGTCGAAGGAGGTCACGTGGACGTTCATGGCGTCGAACCACGTGTTCCAGCTCATCGACCACCTGGTCGAGCGGGGAATCCGCGACCCCGAGGCCGTGGCAGCCGCAGGCCTGTCCTCGCTGAAGCGGATTGTCTACGGCGGCAGTCCCGCGGCACCCGCACGAATCGCCCAGGCCTTCCGAATCTTCGGCCCGGTCCTGTGGCAGGGGTATGCCGCGACCGAATGCGGTCGAATCACGACCCTGACACCTCCGGAGCACGGCGACCCGGACCTTACGGCAACCGTCGGGCGGCCCTTCCCGTATGTGGAGATCGCCGTCCGCAACCCGGATACGGGTGAGACGCTGGGCGCCGGCGAAAGCGGTGAGGTGCACGTCCGGTCTCCTCAGATGATGGACGGCTATCACGGGGACCCGGAACTCACGGCGCGAGTCCTTCGTGACGGCTGGTACTCCACCGGAGACATCGGATTCATCGACGAGCGAGGCTATCTGACGCTCATGGGCCGGGTGGCCCATGTCATCAAGGTGGGTGGCGTCAAGGTGCACCCCATCGTTCTCGAAGCGGAAATTCTCTCCCACCCGGGCGTCCGGCACGCCGCCGTCTACAGCATCCGGGACGAGGACGGAAGCGAGCACATACACGCCGCGATCGAATGCGATCCGGCTGAGGTGGTCGAGGTGGAGGACATCCGCTCGGCAATTACCGAGGCGCTGTCCCCGATTCACGTGCCCGAGAAGATACACGTCTTGAGCGTGCTGCCGATGAACAGCAACGGCAAGCCCGACAAGGAGCTCCTCAAGTCGCAGTGTTCCTAAGGGCTGTCCCGCAATCCCTGGCGGACGCACGACGACAGTTACGGCACCTCGCCGCGTTGTCGAAATGCCCGAATGCATCCAGCATTTCGGGCGCTGCTCCACCTTGCGATGCACCGCATCTGACGCCGTGCGCTGATCCACCAGGGATAACGGGACAGCCCTTAGTGCCATCCGGGCACTGGCGGCCTCGTGTACAGACCAGTCCCATCGCTACGTCGAGAAGGCGAGTAAATGAACGTTCACCTGGCGTCCTATCTGAGTGGCAAAACCGCTGGCGACCTTGCTGAAAGCAAGCGCGAGTTCCTGGAGATCGGCCGTCGTTCCGGTCACTACCCCATGGCCTCTGCCCGGCGTGACGGGGTGGATTCGGAAGTAAATGTGTGGTGCAGCAACGACTACCTGGGCATGGGGCAGAACCGGCAGGTCATCGAGGCGATGCAGGCCGCGATAGAGACCCATGGCGCAGGCTCCGGAGGGTCCCGGAACATCGGCGGCACCAACCACCACCACGTCCGTCTGGAGAAGGAACTGGCGGATCTGCACGGCAAGGAGGCCGCGCTCCTCTTCACCTCGGGCTACACCGCCAACGAAGGCGCCCTCACCGTGCTGGCGGGGATGCCGGAGGACACCGTCGTGTTCTCCGACGCGAAGAACCACGCCTCGATCATCGACGGACTGAGGCACAGCGGCGCGCAGAAGCACGTCTTCCGGCACAACGACCTCGCCCACCTGGAAGAACTGATCGCGGCGGCTCCAGCCGCCTGCCCGAAGTTCATCGTCGTGGAATCGGTCTACTCCATGTCGGGCAACGTCGCGCCGCTCGCGGAGATCGCCGACATCGCCGACAAGTACGGGGCCACGACCTTCATCGACGAGGTCCACGCGGTCGGCATGTACGGCCCGCAGGGCGCCGGAATCGCCGCGCGGGAGGGCATCGCGGATCGCTTCACGGTCGTGATGGGCACCTTGGCCAAGGGGTTCGGAACGGTCGGCGGCTACATCGCGGGACCGGCGGCCCTCGTGGACGCGGTGCGGACCTACGCGCGCTCGTTCGTCTTCACCACCTCGCTGCCGCCGGCGGTCGCGGCCGCCGCGCTGGCGTCGGTTCAGTATCTGCGCTCCTCCGACGTCGAGCGCAAGCTCCTCTCGGAGAACGCGCAGCTTCTGCACAGCCTGCTGATCGACGCCGACATCCCGTTCGTCTCGACGGACTCCCACATCGTCGCGGCCTTCGTCGGTGACGACGAGCTGTGCAAGCGGGCGTCCCAGCTGCTGTTCGACCGGCACGGGATCTACGTCCAGTCCATCAACGCCCCCAGCGTGCCCGCGGGTGAGGAGATCCTGCGGATCGCCCCGTCCGCCGTGCACAACCAGGACGACGTCGAGAACTTCGCCCAGGCCCTCCGGGGAATCTGGCAGGAGCTGGACATCCCGACCGCGAGCGCCCGGGACTGGTTCGCGTCCGAGCTCTGTGGCGGCGGCATCCGCACCGGCGCGAAAGCCGGAGCGCTGGTCTAAATGACCATGTCAGTTGTCGGCGTACTGGCCGGCACGGCGGAGCGCCGGCCCGAACACCCGGCCGTGGTCCACGAGTCCGAGCACTTCACGTACGGATGGCTGTGGGACCAGGCCCGCCGCTACGCCGCGGTGCTGCGTGACAACGGGGTACGGCCGGGGGACCGGGTGGCCATGCTGCTGCCCGACACCCCGCAGTTCCCCGTCGTGTACTTCGGCGTGCTCGCGGCCGGTGCCGTCGTGGTCCCGCTGAGCGTCATGGCGACGGCGGCGGAGACCGGTCACGTACTGACCGATGCCGACGCCCGTTTCCTGGTGTGCGCCGCCTCCTTGCTCGACCGGGCGAGCCGGGCGGCGGAGCGGCGCGGCACGTTGCTCCTCACCGTCGGTCCGGGCCCCTCGGGCACGGTCGACCTGGAGCACACGGCGCAGGGCACGGCGCCGATCGGCGAAGCCGTCGTGCCGGAACCCGACGAGGTCGCGGTCGTGTTCTACACATCCGGTACGACGGGTGAGCCGAAAGGCGTGATGCTCACCCACCGCAACATCCTGTACAACGTCGAGCGGATGGTCACCACTCCGTATGCGTTCCGGGGTGATGACGTCCTGCTCGGGTGCCTGCCGCTGGCGCACGGATTCGGGCAGATCTGCGGCATGCTGACCGGCTTCCGTGCCGGCATCTCCCTCGTCATGATGCCGAAGTTCTCCGGCCGGGAGGCCCTCGCGCTGATGACGGAACACCGGTGCACGGTGTTCATGGGCGTGCCGACCATGTACTCCAAGCTGCTCGACGCGGTGGCTCAGGGAAGCCGGGTCCCTCGGCTCGACCGCGTGTACAGCGGGGGATCGGCGCTTCCCGTCAAGACCCTGGAGGCTGTCCGGAGCACGTTCGAATGCCCTGTGTACGAGGGCTACGGAATGACCGAGACCTCCTGCAGCGTCGCCTACCACTACCCCGGTCTGACGTTCCGCCCCGGCACGGTCGGTGTTCCCATCACCGGCATCACCGTCGGCACGGCGCGACCGAACGCCGACGGGATCGAGCTTCTGCCCGTCGGTGAGGTGGGCGAGATCGTGGTGCGCGGCCCGAACGTCATGGCCGGATATCTCGGCCGCCCGGACCTCACCGCCGAGGCGGTGACGGACGGCTGGTTCCGCACCGGCGATCTCGGCAGGCTGGACGGTGACGGCTACCTCTCGGTCGTGGGCCGCAAGAAGGACCTCATTCTGCGCGGCGGCTACAACGTCTATCCGCGCGAGATCGAGGAGATCCTCGTCGGGCATCCGGCCGTGGCACAGGTCGCGGTCATCGGTGTTCCGCACCCTGTGCTCGGTGAGGAGGTCTGGGCGATTGTCGTGCCTGCCCGGACTGCGGACGGCACCCCCGGATCGGGCGAGGAGATCATCGAATGGGCCCGGCAGCGTCTCGCCGCATATAAGTACCCCCGGCGGGTCGAATTCCTCGACGCTCTCCCGCTGGGAACCAGTGGAAAGGTTCTCAAGAGAACGCTCGTGGAGAAATACGAGAAACATTCTCCGCAGGCAGTGGCATAAATTGGCGTAGCACCCGCAGCACGGCTGCGGGTGCTACCCCTCCGTTCAAGCATCGAACGCAACAATAGGGGGCAGCTCCACCATGGCTGAATTCCAAGCGGACCCGGCGATATCGACAGAGGCTATCGCCATCGTCGGTATGTCCTGCCGACTGCCACACGCGGAGAACCCCGCTCAGCTGTGGCAACTGCTGAGCGACGGCCGCAGTGCCATCGGCGCGCCTCCCGCAGGGCGCCCCGAGCTGCCCTCCCGCCCGGGCGGCTACCTGGAGGACGTCAGCGGATTCGACGCCGGTTTCTTCGGCATCGGTCCGCGCGAGGCGTCGTCGATGGATCCGCAGCAGCGGCTGATGCTCGAACTCGCCTGGGAGGCCCTGGAGGACGCCAGGATCCGCCCGTCCGATCTCGCCGAGAGCCGGACCGGCGTCTTCGTCGGGGTCATCGCCGACGATTACGCCGCCCTCACCCACCAGCACGGCATCGACGGCATCACCCGTCACACCCTGACCGGACTCAACCGGGGCGTCATCGCCAACCGGATCTCCTACACCCTGGGGCTGCACGGGCCGAGTGCGGCCGTGGACACCGGCCAGTCCTCCTCGCTGGTCGCTGTGCACCAGGCAGCCGAGAGCCTGCGCCGGGGCGAGTCCGCCATGGCCATCGCCGGCGGCGTCAACCTCAACCTGGTGCCGGACAGCACCATCGGCGCGGAGCGGTTCGGCGCGCTCTCACCGGACGGCCGCAGCTTCACCTTCGACGCGAGGGCGAACGGATACGTACGCGGTGAGGGCGGCGCCTTCGTGGTGCTCAAGCCCCTGCACGCCGCCGTGGCGGACGGCGACCCGGTCTACTGCGTGCTGCACGGCAGCGCGATGAACAACGACGGCACGACCGAGGGTCTCACCGTGCCCAGTCCGGCCGGCCAGCAGGACGTCCTGCGGCAGGCGTACGCGCGTGCCGAGGTGCCCGCCGACGAGGTCCAGTACGTCGAGCTGCACGGCACGGGCACCAAGGTGGGCGACCCGATCGAGGCGTCGGCACTGGGCGCGGTGCTCGGCGACGGCCGGGTGGACGGAGCCGACCTGCGGGTCGGATCGGTGAAGACCAACGTCGGACACCTCGAGGGTGCCGCCGGCATCGTCGGCCTGCTGAAGGCGGCGCTCTGCATCCGGCACCGCGAGCTCGTGCCGAGCCTGAACTTCGAAACCCCCAACCCGGACATTCCGCTCGACCGGTTGAAGCTCACCGTGCAGCGCGGCCGCGAGCCGTGGCCGCGCCCGGAGAAGCCGCTCTACGCGGGTGTCAGTTCGTTCGGCATGGGCGGTACGAACTGTCACGTCGTGCTCTCGGACTGGCGCACCGAACCGGCGGCCCGGGAAGAAACGCCCGACGCCGAGACCGACGCCGAGTCGGGCGGCCTCGGCCCGGTGCCGTGGGTGGTGTCGGGCAGGTCGGCCGAGGCCGTGGCGGGTCAGGCGGACCGGCTGGTGTCGTTCTTGGCGGATCGGCCGGAGCTGGATGTGGCGGCGGTGGGCCGTTCGCTGGCGGTGACGCGTTCTCGTTTCGGGCACCGCGCGGTGGTCGTGGGGGAGACGCGTGAGGAGTTGCTGGGCGCGGTCCGTGCGCTGGCGGGGGGCATGCCTGCGGCGGGTGTCGTCACGGGGCGTAGGGCGTCGGACGGTGGGCTGGCGTTTTTGTTCTCCGGGCAGGGCAGTCAGCGTGTGGGGATGGGCCGTGAGCTGTATGGGGTGGAGCCGGTGTTCGCGGCCGCGTTCGATGAGGTGGTCGCGGCGCTGGATGTTCATCTGGACCGTTCGCTTGCGGGGGTGATCGAGGGTGAGCCGGAGCTGCTCCAGCGCACGGTGTTCACTCAGCCGGCGTTGTTCGCGCTCGAGGTGGCGTTGTTCCGGCTGCTGTCTCATCGCGGGGTGAGGCCGGATTATCTGGTGGGTCATTCGGTGGGTGAGCTGGCGGCGGCTCATGTGGCGGGTGTGCTGTCGCTCGCGGATGCGGCGCGTCTGGTGTGTGCGCGGGCCCGTCTGATGGAGGGGGTCACCGAGGGCGGGGCGATGGTGGCTCTGAACGCGGATGAGGTGCGTGTCGCGGGTTGGCTCCAGGGCCGTTGCGATGTGGAGGTGGCGGGGGTCAACAGCCCTGCCGGCACGGTGATCTCGGGTGACGAGGCGGCTGTGCTCGACGTCCTGGAGCTGGCGCGTGCGCAGGGGGTGAAGGCGGCGCGGCTGAAGGTGAGCCATGCCTTCCACTCCGCGCACCTGGACGGGATGCTGGCGGAGCTCACCGAGGTCGCCCGCACTGTGACCCATGCGGCCCCCCGGATTCCGGTGGTGTCGAACGTGACGGGTGAGGTGGTCGAGGAGTTCACCGCGGAGTACTGGGCCCTTCAGGCCCGGTCGGCGGTGCGTTTCGCCGACGGCATCGCCACGCTGGCCGGTCTCGGGGTGACGGCGTTTGTGGAGCTGGGGCCCGATGGCACACTCGCCGGACTGACCGGGGAGTGCCTGGCCGACACCGACGGCATCGTCGCGGTGCCGCTGTTGCGCAAGGACCGTGGGGAGAAGCGTTCCCTCCTCGCCGCCCTGGGCACGGTGCACGCCCATGGCGTCGACGTGGACTGGGAGGGGTTCCTGCCGGGCTCCGGTCTGGTCGAGCTGCCGACCTACGCCTTCCAGCGTGAACGCTTCTGGCTGGACGGCTCTGTGAAGGACCCGGTCCGGGTCCCCGCCGGCGCGAGGGAGCAGAGCGGCCCGAAGCAGGTCGCGCCGCGAGGCGACACGCTGGAACTGGTGCGCGCACACGCGGCAGCGGTGCTCGGCCACGGATCGGCGCGCGACGTCGGGATCGACACGACCTTCAGGGAACTGGGCTTCGACTCCCTTTCGGCCGTCGAACTGCGGAACGCGCTGAACGCGGCCACCGGGCTCTCGCTGCCCTCCAGCCTCCTCTTCGACCACCCGACCCCGGCCGGACTCGCCGCACACCTCGACGGTCAGCTCCACGGCACGGACCGGAGCCAGGACCAGGACGACGACGCGTACGAGGCCCCCACCCCTGACGAGCCGATCGCGATCGTGGGCATGGCGTGCCGGCTGCCGGGCGGAGTCGCTTCTCCGCAGGACCTGTGGCGCCTGGTCAGCACCGAAGCCGACGCGGTCGGCGGCTTCCCGGACAACCGGGGCTGGGACCTCGATTCACTCTTCACCTCCGATCCGGCCGTACCCGGCAAGACGTACGCCACCCAGGGCGGCTTCCTGCACGATGCGGACCGGTTCGACGCCGCCTTCTTCGGCATCAGCCCCCGCGAGGCGGCGGCGATGGAACCCCAGCAGCGACTGCTCCTGGAGACGGCCTGGGAGGCCTTCGAACAGGCGGGCATGGACCCCGCAACGCTGCGCGGTACCCGTACCGGCGTGTACGTCGGCGCGACGGCCCAGGAGTACGGGCCCCGGCTGCACGAGCCGTCCGACGGACACGACGGCTACCTGCTGACGGGCAACACCGCCAGCGTGGCCTCGGGCCGCCTGTCCTACACCTTCGGCCTCGAAGGCCCGGCGGTGACGGTCGACACCGCCTGTTCGTCCTCGCTCGTCGCGCTTCACCTCGCCGCCCAGTCACTGCGCCGGGGCGAGTCCTCCGTGGCCCTCGCCGGCGGCGTGTCCGTCATGGCCACACCCGGCATGTTCGTGGAGTTCTCCCGGCAGCGCGGGCTGTCCCCGGACGGGCGCTGCAAGGCGTTCTCCTCGTCGGCGGACGGCACGGGCTGGGCCGAGGGCGTGGGGCTGCTGGTGCTGGAGCGGCTGTCGGACGCGGAGCGCAACGGGCACCACGTGCTTGCGGTGATCCGTGGCTCCGCCGTGAACCAGGACGGTGCGAGCAACGGCCTGACGGCGCCGAACGGGCCCTCGCAGGAGCGGGTCATCCGCGCCGCGCTCGCCGACGCCGGTCTGACGGCGTCCGAGGTGGACGCGGTCGAGGCGCACGGCACCGGCACCAAACTCGGCGACCCGATCGAGGCGCAGGCGCTGCTGGCCACCTACGGCCAGGACCGCGAGGAGCCGCTCCGCCTCGGCTCGCTGAAGTCGAACATCGGGCACACGCAGGCCGCGGCAGGTGTCGCGGGCGTGATCAAGATGGTCATGGCAATGCGCAACGGGGTGCTCCCCGCCACGCTGCACGTGGACGAGCCGACCTCGCACGTCACGTGGCCGGACGGCGCGGTCGAACTGCTGACACAGGCCCGCCAGTGGCCGGAGCTCGGCCGTCCGCGCCGGGCGGGCGTCTCGTCCTTCGGCATCAGCGGGACCAACGCCCACCTCATCGTCGAGCAGGCCGCCGAGGCCGTGCCCCCCGTGCAGGAGCCGCCGGTGGCGGGCCCGGTGCCGTGGGTGGTCTCGGCCAAGTCCGGGGCCGCGCTCTCAGAGCAGGCGGACCGGCTGGTGTCGTTCCTGGCGGACCGGCCGGAGCTGGATGTGGCGGCGGTGGGCCGTTCGCTGGCGGTGACGCGTTCTCGTTTCGGGCACCGCGCGGTGGTCGTGGGGGAGACGCGTGAGGAGTTGCTGGGCGCGGTCCGTGCCCTGGCCGGGGGCATGCCTGCGGCAGGTGTCGTCACGGGGCGTACGGCGCCGGACGGTGGGCTGGCGTTTCTGTTCTCCGGGCAGGGCAGTCAGCGTGTGGGGATGGGCCGTGAGCTGTATGGGGCGGAGCCGGTGTTCGCGGCCGCGTTCGATGAGGTGGTCGCGGCGCTGGATGTTCATCTGGACCGTTCGCTTGCGGGGGTGATCGAGGGTGAGCCGGAGCTGCTCCAGCGCACGGTGTTCACTCAGCCGGCGTTGTTCGCGCTCGAGGTGGCGTTGTTCCGGCTGCTGTCTCATCGCGGGGTGAGGCCGGATTATCTGGTGGGTCATTCGGTGGGTGAGCTGGCGGCGGCTCATGTGGCGGGTGTGCTGTCGCTCGCGGATGCGGCGCGTCTGGTGTGTGCGCGGGCCCGTCTGATGGAGGGGGTCACCGAGGGCGGGGCGATGGTGGCTCTGAACGCGGATGAGGTGCGTGTCGCGGGTTGGCTCCAGGGCCGTTGCGATGTGGAGGTGGCGGGGGTCAACAGCCCTGCCGGCACGGTGATCTCGGGTGACGAGGCGGCTGTGCTCGACGTCCTGGAGCTGGCGCGTGCGCAGGGGGTGAAGGCGGCGCGGCTGAAGGTGAGCCATGCCTTCCACTCCGCGCACCTGGACGGGATGCTGGCGGAGCTCACCGAGGTCGCCCGCACTGTGACCCATGCGGCCCCCCGGATTCCGGTGGTGTCGAACGTGACGGGTGAGGTGGTCGAGGAGTTCACCGCGGAGTACTGGGCCCTTCAGGCCCGGTCGGCGGTGCGTTTCGCCGACGGCATCGCCACGCTGGCCGGTCTCGGGGTGACGGCGTTTGTGGAGCTGGGGCCCGATGGCACACTCGCCGGACTGACCGGGGAGTGCCTGGCCGACACCGACGGCATCGTCGCGGTGCCGCTGTTGCGCAAGGACCGTGGGGAGAAGCGTTCCCTCCTCGCCGCCCTGGGCACGGTGCACGCCCATGGCGTCGACGTGGACTGGGAGGGGTTCCTGCCGGGCTCCGGTCTGGTCGAACTGCCGACCTACGCCTTCCAGCGTGAACGCTTCTGGCTGGACACGCCGCGTTCCGGTGACGCGGCGAGCCTGGGCCTGACGGCTGTGGACCATCCGATGCTGGCCGCAGCGATCACGGACCCCGACGGCGATGCGGTGCAGTTCTCGGCCTCGGTGTCGCTGTCCTCGCATCCGTGGCTGGCCGACCACTCGATCGGCGGGACGGTCCTGGTCCCCGGGACGGTGTTCCTGGAGCTCGCGGGCGCCGCGGCCGAGCACCTGGGGCACCCCACCGTCGAGGAACTCACCCTCCAGGCACCCCTGATCCTCGCCGAGCGGACGAGCGCCCAGCTGCGGCTGACCGTCGACCGGGCCGACGCGCGCGGCGACCGCCGGTTCACCGTGTACGCGCGCAGCGGCGACGAACAGTGGACCGGCCACGCGGCCGGCCTGCTCACTCCCGCCGCCCCCGCGCCGGGCGTCCCTCTGGACCAGTGGCCCCCCGCCGAAGCGACCCCCGTCCCCCTGGACGGTGTCTATGACCGCCTGGACAACCTGGGCTACGGCTACGGACCGGCCTTCCACGGCCTGCGCGCCGCCTGGCGCGCAGGCGACGACATCTACGCCGAGGTCGCCCTGCCCGAGCAGCTCCACACCGAAGCCGCGCGCTTCGGCGCGCATCCCGCGCTGCTCGACGCGGCCCTGCACCCGCTCGTCCTCGATGCCGCGGACCCGGCACAGGACGACAGCACGATCCGTCTGCCGTTCTCGTTCTCGGGCTTCGCACTCCACGCGGTCGGCGCCACGGTGCTGCGCGTGCGCTGGACCCGCACCGGCCAGGACACGGCCCGGCTCGCGCTGGCCGACGGCACCGGCGCCCCCGTCGCGGCGATCGAGTCCGTCGTCCTGCGGCCGATCGCCCGCGACCAGCTCGCCGCAGCCGTCACCGGCCCGGCCGTCGAGTCCCTGTACCAGATGGACTGGGACGCCGTCCCGGCGGCCGAACCGATCGCCGACCAGCGCTGGACGCGGCTCGGCGAGGCACCCCGCACCGGCCTCGCCGCGCTCGCCGCCGCCGTCGACGCGGGGGCCACCGCACCCGAATTCGTGGTGATCGACGAGAAGCAGCTCACCGCGGGCACCGCCGGAGACGACCTCGCCCGGACCCACGCCACGGCGGCGCGCGGTCTTCGAATGGTCCAGGACTGGCTCGCCGCCCCGCAGTTCGCGGACAGCCGTCTCGCCCTCGTCGTACCGGACGGCGCGCTGCACACGGCCCCGCTCGTGGGCCTGATCCGTACCGCCCAGTCCGAGCAGCCCGACCGCCTGGTCCTCGTCCACGCCGACGAGGACGGTGCGGAGCTGATCCCCGCCGCACTGGCGTCCGGCGAGCCCGAGGTCGCGGTGCGCGGCGGCGGGTTGTCCGTGCCGCGCCTGGCGCGCGCCGCGGGTACCGCAGGGACAGCGCAGGCCCTGGACCCGGAGGGCACGGTCCTGGTGACCGGCGCCCTGGGCACCTTGGGCCGCCTGGTGACGCGCCGGCTGGTGACGCATCACGGTGCGCGGCACCTGCTGCTGGTCTCGCGCCGGGGGGCCGATACGCCGGGCGCCGCCCAGTTCGTGGCGGAGCTGGCGGAGGCGGGCGCCCGCGCCCGGGTGGCGGCGTGCGACGTGTCGGACTTCGACGCGCTGGCGGGTCTGCTGGACGAGGCCGAGGCCGAGCGTCCGCTGACCGCCGTGGTACACACGGCGGGCGTCCTGGACGACGTGACGGTCGCCTCGCTGTCGGCCGGTCAGCTGGAGCGGGTGATGCGCCCGAAGGCGGACGCGGCCTGGAACCTCCACCGCCTCACCGAGTCCCGCACCCTCACCTCATTCGTCATGTTCTCGTCCATCGCCGGACTCATGGGCAACGCCGGCCAGGCCAACTACGCGGCCGCGAACACCTTCCTCGACGCCCTCGCGCAGCACCGCCACGCCCGGAACCTGCCTGCCACCTCCCTCGCGTGGAGCCTGTGGGACAGCGCCGACGGCATGGCAGGCAGCCTCGCGGACGCCGACGTCGCGCGCTGGAAGCGCAGCGGCATCGTCCCGCTGACCCCGGAACTGGGACTCGGCCTGTTCGACGCGGCGCTCGCCTCGGCAGAGCCGCTGCTGGTCCCCGCCGAACTCGACCTGGGCGCGCTGCGCGCCCGGGGCGAGGAGAACGCGCTGCCCGGACTGTTCACCGGCCTGGTCCGCGTCGGCCGCCGGCAGGCGGCAGGCACCGCGGGCAGCGCCGACTCCTCCTGGGGCCGGCGAATGAGCGATCTGCCCGCACCGGAGCGGGCGCAGGCCGTGCTCCAGACCGTACGGGAGACCGTCGGGCTGGTCCTCGGGTTCGGGGCCGACGCCGGCATCGACCCGGCCAAGGCGTTCAAGGAGACCGGCTTCGACTCCCTCACGGGTGTCGAACTGCGCAACCGGCTGAACTCGGTGACCGGGCTTCGGCTGCCCACCACCCTCGTGTTCGACCACCCGTCGCCCCAGGCGGTGGCGGACTTCCTGCTCGACCGGCTCGACGCGACCGCAACCTCCGCCGTCCCGTCGGTGACCGCCCACGCCCCGGGACTGGACGAGCCCATCGCCGTGGTCGGTATGGGCTGCCGCTACCCGGGCGGGGTCTCCTCGCCCGAGGACCTGTGGCGGCTCGTGGCAGAGGGCCGGGACGCGATCGGAGACTTCCCCTCGGACCGGGGCTGGGACGTGGAAGACCTCTTCGACCCGGACCCCGAGAAGACCGGAAAGTCGTACACCCGCAAGGGCGGTTTCCTCTACGACTCCGCGGAGTTCGACGCCGAGTTCTTCGGCCTGAGCCCGCGTGAGGCGATCGCGACCGACCCGCAGCAGCGGGTGCTGCTCGAGGTCGCGTGGGAGGCGCTGGAGCGGGCGGGGATCGACCCCGCCGCGCTGCGCGGCTCCTCGACGGGTGTCTACGCGGGCGTGATGTACAACGACTACGGATCGCGGCTGGCGAGCGCTCCGGAGGGCTTCGAGGGGCACCTGCTGACGGGCACCATCGCGAGCGTCCTGTCGGGCCGGGTGTCCTACACGTTCGGCTTCGAGGGGCCGGCGGTGACGCTGGACACGGCGTGCTCCTCGTCGCTGGTGGCGGTCCACCTGGCCGCTCAGGCGCTGCGCCAGGGGGAGTGCTCGATGGCACTCGCCGGCGGTGTCACCGTGATGTCCACGCCCACGACCTTCGTCGAGTTCTCGCGTCAGCGCGGTCTGTCGCCGGACGGGACCTGCAAGTCGTTCGCCGCCTCGGCGGACGGAACGGGCTGGGGCGAGGGCGCGGGCATGCTGGTGCTGGAACGCCTGTCCGACGCCGAGCGGCTCGGACACCGCATCCTCGGTGTGATCCGTGGTTCCGCGGTCAACCAGGACGGTGCGAGCAACGGCCTCACCGCCCCCAACGGCCCCTCCCAGGAACGCGTCATCCGCCAGGCCCTCGCCAACGCCCGCCTCGCCCCGCACGAGGTGGACGTGATCGAGGCGCACGGCACCGGGTCGAAGCCCGGTGTCGGAGCGACGCTCCCGACGACGAACGTGCGCGCCATGCTCGTGGGGCGGATGCCGGTGAGGTGGTAGAGCATCCCCTGGCTGTTCACGTCGTCCTCGTTGTCGGCC
>NZ_SSBL01000044.1 GCF_004795105.1 Streptomyces sp. A0642 | reverse complement strand
GCGCGGTTACGCGGCGACCGGCACGCGCTCCGGCTCGGCGTCCCGCACCTCGGCGTCGTCGACCGGGGAGGCCGAGGCCGAGTTGTAGGCGTCGTGGTCGAGGATCTTCTCGCGGGCCGAGACGAGCACCGGGATCAGAGCCTGGCCCGCCACGTTCGTCGCCGTCCTCATCATGTCGAGGATCGGGTCGATGGCCATCAGCAGGCCGACACCCTCCAGCGGGAGGCCCAGCGTCGACAGGGTGAGGGTCAGCATGACCGTGGCGCCGGTCAGACCGGCGGTGGCCGCCGAGCCGATCACCGAGACGAACGCGATGAGGATGTAGTCACCGACACCCAGCTGCACGTCGAAGATCTGCGCGATGAAGATCGCGGCGAGCGCCGGGTAGATCGCGGCGCAGCCGTCCATCTTGGTCGTCGCACCGAACGGGACCGCGAAGGAGGCGTACTCCTTCGGGACGCCGAGGCGCTCGGTGACCTTCTGGGTGACCGGCATCGTGCCGACCGAGGAGCGGGAGACGAAGGCGAGCTGGATCGCGGGCCAGGCGCCCTTGAAGAACTGGAGCGGGCTGACCTTGGCGACGGTGGCGAGCAGCAGCGGGTAGACGCCGAACATCACCAGGGCGCAGCCGATGTACACGTCGGCGGTGAACGTCGCGTACTTGCCGATCAGGTCCCAGCCGTAGTCGGCGATGGCGTAGCCGATGAGGCCGACGGTGCCGAGGGGGGCGAGGCGGATGACCCACCACAGGGCCTTCTGGAGGAGCTCCAGGATCGACTCGCTGAGGGTGAGGATCGGCTGGGCCTTCTCACCGAGCTGCAGGGCGGCGATGCCGGCGACGGCGGCCATGAAGACGATCTGGAGGACGTTCAGCTCGGTGAACGGCGTGATCACGTTCTCCGGGATGATGCCGGTCAGGAAGTCGAGCCAGGAGCCGGAGTGCTCCGGGAGCTTGCCGTCCTTCGGGGTGAGGCCGGTGCCGGAGCCCGGGTTGGTGATCAGGCCGATCGCGAGGCCGATGGCGACCGCGATGAGCGAGGTGATCATGAACCAGAGCAGGGTGCGGGTGGCCAGCCTGGCGGCGTTGTTGACCTTGCGCAGGTTGGTGATCGACACCAGGATCGCGAAGAAGACGAGGGGCGCGACGGCCAGCTTCAGCAGCTGGACGAAGATGTGGCCGACCTTGTCGAGCGTGGTGTAGAGCCAGCTGACGTCCTGGCTGCGGGCGAGCCAGCCGAGCAGGACGCCGAGGACGAGGCCGGCGACGATCTGGGCCCAGAAGGGCACCTTCGGTATGCGGAAACCGGAGCCGGAGGGCTTACCGGTGGTGGCGGACGCGGGGTTCGCGGACACGGACACACTCCAGATGAACGCATCGGGACGCACGGGGACGGTGCGGGGGGACGGGGGTGCGGCGCCCGCGTGGGCGCGCCGCTGCATGGTGCCGGTATCGGTCTCAGACGTTGCGGCAACAGACCGCGGACATACAGCGGCAGAGATCGACGTGAAGGCGCTCCACGAGCGGGACGCTCGTGGCGGGTCGGAGGCGCACAACAGTCTTCATGTCGAACACGTTAACACTTGAACTTTGAGAACCTCAAAGGTCTTCTTTGGGGCCCGGGAGCGGTGGGCGGCCCCCGTTCCGCGCCCAACTCGGCTCCGGGAACGCGAAAACCCCAGTACGGGAGCGCGCGCTCCGGTGCCGGGGTTTCGAAAAGAAAGGTGACGACTGTGAGGAAGCTTACAAGTTCCTTACCGAGCCCTCACTCCCTCACTACTGGGTGACGCTGTCCTCGCGCGTGCGGTTCGCCTCGAGGCGGGCCTTGGCGCGGTCGACCGAGGACACGATCTGCTCGGACATCTCGTCGCGCTGCTTGCGCAGGAGGACGTAGCTGAGCGGCGCGGAGAGCACCAGCGCGAGCAGGACGACCCAGATGACGTTGGACCCTCCGGCGCCGGAGGGGATGATCCCGAAGTTGACCGCGACGGCGGCGACGACGAGGCAGCCGACGAAGATGCTGAGACGCATCGCGGTGTACCGGATGGTTGCGCTCGGCTTGGCAGCGGACACAGCTGGCCTTCTCTCTACGTACGACAGTCCTGCCCGACCAGTGAAGCATGCCCCACAATCGATCAGTTCGGAGGGCTGCGGAAACCGCGCGCCCGGCCCGCCGGACGCGCTCAGCCGAGCGGCAGCAGCATGATGACGTCGTCGCGGTCGTCGCCCTCGGTCACTCGTATCGCTCCCGGGACCCGACCGACCTCCTTGTAACCGCAGGCGCTGTAGAAGCGGTCGGCGCCCGTGCCGCCGCGGCAGGTGAGCCGGATCGCCTCGATGCCCTCGATGGTGCGCGCGGCGTCGGCGGCGGCGGCCATCAGGTCGCGGCCGTAGCCGCGGCCCTGGTGGCGGGGGTGGACCATCACGGTGTAGGCCCAGAGCCAGTGCGCCATCAGGCGGTGCGTGTTGCGGGTGAGGAAGACCGTGGCGGCGACGGCGCCGTCCTCGTCGTACCCGACGAGCAGCCGGGTCCGGCCCTCCTCCATGGCGACGAGGTGCTTGACCAGCTCGGGCCGCACGTCCTCGGCCGTCACGGGCGGAACGAACCCCACCGCGCCGCCGGCGTTGGACACATCGGTCCAGAGCGCCGTGATGCCGTCCCGGACGGACCGGTCGAACGGAGGATCCAGCTCAAACGTAAGTGCCATGGGCGCAGATTAACCATTACTCGCTGTCGGCTCAACCACGGTCCGGAACGCGAGAAAGCTCCGGCCGGGGACGGCGGCCGGAGCTTTCGTACGGCGCTGCACGCACTGCCGCGCGTCACCGCGCGAACTGCGTCGCCCGGCGCGTCAGACCCGCATCGGCTGCGGCGACTCGCGCCGCCCGGCGTCGGGGCCCGGGTACTCGCGGATGATCTCGTACCGGGTGTTGCGCTCCACGGGCCGGAAGCCCGCGTCGCGGATCAGGTCCAGCAGATCGTCACGGCCGAGCTTGTTCGGCGTGCCGTAGTTGTCCGCGTCGTGCGTGATCTTGTACTCGACGACCGAGCCGTCCATGTCGTCCGCGCCGTGCTGGAGCGCCAGCTGGGCGGTCTGCACGCCGTGCATCACCCAGAAGACCTTGACGTGCGGGACGTTGTCGAACAGCAGCCGGGAGACGGCGAAGGTCTTCAGCGCCTCCGCGCCGGTCGCCATCGTCGTCCTGGCCTGGAGCTTGTTGCGGACCTTGCCGTCCTTCATGTCCACGAAGTCGTGCTGGTAACGCAGCGGGATGAAGACCTGGAAGCCGCCGGTCTCGTCCTGCAGTTCACGCAGCCGCAGCACGTGGTCGACCCGGTGACGGGGCTCCTCGATGTGCCCGTACAGCATCGTCGCCGGGGTCTTGAGACCCTTCTCGTGCGCGAGCCGGTGGATGCGCGACCAGTCCTCCCAGTGGGTGGCGTGGTCGACGATGTGCTGGCGGACCTCCCAGTCGAAGATCTCCGCACCGCCGCCGGTCAGCGACTCCAGACCGGCCTCGATGAGCTCGTCGAGGATCTCGGAGGCCGACAGCCCGGAGATGGTCTCGAAGTGGTGGATCTCGGTGGCGGTGAACGCCTTGAGGGAGACCTGCGGCAGCGCTTCCTTCAGCGCGCTCAGCGAGCGCGGGTAGTAGCGCCACGGCAGGGTGGGGTGCAGCCCGTTGACGATGTGCAGCTCGGTGAGGCTCTCGCCCTCCATCGCCTTCGCGAGGCGGACGGCCTCCTCGATGCGCATCGTGTACGCGTCCTTCTCCCCCGGCTTGCGCTGGAAGGAGCAGTACGCGCACGAGGCGGTGCACACGTTGGTCATGTTGAGGTGACGGTTGACGTTGAAGTGGACGACGTCGCCGTTCTTACGCGTACGCACCTCATGGGCCAGCCCGCCGAGCCAGGCCAGGTCGTCGGACTCATAGAGCGCGATCCCGTCCTCGCGGGTCAGCCGCTCACCGTCCCGGACCTTCTGCTCCAGCTCGCGCTTGAGTCCCGCGTCCACTAGGGCGCCTCCCATTTCTCTCCGTAACAGACTCAGATCACCGTACGCCTAAGGGCTGTCCTGCAATTCCCGGGGGATCAGCGCACGGCGTCGGATGCGGTGCATCGCAAGGCGGAGAGACGCCCGCATACGGGGTGTATTCGGGCGTTTCGGCAACACGGCGGGGTGCCGTGGCTGCCGTCGCGCGCCCGCCAGGGAGTGCGGGACGGTCCTAGGGCGTGTTTCGAAAGTAGCGCCGTCCGCCCGGAGGGCGGGCTCGGCGGCGTCTGGTGCGTGCGATCGCAAGGCGTGGAAATGGTCTCGTAGCGGAGCTACTAGGGCATTTCCACAACGCGGCGAGCGTGCGTGCCAGACGCCGCGGGGCAATACACCTAGCTCTCCTCGGGAAGGTCTCCGACCCGGTTCTCCCACTTGGTGGAGAGCACGATGGTCGTGCGCGTCCGCGAAACTCCCTTGGTACCGCTGAGGCGGCGGATGGTCTTCTCCAGGCCGTCCACGTCACCGACCCGGACCTTGAGCATGTACGAGTCGTCGCCCGCGATGAACCAGGCGTCCTCGATCTCGGCGAGGTCCTTCAGCCTGCGGGCCACGTCCTCGTGGTCGGCGGCGTCCGAGAGCGAGATGCCGATCAGGGCCGTGACCCCGAGACCGAGGGAGGCCGCGTCGACGGTGGCGCGGTAACCGGTGATGACACCGGCGGTCTCCAGCCGGTTGATGCGGTCGGTGACGCTGGGGCCGGAGAGCCCGACGAGCCGCCCCAGCTCGGCGTACGAGGCCCTGCCGTTCTCCCTGAGGGCCTGAATGAGCTGCCTGTCCACCGCGTCCATATGACTGAAACCTTCCATTGTTCAGCAGTATCGCGAGTCTACGTGTTGAATCCAAGGTATGCAGCCGTCATGGCCTGCAATTCCATTAGCTGAGATCAGTCGCGGGAGCCGCCACCGAGTTCGCCCTCCCAGCGGCGGTACAGCTGATGCGGAACCCCCGCCGCGTCCAGCACCCGCCCCGCGACGAAATCCACCAGGTCCTGGATGTGCGTGGCCCCCGCATAGAACGCCGGGGAGGCGGGCAGCACGACGGCGCCGGCCTCGTCCAGGGCCACCATGTGCTTCAGCGTCTGACCGCTCAAGGGCGTCTCGCGCACCGCGACGACCAGCTTCCGCCGCTCCTTGAGCGTCACGCTCGCGGCCCGCTGCAACAGGTCCTTCGAGAGCCCGAGCGCCACTCCGGCCACGCACGCCGTCGACGCGGGCACGATCAGCATCCCCTTCGCGGGATACGACCCCGAGGAAGGCCCCGCCGCCAGGTCGCCCGCCGCCCAGTGCCGCACGCCGGACAGGTCCACGTCGAAGGTGTGCGGCTTCCCGTCCGCGCCGCGCGCCAGCCACCCGGCCAGGTCCTCGCGCCAGTGCGCGTCGCGGAACGCGATACCCGTCTCGTCCAGCAGCGTCAGCCGCGAGGCCCGGCTCACCACCAGATCGACGCTCTCCCCCGCCGCCAGCAGACCGCGCAGCACGGAGGCGGCGAATGGGGTGCCCGAAGCGCCCGAAACCCCGACAATCCAAGGCTTTCGCTGCTGCTGACTCACTGAAGTCCCGGAATCCACACCCCCGAGCCTATCCGGCACCCCGATCACCGGGCGCGTCAGGAGTTCGGCGCCCCCGCGGGTACTCCGGGTCCGTCCGGAGTTCCCCCGCGGCGTCGCGGCGTCCGGCACCGCCGCCTCCGGCGCCGGAGCTCCGGCCCGGACCTACACCGTCAGGCCGCGCACCAGCAGATCCAGCAGCGCACACGCGAACAGCGCTATCCCGATGAACCCGTTGACCTGGAAGAACGCCCGGTTCAGCCGGGAGAGATCGTGCGGCCGCACCACCCGGTGCTCGTACACGAAGGCCACGGCGACGATCACCATGCCGATCCAGTAGAAGACCCCCGCCTCCGCAGCCAGGCCGAACCAGACCAGCAGGCCCGTCGTCACCACGTGGCAGACCCGCGCCCCCCACAGCGCCGCCGGGACGCCGAAGCGCGCCGGGACGGACAGCACCCCGTGAGCGCGGTCCGCCTGCACGTCCTGGCAGGCGAAGATCAGGTCGAAGCCGCCGATCCACACGCCGACGGCCAGGCCCAGGATCACCGCGTCCCACGACCAGCTGCCCGTCACCGCCAGCCAGGCGCCGACCGGGCCCATGGCCTGCGCCAGGCCCAGGATCGCGTGCGGGTAGTGCGTGAACCGCTTGCCGTACGGATAGACGACCATCGGGACCACCGCGACCGGCGCCAGCGCCAGACAGAGCGGGTTCAGCAGGGCCGCGGCCCCCAGGAACACCACGACGGCGACGAGCGCGCCCGTCCACGCCGACTTCACCGACACCGCGCCGGTCACCAGCTCCCGGCCGGCGGTCCGCGGATTGCGCGCGTCGATCTCCCGGTCGATGATCCGGTTCGCGGCCATCGCGAACGTCCGCAGCCCGACCATCGCGACGGTGACCAGCAGCAGCGTGACCCACTGGACCGACCCGCCGTTCAGGAACATCGCGGTCAGGGCGGCGATGTACGCGAAGGGCAGCGCGAAGACCGAGTGCTCGATCATCACGAGCCGCAGGAACGCGCGAACCTTGCCGTTCGGTTGCGCGGGCCCGGAGCCCAGGGTCGCTTCGGCGGCACTCACAGTCCGTATTCCTTCCACCGGCGGTCGACCTTCGCCGCCGTCTCCGGGTCGGACTCGACCATGTCAGGCCAGCCCCCGTCCCGGGTATAGCCCTCCTCGGGCCACTTCTTCGTCGCGTCGATGCCCGCCTTGCCGCCCCAGAACTGCTGGTACGAGGCGTGGTCGAGGTGGTCGACGGGCCCCTCGGCGACGGTGAGGTCGCGGGCGTAGTCGGTGTTGCCGAGCGCCCGCCAGGAGACCTCGTGCAGATCGTGGACATCGCAGTCGGAGTCCACCACGACGATCAGCTTCGTCAGCGACATCATGTGCGCGCCCCAGATCGCGCTCATCACCTTCTGGGCGTGCTTCGGGTACTTCTTGTCGATCGAGACGATCGCGCAGTTGTGGAAGCCACCGGACTCCGGCAGGTGGTAGTCCACGATGTCCGGCACGATGATCTTGAGCAGCGGCAGGAAGAACCGCTCGGTGGCGCGCCCCAGCGGACCGTCCTCGGTCGGCGGCCGGCCGACGACGATGGACTGGAGCAGCGGCCGCTTCCGCATGGTCACGCAGTCGATGGTCAGTGCGGGGAACGGTTCCTGCGGCGTGTAGAAGCCGGTGTGGTCGCCGAACGGCCCCTCGGGGAGCATCTCGCCCGGCTCCAGCCATCCCTCGATGACGACCTCGGCGTGGGCCGGGACCTGGAGCGGCACGGTCTTGCAGTCGACCATCTCGATGCGCTTGCCCTGGATGAACCCGGCGAAGAGGTACTCGTCGATGTCCCCGGGCAGCGGTGCGGTGGAGGCGTACGTGACCGCGGGCGGCGCTCCGAAGGCGATGGCGACGGGCAGCCGCTCACCGCGCTTGGCGGCGACCTGGTAGTGGTTGCGGCTGTCCTTGTGGATCTGCCAGTGCATCCCGATGGTGCGGCGGTCGTGGCGCTGGAGCCGGTAGAGCCCCAGGTTCCGGACACCGGTCTCGGGGTGCTTGGTGTGGGTGAGCCCCAGGTTGAAGAAGGAGCCGCCGTCCTTGGGCCAGGTGAACAGCGCGGGCAGCCGGTCGAGGTCCACGTCGTCGCCGGTGAGGACGACCTCCTGGACGGGGGCGTTCTCGGACTTCACCTTCTTCGGCGGTACGTGCACCATCGTGCCGAGCTTGCCGAAGGCCTCCCGCACGCCGACGAAACCGTGCGGCAGCTCGGGCTTGAGCAGTCCGCCGATCTTGTCGCTGATGTCGGCGTAGGACTTCAGCCCGAGCGCCTTGAGGAGGCGCTTGTCGGTGCCGAAGACGTTCATGGCCAGGGGCATCGAGGAGCCCTTGACGTTCTCGAAGAGCAGCGCGGGCCCGCCGGCCTTGTTCACCCGGTCGACGATCTCACCGACCTCCAGATACGGGTCGACCTCGGCCTTGATGCGCTTGAGCTCGCCCTCGCGCTCCAGAGCCCGGAGGAGGGATCGAAGATCGTCGTAAGCCATGCGGTCCAGTATCGGCCACCCGCTACCCTGGGCCCGTCACCGGGGCGGGGCATTGCCCCGCCAACTCTCCGCGGGGGGATCTCTCCACCATGTTCCGGGCTCTGATCTATCTCCTGCCTCTGGCGCTGACGATCTACGCGTTCATCGACTGCCTGAACACCCCGGAGGACGAGGCCAAGCACCTGCCGAAGGTCGCCTGGGTCTTCATCATCCTGCTGTTCTGGATCGTCGGCCCGATCGTGTGGCTGGCCGCGGGCAAGCTGCGCGAGGCGCCCGCCGGAGGCCGTACGCCGTCCGAGTGGCACCGCAACCACCGGCAGCAGTGGGTGGCGCCGGACGACAACCCCGACTTCCTGAAGTCGCTCAAGGACGAGAACGAGAAGGACGAGGCCGTCCTCAAGGACTGGGAGGCCGACCTGCGCCGCCGCGAGGACGAGCTCAAGCGGCGGGAGAACGGGTCGGAGGGAACGCCCCCGCCCGCTTCCTGACCCGGACCCCACCCGAACACCGAGCCCGGATCACGCGTACAGCAGCTGCCCCAGCTTGTCGAGCAGGGGCAGCAGTGCTGTGCGCTCCTCGGCGGTGAGCGCCTCGAGCGCGCCGTGCACGGCGCGCATCTCGGCGCGGATCGTGTGGGCGAGCGCCGTGCCTTCGGGGGTGCGGCTCGCGACCTTGGAGCGGCGGTCGTCGGGGGACGGGGCCCGGCTGACCAGTCCGCGGGTCTCCATGCGGCCGACGAGACCGGTGGCGTTGGACGCGTCGCAGACCAGGTGGGCGGCGAGCGCGCTCATGGGCATGGGCTCGTTGAGTGCGATGAGCGCACGGGCCTGGGAGGTCGACAGACCATGACGGGCGGCGGCGGCGGTGAGGTCGTCGTGGTGGCCGCGCACGACGACGGCCAGGGGCTCCAGGAGATCCTCCGGGGACGGGACGGGTCGATCGTCCGGAGCAGTGGCGGCGCGGGGCGTCGGTTCGGTGGTCATGGTCGGCCATTCTTCGATCGGCATCCGCAGACACTTATTTGACATACTCAACTTTTGACAGTTACATGAACTGTATTGCTTGAGCATATCAAGCTCTGTGGCGGTCTCGCGCTTCGCGCCCCCGCACCTCACACCCCCGCATCCCGCCGCTCGCAGGGAGTACCCCCATGCCCTCCGTACTGTTCGTGATCACCGGCGCCGACCGCTGGACCCTCAACGACGGCACCACCCACCCCACCGGGTTCTGGGCCGAGGAGCTGGCCGCTCCGCACCGGGTCTTCACCGAGGCCGGCTACGCCATCACCCTCGCCACCCCGGGCGGTGTGACCCCCACCGTCGACGCGGGCAGCCTGACGGCCGCCGCCAACGGCGGACAGGAGCAGGCCGACGCCGTCGCCGCGTACCTCGACGCGATCGGCCCCGAGCTCCGCAGCCCGGCCCGGCTCGAGGACATCCACCCCGGCCGCTACGACGCCGTCTTCTACCCCGGCGGCCACGGCCCCATGGAGGACCTGGCCGTGAGCGAGCTCTCCGGGCGGCTGCTGGCCACCGCGCTCCGCTCCGGTACGCACCTCGGCGTGCTGTGCCACGCGCCGGCCGCCCTGCTCGCCGCCCGGAGCGAGGACGGGTCCTGGCCCTTCGCCGGCTACCGCATGACCGGATTCAGCAACGCCGAGGAGTCCATCGGCGGCCTCGCCGGCAAGGCGCCCTGGCTGCTGGAGGACCGGCTGGTCGAGCTGGGCGCCGACTACACGGCCGCCGCCCCCTTCACCCCGCACACCGTCACCGACCGCACCCTGCACACCGGCCAGAATCCGGCCTCCTCCGAGCAGCTGGCCCGCGAGATCGTCGCCGCGCTCGCCCCCGCCGAGTCCCCGGCCGAGACGGTCGACCGCCTCCGCGCCACCTTCCGTACCGGGCGCACCAAGAGCCTCGACTGGCGTACGGACCAGCTCCGGCGGCTGCGCGCGCTGCTCACCGAGCGCGGTGACGACCTCGCCCACGCGCTCAACGCCGATCTCGGCAAGAGCCGCAAGGAGGCGTACCGCACCGAGATCGACTTCACGATCCGCGAGATCGACCACACGCTGGTGCACCTGGCCGACTGGCTGCGACCCGAGCCCGCGCCCGTACCGGCGTCGCTGGGCGGGGCGAAGGCGCTCACCGTGCAGGACCCGCTCGGCGTCGTCCTGGTCATCGCGCCCTGGAACTACCCGGCGCAGCTGCTGCTCGCCCCGGTCGTCGGCGCCCTGGCCGGGGGCAACACCGTGGTGGTGAAGCCGAGCGAGATGGCGCCCGCGACCTCTGCCGCCGTCGCGCGGCTCCTGCCGCGCTATCTGGACACGGACGCGGTCGCCGTCGTGGAGGGGGCGGTCCCCGAGACCACGGCGCTGCTCGCGGAGCGGTTCGACCACATCTTCTACACCGGCAACGGCACGGTGGGCCGGATCGTGATGGCCGCCGCGGCGAAGCACCTCACGCCGGTGACGCTCGAACTGGGCGGCAAGTCACCGGTGTTCGTGGACCGGGACACCGATCTGAAGGCGGTCGCGGGCCGGCTGGCGGCCGGCAAGTTCCTGAACGCGGGCCAGACGTGCGTCGCCCCCGACTACGTCCTCACCGACCCGGAGACCGGAGCCGCCCTCGCGGACGCCCTCGCGGAGGCGGTCGAGGGGCTGTTCGGAGCGGACGCCTCGACGCACCCGGAGTACGGGCGGATCGTGAACCGGCGCCACTTCGACCGGCTGACGGGGCTGCTCGGCTCCGGCCGCACGGTGACCGGCGGGACGTACGACCGGGACAGCAAGTACATCGCCCCGACCGTGCTGGCCGACGTGGCGCCGGACGCGCCCGTGATGCGGGAGGAGATCTTCGGGCCGGTGCTCCCGATCGTGACGGTCGGCGGTCTGGACGAGGCGATCGCGTTCATCAACGACCGCGACAAGCCGCTGGCCCTGTACGCGTTCACCGATTCCGACGCCGTACGTGAGCGGCTGATCGGCGAGACCTCGTCGGGTGCGGTCGGCATCGGACTGCCGCTGGCCCATCTCACCGTCTCCGACCTGCCGTTCGGCGGGGTCGGCGAGAGCGGGATGGGCAGTTACCACGGCCGGTACTCGCTGGAGACGTTCAGTCACCGCAAGGCGGTGCTGGACACCCCGATGCCCTCCTGAGCCCGGCCGGCGGGAGCGGGGGCCTCACCGACGCCTGAGGCCCCTGCCCCGCCGGGTCCCGCGCGCCGATCGTTCGAAAATCTTGACCTTCGCCCAACATGCGCCCGATATCCTGATGTTGACGGTGTGACAGACCGGGGTGGGCGGCGGCGCTGGGGGTGCTGTGGAGCGAGAGCTGTACGGGCGCGAGGCGATTTTCGGTGACGACGGACTTGCGGCGCGGCTGACCGGTCTCACTCCCCACGGTGCCCGTCGGGTCACGTGCGAGCACGGTGACGACCCGCCCGTCGCGGTGCTGACCGGCGGGCGCGGCATGGGCAAGACGGCCGCGCTCAAGCAACTGCGCAGCCTGTACCGCGAGATCACCCCGGTCGCCCTGGTGGACTGCGAGGCCGTGCTGCCGCCCGCGGATCCGGGCCCCGGCTGGACGCCGGTGACCGGGGTCCTGCCGGAGCTCGCCACCCAGCTCACGGCGCGGGTGCACGCGGCCCGTCCGGTGCAGTTCCCCCGTCTGAGCCTCGGGCTGGTGGCGGTGGCCTCGGTCTCCTGGCGACGGGAGGACGAGTCGCGGGCGCAGCGGGATCTGCAGTCGCTCGGGCCGGTGCTGGCGACGCTCGACACCCGGGGCGACGCCGCGACGGGGTGGGTCACCAAGGTGCTGACGAAGCTGGCCGCCGGCGCGTTCGACTCGGTGGCGCCGATGGCCGGGATGGTGGCCGAGGCGACCGTGGAGACGGTGCTGGAGGAGACGTTCAGCCGCTTCCAGCGGCGTTCGGCGGACTGGTACGGCACGTATCCGCAGGCGGGCGGCAACGGGCGCGTCGGGCTGCGCCAGCTCGCGGTCGACTTCGAGCGGGGCGGTGATCTGCGCCGGCGTGCCGAGGACCATCTGGTGCTGGCCCTGGTCGCGGACCTGGTGCGGGCCTACCGCGGCATGGCGCGCGGCGCCCGGCGGGGCCGCCCGGTCCTGCTCCTCGACAACGCGCACACCGCGCTGGGCCGGCAGCTGGTCGAGCCGCTGCTGCGGCAGCGCGCGAGCGGGGCACGGGACCAGATCGCGGTGTTCGCGTCCTCGCGCGTCCGTGACCACGCGGGCCTGAGCCACGCGGTGCGCCGGCGGCTGCCCGAGGTGGCGCACGCCTCGCACTGGGTCCGGGGCACGGAGGTGACGTCCGGCATCCTGGCCGTCGGCCTGACCCCGCTGGACGCCGGCCATGTGCGCGCCGCGCTCGACCGGCACGACCCGCACGGCCGGACCCCCGCCGGGCTGGCGCGCGGGGTGCACCGGCTGACGGGCGGGCGGCCGCTGGGGGTGGCCCGGCTGGCGCAGGCGGCGGGCGAGTCGCCGGACCCGGGCGCTCTGGTGCCGGGGGCGCTGCTCGACGGCACGGTGGAGCTGCGGGAGGACCGGCCGCCGGTGCGGGTGGCCGACGAGCTGCTGGAGCGGCTGCTGCCGGGGCAGCGCCCGGACGTGCTGAGCGTGCTCGCCGCCGCGCACGGCGAGGTCTCGGCGCGGCTGCTGGCGACGACCCGGCTGCGCGGGGAGTCGCTGGACGGTGATGTGGCGCTGCGGGTGCGGGACGCGCTGCGGTCGGAGGACTGGGCGGTGGGACCGGAGCACTTCGTGGCCGATCCGCTGCTGCGCGCGCTGCTGCTGCACCGGTTGCGGTTCCAGGACGACGATCCGCCGTACTACGCGGTGTGGCGTGCGGTGCACGAGACGCTGCGGTCGGCGTACGCCGCCGGCGGCAGCTGTCCGAGCGAACCGCACCGGCTGCACCAGGAGCTGGTGCTGGGCGCGGCGGAGGACTGCGTGACGCATCTGCGGGTCCAGTTCGCCCGGCCCGACGTGCTGGGCTGGCTCGACGCGCTGCGGTTCATCGCCTCGGCGCCCTGCCCCCGCCCGCCGGGCCGTACCGGCCCCGATCCGCGGCGGGCCGTCGCGCTGGGGCGGGCGGCCGCGTCCGACGAGGAGCGGGCGGCGCTCGCCGGCCTCGACGAGCGGGCTGCCGAGCTCCAGTTGCAGCTGCGGCGGTTGCTGCACGCCGTGTGGCTGCTGTCCGATCCGCTGGCCCTGCCCGACGAAGAGGTGATCGACAAGATGGCGCACGAGCTGCGGCAGTTGTCCGGCAGGCATCCGACGGGGCACGCGGTGCTCTGGGACGCGGCGACGCACTGGCCGCGCGACCTGCGGGAATGGCGGGCCCTGTCCATGCCGCCGGGGGCGCCGGCCGGACCGCACGGTCCGGGGGACGGTGGTCCGGATGCGTAACCCGCTGCGGTACCGCCTGTGGTGGACCACCCGGCAGAAGATCATCACGTCCCTCGTGGTGGGCGCCCTGCTCATCACGTCCGGCTGGTACGGGGTGGACCGTCTGACCGCGCCCGAGGACCGTTCCTGCGCGGCGGGGGTGGCCCGGCCGCAGGGCAGTTCGGAATGCGTCGGGGTGTCCGGGACCGGGTACGACTTCGGGCAGTCGCAGCTGACCCGGGTCGCCTCCGCGATCGGCCGGGAGAACGCCTCGCTGAAGCCGGGGCGGTACGCCACCGTGGCGTTGCTGCTGCCGCTGACGTCGACCGACGCGTCGATGCGCCGGAAGGTGCTGCGCGAACTCCAGGGGGCGTTCGCCGCGCAGTACCGGGCGAACCACCACGCGAACGGGCAGGTTCCGCAGATCCGGGTGGTGCTCGCCAACACCGGGAACAACAGCCTGCTCTGGCGTCCGGTGGTGGACCGGCTGCTGACGATGACGGGGGCCCCGGACCGGTTGCGCGCGGTGTCGGGCGTCGCGATCAGCAGTACGCAGGCCAAGGAGGCGGTGAAGGAGCTGACCGGGGCCGGCATCCCGGTCGTGGGCTCCACGATCACCGCCGACGACATCGCCAACGGCGCGGCCGGCGACCCGTTCCCCGGCCTGGCGCGGGTCTCGCCGACCAACCGGGACGAGGCCCGCGCCCTCGCCTCGTTCGGTGAGGTGAAGGCCGACAAGGCGCTGCTGGTGCAGGACACCCGCAGCGGCGACCACTACACGGACACCCTGAAGGCGGCGTTCAGCACCCTGCTCAAGGGGTCGCGGTACCAGGCGGAGCTGTTCACCTCGCGCGCGGATCCGTACGACGAGGGCACCACGGCGAACACCTTCGAGCAGATCACACATCTGATCTGCGACACGGACGCGGACACGGTGTTCTTCGCGGGACGTCATGTCCAGCTGCGCCAGTTCGTCAACGCCCTGGGCGCGCGCGGGTGTCAGGACCGCCGCTTCACGGTGCTCACGGGTGACGAGGGTTCGTACCTGGGCGACGACACGAAGCTCGACCGGAGCGCGCTGCGGCGCAAGGTGACGGTGCGCTACGCCTCGCTGGCGCATCCGGACGCCTGGCCGGCGGTGGCGGCGGGGAAGAAGGCCCCGGCGGGCGGTTCGGCGGGGGACTACCGGGCCTTCGTGGAGCTCCTGGCCGAGGTGGGGCGGAAGCCGGCCGGTCCGATCGGGCCGGCCGCGCACGACGACCTGACCGACGGGCAGCTGATCATCGCCCATGACGCGATGACGCTGGCGGTGGCGGGCATCCGGCGGGCGACCCCGGACGGGAAGCGGCTGCCGAACCTGGAGGACGTGGGCGGGCAGTGGACCCGGGTGAAGGGCTCACTGCGGGTGCGGGGGGCCAGCGGCTGGATCTGCCTGGACAACCACGGCAACCCGTACAACAAGGCCGTGCCGGTGGTGGAGCTGGCTCCGGACCCGCCGCATCAGCGGTTCGCGGCGCTGGCCTGGCCGGAGGGCGCCCCGCCGAAGGAGCAGTGCCTGCCCCCGTCGGCGCCCTGACCGGAGATACGCGAAACGGCTGCCCGCCCCCGCCGGAGCGGGGACGGGCAGCCGTGTCGTACGGGCTCAGACTCCGGCGTAGGAGTGCTTGCCGGTGACGAAGATGTTGACGCCGTAGTAGTTGAAGATCCAGCAGGCGAAGGCGATCAGCGCCAGGTAGGCGGCCTTGCGGCCCTTCCATCCGGCGGTGGCCCGGGCGTGCAGGTAGCAGGCGTACGCCACCCAGGTGATGAAGGACCAGACCTCCTTGGGGTCCCAGCCCCAGTAACGGCCCCAGGCGTCGCCGGCCCAGATCGCGCCCGCGATGATCGTGAACGTCCACAGCGGGAAGACGGCGGCGTTGATCCGGTACGAGAACTTGTCGAGGCTCGACGCGGACGGCATCCGGGAGAGCACGGACTGGGCGAACGCGCCCGGCTCCCGCCCATTGGCGATCTTGCTCTCGTAGCTGTCGCGGAAGAGGTAGATGAGGGTGCCGATGCCGCCGATGAAGAACACGGCGCCGCAGACGATGGCGGTGGAGACGTGGATCCACAGCCAGTACGAGTGCAGTGCGGGCACCAGCTGGTCGCTGGAGGTGTAGAGCACCGTGGTCGCGAGGCCGAGGTCCAGCAGGATGGCGGTGACCAGGATCAGGCCCATCCAGCGGACGTTCTTCTTCAGGGCGAGCAGGACCAGGTACGCGCCGACCGCCACCGTGGAGAACGTGATCGAGAACTCGTACATGTTGCCCCAGGGGGCACGCTGCACGGAAAGGGCGCGGGCGATGACGCCGCCGGCCTGGATGAGGAAGGCGAGCACGGTCATGGAGACCGCGATCCGCCCGTAGAGGTCGCCCTTGAAGGTGCCGCCCGCGGCGCCGGGGCCGTCCGGCACGTCGCGCGTTCCGGCCGCGGACCGGGTGACGATCTTCGGCCGTTCCAGGACGGCGGTGGTGCCGCCCTTCTGCGCGACCTGGACCTTCACCGTGCCGGCGGCGCCCTCGGCGGTCAGCTCGGCGGCCGTGCGGCCGACCTTGCTCCGGGACCCGAAGACCCACTCCGCGATGTGCGCGAAGAAGGCCAGGGTGTAGACGGCCATCGACGAGTAGATCAGCACATTGCTGGTGTGTGCCAGATTCTCGTTGGTTGCGGCGGCGAGATTCACTTCTCAGCCCCTTCGGAAGGCTCTGCGGAGGACGCGGCGGCGACGGGGGCGCCGCCGTCCGGATCGGTGTCGGGGTCGGTGTCTGGGCCGGGCGCCGTGGGCGCCTCGGCGTTGAGCGTGACCGCGAGATCGGCCAGCTCCTCGGGAAGCTTCGCGGACTCGCTGCGGCCGAGCCCCGCCATTTCGACGACGGTGACGCCGTCGTCGCCGCGCACGGCACGGATCCAGACCCGGCGCCGCTGGATGAACAGCGAGCCGGCCAGTCCGGCGATGGCGCCGATGGCCCCGGTGAGCGCCCAGCCGCTGGCGGGCTGCTCGGAGATCTGGAAGCTCGCCCACTCCTGGAGGCCCTCGAAGGTGATGGAGCCGGCGCCGCCGGGCAGCTTCATGGTCTCGCCGACGAGCAGCCGCTGCTTGAGCTGCTCGCCCCGGGAGTCCTTGAACTCCTTCATCTTGGACGTGTTCAGCTGGTACACGTTCTGCGGCAGTCCGGAGTCGACGCCGAGCGAGCCGTGGAATCCGTTGAGCGCGAGCACCGGCATGTCGGCGGCGGGGAACTGCGAGAACATCGTCCCCTTGCCGCTCCCCGCGAAGGTCGGCACGAAGAAGGCCTGGAAGCCCAGCTGCTCCTTCTTCCCGCTCTTGTCGCGGTAGCCGTCCATCACCTTGATCGCACCGGAGGAGGTGACGTTGTTGTCGATCGGCAGCAGCGGCACGGCGGCCTTGTAGACCTCCTTGCCGCGGCCGTCCTTGACGGAGACGACGGGCGCGTAGCCGTGGGCGTTGAGATAGACCTTCGTACCGTCGACGACGAGGGGTTCGTTGACCTTGATGACGCCCTTCTTCGACTTGCCGTACGCGCCCTCGGAGTACGTGATGCGGGCCTCGTAGGTGCGGGGCGTACCGATCTGCGGGCCGCTGCGCTCGTACGTGCCGACGAAGTCGTCGAGGGTGAAGCTGAAGGGGGCGAGCGTGTCCTTGTCGTAGAGCGAGCCGGACTTGAAGTCGTCGTACTGGGTGATCGTGTTGGAGAACCCGTCACCCTCGACGACCAGCTTGCCGCCCTCGGACTTGAAGAGCTGTCCCCAGGCGAAGGCCACCAGCATCACGATGAGCGCGATGTGGAACATCAGGTTCCCGGCCTCGCGCAGATAGCCCTTCTCCGCGGCGACGGCGTCACCTGCCTCATGGGCCCGGTAGCGGCGCTTGCGCATCATGGCGAGCGCGGCCTCGCGGACCTGCTCGGGTTCGGCCTCGGTGCGCCAGGTGGTGTACGCGGGCAGCCGGGTCAGGCGTTTGGGCGCGCCCGGCGGGCGGCTGCGGAGCTGGCCGATGAACGTGCCGGTGCGCGGGACGATGCAGCCGATGAGCGAGATGAACAGCAGGATGTAGATCGCGGAGAACCACACCGAGCTGTAGACGTCGAAGAACTGGAGCTTCTCGTAGATCGGCGAGACGGTGGTGTGGAGTCCCTTGAAGGTCTGCACCTTGAGCTCGTCGACGCTGTTCTGCGGGATCAGCGAGCCGGGGATCGCGCCGAGCGACAGCAGGAACAGCAGGATCAGCGCGACCCGCATGGAGGTGAGCTGACGCCAGAACCAGCGGACCCAGCCGATGACGCCCATGGCGGGAAGACTCGCCAGGGCCTCCTCGCGGGGCGCGGTGGAGAGCTGGGAGCCGGCGGCCCCGAGCTCCCGGGCGGTCTCCCGGTCCTGCTCGGCGCGCACCTCGCGCTCATCGGGGCGCCCGCGCTCCTGGGGAGGGTTGGACTTGGTGTTGCTCATCGGTACTCAGATCCCCACCGTGAAGCCGGTCGACCAGCCCTGCAGTTCCTGCATCATGCTGCTCCACGCGCCGGTCAGCAGGAGCAACCCGGTCACGATCATCATGCCGCCGCCGATGCGCATGACCCAGACGTAGTGGCGCTTGACCCAGGTGAACGCGCCGAGTGCCTTGCGGAAGGCGAGGGCGGCGAGCACGAACGGGATGCCGAGGCCGAGGCAGTAGGCCACGGACAGTATGGCCCCGCGTCCCGCGGTCGCCTCGGTGAAGGCCAGCGCGTTGACGGAGGCGAGTGTCGGCCCGAGGCAGGGGGTCCAGCCGATCCCGAAGAGGGCGCCGAGCAGCGGGGCGCCCACCAGCCCGGTGACCGGCTTCCTGTGGATACGGAACTCACGCTGCGTCATCCACGGCATCAGGCCCATGAAGAAGACGCCCATCAGGATCATCAGCACGCCGAGGACCTTGGAGAGGATCCCGCTGTACTCCTGGAGGGTCTGGCCGAAGTAGCCGAAGAGCGCTCCACCGGAGACGAACACGGCGGTGAAGCCGATCACGAACAGCGAGGCGCCCGCGACGGTTCTGCCGCGCCGGGCGTCGCCGAGATCCGTGCCGCTGACCCCGGTGACGTAACTGAGGTAGCCGGGGACGAGCGGCAGGACGCACGGCGAGAAGAAGGAGACGAGTCCGCCGAGCAGGGCGATGGGCAGAGCGACCAGCAGGGCCCCGCTCAGGACGGTCTCGTTCTGGGTGGCGACGGCGAGGACGGTCACCTGATCACTTCTCCGCGATCAACGGGTCGATCATCTTGTGCAGCTTGGTGGCGTCGAGCGCGGCCAGCGAGCGTGCGGCGATCTTCCCGTCCCGGTCGATGACGAGCGTGGAGGGGATCGTCTGAAGGTTGAGCGTGCCCTTGGGGAAGCGCAGCATGAGCTTGCCCGCCGGGTCGTAGAAGCTGGGGTAGGTGACGTTCCAGTCCTTCTCGAAGCTGAGCGCCGGGCCCCGCTGCGGGTCCCTGGTGTTGATCCCGAGGAACTGGACGCCCTGGCCGGCGGTCTCGTTCGCGACCTTCGCGAAGTGCTTGGCCTCCAGGCGGCAGGGGCCGCACCACGACCCCCACGCGTTCAGGACGACGACCTTGCCCTTGTAGTCGGCGAGGTCGAGCTGCTTGCCGTCCAGGCTCTCACCGTCGAGCTCGGGGGCGTCGGCGCGCTTGCCCTTGGCCACGGTGGAGATCCCGCCACTGCCGGTGACGAAGTGCGTGTCACCGCCGCCACCGGTCTTGCCGTCCGAGCCGCACGCGCTCAGCGTCAGCGCGAGCGCGACGGCCGCCGCGGGGGCGGCGAGCAGGGTGAAGCGGCGTCGGGATGCGCGGCCATAGCTCATGTGAAAAGTTTCGCATGGCGGTTTCGGGGATCTTGGGCACCCCCCTCGGTGCCCGTAAAGCCCGTTGTCAGGCTTGTTTAAAGAACGCGTTCCAGCCACCCGCGGGTGCCTGACCGACCTCCAGCGTACGAAGCTTCGCGAGCACCGCGGGGTCCTGGACGTCGAGCCAGTCGACGAACTGGCGGAAGGAGACGAGGCGCACGTCCGGCTTCCCGGCGATGTGCTTGAGCGCGTCCTCGACGGCGTCCATATAGATGCCGCCGTTCCACTCCTCGAAGTGGTTTCCGATGTAGAACGGCGCGCGGTTCGTCTCGTAGGCGCGCTGGAAACCGTTGATGTACGCCTGGGTGGCCTGGTTGCGCCAGCCCGGATAGCGGGAGGGCATTCCCTTGGTCGAATTCTGGGACTGGTTGGCCAGGATGTTGTAGTCCATGGAGAGGACCTCGAAGCTGTGGCCGGGGAACGGGATGCCCTGGAGCGGCAGGTCCCACACGTCCATGCGCTTGGTGGGCCAGACCTGGGTGCCGCCGGGCGAACTTGCGTCGTAGCGCCAGCCCAGCTTCTTCGCGGTGGGCAGCAGATTGTCCTGTCCGAGCAGACAGGGGGTGCGGCCGCCGACGAGTTCCTTGCGGTAATCGAAGGGCAGCGGATCGAGGTCGGTCCAGCCGGTGTTGGTGCGCCATTCGGTGACGAAGGAGATCGACTGATCGATTTCGCTCTGCCACTGGGAGGCCGACCAGTTGCCCACCGATCCGGAGCCGGCGCAGAAATGCCCGTTGAAGTGCGTCCCGATCTCATGGCCGTCGATCCATGCCTCGCGCACGTTCTTCAGCGTCTCCTTGATGTGACCGTCGGTGAGATATCCGATGTCGGAGGCGCCGATGGGGTTGTTGGGCGGCCGGTAGAGGGATTTCTTCGATTCGGGCAGCAGGTAGATCCCGGAGAGGAAGAAGGTCATCGCGGCATCGTGTTCCCTGGCGAGTTCCAGAAAACGCGGGAACAGTCCGTTGCCGACCTCGCCGGCGCCGTCCCAGGAAAAGATCACGAACTGCGGCGGCGTCTGGCCGGGTTCGAGCGGCACGGGCGCGGCCGGCTGGCGCGGCTGCTTCCCGGTGTCGGCGGTGGAACCGTCGCCGATGGCGCGTACGTTCTTCTTCGCCGGGCCGTGGCCCTTGACCGCACCGTCGGCGCCCTTCTCACCCCTGGCGCCCTTGTCCGGCCCGGTCCCACCCGTACCGGATCCGCCGGAGGAACTGCAGCCCGCCATCCCGACGGCGGCCGCGGCCCCAAGCCCGGCTCCGAGCAAACCCCTTCGGCTGATGTCGCGCATACCGTTCCCATCTGCGGTCGTTTTGCCCTAAGTACATACAAACTGCCAAAGGCTTAGATGGGTGAAGCAACACGGGCGTTCCCCGAATTAGCACACGATTCTTTACGGAACCAGCCTCCAGACGTGCCGCGCACCGGACCGGCCCCGAAGCCACCGGAAAACGGCACGCGGAAACCCCGGACGTCCACATTCCGCCCGGTTGGCGCACCAGCGATCACGCGGGTCCCGAAGCGGCCGCAGCGCTGTTCGCAGCGGCCGGGATCAAGCCCGTCGCGGGGTTCCCCTCACGTCCTCGGGGCTACGGAAGGGGAGGGAGGGGAGGACACGAACGGTCACCGGACGCACCGGGCCCACCCGTCGGCCAGAGCGGGGCGGACCCGGACCCGAGGGCCCCCGGGCCGGCTACGCGCCGAACCCCTTGGACGCCCCCTTCACCGGCTTCGCCCCCGCCAGCAGATGCGCCGGCACCAGATCCCGCGCCGGCTCCGAGTACCCGACCGACACGATCTTGTCGCCCTGGTACGTGAAGCTGGTCAGCGAGGCGAGCGTGCACTGCCGCTTGCGCGGGTCGTGCCACAGCCGCCGCCGCTCCACGAAGCTGCGGACGATCCAGATCGGCAGCTGGTGGCTGACGCACACCGCCTCATGACCGCGCGCCGCGTCGCGCGCCGCGTCGAGCGCGCCCATCATCCGGACGACCTGCTCGATGTACGGCTCACCCCACGAGGGCCGGAAGGGGTTCGTCAGGTGCTTCCAGTTGTCCGGCTTGCGCAGCGCCCCGTCGCCGACGCCGAAGGTCTTGCCCTCGAAGACGTTGGCGGCCTCGATGAGCCGCTCGTCGGTGGCGAGGTCCAGGCCGTGGGTCTTGGCGATCGGCGTCGCCGTCTCCTGGGCCCGCTCCAGCGGGGAGGCGACGACGTGCGTGATGTCGCGCTTGTCGAGGTGCTCGGCGACCCGGTCGGCCATCTGCCGGCCGAGCTCGGAGAGGTGGTAGCCGGAACGGCGGCCGTACAGCACGCCTTCCGGGTTGTGCACCTCTCCGTGGCGCATCAGGTGGACGACGGTGATGTCCTTGCGTCCGGCGTCGCCGGCTGCGGTGCTGCTGGTCTCGCTCATGCGGTGGCCTCCGAGGCGGCGCGGGCTGCGGCGGGCAGAGCGGCGGCGATCCGCTCCACGGCCCGGGTGTCGTGGGCGGTGGAGACGAACCACGACTCGAACGCGGACGGCGGGAGGTACACGCCCTGCGCCAGCATCGAGTGGAAGAACGGCGTGTAGCGGAAAGCTTCCTGCCGCTTGGCGTCCTCGTAGTCGCGCACCGGACCGTCCGTGAAGAAGACGGAGAACATGTTGCTCGCCGCCTGCACGGTGTGGGCGACCCCTTCCTTGTCCAGGGCCTGGCTCACCAGCCCCCGGATCTCCGCCGAGACCGCGTCGACCTTCGCGTACGCGGCGTCGTCCAGGAGGCGCAGCTGGGCGAGACCGGCGGCGGTGGCGACCGGATTGCCGGAGAGGGTGCCCGCCTGGTAGACGGGGCCGGCCGGGGCCAGGTGCGCCATCACGTCGGCACGGCCGCCGAACGCCGCGGCCGGGAAGCCGCCGCCCATGACCTTGCCGAACGTCATCAGGTCGGGGCGCACCCCGTCGACGCCGAACCAGCCGGCCTTCGACGTACGGAACCCGGTCATGACCTCGTCGGAGATGTACAGCGCCCCGTTGGCCGCGCAGAGCTCCTTGAGGCCCGCGTTGAAACCGTCCAGCGGCGGCACGACGCCCATGTTGCCGGGCGACGCCTCGGTGATCACACAGGCGATCTCGCCGGGCTGCGCGGCGAAGGCGGCCCGTACGGCCTCCAGGTCGTTGTAGGGCAGCACGATCGTGTCGCCGGCCTGGGCGCCGGTGACGCCCGGCGTGTCCGGCAGGCCGAAGGTCGCCAGCCCGGACCCGGCGGCGGCGAGCAGCGCGTCGACGTGACCGTGGTAGCAGCCGGCGAACTTCACGATCTTCGCCCGGCCGGTGAAGCCGCGGGCGAGGCGGATCGCGGACATGGTCGCCTCGGTGCCGGACGACACGAGCCGCACCTGCTCCACGGGCTCGACCCGGGCCACGATCTCCTCGGCGAGCGCGACCTCGCCCTCGCCGGGCGTACCGAACGAGGTACCGCGGGCGACGGCCTCCTGGACGGCGGCGATGACGTCGGGGTGGGAATGGCCGAGAATCATCGGCCCCCACGAGCACACGAGGTCGACGTACTCACGACCATCGGCATCGGTGAGGTACGGACCGGTACCGGAGACCATGAAGCGGGGCGTACCGCCCACGGCCCGGAAGGCCCGTACGGGAGAGTTCACGCCACCGGGCGTCACGAGGGACGCGCGGTCGAAAAGCGTCTGCGAAACTGGGGCGCTATAAGGAAAGCTCACACATGCCATGGTGTCAGAGCCACGGACGGTCTTGCGGACGGGTGTTTCACCGCACGCCCGTGGGGGAGGTCACTGACACGATGATCGGGTTACGCGGCGGGGGCTGTGTCTCCTAGTTAGTAGTCGGGTGGATGAGATATGCATCGCGGTGGCGGAGTGGGCGAAGGGACCGACGACCTGGGGCCCGAGCCTGCCCGGCGAGGTCGGCACCGGCGCGAGGCTGAGCGCAATCAGGGCATACAGGCCGGTGGTGCGCAGGTCGGAGCCGGAAGCAGGAGCAGTGGCGGCATGGGGGTGACCTACAAGTACTTCGGCGCCCCCGACGGCGCCACGGCCGCACGCGTGCCCATTTCCATGCGCCCCGAGGAGCTCGGCGGTGACGAGCTGGGCATGGGCGGCATGTTCACCAAGATCAAGCCGGAGACCGTGGCCGCGATGGTCCTCACCGGCATACAGGGCATACCCCTGCACAAGGTCCCGCCGCTGGAGCTGGTCGTGCTGCATCCCGACTACGCGGTGGTCAAGCTCCCCATGACGGTCGTGGACCCGCTGCTCGGCGTGGGCGAGGAGTCCGTGGGGGCCGCGGCCTTCATCTGGTCGACGGTCCCGGACCGCGGCGGCCCGCGTGACGCGTTCAACGTCTACCAACTGCTCCACGAGTGGCAGGACTTCTCCCACCGGCTGCATGACGCGGGGCATCAGGCGTACTGCCTGGTCTGGCCCTGACCGCCGCCGTCCGGCGATCCCGTCGTCAATCGCTGTTAGTTATAGAATTGCCGCGTGAGCAGCGAGGATGCCGCCCTGGAGGCGCTGACCGCACTGGGGGACCCGGTGCGGCGTGGACTGTACCGGCACGTCACCGGGACGCCGGGCGAGGTCGGGCGGGACGCCGCGGCCGAAGCGGTGGGGGTGTCGCGCTCCCTGGCCGCGTTCCACCTGGACAAGCTGGTCGAGGCCGGACTGCTGGAGGTGTCCTTCCGGCGGCTTTCGGGACGCAGCGGACCAGGGGCCGGCCGGCCCTCGAAGCTGTACCGGAGGGCCGAGGGGGAGCGCGCGGTGTCGGTGCCGCCCCGGTCCTACGACACGGCGAGCCGCCTGCTGGCCGAGGTCGTGGAGCAGGCCGGGCTCGACGGTGAACTGCAGGCGGCGGCGCGGGCCGACGGGGAGGCGTCCGGCAGCGCCGCGGAGGGCGGGACGGATCCGGTCGAGGTCCTGCGGTCACGCGGTTACGAGCCGTTCCGGGACGGGGCGACCGTACGGCTGAACAACTGCCCGTTCCACGCCCTGGCCGAGCAGTTCCCCGCCCTGGTCTGCGGGATGAACCTGGCCGGAATCGAGGGACTGCTCACGGGGCTGCCGGACGGGGACCGGTGGAGCGCGGCGATGGACCCCCTCCCGCGGGGGTGCTGCGTGGCCCTGCGTCCCGCCGAAGCCGGGCCGGACGACGCATCCGGCCCCCCACCCGGAGCGGAGTCCGAAGCCGCCCCATCCTAAAAACAAAGTTCGTTGACTTTAGAAGGTTCACCCGGGCATGCTTGGCCCCGTGAGCGACTTCCACCTTGCCCAAGTCAACGTCGGGCGCATGCTTGCCCCGCTCGACAGCCCTCAACTGGCCGGCTTCGTCGCCCAGCTCGCGGAGATCAACGCCGTCGCCGATCGGGCTCCCGGCTTCGTCTGGCGCCTGGTCGACGACAGCGGAGCCGACGCCACGAACCTGCGTCCCCAGGACGACGACGACCTGCTCCTGATCAACTGCTCGGTCTGGGAATCGGTCGAGGCGCTGCGCGACTACACGTACCGCAGCGACCACCTCAAGGTGCTGGCGCGCCGCCGGGAGTGGTTCGAGCGCCTCGCCGACTTCTACGTGGCCCTGTGGTGGGTCCCCGCGGGACACCGCCCGAGCGTCGACGAGGCGATGAGCCGCATCGCCCTGATCCGCGAAGCCGGCGAAGGGCCGGAGGCGTTCACCTTCCGGTCCCCGCACCCGCCGCCGGCCGGATCCCCCGCCGGATCCGTGCACCCCCGTCAGGGCGACCGCTCCCCCACTGAACACACGCCCGCCGAACACGCACCCCGCTGAGCGGGCCGCGCCGAACACACGGCCCACCCGGCGTCACCCCCGCCGCCCACCTGCACGAACGGCATCCTTCAGCCATCCCTATCCGGCCATTCATTGGCCGAAGAACGATCTCCAGTCGTCCTGCCGGACCTGCCGATGCAGGAGGCACCGACACTGAAGGAGGCCTGCCGTGGGCGACACTCTGCTGGCTCTGTCCATTCCCGTACTGGTCTGCGCCTCCGGCATCTGGACGGCAGGTGAGACCTGGTGGCGGCGCCGGCACCCGGCGCCGCCGTCCCCGTACACCCATCAGGCGGCCCGCCTCGCCGGACGCGCGACGCTCGTGGAGGCCGAGCAGATCGTGGACGGCGCCTACACGTCCCTCGGCACGCTCTACACCGGCTCCACGGACCTGCGCGTTCCGGCCACCCGCGTCGGGCCCGAGGCGGCCGGCGGCCGGGACCGCGAACGGCCCCCGGCACCCGCGCGGACGAGCCGGTAACGCGCCCGACAGGTTTCGCCCCGTCGCGCCGTCATAGGATCGGCAGCCATGCCCGGCTCCCCAGGTCCCCGACGCGACACCCGGGGCATCGTCGACGCCCCCGAGCTCTTCACACACGTACGCTTCCGGCGCCGCGAGCCCGCCCCCGCGCTGCGCCCGTACCTGGAGCACTACTGGCTGATGGACTGGGACCTGCGCCGGCCGTACGCCTCCCACCTGGTCCCGCACCCCAGCGTCAACCTGGTCTTCGAGCGGTACCCGGGCTGCGGCGACGAGGACACCGGGTTCGCGGAGGTCTCGGGCATCGGCCTGGAACTGTTCACGCAGAAGCTGGAGGGGCGGGGCCGGGTCTGCGGTGTCCAGTTCCGGCCGGGCGGCTTCCGGCCGTTCGCCCCGGACCGGCCGGTGTCCGAGTGGACGGGCCGCCGGGTCCCGGCCTCCCAGGTCTTCGCGCCGCCCGCGCCGCCGTCGGCCGTGCTGGACCCCGCCCAGGAGGACGCGCGGGTCGCGGCACTCGACGCGTACCTGCTGGCGCTCGGCCCGCGGCCGGATCCGCAGGCCGACCGGGCGATGGCCCTGGCCGACCTCGTCCGCACGGACCGCACGGTCCGCCGCGTCGGTGAACTGGCCCGGGCCGAAGGGCTGTCGGTGCGGTCGCTGCAACGCCTGTTCGCCACGTACGTCGGCGTCGGCCCCAAGTGGGTCATCCTCCGCTACCGCATCCACGAGGCGCTGGAACGCGCCGAGTCGGACCCGGCGGTGGACTGGGCGGGACTCGCCGCGGACCTCGGCTACAGCGACCAGGCCCACCTGGTCAGAGACTTCACCGCGACGGTCGGCGTCCCGCCGACCCTGCTGGGCGCCCGCTGACTGTCGGTGCCCCGCCCTACAGTTCTGACATGGAGCGCACCGCAGCACCATCCGTACGGATCGAACCCTGGTCGGACAGCGACTTCGAGCTGCTCCGCCGCGCCAACGCCCCGGAGCTGACGGACCATCTGGGCGGACCCGAGACGGAGGAGCAGCTCATAGGGCGGCACGGCCGCTACGTGGCGCTGAGCGCGGACCGGGAGGGCCGGGGCAGGATGTTCCGCATCGCGCTGCCCGGTGAGACCGAGGCCGCGGGCACCATCGGCTTCTGGGAACGCACCTGGCAGGGCCAGGAGGTGTACGAGACGGGGTGGGCCGTCCTCGCGGAGTTCCAGGGCCGGGGTATCGCGTCGGCCGCGACGGCGGCCGTGGCCGGGCAGGCGCGCGCCGCGCACAAGCACCGCTACCTGCACGCCTACCCGTCCGTGGACAACGCCGCGTCGAACGGGGTGTGCCGCAGAGCGGGCTTCACCCTGCTCGGCTCCTGCGAGATCGAGTACCCGCCGGGGCACCCGCTGCTGACCAACGACTGGCGGCTGGACCTCCACCCGGAGCGCTGACGCCCACCGGCGGCGGACGCCGCGCCCGCGGCGGGCCGCGCAAAGCGGTTGACGGACAGAGCCGCCTCCTGGATATTTATCTGCGTCACGCAGCTTATGTGCTGCACAACCACCGGAGGGACCGCCAGGACCCTCCGACCCCGTCACCGAGGAGACCCTCCATGACCACCCTTGTCACCGGCTGCCGCGGCCGCGTCGCCTCCACGCTCGTCTCACTCCTGCACCAGGGCGGCCACCCCGTGCGTGCCGGCTCCCGCAACCCCGGCGAGCTCTCGCTGCCGGCGGGCGTCCCGTCCGTGGCCTGCGATCTCGGCGACCCCGCCACCTTCGCCCCGGCCCTGGACGGCGTCGACTCCGTCTTCCTCTACGCCGAGCCGTCCCACATCACCGCCTTCCTCGCCGCCGCGCAGACCGCCGGCGTCACGCACATCGTCCTGCTCTCCTCCAGCTCCGTCCTCGACCCGGACGCCGCCTCCAACCCGATCGCCGCCTCCCACCACGCGGTGGAGCAGGCGCTGACCGGCTCACCCCTCACCACGACCCTGCTGCGCCCCGGAGCCTTCACCGGCAACGCCTACCAGTGGTCGGAGTCCTTCCGGTCCGGCCGCCCCGTCGACCTGCCCTACCCCCACAGCGCGACCAGCCCCATCGACGAGGCCGACATCGCCGAGGCCGCACGCGCCGTCCTCACCGACGCGCGGCTTCAGGGCTCGGCCTACCACCTGACCGGCCCCGAATCCCTCACCGCGGCCGAACAGGTCGAGCTGCTGGCCGCCGCGACGGGCAGCCCCACCACCTTCCGCACCGTGAGCAGGTCCGCCTGGAAGGACGCCGTGTCGCCCTTCGTGCCGGAGACGATCGCCGAGGCCCTGCTCGACTACTGGGCCGCCACGGACGGCACCGCCGCCGAAGTCACCGGCGAGACGGAGAAACTGACCGGCCGCCCGGCCCGTACGTTCGCGGCCTGGGCCGCCGGACACGCCGCCGCCTTCCGCGCCTGACGGCCCCGCACCCGCCTCCCGGACCACCTGGCCGGTGCCCGCGCCCCGATGGCATCCTGACCAGGTGAACGGACCCGAGATCCACCTCGAAGTCGACCCCGGACTACGCCTCTTCGTCGCCCACGAACGCCGTCGCGGCCGGACCACCGTGACCACCGACGGCTCCTCCACCCTCGGCCACGTCGTGGAATCACTCGGCATCCCCCTCACCGAGGCAGGACAGCTCCTCGTCGACGGACGCCCCGTGCCGGTCTCGCACATTCCGGCGGCGGGCGAACTGGTCGAGGTCCGGGCCGTTCAGCGCCCGCAGCACATTCCGGGCGCACCCCTGCGCTTCCTGCTCGACGTCCACCTCGGCACCCTGGCGCGGCGCCTGCGGCTGCTCGGCGTCGACGCGGCGTACGAGAGCGAGGACATCGGCGACCCCGCGCTGGCCACCCGCTCCGCCGAGGAACGGCGGGTCCTGCTCTCCCGGGACCGAGGGCTGCTGCACCGGCGCGAGATCTGGGCCGGGGCGTACGTCTACAGTGACCGCCCCGAGGCGCAGTTGCGCGACGTACTGGAACGGTTCGCGCCGCGCCTATCCCCGTGGACGCGGTGCACGGCATGCAACGGACCCTTGACGGCCGCCGACAAGGACTCCGTCAGCGCGCGGCTGGAGCACGGCACACAGCGGTCCTACGACGTCTTCGCGCAGTGCACGGAGTGCGGCCGGGTGTACTGGCGCGGCGCGCACCACGCCCGCCTGGAGGCGATCGTCACCGAAGCGGTCCGCGACTTCGGCGACGCCCTGGCCGGACCGGGCCCGTCAGGCGGCTGAGCCCGCGTGCCGGTCCGTCACGGCGTCTCGCGCAGCCGCTCGACCTGCTGGCCGCTCAGCTCCACCGTCCGCCGCATGTGGGCGATGAGGAAGGCGACCTCGTCGTCCCCGTACTCCTCGAACAGGGCCGCCCAGCCGCCGTTCAGCCGCTCCCAGAGCGCGCCGAACTCCGCCATCCGCTCGGGCACGGTCGCCACCAGCACCCGCCGCCGGTCGGCCGTGTCCCGTGCGCGGGTCACGTACCCGGCCCGCTCCAGCCGGTCGACGAGCCGGGTCGCCGAGCCGGTGGTGAGCCCGGTCAGCTCCGCGACCCGCCCCGTGGTGACGGGCCCGGCCTCCAGACCGAGCAGGTTCAGGCACTGCAGGTCCGTCGGGTGCAGCCGCAGGTGGTCGGCCAGGGCCTGGTTGAACAGGGCGTACGACGCCATGTAGCGGCGCGAGGTGACGGCCAGTTCGGCCAGCAGCATGCTGCGGCCCGGAGTGGATGACTTCTGCGGCATGCAGAGAGTGTACGAAGCAGAGAACTTCCCCGGGGACCGGAGCCCAGAGCCGGTGCGCGGGACCTCGCCACCGCCCACGGTCAGCGTCAGAAGACGTACTCGTCCCCCGTGGCGGGCGCCAGCACCTCGTGCTCGCTGTTCTTCGCGTTCCGGTCGGTCGCGCCGCCGTTCCACACCGTGTCGATCCGTACGACGACCTCCGCCGGCCGGCCCGCGAGCCGCAGTTCGAGGGCGAGCTGCCACGGCGCGGAACCGTCCGCGCGCAACGCGCCCGTCCGGCACAGCACGGTCGACCGGCCGGCCCGCAGACACTCCCGCGGCAGCTCCTGGCGGGCGGCCAGCGGTACGGAGGTCCGCACCCGCACGGTCACTCCCGCCAGGTCCGACGGCCCGCGGTTCTCGCTGCGCAGCCAGACCCCGAGCCCGTACCCCCACAGCGAGACGTGCCCGTGGTGCGAGACGTCCGCCTCCGGCGCGATGTTCCGCACACCGGCCGCACCCCCGGGCGCACGGGCGGACGCGCCGACGGGGTCACCGACGGCCGCGGCCGTCCCGCCCGCACCCGGCGCCAGTGTCGACGCCATCGCCGCCGCAGCGGCCACCCCCAGCAGAGCCTTACGCCTCAATACCATGCACTGAAGATACAGATCCTCACGAATTATCCTTATTTACCCACCGGTTCGGCGCGTCCGGCCGCGCACCCATGGCACCCTGCCCCCATGTCCGTGCTCCGCTCCCTCGCCCTCTTCGTCGTCGCCGCCCTCTTCGAGATCGGCGGCGCCTGGCTGGTCTGGCAGGGATTCCGCGAGCATCGGGGCTGGGCCTGGATCGGCGGGGGCGTCATCGCCCTGGCCGCCTACGGCTTCGTCGCCACGCTTCAGCCCGACGGCGAGTTCGGCCGGGTGCTCGCCGCGTACGGCGGAGTCTTCGTCGTGGGGTCGATCGCCTGGGGCATGGCCGCCGACGGCTACCGGCCCGACCGCTGGGACGTGACGGGTGCGCTGATCTGCCTGGCCGGCATGGCCGTGATCATGTACGCCCCCCGCAACCACTGACCACGCCCCTGCCTATCCTGGCCCCGTACCGATCAGCTGCCCGAGGAGCCCGCCATGGCCGCATCCCCCATCGCCGTCATCACCGGAGCGAGCAGCGGCATCGGCGCCGCGACCGCCCGGCAGCTGGCGGCCGCCGGCTTCCGCGTGGTGCTGACCGCCCGCCGCAAGGACCGCATCGAGGCGCTCGCCGCCGAGATCACCGAGGCGGGTCACGAGGCCACGGCCTACGCCCTGGACGTCACCGACCGGGCAGCGGTGGACGAGTTCGCCACCGCCTTCCGCACCCTCGCCGTCCTCGTCAACAACGCGGGCGGCGCGCTCGGGGCGGACCCGGTGGCCACCGGGGACCCGGCGGACTGGCGCCAGATGTACGAGACCAACGTCATCGGCACACTCAACGTCACCCAGGCCCTGCTCCCCGCCCTCACCGCGAGCGGGAACGGCACGGTGGTCATCCTCTCCTCGACCGCCGGCCTCTCCACCTACGAGGGCGGCGGCGGCTACGTGGCCGCCAAGCACGGCGAGCACGTCCTGGCGGAGACCCTGCGCCTCGAGATCGTCGGCACCCCGGTCCGCGTCATCGAGGTCGCGCCCGGCATGGTCAAGACCGAGGAGTTCGCCACCACCCGCTTCCGCGGCGACGCGGAGAAGGCCGCCAAGGTCTACGCGGGCGTCGACGCCCCCCTCACCGCGGACGACGTGGCCGACACGATCACCTGGGCCATCACCCGCCCCAGCCACGTCAACATCGACCTCCTGGTGGTCCGCCCGCGCGCCCAGGCCTCCAACTCGAAGGTGCACCGCACGGTCTGACGAAAGTCACGTATCACCCGTCCGGGCGAATCCTTTCGATCACTCGAAGCGATGGCGCCCGCCCGGCATACGCTCGGTCACAACTCATTCAGACGGCTCTCGGCCGGGACTGTAATCCCGGCCGAGAGCCTCACCACCGAGGAACTGAGGCTTCCCGTGGCTGAGCACGACCTTAACGCGCCCGCACTCTTCGAAGTCAGCGATCTCGTTCCCCGCTCAACGGGGTTCATGGACCTCACCGATCCCGAATACAGCTACATGTTCGGTTTCGTTCAAGCAGACGGCCATCTCTCCGCCGGATCCGGCCAAAAGGGGCGCCTGACTGTCGAAATCAACGTGCGGGACGTCGCGATTCTCCGTGAGTTCCAGCGGCTGACCCCGTACCACAGCAGTATCACCGAGCGCATCCGGGCCACTAACTTCGCCGACCGCCACCACTCGGCGATCTGGTCCCTCTGCTCCCTGGAAGCCAGGTCCTTGATCAATGAGCTGGGGATCCCCTACGGGCGAAAGTCGCGGCGCATCACGCCGCCCCGGGTGGACTTCTCAGCCCGCGACTACCTTCGCGGAGTCATCGACGCAGACGGGTCAGTGGGCATCACTGGCCAGGGATTCCCCTTCGTGTCCCTGACCACGGCCAGCACAGCCGTGGGGGCCTACCTCTGCTTCTACGCGAAGCAGGTAACCGGGGCTCAGCGCTACATCAAACGCAACGCTCGTGATGGCATCTACAACGTCATGTACACCATGGAAGCCGCCGTACGCCTGGCCGCACACCTCTACTACCCCGGCTGCCTCGCGCTGCGCCGCAAACAGGAGGCTGCCGGAACCGTCTTCGCCTGGCAGCGCCCTCCGGGGGTGAAGCCCCGCGGCAAGAATCGGCGTTGGAAGCCCTGGGAGGACGAGGTCCTCGTCCGGCTCGACAGCGCCGTCGCCGCGGCGCCTGAACTCGACCGGAGTGAGGCCAGTTGCTCGATGCGGCTGTGGCGGCTGAAATCCGGCCGGATCCCCACACCCGCTGACGGGACACCCAGCCAGTAGCCCGAGCGTGGGCGGAGGCCGTCCAAGGCGGCCTCCGCCCACGCTTCAGCCCTTCACGCAGACGACCTGCTTCAGCTTCGCGACGACCTCGACCAGGTCGCGCTGCTGCTGCATGACCTGCTCGATGGGCTTGTACGCGGCGGGTATCTCGTCCACGACGCCGGAGTCCTTGCGGCACTCAACCCCTTGAGTCTGCTCCACCAGGTCACGTGTCGAGAACCGCTTCTTGGCTGCGTTACGGCTCATTCGACGGCCCGCTCCATGCGAGGCGGAATTGAACGCCTTCTCGTTGCCGAGGCCTTTCACGATGTATGTGGCCGTGCCCATCGAGCCCGGAATGATCCCCAGTTCGCCGCTGCCCGCCCGAATCGCCCCCTTGCGGGTGACCAGCAGGTCCATGCCCTCGTACCGCTCCTCCGCCACGTAGTTGTGGTGGCAGCTGACTTCCTGGCCGAAGGTCACGCTCGCCTTCTTGAACTCCTTGCGCACCACGCTTTTCAGGATGGCCATCATCGTCGCGCGGTTGTACTTCGCGTACTCCTGCGCCCAGAAGAGATCGTTACGATAGGCCGCCATCTCCGGGGTGTCCGCAAGGAAGACAGCCAGATCACGGTCGACCAGGCCCTGGTTGTGTGCCAGCTTCTGCGCCTGACCGATGTGGAAGTCGGCAAGTTCCTTGCCGATGGCCCGTGATCCGGAGTGCAGTGTCAGCCACACGGCGTCGGCTTCGTCCAGGGAGACCTCGATGTGATGATTCCCCCCGCCGAGCGTTCCCATCTGCTTTGTGGCACGTTCCTGACGGAATTTGACCGCTTCGGCCACCCCGTCGAACCGAGCCCAGAAGTCGTCCCAGCGGGGCGCCGAGAGGTCGTGCAGCCGGTCCGGATCCACCGGCTCGTCGTGCAGCCCGCGGCCCACCGGGATGGCCTGCTCGATCTTCGACCGGAGCGGGGAGAGGTCACCGGGCAGGTCGTTGGCGGTCAGGGACGTCTTCACCGCGGACATGCCGCAGCCGATGTCCACGCCCACCGCCGCCGGGCAGACCGCTCCGTGCATCGCGATGACCGAGCCGACCGTGGCGCCCTTGCCGAAGTGGACGTCCGGCATCACGGCCAGACCCTTGATCCACGGCAGGGTGGCGACGTTGCGCAGCTGCTGCATGGCGACGTCCTCGACCGAAGCCGGATCGGCCCACATGCGGATGGGCACCTTCGCACCCGGCACCTCTACATACGACATAACCCCTCGATTCCCCCGGAAAGACCGAAAGCGCAAAACCGGTGCCAAGGTCGGCAAAAGAGTCGGTCGACCGGCATTCACGGCGGCGCGTGCGATAGACATTGTGTCCACCGGCCGCCATCGAGCGGCAACCGTTTTTCGTGCGAAGGGAGCCCAGGACCGTGCGACGAATGGCGTACGTACCAGGCGCCGTGCTGATCGCGGCACTCGTCGCCGGCTGCAGTGCCGGCACCGAAGGCGACGCATCCGCCACCGACAGCAAGCCCGGCACCCTGGCCGTCGCCGCCGCGCCCCCGGGCAAGTACCGCACCCTTCCCGAGGCCTGCCGCGCCATCCCCCTCGCGACCCTGAAGGACCTGCTGCCCGGCGCCGCGCAGCTGCCCGAGGCCCAGCAGGAGAAGGTGTACGAGGGCACCCCCGCCGGAACGTTCGACACGGACCGCCGCGTCGGCTGCCGCTGGAAGTCCGACGCGCCCGACTCCTCCCGCAGCATCGCCATCGACTTCGAGCGGGTCGTCTCGTACGACCCGGCCGTGAGCGACGACGACCGTGCCCGTGAGGTGTACGCGAAGAAGGAGGAGGCCGCGGACCTCCCCTCGGCCTCCCCCGCGGACGACGCCGAGAAGGGCAGTGCTTCGCCCGAGGGGTCACCGACGGGGAGCGGGGAGGCCGGAGGCAAGGGCGGAGCCGACGGGAAGACGGGCGCGACACCCGGCCCCGGCGCGACCGGCAGCGCGGACGACGCCGCCGGTGCGACCCCGGACGGCGGCACCGGCGGCGACGCGGGCGGCGACACGGCCGGCGGCCCCGCCGAGAACCTTCAGCCCCGTGTCCTCGACCAGCTCGGGGACAGTGCGTTTCTGGACGATCTGCTCACCCGGGCAGGTTCCACCGCACAGCACCGCACGGTGAGCGTGGTGTTCCGCACATCGAACGTCATCGTCACCATCGAGTACACCGCGCAGCCGGCCCTGTCCACCGAGGTCCCCGACAGCAAGGAACTCCAGGAGAAGGCCCAGGCACTGGGCGAGAAGCTGGTCGACGGGCTGAGCGGATAACCCCGTCCCCGGCCGCCCCGGACGGTCCGCGGGGCGGCCCGCGGACCTTCCGGCCGAGGCGGCATCCGGGGCCGGTCCGTCGTACCGTGGCCCTCCGGAACCACCCGCCGGCCGACCGCCCGTCCCTGCCCACCGATCCGTCCGGCACCCCGACGCCGCGCCACCCGAGTGAAGGAACCATGCACCGATCAGCCCCGCGACTCGCCCGCATACTCGCCTGCGCCGCCGTTCCGGTGATGCTCGTCGTCGCCGGCTGCTCGTCGGACTCCGACGGCAAGAAGGACGACGCCTCCTCGTCGTCCGCGGCGCCGGAGGCGACGAAGACCGAACCGGCCGTCGCGCCGGCCAGGTTCGCCGAACTGCCCGACCCCTGCAAGTCGGTCACCGCGAAGACGGTCAAGTCCCTGGTGCCCTCGGCCAAGAACAAGAGCGGCATCCGCGGCAAGTCCAGCGACACCGCCGCCCGCGGCGGCTGCTCCTGGAACGGCCTGGACGACAACGGCGTCAAGGGTTCCCAGTACCGCTGGCTGGACGTCGGCTTCACCCGCTTCGCGTCCGACCAGTCGCTGGGCAGCGGCTCGGAGCGCGCCGAGGCGGACTACACGAAGCAGATCGCCAAGGCCCAGGCGGCCGAGGGTGCGAAGAAGCTCACCACGGCCCCCGTCGGCTCGATCGGCGAAGCGGCCACCAAGGTCACGTACGACCTCACCAAGACGGGTGAGGACTTCCGGTACGCGACGGTCATCGCCCGTACGGGCAACGTCGTCGTCACCGTCAACTACAACGGCGCGGGCTACGCGGGCGCCAAGGTCCCGTCCGCCTCGGACATCCTGGCGGGCGCCGAGAAGGCGGCGAAGGAGGCGGTGGCCGCGGTGGCGGCCGCCAACGGCGGCGGAGAGCCGAGCGGCTCGCCGAAGCCGTCCACGTCGCCCAAGCCCTCCAGCACCGCCGGGGCCGAGGCGAAGGCCTCCGCGTCGGCCTCGGGCAAGAAGACGAGCTGACCGCTCCGCTGCCGGGGCGAAGCCCGGTTCCCGGGCGGGAACCGGGCTTCGCCCCTCCCCGCGCGCCGTCCCGCGCCGGCATGTGCCAGGCTGTGCCCGCCGGAACTCGAAGTCGTCCCGCTGGAACGGGCGTCGGAGACAAAGAATTGGGGAGGGGGCGCGGGTGGCCGCGATGCAGCTGACACGCACTCACCGGATACTCATCGGGCTCGTGGTCGCCGGTGCGGTGCTCATCGCGGCGATCGGTTTCGCGGGCTCGTACGCGGCCGTGCGCGAACTCGCCGAGCAGAAGGGCTTCGGCGACTTCTCGCTCGTCTTCCCGATCGGCATCGACGCCGGGATCTGCGTCCTGCTCGCGCTGGACCTGCTGCTGACCTGGCTGCGCATCCCGTTCCCGCTGCTGCGTCAGACGGCCTGGCTGCTGACCGCGGCGACGATCGCGTTCAACGGCGCCGCGGCCTGGCCCGACCCGCTCGGCACCGGCATGCACGCGGTGATCCCGGTGCTGTTCGTCGTGTCCGTAGAGGCCGCCCGCCACGCGGTGGGCCGGATCGCCGACATCACGGCCGACAAGCACATGGAGGGCGTCCGCCTCACCCGGTGGCTGCTCTCCCCGGTGCCGACGTTCCGGCTGTGGCGGCGGATGAAGCTGTGGGAGCTGCGCTCCTACGAGCAGGTCATCAAGCTCGAACAGGACCGGTTGATCTACCAGGCGCGGCTTCAGGCCCGCTTCGGCCGCAGCTGGCGCCGCAAGGCCCCCGTCGAGTCCCTGATGCCGCTGCGCCTCGCCAAGTACGGCGTCCCGCTGGCCGAGACGGGGCCCGCGGGGCTCGCCGCGGCCGGGATCGAGCCGGTCCTGCTGCCGCCGGCCCCGGCCCAGGTCGCCGCCGCGGCCGTGGAGACCGCGTCCCAGCCCGAACTCGTGCCCGCGGCGCCGCAGGAGCAGCAGGATCCGCAGCCGGTTCAGCAGCGGGAGCAGTACGCCCAGACGGTTCCCGGCGAGTGGGCCGACGAGCAGGAGCCGGTTCAGCAGCCCGTGGAGGGCCCCGGTTCGCATGACAGCCCGTGGTTCGCGGCGCCGGTTCCGGACGGGGCGTACGAGGGTTCGTACAACCCGATGTACGTGGAGGGGCTGGAGCCGATTCCGGTGATGATCCCGGCGGGTCCCGGGGGCCGCACCCGGCCGCTGGGCGACGTCGGCACGATCGGCGCGGTGCCCGGTCCCCGTACCGAGCAGATGCCGATGGCCCCCGAGGCGGGTCAGCAGGCGCAGGATCCGGGGCAGGCACCCCTCCGCGCGCAGCAGCCGGAGTCCGTCGTCGAGGCCGCCGACGAGTGGGCCGAGGAGTGGGCGCAGGAGGACGCGGAGTTCAGCGAGATCGCCTACGAGGCCTTCGCCGAGTTCGTGCGGCAGCAGCACACGTACCCCAGCATCGAGGTCCTCGACATACACCTGTCGGACCGGCACAACGTGCGGCACCCGCGCAGCGCGGCTCTGCTCCGCCAGTTGATGCATGGTTTCAAGAACCGGTACCACGCCGAGCTCGAGGCCGACCACATCGCCTGAGCACGGCGCCGCACACGCGGATCAGCACGGCC
>NZ_SSBL01000043.1 GCF_004795105.1 Streptomyces sp. A0642 | reverse complement strand
CGCGGCGGGTACCGGGGTGTCCCGGATGCCGTTGACCAGGGTGGCGATGCCCCAGGACATGCGCTGCTCCGCGGTGCCGGAGACCAGCTGCGCGGCGACGCCGACGAGATGCGGGTGGGTGAGCGCGGACGCTCCGTGGATGGCGCCGGTGAGGGCGTCCCACTCCTCCTGCGCGTGGGTGGACTGATCCCGCAGCGCCTGCTCGGCGGCGGTCGCGGTGGCGTACTGGACGAGCATGTCCACACCCCAGGCCGCTTGGCCCGAGGGCACGCCGCCTTCGTCCAGCAGCCCGAGCAGCGATTCGATCAGGCCGAGGTAGTGCGCGCCGCTGGGACGGGTCACCAGGGCGGAACGGGCCAGCCCCGGGTGGGCGAAGAGCGTGTCGGTGTACGCGGTGAGCAGGCCCTCCAGGCGCTCGCGCCAGTCGCCGTCCTCGGGTACGCGCAGGGTGCCCAGCAACTCGTCGAGGATCGCCGCGTGCAGCTCGGCGGTGTTGGCCACGTAGACGTACAGCGAGGCCGCGCCTGTGTCGAGCTCCTGCGCCAGGCGGCGCATGGTCACCTTCTGCAGCCCCTCGTCGCGCATGATGCCGACCGCGGTGGCCACGATGCCGGCCCGGGAGAGGGCGGGCTTGGCGGGGCGCTCCCGGCGGCTGCGCGGGTGGCCGGTGTCGTTGTCCATGCGGACACCGTAACGAACGCGTTCCTGCCGAACGAAGCCGTGACGTACACGTTCGTGGGAGACGGCGAGCAGTTGCGGACGTGTTCGCGGGGGAGGGCGGCCGGTTGCGAACGCGTTCCTGCCGAACGAAGCCGTGACGTACACGTTCGTGGGAGACGGCGAGCGGTTGCGCACGTGTTCGTGGAGGGCGGTGCCCGGTCGGGGACGTGTTCGTGGGGGCGTCGGCCGGTCGGGGACGCGTTCGCGGCGGGGTGCGATCAGTCGCTCATGCGGTCGCGTGGTCGTGGCGAAGGCCGCCTCATGACGTACGCGTTCGTGACGAACTTGTTCGCGACGAACATGTTCGTTACGGTGTGAGGGAACCTCCGCGAGTCCGCACGTACGAAGGAGATGGCCGCCATGTCCGTAACCACCGGCACCACCGGCACCCCGCCCGCCCCCGCACAACCCTCCGAAGGCGCCACCCCGAGCAGGATCGCCATGTGGCTGATCCTCGGTCTGGTCCTGGTCGCCGACGCCCTCGACATGATCGACTCGACGGTCACCAACATCGCCGCCCCCACCATCGAGCACGACCTCGGCGGCGGTGAGTCCCTGATCAAATGGCTCGGCTCCGCCTACGCCCTGTCCATGGGCGTTCTGCTCGTCATCGGCGGACGCCTCGGTGACAAGTTCGGCCAGCGGCGGCTGTTCCTGATCGGCATGACCGGCTTCACGCTCGCCTCCGCCGTCTGCGGCCTCTCACCCGACCCGGCGCTCATGATCGTCGCCCGCGCGGTGCAGGGCGCCTTCGGTGCCCTGCTCATCCCGCAGGGCATGGCGATCATGACCAAGGCCTTCCCCCGCGACATGTTGCGCAAGGCGTTCAGCCTCTTCGGCCCGCTCCTCGGGGTGGCGACGGTCGGCGGCCCCATCCTGGCCGGATTCGTCATCGACGCGGACATCGCGAACCTGTCCTGGCGACCCGTCTTCCTGGTCAACATCCTGCTCGGCACCGTCGGCGTGGCCATGGCCGCCCGGATGCTGCCCCGTACGGGCCCCGACACCTCCGTCACCGTCGACGGGACCGGCGCCGCGCTGCTGGGCGTGACCATGTTCGGCCTGCTCTACGGCCTGATCGAAGGGTCCGGGAGCGGCTGGGGTCCCGTGCCCGTCGTCAGTCTCGTCGTAGGCGCCGCGTTCTTCGTCCTCTTCGCCCGCCGCCAGAAGACGGCCGCGAACCCGCTGATCAAGCCGTCACTCCTGCAGAACCGCGGCTTCACCTCCGGCCTGATCGTCGGCCTGCTGTACTTCGCCGTCACCAGCGGACTCGTCTACGTCCTGTCGCTGTTCATGCAGCAGGCCCTCCACTCCTCACCCGGCGACACCGCGCTCGGGCTCCTGCCGCTGACCATCGGCATCATCATCTCCGCAGGCGCCGGCATGGCCCTGATCAAGCGCCTCGGACGCACCCTCATCCTCATCGGCATGATCATCACGCTGGCCGGCGGCGGCTGGCTGCTCGCCCTCGTCGTCACCCACGGCACGGACCTGACCCTGTGGACGCTCACCCCGCCCACGCTGGTCACGGGCATGGGCATGGGCGCCTGCTTCGGCACCATCTTCGACATCGCGCTCGGTACCATCGACCCCGACGAGGCGGGCAGCGCCAGCGGCTCCCTCAGCGCCGTCCAGCAGATCGCCGCGGGCATCGGCTCCGCCACCGTCACCACGGTGTACTTCCACAGCGGCGCACCGGCCCACGCGATGACGATCAGCCTCGTCACGGTCCTGGCCGTCACCGCGGCGTGCCTGCCCGCTCTGCTCCTCATGCCCCGCCACGCCCCGGAGGAGCGGCACGACGAGAGCGACGAGCAGGCCGTCCACGTATGACGGACAGCCCGTTCGCGCCCGGGGTGCGGCTCAGGAGAGCGGCCGGTCACGCAGGGCGGTGCCCGCCGTCAGCACCCGGCTGCGCAGGCGCCACCGGGCCGGCTCGGAGAGCCGGAGGCGATCGCCGCCGCAGGGGCCTTCCCCACCGCAGAACGGGGCAGCTTTCTCACCGGTTCCAGCCCGTACGCCGGCGGCGGCCTGAACCAGATCCGAGGGGTGGGGCCGAGTGCCCCGTACGACGGCAGCGGATCCGGCCGCTGCGACCGCGGGCCGCCGGCCGCACCGGACGTCCAGGGCCGGAAGGCCGGCGTCCGGTGCGGCCGGACCGCCTCACCCGCGTCCTTCCGGCAACGCCGGGACATCCGCGGTCCGGCGTGGCACGCTTTCCAGGGTGACCAGCAGAACCGACCCTGCACAGCACCTGAGCGACCTCGCGCGCCTGCGTCGCGTCCGCGACCGCATCGACAGGGAGTACGCGCAGCCGCTGGACGTCGAGGCGCTCGCCCGCGGCGTGCACATGTCGGCCGGGCATCTCAGCCGCGAGTTCCGGCGTGCCTACGGCGAGCCCCCGTACGGCTACCTCATGACCCGCCGCATCGAGCGGGCGATGGCCCTGCTGCGCCGGGGCGACATGAGCGTCACCGAGGTCTGCTTCGAGGTCGGCTGCTCGTCGCTCGGTACGTTCAGCTCCCGCTTCACCGAACTGGTCGGGGTGCCTCCCAGCGTCTACCGGCGCGAGGCGGAACAGGCCGAAGAGGCACAGGTGGCGGGGGTCCCGTCGTGTCTGGAGAAGCAGGTGACACGACCGGTCAGAAATCGAGAAGCACCGGCCGGGAAGCCGGAATAGCGTGAGGGACCTGGCCGTACGACACCGACGGGACCGCGTGCGGTCCCGCCCACAGAGGGAGAGACGATGACCAGGTCCAAGAGCGCGGACACGCCGCCGCCCGCGCCGCACGCGAGCGACAGCCACGACCTGATCCGGGTGCACGGCGCGCGCGTGAACAACCTCAAGGACGTCAGCGTCGACCTTCCGAAGCGCCGGTTGACCGTGTTCACCGGTGTGTCCGGCTCCGGCAAGAGCTCGCTGGTGTTCGGCACGATCGCCGCGGAGTCGCAGCGGCTGATCAACGAGACCTACAGCGCGTTCGTCCAGGGCTTCATGCCCACCCTCGCCCGGCCCGAGGTCGACGTACTCGAGGGGCTGACCACCGCGATCAGCGTCGATCAGCAGCGGATGGGCGCCGACCCCCGCTCCACGGTCGGCACCGCCACCGACGCCAACGCGATGCTGCGCATCCTGTTCAGCCGGCTCGGCAAGCCGCACATCGGCCCGCCCAGCGCGTACTCCTTCAACACCGCGTCGGTGCGGGCGAGCGGCGCGATCACGGTCGAGCGCGGCAACAAGACCAAGGCGGAGAAGGCGACCTTCCAGCGCACCGGCGGCATGTGCACGCGCTGCGAGGGCCGGGGCTCGGTCTCCGACATCGACCTCACCCAGCTCTACGACGACTCCAAGTCGCTCTCCGAGGGGGCGTTCACCATCCCCGGCTGGAGGTCGGACAGCCAGTGGACCGTGCAGGTCTACGCCCAGTCCGGCTTCGTCGACCCGGACAAGCCGATCGCGGCGTACACCAAGAAGGAACTCCAGGCCTTCCTCTACGGGGAGCCGGTGAAGGTCAAGGTCAACGGCGTCAACCTCACGTACGAGGGGCTCATCCCCAAGATCCAGAAGTCGTTCCTGTCCAAGGACAAGGAGGCGATGCAGCCCCACATCCGGGCGTTCGTGGAACGTGCGGTCACCTTCACCACCTGCCCGGAGTGCGACGGTACGCGGCTGAGCGAGGGCGCCCGCTCCTCGAAGATCAAGCGGATCAGCATCGCCGACGCCTGCGCGATGGAGATCCGGGACCTCGCCGAATGGGTGCGCGGCATCGAGGAGCCGTCGGTGGCGCCACTGCTCGACGCGCTCCAGCAGACCCTGGACTCGTTCGTGGAGATCGGCCTCGGCTACCTCTCCCTGGAGCGTCCCGCGGGCACGCTGTCGGGCGGCGAGGCGCAGCGCGTGAAGATGATCCGCCACCTCGGCTCCTCGCTCACCGACGTCACGTACGTCTTCGACGAGCCCACCATCGGCCTGCATCCGCACGACATCAAGCGGATGAACAACCTGCTGCTGCGGCTGCGCGACAAGGGCAACACGGTGCTCGTCGTCGAGCACAAGCCGGAGACGATCGTGATCGCCGACCATGTCGTCGACCTCGGCCCTGGCGCGGGTTCGGGCGGGGGCACCGTCTGCTTCGAGGGCACGGTCGACGGGCTGCGGGAGAGCGACACGATCACCGGCCGCCACTTCGACGACCGCGCCGCGGTCAAGGACACGGTGCGCAAGCCCACCGGCGCGCTGGAGATCCGCGGCGCCACGGCGAACAACCTGCGGAAGGTCGACGTCGACGTCCCGCTCGGGGTCCTCGTGGTCGTCACCGGAGTCGCCGGCTCCGGCAAGAGCTCGCTCGTCCACGGCTCGATTCCGGCGGCCGAGGGCGTCGTGTCGATCGACCAGAGCCCGATCCGCGGTTCGCGGCGCAGCAACCCGGCGACGTACACCGGGCTGCTCGACCCGATCCGCAAGGCGTTCGCCAAGGAGAACGGCGTGAAGCCGGCGCTCTTCAGCGCCAACTCCGAGGGCGCCTGCCCCACCTGCAACGGTGCCGGGGTCATCTACATGGACCTGGCGATGATGGCCGGGGTCGCCAGCCCGTGCGAGGACTGCGAGGGCAAGCGGTTCCAGCCGGCGGTGCTGGAGTACAAGCTCGGGGGGCGGGACATCAGCGAGGTGCTCGCCATGTCGGTCGCCGAGGCGGAGGAGTTCTTCGGCGGGGGCGAGGCGGCCCTGCCGGCCGCGCACCGCATCCTCGACCGCCTCGCGGACGTCGGCCTCGGCTACCTCAGCCTCGGCCAGCCGCTCACCACGCTGTCCGGTGGCGAGCGGCAACGCCTCAAGCTGGCCACGCACATGGGCGACAAGGGCGGGGTCTACGTCCTCGACGAGCCGACCACCGGACTGCACCTCGCCGACGTCGAGCAGCTGCTCGGCCTGCTCGACCGACTCGTCGACTCGGGCAAGTCCGTCATCGTCGTCGAGCACCATCAGGCCGTGATGGCGCACGCCGACTGGATCATCGACCTGGGCCCCGGGGCCGGTCACGACGGCGGCAAGGTCGTCTTCGAGGGCACGCCCGCGGCCCTGGTCGAGGCCCGCTCCACCCTCACGGGCGAGCACTTGGCGGCGTACGTGGGCGGCTGAGGCGCCCGTCGCGGTGAACGGAGGGGTCCGGGGCGGAGGCTCCGGCCCCTCAGAGGCGGCGGCGAGTTCACCGGGTCGGCTGGACCACGGTCGTACGGAAACGGGCAGGTCGTACGGAAACGGGCAGGTCGCACGGAGACACGGCCGCCGGTCGCACCGAAACGGGCCGGGCACGGGGCGGTCGAGCCCCGTGTCCGGCCTGCCGGGTGCGGGCACGGGCGACGCGGACCGTGCCAAGCTGCTCGGCATGTCCGGTCGCGCACTGAGTTTCGGAGCAGGGGCGGAAGCGTACGAACGCTTCCGGCCGGGGTATTCCATGGAGCTCTTCGACAGAGTCATGGCGTACGCGGGGCGGACCGTGCGCACGGCCCTCGAGATCGGCGCCGGGACGGGCAAGGCGACCCGCCTGTTCGCCCGGCAAGGGATCAGCGTCACCGCGACCGAGCCCGACGCGGCCATGCTCGCCGAATTGCGGAAGCACGTGCCGACGGACGTCACGACGGTGCGGGCCGCGTTCGAGGACCTGCGGCCCGGCGAGACGTACGGGCTGGTCTACGCGGCAGCCGCTCTGCACTGGACGGCTCCGGAGGGCAGGTGGCCACGGATGGCGGCGCTGCTGGAGCCCGGTGGGGTGTTCGCCTCGTTCGGCGGGACGGTCCGGCCGGCCGACCCGGCCGTGGAGGAGGCCGTGCGCGCGGCAAGGGCGCCGTTCCTGGAAAGTGATGAGGTTCCGTCCCCGGACGGGACGCCTCCGGAACAGGCCATGCAGTGGCCGGGGACGGAGCTGCGACAGTCCGAGTGGTTCACCGATGTCCAGCAGTCGGTGGTCGAGCGGCACATGGTGATGAGCGCTCGCGATTACGCGGGCCACCTGTCGACGGTCTCCGCCTATCTGGTGCTGCCCGCCTCGCAACGAGAGGAGGTGCTCGACCGGATCACGCGCGCCCTGCCGGAGACGGTCGAGCTCCAGGGGGACGTCACCGTGCACCTCGCGCGCCGGTGCGACGAGCATGACGGGCCGACCCGCGCGTGAGGTGAGGGCCTTGCGGCGGGGCGCCTGCTCCGGAACCGCACCGGAGGCCCCCGGTAGCCTGCGGGCATGGTGAGCATGGACATGGAAACCGACGCGCAACTGGCCGTCGCAGCGGCGCAAGCGGGAGCGGCGGTGGTCCGGGGGATGTACGGGGCCCCACTGCCGCGTACGGAGAAGGGCGGCGGTGACTTCGCGACGGCCGCCGACCTCGCTGCCGAGAAGGCGGTCCTCGACGTGCTGCGCACGGCCCGGCCCGATGACGCCGTGACCGGCGAGGAGAGCGGGGAGACCGGTGCGGGCGGCGCGGAGCGCAGGTGGCTGGTCGATCCGTTGTGCGGCACGCTGAACTACGCCGTGCAGAACATGCTGGTCGCGGTGAACGTCGCCCTGCGGGTGGGTTCCCGCGTCACGGCGGCCGCATCCGCCGACCCGTTCAGCGGCGAGGTGTTCTGGACCGACGGGGCGCGCGCGTTCGTGCGGAAGGGCGGCGTGGACGAGGAGTTGTCGCCGTCGCCCGGCTCCTGCCTGGTCGACGTCAACCTCGACGCACCGTTCCCCAACGCGCCGGACTTCCGGGCCGTCCGCCTCCTCGCCGTCCCCGAGTTCGCCGAGCGGTTCCGGCCGCGCGTCGTCTCCACCACGCTGGCGGTGGCCTGGGTCGCCGCCGGCCGCAGGGCCGCGTACGTCACCGACGGCGACCTGCGCGACAGCGTGCACTTCGCTTCCGGGATCGCGCTGTGCGAAGCCGCCGGCTGTGTGGTGACGGACCTGCGCGGTCTGCCGCCCCACACCGGCCGGGGCGGACTGATCGCGGCGGCCGACCGGGAGACGCACGAGGCGCTGCTGGGGATGGTCGGGGACCAGGCTCCGGCCGGCCGTTGAGCTGTTCGCGGGAGTGACGGGGAAGGGCGGCCACCGTGCCGGGGCCGCCCACCTCGGTAGGGCGGCCACCCTGCCGGGGTGCCGCCCTTCCGCCGTGAACCGGCCTTACGGGGCCGGGACCTCCTTCACGAGTGTCGACGTCCACGGGCAGAAGACGTTGCCCGGCAGGAAGGCGCCGCCCGCTTCGTCGAGGTGGTCCTCGACGTACGGCACTGTCGCGTCGCAGACCTCGATGGCGACGTCGAAGAACTGGACCGTCTGCGGGTCGTAGTGGAAGCTCCACCGCGGGTTGTACGCGGCCGGACGCTTCACGATGCGGCCGACCACGTGCGGCTGCTCCGTGGTGACGCCGTTCACCAGGTCCCTGGCGTGCCGGATGGCGCGCTCCTCGACCAGCTGCACGATGAACGTGCTCCGCGTGATGTCGGTCATCTCGAAGTACGCGGGCGCCACGGCGGCGTCCCGCGCCCCCTCTCGGCTCTGGGCGGCCTGGGTGGCCTGGGCGGGCGGGGCCGCGGTGAAGGCGAGCATGGCCACGGCCGCGAGGCTTGCGGCCTTGGTGACGAGGTGTCGCACGGGAGTCTCCAGGGATGCGGGGAGACCATGATGATCATGGTCCTCTCGTCACGCAAGGTAGTGGAGCGGGTGCGTTGTGCGAGCGCGACGCGCTGTGTGGTCTGCCCTGGAACGCGCCGTGTTCGGCGCATCCGCCACACGATCGTGGGACGCTGAGAAAAGCGGCTCAGCGCCGCCGAATCGTCGATCGACGCTCCCCGGACAGGCTTCAGGAGAAGGGACCCGCGATGACCGCCGCGATGGTCGAGCACCAGCAGGACTCTGAAGGCCGCCCGTGGGACTACCTGCTTCATACCTGGCAGGAACTGGACGTGCCCGAGGGGTGGCGCGCCGAGATCGACGAAGGGCAGATCGTCTTGGTACCGCCGCCGCATGCGCATTACAACGGCATCGCCGCCAAAGTGCAGCGCCGCCTCTACGCGAACCTGCCCGATGAGCTGGAGATCTACCAGACGCTGGGAGTGCACGTGGCTCCCCTCGACAAACTGTACGTCCCCGATCTCGTGGTCATGCCGGCCGAGCTGATCGATGCCGCCGACCCCGAGACCAGCGATCCGGTGGACGCCTCCGAGGCATTGCTCATCGTCGAGATCACGTCGAAGGGCAACGCCCGCGAGGACCGTACGAAGAAGTACCGCGCCTATGCGCGTGCGGGCGTGCCCATGTACCTGCTGATCGACCGGTTCGACACGCGCGGGCCCATGGCCACGCTGTTCACCGAACCCAACGAGGACGGCACGTACAAGCGCTCCGACCCGGTGCCGTTCGGCAAGCCGCTCGTGCTGTCGGCGCCCTTCGACGTCACGCTGTCCACGGACGCCTTTCCGGTCTGAGGCGTACAGCGGTAAAAGGGCGGCACCCGCGGGGTGCCGCCCTTCCGTGGTTTCGTGGTCCGTCAGACCCCCGCGGGTGCCTTCGCGGTGGTGTCCGGGCCCGCGCCGGCCGTCGACGGGCCGACGGCCGCGACCGTGGAAGCGGCCGGTTCCTGGGAGACGTTGAACTCCGCCAGCAGCTCCTTGCCGAAGCCGAAGAAGTACGTGGCGACGAAGCCCGCCAGGTAGCCCACGACCAGGCCGCCCGCATAGATCGCGATCGTCGCGCCCAGGCCGTGGTTGCCGTCCAGCAGCGGGAACAGCGCCCAGCCGGACGGGCCGATCGCGGTGGAACCCACCGCGTCGCCGAGCTGGTTGAAGAACCCCACGAAGGCGCCACCGAACGCACCGCCCACGCACGCCGTGATGAAGGGACGGCCCAGCGGCAGCGAGACGCCGTAGATCAGCGGCTCACCGACGCCCAGGAAGCCCGCGGGCAGGGCCGACTTGATGGTCCTGCGGATCGACTCGTTGCGCGGGAGGCGGACGAAGACCGCGAGTGCCGCGCCGACCTGGCCGGCACCGGCCATGGCGAGGATCGGGAGCAGGACCGTGTATCCCTGCTGCTCGATCAGCGTCGTGTGGATCGGGATCAGCGCCTGGTGCAGCCCCAGCATGACCAGCGGGAGGAAGAAGCCGCCGAGCACGAGACCCGCGCCCGCGCCGCCGTTCGACAGCAGCCAGTCGGCGAACGTGCCGATCGCGGTGGAGACCTCGCCCGCCACGTACATCAGACCGAAGATCGTCACCAGTCCGGAGACCAGGACCGTCAGGGTCGGGGTGACCAGGACGTCCAGCGCCTCCGGCACCCAGCGCCGGCACCACTTCTCCACGTACACCGCGAGCACCGCCGCGCCCAGGGCGCCGAGGACACCGCCCTGGCCGGGGGAGAGCTTCTGGCCGAACGCCTCGATGTTCGCGACGCCCGGGAAGACGATGATGGCCGCGACCGCCCCGCCGAGGATCGGCGTGCCGCCGAACTCCTTGGCCGTGTTGTAGCCGACGAAGACCGCGATCAGCGCCATGAAGCCGGACGCCATCGCCGCGAGGGCCGGGGTCACCGACGTCAGCCAGCCGAGGTTGACCAGCAGGCCGTTGAGGCCCGCGATGATGCCGCAGCCGATCAGGGCCGGGATCAGCGGGACGAAGATGTTGGCGATGCGGCGCAGGAACAGCTTGAACGGCGTGGAGTTCTTCGCCTTCCGGGCCGCCTTCATCTCGGCGCCCTGCGCGGCCAGTTCCTCCGCCGTGAGCGGGGCGGAGGCTTCGGGCGCGGCGGGGGCCGCGGCCCTGCCCTCCTCGACGAGCTTCTCGAACTCCGGGGTGACACGGGCGACCGTACCGGGACCGAGAACGATCTGGTACGTGTCGTCCTCCACCACGCCCATGACGGCGGGCACGGCCTTCAGTGCCTCGTCCTGGACGAGCGAACGGTCGTGCAGACCCAGCCGGAGCCGGGTCATGCAGTGGGCGATGGAGCTGACGTTCGCGGCGCCACCGACGAGCGGAAGGATCGCGGCGGCAGTGGCGCGGTTCTTGTCTTCTGTTGCCATGGTGCGTGGTGCCTTGCTGTGCGGGGGAGCGGAGGTGGTGCGGGGAGGTCAGGTGGTGCGCGGAGCCGCGGCGAGCGCGGCACGGAGGTGACCGTCCGACGCGGACAGCAGGGTGGCGGCGGTGGGGCCGTCGACCCGGCCGAGGATCGTCAGGATGGCGTTCTTCACCTCGCCGTCGGTGGCCGCGAGCGCGGCCTCGATCTCGGAGTCGGAGGCGCCGGTGGCCAGCGAGACGATCCGCCGGGAGCGGGCCCGCAGCTTCTCGTTGGACGCGCGCACGTCGACCATGAGGTTTCCGTACGTCTTGCCGAGCCGGATCATCGTGATCGTCGAGAGCATGTTGAGGACGAGCTTCTGCGCCGTCCCCGCCTTCAGCCGGGTGGAGCCCGTGAGCAGCTCGGGGCCGACGACGACCTCCAGGGGGTGCTCGGCCGCGGCGCCGAGCGCGGAGTCCGCGTTGCAGGACAGGCCGAGGGTCAGGGCGCCCTTGGCGCGGGCGTGCTCGACGGCCCCGATCGCGTACGGCGTACGGCCGGAGGCGGAGATGCCGACCACCGTGTCATCGGCGGTCAGGTCCAGCGCGTCGAGGTCGGCGGCGGCCAGCTCCTTGCTGTCCTCGGCGCCCTCGACGGCGGTGACCATGGCGGACGGACCGCCCGCGATCAGGCCGATCACGTCGGCCGGGTCGGTGTTGAAGGTGGGCGGGCACTCGCTGGCGTCCAGCACGCCGAGCCGGCCCGCGGTGCCCGCGCCCGCGTAGATCAGCCGGCCGCCGCGGGCCATGCGCGCCGCGGTGGCGTCGATCGCGGCGGAGATCTCGGGGAGCCGCTCGGCGACGGCGGCCGGGACGGTCCGGTCCTCGCCGTTCATGATCCTGGCGATCTCCGCGGTGGGCAGCCGGTCGATCTCGGCGAGCTCGGGGCGGAACGCCTCGGTGGTGAGGGTGGCGAGCTGGGCGCGCAGTTCGCCGTATCCGTCGCGGGTGGTGGCGTCGGTGTCGGCTTCGGTGTGGGAGGTCATGGAGAGCGGCTCTGCTTTCTCGAACTCGTACGGTTCTGCGGGTGCGGGCGTTCTCGACGGCGTCGGCGTCGGCGTCGGTGTCAGCGGGTGCGGGGGTTGTGGCGGTGGGCCAGCGCCTCGTAGGAGGCGGCGAGGGCCGGAGCCGCCGTCTCGTACGTCCGCTGTGCGACCCCTATGAACAGGCAGTCGACGACCAGGAGCTGGCTCGTACGGCTCGACATGGCGGCCGGGCGCAGCTCGCTCTCGCGGGCCGTGGACGTGGTCAGCACGTGGTCGGCGTACTGCGTGACCGGCCCGTCGGGGCGTCCGGTGATCGCGACCGTCGTGGCCCCCCGGTCGAAGGCGACCCGCAGGGGCTCGATGACGTCGCCCGTCGAGCCGGAGTGGGTGATCGCGATGGCCACGTCGCCGGAGCGCAGTTGCACGGCGTTGGTCACCGCGAGGTGCGGGTCCATGTGGGAGTGCGCGATCAGGCCGATACGGGACAGCTTCTGGGCCAGGTCCTGGCCGACGAGGGAGGAGGCGCCCACGCCGTAGATGTCGATCCGGCGGGCGGTGGCGGCCGCGGCCACGGCGGCGCCGAGCTGCACGGTGTCGAGGCCGGCGGCGGTGTCGGCGAGGGTCTGCTGCTCGTCGTAGGCCAGCTTGGCGACCACGTCGGCGATCGGGTCGTCGACCGCTATGTCCGCGGTGACGGCGGGCGCCCGGCCGGACTCCTGGTGGGCGGCGAGGCCCGCCAGCGCGAGGCGCAGGTCCCGGTAGCCGGGGTAGCCGAGGAGGCGGGCCGTGCGGACCACGGTCGCCTCGCTGGTGCCGGTGAGCTCGGCGAGACCGGTGACCGTCAGGGCGGCGCAGCCGGCCGGGTCGCCGGCGACGGCCTCGGCGACCCGCTGCATGGAGCGGGTCATGGACGGCGCGAGCGTCCGCACCTTCGCCGCGAGGGCCGCCGGGGCGGGCGGCGAATCGGCGCTGAAACTTTCCTTCAGGTCATGGGTCACTCTTGAAAGATATTTTCAACCCCGGTGTCCGTCAACCCCCCCTTTGCTCCCCGTCCCTCGCGCGAGGAGGGCGGAGCGTCCGGCGCGCAAGGTGGACAATGGCTGCATGGAGCTGAACCCCCAGGAGCAGGCACTGCACAAGGCCCGCGCACTCGTCATGGCCGATCTCGCCGCCGGAGACGTCGCCGAGGCGCAGATCGTCTCGCTGGTCGAGGACGCGGTGACGCACCGCCGCTGGTGGGTCGAACAGTGGCCGGAGGGGGTGGAGTTCGTCGTCGGGCTCGTCGCCCAGGACGTACAGGACGCACTGCTGGAGCGGTACGGCCGCTGGCCGCTGTGCCCCGTCTGCGACTCGGGCGAACCGCACTCCCTGGACGTCGAGCCGGAGCTGGGCACGGACCCGCACTGGGTCTGCACGAAGGCGACGGTCGCCGTGGCCCCGGTCGGTGCGCTCAGCGGGATACTCCGGCGATGACCGTGTACATCGACCCGCCGGACTGGCCGGGCCACGGGCGGTTCTGGTCGCACCTGGTCAGCGACGTGTCCTTCGAGGAACTGCACTCCTTCGCGGCATCCATCGGCTGCCCGCCCCGCGCCTTCGAGCGCGACCACTACGACGTACCGAAAGAGCGGTACGAGGACGCCGTACGGGCGGGGGCCCGGCAGATCGGCTCCAAGGAGCTGGTCCGCCGGATCACCGAGGCCGGCCTGCGCCGCCCCAAGGGCCGGCCCGCAGCCGGCTGAGCGACCCCCGAACCGGCCGGCTCAGGCGGTGGACGAGGGGGCGCACGTCCGGGCGGCGTCGGTCGCCGCTTCCGGCGACACCGCTGCCGGGGCGCCCGCCACCAGCCGGGACGAGGCGGTCCGGCCGCGCTGCAACCGCAGCGAGATGATCACCGTCACCAGCGCCAGCACGGTCATCGCCGCCCCCGCCCACGCGGTGGCCTCGAAGCCGAAGTCCAGATCGATCACCGTGCCGCCCAGCCAGGGCCCGCCCGTGTTGCCCAGGTTGAACGCGGCGGTCGTCGTCGCACCCGCCAGGGTCGGGGCGGCGCCCGCCACATTGAACATCCGCGCGTTCAGCGCCGGAGCCGTATAGAACGCCGAGAGGCCCAGCAGGAACGAGAGCACGATCACGGCGGCCTGGTTCGACGCGAACAGCGCCAGCGCGGCCAGGAACACCGTCGAGGCCGCGATCCCGCTCAGCAGCACACCGAAGAGGTGCGCGTCGGCGACCCGGCCGCCGATCGTCGTACCGACCAGCGCGCCGATCCCGAACAGCGCGAGCACGGTCGGCACCCAGCCCGAGTCCAGACCGGCGACATCCGTCAGCAGCGGGGCCAGATAACTGAACGCGCAGAACACCCCGCCCGCCGCGAGCGCGGTCAGCACGATGGAGAGCCACACCTGCCGGTCGCGGTAGATCCCCAGCTCCCGCTTGAGCTGCGGCTTCTCGTCCGGCAGCGGAATCCGGGGAATCATCGTCGCCACCCCGGCCAGTGCCACGGCCGAGGCCGCACCGACCGCCCAGAACGCCGACCGCCACCCCAGGTTCTCGCCCAGGAAGGCCCCCAGCGGCACCCCCAGCACGTTCGCGATGGAGAGCCCGCCGATCATCACGGCCATCGCGCGGGCCCGGGAGTTCACCGGCACCATCGCGATGGCGACGGCCGCCCCCACGGCCCAGAACCCGGCGCACGCGAGCGCGCTGACCACCCGGGACGCGAAGAGCACCTCGTACGTCGGCGCGAGCGCACCCGCGACCTGGCCGAGGCCGAAGACGGAGATCAGCGCGATGAGTGTGGTCCGGCGCGGCAGCCGGAGCGTGGCCACGGCGAGCAGCGGGGCGCCGACCACCATGCCGATCGCGAAGGCGGATATGAGGAGCCCGGCGCGCGGAATCGACACGTTCATGTCATCGGCGATGGGCGGCAGCAGCCCCGACAGCATGAACTCGCTGGTGCCGAGGGCGAAGACCGAGAGGCCGAGAATGTAGACGGCCAGAGGCATACGGGAGCGGCGGCGGGCGGCAGAGTCGGGCATGACAGGTGCCAACAGCGGAAGGGCCTGGCGCATTCCTTCGCCCGGCGTCTTCGCCCGGCCCTCGCCCCTTACCGCCGCGCGGTCCGGGGCGGGCTCGGGGCGGCGGGCGGGTCCGGGCCCGCCCCCACGGGCCGGGCGTACTGCTCGGACCGTTCAGGCCGTGAGCAGTTCCAGCTCCGTGCTCAGGTTGTGCCGGGCCCGCGCCTCCCACTCGGCCGCCCCGTACGGCGTACGGAACAGCCGCGGCAGCTCCAGAAGCTGCCGCAGCACCGCCGCCCGGCCCTCGCGGAACGCCTCGTCGGGGACGAAGCCGTACTCCTCGCGCACCCGGGCCGCGTACTCCGCGTACTCCTTGGGCGGCGCCGCAAGGATCGCGAGGTCCGCGTCGCACAGGGCCTCGCCGTTCGTGTCGCCGTCGGCCGGGTCGTGCGTGACGGTGAGCCGGACCAGGCGGGCGACCTCGGCGGTGGTCGCGGCGGGCACCCCCGCCTCGGGCAGGGCGCGCTCGGCGAGGACGGCGCTGCGTTCCTCGTTCTCGGAGCGGTCGGGCCGGTAGACCGCGTCGTGGAACCACGCCGCCAGCCGTACCGTGTCCGGGTCCTCGGCATGTCCGGCGAGGGCGTCGACGTGGTCGAGGACCGCCGTCAGGTGGGCGACGGTGTGGTAGCGCCGCTGGGGCTCCGCCCACCGGGCCAGAAGGTTGTCGGCGTACGGCAACGGGTCGGGCCCCTCGCCCCCGCCCCGGGCCGCGACGAGGCAGTCGTGCCAGCGGCCGCGGAGGGAGTCGGCCTGGTCGCCGTCCGGGGCCCGGTCCATGTCGTCCATGGACCGAGCCTAGAGCGTCCGGCATCCTGTGTCCTTCTTCACCGTGAGAGCTGAATGCCAAGTCCGCGCGCGGCCGGGGTGGTTGGCTGATCCCATGGCTGACGAACGTGATCCCGAGCTGCCCGGTCTCCTCCTGCGCACCGAGCGGGACGCCCTGATCCCCTTGCTGCGGGCCGCCGAGGACGGTGACTTCGCCGTGCGCACCGCGTGTCCCGGCTGGACGGTGCGGGACGTGGTCGCGCACTGCGGGTCCGTGCTGAACCGTGTGGTCGAGAGCCGGTTCGGACCGGACGTGTTCGGCCCCGAATCCAACGACCGGGATATCGCGGAACGGGCCGGCTGGTCGCACACGCAGGTGGTGGACGAGCTGGAGCGGGGCATGACGGACGCCGGCCCGGTGATCGCCGCGGCGGGCGGGATTCTGGACGCGGTGGCCCTGGGGGAGTGGGTGCACGCGGGGGACGTGCGCGACGCATGGGGGCTGCCCGGCGCGTACGAGGGCGCCGGCTTCCCGCACGCGCTCGGCCTGCTCGTCCCGCGCGCCCTGCGCCGGAAGGTTCCGCTCCTCGTCGCGGAGCTCACCGACAGCGGGCGGAAAGTGACCCTCGGCGCCGAGCAGGAGGGCCGGGTCCCTGGGCGGTACCGGGGCGACGGCGCGACGCTGATCAGGCTCTGCGCGGGCCGCCCGCTGGTGGGGACGCGGTACACGCTGGAGGGCGTCCGGGAACGGGAGCTCGGCCTGTTCGACTGAGACGCGGGGGCGGGCCGGCCGTGACGGGCGCTACCGTGCGCCCGTGACGAATCTGACGAACCTGCCCGGCAGCGCCCACGGCCCGGACCCGTCGGGTGAGCCGGTCGCGGTCATGGACCTCAACGCGGATCTGGGCGAGGGCTTCGGACGCTGGACGCTCACCGACGACCAGGCGCTCCTCGCGTGTGTGACCAGCGCCAATGTGGCGTGCGGCTTCCACGCGGGGGACGCATCGGTGATGCGGAGGGTCTGCGACGCGGCGGCCGCCCGGGGCGTACGGATCGGCGCGCAGGTCTCGTACCGCGATCTGGCGGGCTTCGGGCGTCGCGCGATGGACGTGCCTGCCGCCGAGCTGGCCGCCGAAGTCGCGTACCAGATCGGTGCGTTGAGGGTGTTCGCGGAAGCGGCCGGTGCGTCGGTCGCATACGTCAAACCGCACGGCGCCCTGTACAACCGCACCGTCCGGGACGACGAGCAGGCCGCCGCCGTGATCGAGGGGGTCCGGATCGCGGGCGGGGGCATGGCCGTCCTCGGGTTGCCCGGATCCCGGCTGCTCGTACGGGCCGGGGAGGCCGGCCTGACCGCCGTCGAGGAGGCCTTCGCCGACCGCGCGTACACCCCGCAGGGGACGCTGGTGCCGCGCGGGGAGCCGGGCGCGGTGGTGCACGACGCGGACGAGGTCGTGCGGCGCGGTGTGGGCTTCGCCGTGGACCGGAGCGTGACCGGGGCCGACGGGCGCCGGATATCCGTCGTCGCCCGTTCCCTGTGCGTCCACGGGGACACCCCGGGGGCTGCCGCACTCGCCCGGCGGGTGCGTGCGGCGCTGGAAGAGGCGGGCGTCGCGGTGCGGGCGTTCGCGTGAGTACGAAGCGCGGTACCGACACGCCGGCCGCCGAGTCCCCGGCGACCGCCGCGCGCCCCGCCGGGCCGTCGCTCGTCGTGCTGCCCGCCGGGCCTCGGGCGCTGCTCGTCGAACTGAACGGCCGGCAGGACACGGAGGCGTTCCACGCGGAGGTGCTGCGGCGCCGCACGGCGGGCCGACTGCCCGGCGTACGCGACATCGTGCCCGGCGAGCGGACGGTGCTGCTCGACGGCATCGCACGGGACGCCGCCGCGCTCGCCCGGGAGCTGGTGTCCTGGCACATACCGGAGCCGCTCCCCGACCCGGCCGCGGCGGTGGAACTCCCCGTCGTGTACGACGGCCCGGACCTGGCCGATGTAGCCGACGCCTGGGGAGTGGCCGCCGCCGACGTGCCCCGCATCCACGCCGGAACCGAATTCAGGGTCGCCTTCTGCGGGTTCGCCCCCGGCTTCGGCTACCTGACCGGCCTCCCGGACCACCTCCACCTGCCGCGCCGGGCGACACCGCGCACCCGGGTCCCGGCGGGGGCGGTCGCGCTGGCCGGCCCGTACACCGGGGTGTACCCGCGCCCGTCCCCCGGCGGATGGCAGCTCATCGGCCGGATGCCCGACCCCGGCCCGCTGTGGGACCCGCACCGCGAACCGGCCGCACTGCTGGGCCCGGGTGTGCGGGTGCGGTTCGTGGAGGCGGCACGGTGACGGGTGTGCTTCGTGGAGACGGCGCGATGACCGACCCGGCTCATCGGGCTGACGGGACGGCGGCGTCCTTCGAGGTGGTCCGCGCCGGGGCCCTGACCACCGTGCAGGACGAGGGGCGCGCCGGACTCGCCCACCTGGGCGTCGGACGGACGGGCGCCCTCGACGCAGCCGCCGCCGCGCTCGCCAACCGGCTGGCCGGCAACCCGGTCTCCGCGGCCGTCCTGGAGACGACCGCCACCGGCTGCGCCGTCCGCCCGGACCATGCGGTGCGCGTGGTCGTCGGCGGTGCGCCGTGCCGGGTGACGGTGGACGGGCGGCCGGTGGCGTGGGGCGCCGCGGTGTACGTGCCTGCGGGCGCGGTGCTCGACGCGGGGCCCGCGGTGCACGGGCTCCGCAGCTACCTGGCGTTCGCGGGCGGCGTGGCGCCGGATCCGGTGCTCGGGAGCCGGTCCGCCGACCTCCTCTCCGGGGTGGGCCCGCCGCCCCTGCGCGACGGGGACGTGTTGCCCCTGGGCCCGCGTCGGCCGGCCGGAGCCCCCGTCGCCGACGCGGTGCCGTGGCCGGGCGCGCCCGCCGTGCTCGTCCTGCCGGTCCACCTCGGCCCCCGCCACACCTGGTTCACGGTCGCCGCACTCCGTACGTTCACGACGGAGCCGTACCGCGTCTCCGCGCAGAGCAACCGCATCGGCCTGCGCACCGAGGGGCCACCGCTGGAGCGGGCCCGTGCCGGTGAACTGCCCAGCGAGGGCATGGTGCTCGGAGCCGTCCAGGTCCCACCGGACGGGCGCCCGGTGGTGTTTCTCAACGACCATCCGACGACGGGCGGTTACCCGGTGGTGGGGGTCGTGCCCGAACACGCGCTGGCCGCGGCTGCTCAGGCGGGCCCGGGGACGGTGGTGCGGTTCGTCCGGGCGGCCGGCTGACCGGGCGCCGCCGTCACGACGTGGAGGGCAGCCCGAAGTGGTCGGCGATGATCCGCATCGTCACAGCGCCGTCGGCGTTGAAGCCGGGATCGGCGTCGTACGCGGGGGTCTCCCGGCCGACGATTCCGGCGTCCAGCAGTTCGCGTACCAGCAGGTCTCCGTGACGCTGCGTCTCCCGGCCCCCGCCGACGTTGAAGTACGTCCGCTCGAATCCGCCGCGGCTGTTCACGAACTGGAAGGGGTGGTCCTCGCAGTGCTGAACGCTGTAGTTCCGCCCGTTCGGGCAGGAGCACGCGGGGGTGCCCGCCAGGAACACCGTCTCGACCCGGTCCGGCCCGCCGAAGCGCTCGTCGTAGCGGAATCCGGTGAGGAAGCCCGCCAGCTGGGACACCTCACCGCCGCGCACGGCCGCCGCGTCCCACGTGACCCAGGCCCAGCCGCCCGACTCGCCCTGCGTACGGGCGGGATACCCCGCCTCCGCGCACACGGCGGCCAGCTCGGTCACATCGATGCCACGGGCGTGCACGGCGTACGTCCCGGGGGCGACGACCGGGCCCTTCTCACCCACCGCACGCACCGGCTCCGTGGCGACGGGCGACGCGACGAGCGGCGACGGGGCGAGCGGCAGGACGGCCAGCGGCGGGGAGGGCAGGGCGAAGGCGTCGGCGATCGTCCGCACCAGCCGTATCTCGTCCACGTCCTCGTGCTCGTAGCAGTCGTGCGCGCCGTCCTTCCACACCTGGCACTCGGCCGCAGGGCCGGTCAAGCCCGCCGCGAACAGCTCCGCCGACAGGTAGTCCGGGTTGTCGCCCACCCGCTGCTGCCGGAAGTCCTCGAAGCTGAAGAAGAGCGTCGTGCGCCCGTCGCGGTAGTACGCGAGGTGCGGGCCGTGCGCCTTCGCGCTGCACGGCTCGGTCACGAAGACGACCACCTCCGCCCCCTGCGGGCAGAGCCGTCCGTAGTCGACCTCTCCGCAGTCGGCGTCCTCCTCGTCGATCATGTCGTGCACGGCCCACGCCCAGCCGTCCGCCTCGCCCTGGGCGAGCGGCTCGCGGTTCTGCTCGCGCAGCCCTGCGAAGAAGGCTTCGGCGGGCAGGCCCCGGGCGAACGCGAGGTTCACCTCATGACCGGGGAACGTGTCGTGCAGCCATGTCGTCATGGATCCGAGGGTAGGCGCTGCCACTGACAACGCCGCTGCCCACCGGCCCTGTTCGCCGCACCTCCGGCCCGGCGGAAATCGCACGACAGGGCCGCGCGGCCTCTGGAAGGCTGGCTGCCCATACATCCCGTACGGCGACTGGACAGGTGGACGATGGCTTTCGTGTTGGAGGGACCGGTTCTGGAGGGGGACCGGGTACGCCTGGAGCCGTTGGGGCGCCACCACGCGGAGGGGCTGTTCCGCGCCGCCGAGGAGAACCGCGACTCGTACGGATTCACCTGGGTGCCCGGCCCGGAGGGAGCCGAGGAGTACGTCGACACCCAACTGGCCCGCGCCGCCACCGGAAGGCTCGCGCCGTACGCGCAGATCGACCGGGCCACCGGGCGGGTGGCCGGCGCCACGTCCTACTGGGATCCGCGCTTCTGGATGGGCGAGGACACGCTGAGCGCGATCGAGATCGGGTACACCTGGCTCGCCGCGTCCGCTCAGGGCACGGGCATCAACGCCGAGGCCAAGTACCTGCTGTTCCGGCATGCGTTCGAGGTCTGGGGGGTGGGCCGGGTCGATCTGAAGACCGACGCCCGCAACAGCCGCTCCCGGGCCGCCATCGAGGCGGTCGGCGCGAGCTTCGAGGGCGTTCTGCGCAACTGGTCCCCGTCCGCCGTGCCGGGAGAGGAGGGGCGGTTCCGCGACTCGGCGATCTACTCGGTCACGGCCGAGGAGTGGCCCGAGCGGCGCGCCCGCCTCGAACAGCGCCTCGCGCGCTACGCCGGTGACCGGAGCGGGTCCCCCTCGGGAGGCTGAGTCGCACGACAGGGCCGGGCCCGGCTCCCCGGGAGGAAGCGGGCCGGGCCGTCGGCGTGCGGACGGATGCGCACTACACCCCGGCCCGGAACCCCCGCAGCCGCAGCGAGTTGCCGACCACGAACACCGAGGAGGACGCCATCGCGGCCCCCGCGATCATCGGGTTCAGCAGCCCCATCGCGGCCAGCGGCAGCGCCGCCACGTTGTAGGCGAAGGCCCAGAACAGGTTCGTACGGATGGTGCCGAGTGTCTTCCGGGACAGCCGGATGGCGTCCGCGGCGGCCCGCAGGTCCCCGCGCACCAGGGTCAGGTCGCCGGCCTCGATCGCCGCGTCCGTGCCCGTGCCCATGGCGAGTCCCAGATCCGCCTGGGCGAGGGCGGCCGCGTCGTTGACCCCGTCACCGACCATCGCGACCGAACGGCCCTCGCCCTGGAGGCGCTTGACGACGTCGACCTTGTCCTGCGGCATGACCTCGGCGTACACCTCCTCGATGCCGACCTCGGCGGCAACCGATTGCGCCACCGCCCGGTTGTCGCCGGTCAGCAGGATCGGGGTCAGACCGAGGGCACGCAGCCGCCCGATCGCCTCCGCGCTGGTGTCCTTCACCGCGTCGGCCACCTCCAGGACCGCCCGCGCCTCACCGTCCCAGGCGACTGCGATCGCGGTACGGCCCGCGGCCTCCGCCTCGGCCTTGTGACGCGCCAGCTCCACGGGCAGGTCGATCGCCCACTCGGCCAGCAGCGCCTCGCGGCCCACCAGCACCGCGTGTCCTTCGACGACGCCCTGGACGCCGAGTCCGGGGACGTTGGCGAAGTCCTCGGGGGTGGGCAGCGCGGCTCCGGTGCGCTGGGCGGCTGCGGTGGCGACGGCTTGGGCGATGGGGTGTTCGGAGGCGTGTTCCAGGGCTCCGGCGAGGCGCAGGACGTCGGTTTCGGTGACGGCGTCCGTCGTATGGACGGTCTGGAGGGTCATCTTGCCGGTCGTGACGGTGCCGGTCTTGTCGAGGACGATCGTGTCGATGCGACGCGTCGTCTCCAGGACCTCGGGGCCCTTGATGAGGATGCCGAGCTGGGCGCCGCGTCCCGTACCGACCATGAGGGCGGTCGGGGTGGCGAGGCCGAGGGCGCAGGGGCACGCGATGATCAGTACGGCGACGGCGGCCGTGAACGCGGCCGTCAGGCCCTCGCCGCTGCCCAGCCAGTAGCCGAGCGTGCCGAGTGCGAGCGCGATGACGACGGGGACGAACACCGCCGAGATCCGGTCGGCCAGTCGCTGGGCCGCCGCCTTGCCGTTCTGCGCGTCCTCGACCAGCTTCGCCATCCGGGCCAGCTGGGTGTCGGCGCCGACGCGGGTGGCCTCGACGACGAGCCGGCCGCCCGCGTTCAGCGTCGCCCCGGTCACCGCGTCGCCGACCGCGACCTCGACGGGGACGGACTCACCGGTGAGCATGGACGCGTCCACCGCCGAACTGCCCTCCACCACGGTGCCGTCCGTGGCGATCTTCTCGCCCGGGCGGACGAGGAAGCGGTCCCCGACCCGGAGGCCGGCCGTGGCCAGGATGACCTCGCGGCCGTCGCGCAGGACGGTGACCTCCTTCGCGCCCAGTTCGAGCAGCGCCTTCAGCGCGGCGCCCGCCTTCCTCTTGGAGCGGGCCTCGAAGTAGCGCCCGGCCAGGATGAACGCGGTGACTCCGGCGGCCGCCTCGAGGTAGATGTTCCCGGCGCCGTCGGTGCGGCCGATGGTCAGCTCGAAGGGGTGCGTCATGCCGGTCATCCCGGCAGTGCCGAAGAACAGGGCCCACACCGACCAGAGGAAGGCGGCCGAGGTGCCGACCGAGATGAGCGTGTCCATGGTGGCCGCGCCGTGCCGGGCGTTGGTCCACGCCGCGCGGTGGAAGGGCCAGGCGGCGTACGTGACGACGGGGGCGGTGAGGGTGAGGGAGAGCCACTGCCAGTTGTCGAACTGGAGCGCCGGGATCATCGCCATCGCGATCACCGGCACCGCGAGCACGACCGCGGTGGTCAGCCGCTGCCGCAACGGCCGCAGCCCGTCCGCCTCCTCCGTCGCGGCGGCGTCCCCGGTGTGCGCCGGGGGAGCGGGCTCGTGCGCGGTGTAGCCGGTCTTCTCGACCGTGGCGATCAGGTCCTGTACGGAGACGTCCTCGCTCCGGTAGCTGACCCTGGCCTTCTCGGTGGCGTAGTTGACGGTCGCCTCGACCCCGTCCATCCGGTTGAGCTTCTTCTCGATACGGGCCGCGCACGAGGCGCAGGTCATGCCGCCGATGGCGAGCTCGACCTCCGCGGCGAGGCCGTTACCGATGGCGGCGCCGGTGGTGGCTGCCGCAGTCTGCGCGGACACGGGCACTCCTTCGATCGGTATTTATACCCCAGGGGGGTATGCCTGATGACTCAGGTATACCCCCTCCCCCTATCGAACGCAAGAGTGATCCACCCCGGCGGCGCGCACCGCGGGCCGCTGGTCGCCTGCCGCGCGTGCGGCCTCGCGTATGTTCACGTTCACGGTGAGGCTGCGCCTCCGGCCTACTGCCCCGTAGGCTGGCATTGGACTAGACCTATAGATGGTTTCTGGAGGATTGGGTTCCCATGAGCAACCGTGCAGTCCTGGAGGTGATCGCTCTCGACGCGGAGGACGCGGTCGCGGCCCAGGCGGGTGGTGCGGACCGGCTTGAGCTGGTCACCGACATGGCGGCGGACGGCCTCACCCCGTCCTGTGCGACGTTCGCGGCGATCCGCGCGGCGGTGGACATCCCGCTGCGGGTGATGCTCAGAGTGGCGGACGGCTTCGCAGCCGGCGACGTCGGCGTACTCGTGCGCAAGGCGCGTGAACTGAGAGCCGAGGGGGCGGACGAGTTCGTGCTCGGCTTCCTGGACCAGGACGGCCACCCCGACCTCGTCGCGGTCGAGCGGATCGTCGCCGAGCTGGAGGGCTGCGACTGGACGTTCCACCGCGCGATCGACCGCGCCACCGACCGGGACGCGCTGCGCAAGGCCCTCGCCGACCTGCCGGGCCTGGACACCTACCTCACCGCGGGTTCGGCCGCCGGAGTGGACGACGGCATCCCCACGCTGATCGTCGAGGCGGCGCGCAAGGGCGAGCCCGGCTACGAGCCGCAGATCCTCGTCGGCGGCGGTCTGCGGCTGGACCATGTGCCGGAACTGCTGGCCGCGGGCATCGACGCCTTCCACATCGGCGGAGCCGCCCGGCCGGACGGCTGGGCGGGGCCGGTGGACGTGGCCGCGGTCAGGGAGTGGCGCGACGTGCTCGACGCGTAGGGCGGTCGCGCCAGGCGTGGGAGCGGGGGCGGGGGCGAGGTGCCGGACACGGCGCCCCGTCCCCGCCCTGTTGTGAGGGCTCCGGCCCCGCCCGTTGCGCGAGGGCCCCGCCGCGCCCTCCGCGAGGTCTTCGCGCGCCTTCCGCGGGGGCGGACCGTCAGGCTGGTGCTGTCATGACCCTGGCGCAACAAACGCCCCGGGATCCACAATGGCGCCACGGCGGTGTGGGAACGCTCCCACGGTGCCTCCCCGGCGTCCTTCCCTGCTCATGGGAGCGTTCCCACCGCTCATCCGTCGTGTGTCGCACCACCGTCAGCCCCTACCGAAAGGCCCCCGGTGAACGCCTCTCCGCCCCCGTCCCCCGCCGGTCGCACCCGCGCCCGGCGCGGGCGCCGTGTGCTCGGGACATTAGCCCTCACCGCACTGTTCGGCGGTGCCCTCACCGCGCCCGGTGCCGCAGCCGAGGACCCCGATCCGGCGCCGGAGCAGATCACCAACGGTGACTTCGCCGCCGGCACCGCGCCCTGGTGGTGGACCGCCAACACGGCCGCCGCCGTCACGGACGGCCGGCTCTGCACCGACGTGCCGGCCGGAACGGCCAACCCGTGGGACGTGATCGTCGGGCAGAACGACATCCCGCTCGTCGCGGGGGAGACGTACAGCCTCACCTACACCGCCACCTCCACCACCCCGCTGTCCATCCACACCAATGTGCAGATGGCCACCGACCCGTGGACCGCGGACCTGTCCTCGACCGACCAGATCGGCGCCGAGGCGGTTCCCGTCACGCACGTCTTCACCGCGACCGCCGACCGCGACGCCGCCCAGCTCGCCTTCCAGATCGGCGGCAGCGACGAGGCGGCCACCTTCTGCCTCGACGACGTCTCCCTGCGCGGCGGCGCCGAACCGCCCGTGTACGTGCCCGACACCGGCTCGCGCGTCCGCGTCAACCAGGTCGGCTACCTCCCGCAAGGACCCAAGAACGGCACCCTGGTCACCGAAGCGGCCGACCCGCTGCCCTGGACCCTCAAGGCGGCCGACGGAACCACCGCCGCGACCGGCAGCACCCGTCCGGGCGGCGTGGACCCGACCTCGCGCCAGAACGTCCACACCTTCGACTTCAGTGACGTCACGACCGCCGGAGACGGCTACACCGTCGAGGCGGACGGCCAGGTCAGCGAGCCCTTCTCGATCCGCGCCGACCTGTACGACTCCCTGCGCAGCGACTCGCTCGCGTACTTCTACCAGAACCGCAGCGGCATCGAGATCGACGCGGACCTCGTCGGCGAGCAGTACGCCCGCCCGGCCGGGCACCTCGGCGTCGGGCCCAACAAGGGCGACACGGACGTGCCCTGCCAGCCGGGCGTCTGCGACTACCGGCTCGATGTGCGGGGCGGCTGGTACGACGCCGGGGACCAGGGCAAGTACGTCGTCAACGGCGGCATCGCGGTGGCCCAGCTGATGGACACGTACGAGCGGACCCTCACGGCCGACAGCGCGGAGTCCGCCGAACTCGGCGACGGCGCGCTGCGGGTGCCCGAGCGCGGCAACCACGTGCCGGACATCCTCGACGAGGCGCGCTGGGAGCTCGACTTCCTGATGCGCATGCAGGTGCCGGCCGGCCGGCCGCTCGCCGGAATGGTCCACCACAAGATGCACGACGCCCAGTGGACCGGCCTGCCGATGATGCCGCATCTGGACCCGCAGCAGCGCGAGTTGCACCCGCCGTCCACCGCCGCGACGCTCAACATGGCCGCCACGGCCGCCCAGTGCGCCCGGCTCTTCGCCCCGTACGACGCACAGTTCGCCGCGCGGTGCCGTACGGCCGCCGAGACGGCGTGGAACGCGGCCAAGGCCCATCCGGCCGTGCTCGCCGACCCCAACGACGGCACCGGCGGGGGGACGTACAGCGACAACGACGTCTCCGACGAGTTCTACTGGGCCGCCGCCGAACTCTTCACCACCACCGGCTCCGACACCTACCGCCAGGCGCTCCTCGCCTCCCCCCTGCACGGCGACGCCGACGCGGCCTTCCCGGCCGACGGCGGCATCTGGTGGGGCGGCACCGCCGGATTGGGCGTCCTGACCCTCGCCACGGTGCCCAACAACCTGACCGACGCCCAGCTCGCCCGGGTCCGCTCCGTGGTGACGACGGCCGCCGACCGCTACGCCGCCCAGACCGAGGACCAGCTGTACGGCGTGCCGTACGCCCCGGCCGGTCAGAACTACGCCTGGGGCTCCAACAGCCAGGTGCTCAACAACATGATGGTGCTGGCCACCGCCGCCGACCTCACCGGAAAGGCCGGGTACCGGGACGCGGTGCTGCGCGGCGCGGACTACCTCTTCGGGCGCAACCCGCTCAACCAGTCCTACGTCACCGGCTACGGCGAGCGCAGTTCCGAGAACCAGCACCACCGGACCTGGGCGCACCAGAGCGACCCGGACCTGCCCCACCCGCCCGCCGGCTCCCTCGCGGGCGGCCCGAACCTCACCGCCCCCACCTCCGGGGACCCCGAGGCCGCGGCGAAGCTCACCGGCTGCGCGGCGGCGATGTGCTACCTCGACGACAACGGCTCGTACGCCACCAACGAGGTCGCCATCAACTGGAACGCGCCGCTGGCGTTCATCGCCTCCTACCTGGACGACGCGGGTGACGGCGAGGGCCCGGTCCGGTCCTGCCGCGTCACGTACTCCTCGCACCCGTGGAGCACGGGCTCGACCACCACGGTCACGGTGAAGAACACCGGGACCGAGGCGATCACCCCCTGGTCCCTGACCTGGCTGCTGCCGGGCGACCAGAAGCTCAGCCACACCTGGAGCGCCGAACTCACCCAGTACGGGCGTACGGTCACCGCCGCACCGCTGTCCTGGAACCGCTCCATCGCGCCGGGCGCGGCGATCGACTTCGGGTTCAACAGCAGCGTCACGGGCGCGGCCGCGGACCCGGGCACGGTCAAACTGAACGGGAGGGCCTGCACGGCGGGCTGAGACCGGGCGGTGTGCGGGAAGGCCCCCGCACACCGCCTTCCCTCAGGCCAGCTCGGCGGGCAGCGGCGCCGCGTGGAGAACGATCAGCCCCGACACCGCACGGGTCAGCGCCACATACAGCCGGCGCAGCCCCGTCCGCTCGTCCGGCTCGCCGTCCACCACGGCCGCCGGTTCGTCCAGCACCACGTAGTCGTACTCCAGGCCCTTCGCCAGCGACGCCGGGACCAGGGTCAGCCGGGACTCGGCGGACGTCTCCTCGCCGGGGGACAGGTACCGGTGCCCCGCCGCCGTCAGCGCCCGCGCCAGTGCGGGGACGCGCGCGTCGGCGGCGATCAGACCGGTCGAGCCCTCGTGCGTCAACGACTCCTCGCACGCCGCGACCACGGCCGCGTCCAGTGCGTCGGCGCCCGACACCTCCCGTACCGACAGTGAACCGGGCGACTCACGCACCGACTCGACCGCCGCCAGACCGGGCGAGATCACCGGCAGGAGCCGCGAGGCGTACGCGATCACCTCGCGCGGCACGCGGAAGCCCGCCGTCAGCTCCTCCACCACCGCGTCCGGCTTCCCCAGGTGGTGCAGCGCCTGCTCCCAGCTCTGCGTCGACCACGGCGTCGTGCCCTGCGCCAGGTCCCCGAGCACCGTCGCCGAACCGGTCGAGCAGCGCCGGCCCACGGCCCGGTACTGCATGGGGGACAGGTCCTGGGCCTCGTCGACGACGACATGGCCGAGGGAGTGCGTGCGCGCCACCAGGTCGGCCGCCTCGTCGATCAGCACCGCGTCCGCCGCCGACCACTTCGCCGACTTCACACTGCGGGCCGGCCTGGTCCACAGGATCGCCTTCTGCTCGTCCTCGCTCAGCAGCCCCTCCGCGTGCGCGGCCAGGAAATCCGGGTCCGACAGCAGCCGCAGCACCAGCTTCGACGGCTCGACCGCGGGCCAGACCGCCTTCACCGCGGCCTTCACCGCCGGGGTGCGCGCCACCGCGTTCTGCACCCGGTCGTCGGGGGCCTCGCCCGCCTCCTCCATCCGCACGAGCACGGCGTGCGCGATGCGCAGCGGAAGGGCCTCGTGCGCGGCCCCGTACCGCATGTCCCTGGCCAGCAGCTCCTTGACCATCTCCTCGATCTCGTACGCCGGGACCCGCCAGCGCCGTGATCCGCGCACCACCATGACCGGCTCCGTCGGCATCGTCACGTGCGAACGGAGCGCCCTCCGCAACACCTCCGCCATCCGGGCGTCGCCCTTCACCACGGCGGCCCGCGCCTCGTCCGTGGACCGGACCTCGACATGAGCCGTCACCAGGTCGTCGACGGTCGCCTGCTTCACCTCCAGCTCCCCGAGCGCCGGCAGGACCTGCTCGATGTAGTGCAGGAACGACTTGTTCGGCCCGATGACGAGCGTGCCGGTGCGGGCGAGGCGCTCGCGGTGCGCGTACAGCAGGTACGCCACCCGGTGCAGGCCGACGGCCGTCTTCCCGGTGCCGGGCCCGCCCTGCACGCACACGGTGCCGCCGAGCCCGCTGCGGACGATCTCGTCCTGCTCGGGCTGGATCGTCGCGACGATGTCCCGCATCGGGCCCACGCGGGGCCGCTCGATCTCCGCCTGGAGGAGCTTGCTGGTCTGCGCGGCCTCCGACGGATCGGTGAGGTGCTCGTCCTCGTACGCGGTCAGCTCGCCGCCCGTGTAGCCGAAGCGGCGCCGCTGACCGACGTCCAGGGGGTCCTTACGGGACGCGCGGTAGAACGGCTGGGAGACCGGCGCACGCCAGTCGATGACCATCGGATCACCGTCGGCGTCGTGGACGTGGCGGCGCCCGATGTAGAACTGCTCGCCCTCCGCGCCCTCCGCCTGCGCCGCACCGACCACGTGGAGGTAGTCCAGCCGGCCGAAGAAGAGCGGGGTGTGGGCGAGGTCGGCGAGCGACTTGATGCGGTCGGCGATCTGCGCCTGCAGTACTGCGGCGTTCACCCAGTTCGCCGTCACATCACGGATGTTCAGGGCCTGGGCGTCCTCACGCATGGCGCGCAGCGCGGCGCGCGAGGCGGCGAGATGGGCGCGTTCACGGGCGAGGGGGTCGGTGGTGGTGTCGCTTTCGTGTGCGTGCGCGGGCACGGTGTTGCCTCCGGCATTCAACGCAGGACGGCGGACCGCACCCCGCCCCCGGGTCACTGCTCGGGGGCGATGCGGTCCGCTCGGGGGGTGTACGTATGACTGTCGGCCGGTTTCCGTCCGGTCGGCGGCGCTCCCCCGGCTGCCGGCACACGCCCTTGCGGACGGCCGGTACCACGGTGCGGGAGGCGGGCAGACCGGCGAGTGTAGCGACCGCCGGGGCCGGGCGCGAACGATTACCGCGCGGGTCCGTCCCGTAGGGGACGGCATGCGACCACAGGGGTACGCGCGCGCCCCCGGGCTTCCGCCTGCGGGCCGACGCCGCGAGGGGCCCGGGCGGAGCACCATGGAAGACATGAGCACCGTCACCCTGAACCCGCGAAAGACCGGCCCCGCGCACGGCGCGACCGCGGCCACCGGTCACCCCCACAGCCACCGCGCCGGAGATGCGCTGCGCGCCGTCAAGGTCTACGTAAGGGCCGCGTTCGGCGTCGTCGTCCTCGGGGAGTACGCGGAGGAGGCGGGCGTCCGCCGCACGCGCTGAGCCCGGCGCCCGCCCCTCCCGGCCCCTCAGTTCTCCGACAGCAGCTCGTCCGCGTCCACGATCCGGTACGCGTACCCCTGCTCCGCCAGGAAGCGCTGGCGGTGCGCCGCGAAGTCCTGGTCGATCGTGTCGCGGGCGACCACCGAATAGAACCGGGCCTCGTGCCCGTCCGCCTTCGGCCGCAGCACCCGGCCCAGCCGCTGCGCCTCCTCCTGACGCGAACCGAACGTGCCCGACACCTGGATGGCGACGGTCGCCTCCGGCAGGTCGATCGAGAAGTTCGCCACCTTCGACACGACCAGCACGCTGATCTCGCCCTCCCGGAACGCGCCGAACAGCTTCTCCCGCTGCGCGTTGCTGGTCTCGCCCTTGATCACCGGGGCGTCCAGATGCTCACCCAGCTCGTCGAGCTGGTCGATGTACTGCCCGATGACCAGCGTCTGCTCACCCTTGTGCTTGCGCACCAGCGCCTCGGTGACCTTCCGCTTCGTCGCGGTCGTCGCGCAGAACCGGTACTTCTCCTCGGCCTCCGCCGTCGCGTACGCCAGCCGCTCCGAGTCCGTCAGATTGACCCGCACCTCCACGCAGTCGGCCGGCGCGATGTAACCCTGCGCCTCGATCTCCTTCCACGGGGCGTCGAACCTCTTCGGCCCGATCAGCGAGAAGACGTCCGACTCCCGTCCGTCCTCCCGCACCAGGGTCGCGGTCAGCCCGAGCCGGCGCCGCGCCTGCAGATCGGCGGTGAACTTGAAGACGGGCGCGGGCAGCAGATGCACCTCGTCGTAGATCACCAGCCCCCAGTCACGGGAGTCGAACAGCTCCAGGTGCGCGTACACGCCCTTACGGCGGGTCGTCAGCACCTGGTACGTGGCGATCGTGACCGGCCGGATCTCCTTGCGCGTACCGCTGTACTCGCCGATCTCGTCCTCGGTCAGCGACGTCCGCTTCACCAGCTCGTGCTTCCACTGCCGCGCCGAGACCGTGTTCGTGACCAGAATCAGCGTGGTCGCCTTCGCCTGCGCCATCGCACCCGCCCCGACCAGCGTCTTCCCGGCGCCGCACGGCAGCACGACCACGCCGGAACCGCCGTGCCAGAACCCCTCGACGGCCTGCTGCTGGTAGGGCCGCAGCGCCCAGCCGTTCTCGTCCAGATCGATCGGGTGCGCCTCGCCGTCGACGTACCCCGCGAGGTCCTCGGCGGGCCAGCCCAGCTTCAGCAGCGTCTGCTTCACCTGCCCGCGCTCGGACGGGTGGACCGCCACGGTGTCCGGGTCGATCCGGGCCCCGACCAGCGGCTGCACCTTCTTCGACCGCAGGATCTCCTCCAGAACCGGGCGGTCCGTGGAGGTCAGCACCAGCCCGTGGACGGGGTGCTTGGAAAGGGTGAGGCGGCCGTACCGGTCCATCGTCTCGGCGATGTCGACGAGCAGCGCGTGCGGAACGGGGTAACGCGAGTACTTCACGAGCGCGTCGACGACCTGCTCGGCGTCGTGCCCCGCGGCGCGGGCGTTCCACAGCCCGAGCGGGGTCAGCCGGTAGGTGTGGATGTGCTCGGGCGCACGCTCCAGCTCCGCGAAGGGGGCGATCACCCTGCGGCAGGCGTCGGCCTGCTCGTGGTCGACTTCGAGGAGCAGCGTCTTGTCGCTCTGGACGATGAGGGGTCCGGTCACGCGCTTCGGCCCTTTCTACGGGGCCGCCCCCGGGGGCGGGGGCGGCGGGTTGGCCAAACCTCCAGTGTGCCGTATCTCCGGGCGGGGCGTAGTGGCCCGCCCCTTGCCGGGGCGCGGGTCCCCTGGCGGGGTGCGGGGCCCCTGGCGGGGTGCGGCGCCCTGTTTTGGTTGCCCCTGTCCGGGGCGCGGGGTTCCGTCCTCAAACGCCGGACGGGCTTGAAGGGTGCGGGTGCTCCGCGTTGCGGAGGCGCGGTACCCGGGTGGGTGGGGGTCCGGGGTCCCTCCGGGGCGTCTCCTCAAACGACGAACGTTCGGCGGGTACGCAGTCGCACCCGGGTCGGTGTTCGTCGTCCTGCGGGGACTCCCCTGCACGCCCCCGAACCCGCCCGCCGTGCGTCTGCAACAGTCGCAGGGCCGGTGTGCAGACGCAGACGAGGCCGGGTGGGGGCGTGCAGGGGAGTCCCCGCAGGAAATGGCGTACGACTCGGGTCGTTTTCCCACCCGCCCGCACATGCCATTTCTGAGGAGTCTCCCCGGAGGGACCCCACCCCCACCCACCGGACAGAGGCGAACACCCGCACAACACGGCGCACCCGCACCACCACAGCCCGTCCGGCGCTTGAGGACGGAACCGGCGCGCCGGAGCATCGCCCAGCCGAGGGCTACGTCTGGTCGTCGGCCAGTTCTGCCACGCCCGTGATCCGGTGGAGGGGATACGTGCGGACCTCGTCCGCCGTGTGGTCGTACGCCGTCACGTAGCCGCCCTCCACCCGGACCGGGGCGATCACCCGCTGGCTGGCCGCGCCTTCCGCGTTCACGTAGCCGATCCAGATCGCGGAGCCCGTCATCGCCGCGGCCTGGACGGTGACCAGGGTCTCCGCGGAGGTCGTACGCGGCAGGGCGCCGGTGGTCGTGGAAGGGCCCGTCTCCTTGTGGACGACCGTGGCCGCCGTGTCCCCGGCGCGGATCGCCCGCACCGCCGCGCCCAGCAGCGTGGGATCGGGCACCGGGGGCCCCTCGGGTACGGGGACGGGGGCGCTGCGGGGCGGCGTGCGGACGGCACCGGCGCGGCTGATCAGGACGTCTCCGTCTGCGGACTCCGCGGCGGGCGCGTAGCCCATCTCGCGCAGGCCGTCGAGGAGGGACGCCGGGTCGATCTGGGCGGCCAGGGCCGTCGGGGCGAGCCGCCGCAGGCGCAGGGTCGCGGAGCGCTTGTCGGCGAGGATCTCGTTGAGGACGGCCTCGTCGTCGCAGCGTACGTACGAGGAGGCGGCGCCGATCCGCAGGTGGCCGTGGCGGCGGGCCACGTCGTCGATGAGGTAGCTGAGGGGCTGCGGCACCGGCGTGCGGCTGTGCGCGGCGAGGAAGGCGTGCAGGTCGGCGGCGGACTGGCCGGCGTCCAGGGCGCGGCGCACGGAGCCGGGGGTGAAGCGGTAGACCGTCGCACCGCCCTTGGACTCGATGTCCGCGAGGACGCCGAGCATGTCGGCGAGGGGCCGTTCCAGCGGGCCGGGGGCGACGGCCGTCAGGTCGGCCTGGAGCAGCACGTGGTCGAGGGGTTCCGGGATGAGCGGGGCGAGCAGGGCGGCGGCCTCGGCGGGTCCGCCGGAGAGCAGGGCGCGGGTCTGGGAGGCGAGGGCGCCGCGGCCGGTGATGCCGAGGAGCTCCGACTCGTTCAGCGTCCACAGGGCGATCCGGGACCGCAGGTCGGTGGTCTCCCCGGCGGACGCGGAGGCGCCGCGCAGCGGGCGCTCCCAGCGGAGCCGGGCGAGCACGGACTCGGGGTCGGGGGCGGTGCCGGGCGGCAGGGCGGCGAGCAGGGCCAGGACCCGGTGGCGGACCTCCGGCGCGGCGGAGCGGTCGAGTTCGGGGCCGAGTGTGGACAGGGCCCGGCCCTTGGCGTCCTGGCCGCCGACGAGTCCGGCGGTGCGGGTGGCCGCGAGCCAGGCGGAGGCGAGTTCCACCCAGCGGTCCTGGGCGGGGAGCTCCGTCCAGTCGTCGTACGCGGGAGTCGGCGCGTACCGTTCGTCCGCCTCGCCGTCGGAGGCCAGCAGCCCTGCCGCGTAAGCGAGTTCGATCCAGAACGCCGCGACGGGTTCCGAGACGTCCAGGGTGGCGGCGGTCTTCTTCAGTTCGCGGACGCTGAGGCCGCCGGCCCGCAGCATGGCGGGGCCACCGCCGTTCCAGCTCTTCAGCAGCTCCTCGACGGTCGACACCGCGAGGAACGCCTGACCGGCTGCGGCGCTGTCCACAGCCTGTGGATCGCGTTCGGCGACGGTGACGACGGCCGGCGGCTGCGGTTCGGGCACACGGTGGGCGCGTCCGGCACGCAGGTGGAGCGCGGCCTCGCGCGGCAGGACGACGGTGCGGGTCGACACGGGCAGCAGAAGGCCCCGGTCCCGCAGCCACTTCACCGGCGGTGTGGGGTTCGGCGTCACCTCGCCGTACGGCGGGCCCCAGACCAGGCGGTCCAGCACCGCCAGCGCCTCCACCGGGGCGGTGTCGAGGAGTTCGCCCATCCGGGCGCGGTCGGTGAACAGGGCCGACAGGGCGCTCACCGCGGAGACCGGGTCATGGGTGGCGGGCAGCCCGGCGGCCTGAAGGATCTCCTGGAGCCGGCCGGGCGACATGCCGGCGGTGGCCTCGGCGACGGTCGGCCCGAGACCGGTGGGGGACGGATGCTGCGGAGAGGGCGACAGCAGTTCGCGGGCGGTGCGCACCAGGCGCAGCCGGTCGTCCTCGCCCCAGACGAGGGCCTGTTCGCGCAGGGTGCCGAGGGCCCCGGGCAGCGCGGCGACGATCGCGGCGTCCGCGTCGCCCCGGTGCCGTCCGTCGTCCTGGCCGTCACCCGTGAGCAGGCCGAGCAGGACGTCGTACGGGGCGGGGTCGGGTGCGACGGCCAGTGCCTCGGCGGTCTGCAGGGCGAAGCGGTCCAGGTGCTCCAGGGCGCGGACGACGGAGGCACGGGTGCCGGCGCGCGTCGCGAGCTGGGTGATGTCGCCGGGCACGGGGGAGAGGAGATCCGGCCGGGCACGCAGCAGCCCGGCCAGTGACTCGTCGTCCCGGGCGCGCAGAGCCTCGGCGAGCGTCCGCGGTGGTGTGGTCATCCCCATCCGTCCCACGGTAGTCGCTCCGGACAGCCCCGAGGGCGCTACCGTCGGTGCAGGGCCGTAGAGGGGAACCATCGCGTGGGGATCGAGAGCGACCAGCTGGTCTACGACTACCTGAGCCGGGTCGGCGACCTCGCCCAGCAGCAACAGCTGTCCTCGGGCACCCGGATGAGGCTCGTCTCGGCGTTGCGCGGGGAGATCGACCGGCAGCGGGTGAAGCAGGCCGCGGACACGCCGGCGGCGGTGCGCCGCATCATCGGGAAGCTCGGCACCCCCGACGAACTCGTCGCGGCCGCGGCCCGGTCGGCCGACGGGACACCCTTGCCGCCGCAGGAGCCGGACGCGGGCGACGCACAGGCGGCGGGCATCCCGCGCCCGCGCCGGACGAGGCTCCGCAAAGACGGTTCGCGCAAGGGCGCGTCGGAGGCGTCGGGGGCGTCGGAGCCCGCCCCGAGGGCCGCGGCCGTGCCGTCCCCGCCCCACCGGGCGGGTTCGGACGAACTCGGCACGTCCGCGGACGACACGGAATGGTGGAGCGTCGGGCCCGGCCGGTTCGGCGACCCCGGCGAATTCGGCGCGGGCACCGACGTGCCGGGGTTCCGGGGCGGGGTGGAGATCCCGGCGGTCCTGAGGCCGCCGACGCCGGTGCCGGACGACGAGGACGCGTACGAGGACGACGCGTACGAGGACGAGGACGAGGCGGAGGAAGGGGCGGAGGAGGGAGGCGCGGAGGCCGAGGAGCCGCGTCGGCGGCGGCTGCCACGGCTGCGCCGGCGCCGCGAGGGCCCCGCGACCCGAGGCTTCTCGCACCCCCTGCTCCTGCTGGCCGCGGCGCTGCTGGTCGCCGGTGCGGTGATGGACATCCCGAAGAGCCTGCCGGTCCTGGGGGCCGGCTGGCTGCTCACGTACAGCTCCCGGACCCTTTCGCGCGCCGAGGCGAAATGGGCGGTCATGGGGCTGCCAGGGGTCGTCGCGGCGGGCGCGCTCGTCTGGCTGTGGGGCCGCATGGACGGCCGGTGGGGCGCGCCCATCGCGGAGGGCCAGATGAGCCCGGCGATCGGCGACGCGGCGCCGTGGGTGGTCCGGGGGGCGGCCGTCGCCTCGGCGCTGTACCTGGTCTGGCGCGCGCGGGGCCCCCGCCCGGGCGGAGGGTGACCCCTTCTCCGTGGCCGGACCGCCCTTCCGGGGTGCGGTCCCCTTGCGGGGTGCGGGTTCCCTTGGTGGTGCGGGTGCTCCGCGTTGCGCGCCGGTTCCGTCCTCAAGCGCCGGACGGGCTGTGGTGGTGCGGGTGCGCGGTGTTGTGCGGGTGTTCGCCTCTGTCCGGTGGGTGGGGGTGGGGTCCCTCCGGGGAGACTCCTCAGAAATGGCATGTGCGGGCGGGTGGGAAAACGACACGAGTCGTACGCCATTTCCTGCGGGGACTCCCCTGCACGCCCCCACCCGGCCTCGTCTGCGTCTGCACACCGGCGAGACGACCGCCGCAGACGCACGGCGGGCGGGTTCGGGGGCGTGCAGGGGAGTCCCCGCAGGACGACGAACACCGACCCGGGTGCGGCTGCGTACCCGCCGAACGTTCGTCGTTTGAGGAGACGCCCCGGAGGGACCCCGAACCCCCACCCACCGGACACGGGCGCGAACCCTCGCGGAGCACCCGCACCACCCAAGCCCGTCCGGCGCTTGAGGACGGAACCCTCCGCCCCGGAAAAGGGGCAACGAAAACAGGGCGCCGCGCCCCGCAACGGACCCGCCCCCCGCAGGGGACCCGCACACCCCAAGCCCGTCCGGCGATTGAGGACGGAACCCCGCACCCCGGAAAAGGGCAACCACGACAAGGCCCCGCACTCCGCAAGGGCCCCGCCCCCCCCGCAGGGGCCCCGCACCCCGCGAGGGGCGGATTATGCCTGCCAGGGTGGGCCCGGGATGACGAGGGGGGAGCCCGTTACCGGGTCCGGGACGATCACCGCGTCGAGGCCGAAGACCTCGCGGACGAGGTCGGCGGTGACGACGTCCGCCGGGCGCCCCTCGGCGACGATCCGGCCCGCCTTCATCGCGACCAGATGGTCCGCGTACCGGGCGGCCTGGTTGAGGTCGTGCAGCACGGTCACCACGGTCCGCCCCCGCGTGCCGTCCGCGGCGGGCGCGGCGAGCCGGCGCACGAGGTCGAGGACCTCGACCTGGTGGGCGATGTCGAGGTACGTGGTCGGCTCGTCGAGCAGCAGCAGGTCGGTGTCCTGGGCGAGGGCCATCGCGATCCAGACGCGCTGGCGCTGACCACCGGAGAGCTCGTCCACCGAGCGGGAGGCGAGCGCGGTGATGTCGGTGCGTTCCATGGCCGAGGCGACCGCCCGCTCGTCCTCCGTGGACCACTGCTGCCACCAGTGCTGGTGGGGCTGGCGGCCGCGGGCGACGAGGTCGGAGACGGTGATCGCCTCGGGAGCCACGGGGGTCTGCGGGAGCAGCCCGATGGACTGGGCGATCTTCTTCGTGGGGATCTTCGACAGCTCGGTGCCGTCCAGGAGCACCGACCCGCCGCGCGGCTTGAGGAGCCGGCCGAGTGCGCGCAGCGTCGTCGACTTGCCGCAGGCGTTCGGCCCGACGATGACGGTCACCTTCCCGTCGGGGACGGCGAGGTCCAGTTCGTGGACGACGGTGCGGTCCTCGTACGCGAGGGTCAGTCCGCGCACCGTGAGCCGGCTGGTCGCGGCGTCCTGCCGGGTCGTGGTCATGCGTTGCCTCCCGAGCGGCGGCCACCGTGACCGCGGATGATCAGCCAGATCAGGTACGGGGCGCCGACCGCCGCCGTCAGGACGCCCACCGGCAGTTCGGTGGGGGAGAACAGCCTGCGGGCCAGCAGGTCCGCGAAGACGACGATCACCGCGCCGAGCAGCGCCGAGCAGAGCAGCGGGATCTGCGCGGTGCGGGTCATGCGGCGGGCGATCTGCGGGGCGAGCAGCGCGACGAAGTCGACCGGTCCGGCCGTCCCCGTGGCCACGGACGCGAGGACCACGCCGAGCGCGACGAGCCCCAGCCGTACCCGTCCGAGCCGGACCCCGAGGGCGGTCGCCGTGTCGTCGTCCAGGGATACGGACCGCCGGGCGCGGGCGGCCCACAGGATGCCGGGCAGCAGGATCAGCAGGGTCCAGCCGAGGGGTGCGGCCTCGTCGTAGCCGCGGCCGTTGAGCGAGCCGGTCATCCAGATCTGGGCCTGCTGGGCGACGAGGTAGTCGCCCTTGGTCAGGAACAGGGTGGTGACCGAGCGCAGCGCGATAGCGAAGGCGAGGCCGATGAGGACGAAGCGGGTGGCGTGCAGCCCGCCGCGCCACGCGAAGGCGTAGACGAGCGCGGCGGCGGCGACCCCGCCGATCACCGACAGGTACGGCAGCACGGTGTACGACGTGATGCCGAACGTCATCGCGCCGACCGTGAGCGCGCCGGCGCCCTGGCTGATGCCGATGATGTCGGGGCTCGCGAGGGGGTTGCGGGCCACGGTCTGGATCAGCGCGCCGGCGATCCCGAAGGCGAGGCCGACGAGGAGTCCGACGACCATGCGCGGCAGCCGCAGGGTGCCCACGACGAGTTCGGCGGAGGACGGCCGCCCCAGGACGACGTTCAGGACCTCGGAGGGGGCGACGAAGCTTTCCCCGACGCAGAGGTAGGCGAGGCAGACGGCGGCCAGCAGCACGACGAGTGAGGCGGCGACGACCGCGGCCCGGCGGTGGAGCAGGAACCGGCCGCGCGCCCCGATCGTCACGAGGCTGTATCCGGCGGGCCGCACGGCGGTCGTCGGGGCGCTCATGCGGGCACCGCCTTCCGGCGCACCAGCGTGACCAGGAAAGGCACCCCGATCAGGGCCGTCATGACACCGGCGGGCACCTCGCTCGGCGGGAAGAGGATCCGGCCGATGACGTCGGAGACGAGCAGCATCACGGGTCCGGTCAGGGCGGCCATCGGGAGCACCCAGCGGTGGTCGCTGCCGACGAGGGCGCGGGCGATGTGCGGTACGGCCAGACCGATGAACGCGATCGGACCGGCCGCGGCGACCCCGGCGCCGGTGAGCACGGTGGCGCCGATGCCGCCCACGATCCGTACGGTCGCGATCTTCTGCCCGAGGCCCTTCGCCATGTCCTCGCCGAGCGCGAGCGCGTCGAGGCCGCGGGCGACGCAGAGCACGAGGACCGTGCCGAGCAGCAGGAACGGCCAGATCTGCTGGGCCACCTCGGCCTCGCGGCCGGCGATCGAACCGACCTGCCAGAACCGGAACTCGTCCAGTGCGGACGCCTTCGTGGTCAGCACGGCCATGGTGACGGAGACGAGCAGCGCGTTGATCGCGGCGCCGCCGAGCGCGAGCTTCACCGGCGTCGCACCGCCGCGCCCGCTCGACGCGATGGCGTACACGGCGACGGAGGCGACGGCCGCTCCGGCGAAGGCGAACCAGACGTACCCGGTGAGCGTGTGGACGCCCGCGTAGGCGATGGCCAGCACCACCCCGACCGAGGCCCCCTGGCTGATGCCGAGGATGCCGGGGTCGGCGATGGGGTTGCGGGTGATGCCCTGGAGCACCGTGCCGGCGAGGGCGAGGGAGGCGCCGACCATCAGGCCGATCAGGGTGCGGGGCACCCGCATGTTCCGGATGACCTCGGCGGCGTCGGAGTGCCCGCCGTGGAGCAGGGCGTCGACCACCTCGGACGGGGGTATGGAGCGCGCCCCGACGGCGAGGCTGAGCAGGACCGCGATCAGCAGCGCCACAACGGCCGCCGCCGTCGCGAGAGCGCGTCTGGAGCGGCGTGGAGCGGCGGCTGGCATCGGACCCAATCAGCGAGCGACGAGCGACAGGCAAGACAAAGCGAAGCAAAGTAAGGCTTGGCTAAGTCTAAGGGTGGCCGGTGCGGGGCCTTCCGGCGGTGTACCGGGGGCGGGTGCGGGCTGGGCACAATGGACGCCATGGCTTCCCACGCACTGACGGTCGGCTTCGACCTGGACATGACGCTCATCGACTCCCGGCCCGGCATCGCGGCCGCCTTCCGGGCCCTCTCGGCCGAGACCGGCGCGTTCATCGACACCGATCTGGTGGTGAGCCGCCTCGGCCCGCCGCTGGAGCAGGAGATCGCGCACTGGTTCCCGGCCGCCGACGTGGCCGCGATCGCGCACCGCTACCGGGCGATCTATCCCACGTACGCGATCGCACCCTCGCTCGCGATGCCCGGGGCCCGCGAGTCGGTCGAGGCGATACGCGCGCTGGGCGGCCGGACGATGGTCGTCACCGCCAAGTACGAACCGAACGCGAAGCTCCACCTGGCCCACCTCGGCATCGAACCCGATGTGATCGTCGGCGATCTGTGGGCCGAGGCGAAGGCGGAGGCGCTGCGCGAGCACGGGGCGTCGGTGTACGTCGGCGACCACACGGGCGACGTCCGCGGCGCCCGGGCGGCGAACGCCTTCTCGGTCGGCGTGACGACGGGCCCGTGCGACGAGGCGGAACTGCGCGCGGCGGGCGCGGACGTCATCCTGACGTCCCTCACGGAGTTCCCGGCCTGGCTGGACGCGTACACGGCCACCCGGTAGCCGGCCGGCCGGCTCCGACGG
>NZ_SSBL01000042.1 GCF_004795105.1 Streptomyces sp. A0642 | reverse complement strand
CGGCGGCGGCCGGTACTCCCGCGGCCGTGGTGGGCGTCCGGGACGGCTCCGCGGAGGGTGCCGGGGTGGAGGGGGCGAGTCCGCTGCCGAGGGCCCGGGCGAACAGCGGGCTGTTCTCGTACGGACGTATCAGCGAAGGCGCGGACACGGTGGCCTGGGCGCGAAGCGCGAACGGGTTCCCGTTGAACCCGGCGGCGCCGAGCGGGGAGGGCGCCGAGGAGAACGTCAGGGGCGCGGCGTTCACCGCGAGCGAGAAGGGGTGGCCGGCACCGGCCGCGGCGAGCGTGCCGTGGCTGCCGCCTCCTTTGCGGCTGACCGAGCCGGTCTCCGCGCGGGTGTCGCCGTCGAGCGGGGCCACGGCGCTGCCCGGGCCGTCCGCGCGCGTGGGCGCCTCGGTGGCCGAGTCCGTCGGCAGGGCGCCGCCGAGCGCGATGGCGGCCAGCGAGACGGCACTGGCGGCAGCGAAGGCGAACCGGCGTCCCCGCCACGGCGAGCGGTCGCCCTCGCGGCCGGCCTCGTGGATCCGGAAGACGGAACCGGCCGGAGCGGCGGGCATCACCGCGGTCGAACCGTGGAGGGCCGGCAGGTAGCCGAAGGTGGCCGGCGGGGAGCCGTCCGAGGGCGACTCGGCACGGCTGCCGGAAGGGTGCATCACAGGGAAGACGCCGTCACCGAACAGCCCTGAGCCGCCCTTGGGTCTTCCCCGGCCGTCGTCGTCCCCGCCTGGGCCGCCGGGAAGGCCCTGGAGCCGGGCGAGGAACCCCTCGGAGGGCGAGGGCGGGGCCGACTGCGCGAAGACACTCTTCAGGCGCCGCTGGGCAGCGGCCTCGGCCTTGCACTTCGCACAGGTCGCGAGGTGGGCGAGGACCCGGTCCCGGGCGTCGTGCTTCAGCTCGCCGTCGACGAGCGCGGCGAGACGGTCCCCCAGGTGTTGTTCCGCGGAGGTCGGACCTGTGCCGCTCACGCCGTGCCGCCCTCCCCCGAGACGAGGGCGCCCGTCAGCGAGCGCTGCTCGGCACGGGCCTCCGGCGAACGGTGCTGCAGCGCCTTGCGCAGGTGCGAGCGCCCGCGGTGGATACGGCTGCGCACGGTGCCGAGCTTCACGCCGAGTGTCGCGGCGATCTCCTCGTACGAAAGTCCCTCGATGTCACACAGCACGACCGCGGCCCGGAATTCGGGCGCGAGGGTGTCCAGCGCCTGCTGGACGTCCGCGTCGAAGTGGGTGTCGTTGAAGACCTGCTGCGGGGACGGCTCACGGCTCGGCAGGCGCTCCGCGGCGTCGTCCCCGAGGGAGTCGAAGCGGATGCGCTGCTTGCGACGGACCATGTCCAGGAAGAGATTGGTCGTGATGCGGTGCAGCCAGCCCTCGAAGGTGCCGGGCGTGTACGTCGACAGCGAACGGAACACCCGGACGAAGACCTCCTGGGTGAGGTCCTCGGCGTCGTGCTGATTACCCGTCAGTCGGTAGGCAAGGCGGTACACACGACCGCTGTGCGTGCTGACGATCTCTTCCCATGAGGGTGGCGTCCACGCCTGGGAGTCCGCATCGGAGGCGAAGGTCGCGGTCGGTGCGGAGTCGTTGGAAGAACGGTCAGCAATGTTGGTCACGGATTTCGGCTCACCCGCCGACCTGAGAAAGCGCCACAGCACTGCTTCCCGATCCACAGGCGCAGCCGCACCTCCCCTATCGGCTCTGGTGGTGTCCAGTGGAGCCCCTACCATAGCCACCTCGCCCGTTAGCTCCGGATAAGCCTTTTTCCTGCTGGGGCCGGGGATCTCCCCGGGAACGACCGCCCGCCGGTCCCGGGCCCGGTCCGCGGGCCCGATCGGCGTGCTTTCCCCTGCCCTTCCCTAACGCCCGGTCCCATCTGCGGGTTCCCGGGTGCAGCGGATACAGTCACCGTTGCGCCAACTACGGGGACAGGAGAGGGTCATCACCGCCAACCGGCAGACGAGCTGGGCGTTCGCCGACGCCTTTGTCGCCGAGGACGAAGCACTGCGCTGGGCCCGGGACCGGGCACGGGACGCGGGGCTTCGCTCGGTGTCACCAGGCACCGGCGCCGCGTTGCGCCTGCTCGCCGCCACGACGGACGCCAAAGCGGTGGCCGAGATCGGCACGGGAACGGGCGTGTCCGGCCTCTACCTGCTGAACGGCATGCGCCCCGACGGGGTGCTGACCACGGTCGACCCGGAACCCGAGCGCCAGCAGTTCGCCCGTGAGGCGTTCCGCGCGGCCGGCTTCGCCGCCAATCGCGCCCGCTTCATCCCCGGCCGGGCCCTCGACGTACTCCCCCGGCTGGCGGACGGCGGATACGACCTCGTGTTCTGCGACGGCGACCGGCTGGAGAGCCTGGACATCCTCGCTGAATCGTTGCGCCTCCTGCGGACCGGCGGTCTGGTCTGCTTCGAGGGGGTCTTCGCGGACGGCCGGACGGTCGACTCCGCCGCCCAGCCCGCGGAGGTGCTGCGCCTGCGCGAGCTGCTGCGCGCGGTCCGCGAGAGCCAGGAGCTGATGGCGACGCTGCTGCCGGTCGGCGATGGCCTTCTCTGCGCGGTACGCCGGGGCTGAGCCCCGCCCGCCCGGCACCCCCGGACGCATCACTGCCCCGGCACGGAAACCGTGCCGGGGCAGTGGTGAAGTGTGGGCGTCTCTGCTCAGCCGACGACCTTCTTGAGGGCATCGCCGAGGGCATCGGCCTCGTCCGGAGTCAGCTCCACGACAAGCCGACCGCCACCTTCGAGCGGAACGCGCATGACGATGCCCCGCCCCTCCTTTGTCACCTCGAGCGGGCCGTCGCCCGTCCGCGGCTTCATGGCCGCCATGCTCGTTCCCCTTCCTGAAACCAGCTCATCGCAACCGGCGGCCCCATGACAGGCGCTGCCTCACCGGCATCGAACACATTGCTTCCACGCCATTATCCCGCATCACAGACCCCGATGACCAACATCGCTCTGCATCGCTTGCGCAACGCGCTCTCTCAAAACCACCCAATTCGGCGATCCGACTGCGATACTCCGTCCCCTCGCACCCCTCATAGCGGCGGAATTGTTAGACGCAGGTCACATGTTCGCGTCCGCGGACGTCGGCCATGCTTGCCTGGACAGGCATTTCCACGACGCACAGAGGGGACCGCACATGGCCGATCACGAGGACGCCGTGCTCTACGAAGTGAGCGACGGGCTCGCGACGATCACGATCAACCGTCCCGACGCGATGAACGCCATGAACACCGCGGCCAAGGTGGCGCTGCGTGACTCCCTGCGGTCGGCCGGTGCCGACACCGCCGTGCGGGCGGTCCTGCTGACCGCGGCCGGCGGGCGCGCCTTCTGTGTCGGCCAGGACCTCAAAGAGCACCTCTCCAAGCTGTCCGAGGTCCGCGAGTCGGGCGGCGGCAATGCGCTGAGCACGGTGCAGGAGCACTACAACCCCATCGTGCGGGCGCTCACGGAGATGCCGAAGCCGGTCGTCGCCGGGGTCAACGGGGCCGCCGCCGGTGCGGGCTTCGGTTTCGCCCTCGCCTGCGACTACCGGGTCGCCGCCGACACCGCCTCGTTCAACACCTCCTTCGCCGGGGTCGCCCTCACCGCCGACTCGGGCGTCTCCTGGACCCTGCCCCGGCTGATCGGCCACAGCCGCGCCGCCGACCTGCTGCTCTTCCCCCGCTCCCTGTCCGCCCAGGACGCCCACGACCTGGGCATCGTGAACAAGCTGGTGCCCGCCGCCGACCTCGCCGCCGAGGCGACCGCGGTGGCCCGCGCCCTGGCCGACGGCCCGACGGTGGCGTACGCCGCGCTGAAGGAGTCCCTCGCCTACGGCGCCGGGCACACCCTGGCCGAGGCGCTGGAGAAGGAGGACGAACTCCAGACGAGGGCGGGCGCGTCGCAGGATCACGCGATCGCGGTGCAGGCGTTCCTCGACAAGGAGAGGCCGAAGTACCTCGGGCGGTAGTCGCGGTGGCCCGGCTCCGGGGCTACGCGGCGCCGCCGCCGCGGGCCACGCAGTCGGCGAGGTGGTCGTCGACCAGGCCGCACGCCTGCATCAGGGCGTAGGCCGTGGTCGGGCCGATGAACCGCAGCCCGCGCTTCTTGAGGTCCTTGGCCAGCGCCGTGGACTCCGCGGTCACGGCCGCCACGTCCCCGAGGACGCGGGGGGCGGGGCGGCTCGCCGGATCGGGGGCGTACGACCAGATCAGCTCGTCCAGCTCACCGTCCTGCCAGCCGGCCAGCACCTGGGCGTTGGCGAGGGTGGCGTCGATCTTCGCCCGGTTGCGGATGATGCCCGCGTCGGCGAGGAGCCGTTCCCTGTCCGCCTCGGTGAAGGCGGCCACCTCCGGGATGCTGAACCCCGCGAACGCGCTGCGGAAGCCTTCCCTGCGGCGCAGGATCGTCAGCCAGGACAGTCCCGACTGGAACGCCTCAAGACTCAGCCGTTCGAACAGGGCGTCGTCACCGCGGACCGGGCGGCCCCATTCGGTGTCGTGGTAGATGCGGTAGTCCTCGGTGGCCAGGCCCCACGGGCAGCGCAGCCCGCCGTCCGCCCCCGGTTCGGCGCCGCCGCTCATCGTCCGGTCTCCTCGTCGGGGCGCGGGGCCGTGTCCTGCGTCTCCGGCGCCTCCCAGGGCGCCTGCGGCCCGTCCTCCGGCCGCTTCAGCAGATCGGGCCGGCCCGCCCGCGTGGCCTGGGCGCCGGCGAGCGCCGACTCCAGCTCCGCGATGCGGGCGTCACGCTCGGCGAGCTCGGCGCCGAGACGGCCCAGCGCGTCGTCGACGTCGGCCATCCGGTAGCCGCGCGCGGTGACGGGCAGCCGGAGCGCCTCGACGTCCGCGCGGCCCACCGGGCGCGTCGCGGGCAGCGGATCCGTCAGCTGCTCCGGCGCCACGTCCTGCAGGATGGCACTCTTCCCTCCGCCGACCACCGCGAGGGTGACCGCGGCAACCACCACCACCATCGCGAGCAGCAAGAACCAGAACACGCGTATCTCCCCGGGAGCGGAATTCGTCCGGGTCCGATCGTGCCATGAGGGACTGACAGTTAGGGTCGGCAGTCGGTCCCGGCGGCCTTTCCGCCGGGAGATTCACAGGGAGAGATGCGGGATGCGAAGCGGTGCGCTCAGGCTGGGGCGGCGCGAATTCGGGGCGCACGAGCCGGTGATCATGGCGATCGTGAACCGCACCCCGGACTCCTTCTACGACCAGGGCGCCACCTTCCACGACGAGCCCGCGCTCTCCCGGGTCGAACAGGCCGTGGCCGACGGCGCGGCGATCATCGACATCGGCGGGGTGAAGGCCGGTCCCGGCGAGGAGGTCACCGCCGAGGAGGAAGCCCGTCGCACCGTCGGATTCGTCGCCGAGGTCCGCCGCCGCCACCCGGACGTGGTGATCAGCGTCGACACGTGGCGCCACGACGTCGGAGAGGCCGTCTGCGAGGCCGGGGCCGATCTGCTGAACGACGCGTGGGGCGGGGTCGACCCGAAGCTGGCGGAGGTCGCCGCGCGGTACGGGGCGGGGCTGGTGTGCACCCACGCGGGCGGCGCCGAGCCGCGGACCCGGCCGCACCGGGCCGGGTACGAGGACGTGATGGCCGACATCCTGCGGGTGACCGTGGGACTGGCCGAACGGGCCGTGGACCTGGGCGTCCGGCCGGACGGCATCCTGATCGACCCCGGTCATGACTTCGGGAAGAACACCCGGCACTCGCTGGAGGCGACGCGCCGGCTCGGTGAGATGACGGAGACGGGGTGGCCCGTCCTGGTCTCGCTCTCCAACAAGGACTTCGTCGGCGAGACGCTGGACCGGCCGGTGAAGGAGCGGCTGCTCGGGACGCTGGCGACGACCGCGGTGTCGGCGTGGCTGGGGGCGCGGGTGTACCGGGTCCACGAGGTTCCGGAGACGCGTGAGGTGCTGGACATGGTGGCGTCCCTCGCGGGACGGCGGGCGCCGGCGGTGGCGCGGCGGGGGCTCGCGTAGCGCACGTGGACGGGCCCGCGCCGGCGGGGGGCTCGGCCGGCGCCCTGCGGTGGGCCCGGGCCAGCGGTGGGCCGGCGCTTGGCCCCACGCGGCCCCGGGGCCTGCGCGGCCCGGGGCGGGCCGCGCGGCCCGCGCGGCCGGAAACGACACGGGGGGGGCGGGACCGGCCTTGTACCCGGCCGAACAGCCGGACGGTGCGCGGGGCGGCGTCCTCGCCCACAGCCGAGCAGCCGGGAAGCGCGCCGGGACGAACCCGCCCAGCGTGCAGCCCGGAAGCCGGAAGCGCCCGGGGGCGGTCCCGGCCCTGCGCAGCCCGAAAGCCGGGCCCCCCTCGGGGGCAGGCCCCGCCTTGCGGAGCGCGCCGCGCTAGCGGCCGACCTCCTTCGTCACCAGGCCCACCGCCTCCTCCACGTCGTCCGTGACGTGGAACAGCAGCAGGTCCTTCGACGATGCCTTGCCCTGGGCCACCACCGTGTCGCGCAGCCAGTCCACCAGGCCGCCCCAGTACTCCGTACCGAACAGCACGATCGGGAAGCGGGTCACCTTGCCCGTCTGGACCAGGGTGAGCGCCTCGAAGAGCTCGTCCAGGGTGCCGAGCCCGCCGGGCAGGACGACGAAGCCCTGGGCGTACTTCACGAACATGGTCTTGCGGACGAAGAAGTAGCGGAAGTTGACGCCGATGTCGACGTGCGGGTTGAGGCCCGACTCGAAGGGCAGCTCGATGCCGAGGCCGACCGAGACGCCCTTCGCCTCCCGTGCGCCTCTGTTCGCCGCCTCCATCGCTCCGGGGCCGCCCCCGGTGATCACCGCGAAGCCCGCCTCGACCAGCGCCCGGCCGATGCGCACGCCCGCCTCGTACTCCGGCGTACCGGCCGGTGTGCGGGCGGACCCGAAGACGCTGATGGCGCTCGGCAGTTCGGCGAGTGCGCCGAAGCCCTCGACGAACTCCGACTGGATGCGCATGACCCGCCAGGGGTCGGTGTGCACCCACTCGGAGTCGCCCTCGGAGTCCAGCAGCCGCTGATCGGTGGTGCCGGGCTGCACCTGGTCCCTGCGGCGCAGCACCGGGCCGAGCCGCTGTTCCTCGGGCTTGACCGCTCCCTCGGGGACCTCCGCGCCCTCAGGGATCCTTGCGTCCTCCGGATTGCCCATGACTGCTCCCTACGCCGACGTCAGAGCCGCCCTGCGGCGCTCTGTCTCACGCCAGCGTAGATCCCCCGAGGTTACGGACAGGGGAACACCCGAGGTCAGGTCGTGAGCCAGGAGCGGAGCCGGTCCTCGCAGTGGGTGATCCGGTCGGTCCGCACGTGCTCGTTGCGCTTGTGGGCGAGGATCGGGTCACCGGGGCCGTAGTTGACGGCGGGTACGCCGAGCGAGCCGAAGCGGGACACGTCCGTCCAGCCGAACTTGGGCCGGGCGGTGCCGCCGACCGCCGCCATGAAGGCCTTGGCCGCCGGGTGCGAGAGGCCGGGCATGGCCGCGCCGGAGTGGTCGTCGACGGTGAATTCGACGACGCCGCAGTCCGCGAAGACCTCGCGGACGTGGGCGAGGGCCTCGTCGGGGCCGAGGTCCGGGGCGTAGCGGTAGTTGACGACGACCGTGCAGGCGTCGGGGATGACGTTGTTGGCGACGCCGCCCTCGATCCGTACGGCGTTGAGGCCCTCGTGGTACTCCAGCCCGTCGATGACCGGCTTGCGCGGTTCGTAGGCGGCGAGACGGGCGAGGATCGGGGCGGCGCCGTGGATGGCGTTGGACCCCATCCAGCTGCGGGCGGAGTGGGCCCGCTCCCCTTCCGTACGCAGGAACACGCGCAGCGTGCCCTGGCAGCCGCCCTCGACCTCGGCGTCGGAGCCCTCCAGGAGGACGGCGAAGTCCGCCGTCAGCCAGTCGGGGTGGGCGGCGGCGATGTGTCCGAGGCCGTTGAGGTCGGCGGCGACCTCCTCGTTGTCGTAGAAGACGAACGTGAGGTCGCGGTTGGGCTCGGGGACGGTCGCCGCGATCCTCAGCTGGACGGCCACGCCGGACTTCATGTCGGAGCTGCCGCAGCCCCACAGCAGGCCGTCCGCGTCGAGCCGGGAGGGCACGTTGTCGGCGATCGGCACGGTGTCGATGTGACCGGCCAGTACGACGCGCTCGCCGCGGCCGAGGTTCGTCCGGGCCACGACGTTGTTGCCGTGCCGGTCGACGGTCAGGTGGGGAAGGGTCCGCAGCGCCGACTCGATGGCGTCGGCGAGGTCCTTCTCCTCCCCGCTGACCGAGGGGAAGTCGACGAGCCACGCGGTGAGCGCGGGCCCGTCCAGTGTGAGGTCAAGCGTGCTTTCGGCCATGGCTACGACCCTAGTGCCTGCCCGGAGCCCCCCGCCTGCGCCCCAACGCCCGGCACGCACGCACCGACCGCCGCTGCGCGCGAACGACGGGGGACCCCGGGCAGGCACACGTGCCTCGCGTACGGTGGCCCCGTGCCCCGGACCGTCGCCCCAGCCCGCCGACACACCGCCCGAAGCCGCCGTCTGCGCGTCACGGCGGCCTTCGCCGTGCTCGTGGCGGTGGCCGGGTATCTGACCGTGCAGTACGTGACGGGCAGCAAGGGCTCCGACCAGTGCACCGTGGAGTCGGCCGACGGTTCGGCGGGCGAGGGGCGCAGCTACCGCCTGAGCTCCGAGCAGGCGGCGAACGCCGCGGTGATCTCCGCGGTCGGCACCACGCGCGGCATGCCGGAGCGGGCGGTCACGATCGCCCTGGCGACGGCACTGCAGGAATCGGGACTGCGCAACATCGAGCACGGCGACCGGGACTCGCTGGGCCTCTTCCAGCAGCGGCCCTCACAGGGCTGGGGCACCGAGAAGCAGATCCTGGACCCCGTCTACTCGTCCGGGATGTTCTACCAGCACCTGGCCGAGGTCCCGGGCTACTCGCGTCTGCCGCTCACCGTGGCAGCGCAGCGGGTCCAGCGCAGCGGCTTCCCGCAGGCGTACGCGAAGCACGAGCCGGATGCCGCGCTGCTGGCCGCCGCGCTGACCGGGCGGACGCCTGCCGCTCTGAACTGCGACCCGCCGCGGACGACCGCCGGGACGGGCGAGATGGCGAAGGCCCGGGCCGCGCTGCTGCGTTCCTTCGGCAAGGGCGTACTGCCCGCCGGGAAGGCGGCTGACGCGGGGGCCCCGGCCACCGGGACGCTCTCGGTACCGGTGCGGACGGCCCTCAGGGCCGGCCAGGACGGTGCTCCGCAGCATGGCTGGCAACTCGCGCACTGGGCGGTCGCCCAGTCCGAGGCGCTCGGCTTCGACGAGGTCGCCTACGCCGGCCGGACGTGGGACGCCGGGTCCGGCTGGCGGACGGAGCGCAAGGAATCGGGCGCTACCGCCGTCCGCATGCGCCTCGCGCAGTAGTACGACCCGTCACTCGTAGAGGGGCCCCGCACCCTGCCCGTACGGGGTCACGCACGGAGCCTTCCGGAGGCACCCATTCCCTTGCGGTGAGGGAGAAGTGACGGTTCGCCAGGTAGTGCCGTCCCGCAGGGTTTGCCCGGGTTCCTCCGTTGCGGATTATGTGACGCATTACGTGATCTTTACCTCGGCACACCGCAACCTCTCCCTCCCCCACGGCGGTTGTCATGGCGTCCGACCCACGGACACCAGCAATTCCCACCCCGTCGAAGGAGCATCATGTCCCTCCCCCTGACCCGCCGGATCGCCCGTACCGCGCTGCTGATCGCGGCGGGCGCTGCCCCCGTGGTCGGTGCGGCCGGTGCCGCCGGTGCCGCGGTGCTCCCGCAGGCCCCGGAGCTCGGCGGTCTCACCACCGTCGAGGGCGCCGGACTCGGCCAGGCGGTCGAAGGCGCGGCGCAGCCGGCCACCGACACCGCCGGCAAGGCCGGTGGCAAGGTCGTCGGGACCACGCTGCCGGTGGCGGCCAAGACCCTCAGTGACACGGGCGCCAAGGCCGCACCCGCGGCGAAGGGCGCCGGCAAGACCGCGAAGGGCGGCGCGAGCGACGCCCTCGGCGACGCGACCGGCGCCGTGACCAAGGGCCTGCCCACCCAGGGCCTGCCGATCGGCTGATCCGCTCCACACCCCCCTGCACGGACGCGCGAGGGCCTCGGGAGTGCGCACTCCCGAGGCCCTCGCGCGTCCGCAGCGCTTCGGCTCAGCCCAGTCGCTTGACCGCGGCGGCCACCCGTTCGTCGGTCGCCGTGAACGCCACACGCACGAAGCGGTCGCCCGCCGGCCCGTAGAAGTCCCCGGGCGCCACCAGGATGCCCAGCTCCGCCAGGTACTCCACGGTGTCCCAGCAGGGCTCGTCGCGGGTCGCCCAGAGGTAGAGGCTCGCCTCGCTGTGCTCGATCCGGAAGCCGTGGGCCTCCAGAGCCGTACGCAGCATCGCGCGCCGGTCCGCGTACCGCGTGCGCTGCTCGGCCACGTGGCGGTCGTCGCCGAGCGCGGCGACGGTCGCCGCCTGGACGGGGGCGGGCGTCATCATCCCGCCGTGCTTGCGGATCAGGAGGAGCTCGCTCAGCACGGCCGCGTCGCCGGCGATGAACGCGGCGCGGTACCCGGCGAGGTTGGAGCGCTTGGAGAGCGAGTGGACGGCGACGACGCCCTCGTACGTGCCGCCGCAGACGTCCGGGTGGAGCACGGAGACGGGATCGGCCTCCCAGCCCAGCTCCAGGTAGCACTCGTCGCTGAAGACCAGCACGTCGTGCGCGCGCGCCCAGGCGACGATCCGGGTCAGTTCGTCCTTGGCCAGGACCCGGCCGGTCGGGTTCGACGGCGAGTTCAGCCAGAGCAGCTTCAGCCCGGCCGGGTCCAGCTCCGTCGGGTCGTCGTAGACGACGGGCTCGGCGCCGCAGAGCCGGGCGCCGACCTCGTACGTCGGGTAGGCGAGCCGCGGGTAGGCGACCTTGTCGCCGGGGCCCAGGCCCAGCTGGGTCGGGAGCCAGGCCACCAGCTCCTTGGAGCCGACGACGGGCAGCACGTTCCCGTGCGTCACCGACACCGCGCCCAGGCGGCGCTCCACCCAGCCGGTGAGGGCGTCCCGCAGCGCGGCCGTCCCCCACACCGTCGGATAGCCGGGGCTGTCCGAGGCGGCGACGAGCGCCTGCTGGATCAGCTCGGGCACCGGGTCGACGGGCGTGCCGACGGACAGGTCCACGATGCCGTCCGGGTGGCTCTCGGCCGTCGACTTGTAGGGCGCGAGCCGGTCCCAGGGAAAGACCGGGAGGCGGGAGGAGACTGCGGACACGGATCTCTGCTTTCTCGTACGGGATTCACGCGGGCGGCCCGGAAGGGGCGCGGGAAACACCTCGGTCCCGCACGGTGACGAGCCGTACGGGACCGGGGCGACGCACGTGCCGGGACGCTGCTACTGGTTCTGCGGCGGCAGCGCGGCGATGAACGCGTGGTCGCGCTCGATCAGACCCAGCTTGGAGGCGCCACCCGGCGACCCGAGGTCGTCGAAGAACTCGACGTTCGCCTTGTAGTAGTCCTTCCACTCCTCCGGGGTGTCGTCCTCGTAGAAGATCGCTTCGACCGGGCAGACCGGCTCGCAGGCTCCACAGTCGACGCACTCGTCCGGGTGGATGTACAAGGACCGCTGGCCCTCGTAGATACAGTCGACGGGGCACTCTTCGATGCAGGCCTTGTCCTTTACGTCGACACAAGGCTGCGCGATGACGTAGGTCACGCTGTCGTTCCTCCTCGGTAGGGCGTTGGCTCTCGCGCGGGAGCGCGGCGTCGTCGATGCCCGCACCTAGTATCTCCGTTCCCGGGCACGATCCGAACAGGAGGGGCGGACAGAGCTGTGGAATTCACCATGGGCGGACGGCTGGAGGTCCGAATTGCACCGGCTGACGTGGGTAAACGGGTATCGGTCCGGCGTCTGACCGAGGACGGCCCCCAGGGTCCGAAATTCACCGACACGGTCGGTGTTCTCACATCCTGGAACGCGGGTGTGCTGTCCGTCACACCGAAGAGCGGCGAGTCCGTCCGGATCGCGGAATCGGCCCTGGTGGCGGGCAAGATCGTCCCCGCCGCCCCGGCCCGCCGACGCGGTCCCGCGGCCTCCTTCGCGGAGCTCGCCCCGGTCTGCGCCCGCGCCTGGCAGCCCGTGGAGAGCGAGGCCCTGGGCGACTGGCTCCTGCGCGCCGCCGGCGGGTTCACCCGGCGCGCCAACTCGGTGCTTCCGCTCGGCGATCCGGGCGTGCCGCTCGACGCCGCGCTCGGGCGGGTCAGGCAGTGGTACGCGGACCGGGGGCTGCCCGCTTACATCCAGACCGCGACCGGCGCCGAGGGTGCGCAGGAGGAGTTGTGCGCGGCGCTGGAGGACCACGGGTGGCACCGTGAGGTGACCGCGGAGGTGCGGATCGCGGCGCTGGCCCCGATCGGTGATCTGGCGGCCGAGGTGTCACGGGTGCGGCTGAGCCGCGCGGTGGACGAGGCGTGGTTCGCCCGCTACCAGCGCGTCGGGACACCGGGCCCGGAGGTGGCGCAGGTGCTGGGCGGCGGCCCCTCGGTGTGGTTCGCGACCGTGCCGGGCGAGGCCGGTGACCGGGCGCCCGCCGCGATCGGGCGGTGCGTGGTGGACGGCCGGTGGGCGGGCTTCATGGCCGTCGAGGTGGCTCCCGAGCACCGCAGACGGGGGCTCGCGACCACCGTGATGACCGCGCTGGCCCGGCAGGCGATGGACGAGGGCGCGTCGGCGGCGTGCCTCCAGGTGGAGGCCGACAACGACGGCGCCCGTGGGCTGTACGACGGGATGGGCTTCGCGACGCACCACCTGTACCACCACTTCCGGGCGGCGTAGCGCGATGGCCCCCGGGAGGCAGGACAGGGAGGAGCTGCGCCGCCGGTTCGCCGAGGAGGCGCGGGCCGAGCGGCCGGACTTGGCGCTGCTGTGCCTGCTGCTGGGCGCGGAGGCCGATCCGGCGCTGGACGCGCACGGCATGGACGCGGCCCAGATCGAGCTGGACCGGCTTGCGGGCCTGCTGCCGTACGGGGTGCGCGGCGGCCGCGCCTGGGCCTCGGCGCTGGCCGAACTGCTCGGCGAGCGGTGCGGGTTCGCGGGCGCGTCGGCGGATTACCAGCGGCTGGAGTCGTCACTGCTGCACGAGGTGCTGCGACGGCGGCGCGGGCTGCCGATCCTGTTGTCGGTGGTGTGGATCGAGGTGGCGCGGCGGGCGGGCGCCCCCGTGTACGGGGTGGCGCTTCCGGGGCACTTCGTGGTCGGTTTCGGGGATCCGACGGAGCGGGTCCTGGCCGATCCGTTCGCCGGTGGGCGGCCGCTGACGGGCCGGGACGCGGAGCTGCTCGTGGCGGGCGCGACCGGGCAGTCCCTGGAGGCGTCGATGCTGGTCCCGGCGCGGCCGCTGGAGATCGTGCTGCGGATCCTGAACAACATCCGGGCGTGGGCGGCGGCCCGCCCGGAGCGCAACGACGTGGCGCTGTGGGCCGTCGAACTGTCCCTGCTCCTGCCGGCGCACCCGGCCCGGCTCCGCTACGAGCGGGCCCAGCTGCTGGTCCGGGGCGGGGAGTTCCTGCGCGGAGCGGCGGAGATGGAGGAGTACGCGCAGGTGATCGCGGACGTCGACCCGGCCGCAGCGGAAGCGGTACGCGGGAGCGCACGGGCGGCCCGGGCGATGCTGAACTGACGGGACGGGGGAGCTAGCCGGAGCGCGGGGCGGCGAGGCAGTCGGGCAGTCGGGCAGTCGGGCGGCTGAGTAGCCGGGCGGCCGGGCAGCGGGGCGGCACGGGCGGCTGCAAAGCCCGGGCCGGCCTGCGCCCGGCCTCCTCCTCCGGCCCGCGCCCTCGCGCTTCCGGCCCGCGCCCTCCTCCTCCTCCTCCGGCCCGCGCCCTCCTCCTCCGCGCGGGGCCCCCGCGGGCTCGGCCGGCGCTCCTCGGCCCGGAGCCGCACGCGGCCGGGCCCCCGCCCCCGGCGCGTAGAACAGGAGGCCGGGCCGTGGGGCGTCTCCCCTTCACGGGACGCCGTGCCCGCTCCTCGTGGTGAGGGGCCGTCAGCGAACGGGGGGTCACCCGGCTCCCAAACCTCGCCCCGGCGCGCCATGCCGTCCAATGGGTGATTTTCCGCTCTTCGCCACTCGATGAGCCCATGCCGTAGCTCCAATGCGAGGCCCCCCGATGGCGCGCTCCCGGCTCTCGGCTGACGGTGGTTCACGTAGCCACTGCGCCACTCCGGGTCGACAGCCCGTCACCCTTCGCAGTCGCGACGAAAGGAAACGTGTTCAGATGCGCTCTGCCCGCACACTGTTCGCTGCGGCCGCCGTCACGGCGGTCCTCACGATCACCACTCCCTCCGCCTACGCCCTGGCCGCCGGCGACTGGGAGCACGACAGCGGTTCCTCCTCCAGCAGCGAGGACGGCGGCTGGACGAAGGACAAGCCGAACGGCGGCGTCCACACCGGCGGCGGCGCGCTGTCGATGACCGTCGCCAAGGAGTGGCAGCCGGGCAGCGACGAAGAGAGCGGCTCGTCCGACTGGAAGAAGGACAAGCCCAGCGGCGGCGTCCACACCGGCGGCGGCGCGCTGTCGAGCGTGGTCACCAAGGAGTGGCAGCCCGGCAGCGACGAAGAGGGCGGCAAGTACGAGGACGCGGACAAGCCCAGCGGTGGCATGCACGCCGGTGGCGGCGCCATGTCGATGACGGTCACCAAGGAGTGGCAGCCGGGCAGCGACGAGGCCGGCAAGACCGACAAGTCCGAGACGGGCGAGAAGGCCGACAAGAGCGAGAAGAGCGACGAGGGCTGGAAGAAGGACAAGCCCAGCGGCGGCGTCCACACCGGTGGTGGCGCGATGGCCATGACGGGCGGCGGCCTGGCGGCCGGTTCGCTGCTGCTCCTCGGCGGTGTCGGCGTCGGCGCGTACAAGGTGCGCCGTCGCCAGGCGACGGGTGGCGCGATGGCCTGACCCGGCCGCACGCAGCCGGTCGCTTCTCTGTCGCGGCCGTCGTCCCTCCGGACGGCGGCCGCGGCGCCTTCGTTTTCCGCCTCGGACGTCACCGGCCCGAGCCCTCCGCGTCCCTTCCCCCTCGAAGCGTCGCCCGGGTCGAGCCCGCCGCGCCCTCATCCCACCGCACCGCCCCGCACACCCCGTACGGAAGAAAGGCACGTTCCCATGGCCGCCCCGCAGTCTCCCGGTTCCCCCTCCTCCCGGACTGCCTCCGACACCGTCACGCTCGGCCGCGCCCTGCTCTGGCCCGCCGCAGTGGCCGGGCTCGGCACGCTGCTCATCTACAACTCCATCGGACCCGCCGCCGACGACAAACCACCCGCCCCGCCCGTCGCCGCGGCGCCCGCCGCCCCCTCCTCGTCACCGGCCGCCGGCGTCCCCCGGCAGGCCTCCCCCAGCCCCGTCGCCGCGCCTGCCCTGTCCCGAGCCGTGCCGATCCGGCTCAAGATCCCGGCCATCGCGGTGGACGCGCCCTTCACCCCGTTGGCCATCGGGGCCGACGGCCGTCTGAACGCCCCTCCCCCCAACGACAAGAACCTCGTCGGCTGGTTCCAGGGCGGCGTGACGCCGGGCGAGCGCGGTGCGTCGATCGTGGCGGGTCACGTCGACACGAAGACCGGGCCGGCCGTCTTCCTCCAGCTGCGGTTCCTGCGGCCGGGAGCAACGGTCGACATCACGCGTGCGGACGGCAAGGTGGCCACGTTCAAGGTCGACACCGTAGAGACGTTCAGCAAGGCGAAGTTCCCCGACAAGCGGGTGTACGCCGATACCCCGGACGCCCAGTTGCGCCTGATCACCTGCGGCGGCAACTACGACAGGAAGGTCAAGGACTACGAGGACAACGTGGTCGTGTTCGCGCACCTCGACTCGGCCGGGAAGGGATGAGCCGCCGTGCTCACCTCGGGGAAAACCCCGCGCACCGGGCCCCGGGCCGCTGCTAGCGTCGCCTTCATGAAGCGCGCTGCGATGACGACGACGCCGGAGAGTGTCCCGGCGCGCTGACTGCTGACCAGTCCGAAGAAGCCCCGGGGCGAGTGCCCCGGGGCTTCTGCTTGCGGTCACTCGCCCTTCCGTACCTTCCGTACGCGAGGAGACCACCATGCACGACCACCGCAGACTCGGCCGCGAGCTGGAGCTGTTCGACACCGACCCGCTGATCGGCGCGGGACTCCCCTACTGGCTGCCGGACGGCGCGGCCCTGCGGCACGCCCTGGAGGAGTACGTCCGCACCGCCGAGCGGCTGGCGGGCTACCGGCACGTGTACTCGCCGGTGCTGGGCAAACGGGAGCTGTACGAGATCTCGGGCCACTGGTCGCACTACAGCGACGACATGTTCCCTCCGATGGAGCTGGGCTCCGAGCAGGTCGTCCTGCGGCCGAGCCTGTGCCCGCACCACGCGGTCATCTACCGTTCCCGCTCGCGCAGTTACCGTGAGCTGCCGCTGCGGATGGCCGAGCTGGGCGGCATGTACCGCTCCGAGCTGTCCGGAGTGCTCGGCGGGCTGACCCGGGTACGGGCCATCCAGCTCAACGACGCCCACATCTTCTGCACCCTGGACCAGGCCGCCGGGGAGGCACGGGCCGCGCTCGACATGATCCGCCGGGCGTACGAGGCACTCGGCGTCCGCCCGGCCCGCTTCCGGCTCTCGCTGCCGGGCCCGGGCGGGAAGTACGTGGCCGAGCCCGAGATGTGGCAGCGCTCCACCGCACTGCTGACCGAGGTCCTCGACGCGTCCGGGCTGCCGTACGAGGCGGCCGAGGGCGAGGCGGCGTTCTACGGACCGAAGATCGACGTCCAGGTGGCCGACGCGGCGGGCCGGGAGTCGACCCTGTCGACCGTCCAGGTCGACTTCCACCAGCCGCGGCAGTTCGACCTGCACTACGTCGGCGCGGACGGGGCGAAGCACCGGCCGGTCATGGTGCACCGCAGCATCATCGGCAGCGTGGAGCGGGCCGTCGCCCACCTCATCGAGCAGCACGGCGGCGCGTTCCCCGCCTGGCTGTCCCCGGTCCAGGTGGTGGTCCTGCCCGTCTCGGACGCCGAACTCCCGGCCGCCGAGGCCCTCGTCGCCCGTTGTGCGGCGCTCGGACTGCGCGCGGAGGTGAGCGGCCGTGAGCGCGGCAGCCTGGGCGCCCGGATCCGGGAGGCCCGCCTGGTGCCGTACCAGGCGGTCATCGGCGCCGCGGAGGCCGCGGACGAGCGGGTGGCGCTCCGTCTGCGGGACGGCCGCCGCCTCGATCCGCTGCCGGCCGAGGAAGCGTCGGCGCGGATCGGCGCGCTGGTCGCGGCGCACAGCACCGCACTGTGGGACGAGGACGGTCCTATGCCGTGACGGGTTCCGTCCCGGTACGCGCGTCGCGGCCGGTGCCGAGCGCCCCGGCCAGCGTGGACGCGACGATCAGCAGGGCGAGGACGACGGTCATCGTGAGCCGGAGCCCGATGTGGTCGGCGAGGAGGCCGAGCGCGGGCGGCCCGACGAGGAAGGCCACGTAGCCAGCGGTGGCGACCGCCCCCACCCGGGCCGCCGCGTCGTGCGGGTGGTCGCCCGCCGCGGAGAGCGCGACGGGGAAGCCGAGGGACGCGCCCAGCCCCCACAGCACCGTGGCGGCGCCCGCCATCAGCGGGCTGGGCGAGACGATCACGACCACCAGCCCCAGAGCGGCGGTCACGGCACTGATCCGGACGACCCGGACCCGGCCGAATCGTTCAAGGAGGGGACCGCCGGCGAACCGCCCGAGCGTCATCGAGGAGGCGAAGGCCAGGAAGGTCAGCGATCCCGCGGTGGCGCTGACGTGGTAGCCGTCCACCATGAGCAGCGGCAGCCAGTCGTTCGCGGCCCCTTCCGCGAAGGCCATGGCCAGCACGATCACCCCGATGAGGACGAGCCGTCGGTCCCGGAACACGCGCAACTGGCCGCGCAGACCGCCACCACCCTGCCGGGAGGAGCCGCCCGACCCGGTCTCCTTGCCCGTGCCGTGCGGGATGGCCCGCACGGCACGCACGGCGGCAGCGGCGATGAGGGCGGCAACGGCCGTCAGGTGCAGGCCGACGGGGAACGCGGCGGCGGTCAGCGCCATGCCCAGCAGCGCTCCGACGACGGTCCCCAGGCTGAAGCAGCAGCCGTGCAGCACCGGCAGGACGGGCCGCCCGATGACGCTCTCGATGACCGCGCCCTCGATGTTGAACGCGACCTCGGCCAGCCCCATCCCACCGCCCAGCAGGGCCAGTCCCCCGAAGACCCCGACCGCCTGCGCCAGGCCGGTGCCCGCGGCGACGACCAGGAGACCCGCCACGACCAGCGCCGCACCGACGCCGATCGTCGCCCGGCCGCCGTAGCGGCGTACGAGCGGACCGGAGAACGTGACCCCGGCCATCGAACCGGTGGACAGCCCGAACAGCACCAGTCCCATCGCGCCCGTGGACACGTCGAGAGCGTCCCTGACGGCCGGGGTGCGGGCCACCCAGGAGGCCATGCCGGTGCCGGCGGCGAGCATGAAGAGAAACAGTGCGGCACGCCAGCGGCGTGTAGGGGCGTCCATGGCAGCGGGGCCTCAGCAGTCTGGTCGGAGATGAGGGGGCGAGGGAACGGCAGCGGCGCCGGCAACGACGGCAACACCAGCAACGCCAAGGAGAGTACGATCGTACGCCTTGGAGTGTACGATCGTACTCATGACGGACCACTTCGCGGGAGACCCGCGCACGAACCATGAGCGGATGCTCGCCGGAGACCTCTACATCGCCGACGACCCCGCGATCGTGGAGGCCCAGCGGCGCGCCGTGCGCCTCGCCGCCCGGTACTCGGCGGCGTACACCGAGGACCCGGACGCCGCACAGCCCGTCGTCGCCGAGCTGCTGGGCGCTCTCGGGGCCGGCGCGCACATCCGGCCGCCGCTGTACGTGGACTACGGCACGTACATCACGGTCGGCGAGGACACGTTCATCAACTACAACCTCACCGCTCTCGACGTCGCCCCGATCACCATCGGCCGCGACTGCCAGATCGGGCCCAACGTCCAGCTGCTCACACCCACCCACCCGGTGGAGCCGGAGCCGCGCCGGGACAAGCTGGAGGCGGCGAGGCCGATCACGATCGGCGACAATGTCTGGCTGGGCGGCGGCGCGATCGTGCTGGCCGGGGTGACCATCGGGGACAACAGCGTCATCGGCGCGGGAGCCGTCGTCACCAAGGACGTCCCCGCCAACGTGGTCGCCGTCGGCAACCCGGCCCGGGTGATCCGCTCGATCTAGCACCTCTCGGCAGAAAGAAGCAGCGTGGCGACCGGACAGAACGACCCCGAGCGGCGGGAGCGCATCATCGCCGCCGCGCTCGACCTGATCGCGGAGGAGGGGGTCGCCGGGACCTCGCACCGCAAGGTCGCCGCCCGGGCCGGTGTGCCGCTCGGCTCGATGACATACCACTTCGGCGGCATGGACGAGCTGCTGCGGGAGGCGTTCATCCGCTTCTCCAGCGGCATCGTCGCCGTCTTCGAGGAGCGTCTCGGCGCCGCCACCACGCCGGACGAGGCCCGGGAGGCGGTCGCCGATCTGGTCCACCACCTGTCCGGCGGCAACCAGCGCGAACTCGTCCTCACCCACGAGCTGTACACCCTGGCCGCCCGCAAGCCCGCCTACCGCGAGCTGACCCGGGAGTGGATGCGGCGCAGCCGCGTCGCTCTGGAGTGGCACTTCGACCCGGCGACGGCTCGTCAGCTCGACGCGCTGATCGAGGGCCTGTCCATCCATCGCGCCCTGGAGACGGAGCCCCACGACCGGGCGCTGACGGTCGAGGCGATCGCCCGCATCACCCGGGCCCGCGACGCGGACGCCTGACGCGCCCCCAGACCCCTGGCCGGCACCCCACCTGACCAAGGTGCCGGCCAGGTCACACGCCGACGCGCCCGCTCACGCGGCGGTCCGGCCCAGCACACATGCCTGGGGCCATTTCTCCCCCTCGGCCGTCAGGCGCGCGGTGACGGTGAACCCGGCCGCCTCCAACTGCGCCCCGACCCGGTCGGGGTCGAGCAGGTGGATGGCGTACGCCACCCCGTTGTCACGCTTCTCGCCGGTATAGGGCCGCCCGTCCCCCGCGTGGAACCCGAGCAGCAGCCGGCCGCCGGGGGCCAGGACGCGCCTGAACTCGGCGAAGAGCAGCGGCAACAGGTCCGGCGGGGTGTGGAGGACCGACCACCAGGCGACGATGCCGCCGAGCCGGCCCGCAGGGAGTCCGAGCGCGTCCATCGACCCGACCTCGAACCGCAGACCCGGGTGGCTGCGGCGGGCGATGTCCACCATGCGGGGCGACAGGTCCACCCCGGAAACGGAGAGGCCGAGCCCGGCCAGATGGGCGGTCACATGCCCCGGTCCGCAGCCGAGGTCGGCCACCGGGAGTCCGCCGTCGGCCCGTACCTCCTCGGCGAAGGCGCCCAGCATGGCGCGCCCGAGCACGTCCTGCGCGAAGGGGAGTCGCACGCGTTCCGCATAGTCCTCGGCGACGGTGTCGTAGTAGGCGCGTGTCGCGGGCAGCGTGGGAATGTGGGTCACGCCGCCCGACCTTAGGGCAGGGCGCCGGCCTGAGAGCCCGGGCACCGGCCGATTCCGCACGATCCAGGAAGGGCTCACTGGTCCCGGCGGTGCACCGCGGTCACCGCGACCGCCCCCGCCAGCAGCGCCCAGACGGCGTAGACCGTCCAGGCTCCGGAGACCGTCCACGGGTAGAGGACCGTCGCGTGGAGATCGGTGACCGACAGGCGCTCCCATGCGCTGAAGGGCAGCGTGTGCTGGAGCACCGCCGTCAGGTGGCGGCGGTCGCTGAGGACCACCGGGAGCAGGAGCAGCACCACCACGCATCCGATGATGGAGCCTCCGGTGTGACGGATCACCGCGCCGATCGCCAGGCCGGCGAGGGCGGCCACCGGCGCGAGCAGCGCGGAGGCCACGACGACGCGCAGGGCCCCGGGGTGGGCAAGGGTGACCGAGGCGTCCCGGCCGGAGAGGATCGCCTGCGTCGAGGCGAACGAGGCCAGGGCCACGAGTGCGCCGAAGACGGTCGTGACCGCGGTGAGGACGAGGGCCTTGGCGGCTGTCACCGAGCGGCGGGCTGGGACTGCGGTGAACGTGGTGCGTATGAGGCCGGTGCTGTACTCGCCGGTGATCGATACGGCGCCGATCGCGGCAACAGCCAGGACCAGCACCATGGCGGCGTTCCCCGTGAACGCGTCCATGAGCGGCGAGCCGTTGGCGACGAAGTCCTCGCGGCCTCTCGCGTCGTACTGGTACCAGTATTTGTAGTGGTCATAGGCGGTGCCCGCGTTGAACGCGATGACGGCCAGCGCGGTGATCGCGTACATCCAGGGGGTGGAGCGCAGTGACCACGTCTTGATCCACTCGGCGGCCAGCAGGTCGCCGAAGCGGGCGCGGGGTTCGTCGTCCGTCGTGCGTGCGGCGGGTGCGGCGGCGGCCGTGGTCGTGGTCATCGGGCTTCTCCTGCGAGGTATTCGACGCTGTCCGCGGTGAGTTCCATGAACGCCTCCTCCAGCGAGGCGCCGAGCGTCGTGAGTTCGTGGAGCGGGACGCGGTGGTACAGGGCAAGTTCACCGATGCGCGGTGCGGCGAGCCCGGTGACCGTGAGCAGGTCGCCGTCCGGGACCACCTCGGCGCCCTCGGCGGTGAGCAGCGGGGCGAGAACCGCGGTGTCGGGAGTGCGTACGGTCACGCTCAGGCGGGTACTCCTGGCGGCGAACGCCGTCAGGCTCTCGGCCGCGATGAGCTGACCGCGGCCGATGACGACGAGCCGGTCGGCGGTGTGCTCCATCTCGGTCATCAGGTGGCTGGAGACGAACACGGTGCGCCCCTCGGCGGCGAGCCTGCGGAACAGCCCGCGCACCCACAGGACGCCTTCCGGGTCGAGGCCGTTGAGCGGTTCGTCGAAGAGCAGCACCGGCGGGTCGCCGAGCAGCGCGGTGGCTATGCCGAGGCGCTGACGCATCCCGAGGGAGAAGCCGCCGATGCGCCGACGGGCCGCTCCCGCGAGGCCCACGTCCTGGAGCACCTGGTCCACGCGGGCGCCCGGAATGCTGTTGCTGCGGGCCAGCATCGCGAGATGGGCACGGGCGGTGCGGCCGCCGTGGACGTCGCCCGCGTCGAGGAGGGCGCCGACGTGCCGCAGTCCGCGCGGGTGGTCGCGGAACGACCGGCCCCGCAGAGTGGCCGTTCCGGCGGTCGGCTCGACCAGACCCAGCAGCATCCGCAGGGTGGTGGTCTTGCCGGCCCCGTTGGGCCCGAGGAAACCGGTGACCTCTCCCGGTCGTACGGTGAAGGTGAGGTCCTTGACGGCGGTCGCGTCGCCGTATCGCTTGGTCAGTCCGTTGACTTCGATCACTCCACCACTGTGCCGCCGGCGCCTGCGCGCGTCTTCGGACCAGCGGTGACATCGGCCGGGGCAGGTGTCGACCCAGGGTGTACAACTGTGGTCCGATGCCCGTCCGCCAGGCTCTGGCTACGATCGGCGCATGTCCCCAACGCCCTCGCTGCCCCGACTCAAACTCATCCCGCCGGGCTGGTGGGTGGGGGCGGCCTGGTACGCGGGGATGCTGCTCACCTTCCTCGTGCGGGTGCGGCTGCCCGGCGAGTACGCGCCGTCCGTCCGGGCCGGGGTCGTCTTCTACCGGTGGGACGGTCTGCTCACCCACCTCCTCGCCACGGCCTTGGCCGCGGGCGGATGCGTGCTGCTGGAGCGGCGTCCGCTGAAGGGCCTGGCGCTGGTGCTCGGCGCCGCCGCGCTCGCCACCATGCCTCTGAGTGTCGGAGAGATTCCGCTCGCCCAGTTCCTGGCCGCCGACTTGGCGCTGTACTTCATCACCGCCGCCCGTTCGCGCCGGACCGGTTTCGCCGCCCTCCTGATGGCGCTGGGCACCCTCGCCGGCTTCTTGGCCGTCCGTCTGCTGGCCGGGTGGGACGTCGGCACGTCGGCGGAGTTGGTCGTCGCCCTGACCGCAGTCGTCGCCTGGCTGGTGGGCGGCTCGGCGTACGAGGCCCGCCGGCATGACGAGCGTCTGGCCGCGCGCACGGCCCAACAGGCGGTGGTCCAGGAGCGGTTGCGGATCGCACGGGAGATGCACGACATGGTCGCGCACAGCATGGGCATCATCGCCCTCCAGGCAGGAGCGGCGGCCCGGGTGGTGCACACCCGGCCGGACGCCGCGCGCGAGGCGATGAGCGCGGTGGAGACAGCGGGCCGCGAGACGTTGTCGGGGCTGCGCCGGATGCTCGGCGCGCTGCGGGAGGACCCCGGACACGAGGGAGCCGGGCGGGAGGCGTCGCCGTTGCGGCCCGCGGAGGGCCTCGCCGACGTGGAGCGGCTGGCGCGGGCGACGACCGCGGCAGGTGTCAGGGTCGAGGTGCGCTGGGAGGGTGAACGGAGGCCGCTGCCGCCGGACATCGACCTGTCGGCGTTCCGCATCATCCAGGAGTCGGTGACCAACGTGGTCCGCCATGCCACGACCAGTGCCTGCCAGGTGTCCGTCGTGTACGGCTCCGAGGAGCTCACCATCGAGGTCGCCGACCGCGGCCGGGGCGCGGGCCACACCACGGAACCGGGCTTCGGCCTCCTCGGAATGCGGGAGCGCGTCGCCCTGCTGCACGGCCGGTTCGAAGCCGCCCCGCGTCCGGAGGGCGGCTTCCGGGTGACGGCGCGGCTGCCGATACCGTCCCCGGCGGCCGGGACAGCCGCAACGGCCGAGGAGGCCGGAACTCCCGCAACGGCCGGAGAGGCCCGGGCCACCGCAGGAGCCGGAGAAGCCGGGGCCCCCGCAGGTGCCGACACCGCTACGAGGAGCACGCCATGAGCGAGGAGACACCCGGCCCCCCGCCCCCGGTCCGCGTCCGCGTCCTGCTCGCCGACGACCAGCCGCTGGTGCGCACCGCGCTGCGCATGGTCATGGCCGAGACCAGTGACATCGAGGTCGTCGGCGAGGCGGGGACGGGCGACGAGGCGGTCCGCCTGACCGCCGAACTGGTCCCCGATGTGGTGGTGATGGACATCCGGATGCCGGGTCTCAACGGCATCGAGGCCACCGAACGGATCGCGGCGGGCCCGACCACCGCCCATGTGGTGGTCCTGACCACGTTCGATGACGACGACTACGTGTACGGCGCGCTGCGCGCCGGGGCGGCCGGCTTCCTGGTCAAGGACATGGCGTTGGAGGACATCCTGGCGGCGGTCCGGGTGGTGGCGGCGGGCGACGCCCTGCTCGCACCGGGCGTGACCCGGCGGCTGATCAAGGAGTTCGCTGACCGGCCGAGCTCACCGGTCCCGCAGCGCCCGCTCACCGCGATCACCGACCGGGAGCGCGAAGTCCTGGTGCTGGTCGGCAGCGGGCTGTCCAATGCGGAGATCGCCGAGCGGCTGTTCATCAGCGTCGCCACGGCCAAGACGTACCTGACCCGGCTGCTCGCCAAGCTCAACGCCCGGGACCGGGTGCAGCTCGTCATCATCGCGTACGAGGCGGGGCTGGTGACGGCGACACGGTGACTGGTCGCCGGTGACCGGTGGGGAAGGGGCGTCGAGGGAGAGGTTCTACAACCAGCCCTTCTCGCGGGCCATCCGGACCGCCTCCGCGCGGTTGCGGGCCGCCATCTTCTGGATCGCCGTGGAGAGGTAGTTGCGGACCGTGCCCTGGGACAGGTGGAGCGCGGCCGCGATCTCCGCGTTGGTCGAGCCGTCGGCGGCCGTGCGCAGCACGTCGCGCTCGCGCGCGGTCAGCGGACTGGCGCCGTCGGCCAGGGCCGCTGCCGCGAGGGTGGGGTCGATGACGCGTTCACCGGCGAGCACCTTGCGTACGGCTTCGGCGAGTTGGGACGCGGGCGCGTCCTTCACCAGGAAGGCGTCCGCCCCCGACTCCATCGCGCGGCGCAGATATCCGGGGCGGCCGAACGTGGTGACGACGACGACCTTGACGTCGGGGAGGGCGCGGCGCAGTTCGGCGGTCGCCTCGATGCCCGTCATGCCGGGCATCTCGATGTCGAGGAGGGCCACGTCGATGCCGTGTTCCCGGGCCGCGGCCAGCACCTCGTCGCCGCGGGCGACCTGCGCGACCACCTCGATGTCGGGTTCCAGGCCGATGAGGGCCGCGAGGGCCTCACGCACCATGGACTGGTCCTCGGCGAGGAGGAGTCTGATCATGCTCATTCCCGGGATCCTAGGCCGGTTCCGAGCGGAACGCTGAGGACGGCGGTGAAGCCTTTGCCCGAACGGGCTTCGGTGGGCCGGGTGGTGAGCGTGCCGTCGACCGTGGCGAGACGTTCGGCCATGCCCGTCAGGCCGTTGCCCCTCGTCGTTCCGGCGGTGCCGCGGCCGTCGTCGGCGACGGTGAGTTCGAGGACGCGTCCGCCGAGTGTCTGGCGGGGGGCGAGGGTGACCGTGCAGCGGCCGGCGCCGCTGTGGCGCACGACGTTGGTGACGGCTTCCCGAAGGGCCCAGGCGAGCACCTCCTCCGCCTTCTCGGGGAGATCCTCCGGGGCCTCGGCCGGGACGTCGGCGGCGATCCCGGCGGCGGCGAGGGCGGTCCTGGCCCCGGCCAGTTCGCCGGGGAGGGTCGGCCTGCGGTAGCCGGTGACGGCGCTGCGTACGTCCACGAGGGCCTGACGGCTGACCCGTTCGATGTCGGCGACCTGCTCCGCCGCCTGTTCCGGGTGAGCGGGGAGCATCCGTCCCGCGAGTTCGCTCTTGAGGGTGATCAGGGAGAGGGAGTGGCCGAGCAGGTCGTGCAGGTCCCGGGCGAGGCGGAGCCTTTCCTCGTTGGCGGCGAGCTGGGCGACGGTGGCGCGGGCCTCACGGAGCTGGATCGTGGTGCGGATCATCTGCCGTACGCCGGACATCGCGAAGCCGCCGAGGAGCGCGGGGAAGAGCAGGGCCGTGATGACTTCGCGCGGATGGTCGCCGGTCAGGCCGATGGCCACCAGGACGGCGGTGACGGCGGGGATGAGCCAACGGGCGGTCCGCATCGGCAGGGTGGCGCCCACGGAGACGGACACATACACGAAGAGGACGAGCCAGGGCGTGCCGAACGTCAGGGCGAGCAGGACGGCCAGCGCGCCGAGGAAGGCGAGGGCGGCGCGGACCGAAAAGGGGTCCAGTGCCCGCGAGGTGTGGCGGAAGACCAGGACGAGGTAACCGGCGACGAAGACCAGCAGCCCGGACGCACCGAGGGCGGTGGCCCAGGGGGTGTGGTTGCCGTCGGCGAGGTCCTTGACCGGCGCGCTCATGAAGGCGAGCCAGATACCGATCCACAGGAGCTTGACGCCGGCCTGTCTCGCCGTGGCCGGGGGCCGCCCTATGCCCACGGGCATCTCGTCCTCGTTCACGCTTTCAGGGTGTCCTTCCGGTAGAGCCAGGCCGCGCCGCCCGTGAACAGCAGGAAGTAGGCGCAGAGGATGGCGACGTCCTTGGCGTGGGGTGCGCCGCCCATTTCGACGGCCTGGCCGAGGGCAGCGTACGCGTGTGTGGGCAGCCACTCGGAGATGTTCTGGATCCACTGCGGGAAGGTCGCGCTCGGCATCCACAGCCCGCCGAGGATCGAGAGGACGAAGTAGATGATCATGCTGATCGGGCGGACCGCGTCACCGCTGGCGAGGTAGCCGATGGCGACTCCGAGCGCGGCGAACACGAGCGAGCCCGCCCAGATGACACCGGTGAGGGCGAACCACTGCCAGGCGTCGAACCGTACGTGCTTGGCGGAGGCCGCGACGAGGAAGACGACGACGATGCACGGCAGGGTGACCATGGCCGCGCTGGCGATCTTCGCGAGGACGTAGCCGCGGCTGGGGAGTGCGGTCAGCCTGAGCTGGCGGACCCAGCCCTTCTCGCGCTCCTTGGCGATGCGTTCGCTGTTGCCCATCAGGACGGCGGTCAGCGCGCCGAAGGAGGCCATGGAGACCATGAAGAAGGACTGCAGGGTCAGATCGGTGTGCGGCACCTTGTCGGTGGTGTTCTGGGTGCCGGAGATCAGCAGGTAGATCACCGACGGGTAGATGATCGAGAAGAACATGAACTTCTTGTTCCGCAGGGTGCGGGTCACTTCGAGCCTGATGAGGGCCCACGAGAAGAGATTCAGCATGCGGTCCTGGCCTCCTCGGCCTCGGTGATGGCGACGAAGGCCTGCTCCAGGCCGAGTCCGGCGACTTCGAGCTCGCGCGGGTAGAGGCCCAGCCCGTAGACGGCGTGCATGGTCGCGTCGGCGTTGTGCGACTGGATGCGGACGCGGTGGCCGGTGACGTCGAGGGTGGAGAGGAACGGCAGCGCGCGCAGGGCCCCTTCGTCGATCGCGCCCTCGAGCTCGAAGGAGATCCGGCGGGCTCCGGCCCTCGCCTTGATCTCGGCGGCGGTGCCGTCGGCGAGGATCCGGCCCTTGTGCAGGACCAGGACGCGGTCGGCGATCGCGTCGGCCTCTTCGAGGTAGTGGGTGGCGAACAGCACCGTGCGGCCCTGGTCGGCCTGCTCGCGCATGGTGGCCCAGAAGGCCTGGCGGGCGGTGACGTCCATGCCGGTGGTCGGCTCGTCCAGCACGATCAGGTCGTTGGCCCCGGCGGTGGCGAGCGCGAACCGTACGCGCTGTTCCTGGCCGCCGGAGAGCTTGTTGACCATGCGGTCGGCGATCGGGGCGACGCCGGCCCGGGCCAGCACGTCGCTCACCGGGTAGGGCTTGGGGTGCAGAGCGCACACGAGCCCGACCAGTTCGCCGACCGTGACGTCCTCCATGAGGCCGCCGGACTGCAGCATGGCGCCGACGCGGCCGGCGGCGATGGCCGCCTGCGGGGTCGTACCGAAGAGGCGGACCGTACCGGAGTCGGCGGTGCGCAGACCGAGGAGGAGGTCGAGGGTGGAGGACTTGCCGGCGCCGTTGGGGCCGAGGAGCGCCACGGTCTCACCCGGGTGCAGGTGGAGGGTGAGCCCGTCGACGGCGCGTACGTCTCCGTAGGCCTTGCTGACCTGTTCGAAGCTGACTACGGCGGTCTTCACCGCGGCGGTCTCGGGGGCTGTCGTTGTCATGCGTCCAGGCTGGCTCAGCAGGGGGTGCGCCCGGCAGGGTCACGGGTCGTGAATCCGGGATGACAGATGTCATGCCGTACGTGTGACGGCGGCGGCCTGCGGAGCGGCATACGCCACCGCCCCCGGCCGGAAGTCCGGACGGGGGCGGTGGGGCGGACGGACGACGGCGTCAGCCGTTGCCGCCGAGGTCGATCGTGACGGTCCGCTCGGCCGGCGTCTTGCCGAGCAGCGCGCCCCGCATGGCGAACGCCACGTCGTCCGGGCCGACCTGGTGCTTCGTACCGTCGCCCTTGGTGACCATGATGCCGTCGAAGACCCCTCCGCAGAGCTCCTCGATGGCCTTCTTGTCGTAGTGGTCGACGAGTTTGCCGTCGACCGGAACCATCGAGAGGATCTTCGGCAGCGATTTGGCCGGGCCGAACGGGATCTGCTTCGAGCCCGCCTTGATGACGATCAGCCCGGACATCGCGGGCTCCGCGAACTCCTTCATCGCCCGGTCCAGTTCGGCCTGGCTGATGGTGGGCTCGCGGGTGGTGACGGGCAGCTGGACGGTGTTGGCCCTGCCCGTCTCGACCTGGGCGCGGTACGCGTCGCGGACCGAGACCATCGACTGGTTGACGTCGAGCGCCTTGCCGGTCCTGCCCGGGACGGCGACAGCCTTGCCCGGCAGGAACTTGATCGTGCCGTCGCCGGACGTTCCGGAGGCGCCCGCCAGGTCCTTCAGCGCGACACCGAGCTTCTCCTCGTCGACCGGGATCACCGGGTCGACGGTGCGCTCGTTGCCGAAGAGGGAGCCGATGACGGAGACGGGGTTGTAGTCGCTGCCCGCCGCGGCGCGCACGGTCGCCTGGCTGTCCAGGGAGAGCCCGGCCCTGTCGGGGCTGAGCTGCGTCTTCTTGCCGTCCACGGTCAGCTGGAGCGGGGCCTTGGACCGCTTGCCGAGGGCCGCGTCCAGCTTCTCGACGGCGTCGTCCCGGGTACCGCCGCCGATGTCGACGCCCAGGACGGTGGTGCCCTTGGGCACGTCGGAGTGGTTCATCAGCAAGCCGGCGCCGTAGGCGAGCCCGAGCAGGCAGACAGCGGCCACACCGAGCATGACCAGCTTGGAGCGGCCCTTCTTCGCCGGGGCGCTCGCCGCCGCGGACTGCGGGGTGGTGCGGGCGGCGGGCTTGGGCGCCTGAGCGGCGAACCCGCCCGGGCCGGCCGGTCCGGTGCCCATCGGGCCGTCCGGCGTGCGCGGTCCGGAATCGGTGCCGGGGAACGGCGACGGTCCACCCGAGCGGTGCTCCGGGGGCACGACGGGGATGCCGCTGGTCAGCGTGTCCCCCGAGACGTTGCCCCCCGGGCCGGAGGGGCCCGGCCCGAACTGCGGGGTGAGCACGGCGGTGTCGTCCGACATGCGCGGCGGCACCCCGCCGGCACTCCCGGGACCCGAGGGTCCGCCGGGTCCGGGACCGAAGGGCGCCCGGCCGTCGAGGTCCGGGGTGAGCGCCGAGCTGCCGGTGGCCGGTCCCGTCGTGGGGCCGGAGGGACCCGGCGTGCGGACACCGAGGTTCGGCGTGGAGCGGGGCCCGCCGGGGCCGTCGCCGCCGAAACCGTCGGGCCCGGGCGCGCCCCGGTCGTCGGCGCGCTGAGGCCCGTCGAAGAAGCCCTGGTCGTCGCCGCGCCGCGGTCCGTCGGAGAAGTCCGGGTCGTCGGCGCGCTGCGAACCGTCGGAGAAGTAGGGCAGATCGGCCCGGGGAACACCGGCGGGCGGGGTCGCCGGGCCGGAGCCCGGTCCGTCCGGCCGGCTGCCGGGGCCACCGGCCGTGAAGCCGGAGCCGTTCGTGTCGGCGGGGCCCTCGCCCCTGAGCCCGGCGCCGTGCGGGCCGTCCGGGCCGCCGGCCCGGAAGCCGGCCCCGTCCGTGCCGCCGGGGCCACCGGCCGCGAAGCCGGAGCCATGCGTGCCGCCGGGGCCACTCGCCGCGAACCCGGCGCCGTTCGTGCCGCCCGGACCGCCGGCCCGGAAGCCCGCTCCGTCCGTGCCGTCGCCCGACGGGGCGTCCGACGAAGGGCTCGTGCCCGCCGGGGCCGCGGCCGGGGGCTTGCGCGGCGCGAACCAGTCGCTGCCGCTCTTCTCCCTGGCCGGCTTCTCGGCAGCGGGCTCCGCCGCGGCCGCGGTCTCCCGGGACTCGGGTCCCGGCGCGGTGGCGTCCGCCCGCGCGCCGTCGGCCGCGGAGGCGGCCGGGCGCGGGACGGAGCCGGTGCGCTCGCCGCCGGCGTCGACGTCGCTCATGGGCGTACGCATGACCACCGGCGGGATGGGGCGCGAGCCCGGAATGTTGATCCGGATACGCGTCGTCAGCGTCGTCTCGGTCCTCGGCTCGTCGGGCTGAGGCGGATCCGCAGGCTCCGGGGACTCCTCCGGGGCGTCCTGCGAAGGATGCAGCGACGGATACTGGCGGGATCCGTACGGCGGCGTACCCGAGGGGTACGCGGCTCCCCCGCGGCCCTGGGGCCCGGAGGACGAACTGTCAGTTTCACGACTCAAAGCAGGTTCTCCCGATTGGCTCCGCCGCCCGTACTTCCCCCGCGCCGCAGGCCAGGGGACGGCTCGACACGCGAACCACTTTACTGGCCGCGACCGACACACACCCCGCGACCGGGGGAAACGGCTGCGCACCCCCCGGACGGACAGGGGGCATTACGGGATCGGACGTGGCACATTACTTGCCAGGTCGGCCGCTGTCGGCCCCCAGTTGGGCCGCCCGCGACATGGTGGCACAGATCACAGCGATGACCATGCCGCCCAGCAGGAAGAGCGCGAGGCCCAGTTCGTCCCCGAAGACGTAGTCCCCCTCGGGTCTCCCGCCCAGCAGAACAATGACCGAAATCAGCCACCCGGCCGCGGGCGCCAGGACCCCGGACTGCGCGCCCATGAGGACCCGCCCGCCGAGGAAGAGGCCTGCGGACGCGAGCAGGGCCAGCAGCAATCCGCCGGGGAACCAGGCGGATTGGACGAGCGTTCCGGCGATGCCGACGAGCGCGCCGAGGACCGCCAGACCCAGCAGCGAGGCGATCCGGCGGGGGTTGAGGGGCGCGGCCGGGCCGGTGGCCGGAATGTCCCTCGGAGGTGCGTTGGTCCGCGCGGCCCGCGGCCTGTCCCCGCTCACCGGTCCGCCTCCGTGACGCCCGCGACACCCGTATCGCCCGCGACGCCCGCGAACAGGTCGTGTTCCCGGGTTCCCCCGGTGGCGCCGGGCGCGCCGCTCACCAACTGGTAGTACTCGGTGGTGAGGACGGGCTGGCCCAAGTTGTTCGACAGGGCGAAGAAGGAGCCGTCGAGCGCGATCTGGGTGGCGTGGGCCCGCATCGCCGCGGCCTTCGCCTCGCCGTGTCCGGCGCCGTCGATCTCGGTGGTGATCAGGGACTCGTCCACCACACCCGGCACGTCGTCGATCGCGGCGATGCCCGGGAACGCGTCGGGGGCGGTCGCCCGCAGCCGGGCGAAGCCCTCCTCGACGACCGGACGCGGCACCCGGTTCCAGTAGACCTTGGCGATCGTGTGCGCGGGGCCGGAGCCGGGGCGGTACGCGGGGTCGGCCGCCAGTTCGACGGCGCGGGTCGCGACCCGGTGCGCCTGGATGTGGTCGGGGTGCCCGTAGCCCCCGTCGGGGTCGTACGTCACCAGGACCTGGGGGCGCACCTCGCGGATCACCTCCACGAGGTGTCCGGCGGCCTCGTCGAGGTCGGCGGACCAGAAGGCCCCGGGGCGCCGGTTCTGCTCGGTGCCCATCATTCCGGAGTCGCGGTACCTGCCCGGGCCGCCGAGGAGGCGGTGGTCGGTGACCCCCAGCTCCTTCATGGCGGCCGCGAGTTCGCCCAGTCGCCACGGACCCAGGGAATCGTCCCGGTCCGAGGCGAGATGAGCGAGTTCGGGCGGAATGATCTCACCCTCCTCGCCGAGGGTGCAGGTCACCAGCGTGACCAGGGCGCCGTCGGCCGCGTACCTGGCCATGGTGGCGCCGTTGTTGATCGACTCGTCGTCGGGGTGCGCGTGCACCAGGAGCAGACGCCGGGCGGGGAAGTCCGTCATGGGACCACCCTACGAGCCGCCGGCGCCTGAGACCGACGGCGGCCACACCCCCGGCCCCCTCCGGGGCGACGGCCGCGGGCGTCAGAACTTGATGCCCCCGATCATGCCGGCCACGTTCGTGGTCAGCTCGGAGATGGTGGGCGCCATGGACGAGCTGGCGAGATAGAAACCGAGCAGCATGCAGACGACCGCGTGTCCGCCCTTCAGTCCGGATTTCCGGATCAGCAGGAAGACGACGATCGCCAGCAGCACCACCGCCGAAATCGAGAGCGCCACGGCGGTTCACCTCCATCTGTACGGTCGGGACGGGCAGCACGCATGGAGCCAGCAGGTTCATACCCACCGAGCGCTACGGATCATAACTATCCGTGGCAATGCATTGATCGGGGCACGGCAGCACGAGGGGCGCACGGGCGGTGGGGCCGGCCGATAGGTTCGGCATATGACTTCGTCAGAGATCACCTTTCCGCTGCAGTTGGCCCGGACCATGCGCTTCACCCTCGGTGCACCGCGCGCGTTCACGGTTTCACCCGACGGTGAACGGGTCGTGTTCGTGCGCTCCGGGTCGGGCACCGACCGTTCCGGCCGGCTCTGGGTGCTGGACCTGAGCGACGGCGCGGCCCCGCGGGAACGGGTCGTGGCCGATCCGGCGCTGCTGCTGGGGGGTTCGGCGGAAAGGCTCTCGCCCCAGGAGCGGGCCCGCCGCGAGCGGAGCCGCGAGGGGTCGTCGGGGATCGTGGGCTACGCGGTGGACGCGGCGGCCGAGTTGGCGGCGTTCGCTCTCTCCGGGAAGGTGTACGTCGCCGAGCTGCGGGCCGGAACGACGCGCGCCCTGCCCGTGCCGGGCCCGGCGATCGACCCGCGCCCCTCCCCCGACGGGCGGCACATCGCCTATGTGTCCAGGGGTGCGCTGCGCGTCGTGGGCGCCGGCGGCGAGGAGGACCGAGCGCTCGCGGAGCCGGAGGACGCGGATGTCTCGTACGGCCTCGCGGAGTTCATCGCGGCCGAGGAGATGCAGCGCTCGCGCGGCTTCTGGTGGTCTCCGGACTCGGAGCGGCTGCTGGTGGCCCGCGTCGACGACAGCCCCGTGCGGCGGTGGTGGATCGCCGATCCCGCGCATCCGGACCGCAAGCCCGCCGAGGTCGCCTACCCGGCGGCCGGGACGCCCAACGCCGACGTGCGGCTCTTCGTCGTAGGACTGGCCGGGGAACGTACCGAAGTGGTCTGGGACCGGACCCGGTTCCCGTATCTGGCGCGGGTGCACTGGTCGTCGGACGGGGCGCCGCTGCTGCTGGTGCAGGCCCGCGACCAGCAGGGTCAGCTCTACCTGGCCGTGGACCCGGAGACCGGGGCGACCCGGACGGTGCACGCGGACGAGGACCCGGTGTGGCTGGAGCTGTTCCCCGGGGTGCCCGCGTGGGCGCCGGACGGACGGCTGGTGCGGATCGCGGACGAGGGCGGGGCCCGGGTGCTCGCGGTCGGCGACCGGCCGCTGACCGGGGCGCAGTTGCAGATCCAGACCGTGCTGGACATCGGGGAGTCCGACCTGCTCGTCACGGCGACGGCCGGCGAGCGGGCCGCCGAGCCGGAGATCGGCGAGAGCCATGTGTACCGGGTCAACGAGCTGGGCGTCGAGCGGGTGTCGGAGGGCGCGGGCGTCCACACGGCGGTCCGGTCGGGCGGGGTGACCGTCATGGTGTCCACCGCGCTGGACACGCCCGGAGCGACGGTCCGGGTGTTCCGGGACGGCAAGCAGATCGCCACCGTCGCCAGTCACGCGGAGCAGCCGGTCCTGTCCGCCCGGCCGCAGCTCACCGAAGGGGGCGCACGGCGGATTCCGTGCGCCGTGATGCTCCCCACCGGATACAAGGAATCGGATGGTCCGCTTCCCGTCCTGATGGATCCGTACGGCGGACCGCACGGCCGCCGGGTCCTCGCCGCCCACAATCCCCACCTCACCTCGCAGTGGTTCGCGGACCAGGGATTCGCCGTGATCGTCGCGGACGGCCGCGGCACCCCCGGCCGCTCGCCCGGCTGGGAGAAGGCGGTCAAGCACGATCTCGCCCTCACCCTCGACGACCAGGTCGAGGCGTTGCACGCGCTCGCGGAGCGGTTCCCGCTGGACCTGGGCCGGGTGGGCATCCGGGGCTGGTCGTTCGGCGGCTTCCTGGCCGGCATGGCGGTCCTGCGCCGGCCCGACGTCTTCCACGCGGCGGTCGTGGGCGCCCCCGTGACCGACCAGCGGCTGTACGACACCCACTACACGGAGCGCTACCTCGGCGACCCGGCCAAGCAGCCCGAGGTCTACGCGGCCAACTCGCTGCTCACCGACGAGGGGCTCTCGCACGCCGCCGAGCAGGTCCGGCCGATGATGATCATCCACGGGCTCGCGGACGACAACGTGGTGGTGGCGCACACCCTGCGGCTGTCGTCAGCGCTGCTCGCGGCGGGCCGCCCGCACGAGGTGCTGCCCCTGAGCGGGGTGACGCACATGACCCCGCAGGAGAAGGTGGCCGAGAACCTCCTGCTGCTCCAGGTGGACTTCCTGAAGCGGTCACTCGGCATGTAGGGCCTTTCGTTTGGATCACGCCGGCCTCGCGGGGTCCGGCCTGACCCAAACGAAAGACCCTAGGGCTACCAGCCCGGCGGCGGCTGCGAGGGTGGCGGGGGCGGCCCGAACCCGCCGCCGCCCTGCGGGTATCCGTACCCCGGGGCCGGCGGCTGCTGCCCCGGGCCGTACGGCCCGGAGGGGTAGGGGTGGGCGCCCACCGGCCCGGATGCCTGCGACCCGTACGGCCCCTGCCCGGGGCCGTACGGGTCGGGGACGTCGGGAAGGCCCCTCGGAGCCAGCGCGATCAGCACCACCAGCGCGGCGAACCCCTCGAAGAGCCAGCTCAGAACCGTGAGTTGAGTCTCGGTCGAGAGCGAGCCGAAGTGGTCGAGCAGGTCGTAGTGCACGGTCCGGACCAGGCCCAGCACCCCGCCCGGCAGCAGCAGCGCGGCGGCCGTCAGCCCGAACGGCCGCGCGTACACGGCGTGGAAGAGGGCGCTCACCCCCGCGACCAGACAGAGCAGCGCCAGCGCCGCGGTGGCCCACCCGGGCGGCGGGTCGATCACCCCGTGCGGGACCCGGTCGTCACCGCCCACGTACCACGCGGGATAGATCTCGGGGTACCGCGCCATCTGGCGGATCTCCCAGGCGATCAGCACCGCTCCGGCCGCACCCAGCATCAGGAACGCGGCCACGGAGGCCCCCGGCCCCGGCCGGGTGGGCAGCCGCTCGTAGGAGCCGGCCGGCGGACGGCGGCCCGCCCCGGCGGTGATGAGCAGCGCGATACCCGCGGCGAGGGCGACGAACGCGCAGATCAGCGCCCGTGAGCGCAGATCGTCGGAGAACAGCGTCTCCATCCGGCGGCTGCCGATGTTCCAGAGCCCCGGCAGCCGGACGGCGAGGGTGATCACTCCGGTGGCGACGAGGGCGGTCGTGGCGACCGAGGAGCGCAGCGCGGCGACGGTGGCGACGGCGTACACCAGCAGCAGGGCGACATCCAGGGGCGAGGTCGCGGGAATCGCCTCGGGGCGCGCGTCGGGGAAACCGGCCCAGTGGCGCCACAGCTCGTCGGCGTCCACGGCCCTGATGTCCCGTACGAGCCAGCTCGCGAGGATCAGGGCGAGCACCGCGCAGAGAGCGGCGCCGGTCACTCTTGCTCCACGGGTGAGTATCACCTCAGCGATACTCCACCGCGCCCGTCCTCCCGACAAGAGGGCCGTCGGCGCGGCCCGCCCGGGCGACCGGCCGGAGGGACATGACGTCCTTCCGGCCGGTCCACGGCACCCGCACGGCCGTACGCGGTCCATGCTGACGGGTCCGTATATCGGACGTGAGACGCCCGAGTTGCCCTCGCGTTAACGGACCGCCGGCTCAGCTGACCCGGCTGCTGCCGGAGGGCGGCGGCGGGTCGTCGCCCGCACCCGGCAACGCCTCCGGCCGCGCACCGGACTGCGGCGGCTTCCGCGCCTCCCGGTCCACCGTCTCCACCTCCGGGCCGGCCCCGGCGCCGCCCCCGCCGCCCTCGCCCACCTGCTCCAGCGTCCCCTCCGGGGGCACCACCCGCTTCTCCTCCGCGAAGTGACAGGCCGAATCGTGCCTGGCCGGGGTCTCCGTGAGCCGGAAGGAGGCGGGGACCGCCAGCAGCGGCACCTCCAGCTCGCACCGCTCCTGCGCCTTCCAGCAGCGCGTGCGGAAGCGGCAGCCGGAGGGCGGGTGGGCGGGCGAGGGCACGTCGCCGTGCAGGATGATCCGCTCGCGGTACTCGCGCGCCATCGGGTCCGGCACCGGCACGGCGGACAGCAGCGCCTGCGTGTACGGGTGCGTGGGGTGGTCGTAGATCTCCTCGTCCGTGCCGATCTCGATGAACCGGCCGAGGTACATCACGCCGACGCGGTCGGAGATGTGCCGGACGATGGAGAGGTCGTGCGCGATGAACACGTAGCTGAGGTTGAACTCCGCCTGGAGCCGGTCCAGCAGGTTGACGACCTGCGCCTGGACGGAGACGTCGAGGGCCGAGACGGGTTCGTCGGCGACGATGATCTCCGGGTTGAGCGCGAGGCCGCGGGCGATGCCGATGCGCTGGCGCTGACCGCCGGAGAACTGGTGCGGATAGCGGTTGATGTACTCCGGGTTGAGGCCCACGACGTCCAGCAGGTCCTGGACCTTGCGCCGCCGGTCGCCCTTCGGAGCCACCTCGGGGTGGATCTCGTACGGCTCCCCGATGATGTCGCCGACCGTCATGCGGGGGTTCAGCGAGGTGTACGGGTCCTGGAACACCATCTGGATGTTGCGGCGCACGGCCTTCAGCGCACGGCCGGACAGCTGGGTGACGTCCTCGCCCTTGTACCGGATCACACCGGCCGTCGGCCGCTCCAGGTGCACCAGCATCCGTGCGACGGTCGACTTCCCGCAGCCGGACTCCCCCACGATGCCGAGGGTCTCGCCGGCCGCCAGGTCGAAGGAGACCCCGTCGACCGCCTTCACGGCGCCGATCTGCTTCTTGATCAGGATGCCCTGGGTGAGCGGGTAGTGCTTGACGAGGTCGCGCACCTCCAGGATCGGTTCGTTTCCCGCGTACGCGCTCCCCTGCCGTGACTTGGACAGGAGCGCCCGGGCCACCTCGCCCTCTTCGCGCGCTTCCTTGCGCCCCGCGTGGTCAGCGTTCATCGAGCGTCTCCTTCCAGAAGTGGCAGGCGCTCTGTCGGTGCTCGGCCACGTCGTAGAGCGGCGGCACGTCGGTGCGGCAGACGTCCTGGGCCTTCGGGCAGCGCGGGTTGAAGGCGCAGCCGGGCGGGATGTGCAACAGGTTGGGCGGCAGGCCCCTGATCGCGTAGAGCTCCTGGCCCTTCTGGTCCAGGCGCGGGATGGAGCGGAGCAGGCCCTTGGTGTACGGGTGCGCGGGCGCCCTGTAGATGTCGTGGACGGGCGAGGTCTCGACGATGCGGCCGGCGTACATCACGGCGATCTTGTCGGCGACGTCGGCGACCACGCCCAGGTCGTGGGTGATCAGGATCAGACCCATGTTGAGCTCGCGCTGGAGCTCGGCGAGCAGGTCCATCACCTGGGCCTGGACGGTGACGTCGAGGGCGGTGGTGGGTTCGTCCGCGATGATCAGCGAGGGTTCCAGGGCCAGCGCCATCGCGATCATGATGCGCTGGCGCATGCCGCCGGAGAACTGGTGCGGGTAGTTGCCGACCCGCTCCTTCGCGGCCGGGATGCGGACCCGGTCCATCAGCTCGACGGCTTTGGCCTTCGCGTCCTTGCGGGAGAGCCCGCGGTGCACGACGAACATCTCGCCGAGCTGCTCCCCCACGGTCAGCACGGGGTTGAGCGAGGAGAGCGCGTCCTGGAAGATCATGGCCATCTCCTGGCCGCGGATCTTCCGGCGCTCCTCCTTCTTGAGTTTCAGGAGGTCGCGGTCCTTGAAGAGGATCTCGCCACTGCTGATCTTGCCGGGCGGCATGTCGAGGATGCCCATGATCGCCTGCGCGGTGACCGACTTGCCGGAGCCGGACTCGCCGAGCACCGCGAGCGTCTCGCCCTCGGCCACCGAGTAGTTGACCCCGTTGACGGCCTTGGCGACCCCGTCCCGGGTGTGGAACTCCACGTGCAGATCGCGCACTTCGAGCAACATGGCAGCGGACTCCTCAGCGCAGCTTGGGATCGAGGGCGTCGCGCACCGCGTCGCCGAGCATGATGAACGCGAGCACGGTGACCGCCAGCGCGCCGGCGGGCCAGAGGAGCATGTGCGGGGCGTTGCGGATGTACTGGGAGGCGGCCGAGATGTCGATGCCCCAGGAGACGGCCGGCGGCTTCAGTCCGACGCCGAGGAACGACAGGGTCGCCTCCAGGGAGATGTACGTGCCCAGCGCGATCGTCGCGACGACGATGACCGGTGCGACGGCGTTCGGTGCGATGTGGCGCAGCATCATCCGCCCGTTGGAGGCGCCGAGCGCGCGGGCCGCCTGCACGTAGTCGTTGTGTTTGGCGGTGATCACGGAGCCGCGGGCGATGCGGGCGATCTGCGGCCAGCCCAGCAGCACGATGAAGCCGATGACCGGCCAGACGGTGGAGCTGGTCACCACGGAGAGGAAGACCAGGCCGCCCAGGACGACGGGGATGCCGAAGAAGACGTCGGTGAGGCGGGAGAGGATCGCGTCCCACCAGCCGCCGAAGAAGCCGGCCAGTCCGCCGAGGACGCTGCCGATCAGGGAGACGCCGATGGTGGAGCAGATGCCGACGGTCACGGAGTTGCGGGCGCCGTACACGACCCGGGTGTAGACGTCGCAGCCCTGGCCGTCGTACCCGAAGGGGTGGCCGGGCTGGGAGCCTTCCTGCGCCTTGTCCAGGTCGCAGTCGAGCGGGTCTCCGGAGGCGATGAGCTGCGGCCAGATCGAGATGATCACCAGGAACAGGATGATCAGCGCGGAGACGATGAAGACGGGGTTGCGGCGCAGGTCTCGCCAGGCGTCGGACCACAGGCTCTGGGGTTTGGTGTCGGGGCCGGTCCCCCGGGGGCCGCCGGGAGTCTTTTCGAGGGTGTCGCCCTCGTCGAGTGCGAGGTCCATCGTTCCGCCGGCTCCGGCGGACGAGATGGCCTCGTCCGGTGTCTGCTCAGGCATAGCGGATCCTCGGGTCGAGTACGGCGTACAGCAGGTCGACGATCAGGTTCGCCGCCAGGAAGACCAGGACCAGGACGGTGACGAACCCGACGACGGTCTGGGAGTTCTGGCGCAGAATGCCCTGGTAGAGCTGGTAGCCGACGCCGTGGATGTTGAAGATCCGCTCGGTGACGATCGCCCCGCCCATCAGGGCGCCCACGTCCGTACCGATGAAGGTGACGACGGGGATCAGCGAGTTGCGCAGCAGGTGGCGGACGATGACGCGCCGCCTGGGGAGGCCCTTGGCGACCGCGGTGCGCACGTAGTCGGCGCGGGCGTTCTCGGCGATCGAGGTACGGGTGAGCCGGGTGACGTAGGCCAGCGAGACGGATGCGACCACGAGTCCGGGGATGAGCAGCTCGTTGAGCGGGGCCTCGCTGGACACCGAGGGCTTGATGACGCCCCACTCCACACCGAGCAGGAGCTGCAGGAGCAGACCGGTGACGAAGGTCGGGATGGAGATGACGACCAGGGTCAGGATCAGCACGGAGGTGTCGATGGGGCGGCCGCGGCGCAGACCGGTGACGACTCCGAGGCTGATGCCGATGACGATCTCGAAGACGATCGCGATGAGGGTGAGGCGGATGGTGATGGGGAAGGCCGTCGCCATCAGTTCGGTGACCTTCTGCCCGTTGAACGCGGTGCCGAAGTCGCCGGTGAAGACATTGCCCATGTACGTGAGGTATTGCTGCCAGACCGGCTTGTCGAGGCCGAATTCGGTGCGGAGCTGGGCGGCGGTCGCCGGGTCGCACTGGCGGTCGCCGCAGAGACCCGCGATGGGGTCACCCATCACGTTCACCATGAGGAAGATCAACAGCGTGGTGCCGAAGAAGACCGGGATCATCTGCAGCAGCCGCCGGATCACATAACGTCCCATGAAGGGCTCCGGGGGTCGCGGGTGGCTGAGGTGTCGTCGGGGGCCGGGGACGGGGAAGCCGGGT
>NZ_SSBL01000041.1 GCF_004795105.1 Streptomyces sp. A0642 | reverse complement strand
CGGGCGCGCGTAGAGTCGGATCATGCCGATCCGCGCAGTGCTCTGGGACATCGACGACACGATCTTCGACTACTCCGGTGCCGACCGCATCGGCATGCGCAAGCACCTGGAGGCCGAGGGCCTGCCCGAGGGATACGCCTCCCTGGAGCAGGCCCTCGACGCGTGGAAGGCCATCACGGACGTGCAGTGGGCACGGTTCGCGGCCGGCGAGGTCGACTTCCAGGGGCAGCGCAGGGAGCGCGTGCGGGCGTTCCTGGGGCGGCGGCTGAGCGACGGGGAGGCCGACGGCTGGTTCGGCCGGCACGCCGGGCACTACGAGGCGGCCTGGGAGCTGTTCCCGGACGCCCTGCCCGCCCTGGACCGGCTCGCGGACGGATACCGCCACGCCGTCCTGTCGAACTCCAGCATCCACAACCAGGACCGCAAGCTGCGCACGCTCGGGGTGCGGGACCGCTTCGAGGTGGTGCTGTGCGCCGTCGAGCTGGGCGTCTCCAAGCCGGACGCGGGAGCGTTCCACGCGGCCTGCGAGGCGCTGGCCCTCGATCCGCACGAGGTGGCGTACGTGGGCGACGAGCCGGACATCGACGCCAGCGGCGCGGTGGCCGCCGGGCTCGCGGGCATCTGGCTGGACCGGCGCGGACGGGGCGGGCGGCCCGAACTGGTCCGGATCACGGCCCTTGACCAGCTCCCCGGCCTGCTGTCGGCCGATACCCGTTTTGGAGCGCCGGACACCTTCGGGTAATGTTCTTCCTGCGCCGCCCGAGCGGAACGAAAGATCCGGACGGGAAGCGCAGACAGAGACAAGGCCCTCAGGGGTTGCGTTTCAGTGGGCTATGGTGTAATTGGCAACACTACGGTTTCTGGTACCGTCATTCTAGGTTCGAGTCCTGGTAGCCCAGCGCAAGACAGCAAGACCAGCAAGTTGCAGGAACAAGCCCCCGTTGTGTAGCGGCCTAGCACGCTGCCCTCTCACGGCAGTAGCGCCGGTTCGAATCCGGTCGGGGGTACAGATCCTTCCCGCGAGAACATCTGGGTCGCACCCACGCTCTCGATGCAGGATCGCTAGGGCCCCCGTTGTGTAGCGGCCTAGCACGCTGCCCTCTCACGGCAGTAGCGCCGGTTCGAATCCGGTCGGGGGTACTTGCAACACCATGGGCTATGGTGTAATTGGCAACACTACGGTTTCTGGTACCGTCATTCTAGGTTCGAGTCCTGGTAGCCCAGCGCAAGACAGCAACACCAGCAAGTCGCAGTAAACAAGCCCCCGTTGTGTAGCGGCCTAGCACGCTGCCCTCTCACGGCAGTAGCGCCGGTTCAAATCCGGTCGGGGGTACAACAGAGCAACAGGCGAAGGCCCTTCACTCCGGTGAGGGGCCTTCCGCTTGTGTACGGGGGCCGTTCGGCTGCTTGTGCACGCGGGCCTTCCGGCGCGGACGCGCTCCGTACGGCGCCCCGCTCACAGTCCGTACCGCCGGGCCGACTCCTCCTCCTGCGCCAGCCGCCGCAACGCCGCGAGCAGCGGCTCGTACAGCACCGCGGAGGCCACGGCCATCTCCACCTGCTCGGACTGTGTGGGATACGTCTCCATCATGTCCAGGTCGCGCGCCGCCGCCTCGTGCATGAGGCGCGCGTGGTCCGCCAGATAATCGCCCCGGCACGGGTAGCCGAGGCGGATCAGGGTGGCCAGGGACGCCACCAGTGAGCGGTGGGAGGGGGAGAGGGCGCCGATCTCCCGCGCGGTCGACCACCCCAGCCGGTCCAGGAGCCGGTCGACCTCCGCGGTGGCGATCGCCGTCTCCGGGGCCTCCTCGTCGGGCTCGGGGCCGTGCGGCAGCGACCAGAGGGCCGCGCCGAGCCGGATCGTACGGCTCAAGGACGCGTCGTCGGCGTGGTTCAGCACCTCGCGTGCCGTGGCCACGGGGAGGCGGCCCACCTGGAGGAGGGCCCGGATCAGCCGCAGTCGGCGCACATGGCTGTCGTCGTACTCGGCCTGCGTCGCGCTCACCCGCTGCCCCGGCGGCAACAGCCCTTCGCGTAGGTAGTACTTGATCGTCGCCGTGCTCACGCCGCTCTGCTCGCTCAGTTCCGAGAGCCGCATTCCGTCCCCTCCCTTGCGCCGCCCCGGGGGCGGTGCCACGATCCAACCATTGGATAGTTCCACTCTCCAACGAACCCAGGGGGACCCGCATGTTCGCGCGACCGATTCCGGGACGGATGACCGCGGCGGCCGAGGGGGAGGTGGTGATCCTGCTGATCGGGATGCGCATCAACCACTTCCGGGGAGTGCACCACTGGCTCCCCGTCCTCCTCGCGATGCCGCGTCTGCTGCGGGAGTTGAGCAAGGACAGGAGCAGGGGGCTGCTCCGGTACCAACTGCTGGCCGGCTCGCCGAGGACGTACTACGTCGTCCAGTACTGGGAGTCGAAGGAGAAGCTCTACGCGTACGCCGTGGCGCCGGACATGCTCCACCGCAAGGCGTGGGCGATGATCAACCGAAAGGAGAAGAAGTCCCGGCAGCACGTGGGGCTGTGGCACGAGACCTATGTGGTGCCCGAGGGCGGCTACGAGTCCATCTACGCTGATATGCCGGCGTACGGACTGGCGGCGGCGACCGGGTCGCTGCCGGTCGAGGAGCGCGGGCGCCGGGCGGCGGATCGGCTGGCCCACCGCTCGCCGGAGAAATGAGGCGCTGAGGTGCGCGGTACGGAGGGGCCGCCACGACGCTGGGGCGGCACTTGCTGAAGAAGGACGGGGGAGGCGGCTCAGCCCGTGCGGCGCAGGGCCTCGCTCAGGCGGGCGGCCGAGTCGATGACGGCCTGGGCGTGCATCCGGCCCGGGTGCCGGGTCAGCCGCTCGATCGGTCCGGAGACCGAGACCGCGGCGACCACCCGGTTCGAGGGGCCGCGCACCGGGGCGGAGACCGAGGCCACGCCCGGTTCGCGCTCACCGATCGACTGGGCCCAGCCCCGGCGCCGTACGCCGGAGAGCGCCGTCGCGGTGAAGCGGGCGCCCTGGAGGCCGCGGTGCAGGCGCTCCGGCTCCTCCCACGCCATCAGGATCTGGGCGGAGGAGCCCGCCTTCATGGTGAGCGTGGAGCCGACCGGCACGGTGTCCCGCAAGCCGGACAGCCGTTCCGCCGCCGCCACGCAGATACGCATGTCGCCCTGCCGGCGATAGAGCTGGGCGCTCTCGCCCGTGATGTCGCGCAGATGCGTGAGTACCGGTCCGGCCGTGGCCAGGAGCCGGTCCTCGCCCGCCGCAGCGGCGAGCTCCGACAGGCGGGGGCCGAGAATGAACCGGCCCTGCATGTCCCTTGCCACCATGCGGTGGTGTTCCAGAGCCACGGCCAGCCGGTGAGCCGTGGGTCGTGCGAGCCCGGTCGCCGCGACCAGCCCGGCGAGGGTGGCCGGCCCGGACTCCAGGGCGCTCAATACCAGAGCTGCCTTGTCGAGAACGCCGACGCCGCTAGAGTTGTCCATACGACGATACTCGCGTCTCACTCTGTGAAACGCAAGTTCAATTTTCCAGGGAAGTTGCGAACCTGTACGTGCGGCCCCACAACGGCCCGTAGCCACCGCCCCGCACGGGGGTGCCGGACGGCGGCGCACCGAATCTCTAGTTGGGCCGGCGACGACGCCGGCCGGAGGGAAAGCGATGGGTAGGACACTCGCGGAGAAGGTTTGGGACGACCATGTCGTCCGGCGCGCCGAAGGCGAGCCCGACCTCCTCTACATCGATCTGCACCTGCTGCACGAGGTGACCAGCCCGCAGGCCTTCGACGGTCTGCGGCAGGCCGGACGCCCGGTGCGGCGCCTCGACCTCACCATCGCCACCGAGGACCACAACACTCCGACCCTCGACATCGACAAGCCGATCGCCGACCCGGTCTCCCGCGCCCAGCTCGAGACGCTGCGGAAGAACTGCGCGGAGTTCGGCGTCCGGCTGCACCCGCTGGGTGACGTCGAGCAGGGTGTCGTGCACGTGGTCGGCCCGCAGCTGGGCCTGACCCAGCCCGGCACCACGGTCGTGTGCGGCGACTCCCACACCTCCACGCACGGTGCGTTCGGCGCCCTGGCGTTCGGTATCGGCACCAGTCAGGTCGAGCACGTGCTCGCCACCCAGACGCTGCCGCTGGCCCGCCCGAAGACGATGGCCATCACCATCGACGGCGAACTGCCCGACAGCGTCACCGCCAAGGACCTGATCCTCGCGATCATCGCCCGGATCGGCACCGGCGGCGGCCAGGGCTACATCCTCGAATACCGCGGCTCCGCCATCGAGAAGCTCTCGATGGAGGCCCGGATGACCATCTGCAACATGTCGATCGAGGCCGGCGCGCGGGCGGGCATGATCGCTCCGGACCAGACCACGTTCGACTACCTGCAGGGCCGGGACCACGCCCCGCAGGGCGAGGACTGGGACACGGCCGTCGCGTACTGGAAGACGCTGCGCACGGACGACGACGCGGTCTTCGACGCCGAGGTGGTCATCGAGGCCGCCGAGCTGGCGCCGTTCGTCACCTGGGGCACCAACCCCGGCCAGGGCGCGCCGCTGTCGGCGAACGTCCCCGACCCCGCCTCGTACGAGGACGCCTCGGAGCGCAACGCCGCGGAAAAGGCCCTGGAGTACATGGGGTTGACCGCCGGGCAGCCGCTGCGCGAGATCAACGTCGACACCGTCTTCGTGGGCTCCTGCACCAACGGGCGGATCGAGGACCTGCGCAACGCGGCCGCGATCCTGGACGGCCGCAAGGTCGCCGACGGCGTACGGATGCTGGTCGTCCCGGGCTCCGTCCGGGTCGCCCTGCAGGCCGTGGAGGAGGGCCTGGACAAGGTCTTCACCACCGCCGGCGCCGAATGGCGGCACGCGGGCTGTTCGATGTGCCTCGGCATGAACCCCGACCAGCTGGCCCCCGGCGAGCGCTCCGCCTCGACCTCGAACCGGAACTTCGAGGGCCGGCAGGGCAAGGGCGGCCGTACGCACCTGGTCTCCCCGCAGGTCGCCGCCGCCACCGCCGTGCTGGGTCATCTGGCCTCGCCGGCCGATCTGTCCGACGTCCGTACGCCCGCCGGAGTCTGAGAATCATGGAAGCTTTCACCGCACACACCGGCCGGGCCGTCCCGCTGCGCCGCAGCAACGTCGACACCGACCAGATCATCCCCGCCCACTGGCTGAAGAAGGTCACCCGGGACGGCTTCGAGGACGGGCTCTTCGAGGCCTGGCGCAAGGACGAGAACTTCGTCCTCAACCGCCCGGAGCGCCAAGGCGCGTCGGTCCTGGTGGCCGGCCCCGACTTCGGCACCGGGTCGTCCCGCGAGCACGCCGTCTGGGCCCTCCAGAACTACGGCTTCAAGACGGTCGTCTCCTCCCGGTTCGCCGACATCTTCCGCGGCAACTCGCTGAAGAACGGGCTGTTGACCGTGGTCCTGGACCAGAAGGTCGTCGACGCCCTCTGGGAGCTGACCGAGGCCGACCCGACGGCCGAGGTCACCGTCGACCTGGAGAAGCGGCAGGTCCTCGCGGAGGGCATCACCGCCGACTTCGAGCTGGACGAGAACGCCCGCTGGCGGCTGCTGAACGGTCTGGACGACATCAGCCTCACCCTTCAGAACGAAGCGGACATCGCGGCCTACGAGGCGGCCAGGCCGGCCCACAAGCCACGTACAATTAACGCCTGAGCAGCACGTTTCCCGTACTGCGCCCCCTGCCATCTGGTAGGGGGCGCAGTCGCTTGTTGAGACCCCGTCGGGCGACAACTCGCCCCAGATGGCACAATCGGTGCATGGAACGCGACAGCCAACTCAAGCTTTACGGCCAAGTCGCCGACCAATTGAAGGAAGCGCACTCACGAGTGCGTGCACTGCAAGTCCCGGAGGGCGTACGGATGGCGCTGAACCGGAAGCTGCTGGTCGTCACGGCCGCGGCGAAGCACGATCTCCCGGATGCGGCAAGGCGTCTGGACCGGTTGATGAAGGACCTCGATGAGGGCCGATTCCCCGAAGGTGACTGACTCTGCGGAACTGCGCAGCGGTCGACTTCGTTGCGGCACTAGGGTGATTAGCCCGTTTCGTGTTTGATTTGCGGTATATATCTGCCTAACGTGCGAAAAAGCCTGGACAGTTTCGTTCGGGCAATGTCTCCGAAGGGGAAGACGTGAACAAGGCGCAGCTCGTAGAAGCGATTGCCGACAAGGTCGGCGGCCGTCAGCAGGCCGCGGACGCCGTCGACGCGGTGCTCGACGCGATCGTTCGTGCGGTTGTCGCAGGTGACCGGGTTTCGGTCACCGGCTTCGGCTCGTTCGAGAAGGTCGACCGCCCCGCCCGCTACGCCCGCAACCCGCAGACGGGTGAGCGCGTACGGGTCAAGAAGACCTCGGTGCCCCGCTTCCGTGCGGGTCAGGGCTTCAAGGACCTGGTGAGCGGATCGAAGAAGCTCCCCAAGAACGACGTGGCCGTGAAGAAGGCCCCCAAGGGAAGCCTCTCGGGCGGTTCTTCCACCCGTACGACGGCCAAGGCCGCCGCGAAGAAGGCCACCGCCAAGAAGGCCGCCACCGCCAAGAAGACCGCGGCGACGGCGAAGAAGACCACCGCCACCGCCAAGAAGGCCACGCCGACGAAGACGTCCGCGGCGGCGAAGAAGACGACGGGGGCCGCGAAGAAGGCGACCCCGGCGGCCGCGAAGAAGGCCACCCCGGCGGCGGCGAAGAAGGCCACGCCCGCCAAGAAGGCCGCCGCGAGCAAGACCGCGCCCGCCAAGAAGGCCACGGCGAAGAAGGCGCCCGCGAAGAAGACCACCGCGCGCACGACCACGGCGAAGAAGGCCACTGCACGCAAGAAGTGAGGACCGGAACCGCAGGGCTCCTCACACGCGCCGGGCCGGGCTCCCCGAGGGGAGCCCGGCCCGCGGGCTGTTCCGGGGGCGTGCGAGGGCTCAGAAGGTCTGCAGCGTCACCAGGGTGATCCGGAGCCCGGCGCCCTCGCCCTGCCCCTCGATCCGCACGCGCTGGCCCGGCCGCAGCAGCCGCAGGCCGCCGGCGTCGAAGGCCGGGGCGTCGAAGTCCACGGGGGTGCCGTCGTCCAGCAGCACGCTGCCGGTGCGGGTCTCGGGGTCGTACGTGTACGAGGTCGCCTGCATGGCGGCAGCCTATCGGTCCGCCGCGCGCACTCCCGCGGCCCAGCGCCCCGCCGTGAACGGGCCGACGCCCAGCGCCAGCGCCGCCCGCAGGTCGTCGCCCGTGTCCACGTCCCGGCGTACCGAATCGATACCGGCCAGCGTGACCTCCACCGCCCCCGACGCGAGATGCCGGGCCCTGGACGGGCCGCCGAAAGCGGGACGCAATTCCACTCCCGGCCCAGCGGCGAGAAATGTCGTTCCGATTCCCGCGGAATCGGTCACGAAAGTCCGGGGAAAAGCGGCCGAAAATTCGAGTACGCGGGACAATTCCGCCGGCCGCAGAGCGGGCAGATCGGCGTTGAGCGCGGCGACCGCCGCCCCCGGCCGGCGCGACCGGGTGACCCGCTCACCGTGTGCGAGGGCGGCGTTGAGCCCGGCGGCCGGGGTATCGGCCACGACCAGGGCCCCCAGGGCCGCCAGCGCCGCCCCCGCCGCCGCGTCGTCCGTGACGACCACCACATCGGCGACCTCCGGGCAGGACAGCGCGGCGGACACGGTGTCCCGGGCGAACGCCAGGGCGAGCCGCGGCCGCAACAGGGCGCCGGAAGCGGGCGCCAGCCTGCTCTTCGCCAGCGCCAAGGGCTTCAACGGGACGACCAGGGACCAGGGACCGGTCGGGTCGGTGTTCGTGGCGGTCTCCCCCTCGATGCGCATGGCCGCCTATTCTCGCCTGCCGGTGCGACAACCCGGAGGGTCGGTCCCCGGGGCGAGGCGTACGGTGTTCCTCGACAGAGCAGGGGCCTGGGGCCAGACTTGACCGTCGGTAGTCGGTCGGCAGTCGGCTCCTCCAGCAGGCCATACAGGAAGGTGTCCGAGTGTCCCGCCGCAGAATCGGCTTCTGGTACCGCCTGGCAGCGGTCATCGCGAAGCCGCCGCTGGTGATTCTGTTCAAGCGCGACTGGCGGGGAATGGAACACATTCCGGCCGACGGCGGATTCATCACCGCGGTCAATCACAACTCCTACCTCGACCCGCTTTCGTACGGGCACTTCCAGTACAACACCGGACGCGTACCGCGGCTCCTCGCCAAGGCGGGCCTCTTCAAGACCCCCTTCGTCGGAATGATGCTGCGCGGCACCGGGCAGATCCCCGTGTACCGCGAGACGACGAACGCGCTGGACGCCTTCCGGGCCGCCGTGGACGCCATCGAGCGGGGCGAGTGCGTCGCCTTCTATCCCGAGGGAACCCTCACCCGCGACCCCGAGATGTGGCCGATGGCCGGCAAGACCGGGGCCGCCCGCGTCGCGTTGATGACCAGGGCCCCGGTCATCCCGGTCGCCCAGTGGGGCGCCAACCTGGCGATGCCGCCCTATGCGAAGGACAGGAAGCTGCGGCTCTTCCCCCGCAAGACCCTCCAGGTCCAGGCCGGTCCGCCCGTCGACCTCTCACGGTTCTACGGCAAGGAGCCGACGCCCGACGTGCTGCGCGAGGCGACCGAGGTCATCATGCGCGCGATCACCGAGCAGCTGGCCGACGTACGGGGGCTGCCGGCCCCCGCCGGGTTGTACGACCACCGCAAGGCCCGTGCGGAACAACGGCGCAAGGCCGAAGGAGAGGGAACCAAGTGACGCACCCCGTAAAGGCAGCCGTCTTCGGAACCGGCTCATGGGGTACGGCCTTCGCCATGGTCCTCGCCGACGCCGGCTGTGAGGTCACCCTCTGGGGACGCCGGGCCGAGATCGCCGACGCCGTCAACACCACCCGCACCAACCCCGACTACCTGCCGGGCATCGAACTCCCGGCCTCGGTCCGGGCCACGACGGACGCCGCCGAAGCACTGCGCGGCGCCGACTTCGCGGTGCTCGCCGTGCCGTCCCAGACGCTGCGCGCCAACCTCGCCGGCTGGGCCCCGCACCTGGAGCCGCAGACGGTCCTGGTCTCGCTGATGAAGGGCGTCGAACTCGGCACCGCGAAGCGGATGAGCGAGGTCATCGAGGACGTCACGAAGATCTCCGCCGACCGGATCGCCGTCGTCACCGGTCCCAACCTCGCCAAGGAGATCGCCGAACGCCGCCCCGCCGCGGCCGTCGTCGCCTGCCGGGACGAGTCCGTCGCGCGCCGCCTCCAGGCCGCCTGCCACACCCCGTACTTCCGCCCCTACACCAGCACCGACGTCGTCGGCTGCGAGCTCGGGGGCGCCGTCAAGAACGTCATCGGGCTGGCCGTCGGCATCGCCGACGGCATGGGCCTCGGCGACAACACCAAGGGCTCGCTCATCACGCGCGGCCTCGCGGAGACCATCCGGCTGGGCGTGGCCATGGGCGCCGATCCGCTGACCTTCTCCGGTCTGGCGGGCCTCGGCGACCTGGTGGCGACCTGCTCGTCGCCGCTCTCGCGCAACCACACCTTCGGAACCAACCTCGGCCGCGGCATGACGCTCCAGGAGACCATCGCCGTCACCAAGCAGACCGCCGAGGGCGTCAAGTCGTGCGAATCGGTGCTCGACCTGGCCCGTCGGCACGACGTCGAGATGCCCCTCACCGAGACGGTCGTCGGCATCGTGCACGAGGGCAAGCCGCCCCTGGTGGCGCTCAAGGAGCTGATGTCGCGCAGCGCCAAGGCCGAACGGAGTTAGGGCCTCTCGACCGGGTCATGCCGGGCGCGCGGGGTCGGGCACGCACATCTGCCGCGTTGTCGTCGGTCGCCGTGCGGCCGCACGCACCGGAGCCCCCTCCCCGACCCGGCGCGATCCGGACGAAAGGCCCTGAACCGACCGGCACATGGGACCGGGGTCGCGGGGCCGGCCGGTCCCGGGCAGCTGACCCGTTCGGCCCCGGACGGCCCCGGCCGCGCTGACGCAATCTGTACCAGCAGGTACGCTCATCGCGATATGAGCAGCGAGAACCTCCCCCAGAGCACGGAGCAGCAGCTCCGCAAGCCGCGTGTGGCCGTCGTGTTCGGCGGCCGCAGTTCCGAACACGGCATTTCGGTGGTCACGGCCGGTGCGGTCCTGAACGCGATCGACCGGACCAAGTACGACGTCCTGCCGATCGGCATCACGACGGACGGCCGCTGGGCGCTCACCGCCGACGAACCCGAACGCATGGCCATCACGGACCGCACGATGCCCGACGTGGCGCAGCTGGCCGAGTCCGAGGAGGGCGGCGTGGTGCTCTCCGTGGATCCCGGCAGCCGTGAAGTGGTCTACAGCGAGCCCGGGTCGGTCCCCAAGGCGCTCGGCGAGGTCGACGTCGTCTTCCCCGTCCTGCACGGTCCCTACGGGGAGGACGGCACGCTCCAGGGTCTCCTGGAGCTCTCGGGCGTGCCGTACGTCGGCGCCGGCGTCCTCGCCTCCGCCGTCGGCCAGGACAAGGAGTACATGAAGCGCGTCTTCACCTCCTTCGGCCTCCCCGTCGGCCCGTACGTGGTCGTGCGCCCCCGCGAGTGGGACAACGACCCGCAGGGCGCCCGCAAGCGCATCACCGACTTCGCCGGCGAGCACGGCTGGCCGCTCTTCATCAAGCCCGCCCGGGCCGGCTCGTCCATCGGCATCACCAAGGTCGACGACGTCTCCGGGCTCGACGAGGCGATCGAGGAGGCGCGCCGCCACGACCCCAAGTTCCTGGTGGAGTCGCTGCTGCGGGGCCGCGAGATCGAGTGCGGGGTGCTGGAGTTCGAGGACGGTCCGCGCGCCAGCGTGCCCGCCGAGATCCCGCCGGTCACCTCGCACGACTTCTACGACTTCGAGGCCAAGTACATCGACGCGGCGTCCGGCATCGTGCCCGCCCCGCTCACCGCCGAGGAGACCGCCGAGGTCCAGCGGCTCGCGGTCGAGGCCTTCGAGGCCGCCTCCTGCGAGGGGCTGGTGCGCGCCGACTTCTTCCTCACCGAGGACGGCGGCTTCGTCATCAACGAGATCAACACCCTGCCGGGGTTCACCCCGATCTCCATGTACCCGCGCATGTGGCAGGAGAGCGGCGTCAGCTACCCGCAGCTGGTGGACCGGCTCATCCAGGCGGCGCTGGACCGGCCGACCGGGCTGCGCTGAGGGACACCCGGCACGGAACGGGGAGTGCGCTCCGGCGCACTCCCCGCGCCTGCCGGGAGCCGTGTCCCCGATGTCCCGCCGCCCGGCTACAGGCTGCTGGGAACCGTCTTCTTGACCACCTTCGCGAACGCCGCGAGCGGGGTCGCGTCGTGCGCGTAGGCGGGCGAGAGCGAGACCTCGACGTACGCTCTGCGCAGGGTCGTCGTGAACCGCGGTCCGTCGTCCTTCCGTTGCTCCAGCAGCCAGTTGACGCCGTCGGCGTCGGCCGCCTTCGACTGGGCGTCGTCCATCTTCGCGGGGCGCGCGACACCGCAGCGCAGTACGATCGCCCCGTCCCCCCACCCGGCGGTCAGATCCGAACGGGGCGTGGGATCACTGCGCTCCAGCCCGGCGACGGAACTCGGCAGCTCCTTGTGCAGCGCGCGGCAGTAGGCTGCGGCTTCCGGGGACGGCTCGGGCACCGGGACCGATGCCGACGGATCCGTGGAAGTACAGCCCACCGCGGCCAGGAGCAGCAGGGCGGCGGACGGACCGAGGAGCACGGGGTGGAGGAGCCGGCGGCAGGAAGATGTCACCGGCCCAGCGTAGACGGGGGCTACAGGTGAACGACCGGACAGGTCAGGGTTCGGGTGATGCCGTCCACCTGCTGGACCTTGGCGACCACCATGCGTCCGAGTTCATCGACCGTGTCGGCCTGGGCCCGCACGATCACGTCGTAGGGGCCGGTGACGTCCTCTGCCTGCATCACTCCCGGAATCTTGGCGATGGTCTCGGCGACGGTCGACGCCTTGCCCACCTCGGTCTGGATAAGGATGTACGCCTGTACCACGGAACCTCCAGGGCGGCCACGAGGATCATGTGGGGGAAAGGGACGCCACGTTATCGCGTTGCCGCGGGCCGCGGGGAGACCCGCGGGCCGGATGACGCCCGCAGCGTGGCGTACAGAAGGCACAAGTTGACGTATCTCTTGACAGTACCGACAGCAGTGACGGCCCGCGACCGCAAGCTCAGCGGGGCGGACGGGGGACAGGCATGCCCGTGACCAGCAGGACGGACCGCTCCCGCAGGCGGCCGCGCTCCACGGCCGGGGCGGGCACCCGGCCGCTGAAGCAGGCCGGACGCACGTCCGGCCCCATAGATGAGAGGTGAGACTCGGTGAAGGGAACCGTGGGCGAGTTGGGGGAGTTCGGGCTCATCAAAGAGCTGACCTCCCGGCTCACCACCACTCCGGCGGTACGGCTGGGGCCCGGCGACGACGCCGCGGTCGTCACCGCCCCCGACCGCAGGGTCGTGGCCAGCACGGACATCCTGCTGGAGGGCCGGCACTTCCGGCGTGACTGGTCGACCGCGTACGACGTCGGCCGCAAGGCAGCCGCGCAGAACCTCGCCGACATCGCCGCCATGGGGGCCGTGCCCACCGCACTGCTCCTCGGCCTCGTCGTACCCGCCGAACTCCCGGTCACCTGGGCCGGGGAGCTGATGGACGGCATCCGCGACGAGTGCCAGGTCGCGGGGGCGGCCGTCGTCGGCGGGGATGTCGTGCGCGGCGAGACCATCACCGTCGCGATCACCGCGCTCGGCGATCTGCGCAACCACGAACCCGTCACCAGGGCGGGCGCCCAGCCCGGCGACGTCGTCGCCGTGACCGGCTGGCTCGGCTGGTCCGCCGCCGGGTTCGCCGTCCTCTCGCGCGGATTCCGGTCGCCGCGCGCCTTCGTGGAGGCCCACCGCCGCCCCGAACCGCCCTACCACGCGGGTCCCGCGGCGGCGGGGCTCGGCGCCACCGCGATGACGGACGTCAGCGACGGGCTCGTCGCCGACCTCGGCCACATCGCCGAGGCCAGCAAGGTCCGCATCGACCTGCGCTCCGGCCTCATCGACATCCCGTCCCAGATGTCCGACATCGGGCAGGCCGTCGGCGTGGACCCGCTCCAGTGGGTGCTCACCGGCGGCGAGGACCACGCGATCGTCGCGACGTTCCCGCCCGACGTGAAGCTCCCGGCCCGCTGGAAGGTGATCGGCGAGGTCCTCAACCCCTCGGCGCTGCCGCAGGTCACGGTCGACGGGGCGCCCTGGACGGCCAAGGGCGGCTGGGACCACTTCGGCGACATCGAGGACGTCTAGGTGTATTGATCACGACTGTCACCAAGGCTCGTGATCAATACAGGCCCTGGGGCCCCGCCCGGACCCAGTAGATTGCGGCACATGCCCATACCCTCCGCCGCACCGCCCCGTGTGCTCACCGTCGCCGGATCCGATTCCGGCGGCGGTGCCGGCATCCAGGCCGACCTCAAGACGATGCTGGCGCTCGGCGTCCACGGCATGAGCGTGCTGACCGCCGTCACCGCGCAGAACTCGCGGGGCGTGCAAGGGGCCTGGGAACTGCCCGCGGAGGCCGTACGCGCCCAGTACCGCAGCGTCGTCGACGACATCGGCGTCAGCGCGGTCAAGACCGGCATGCTGTCGTCGGCGCTGCTCGTCGAGACCGTCGCCGCGCTCCTCGCCGGGACGGACGCCCCCGCCGTCGTCGACCCGGTCGGCGTCTCCAAGCACGGAGACCCGCTGCTGGCCGCGGAGGCGCTCGAATCCGTCCGTACGAAGCTGCTGCCCGTCGCGACCGTGGCGACCCCGAACCTCGACGAAGTGGCACAGCTCACCGGCATCACCGTCACCGACGAGGCCGGAATGCGGCGCGCGGCCGCCGTACTGCTCGGATACGGGCCCCGCTGGGTCGTCGTCAAGGGCGGGCACCTGCCGGGCGACCCCGTGGACCTGCTCACGAACGGCTCGGAGGACCACTGGCTGCGCGCCCCCCGCCACGACAACCGTCACACGCACGGCACGGGCTGCACCCTCGCCTCCGCCATCGCCTGCGGACTGGCCCTCGGCCAGGACGTGCCCACGGCGGTACGGGCCGCGAAGGGCTACGTCACCGGCGCGATAGCGGCGGGCTTCCCGCTGGGATCGGGGATCGGCCCGGTCGACCACGGGTGGCGGCTGCGGGACGGCCGCTGATCCGTATCCCGCGCATCCGTCCCGCGCGTCCCCGGAAGGGCACAGCAAAAAGCCGGTCCACCGAGGTGGACCGGCTTTTTGGGCAACCGGTAGGGCTGCGCTACGACGGGAACGTCAGCGCGCGACCTTGCCGGCCTTGATGCACGAGGTGCAGACGTTGAGCCGCTTCGGCGTCCGCCCGACCACGGCACGCACGCGCTGGATGTTGGGATTCCAGCGACGGGACGTACGGCGGTGCGAGTGCGAAATGCTGTTGCCGAAGCTCGGCCCCTTGCCGCAAACGTCGCAGTTGGCAGCCACGGGTCACTCCAAAACTTCAGATGCACTTACAGTGAATTCCGGCACGCCGGATTCATTGACTGAAGTGGCGGTACCGGGGGAATGTTCCCGACTCTCGCCGGGCAACCGAAGCAGCATACAACGGCTGCGTCGGAGATACGAAACTACCATGGGTCCACAGCCGCCCGCCCCGCCCCTGGACCCGTCCCGGCGGTCTGCCGGGGCTACCCTGCGGTGCAGCCCGCCGCCCCGGTACGCGTTTCGAGGAGGACCATCAGGTGCCGCAGACCGCCGACGACCTGGACGCCGTCGCGGTGCGTACCTGGTGCTCACTGGCGCTGGACGCGCTGGGCCGGGAGCGCGAGGCCATCGACGCGATCAACGTGTATCCCGTCGCCGACGGCGACACCGGAACCAATCTCTACCTGACCGTCGAATCCGCGGCGGCCGCCGTCGAGGCCGTCTTCGCCGCCCACGAGACCGGCGTCTCGGCCCCCTCCACCGCCGACGCGGTACGCGCCATGGCGCACGGCGCGCTCATCGGGGCCCGAGGCAACTCCGGCACGATCCTGGCGCAGCTCCTGCGCGGCATGGCCGGGGTCCTGGCCGAGGGGTCGGGCGCCGGCCGGCTGTGCCTCGCGCTCACCACGGCAGCGGCCTCGGCCCGGGAAGCGGTCGCCCACCCCGTCGAGGGCACGGTCCTGACCGTCGCCACCGAGGCGGCCGCGGCCGCGGCGCGGGTGGCGGCCGGCGCCGGGGCGCCCGCGGTGGTGCGGGCGGCGTACGAAGGGGCGCGGACGGCCCTGGACGCGACCCCGGGTCAGCTCGCGGTCCTCGGCCGGGCCGGGGTCGTCGACGCCGGTGGACGGGGACTGGTGGCGGTGCTCGGCGCGCTGCTGGAGGCGGTCTCGGGCCGCGCCCCGGAGCGGCGGTACGAGGCACCGGCGGCTCCCGCCGCGTTCGTCACCGAGGCCGGGGACTGCCCTGCGGCGGACGACCCCGAGGGCGGACCGGCCTTCGAGGTGATCTACCTGCTGGAGGCCGGTGACCAGGCCGTCGAGCGGTTGCGGACCCGCCTCGACGGGCTCGGAGACTCCCTCGTGGTGGTCGGCGGCGACGGGCTGTGGAACGTCCATGTGCACGTCGACGACGCGGGAGCGGCGGTGGAGGCCGGGGTCGAGGCCGGGCGGCCGTACCGGATCCGGATCACGCACTTCGCCGCGGACCGGGTGCACGGCCGCCCCGAACCCGTCCAACGGGCGGTCGTCGTGGTCGTCCCGGGCGACGGCCTCGCCGGCCTGTGCGCCCAGGCCGGCGCGACGACGGTGCTCGCGCGCCCCGGTGAGCCCCCGGCCAGCGGCGAACTCGTCGACGCCATCCGCCGCGCGCACGCCCGCGAGGTGGTGCTCCTGCCCAACGACGGGGACCTGCGCCACACCGCCGCAGCCGCCGCCGAGCAGGCCCGGGCCGAGGGCGTCCGGGTCTCCCTCATCCCCACCAGGGCGGCGGTCCAGGGCATCGCGGCCCTGGCCGTCCACGAACCGGACCGCAGCTTCGACGAGGACGTCGTCGCGATGACCGCGGCGGCCGGCGCCACCCGGTACGCCGAACTGGCCGTCGCCGAACGCCAGTCCTGGACCATGGCGGGCATCTGCCAGGCCGGCGACATCCTGGGCCTGATCGACGGTGATGTGGCCGTGATCGGCGAGGACGTCCCCGAAACGGCCCGGAAGGTGCTGGACCGGATGCTGGCGGCGGGCGGCGAACTCGTCACCCTGGTCCTCGGCGAGGACGTCCCCGACACCCTGGCCGAGGGGCTGGAGGAACACGTACGCGAGGGCTACCTGGCGGTGGACACGGTGGTCTACCGCGGCGGTCACCAGTGCGCTCCGCTGCTGATCGGCGTGGAGTAGCGCCGGCCGCCGCCCCCCGGCCGCCGCTCACCGGTCACCGGTCGCCGGCCGGGGGATTCCGGGGTTCCGGCGCTGCCCGGCGGACAACTGTCAGTGGTGTGGTGTGCAATGGATCGCGTGTCTGCGTTCGACGAACCCCTCAAGAAGCTGCTCGGCGGCGCCACCGCGAAGGTGATGGCCGAGCACCTCGACCTGCACACGGTCGGTGATCTCCTGCATCACTACCCGCGGCGGTACGAGGAGCGCGGCCGGCTCACGGCGCTGACCGACCTCCCGCTCGACGAGCATGTGACCGTCGTCGCCCAGGTCGACGACGCCCGCGTGATGACGTTCAACGGCGGCCGGGGCAGGCGCCTGGAGGTGACGCTGACCGACGGCCACGGCCGTCTCCAGCTGGTCTTCTTCGGCCACGGCGTTCACAAGCCGCACAAGGATCTGCTGCCGGGCCGGCGTGCGATGTTCGCCGGCAAGGTCTCCGTCTTCAACCGCAAGATGCAGCTGGCCCACCCCACGTACCAGCTGCTGGACGCCGAGGCCGTCGACGAGGCCGGGGCGAGCGAGGCCGTGGACGCCTTCGCCGGCAAGCTGCTCCCGATCTATCCCGCCTGCAAGCAGCTCGACTCCTGGCGGATCGCCAAGGCGGTCGACGCGGTGCTGCCCAGCGCCCAGGAGGCGGTGGACCCGCTCCCGCCCGCCCTGCGCGACGGCCGGGGCTTCACCTCCCTGCCCGAGGCGCTGGTGAAGATCCACCGGCCGCAGACGAAGGCCGACGTCGCCGCGGCCAGGGACCGGCTCAAGTGGGACGAGGCCTTCGTCCTCCAGGTCGCCCTCGCCCGCCGCCGGTACGCGGACACCCAGCTGCCCGCCGTCGCCCGCAGGCCGGTCCCCGGCGGCCTCGTCGACGCCTTCGACGCCAAGCTGCCGTTCACCCTCACCGACGGACAGGTCAAGGTCTCCAAGGAGATCTTCGACGACCTGGCGACCGAGCACCCCATGCACCGGCTGCTCCAGGGGGAGGTCGGCTCGGGGAAGACCCTGGTCGCGCTGCGCGCCATGCTGGGCACCGTCGACGCGGGCGGCCAGGCCGCCATGCTCGCGCCCACCGAGGTCCTCGCCCAGCAGCACCACCGCTCCGTCACCGAGATGATGGGCGAGCTCGCCGAGGGCGGCATGCTGGGCGGATCCGAGCAGGGCACCAAGGTCGTCCTCCTCACCGGCTCGATGGGCATGGCGGCCCGCAGGCAGGCCCTGCTCGACCTGGTCACCGGCGAGGCCGGGATCGTCATCGGGACGCATGCGCTGATCGAGGACAAGGTGCAGTTCCACGACCTGGGGCTGGTCGTCGTCGACGAGCAGCACCGCTTCGGGGTGGAGCAGCGCGACGCCCTGCGCTCCAAGGGGAAGCAGCCGCCGCATCTGCTCGTGATGACCGCCACCCCCATTCCCCGTACGGTCGCCATGACCGTCTTCGGCGACCTCGAGACCTCCGTCCTGGACCAGTTGCCGGCCGGCCGCTCGCCGATCGCCAGCCATGTCGTCCCCGCCAAGGACAAACCCCACTTCCTCAGCCGCGCCTGGGAACGCGTCCGTGAAGAGGTGGAGAACGGCCACCAGGCCTACGTCGTCTGCCCCCGCATCGGTGACGACGAGGACGACGCCGCCAAGAAGAAGAGCGCCAAGAAGAAGACCGCCGAGGAGAAGGAGGCGAAGGAGGAGGGGGACAAGCGCCCCCCGCTCGCCGTCCTGGAGATCGCCGAGCAGCTGGCCAAGGGGCCCCTCACCGGTCTGCGCATCGAGGTGCTGCACGGCAGGATGCACCCCGACGACAAGGACGACGTGATGCGCCGCTTCGCCGCGGGCGAGGTCGACGTCCTGGTCGCCACCACCGTCATCGAGGTCGGGGTCAACGTCCCCAACGCCACCGCGATGGTGATCATGGACGCCGACCGCTTCGGGGTCTCCCAGCTCCACCAGCTGCGCGGCCGGGTCGGCCGTGGATCGGCCCCCGGGCTCTGCCTGCTGGTCAGCGAGGCCCACGAGGCGAGCCCCGCCCGCGCCCGCCTCGCCGCCGTCGCCGCCACCCTCGACGGCTTCGAGCTCTCCCGGATCGACCTCGAACAGCGCCGCGAGGGCGATGTCCTCGGACAGGCCCAGTCCGGGGTCCGCTCCTCGCTCCGGGTGCTGAGCGTCATCGACGACGAGGAGGTCATCGCCGCCGCCCGCCAGGAGGCCGTCACGGTCGTGGCCGCCGACCCGGACCTGGAGCGCCTGCCCGAACTGCGCGTCGCGCTGGACGCCCTGCTGGACAAGGAACGTGAGGAGTACCTCGACAAGGGCTGACCGGGCCGGGCGGGCCGTGACCGACGGAGGCGGCCGGCCGGGCCCCGGCAGGCCCGACGCCATATCGTGGGTGGCACGGCGCCCGCAGCACCCTGCGCGCCGCCCCGACCCGAGGATCAGACACCCATGACCCGCGTGATCGCAGGCGTGGCAGGCGGACGCCGCCTGGCCGTCCCGCCCGGCACCGGCACCCGCCCCACCTCCGACCGCGCGCGTGAGGGCCTGTTCTCCACCTGGCAGGCGCTCCTCGGCACCCTCGACGGCATCCGGATCGCCGATCTCTACGCGGGCTCGGGGGCCGTCGGCCTCGAAGCGCTCTCCCGCGGAGCGGTCCACGCCCTGCTCGTCGAGGCCGACGCCAAGGCCGTCCGCACCGTCCGGGACAACGTCCGCACCCTGGGCCTGCCCGGCGCCGAGGTCCGTGCCGGCAGAGCCGAACAGATCGTGACGGGACCGGCGCCCGCGGACCCGTACGACGTGGTCTTCCTCGACCCTCCGTACGCCGTCACCGACGACGATCTTCGCGAGATCCTGCTCACACTCCGTACGCAGGGGTGGCTCACAGACGATGCGCTCGTCACGGTGGAACGCAGCACCAGAGGCGGAGAATTCGGCTGGCCCAAGGGATTCGAGCCATTGCGGGCCCGTCGCTACGGCGAGGGAACGCTTTGGTACGGTCGCGCCGCCGCTACGTGCGAAGACGCACGATGACCGGACCGGAGAGCGAGGGAATCAAGTTGCGCCGCGCCGTCTGCCCGGGGTCGTTCGACCCCATCACCAACGGACATCTCGACATCATCGGCCGTGCCTCGAAGCTGTACGACGTCGTACATGTCGCGGTGATGATCAACCAGTCCAAGAAGGGCCTGTTCACGGTCGACGAGCGGATCGAGCTGATCCGCCAGGTCACCGCGGACTTCGGCAACGTCCAGGTCGAGTCCTTCCACGGGCTGCTGGTCGACTTCTGCAAGCAGCGCGACATCCCGGCGATCGTGAAGGGCCTGAGGGCCGTCAGCGACTTCGACTACGAGCTTCAGATGGCCCAGATGAACAACGGGCTCTCGGGGGTCGAGACGCTCTTCGTGCCGACCAACCCGACCTACAGTTTCCTGTCGTCCTCCCTGGTCAAGGAGGTGGCGGCCTGGGGCGGGGACGTCTCGCACCTGCTACCGCCGCTGGTCCACGAGGCACTGACCGGGCGCCTCGCTCAGCAGTGACGCACTGACGGTCCGTCACCAGGTGTCGGGCGGGAGCCGACTGGCCGTACAGTCGTCCCGTCCGTCTCCAATCGGCAGTAGAGAGTGGCGAGCACACGGTGGACGTGCAGAAGAAGCTCGACGAGATCGTCGAAGCGGTCGGGAACGCCCGATCCATGCCCATGTCGGCATCCTGCGTGGTCAACCGCGCCGAACTGCTCTCGATGCTCGAAGAGGTGCGCGAGGCCCTGCCCGGCTCGCTCGCCCAGGCGGCGCAGGTCATCGGCGGCCACGAGCAGCTCGTCGAGCAGGCCCGCCAGGAGGCCGGCCGGATCATCGAGAGCGCCCACGCCGAGCGCGGCTCGCTCATCGCCGGCACGGAGATCGCCCGGCAGGCCCAGGCCGAGGCGGACCGGATCCTCGGCGAGGCCCGCAAGGACGCCGAGGAGGTCCGGGCCGAGGCCGACGAGTACGTCGACAGCAAGCTCGCCAACTTCGAGGTCGTCCTCACCAAGACGATCGGCTCCGTCGACCGGGGCCGCGAGAAGCTCCTCGGCCGCGGCCAGGGCTTCGACGAGCAGGGCTACGAGGACCCGGACTTCGCCGAGGCCCCCGAGCGCAGCTCCGACCCGGCCACGCTCCAGCGCCGGGCCGACGAGTACGTCGACACGAAGCTCGGCGCCTTCGAGGCGGTGCTCGCCAAGACGCTGGAGGCCGTCGGCCGGGGCCGGCAGAAGCTGCACGGCCGGGTCGCCACCGACGATCTCGGCGCGCACATGGCCGCGCAGGACGCCGCCGGCGCCCAGGGCCACACCAGCGACGAGGACCACTGGGCCGGGCTGGCCGAGCTCGCCGCCCCCGAACCGCTTCCGGTGCCCCGGCAGCACGGCGAGCCGCGGTACGCGGCCCAGCCGGAGCCGCAGTACGCGCAGACGTACGCGTACCAGGAGCAGCAGGACGGCTACCAGGAGCAGCCGCGGCAGGACGCGTACCAGGATCAGACGCAGCAGCCCGACCCGTACGGGTACCAGCAGCAGCCCGATCCGTACGCCGGGTACCAGCAACAGGGCTACGACCCGAACCAGGCCCAGGCCCCGATGCCGGCGCAGGGCTACGACGCCTGGCAGCAGCCGGCGCAGCCCCCGCAGCAGCACGGCGAGGGCGCCTTGGACGAGACCAGCCTGTTCGACACCGGCATGATCGACCTGGAGCAGCTCCGCCGGTACGAACAGGAGCGCTGAGTCCCACCGGGAGCCGGGTCCCGGTCCTGCCTCCGGGCCGGATTGGGAGCTGGGCGGTGTGTCCAGTATCCTGGTTCTTCGGTCGCGCGTATGTCCGCGATCCCGGCTGCCCGCTTCGACTCCGAACGGGCCGGCCCCACCCCCACCCCGCGTGATGCGCACGATTTCGAAAGCAGGAGAAGCCCTGAACGGCCACCTCGACCACCGCAACCCCCTCGTGTTCGATACGCACGAGCTGGGTCGGCGTCCGGGTGCCCTCAAGCGGCTGACCCGCTCGGCGGACGCCCCCAAGGACCTCGGCATCGACGGGGTCATCGGTGTGCCGGAAGGCGCACCCGTGGAGCTGGACGTCCGCCTCGAATCGGTCATGGAAGGTGTGCTTGTCACAGGCACCGCCCGTGCGACCGCCGAGGGGGAGTGCGTAAGGTGTCTGGAGCCGCTGACCCTTGAGGTCGAGGCGGATTTCCAGGAAATGTTCTCGTACCCTGACGCCGATGACCGGAACCGCAGCAAGACCGCGGACCCGGTCGACGACGCCGAGGACGACGAGGACAGGTACTTCCTCGAGGACGGCTTGTTCGACCTCGAGTCGGTGCTGCGTGATGCGGTGGTGCTCGCACTGCCGATGCAGCCGGTGTGCACGGAGACCTGCGCCGGCCTGTGTTCCGAATGCGGGATCAGGCTGGACGAGAATCCGGGCCACCACCACGATGTCGTCGATGCTCGTTGGGCGGCATTGCAAGGACTCGCCGAGACCGTTCAGGACGGCGAGAAGGACAACATGGGCGGCGCCGAAGCAGGCGCCGACGAGAAGCAGGAGAAGTAGCCGTGGCTGTTCCGAAGCGGAAGATGTCGCGCAGCAACACGCGCCACCGCCGGTCGCAGTGGAAGGCTGCGGTCCCCACCCTGGTTTCGTGCGAGCGTTGCCAGGAGCCGAAGCTGCAGCACATCGCGTGCCCCAGCTGCGGCACGTACAACAAGCGCCAGGTCCTCGAGGTCTGAGCGGCTGGTGAGAGGCCCGATGTCTGAGTTGTCCCACGCCAAGAAGCAGGCAGACAACGTCAACACAGCCTCGTCCCACACGCTTCTGGAAGGGCGGCTCGGGTACCACCTCGAGTCCGCCCTTCTGGTGCGTGCGCTGACCCATCGTTCGTACGCGTACGAGAACGGCGGTCTGCCCACCAACGAGCGGCTCGAATTCCTCGGGGATTCGGTGCTCGGCCTGGTGGTCACGGACACGCTGTACCGCACTCACCCCGACCTGCCTGAAGGCCAGCTGGCCAAATTGCGGGCCGCGGTGGTCAACTCGCGTGCGCTTGCGGAAGTGGGCCGCGGCCTCGAACTCGGCTCCTTCATCCGGCTCGGCCGGGGTGAAGAGGGCACGGGTGGCCGGGACAAGGCGTCCATCCTCGCCGACACCCTTGAAGCGGTGATCGGTGCGGTCTATCTCGATCAGGGCCTCGACGTGGCCTCGGAGCTGGTTCACCGGCTCTTCGACCCGTTGATCGACCGGTCCTCGAACCTCGGCGCCGGCCTGGACTGGAAGACCAGCCTCCAGGAGCTCACCGCGAGCGAGGGTCTCGGAGTCCCCGAGTACCTCGTCACGGAGACCGGCCCGGACCACGAGAAGACCTTTACTGCTGCTGCTCGCGTCGGTGGTGTCTCGTACGGCACCGGCACCGGCCGTAGCAAGAAGGAAGCGGAACAGCAGGCGGCCGAGTCCGCCTGGCGCGAGATCAGCGCCGCCGCGGAAGCACGGGAGGCCGCGGCGAAGTCCGCTGCCGACGGAGGGGCCGCCGACACCCCTGCCGACCCGGCGTCCACGGACGTTGCTCCTGCCTGACCTCGAGAACCCCTCGGTGCCCAGCGCGCCGGGGGGTTCTTCCTGTCCACATCCAGGTCCAGCCACAGATACAGGAGCGCCACCGTGCCCGAGCTGCCCGAGGTCGAAGTCGTCCGGCGCGGTCTTGAGCGCTGGGTCGCCGGGCGCACGGTCGGCGAGGTCGACGTGCTGCACCCGCGTGCGGTCCGCCGGCATCTCGCGGGCGGTGCGGACTTCGCGGCCCGGCTCGGCGGCGTCCGCCTGGGGACGGCGATGCGCCGCGGCAAGTACCTGTGGGTGCCGCTCGATGACGCGGCCACCTCGCTCCTGGGCCACCTGGGCATGAGCGGTCAGCTGCTCGTGCAGCCCGAGGGCGCACCCGACGAGAAGCATCTGCGGATCAGGATCCGCTTCGACGACGCGGTCGGTACCGAGCTGCGCTTCGTCGACCAGCGCACCTTCGGCGGGCTCTCCCTCCACGAGAACACCGCCGACGGACTGCCGGACATCATCGCGCACATCGCCCGCGACCCCCTGGACCCGGCCTTCGACGAGGCCGCTTTCCACACCGCGCTGCGACTGCGGCGCACGACGGTCAAACGCGCCCTGCTCGACCAGTCACTGATCAGCGGCGTCGGCAACATCTACGCGGACGAGGCGCTGTGGCGCGCCCGGCTGCACTACGACCGGCCGACGGCGACCCTGACCCGCCCCAAGTCGGCCGAACTGCTCGGTCACGTTTGCGACGTGATGAACGCGGCGCTGGCGCAGGGCGGCACGAGCTTCGACAGCCTCTACGTGAACGTGAACGGCGAGTCGGGCTACTTCGACCGCTCGCTCGACGCCTACGGGCGTGAGGACCAGCCCTGCAACCGTTGCGGTACGCCGATGCGGCGCCGCGCCTGGATGAACCGGTCGAGCTACTTCTGCCCCCGCTGCCAGCGACCGCCGCGCGCTTAGCCTTGGTGCGTGTGGGCCTCGTCGTACCGCCCCCGCGCCGCCAGGACCTCGGACATCCGGCCCTCGACGAGCTGGATGAGGCCGAGGAGCTGCCCGGCGACCTGCCGCCCCAGCGGGGTGAGCTCGTAGTCGACGCGCGGGGGGTTGGTCGGCCGGGCCTCGCGGTGCACCAGTCCGTCGCGCTCCAGGGCGTGCAGGGTCTGGGAGAGCATTTTCTCGCTCACCCCGTCGACCCGGCGCCGCAGGGCGTTGAACCGGAGGCTGCCCTCGTACAGCGCGCCCAGGGTCAGACTTCCCCAGCGACCGGTGACGTTTTCCAGGGTGCCGCGCGAGGGGCACTGCCGGGAGAACACGTCGAAGGGGAGGGTGCTGTCCGGGCCGCTCCCGGCCGGTGCGCTGCCGCCGGTCTCTTCCATGAAAACCAGCGTACGCCCGCACAGCGCTTTCCACGGGATTGCGCATTCCGTGGGTGAGCGAGTGGGGCGTACGGGGTGGGAGCGGGCCCGGGGGCGTCCCGCGACGTGTCAGAAGCCGAAGTCCTGCGTCCACCAGGGGCCGCCGGAGCCGAAGTGGACACCGACTCCGAGCGTCTTGTAGTCGCAGTTGAGAATGTTCGCGCGGTGGCCTTCGCTGTTCATCCAGGCCTCCATCACGGCCTCGGCATCGGCCTGGCCGCGGGCTATGTTCTCCCCGCCGAGGCCCGAGACGCCGGCCTTGGCGGCGCGGTCCCACGGGGACTGTCCGTCGGGGTCGGTGTGGTCGAAGAACCCGCGGGCCGCCATGTCGTCGCTGAAGTTCTGGGCGAGCGAGGCCAGCGAGGTGCTCGCGGTCACTGGGCTGCATCCGACCTTGGCCCGCTCCTGGTTGACCAGGGCGAGCACGGCGGCCTGGGCCGAGGTGGGGGCGGCCGACGTGGCGGGCCTGGGGGCGGCCGGTGCGGAGGCCGAGGTCCTGGGTGCGGCCGGGCTCGACGCGGTGGCCGGGGCCGAGCTCTTCGTGGGTGCGGCGGCGGAGGGAGTCTTCGAGGCGGAGCGCCGCGCCTGCTCGGTGGCGGCCGCTGCCTTCGTCCTCGCCGGCCCGGAGGTCTTCGACGGGGAAGCGGACGGCGTGCCGGCCTTGGGGGAGGCCGACTTCGCGGGCGCCTCGGTGCGGTCGGTACCCCGGCTCGCCGCGGCGGACGCGGATGCCCGCGCGGAGGCGGACGCGGACGCGCGGCCGGCCGGGGCGGTCGTGGAGCCGCCCTGCGTCAGGAGGTCCGGGGCGCCCTCGGAGCGCACGTGGTCAGCGGCCGGGCCGCCACTCACGTGGTACGTGTCGCCGCCCGGCAGCAGTCCGGAGGCCACCGCCACGGCCCCCACGGCCATGGCCGCGGAGACGCCTAGCAGTCCCGTGCGTACCGGCAAGCCGGACCGCTTCCTGCGGCGCGCTCCCTGGTTCCGGCCCGCCGTTCCCTCCGCGGACTGTTCAGCGGCGGGAGCTGCGGCGGAGCGTCGATGGCGTCCCATCTGCTGTGCCCTTCTGACGATCTGGACGCCGTTGTCGGCGCACCCTGACTCACCCGATCGAGTGAAGCTATTGCGAGGGGACTGTACGCCATGGCCCATCGGCCGGAAGTGCTCCGAGAGCAATTGGCCGGTTAGCGTTCGGGTATGAATGAAGAGGTGCGACTCACCGCTTGGGTACGCGGTCGAGTACAGCAAGTAGGGTTCCGCTGGTTCACCAGGGCAAACGCTTTGGAGATCGGCGGCCTCAGTGGATTCGCGCTCAATCTCGAGGACGGCCGGGTGCAGGTCGTGGCGGAAGGGGCGCGTGAGAATTGCCACCGTCTCCTGGATTGGCTGCGTTCGGACGACACACCCGGCCGCGTTGACGGAGTCACTGAGATCTGGGACACGCCGCGGGGTGGATACGAGGGATTCGCGATCCGCTGATCCGGTCCCCGGGAGGCCGGCGAACGCGGCTCGTGTTCGGGCCGTGTTCGAGGTGCCCCGGGGCGTGACCGCGAAGGGTCCGGTCATGCGTACACATGAAATGACCTGCGGAATGACCGATGGTTGCCAAGATTCGGATGCCGTGCCAGGCTGCGGCAGTAAGGATGACTTCCGCGCCCCGGAGTGCCCCGCTGGAGAGTCGCGCCGCATGATCGTCGAGCGGCGCGCCCCCGGGACGCCCGCCTCTGCGGCGCGTGATCGTGTTGACCGTCAAACTTTTTGGTGAGACGCTGAAATCCCCGCGCACCTTAGCTGTTCGGCAGAGCTGTTTGGCAGCAGAACAGCAGTGAACACAGAGCAACACGGAGCACTGCCGAGCACCGCGGGTGCGATTCCCTCACGACCCACACCGCATCGGTCGGTCACTCAGTGTGGAGGACCATCCATCATGGCAAAGGCGCTTCTCGGTTACGTCGGCGGTTCCGACCCGCGACTCCTCGCCGAGATGCGACGGCTTCAGCAGCGCGTCCAGGATCTTGAGTCCGAGCTCGTACGGATTCAGGACGAGAACGACGCGCTCAACGCCGCCGCTCAGCACCAAGAGTCGCTGCTCGACAGCATCGACATCGACGTACCTCAGGCGGAGCCGGCGCTGACCTGACCGAAGGCCCCCAGGGGCCGGTCGGGCTGCGCGCGTCAGCCGCACGGGAACATCGCCGGATCGTCACCGGATCATTGAAGATCAATCGCTCTTGATCTGCTTCGTCATGTGCCTCGTCACTGATCCGGGCACGCGCGCCTTCACGCCTTCGTGGAGACGGCCGATCCGGCGACACAGCATTGCACGCGATGTGCAGGGGACGCTTCGGCGTCCCTTTTGCTTTTCCCCCGCATCCCGTCGAACCGCGCTCTTCCGCGCCCGCCCCCGACGTACATCCCTTCCCTTACCGTCTGATGTGCCCTGCACCTTCATCAGTGAAACCGAGAGCGAAAGGTAGAGTCCGGCGGCGTGCACCTCAAGGCCCTGACCCTGCGTGGTTTCAAATCGTTCGCGTCCGCCACCACCCTGCGGTTCGAACCCGGGATCACCTGTGTGGTCGGCCCCAATGGGTCGGGAAAGTCCAATGTGGTGGACGCGCTCTCCTGGGTCATGGGGGAGCAGGGCGCGAAATCCCTGCGCGGCGGCAAGATGGAAGACGTGATCTTCGCCGGCACCACCGGGCGCCCCCCGCTCGGCCGGGCGGAAGTGTCGCTGACCATCGACAATTCCGACGGCGCACTGCCCATCGAGTACGCCGAAGTGACGATCACCCGCATCATGTTCCGCAACGGCGGCAGCGAATACCAGATCAATGGCGACACCTGCCGGCTGCTGGACATCCAGGAACTCCTCTCGGACTCCGGCATCGGCCGGGAGATGCACGTCATCGTCGGCCAGGGCCAGCTGGATTCCGTGCTCCACGCGGACCCGATGGGGCGCCGCGCCTTCATCGAGGAGGCCGCGGGCGTCCTCAAGCACCGCAAGCGCAAGGAGAAGGCGCTGCGGAAGCTGGACGCGATGGGGGCGAACCTGGCCCGCGTGCAGGACCTCACCGACGAACTGCGGCGGCAGTTGAAACCGCTCGGCCGGCAGGCGGCGGTGGCCCGCCGGGCCGCCGTGATCCAGGCGGATCTGCGCGACGCCCGGCTGCGCCTCCTCGCCGACGACCTGGTACGCCTGCACACCGCGCTGCGCAGCGAGATCGCCGACGAGGCGGCCCTGAAGCAGCGCCGGGAGGCGGCCGAGACGGAACTGAAAGCGGCCCTCGCGCGCGAGGCCGAACTGGAGGGCGAGGTACGGCGGCTGACGCCGAGGCTCCAGCGGGCCCAGCAGACCTGGTACGAACTGTCGCAGCTGGCCGAACGGGTGCGCGGCACCGTCTCGCTCGCCGACGCCCGGGTGAAGAGCGCCACCGCGCCGCCCGAGGAGGAACGGCGCGGGCGTGATCCCGAGGACATGGAACGCGAGGCGGCCCGGATCCGCGAGCAGGAGGCGGAGCTCACCGCGGCGCTGGAGGCGGCGGAGCACGCACTGGACGACACCGCGTCCCACCGGGCCGGACTGGAAAGGGAACTGGCGGCCGAGGAACGCCGGCTCAAGGACGCCGCCCGTGCCCTCGCGGACCGCCGCGAAGGGCTCGCCCGGCTGCACGGCCAGGTGAACGCGGCCCGCAGCCGGGCCGGTTCGGCGCAGTCGGAGATCGACCGGCTGGCCGCCTCGCGGGACGAGGCGCGGGAGCGGGCGGTCGCCGCCCAGGAGGAGTACGAGCAGCTGAAGGCCGAGGTGGACGGCCTGGACGCAGGGGACGCGGAGCTCGGTGAGCGGTACGAGGCGGCCCGGCGTGAACTGAAGGAGGCCGAGGGCTCGCTCTCCGCGGCGCGGGAGGACCTGACCACCGCCGAACGCGAGCGCGCGGCGGTCGCGGCCCGCCACGACGCGCTGGCACTCGGGCTGCGCCGGAAGGACGGCACGGGCGCGCTGCTCGGCGCCCGGGACCGGCTGACGGGTCTGCTCGGCCCGGCCGCGGAACTGCTCACGGTGGCGCAGGGACACGAGGTCGCGGTGGCGGCGGCGCTGGGTGCGGCGGCGGACGCGGTCGCGGTGACGGACGCGGCGACCGCGGCGGAGGCGATCCGGCTGCTCCGCAAGCAGGACGCGGGGCGGGCGTCCCTCCTGCTCGGCGGCGGGAGCGGGAGCGGGAGTGGCGCGAGCGCGGACGGCCCGGCGCCCGGCGGGTCCGACGGGACGGGCCATGTCCCTCAGCAGGGGGCGGAGGCGCCCGGCGGGTCCGACGCGGTGGGCCAGGTCCCGGAGCAGGGGCCGGAGCCGCACTCCGCGGCGGCCGCGCATGTTCCGGTACAGGGGGCGGTGCCCGCGCCACCGGAGACCGCCGCACACCTCCCCTCCGGCGCATCGGCCGCGGCCGAAGCCGAGCCGGCCGGGACGACCGCACTGGTCCTCGCCGGCAACCGGGTGGCCGCCCCCGCCGTCGCCGATCTCGTCAGCGGTCCGGCCGGACTGATGGCCGCGGTCCGCAGGCTGGTGCGGGACATGGTGGTCGTCGCCACGCTGGAGGACGCCGAGGACCTGATCGCCGCCCGTCCGGAGCTGACGGCGGTGACCCACGAGGGAGACGTGCTCTCGGCGCACTTCGCACACGGCGGCTCGGCGGGTGCGCCCAGCCTCCTGGAGGTCCAGGCGTCCGTGGACGAGGCGGCGGCGGAGCTGGCCGAACTCGCCGTGCGGTGCGAGGAGCTGTCCGGGACGCAGCGGAGCGCGGCGGAGCGGCGCGGCGCCTGCGCGGCGCTCGTCGAGGAGTTGGGGGAGCGCCGCCGGACGGCGGAGCGGGAGAAGTCCGGGGTGGCCCAGCAGCTCGGCCGGCTGGCCGGGCAGGCCCGCGGCGCGGCGGGCGAGGCCGAGCGGATGACCGCATCGGCGGCCCGCGCCCAGGAGGCCCTGGAGCGGGCGACGCTGGAGGCCGAGGAGCTGGCCGAGCGGCTGCTGGTGGCCGAGGAGGCGGCGGAGGACGGCGCGGACGAGGAGCCGGACACCGCCGTGCGCGACCGGCTGGCCGCCGACGGCGCCAACGCCCGCCAGACCGAAATGGAGGCCCGGCTCCAGGTCCGTACGCACGAGGAGCGCGTCAAGGCCCTCGCCGGACGCGCCGACTCCCTCGACCGGGGCGCCCGCGCCGAGCGTGAGGCCCGCGCCCGTGCCGAGCGGCGCCGCGCCCGGCTGCGTCACGAGGCCGCCGTGGCATCGGCCGTCGCGTCGGGCGCCCGTCAGCTGCTCGCTCACGTCGAGATGTCCGTCGTGCGGGCCGGGGAGGAGCGGGCGGCCGCCGAGGCGTCGAAGGCCGAGCGGGAGCGGGAGCTGGCGGCCGAGCGCCACCGGGGCCGCGAGCTCAAGGGGGAGCTGGACAAGCTGACGGACTCCGTTCACCGGGGCGAGGTGCTCGGCGCCGAGAAGAGGCTGCGGATAGAGCAGCTGGAGGCGAAGGCCCTGGAGGAACTGGGGGTGGAGCCGGCCGGCCTGGCGGCGGAGTACGGCCCGGACCAGCTCGTCCCGCCGTCCCCGGCGGCCGAGGGGGAGGAGCTCCCGGAGGACCCGGAGCACCCGCGCAACCAGCCGAAGCCGTTCGTCCGGGCCGAGCAGGAGAAGCGGCTGAGGTCGGCCGAACGGGCGTATCAGCAACTCGGGAAGGTGAATCCGCTCGCCCTGGAGGAGTTCTCGGCGCTGGAGGAGCGGCACAAGTTCCTCTCCGAGCAGCTGGAGGACCTGAAGAAGACCCGGGCCGATCTGATGCAGGTCATCAAGGAGGTCGACGAGCGGGTCGAGCAGGTCTTCACCGAGGCGTACCGGGACACGGCCAGGGAGTTCGAGGGCGTCTTCTCGCGCCTCTTCCCGGGCGGCGAGGGCCGGCTCGTCCTGACCGATCCGGACAACATGCTGGCGACCGGTGTGGACGTGGAAGCCCGGCCGCCCGGCAAGAAGGTCAAGCGGCTCTCCCTGCTGTCGGGCGGGGAAAGGTCGCTGACCGCAGTGGCGTTGCTGGTCTCGATCTTCAAGGCCAGGCCGAGCCCGTTCTATGTGATGGACGAGGTCGAGGCGGCGCTCGACGACACCAATCTGCAGCGTCTGATCCGGATCATGGAGGAGCTCCAGGAGAGTTCCCAGCTCATCGTGATCACGCATCAGAAGCGGACGATGGAGGTCGCCGACGCGCTGTACGGCGTCTCCATGCAGGGCGACGGCGTCTCGAAGGTGATCAGCCAGCGGCTGCGCTGAGGCTTCACATAATTTTCAAGTCTTCAACGTGAGTCCTGACGAACTGGGGGTATCCGCTCGGTCAGGACCCCACTGTTGACTTCAAAACTTGAACGCATAGTCTCTGCAACGTCGTTTTTAGCTTCAAGTGGTGGCACTTGTGAAGTTGTGCGCCACTAGAAGAGCTCACCCCCCACGCCTGACGTTGCGGCCAGGCCCCAGGAGTTCATGTGACCAGCACCTCGCAGGGACCGGCGTCCGGAGCCCGGTCGGCTCATCCGGACCACATCGGCCATGTCATCTTCATCACCGCTGCGGCCGCCATGGGTGGCTTCCTCTTCGGCTACGACAGTTCCGTGATCAACGGCGCCGTCGAGGCGATCCGCAGCCGGTACGACATCGGCTCGGGCACGCTCGCCCAGGTCATCGCCATCGCGCTGATCGGCTGCGCGATCGGCGCCGCCACAGCCGGCCGCATCGCCGACCGCATCGGCCGCATCCGCTGTATGCAGATCGCCTCGGTGCTCTTCACCATCAGCGCCGTGGGCTCCGCGCTTCCCTTCGCGCTCTGGGACCTGGCGATGTGGCGCATCATCGGCGGCTTCGCCATCGGGATGGCGTCGGTGATCGGCCCGGCCTACATCGCCGAGGTCTCCCCGCCCGCCTACCGCGGCCGGCTCGGCTCCTTCCAGCAGGCGGCGATCGTCATCGGCATCGCCATCTCCCAGCTGGTCAACTACGGCATCCTGCAGCTCGCCGACGGTGACCAGCGCGGCAAGATCGGCGGGCTGGAAGCCTGGCAGTGGATGCTCGGCGTGATGGTCGTGCCCGCGGTGCTCTACGGGCTCCTCTCGTTCGCGATCCCCGAGTCGCCGCGCTTCCTGATCTCCGTCGGCAAGAAGGAGCGTGCCCGGCAGATCCTCGAAGAGGTCGAAGGGAAGAACATCGACCTCGACGCCCGGGTCACCGAGATCGAGACCGCGATGCACCGCGAGCACAAGTCGAGCTTCAGGGACCTGCTCGGCAGCCGCTTCGGCTTCCTGCCCATCGTCTGGGTCGGTATCGGCCTGTCGGTGTTCCAGCAGCTCGTCGGCATCAACGTGGCCTTCTACTACTCGGCGACGCTGTGGCAGTCGGTCGGCATCGACCCGACCGACTCGTTCTTCTGGTCGTTCACGACGTCGATCATCAACATCATCGGTACGGTGATCGCGATGATCCTGGTGGACCGGGTGGGCCGCCGCCCGCTGGCCCTCGTCGGCTCCTGCGGCATGGCGGTCGCCCTCGCCTTCGAGGCATGGGCCTTCTCCGCCGATCTGGTCGACGGCAAACTCCCCACCGCGCAGGGCGTGGTCGCCCTCGTCGCCGCCCACGTCTTCGTGCTCTTCTTCGCCCTCTCGTGGGGCGTCGTGGTCTGGGTCTTCCTGGGCGAGATGTTCCCGAACCGGATCCGCGCCGCCGCACTCGGCGTCGCCGCCTCCGCGCAGTGGATCGCCAACTGGGCGATCACCGCGAGCTTCCCGAGCCTCGCCGACTGGAACCTGTCGGGCACGTACATCATCTACGCCTGCTTCGCCACGCTCTCGATCCCCTTCGTCATCAAGTTCGTCAAGGAGACCAAGGGCAAGGCGCTGGAGGAGATGGGCTGAACCCCGCTGCCCCGCTCTCCTCGAAAACCGTACGGCCCCGGCGCGCACCCGCGCACCGGGGCCGTACGCGGCTCAGCCCCCGAGTGCCCCGCAGAACAGCCGCAGACTGCGCCACCCTTCCTCGACCGGCATTCCGCCGCAGAGCGGGTGCAGCACCAGGCTGTCCAGCTCCCCGGCGAGAGCCGCGCACTCCTCGGGTGCGACCACCCGGTAGACGCCCTCGTCCCGGAGCTCCGCCACCGTCGTCGCCGCCGAGCGGACGGCCGAGCGTATGTCCTTGGACTGCCAGGAGGCGTACGTACGCGCCTCGTGCAGGAAGTGCTCCCCGTACCGCGCCCACGTCCGGTCCGGATCCTCGGACACGTGCAGCAACGGCGTCTGGGCGGCGGGCATCATGCAGAAGCCCTCCGTGCCGTGCTCCGCGCGCCGCTCGTGGTAGTACGCCTCCAGCTCCGGCAGATGCGCGCTCGGGAACAGCGGCAGTCCGAGCCGGGCCGCCCGCCGCGCCGCCGCCCGCGAGCTGCCGCCCACCAGCAGCAGCGGATGCGGGCGGGTGTACGGCCGCGGGGTGACGGTGACCGTGCGGCCGCGGAACTCGAACGGCTCCCCGGTCCACGCCCGCACCAGCGTCTCCAGCACCTCGTCCTGGAGCCGGCCGCGCCTGCCCCACTCGACGCCGGCCCGCTCGTACTCCTCGGGCCGGTAACCGATCCCCGCGACCGTCACCAGCCGGCCGGCGCTCAGCAGATCGAGCACCGCGATGTCCTCGGCCAGGCGCAACGGGTCGTGCAGCGGCCCGATGACCGCGGAGACCGTGACCGCGATCCGGCGGGTGGCCCCGAACACGGCCCCCGCCAGCACGAAGGGCGACGGCAGCCAGGAGTTGGCGGCCCCGTGGTGCTCCTCGGTCTGGACCGTGTCGACGCCGTGCTCGTCGGCGTACGCGGCCATGTCCAGCGCCGCACGGTAGCGGGCCGACAGGGAATCCGGGGTGGCGTCCGGGTCGACGAGGTTGAACCGGACGACTGTGAAGGCCATGACGCTGTCTCCTTCGCCGAGCGGGCCGGGGGAGGCCGGACCCTAGCTGACGAAGCGTCAGAAGTGTAGGGATGCGGCCCGTTCCCCCTCGCCGGGCCGCGGCAGCATCGCGTACAGACCGCCCGAGACGACGATCGTGACCGCCCAGCCGAGCCCGTTGCGCCCGGCCCAGCTCGTCGCGAGCGGGCCGGTGAACCACTCCACGCCGGTGAACAGCAGCCCCACCACCAGGCCCGCGGCCCAGGCCGCCACCGCGCTCCACGCGAAACCGCCCGCGTACCAGTAGGCGCTGCTCCGCGTGGTGTCCATGAGCGCCACCGGGTCGTACACGCGTCCTCGCAGCTGATCCACGCCGAAGACCCCGATCCAGGCCGAGAACGTCACCGCGAGCAGGCGCAGAAAGGACACGAACGCATCGACGAAACTGCTGGCCACGAGCATCAGCAGCGCCCCCAGGAACAGACTGATCACGGCGTTCACGCCGACGGCCCAGGCGCGCGGCACCGTGAATCCCAGCGTCTGCGCGGTGAATCCGGCCGAATACATCGACATGGCGTTGATCACCACCATGCCGAGCACGGCGACCCCCAGATAGGGAACCGAGATCCAGTCGGGCAGCCGCTCGCCGATGAACGAGACCGGATCACGGGTGACGGCGAGCCCGGGCGCGCCGACCGCCATCACCGCCCCCATCAGGACCATCGGCACGAACACGATGCCCGCACCGCCCACGGTCGCCGCGACCACCGCCCTGCCCGGCGCGGTGCGCGGCAGATAGCGGGTGAAGTCCGGTCCGGTGGGCGCCCAGCTGATCCCGCCCGCCGCCAGGGTGCCGATCCCCGCGATCACCGCCGAAGTGGGACCGGCCGGACGGTCCAGCACCGCCCGCCAGGCCGTCGCCCCCGCCAGGTGCGCCAGGACCAGGACGCTGAACCCGCCGAACAGGTACGCCGACCAGGTGCAGCACAGTCGCAGCGCCCGCACGCCCAGCCCCGACAGCAGGAAACCGCCCGCGACGAACGCGAGGAGCGTCCCCATGATCAGCGGCGTGGTGCTCCGGACGCCGAAGAGCAGGCGGAGCACGGCCAGCAGGGCGTAGGCCCCGGTGACCGCGTTCACCGTCTCCCAGCCCCAACGGGCCATCCAGATCAGCGCACCGGGCGCCAGATTGCCCCGCTGCCCGAAGACGGCCCGGGACAGGGCCATGCCGGGGGCGCCGCCGCTGCGGCCCGCGACCGAGATCAGTCCCACCATGCCGAACGCGACGGCCGGGGCCACGACCGCGACGGTCAGCACCTGCCAGAAGCCCAGCTTGTCGAGGACGACGAACCCCGCCCCGATGGTGAGCAGCAGCACGGTCATGTTGGCGGCCGCCCAGGTGGGCAGGAGCGCCCGTACCCGGCCGGTGCGCTCACTGTCGGGCACGGGGTCCAGCCCACGGGTTTCCACGGCCGGATCGTACCTTTCCCGGCATACGGTATATACCGCCTCCGTGTCCGGGGGTGCCGCGCGTCCTCCGCCCGCCGGGCGGGGTGCCGTCGGGCACCGCGGCAGGAGGCCGTCGCACGCACGCGGCCCCCTGCCGGACCGCGCGTCCCTCGCTTGCCGCCGCACGTGACCGATACTGGGTGGGTTATGGAATTCGTCATCCTTGCTGTAGTCATCGCCCTGGTCGCGGTCGGCGTGATCAGCGGGCTCGTGGTCAGCAGCCGCAAGAAGAAGCAGCTGCCCCCGGCACCGTCGAGCACGCCGACCCTCACTCCTCCCGCCGAGCCCCATGTCGGCGAGGAGGCCGAGACGCCGCGCGACACCTCGCGCCGCACCATCGAGGAGGTCGGCCTTCCGCCCGAGGAGGCCCCGGAAACCGCTGAACCGGAGACGCCCGCGGCCCCCGCGCTGGACGTCCCCGAGCCCACCGCCGGCCGTCTCGTACGGCTGCGGGCCCGGCTCGCCCGCTCGCAGAGCACCCTCGGCAAGGGGCTGCTCACGCTCCTGTCGCGGGACAACCTCGACGAGGACACCTGGGAGGAGATCGAGGACACCCTCCTCACCGCCGACGTCGGCGTCGCCCCCACCCAGGAACTGGTCGAACGCCTCCGGGAGCGCGTCCGCGTCCTCGGCACCCGTACCCCCGACGAGCTGCGCACCCTGCTGCGCGAGGAGCTCCTCACCCTGCTCGGCACCGACTTCGACCGTGCGGTCAGGACGGAGGGCGGGGCGGAGACCCCCGGCGTCGTGATGGTCGTCGGCGTCAACGGCACCGGCAAGACCACCACCACCGGCAAACTGGCCCGGGTGCTCGTGGCCGACGGCCGCAGCGTCGTGCTCGGTGCGGCCGACACCTTCCGTGCCGCCGCCGCCGACCAGCTCCAGACCTGGGGCGAGCGCGTCGGCGCCCGCACCGTGCGCGGCCCCGAGGGCGGCGACCCGGCGTCGATCGCCTACGACGCCGTGAAGGAGGGCATCGCCGAGGGCGCCGACGTCGTCCTCATCGACACCGCGGGCCGGCTGCACACCAAGACCGGGCTGATGGACGAGCTCGGCAAGGTCAAGCGGGTCGTCGAGAAGCACGGACCGCTCGACGAGATCCTGCTCGTCCTCGACGCCACCACCGGTCAGAACGGCCTGGTCCAGGCGCGGGTGTTCGCCGAGGTCGTCGACATCACCGGCATCGTCCTCACCAAGCTCGACGGCACCGCCAAGGGCGGCATCGTCATCGCCGTCCAGCGCGAGCTGGGCGTGCCGGTGAAGCTAGTCGGACTCGGCGAAGGGCCGGACGATCTGGCTCCGTTCGAACCGGAGGCGTTCGTGGACGCCCTGATCGGGGACTGACCCCAGCCCCACTCCGTACAGCGAGGAGCCCGGCCGCATCGGACGAGCGGCCGGGCTCCTCGCTGGGGTCGCTGGGCCGCGTGGGGCGAGTGGCCGGGCTCCTTGCTGGGGTCGCTGGGCCGCGTGGGACGATCGGCCCAGATCCTCGCTGCGGTCGCTCAGCCGCAGGGGGCCAGCCGGTGGCAGATGTACGCCAGCGTCCCCAGCAGCAGCCGCGCCTCCGGCGGCGCCGCCGCCGTGTCCAGGGCCGGCGCGCGCAGCCAGCGGACCGGGCCGAGACCGCCCCGGTCCGAGGGCGGCGCGGTGATGTGGGAGCCGGCGCCGAACGCCCGCAGGTCCAGGCCCGTGTCGTCCCAGCCCGTCCGGTACAGCAGCCGGGGGAGCTCGGCGGCCGCTCCGGGCGCGACGAAGAACTGCGCCCGGCCGTCCGGCGTCACCGTCACCGGCCCCTGCGGCAGCCCCATCCGCTCCATCCGCACGAGCGCCCGGCGCCCGGCCTGCTCGGCGACGTCGAGGACGTCGAAGCTGCGCCCGACCGGCAGCAGCATCGACGCGCCGGGCACCTCGGCCCAGGCGCGCGCCGCCGCGTCGAGGGTGGCCCCGGCGGGAACCTCCCGCGCGAAGTCCAGCGGATGCGCCCCGGGGGAGGGGCAGCCCGCGTCCCCGCACGAGCAGGCGCCGTCCCGGGCGCGGGCGCCCGGGACGACCGCCCAGCCCCACAGTCCCGTGTACTCGGCCACCGCGGTGCCCTCGGCGGCCCGGCCGCGACGCCGTGCGCCGGACCGCTTCTCACGGATGCCGATCGTGAAGCCCATGCCCCCTCCAACGGGTCCAGCTCGCCGGTGGTTACGAACCGGAGAGACGCGTGACACTCCGTCGCCCTGACGACCGTCGCGGCGAAGGTGCGCGCCCCCGGGGTGCGAGACTCGGCGCGCGCCCCTGAGCGCATCTCTGCGCCTCCCGCTGATCGCTGTCTGTCAAGTGAATCGCGCCCGGCCGAGGTGGCGTTCATTCGAAGGGGTGGCGAATGGTGGCGTTTCTGTAAACACGCTCGCCCGACGGGTGATCGTAGGATTACCGTCGGTACACGAACCATGGAAGTATGTGCGCCCATGGGTATGCCGGAGGCAACCCGATTTTCTGTTCGATGGTGGGCAACCCGCATACGGACAGCATCGGTTCACGGCATTCTGATAGAGGTTCGCGCGACAGTATTCGGCGGATGGGGGCGTTCAGTGAGTGGCAGCGGCGCAGGCGATGCGAATGCCGGTAAGCGCCCCAACGGGCAATTGGGATCATGGTTCGTGCGCAGCGGCTGGTCGAAGGGCGAGCTCGCCCGGCAGGTGAACCGCAGAGCGCGCCAGATGGGCGCCCACCACATCAGCACCGACACCTCACGGGTGCGGCGCTGGCTCGACGGTGAGCAGCCGCGCGAACCGATCCCGCGCATCCTGTCCGAGCTGTTCTCCGAGCGCTTCGGATCCGTCGTCGCCGTCGAGGACCTGGGGCTGCGCACCGCCCACCAGGCGCCCTCCGTGGCCGGCGTCGATCTGCCCTGGGCCGGGCCCCAGACGGTCGCCCTGCTCAGCGAGTTCTCCCGCAGCGACCTGATGCTGGCCCGCCGCGGATTCCTCGGCAGCTCACTCGCGCTCGCCGCCGGACCCGCCCTCATCGAGCCCATGCAGCGCTGGCTGGTGCCCGTCGCCTCCGGCGGCTCCGTCGAACCGGAGTCGGCCGCCGCCGCCCGCCGCCCCTCCCGGCTCTCCGGTCCGGAGCTCGACCTGCTGGAGTCCACCACCGCGATGTTCCGCCAGTGGGACGCGCAGTGCGGCGGCGGACTGCGCCGCAAGGCCGTCGTCGGCCAGCTCCACGAGGTCACCGACCTGCTCCAGGAACCGCAGCCGGCCGCCACCGCCAAGCGCCTGTTCCGCTGCGCCGCCGAACTGGCCGAACTGGCGGGCTGGATGAGTTACGACGTCGGTCTCCAGCCCACCGCCCAGAAGTACTTCGTGCTCGCCCTGCACGCCTCCAAGGAGGCCGGCGACAAGCCGCTGGGCTCCTACGTCCTGTCGAGCATGAGCCGTCAGATGATCCACCTCGGCCGGCCCGACGACGCCCTGGAACTCATCCACCTCGCGCAGTACGGCAGCCGCGACTGCGCCACCGCCCGGACCCAGGCCATGCTGTATGCGATGGAGGCCCGCGCCTACGCCAACATGGGCCAGCCCAGCAAGTGCAAGCGGGCCGTGCGGATGGCCGAGGACACCTTCCTCGACGCGGGGATGGACGGCGAGCCCGAGCCCGACTGGATCCGCTTCTTCTCCGAGGCCGAGCTCAACGGCGAGAACTCCCACTCCTACCGCGACCTGGCCTATGTGGCCGGGCGCAGCCCCACCTACGCCTCCTTGGCCGAACCTGTCATGCGCAGGGCGGTCGAGCTCTTCGGCGAGGACGACGAGCACCAGCGGTCGTACGCCCTCAACCTGGTGGGCCTCGCCACGGTCCACCTCCTCAAGCGCGAGCCCGAGCAGTCCACCGTGCTGGCCGAGAAGGCTCTGCGCGTCGCCAGGAAGGTCCGCTCGGAACGCGTGAACACCCGGCTGCGCAAGACCGTCGACACCGCCGCCAGGGACTTCGGGGACATTCCCGAGGTCGCCCGGCTCACCGATCTCCTCACCGAACAACTGCCCGAGACCGCCGAAGCGGTCTGAGCAGCCCCTGCCCCGGCCACGACGGCCACCCCGCACCGACCGACTTCGGCTCCCCCGATTGCCTGGTCAGCGGGTGGTCGCCGTGGCCGGTTCGTGTGGTCGTTCCCCTGCCGGAGAGTCGTAACCGCACCGTATGCGGCTCCGGCCGCAGAGTAGGCCGGAGCGTGGGTACGGCACGGGCGGTTCATGGGGACGTAACACGGCGCTCCTCTTAGTCACTGCGGCGAAACATCGTGCGGCATCGGCCGAAACGGCGCTGGGCGAATCTCATGGCGCATAAGGACCGACCGGCAAGTGGAGGGCGGTCCAACCGGCCCGCACCTTTTCCCCAGTGGTCCCGCACGTGGTTACGTCCCCACCGCCCCCGCACGCGGCCGCACCGACGACGAGGAGACGCCGATGCCCCCAGGCATCACGACGCTTGCAGCAGACGCCCCGACACTGTCTGCCGCCAACACCGGGTTCATGCTCATCTGCTCGGCCCTGGTGATGCTCATGACCCCGGCCCTGGCCTTCTTCTACGGAGGCATGGTCCGCGTCAAGAGCACCCTCAACATGCTGATGATGAGCTTCATCAGCCTCGGGATCGTCACGATCCTGTGGGTGCTCTACGGATTCAGCCTCGCCTTCGGCACCGACGCCGGCTCGGTCATCGGATGGAGCCAGGACTTCGTCGGCCTCAGCGGGATCGGCGTCACGGAACTCTGGGACGGCTACACGATCCCGGTGTACGTCTTCGCCGTGTTCCAGCTGATGTTCGCCGTGATCACCCCGGCCCTGATCAGCGGCGCCCTCGCCGACCGGGTCAAGTTCACCTCGTGGGCGCTCTTCATCACCCTCTGGGTCACCGTCGTCTACTTCCCGGTCGCCCACTGGGTCTGGGGCGCGGGCGGCTGGCTCTTCGAGCTCGGAGTCATCGACTTCGCCGGCGGTACCGCCGTGCACATCAACGCGGGTGCCGCGGCCCTCGGCGTGATCCTCGTCATCGGCAAGCGCGTCGGCTTCAAGAAGGACCCGATGCGGCCGCACAGCCTGCCGCTCGTCATGCTCGGCGCCGGTCTCCTCTGGTTCGGCTGGTTCGGCTTCAACGCCGGCTCGTGGCTCGGCAACGACGACGGCGTCGGCGCGGTCATGTTCGTCAACACGCAGGTCGCCACCGCCGCCGCGATGCTCGCCTGGCTCGGCTACGAGAAGCTCCGCCACGGCTCCTTCACCACCCTGGGCGCCGCCTCCGGCGCCGTCGCCGGACTCGTCGCCATCACCCCGGCCGGCGGCGCGGTCAGCCCGCTCGGCGCCATCGCCGTCGGCGCCATCGCCGGTGTCCTGTGCGCCATGGCCGTCGGCCTGAAGTACAAGTTCGGCTACGACGACTCCCTGGACGTCGTCGGCGTCCACCTCGTCGGCGGTGTCGCCGGATCCCTCCTCATCGGCCTCTTCGCCACCGGCGGCGTCCAGTCCGACGCCAAGGGCCTCTTCTACGGCGGCGGACTCGACCAGCTCGGCAAGCAGGCCGTCGGCGTCTTCGCGGTCCTCGCGTACTCTCTGGTCGTCTCCGCGATCCTCGCCTTCCTGCTCGACAAGACCATCGGGATGCGCGTCGAGGAGGACGACGAGGTCTCCGGCATCGACCAGGTCGAACACGCCGAGACCGCGTACGACTTCAGCGGTGCGGGCGGCGGCTCGGCCTCGCGCTCCACGCCCCCCGCACCCGGCACCACAGCAGCCCCGACGAACAAGAAGGTGGACGCATGAAGCTCATCACCGCAGTCGTGAAGCCCCACCGGCTTGACGAGATCAAGGAGGCCCTCCAGGCCTTCGGCGTCCAGGGCCTCACGGTCACGGAAGCCAGCGGCTACGGGCGTCAGCGCGGCCACACCGAGGTCTACCGCGGTGCCGAGTACACCGTCGACCTGGTCCCGAAGATCCGCATCGAGGTCCTCGTCGAGGACGAGGACTCCGAACAGCTCATCGACGTCGTCGTGAAGGCCGCCCGGACCGGCAAGATCGGTGACGGCAAGGTCTGGAGCGTCCCCGTCGAGACCGCGATCCGGGTACGCACCGGGGAACGCGGCCCGGACGCACTCTGACCGACTGTTCCGCACACGGAAAGGCAGCTGGGTGACGAGCATCGAAGTGACCACCGAATCAGAGGACTCGGGACCCAGCGGCTACGCGGCGGCCC
>NZ_SSBL01000040.1 GCF_004795105.1 Streptomyces sp. A0642 | reverse complement strand
CCCCCGGCAGATCACCCCGAGAACTGGTTCGGAGGAACCGATGACCACCCAGGTGCTGGAAGACGCCACGACGTCCGTGGCCCCTGCCGTCGAGTACGGACGCACGATCGAGCGCTCCCTCGCCCACCGTTCCGCGATCTCCGAGGTCTTCGTCACGGACGTCCGGAGTCTGCGGCCGATGGCGGTGACCGCGGGCATCCATCTGCCGCTCACCCACCTCTACTACAGCGACCACCGGCAGCGGCCGAAGCTGCACGACTCCCTGCTGCTGCTGGAGGCGGGGCGGCAGGCGGCGATCGCCGGTTCGCACACCAACGCCGGAGTGCCGGCGGGAACCATGGCCATCGTGCACGCCTTCCAGTTCTCCCTGCGGAATCTGCACGCGCTGCGGATCGGCGGGGAGCCGGGGCCGCCGCGGGTCGACACCGACTTCTTCGGCAAGACCGCCCGGCACAGCGGGCGTTACCGCAAGGGCCGGCTGGAGCAGCGGATCTACATGGGGGACGTGCACGTCGGCGACCACTCCATGGACGTGCTCTTCCTCAAGGGGGACGAGAACGAGATCCTGCGCCACGCGCAGCGCGGCACACCGGCTCCGCTCAGCTCGGACTTCACCGAGGTGCCGGGCGAGACCGGGCGTGTGGCGCCCGAACTGGTGGGCCGGGACAACCCGTTGAACGTGGTGCTGGCCGAACCGCGGTTCGGCGCGGACTCCGTCACGGCGCGGGTCGCTCCGCGTTTCGACAACCCGGCGCTGTTCGACCACGTCTACGACCATCTGCCGGCGATGACCCTGGTGGAGGCGGCGCGCCAGCTGGCGCTGCTGACCGCGGGGTCGAAGACGGACGCTGCGGCGGGGGCCGGCTCCGCGGACCTCTGTGCCATCGGGTACGAGGGCGGCTTCGGGCGCTTCGCCGAGCTGGACGTTCCCCTGACCGCGACCGCGACGCCGGTCACCGCGGGCGCCGGGTCGCACGTGGTACGGGTCCGCTTCCTCCAGGACGCGCAGGAGATAGCGGAGCTCACCGTCACCGTCGCCGACGTCTCCCACCTCCACGGATCGTGAGGTCTGGCATGTCTGACACCACACCACCCCGACTGGCCGTCTGGTCGGACTTCGGCGGGGTCCTCACCCCTCCGCTCGCCCACACCATGAAGACGTTCTGCGCCTCGCTGGGCCTCGACCAGCAGGTCCTGGGCCGGGCCCTGGCCACGGTCACCGCGCGGTACGGCACCACCGACATCATGGAGCCGATCGACACCCCGGTGGTGACCGAGGAGGCGTGGCTCCAGGAGATCGGCGACGTGCTGGAGGCCGAGCACGGGGTCACGCTCCGCCTCACCACGATGGCGGACGCCTGGTTCGACGGGCGGGAGACCAATCACGCCTGGGTGGCCCAGTTGCGCAAGACGCGCGAGCGCGGGGCGTTCGTCGGGATGCTCTCCAACATGGTGCCCGCCTGGGACCCGTACTGGCGGCGCATGATCGAGCCCGACGGGCTGTGGGACGACGTGATCCTCTCCTTCGAGGTCGGTCACCGCAAACCGTCGCCCTCCATGTTCGCGCTCGCCGCGGAGCGGGCGGGCGTCTCCCCCGAGCGCTGTGTGCTCGTGGACGACATGGCGCAGAACTGTGCCGGCGCGGAGGCGGCCGGCTGGCAGTCGGTGCTGTTCACCGACGCCGAGACCGCCGGCGCCCAGCTGGAATCCCTGTGGGAAGGCGTCTCGTGAGGCGTCGTCCCACGGGCCCGGCCCCGACCCCGACCGCGGTCCGGCCCCGGCCGGAAGGCCTGCGGCACCCCACCAGGAGGAAGTGCATATGAGCCGCTCCGTACTCGTCACCGGCGGAAACCGGGGCATCGGGCTCGCCACCGCGCGGGCCCTGGCGGCCGAGGGCCACAAGGTCGCCGTCACCTACCACAGCACCGAACCTCCGCCCGGCTTCTTCGCCGTGCGGTGCGACGTGACCGACCCCGAGCAGGTCAGGTCCGCGGTCGAGGAGGTGTCCATCCAGCAGGGCGCCGTCGAGGTGCTGGTCTCCAACGCGGGCATCACCCGCGACCAGTTGCTGATCGGCATGCCGGAGGAGGACTTCCGGGACGTGATGGAGACCAACTTCCAGGCCGCCGTCACCGTCACCCGCGAGGTCGTCCCGGCGATGATCAAGGCGCGCTGGGGCCGGCTGATCTACATGTCGTCCATCAACAGCATGTCCGGGGCCCCGGGGCAGACCAACTACGCCTCGGCGAAGGCCGCGTTGATCGGTTTCGCCCGGTCGCTCGCCATCGAGCTGGGCCGGCGCAACGTCACCGTCAACGTGGTGGCCCCCGGAATGATCGAGACCGACATGGTCGAGCACGTCACCGACGCGCGCCGCAAGGCCGCCCTGGCCAGGACCGCGCTGGCCCGCACCGGCACCCCCGAGGAGGTGGCCGCCGCCGTGCGCTTCCTGGCCGGCGAGGACGCCTCGTACGTGACCGCCGGGGTCATCCCGGTCACCGGGGGCCTGGGCGCCGGGCACTGAGCCGGCCCGCCCGGCCCTCGGCCGACAGATTTCCGGGGTCTCTCCCCGGGTTTCCCTCCCCACCCCACTATTTGAGGAGCATCAGATGAGCAGCGAAGCACTCGACCTCTCCATCAACATGGGCCTGATCTTCAACGACCTGAGCGAGGAAGCCGCCCTCAAGTACGTCGCGGACGACTTCGTCGACTACGAGGCGCAGGCGGGCGTCCCGAACGGCCCGTACGGCTACCTCGGCACCGCCCGCTGGGTGCACAGCGCCTTCGCCGGCGCCAAGTGGGAGCACCTGGACAGCTTCTCCGAGGGCGACCGCGCCGTTCTGCGGCTGCGCTTCACCGGCAAGCACACCGGTGACTTCCTCGGCTTCGCCCCGAGCGGGCGCGACGTGGACGTCGAGCAGACCCACATCTACCGGATCGAGAACGGCAAGGTCGTCGAGCACTGGGGCTTCCGCCAGGACCTGCTGCTGCTGACGCAGATCGGCGCCATCACCCTCGTGCCGCCGACCCCGGCCGCCGTCTGACCCGTACGGCCCGTCCTGCGGGACCCGGTGCAACACCCCTTCACGTTCTTCCTTACGAAAGGATCCATCATGACCGTGCAGACCGTGGAACTGGACGCCGAACTGCGCAGCCGCGTCAGCGACATCGTCAACGAGGAGCTGGAACTGGAAGACGGTGAGCTGACCGATGACGGCCTGTTCATCGACGACTACGACAGTGACTCGCTCACGTTGATAACCGTCGTCTCCCGCATAGAGAAGGAGCTCGGCTTCGTCCTCCCCAAGGAGGAGCTGGAGTCCCTGACCTCGCTCCGCGCGCTGCTCCTCGCCGTCGAGGGATGCGCGCGGAATGCCTGAGCCGACCTTGCGCCGAGTCGTCATCACGGGGCTCGGAGCGGTCAGCCCGGTCGGAATCGGCGTGCGGGACTTCGCCGATTCCCTCCGGGCGGGCCGGGTCGGCATCGGGCCGGCCCGCAGCTTCGACGCCACTCCCTTCCCCAGCCGCAAGGCCGCCGAGGTCGACTTCGACCCGGCCGCCCTCCTCCACCACCTCGACCCCGACCGCTGGGGCCGCAGCGGGCTGCTCGCCGCCGCCGCGTCCCGGCTGGCGGTCGAGGACTCCGGCATCGACCCCCAGGTGCTCTCCGCCGGCCGGTCCGGCTCGATCATGGGCACCACCAGCGGCGAGTCCGCGGTGGCCCAGAGCCTGGGCGGCCAGTGGGTCGACCAGGGCCTGAAGGGCCTGGAACCGCGCCTGGTCGGACAGTTGCCCGCCGGCCAGATCGCCGGCGCCGTCAACGCCGAACTCGGCCTGAGCGGCGACGCCCAGACCATCCCGACCGCCTGCTCGGCCAGCAACTACGCGCTGGGGTACGCCTTCGACATGGTGCGCCTGGGCGAGGCCGACTTCATGCTGGCCGGTGGCGCCGACTCGGTGAACCGGCTGACCCACGCCGGGTTCTACGCCCTGGGCGCCATGGCCGAGGACCTGCCGCAGCCGTTCGACGCGAACCGTTCCGGCATCATCACGGGCGAGGGCGGGGCTGCGCTGCTGCTCGAACCCCTCGACCACGCGCTGGCCCGCGGGGCCCGTATCTACGCCGAGGTGCTCGGGTACGCCGCGAACTGCGACGCCTCCCACATGGTGCACCCGGACGCCACCAGCATCGCGGACTGCATCAAGGCGGCCCACCGCAACGCCGGCGTGGTCCCCGAGCAGATCGACTACATCTGCGCCCACGGCACCGGGACGCCGACCAACGACGCGACGGAGGTGCGGGCGGTCCGCCAGGTCTTCGGTGACCGGCTGCCGCCGATCAGCTCGATCAAGTCGATGCTCGGCCACACCATGGGCGCGGCCAGCGGCTTCGGGGCGATCGCCTGCTGCGCCGCCCTGGAGCAGGGGTTCCTGCCGCCCACCGCGAACCTGGTCGAGACCGACCCGGAGCTGGGGCCCGGCGTGGACTGCGTCCCGGGCCGGGGCAGGGACGCCCGGGTGGAGATCGTCCAGAACCACGGCTTCGCCTTCGGCGGCAACAACGTCATCACCATCCTCGGGAGGTACCTGTGACCACGGCCGCGCCCGTGCAGCCCCTGCCGGTCGTCGGCGTCGGAGTGGTCTCCAGCGCGGGCTACGGGCTGGCGCCCCTGGCCGGAGCGCTGGGCCGGGACTCCGTGCCCGAGGCCGTCGTCGAAGAGGACGCGGCCTACCCGCCGCGTCCCGTCCGGCCCGTCGCCGGCTTCAAGGCCGCCGACCACCTGGGGCGCAAGGGCACCAAGAACCTGGACCGGCTCGCCGGCCTCAGCCTGGTCGCCTGCAAGCAGGCGCTCGAAGCGGCGGGACCGGCCGCGGCCGGTACGGAGCCGGCGCGGACCGGTGTGGTGCTGGCCACCAACACCGGCAGTATCGCGGGGTACTCCGACCTGCTGTACGACACCCTCACCCTGGACAAGCCCTATCTGATCAACCCGGGCAAGTTCGCGGGCAGCGTCATGAACTGCAGCGCCGGGCAGATGGCCATCCGGCACGGGCTCAAGGGCCTGAACGCCACGGTGGCCGGCGGCCGCAGCGCCAGCCTGTACGCCTTCCGGCACGCCAGGCTCGCCATGGCGGCGGGGCGTGCGCAGGAGCTGCTCGTCGGCGGCGCCGAGGAGCTCAGCGCCCCGGCGGCCTGGGCCTGGCACCACGCCGGGACGCTGCGGGAGGCCGCTCCGGTCGGCGAGGGCAGCGCCGTCTTCGTCGTCCGGGCCGAGGAGACCCCCGGGGAACCGGTCCTCGCGGAACTGCTGGCCTGCGAGGTCGGGTTCCACGGCTGGACCGGGGTCCACCAGCAGGCCGGCGTCCGCCGCGGCCTGACGAACGGCCTGGTCGCCGCGATCACCCGGGCGCTGGAGCGCAGCGGGGTGGCGGCCGAGGACGTGGCCGACGTGTCTTTGGGCGCCGGCGACCACATCGGGCTCGACCGGGTGGAGGAGCGCGCCGTGCGGCTCGCGCTGGGCCGGCTGCCGGAGCCCGTGCGGGTGACCGAGGTGCTGGGCGAGACGTACAGCGCCGGCGGCGCCATGCAGCTCGCGGCGCTCCTGGCCCGCTGGCAGGACACGCCGGGAGGCCGGGGACCCCGCATCGGTCTGATCACCTCGGTCGGCCATGACGGCAACGCCGGTGCGCTGGTCGTGCGCGAGCGGGTCTGAGCCCCGCCTACAGGGACCTGGGTCCCGCCTACAACAAGAGGACGGTTGAGCTGCATGGTGAAGCGGGATGAGTGGGACGCCGTCGTCGTCGGCAGCGGCATGGGCGGCCTGGTGTGTGCGGCGTACCTGGCCGTGAGCGGCCGGCGCGTCCTCGTACTGGAGCAGCACGACGTGGCGGGGGGCAACAGTCATGTCTTCCGCCGCCGCCGGGCCTACGAGTTCGACGTGGGCGTCCACTACCTGGGCGACTGCGGGCCCGGCGGGGTGCTGCCGGCGATCTTCTCCGGTCTGGGGCTCGACGGACGGGTGACCTACCGGGAGATGGACCGGGACGGCTTCGACCGGATCGTCCTGCCGGGTCTCACCGTGGACGTGCCCGTGGGCTGGGAGGCGTACACGAAGCGGGTCACGGCGGCGCTGCCGGACCAGCGCGAGGGCATCGAGCGGTTCACCCGGATCTGCGAGGCGGTCGCCGCGGAGACCCGTTCGATGATGCTGTCGGACGGTGAGCCGTCACTGGCCGATCTGATGGCGCGCACGCCGGTCACCGCCGAGTGGGGCCGTCGTACGCTCGCCGAGCTCTTCGACCACTGCGGGCTTGCCCCCCGGGCCCGTACCGTCCTCGCCGCCCAGTCGCCCAACTACGGGATGGGGCCGCGCCAGGCCACCGTCTCCACCCACGCGGCCGTCACCGATCACTATCTGCGCGGCGCCTACTACCCCGAGGGCGGCGGCCAGGTGCTCGCGGCCGCGCTGGTCGAGGCGCTGGAGGCGCACGGCGGGGAGCTGCGGACGAAGAGCCGGGTGGAGCGCATCCTCGTCGAGGACGGCAAGGTCACCGGCGTGGGGATGAAGGGCGGCGACGTCCACCGCGCTCCGCTGGTGGTGTCGAACGCGGACTACTCCCGGACGGTGTTCGACCTCGTGGGCGAGGAGCACTTCGGCCGCAGGGTGGTGTCGCGGACCCGGCAGGCGAAGATGGCGCTGCCGCTCGCGACGCTGTACATCGCGACCGACAAGGAGCTGCCGGCCCGCCCGAACGCCAATCTGTGGTGGTACCGGGACGACGACATCGAGAGCTACTACGAGCAGGTGGCGAAGGAGACCATCAGCCCGGTGCCCTTCCTGTTCGCGTCGTTCGCCTCGCTGAAGGACCCGGGCACCGCGGCCGTCTGCCCGCCCGGGCACAGCAACTTCCAGGTGATGACGCTGTGTCCGCCCGGATACGAGTACTGGGGGGTGAACACGGGTCCGGCCGCCGGTGAGCGCTACCGGCGCAACGACGGCTACCAGCGGCGCAAGGCCGAGTTGACGGAGGCCATGCTGAGCACGGCGGAGGAGGCGCTCGGCCCGTTCCGCGAGCACATCGTGCACCTGGAGACGGCGACGCCCATCACCCACGAGCGGTACACGCTCGCGACCGGCGGGACGCCGTACGGGCTGGCCGAGTGGGGCGGGACGGGCAGCCGCCCCGACACCCGCACCAGCATCGAGGGCCTCCACATGGTGGGGACCAACACCCGGCACGGCACCGGTATCACCGGCTCCGCGGCGGGCGGTATGGCCCTGGCCGGACAGCTCCTGGGCCGCGGCCTGATGGCGGAGGTGCACCGGGGCGCGCTCCTGGGCGACCCGGACCTGCTGCCGGAGCGCGGGCAGGGCTGGGACCCCCTGGCCGTCTCCCGCGGCTCCGGCCGGCAGGGCGCCCGCGGGCTGGCCCGGATCGGCTGAGGCGCGGACCGGAACGGACCGGCTGATGCCAGGAACCACGAGGAAGCCCCGGGGAGCATCTCCCCGGGGCTTCCTCGGTTCCGCTTCGAGCGGTGCGAGACCGCTACTTGGCCCGGCCCAGGCCGAGCTGGCTCGCCCAGCCGCCGTCCACGCGCAGCAGTTCGCCGGTGATGTACGCGGAGTCCTCGCCGGCCAGGAAGGACACCGCGCCGGCCACCTGCTCCGGCGTCGCGAAGTCGCGCAGCGGCAGCTGCCGCTTGATCGCCTTGCCGCCGTCCTTCTCCAGCAGTCCGCCGATCAGGTCCGTGGCGGTGAACCCGGCGAGGACCGCGTTGACCCGGACCTCGAAACGGGCCAGCTCGATGGCGGCGGCCCGGGTGAAGGCGTTGACGGCCCCCTTGGAGGCGGAGTAGTTGGACTGGCCGACCCAGCCGCCCTCGCCCATGACGGAGGAGATGTTGATGATGTTGCCGTCGCGCTGGGACATGAAGTGGCCGGCGGCGGCCCGGGTGCAGTGGTAGACGCCGCCGACGTTGACCTTGAGTACGTCCCACCAGTCCTCGGGCGACTGGTCGAATATGAGGCCGTCACGCGCCACTCCGGCGTTGTTGACGAGGATGTGCAGCCCGCCGAGGCCGGCCATGGTCTCGTCCACCAGCCGCTGGGCGGCGTCCGCGTCCGACACGTCGGCCTGGAGGGCGATCGCCCGCCCTCCCAGGGCGGTGATGTCCTCGACCGTGCGCTCGGCCTCGTCCTTGCGGGAGCGGTAGTTCACGGCGACGGCGGCTCCGTCGGCAGCGAGACGGAGCGCGATGGCCCGCCCGATGCCGCGGGATCCACCGGTCACCAGGGCAGCCCGGCCTTCGAGGCTCATCAATTGACTCCTTCAGCAGATGAATTGAATGAGTTCCGCAATTCCGAATACGCCGAACGAGCCTATCCACGATGCCTGTTCACCGGGCGGCCCGACCGGTACCACCTCGGCGGCCGGCCATGTTCCTTAAGGGGCATCACGGGGTGCGGCACACCTTTCCAAGTGGTCCGCCGGCGGTCCGGAGAATTGGCCTGGCAGCATCTCCCGGCCCACTGCGAAGCTCCTTTCACTACGACAGCGAAGGGCGGTAAACAGATGAGGAAGAAAGGCAATTCACCTTCCGTCATCGTCGGATACGGACACGCGGGCCGCGATCTCCACCATCGCGCGCTGCGGGACATCACCGGCGGCCGGTCGACGGTGATCGCCGTCGATCCACGCCCCGCCGAGGTGGCGGGAGGCGAGTGGGTGCCGGACGTCCGGAGCGCCGTGACGGCGTTGTGGGCGGCCGGCCACCGGGTGGCCGACGCCGTCTTCCATGTGGCGGTGCCGCCCGACGCCCACCGGGACTGCCTGGAGCAGCTCCTGCGCGTCGGGGCCCAGCGGTTCATCCTGGAGAAGCCGATCGCGCACACCGTGCAGGAGGCCGCCCATCTGGTGGACCTCGTGGAGGCCACCGGGGCCATGGTGCTGCCGATGAGCGTCTGGCCCGCGAGCCGGGTCACCGAGGCCGCCGAGGAGCTCGTCGCTTCGGGGACGATCGGCGAGCCGGTCTCGTACCACATGGAGCAGAGCAAGCCCCGCTTCCGCCGTTCGCTGCAGACCCGGGGCCACGGCAGCGCCTTCGAGGTGGAGCTGCCGCACCAGCTGCTGCTCGCCCTGCATCTGGCGGGGTCCGTCGCGGAGGTGACCGGTTCGCGCGGCTGGGACCTGCCGCTGCCGACCGGGCGGCTCGCCCGGCTCGGCGGCGCCGAGGTCACCCTGCGGCACACCTCCGGCGCGCGCACCACGCTGTACACCGATCTGGCCTCGCCGGTACGCCGTCGCCGGCTGCACATCCACGGCACCGAGGGCACCCTCGTGGCCGACTATCCCGTCTCCGGCGACGACGACTTCGGTCAGGTCCGCATCGCCGGACGCCCGGTCCGCAAGGTCGTCCAGGACGCCCCGCTGACCCGGTTCATCGAGCAGGCGTACGCCCACTTCCGCGGCGAGGCCCCGGCGCCGCGCAGCGACCTCGCCCTGCACCTGGAGTCCATGGAACTCCTCGACACCGCCCGCGCCGCCGCGTTCGCGGACTCCGGCACCCCGGCCCCGCAGGAAGCAGCATGAGCACCGTTCTGATCATCGAGCCCCGCTCCTCCGGACTGGAACTGGTCACCCGCGCCCACGAACTGGGGCACACCGTCCTCGTCCTGAGCGCCGGCACCGGACCCGGCACCGCCCCGGCGAAGGCGGACCGGGTGATCACCGCCGACACCTCCGACCGGGCCGCCGTGCTCGCCCTCCTCCACGACCTGCACGCCGAGACCCCGCTGGACGCGGTCCTGCCCGGCTTCGAGCACTTCGTCTCGCTCGCCGCCCACGCCGCGGCCGCGCTCGGCCTGCCCGGCATCGACCCGGAGGGCGTGGAACCGCTGCGCCACAAGCACCGGATGCGCCGGGCCGTGGACGCGGCGGGGCTCGACCAGCCCCGCTACCGGATCGTCTCCGGTGCCCGGGCCGCGGCCTCCGCCTACGCGGAGCTCGGGCCGGTCTGTGTGGTCAAGCCGGTCGACCAGTCGGGAAGCCTCGACGTCCGCAGGGCCGGCTCGGAGGCGGAGGCCGTGGTGGCGTTCCGCAGGGCCCTGCGCTCCGGCCGGGCCGACGGGTCGCACGGCGGTCTGGGACTGGTCCTCGTCGAGGAGTACGTCGAGGGGCCGGAGTACAGCGTCGAGGGGTACGTCGAGGACGGCCGGGTGCACATCCTCGGCATCACCGAGAAGATCCTCGGGGCGGAACCGCACTTCGTCGAGGTCGGGCACATCGTGCCGGCCCAGCTGAAGACGCCGGCGGCCCAGGAGATCCGGACCTACATCTCGCGCGTCCTGGCCGCCGTCGCGCTCGGCATCGGACCGTTCCACGCCGAGCTGCGGATGTCGGCCCGCGGCCCCCTGCTCATGGAGGTCGCCGCCCGGCTGCCCGGCGACCGCATCCCCGACCTGCTGCGCCTCGCCTGCGGCCACGATCTGTACGAGATCATGCTCCGCTGCTACCTGGGCCTGCCCAACCCCCAGCCGGCCGCCACCCGGACCGGCGCCCGGGCCGGCATCCGCTACTTCCTGCGGCCCGGTCTCGACACCTACCGCGAGTTCCGCGTCGACCCGGTGCTCGAGTCCGATCCGCGGGTGCGGGAGATAGGTGTTCTGCTGCCGCCGGGCAGTGCCCTGCCGGACCCCGGCAGCTCGGCGGGCCGGCTCGGTTACGTGCTCGCCGCCGGCGCCTCGTACCGGGAGACGGCACGGGTACTGCGCCGCGCCGAGAACGCCGTGACCTTCAGCTGAGCCATCCGCGGGACACGCCGTGACCCTTCAGCTGAGACGTCCGCAGTACCGTCCACGATCCATCCGGAGAGCCGATGAACCGCCATGTCCTGATCCTCAACCGCTGGACCAACTCCTTCGCCGAGTACCACCGTTACATCGACCACACCGCCGACCGCGTCGCCTATCTGACCACCGCCGCCGGCCGGCCGCCGCTCGACGCGGAGCTGGCCGAGGACATCCGTGTGCTGTCCGATCTCTCGGACACGGCGGAGGTCCTGGCGCAGACCGGCGAACTCGTCCGGCTGTACGGCCCGTTCACGCACGTCCTCGCGCTCTCCGAGTTCGACCTGGAGCCGGCGGGCGAGATCCGCCGGCACTTCGGCATCCCCGGACGCGGGCCCGACGAGGTCGCCGCCGTGCGGGACAAGGTCGTGATGAAGGGGCTGGTCGCGGCGGCCGGGCTGCGGGTGCCCGCCTTCCGGGAGACGCCGACCGCTTCCCTCGTACGGGAGTTCGCCGCGCACAACGGCTATCCGTTCGTCCTGAAGCCGCGCGCGGGCGCCGACAGCCAGGGGGTGCACGTCGTGCGCTCCGAGGACCGGCTGGAGGACCTGCTGGACGGCGCCGACCTCGCCGACGCCCAGTGCGAGGAGTTCATCGACGGGGCGCTCTACCAGATCGACGGGGTGGTGCAGGCCGGCCGACTCCTCACCTCGCGCGCCTGGCGCTGCGGCGGCAGCTGCCTCGACTTCGCGACCGGCACGGCCTTCAGCTCGGTCGCCAACGACGACCCGGACTTCGAGCGGCGGGTGACCGTTTTCGCCGAGCGCGTGTGCGCCGCCCTGGACCTCACCGACGACGTCTTCCACCTGGAGGTCTTCCGTGCGCCCCGGCCCTCGGGCGACGGCGACGAGCTGGTGTTCCTGGAGATCGGGGCCCGGGCCGGCGGCGGTCAGGTCCGGGTCATCTGGGAGGAGGTGTACGGCGTCGACCTCGTCGCCGCCTCCGCACGGGTCCAGCTCGGCGACGACCTCACGATCGCGCCGATGGACCTGGACGGCCCGGTCGCCGGGTACCTGATGATGCCCGAGCCGCCCGTGCGCCCCGCCGTCGTGGACGCCGTGACCTCTTTGGCGGGCCGGGTGCCCGCGCTCTGCTCCGAGACGCTGCCGCCGCCGGGCACGGTGCTCAGCGGCAACGGCGGCGCCGTGCACACCGCCGGCACGTTCCGCTACCGGGCCGACCGCTCGGCCGTGGTCGAGGAGGCGATCCGGCAGACGCTCGCCGCCTACCGGCTCGACTGGCACCCGCTCGACGAGCGGCCCGACGGCGCGGGCGGACCGGCGGTCCGGGAGGCAGTCCATGTCGTCGGCTGAGCTTCTCGACCGGGCCGGGCCCGACGCCCCGAAACCGCCCCGCGGACTGTGGCACCACCGCGACTTCCGCAAGCTCTGGGCCGGACAGACCGTCTCGCTGCTCGGCTCCCGGGTCACCGAACTGGCCCTGCCGGTCACCGCGATCGTGCTGCTCGACGCGAGCCCCGCCCAGCTGGGGCTGCTCAACAGCGCCCAGTACCTCCCGGTGCTGTGCGTCACCCTGTTCGCCGGGGTGCTCGCCGACCGGGTGCGCCGCCGTCCGCTGCTGATCACCGCCAATCTCGGGCGGGCCGCCATCCTCACCGCGGTGCCGCTGCTCGCCTGGCTCGGCGGTCTCGGCGTCTGGGCCCTGTGCGCGGTGGCGTTCGCGACCGGGGTGCTCACCGCCCTGTTCGACGTGGCGTACCAGGCGTACGTGCCCTCGCTGGTGGCCAAGGAGCAGCTGGTCGAGGGCAACAGCAAACTGCAGGCCAGCCGGTCGGTCGCGGAGACCGCCGGGCAGGGCCTCGGCGGGACGCTGATCCAGGCGCTCACCGCGCCGGTGGCCATCCTGGTCGACTGCGTGGGCTACCTCTTCGGCGCCGCCATGCTGCTGCGGATCCGTACGCCGGAGACGCGGCCGGTCCGCGCGGCCGGCGCCCGGCCCTCCGTGCGCAAGGAGATCGCCGCGGGTCTGCGCATGACGCTGAACAGCAGGCTGCTGCGCGTGATCATGCTGCACGCGTCCCTGTACAACCTGCTCTGGGACGTCGTCCTCGTCGTCTTCCCGCTCTACGGCATCCGCGTCCTGCACCTCGGGCCGGCCGGGCTCGGCATCGTCATCGCGGTCGGCAGCATCGGCGCGTTCGGCGGCGCCCTGTCGGCGGGCCGGCTCGGGAAGCGGCTCGGGGTGGGCCGCGCCATGGTCGCCGGCATGGTGGTGGCCTCCTCGGCGACGCTGCTGCTGCCGCTCGCGCCCGGTTCCGGCAGCGGACTCGGCTACGTGCTCCTCGGCGCGGGCTACGTCCTCAACGGCTTCGGCATCGCGATCTTCAACATCCACTCGATCACCCTGCGCCAGGCGACCGTGCCGCCCGAGCTCATCGGCCGGGTCAGCGCCACCTTCCGGTTCCTCACCTGGGCGGTGATCCCGGTGGGCGGTCTGCTCGGCGGGCTGCTCGCGACCGCCGCCGGTCCGCGGGCCGCACTGGCCCTGACGGCGGGCGGCCTGACCGTGGCCGCACTGGCCTTCCTGTGCTCGCGCACCGCCGTCCGGTCATGAGCGGCGACGGCCCTGGCACCATGAACGTCCCCGTTCCGGATCCTGGAGAAGACATGTACATCAAGGTGTGCGGCCTGAGCCGCCCCGAGGACGTGGCGGCCGCCGTCGAGGCGGGGGCCGACGCGATCGGCTTCGTCCTCACGCCGAGCCCCCGCCGGATCGACCCGGCCGCCGTCCGCGCGCTGACCGCCCTGGTGCCCGAAGGGACGGCCACCGTCGCGGTGTTCCGCGGGGAGCCGCTCGACGAGGTGCGCCGGGCCGCCGCCGACGCGGGCGTCGACACCGTGCAGCTGCACGGGGCGGAGCCCCCGGAGGCGTTCGCCGCGCTGCGCGCCGACGGGTTCCGGCTGATCCGGGCCACCTCTCCCGGGGGCGGGGCGCCGCTGGAGACCGGGGCGTACGGCGAGGACCTGCTGATCATCGACTCGCCCCGGCCCGGCTCCGGCGAGCGCTGGGACCCCTCCGCGCTCGGCGTCCCCCCCACCGGTCCGTGGCTCCTGGCGGGCGGCCTGGCCCCGGACAACGTCGCCGGTGCGGTCACCGGTCTGCGGCCCTGGGGCGTGGACGTCTCCAGCGGCGTCGAGCGCACCCGAGGCGTCAAGGATCCCGGTCTGATCAGGGAGTTCGTGGCCGCCGCGAAGGCGGCGGCATGAGCGCCGCGGCCCCGCCGCGCTGCCACCAAGAGTGAACGCGGTGCCTCCTAAGGCGGATTGAGGGCGCATCGGTGCGGCCCGCACTATCGGAGAGCCGTTTTGCCGGACGCGTACGGGCGCACCCGGGCCACCCGCCTGGTGCACGGCACCGACGTCCACCGCACCCGCCGAATCACCTGGGGGATCCATGTGGCTGCCCGCTTCCGGGAAGCACCGCGACTTCATAGAGCGCTATCTGACCCTGCACGACCGGTACACCGCGGGGGAACTCGGCGAGGACGAGTGGCGCACCTGGGCGCAGCGGCAGTTGCGCGAGGTCGTCGCGCTCGCCCAGGACGGCTCGCCGTTCTACGCCCGGCACCTGGCCGGCGTGCCGGCCGCCCGGCTCACCCTGGAGGACGTGCGCTCGCTGCCCTTCACCACGAAGGACCATCTGCGCACGGCGATGTCCGATGTCCTCAGCCGTGATCTCGACGAGGCGTGCTTCTTCTACGAGACCACCGGCACGACCGGCCCCGCCACCCCGTGTCCGCGCGACCCGCGCGAGGTGATCGCCTCCAACGCCCATGTGACGGAGAGCTGGCGGAACATCTTCGCGGACGTCTTCGGCGACCGGGCCCCGCGCGTCGGCGTGATGGGCCCCACCGAGGTGCACTCGCTCGGCGACACCCTCGGGGACGTGGCCCGCAACGTGGGATCGGCCGTCGCCAAGATCTGGCCGTACTCCCCCGTCATCGGATTCCCCAAGGCGCTCCAGCTCATGCGGGACCTGGCCCTGGACGTGGTGTTCTGCACCCCGAACGTGGCGCTCTCGCTGGCCCGCGCCGCCCGAGAGCAGGGGCTCGATCCGCGCCGCGACTTCGCCGTGAAGGTCTTCCTGGTCACCGGCGAGATGTGCACCCCCGACCTGGCCCGCCAGATCGACCAGGCCTGGGGCGTCCGGACGTACAACGCGCTCTACGGCTCCCAGGAGACCCTGGTCATCGCCTCGGCCTGCGCCCGCGGCCGGCTCCATCTGGCCCGGCCCAACTACATCGCCGAGCTGGTCGACCCGGACACCGGCGCCGCACTCGGCGACCGGGGCACCGGCGAGCTCGTCGTCACGATGCTGATCGACGGCATCAAGCCGCTGATCCGCTACCGCACCGGCGACCTGGTCGAGCTCTCCTCCCACGCGTGCGGCTGCGGCATCCAGGGCCCCGTCATGCGGGTCGTCGGACGCACCCGCGACCGGATCGTGCTGGGCGGGCACAGCTTCCAGGCCTGGCAGGTCGAGCAGGCGGTCCTGCGGCGCATCGACCACAGCTTCGGCTACCAGGTCGTCATCGACCGGGCCGAGGACGGCGAGGACCTGATCACCGTCCGGCTCGATCTGCCCGACGGCCCCGAACCGGGGCTCGAGGCCGCGCACGCGGCGCGAGTCGCCGACGCGCTCGGGGTGCGCTGCCGGGTGGAGGTGCCGGACGAGCTGGACCCGGTCACCACGACCGGCGCGTTCGTCAGCTGGAAGGCGGCGCGCATCCACGACCGGCGCACCGCCGTCGACCACGAGACGGCAGCCGCCCGCCGGCTCGCCGGGGCCCGGGGGCACCGCGCATGACCGAGCCCCTGTTCCGCGGTGACGGCGTCCGCGGCCACGACACCGACACGACACCGTTCCCCATCCTGTGGGAGCCCGCACGCATACCCCACTCGCCGCTGCTGCGGCCCGGCACCCTGCGGGTCGGCACCCTCGGCCCGGAGGGCACGACCTCGATGGTCGCCCTCGACCGCCTCGGGTACCGGTTGGCACACCTCGGCGGACCCGTCGTGGAGCCCGTGCCGTACGACTCCTTCGAGGAGCTGCTCGCGGCCGTCGGCAGCCGCGGCGGACCGTCCTACGCCCTGGTGCCGGGGGCCGCCGAATGCGCGACGCGCTTCTTCTGGTCACCCCGGCTGCGCCTGGACGCCACCTTCTCGACGCCGACCCCGGAGTACGGCATCGCCTCCCCCGCACGGGGACTGCGGGAGGGGGTCCTGCGGCTGGCGACCCTGCACGAGACGCGCCGCCTGGTGGAGTTGCTCGACGGCGCCGAGGGCGGCCGGGGCGGCTACGACATCGCGTGGGTGCCCGCCGAGTCCACCATGCACGCGGCCCAGCTGGTGACCGAGGGACGCGCGGACGCCGCCGTCACCAATGAGCCGGGGCGCGCGGCGCACCGTCTGGAGTTCCAGGTCTCCCGGCCCGGCGTCCCCATGGTGTGGATGGTGTTCGGGCCCGCGGTACTGGGCCGCACCGATTCCGCCCGACAGCTTCTGGGGAGCCGACCGTGACCACTGACCGACGACTGCTGCTGCACGACGTCACCGTCCAGGAGGGTCTGGGCCGTGCCTCGTTGCCGGCCCGGTCCGTCCTGGTGAACGGCGACCGCGTCGAGGCCGTGCTGCCGGCCGGCGAGGCCCCGGCCGAGGGCGACTTCGTCCGCTGGGACCTGGCCGGGGCGGCGGTGCTGCCGGGCATGACGCTGGGGCACACCCACATCGCGTACGTCAACGTCACCAACGGCCGCGAGACGCTGTTCAAGTACCGGGTGCCCGAGGTCGCCCTGCATGCCGCACGGCACGCGGCGGACCTGCTGACCTGCGGGTACACGGCGTTCGTCGGCGCGGGATCGGTCGCCGGGATCGACATGGCGCTGAAGAACGCCATCGAGGCCGGCGTCATCGCCGGACCGCGCATCACCCCGTGCAGTCGCGACCTGATGGTGTCGGGCCCGCCCGGACGGCGTTCGCCCGAGCTCAAGGAGCGCATGCCCCGCGAGCTGATGCCGGTCGTGGACGTCCTCGGTGATCTGGTGAAGTACACCGAGGAGGAGATCGACGAAGGCGCGGAGATCATCAAGGTCTTCTCGTCCGGCGACGACACCTTCCCCAACGCCCGCTCCGAGGAACTCCTCTTCAGCCGGGAGGAGTTGTCCCAGGTCGTAGAGACCGCGCACCGGCGCGGCGCCCGGGTGCGGGCCCACTCCCGGGGCCTGGCCGGCATCCGCAACGCGCTGGCCGCCGGCGTCGACGTCATCGACCACGCCACGTACGCGGACGACCGGGCGCTCGACGAGATCGCCGAGCGGGGAGTGTTCGTGGTGCCGAGCCTGTTCCAGCCCGACCGGCTGCTCGCCCTCGGGGAGCGGTTCGGCAAGGCTCCCGACTATCTGGAGTCGCTGGACTTCCGGGACGAGATCGAGAACACCCTGCGGTTCCTGCCGCTGGCCGAGGACCGCGGCCTGAAGATCGTGCCGGGTGACGACTTCGGTTTCGCCTGGACCCCGCACGGCACGTACGCGGACGAGCTCGTGATGTACGTGGAGCGGGCCGGCATCCCGCCGGAGACGGTCCTGAAGTGGGCCTGCGCCCATGGGGCCGAGCTGGCCGGGCGCGGTGCGGACGCCGGGGTGGTGGCGCCGGGCCGCCTCGCCGACCTGGTGGTGTGGGACCGCGACCCGGCGGCGGACCTGACGGTGCTCCAGGACAAGGGGGCGCTGAGGTCGGTGCTGATCGGCGGACGGCACGTGGCGGGTCCGCTGGCGCCGCCCGCCCGCTGAAGTGTTGGGCGGGCCCTTCGTTCGGGTGAGCCCCGCATGATCCGGACGGAAGGGCCCGGGGCCGGGCTGTTCACCCCGTGGGGCTGAGCAGCCCGGCCCTTTCGTTGCGGGGCAGCGACAGCAGGCGCGCGGTGTCGCCGCGGCCGCCGTGCGGCAGAAGCAGGAGGCGCAGCAGGTCGATCATGCGGTCGATCAGTCCGCGTGCGGCGGCCAGGCCCTCCAGGTCCTCGCCCGGGGCGAACTGGTCGTGCACGAAGGCGGGGAAGCCGCTGCCCGGCACGATCATCCGGTTGAGCAGGACGTTGTCGATGAGCTGCCCGTAGACCCGGTCGTGGCTGTAGCGGCGTCCGGTGACCACCACTCCGGCCACCTTGTTGGCGAGCGGGCGGTCGAAGCGCAGGTGCCCGACCCCGGCCCGCTCGATGAAGTTCTGCATCACGCTCGCCAGCCCGAAACCGTGGACCGGCGCCGCGTAGAGGACCCCGTCGGCCCGGACCAGCCGGTCCACCAGGGCGGGCACATCGTCGGCCTGGGCGCAGGGCAGCGGCCGGGTGTTGCAGTCGCCGCACGGCCCGCAGGGACCGATGTCGTACTCGGCGAGCGGGATCACATCGAGATGGACACCGTGCTCGGCGGCTTGGGTGGCCAGCATGCGCAGCACCCGCCCGGTGAGCCCGTCGGGGCGCTCCGAGCCGTTGAGGGCGGCTATCGAGGCCCAGGGACCGTGGTCGGCCATGGCTGTATCCCTTCGAGGAAGTTGGCGATGAAGGCGGATCCGGTGCGCGTGGTGATGCTTTCGGGGTGGAACTGCACGCCTTCGACGGCCAGCCGGCGGTGGCGCAGCCCCATGACGCAGCCGTCCTCCCGGGCCCGCGCGGTCACCATCAGCTCGGCGGGCAACGGGTCGGCGACGGCCAGGGAGTGGTAGCGGGTGACCTCGGTGCGGTCCGCGAGACCGGCGAAGAGCCCGGCGCGGTCGTGGTCGAGGCGGCTGGTCTTGCCGTGCACGGTGCGTGCCGCGCGCTCGATCCGGCCGCCGTAGGCGAGCCCGATGGCCTGGTGGCCCAGGCAGATGCCGAGCAGGGGCACGCGGCCCGCGAAGTGGCGTACGAGCTCCGGATGGCCGGAGTCGGCCGGGTGGCCGGGGCCGGGGCCGAGGACCACCGCGTCGGGGCGGCGGGCGGCCAGCTCGGCCGGGGAGTGGGCGTGTGCGGTGACGATCTCCGTGTGGGCGCCCTGCTCCCGCAGGTAGTGGTCGATGATGTGGACGAAGCTGTCGCGCGCGTCGACGAGCAGGATCCTCATGCCGTCAGCCCCTCGCCCGTCAGGGCGGCGTACACCGCGCTCATCTTGATCAGCGTCTCGCGCCATTCGCCGTCGGCCGAGGAGTCGGCGACGACGCCGGCGGACGCCTGGAGCGCGTACGTGCCCGTGGCGGGGTCGTGGACGGCGGTGCGGATGCACAGGGCGAGCGTCGCCGCGTGGCCGCGTACGTCGATGAGGCCCAGCGCGCCCGCGTAGGCGCCGCGCGGCCGGCCCTCGATCTCCTGGATCAGCTCCATGGCCCGGACCTTCGGCGCGCCGGTCATGGTGCCCGCGGGGAAGGTGGCGCGCAGGGCGGACCACACGTCGGCGCCGTCGGCGAGCTCGCCGCGGACCGTGGAGACGAGGTGGTGGACCTGGGCGAAGTGCTCGACGGCCATCATCGACTCGACCGCGAGGGTGCCCGGCACGGACACCCTGGCCACGTCGTTGCGGCACAGGTCGACCAGCATGACGTGCTCGGCGCGCTCCTTCTCGTCGGCGTGCAGCGCGGCGACGCGGCGGGCGTCCTCGGCGGGGTCGGCGGCCCGCGCGGTGGTTCCGGCGATGGGCCGCATCGCCAGGCTCCGGCCCTCGATCCGCAGCAGCAGCTCGGGGCTGGCCCCGACGAGCGTGCGGCCCGCCCATGGCACCAGGTACATGTACGGCGACGGGTTGCTCCGGCGCAGCCGCCGGTAGGCGTCGATGGCCGGCAGCGGCGTCGTCACCTCGATGCGGTGGCCGATCTGGATCTGGTAGACGTCGCCCGCCCTGATGTGCTCCAGGCAGCGGTGCACCCGCTCGGTGAACTCCTCGCGGCGGACGGTGCGGTGCACGGCGTACGGCGTGGGGGCGGGCGGCACGGGGGCCGCGGCCTCGTCCGGCAGGGTGTGAACCAGCGCGGAGAGATCGTCGCCCAGTACGCCCGGACCGCCGAACTCCGGTGCGGAGGAGTGCAGTTGATGGTTCTCACCGGTGGCCAGGTTGTACGTGACGACGTGCCGGAAGAGCGTGAGGGTGATCTCCGGGTCGTCGCCGGGGGCGCGCGGCGGCAGCTGTTCCAGGTGCCAGGCGGCCTCGTAGCCGAACACGGCGAGGAATCCGAAGGCGTAGGCATCGAGCGGTACGTCGGTGTCCACGGCGAAGGCCCCGTTCACCGCCTCCAGCAGCCGGCGGACACTCCCGCGGGCGCGGTCGGCGAGCGGGCGCAGCCGTTCCACCAGCTCCGGCAGCCCGTCCAGGCCGATCCGCCCGTCGCGCACGGTGATCCGGGCCAGCGCCTCGGCGCCGACAGCGGCGACACGGCAGTCCTCGTCGGGGCCGGCCAGGCTCTCGAAGAGGAACACCTGGTCCTCGCCGAGCAGCCGGCGCAGTTCGGCGCCCAGGGCGAGCGGGGCGTGCGGCGGCAGCGGGGTGCGCGTCACGGTCACCCGCAGGGGTGCGGCGACCGCCCGGGGCGGTGCTGCGGCGGGCGCGAGGGCGGTCATGGTCATCGTGGGCGGTCTCTTTTCGGTACGTGGGTCGGTCAGCGACGTGAGTCCAGCCAACCAACAGCCCGTACCCGCCAGGCAGTCCACTGTTCCGGGGTGCCGGCGGACCACTTGACCGCGTGCCCCGGAGGAGCCCCGGGACCGCTATCGCGCGGTCCCGCCCAGCAGCCCGGCCGCCGCCAGGAGCGCGTCCCGGCAGGTGTCCTCGTCGACGCCGGGCACCGCGCAGGCCAGCAGCAGCACCCGGCGGGTCTCCCCGGACACCGCCTGGTGCACGCCGTCCCGGTGGGCGAACTGCGACAGCACGCGCTTCTCGTCGGCGAGCACCAGCCCGCCCGCCTCCAGGGTCACCGGCCCGTCGGCGCCGAGCGCGGTGAACTCCTCGGTGCCGTCCGTCAGCCGGAGCGTCACCTGGCCCTCCAGCATGTCCCGGTCGAACAGGCCGAGCGCGACGAGGTCGCGCACCGCCACCGCGTTGACCGCGTCGACCGCCGGGTTGATCTTCGGCCACGCGCCGAGCGGCTTGGCCCGCAGCCCTCGGTCGATCAGTGCCTGCACGGAGGGCGGCCGCTTGTCGGGGTGGCTGCCGATCATGCGGCTGAACTCCCGGTAGGCGGCGACGTTCGGGGCCGCGCGCACCTCCGCACGGCTCGCCCCGGTCCACCGGGCGTGCGCCTCGGCCCAGACCTCGTCGGCGGGCGCGGGGCCGGCGGCGGGGATCTGCGCCTCCAGGGTCAGGACCTGGACACCGGGCACCAGGGCGCGGGCCTCGGGTGTCACGGCGACCTTGCGGAAGGTGGTCATCGGGTTCCTCCGGAGAAGGTGAGGGTGTCCAGCGTATGCAGGTCCAGGTCCTCGGCGGTGAGGACGCGTTCGGTGTCGATGAGGATGTTGTAGTGGTTGGGCGCGTGGCACTCGTCGAATCCGGCCACTCTTCCGATCGGCCCGTGCGGGCCCGAGACCACGTCGCCCCGGTCGATCACCGTGCCCGTGGGGAACTCGGCGAAGCCCAGGAACCCGACGTGGTCGACGCGATCGCCGGTGGCGGAGGGCAGGTCGGTGGTGGTGACCAGCTCGTGCACGTCGCCGGCCCGCACGCAGCGCGACTGCCAGGGCGACAGCCGCATCCCGCGGTCCGTCCGGCGGTGGAACAGCAGCTTCACGAGATGGGCCGAAACCGGCTCCTTGGAGGACATGCGCAGCCGCTGCTCCTTGGTCCGGCCGATGCCGTACGCCTCCTCGACCAGGTCGACGATGTGCGGCCCGCGGTCGGGCTCGTTCCGCCCGTCCCGCACCACCCGGTGGAAGTCGGCCATGATGCCCGCGTACTCGTGGTCCAGGGAGGACTTGAACGCCTCGAAGCCGTCCAGCATGTCCGCGTACAGGACGCTGCCGTCCTTGAGGTGCACGGTGATGTCCTTGTGCTCACCGGTCTCCAGCGCCCAGTCCAGGTCGACCTGGACGGGAATGCCGTCGGCGGTGGCCAGGCTCAGTTCGGCGCAGAACTCGACCCCGGCCCTGACCTCGCCGATCGTCGCGTCGGTCAGCGTGAGCGGGCCGAGCACGGTCTCCAGGGCGTCCAGGGCGTTGGGGCCGTTGTCGATGACGCAGCCGCCGCCGCAGCGGTCGAGGTCCTGGTACCAGCGGTCGGCGCCGGTGTGCTCCTCGATCTTCTCCTGGTAGCGGCTGGTGACGTGCGAGATGAGCCGGGGCTCCGGGAGCCGGGCCGCGAGGTCCTGCACATGGGTGTTGTAGCGGCGGTGGAAGGCGGTGAACAGCGTCGTGGCGTGCTCGTCGGCCAGCCGTATCAGGCGCTGCGCGTCCGCGGCGTGGACGGTCAGCGGCTTCTCGCAGCAGACGTGGACGCCGGCCCGCAGGGCGTCGGCCACGACCGGGGCGTGCGCGTGGTTGGGGAGGGTGACGACGACGCCGTCGACCAGACCGGAGGCGAGGAGTTCGCGGTGGTCGGTGAACATGACGGTCCCCGGGGCGAACCCGGTCAGCTTCTTCTGGTCGAGGTCGCAGACGGCGGTCAGCCGCAGCTCCGGGTCGTCCTCGATGGCCTGCAGGAAGAACGGGGCGATGACGCCGACTCCGATGACTCCGATACGCATGACGGTTCGGTCCTTTCCGGTCGAGTGCTTCGTGGATGGTCGTGCGGCTCGGGCGTCAGGCGGCGGGCTGGAGGCTGCGCCCGGTCAGCGCGGCGGGCGCGGTCACGGTCAGCTGCTCGGCGAGCGCGGCCAGGCCCTCGGCCACCGGTCCGGGCAGTTCGACGCCGTCGCGCTGCGACTGCGCGTACCGCTGGGCCTCGGGGGCGCCCGGGTAGGTGACACCCCGCGTCGCGTACGCGGCGGCCGGGGAGTTCGCGACGGTGTCGAGCAGGATGCGGTTCTCGGCGGCGATGGCCCGGGCGGAGCCGAAGGCCGAGGGGTCGATGACGATGGCGGTGTGGCCGACGTTGTCGTCACCGGCCGGCTCGCCCTTCAGGACCCCGGGCCGGGGGCCGTACGCGGCGCCGGAGAGCGGGCCGCACAGCAGGTCCACCAGCAGGGCGAGTCCGAAGCCCTTGGCGCCGCCGGTCGCCGCGGGCCCGCCGAGCCAGGCGACGTCCGCCTCCTCGGCCATGAAGTCGGCCGGGTCCGAGGTCGGGGTGCCGTCATGGCGCACCAGCCACTCCTGCGGGACCTCCTGGCCCTCCCGGTGGGCGGCCTTGATCTTTCCGGTGGCGACCACCGTGGTGCTCATGTCGAGGACGAACGGCGCGCCCTCGGTCACCGGGACGGCCGCGCTGAGCGGGTTGGTGCCGAGCATCCGCACGGTGCCGCCGAGCGGCGGGGCGACGCCCTGCGCGCCGCAGTTCGTCATGGCGATGCCGATCAGTCCGGCGGCCGCGGCCTTCTGCGTGTAGTAGCCGGCGCTGCCGAAGTGGGTGCTGTTGCGGACGGCGACCATGCCGATGCCGGTCTGCCGCGCCTTGGCCATGGCGATGTCCATGGCCAGGTCCATCGTGACCAGGCCGAGCCCGCGGTCGCCGTCGAGCAGGGCGGCCCCGGCGGTCTCCTGGACGACGCGGGGCGCGGCCCCGGCGTCGATCCGGCCGTCGAGCAGGCGGGGGGCGTAGATGTTCACCAGTCCGTTCGTGCCGTGGGTGGTGAAGCCGTTCGCGTCGGCGTACGTGATGACGTCGGCGGCGGTGCGCGCGGACTCGTCGTCCAGGCCGCACTCCGTGAGGACGTCGCGGACGAAGGTGGTGAGCTCGGCGAGGGGAACACGGACGGTCATGGCAGGTCCTCTGTTTCGTGACGGGATGACGGAATGACGGAATGACGGGCGGGGGTCAGGCGACGTGCGCGGCGAAGGCGTGCACCAGGTCCTTGATGCGCCGGGCGTACGTGTCGAGGTCGTCCAGGTGCACGAACTCATCCGCGGTGTGGGCCCCGTTGGCGTCGAGGCGGCCCGGTCCGCAGGCGACGACATAGCGGCCGGGGCCGGGCGCCCATATCGCGTCACAGGTGAACGCGGAGCCGTCGGCGAGACCGTCGTGCCGGACGAATCCGGCCTCGCTCAGGAGGAGTTCGGCTTCGGAGTCGCGATTGTTCAGGGTGGGCAGCCCCTGCTTCAGCCAGTCGAGGCGGACGATCCGGCGCCAGTCCTTCACGGTGCGGCGGCTGAAGGGGTCGTGGGCGTGCAGATGGGCGAATTCGGTGCGGGCTTCCTCGATCAGCACTTCGAGGGAGGCGGCGAGCAGTTCGGCCTGCTCGGTCGCCGGATAGGCGATGTTGATCAGCAGCTGCCCGCCGCCGTACACCCGGTTGTGCGCGGTGCCGGTGTGCAGGCCCGAGACGCAGAGCTTGGCTCCCATGCCGTGGGCGAGCGGGCCGAGCCGGCGGGCGAGGAAGTCCGCGAGGAACCCCAGCAGCACGGTGGCGTTGTGGCCGTCCCCGGGGTGGTCGTCGGTCGAGTCCTGGCCCGCCACCGTGATCCGCGGTGTCATCGCGGCGGTGCAGCCGTCCATGAAGGTGTTGCCCGTGGGCTCGGCGAACACCATCAGGCGCCCGGTGTACCCGGCGTCGATCAGCGCACGCGTGCCGTAGGTGCCCATCGCGCCGCCCTCCTCGCCGGGTACCGAGGCGATCTGCACCTCGATCCGGCCGTCGAGCGACGGGTCCTCGGCGAAGGCGGCGGCGATCCCGGCCGCGGCGGCGACACCGGGCCCCTTGTCGTCGACGGCGCCCCGGCCGTGCAGCATGCGCCCCTCCAGGCGCGGCGGGACGTGCGGGCCGACCGTGTCGACGTGGAAGTTGACGACCAGGCGCCGCTCCTGCGGCTGCGGGGACCCGTGAGCGACCACCACGGAGGGCTGTCCGGCCAGGAAGGCCGGGAGGTTGCGGCCGGCGACCTCCCGTACCGTGGCCGGCACCTCGGGGCGGTCGAGCAGTTCGGGGGCGGGCGGGCGGTGCAGTGCGGTGCGGAAGCCGCGCTCGGCGGCGCCTGCCAGGAACACCCGCTGCGCGCGGGCCGCCCCGTCCAGGGGGCCGCCTTCCAGGGGCGAGACCGAGTCGACGGCCATCAGTTCGGTCAGCCACTCCACGTCCGCGGCCGCGAGGCCGCCGTCCGTGCGGGTCGTGCGGGCCGTCTCAGCCATGGTGGCTCTCCTCCCAGTACGTACGGCTGCCGGCGTCGATGCCGAGCAGTCCGGCACAGCGCCGGGCGTAGGCCCGGTAGCCGTCGGCGAGTGCGGACGGGTCGCCCGACAGGCCCAGGTGCGGGATGTGGGCCAGATGCGGCTCCAGGCTGTAGTAGCCGCGGTAGCCGTCCTCCTCCAGCAGCCGCACGCACGTGGTGATGTGGGCCGTGCCCTCGCCGGGCATCGTGAACTCGGCCTGTCCGCCGGAGCGGATCCCGTCCTTGATGTGCACGTGCTCCACCCACGGGGCCACCCGCTCCAGGAAGTCCAGGGAGTCGTAGCCGTAGGCGAGCCCGTTTCCGGTGTCGAACAGCAGCCGCAGGCGGGGACTCGCGACCTCTTCCAGCATGTGGACCGTGTGCGCGGCGCTCTGCCCGGCCCAGCCCTGGCAGTTCTCGTGCAGCAGCGTCACGCCCAGGCGCTCGGCCTCACGGGTCAGCGTCCGCATCCGGCGCAGCGACTCGACGCGCCACTCGCGCTCCGGCCGGCCGTCGTTGGGGTACGACATGACGCGCAGCCGGTCGCAGCCGAGCAGGGCCGCCGCCTTGGCGGAGCGTTCCAGGATCGCCAGCTCGCCGTCCATGCCGGTGGCCACGGTGGTGGACCAGGAGCCCACCGGGGTGTCCACGACCGGCACCCGCAGACCGGCGACGATGGTGCGGCGGGCGAGGTCGGCGGCGTCACCGGCGGGCAGATCGTGCAGGCCGAGCCCGTCGACGGTACGCAGCTCGATCGCGTCCATGCCCAGTTCGTGGTGGATGGCCAGCTGGCCGGCGAGATCGGGGGCGGCCTCGTCGCCGATGCCGCACAGCCGGTCCGCGGCGATGCCCAGGACGTCTCGCACGGACACCGCGCTCACTTCCCCGCCGTGTAGAAGCGGGTGACCGCGGCGACGACGCGTTCGGCCGCCCCCGGCGCCATGTCCGGGTGCAGGGGCAGGGCGAGCGCCTCGCGGGAGAGCTGCTCGGCCACGGGGAAGTCACCGGGCCGGTGGCCGAGGTGGGCGAACGCGGGCTGCAGGTGGAGGGGGCGCGGGTAGTAGACGGCCGTCTCGATGCCCTGGCCGGCCAGGTGGGCGCGCAGCTCCTCGCGCTGCTGGGCGCGTACCACGTACGTGTAGACGGAACGTCCCTCGAAGCCTCCCGGCGGGGGGAGCAGCGCCGGGGCGAGCGGGCGCAGCCCCTCCTCGTAGACGGCGGCGATCTCGCGGCGCCGCTCCAGGAGCCGGTCCAGGTGGGGGAGTTTGCGCAGCAGGAAGCCGGCGGTCAGCTCGTCCATCCGGGAGTTGAAGCCGAGCAGCTCGTGGTAGAAGCGCTTGCCGGCGGGCTGGCCGTGGTTGCGCAGCATCCGGGCGGTACGGGCGAGGCCGGGGTCGTCCGTGACGATCATCCCGGCATCGCCGATGCCGCCGGCGGGCTTCGCGGGGAAGAAGGAGTAGACCCCGGCGTGCCCGTGCCGGCCGGCGGGCTTGCCGTCCACCTCGGCGCCCAGCGCGATGGCGCTGTCCTCGACCAGGTGCAGGGAGTGCCGGGCGGCGATGTCGGCGAAGGCGCCCATCTTCGGGGAGCCGCTGAACAGATAGGCCGGCAGCAGCGCCCGGGTGCGCTCGGTGACGGCGGCCTCGGCGGCGGCCGGGTCGAGCAGGCACGTCTCGTACTCGACGTCGGCGAAGACGGGGCGGGCCCCGCGCAGGGCGACCGTGGAGGCGGTGGAGACGAAGGAGAAGGCCGGGGTGACCACCTCGTCCCCCTCTCCGAGGCCGAGAGCGGCCAGGATCACGGTCAGGGCGCCGGTGCCGCTGGCCACGGCTACGGCGTGGGCCGCACCCGTGCGCTCGGCGATCTCCGCCTCCAGGCGCTCGACCCGGGACTTCAGGATGAACTCGTCGCTCTCGGCGACCTCCTGGAAGACCTCCACGAGGTCGTCGGCCCAGTCGGCCGAGCGGGCGGGCCAGTCGAAGTACGGGATGACGGTGGTCACGATGCGGCTCCGTAGAAGGCGTGGACGAGGGCGGCGACGCGGTCGGCCTGCTGGTCCGTGAGGTCGGGGTAGAGGGGCAGTGCCAGGGCGCGCCGCGCGGCGGCCTCGGAGACCGGGACGGGGTGGCGGGAGCCCGGCAGCGGGGCGAGCAGGGGCTGCTCGGTCAGCGGGCGCGGGTAGTACGCCTCGGTGCCGACGCCGTGGGCCTCCAGGTAGGCGGCCAGCTCGTCCCGGCGGTCGCACTCGATGAGGTACACGTAATAGACCTGGTTGCTGGGCGACTTGGCGGGCGCCATCCAGGGCGTGGTCACCGTGCCGGCCAGCGGGGCGAGCAGCCGGTCGTAGCGGGCGGCCAGTTCGGCGCGCCGCCCGGTCTCCTCGCTCAGGCGTTCCAGGCGGTGCAGCAGGAACGCCGACTGCAGTTCGTCGCACCGGCTGTTGTAGCCGAGCTCCTGGTACACGTAGGCACCGTCCGTGGCGTACGCGCCGTCCGTGCCCTGGCCGTGCAGGCGCAGCCGCCGGGCGGAAGCGGCGATCCCGTCGTCGTCCGTGAGCAGCATGCCGGCGTCGCCGAGCGAGCCGAGGGTCTTGGTGGGGAAGAAGGAGAGCACCCCGCCGCTGCCCCACAGGCCCGCGTGCACCCCGCCCGCCCGCATGTCGATGCCCTCGGCGCTGTCCTCCAGGAGGAGGAGCCCGTGCCGGTCGGCCAGGTCCTTCAGCACCTCCATGTCGGCCATCTGCGAGAACAGGTGCACCGGCATGATCGCCTTGGTGCGCTCGGTGATCGCGGCCTCGGCGCGCTGCGGGTCCATCGCGTAGCTGCCGGGAAGGACGTCCACCAGCACCGGCTCGGCGCCGACGTGCAGGACGCACGACGCGGTCGCGAAGAAGGTGTACGCGGGGACGATCACCTCGTCGCCGGGGCCGATGCCCGCCGCCCGGAGCAGGATGACGAGGGCGTCGGTCCCGTTGGCGACGGCCACCGCGTGCCGCGCGCCGGTGCGGGCGGCGATCGCGGCCTCCAGTTCCGCGGTGACCGGGCCCGAGGTGAACCGGCCGGAGGCGGCCACCTGGCGGACCATGGCCTCCAGCGCGGCGCGGTCCCGGCGGGCGGAGGCGGCGCCGCTGAAGAACGGGATGGCGGTGGCGTCGTTCATCGGGTGGCCGCCTTGAGGGAGGAGATCAGCCCGGTGACGGCCTGCCGGCGGCCGGCCGCGTCCCGGGCGGCGCCGATGGCCTGGAGCAGGGCGCTGCCCACGATCACGCCGTCCGTCTTGCCGTGCAGCGACGCCACGTGCTCCGGGCGGGAGATGCCGAACCCGACGGCCATCGGGGTGTCACCGGCCGCGCGCACCCGCTCCAGGTAGGCGTCGAGGCCCGGGTCCAGGTCCTTGCGGACCCCGGTGACGCCGTTGGCGGCGAGGACGTACAGGAAGCCGCGGGAGGCGGCGGCGGAGGCCGCGATGCGCTCGGCCGAGCTGCCGGGAGCGGTGAAGAACGTCTGGCCCAGCTCGTTGGCCTCGGCGTGCGCCAGCCACTCGGCGCCCTCGCTGACCGGCAGGTCGGGGACGACGAACCCGTCGACTCCGGCCGACCTGGCGTCGTCGTACAGCTGGGTGAGGCCGTAGCGCAGGAACGGGTTGCAGTAACCCATCAGCACGATCGGCGCCTCGACTCCGGCGGCGCGCGCCTCGGCGACGACGTCGAGGGTGGCGGCGGCGGTGGTGCCGGTGTCCAGGGCGGCCTGGCCGGTCGCCTGGATGACCGGGCCGTCGCCGAGGGGGTCGGAGAACGGGACACCGAGCTCGATCACGTCGGCGCCGGCCTCCACGGCGGCGGAGATCAGCCCGACGGTCTCCCCGAGATGCGGGTAGCCGGAGGTGATGTAGGCGACCAGGGTCGTCTCGTCCTTGGTCCGGTTGTCGGTGAAGGTCTGTTCGATGCGCTTCATCAGGAGGTCTCCTCACGCTGCTTCAGGGCGGCCATGGCGGAGGTGAGGTCCTTGTCACCGCGGCCGGAGAGATTGACGAGGACGGTGCTGCCGGGCGCGCACTGGCGGGCCACCTTCAGGGCGCCGGCCACCGCGTGCGCGGACTCCAGGGCGGGGAGGATGCCCTCCTGGGAGCTGAGTGCGACGAACGCGTCCAGGGCCTCGTTGTCGGAGGCGGAGATGTACTCGACCTTCCCGGTGTCCTTGTAGTGCGAGTGCTCGGGTCCGACGCCCGCGTAGTCCAGGCCGGGGGCGATGGAGTGGGTGAGCTGGATCTGCCCGTCGTCGTCCTGGAGCAGATAGGTGCGGGTGCCCTGCAGGACGCCCGGGTCGCCGTAGAGCAGCGGGGCCGCGTGCCCGCCCTGCCCGCCCTTGCCCTCACCGGCGGCCTGTACGCCGACGAGGCGGACCGGGTCGTCGAGGAAGGCGCTGAACATCCCGGCCGCGTTGGAGCCGCCGCCGACGCAGGCCACGACCGCGTCGGGCAGCTTGTCGTTCGCCTCCAGGAACTGGGCGCGGGCCTCGCGGCCGATGACCGACTGGAAGTTGCGCACGATCGTCGGGAAGGGGTGCGGGCCGACGACCGAGCCGAGCAGGTAGTGCGTGGTGTCGGGGCGGGCGATCCACTCGCGGATCGCGGCGTTGATGGCGTCCTTCAGCGTCGCCGTGCCGAGGTCGACCAGCTCGACGCGGGCGCCGAGCAGCTTCATCCGCTGCACGTTGGGGGCCTGCCGCTCGGCGTCGACCCGCCCCATGTAGACGGTGGCCTCCAGGCCGAGGTAGGCACAGGCGGCGGCCACGGCCACGCCGTGCTGGCCGGCGCCGGTCTCGGCGATGATCTGCTTCTTGCCGAGGCGGCGGGCGAGCAGCGCCTGACCGATCGAGTTGTTGATCTTGTGGGCGCCGGTGTGGGTGAGGTCCTCGCGCTTGAGCCACAGCTTGACGCCGTTCTCGGTGGCGCCGAGCCGGTGCAGTTCGGTGATCGGCGTGGGCCGGCCGACGAACATCTTCAGCAGCTTGTCGAGCTCCGCGGTGAACTCCGGGTCCAGCAGCGCCTTCTCGTACTCCTCCTCCAGTTCCTGGAGCGGGCCCACCAGGGTCTCCGCGACGAACTGTCCGCCGTACTCGCCGAATCGGCCGTTCACGAGGCCACCTCCAGAATCTGGACCCCGGTGTAGGACCGCAGCTGCGCGGCGGGGTCGGGGCTGCTGAGCAAGGACTCGCCGATGAGCGCGGCGTCGAAGCCGTGCGCGGCGATGCGTTCGATGTCGTGGCGGCCGGTCAGGCCACTCTCGCTGACGGTCAGCACCCCGCGCGGGATGTCGCGGCGCAGCCTGGCCGAGTTGTCCAGGTCCACCGAGAAGGTCTGGAGGTCCCGGTTGTTGATGCCGACGATGCGGGCTCCGGCGGTCAGCGCCCGGTCCACCTCGTCCTGGGTGAAGGTCTCCACCAGTGCGTCGAGGCCGAGGCCGTGGGCGGTCCGCACCAGGTCCGTCAGGAGCGCGTCGCCGACGGCCCGGGCGATGATCAGGACGCCGTCGGCCCCGCTGTCGTGGGCGAGCGTCACCTGGCGGACGTCCACCATGAAGTCCTTGAAGAGGACGGGGACGGTGACGTCGGGGTGCTCCGCGACCGTACGGACCAGCTCGGGCGAGCCGCCGAAGTAGGGGGTGTCACCGAGTACGGAGATGGCCGAGGCGCCGCCCGCGATGTAGCTCCTCGCGGTGGGCACGGCCTGCGCGGGGTCGAGCAGCTGTCCCTTGGACGGGGACTTCGGCTTGATCTCGGCGATGACCGAGACCTCGTTCCCGCCGAGTGCGGCGGCCAGCCGGCCGGGTACGGCGGGCGTCCTTCGGCCGCGGGCCGCGGCGTCGGCGGCCACCGGGCCGCTCCAGGCGGCGCGTTTGGCGGCGACGATGTCGTCGAGATGGGTGGCCATCAGCTGATCTCCGAGGTGATCGGGGCGGTCGGGTGGATCCGGGTCCGGGCGAGCCGGTCGGTGAGGGTGGTGCGGGCGGGCCGGTCGGTGTCCGAGGCCCGGGCGAGCCGGTCGGCGAGGGCGGTCGCGGCTCCCCGCTCCACGGCGTTCCGGGCGAGGGTCAGCGCGGACGCCATGTCGTCGGCGCGCCCGGCCAGGTGGAGCGCGGCCGCCGCGTTCAGCAGCACGGTGTCGAGCAGCGGGGCGGGGGCCGTCCCGCCCAGCACCTGGCGGGAGAGGACCGCGTTGCGTGCCGCGTCACCGCCCGCCAGTTCGGCGCGGCCCGCCGGCCGCAGCGGGAGCCCGGCCGGGTCGATGGTGAACGCGGTGAGTGTGCCGCCGTCCACCTGGAGCACCCGTGCGGGGCCCGCCGTGGTCAGTTCGTCCACTCCGTCGAAGCCCTGGACGACCCAGGTCCGCCGGTGGCCGAGCAGCAGGGCGGCCTGCGCCAGGACTTCCTGGTCCTGGAGGGTCGCGGTGCCGATGAGCCGGCCGGTCAGCGGGACCGGGTTGGCGAGCGGGCCGGACAGGTTGAACAGGGTGCGGAAGCCGAGCCGCCGGCGGACCGGGGCCAGCCTGCGCAGCGCCGGGTGGAGCGCGGGGGTGAAGAGGAACGCGAACCGGTGCGCGGCCAGCAGTTCCGTGATCCGCTCCCCGGGGTCGATGTCGATCCCGAGGGCCTCCAGCAGGTCGGCGCTCCCGCATGGTGAAGTCGCCGCCCGGTTACCGGCCTTGGCGACCGTCGCCCCGGCCGAGGCCGCGACGAGAGCGGCCAGGGTGGAGATGTTGACCGAGTCGCTGCCGTCACCGCCGGTGCCGACCACATCGACCGCCGGGCCCGTCCAGCCGACCGGCCTGGCCACCGCGAGCACCGCTTCCACCGCGGCCGCCACCAGCACCGGGGTTGCCCCGCCCACCGCGACGGCGGTCAGGAAGGCAGCGGCGTCCACCTCGTCCGTGGACGCGTCCAGGAGTTCCGCCACCGCCGCCCGGGCCGCCTCGGCCGACACCGTACGACCCGCGACGGCGTCCCGGGTGACGGTGGGGAGCGCACGGCCGGCGAGCAGGGTGGCCGCCATCAGAGCACCGCCACATTGCTGGCCGCCGTGAGCTTGTTGTGGGTGTCGAGGACGACCGGCGGAATGCCCCACAGCAGGTCCTGCTCCAGGCCCGGCACGGGGGTGACCATGACCGCGGCGTCCAGCTGCGCCAGTTCCACCACCGCCCAGTCGGCCGAGGCGACCGGCTCGCCGTCCACGACGAGGTCCGGGACCAGCGGGTCGTGGTACGAGACGACGGCCCCGGCGGACCGCAGCCCCCGGATGACGTCCAGGGCGGGCGCGTTGCGCAGATCGGCGACGCCGGACTTGTAACTGACGCCCACGACCAGGACCTTGGCGCCCCGCAGCGAGGAACCGCGTTCCTCGACCAGCTCCGCGAGCCGCTCCACGACCTGCCAGGGCCGCTGCTCCACCCGCTCGAACGCGGCGGCCACCAGCTTCATCTCGGTGCCGGCCCGGTCCGCTGCCTCCCGCAGGAACAGCGGGTCGACCGGTATGCACTCGCCGCCCACGCCGGGCCCCGGATAGTGCGGGAGGAAGCCGTAGGGCTTGGTGGAGGCGGCGTCGATCACCTCTCGGACCGGTATGTCCAACTGGCGGCACAGGTCGGAGAGTTCGAGGGTGAGGCTGATGTTGACCAGGCGGAAGGTGTTCTCGAAGACCTTCGACAGCTCGGCGACCTCCGTCCGGGACACCGGCACCACCGTCTCGCAGACCAGACCGAACAGGGCCGCCGCGCGGCGGGTGCACTCGTCGGTGAGACCGCCCACCACCTTCGGTGTGTTGGAGAGGTTCCAGCCGTTCGTGTTGGCGGGGTCGACCCGCTCGGGGGCCATCGCCACGTGGAAGTCGGTGCCCGGCTCCAGGCCGGTCGTGCGGGACAGGGCGGCCGCGGCGGCGGCCGTGGTGCCCGGCGGGACGGTGGACTGCAGGATGAGCAGCGTCCCGCGGCGCAGCAGCGGCGCCACGGAGTCCATCGCGGACTCCACGTACGCCAGGTTGGCCTGCTGGTCGCCGGTGACCGGAGTCGGCACGCACACGATCAGGACGTCCGAGCCGGCCAGCTCGCCGGGCTCGGTGGTCGCCTTCAACCGGGCTTTCACCGCGCCGAGTTCGGCGTCGCTGACGTCCGGCAGGTAGGAGCTGCCGCGTGCCACCCGGTCGACCCGCTCGGCGTCGGTGTCCAGCCCGAGCACCGGAAGACCGGCCGTGGCGAATCCGAGACCGAGCGGCAGACCGGTGTAGCCGAGGCCGACGATGCCCACCCGCAGAGTGCGGCGTTCGATCTTCTCGTCGAAGACGCTCGCGCCGTCCCGCCCATGGATCACGGGAGCGAGTACGCCAGTCATTTCAACCATGGGGTTCTCCCTCTGAGTGCTATAAATAAAGGCCGTTGGCGTGATCAAGTAGGCCAGTGGGCGAGGGGGACCACCCAGACCACTGCGGGGGAGACGGAGCAGACCAGATGGCCTGGCATCTGTCGGTCCAAGTGGACCGGGACTCGGCTGTACCGCTCACCGCACAGCTCCAGAACGCCATCAAGACCAGGGTCGAGGACCGGGTTCTGCACCCCGGGTCACGTCTGCCCTCCAGCCGCCAACTCGCCCTGGACCTGGGGCTTTCCCGTAGCGTGGTGGTCGAGGCGTACGAGCAGCTGATCGCCGAGGGCTATCTGGACGCGGTCCGCGGCTCGGGCACCCACGTGGCCCGGAAGATGCCCGAGAGCGTCGGCGACACGTCCCTGCTGGACTCCCGTCCGGCGACGAGCGCGCGCTGGGATCTGCGGGTCGGCATAGCGAACCTGTCGAATTTCCCCCGCCAGGAGTGGCTCAACTCCTATACGAAGGTGCTTCAGAACGTCGGTCGCGAGGGGATGGACTACCCCCCGGTCGCCGGCATCGCCGAGCTCCGCAACGAACTCTCGGGGTATCTGGGCCGGGTGCGCTCGGTGCACACCGAGCCCGGCCAGGTGATGGTCACGGCGGGGTTCGCCCAGGGACTGGCGCTGCTCTCCGACTCGCTCCAGCGCCTCGGCATCCACGAACTGGCCATCGAGGAGCCCGGCCACAGCGGACAGCGCCGGTTCATCCTGGACACCGGACTGACCCCCCTGCCGGTGCCGGTCGACGAGGAGGGCCTGATCGTCGAGGCCCTGGACCGCACGGGCGCCCGGGCGGTCCTCGTCACCCCCGCGCACCAGTTCCCGACCGGGGTCATGATGTCGCCGGAGCGCCGCGCACAGCTCCTGGCCTGGGCGCGGGCCCGGGACGGCTGGATCATCGAGGACGACTACGACGGCGAGTTCTGGTTCGACCGCGGGGTCCGGCCCACCGCGCTGCAGGAGGGCGACCCGGAGCGGGTCGTCTACGCGGGCACCACCAGCAAGGTCCTGGTCCCGGGCCTGCGGCTGGGCTGGCTGGTGATACCCCCGAAGCTGTACCCCCTGATGGAGCGGGTCCGCTCCCGCCAGGACCAGGGCTCCGACACGCTCACCCAGCTGGCCTTCGCCGAGCTGATGCGCAGCGGCCTGCTGGACCGGCACCTGCGCCGGGTCCGCTCCCGCTACCGCTCCCGCCGCGAGGCCCTGGCCGCGGCCGTCCACGAGTCCCTGCCGGAGGCCAGGATCATCGGCTGCGCGGCCGGCCTGCACAGCTACGCCGTGCTGCCCCCCGGCACCGACGAGGCGGCCGTGGTGCACGGCGCCCTGCAGCGCTCGGTCCTGGTCCGCAGTGGCACGGCGTTCCGGTTCGGCGGGCCGCCCGGCGAGCCGGGCCTGCTCCTGGGGTACGGCTCGCTGCCCCTCACCGGGATCTCGGAAGCCGTGGCGGCGATCGGCGCGGCCTACGAGGACGCGCGCCGCCGCTGAAGCGGCCCGGGGGCGCGGGTGCGGCGCACCTGAGGCGGCCCGACGGCGCGGGCGCAGCACCGCTCAGGCGGCCCGAGGGCGCGGATACGGCGCACCTGAGGCGGCCCGAGGGCGCGAGGCGCCTGTGCGGCGCGCCCCTGGACGCGTGTCGTGTCCGGGAAAAGCCTCTCAGCGCATCGAGCGGCCGCGCGGCGCCGCGATCAGTTTCTGGGCCAGCGCCTTGTTCACCGCGTCGATGCGCGACACCGCGTCCAGCTTGTCGAAGATGTTGCGCAGATGGCGCTTGACGGTGCCTTCGGTGATGCCGAGCCTGGCCGCGATCTGCCGGTTGCTCATGGCCTCCGCGACACACGTCAGCACCTCGCGCTCGCGCGGCGAGACCGGACCGGCTTCCTGGTCGTGCGGCTGGTCGCCGCCCGCCGTGTAGCCGGAGCGCGGCACCAGGATGGTGATCTGGTCGTCCTCCCGCGCGGCGTTGCGGACGGCGCTGAGCAGGGCAGCCCGCGACACGCTCTTGTGCAGGTAGCCCCGGGCTCCCAGCTGCAGCAGTTCGTGGACGAGCGGCTGGTCGTCGTACATGGTCAGGATGATGATGCGCAGACTGGGGAATCGTTCCAGCAGTCCGCGTACCGCCGCCCTGGGGTGGTGGTCGGGCATCTCCACGTCGAGCAGCACCACATGCGGCTGATGCCGCTCCACCAGCTCCACGAGTCCCCGCCCGCTGCTCGCCTGGGCCACGACCTGCAGGTCGTCCTCCGCGTTGAGCAGTTCGGCCAGCGCGGTGCGCAGCAGCGTGTGGTCGTCGGCCGCGAGGATGCGGATCAGTTCAGGTCGCGCGTTCAACGGAATCACCTGGAAGGTCCATCAGGGGGATCGTGATCGTGACGCGCGTGCCGCCGTCGTCGGGCGCGCTGGTGAACAGGATCGTGCCGCCGAGGAGTTCGACCCGTTCGGTGGCCGACGCGATCCCGTTCGCCCGGCCGGCCATGTGGACCGCGGAGACGTCGAAGCCGTGCCCGTCGTCCTCGATCAGCGCCTGCAGTTTGTACGGCGCGATGTCCACCGCCGCGAGCACGTGCTCGGCGTCGGCGTGGGCCAGGGAGTTGCGCAGGCACTCCCGCACCACGAGGAACACCTCGTCGAGCACGTCCTGCGTGGCCCATTCCTCGCTGCCGTTGACCTGGATCCGGACCTTGGAGGGGGTGATCTCCATCGACTCCAGGAACGCGGTGAACGCCGACTCCAACGTGCCTTCGCGGTCCGCGCGGCGCAACTGGGTGACCAGGTCGCGGATGATGCCGAGGGCCTCGGTGAGGGTGTCCTTGACGGCGCCGATGCGCGCGGCGACCTCGTCGGGTCTGGATTCCCAGGTCAGTTCGTGCAGCTCGATACGGCGCAGGGCGAGGCTGACGTGGTTGCCCAGGTGGTCGTGGATCTCGCGGGCCAACTGCCGCTGGCTGGCCGCGTTGACCTCCCGCACGGTGTTCAGCAGATAGGTGTCGTGGCCGATCGCCCCGGCCTCCAGCCTCCTGCCGATCCCCCGCTGCAACGTCCGCACACCGGCCTGGAAACCGTCGAACGCGGCGGGAGAGTCCACCATCGCCCGGCCGAGCGCGTCGAAGACGATGTCGAAGAGGATGAGTCCGGCGCGGATGGAGTGGACGGCGTCGATCCCCTGCGTCGCCCGCTCCACGCCCAAGCCCTCTACCTGTTGGATCAGCCGGTCGCGTACGTCGGCCCGGCCGTGCCGCAGGCTCTCCGCACAGTCCCGGATGATCCGCTCGGCCTGCAGGGCGCAGGTATGCCAGGTCTTGTCGGTGGCGACCAGAGGGCTTTTGATCTTTTCGAGCTGGTCCCGGTAGTCGGACAGTAATTCCTGAGTCCGCCCCAGCAGTTGTTCGGCTGTGTCGGATTCAATAAAACCTGAATGCATCAGAAGAGCCCCCACCCTCACCAGAAACCGACTCTCGGATCATCATCGTACGGTTACAGAATGTCAACATCACTCCACCCGTCCCACGTTCTGAGACAAGGTGTACGACGGCCACGAGAAAACGCTTACCACAGCCTCCGGGATGGCCGTGGCAACGCAGCCGACATATCCGTCAGGGCAGTCCACGTCGTGAACGTACCAGTCGGAGGAATCCCCTGACCTGTGCGCACGCCGCAGCCCGTCGGGCCCCCGGGCATCGATCGAGACGGGGGTACGCAGACCCGTACCGGCCGCTTTGCCCACCGCCTCGACCGCGGTCCAGGTACGGAATCCAGTAATCCGGTCTTGTTCCCCGACGGCCGGCACCCGGCTCCAGTCGAAAGAGGCACGGAGCCGCTCGACATCGACGCCGATCGCGCCCGGCTCCTCCGCCACACCCACCAAAGCGGCCGCCCCGGAATGAGACAGGCTGAAGCCGAGATCCGGCCATGGCCCCTCCACGAGCACCGGCCGCCCGCGGCCGCAGTCACCGCACACCTCCGGCTCGGGGCAGCGGCGGGTGAAGCGCGGCAGACCGGGAGCCACGCCGAGGTACCCGCCGAGCACGGTGCGCAGAGCGAGATGGGCGCGCCGGTAGCGCCACTGCGCGACGGGGTGCCGGATCCGCGCCGCGCGGGCGCGTTCGCCGGGATCGAGGACCGCGTCCGCGCCGCCGGCCGGGACGCGGTCCAGGGGGACGGACCAGACGTGTATCTCCCCGGACCCGAGGGCCGGGACGCCGGGAAAGGGAAAAGGGACAGGCGAGGCATCGGGCGGGTACGACGGGTGGGGCGGATACGAAGGCGTCGGATACCCGGACACGGATGAGGGCAGGGCTGAGGACAGCAGGGTGCGCATGAGGGCTTCCCGGGGTCGGAAACGGACCAGGGCTGCCAACGGCCCATGACGGGAAGCGGGGTGCCGGAAAGTACGGCGCCCGCCTTCTCACCAGCGAAGCGCGGGCGGGAGGCGGGCGGGGGGTCCACTTCGGCGGGGGTCCGGCGTACCAGAGGGAGCACCGGGCCCGGACCGGAGGGAGCACGGGGGCCCGTACGAAAGGAAGCGCGGCGGCCCGTACGGCAGGAGGGGCGGACCGCTCCGGCGCCGGGAGAATTCGGAATCCGACCCGCCGGTATTCCGTGCCTCTTTAGAGGTAGCCATGGCTCATTTGCAGAACAGTCAGGCACACCTGCTCATGCCTAGGCTCCTGGGCATGCCTATGGCGACGTTACAGCCACTGCCTGTTACGGCACCCAGTGGTCCGAAGTACCGGGTTCCCAGCATTTTACGGCTCTGCATCGAAGAATCCCGACCCGCCGTTCTCATGGCCTTCCAGCTCCGCTATTTCGCCGGCATCGCGCTGGCGCTCGCGGCGGATCCGGCCATCGGCGCACGATCGGTTTTCCAGGCGGTGTTCGGCTCCCTCGCATGGTTCGGCGCCATCTTCTACACCTACCTCTACAACGGGTGCATGGATTTCCACGAAGACCAGGTCAACGGCTCGGCCCGGCCGATAGCGAGCGGCCGGCTGCCCCGCCGCTCCGCCCTGCTCGTCGCCCGCGGCGCGGCCGTCGGCTCACTCATATCCGCGGCGTGCGCCGGGCTCGGCCCCGTGCTGCTGTGCGCGGCGATGCTGCTGCTCGGTCACGCCTACTCGGCGCCCCGCACCGTCTGGAAGAACCGCACCCCCGCCGCTATGGGCGTGGTGTTCCTGTCCGGGCTGCTCACCTACGCCGCCGGGCCGCTCGCGGTCGGCGTCTCACCGACCTCGCCCGCGCTGTTCCTGACGGCCCTCGCCATGTCCCTGTGGATGGCACTGGTCGGCGCGGTCGCCAAGGACTTCTCCGACATCGAGGGCGACGCCGCCGCGGGCCGCCGAACCTGGGCCGTCACCCTGGGCGAGCGGCGCACCCGCGTCCTCGTCGCGGTGGGCGCGTGCGCCGTGGGCGGCTTCTTCACCGCCGGAGCGCTGCGCTGGGCGCCGGAACAGCTGCCGACCGCGTGCGTCGTCCTCGTGGGCGGGCTGGCACTGGCCGCCGTGACGCTCGCGGGCGACGCCTCCGACGACCGCCACCTGCGTCGGCGTCCGTACCGCTTCTTCATGGTCACGCAGCACTGCGCACATCTGGCCCTGCTCGGCCAGGCCCTCGCCTGAACCCGGCATTCGGTGCCCGCTGTTCGGTCAGCACACGTACCGGCACCCCGGACCGCCCGGAAACACAAAGGAACACCCCCCCTTCCAAAGGCGCATTCACCCACCACTCAAGTGCAACACACGGACCTCGCGCGGCGGTTGAGTGGTTTCATCACCGGAGAAAACAACGGATCGCAACAATGCGATCCGGACCGCGGTATCCGGGAATGGGAAAAGTCACTGAGACGAGTGGCGGGGAACGCGTGCCGGCGGACGGGAAGGCGTTCCCCACCGCCCGGTGACACACCGCCCAGTGACACAACGCCCCCGGCCGCAGGAAGGAGACGGAAGACGATGACGAGCACCCGACTGGCGCTCATGTTTCCCGGCCAGGGAGCGCAGCGTCCGGGCATGGGCCTGCCCTGGCACCGCACCCCTGGCTGGTCCGTGGTGGCGGAGGTCTCCGAGGCGGCGGGCCGGGACATGGAGGCCCTCCTGCTGGACGCCGGCACGGAAACGCTGCGGCGCACCGACAACGCCCAGCTGACCACCTTCACCCTGGCCATGGTGGCCCTGACGGAACTGCGCCGCCAGCACCCGCTGGCCGCCTTCCCCGGTGCGTGCGCCGGACACAGCCTGGGCGAGTACTCCGCGCTCGTCGCCGCCGGCATCCTGGACCCGCAGGACGCGGTCCGCCTGATCGTGGCGCGCGGCGCGGCGATGCAGACGGCCTGCGCACGGGCGAACGGCGCGATGGCCGCGGTCCTCGGCCTGGACGCGGCCCAGGCGCAGGACGTCGTCGACGAGATCCACGCCGACGGCGGCCAGGTGTGGGTGGCCAACCTCAACTCGCCCCAGCAGACGGTCATCGCGGGCCTGGCGGCCGACGTGGAGCGCTGCTCCCGGGCGGCGGAGCGGGCGGGGGCGGCGAAAGTGGTGGCGCTGACGGTCGGCGGGGCGTTCCACACCCCGCTCATGGCCGAGGCGGTCGAGCCGTTCGCCGCGGCCCTGGCCACGGCACGGTTCATGCCGGGTCATTCGGCGGTCGTCGCCAACGTGGACGCCCGCGCCTACCGCGGCGGGCCGCACTGGGCCGAGCTGCTGCGCCACCAGCTCACGGCGCCGGTCCGCTGGTCGGACACACTGCAGACGCTGACCGAGGAACTGGCCTGCGACCGCCTGATGGAGATCGGCCCGGGCAAGACCCTGACGGGCCTCGCCAAGGCCACCGTCCCGAAGGTGCCGCGCGACACGTTCTCCGACCCGCAGACGTCCATGGTCCCCACGGCCTGAGCCGGCCGGCTGCCGCAGAAGCAGACACAGAGGCAAAGGCAGAGGCAGAGCACCGGACCCCACTCCGGAGCTCACCGAAGCGGCGCCGGCCTCCCCCACCGAGCACAGCGCCACCCGGCGTCACGCGACCGAGCACCACCGACCGGGACAGCGCCACCCAGCACCGCGCCACCCAGCACCGCGCGACCCCGCACGGCGCCACCCCACAGACGTGCCTCACCCCCGTGAGGCACCCACCCCCGCGCATCCCCCCGCGGGGGTGAACGAAGGGCCGCCACCCGGATCACCGGGTGACGGCCCTTCGCCGTACGGGCGTACGTGCGCGCTACGCGCCCAGCAGCCTCCGCACCCGGTCAGCCCCCACGGCCAGCAGCAGCGTGGGCAGGCGCGGCCCGGTGTCCCGGCTGACCAGCAGCCGGTACAGCAGCGCGAAGAACGACCGCTGCGCCGCCTTCAGCTCGGGCGTCGGCTTGGCATCGGCCTCCAGCCCCTCCATCACCTTCGGCACGCCGTAGACGAGCGTGGTCAGCCCGTCCAGCGACCAGTGCGAGTCCAGCCCTTCCAGGAGCAGCCGCAACGACTCGCGCCCCTGTTCGTCCAGCGAGCCGAGCAGTTCCTTGTCCGGCTCGTCGCGGACGACGGTGCGGGCCTCGGCCGGGACCTGGGTGGTGATCCAGTTCTCGGCCCGGTCGAGCCGCGGCCTGGCCTCGTCCAGCGAGGCCAGCGGGTGCGAGGGGTCCAGCTCGCTGAGGATGCGCAGCGTCTGGTCCTCGGCCCCGGCCGTGATGTCGGCGACCGAAGCGAGCGTCCGGTACGGCAGCGGACGCGGCGTGCTCGGCAGCTCACCCGCGGCCGTCCCGATCGCCCGGGCGTACGCGGCGGCGTCCGCCGGCAGCACCGAACCGTCGGCGACCTTGCGTCCCAGCGAGTCCCACTCGTCGTACAGCCGCTGGATCTCCTGGTCGAAGGCGATCTTGAAGGACTGGTTGGGCCTGCGGCGGGCGTACAGCCAGCGCAGCAGCGGCGCCTCCATGATCTTCAGCGCGTCGGCCGGGGTGGGCACGCCGCCCTTGGAGGAGGACATCTTCGCCATGCCGGAGATGCCGACGAACGCGTACATCGGTCCGATCGGCTGGACCCCGTCGAAGATCTCGCGGACGATCTGGCCGCCGACGACGAACGACGAACCGGGCGAGGAGTGGTCCACCCCGCTCGGCTCGAAGATCACGCCCTCGTACGCCCAGCGCATCGGCCAGTCGACCTTCCAGACGAGCTTGCCGCGGTTGAACTCCTTCAGCCGCACGGTCTCGGCGAAGCCGCAGGCCGTGCAGGTGTAGTTCAGCTCCGTGCTGTCGTCGTCGTACGACGTGACCGTCGTCAGGTCCTTCTCGCAGTTGCCGCAGTAGGGCTTGTACGGGAAGTAGCCGGCCGAACCGCCGCTGCCGTCGTCCTCGCTCGCCGCACCGGAGCCCGCCTCGGCCTCCAGCTCGGCCTCGTCGGCCTTCTTCTGCTGCTGCGGCTTCTTCCCGCCCTTGGCCCCGGCCGCGGCCGGGTCCTTCTTGGTCCGGTACCGGTCGAGCACGGCGTCGATGTCGGCGCGGTGCCGCATCGCGTGCAGGATCTGCTCGCGGTACGTCCCCGCCAGGTACTGCTCCGTCTGGCTGATTCCGTCGTACTCGACGCCCAGCTCGTCCAGGGCCGCCGTCATGGCGGCCTTGAAGTGCTCGGCCCAGTTCGGATACGAGGAACCGGCCGGGGCGGGCACCGAGGTCAGCGGCTTGCCGATGTGATCGGCCCAGGACGCGTCGACGCCCTCGACGCCGTTCGGCACCTTGCGGTAGCGGTCGTAGTCGTCCCACGAGATCAGGTGCCGCACGGTGTACCCGCGGCGGCGGATCTCGTCGGCGACCAGGTGCGGGGTCATGACCTCGCGCAGGTTGCCCAGGTGGATCGGGCCCGACGGGGAGAGGCCGGACGCGACGACGACCGGTTTGCCAGGCGCACGACGCTCCGATTCGGCGATGACCTCGTCCGCGAAGCGGGAGACCCAGTCGGTCTCGGTGCTGCTCTGACTCTGAGCCACGGTCGGCACGTCCTTCTCTCTTGTAGGACTCGTAGGGGCACCGACCATTCTCCCAGGTACCGCCCACAGCGCGAAAACGGCTTTACGGGGGCGCGCGGCCGGGCCGTCGAGCGAGCTCGTAAACCGCTTTACGCCCATGGGATACTTGACGACATCCCTTGTACCCCTACGGAAACGGCAGCCAGCTGATGGCCTCGGTCAATTCCCTCGCTTCCACGCTCCAGCAGCAGCTGGCGGACGCCCTGACGGCAGCCCTGCCGGATGCCGGGACCGCGGACCCGCTGCTGCGCCGAAGCGACCGGGCCGACTTCCAGGCCAACGGCATCCTGGCGCTCGCCAAGAAGCTCAAGGGCAACCCGCGCGAGCTGGCCGCCCAGGTCACCGGCGCCCTCCCGGCGACGGACCTGATCAAGGACATCGAGGTCTCCGGACCCGGCTTCCTGAACATCACGCTCTCCGACAAGTCGATCACCGAGACCCTCGCCGCCCGGGCCGCCGACGGCGACCGGCTCGGCGTGCCGGTCGACGCCGCCGCCGGCACCACCGTCATCGACTACGCCCAGCCGAACGTGGCCAAGGAGATGCACGTCGGCCACCTGCGCTCCGCCGTGATCGGCGACGCGATGGTGCGGATCCTGGAGTTCACCGGCGAGTCCGTCGTCCGCCGGCACCACATCGGCGACTGGGGCACCCAGTTCGGCATGCTCATCCAGTACCTGATCGAGCACCCGGGCGAGCTGAACCACGAGGGCGGCCAGGACGACGGCGAAGCCGCCATGTCGTCCCTGAACCGGCTCTACAAGGCGTCGAGGGCCCTGTTCGACTCCGACGAGGAGTTCAAGGCCCGCTCGCGGGACCGGGTGGTCGCGCTCCAGGCCGGTGAGCCGGAGACGCTCGCCATGTGGCAGCGGTTCGTCGACGAGTCGAAGATCTACTTCTACTCCGTCTTCGACAAGCTCGACATGGAGATCAACGACCCCGACATCGTCGGTGAGTCCGGCTACAACGACATGCTGGAGGAGACCTGCCGGATCCTGGAGGAGACGGGCGTCGCCGTCCGCTCCGAGGGTGCGCTCTGCGTCTTCTTCGACGACGTGAAGGGCCCGGACGGCAACCCGACCCCGCTGATCGTCAAGAAGACGAACGGCGGTTACGGCTACGCGGCGACCGACCTCTCCGCGATCCGCGACCGGGTGCGGAACCTCAAGGCCGACACCCTGCTGTACGTGGTGGACGCGCGGCAGTCCCTGCACTTCAAGATGGTCTTCGAGACGGCCCGGCGGGCCGGCTGGCTGAACGAGGACGTCAAGGCGCACCAGCTGGCCTTCGGCACGGTGCTCGGCAAGGACGGCAAGCCGTTCAAGACCCGTGAGGGCGTCACCGTCCGGCTGGAGGACCTGCTGGACGAGGCGGTCGAGCGGGCCACGGCCGTGGTCCGGGAGAAGGCCGAGAAGGTCGGCCTCTCCGAGGACGAGATCGTCGAGAACGGCCGGTACGTCGGCGTCGGCGCCGTGAAGTACGCGGACCTGTCGACCTCCGCCGTACGGGACTACAAGTTCGACCTGGACCAGATGGTGTCGCTGCACGGCGACACGTCGGTGTACCTCCAGTACGCCTACGCCCGGATCCGGTCGATCCTGCGCAAGGCCGGCGACGCGAAGCCGGTCGCGCACCCGGAGCTCGGACTGGCCCCGGCCGAGCGGGCGCTCGGCCTGCACCTGGACCAGTTCGGCGAGGTGCTGTCCGAGGCGGCGGCGGGCTACGAGCCGCACAAGCTGGCCGCGTACCTCTACCAGCTCGCCTCGCACCTCACCACGTTCTACGACCAGTGCCAGGTCCTGAGCGACGACAACCCGGCCGAGGTGGTCGAGAACCGCCTCTTCCTGGTCGAGCTCACCGCCCGCACCCTGCACCGGGGCATGGCGCTGCTCGGCATCAGGACCCCCGAGCGGCTCTGATCGCGC
>NZ_SSBL01000003.1 GCF_004795105.1 Streptomyces sp. A0642 | reverse complement strand
CGCCGCCGAAGATCCGGAAGTCGTGTGCGTACACGAAGACCGTGCGGCCCTCCACCGTGCCCCAGCCGGTGATGACCCCGTCGGTGTACGGCTTCTTCTCCTCCAGGCCGAACCCGGTCGCCCGGTGACGGCGCAGCTGCTCGACCTCCTTGAACGAACCCGGGTCCACGAGCAGCTCGATGCGCTCACGCGCCGTCAGCTTCCCCTTGGCGTGCTGCGCCTGGGTCGCGCGGTCGCCCGGTCCGCGCCGGGCCTGCTCGCGCAGCGCGAGCAGCTCCGCCACACGGCCACGGGCATCGCTCGGCTCGCCGGACCCGGCGAGCCTCCCCACCGACATGCCCCAGCCCCTCTCGATCTTGCCTCTCGGCATTGAACCACGTTTAAAAAACCACCTAAGCGGTTTTCTGCTCACAGGCTATCTGGCTGCGGTAACGCACTTCCGGCCGCCCTAACGCCAGCTCTGCGGCGCCCGGTACGGGGCCTGTTCCCAGCGGCGCCACCCGGCCGGGCGGCCCTCCGCACCGTCCCTGCGCGCACGGCCCTCCACGCGATTGCGCGCGAGCACCGAGAGCAGGGCCGCGTTAAGCGCGCTCAGTTCGTCCTGATTCGCCCTACCACGCTCCACTCGCGCCACCCCGGCCACTCCGGCCCCCTCCAGGCGGAATCCACTCATGAAGGCCTCCCTCCTCGTCAAAAGACTCTGGAGCAGGAAACTCGAGCGGTGCTCGAGCGGCGATCGCGGGGGCCGCCCCGGCCGGGAGCACGGCGCGCGGGCCGCTCAGCAATCACAAGCGGAGCTCGCGGTTTCGCTTCCGCCCGGCCTCAAAGGACGGTAGAAAGTAAACCGGTTGGTATGTATCTTTGGTGGCATCCCGCGAGGGGCTCACCGGTTATCCGTCACCGTTGTTTTGGGGGAAGAATGACTGCTGCAACGATCCAGCCGGCTCACCCGCTCACGAACGAGGCATCTGCACAGGACACCCGGTCGGCCTCGTCGATCGCGCCTCCCCTGTTCCGCTTCCCGTCGCTGACGACCACGGTCCCCAAGGAGTTCGTGCACCGGGCCGCCGTCGCCGAGGTCATGCTCACCGACTGGAAGCGCGAGGACGACGCCCACTTCAAGGTGACGGCCCAGTGGCCCCGCGGGCACAGCTTCTTCAGCCCCATCGGCGCACACCACGACCCGCTGCTGGCGGCCGAGACGATACGTCAGGTGGGCTCGCTCCTGGCGCACGCGGAGTTCGGTGTTCCCTTCGGCCACCAGTTCCTGATGTGGGACCTCGAGTACGCCGTCGAGCCCGACCAGGTCCTCATCGGCGGCACACCCGCATCGCTCGACATCGACATCACCTGCACCGAGATCAAGCGGCGCGGCAGTGCCCTGACCGGACTGCGCTACGAAGCGGTGATCCACCGCGACGGGAAACCGGCCGTCCGCGGAGGCGGCTCCTTCACCTGCACCACACCGGCCGTGTACCGCAGACTCCGGGGAGAGCGCTGTCGCGCCGAGGCCCGGCCCCGGCTCCCCCTCATGGCCCCCGCCTCGCCCCAGAGAGTCGGACGCATGTCCCCCATGGACGTGGTGCTCTCCCCCGCCGGGCAGACCAACCGCTGGCAGCTCAGGGCCGACACCCGCCACCACGTCCTGTTCGACCACCCCGTCGACCACGTTCCGGGCATGGTGCTGCTGGAGGCAGCCCGCCAGGCGGCGGCAGCGGCCCTCGACAGCTCCGCGATGCTGCCCATCGGCATGGCGAGCGAGTTCCACCGGTACGCCGAACTGGACACGCCCTGCATGATCCAGGCTCAGCACCTGCCCGCCACGGCCGGCGCCGGAAAGCCGGTGCTGGTGACCGCCCACCAGGACGGCGACCTGGTGTTCACCTGCACGGTGAAGACCCTGTCACCCGAGAGCTGACCCGCTCGTGCCGCTGCCTTCGCTCTCATGAGGCCGACTCGGGGCGAAGGCGCCGGCATGGTCCCCGGCCCACTGGGCGAACGACCGCGCGCACCGACCCGTCACCTCGCGGACCCCGCTTCCCACAGCCGCCTTGGCCCCCTCCCGCTGCCGCCGCGCACTGCTCAACAACGCCTCCGCCAGCTCGGGCGGGTAGCGGCGCAGCAGCGCAGCACGCGCTTGCCGCGGCCCCAGTTCCTCGAAACGCAGCGACACCCCGAGCACCTGCGCGAGCAACCGTGTCTGTTCAGCCGCACTGATCGCCTCCGGCCCGGTCAGGGTGTGGGCCGCACCCTCGTGTCCGTCCCCGGTGAGCGCCCGCACCGCCACTTCGGCGATGTCGCGCGGGTCGACACACGCGTTCACCGACGTCCCGTACAGAGCCCGCACGGCGCGCTGCGAACGGATCGGCTCCGCCCACGACAGGCAGTTGGACATGAACGAACGAGGCCGCAACAGGGTCCAGGCCATCCCGGACTGCCGCAGGACGTCCTCATTGGCACGCTGCCAGCGGGTGATCAGGTCGTCGGCCCGGGCATCGGTGACCGAGGCCGCGGACAGCATCACGACGTGACGCACACCTGCCGCCCGCGCCGCCCGAAGGAAGACGGCGCCTTCGTCACCGCCGACCCGGCTCGTGACGAGGAAGGCCTTACGCACCCCCCGCAGCGCCCGCGCCAGCGACTGGGGGCTGGCGTAGTCCCCGGCCACCACCTCCGCTCCGGGCCGCACGGCCGTAACGCCCGCCGGGTTCCTGGTCATGAGACGCAGCGCCACACCCGGCGGGAAGCAACGCACCACTTCCCTGCCGACCGTCCCTGTCGCACCTGTCACCAGAATCACCGGACCCCCTCCCTCGCCGTCCCCGCCCCCCGACCGGGGCGGGGAAGCAGACCACCGCGCCGGGCTTCGAGAGGGCTTCACCCCCGCGAGGCGAGTCGATCATGCTCCACCCCCGTTCGCCGCGAGCGCCCGCCACTGTAAGATACATACTAGCCGGTTTTTTTCATGCGCTACGGTGTCTTCAGTGCAGTAGTCATGTAAATGGAGGAGGCGAGAGTGGCGAAGCAGGATCGAGCCATCCGTACACGTCAGACGATCCTGTCGGCAGCGGCGCACGTGTTCGAGAAGCACGGATACCAGGCCGCCACGATCGCCGAGATACTCAGCGAGGCCCAGGTCACCAAGGGAGCCCTGTACTTCCACTTCCAGTCCAAGGAAGAGCTCGCCCAAGGGGTGCTCAGCGAGCAGGAACAGCGCCTGGGTGTCACCGAACACGCCTGCAAGACCCAGGAGCTCGTCGACGTCATCATGCTGCACGCCTACCGGCTGCAGACGGACCCGATGGTCCGCGCCGGAGTGCGGCTGTCCCTGGACCAGCAGGCCCACGACCTCGACCGCAGCGGCCCCTTCCTGAACTGGGGCGAGGTCCTGACAAGGCTCCTCGACCAGGCCCAGGCCCAAGGAGAGCTCCTGCCCCACGTCGTACCCCGGGAGACCTCCCACGTCCTGGTGGGCTGCTTCGCCGGCGTCCAGGCGATGTCCCAGGCGCTCAGCGGCTACCAGGACCTCGCCGAGCGCGTCTGCTCCCTGCTGCGCCACCTGCTGCCCAACGTGGTACTCGCCTCCGTCCTCGCCTCGGTGGACATCTCACGCACCCGGGGAGTAGCGGTCTTCACCGAGCTGACCGAGATGCCCCACGAAGAAGCCCTCGCCCAGGAGGCCGTCGCCACGGCCTGAGGACTGCCCCGCAACTCCTGATGGATCAGCGCGCCGCGTCGGATGCGGCGCATCGCAAGACGAAGAGACGCCCGCATACTCGATGTATCCGGGCGTCCCGACAACGCGGCGAGGCGCCGGAGCTGTCCTCGCGCGCCCGCCAGGAATAGGGACAGCCCTCAGGGCGAGTTCCGAAAGCAACGCCGTCCGCCCGAAGGACGGGCCCCAAGGCGTCTGGTGCGTGCGATCGCAAGGCGTGGAAACGGTCTCGTAGCGGAGCCACCAGGGCACTTCCACAACGCGGCGAGCATGCGTGCCAGACGCCGCAGGGCAGACGGGACTTTTCGAAACGCGCCCTAAGGGCTGTCCCGCAATTCCTGGTGGATCAGCGCGCGGCGTCAGATGCGGTGCATCGCAAGGCGGAGAGGCGCCCGCATACTGGATGTATCCGGGCGCTTCGACACCCGCGGCGAGGCGCCGGAGCTGTCCTCGCGCGCCCGCCAGGAATTGCGGGACAGCCCTTAAGCCGGCACCCCCTCCAGGCCGGGGGCCGCCCCCGGGCCGGGGGCCGGCACCTCCTCCAGGCCGGGGACCGGCCCCGGCCCCGGGCCGGGGGCCGCTCCGAAGAGCGCTGCCAGCGCGTCGGCCAGCGGCCCGCCGCCGTCCGATGCCCAGGCGACATACCCGTCGGGACGCACGAGCACCGCCGAGTACGGCACCAAGCCCGCCGGCCGGCAACGCACCACACGCAGGGACCGCTCCCAGGCCCGTGCCGTCTGCGCGTAGCGCCCGCCTCCCTCACCGAAAAGCAGCAGGAGCGGCTCACCACCCTCCCCCAGCAGCCCGATCAGGTCCGACGGGCCCTTGGCGGTGATCAGCTCGATGTTATGGAGAAAGGTCCCTTCGTGAGGGGACCCATAACGCGGGCTCGCCGGCAGCACAGTGTCCTGGGCGCTGATCATCCCGCTGAGGAAATCATTGCCCCTGCCCGACTCCAAAAGCCCGGTGAGCAGCGTCCGCAGGGAGTCGAGCTCGGTACCGGGCCCCATCAGCGCGACCTGCGCACGGGTGTTGTCGACGACCTTCTGGGCAGCGGGCCGGCGCTCCAGACCGTACGTGTCGAGCAGCCCGTCGGCCGCGGCACCCCGCACCACGAGACCGAGCTTCCAGCTCAGATTGAGAGCGTCCAGCACTCCGGTGCTCAGACCCTGCCCACCGATCGGGAAATGCACGTGCGCGGCGTCCCCGGCCAGAAAGAAACGCCCCGCACGATACGTCCGGGCAAGCCGGGTGAAATCACTGAACCGGCTGAGCCAGCGCGGGGCGCTCATCGTGACCGCGTGCCCGACGATCCACGCCACCTGACTGCTCAACTCCTCAAGGGTGAGCGGAACATGCCGGCGCGAAGAACCATCGCCACACGCGAGCGTATGGACAAGGGTATGCCCGTCAAAGCCCTTCTTCGTGATCAGCCAGCCCCTGGGCGTGCGATGCCAGCCCACCGGAACCGCCTGATCGTCCGGAATACGGACCAGACCCATCATCGCGGACATCGTCGGCGCACTGACATCGGAGGCGATCCCCGCCATCTCCCGGACCGTGCTACGGGCACCATCCGCCCCCACCACATACCCAACACTGAACCTCCGACGCCCCTGCGGAGCCTCCGCGACCACCCCCACACCATCACCGTCCTGCACCAACCCCGTCACCCGGTGCCCGCGCAGCACCCGCGCACCACTGGACCGCGCCCGCCCCTCGAAAAGCCGCTCCAGCTCAGCCTGCGGACACTTCAGGATCGGACCAGGCTCCCTCTCCGGAGCCGTGATCGACAAACCCGGAATACCGGCAAAATGAAACGGCACAGTACCCCCACCACCCCCCGACACAGACCCCGGCCCGAAAAAATAACCACGCCGGGCCAGACACTGAACCGCCCTCGCATGAAGAGTCGTCGCCTTAGGCCTCTCCACCGTCACCGCCCCCGACTCAAGAACCACCGTATCCACACCCTGCGCAGCCAACTCCCCCGCAACCAACATGCCGACCGGACCACCCCCCACCACCAACACCTGCGCACACACACGCCCACCCATCCCCAACCTCCCCCTCCATCACGCCCGGAACAACCCGGCCACCAACAGACACACAGAAAACAACCACAAACAGACACGCAAGAAACCACCCCACCCCCTTCTCCCCACGGAAACCCTCCCCACCAAAAATATACCGGTTGGACGGTTCTTTGCAACGGGCCCACGGGCCCTCCCACCCCACCCCACAAACAAGAACCTCACCCCAAACAAAATGCCTCACAAACGAAACACAGAGACGAAGAACGAAGGGACGAAGGGGCGAAGGGAGGCGCGCGAAGACCCAGTGGCGGACGTACTCAAGAAACCGCGCCAGACTGTCGGCCACCTTGTCGAACTCTGCATCGTTCAGGGACGCGGTCCGAGACCGGTGGATCGTGCCGCCCCGGTCTGCGACACAGACGCTCTACGGCGAGAACGCTCGACGGCGCGTGACGCGGCACTCAACGGCTGAGGGGGGGCGCTGGCATGAGGGACGGCGGCAGGGCGCTTCGGCGTCGCACCCTGCCGCCGTCACCGGCCCAGCGCAGCGGCCGGTCCCGCCGTCGGCGCCCTCCGCGCCGATGACGGTGTCGAGCGGGTCACTCAGCTGGGGAGGACCCATTTCTGGTTGGCGCCGGTGCCGCAGGTCCACAGGTGCAACCTCGTGCGGTCGGCCGAGGAGACACCCTCCGCGTCCAGGCACTTGCCGGACTGGGGATTGCGCAGCGTCCCGTCAGCCGCGGACGTCCACTTCTGCGCCCCGGAGCCGTTGCACCCGTACAACTGGACCTTGGTCCCGTCCGCCGTACCGCCGCCACTGACGTCCATGCACTTGCCGAGTGCCCTCAGCGTGCTGTCCGTACCCACCGTCCACTTCTGCGCGGCCGTCTGATTGCACGTGTACAACTGGATCTGCGTCCCGTCCGCCGACGACGCCCCGTCCACGTCCACACACTTGCCACCGATTCCCGTGATCGCACCCTCCCGAGGACCGGACGCGCCGCCGAGTTCCTTGATCCGGACGTTGCGGAAGGACACGTCGTCGCCGTCCCCGTGGTTCTGCAGACCGATGTGGCCCTGCCGGAGGCTTCGGAGGGGGTCGGTGTTGGTGAAGTCGTTGACCCGCCGGCCGTTGAGGAAGACCTGGAGGCGCTCGCCCTCCACCCGGATCTCGTAGGTGTTCCACTCCCCCGGCGGGTTCAGGGCCGCGTCACGGGCGGCGAGGTCGGCGGACTTGAATCCGTAGACGGAGCCCGTGGTGCGGTCGGGGGTGTCGGTGGCGTCGATCTGGATCTCGTAGCCGGTGTCGACGGCCGACCAGGGGTCGTCGGAAGCGGGAAATCCCACGAAGACACCGGAGTTGTCGTCGCCGGCCTGCCGCCAGTCGAGCTTCAGGGAGTACGACGTGTACTCCCTGGCCTGGTACCAGAGGAGACCGAGGCCGCCGCGCGAGGTCAGCGTGGCGTCGGATTCGGCGAACGAGCCCGGACCGGCCTGCTTCCAGCCGGTGGTGCCCGACGTGCCGTAGAGCATGGTGTAGCCGGTCTCCGGACGGCAGTCGGCCTCGTTCAGCTCGGCCGCCCAGCGGATGCCTCCGAGCAGATGCCGGCGGAAGGCCGGGTCGCTGTACGAGTCCTCGGTGTGCCCGCCGCCGGTGTAGAAGGCGCGCCCTCCGGCGTAGTCCTTGCACCACGCGATGGGGTGGTCTCCGCTCATGCTGCCTCCGCTGTAGCTGGTCTCGTCGAGCGAGGCGAGCACATGGGCGGAGGTACGCGGGTTGGTCCGGTAGTTGTACCACTCGTCGGTCCGCTGCCAGGTGGGGCCGAGGTGGGCGGTGGCGTCGTGGGCGCGGTCCTCCACCTTGACCTTGGCGGGCTGAATGGCCGGGTGCGACTGGAAGAGGGCGCCGGCCAGGCCCGCGTACCAGCTCCAGTCGTACTCGGTGTCGGCCGCCGCGTGGATGCCGACGTAACCACCGCCGGCCGCCATGTATCCCTCGAAGGCGGTCTGCTGGGACGCGTCGAGGACGTCGCCCGTGGTGGAGAGGAAGACGACGGCCTCGTATCCGGCGAGATTCGACGGGGTGAAGGAGCCGGCGTCCTCGGTCGCGGTGACGGTGAAGTTGTTGGCCGCGCCCAGCTCGCGCAGGGCTGTGAGGCCTTCGTCGATGGAGGAGTGGCGGAAGCCGGTGGTCTTGGAGAAGACGAGCACGTCGTACGCGGGGTCGGCGGCCGTCAGCACCGAGGCGGATGCCGGGCGTTCCAGGGCTGAGGGCTGGGGGGCCGCGGTCGCGGCCGCCGCGGGCGGGGCGGTGACGCCGAGCAGGCCGCAGGCGGCCCAGCAGGCGAGGCGTCCGAGGGGTCGGTTCGGTCGTCGGCTCATGGCAGGATCCATTTCTGGTTGGCGCCGGTGCCGCAGGTCCACAGGTGCAACCTCGTGCGGTCGGCCGAGGAGACGCCTTCCGCGTCGAGGCACTTGCCGGACTGGGGATTGCGCAGCGTCCCGTCAGCCGCGGACGTCCACTTCTGCGCCCCGGAGCCGTTGCACCCGTACAACTGGACCTTGGTCCCGTCCGCCGTACCGCCGCCACTGACGTCCATGCACTTGCCGAGTGCCCTCAGCGTGCTGTCCGTACCCACCGTCCACTTCTGCGCGGCCGTCTGATTGCACGTGTACAACTGGATCTGCGTCCCGTCCGCCGACGATGCCCCGTCCACGTCCACGCACTTGCCACCGATCCCCGTGATCGCACCCTCCCGAGGACCGGACGCGCCCGACGTGGTGACACTGAACTCATCCACGTCGAAGAGGGAGCCGCTGCCGCCCTTGAAGACGAGGTGCAGCGTGGTGGTGCCGGCCGGGCGGTTGGTCAGCTTCGTGGACACGTCCTGGAACGTCTCCCAGCTTCCCGTGACGGGGACAGCCACGGAACCGAGCAGAGTGCCCGTGGGCGAGCCTGCGCGGACCTCGAGCGTGCCGCCGGCGCCGGCGGAGGAGACACGGGCGGTCAGCTTGGTGGCGTTGTCGAGGGCGTAGGGCTTGAAGGAGATCCAGTCGCCGTTCTCGATGTTGCCGACGGTCTTGCCGCCGTGGGCGGCGGTGTGGCTGACGACCGACACCCCGGCGGAGCCGCCGTAGTGCTCGGCCTGGCGGTGGCTGGGCTGGCTGATGTGCTCGTCGTGCGTGGTCAGGGCGGGCTGCCCGTTCGCTCCCTTGTCGGTGTACTCGGCGTCCCAGACGCCGAAGATGTTGGCGTTGGGGTCGTGCTCGCCGTCGGCGATGGTCTGCACGGTGCCGGAGCAGCCGGTGGCCGAGGTCTGCGGGTGGCCGTGGCTGTCGTGGCCGATGATGAAGGTGACCTTGACCTTGGAGCAGTCGATGGTGCCGTCCTCCGGATCGGTGACGGTCACCTTGAAGGGCACCGCTGCGCCGGGGTCGATGATCCGGCCGTCGAGGGGCAGTTCCAGCTTCACGGTGGGCGCGGTGTTGCCCACGGTGACGGTGACGGAGGCGGTCGCCGTCCGGCCGGTGCCGTCGGAGACGGTCAGTTCCGCGCTGTACTGGCCATGGGCGGTGTAGGTGTGGGCGGGGTCGGCCGCCGTCGACGTACCGCCGTCTCCGAACTTCCAGGCGTAGGACAGGGGGTCACCGTCGGGGTCGGAGGTCCCGGCCGAGGAGAACTTCACGGCGAGGGGGGAGGTGCCCGAGGTGCGGTCGGCCGAGGCCTGTGCGAGCGGGGACCGTCCGCCGCTGACGTTCTCGATGCGGTAGACCGCGCTGTTCTCGTCCCCGTTGAAGTAGCCGGTGCCGTAGTCGAGCACGTACAGCGCACCGTCGGGGCCGAAGGCCATGTCCATGACCTGGGTGCCCTGCCAGGGGAACGCGTTGATGGACTGTACGGTGCCGTCACCGGCCTGCTCGATGCGCTTGATCCACTTGCGGCCGAACTCGCCCGCGAAGAAGTCCCCGTCGAAGCTTTCCGGGAACTTGACCTCGGAGGTGGAGGCAGCGTCGTAGTGGTAGACCGGTCCCCCCATGGGCGACTCCGACCCGCTGCCGAACTCTGGGACCGATCCCCCGTCGTACGGGATCCACGCGGGCTGGACCGCGGGGAGGTCGGTCAGGCCCGTGTTGTTCGGCGAAGTGTTCTTGGGCGCCGAACAGGAGAACGCGGCGCCGGACACCGACGTGGCGAAGTTGTAGTCGATGTAGGCGTTGTTGTTTCCGGTGCAGTAGGGCCAGCCGTAGTTGCCGGCCTTGGTGATGCGGTTGAACTCGACCTGCCCGGCGGGCCCGCGGGTGGCACTGGCGGTGCCCGCGTCGGGGCCGTAGTCACCGAGGTAAACGATGCCGGTGGGCTTGTCGACGGTCATCCGGAAGGGGTTGCGGAAGCCCATGGCGTAGATCTCGGGCCGGGTTCTGGCGGTGCCGGGGGCGAAGAGGTTGCCCGCCGGCACGGAGTAGCTTCCGTCGGCGTTGACCTTGATCCGGAGGACTTTGCCGCGCAGGTCGTTGGTGTTGCCCGCCGAGCGCTGGGCATCGTAGGCGGGGTTGCGAGTGGGCCGCTCGTCGATGGGGGTGTAGCCGTCGGAGGCGAAGGGGTTGCTGTCGTCACCGGTGGAGAGGTACAGGTTGCCCTGGGCGTCGAAGTCGATGTCACCGCCGACGTGGCAGCACAGTCCCCGGCTCGCGGGCACGTCCAGGACCTTCTTCTCGCTGGCGGTGTCCAGGGTGCCGTCCGGCTTCAGGACGAAGCGGGAGAGCCGGTTGACGCCGTCGAAGGGGGCGAAGTCGGCGGCCGAGCCGTCCGCCGGGGCGTCTCCGGAGGGAGTGGAGAGCTTCGGGGCGTAGTAGAGGTAGACGAAGCGGTTGGTGGCGAAGGCCGGGTCGACGCCGACGCCCTGGAGACCCTCCTCGTCGTGCGAGTAGACGTCCAGCTTGCCGGCGACCCTGGTGGTGCCGGCCGCGTCGGTGAGTCGCAGGGTGCCGTCCCGCGAGGTGTGCAAAACGGATCGGTCGGGCAGGACCGTGAGCGTCATCGGCTCACCGGTCTCGGCCACCCCCTTGGCAAGGGTGACCTGCTGGAACTCGGGTGCTGCCGGGGCCGCTTCGGCCGGTCTCTGCTGGGCCGTGAGGGCTCCCGTCGCAGCGAGCAGGGTGCCGGTGAGCGCCGCTAAGGGCCGGGCAAGTCTCCTGTGCACGCGCATCCTCCGTAAGTCAACGGGGCTGGGGGGTCTCGCACAGGCGCGCGCCGTCGCGCCGGGAACACGGTCGCCCCGGGAGGGAGTTGGGCGACGCGTCCTTGTTATCCGGTACAGACCAGGAAGGTAATGGCTTTTCCATCAACCGGAAACCCCTTTGACGCGCCAGACCCGGACTTCTATCTATGGGGGGACAAAGTCCCGCCCTCCAGCCGGCTGCCGCCAACTGCGCGCTCACGGGCGGATGTTCATGGAAGCGCACACTCCCGCCCAGCCGCGGAGGCGCCGCCGAGCACCTTCGGGCCAGCCGGGCGCGGCGCCGCAGGGCGACGGTCACCGCGACCTCCGGGGCCGTCGCACGGCCCGGAGGCCCGAGCGGGTGTGGACGCCCCGGCGAGGCGGAGCGATCCGGGGCGCCGACCCCCGCCGCCACGGAGGGCGGCGGGCAGGTGCGGTCGAGGCGTTGACGTGGCCATGCCGCCTAGCTAGTTTCAGGAATCGCCCTCCCTCACTCGGCAGCGCATCCCCCACCCTGGCCAAACGTTTCGGGAGTCTCCCTCATGAAGCCGATCAGGTCCGCTCCGACCGCCTTCCTCGCTATTCTGACAACGTTGTCTCCCCTGCTTTACTCCGGGATGTCGGCGCCCTCCGCCGCCGCGGCGACGGCGGTCGTGTGCAACACGTCCTGCGACGCCCGTGACCCGTCCTCAAGTCCCCAGGACCGCGTTCCCGTCACCGCCTCGGTCTCCGGGCGGTCGATCGCGCTGCACTTCGACGACGCGGACGCGATGGGCTGGGCGTCCATCGACTACGGCGGGCCGGGCGATCGCGTGTGGCTGGACCGGTCCATGGACGGGGGCCGGACCTGGGACGGGGGCAGCCGCCTCGGCGACACCGCCGTTCCGTCCGGAGGCAGGGGCTGGCGCACCCAGATGTACAACGTGGACGACTGGAACACGAAGGGGGTCGGAGCCCTTCGGGCCTGCGGGCAGCCGGCCGGCGGAGCCATCGCGTGTACGCCCTGGGCACGGACCACCTGGAACGCGGGCAGCCGCAGCACCGCGGCAGCCACCGCCCTCATGATGTCGTTCGACCGGAACAGCAAGCTGTTCGGCGGCAACGGCTGGTGGACCGCCGCGAACGCCCTGACCGCGGTCATCGACAACAGCCGGATCAGCGGCATGGGCAGCTACACCTACGCCATCGCCGAGACGTACGACAAGAATGTCAACGCACAGGGAGGCCAGTTCCGCAACGAGTATCTCGACGACACCGGATGGTGGGGCCTGGCCTGGGTCGCCGCCTACGACGCGACCGGCGACAGCCGCTACCTGAACACCGCACGGGCCGACGCGGACCACATGCACGCGAACTGGAACGACACCTGTGGTGGTGGGGTGCGCTGGAACACGAACGGCAACTACAAGAACGCCATCACCAACGAGCTCTACCTTAGGCTCACTTCGGCCCTGCACAACCGCATCCCAGGTGACACCGCGTACCTGGACCGAGCGAGGAGCGAGTGGAGCTGGTTCAAGGCCAGCGGCATGATCAACGGAGACCATATGATCAACGACGGTCTCTCCAGCGGCTGCGCCAACAACGGCCAGCCCACCTGGTCCTACAACCAAGGCGTCGTCCTGGGCGCACTGACCGAGCTCCACAGGGCCACCGGCGACGCGGGCCTCCTGACAACCGCACGCGAACTGGCCGACGCCTCCACCACGGGACTCGAAACGGACGGAGTTCTGCGTGAACCGGGCGAGGGCGACAGCTGCACGGGCGACGGGCCCGGCTTCAAGGGCGCCTACGTCCGCGGCCTCGGCGCGCTCAACCGCCAGTTGTCCGACCATCCCTACACCCCCGCCCTCACCCGCTGGGCGAACAGCGCCTACGACCACGACCGCAACCCGCTCGACCAGTACGGCCCGCACTGGAGCGGAGGCACCGGCACCACCGACTACGGCTGCCAGCAGAGCGTCCTCGACCTCCTCAACGCCGCTGCGGGCTAAGAACTCCTAACGAAATGATCTTCGAAGTGGTTGGATCACTCCGGGAGCGATGATCCGGGGGTGTGGGGTGGCTCGGCCGAAGCCGTGGGATGTCGATGACGAGCTCTGGGCGGTGGTCGAGCCGCTGCTGCCGAAGGTGGAGCGGCGGGTCCGACATCCGGGGCGGAAGCGGCATCCGGACCGGCTGGTCTTTCAGGGCATCCTGTTCGTGCTGCACACCGGGATCGCTTGGGAACACCTGCCGCAGGAACTCGGCTTCGGCTCTGGCATGACCTGCTGGCGCCGTCTGGCCGCGTGGACCGAAGCCGGGGTGTGGCCCCGACTGCACCAGGCGCTCCTGGCCAGACTCCGCAGCGCGGACGCGCTGGACTTCTCCCGGACGGCCGTCGACGGCTCCCACATCCGGGCGCTAAAGGGGGGCCCAAGACGGGACGAAGCCCTGTTGACAGGGGCAGAACCGGCAGCAAGCATCATCTGATCACTGATGCCACTGGCCTCCCGCTCGCCGCCACGCTGACCGGCGGCAACCGCAACGACGTCACCCAGCTCATCCCACTTCTCCAAGCGGTGCCGCCCGTGCGGGGCAAGCGGGGCCGGCCCCGGCGCCGCCCGGACATCGTGCTGGGCGACCGCGGCTACGACCATGACAAGTACCGCCGCCTCGTCTGGGCCCTCGGCGTGAAGCCAGTCATCGCCCGCCGGGGCACCGAGCACGGCTCAGGGCTGGGCACCCAACGCTGGGTCGTGGAGCGTGCCTTCGCGCATTTGCACTCGTTCCGTCGCCTACGAATCCGCTGGGAGATCCGCGACATCCACGAAGCCTTCCTCACCCTCGGATGCGCACTGATCTGCTGGCGACGCCTGACGAAGCTCTAGTCGCAATCGCGGCTGTCCAAGGTGGCGCTGAAGCCATGGTCCTGAAGCACCGGGAACGTCTGCACTGCGCCGGACAGCCATGCGTCGATCTCTTCGTGGGACGACCTGATGGCGCTGACCAGTTCCATGACGACGTCCAGCTTCTGCTGGCCGACATTCAGGCGCAGTTCCGCAACCGATACCTCCCGATACGGCATGCTCAGCTGCCACCAGAAGCGCATGAGATACCGGCACTCCTGCGGCTCGCGATCATCCGCCAGGCGACTGGCGATCACCGCCTGAACGCACTGCCGCTGCTCAGCGTCGCGGAATCCGTCTCGAAGGTCCGTCAGAGTCACGGCCGGACAGTACCAACCGCGCTCACCGGCAAACCCGGCGAGGTCATTCCGTTAGGAGTTCTAAGAGACCCGGCCGCAGGGCGCCTGGGCCGGCGGAGAGACGGTGGACCGGGAACCGCGCGACCTGGTGGACGCGGCTAGGAGGTCATCTCATTTGGCGAGTCTGCGGTAGCAGATGAGGGTGCAGGCGATGCTGGTGAAGGCGAGGAAGTGGTCGGCCTTGCGTTCGTAGCGTCGGTGGAGGCGGCGACAGCCGGCGAGCAGGCCATGGTGCGTTCCACGGTCCAGCGGTGGCGGCCCAGCCGTTGCGAGGCCTCGACTCCCTTGTGGGCGATGCGGTGGGCGATGCCCCGGCCGCGTAACCATCGCCGCAGGTGGGCGTAGTCGTAGCCCTTGTCGGCGTGGAGCTTGCCGGGCTTGCGCCGTCGCCGGCCGCGGCGCGAGCGGATGGGCGGGATGCCCTTCACGAGCGGGATCAGGGCCTGGCTGTCGTGCAGGTTGGCCCCGGATATCCCGACGGATATGGGCAGCCCCGACCGTTCCGTGATCAGGTGGATCTTCGAGCCGTACTTGCCCCGGTCGACAGGATCGCTCCGGACGGGCCGAACGACGCTGAAGGCAGCTGCTGCCAGGTACAACCTGACGTTGCCACGAACACGACGGTCGCCGTGGCCGCGCTCAGGCTATGGCTCCGCAGCTGATCTGCCCGTCCGCCTTCCGAGTCGCGCATCCCTCAACCATCACAACAGCGCGCCCACGGCCATCAGCACCAACATGACGAGGGCCACCGCCGTGAGACAAAGCAGAACCATCCGCCTGCGCTGCACGTCCTCCGGCATGCGGTCGCTGAAGTCGGCCCGCTTCGGCTTGTTCGGGTCGTAGACCACCCTCGTCAGCACCGGCGGCTCCGTGGACATCCCGCGGCGCCACAGAGTGTGGTGCCCTCCGTCCGCCACGAGATACCCGTACTGCACATCGATCCTGCCGTCCCTGGGGGTTGTCCTGCTCACCTCGGAAGCCATGACCTGCACCCTCGCGCACGAGTGCAGTGCGCTGGGGCTGGCCCTCGCGGAGCCATCGCGAAGCTTTCCGACGGCACGGAGGACCGCGTCGGCTACGAGCGGGACAGCTTCCACTTGTGGATCGACGCGGACAAGGACAGCTGTGACACCCGCAAGGAGGTCCTGCTCGCCGAGGCCGGGGCGCCCGATGTGCGCTGACACGCGGTGAGTGGCTGTCGCTCCACCTGCCCGCAGCCGGACCGGCCGGGGCGGCCTGCGTCAGGCGACGCTCAGGACGATCTTCCCGGTGGTGCGGCCCTGCTCGCCGATCTCGTGCGCCTTCGCGGCCTCGGCCAGCGGGACGACGGTCTCGACCACGGGCGTGAGCGCGCCCCGCTCGGCCAGGGTGGCGATTTCGCGCAGACCCAGGTGGTCGGGCTCGACCAGCATCCACACCGCTCGCACGTGGCCGGGGACGTCAGCGGGGACGTCGTCGGGACCGGGCAGGGTGATCAGCAGGCCGCCCGGGCGCAGCACCGTCAGGGACCGCTCGGCGTTCTGGCCGCCGAGCCCGTCCAGCACCACGTCCACGTCTCCGACGGCGTCCTCGAAGCGGACTTTGCGGTAGTCGATCACTTCGTCCGCGCCCAGCTGCCGCAGCAGGTCGTGCTTGTGGGCGCTGGCCGTGCCGATGACGTACGCGCCGCGGGCCTTGGCGATCTGCACGGCCAGGTGGCCGACTCCGCCGGCCGCCGCGTGCACCAGCACCCGCTCACCGGCGCGCACCGCGGCGGTGTCCACCAGGGCCTGCCAGGCGGTCAGCGCGGCCAGCGGCAGCGCCGCCGCCTGCACGTGGGTGAGGTTCGCCGGCTTGGGCGCGAGGTGGCGGGCCGGGGCGACGACGTACTCGGCGTAGGCGCCGGCCTGCCGCGGGAACAGTGGCATGCCGTACACCTCGTCCCCGGGGCGGAATATCCCCACGCCCGGTCCGACGGCCTCCACGGTGCCGGAGACGTCCCAGCCGACCGCCGGAACCTCGCCCCACTGGATCAGTGCCCCGCTGGCTCGGGTCTTGAAGTCCACCGGGTTCACACCGGCCGCGTGGACCCGCACCAGGACCTCATTCAGGCCTGGCTCGGGCCGGGCGACCTCACGCTCCACGAGCATCCCCGGTCCGCCCCACTGTTCCACGACCACTGCACGCATGCTGTCCGCCTCGCTCTTTTCCGTCTTGATCGGCTACCGGCCGCCCGGGTCCTTCCCGCCGCGACGCAGTCCACGATCCGGCACCCGCCCCCACCATGGTGTTGGCCTTCTGGCCACTATGTGACAGGATCTGGCCATGAGCGAGATGCAGTGGCCGTGCACCGACCCCCGCCCCGACCCGAGCGCCGACGCGGCCGGGCGGCACCGCATCGCCGTCCTCGCCCTGCCCGGCGTCCCACCCTTCGAACTCGGCATCCCCTCCCGCGTCTTCGGCAGCGTCCTGGACGCCGGCTCACGCCCGCTGTACGAGGTCACCGTCTGCACCGCCGACGGCGCCCCGGTCCTCAGCGACGCCGGGTTCACCGTGCAGCCCGCGGCCGGTCCCGAGGCCCTGGCCGCCGCGGACACCGTGATCGTCCCGCCCACGCACGCCATGCCCGAGCTGGGCCGCGGCGGCCCGCTGCCGCCCGAGGTCACCGCGGCCATCGCCGGCATCCGGCCCGGCACCCGCCTGGTGTCCATCTGCACCGGCTCCTACGTCCTGGCCGCCGCGGGCCTCCTCGACGGCCGGCCCGCCACCACCCACTGGAACCTCGCCCCCGAGTTCCGCCGCGCCTACCCCCGCGTCAAGGTCGACGAGGAGGTCCTCTTCGTCGACGACGGCGACGTCCTGACCTCCGCGGGCGTCGCCGCCGGCGTCGACCTGTGCCTGCACATGATCCGCCGCGACCACGGTGCCGCCGCCGCCAACCGCGCCGCGCGCATGTGCGTCGTCCCGCCCTGGCGGGACGGCGGCCAGGCCCAGTACATCGACCGCCCGGTGCCCGAACCCACCGTCGCCGCCACTACCGCCACCCGCGCCTGGGCTCTGGAACACCTCGGCGAACCCCTCTCCCTGAACCGCCTGGCCGAACACGCCCGGATGAGCCTGCGCTCCTTCACCCGCCGTTTCCGCGACGAGGTCGGCATGACCCCCGTGCAGTGGCTCACCGTGCAACGCCTGGAACTGGCCAAGCAGTTGCTGGAGACCACCGACCTGTCCATCGACCTGGTCGCCCACCGCTGTGGCTTCGGCTCCACCAACTCCCTGCGCGCCCACATGCGCACCGCCTTCGGTGTCTCACCCGCCTCCTACCGCCGCACCTTCCATACCGACGACCGGGTGTAAGCGGGCGCCTGAGGACACATCAGCGCCGCACATACCCGCTCCTCGGGCCGGCCGGGATCCGCCCGATCATCCGCTGCCGGTGCCCCCTCCATCGGTGAGGGCGTCCCTGAACGGGTGAGCTGGCGTTCCCGGGGACGTCTCGGCGGCGGCGAAGGCGTTCGCGCGCGGCAGACAAAAAGCCCTTCCCTCCGGCGCCGCGTTCCTTGAGCTGCTGGGAGCCGGTCTCAACTTCGTCGAGCGGCAAATTACACGGTCACAATCCGTTTTGGCCGCCGTCGACCCCGGTGGCACGGCGCGTGATCATCAGCCGGTGCTGCGTGCGAACCTGGCGCACGCAGTGGTGTGGAGCTGGAGGTAGACCGCCCGTGACGGCGAACAACGACCCCACCGTCAGGAGACGGCGCTTGGGAGCGGAGCTGCGTCGGCTCCGTATGGCCAGCGGACTGACCGGCACGCAGGTGGCGGCGCACCTGCTGATCTCCCAGGCCAAGGTCAGTCATATGGAGACCGGCCGGCGTGCCGTCCGTCCCCGCGACGTGCGCGACCTGTGCAAGCTCTACGGCGTCGCCGACCGGAATGTCGTCGACTTCCTGATGGAGCTGGCCAGGGAGTCGGTCCGGCAGGGCTGGTGGCACGCCTACGGCGACATCCCCCACAGTGTCTACATCGACCTGGAAACGGAAGCCGCCTCCATCCATACCTACGAGTCCATGGTGGTCCCGGCTCTGCTGCAGACTCCCGCCTACGCGGCCGCGGTCATCGAAGAAACGATCCCCCTGGTCACGGTCGAGGAGGCCGCCGCGCGGCTCAAGGTGCGGCTTCGCCGTCAGCACCGGATCTACGACCCCGCCCGCCCTTTGCGTCTGTGGGTCGTCCTGGACGAGTCAGCCCTGCGGCGCGTCGTCGGCAGCCGGGAGATCATGCGTGAGCAACTGGAGCACCTGCACACGCTGAGCACCGAGCCACACATCACCGTCGAGGTCCTCCCCCACACCGCGGGCGCCCATCCGGGCCTCACGGGGCAGTTCTCCCTCCTGGAGTTCCCCACGAGCCGTCAGACGGTCGTGTATCTGGAGAGGTTCACCAACGGCCTCTGCCTGGAAAGGCCGGCCGACGTGCGGCAGTACCACGCGCTTTACGCCCGCATGCAGAACCAGACCCTCAGCCCGGGCCACACCCGGCACTTCATCACCGAGGCCATCAAGCTCTACCCGTCTGGGCGCTAACGAGCTCGCGCATGGTTGGGGTGAGGGCGGGTTCAGCTTGTAGCTGGCGTTTTGATCACGCGGGCGTGACGGGCCGTACGAGTGCCTTCGTGCGGTGGGTTGCTTGTTGGTCGGTCAGGAGTCCGGCGAGGGCTCGAATGGTGTCGGCAGGTTGTCTCGTCGGGAGTGGTGTCGAGCGAGGGCCCTCCAGTTCTCAAGGTGGGCGATGCCGTGTTCGACGGGGATTCTGGCTGAGGAGTGGGCGAAGCGGGCGGCTTCGTGGTGTGCCATCAGCCATTGCAGATGTTCGAGGTGTTTGCCGCGACGTTAGCGCGGCGGGGTGACGACCTGGCCGTAGGTTTGCGCCGCGAGGCCCTGGTAGCCCGCGTCGGCAAGGATCCGCAGGTCGATAGTGTCGGCGAGCAGGTCGATCAGCCCGGCGTCACGTGCCTGGGTGACATCGGTGACGGATCCGGCCCGGACCTCGCCGCAGAACAGTGGTCGTCCGCGCTCATCAGTGACGACGAGGGCTTTCATGGCGTTGATGCGACTCTTGCCGGAGATGAACCGGCTGCGTCCACCACGGTGTGCGCCCGGGCGGCGGACCCTGATCTCGGTGGCATCCATCAGCGCGGTCTGGCCGGTGGCACCGAGATGGGCGATCACATCGGCAAGCATGCGAAGGCGCAGGCCACCTAAGGGCTGTCCCGCAATTCCTGGTGGATCAGCGCGCGGCGTCAGATGCGGTGCATCGCAAGGCGGAGAGGCGCCCGCATACTGGATGTATTCGGGCGTTTCGACAACGCGGCGAGGTGCCGTAGCTGGCGTCGCGCGCCCGCCAGGAATTGCGGGACAGCCCTTAGATGCGGCAGCCGCGGTCGGCGAGCAGAGGCCGTATCTCGCCGACCGCACGGGTGGTGGTCGAACGGTCCACCTGAAACCATCGGCGGCGACCCAAGCCGCTGGGTTTCGGCGTACAGCGCTGCAGCCCTCACCGCGAGGTCCTCGTTCGTTGGCGCCGAGACGCCGAGTCTTTGAGCGAGCCATCCGTACGCCATCAGATCCGGATCGTCGAACCGTGCGGAAAACGCGCTCGCGGCATGGGAAGATCGCCCCTCGAAGGGCCCTCGTGATCGTGCGTACCGGAAACCCAAAAAACTCCCATCACCGCAGTTCACAGGGCACTTACTCGTTTCGAGAAACCCTCCGCAGGTATCAACCCGGTGGATCCAGGCTGAAGCGAAGGAGGTGACCGTGGCGCAGGTTGTGCGACGACAGCGCGTGAGCGCGTATGTGGGGTATCACGCGTTCGGATTGCAGGAGTCCAACGACGGGGACCTTCCAGTTCCGTTCCCTGACGCTTTCCAACGGAATGCCTTGATCAGCACCCATCCAGGGCGCTTGGACATCACGAGCGGCGGCCACACGCATACCGCCACGGTGGACGTCGAGGTGTGGGACGCAGCTCCACCGCAGGATCCAGTCGGCTGGGATGAGCAGGGCGAGGGCGATTTCGAGTCGGCAAGTGGACAGGTTGCCGTGTGGTCCACGCACACGGGCCGCACGGACGACGTCATCAGGCTGGCGGACACAGGAGGTTCCTGGCGTGTCCGGGTCAGCTGTGTCGGCCGGGCTGAAGCCGCCGCCCTGGCGGAGGGCGAAGGCACCGGTTTCGGCGTGGAGCGTTACCTCATCCAGTTCTGGGCCAAGGGTTCGGCGTAGTCGCCTCATGGCCGGTTCGTGATCATCCGAGGCCGAGGAGCGCAAGGGGGCGGCGAAGGCCACGCGCCTACGCCGAAGCCCCACCCCGGGAACCCGGTCTGGTGAAGCTGCAATAATCGCTAGTTGCGAGGTCGGGCAGCCTCTACCTTCATGTGGTGAGCCAATATTCGATGTCAGCCAAGGATGCACTCGCGCTTCTGGAGCGGCTCCACGCCCACAACGTAGATGCGTGCGTGGGTGGCGGGTGGAGCGTGGATGCACTGCTCGGGAAGCAGACGAGAGAACATTCCGACCTTGATGTATGGGTGCCGGCCGCACATCTTGGCCCGCTGTTCGTTGCGTTCGGGGAAGCTGGCGTCGACCGGATTTTCCCGTGGCCTGGTGACAGGCCGTGGAACTTCGTCTTACACGACGGGGTACGGTTGCGGGTCGACTTGCACCTCTACGAACGGCTTGCGGACGGATCGCTGCACTACGGATCCGTGGTGGATGGCGATGTTTTTCCGGCCGAAGCACTCGCCGGTCGTGGTTCGATCGCCGGGACTTCGGTGCGCTGCGAGTCGGCTGAGTGGGCGGTGCGCTGCCATACGGGATACCCGGCTCGTGCCGTCGATCGCCACGATGTCCCATTGCTGTGCCAGCAGTTCGGTATCCCCCTGCCTGAGGGTTTCGAGCCGCTTGAGGAACATGTGCCCGAGCACCCAGCGTAGACGCAGGGTGACCTTCTCTTTCGGGCACACCTCCTCCCCCAGGGCTTCGACGTAGTCGACTGACGTCCGATCGCCCCCCGTCGGGTGGGGCGGGGCCCGGTACGAAGCAGGCACGGACGTCCGTGATCATGGATTTCTCCATGCTCTGTGATCTTGGGAAGCCGGTGCCTGCCGACGCGTCATCTCCGTTATCGCCCACGTTTGACCAGATCAGACTGCATCCCCAAGCCTTGTTCCGCGAGGTGCCCGGCCTGCTGGAGCGCCTGGCAGCGGTGCCGGACCCGCGTGATGCACGAGGAGTGCGCCCCTCGCTCGTGGCGATGCTCGCGCTGACAGCGTGCGCGGTGACGGCTGGTGCGAAGTCCCTGCTCGCGGTGAGACACCTCAGGGAGCCCGCGCCGATCCGGATGAAACCTGATTTTGTCGCCGCGCTCCCTCTCGTCCTGCATGGCTCTTCCGGAGCCGGCGATGTGGACCTCATCCGGTGCACCAGAGGCCAGGTTCAACCTTTCGTGAACCAACCACTCGCGTGATCGAACGTGGGTGCGATTCAGCCCAGTTGGTGTTCAAGAGTTGAAGCATGCGCTTCATCTTGACGGGTTGCCGTTGCCACTCAACACTGCCTTAACAGATCCAATGACTCACTGATCCGCAGATTGAGAGCGTTTTCAATAGGCCGATTCAAAGGTCTGTAGAGCTGGTAAGACGATCAACTCGCAGTTAGGCGACCGTCTTCACCCTTCCGCACTGACCCGGCGTTCACTTCACGAAACCAGGCGAAAGGACTCCCCCCATGCGCACGACCGTCCTCCCCGGCCGCATGAGGCCCCCGCCACGTCCGAACCAACGCGTCATCGCCCTATTGAGTGCACTCGTACTCGCGCTCGTCGGACTGCTCGGCCTCACCCAGACCGCCGCTCCCGCCTCGGCAGCCGCGCCCGACTACACCCAGAGCGTCACGGAACTGAGCGCGACGCAGGCGCAGATATCGTTCACACCCACCACAGCCGCGATCTACGTCGATGTGCACTACCTCGTCAACAGCGCCAACCAACAGAACGTCCGCATGACCAACCATGCGGGCACGTGGACACAGACCGTCGGCTCGCTGACCAACGGCACGGTCCTGGAGTACTGGTTCACTTACGAGAAGAGCGGGCCGCAGTACGACACGCCCCACTACACCTACACCCAGGGCAGTAGCGGCACCGGCACGGTCGCCACACCGACCTTCACTCCGGCGGCGGGCACCTACACATCGGCCCAGAGCGTGACGCTCGCCGACACGACTGCGGGCGCGACCATCCGCTACACCCGTGACGGCTCCACCCCCTCCGCCACGTCCACCCTCTACACCGCACCGATCAGCGTGACGGCCACCACCACCATCAAGGCCATCGCCATCAAATCCGGCCTCACCAACTCCGCCGTCGCCAGCGCGACCTACACGATCGGCACATCGGCCGGCTGCCCCACCCAGTCGGACCTACCCAACTTCGGCCCGAACGTTCACATCTACGACCCGTCCATGCCCAGTGCCACCATCCAGGCCCAACTCGACGCACAGTTCACCCAGATGAAGGACACCACCACCGCGCAGTTCAGCGAGAACCGGGTGGCGCAGCTCTTCAAGCCGGGTACGTACGCCGTCGACGACAACGTCGGCTTCTACACGTCGGTGGCCGGTCTCGGGCAGAACCCGGGCGACGTGACGATCAACGGACACGTCACCGTAGACGCCTTCAATGCCTCCGACGCGGGCAATGCGACGCAGAACTTCTGGCGCTCGGCCGAGAACCTGGCCATCAACCCGGTCGGGGGGAACCGTTGGGCCGTGGCCCAGGCGGCCCCGTTCCGCCGGATCGACGTTCACGGCGATCTGCAGCTCTACCCGGCCAGTTACGGCTGGGCCAGTGGCGGCTACGTCGCCGACACCAAGGTCAGCGGCCAGGCGGCGTCCATCTCGCAGCAGCAGTGGTACACCCGGGACAGCAACTTGGGCAGCTGGGCCGGCGGCGTGTGGAACATGGTCTTCTCCGGCACCACCGGTGCTCCCGCGAACACCTTCCCCGACCCGCCCGAGACCACCCTGGCCACCACTCCCGTCTCCCGTGACGTGCCGTACCTGTACGTCGACGGCGCCGGAAAGTACCGCGTGTTCCTTCCGTCGCTGCGGACCAACGCCTCCGGGGCGAGCTGGGCGAACGGCAGCACTGCCGGCACTTCGCAGCCGATGAGCCAGTTCTACGTGGTCAAGGCCGGCGACACCGCCGCGACCATCAACAACGCGCTCTCCCAGGGCTGCAACCTGTTCGTCACCCCGGGCGTCTACCACCTGAACCAGACACTGAACATCACCCGGGCCAACACCGTCGTCCTCGGCATCGGCTACCCGACCTTCGTCCCGGACAACGGCGTCAACGCGATCCAGGTCGCCGACGTGGACGGAGTCCGGCTCAAGGGCCTGCTGATCGACGCCGGCACCACCAACTCAGCGGCGCTCCTGACTGTCGGCCCGGCCGGATCGTCCGCCACCCACGCGGGCAACCCGACGACCATCCAGGACGTGTTCTTCCGGATCGGCGGCCAGATCGCCGGCAAGGCGACGACCAGCCTGATCGTCAACAGCAACAACACGATCATCGACCATATCTGGGCCTGGCGAGCCGACCACGGCAACCCGGGAACCATCGGCTGGACGACCAACACGGCGGACACCGGCGTGATCGTCAACGGCAGCAGCGTCCTGGCGACCGGTCTCTTCGTCGAGCACTACCAGAAGCACGAGGTCGTCTGGAACGGTCAGAACGGCAAGACGATCTTCTTCCAGAACGAGATGCCGTACGACGTGCCCAACCAGGCCGCGTGGATGAGCGCGGCAGGGGTCAACGGGTACCCCGCCTACAAGGTGGGCGCGGGCGTTACCACCCACGAGGCGTGGGGGCTCGGCAGCTACTGCTACTTCAACGTCAATCCGGCGGTGAACGGCTACCACGCCTTCGAGGTGCCCAATACCCCGGGCGTGAAGTTCCACGACGCTCTGACCGTCTCACTCGGCGGAATGGGCACCATCACCCACGTCATCAACGACACGGGGGCGGTCACCGCCTCGAACACCACTCCCAGCAATGTGGTCGCCTTCCCTTGAGGCGATGACCTGACGTCGTGAAAGCCGGTCCGGGGCTCCTCGCGGTTGCGAGGGGCCCCGAGCAGCACTCCCACCCATTTTCCCGTTACGGCCACGTATTCGTACTCCCGGGTGGAATCGGCACCGCAGGGGAAGTGACGTGGCAGAGCCGGACTCAGATCGGCCGGCTCGACCTGGCATCCACCAACGCCGCCAGCGCTATCAGGGGCGTACGCAGCCGGCGTCGGTGGAGGCTGGAGCGGCAGGTACCACTTTCGGCTCCCCCGTCAGCGAGACCGCTCTGGTGGAGGCGTAGGGCGAACGGGTTCCCGGGGGCGCGTGACTGGACGTGCATGACCGCTCGCCCGCACGCGCCCGATCGCTCGCCCCTGCGGAGCCGGGCCGGCGGAGTACGGGCACGCGAGGGCCCGTACTCCGCCACCGGTCTTCTCGTCACCTCTGCGGCGGCGGCTGTCCCTTGCCGGCCCGACGGCAGTCGCAGGTATCGTGCCCGCTGAGCGGGATCGGTCGCACCCCAGGACGTCCTTCCCGTCCCCGGCGACCTCCACGTTCCGGGCGTCCAGCGCTCTCAGCGGCTCCGGCAGCACCATCGAAGCAAGGGCGGGGCGCAGGGCCGCCGGGCCGTCCGCGGCACCCGGCCGGCCCTTGTTGCGGCGGACCCCCTCGTCACTGCCGAAGCAGGCCAAGGCTGTCTCGCCGGGCTCCGCCCGTTCGGGGTCGAGAGGCACGGCGTGGTGCCGGCGCAGGTCCTCGGAACCAGGACCGTCCTCCCGGCCGGTCCACGCAGCGGGCGCGGTGTCCGTGCGGACATCGACCTCCTGGTCGGACAGGACGTACCTCATGCCGCGCCCTCCTCCGTCGCGGTTTCCTTCATCGGGATGCGCACACCACGCTCCCTGGCGACCGACGTGACGTGCTCGTACCCGGCGTCCACGTGCCGGATGGAGGATTGCCAAATTCTGTGGACTGACCCGACAGCCCAATGGGCGGTCGATCAGGCAAGCGGCTTGCGGTAACGGACGTACTCGTTGCGCCGCCGGAATCCCACACTCTCGTAAAGGTCGTAGGACCGGTGTGGATTTGCCGTGCCCGTGAACAGCCGAGCGGTCGTTGCACCCTGCTCGCGAAGGCTCCACAGCCCGTCCAGCAGCAGGACCCGGCCGATTCCGAGGCGTCGCTGGTCCGTCCGCACACTCAGCTCTTCCACCTCGCCCACGGTGTGGTCGTGACGGCGGATGGAGCACAGGGCGACCCCGACCATGTCCTGCCCGTTCCAGGCAGCCCTCCAGCATGCCGGGTCGGCGGTGTCGACGAAGTCCTGGAAAGGCCATCTCTGAGTGAAACCGCGGTCCGCGTACGAATCGACGACCGTCCTCCAGGCTGCACGGTAGTGGCTTGTCCCGATCGGCCCTGTCCGTATCCCGGCTGGCAGCTCGCTGCCCGGCTCGGGCACCTGCTGCAGATCGCCCAGCTCCAGCTCGACCAGGCTGAAGACATGTCGGTAGCCGGCTGCGCACAGAAGTGCCGTGGCGTCGTGCTCGGAGGCCATGGCGTTCGCGCCGATCACTGCCGTCCGCGCCGTTCCGTGCTGTTTGACGAGCTGGCGGATCCGTTCTTCGGCCCATCTGAGCATGGCTGAGCCGATGCCCTGGCCGCGATGCTCGGGCAAGAGGTAGCCGCGATGCAGGTACAGCCACGTGTCGTCCCGCTCTTGCCACCACCGGATCGTCGCGTAGCCGACGACGCTCTCCTCGAGCACCACCAGGATCTGGTTCTTGGACGGCTCCTCCAACTGGGCAGAAGCTTCGGCGATCTCGGCCGCTGTCGGGAGCCCTTCCACTACCGAATGGACATCGACCCGGTCCCGTTCAACACACCCCAGCCGCACTGCGGCCATGGCACCGTGGTCTTCGTCGCCGCGATACGGCCGGAACCCGAGGCCGACCGGAAGGTCCTGTCTCGCCGTGCCATCCAACATGACCGGATGTTCTCGAACTTCGAGGCAGGTCCGCCACCCTGTTCACGCCGCGGTCGTCTGCGACCGTTCAAGGAGCTGGCCACGTTCAAAGCGGGGCCCAGCGCGGACGAGGGCAACGAGGTGGGGTGCATGCACGGCTCGCCAGGGGGCCCGAGCGGACTCGACGAGCTTGAAGACCATCGCCAGGGCGGCGGCCCGGGATCCGGCGCCCTCACGTTGAAGCGCAGACCGGACCGGTGACACTCGCCGTAACCGAGCCAGCAGATGCGTGCGGGCAGTCCTTCGGACGCCACCTGCTCACCGGCCATCTTCAGCCAGCGGACAGGGTCCTGGGCGGCCGCGGCTGCGACCACGCCAGGCACCGCCGCCTGGTCCGGGGGCTCGGTGTCAGGTCGCTGATCACCCGCCGCGGCATCGAGAAGAAATCCGCGCTGGGCTCCCAACGCGGGTTACTGGAGCGCGCGTTCGCCCGTCTGCACTGGTTCCGCTGCCTGCGGATCCGCGGGGAGGTCCGCGCCGACATCCACATAACCTCCCTCACCCTTGGCTGAGCACTCATCTGCTGGCGCCGTCTGTGATCACTCAGAGGAGGACTGGAGGGTGGCAGCACAGCCGGCTTCCTGGGCGGCCATGAGCTCATCGCCATGCTCGAAAGCCCATGCTCCGACAGCGTCAATGGGGGCCAGCAAGGTGCGCCCCAGAGAAGTGAGTCGATACTCAACGCGCGGCGGTGCCCGGAGTACGACTGCCGCTCCACCAATCCGTGGGACTGCAACCGCCGCAGCGTCTGAGTGAGGACCTTGGAGCTGATTCCCCCGATCTGTGGGCGTAGTTCGACCGGGCGTCTGGGACCGTCGCGCAGTGCCCAGAGCACGACGGCGTTCCAGGTATGGGACAGAAGGTCGAAAGCCAGGCGGGCACGGCAGTCGGCGAGGAAGGCGTCGGTCGTCACGTACCAAATGGTGCCCCACGGGCGCTCTAGCGTCATTGCGATCGGTCCAAGCAAATCCTGGGAGGAAATACGTGATGAGAATCGGCGTACTGGGCACGGGCAACATGGCGGGCGCGCTCGCCACCCACTGGGTGCGGGCCGGGCACGACGTGGTCATTGGCGGGCGGGACGTGCGTAAGACGGAGCGGCTCGCGACACGCCTCGGGAGCAACGCGAAGCCTGCCAGTCTGCGTGCGGCGGCCGAGTTCGGCCAAGTGGTGCTTGCCGCGCTGCCTTTCGGCGCGGGGGCGAGCGTGGTGCGGGAACTGCGGGCGGTCCTGGACGGCAAGGTACTGATCGACTGTTCCAATCCTGTCGGTCCGGGCTTCCAGCTACTGACACAGAGCGGCCTCTCGGCCGCACAGCAACTGGCCGCGGCGGCCCCGGGAACTCATGTGGTCAAGGCGTTCAATCTCTGCCACGAGGACGTGTGGCGCATGACGCCGCCCATCTTCGACGAGCGGCCCCTGGCAGTTCCGGTCTGTGGAGACGACGAAACGGCCCTCACGCTCGTACGCCAGTTGGTGCGGCATGTCGGCTGCGAACCCGTGGCGGGCGGCGGTCTCGAACGAGCCGGACTCCTGGAAGCGACCGCCGCGCTCTTCATCGGGCTCTGGGTCGGCGAGGGAGCCGACGCCCAGGCGATCGCGCCCCCGCTGGCCTACGCCACCGGACCCAGACGGGAGGAGCCAGAAGAGACCGCGAGGGCGCTTCGTTGAAAGGTTCTAACGGCCCCGCGCATGGTGGGGGCGAGGGGGCGTTGAGGTTATGGTCGGCGTTTCTGGTGCTCGTCACAGGGAGCCATTGTGAAGCACGGCCACCCATCCGGACGATCAGCGCAAAGCCGCCTCCGCCCGTTCAGACTTCACTTGGTGAGTCGGCGATCGTCGATCAGGCTCGCGGCAATGGCGGTGAAGGCGAGCAAGTGCTCAGGCTTGCGCTCGTAACGTCGGTGCAGCCGGCGGCAGCCGCTCAGCGTCCCCGGCCTGCCGACCTCCGCCTCCTTGCGGACGTTACATCCAGCACACAGACAAGCTGGATGAAGCCAACCTCGCAGAGGTCATCGATGGAGAGCACGAGCCGATCCGACTCCTCGTCCCCAGGCCGGTGATCGACGAACTGGACGGGCTGAAGCACGCCAACAAACAGCATGCGCGCTGCGGACGGGCTGCTGGCCTCAAAGTGTGCAAACTAAGGCAGGACCCTGGGGAAGAGCCCACGCAGACCCAGAAGTAACCGGGGCGGGCTACGCGTCGCCCCCGAAAGCGGTCGGTGACGCCGCTGAACATGCGGGGCCGTCTTTCGGGTCTTGCCGGGGGTCGCACGCCCTGGGCCGGCCGGCCAGAACCTGTCCGGGTGGGCCGGGCGGAACGTGCTGTCGGAGGCGTCGGCTAGGGTGCGCGGATGATATTCGGACGTGGACGGTTTCCAGCCGCTGTAGGGGCCTTCGAGACGGCTGTACAGGCCCAGGACGCTGATGCGGCGGAGCGTTCCTTCGCGCGGCTGACGCGAGGTTTCGACAAGGCGGCGGACGCAGACCTGCGGGCGGCGGGGCCTCGGCTTGCCGCTCTGCTCGGGCAGGTTCCGCCCGGCCCGCGAGCGGTCGTGGCCGTACTGATCGGGGCGTGCGTGGAGCGGGGTGCCGACCCCCTGGCTTGCACGCCTGCCCTGTTCGCGAGCGCCCTGGACGCCTTCGAGCACGCTGCCGTCTTCTGCGAGCGGTGGGCGGCTGCGGGCCGCGGCGAGGTGCCGGACCACGAGGGCGCGGGCCTGGATGAGGCCGACTTCGAGCGGATCGGCTTCGAGCCCGTCATGGCCTGGCAGGCGCTCCCACAGTTCGAGATGGCCTGCGTGGCCATGCTCAATTCCCCGCAGGTGCGCCGAGAGGTCCGCGGCCGTGAGGGGTTGGCGGCCGCCGTGAGGCGGGTTGCGGACCTGTCGGGCGAGCCGTTCAAGTGCCTCGCCTATGCGCTTGCCGTCCTTGACGACGAGCAGCTGATCGCACTTGACCGCGTCAGTGGGGCCGGCTTTGCGCTGCGCGTCTCCGGGGTCGGCGACAACTTTCAGCTGCACACGCTCCTGGCCGACGCCCTGATCGGCCGGGGCCTCGTAGAGGGTCAGGCACCGTCGGCGCAGGCCGTCGCCTGCTGCCGCGACCAGCCCGGGATGGTGCCAACCACCGGCTCCTTCAATCTGGTCGGCGCCGACGGCGAGTGGATCTGGAACGAAGGAAAGCCGGCGGACATCCCCGTCGTGGACGGCGTCCGGCTCGTGGTCCTCGACCCGCCCGCGTACCAGAGGAACTGGCCCGCCGGCCGCTTCTTCCCCGGCATGACCGGCGAGCTCGTGTACGACCACGCACTCGCACCGGAGGAGTCGGCCGCCCTGCTCGCCCGAGTGGCCGAGCCCATCGGATGAGGTGGCGGCGGCGCTGAGCAATGGCGCGGTGATGCAGACCTGCTCACCTGTTCCTCACCCTGCGGCGCCTGCACCGCGGACGGAGCCGACGAGGTCAAGTGGCTGCTCCCAGGGTGACGTTCCCGACGCTGCGGGCGAAGATCACGTACAGGGGGTGCCGGCGATGCTCAGAGGTTGCATCCCGAGGTCGTACACCCCCCATGAAGATGGGACCGGTCCGGTGCCCCTCACCGGTGGCGGTGACGGTGACGGTGACGCAAACATCTATCGCCGCAGCAGCGCCGGATCCGGTGCGCCCCACCCCGATGGCCGCGCCGGGCGTCGGGGCGCTGAGCTTGACCGCGCCTGTCCACAGCCGCAGCCGCCGGGCGAACGGGCCGAGCGCCGGCAGCGTCCAGACGCCGTGGTCGTCGCCGACCGACCCCCACTCGCCTTCCTCGAAGGCCGAGTTGTGGTCCTGCGCCCGCTGGTGGCACTCGCGAGTCAGCCACTGGCGTACGGTCGCCTCGCTCGCGGTGTCGTTCGCCGCCAGGTCGTCCGTGCCGCCTGTGCGTTGCCGTGCCCAGAGCACCGAAACCGTGGGCACGATCGCGGGGCGTTCATCGCGGCCGGAGGCTCAGGAACCAGCCACGTTCGTGGGTGCGGTCCAGCTGGTGGCTCGGATCCACTCGGCCAGGTCCAGGGTGGCCGGCTCGATCGAGCGCACCACCGCGAGGTCCGAAGGGTATTCCGCCGCCTCCGCGAACTCGCGGAACATCGCCTTGTCGAGGTCGTTGCGAAGCACGCTCAACGGGAGGGCCTCATACCGTGCCGGAAGCCCGGCACGCGCGCCGAACGCCGCGGCGATCTGGGGGCCCGTCAATTCGTCGCCGACGAGCTCGACAGCTCCGCCGGGCGCCTCCGCGGTGTCGAGCAGGAGCGCGGCGGCGACCCGGCCGATGTCCCTGAGCGAGATCATCTTCAGCGGGACGTTCTCCGGCAGCGGCAGCCTCAGCACGATCTCCCCCTGCTCCAGGCTCGGTGCCATCACGCTCGTGAAGTTCTCCATGAAGGCGGTCGCGCGAACCATCGTGGCCCTGAGGCCCGACTTCTTCAGCTGCTCCTCGATCGAGTGCTTCGAGTCGTGGTGCGGCACACCCGACTCCCGGTCCGCTCCGAAGACCGAGTTGAACACGACGTGCGGGACGCCCGCCTCGACCGCCGCGTCGACGAGCGCGGTGCCGATGCGGATCTCCGCCTCGACCTCTTCGAGGCTGTTCGCCTCCGGGGTCATGAAGTAGAACCCCTCGACCGTCGCCAGCGCGGCGGCCAGTGACGCCGGGTCGTCGGCCCGGATGGCCGCCAGCTCGACGCCGCGAGCGGCCAGCACCTGAGCCCGGTCGGACTGCGGATTGCGGACCAAGGCCCGCACCCGCGCCTTGCGGTCCAGCAGCGCGTCGACTACCGCCCCGCCCTGTTGCCCCGTCGCGCCGAAGACTGCGATCGTGCCGGTCGTCTGTGTGCTCATCGCTGCCACCCTTCACTAGTTCACGCCATGAACGAAATTAGTTCACGGCATGAACATCGTCAAGGGCGCGGGTGCAGCGGGACCTCACGCTGTGTCGGGTTGGTTCGAGGTGGGCGGAGAGAGGTCCGAGGTGTCCACGATGGCGGTGGCCACGCGCTCGAAGTCGCGCTGGTCGTCGGCGTCGAGGTTCCTCGCGATCTCGGGCAGGCGCTTGGCGACCTCGGCGTAAACGGCCTCGGCGAGCACCTTCCCCGTGGGAGTCGCACTGAGCATGACGACCCGTCGGTCCTGCGCCGAGCCTGCCCGGCCGACCAGCTCGCGCCGCGCGGTGCGATCGACCAGCTGGCTCAATGCGTTCTTCGTCATACCCAACGACGCGGCGAGGTCAGCCATCCGCCGCGGCTCGTTCCTGACGGCGCAGAGCAGCGTGGCCTGCGAGGGGGTGAGGTCGAACTCGGCGCAGACCTGCGCGTACTTGCGTTGAATCACAACCGAGAGCCAGAAGAGCTTGTCGCCATAGTCCACGCCGACCTCCCGGTCCGATTACGAACGATCAGCCTACTCGTCGCGGGCGGGCGGACCACGCCCCTCACCAGTCGATGCGCACCTCTCCTGCCAGTGCGTGATCACCTTGTTCACGTTCACGCGGTTGCGGGCCAGGCCTTCCACCGCGCCCGAACCCACGGGTCCGCCGTAGGTCGTGTTCGATGCGCAGGCTGCCATACGAGTAACCCCGCCAGACCGGCAGCCGACAGAGCCCCCATGTGCAGGAGCGCAACATCGTGCCCAGTCGCCGGAACGGCCCTGGCCCTCGCGGCTCAGCCCGATGACCCGTGCCGGTCGCAGGCCGATACGGGGTCACCGCGGCAGAAGGAAGGTGGTGATGATGGTGCCGAGCGGCCCGCAGAGGGCAGCGTTGGCGGCATCGGGTTCCGTCAGGCGCAGGCTGAGGACCGGGATGTGCTGGGCGTAGGTGGCCATGGTGGCGCGTAGTTCTTCTCGCTCGGCTGCGTGGCGGGAGCGCAGTTCGCGCTCGGTTCTTTTGAGACGAGTGATCTCCGCGGCGAGGACGGTCTGCGGGCGGGGCCCGGCGGGTGCCTTGAACAGGGGCGTGATGCTCTTTGCCAGGGGCGAGCGGTAGTAGCCGGCGCTGGAGATGCCGGTTGCGGCGGCTCCGATGGCGACGCGGCGGAACGCCCCCGCGTCGACGGGGACGGCCCAACGAGGCGGTCTTGGCTACGGAGATGCGCGGAACCCCTGCGTCGTCGTGGAGGACGTCTGACCGCGACGCGACGGCGCCGCTCCCGCCTTCGGGCAGGAGGGGCGCCGTCACGTCGTGTGGAGGGCTTCGAGTACTGCTGGCACATTCCGTACGCGAGGCGGACTGACCGCAGCCCTCGCATGAGAGCAGGGCGCAGCAACGTGTCCGGCGCTGTTCAATCGTCCCCAAACGGGGCCGGCCCGCTCCCCTGGATCTGCACGTTTCCCGACCCGGCCTCACCAGACACGGCAATGAACTCACCCTCACGCCGACCTGGAAGGCGCAGAGTCGCAGGCCCGTCGTCGAACCAGTCGACGGCAGGGTCGGCTTCGAGCGAGCCGCCCCATGACCGCAAACCGCGGTTGACGTGGATGGCGAGGTCTGCGGTTACGGGGACCTCGTCGCAGCCGATGAGCGCGACGGCGGGGCCTTGGTACGTAGTCATGCAAGGCCGTGTGCCCGCCGACTCTGACACCGAACGTGGAAGACCCGCAGTAGCACGTCGATAGGGCGGGGGGAGCCTCCCGCCGGTCGAAACAGGCAGTGGGCGCCCAGCCAAGCCATCGGGACGTACGGCTGACGTGGGTGAGGCATCCGGCTGCGTCAGCCGACGACACTCGGCTTGTCACTACTGCTCACGCCTTGCGGCGTCGGACGATCGGCGAGCTGACCGTCGAGGACATGCGCTTGTTGATCGGACCGTCCTCGTCCTTCACCGCGCGTCAGCCTGAGGTAGGACAGAGCTGGTTCGCGTCCAGGGGGCAACCGCGTAGAAGTCGCGATGTGGCCCCTCCGCCACCAAGGGGGAGCGCCGCCCCGGAATCTGTCCGGGAGGGGGCCGGCCGTCCTCAGCGTGGACCTGACCTGCTCGAGCCGAGGTGGGAAAGCCGGGACAGCCCTTAGGCTCCCCTTCATGCCGACCTCAGAACTGCAGCGGATCAACTCCTTCCTGTCGGCCTTCGCCCGCCGCCAGGCCGCGCACCTCGTCGACCTCCCAGGCGGGTTCGCCGTCTATGACAGCGCCTTCGCTCATTCCCGCGCGAACAACCAGGTCGTCATCGACAACGTCGTCGACTCCGATGCCCTGCCCGCCCTCGCGGAGGAGGCGCTGGGCATCTGCCTCACCGACTGATCTCCGTTCTTGACGACGAAGCCGGAATGGCGTGCGCAGAGCCGCTGATACGGGCCGGGTACACCCACTCCACCTACCTGGTCATGCTCCATGCGGGCCCCGTGCCGGCAGGAGGGGCCGCGGAGGAGGTGGACCTCGACGCGATACGTATCCCCCTCACGCGGCGATGGCGGGACCTTCTTCCCGACGTCGACGACGAGGTCCTACGCCATCTCGTCGACCGACGCGAGGCTCGCCGCCGAGGGGCCGACATTGTCCACTTCCTCGGCGCCCGCACGGAGGAGGGCGAGGTCGCCTCATGGGCCTACCTCTATCTGGACCCGGCAACCGGCATAGCCCATATCGAGGACCTGATCACGTCGGAGGCCCACCTCAGGCGCGGTTACGCCGACGCCGTCCTGACCACCGCCTTGCGTCTGGCCGCCGACAAGGACTGCGATACCCGGTTTCTGACCGCTGACGCGGCGGACTGGCCTCGGCACTGGTACGAGCGCCGAGGCTTCTCCGTCATCAGCCGCTCCCACTGCTTCGAACGGGGCTGATGGAGAGACGTCCTGCACCGCCGGGCTGCACTCGTCCCGTCGACGACCCGCGTGGCGGCGTCCTCGTTGACACCGACCAGGAGGAGGCGGCCCGTGGCGTCGGTGCGACCGCGCTGGTCGCCTCCTCGGACGGTGACCCTGGCAAGGGGCTTGCCGTCAGGTTTCAAGACGCGCCCGCTCAACGCTGTCTTTCCCGGCGGGGCCCGCAGCCACTGCCCTGCCCGGCGGGGCCCGTAGCCGCGAGGCGAGCCTTGGGCCCGTCTGCGCGGCCGGTGACCCAGCTGCGACCCTTGAGGTTCGCCGTGCCCGGCTGCCCTGTGCCCGCGGCGGTGGGCACGAGGCCTGATGCGAAGTGCTGAGTGCTCTTGACCTCGGCCGAATCGCTGGTATCCGAGAAGGGCTTGGCAGCAGTCGTGGAAGGTGCAGCTGCGAGGCTGGTGGTCAAGCCGAGCTTATGGGTGCCGGTCTCATCGAGGCCGGTTTCACGGTCAGGGAGTAGGGGGCACAGGCGGACAGCGCCGACAGCGCTCAGGTCACCGTGGTGGCGCCTTCCCGCCAGCTATCGACGTCGCAGACCCATTCGTGGATGCGCGTTCCGCCGTCACCGAGCAAGTTGTCGGAACGGGAATCGGGGACGGCCTATCCGGGGCCCCGCGGCGGCGCGAATCCCATCGGATCCGATGGCGGATGATGACAGGGTTTGCTGACAGCTGGGGTCGGATGCGACCACCACAACGGGGGCATGACCCACCTGGTCTCCAAGCGAGGCCGACCGGCCGGCAGTCGACCGGCCGCCAGAACCTCTCCTGGACGAGGCCGGAATCGAGGACCTGGTCGTTTTCGAGGAACAAGCCGGCACCTCCAGCCGCCTCCACCCGCTGGAACGGCCGAAGTTCGGCGAGCTGTCGCCCAACGCGCGACACCGTGCGACTCTGCGGCACCGGAAGTAGCAATTCCAGCGACGCCGCGCAGCTGCCTCAGGCGGCGCTCCGCTACAAGCACGCCTGCTGGTACGCGGACCAGGTCCTGCGCTGCCTCCACGCATACGACCAGGCCGGCGGCCAGTCCGGCGCTACCGGCGGCGGCCCCGTGCCGGTCGCCTTCGCGCTGCCCGGCCCCCCGGCCGCATACCGGGCAGCGCGACCGCCTTCGCGTATCCCGATCCGACCGGCGGACGCGGCCTGACCGGGGCAACAGCGCACGGGCACCAGAAGATCCACAACAAGTGGCCGCGTCGCTGGCAGGGCGGCATCGACTCCAGACTCCGAGGGCTGAGGGCGGCGAACACCCGCTCGGCCTCGCCCGCGACTACACCCCCGACACCCTTGGCACTCGTGCCTCCAGCGTCGCCCTGTCTCAGGGCTGGGGCCCGGAGCATGGCTACGGACGAACGCCAGCACCCTGCATGTGCGGTACGTGATCTGGCAGGACCGGAGCTGGGACATCAACCGCCTCGAGGACCAGTGATGGGGCCAGCCGTACGCACACGGGCTCGACGCCCCTCGCTCCCTCAGGGGCAGGCACTGCGACCACGTCACCTCCACAGACTGCACTGAGCTGGCGGTCAGGAGCGGAAGCGGCGCCGACAACTGGTACTCCGTCCCCGACGGCATCTGTGACCCACGCTGCCCGGCCGCCCCATCACCAGCCATGTCAGCGAGCTTCGGTGGACGCCAGGAGACCGACGACGATCTCCGTTCCCAAGGCGTAGGCCGGCACACCCGAAGTGATGAGGGCGGTCTCGGCGACTCCGATGAGTTCGGCGACGGTGGCGCCCGCGTGGAGCGCGCCCCGGGCGTGAATCCTGGCGGGGTGTTCCCGACCGAGGGACATGAGTTGCCCGTAGTGGACGAGCTGCTGCACGCGGGCGCCCAGCGGATTGTCTGTCAGTACGATGTGCCGCAGCGCCGCGAGTGCCTCTTCGGTGGGGAGCCGGTCGAAGTCCCGCGCCAGGCGCAGCCGGTCCTGCACACCGCCCGGAACGCCTCCGAGGGTGGAGTGGTAGCGGGCACGTACGGCCTCGGTGCGCCGGGTGAAGGCGTCGTCGGTCGTCGCGTCGCCGGCCGTCGCCGCGATCGTCGTCGCGTCGTCGGTCATGACGCGACCCGGGCGATCGAGGCCCGTACGGCGGCCAGGGCGCCCTCGGGGAAATCCACGGCCCCGCCGATCGCCGCCGCAGCGATCTCCGCCTCGGCGCTCTCCTCGATGGCCACCACCAGGTGGGCGGTCGCCGTCGAGTCCGGACCGAACACGAGCAGTCCGTGGTTGGCCAGCAGGGCCGCCGAGGTCGTGGGACGTTGCTCCAGGATGTCGACGATGCCCCGGACGGATACGTCGGACCCGCGTGGCCCCCACGGGACTACCGGCACCTCCTCGGGCTGTCCGAAGCGCAGCATCGGCTCGGTGCGGCACGGCAGCGGCCGGTGCGCGACGGCGAACGCCGTCGCGGAGGGCGAGTGGGTGTGGATGATGGCGCCCACGTGCGGGCGGGCGCGGTAGACGGCGCTGTGCATGGCGATGATCTCGGTGCTGACCGACCGTAGCTCCCCGTCCAGGAGCCGCCCGTCGAGGCTGACGACCGCAAGGTCGCCGGGGCGGAGGCCGCGAACGAATCCCGGCGTCAGCAGGAAGCTTTCGGCGTCGAGTCGGGCGCTGAGGTTGGCATGCCCCGAGTGGGACATCACCCCCGCCGTGAAGAGGGCCTCCGCCGCCGCGACCAGATCGTTCGCCGCCTGTGTAGTTGCCATCCGGCACCTCCGAAGTCCGCTGCCGGCGGCTCTCGATCGCCGCCGTGCTCGCACGACCCACTCTTCAACTTAAACTCAGGTTGAAGTCAAGCGGCCGACAGCCGGACCGCGGGAACGGCAGGAGCGGCTACGTGCGCATAACCATCGGACAGCTCGCGGAGATCACCGGAGTACCGGCGTCGGCCATCCGGTTCTGGGAACGCCACGGCCTGCTGCCCGAGCCCGAGCGCCAGGGCGGGCAGCGGCGCTACCCGCCGGAGGCCGCACAGCGGATTTTGATGCTGCGCACGTGCCAGCAGTCGGGGCTGACCCTGGCGGAGATCGGCGAGTTCCAGGAGGACCAACCGCGCAGGCAGGCGATGATCCGCGCCAAGATCGCCGAGGTGGAGCAGCGGATGATCGACCTCGACCACGCCCACCAGCTCCTCGTCCACGCCCTGCAGTGCGGCGAGAAGGACATCGTCGGCTGCACCAAGTTCCGGGAGCAGATGGCCGCCTGGGAGACCTCCGCCCCGACCTCCCCGTAGTCCCCGGCCCACGAGGTGTCCGTAGGCACCTGAGCCGGGGTCCGGTCCCCGGTATGAACGAGTTCTGGCCCGACCCTCGAACCAGTGGTCGACGGCTCGTCCCTGCTGGGCTCGCCCGCCTCGTTTTCCGCGACCTGTCGGCAGGGGCAGGCAGCACATCGTCGGACTCCCGTCCCCGTTCTCTTGAGAGGTCTTCATCCACGCGCTCAGAAAGGGCGGCCCGTGGCTGCGCACCGAGGGGAGGCCGCCAGCGGTGCGCTCCGCAGGACATTCGGCTGGTTCGCCGTCATGACCGTCGGGCCTGACCCGCGGCAACGGCCCCGATCACGAAGTGGGGTCCCCGCCTCCTGGAGTACCCCCGACACACCCATGCAGACGACGGAGCGGGGCTCACATCCGGTGGTCGTCGCGGTGGCGGCCGAGGCTGCGGCCGAAGCGTTCGGAGATGGCCGGCATCAGGCTCTGGCCTTCGCCGGGCCGATCCAGGCCGAAGACATAACCCGGGAAGTCGAGCTCCTTCTGCACGTCCCAGATCCCCTGATGGTCCTCCGGCGGGAGGATGCGCGCCGGATCGCCGACGGCGACCCAGCCGATCGGCACCATCGAATCGGCCGGCAGGACCGTGCGCAGATGGACGATGCCGTTGATCCGGACCTCGGAGCGTGTCCCGATCCGTGCCCCGTTGAAGACTCGGCTGCCGGTGGCCAGGAAGACCTCGTCCTCGACCTGGCAGCCCGTCAGGTAGGAGGTGGGGCCCACCAGAACCTGCCGCCCCAGGGCCAGCGGATCCCGCCGGGTGCCACGCAGGACCGCGTTCTCCATGACGATGCAGCCCTCACCCAGCTCCACCGGCCCGCCCTCGGCGGTGAGCACCGCACCGAACAGCACCCGGCACCCGGCCCCCACGCGCACGTCCCCGCACAGCGTGGCGGTGGGAGCGACATAGGCCGTGGGGTCGACGGAGGGCGAACAGCCCTCATGAGCGAGAAGCATGGCCGCGATCAGCCGTCCTTTCATAGGCTTGCCGGAGCCCACAACGTACAGGCATGAGGTCGTGGCGCTGGTCGACTCGTCGACCGGCGTGGGCGAACTAAGGGCTGTCCCGCGATTCCCGGTGGATCAGCGCGCGGCGTCAGATGCGGTGCATCGCAAGGCGGAGAGACGCCCGCATACTGGTGTAGTCGGGAGTTTCGACAACGCGGCGAGGTGCCTTAGCTGTCGTCGCGCGCCCGCCGGGAATCGCGGGACAGCCCTTAGGCACACTGCCCGGCGGTCAGCATGGCGGAGAGCCGCGCCCGCAGCTCGCCAGTGAACTGCCCGGCGCATTGCCATCAGGGGATCAGGACCCCAGGGCGGCTGAGTTCGCGGTGCCGGTATCGTCCCGTCTCCCGGCCTGCCGTACCGACGGCCTATGTTCAGAGAGCGATGCAGATGACCAGGCAGCAAGCAACGACGACCCTGTGGCGCCCCACCGGTCCCAAGGAGCTGGATCTCGTTCGGGAGCTGAACTGGCGTGCCTGGCCGCCCCGGCTGCCCGAGCAGCCGATTTTCTACCCGGTCCTCAACGAGGACTACGCGGTCAGGATCGCGCGGGACTGGAACGTGAAGCACGACGGCGCCGGCTTCGTCACCCGTTTCGAGGTCGAGTCGGAGTTCTTGAGCCGGTATCCCGTCCAACAGGCCGGCGGGCAGACGATCCTCGAGCTCTGGGTCCCGGCCGAGGAACTGGACGACTTCAACGCCCACATGGTCGGCGAGATCCAATTGGTCCACGAGTTCCGCTGACACGCGGACTCAGCCCGGTGAACGGGGAGTCCACGAGGACTCCGAAGCCAGATCACACCAGCCACACCAATGATCATTTCAGTCGCCGACAGGTCTCCTCGCGCGACCGGATCCCGTGTCCCTCGGCACGGAGCCGGGCCGAGGGCCGACGGTGTCCGCCCCAGAATCCGCTTGTCCGAGACGCACTCCTGCCTCCTCCTGACCTGAAGGGCGTCCGCGTCGACAGCCCCAAGGAACCGATCGCGATCGCCGATCCGATGCTCGTGGACGGCGACGGTGCCATGAAATTGCGGAGGGCCCTGGCAGAAGTGTTTCCGCAGGCCAGGGACCAAGGTGTGGGGGTCGAACGGCCCCAGGCAGTCGTGGCCTAACCGATCGAGAACGAAGCACCGGGTGCGGCATAGTCGACGGGACCGTCGAACCGCGCCGAGGCGCGTGCCACCGCCTGTTGCGGGGTGAGGAAACGGCCGACGTGGGTGACGATCAACCGCCCCGCCCGGGCCGCGCCGGCCGTGTCGCCGGTGTCTTCGGGCGTGTGGTGCACCTGCTCGCCCTCGGCCGGTAGCTGGTCACTCTCAGCCTCGCACAGCAGCACATCGCATGCCTCGGCCAGCCGTGTGAGGTTCGCGCACGGTGCTGTGTCCCCGGAGTAGACCAGCGATCGGCCCTCGACCTCGATGCGCACGGCGAAGGCCGGGATGCCGTGCGCCACTGCCCGGCTGGTCATCCTCAGTGCGCCGACGCGCGCTTGATGCCCGTCATCCAGCTCGTGGACGGCGAAGGCGGACTCGACCGGGCTGCGCGTCGAGGTGTTGGTGAGGAAGTGAGCCAGCCGGTCAGCGATGCCCGGCGGCCCGTACAGGGGGATGGGCGTGGCACGTTGTGTGTCCGCGAAGAGCACCGCGTAGTAGGCGGTGAGCAGGTCCGCGCTGTGATCGGCGTGCAGGTGCGAGATCCAGATCGCGTCCAGCGCATCGAGCCGGACATGCCGCTGCAGCGCCGCCAGCGTCCCGCTGCCCGCATCCACCCAGACCCGAGTGCCACCGCCGGAAACCAGATAGCCGGAGCAAGGGTTGTCCACGCTCGCATAGGGCGTCGCACGCCCCAGGACGGTGAGACGGAGGAGATCGCTGGTCATCCACAGGTATGGGCAATGACTCGGGCTTTCATGGCCCTGATTGAGGAGCTTCTCTCCGAACACGGGACAGACGGGTGCCGGAAGCGCTGGGGCTACGAGCTTCCCGCCCTGGAATGGAAGACGACGCTCCAGGCAGCGCACAGCTCCCGCTGACCCGCGCCTATGCTCGCGTCCAGATCAGGATAGTGAGGTGGAGTGCGCCCTCGTAGGCGATCGCGAGCTTGTCCGTTCGCATGGCCAAGCCGCCCCACTGCGTGAGGCGGTTGATGCATCGTTCGACCGCGTTGCGCAGCTTGTACGTCTCGGCGTCGAGAGCGGGCGGTCATCCGTCGGCCCGGCCGCGACGAAGGCGGTGACCGGCTCGGTCGGCGGGCTGAGCGATGACGGCACATATTCCGCGTCGGCGGCCCGTACCGCAGCTGACCGGAGGCTGACCGCACCCGTCGGACCCCCGGTGGGCACGCACGGCTCAGCGCGGTCCGGACCGTGTGGGTGAGGGCCGGGGCGACCGCGGATCAGCCGAGGTGAGGCCCGGGTTACCAGCGGCCGAGGTCCTGCGGAGGCGTTCCCGCCACTGAATCGGTGTGCGTCTGCAAGGCCGGGGCGTGGGCCCCGCGCGAGGACCTGGTCATCGGCACGGCAGGTGAAGCGGCAGAGCAGGACGCCGGCACCACCGGCCAGGTCCAACTGTCTGTGGCCCGGGCCGGTGGTAGCGGGCCAAGGACGGTGGCTCACCAGGAGGGGAAAATCCGGCATCCACAGTCTGGGGGCCTCGTGGCGGCCGGGGCTGCGCATTTCAAGGGGAATGAATGAGCATGGCAGGGCCCGCGAAAATCGAGTGACGCGCCATGGGCGGACCGCCAGGATGAGGATCATGACTGGGGAGACGCGCGTGGGATGGCGGCAGGACGCGGGAGAGGCCGTGCGCCCGCTTGCCTTGGTCACGGGGGCGGGACGTTCGGCGGGGATCGCGGCGTCCGTCGTTCTGAATCTGGCCCGGGCAGGTTGGGACGTGGCCTTCACGTACTGGACTCCGTATGACGCACGGATGCAGTGGGGCAGGGAGCCTGGCGCGCCCGAAGGGCTGCGGCAGGAGGTGGCGTCCCACGGGGCGAGAACGCTCGCGGTCGAGGCGGACCTGAGCGACCCGGCGGTGCCGGCTCAGCTCTTCGACAACGTCGAGCGGGAGCTGGGGAATGTCACCGCGTTGGTGCTCTGCCATTGCGAGTCGGTTGACTCCGGTTTGCTGGACACCACGGTGGAGAGCTTCGACCTCCATTTCGCGGTCAACGCGCGGGCAACGTGGCTGCTGATCCGGGAGTACGGGCTGCGATTCCGCGGGCGGCACGGAAGCGGGCGGATCATCAGCCTGACCAGCGACCACACCGTCGGCAACCTGCCCTACGGCGCGAGCAAGGGGGCTATGGACCGGATCACGCTGGCCGCCGCCCGCGAGCTCGCCCATCTGGGAGTGACCTGTAACGCGATCAACCCCGGGCCGACTGACACCGGTTGGATGGCCGAAGATCAAAAGGCAGACATGATCCGCTTCACGCCCCTGGGACGCCTCGGCGTGCCGCAGGACTGCGCGAATCTGGTCACGTTCCTCTGCTCGGCAGAGGGCGGATGGATCAACGCCCAGCTTCTCCAGAGCAATGGCGGTCTCGGGTAGCTGCGCGCAGATCTCGACGAGCAGGAAGCTGCGTGGACTGGTCGCGTTGCACGGCCCGGGGGTACCTGGCGGCGCACCAGCCACCTGCCCACGCCACAGGCGTCGGCTGATGAGCGTCCCTGACACCGGGGTCCATGGCGCCGAGTGGACTGGATGCCCGGAGGTGGCCCGCATGCGCCCCCTCCCTCCGGCTTTGACGCTGGACGATTCGGTGCGCTCGCCGTAGGAGATGGCAACCGAGCGCAGGTCTCAGCCACTGGGTGAGCTGAGTGTGGGGTGTCCGCTCGCGGCGCTGACGCGAAGCCCTCGCCGGTCGGGACGCGATCTCGGGTCGGGCTGGATCTCCTCGACCGACTCGCTGGTCGCCCAGCGGCAGAGCGCCAGGTGCGGCATGCCATCGGTGACGACCGGCGCCCGAACGCCGCGCTTGCCCGCTTGCCCTCTTGCCCCTCGGGAGAGCGCCGTCCAGTTCTTCCACGGCCGACTCCCGGCTGCTCTCGCACCCCGCACGCTAACCAGCTAGGCTTCTACCTATAACCTATAGGTAGATCACATGGACATGTAGGCACGTGGGGAGGTGATAGAGGCTATGGTCCAGACGGGCCTGAGCCCGGAGCGGCTGACGCTCGCTGGTGCGGAACTCGACGATGAGGCCGGTTTCGACCAAGTGACTCTGTCCGCGCCGGCCCGGCGTTTCCACGTGAAGCAGGCAGCCCGTATGCGCACCTGAAGAGTTCCCGTGACCTGAGGACTCCGAGTGCGCTTTTCGCGTGGGAGGAACTCGCTGACCGCGGGGCGCCGACGCCGTGGCCGGGGGCGGGCAAGGACGCTCTGACGGCGTTCGCGAATGCCTACCCGGCGTACGCCCGCGCGCACGCCGGGGCGGTACGCAGCAGCCCGGGCTCGACCCGCAGACCGCCCCGGCCGGCACAGGTATCCGCCACGCGCAGATGACACGGGCGATTCCTCGCGGCTACGAGCTGGCTGAGCCGGACCAGACGCACGCGGTCCGCATGCTCGGCAGCGTCTTCCATGGCCATGCCGCTCTGGAAGCAGCCGGCGCTTTCAACCCCACGGACATCGCTGCGCAGCCGTCCTCGGCCTGGACGCCGGACGGCCTCGACACCGGCGTGCGAAGCCGGTCCGCTCTCTGACCGGCCCACGCCTTGCGCGCCGGCCTCGCCATACCGACACTCCACCCCCGAATCAGAAGGCTTGAGGCAATGAGCACCGAACGGAACCGGATCGTCACACCCCTCACCGAGGACTTCCTGCGGGGGCACCTCGACATTGAAGAGACAGCTGACGGCCTGCTGCCGCACCGACTGCCGGCCTGGGCGCGCCGCCAGATTCCCGACGACCTGCTGACCGTGGCCGAGGCCCAACCCTCAGGTGTGCGGCTCGTGTTCCGTACCAGCGCCACCAGCATCGACCTGGAAACCCGGCCCACCAAGCGTGTCTACGCCGGCTTCCCGCCACCGCCGGACGGCGTCTATGACCTCCTGGTCGACGGCCTCCTCACCGCCCGGACGACAGTGGACGGCGGGAACCTGCGCACGATCACCGACATGCGGACCCAGATCGCGGAATTCACCCCGGGCCCCTCCGGAACCGCTCACTTCACCGACCTGCCCGCGGGCGAGAAGGACATCGAGGTCTGGCTCCCGCACGCGGAGATCACCGAGGTCATCTCGCTGCGCACCGACGCCCCTGTCGAGCCGGCCCCGAAGAGCGGGCGCCGGGTGTGGCTCCACCACGGCAGCTCCATCAGCCAGGGATCGAACGCGGTTTTCCCGAGCACCATCTGGCCTGCCCTGGCCGCCTCCGCAGGCGGTGTGGAGCTGATCAACCTTGGATTCGGCGGGAGCGCAATGGTCGATCCGTTCACCGCCCGCGCGATGCGCGACACACCCGCTAACCTGATCAGCCTCAAGCTCGGCATCAACGTCGTCAACAGCGACGCCATGCGCCTGCGTGCCTTCGTTCCCGCCGTTCATGGCTTCCTCGACACCATCCGGGAGGGCCACCCCACGACCCCACTGCTTCTGGTCTCCCCCCTCCTGTGTCCGACTCACGAGAACACTCCCGGACCTCTGATGCCGGACCTTTCCAGCGGAACCCTGAAGTTCAAGGCCACCGGTGATCCGGCGGAGACCGCCGCCGGGCGGCTGACACTCGCGATCGTCCGCGACGTGCTTGCCGGCATCGTCGAACAGCGGTCCGCCGGGGACCCCCACCTCCACTACCTCGACGGGCTCAGCCTCTACGGCGCGAGCGAGCACGACCAGTTCCCCCTGCCGGACGCGATCCACCCGAGCCCCGAAGGCCACCGTCGTATCGGCGAGAACTTCGCCAAGCTCGTCTTCGCGCACGACGGGCCCTTCGCCCTCGCGACCAGCTGAGCCGGATCTCCCTCCGCGGTGGGGAGAGCCACACGGCGGGCTCCCCCACCGTGGCGCTGCGCAGGCGAAGAGGACTCGGCCACATATCCGGAGGCTGCACCCTTGATGCGCTTGGAGGCGGACATCGCCCGCATACCGGGGAATGCGGCCGACCTCATGTCGGCGTTCGCGTGAAAGTGCACAACCTGGTACGGGTGAACATGCACCGTGCGTGGTGCACCACAACACCGGCACCGCACGATGGTCAGCCCGATCGGCCACGCGCGCCCGATCGCGTGGAGGGTGTCGCTGATGGGTGGCCGAATGGTCAGGACCGGAGGTGCGGGAGGGTGAACTCGGGCAGGGCGTAGGAGCCGGCCTGGGGTGCTGCCGGGTCGGTCGGGAGGTCGGCTCCGGCAATGTCGACAGCGTAGAGTTCGGCGTTGTCGACGGGTGTGTAGTCCAGTACCGCCGGATCAGGGATTTCCCAGAAACGGCGGGTGTTGGCGGAGACGGCGTACACGGTGGCGAAGCGGGTGGAGGTGGGGGCGGTCAGCGCGGCCCGAATGTATCCGACGGCGTCGCGCGGGCTGAGCCACGTCGCCAGGTGCCGAGGCTCGGTCGGGACGGATTCGAAGCTGCCGATGCGCAGGGAGATGACGGACAGGTCGAACTTGTCGGCGTAGAGCTGGCCGAGGACCTCGATGGCTGCCTTGCTCACCCCGTACAGGCCGTCAGGCCGTGCGGGTTCCTGCGACCTCGTGAGATGCCCGACGGGGTAGAAGCCGGTCACGCGGTTGCTGCTGGCCAGCACTACCCGCTCGGTGCCTAAACGTCGTGCCGCCTCCAGGACGTGGTGGGTGCCGAGCACATTGGCGTCGAGGAGATCCGTGAGCGGCGCTTCGTCCGGCACGCCGCCCAGATGGACCACCTGATCAGCGCCCGCGAGTGCCGATTCCACGGCGTCCGCGTCGCGTAGGTCGATGGTATGCACGTCCTCGTTGCCAGCCTCCGGCCGCAGCGGCACCCGGTCGAGCAGGATCACACGCGTCGCTTCACCTCGAAGCGCCTTGCGCACGACGGACCCGATGTTCCCCGCCGCGCCCGTCACCGCCACCGTCCCCAGACGCACTACGCCTCCCCGGGTGATCTCGTCTTCCGCATCCTCGTCGCTGAACTTCCACCGATCAAGCAGCGGCCCGCGAAGACAAACGGCCCCCAGCGATCACCATGGCCAAGTATCAGCAACAGCCCGAAAATGCTCAAGGGCTTTGTGTACGTTGAGCTGTACCTACCGGTGCACGTTCAGGTGTACGCCGACACCTCACTCCTCGGCTTCGTCCCTGCTGCTTCTCGGGAACCGCGCCCGTCGCTTTCTGGTGGACCTGGAAACCGGCAGTGTGCCGTGTATACGGCGGTATCAGCCCTCGCCCGCTATTCCGGCTTGCCCAGCGACCAGCCGGATATGTCCGCGAGTCGGCCACGCCACAACGGCATGATCACACCGGCGGATCCGGTGGCATCGCGCAGATGGATCCACTGTGGCAGCTCTTGCGGCCCTTGCTGTCCCTGTGTGTCGATGACGGCCTGGTCGACCAGCTCCGGGAAGCGCTCCAGCAGCTGGGCGCCGGACCCCTCAACCCTGCGCATGCTGTGCGCCCAGCCCGCTGTCCATGCCTGGTGGGAGATCAGGTCCCCGTAGAGGAAGCCGCCACCGAGCGTGAGTGTGATGGGCAGTGCGGCCTGTGGGTCCTGCCCGATCAGCCGTATCAGCATCTGCAGTTGGATGTCCGGGACCGGCTCGGTGACGACAGGGCCGGACGGCCGGGGCGTGGGATCCTGCTCGGCATTCATGACGGATGCCCCCTTTTCAGTGCTGTGTGCGGGTGTGGGTGGGCCAGGGCGGACAAGAGGGCTGTCACGCGGGCAGGAGGCCGGTGTGAAGCTTGGCGAGGATGCGCGTGAGCAGGCGGGAGATCTGCATCTGTGACACGTTCAGCCGGTGGCCGATCTCTGCTTGGGTCATCTCCTTGCCGAAACGCAGCTCGATGATGGTCCGCTCCCGCTCATCGAGCTGTTGCAGGAGAGGACCGAGCGTGTGCAGGTCTTCGAAGAGTTCCAGGGCCGGATCGACCGTGCCCAGGGTATCCGCGTACTTCTGGCCACCGCCGCTGGAATCCTCGTCGCCGCCCGGGGTCTCGATGGTTCCGGCGACGTAGCCGTTCGCGGCGACCATGCCCTCGATGACTTCGTCCTCGCTCAGGTCCAGGTGGGCGGCGAGTTCCTTCACTGTGGGGGTGCGGCCCAGTTCGGTGACGAGGGTTTCCTTGCTCCTGGCGAGGGTGACGCGCAGTTCCTGCAGACGCCGGGGGACGTGCACCGCCCAGGTGGTGTCGCGGAAGAATCGTTTGATCTCGCCGACGATGCAGGGGACGGCGAAGGTGGCGAACTCGACCTCACGAGAGAGATCGAACCGGTCGATCGCTTTGATCAGCCCGATGGTGCCGACCTGGACGATGTCCTCCATGTCGGCGCTGCCTCGGTTACGGAACCGGCGCGCGGCGAACTGAACCAGGGACAGATTCATTTCGATGAGGGTGTTGCGTGCGTACTGGTACTCCCGCGTGCCCTCTTCCACTACCTGGAGCTGGTCGAAGAACAGCTTCGACAGGGCCCGGGCGTCCTGGGGAGCTACCTTTCCCGCGTCTTCGATCCACGGCAGTTCACCGGCCTTCTGCGTCACCACCGTCTCGCTCCGCCCGGTGTCCGTGGTAGGCGCAGAAGCAGCTGCCATGTCCCAACCCTCTCTTGGTCGCGCACTTGCCTGGAACCGGCTCCTGCCCCGTTGCGGGCGCCCCACTCCCCCGGAAGGGCTGCGGAAGACCCGGCCCAGGGCCCCGTACCCCGGGCCGTGTCACCGCGCGTGAGCCAGCGCACACGGTGCGCTGAGTGTCATGTCCGGCACGGCGGACAAGCGCGGGCCGAAGAAGGCGAGGACAGCGAGAACGACACGGACAGCGACGATGCCGACGATCACCATGAAGGGTTCCTGGGGGCGAGGGGTGTGTACCCCCGCTCCCGGCGGATCAGTGCATGCGCAGCGTGTCCACCGGCGGGAGGCGAGACACTGCGTCCGGGCTGCATCGGGGCCGCAGGGGTACAGTCGGCTCGCTGTGCCGACCCGCGCCGGACCGGGCCGCGCCCGGCCCCGTTTCCGATTCTTACGCCGGCCAGGTGAGACCATGACCAGTACACAGGATGCCCCGGAACAGACCCACGCCCTCCCGGAGGCTCGGCCCAGACCTTCGGCCGACGAGCGCATCACGCGAATACGGCGCCGGTTGGAGCGACTGATCGGCATCGCGGCCACGGAGGGCAACTCTCTGGTTCCCTTGCGGAACGGGGATGAGATCTTCGCGGCGATGCTGGACGGCATCCGTTCGGCTCAGCACACGGTGGACATGATGACGTTCGTCTACTGGAAGGGTGACATCGCCCGCGAGTTCGCCCAGGCGCTGGCGGAACGGGCCAGCGAGGGCGTGCGGGTACGGCTGTTGCTGGACGGTTTCGGCAGCCGGCTGATCGAGACCGCTCACTTGGAGGCGATGGAACGCGCGGGGGTACAGGTGGCGTGGTTCCGCAAGCCACTGCACCTCTCGCCGTTCAAGCAGAACCACCGCTGTCACCGCAAGGTCCTCGTCGTCGATGAGGCGACGGCCTACACCGGCGGAGTCGGCATCGCCGAGGAATGGTGCGGGAACGCGCGCAACGAGAACGAGTGGCGCGACACCCACGTCCAGGTCCGCGGCCCGGCCGTGGACGGCATTGCAGCCGCGTTCGCCCAGAACTGGGCCGAGTGCCACGTGGACCTCTTCGACGACCGCGACCGGTTCATCGAGCACGACTCCAAGGGGAACTCGATCGTGCAGGTGGTGCGCGGCTCGGCCAGCTTCGGCTGGCAGGACATGCAGACGCTGATCCGCGTCATGCTCGAATCGGCCGAGGAACGCTTCCGGCTGTCCACCGCCTATTTCTCACCCGACACCTACTTCATCGAGCTCCTCTGCGCCACCGCGCGGCGCGGGGTCGAGGTGGAAATCCTGCTGCCCGGTCCGCACACGGACAAGCGGGTCTGTCAGCTGGCGGGCCAGCACTTCTACGAAGACCTCACCGCCTGCGGAGTGAAGATCTTCCAGTACCAGCCCACGATGATGCACGCCAAGGTGATCACCGTCGACGGTGTCGCCGCTCTGGTCGGATCGACGAACTTCAACCGGCGCTCACTGGACCACGACGAAGAGGTCATGCTCGCCGTACTGGACCAGGACTTCACCACTGCGTTGGACGAGCATTTCGAGCAAGACGTAGCCGTGAGCGAACTGATCGCAGAGGACCGCTGGAAGAGGCGCTCGCTCGCGCAACGCGTCCGCGAGACGGCCGTCCTGCCCATCCGCCGGTTTCTGTAGTCCTCGGCGCAGACGGTTCCCGCGTAAGACCTGAGTGCACGAGGTCTTCTCTCCCGCTCACCCACGCATGACACGGCCCCACCGAGGCGAAGGCGCCCCATCGCCCCCTCCGAGGCCTCTCCCTACGGCGGCCGGTCAGCCCACTCTTCCTGGTGATGCCTGAAGGGCCATGCAGTTCGCGTGGTTTCCGCTCGCAGGGGTGGTTGCGACGGCGGTGGCCGGTCAGCCAGGACATGGTGCGTTCGATCACCCATCCGCCGCCGACCGAGCCGCCCGCTGGAGTCGCTGCCCTTGCGCGCGATACGGCCCCGGATGCACTTGCCCCAGAGCCATAGCCGCAGGTGAAGGATGTCTTACGCCGTGTCCGCTGGAAGGCGGCGGGGTGGGGGCCCGTCGTGTGAAATTCGTGTCCCATGGGGAGAGCGGCAGCGTCGGCTTCAGGGCTTGGCTGCCGGGGGCTGCGGAGAGCCCCACGCGTAGGGGCAATCCGTCCGCGTCGGACAGGATGCATCTTGGAACCTGACTTACCTCGGCCGACGGGCACGGCCCGCAATTCCGGTTCACCAAGTCGGAGACCTGGCCCCAGCCCGCGACCATCGACGCCACCAACTACGGCAAGGCCGAGAGCGACGCATGGGACCGGGTCCACCCTCGGCACCAGGAAGGGCGGGGAAGCGGTGCCGACCTCCCCAGGCACTGCACCGCTTCCCCGCCGGCACAGCCCACCTACCCCGGAATCGCCCTCGCAACGATGTGAGCACCGAGACATGCCGACTGCGGCCAGCAGCACGGCAACTCTTCGACGGGCGTGCGTCGACCTCGCGTCCGAAGCGGCCCGTAGTCCGCGCGAGCGCCCGTCTTCCCGAGCGGCTGGGGCGCACTCGGATGGCTCGTCCAGCGGCAGCAGGCGTGACCGCTCGGTGTCGTGCTCCCTGGGCGCGAAGTAGTTCTGGCACGACAGCCATGACGCCCCGGGCGACTCACCCCGTGCCCGAGAGGCACCGCGCCGCACTTCACCTCCGCGCCTCCCTGATCCGGTCAAGGACCTCATGGGGAGTGCGTGATCACGACTCGTTACACGTGCGCTGCTGTGTGTGCTGGATGATCGCGCGCGCTGCACGGACGAGGGCGGCGTTGCCCGGCGCGGGGGCGCCATCGGGAAGGTGGAGCACGTCTTCCAGGCCGATGCGGGTATCCAGGCAGCGGGAGGCCGCAAGTTGCAGGACGGGCCATGCGGCGGCGTCTTCGCCGTGCAAGAGGATCGGGGTCGCCGCCGATGCGAGTTCGTCCAGCAGGCCGGCCGCGGAGTGGAGCGCCTCCTGTGGTGTGGTCTCCGTGGTCTCGGCCAAGACGCGCAGGACTCGGCGTGATCCGGGCCAGTTCAGGAAACGTTGTGCCGCGGGAGTGCCGGAATAGATGCCGGCTTCGATGCCGATCCCCCGCTCCAGCAACGCCGCGGCGACATCGGTGGCGCCGTCCTCGTGCCAGTTCACGGAGGCGTGGTCAGGTAGCACGGTCCAGGCCCGGACCTGGGCGGCTCGTGCCTGGGGGTCTGCCATGGTCCACGCACCGGTGGTGACCCCGACAGGGACTCCCGGGACCGCGAGCTTCACCGCGCTCACCGCGGCGGCGACGGCGGTGGCTTCCAGCGTGTCCTGACCGTCGTGGTCCTTGGGGTGCAGATGGATGTCCTCGGCACCGGCGGCGACAGCCTCACGGGCCGCCGCTGCCAGCTCGTCGGCGGTCACGGGCAGACGGGAGTACTCGGCACGGTTTCGAGCACCGTTGAGACAAACCTGCAGCATAGGGCCATCGTCGCAGCTCGCCCCGTGGATGTCTGCCGGCATGCGACCGGCCTCAGTCAGAGATCGACTCCGGCCGACGGATTCCGACTCGCCACGGGCGCTAGGCGCTGCGGGTCAGGAGGTTGTCGACAGCAGGGCGAAGGTCGTCTGCGCGGTTACTCGGGTGACGGTGACCTGGGAGACCTGATTGCTCCTCATGGCGATGTTGATGATGGCGAGTGGGTGCCCGCCGGGAGCGATGACATGCGCTTGGCACTCGTTGACGAGCATCCATGTACTGACGCGGATCCGCTCCGCGAACTGCGTCGTCTCCTCGGCGACGGCCCGGGCGCCGCGGACGACGGCGGGTGCCCCGGAAGGAAGGAGAGTGCCGTCTGCGATGCGCACACAGTCGTCGGCCATCAGAGCGATCATCCGGTCGATGTCGCCGCCGGCGGCTGCGGCAAGAAACGCTTCCACAACGGCGGTGTCGACCGCAGCCGCCCGGTGCGCGGCGGGATCGGTGCTCTCCACCCGTGTACGTGCCCGGCTGGCATGCTTCTTGGCACTGTCCGGACTGATGGCCAGGATCCGCGCCACGTCACGGAACGGGACATCGAACAGGTCATGCAGAACGTACGCGACGCGCTGGGCAGGAGTCAGCGCGTCGAGGACGACCATGAGCGCCCGGGAGACTCGTTCCCGCCGCAGGTAGCGTTCGTCGGCCGTCAGCTCTTCCGCCGGGAGTTCGTCGGCCCGTAGCGGCTCCTCATGGCGGCGAGCTCGCATGCGCAGTCGGTCGAGGCACACGCGGCTCACCACTGTGGTCAGCCATGCCGCCGGGTTCCGCAGACTGTCGCTGTCGGCCGAGGCTGCCTTGATCCAGCTGCTCTGCACCGCATCTTCCGCGTCGTGCACGGATCCAAGAAGTCGGAACGCCACCGCCATCAGCTGCGGCCGGGCGGCCTCGAACTCCCTCACCAGTTCCACTGGGTGTCACCTTTTCCATTTGCGAGACGTCGGGACCGATGAGACCACCCATCTCACGCCCGACATCCCGAAGGAGACGCACGCCCATGAGCGTACAGACCGTTCCTTTCCGCACAGGCCCCGACCAGGTGCGGTTGTTCGCCGCGCTGCGAGAATCGGCACCACGGCGGACCAGCTACCTGGTCATACGCGCCGTCGGCGAACCCGCGTCCCCTTCGACCCTCGAACTCCGCGACAGTGCTGAGACCGGTCGCCGTCGCTCCCTGCCGCTGCGGCGACCGGCAGTGGGGTGCCCGGGCAGACCGATGATGACCGGGCTCCACGCTCGTACCCCGTGACCGGCCGGTACAGCGCATGACGACAGTCCTGCTCGTCCTCACGGTCCTCTGCATTGTCGCCAACGCATTCATCGCAACGGCCGACTACGCAAAAGCGGGATTCGTGGTGAAGAACTCCACTGAAGTGCACCTTCCCTTGAAGGTGCTTCCGCGACTTGCGACGTCAAAACTCGCCGGTGCTGTCGGGCTTCTCGTCGGACTGGCTTGGCTGCCCTGGCTCGGCCTTGCGGCAGGCATCGGACTCACCGTGTTCTTCATCGGTGCCGTCATTGCTCACGTCCGGGCCGGCATCTACCGCAACATTGCCTTTCCCAGCCTGTACCTGCTGCTTGCGGCCGGCTCAGCTTCCTACATGGCCCACCAGGTCGGATCATGACCTACGCCCACGCCTCTCTGACTGTGTGAGGACTGCCGTCGGCTCGTCGAGCGGTCCATGACGCGCCCGCTCGCTCATCGTCGCCGTCGAGATGGGCATCTCGCGGGCATGCGCGTCGAAGCGGGTGAACCAGTGGCGCCGGAACGGGACGTCGGGCTGCTCGACAGGTCGTCAACTGCTCATCGAGAGCCCACGTCAACCTCACCTGAGAGCGTGCAGCAAAGCGATGCGTCGCGAACGCACCGGTCCGCGTCGCGGATTGCGTTCGAGACGATCGACGGGGAACTGGCCGCGGTCATGGCCCGGGGTGACCGGTCGCCCCTATCCGGCGTGCTCGGCGCCCGACGTGCGCAAAGGGGCAACAGCCCGTTGCCGGCGGACGGGCTGCAGTTCAGCTGAACGAGGCGGCTTTCGCCTCCCAGTCGATGTGATGGTCGAATTGCCAGGCCGTCTTCTCGGGGTTGATCAGTTTCATGGCGGCCGGCATCACGAGGTCGCGCAGGGCGCGACCGAGGGGACCCGCGGTCTTGTTGCTGTTCGTGCGGGCGCCGAGCTTGATGATGCGCTCGACGCGGGGTCGCCGCAGTTGTTCGTACGCCACGAAAGCCTGGTCGTAAGGCAGGTCCCGCAGGCACCGAGCCAGTTCGACGGCGCTTTCGACGGCGAGGGAGGCTCCCTGTCCGGAGCTGGACGAGGCGGCGTGGGCCGCATCGCCGATCAGGGTCATACGGCCGTGGGTCCAGTTCGCGACCCTCGGCATGTTCTCCATCGGACCGGTGATGAGGAGTTCGCCGGCGTCGGTACGGCTGATCATTTCAAGGGCAGGGGTGCGGTCATCGGCGAAGGCGGTCCGCAAGGTGCGCATCCACTCCTCCGCGCCGATCGCCTGAGCCTCGGCAACGGTCATCGGGGCGGGGTGGGGCAGGTTCACGAACCACACCGCCGAGGAGTCGTCGAAGATCTGGTAGCCGAAGAACGCGCGCTTACCGAAGCACATGTACATGACCCCGTCGGTCGAGGGCATCCCTGACCGGTCCATGCGCGCCCCGAAGCACACCAGGCCGGCGTAGGCCGGTGACGGTGCGGCGGGGTCGATCAGGGAGCGGACCGTGGAGCGGATGCCGTCGGCGCCGATCAGGATGTCGGCGCTCGCCTCCGTACCGTCCGCGAAGTGCGCGGTGACGCCGGAGCCGGTGTCCGTCGCGCCGGTCAGCCGCTTGCCGTGGTGGAGGGGAATGGAGCGGCGCTCCGCCTCGTCGTAGATCGACCGGTAGAGATCGGCGCGCCAGACGAACTGCGAGGACGGGAGGCGTGAAGGCGGGGCGAACCGCGCGAGCGGCTTGCCCGTCCAGCTCCGGAGTCCCATGGCGGTGACTGGGGTGCCGATGGTGCGAACGAGGTCACCCGCACCAACCGCGGCGAAGGCGTCTTGGCCGTTGGGGGCAATGGTCATGCCGCCTCCGACCCCGTCGGCCGTGTGATCGTACGCCTCGTGGACGGCGGCCTCGATACCTGCCTGACGGAGTGCCATCGCGGCGACCGGGCCGGCGATGCCGCCTCCGATCACGAGCGCGGTGCGGGCTTTGCCGGTGTGGGTCATGACTGGTGCCTCCTTGGAGGGTCGTCGATCGTCGGTACGCCGCCGCTGTCGACCCCGAAGCGAACTACCTGCGTCCGGGCACCGAGGTGCTTGACGAGGTCGGGATCGGAGGGGTGGCGCTGGGCGGAGGGCATATCGGTGGGCTCTCTCTGCGTGGTGCAGTGCGGATGATTGATAGTCGCAGTGAGACTAGTATCATGTCAACTAGTCGTGCTGAGGCTAGAATGGAGCCCATGGCCGCATCCACTCCCCGCAGCTCCCCCCTCGCCCTGACCGTCCTGGCTCTGCTGCACTACCAGCCGTTGCATCCGTACGGCATCCAGCGCCTGGTCAAGGACTGGGGAAAGGAGCAGGTAGTCAACGTCAGGCAGCGCGCGAGCCTCTACCGGACGATCGAGCGGCTCAACAGTGACGGGCTGATCGCGGTCCGCGAGACCGGACGCGATCAGCAGTACCCCGAGCGGACCGTGTACGAGGTGACCGACGCGGGGCGCGAGACCGCGCGCGCCTGGCTGAAGGAGATGCTCACCGCTCCCAAGGAGGAGTTTCCGGAATTCCCGGCCGCCCTCTCGAACCTTCTGCTGCTCACGTCCGACGAGATGGCGGAGGTACTGGAGCAACGGGTCGGCGCCCTCACGCAGAAGCTCTGCGGGCTGGAAGCGGCCATGGCCGCGGAGACGGAGCAGGGGCTGCCGCGCATCACCCGCCTGGAGACCGAATACCTGCGGGCCGTGACAGCCGCAGAGTTGGAGTGGGTGCGCACGGTGGTCGAAGACCTGCGGGGCGGCAGGCTCTCATGGTCGAAGGAGCAACTGGACGCCCTCGCGGCGGGGCCGGGCAGGGACTGAGCCCGCCCGCAGCGGGGCCGCGGACCGCCTTAAGCCTGCGGCCTCTCAGGGCAAACCACACCTGTTGCCCTGTCACAGTTCATCTGGCGGTGGAGAGGGTCGCTCACCTGCGTGCATGCGACGTCACTGGGGAACGTTGCCCTGCGGAATTCGCACCTGACATGGCTTTCGGGGACGTCAGCTGACTGCAAACCGTCAGCTCGGCCATCCTGCTCGTCGGCCGGACTGCCGCTGGTCCCCCGGCGGTGCCTTGCCGGTGAGGGCGCACCCTCGGGCAGCAGGCACCAACCGAGATGCGCCGGTCACCGTGGCCACAATGGCCAAATGCACTTCACCACCGTAGCGGCGCGGGCGCCCCGGACGGTCCTCCACAGCTGCGAGTCCTTCAGCGGTAAACCGCTTACGCCAGCGGCGCACGGTGTCCAGGTGCAGTCGGAGCATGCGGGCGACGACGGCGTTCGCGGTGCCACGTTTGCAGGGCGACATGCGCTCGATGCATCCGCCGCAGCGGCGCTGTTCGCGAGCTCGCCAGTTCTCGTAACAACGCGAGCTGGTCACTGTTCCAGAGCACCCCGAGCGGACTGGACGACGTCATCCCCACCTTCCCGAGCTGATTGATCTCCCCGGAGGGCAGCGTCGCTGACCCGCGCCGGAGTGGTCGAGGCCGGGCCGGGCCGGCAGGGGGTACCGGTGTCCATGGATGCGGAGGCGCTGGCGATGACCGAGTCGAGCCGGTCTCGGGTGTGCGTGAGATCGACGATGTGCTGGTCGATGTGGCCGCGCTCCACAGCCAGGCGGTCGAGGAGTTCGGGTGTGGCCTTGCCGTCGATGACGCAGGGCGTGAGCTCGGCGATGGTCTTGCTCGACAGGCCGGCGGTGAACAGCTCCCGAACCAGGAGAATCCGGGCAACCGCGGTTTCCGGGTAGTGGCGCTGGCCGGTGTCGCTGCGCTCGGCCGTGAGGAGGTTCTGCTCCTCGTAGTACCGCAGGGCCCGGGTGCTGACGCCTGTGCGGCGGGCGAGTTCCCCAATGCGCATTCCGAGCTCCCTGTGATCTACGCCACAACAGCTTGCCTTTGACGTCGACGTCAAGTTTTAGCGTAGCTGACATGACCCCGGGGTTTTCGCCCGATACGTCACGGATCAACGCCGGACGCATCCTCAGCCTCAAGATCACCTGACTCGCACTCGCATCGCGCCGGAAAGAAGCACACACGTGACCACCCGCCAAACGACCGGACTCACCCCGACGGTGACGGTCAAGCCGATCGCGCTGTCCGCCCCCCAGCGCGGCCAGGATCTGCACGTACGCGTTTCCGCACCGCTCACTGGCACACGCCTGCCGATCGTGCTCTTCGCACACGGATTCGGGTCCGACCTGGACGGCTACGCACCGCTGGTCGACCACTGGGCCTCTCATGGCTTCGTGGTGATCCAAGCCACGCATCTCGACTCCAAGCGGGTCGCCATCGCCGCGGATGACTCCCGCAGGCCCCACCTGTGGCGCTACCGCGTGCAGGACATGAAGCGCATCCTGGATGAGCTCAAGCCACTGGAGGCATCCGTGCCCGGCCTCTCCGGCCGGGTCGACCACAGCCGCATCGTCGCAGCGGGCCACTCCTTCGGAGGCCAGACCGCCGGCATCCTGGTAGGTCTGCGCGTCACCGACCCCCAGACCGGCACCGCCGACGACCTGTCCGACTCCCGGGTCATGGCCAGCATCCAGCTGGCCACGGCCGGCGAGGGCGGCGACGAACTGACCCCTTTCGCCCACGAGAACCTACCCTGGCTCCGCGACCAGGACTTCTCCCACATCACCGCCCCCGGACTGGTGGTCGCCGGCGACAAGGACGATCTCCCGCTCACCACCCGTGGACCCGCCTGGACAAGCGACCCCTACACCCTCAGCCGCGGCAACAAGAGCCTGCTCACCGTCTACGGCGGCGAGCACTTCCTCGGCGGCATCTCCGGCTACCGGGCAGCAGAGACCACCGACGAGGACCCCAGCCGCGTCGCCCTCGTCCAGCAGGTCACCCTCGCCTACCTACGCCACATCACCGGCATCGACCACACCGACTGGCAGATGGCCCGATCCGTCCTCGCTGACGCCCACGCGCTGGGGCGGCTGGAGAGCAAGTGACCCTCGGCGGTTGACATACGCGCCTTCGTCCGCCCAGCGACGCCCCGCAGGATCAACGCGGGCAGGCACCAGACCTCTGCCGAGCAGTCCCCCGAGAGCCTGGAACGGACTGGCCCTCAGTGAGAATGAGCCCCATGACTCGGGTTTGCCCGGCCGGGGCGGGCGGCTGGGCGCGCACGAACTCTTCGGCCCGAACGCAGCCGGGATGAACGTGCGGGATGACCGGCAGTTACGCAGACAGGTGCTGGGCGGAGACCGGTGACCCGCCCGCCGACCGGGCGAACCACGAGGCGCGGTTGGGCTTCCTCGGCTACCGGGTGGCTTCGGTGGGCATCGCAGCGGGGACGTCGGGCCGCCGCAGCGGGGGCGTCGGACCGCGCCCATTGAGAGGGGCGCACAGTTGCCCGCCGCCCCTCAGGCCCGGCGGACTCTCGAGCGCGGACCTCCGCGCAGGTCAGTCTCCTCGGAGTGCCTCGCGCGCTCATAAGTCGCAGCACCTCGCGCGCCCCATACGGCCGACGGCAGTGCCGCCGTCCCTGCCCCTCAGCCCGGCCAGCTTCCCGTCAGACGTCGGGTGGCCACGGCACCTGAGCGTTCGACTCCGGCCTTGACCACAGCGAAGATCGCGCCATGGATGGCAGCGGCGATCAGAATCTGCTTCCAGGAGCGGTCCTCATCCATGGCATCGGGCGCGTCCCCCTCGCCTTCGATGATCTTCCAGGTCTGCTTGAAGGCGACTCCCGCCAGCAAGCCACTGGCGGCGCCCAACGCCAGCCCGACCGGCTTGTAAGCGATCTTGAACGCGTTCATCGGCGGCTCCCCCGGCTGCGACGCACCAGCAGGAAGACTGCGAGCAGTACACCGCCGGCGACGAGCGGTGTGCGGTTGGCCTGTGCCGCAGCCACGGCCCTGCCGGCCTTCTCGCGGAGCGGATCGGGGGTCTTGGCCGCCGCGTACTGCCCTGCCCGGCCCGTGCTTGCCCGGACTTGCGCCGCTGCCTGGGTCGCCTTCGCCAGAACGGGGTCGGGCACCGTCTCCTTCACCTGTTGCACGGCCTGCCCGGCCTTCTCGCGGATCTGGTCGGAGACCATGGCGGCCTTCTCAGCGGCTTGTTCCTTCACGGCAGCGGTCTTCTCCTTCGCCTGCGCCTTGATGTCGGCCTTGGCCGCCAGCGCCTCGACGGTCTGCCCGAGTTCGTCCCGGGTGCGCTCGACCTTCTCGCGCAGTTCCTCGGGAGTGGGGTTGTCGGTGCCGGTTCGCGATTCGTCGTTCATCGGTGTGCCTTCTCCTTGAGCTCGGCCAGATCGGCCTTGACGCTGTCGATAGTGCGTTCGGGGGCGGGAGACCCGGCCTCGGTGATCTGCTTCTTACCCGCGAGCGCCATCCCCGCCGCCCCTGCTGCCAGCACCGCCGCGACGATGAGGGCCGCAGCCCACACCGGCAGCGCCAACGCGAGAACGGCTATGCAGGCGGCCACCAGCGCCTGGGTCGCCAGGACGCCGAGGAAACCAGCGGTCCCGACGAGACCGCCGCCCTTGCCGAAGCGTTTGCCCTTCTGTGTCATTTCCGCCCGGGCCAACCGCATCTCCTCCCGGAACAGCTCCGAGAGCTGCTGAGAGGCACGTGAAACAAGCACGTTCACCGGGTCGTCGTCTTTCTGGGCCTGCCGCTCCGCCGTACTCATGGCGAAGTCACCTTGCCTTCCTCGATTCGTCGCAAGCATCGTCATGACGCGACTACCCAGCACTCGCTGCGGTATCGCCCCTCGACGAGCGTTTTCGCCGGCACCCACGCCCTCGCCGGCCACGTCCGGCGAGGCGCCGAGCTCATGTCCTACGGCGGGATCCTGGCCGAACTCCGCCTGGCCGGAGCGCCGTGGCGCCTTGGCGGCCACCCCTGGGAGGCCCGCGAGGAGGGGCTGCCGGTCCGGACTCCGCACCCGAGCGGGGCTACGGACAGGTCGACCACTCGGCCATGGGTGCGGCGCCCGCCACGCTTCGGCCGTGGGGAACAACCTCAGGCGTGCCCGGCGACGGCTCCACCCGCAACTGCTGGGAAGGCGGCGGTCCCGGTCAGACACATCGCCAGGCCGCTCACTCCCGCTCGCGCTGCGCATTCCGTCGGGGCGGGGCGTCTTTGTGGGCACGCCGCCAAGGTCCTTCTGCATCGCACCGAGCCGCGCCACCACCACGGACGCCGATTGAGGCCTGTATTTCGGGGGGTGACGGTTCGCCGGCGCGAGAAGCGCTGACGCCTGAAACGTGCTGCTGATCGAGCCGGTTGAGTGGGCGTGGAGCGGTCGGCGGCGCCGAGCCCGACCTAAGGACTGTCCCGCAATTCCTGGCGGGACAGCCCTTAGTCAACGGAGCCAGCCTCACCGTTCAGGGCCAGCGGATACCGGAGGCTCATGGAGGGCGCGCACTGGCCGCCCTTGCCCCGTCCCGGAGGCCGGACGGTCGTCGCCGGCGACGACGCTCGCGCACCCGGCAGGAAGGCACTGACAGCCCGTCGCGCCCACAGCCCTCGACACCTCTCCCCGCCCGCATGCGTAGCCGACTCCCCCACACGGCGGTCCACGACCACGCCGGCGGCACCGAACCCCCGGTGGTCTTGTTCGAGCCCCCCGCGGAGGAGGATTCAGCCAGTGAGCGGTACACGGGACCGGTGCAGGCGTGAACGATTTCGTACTCACCAGCACAGGCCCGACAGCCACTGCCCCGCCGTACTCCCGCCGAACTTCCGTCGCACGCAGCTACTTTGGGCGGACCTTCCCCGCCCCCTGGTCAGCGAGGAGCCCTCTCACACCGTTTTGCCGCGCTACGCGTCGAGCCTCAACACCGTTGAGAAAGAGCCGAATTCACAACAACACCGCTCATCAGACACAACAGCCCCGTGCGCAACAGGAGTTATTCCAACTAGAGTTCTGTCATGCCCATCTCGCCGGCCACACGATTAGATCGCCGGCAGACGGCCGACTCCGGTATTCCCGCTCGGCCGCACGCTACTGGTGCATCCGGAAACGGCAGCGCTCGGTCTCGGGGAACCTCCCCCGAGGCTCCAGCGAGCGCAGGGTGCCGCAGGCCGCACCACGAGGAAGCGCCCGGGCAGGCCCAGCCGCGGACCGGCGCGCGCGTCGGAAGCCGCCATCTCGGCGACTCCCGGGAACCTCCTTCCCTTCCGCGTATCCGGCGGCAGGGAAGCGGGCCGACTGCCGACCCCTCGCCCGGAGCCGACCGTCTCCACCCCCGTCCCCGTCCCCACACAGCCGGTTTCGGCAGCCGGCAGACCTCTGATCCCGGGCACTACGGAGCACAGACACGATGGAATCCCCTCCCCATAACGAGCAGCACGGCCCGACCGGCGGCGCACGCACCGGCACCGTCTCCCCGATCCTCGTGAGGGCCTGATGACCGAACTGATACTGATCGTCGCCGCGTTAGCGGCCGGCGCCGGTGCGACCCTTTACTTCCATCGCAGGGCCCGCGCCCAGAAGCGCCGCGCGGACAGCCTCCAGCAGCACGTCGAACAGGTCGGGCAGCAGTTGCGTGCGGCCGAACAGTTCGCCGAACACATCGCGCACACCGTGATTCCGGCCGCCGCGGCACATACCCAGGCCGGACAGGCCTACCAGCCCGACCTCCCCGCACCGCCCCAGCTGGTGCACACCCGGGTGGCGAATGCTCTCGCCGCTGTCGCGGGTCAGGCGTGCGCCGCCGTCGATCAGACCCATCAACTGGCGCAGAACGCCGCCCGGGACCAGACCGCGCAGGTACGGGCGGAAGCCGAACAGCGCATCGCCCAGGCACGGCAGGAGTCTGTGGACGTGGCCCGGGCGGCGGTACGCGCCTTCGCCTCCAGCACCGTGCAGCGGGCCGCGAAGCTGAGCAGCGCGATCAGCGCCGGCGTCCGCCGCCATGTCTCGGACGAGGCGTACGCCACGCTGGTCGAGATGGACCACCTGGCCCAGCAGATGCTGCTCACCGCGTCCGGGTACGGCGTCCTGGCCGGCGACAAGCTGTCGCGTCGCTGGCCGGCGACCACACTCACCGACGTCGTCCGCACGGCGATGGGCCGGGTCGAGGGCTATCAGCGCGTCCAGCACACGGACCTGGAATCGTTCGCCGTGCAGAGCCGCGCCGTGGAAGCCGTCGTCCACGCCCTCGCGGTGCTGCTGGACAACGCACTGCGGTACTCCCCGCCGAACGCCCGCGTACACGTCTCGCTGGAGCACGGGGCGAACGCGGCCTTCCTGGTGGTGGACGACGCCGGACTGCGGATCGAGGACGAGCGGCTGACCTGGGCCCGTGAGGTGATGTCCGGCAAGCAGCGGGACGACATCACACAGCTCGGCGCCTACCCGCAGACCGGACTGCGCGTCGCGTCCGTGCTCGCCGACCAGTACGGCTTCCGTGTCGAACTGACGGCGCCCAACCTGTACGGCGGCACGCGCGCGATCATCGTGCTCCCCAAGGCCCTGCTGACGACGCCCCAGCCTCCCCGGCCGTCGTCCGTGCAGAGCATGCCGAGCGTCCGCCCGGCCGCAACCCCGGAAGCGGCGCCGCCGGCCGCGCCCACGACGGCCAGCGGGCTCACCGTCCGGCGGCGCACCTCGCGCCCCGCCGACGAGACCGGCCCCGCCGTCGGGACGCGAATGGGTCCCGCCCCCGTGGAGCCGGGAACCCCCGCTGTGGCGGCCGCGTGGATGGCAGGCAGCCGCCGCAGCCGGGACGACGAGAACACCGCCAGCACTGACGAAGGACGTTGATCATGTCGGACACCCACTCGAACGCCCTGGGCTGGCTGCTGGACGAGCAGCTGGGATCCGTGGAGGGCGTCCGGTACGCGGTGCTGATGAGCGGCGACGGCCTGCTCAAAGCCCGGACGAAGACCATCGGCCAGGAGGACGGCGAGAAGCTGGCCGCCCTGACCGCCTCGCTGCGGGCCTCGGGCCGGGCGTGGGACGCCTTCACCGGTGGCCAGGGCGTGCGCCAGCAACTCATCGAGAGCGTCGAGCGGATCGGCCTGACCACGGCGGCCGGCCAGAACACGATGCTCTCGGTCGTCACGACCGGACCCCACGCCGACGTCGGCCTGATCAGCCATCACATGGCGCTGCTCGTGGTCCGCCTGGGCGAGCAGCTCGGCACCACGGAACGCAGGCCCCCCCTCCATTCGGACGGAGGCACTACGGCGTGACCGGCCCGCGGCACGACCCCGACATGGTGAGGCCCTACGTCCGCACGGGCGGACGGGTCCGCCCGCGCCGGGACGTCCTTCTGGAGAGCGTGGTCATCGCCGCGCCCAGCCCCACCGGCCGGCTGGGGCCCGATGCCCGGCGGGTGATGAGCCTGTTCGCCGTGGGCGGCGGCGGGCTGGCCGTCGCGGACATCGCTGCCGCGTTGCGGCTGCCGCCCTCCACGATCCGGATCCTCGTCTCCTCCCTCATGGACAGCGGCCATCTGGCAAGCCCGGCCGCCGCTGTGAACGATCAGCCCGAAAACGACCTCCTGCAGAAGGTGCTTGATGGACTGCGAGAACTGGTCTGACACGGCGAACACCGTCTCGTACGTGCCTGCCACGGTGACCCGGTCCGCCAAGATCGTGATCGCCGGTGGATTCGGCGTCGGCAAGACGACCCTCATCGGCAGTGTGTCCGAGGTGCGGCCGCTGCGGATGGAGGAGCCGATCACCGAGGACAGCGTCGGGATAGACGATCTGCACGGCACACCGGGGAAGCACACGACGACCGTGGGCATGGACTTCGGCCGTATCCACCTGGCCGGCGGCGCCCTTGCCCTGTACCTGTTCGGACTCCCCGGGCAGGTGCGCTTCAGGCCCCTGTGGGAGGACCTCGCACAGGGCGCTCTCGGCTGCCTCGTCCTGGCCGACACCCGCGACCTGGAGGCGAGCCACGAGGCTCTGACTCTGCTGGAGGGCGAGGGCATCCCCTACGCGGTCGCGATCAACGCCTTCCCCGAGGCGCCCGTCTACGACCCCGCCGAACTGCGCCAGGCCCTCGCCCTGGACCCTCACACGCCGCTGACCACCTGCGACGCCCGCGACCGCACCTCCGCCCTCCAAGCCCTGATCACGCTCACGGAGTACGTGATCGCGCACCGCGCAGCCCCCTCCCTGGAGCCCACCTCATGACCTTCACCAGCGCCGTGCCCCAGGTCGCCCCGGGCAGAGTCGCTCTGTACGAGCCGGGCTTCGCCGCCGACCCGCATGCCGCCTACGAGCGGATGCGGGGGACCTACGGCCCCCTGGTGCCCGTCGAGTTGTCCCCCGGCATCCCGGCCACGCTGGTGATCGGCTACCGCCAGGCGCGCCGCGTCCTCAACGACCCCATGTACTTCCCGCCCGACCCGCGCATCTGGGAGCAGCAGGTGCCGGCCTCGTGCCCCGTGCGGCCGATGATGGAGTGGCGGCCCAACGCCCTGCGCAACGGCGGTACGGAACACGCCCGTTACCGCTCGGCCAACACGGCCGCCATCAACGCCGTCGACCAGCACCAGTTGCGCGCCCAGGTGGAGAAGATCGCCTCCGAGTCCATCGGCGGTTTCCTCACCACCGGCAGCGCCGATCTGCTCACCCAGTACGCCTGGCCGATCGCCTTCCGGATCCTGAGTGCTCTGCTGGGCTGCCCGGACGAGATCGGAGCCCGTATCGCCGACGGAATGGCGCGCATCTTCGACACCACGGACGCCCAGAAGGGCAACCAGATCCTCGGCCAGGCACTCGCCGACCTCGTCGCCCTCCGCCGGCGCGACCCCGCCGACGACATCACCTCGCGCCTCCTGGCCCACCCGACGGAGCTGACCGACGAGGAGCTGAGCCACCAGCTCGTCACTCTCTACGGCGCCGGTATCGAGCCATTGACCAACCTCATCGCCAACACCCAGCTGAAGATCCTCACCGACGAGGAGTTCTCAGCCGGGCTGCACGCGGGCCAGTCCACGGTGCGCGACGCGCTCGACACCGTCCTGTACACCGACCCGCCGATGGCGAACTACTGCATCACCTATCCGCCCTACCCCGCGGACATCGACGGCTTCCTGCTCCCGGCCCACCAGCCCGTCGTCATCTCCATGGCGGCCTGCAACAACGACCCCGAACTCACCCAGGGGCCGGCCGGCATCTCGGGCAACCGTGCTCACCTGGCCTGGAGCATCGGCCCGCACACCTGCCCGGCCCGCTCCCACGCCTATCTCATCGCCGAGACCGCGGTGACCTGTCTGCTCGACGCGTTGCCGGAGATGGATCTCGCCGTCCCCGCCGCCGAACTGCGCTGGCGTCCGGGCCCCTTCCACCGCGCCCTGGAATCCCTCCCCGTCCGCTTCGCCACCGCTCGCTGAAAGAGAGACATGATGCCCGAGCAGCCCGTACTCGTCCTCGACCCCACCGGGTCCGACCGCCACGCCGAATACCAGGCGCTGCGCGATCGCGGTCCGGCCACCCGCGTGGACGTTCTCGGTGTGACCGCGTGGTCGGTCACCGACCCGACGCTCCTCAAGGAGCTCCTCACCAGTCCGGCGGTCTCCAAGGACGCCCGCGCCCACTGGCCGGCCTTCGCCGAGACCGTGGCCACCTGGCCGCTGGCCCTCTGGGTCGCCGTGAGCAACATGTTCACCGCCTACGGAGGCGATCACCGACGGCTCCGCCGGATGGTGGCCCCGGCGTTCAGCGCCCGCCGCGTCCAGGACCTGCGGGCATCGGTCGAGAAGATCGTCGCCACGCTCCTCGACGATCTCGCATCCCGGCCTGCCGGTGAGGTGACCGATCTGCGCAAGGACCTCGCCTATCCGCTGCCGATCGCGGTGATCGGCCAGCTCATGGGCGTCCCCGAGGATCAACTCGACGGTTTCCGCGCGCTGGTCGACGGCGTCTTCGACACCACGCTCACCGTCGAGCAGGCCACCGCGAACACGGCTTCGCTGTACGGGGCCCTCAACGGACTGATCGCGGCCAAGCGCGCGGATCCCGGCGACGACATGACCTCGCTCCTCATCGCTTCGCGCGACGACGAGGGGGACGGCGGCGCCCTCACCGACGACGAGCTGCGCGACACGCTGCTCCTGATGGTCTCCGCCGGATACGACACCACCGTCAACGTGATCGACCAGGCCATCACCGCCCTGCTGAGCGATCCGGCGCAGCTGGCCCATCTGCGGGCCGGGCGCGCCGACTGGAACGGCGTCGTCGAGGAGGCCCTTCGGCACGAGCCCGCCGTCAAGCACCTGCCCATGCGCTTCGCCCTGGCGGACATCCCCCTGCCCGACGGACAGAAGATCGCCCGGGGCGAGGCGATCCTGGCCTCCTACGCCGCCGCCAACCGCCACCCCGGCCTGCACGGGGACTCCGCGGACCTGTTCGACGTCACCCGGCCCACGAAGGAGCACCTGGCCTTCGGCCACGGCGTCCACTTCTGTCTCGGCGCCCCGCTCGCCCGCCTGGAGATCGCGACCGCTCTCCAGCAGCTCTTCGAGCGGTTCCCCGAGGCCGAACTCGCCGTTCCCGCAGCCGAATTGCAGCCGCTTCCCTCCCTGATCAGCAACGGGCACCAGACGCTCCCGGTACGCCTGCGCCCGGCCGTCGGCTGACCCGGCGTCACGGGGTGCGCGTCAGGACGTGAGGCTGTATCAGTGGGCTCCGTACGGGCCCCGCCATGCGAGGGGCGGGGCCCGTACGGAGCCCGCTCGTGCTTCGCGCCGACCGCCGCAGGCACGGAGAGGGGCCCCTGGTGCGGGGCCCCGGTCCGGGGCCCCGGCGCCCAGCTCACACCTGACCGGCGCGAGACAGCCCGACCCGGCGGCCGTTGACGGCGCGCTGCGCAGGCCACGTGTGAGCGGCTCCGACGATGTGCGTGCCGTTTTGGCGGTGGCCCCCGAGGCAGTCAGGGGGTGAAGAAGTCGCCCAGGGCGGCGGAGAGCGGGCCGGGCGCCTCCTCGGCCACATGATGGCCTGCGTCGATGCCGTGGCCCCGGACGTCGTCGGCCCAGTCGCGCCAGATGGTGCGGGGGTCGCCGTACAGCTCCTCCAGGTCGTCCCGCAGCGACCAGAGAACGAGGGTGGGACAGGTGATCCGCGCGCCCCGGGCTCGGTCCGCCTCCTCGTGCCTGCGGTCCACGGTGAGCCCGGCGCGGTAGTCCTCCAACATGGCGCGGACGACATCCGGATTTCTGGTGGCGGCCCGCCACTCGTCGTGGTTCTCCCGCCCCATGGCCTCGGGTTCGCCGCGGTACCAGGCGTCGGGATCGGCGTTGATGACGCGTTCGGGGATCTCCGGCTGGGCGAAGAAGAACCAGTGCCACCAAGCGGTGGCGAACCGGGCGTCGGCGCGGTCCAGGTGCTCACTCAGAGGCAGGCCGTCCAGGAACGCCACCCGGGTCACCGCAAAGGGGTGGTCGAGCACCAGCCGGAGCGCCACGGCGACCCCGCGGTCATGGCCGACGAGCCCGAAGCGCTCGTGCCCCAACGCCTCCATGACTTCGACCATGTCCTGGGCGACGGCGCGCTTGGAGTGGGAGCCATGATCGGCAGTGGGCGCCGGGCCGCGGGAGCGCCCGTAACCGCGCAGGTCGGGGCAGACGACCGTGAAACCCCGCCGCACCAGGAGGGGGGCGACCCGGTGCCAGGTCGCCGACGTACGCGGGTGGCCGTGCAACAACAGCAGAGGCGGTCCCTCGCCCCCGTACCGAACGAAGACGGACGCTTCACCGGTGCGTACCGTCCTGGTAGCGAACTCCTCGAACATGCGACACCTCTTTCCGCTCCGGGGCCAGTCCCCGGTACCCCCTGTCCCGCGTGCCCCGGACTGGGCCCCGGTACGTGCAGCTCATCACCTGGAACACGATCGAGTACTCGTCTCCCGACCCGTTGCGCATCGAGGCCATCTCCTCGCCGTCGGCCCAGCCGGCGTTGAAGGAGTAGGACCGCCTTTCGCAGGCCGGGCTCAGGATCGCGTCGAGCATCGCCAGCGAACGGCACAAGTCCCGCAGAACGGCGATAGGGGGAGCTGGCGGGCTACGTCGTAGACAGTCACGAGCACCATCCCACCCGATGCCACCGACACCCATCCGCCGCCGGGAGCATCGTGAGCCGTCCCGTTCCCGCATGGGTGGCCAGATGTCAGCCATCGCGTCCCCGGCTCAGCCCCGGAGCCACCTTGGATGCGCGCATCGGCCGACCGGACCGCCAGGCACGGCCCGGCAGAGCCCGCCGCTTTGGGGCGGCGTAGCGGCGGGGCGCTACCGGAGTGGGAAGTCGACTCCGTGCTCGTCCACGGGCCGGGGACCGTAGATCCGCCGATCGGCCCTGGAGATGGCGACGTCGTTGATGCTTGCCTCCCGACGCCGCATGAGACCGCGTTCGTCGAACTCCCACAGTTCGTTGCCGTAACTACGCCACCACTGGCCTTCCCTGTCGTGCCACTCGTACTGGAAGCGGACGGCGATCCGGTCCTCGTGGAAGCCCCACAGGCTCTTGCGCAGCGCGTAGTCCAGTTCGCGCTCCCACTTCTTCGTCAGAAAAGTGACGATTTCATCGCGGCCACGGACGAACGTGTCCCGGTTCCGCCACGTCGAGTCCGGTGTGTAGGCCAACGCCACTCGGCGGGGATCGCGGGTGTTCCAGGCATCTTCGGCCGCCTGCACCTTCCGCAGGGCCGTCTCCTGCGTGAACGGTGGGTAGGGCGGGCGGTCTTCCGGCACTGCGACCTCCTCATGTGGAGAACGTGCGTTCTCTACTGGTGGAGCCTAAGGTAGGGAACGAGCGTTCTCACGTCAAGGAGTCCCGGATGCCAGCCCCGATCACCGACGAGCAGAATCGTCTGGACCGCGAAGCGCTGCTCGACACAGCGGAGAGACTTTTCTACGCACGAGGCATCCAGGCAGTCGGGATGGACGAGATTCGTGCGGCATCCGGGCTGCCACTGAAGCGGATCTACCGGTTCTTCTCCGCGAAGGAAGACCTGGTGGTGGCCATGCTCAAACGTCGCGACCAGCGATGGAGGGGGAACCTGGCCTCTCATGTGGAGCAGGTTCCGGATCCTCGCGAGCGCGTACTCGCGATCTTCGACTGGCTTTCCGGATGGTTCGCGGAACCCGGCTTCCGCGGCTGCGCCTGGATCAACGCGTACGGCGAGTTCGGCCCGTCGTCCGAGGCGGTGTTGGCCGAAGTCCGGGCGCACAAGCAGGCGTTCCGCGATCAGATCGCGGTGTGGGTCCACGCCACCGGGCTGCCGGTGACCGAACCGGTCTTCCTGCTGGCCGAAGGAGCCATCGTGACAGCGGGCATCAGTGGCGACCCAGCCGCGGCCCGCCATGCACGCGCAGCCGTCGCGACGCTGCTCGCGACGCTTTGATCTGTCCGGGGTCAGCCTCCGCGGGCGCTCCGGCCACGGGCACCACCGGGTCGGAGTCGACATCGGCCCCGAGCGGCTTGGGGCCGGACAGGGCAATGCCGTCGAAGAGCCGACGGCAGGCGGCGCGGGAGAACCCGTCCCAGGGGTCGGACCCGAGCCCCAGCGAGCGCCTCGCGCAGGCCGTTCACAGAGGCAGGACGATGATTCCTGGGCCACGCCTTCCGCCTCGCACGACGGAAGAGCCGCGGACCCCCCGCGTTCACCCTGAGGGAGACCTCGTGGACAGGGCATCCTCCGAAACGCTGAAGATGCACACGTTGGACCCACTCGTCGAGACATCGCCCGACAGAGTCGTGGTTGCCGTGACGGTCACCGGGCCCGGCAAGGGATAAGCGGCAACGAGATAGCACTGCTGCGTGGCGGTCGTGTCGCTCTGCGGCCCTATCGACTCACGGCGCACCTCGGACGCGGTATGTCCTTCTGAATCGGACAATTCACAGACGATTTCCACGATGATCGGGTCGTCCGTGTCATTGACAATTTCGTACCAATGGGAACTGCTCAGCGATACGTTGGTGTCCGCCGTCGCCGCTCCCGGACACGTGGGGCCTGCGGCTGCTCCGCCGTACGGCATGATCCCTCCTCGGCTCGTGCGGTTTGCCGGATCACCGGATCGGTCGTCCGGTTCCGCTCTGGCCACTGCCTCTGTCCGCGCCGCACCGCCGGCTCAGACTGCGGCCACCACGGGAACGCAGTGGAATGTCGTGTGCCCCACTCCCAGGTCGTTGGCCAACGTCACGGTGAGTCGATAGTCCCCGACCGGAAACGGCCCCACCTGCGGCTCCATCAGCGGGCCGGTCTCGCCTGCGAGCAGATCCGGTTCGGTGAAGTCATCCGGGTCCCCGTCCACGTCGCTGTCGAAGACGGCCTCGTGTGAGACATCGTCGGATCCGGGGCAGCCTTCCGGGATCCTCTCTACGAGCAGACGGTCGACGAAGGACGGGAGGTCCTGGGCGCTGACGTTGAGCGCCACCCATTCGACCCGGAAGGATTCATCATCATGGATGATCGATATGCTCGGGGTTATCGGATTCTCGCTGTTGGCAAAAACCACGTCGGTCATGGCTGCTCCCGTGAAGCGGCAACGCACTCGGAGGGTGTGACGACCACTCTCATTTTATCTTCGTTCCGCGTTCAGCGTCATGTGGAGGCACAGTTGTGATCTTTCCCCGAATACTCACCCTGATTTTCACGACAGGCAGCCAAAACCGTCCCGTCCCGTACGCCGGCCCGCCCGCCCGCAGCCATCGGTCCTCGCAGTCGGCACCGCCCCCGGGCGCACACAAGAACACCGCCACCGGGTTTCCCCGGGCATCTGGCAGGCCCCCGCGCGCCGACCACCGCGTACCCTGCCGGGCCGGATCGCCGGGCACGGGGCGCTGATCGAGGGCACGGCTCCGAGAAGCCGGCTCCCTCCTGGGGCCCTGGGCAAGTTGCCACGTCAGCGGGGGCCGCAATCGCGCTTCAGCTTCGGCACGACCGCTCGTTGAGCTACGGCCGGGTCGGGGACGGTGGTGTGGTGCCGACGGCGCAACCCCGTCTCCTGCGTCTCGAAGGTCCGCATGATCCTGGCGAGCCCTCTGTGACTGACCGTCCCGCGGAGCCCGTGCCGGGGGTGTCCGGCGAAACTCAATAGCTCTTCGAGGTCGGCTCTGCATACGTTCGGCGGCATGGCTGACGACTGCTTCGGGCATCCCCGACTCGCTGCGCTCTACGATCCACTCGACCCCGACCGCAGTGATCTCGATGCCTACCTACAGATGGCGGAAACGCTCGAGGCGCGCCGCGTTCTGGACATCGGCTGCGGCACCGGGGTATTCGCACTGCTCCTGGCCGACCGCGGTATCGAGGTCGTCGGCATTGATCCCGCCCAGGCGTCCGTCGACGTCGCCCGGTCCAAACCGGGCAGCGAACGAGTGCATTGGATCTGCGGTGACGCGGCAGCCCTCCCGCCACTGCACGTCGACCTCGCGACGATGACGGCGAATGTCGCCCAGGCCATCGCAGATCCGGAGACCTGGCAGAAGACACTGCGGGCCGCCTACGAGGCACTACGGTCCGGCGGGCACCTGGTCTTCGAGACCCGTGATCCGGCCGGACGCGTCTGGGAAGAGTGGACCCGCGAGAACTCCTACCGTGTGACGGACATCCCGGGTCTCGGCTCCGTCGAGAGCTGGGTCCAGCTGATCGACGTGAGTTGGCCCCTGGTGGCCTTTCGCTGGACCTACGCCTTCGCAGCGGACGGACAGGTGCTGACCTCTGATTCGACGCTGCGCTTCCGGGAGCGCGACGAGATCGACGCGGACCTGGTCGCCCGCGGCTACGTGGTGGAAGAGGTGCGCGATGCGCCTGACCGGCCAGGCGGTGAGTTCGTATTCCTCGCACGCCGCCCCTGACTCACACGGCCGCGAGGGCGGGAGCGGTTTGACCACTGCCAGCAACTGGCCCAGGACGGCCACCTGGCCGGCGGCCCTTTCCTCGGCGTGCATCGCGCGGGCGACGGTCACGGGTTCCGCTCCACGACGCCGTGGACCCCCGTGATCTCGCAGAGGCGTCGCACCTGCGAGGAGGGACGACGATCCGCAGCGCTCCCTTCCGGTGCACCACGGCCCGTGCCGGGAGGAAACCTCGCAGGCCGTGCCAGCACGGCTCAGGAGCCCTTCGCGTGAGCCCCGCACCCGAGGAAGGCGATCGCACACGGGCGTCCATGCACCGCATCCTGACCGGCAGCCCCGGACGCCGGGGACCTGCCGTGGGGGCACCGAGGCACCGGGGGCCCTGCGTGAGGTGGCGCGGGGGGATGGGAAACTGGCGGGTATGGATACCCGTCGCAGGAACAACGTCACCGTCACCGGCCGTGCGGACGGGCCAGTGCTCCTGCTGGCCCATGGGTTCGGCTGTGACCAGAACATGTGGCGCCTGGTGGTTCCCACGCTTGCCGAGAGCTACCGGGTGGTGCTCTTCGACTACGTGGGCTCGGGCCGGGCGGACTCGTCCTCCTGGGACGAGCGGCGGTACAGCTCCCTGGAGGGCTACGCACAGGATGTGCTGGAGATCTGCGAGGAGCTGGATCTGCGGGACGTCGCGTTCGTGGGGCATTCGGTCAGCGCGATGGTCGGGGTGCTCGCGGCGGCGAAGGCCCCGGAGCGGCTGTCCCGGCTGGTGATGGTCGCTCCCTCGCCCTGCTACATCGACGACGAGGGTTACCGGGGCGGGTTCAGCGCCGAGGACATCGACGAGCTGCTGGAATCGCTGGAGTCGAACTACCTGGGGTGGTCTGCGGCGATGGCGCCGGTCATCATGGGCAACGCGGACCGGCCGGAACTCGGCCAGGAGCTCACCACCTCGTTCTGTGCGACCGACCCGGACATGGCCCGCGTCTTCGCCCGCACGACATTCCTGTCCGACAGCCGCGAGGACCTGAAGACGGTCACGGTGCCGACGCTGATCCTGGAGTGCCGGCAGGACGTGATCGCCCCCCGCGAGGTCGGCGCCTACGTCCGCGACACCATTCCCGGCAGCCGGCTGGTGACCCTGGAGGCGACGGGGCACTGCCCGCAGCTGAGCGCCCCGCAGGCCACCACGGCGGCGATCGCGGACTTCGTCGGAGCGGCCTGATGATGTGCCGCACCGACCAGTCGGTGCCCGAGCCGGGTGGGGAGCAGGACGCGGACGCCACAGACGCGGTGTTCACCTCGCTGCTGGAGGACAGTACCGAGGAGCTGTACGAGCAGGCCCCCTGCGGGTACCTGTCGACGCTGATGGACGGCACCATCGCCAAGATCAACACCACCCTGCTGGACTGGCTGGGCCTGGAACGGTCCCGGGTGGTGGGGCGGATGCGGTTCGCCGACCTGCTGACCGTGGGCGGCAAGCTGTACCACGAGACGCACTTCGCGCCGCTCTTGCAGATGAAGGGCGAGGTCAGCGGCATCGCCATGGACATCAAGGCAGCCGGCAAGCAGCGAATGCCGGTGCTGGTCACCTCGAAGGTGAAGTCCAGCGAGGACGGCGAGCCCCTGCTGATCCGTACCACCGTCTTCGACGCCCGCGACCGCCGCGCCTACGAGAAGGAACTGTTGCGCAGCCGGCAGGCGGCCGAGGAAGCCCGTCGGCAGGCCGAAGCCGACCGCTCCCGGCTCCAGGAGGCTTTCGCCGTCCTCCAGCAGAGCCTGCTGCCCGCCGCACTGCCCGAGGTACCGGGGATCGAGGCCGGCTCCTACTACCACACGGCATCCCCCGATCTGCTGGGCGGAGACTTCTACGACCTGTTCCCCCTGGAGGGCGGCCGGTGGGCGTTCTTCCTCGGGGACGTGTGCGGCAAGGGCCCCCAGGCCGCCGCGATCACCTCTCTGGCCCGCTACACCCTGCGCGCCGCCGCCCTGCACGACGCCGACCCCATCAGCGTGCTGACCACCTTGAACACGGTGCTGCACGACCGGTACGCCAGCGGTGAGGGCCGCTACTGCACCGCCATATTCGGCGTCCTCCAACCCACCGATGGCGGCACCGTCGGCCTGCACCTGGCTTCCGGCGGTCATCCCTCGGCGCTGATCCAGCGCGCCGACGGCAGCGCCGACTACCTCCCCACCCCCGGCGGGCTGCTCGTCGGCGTCCTGCCCCAGGCCCCGTTCACCGCCGCCCGTGTCGACCTGCTGCCCGGCGACACCCTGCTCCTGTACACGGACGGCCTGACCGAGGCCAGGATCGGACCCGATCGTGAGCTGTACGGCGAGGACGCCCTGCGCGCCTTCACCGTCGCCCAGCCGCCGACGGGCCCCAAGGCTCTGATCACCGCCCTGAGCGGGCTGCTCGCCTCCTTCGGCGACGGACTCGACGACGACACCGCGCTGCTCGCCCTCGGCGTGCCCGCCTCCCTTCCCACCCCCGCGAGCGAAGACCTGACATGAGCCCACTAACGATCACCACCCGAGACGCCGACACCGGTCCCGTCCTGGCGATTATCGGTGACCTCGACCACGCCACGGCGCCCGAACTGCGCGCATCCATGGACGGCCTGCCTTTTGCTGCGGGGCAATTGCTGGTCCTGGACCTGGCCGGCCTGGACTTCTGCGACTCCAGCGGGATCAGCGCGCTGCTCTCTGCCAGAAGTTGGGCCATCGCGCATGGCGGCGGTATAGCCCTGGCCGCGGTCCCAGCCACCACCGCCCGCATCCTGGGCATTGTCGGCCTGGACCAGGTCTTCACGATCCATCCGGACGCCGCGACCGCCACCGCCGGCCGTTCCGTCGCCAGCTGAGATGGACGACGTGGTTTCCCCACGCCGACCTGCCGAGCAACAGGAAGCCGACCGGATGGAGGCGATCACGGCGGGCCGGGTTGACTGCGCAGGTCAGGGCATAGGCGCGGTTGCCACCCCGGACGGTCTGCTGTCGTGACGAACGATCGCGAGCCCCAGCGGAGCTGAAAACGCTGCTTGCGGCGGCCGGGGGTCGCTTCGAGGACTACTGCGAATTCGTCGCTCCGACGCGGCTCACGCCGGCGTGCGGGCCGCCGAGGCGGTGAGCCAGGTACCCAACCGTGGTGCGGACCCGGCCGACGGGCTGGACGCGTCGGCACGGTGGGAGCGCGCCGAGGCCGAGCGGATGGCAAGGAGGCATCGCCATTCGTATCTACGGGCTCGCCGAAAAGGCGAAGGTCGGGCGACCAAGTGGTTCGGCGGCGACGTACGGCCGTTGCCGGAAAAGAACCTGCCTCCCTTCCGCACGCGGCCCTGGGAAGCCTTCCCCACTCGGCACAGGGAGACGCCCGGCACCCGACGCGATTTCCCTGGTGTGCGACCCGTCTCTCAGCCGGAGGCCCGCCCGGGCCGAGGCGCGGTGCATGAGGGATCGCCTCATCCCGCTGCGAAGACTCCCCTCCACCGACCCGGCGGACCGCATCATCCGGTCACCGGTGACAGCGCGGCCGGGAACGGGGGTACGCCCCTCACATCCCGCGCAGCGGGCCGGACGGGACGCGCCTCTCAGGGTGTGCGGACGTGGGAGGTGAGGGCGTCGACGGGGGCACCGTCCGCACCGGTCGGCACGATCTCCGGAATCCGTGCGCCGTGCTCATCGACGAGGGTGGAGTGGGTCTCACCGGGAGCGAAGGTGTTGCGTTCTCCCCATTGCCGGAGCGTGAGGATGGCGGGGAAGAGATCGCGGCCGACGTCGGTGAGGACGTATTCCTGGCGACGGCCTGACGGCGCGGTGCACTGGGCGAGGAGCCCGTGGCCGACGAGCTTGCGCAGCCGGTCGCTGAGGATGTTGCGGGCGATGTCGGTGCGCCGCTGAAACTCGGTGAACGAGCGTGCCCCGTCCATCGCGTCGCGAATGACGAGCAGGGTCCACTTGTCGCCGACGAGGTCGAGGGTGCGGGCGACGGGACAGTCGGGGTCGGTCCACTCCAGGTTCGGAGAGCGCGTGGCGGTCCGTGGCATGACGCCTCCCAGTGAGTTGCAGATTGAAACCATCTTGCCGTAGCGTCGAATCAGTTGCAATTTGCAACCGATTGAAGGAGGCCCGATGACCGCATGGCGACGCCTGGTGCTCGCAATGGTGTGTGGTGTCGCTGTGGCCGGCATCTATGCCGCACAGCCGGTCCTGGCGCCGATGAGCCAGGATCTGGGAGTGCCGCCGGGACGTGCCGGCTGGATCATCGCGACCGGCCAGTTGGGCTATCTGGCAGGGCTGGTGCTCCTGGTGCCCCTGGGTGATGTGGTCGACCGGCGCCGGCTCATCGGCGCGCACCTGGCGATCACGGCAGGGAGCATGATCCTGACGGCGTCGGCGTCAGCCTCCTGGGTGGCGTTCTCCGGCCTCGCGGCGACTGGGATGTTCGCGGTCGTGGTGCAGACCACGGTCGCCTACGCCGCGTCCGTCTCCCTGCCCGCCGAACGCGGGCGCACCATCGGCGTCGTGACCTCGGGCGTCGTGGTGGGCATCCTCGGTGCGCGGGCCGTCACGGGGGCCCTCGCCGAAGTCTGGGGCTGGCGCAGCGTCTACGTCGTGCTCGCCGTACTGTCGCTGTCGCTCGCCGCTCTCGTCCTTCGCGTACTGCCGCCGGAGGAACGCCGCAGTCGGTCCGCGGGGTACGTACAGGCCGTCTCCTCGCTCGGCGCACTGTTCAGGCAACGCCTGTTCCTGAGCCGCGGCCTCATCGCCTTTTTCCTTTTCGCCTCGTTCGGGACCCTCTGGAGCGGGTTGTCCCTGCCGCTGGCGGACGCACCCTGGCAACTGAGTGAGAGCCAGATCGGACTGTTCGGTTTCGTCGGCCTCGCCGGCGCACTCGGCGCGGCGCGCGCCGGCCGATGGGCCGACGCGGGGCGGGCTGAGCCGGTCACCGGTCTCGCGCTCGGCCTGCTCATCCTCGCGTGGGTCGTCGTCGCTCAACTTCCGTGGTCTCTGTGGATCCCCGTCGTCGGAATCGTGCTGCTCGACTTCGCCGTCCAGGCGGTGCACGTGAGCAGTCAACACCTGCTCACGACGGCCCATCCGGACCGCGTCAGCAGCACCCTCGGCAGCTACATGGTCTTCTATTCCCTCGGCTCCGCCCTCGGCGCAGCCGCCACCACCGCCGTCTTCACCGCCCATGGCTGGGCGGGATCCAGCCTCCTCGGCGCCGGCTTCGCCGCCTGCGCCCTGGCCGTCTGGGCAGCCGACCGACTCCTCTCCCCCACCCGCCCGAACCTGCCGCGCCGGGTTTCGGGGTCCTGCAAGGGGACCACTGACCTCCGGGGCCGGCATGACGGTGCCCCCCTGTCGCCCGGATGATGCCACTGGGCGCGGGAGGCGCCGTCGGAGACGCTGCCGAGAGGTCGGACCGCCGTGCGAACACGCAGCGCTGGATGCACACACCGGGGCGGAAGCGCCCCCTCCCCAACCCCAGAGCTGAACACGTTCAACGGATCTGGCAGGGTATCTCTCCACGGCCCACTCCTATCGGTTGGCCGATGTGGGCTGAGACGGGGAGGTCCCCAATGGCGGGCGGAAACAGGCTGGGCGCGTGGGTGGCGGCCTTCGGTGGTTTGACGGTGTGCCTGGCCGCTCTGACTTCGTGCGCCGGCCCTTCTCAGTACTACGGAGGAACAGGGGTCCACGACGCCACGGCGGCCGAAGTCGCCGGAGGCTGGGAAAACGTCGGGGGGACCCGCGTGATGCTCCGCAAGGACGGAACGGCGCTTGTCGAAAGACTCGACGGGCACGACTTCGACTACGAGGAAGGCTGGCGCCTCTCCGGCACGGGGACCTGGCTCCTGGTTGACGTGGAGGGCGGACAGGTCGTCCGACTCGCGCTGACTGCCCGGACCCGAGTGGAGAGCCGTGCCGCCGCAACGGCCCCGGACGCCTCGGCTGATGAACCACCGTCGACCTACTCGTGGTCCTTCTATGTGGACCGCGACCGGGACCAGCACGAGTGGGAGCTGTTCTTCCTCTACGGCGATCCCGATGGCGGGAACACGTACGTGATGACGCGTGGGACGGGGTGACAACCACGTGTTGATCGCTGCGAGCACCGCAGCCGTCTCGTAGCGGGCCGCCGGTGTGCCGTAGCGGTGGCGCCCTCTCGCACTCTCACAGGTGCGTGCCCCGTACGTCCGTCGGGCCGGCCGCAGGGTTCCGACCGCTCGCGGGTTCAGGTCCGAGGGAGCGTGCGGCCTGATCGAAACGTTGCCGGACCGGCGAACCCTCCTCGCCGGTCCGGCGCCCTCGTCCGCAGGGCTCGGCCGTTGCCGGCGTGTTCTCGGTGTGGGGTCCTGCGGTCGGCCGCGCGGGTAGGTTTTTCAGGATATTGGCATCAGCCGGCCGTAGGCCCGCTCCGCTGCCCAGAGCCCCCCTGGCCCGGCGCGATCGAGCCTGCCCCGGCGTCACCTTCCGGCCCTGCGGAACGCCGCCGGAGCACGGTGGGTCACGAGGCAGCCGCTTCCTCGATCGTCCGCCGGATCTCCAAGACACTGTCGACACCAGTGATCTCGCAGAGGCGTCGTACCTGCGGGGAGGGTGCGACAAGGCGCAGCTTCCCCGTCCGGTGGGCCAGGATCAGCAGGTTCAGGAACGTCGAGTCGGCGAAGGTAATGGCGGAGGCATCGAGGACGACCTTCGGGTACTGCCTCACCGCGGTGTGCAGTGCCTGACGCAGCGGAGTGATCGAGCCCAAGTCGTACTCGTCGGCAGCAACGATCACCCAGGTCCCGCGGTACTCGTACTGCCGCACCTCGGGAGCGTACGAGGCGTCCGCGGTGGTCTGCGCCGGGGCCGGCGTCCCGCTGAAGCTGCTCGTGCACGTCGACAAGGCGGCCTCGTTCCAGGGCACCTCAAGCTCCTTCTGTGATTCTCCCGTGCGGGAGCATGCCATCAATTACCTGAAAACTATGTCATGTAAATCGCTTCCGGCAAATGATGTCGCCTAAAATGCTCGACATGGCCGCAGTACCTGAGTCCCACACCGGATGGACGTTCATCACGAGCCACGCGCGCGTGCTGGCAGCCATCGCCGACAACCCGAACATCCGCATCCGCGAGATAGCCGCCCACTGCCGGCTGACCGAGCGTGCCGTGTCGAGGATCATCTCCGACCTGGAGCAGGACGGGTACCTTTCACACACCCGTGAGGGGCGTACCAACACCTACCGCGTCGATCCCGACAAGGTGCTACGCCATCCCGCCGAAGCCGGCCTGCCCGTGGCCTCGCTGCTCTCCTTGCTCGTGCATGACGAATCCGAGCGCACCCGCGCACCGGACGCCCACAACCGGCCCCCGGTGGACATCGCCCCGAGGTAGCACAGGGCCGCCCCGGGGTGGCGTTCCCCTGCGCCCGCCCACAGGGCCCGGTCGGCACGGGCCGCCCAACGACGCCGAGGTCACCATGAAGCCGTCGCGAAGGTGCCGGGCCGGAGCCTGTCGGCCCGCACCGCGCTCCCTCCTCGCTTCCGTGATGCGGCAAGGGCCGGTACCTGAGACACGCGCCGGGAGCCGGATAGGATGCCCGTTCATGAGTGGAGCGGAGCTGGGAGCAGACGGCCGGTATCGCGGTCAGCTGCCGTGCCGGTGGTGCGACGCACGCCTGGACCAGGCGGGGCGTCGTAAGCCGCGACTGTACTGCCGTACCTCGCATCGGCTGAAGGTCTACGGCACCTGGCTCGCCGGCCTCGTCGCCTCGGCCTTCTGAGCCGTTGCCTCCTCGTCCGCCGGTGGATGAGGACGGTCTCGTGCGGCAGCGGTGAACGGCTGATCCGTACGAGGGCAGCCTTGCTCCGCACCAGCCGCGGGTGCGCGCGGGCCTTCTCGTGGGCGCGGGCCCCCGGGCTGAGCAGCTCCCGGCGGGGAACCGGCGGGGCGGTGCCTGACGTCCGACACAGAACGGCCCGCCGTCGGTGGAGCTCGCGGAACACCCGCAAGGCGGCCGCACGATGTTCGTTCTCCTGATGTACGCCGCCCTGCTCGCCGTACCGTTCTGGGCCATCGCTGTCGCGGTGAAGCTGATCTCGGTCGCCCTCCCAGGCCGCCGACCGCACTGGGCCAGGGATCTCGTGCGCTGGAGCGCGGGCATGGCGGCCGTCGCGGCCGTGATCGTGTACGCGATCGGGTTGGGCTTGGTCCAATGGGACGCGCACGAAGCCGAGTCGGGCGCGAGTTCCTCCCCGGCCACCCCCTGCCGCTCCCTTCCGCCCGGCACGCTCGACCGGCTCACAGGCCATGAACCGTCCTACTTCCCCCTGGGCTTCGACTGCCTGCTGGGCGGCGGCCGCGTCGTGGAGGGCAGCGGCCCCTACGGCCTGCTGAACGCCCTGGCCGCCGCCTTCGCCCTGACAGCGGTGCTGTCGCTGCTCGCCCTCGGCTTCGCGGACGAGTACCGGGCACGGGCGGAGATGAGGGCGGAGCGCGGCGGCGCGCCGCAGGGAACGCGTGGGAGCGGGTCCGGGGTGGCAGCCGCAAGGCCGACGGATACGGGCCGCCGAGCGGGATTCACGAACGATTCTTGACCGATCGTTCTGCATGAGGCTACGGTCCTCCATATGGCCAGGACCAAGGGGTTCGATCCGGACGCCGTACTGCAGTCAGCCCTTGAGCTGTTCTGGCGGCGCGGATACGAAGCGACGTCGATCGCCGATCTCGTCGAACACCTCGGCATCGGCCGCGCCAGCATCTACGCCACCTTCGGCAACAAGCACGAGCTGTACCTGAAGGCCATGGACCGCTACTCCCAGGGGCGCGATCCGCACCTGCTCACCGAACTGTCCCAGCCGGGGCCGGCGCTGCCCGCGGTGCGGACGATGGTCCGCCGGTTCGCGGCGGAGGCCGCCTCGCCGGAAAGTCGGCTGAACGGCTGCCTGATCACCAACACCGCCGCCGAACTGGCCCCCCACGACCGCGCGGCGGCCCGCCGGGTCGAGCTCAGCTGGGAACACCTGGAGGTCCTGCTGCACTCCGCGCTCGTACGGGCCCAGGCCCAGGGCGAGCTGCCCGGGAGCCGGGACCCGCGCGCACTGGCCCGCATGCTGCTCGTCCTGCTGCAGGGCGTACGGGTGGTGGGCAAGGCGTCCAGCGATGCCGCCCGGGTGCGGGACGCGGCCGAGCAGGCGCTGACCCTGCTGGATTGAAGCACGCAGCACGGGGTGCAGACCTCAGGGGCGCAGACGCCGTCATGACCGGCCCCTGACCGGTCCCGCCACTCCTCTCCCATGACTAGATAATGGACCGATCGATCAAATATGAGGGGATGGCATGAGCGCTGGGGAATGCGCACCCGGAGACGCCACGGAAGGCACGCACGTCGCCGTCGTTCGGCACCCCGACGCCGCCTTCGCCCTTCTCGGCAGCGTGCAGACCACGCTGATCTTCACACTCGCCTCGATCGCCGTGCCCCTGCCCGTCATCGGGCACGAACTCGGCTTACGACGGCCGGACTTGATTCTGCTCAGCGCCTCGTACGGGCTGACGTTCGCCGGGCTGCTGCTCTTCGGCAGCCGCCTCGCCGACCGCTACGGCGGGCGGCGCGCCCTCACCGTCGGCCTCCTCCTCTTCGCAACCGCCTCGGCCGCCGCCCCGTTCGCTCCGGGAATCCGGACCCTGCTCGCGGCCCGTCTCGTCCAGGGCGCCGGTGCGGCCCTCGTCGCGCCCGCCGCCATGGCGGTGCTGCGCGGCGTCTTCCCCTCCCCCGCCGCGTACGGCAAGGCCATGGCCACCTGGGGCGGTCTCTCCGTGCTCGGCGCGACCGCCGGCAACCTGCTCTCCGGCGTCATCCTGTCGTGTCTCTCCTGGCGTTGGACCTTCGCCGTGCCGCTCGTGGTCGCGCTCACCGCCCTGGCCCTCGCGGCGCCGCTGCTGCCGTCCACCGCCCCGCAGCGCGTCAGGGCCCTCGACCTGCCGGGGGCCCTGCTCGCCACCGCCGGGATCACCCTCGGCAGTTACGGACTCGTCGTCACCGACGTCCGGCCCTGGTCGTCGGCCGGTGTGCTCGTGCCCCTGCTCGGCGGGGCCGTACTGCTGGGCGCGTTCCTGTACGTCGAGCGTCGCGCCCGCGACCCGCTGCTGCCGGCCCGTTTCCTGCTCAACAGGCGACGGGCGGCCGCCCTCGCCGCCATCGGGCTGAGCGCCTGTGGGACCGCGATGACTTTCGTGCTCCTCTCCCTCCACCTCCAGCAGACCCGCGACTGGTCCCCGCTGCGGACCTCGGGCGCCTTCGTGCCGTTCGCCGTCGTACTGATCGCCTCCGGCCGGGCGGCGGGGCCGCTCGTCCGCCGGTACGGGCCCGGGGCCGTCACGACCGCCGGGCTCGGCGCCGCGGCGGCCGGGCTCGGCCTCTCGCCGCCACCGGTCTCCCTGCGCACGCCCCGTACGCGTACGGGCTGCTGCCAGGCCTCGTCCTGCTGGCGGCCGGCGCAGCGGCCTCCTTCGGAGGAGCCGCCGTGCTCGCCACCGCAGGCGTACCGCCGACGCAGAGCGGGCTTGCGGGCGGTGTGCTGAACAGCGCGATGGAGTTCGGCCCCACCGTCCTGTTCGCCCTCCTGCTCACGCTCGGCAGCGACGCCCTGTCCCTCGCCGCGACGGGCTCCGCCCTCGCCCTCACCGCCCTCCTGAACCACCGCGCCAGCCATTGAACCCGTCAAGGGAGTTGCAGAACGATGAACCGCTTCACCGGAAAGACCGTGCTCGTCACCGGCGCAGGATCCGGTCTCGGCCGCGCCATCGCGCTCGCCTTCGCCGCCGAGGGCGCGTCCGTGATCGCCGCAGGCCGCACCACCGCGTCCCTGGACGAGACGGTCGGTCTGATCCGGGCGGCCGGCGGCACGGCCGCCGGCATCACCGCCGACGTCACCGACTCCGGCCGGGTCCGGGACCTCGTACGCGAGGGCGTCGCCCGTTTCGGCGGGCTCGACATCGCCGTGAACAACGCCGGAATACTCCGCGGCGCCGTCCCCGCCGCGGACGTGAGCGAAGAGGACTGGGACGCGGTGCTGCGGACCAACGTCACCGGTGTCTGGCTGGCCATGAAGCACGAGATCGCCCACATGAGGGAGAACGGGGGCGGAGTCATCGTCAACATCTCCTCGAACCTGGGAGCGCACGTGCGCATCCCGAACCTCGCCGCGTACATCACCTCGAAGGCCGCGGTCTCCGCGCTGACCCGCGCCGCCGCCCTCGACCACATCCACCAGGGCGTCCGCATCAACGCGGTCAGCCCGGGCGCCTCCGCCGCCCCCATGTCCCTACGGCCGGGCGAGACCGAGGCCGAGCGTGCCGAGCGGGTGAAGTCGCAGAACCCCCTCGGCCGGGTGGCGGAGGCGGAAGAGGTGGCGGCCGCGGTGCTCTACCTCGCCTCGCCCCTGGCCGGTTCCGTGGTCGGCACGGACCTGGTCATCGACAGCGGGGCGTCGGCCTGACAGCTCCTGGGCTCAGCGACACCCTCCTTCACCACGGCGGCGAGGACCGCACCACCGCGGAGAAGGAGGGGCCGGGGACGGCCGAGGCGGGAAGCGACGGGCGGCCTCCGCGGGTGTGCCCCCTGCCGCCGGCCGGGCACGTCGTGCACGTGGGCGGTGCCTTCGCCCCGCAGGCGGGCAGTGCCGCGTCCCGCCTCATGAGGGCGCCGTAGCCGCGGACGTCCGCGACGGAGACGTTCCTGTCTCTTCCGCTCCTCGTTCCGACCGGCAGGACGGCCTCCTCCTGGGGAAGCGCAGGACGGACGGCGTCCGCCGGCGAACCACCCCTGCGCTAACAGTTCACAACGTCCTGCCCCACGCCGGCGGTCCGGCGAGTACGACGAGCACGGCGGCGGGCATCACGATCGGTCCCGAGTTCAGAGCACTCGGCCCGGTCCGGCCGACAGGCTCGCGCGGCCGTCGGCGTCTTGGCTTCGTTCACGAGTGTGGACGGCGGTTGTTCACCGTCTCGGGAGACGGTTGAATCGGCGCGGGGCCCACGTGCACGAGAACGAGAGGCGTCTGATCCGCCACCTGTGCCGGGGGCCGGTCGGTAAGTACTGAGGGGATTGTCGTGGGGTGGTCGACGGGGTTGCTCGGGTTCGCCGCCGGGCTCCTGATATCCGTCACCACAGCCCCCGTGGGTGTCTCCGGAGCGGTCTTTCTGCTACCCGTCCAGGTCAGTGTGCTGGGAGTACCCAGCCCGGCCGTGACCCCCACGAACCTGCTCTACAACGTCGTGGCCGGCCCGGGCGCCCTCCTGCGCCCCTGGCGGGCTGGACAGCTTGGCGGACCGCTGCCCCGGCTCTTGATCGCGGGAACCGTTCCTGGCGTCGTCGTCGGCGCCGTGATCCGCGTCTTCGCCGTTCCCGGCCCGCGCGTCTTCCGCCTCCTCATAGCCGCGTTGCTCCTGCCGCTCGGGCTGTGGCTGTGGCTGCGGACCGTACGCCCGACCCCGTCCCGCACCCACGCTCAGCCTTCGCCCCGGGCGACGACGTCGCTGGCCCTTGCCGTCGGCGTGGCCGGCGGGATCTACGGAATCGGGGGCGGCTCGCTGCTCGGCCCGATCCTGGTCAGCCGCGGCGCACCGGTCGCCACCGTCGCACCCGCCGCCCTGGCTTCCACCTTTGTGACCTCCATCGTTGGCGCGGCCACCTACGCGCTGCTCTCCCTCGCCGTCACCGGGGATATCGCCCCCGACTGGCTGCTGGGCCTTTCCTGCGGCGCCGGAGGCCTGCTCGGCGGATACCTCGGGGCACGCCTCCAGCCGCATGTGCCCGAGACGTCCCTCCGGCTCCTGCTCGGCACCCTGGCAACCGGAATCGGCGCGCTCTACGCAGTCCAGATCCTCAGCTGACCGTACAGTGCCCAGCCGCGCCGGGCACTGGGGCGCTGTCGAAACGCCTGAACACACCGGCCCGGTGCCAGCCACTAAGGGCTGTCCCGCAATTCCTGGTGGATCAGCGCGCGGCGTCGGATGCGGTGCATCGCAAGGCGGAGAGGCGCCCGCATACTGGATGTATTCGGGCGTTTCGACAACGCGGCGAGGTGCCGTGGCTGTCGTCGTGCGCCCGCCAGGAATTGCGGGACAGCCCTTAGGCGTGCTTCGAAAGTCCCGCCTGCTCGGCGACGCCTGCCGCTTCCCCGAGCTCGCGGCTTCGCTCGAGCGAGGGAGATCCCCATGCTCGCCGCGTTGTCGGGATCACCGCCGATACCACCAGTATGGGGCGAGCCTCCGCCTTGCGATCGCACGCAACAGACGCCGCCGAGCCCGTCCTCCGGGCGGACGGCGCTACCTCCCGAAGCACGCCCCAGCGGGAGTTGACTCTCCCCTTACGTCAGGCTTGAGGCTGTGTACCGACGAAAGGGCGGGTGGATGAGCTACTCCGTGGGGCAGGTCTCGGCCTTCGCCGGGGTGACGGTGCGGACACTGCATCACTACGACAAGGCGGGGCTGCTCTCGCCCGGCGAGCGCAGCCCCGCCGGATACCGGCTCTACAGTGAGGCTGATCTGGTTCGTCTCCAGCAGATCCTCTTCTACCGTGAGCTCGGCTTCCCTCTCGACGAGATCGCCGCGATCTTCAAGGATCCGCAGGTGAACGCCGTGGAGCGACTCCGGGCCCGGCAGCGGCAGCTGAGTGAGGAGATCGCCAGGCTGCAACGGCTGGCCGAGGTGGCGGAACGGGCGATAGAGGTGCAGAAGACCGGAGTCCCCCTGACTCCTGAGGAACGCTTCGAGGTCTTCGGTGAAATCACCTTCGACCTGAGCTATGCCACCGAGGCAGAACTGAAGTGGGCGCATTCGGAGGGACAGCGCGAGGCGATGGCGCGCGCGGCCGCTCACACGAAAGAGGACTGGCATCAGCTCATGGGCGAGGCCGCCGCCTGGCGGGCGGAGCTGCTCGAAGCCTTCGACGAGGGAGAGCTCAGCAACGGCGAGCGGGCCATGGACCTCGCCGAGGAGCACCGCTTGCACGTCGCACGCTGGTTCACCTCCTGCCCACCCGACATGCACCGGCGCATCGCGGACGACTTCGTCGCCGACCCGCGCGCATTCGCTCTGGTCGTACCGCCGTCGCAGCAACGTCCGGGCCTGGCCGCCTATACGCGCAAGGCGGTTCACGCCAACGCCGCCCGCCACACGGGTGGCCGTACCGGTTCCGAGGAGGACCGATGAGGATCCTGATCGCCGCAGCCGGATCGCGCGGCGACGTCGCGCCCTACACGGGTCTGGGCGCCGAACTGCGCCGGGCCGGATATGACGTCACCCTCGCCACCACGGACGTGTTCGCGCCACTCGTACGCGACGCAGGCCTGGAATTCCGCAGCCTTCCCGCCGACACACGGGTGCGTAGCGGCGTCACGGGCAAACGTGAACTCATGCGCACTGCCGCCGCCTTCATCACCGAACTGGGGCAGGGCTTCGCCGACGTGATGGACGCCGGCACGGACCTGCTTCTGCTGTCGGCTACCACGGCTCCGCTCGGCTGGCACCTCGCCGAGGCCACAGGCACACCGAGCCTCGGCGTGTACCTGCAACCCACAACGCCGACCGCCGACTTCCCGCCGGTCGTCACAGGCTTCCGCTCACTGGGCCGTCTCACCAACCGAGCGACCGGACGCCTCGTGCTGCGCATGGCCGACCGCGTCTACGAACAGGCTGTCGCGAAGCTGCGCCACCGCCTCCACCTGCCCCCGGCCTCGGCCTCCGGGATGCGTCGACGACAGGAACAGGCGAACTGGCCCATCCTGCACGGCTTCAGCAGGGCCCTGGTGCCTCGTCCCTCCGACTGGCGCCCCGGCCTGGAGGTCGTGGGCAACTGGTGGCCCCATCACGAGGCGGCCGAACGGCTGCCCGCTGATCTGGAGGACTTCCTGCGTGCCGGACCCCGCCCCGTCCTCATCGGCTTCGGGAGCATGGCGTCCGGTGACGGGGAGCGGCTCAGCGGGATCGCTGTGCAAGCCCTGCGCCGGGCCGGACTGCGCGGCATCCTGCAAGCCGGCGCTGCCGGGCTGGCCGCCGAGGGGAGCGACGTATTCACGATCGGGGAGGTACCCCACGCCTTGCTGTTTCCACGGCTGGCCGCGGTGGTCCACCATGGCGGTGCCGGCACCTCCGCGGCCGCGTTGCGCGCTGGAGTGCCCGCGGTCACCGTCCCGGTGACGGCGGACCAGCCCTTCTGGGCGAGGCGACTTGCCGCCATCGGCGCCGCCACCGACCCGATCCCCTTCCGGTCCCTCACCGCCGAACGGCTTGCCGACTCGCTTCACCACACAGTGAAGGAGCAGGCACACAGTCGAGCCGCCGCGAGAGCGGCGCAACATCTGACGGCCGAGGACGGAGCGGGTCAGGCGCTGAGGGCCATCCAGCGGCTGACCGAGGAATGACGCCACTCCGTTCCTCGTGCTCGTCCACCGACCGCCGCGGCACCTTCCCGTCTCGCCTGCCGAGCTCGACCTGGTAGCACGGATCGCCGGGCTCGGGCCGGTCGCCCAGCGCCCGCATTCGGCGGAGCGAACGGCCGCTGCCTGGCGCGGGGCGCGGGGCAGCCTCCCCGTCGCTCCGGCTTCGACAACCCCGAGCTGCCGGAAGACCCCTTCTTCATGGGCACGCAAGGGCGAACTCACTCGATACAACGGCCTGTTCGACAGGGAACGACGACCGCGATCGCAAGCCCACGGCTATGGAGCAGCCACTGGCCGACGATCAGGTCGCGTGGCGGAACCCTGTGGATCAGCGCGGGGCCGGCCTGTCCGGCGGCAACCGCTCACCGGCGGCCGGCCCCGCCCACTGAGCACTCCCACCTCGGCACTCAACACGGAGCAGGCAGGAAGCCGGATTCGTGGAAGTACGTCAGGTAGCGGATCAGGATCTCGTCGGTCAACGGTGGCTGGCGGACGCCCACGGCCGCCGCGGCGGCGGCCGTGCGCCGGGAGTCGAAGCGGCGTCGGTCCGTCGCCTCGTGCCCGGTCTGTGCCTCGTCGCCGAGGAACAGCTGTGCCGCGTTGTCGGGTTGCGCCGCGACGCGGGCCCGCCACTGCTCCGCGGGAACGGTGCGCAGTTCGTGCCCGAGGCTCCCGGCCGCTTCGAACACCCGGTCCAGGCCCGGCGCATCCGGGTTGGTGAAGTGGTACGTCTCCACAGCGGACGGGCCGGACATGGCGAGGGCCACGACCCCGGCGCTGACGTAGTCCACGGGGACCCAGTCCGTCGACCCGTACGGCAGGTCCGGGACCGCGCCGGCCTGGAGGCAGCCCTTGATGAGCTGCCAGAGCAGGTCGCGGTCCTGACAGGCGCCGGTCGATGTGTCGCCGCTGATGCGTCCCGGCCGGTGGATGGTCACCGGCAGGCCGCGTTCACGTGCCAGGCCGACGAGTTGCTCGGCGACCCACTTGCTCTGTGCGTACCCGTCCGGCAGGGCGGGAGAAGGGCCCGTCGGGGTCGATTCCGTGATCGTGACGGCACGGGGACCGGAGGCCGGGGCGTACACGCCGGTGGTCGAGACGTAGTGCATGCCGGGTGAGGCCGAGTCGGCGAGCAGACGCAGCAGCTCCTCGGTGCCGGCCACGTTGGGGGCGCGCAGATCACCGTACGCGGCGGCGAAGTTCACGCGGGCGCCGTTGTGCAGGACCGGACCGAGGCGGCGGACCAGGGCGGTGCGGCCGGCGGGTGAGAGTCCGAGGCCCGGGGCGGCGAGGTCGCCCGGCACCGGGTTGATCAGGTCCGCGTAGCGGGGGCGCCACAGGCCGTAGTGCTCCAGGTTGGCCCGCAGGCGGTGTGCCGCTCGGTGTTCGTCCTCGGCCCGTACGAGGCAGTCGACGGGGCCGCCGGTCGTCTCGATGAGGTCGCGCAGGAGGAAGGCGCCGAGGAAGCCGGAGGCGCCGGTCAGAAGCGGGCGGGCGGAAGGGCGCAGGGGCCTGCGTGCGGGGGTCGCGGCTTCGCGCTTCACCCCGGAGATGTCCGATGCCAGTCGGACCTCGGCGGCGAGGTCCGGGGTGACCGCCTCCTGCTGGTGCTCCTCCCCGGCCTCGCATCCCAGCAAGCGGTCGACGCCCTCGACGGTGGGTGCCGCGAACAGCGCCCTCAGGGAGGGGCGTACGCCGCACCGCTCGCCGATGCGGCGGGCCAGGGTCACGGCCAGCAGTGAGTGGCCGCCCAGGGTGAAGAAGTCGTCCGTGACGCCCACCTCGGGCACGCCGAGCGTCTCGGCGAACACCTCGCACAGGGCGCGTTCGCGCGTGGTGCTGGGCTTGCGGCCTCCGGTCGGCACCGTGTGGCGGGGCGCCGGCAGAGCGCGGCGGTCCGTCTTGCCGTTGGGGGTGACGGGCAGGGCCGCGAGACTGACGTGGGCGGCGGGGATCATGTGCTCGGGCAGGGTCGCGGCGAGGTGGGCGCGTACTTCGGTCTCGTCCGGCCCCGCCGTACCGTCCGCGGGGACGGTGTACGCCACCAGGCGCCGGTCGCCGGGGCGGTCCTCCCGGACGGCGGCGCAGGCTGCGGCCACGCCGGGCAGGGCGGTGAGGGCCGCCTCGATCTCACCGAGTTCGATGCGGAACCCGCGGAGTTTGACCTGGTCGTCGACTCGGGAGACGTAGACCAGTTCCCCGTCGGCCGTCCAGCGCACCAGGTCGCCGGTGCGGTACATACGGCCCCCCGCGCGGTCGAACGGGTCGGCCACGAAGCGGGAGGCGGTCAGAGCGGGCCGGCCGTGGTAGCCGCGGGCGACTCCGTCACCGGATACGTACAGTTCACCGGCCACGCCGGGCGGCACGGGCTCCAGCCGGTCGTCGAGGACGTGGACGCGCGTACCGTTGACGGGGGCGCCGATGGACACGGTGCGGTCGGGCGCGAGGGGACCGTCCGCGTGCTGGAAGCCGCTCATGGTGGCGCACACGGTGGTCTCCGTCGGGCCGTACGCGTTGACCAGGAACCGCTCCGTCGCCCAGGCGTGCACCAGGGCGGGCGGGCAGGCCTCGCCGGCGAGGACCAGCGTGGTGCCGGTGGGCAGTGAGCCGGGCGGCATGACCGCGAGGGCGGCCGGCGGCAGGGTGAGGTGGGTGATGCCCCGCTCGCGGACCAGGGCGGCGAGGTTGGGGCCGGGCAGCAGGGCCTCGCGTTCGTCGATCTCCAGGCACGCCCCGGAGAGCAGGCCCATGCACAGTTCCCAGAACGCGGCGTCGAAGCTGACCGACGCCATGTGCAGCACGCGGCTGCCGGGGGTGACCCGCAGGCGCTCGCTCTGGGTCCTGGCCATGGCGCCGACGCCCCGGTGGGTCACCACGACGCCCTTGGGGCGGCCGGTGGAACCCGAGGTGTAGATGACGTACGCCGGGTGTGCCGGGTCCGGGGACGGAGCGGGAGCGGAGAGCGCGCCCGCCGCGGGGCTGTTCCCCGGCTCGTCGGCGTACAGGTGCGGCACGGAGGACGCGGGGAGACGGCGGTGGATGGCGGGGGTGGTGAGCAGGAGGCGCGGCCGGGCGTCCTCGAGCATGTGGGACAGGCGCCGGGCCGGGTAGTCGGGGTCGAGCGGCACGTATGCCGCCCCGGTCTTGAGGACGGCGAGCAGGGCCACGACGAGTCGGTGGGTGCGGGGCAGGGCGACGGCCACTCGGTCCTCGGGGCCGATGCCCCGGGCGGTGAGGTGGCCGGCGAGGGCGTCGGCGTGGGCATCGAGTTCGTCGTAGGTGAGCGTGGTGTCCGCGTCGCGGACCGCCGGTGCCCGGGGCGTGCGCCGTACCCACTGGTCGAAGAGCACGGGAAGCGTCGGCCCGGGCAGTTCCCCGGCAGGGCCGGTCCCCCAGGCGGCCAGGCGGTCGCGCTCGGCGGTGGCGAGGACGTCGTAGGTGTGCAGGGGGCGATCCGGGTCCGCGCCGACGGCGCCGAGAAGCCGGACGAGCCGGTCGGCGAGGGCGTGGACCGTGGTCGCGTCGAAGAGTTCCGTGGCGTAGTCGACGGCGGCCCGCATGCCGCCGGGGGCTCCGTCGTCGTCGTACGTCTCGGTGAAGGTGAACGAGAGGTCGAATTTGCTGACCCCGGCATCGACCGGGACGCCGCTGACCGTGAGGCCGGGCAGGTCGAGGGCGGGGGCGGCGGTGTGGTTCTGGAGGATGAGCATGGTCTGGAAGAGCGGGTGGTGGCTCTGCGAGCGCGCGGGGTTGAGCAGCTCCACCAGGCGCTCGAAGGGAACGTCCTGATGCGCGTAAGCAGACAGGTCGGACTCCCGTACGCGCGCGAGCAGTTCGCGGAACGTCGGGTCGCCCGACAGGTCCGTGCGCAGCACGAGCGTGTTCACGAAGAAGCCCACGAGGTCCGAGGCGGCCTCGTCGGTGCGCCCGGCGACGGCCGTGCCGAGCGGGATGTCGTCGCCGGCGCCGTGCCGCGACAGCACGGTCGACAGGGCGGCCTGGAGCACCATGAAGAGACTGCATCCGCTGGTGCGGGCGAGGTCCGCGAGCTGTCGCGAGGTGGTGGGGTCGAGGGCGAAGTCGTAGGTGGCTCCCGTGTGCCGGGGCACGGCCGGGCGGGCTCGGTCCCAGGGCAGTTCGATGATCTCCGGGAGCCCGGACAACGCGCTCTTCCAGTAGGCGAGCTGACGTGAGGCGATGCTCTCGGGGTCGTGTTCGTCGCCGAGCAGGCGGCGCTGCCAGAGGGTGTGGTCGGCGTAGTCGACGGGTGGTGCGGTCAGCGCGGGGTCCTCCGCGCGGGCCCGGGCCCGGTAGGCGGCGCGCAGGTCATGGGCCAGGGGTGCCAGGGACGAGCCGTCGGCGGCGATGTGATGGATCACCAGCACCAGGAAGTGGGTGTCGTCGGCCTGTCGGAGCAGGGTCGCCCTGAGCGGGAGACTGTGCTCGATGTCGATCGGTTCGGCCACGGCGGCCCTGATCCGGTCGGCGGCCTTGTCCTCGTCGACGGCTTCCGTCGCGAACGGGAGGCGGACGTCGTCCGGGGCGGTGATGTGCTGGTGCGGCCCGTGCTCGTGTTCGGGGAAGACGGTGCGCAGGGCGGCGTGTCGCCGGACGACGTCGCCCAGGGCCCGGTGCAGGGCCTCCGTGTCGAGCGGTCCGTCGATGCGGACGGCGAGGGGGATGTTGTACGTGGAGGAGGGGCCGTCGAGTCGGTGGAGGAACCACAGGCGCTGCTGGGCGTACGACAGCGGGAGCCTGGCAGGGCGCTCCTGCGGGCCGAGGGCGGGGCGGGCGGGGCGGTTCTCGTTCTCCAGGGCGGCGGCGAGCGCGGAGACGGTGGGGTTCTCGAAGAGGGTGCGGATCTCCGTCTCGGTGTCCAGGGTCGTGCGCACGCGGCCCACGAGCCGGGTGGCGAGCAGCGAGTGGCCGCCCAGGGCGAAGAAGTTGTCGTCGACCCCGACGCTCGGCATGCCGAGCACGTCGGCGAAGAGTCCGGCGAGGATCTCCTCGAGGGCGCTGCGTGGCGTCCGGCCCGTTGTGCCGGGCAGGGCGGCGGGTGCGGGCAGGGCGCCTCGGTCGATCTTGCCGTTGGGAGTCAGGGGGAGCGCGTCGAGCGGCTGGATGACGGCCGGCACCATGTAGTCGGGCAGGTGGAGTGCGACGTGCGCGGCGAGCGCGCCGGGTTCCGGCGTGTGTCCGGGGGCGGGTACGACGTAGGCGGTGAGGGTCCGGTCGCCGGGCAGGTCCTCGCGGACGAGTACGCAGGCGGCGGCCACGGACGGGTCGGCACGGAGCACCGTCTCGATCTCTTCGGGTTCGATGCGGTGGCCGCGCAGTTTGATCTGCTGGTCGGCGCGGGCCAGGTAGTGCAGGGTGCCGTCGGCGGTGTACCGCACCAGGTCGCCGGTGCGGTACATGCGTGCCCCGGTGCCGGCGAACGGGTCGGCGACGAACCGGGTGGCGGTGAGGCCGGGCCGTCCCAGGTATCCGCGGGCGACACCGGCGCCTGCCACGTACAACTCCCCCTCGGCGCCCGGCGGTACGGGCCGCATCGCCGCGTCCAGGACGTAGGCGCGCATGCCGTCGAGCGGCCGGCCGATCGGGGCCGGGCCGCCGGGAGCGTCGTCGGGGCGCACGCGGCGGGTGGTGGCGAAGGTGGTGGTCTCCGTGGGCCCGTAGACGTGGAGGACGACGGTGTGCGGGTGGGCGGCGGCGAGGCGTTGGAGGACGCCGGGCGCGGCGGCCTCGCCTCCGGTGGCGACCAGGCGCAGCAGGCCGAGGGCTCCTGGGTCCGTTTCGGCCAGGACGTTGAACAGGGCGGTCGTCAGGAACGCCGCTGTCACGCCGTGCCGGGCGACGAGGTCCCGGAGCTCGGTGGGCTGGAGCGTGCCCTCGGGTGCCACGACGACACGGCCGCCGTTGAGGAGGGGGGCCCAGATCTCGAAGGTGGAGGCGTCGAAGACGTACGCCGAGTGCATCAGGACGGCGTCGGCCGCGCCGTCGTCCCAGTTCCGGTCGGCCGCGAGGGCCGTCACGTCCGCGTGGGTGACGCCGACGCCCTTGGGCAGTCCGGTGGAGCCGGAGGTGAACATCGTGTACGCGAGCCGGGGTCCGCCCGTGACGGCGGGGAGGGCTCCCGGGGTGGCCGGGCCGCCCTGGCGGACGCGGCCTGCGGCGTCGACGGTCAGCACGGTGATGTCCGGGCCGAGTTGCCGCACCCAGGGGTGCGTGCGAGCGCGCTCGTCGACGATCAGGACGCGCAGGGCGGCCACCTCGGCGACTCGGTCGAGCCGTTCGGTGGGCCAGCGTGGGTCGAGAGGTACGTAGGTGGCGCCTGCGCGCAGGACGCCCAGGGAGGCGGTGACCGTGGCCGTCGAGCGGGCCACGAGGACACCGACGCCGTCCTCGGATCCGGTCCCCAGTCCGGTCAGGGCGCCGGCCAGACGGTCCGAGAGGTCACGGAGCTGCCGGTAGGTCACTTGCTCGCCCGCACCGGTGACGGCCACCGTGTCGGGGTGCCGGGCCGCGCGCTCGGCCACGGCGTCCGGGATGCTCTGCTCCCCTGCCGCGCGGCGCGGCTCGGCGCCGGTTCCCAGGGCGAGGAGTGCCTCGCGCTCCTTGTCCGGGAGGAGAGGCAGGGCGTCGGTGCGGCGGTCGAGCCCTTGCGCCATCACCATCAGCAGGCGTTGTGTACGGGCGACCGCTCGGGCCACTTCTTCGCGGCTCAGGACGGCAGCCCGGTAGCCGAAGGTGACCCTCAGGGTGTCGCCCGGCGCGATGGTGAGGGTGAGGGGGTAGTGGGCCGCGTCCGTGCCGCTGAATCCGGTGACGGCGAGGCCGGGCAGTGCTTGTTGCGCGGTGCGCAGGGCCTCGTCGTCCATGGGGTAGTTCTCGAACACGGTCAGGGTGTCGAAGAGTTCGTCCAGGCCGGTGACACCGCGTATCTCGGTCAGTCCCAGGTGCTGGCTGCCGAGGAGGCGGCTCTGTTCCTCCTGGAGCCGGGTCAGGAGAGCGGCCAGGGTTTCACCCGGTGTGGTGCGCAGCCGTACCGGCACGGTGTTGATGAACAGGCCGACCATCGTTTCGATACCGGGAATCTCCGGCGGGCGGCCGGACACGGTGGCGCCGAACACGACGTCGGAGCGTCCGGTGAGGTGGCCGAGCACAAGGCCCCAGGCGCCCTGGACCAGCGTGTTGACGGTGAGCCGGTGGACGCGGGCGGTCTCGCGGAGCCGGTGCGTCGTGGCGGCGTCCAGCTCGAGGACCAGCGTCTCGGGCAGTTCGGCGGAGTCGGGGGTCACGCCGCGTCCCCCGGCGAGCAGGGTCGGGGCCTCGATTCCGGCCAGGGCGGTGGACCAGGCCTCCAGGGCGGCCGAGCGGTCCTGCTGCGCCAGCCACTGGAGGTAGGTGCGATAGGGAGTGACGCGGGGCAGGGCACTGTCGTCGCCCTCCGATGCGTACAGCTGGAACAGTTCCCGTACGAGGAGGGGCATCGACCAGCCGTCGAAGAGGATGTGATGGCTCGTCATGACGAGGCGGTGACGCCGCGGCGCGGTGCGCAGCAGCGTGAACCGCATCAGGGGCGGAGTCGTCAGGTCGAAGCGGCGGGTGCGGTCGGCGGCGAGGAAGGCGGTGAGGCGTTCCTCCGTGGTGCCGGCGCCTTCCGCGGCGGTCAGGTCCCGTTCCTCCAGCGGCACGGGGACCTCGGCGGCGACGGCCTGTACGGCCTGGTCGAGGTCCTCGTGGAGGAAGCCGACCCGCAGGTTGGCGTGCCGGCGCAGCAGGCTCCCGATGGCGGCGCGCAGCGCGGGAACGGCGACGGGGCCTTCGAGGTCGAAGACGAACTGCGCGGTGTAGACGTCGACGGCATGGGAGTCGTACAGGGCGTGGAAGTGCATGCCGGCCTGAAGCGGCGTCAGCGGGAGTACGTCCTCGAGTTGGAACCCGGTCACTTGCGGCCACCCCACTTGTTCTGCAGTCGGTCGATCTGTGCCTGGTCGAGCGAGACCAGGGGAAGGTCGGACGGTGTGTAGCCGCCCGCGTCGGGTCGTTGTGCGTGTTCCGCGATGGCGCGCAGCGCGCGGCCGAACGCCTCGGACAGGGCGCCCACGTCCTCCTCCTTGAGAAGGTCGCTCGGCCAGGTCCAGCGGGTCACCAGGCGCGGGCCGTCGGGCAGGTCCTCGGTGTGCGCGTTGATGTCGATGACGTGGTGGACGGGCATGTCCGGGTCCTGACTTCGTGGTCCGCCGCCGTCGAGCAGGACGTCCCAGTCGGCGCCTTCGGTGTGGTCCGTCGGGTCCTGCGAAGCGGCGTAGCGTCCGAGGTAGTTGAAGCCGATCTGGGGTTCGGCCGCGGTGGCCAGCCCGGGGCGCGTCCCCGGGTTGAGGTGGCGCAGCATTCCGTAGCCGACGCCGTGGTCGGGCACGGTCCGCAGCTGTTCCTTGACGCGTTTGACGGCTCGTTCGACGAGAGCGGCGTCGAAGCGGGCGGGGTCGCGGGCGTCGAGGGGCCCGGGGTCGAGCCTGACCGGGTAGAGGCTGGTGAACCAGCCGACCGTGCGGGACAGGTCGAGGTGGTCGGCGATCTGCTCGCGGCCGTGGCCCTCCAGGTCGAGGAGCACGGGCGTGCCGTCCGGGCGGGACCCGCCGGGGCCGGCGGCCCGTTCCGCCCGCCAGCAGCAGACGGCGAGAGCGAGGCCGGTGAGGAGGACGTCGTCCACCCCGGCGTGGAAGGCGCTGGGGGCGGTGGTGAGCAGGGACTTCGCCCAGGTGGCGGGCAGGTGGGTGACCAGAGTGCGGGTCCCGTCGGCTGTGTCCAGATGGGGGTCGAGCGGCCGGTAGCCCAGTTGTGGGTCCGGTGTGCTCAGTACGCCCTGCCAGAGCGGGAGTTCGGCTTCCCGGGCGGCACTGCGCGCCTGGGACGTCAGAAGGTGCGCCCAGGCTCTGTAGGGCGTGGTGACGGCGGGCAGCGCGGGGGCCGGGGCGCGGCGCTCGTCCGTGTCCGCGGCTTCCGTGACCGTCTGCCATGTACGGGCCAGGTCGGCTGCGAGGATCCGCCAGGAGACCGCGTCGACGGCCAGGTGGTGCACGACGAGCAGCAGACGCCCGCGGGAGTGCGGTCCGGCATCGCCCCAGACGGCCTCGAGCACGTTTCCGTCCGCGGGCCGCAGGCGGCCGCGCGCCTGTTCGCCGGCTGCGGTGACGGCGACGCGGGCGGCTTCCGCGTCGAGGCCGGCGATGTCGATCCGGGTGAAGCGGCTTCGGGCCTCCACGGCGCCGGGCGGCAGTGCTTCGAGGACGGGTTCGCCTGCGGCCGGGCGGCTGACGCGCAGGCGGAGCATGTCGTGGTGGTCGATGAGGAGTTGAAGGGCGGCGACGAGCGTGTCCCCGTCAGCGCCCACGGGCGTGCGCAGCACCCCGGACTGGTTGTAGCCGTCCGTGCCGCCGGGCCGCTCCAGGAGCCAGGCGGCGATGGGCGTGGGCGGCATCTCGCCGGTGCCCTGTTCGGCCGGTGCGGCGGCGGTCTGCCCGAGTGGGGTGGCGACGGCCGCGATGGCCTCGGGGGTGCGGTGGACGAAGACGTCACGCGGGGTGACCGCGAGCCCGGCCTCCCGGACGCGGCTGACGAGCTGGATGGAGAGGATGCTGTCGCCGCCGAGCGCGAAGAAGTCGTCGTCCGTGCGGACGGACGGGCTGCGCAGGACGGAGGTGAACACGTCGCACAGGACGCGTTCCTGCGCGGTGCGCGGCTGGCCGCCCGGCCTGGTGGCGGCAGGGCGCTCCGGAACGGGCAGGGCTCGGCGGTCGGTCTTGCCGTTGGGCAGGAGCGGCAGCGCGTCCAGGGCGACGAAGACGGCGGGCACCATGTACGGCGGCAGGGCCGAAGCCAGCCGGGTGCGCAGTTCGCCGTCGGCCGGGCTCTGCGCGCCGCTGTGCCCGTCGGCGACGGTGTAGGCGACCAGGCGCCGCTCGCCGGGCCGGTCCTCGCGGACGACGGCGCAGGCGGCGGTGATGCCGTCGAGCGCTGTGAGCGCGGCTTCGATCTCGCCGAGTTCGATACGGAAGCCGTTCAGCTTGACCTGGTCGTCGGCGCGGGAGACGTAGGTGAGCAGGCCGTCGGCACCCCGCCGCACGAGGTCTCCCGTGCGGTACATGCGGCTCCCCTCGGGGCCGTACGGATCGGCGACGAACCGCGCGGCGGTCAGGCCGGGGCGCCCCAGGTAGCCGCGCGCGAGGCCGTCGCCCGCGAGGTAGAGCTCGCCGGTGACGCCCGGCGGCGCCGGCCGGAGCCCGGCGTCCAGGACGTAGGCCCGGGTGTTGTCGACGGGGCGGCCGAGCGGTACCCCGCCCTCCCCTGCGGCGTCCGCCTCCCGGCCGCGGTGGTGGTGGGCGGTGGCGTCGATCGTCGTCTCGGTGGGTCCGTACAGGTTGTGCACCTCGACCTGCCAGGCCCGGCCGGCACGCGCCGCCAGGGACCGGGTCAGGGGCTCGCCGCCGCACAGGACGGCCCGCAGGGTCGTCGGCGCCCGGTCGGGACCGGTCTCGGTGAGGACGAGCGACAGGTGCGAGGGCACGAACTGCACGAGGGTCGCCCCGGATTCGCGCATGCGCGCGAGCAGTCCGGCCGGGTCGTGGTTGAGCGCGGGCGGGACGGTGCAGGTGGAGCCGCCGTGCAGCAGCGGCAGCCAGGTCTCCCAGACCGAGGCGTCGAAGCTCGGCGAGGTACGGGCCAGCACGCGGTCCGCGCCGGTGAGGCCGAGGTGACCGGCCATCCACGCCATGTGGTTGACGAGGGACGCGTGGGTGGCGACGACACCCTTGGGGCGGCCGGTGGAACCCGAGGTGTAGATGACGTACGCGGCGTCGAGCGGGTCCGGCTCCGGCGCGGACGGTGCCGCGCGTCCGGTGGACCACGATGCCCGGTCGTCGAGGGCCAGGCAGGGCACGGACGAGGCGTACCGTGCGGCGCGGGCGGTGCCGTGGGTGAGGAGCAGCGCCGGGCGGGCGTCGTCCAGCATGTACGTGATCCGGGCCTCGGGGTACGCGAGGTCGACCGGCAGGTAGGCGGCCCCCGCCTTGACCACCGCCAGCATCGCGACGACCTGGTCGGCGGTCCCTTCCAGGGCCAGTGCGACGAGGTCGCCGCGTCCGATGCCCCGGTCGTACAGGTGGTGCGCCAAGTCGTCGGACAGCGCGTCCAGCTCTCCGAAGGTGAGCCGGTGCGAGCCGTCGCGTACGGCGATCGCGCCGGGGGTCCGGGCGCACTGTGCGCGGAACGCCGCGGGCGCCGTGCGCGTCGTCAGGGGCCGGACCGGGCCGTGCGAGGCCCGCTCCAGGCTTGCCTGCTCGGCCGCGTCCAGCACGTCGACCGAGTGGACACGCCGGCCGGGGTCGGCGGCGAGCGAGGCGAGCAGGCGGGTGAGGCGCTCGGCCAGGGCGTGGGCGGTGGTGTGGGCGAACAGTTCGGTGGAGAACTCCAGGACTCCGCCGAGGCCGGCGGGGCGGCCCGCGCCGTCCCGGGTCTCGGTGAAGGTGAACGTCAGGTCGAATTTGCTGATCCCGGTGTGCACGGGCTGTGGGGTGACCGTGAGACCGCGGAGGCCGACGGTGGTGTCCTCCTGGTTCTGGAGGACGAGCATGGTCTGGAACAGCGGGTGGTGGTCCTGCGCCCGTGCCGGGCTGAGGACGTCCACGAGCCGCTCGAACGGCACGTCCTGGTGGGCGTAGGCCGCGAGGTCGAACTCGCGTACGCGGTCGATCACTTCGGAGAAGGTGGGGTCTCCGGTCAGGTCGGTGCGCAGGACGAGGGTGTTCACGAAGAAGCCGACCAGGTCGTCGAGCGCTTCGTCGGTGCGGCCGGCGACGGCCGTGCCGAGCGGGATGTCCTCACCGGCGCCGTGCCGGGACAGGAGCACCGACAGGGCCGCCTGGAGCACCATGAAGAGGCTGCACCCGCGGGCTCGGGCGAGATCCGCGAGGGCCCGGTGGGTGTCCGCGTCGACGGGGAAGGCGAACGCGTCGCCGCGGTACGTGGTGACGGCGGGGCGCGGCCGGTCGTACGGCAGAGGAAGCAGGTCGGGCGCACCGGCGAGTGCGGTGCGCCAGAAGTCCAGCTGACGGGCGGCCTGGCTGGTGGGGTCGTCCTCCGCTCCGAGCAGGGCGCGCTGCCACAGGGTGTAGTCGGCGTACTGGACGCCGAGTTCCGTCCAGGACGGTTCCCCGCCCTCGCCGCGCGCCCGGTAGGCGTCCCCGAGGTCGCGGGCGAGGGGGGCCAGGGACCAGCCGTCGCCCGCGATGTGGTGCACGAGCAGCACGAGGACATGGATCTCCGCGCCGAGCCGCAGGAGGCGGGCTCGTACGGGCAGGTCGGCACTCACGTCGAAGGCGTGTGCCACCTCCTCGGTCAGGACCTCGTCGAGCCGGTCGGGGTCGGTGTCCCTGGGCGTCAGGTCGAGATCGGCGCCACTGGCGTCGAGGACCAGTTGGCGCGCCACGCCGTCGGTCTCGGGGAAGACGGTACGCAGGCTCTCGTGGCGTTCGACGACGTCCGCGAGGGCGCTCTGCAGGGCGTCCTCGTCGAGCGGGCCCTCCAGGCGGAGCACCATCGGCACGTTGTACGTGGCGCTGGGGCCTTCGAGCCGGTTGAGGAACCACAGGCGCTGCTGGGCGAAGGACAGGGGCAGTGGATCGGGCCGCCGCCGGGCCCGCTCCAGCGGAGCCCTGGCCTCTTCGGCGCCGTGCAGAGCGGCGGCGAGGGCGGCGGGCGTGGGGTGCTCGAAGACGGCCCTGACCTGGACCTCCACGGCGAGCGCGGTACGGATGCGTGCGGCGAGCCGGGTGGCGAGCAGGGAGTGACCGCCCAGGGCGAAGAAGTCGTCGTCCGCTCCCGCCGCGTCCAGGCCGAGCACGTCGGCGAAGAGTGCGCAGAGGATCTCCTCGCGCACGGTGCGGGCGGCGCGCCCGGGGACCGGGCCGTGGTGTGCGGGCTCCGGCAGAGCGCGCTGGTCCACCTTGCCGTTGAGCGTCAGCGGGAGCGCGTCGATCAGGACGAACGCGGAGGGCACCATGTAGGCGGGCAGGGACCGGCCGACCGCCCGGGCCAGATCGGCGGATTCGGGGCGTGCTCCCGAGGCGGGCACCACGTACGCCACGAGACGCCGGTCACCGGGCACGTCCTCGCGCACCACGGCGAAGGAGTCGGCGACGCCGTCGCAGCAGGCCAGCACGCCCTCGATCTCGCCGGGTTCGATGCGGTAGCCGCGCAGCTTCACCTGGTTGTCCGCGCGGGCCACGTAGGCGATCTGCCCGTCATCGGTCCACCGGACGAGGTCTCCGGTGCGGTACATGCGCCCGCCGCCCGCGTCGAACGGGTCGGCGACGAAGCGTGCGGCGGTGAGGCCCGGCAGCCCGTTGTACCCGCGCGCCACACCGCGGCCGGCGAGGTACAGCTCACCCACCACGCCCGGCGGGACCGGACCCAGGGAGTCGTCGAGGACATAACCGCGCATGCCGTCCAGGGGCCGTCCGATGGGCGGCGGGCCCGCCGGCAGGTCGGCCGCCACCTCGTAGCGGGTGGCGAACGTGGTCGTCTCGGTGGGCCCGTACACATGGAGGACGCGCACGCCCGGCGCGGCGCCGGCCACGCGCTGCATCGCGTCCGGGGAGGCCAGTTCACCCCCCGCGCACACGAGCCGGAGGCCGGCGAAGGCGCCCGGATCGGTTTCGGCGATCACGTTGAACAGGGCGGTCGTCAGGAAGACGGCGGTGACGCCGTGCTCATGCACGGCGTCACCGAGGACGGCGGCCTCCAGGACGCCCTCGGGTGCGATCACCACCCTGCCGCCACGCAGCAACGGGGCCCAGATCTCGAACGTGGAGGCGTCGAAGACGTACGCGGAGTGCATCAGAACCACGTCGGCGGCGCCGCCCTGCCAGGCCGAGTCGGCCGTCAGCGCCACCACGTCGGCGTGCGTGACCCCGACGCCCTTGGGCAGTCCGGTCGAGCCGGAGGTGAACATCACGTAGGCGAGGGTCCCGGGGCCCGGCACCACAGCGGGACGGCCGGGCCGCTCCGGCGCGCCCCGCAGGATCCGGCCGAGCCGGTCCACGACGACGACCGGCACCTGCTCGGCCATCGCGGCCACCCACGGGGAGGCGGCGGCGGCTTCGTCGACGACGAGGACGCGCACGGCCGCCACCCCGGCGACCTGTTCGAGCCGCTCCCCCGGCCAGCGCGCGTCCAGCGGGACGTAGGCGCCGGCCGCACGGACCGCTCCGAGCGACACCGACACCACAGCGGGCGACCTGGTGAGCAGCACCCCGATGCCTGACTCCGGGGCGATGCCGAGGCCCGCCAGGGCGCGGGCCAGATCGGCGGAGATCCGGTCGAGTTCGGCGTAGGTGAGGGCCCCGCCGTGGCCCGCGACGGCCACCGCGTCCGGGGTGCGGCGCGCCTGCGCGGCGAAGAGGGCGGGCAGAGTGCCGGCGTCGGAGGCGGGGAGGCCCCGGCCGGTCCCCCAGCCGGCGACAAGGGCGTGCTCGCCGCGCGTCAGGAGGTCGTGGCTCGCGACGGGAAGAGCCGGCTCCGCGGTCACCCGCTCCAGGAGCCGGATCAGGCGGTCCGCGAGTGCCTCGACGGTGGAGCGGTCGAAGAGGGCGGTAGCGAACTCGATCCCGGCGGTGAGGCCGGCCTCGCCCCGCTCCTCGTGGAAGGCGAAGGTGAGGTCGAACTTGCTCAGCCCGTTGTGGACGAGCCGGTCCACGACGGTGAGACCGGGCAGGTCGGGGCGGGCGGTCTCCTGGTTCTGGAGGACCAGCATGGTCTGGAACAGCGGGTGGTGATCGCGCGCCCGGACGGGGTTGACGCTCTCCACGACGCGCTCGAAGGGCACCTCCTGGTGCGCATACGCGGCCAGGTCGAACTCCCTGACCCGCTCGAGCAGTTCGAGGAAGGTCGGGTTGCCGGACAGGTCCGTGCGCAGCACGAGCGTGTTGACGAAGAAGCCGACCAGATCCTCCAGCGCCTCATCCGTGCGGCCGGCGACGGGCGAGCCGAGCGGGATGTCGTCGCCCGCGCCGTGGCGGTGCAGCAGGGTGGCCACCGCCGCCTGCAGCACCATGAACAGGCTGCTTCCCGACTCGCGCGCCAGGCGCAGGAGTTGCGCGTACAGGGGAGGCGGTACGTCGAAGGTGTGGACGGCGCCCCTCGGGTCGGTGGTGGCCGGACGCGGCCGGTCCAGCGGCAGGTCGATCAGCCCGGGAAGGCCCGCGAGGGCGGTGTTCCAGTGGTCGAGCTGCCTGCGCAGAAGGCTCTGCGGTGCGCCGCCGTCGCCGAGGGCGGCGTGCTGCCAGAGGGTGTAGTCGGCGTACTGGAGCGGAGTGCCGGGCGAGAGCTGGGGCTCGCGGCCGGTGAGACGGGCGGCGTAGGCCTCGCCGAGGTGGCGCGTGAGCGGGGCGAGGGACCACCCGTCGCCCGCGATGTGGTGCAGGACGAGCACCAGTACGTGGTGGCCGGGTGCGGAGCGCAGCAGCAGGGCCCGCAGCGGCGGATCCGTGACGACGTCGAACGGTTCACGCACGGCGGCCAGGACGGCCGCCTCCAGGTCCGCGGGCGCCGTGCTGACGACGGGCAGACGGGGTGTCACCGCGGCTGCGGGAAGCACCAGTTGGTTGGGGACGCCGTCGCGTTCGGGGAACAGCGTGCGGAGCGCCTCGTGCCGCTCCACGACGTCGCGCAGGGCGGCGCGCAGGGCATCGGTGTCCAGAGCGCCGTCGAGTTCGAGGACGAGCGGGATGTTGTACGCGGAGCTGGGGCCTTCGAGCCGGTTCAGGAACCACAGGCGCTGCTGGGCGAAGGAGAGCGGCAGCGGATCGGGCCGCTGTGGGGCGGCCACCACCGGCGGGTGGGCGCGGCCCTGCAGGTCGAGGACGCGGGCCAGGCCCGCGACGGTCGGATGCTCGAAGAGGGTGCGGACGGCGATCTCGGCGCCCAGGACGGCCCGGACGCGGCTCACGACCCGCATGGCGAGGAGCGAGTGCCCGCCGAGGTCGAAGAAGCTGTCGTGCGGCTTCACGAGGGGCCGTTGCAGGACATCGGCGAAAATGCCGGCGAGCAGGCCCTCCCGGAGCGTGTGCAGCCCGGAGCCGTCGGCGGGGTCGGTCCCCGCCGACGGCTCCGGCAGGGCCCGCCGGTCCACCTTGCCGTTGGGCAGAAGCGGAAGGTCGTCCAGGATGACGACGGCCCCCGGCACCGCGTAGGGGGGCAGACTCTCGGCGAGGGCGGCACGCAGGTCGCCGGAGCGCGGGGCCGGGTCGCCGGTGACGGCATAGGCGACGAGGCGGCGCCCGGCAGCCGCGTCCTCACGGATCACGGCGCAGGCGGCCGTGACACCGGGGCACGCCAGGAGCGCGGCCTCGACCTCTCCCAGCTCGATCCGGAATCCGCGGAGTTTGACCTGGTCGTCGGCGCGTGCCACGTAGTCGAGCAGACCGTCGCGGTTCCAGCGCACGAGGTCGCCCGTGCGGTACATCCGCGCGCCCGTGCCGTCGAACGGGTCGGCGACGAAGCGAGCGGAGGTCAGGCCCGGACGGTCCAGATATCCGCGGGCGAGGTGGGGACCCGACAGGTACATCTCGCCGGTGACCCCTGGTGGTACGGGCCGCAGCCGGCTGTCCAGGACGTAGGCGCGCATGCGGTCGACGGGGCGGCCGATCGGCACGGCCTCGTACGGTGCCCCTTCCGCCTGCCCTCTGCTGTCCAGGCGGCTGTGCTCCTGCCCGCTGTTCTCCGGGCCACTGCCCTCCAGGCGGCTGTCCTGGACGCTGCCCTGCTGCCGGCTGTTCTCCGGGCCGGTCACGCGGTGGGCGGTCGCGTCGATGGTCGCCTCGGTCGGCCCGTAGAGGTTGTGCACCTCGGCCCGCCAGAGTTCGGCGATGTCGTCGGCGAGGGTGCGCGGCAGCGGCTCGCCACCGCACAGCACGGCGCGCAGGCCGGGCAGCGGCGCGGCGTGTGCCGCCTCGGTGAGCACGAGGGTCAGGTGCGAGGGCACGAACTGGGCGACGGTGACGCCGAACCGGCTCATCCAGGAGACCAGGCTGTGGGGTTCCGTGTTCGCGCCGTCCGGCAGCACACAGACTTCGGCGCCGTTCAGCAGCGGGAGCCACACCTCCCACACGGAAGCGTCGAAGCTGGAGGAGGTGCGTGCGAGGACCCGGTCGTCGGGCGTGACCGTCAGGTGCCGTGCCATCCAGGCCATGTGATGGGCCAGGGCGGCGTGGGACACGACGACGCCCTTGGGCCGGCCGGTGGAGCCCGAGGTGTAGATGACGTAGGCGGGGTCCGCCGGGCCGGGTGCGTCCCCGAGGGGCCCGGCGGGGTGTGCGGGCCGGGCCTCCCGGCCGTCGAGGGCTATCCACGGAAGGTCGCAGGGGGGCAGGCCCGCGTGGACGTCTCTGGTGGTGAGCAGCAGCACGGGGCGGGCATCGGCGATCATGTAGCTGATCCGGGCGGGCGGATACTGCGGGTCGACGGGCAGGTAGGCGGCACCGGCCCGCAGTACGGCCAGCATGGCGACGACGGTGTCCACGGACGGCGGTGCGGCGATGGCCACCCGGTTCTCGCGGTCCGCGCCGCGCTCACGCAGGACGTGGGCGAGGGCGTCGGCCCGGGCGTCGAGTTCGGCGTAGGTGAGGCTCGTGTGCGCGTCGCGCACGGCCACGGCGTCGGGCGTACGCACGGCCTGTTCCCGGACCGCTTCGGGGGCTGTTCGCACGGGCGGCGGCTGCTGCTCGCCGCACCCCTGGGCCAGGAGACGGTCCCGCTCCCCCGGGCCCAGCGGGTCCAGCTCACTGATGGCCTGGTCGGGGTCGGTCACGGCGAGGGTGAGGAGGCGGGCGAAGCGAACGCACAGCGCGCGGGCGGTGGCGGCGTCGAAGAGGTCGGTGGCGTATTCCAGGTACCCGCCGATGCCTCCGGCCCCGTGCCGGGTGTCCGCGGCACCGCGCGCTGCCGGCTCGGTGGTCTCGCCGGGCCGGGCGGCTTCGGCGGTTTCCCCGGCCGGTCTCCCCGCGGATCTGGTGCCTTCGATGTCTTCGGCGGCTTCGATGTCTTCGGCGACGTGGGTGACTTCGGTGAGCGAGAACGTCAGGTCGAACTTGCTGCCCCCGCGGTGCCGGGACCGGTCGCGGACGGTGATGCCCGGCAGGTCGAGAGCCGCCTGCTCCTGGTTCTGCAGGACCAGCATGGTCTGGAAGAGGGGGTGGTGGTCGCCGGACCGCTCTGGGTTGAGGGCCTCCACGATCCGCTCGAAGGGGACGTCGCCGTGGCTGAAGGCGGCTATGTCGAATTCCTTCACCCGGTCGAGCAGTTCGCGGAACGTGGGGTCCCCGGACAGGTCGGCCCGCAGGACGACCGTGTTGACGAAGAACCCGACCAGATCGTCGAGGGCCTCCTCGGTGCGTCCGGCGACCGCTGTGCCCAGTGGGATGTCGGAGCCCGCGCCGTGCGCCTGGAGAGTCACCGCGAGAGCCGCCTGGAGCACCATGAAGGGGGTGCACCCTGCCGTCCGGGCGAGCCGGATGAGTGCGGCGTGCGCGGGGGCGGGCAGGTCGAAGGGCACGGCGGCGCCGCGGTGGCTGGGCGCAGGCGGACGGGGCCGGTCGAGCGGCAGGTCCAGGAGGTCGGGCGCGCCCTGCAGGGCGTCCTTCCAGAAGGCGAGCTGGGACGCGGCCAGGCTGTCGGGATCGCGATCGTCGCCCAGCAGCCGGCGCTGCCAGAGGGCGTAGTCGGCGTACTGCACGCGCAGCGGGGCCCAGTCGGGCGCGCCCGTGCCCTCGCTCCTGGCGCGGTAGGCGGTGCCCAGGTCCCGGCTGAGCGGGGCGAGCGACCAGCCGTCGGCGACGACATGGTGGAGAACGAGGACCAGGAGGTGGCGGGCGGGGCCCAGGCGGAGCAGATGGGCGCGGACCGCGCCGTCGGCCGTGAGGTCGAAGGGCATGGTGGTCAGCCGGCGCAGCTTCTCGTCTGCCCAGGAACCGGCGGTCTCCTCGGCGGGCGCGTGCTCGACGACGAGAGGCACGAGCGTTGCGGCAGCGTCCGCGTCGAGGACTTCTTGACGGGCGATGCCGTCGTGTTCGACGAAGACGGTGCGCAGGCTCTCGTGGCGCACGACCACGTCGGTGAGAGCGTCGCGCAGGGCGTCCGTGGCCAGCGGGCCGTCCAGCTCCAGGACGAGCGGAATGTTGTACGTGTCACCGGGCCCCTCGGCCCGGTTGAGGAACCAGAGGCGCTGCTGCGCGAAGGAGAGAGGCACCGCTTCGGGCCGTGGCTGCGGCCGGAGGGCGGGCCGGGCCGCGGCGCCGGAGTCCAGGGCCGCGGCCAGGGAGGCGACCGTGGGATGGTCGAAGAGCGTGCCCAGGCCGACTTCGACGCCCAGGGCGGTCCGCACCCGGCCGGTGAGGCGGGTGGCGAGAAGCGAGTGGCCGCCCAGGGAGAAGAAGTTGTCGTCGACGCCGACCTCGGTCAGGCCGAGGACATCGGCGAACAGGCCCGCCAGGACCTCCTCGTAGGCGGTGCGCGGTGCGCGGCCCGTGGTGGTGACGGCCCGAGGGGCCGGCAGGGCGGGGCGATCGACCTTGCCGTTGGCGTTGAGGGGCAGTGCGTCCAGGGAGACGAACGCGGAGGGCACCATGTACGCGGGCAGGGCGCGCCCGACCCGGCGGGCCAGGGCGGAGCCCTCCGGCGTGGCGCCGGGGGCGGGCACGACATAGGCCACGAGCCGGCGGTCGCCGGGTATGTCCTCGCGGACCACGACGCAGGCGCCGCGCACATCCGGGTCGGTGAGGAGGACGTTCTCGGTCTCGGCCGGTTCGATGCGGAACCCGCGGAGTTTGATCTGGCCGTCCGCGCGTCCGACGTATTCGATGTCGCCGCTCGCGGTCCAGCGCACGAGGTCGCCGGTGCGGTACATCCGGCCGCCGTGTGGGTCGTACGGGTCGGCGACGAACCGGGTGGCGGTCGGCGCGGGGCTCCCCTGGTAACCGCGGGCGACGCCGTGGCCGCTCACGTACAGCTCCCCCACGACGCCGGGCGGCACCATGGCGAGGGAGTCGTCCAGGACGTACAGACCCATCCCGTCGAGGGCCCGGCCGATGGGCGGCACGCCCGCGGTGCCGGCGGCGACCGGGTGGCGGGCGGTGAAGGTCGTGGTCTCCGTGGGGCCGTACACGTGCAGGACGAGTGCCCCGGGCACCGCGGCCGCCACCCGTTGCATCAGGTCCGGGGTGGCCGCCTCACCGCCCGCGGCGACCATGCGCAGTCCGGCGAACGCCGTCGGATCCGCCTCGGCCACCACGTTGAACAGGGCCGTCGTCAGGAAGAGCGCGGTGACACCGTGCCGTTCCACCGTGTCGTGCAGCACCCGCGCGTCCACGACGCCTCCGGGGGCGACCACCACGCGGCCGCCGTTCAGCAGAGGCACCCAGGTCTCGAACGTGGAGGCGTCGAAGACGTACGCGGAGTGCATCAGCACCGCGTCGCACACGCCGTCCTTCCAGGTGGTGTCGGCCGCCAGCGCGAGGACGTCGGCATGCGTGACGCCGACCCCCTTCGGCAGGCCGGTGGAGCCGGAGGTGAACATCACGTACGCCAGTCGGTCGCCGCGGGTCAGACACGGCAGCGGGCCCGGCCGTGAGGGCGCTCCTCGTAAGACGCCGCCCAGGGCGTCGACGACGATCACCGGCAGGTCGGCGGCCGTCTCCCGCACCCAGGGCTGACCGGCAGCGGCCTCGTCGACCACCAGAGCACGGACACGCGCGGCCTCGGCCACGCGGGCGAGCCGCTCGGCCGGCCAGGCGGGGTCCATGGGCACGTACGCCGCTCCGGCGCCGACTGCGCCGAGCGTGGCGGACACCACGGCCGCCGAACGGCCCACGAGGACGCCGACGCCGTCCTCGGCGCCGACGCCCCAGCCCGCCAGGGCACCCGCCAGGTCCTTGGCCGTCCGCGCCAGCTCCCGGTACGTGAGCGTGACGGCGCCGTCCACCACCGCGGGCGCGTCCGGTGTCCGGCGCGCCTGTGCGCCGAACGCCTCCGGGAGGCTCGTGGACACGGTCTCCACGGGCAGGGCGGTGCCGCGCCCCTGCGCATGGAGGGCCGCGGCGGTGGTCTCGTCGAGGAACGGCACGTCGCGCAGGGGGGTGTCGGGGTCCGCGTCGGCCAGAGCCGTCAGGAAGGAGACGACGGCATGCTGGTGCAGCCGCACGTCCTCGGGACGGTACAGCTCCGGGTTGGCATCGAACCCGATCAACGGCCCTTTTCCCTCGCCCCGTTCGGAGACGAACAGGGACAGGTCGTCCACCGGGCCGACCGACAGCACGCGCGAGGCTCCGGGGCTTCCGGCGAAGTCGAGGTCGTAGTCGTAGCCCATGATGTTGACGACGACACCGGTGAGGCGGGCCGCGTCGTCGGTCATGTTCAGTTCGCGGGCGAGTTGCTCACGGGAGAACCGGCGGTGACGCAGGGCGCCGCGCATGTCGTCGGCGACGGCGCGAACGAGCGTGCCGACTGTCATGTCGGCGGCGACCGGCAGGCGCAGCGGCAGGATGTTGGCGGTCATGCCGACGATGTGCCGCAGACCGCCGTGCCGGCCGTTGGAGGCGAGGCCCACGGTGACTTCCTGCGTTCCGGTGACCCGGCCGACGTAGGCTGCGACCGCACTGACGAGGACGGCGCTCCAGGTGGTGCGGTTGGCGGAGGCGAGCCGGCGCAGGCTGTCGAAGACGGCTAAGGGCAGCGTCTCACCGGTGTGCAGCCGGCTGTCCGGTCCGGCGAGGGCCGCCGGCGGCGGAGCGTCGGTGGGCCGGCGTATGAGCGCCCGGCCGCCGTGTGCGTCCGCTTCGCCCCCGGCACCGGGCGGGCCGACGACGCGGTCGGTGGCCAGGTCCGCGAACCGGCCGGTCCAGTACGCCCGGTCGGACTCGTACCGCTCCGAGCCGCGGTAGGCCACCTCGTCGGCGACGAGGTCGCGCAGGGGCGCGGCCGGCAGCTCGGCTTCCGCCAGGTTCTCTCCGCGCACAGCACGCGCGTAGAGGTCGGCCACGGTGCGGGCGAAGACGGCGCCGCCGAGGCCGTCGACGACTATGTGGTGAAAGCGCACGTACCAGTAGTGCAGTCGCCGGCCGAGGCGCAGCAACGCGAAGTGGTAGTGAGGGGCGTCGAGCCCGTGGACGGTCGCCATGTCGTCCGCGAGGTAGCGCTCGGCCTCCCCTACGGGATCCTCGGCGTCGGACAGGTCGACCACACGGAGCCGGCTGGTTCCCGCCAGGGGGCGGCGGACGACCTGTTGACGGACACTCTCGCCACTGACGACGAACTCCACGTTGAGGCTGTCGCACAGCGCTACAGCCCGGTCCAGCGCCGCGGCGAACAACGGCTCGTCGAGGCCTCCACGAATCTCGAAGCACTCCCCGATGTTGTATTTCGGACTGTCCGGATCCACCAGTTGCCCGTACCAGACGCCCTGTTGAGCCGCAGTGATCCCAAAGGGCTCTGCTGGAGCCGTGCGGGAAGAGGGGGAGTCGTTTTCACGCATGCCGAGTCACACCTTTGGGGAGAGTTTCGGGGGACGAAGAAGGCAGGCCGAAGCCGACCACTCCGGTGCAGCACGCATAGCTGGCAATGGCCGGGCACAACGCGGCGCCCATGACAGAGGGCAGCACCGGGATCCTTGCCGACTCCGGCACTCGGCAAGGCACTTCGCGGCCTTCATGAATCAGAGAGGAATCACGCGGAAGTCAACCGGTGATTCACGACAGCCATATGAAAGCGGCATGAAATCTTGCGGACACGATATGATCGATGACCACTTCTACCTGATCGATTTTGCCCGAATGTGAGCACACTCGATCAGGCAGAAGTCTCAGAACCCGCAGACACCCAGAGGCGAGCGGACACCCCCGACGACCCGGGGCTCTCTCGCGGCCCGGAGGCCCTATCCCGTGCCGGCCTCCATCGCCCGCACCAGACTCGCGGGTCGCATGTCCGTCCATGCGGCCTCGATCGCATCCAGACACTCCTGACGCGATCCCTCCGGTCCCCCCACACTCCAGCCGCCCGGGATGTCGAGATGCGCCGGCCACAGCGAGTACTGACCCTCACCATTCACCAGCGTCACGAACCGCCCCGACTCGTCATCAAAAGGATTGCTCACGACCGCCCCCTGTCCCGTTCTCACGCTTTCCACGACATGTTCATCAGCGATTTTCGGACACGCTTGCGCAGATCAATTCCCTCCGTCCACGCCCCCGCCTACCCCCCGTTGCGGAGCACTAACGGCCACGCACGACGGAATTACGGTGGACCTGGATACAGGGAGGCCGCGCCGACGGGCCCACCAAGACTTGCCCGGATTGACCCGTCCCGTGCAATCACAATAGAGGACCCTCAACGGCCGAAGACGCGAAATCCAGCCCATTGCCTGCGAGTCCGCAATCCGGCAACCACTCCCCGGCTCGCCCCCGACATATGCCAACGCGCCCTCAGGGGAAACATCCAGCCACCCGGTGCCCCTATTGTGCGCGTATCACTGATTACGACCCGAACGAATCCGGATAACCGTCGGCGTGCGCCCGCAGACTCTCCGGCACGAACAAAATCCGCCGCGCCCCCGTGCGCCGGTCACGCGCCCCACCCCTGCCCGGCCGGGCGAAGTCGGGTGCGGTCCCGCCACGCTGATGGCCAGGCCGCCGGGCTTGAGCACGCGCAGGGACCTGGCGGGGTTCTCGCCGCCGAGGCTGTCGAGGACGACGTCGTACCCCCGAGGACCTCTTCGAAGTCCTGGGTGCGGCAGTCGACGACGACGTCGGCACCGAGGTCGCCGGCCAGGCCGACCTTGGCGGTGCTCACGGTGGTGGCCACGTGCGCGCCCAGCGCTTTGGCCGGCTGGACGGCGATGGAGCCCAGGCCGCCGGCGCCCGCGTGGATGAGGACCTTCTGGCCCGGCCGCATCCGCGCCCGCTCGACCAGGGCCTGCCATGCGGTCAGGGCGACCAGAGCTAGGGAGGCGGTCTCGGCCATGGTGAGGGTGGCCGGCTTGGGCGCCAGGTCGTCCTGGTGGACGGCGATGCGTTCGGCGAACGTCCCGATGCGGTCCTTGTCCGGGCGGGCGTAGACCTCGTCGCCCACCGCGAAGCGGGTGACGGACGGGCCGGCCCGGACGACCGTCCCGGCGAGGTCGTTGCCCAGCACGAGCGGAAGGCGGTACGGCATGAACGCCTTGAAGTCGCCCTTGCGCACCTTGAGGTCCAGCGGGTTGACGCCGGCCGCGTGGATCCTGACCAGGACGTCGTCGGCACCCACCTCCGGTTCGGGTACCTCGGCGGCGCGCATCCCGGCCCGGCCGCCGTACTTCTCGACCATGAAGGCCTTCCTCATCGTCTCCGTTCTGTTCCCGTCCGTGAGAAGGCGGGGTTCCACTCGCGCCGGGCTTCTCCCGTACGAGACAGTTGTGTTGTTTCCGGGCTGCGGCGCGGGCGCACCGCGCGCTCCCGCGTTCCCCCCTCAGGTCACGGGGCCGGTGCCGCGATCGACGCCGCCTCCCTGGAGCCGGTCCGGGGAGGCGGCGCTCCCCTCGTACGGCACGCCGAGCGACACTGCTCCGGCATCGGACGGGTGTCCTGCTCGTCGGTCAGCTGGACATCGAAGGCGCCGAGGTGACTGCGGAGCCGGGAGAGGTCGCGGGCCGATGATGGGGGCGCTCGCGGCCGCCACGGAACGGGTGGCGCGCTCGCGCACCCGGAACACCCGCTGGGCGGGAGTTCGCGATGCCGAGCGCGTACTCGGAGACACGCGGTCGGGTCCGGTGTCCGAAGGCCGTGCCACACACGGGAGGTCCGTGCGCGAGGGGCGGGGAGGCGGCCGCGCCGGGGTGGAGGGGTGAGCGTCAGCCCGCGTTCGGCTGGGGTGCCGCGGACAGGCTCTGCTTGACGTACCGGCTGGTCTCGTCCGCGAGGATCTCGGGCAGGCCGGTCTCGATGCCGGACAGGGCCTGGGCCGCGACCTCGGCGGCGGCGACCTTCTGATCGGCGGGCACGGCCGCGGCCATGTCGGTGTCCATGTAGCCGACGTGCAGCGCCGAGACGGTGATGCCGCGCGGTGCCAGCTCCTCACGGGTCGCGTCGGTCAGCGCCCACGCTGCGGCCTTGGACGCGGCGTAGGAGCCGAGACCGGCCGGGTGGAACCAGGACAGGGCGGACAGGACGTTGAGTACGGCGCCGCCGCCGTTGCCCTCGATGACGGGGGCGAATGCGCGGGTCGCGGCGAGCGGGCCGAAGAAGTTCGTCTCCATCTCCCGGCGGACCTCGACCGTGTCGCCTCCGATCAGGGTCGCGCCGGTGGAGACGCCCGCGTTGTTGATCAGCAGGGTCGCGTCGGACGCCACGCGTGCGGCCTCCTTGACCGACGCCTCGTCGGTGACGTCCAGCCTCAGCGGGATGACGCCCGGCACGTCGACCGTCTCGGGGCGCCGGGCCGCGCCGTACACCTTCGCGCCGCGCTCGATGAGCTGGGCGGCCAGGTGCCGGCCAAGCCCCCGGTTGGCGCCGGTGACGACCGCTACCGCATTGTCGAGTTCCATGTCCGCTCCTGGTCCAGCAGGCGCCTCGGGCCACCCGCACGATTTAGATTATGCATCCAATCTAAACACAGGCCTATGATAGATGCCAGTCGACATCCAAATGGGAGGCGGTCATGGGCCGCGTATCGCAGGCACAGGCGCAGGAAAATCGCATGCGGGTGGTGGACACCGCATCCCGGCTGTTCCGGGAGCAGGGCACACAGGTCAGCGTCGCCGACCTGATGAAAGCGGCCGGCCTCACCCACGGCGCCTTCTACAAGCAGTTCGCCTCCAAGGAGGCGCTCGTCGACGAGGCCACCGCCCACGCCTTCGCCCAGCTCTCGCAGCGCTACACCGCCGGGCTCGAGCACGACGGGCGGCGCGGGGCGGCCCAGCAGACGCTGATCGACACGTACCTCTCCGTCGAGCACCGCGACGACGCGGCGGGGGGCTGCCCGGTCGCCGCGCTCGCCGGCGACATCGCGCGCGAAGGCGGCGGGCCGGAGGCCCGTCGTGTCTATGCCGAAGGGGTGGCCGGCTTCGCCGGCTTCCTCGCCACCGACGACGAGGACGGCCTCGTCCGCCTCTGCACCCTGTTCGGCGCGCTGGTCCTCTCCCGCGCCACCAACGGCTCCCCCCTCTCCGAGGAGATTCTCGAGGCCGCGCACGCGGCTTTGACGGAAGGAGACTGATCACCTCCCGGCTACCCTGTACGGCGGCGGCGAGGCGGGACAACCCACTGCCCGCCCCTGGTCCACGCCTGACCCCAGCGTGCACGAGCCGCCCCTCCACCAGACCGGGACAGTGGGCGGCTCGTCGTCCCGCGATGTGACTGCCTGCCGCCGGCAGGACGATGACCCGGGGCAACAAGAAGGAGAACGTCCATGAGCAGCACGCACTTCGACGTCGTCGTCCTCGGCGCCGGGCCCGGCGGCTACGTCGCCGCGATCCGCGCCGCCCAGCTGGGCAAGAGTGTCGCCGTCATCGAAAAGCAGTACTGGGGAGGCATCTGCCTGAACGTCGGCTGCATTCCCTCCAAGGCACTGTTGCGCAACGCCGAACTCGCCCACACCTTCCACCACCAGGCCGCGCAGTTCGGCATCTCGGGCGACGTCAGCTTCGACTACGGCGCGGCCTACGACCGCAGCCGGCAGGTGGCCGACGGCCGGGTCAAAGGCGTGCACTTCCTCATGAAGAAGAACGGCATCACCGAGATCGACGGCCACGGCACCTTCACCGACGCCCGCACCATCGACGTCGCCCTCACCGCCGGCGGGAGGCAGACCGTCACCTTCGACGACGCCGTCATCGCCACCGGCTCCACCGTGAAGCTGCTGCCGGGCGTCGAGCTCAGCGAGAACGTCGTCACCTACGAGACGCAGATCCTTCAGCGTGAGCTGCCCGCCTCCATCGTCATCGTCGGCGCCGGAGCGATCGGCATGGAGTTCGCCTACGTACTGCGCAACTACGGTGTCGAGGTCACGATCCTCGAATTCCTCGACCGGGCCCTGCCCAACGAGGACGCCGAGGTGTCGAAGGAGATCACGCGCCAGTACAAGAAGCTCGGCGTCACCCTCCTGACCTCCGCCAAGGTCGAGGCCGTCAAGGACGAGGGATCCTCCGTCACGGTCACGTACACCACGGCCGACGGCAAGCGGTCGGAGATCCGTACCGACAAGGTCCTCATGTCGGTCGGTTTCGCCCCGCGCACCACCGGATACGGCCTGGAGAACACGGGCGTCGCCCTCACCGACCGGGGCGCCGTCGCGATCGACGAGCACATGCGGACCTCGGTACCGCACCTGTACGCGATCGGCGACGTCACCGCCAAGCTCCAACTCGCCCATGTCGCCGAGGCGCAGGGCGTCGTCGCCGCCGAGACCCTCGCCGGGGCCGAGACGATGCCGCTGGGCGACTACCGGATGATGCCCCGCGCGACGTTCAGCCAGCCGCAGGTCGCCTCGTTCGGGCTGACCGAGCAGCAGGCCCGCGACGAAGGCCACGACGTACTGGTCGCCAAGTTCCCCTTCACCGCCAACGGCAAGGCCCACGGCCTCGGCGAACCGGGCGGCTTCGTCAAGCTCGTCGCCGACGCGAAGCACGGCGAGCTCCTCGGCGGACACATGATCGGCGCCGACGTCGCCGAACTCCTCCCCGAGCTCACCCTCGCGCAGAAGTGGGATCTGACCGCCGCCGAACTCGCCCGCAACGTCCATACGCACCCCACCCTCGGCGAGGCACTCCAGGAAGCGTTCCACGGCCTCACCGGCCACATGATCAACCTCTGACTCCGGGGGGCCGGCCGGACAGTCGGCCCCACCAGAGCCAAGCAGCGAGGCGGGCCGGGTCCGCGCCCTGTGGGCCGCCCCGCGGACGCCCCCACCGCCCCCGCCAAGGCGCTGCTCCTCCTCCGCTTCGGCGGATCCGTCACTACCCCGTACACCCCGGATGTCGGCGGGGCGGGCCTTCGGCGGCGGGTTCGGGTTCAGGGCGGCATCCCGTACGTCCGCCCCGGACCACTGGCGGGAGGGAGTCACTCCGACGGTGCGCTACTCCCTCTCCTGCTCCCGCTTTCGACCTGCCGGGGCACCCAGTCGTCCGCCAAGTATCACCGCGCACGCCCCGACGGTCAGCAGCCCGCCGGCGAGGAATGTGCCGCGTACGCCGGCGAGCGGCAGGACGAGTCCTCCGAGCGCGGCACCCATCGCGATTCCGGCGTTGTAGGAGCCGGAGTTGGCCGCGAGGGCCATGTCCGTGCGGCCCGGTGCGCAATGCAGCATCGCGTTCTGGGCAGTCATGAACACCGGTCCGAGGGCACCGCCCATCAGCGACAGGAACACCACCGCCGCCACCGGATCGGTGCCGACCGTGTACAGGCCGAGCATGCCCACGGCCTGCGTGGCGAGGGCGGTGGTCAGGGCGGCCCGGGGAAAGCGGTCCAGCAAGGCGCCTGTGATGCTGACCCCGGCCAGACACGCCACGCCGAAGGCCACGAGCAGGGCAGTGACCGCGCTCGGGGAGAACCCGCTCACGTCTTCCAGGAACTTCACGATGTACGTGTATCCCGTGAACGCCCCGGTGGCGGAAAGGGTCCCGGCCGCCAGCACGATCCTGAACCGGCGGGCGTCGGGATCGATTCCGTAGGCGGCCGGCTCCTCCTCCGGACGCGTAGTCGGCAGCAAGGTGGTGATCGTCACCAGAGAGACGAGCGCCAGAGCCGCCAGCATGGCGACAGGCACCGGCCAGCCGTTCCGCCGGCCCAGCCACGTCCCGAGGGGAACGCCGAGCACGAGGGCGAGCGAACCGGCGAACGAAAGGGCCCCGACCACACGCCCACGGACCTCGGGGCCGAACAGGCCCACCGCGACCGGCCCCATCACAGCCCAGAACAGCGCCTGGGCGAGCGCTGTCAGCAGGCGTGCCCCGAGGAGCAGCCAGTACGACGTCGCCGACGCCGCAACCAGACTGGACAGCACCAGCGCGGCCAGCAGTCCCGTGAGCGCATGCCGTCGTGGCACGGCGCGCATGACGTGGGCGAGAGGCAAGGACGCGACGGCCACCGTCACGCCATAGCCGGTGACCAACAGACCGACCGCTGACACTGACACCCGCAGGCTTTCGGAGAGGGGTCCGAGAAGGCCGATCGGCAGGTTCTCCGCGGTGTTGAAGGTGAAGGCGGCCAGCATCAGGGCTGCGAGCACCGCCGACCGGCGCCATGCTGCCGGTTGTGCCGTGACCACGCGGTCTCGTCCCGGCCCGGCCCCTCGCGTCTGTTCCGTGGCATCGCCCATGGGGCTACCTCATGGGGCTCGCCGATTCCGGCGCAACCGAATTCCTCTGGCGTGAGGAGGGCGCCTGCACGATCGAGCCCCGCGTCGGCGGCGGCCCGGTCCCGTCGGTCGCATGAGCCCCGGCGGAGCGCGGTGCGGCGTCGCGTCCCGGTCACGTCGGCGCGGATCGGCCGGAGATCAGCACCGAGGGTGGTGTACCGCCCCGGGGCCGGGGTAGGCGAGGCGCTGAATGACCCACGTGTGTGACGACGACAAGGAGACGCCCGGTGCTCATGGCACACCCCGCGGTCCTGCGGAATCTCATCGAGCAGTACGACACCCTGAGCATTCTGCACGCTGAAAAAGGCGACGCCGAAGTCCGGCAGCGGATGGACGACATCGCCTACACGCTGTGCGTTTCCACCGGCACCCGCGACATAGACGCCGCCCTCATCGCGGCGCGCCACCAACTGCCCGGCGCGCGCCCTCAGGACGACTCCCTCCTCACTGCCTGACGGACCGCTGCCGCCCGCACTCGCACGCGTGCTTCCTCGGCAGGACTGCGAACAAACCCGTCCTTGCCGAGGCGTAGGTGTCCCGTGCCACCGGTGCGCCTGGCCGACCGGTCCCGAAGGGTGGTCCTCACACGCCTGCGCGCCGCACGCTCCGCCCCCCCGGACCGTGCGGCGCGCTGCCGCGTGCGACGGTCGCGTCGGCGAGCGGGCCGATGCTGACGTCGGCCAGCGGCCGACGCCGGCCGGCCCGCCTTCCGGACACCGACCCGTGATCATCCGCCGGTCCGTTGCCGTGCGATGCTGAACGGCAGGCGAATCACGGCGGTCAGCGGGCGAAAGTGCAGGGTGAGGGCAGTGCGGCGGCGGGGCGGGGCCATGGTGTGGGATCGGTTCGCGGCATCGGATCCGGGGCTGCTCCGGCTCACGGCAGGGCTGCGAACCGTCTCGGCGATCGCCCTGACTCTGGTCGTCCTCGCGCTGCTCGACACGGGGGTCACCTACATGGTGGCCGGTGCGATGACAGCGATGACCTCCACTTTCGCGATCAAGGACAAGGGCGTACGCGACCAGGCGGTCACCCTCGCACTCGGTCTGCCGGTCGCACTCGTCGCGATGTCGCTGGGCCCGCTGCTGGCCTCGCAGGTCGTGGCCGGCGACCTGTTCTTCGTCGTCCTCATCTTCGGTGCCGTCTACTGCCGGCGCTTCGGCGACCGAGGTAAGGCACTCGGCCTCATCGGCTTCCAGATCTACTTCCTCGCCCTTTTCGTCGGCGCCTCGACGTCCGCCCTGCCCGCACTCTGGCTGTCGGTGGCCGTCGGGTTCGGCTGCAGCGCGGCGGTGCGCTTCGGCCTCGTCCCGGAGACGCCCTCACGCGTCCTGACGCGCCTGCGTGATGCCTTCCGGACCCGGCTGGCGCAGCTCGTCGCCATGCAGATCGAGTTGCTCGACGCGGGCCCCGAGCAACTGGAGAAGGTGCTCGACGACATGCGGCGCCGTACGGCGCGACTGCACGAGGCCGCGCTGATGATCCAGGGCCGTCTTGAGGAGGGCACGCGGGACGCGGACGAGGCGGCCCTGCTGCAACGCCGGGTCGCCGACGCGGAGATCGCCACGGAACGGCTGGGAATGCTGCTGCTGAACGCCCGCAGTGTCGAGAGCGCGGACACCCTCACCCTTCATCTGCCGCACGCCCCCGTGCGACTCACCGATGACTGGAGGCCCGCGGCCGAGGACGACGCGACCATCGCCCTGCGCCGGGACCTCAAGGCTCTGCACCTCCTGGTCAGCCGGCCCGCGGCGCGCGACGGGGGAACCGCGGTGGCCCACCTACGCAACCGGCTGCTCGGCTACCGTGACGAGGAGAAGCTTCCGTCCGCCCCCGCGGGCATCCAGGACGCCTTTCGCGGCATCGGCGAGGCCGCCCGGTCCGTCCTGGGCCTGCGCCTCGCGCTGGACGGCCCTCAGGACGAGTCCGACGACTCCCCGGCGACCACGCGTTCCCGCGAGGAGTTCGACGCCGAGGACATCGCGCTCGCCTCGGCCGGGAAGCCGGAGGCCGCAAAGGACCCCGGCGGACTGCGGCGTCCCACCACGAGGGCGGCCTTCCAGGTGTCCGTCGGCTCCGTCCTGGCCATGATCGGCGGGGAGCTGCTGTCCACCCAGCGCTGGTACTGGGCCGTCCTCACCTGCTGGGTGGTCTTCCTGAACACGGCTTCCACCGGCGAGATCCTGGTCAAGGGGTACCGGCGGCTCCTGGGCACCTTCCTGGGCGCCATCGCCGGCGTCGCACTGGCGGGACTGGTCGGCGGCCACACCTGGCTCTCGTTCGCGCTGGTCCTCGTCTTCATCTTCGCGATGTTCTTCACGGCACCGCTGTCGTACGCGGTCATGTCCTTTTTCGTCACGGCCATGCTGGGCCTGCTGTACACGCTGCTGAACTCCTACAGCTTCGACGTGCTGGTGCTGCGGATCGAGGAGACCGCGATCGGCGCCGCATGCGGGGTCGTCGCCGCCGTCCTGGTGCTGCCGGTGCGCACCGACCGCCGTACCGACGAACTGCTGGGAACGGTCCTCGAACGGCTGGGGGACGTCGTGTCGGCAGCGGTGGAGCAGCTCAGCGGCGGGCCCGCCTCCGACCTGCTCAGCAAGGCCCGCAGTCTCGACACGGCCCTGGACGAACTGCGGGACTCCACCGGCCCGCTGACCCTTCCGGTCACTCCCCTGCGCGGCCGGCGTCGGACCGTCCGCTACCTGGTGGCGCTGTTGGAGACCTGCGCCTACCACGCCCGCTCACTCGCGGCGACCGCCGAGCTGGTCCCGCAGAGCAAGACCATCGCGGCCGACCCCCGCCTGCACGGCGCCGGACAGCGGATCGCCCACAACATCGGGGTCCTCGCGGCGTATGTCGAGGATGAAGGGGCCGCGGGCGAGGTCGAGTCGGGTGCCACCATCGCCTCGACGCTCCGGGACGACGGTTCCGGTACGCAGCCCTCCGGCACGGTGACGGTCCGCGTGCTGCGTCACCTGCAGCGTCTCGACGAAGGCGTGGTGGGCCTCGCCCGTCCCCTGGCCGTGCCTGTCGCCGAGCGGGCCGAGGCCGGGGCCGAGCGCGGCTGAGGGCAGTGCCGGTTCGTCCGGCCGCAGCAGGAGGGCCGGCCGATAGGCCAGATTCCGTATCCGGACCGGCAGGCAGCCGTCCACCACGTGCGGGCAGAGTTCATGAAGCATGGCAAGGATCGCCTCCGCGTCGGCGAACGTCAGCTCCTCGACGAAGTAGTGCTCCCGGTGTTCGAGCCCGCACTCCGGCGTGGTCGGTACTCATCTCCGTAAAGACATGTGGCATGCTCCGTCAGGTTGTTGTGCATGGCCTGAAGCCCGGGCCGCCATGATCCGCCGGACAGCAGCTGACCAGGTCATCCGTCCGTACAGGCGACGGCCGTCGAGCCCGGCCCGTCGCAGGCCGGGGCGAAGTCGCGGGGCATCCCCGCCGCTTGATCCCGCGGTTCACGAGACAGCGCACAGCGCCCCGCACCGGCCCCTGGCAGTACGCCTCCGGCTTCCCGCCCCGGGTAGATGACCAGGGGAAAGGCCGCCCCGGGCCGGATACGACACAAGCTGCTTACGCGTCGGGGTGCGCCGGCAGGGCGAGCCAGTCCGACCAGGCAATCTCGCGGCCGAGGAAGCGCGGCTGCTCGAATGGCCAGTCGGCGGCGATCCACTGCGGCACCAGCTCGTCGAAGGCCTGCTCGACCTTGCTGCCCACCAGCTCGTCCACCACCCACCAGGAGATCTCGCCGTCCGCGCCGGCCTTCTCCGGCGGGTCGATGTAGACGCAGCCGAGCAGAGCTGTCTCCCCCGTGTCGAACAGCGCGTAGTTGAAAGACCGGTGTGCCGCGATCTCCTTCTCGTGCCGCAGCAGGTCGGCCTGGTCGGCCTCGTAGGTCATGGTGTCCGCGGGCCAGCCCCAGGCCGGGCCGAAGATGGTCCATAGCCGCTCGCGCGAACCCATCACCGCCGGATAGTCGAGCGGGGTGTCCGCCTCCCGGATCGGCCGCAGGTGATGGCCCCCGCCCGGCAGCGGCACCAGAACGGGATGGACGAAGTCATCGGGGAGCCAGCTCATGACGCCCGACCGTAGCAGCGCGCGGCCCTCCACTCCCCTGCATTTTTCCCGTACGCCGCCAGGCCCTGCTCTCCTGCCGGGCAGGGCCCGCGACCACCCCGTCGGGCTCCCGTTCGATCGCGGACTCCATGATCGGTACGGCAACGGCTTCGTGGACGCGCGCCAGGGACGGGAAGCAGGCCGGGCGGGAATTCCGGGAGCCGGACGACGAGCCGCTGGGCCCCTCCCCCGCACGCGCCCACGGAGTCGCCGGAGCGGGTCACCCTGCGGCGAGCTGAGTAACGCGTCGGCGATTCGCCCCGCCCAGTCCGAGCTGAACTACTGCTGGGCTGCTGCTGAGCTACTGCTGGGCTGCTGCTGCTCGAAAAGCTCTGGACGCTGCTCGGGAGCCCGGTCCGAGCCTGGACCCTCTCCGGCACTCCGGCCCCGGAGGAGTGCCCCTCCGGTACGCAGGGGGCTGTGGGCGTTAGGGTCGGCCTTCGGCCACCGCGCGCACGTCGACGGAGCAACGGCTCGACCCAAGAGGGGTATGCGTGAACATCGTCGTGCAACGCGGTGCGATCGCCGCGGTGCAAGTGCTCGGACTCGCCGTGTGGTTCTCCATGTCGGCGGTGGTTCCCAGCCTCCGGGCCGACTGGGGGCTCACCGCCGGCGGTGCGGTGTGGCTGACGGCCTCGGTACAGATCGGTTTCGTCGTCGGAGCCGTGGCCTCGGCCACTCTGAACCTGGCTGACCGCATCCCGTCGCAGCGTCTGCTCGCCGCCAGTGCAGCGGCAGCCGCCGTCTGCACGGTGGTGCTGGCCCTCGTCGCCGACCAGCTGGCCGTCGCCATCCCGCTGCGTTTCATGACGGGCATGTTCCTGGCCGGCGTCTACCCCACCGGTATGAAGCTGATGGTCTCCTGGTCCGGCAGCGCCGGACGGGCCAGGACCATGGGCGTCCTGATCGCCGCCCTCACCCTTGGCTCCGCGCTTCCTCATCTGATCGCCGGGGTGGGGTCCCTGCGCTGGCGTGACGTGCTGCTGGCCGCAGCGGCAGCTGGATTCGCGGGTTCCGCCATCGCTCTGCTCCTCGTCCGGCCAGGGCCCTACGCGGCGAAGTCCGCTCCTGCACGCAATCCCAGGTATGCGCTGACCATGTTCACCGAGCGCGGGCCACGGCTGGCCAACCTCGGCTACTTCGGGCACATGTGGGAGCTCTACGCCCTGTGGACCTGGATCCCGTCCTTCCTGCTGGCCACGCCTGCCGCCAAGAGCCTGCCGGGTTCGGTGGAGATCACCGTGTTCCTCACCATGGGGCTCGGCGGAGCTGCCGGATGCCTGCTCGGCGGCTGGGGCGCCGACCGTTTCGGCCGCCCACCCGCCGCCATGACAGCCCTCCTTCTCAGCGGCCTGTGCTGCCTGGTCTCCCCCTTCTTCTTCCACGCCTCCGCGCTGCTTCTGTTCGCCTTCTGTACGCTGTGGGGTGCGGCCGTGATCGCGGACTCGGGGGTGTTCTCAACATCACTGAGCGAGGTCGCCGATCACCGCTACATCGGGACGGCCCTCACCGCCCAGACCGCGATCGGATTCGCGCTGACGGTCATCACCATCCAGCTCACCCCTCTGCTGGCCGAGGCCGCCGGCTGGCGTCACGCCTTCCTCCTCCTGGCACCCGGGCCGCTGGCGGGTGCCCTCGCCATGCGGGCGTTCGGTAGGTACTCGAGCGGGAAACCCTGATCGTTCCGTCGAATCGGCTCCCGGTCGCGAGAATGAGATTCTGAAGAGGAGCCTTCGGCGCATGGCGAAATGCGGTGGGGGTACGCGATCCGTTTGGGGCTGGAGCCCCTTCGATTCAGGACTTGAATGAGGAGGGACATGGACGACGTCGCCGTTCCCGGGGAGAATGTTTTCCCGTCCGGGCACCAGGCGCGTTCTGGCGCCCTGCTCGGGGAAACCCTGGAAAACCTGCTGGTGTCCGCCATCGCGGTCGATGACGACGGCCTGATCGTCGCGGTCAACACCGCAACCCAAAGGCTGCTGGACAGGGACGTTTCCGATCTCGTCGGCCAGGACCTCCACGACCTGCTCCACAGGGACGAATACGGGCACGCTGTGCCGCGCACCCGCTGCCGGATGAGGAAAGCCCTCCTCACGGGCGACACGGGACATGGCGACGCCGAGTGGTTCGCCCGCGGGGACGGCACTCTCGTGCGGCTGTCCTGGCTGGTCACGCCCTGCGCGCCCGGCCCGGGCGGGGCAGGTGCGCTGGCGCTGCTGTACGAGCCGACGCGGCCGACCGTCCTGCCCGACGAGGGCGGGCCTTCCGCGCCGCTGACGGAGCTGGACCGGCTGGCCCTGCTGGCGGAGACGACCACGCAGCTCACCTCCACCCTGGACGTGGACGAGGCGCTGCGCCGGCTGGCGGCTCTGACGGTGCCCCGGCTCGCGGACTGGGCCGTCTTCGATCTGATCACTGAGCGTGACGAAGTGCGACGTGTTCTCGTGGTGGAACACAAGGACGGCATCCTCGTCGAGCGGGACGATCTGCAAGGCCCGATGCCTCCCGTGCCGGCAGAGTCGCCGATGCCCCTGTCACGGGCCCTGCGTGGCGCCGCATCCTCCCTTGCCGGTCCCGCCACCTACCAAGGGCCGCCCGACTCCGGCATCGCGGTCGAGCAGCAGGCGCTGTTCACCGCGACCGGGATGCACTCCGCCGTCATCGCGCCCATTCGCGGACTGCGTGACGTCCTCGGCGCCCTCACCCTGGGCCGCGCCGAGCGTCACGACGCCTTCACCCCCGCCGACCTGCCGCTGCTGGAGGACCTCACACGCCGGGCAGGGCTGGCGCTGGACAACGCGCGCCTGTACCAGCGCCAGCGCAAAGTCGCCGAGACCATGCAACGCCACTTGCTCCCTCAGCTGCCCGTCCTGCCCGGGCTGGAGATGACCGCGCGTTACCTACCCGCTCCGGACGCCTCGTCCGTGGGCGGTGACTGGTACGACGCCTTCGCTCTGGCTGCCAACGCCCACGCCCTGGCCATCGGCGACGTCGTCGGACACGATCTCGACGCCGCGGCGGGCATGGCGCAGGTCCGCAACATGCTGCGCGCCTTCGCCTGGTCCCACCCCGAGGCCGCACCCAGCGCCGTCGTCACACGGCTCGACGAGGCAGTGATGCACATCGCCGAGGTACCCATGGCCACCATGATCCTCGCCAGGCTCACCCTCGGCGAAGACGCCCTGTGGCGCCTTCGCTGGACGAACGCCGGCCACCCACCGCCCCTGCTCGTCACCCACGACGGTCAGGCCCGCTACCTCGACCAGGGCCACGGCATACTCCTCGGCACCGGAGTCACCAGACCCCGCCCCGACGCCGTCACCGTCCTGCCGGAACAGGCCACGCTTCTGCTCTACACCGACGGACTGGTCGAGTCCCCACACCACTCCCTCGATCACGGGCTCGACCGGTTGCGCCGCCACGCGGCCTCCCTCGCCCACCGGCCTCTCGACTCCTTCTGCGACCTGGTGCTGGACCAGGTCCGGCCCAGCGACAACGATGACGACGTCGCGATGATCGCGCTGCGCACCCCCCGCATGCCCTGACCTGTCCGTTCTCTTCCCCTCAGCGGTACGTGGGACTGCCCGACGGCAGGCCGCGCGGCCCGGCGGATCTGGCCGGATCAGCGGATCGAATGGGCTGGCGGGTGCCGACCGGGCCTGGCAAAGTCGGACCGTATGGAATGCGTCTTCTGCAGTCTGATCCGCGACGGCACCGCGCGTTGGGTGATCCGCGGTCCTGTGGTCTCCGCGTTCGCTCCGTTGAACCCGCTCGCGCCAGGTCACACCCTGGTGATTCCGACGACCCACTACGCCGACATCTTCGAAACGCCGCCGGATGTCCTGGCCGGCACCATGACGACGGTCCAGCTGCTTGCCTCGAAGATGCGGTCCGGGTTGAAGGCCGGAGGCGTGAACATTCTCAGCGCCAACGGGCCAGGATCTGAGCAGTCGATACCCCATGTGCACTTTCACGTGGTGCCCCGCTGGGCAGATGACGGGTTGTCAACCTGGCCGTCGCGCCAGTCCCGGCACGAGGTCGCCGGCGACCCTGTCGCACGGCTTGTCGATGCCCTGTCGGACAGTCACCCGAGTTGAGCGCACCGCAGAAGTCGAGCCAGAACCCGTCAACCGACGCAGCCGCGTTCTTTTCTGGCTCCCTGGTGAAGCCACCCGACGTGTGAGAGCTCAGAACATCCCTGGCACTTTGCCCTCATGAGTTCTCTGCCGCGTCGAGTGCGGTGTCAGACCCGGGAGCGATGATCGGCCCATGCTGCAAGCGAGAGATGAACACGGTCGGCAGGCTGGGAATCCCGAGCCGTCAGCGATCAGCCGGATGGTGGCGAACCTCGGCCGGGGCAACGCCTTCGTGATCGTCGAGCGAGTCGACGGCGACGCGGACGGCGACTGGTACGTGCAGGTGTGGTTGAGGGATGACAACACCTAAGGGCTGTCCCGCAATTCCTGGTGGATCAGCGCGCGGCGTCAGATGCGGTGCATCGCAAGGCGGAGAGGCGCCCGCATACTGGATGTATTCGGGCGTTTCGACAACGCGGCGAGGTGCCGTAGCTGGCGTCGCGCGCCCGCCAGGAATTGCGGGACAGCCCTTAGCAACTGGAATTCCGGGAGGGGACCGCGGCGGAGCACTACCAGACCCGAACGGTCTCCCAGGAAAAGGTGATCGCTGCCTTGAGCGGATGGACTCAGGGGCGTCCGGAGTGGAAGGAAGCCTTCATGTGGAACAACATCAGCACCTTGTTCGCGGACGGGGCCGGGCCTGGGAGCCTGCTCACCCCTCGAGACGGCTGATACCGGCCACGTCCACACCCCTTGCACCGTGCAGGCCGCCGACCGCGGTTTCGCCGACGCCCTGACGACCGCCTTCCTACGCCACCGATGTTCTGCTCGCACGGAGGTGAAGATCCCTCCAGGGAGTCGCGTACCCAGGGCAAGGGCGCTCCAGTTCAGCATCCTTTCTCTCCTGACCTGGCGAATCGCCTGGAACCATCAGTTGACCGGCTCCGGGGATGCAGGTGATAGTGACGCGCGGCCGATTACGTATCGGCCTGTGCACCAGGGGTGGGAACACATGCAGGACAGCACAGAGGCCGCTCCCGTGCGCGCCGGAGAAGACGAGCTGGAATCAGCGGCGGAGCGAGCGCAAGCCGCTCTGCTGGGCGGACGGCTCGCCGCTGCCCGGGGCGCGGCGGAAGGGGCACTGAAGCAGTGCGGGCCGAGTCCTGCCTTGTATGCGGTTCTGGGCCGCGCCCATGCGGCGGAGGACGAGGACGATCACGACGACCGGGCGGAGACGGTCTACCGAAGCGGTCTCGCCGCTTTTCCGGACGACCCCGATCTGCTGGCCGGCTACGCCGAACTGTGCCTGCGGAGCGATCCCTTCGACCGCCCTGCCCGTCACGGCCGCGGACCCGGTCTGGTCGAACGGCTCCGCGAGGTGGCTCCCGGTTCACCCCAGGCCCTGCGTCTCGAGCAGGCCGCGGCCGACCGGGGCCGGCCTTCCTCCGGTACCGGGATCAGACCTCCGTCCCCGTCCCGGGTGCAGCGTCATGATGTCCGTGAAACAGTCAGGACGACTTCGAACCTCGCTGCTGCCGCAAGGGGTGCGCAGGAGCAGTCGGGGCGGGAACCATACGATCTGCGCCTCGCGGTGCGTGCCGAGACTCTTGCCGTTCTCGCCCGGCCGGGGAGGGGCCTCCTGGTTCGGATCCTGATGGCGCCCCTGCTCAGTCTGCCTTTGGGTGCGGTGCTCGTGAGCGCGATCGTGCTGGCTCGCCCGGCATTCCACCTTCCGGCGTGGGTGCCGCTGCTCGGACTGGTCGTCTGCCTTCCGTACGTCGTGCTCTCGCTGATGCTGCGTGGCGCCCGCAAGCGGGCGGAGTTGCGTGGGCCGGCCACCGCGCCGATCGCCGACCGCACCAAGGAAATGGATGCGGCACCGGCCGGCGCAGCAGAGAACGCCCCTGGTTCGGACGGTGGCCCGCAGCACCGGCCGAATGTTCAGGTGTCGCCCTGCCCGCCGCCGCCGGACGCGGCCCCCCGGCGGCACCGGGTGGTCGCTCTCACCTCCGCGGCCGTTGTCGTGGCGTCCGTGACGGGTTCGCTGCTCTGGTCGAACGCTCAGTACCGGTCCTATCCGCGCTACACGACGTCGGCGCCCGCGTCCTTCCGTGGCGCCCCGTTGCTCACGGGCCATCCGGTTCAGGCGCTTCTTGAATCCACCATGGCCACGGAGTGGAGCACGGGAGACGGCCGGACGTTCTCGTACGCGTACGGCCGATCACCCCAGGCGCTCGTGCCCGCCACCCTCGTCTTCGGCGCCACCGGCGACTTTCACGAGGCATCGGCCGATGTCGCCAGGTTCTTCGAAGAAGGACTGCGGTTCGCCGGTAACACCCCGACACATGCCTGGACCGCCGACGCGGGCCGACTCGGCGGCTGGCTGAGGTGTGTCACCTACGCAGGTCCGCTCGGCGACGCAAGTACAGCATGCTCATGGGCCGACAAAGGCGGCCTCGCCACCGTCGTGCTCAATGAAACAGGGCTGAGCCACGAAGCCGCAGCCTCCTCCACCCGTTCACTGCTCGCGACCCTCCTGCACCGGACCGACCGGCGCCAGGCCCCCACTGCTTCTTGACCTCGCGTTGCCCTCACCGCCCCGTTGGCCATGGTGTCGGGCTGCGCAGCCTCCTACTCTCCAAGGACAGACATGCCCAGACACAAGCACATCGGCCGCGTGGCCGCTGTCGGAGGTTCCCTCAGTGCGCTTGTGGCAGCCGCCACCGGCATCACTCCCGCACCTGCGGTCGCCCAGGACCTCCCCATCGTTCACGTGAACAATGTCGTCCTGAGGCCGGATAGCACCTGGGGGGCCGGTGCGGCCGCGCCCGGGCCCGTCCTGGACGGCACCATGGTCTACGCATACGCCACCAAGCCGCTCACCGGCACTCCCGGTGACGGTGCCGGACTCCCCGCAGGCCTCACCTTCGGGGCCCAGAAGGTCTGCACACCCGCCCCGCAGGCCATTGCCGTCTACCTGTGCCGGGTCAGCGGCGACCGTGACCACTTCGCTCCGGTCGTCACCATCCCCGCGGACACGCCTCACGACACCATGGGCTACTACGGCGCCGTCTACGCACCGACCGGCGCCGACCTCACCGCCGCTGTTCAGGCCGCACAGACCGCCGGCGCCACACCGGCTGACGGCACGCACGGCGCCGGGACGTTCACTGTGAAGAGGCCCGAGCACGTCGCTCAGAACAGCCTCGCCTTCAACGCCCCCGACATCGAGGCCGGCAAGTCGTCGCCCCAGACACTGCGCGTGCACGCAGTCGACGGCGGGCACCTGGATCTGTGGTTCGGCCCCGCGCCCGAGCAGTACGGATGGAGCAGCCACGGGGTCGATATCCGCGTGACATCGGTGACGGCAGGAGAGTCCGCGAGTTGTACCCACCGGAACGATTCGCTGACCCTGGGGATCGTCCTGCTCACGTGCGATCTGACGCCCGGTGACACCGAGATCACCTACACGCTCACCTCGGCGCCCGGCACGGAAAGCTGGCACATCCAGGCCCACGCCTCGTATCGGGTGTACTCCTGGGGCCGGGACGACCTGACCGCAGACGCCGTCTTCGCCGTCAACGGCCTTCCCGTGCGGGAGCGTCACTCGCTCCTGGCCCGTGACACAGCGGGCAAGCTGTGGCTGTACCAAGGCACCGGCAACGGGGCCGCGCCCTTCCGCACCCGCAGCCTAGTCAGCAGCGGCTGGCAGACCTACAACGTCCTCACCAAACTGGCACCGTGGTCATCCGACAAGGTGGCCGGCGGCCTCGTCGGCCGCGACGCCTCCGGAACCCTGTGGTACCACCAGGCCAAGAGCGCCGGCCCGTTCGCGGCGAAGGTCCGCGTCGGCGGCGGCTGGAACACCTACAACCAGCTCAACGGGGCCGGGGACCTCACCGCCGACGGCAAGCCCGACCTCATCGCCCGCGACACGGCCGGGACGCTGTGGCTCTACCGCGGAACCGGCAACAGCACCACTCCCTTCGCCACGCGCGCCATGATAGGCAAGGGGTGGAACTCCTACAGTCGGCTCGCCGGCACCGCCGACCTGACAGCAGACGGCAACCCCGACCTCATCGCCCGTGACAACGCCGGGACACTGTGGCTGTACCGCGGCACCGGCAAGGCCTCCGCCCCCTTCGCGACCCGCAGCAAGGTCGGTGCCGGGTGGAACACCTACAACCAGCTCACCGCCACGGGTGACCTGACTGCTGACGGCAAGCCCGATGCCGTCGCCCGTGACACGGCGGGAACGCTGTGGCTCTACCGCGGCACCGGCAAGGCCTCCGCCCCGTTCGCAGCCCGCACCAGGATCGGCAGCGGCTGGAACACGTACAACTCCTTGAACTGAACCGGCGATCCGACGACTCGCTCACGGGCTGCCTCGGCGATCTCTTCACCGCAGGCAGCCCAGCTCAGCACGCCGGCAACTGCACGATCCGACCCGCCGCTGAGCGTGCCCCCGGATGTCCACATCCGCAGGTCGCCGGGCTTTCGCGCCGAGCAGGGCGGGGGGGGCCGACGCGTGGAACGCGGATCTCCTCAAGCACAGGCACGAAACGGGAGCAGTCTGCCTGCTGTCGAGCGGTGATGAGCAGGGACATGGGACGGCCATTGCCCCCAGTGCAGTCAGGTGGCTCGCGCTGGTGAAACCGCCGCGCGAACGGCCAGGCGCTCCCACCCCGCATCACCTCCCCCAGGGGTGCGGCCAGGGCTCTCCCCCGGCGTCTCGCCCGGGTCGGCTCGGTCACGGGCCGTGCGCGGGCCCGGTGAGCGCCTGGGGTTACAGCTCAGCGGAGCTCTACCAGGCCGTGTGACCGCCGGGATTCAGGTCGGCGCTGTCGAGAAGGGAAAGGCGGACGACCAGCCGCTTCCCGACTGGTTCACGGCGGATCTCGAAGCTCTGGCAGACCATGAGGACGAGTTCCAAGCCGTGCTGACCGACGCGAGTCGGGTCGGTGGCGGAAGCGGCGGGAAGCACGGCGCCGGAGTCCCACATGGTGATGCTCAGCGTGATCCCGTCGGATTCGAGGTCCAGCAGACACGGACCCGGAGCGTACTTGCAGACGTTGGTCGCAAGTTCACTGACCACCAACTGCGCGACGTCCGTCGCCCGGTCGGACACCGGCCAGCCGTGGAGGAGGTGGGCCTGCGCGAGGAAGTCCCGCACGAACCCGCGGGCACGGGCGATCTCGCCGGAAGCCATGTCGTACGCCGCACTGCTGCGCATGGTGCCTGTTTTGCCGCGCCTTTCATCCGTGCTGTCGTCAACCTCCTGCTGGTACATGAATCTCCCGTCTGGCTGGCTGCTGCAGACCGCAGCACCACCCCACTACCCCGTCCTGCGAGCTTCAAGCCGGCCCTTTTCCGCGTGGCCAAAGGAGGCGTCGGCCACGATCTCCGCGGCGGAGGAAAGCCCGATCAACACCTCCCACCTGCAGGGCGATCCGGTCCGCAGTGGCGAGCGCGAGTCGTCCGCTGTCCCCTGTCCCGTGTGTCGGGAACAGACCGGATCCTCGCCTGCACGGGATCCCCTCCACTGGCGTTAACAGGCGGGGGCCGTGAGCAGGGCCCCGTCCGTGGCGACCACACCGTAGGCGGCGTGGTCAGGTGTGGGAAAGGGCGAAGGAGACGAGGAAGCCGCTTACCGTGACGAGGCCGATGGCCAGGTGGGCGTCCTGGAACGCTTCGGGGATCATCGTGTCGGCGACCATCGCGAGGATGGCTCCGGCGGCGACGGCGGTCACACCGGCGATCACCGCTGGGGAGAAGCCGCCGATCACGCTGTAGCCGAGGACCGCGGAGAGGGTGCTGGCGGCGGCGATGGCACCCCACACCCCGAAGACGTAGGCCTTGCCGCGGCCGGCCTTCTTCATTCCGGCGGAACTGGACAGGCCTTCGGGGACATTGCTGATGAAGACCGCCGCCACGGTCACCATGCTCACCGCTCCCCCGTCGAGCAGGCTCACACCGATGACCGCCGACTCAGGCACGCCGTCGAGCAGCGCACCAAAGGCCAGTGCGAGGCCCGAGCCGCTTTGCTGGGCTTCGGAGGGCTGGGCCTGCTCCTTCTGGTGGCCGGATCGTTTGCGGTGCCGAGCGCCCCGGCCCGCCAGCCACATGTTGCCGCCGGTGTAGGCCAGGGCACCAGCCAGCGTGCCGACCGCCGCGGGCGTGAGTCCCGCCTGCTCGTACGCTTCCCCGACCAGTTCGAAGCTGACCGCGGACAACAGGACCCCGGCCCCGAAGGCCATCACCGTCGCGATCACCTTCTGCGGAACCCGCAAGCCGTATCCGGCCGCCGCCCCGACCAGCAGCGCCGAGCCCGCCACCAGCCCCCACATACCCGCCTGAACCACTTCTGTCATGACCACATGGGTACCCGGCACCAGGGGCCTCATGTGCACCTGCAACAGGGCGGGCCACCTGACGGCTTCGCAGCACCGGCGAGGTCTCCACCCACCCGGCACATCGAAAGGCTTGTGCGGCCTGCTCCGGACCGGGCCGGCCCGGCTCTCATCGACCAACGCACCAGCCAGACCGCACTCCCGAGCCGCCCGGAAGGCGGACGCGGGAGCACCGCAGTGCTGCCGGCTGGTCAGGGATCCCGGCGTGAAGCCTGTCCTCGCCCCCGTGGCAGGGAGTACGGCTCCGGCCACCGCAGCCCAGAGCCGGGTCGCGGAGGGGGCATTTGCTCAGCTGCACGGCCGTCCCGGGCCCGTCGCTCGCCGCTTCGCCGCGAGAGCCGCGACGAGACTCACGAAGCCTGCTCACCCTGGACTGCCGCCCATCGGCGTACGGCGGATGACCGCGGGTCAACGCCGTCCCGCTGACGACTTCGTGCGCGATTGAGGTCGGGCGTCCGTAAGGGAGGATGGGCCCCGTGCACGCGCTCTTCGATCAATCCGACGTCCGTCGTGTCCCACGGGGCGCGTACCCCTTGTGGGACGGGGCTCTCGCGGTCCTCAACCAGGACGTGGCCGTGACTCTTCCTGAGCACGGACCCCTGCAACTGCTGGCCCAGCCCTCCTACGAGGCCGGCGAGCCGGAGTGTGTCTACGTTGCCCTGGCCAACGGCGAGTGGCACGGCAGTCATCTGTACCCGAAGACGGCAGAAGACTCCCCCCATGCCTTGGCGATCGTGGCCGAGGCCGCGCAGGAAACCGTCGCTGAGCGTCTGTGGCAGGCGTGGCCTCTGTGCGCCGAACACAACCTGGGCATGCATGCGCGCGACGTGGAGGGGCTGATCTCCTGGTGGTGCGCCGGGAGGCGATCGCGGGGCGGACCGGGCCACGTCTGTGCGGCCGTGGGAGCGCTCTCCACCTGGTGAGCGCCGTGATGGTAACGGGGCTGTGCGGGCCGCACGTTGATGTGCACCGACCGGACATCAAGAAGGCCACCGTCGCCCCATCGCTTGAAGGTCCTGGAACCGAGGGGAGCGCCAACGCACCGCAGCCGGACGCCGTCCGCTGCCCCGAGCCGCGGTGGTACCGGGGCAGGGGTAGCGGACGGCCCGGCTGCTGGTGGGTCAGCCGCCGATTACCGAGTGCTGCGGGTCAGCCGCCGATTCCCGAATCCTCCGCGGCATCGACGACCGCGGCCCCGTCCTCCGGCAGCAAGTACCCGGCGTCGACGGACCTCTGCGCGGCCGTGCGCACCTTGCCCACATAGTCGGCGTGCGTCGGGTAGAGCCGGCTGAGCACCGGCTCGGCCGTGGCGGGGAAGAAGGGGTCGGACGGATCGCCGTCGTCGTGCCGGTCCCAGGCGTCGGCGTCGCCGTTCCACGGATCGCGGGCGCCGTACAGACCGCAGAAGATGCCGCTGCCAGTGGTGTCACGCGAGCCGGTGAGCGTGCGGGTGGGCACCGTGACGTCCGGGAGGCGGACACCCCCGGTGGCCAGGCCGGTGGCAGGGTCGCGCAGGACGGTGTTCAACGGCTGGCCGCTCGGCGGCCGCGCACCGCCCCGCGCCCAGACGGCCAGGTGGCGCAGTGCGGCGTTCATCGCCCAGTGGCCGGGCCCGTCGTTGAATGGAGCCGACCCGGCGGCACAGTCGGCCGACGGCGCGGCCGCGCCCGCGGACTTCTGCAGCGTGGGGCCGCCGAGATCGAAGGCCCACTGATCGCCGTGCGCGGTCCCGGCCAGCTCCCAGTGCACGACGCTGGTGGTATCCGGCTGCCGGGCGATCGCAGCGGCCGGCACATCCGTCTCCGTGAGCACGACGAACGTCGGCACCGCCAGGTCGCTTCTGATCCGCGACGGGTTGGGCATCAGCAGGGTGTCGGCGAGTACGCCGCTGATGGGCGAGGCGATCGCGCTGTTGCTGTGCACCATGAAGCCGTCGTAGACCTTGGACACCGGCTGGACCGCGTTGACGTACGTCGTCATGAAGCCCGCCGACTGCGACTCGCCGTCGGCGAGCAACGTCCGGACCGGGAGCCCGCCGAGCGGGCTCAGCCCGTTCGGGGCGCGTAGTGCCTGGCCCGCCTGGGAGAAGATGTCGTAGGCGAAGGCGTCCCCCGGGTGGACGAGACTGCCGTACCGGGCCGGGTCCCAGCCCTTGAGGCCCTTGATCTCGCCCCGCCCGCCGTTGACCCCTACGGCCTGGGCCGAGACGCCGACCCAGGCGTAGCCCTCGCGCAGCAGTTCCTCGCGCTCGAACCAGTAGTCCGGAGAGAGGTCGAGCTGGCCGCTGACGTTGAGCCACTCCACGACCACCGTGCCGTTGAACTTCGCCGGATCGGCGGGGCGGCGCACCAGCAGGCGGCTCTTGTACGGGGCGGTGCCCGACGCTCGGACGTTCCATCGGCCGTCCGACGTCCACAGGCCCGACTTGGCGTAGGACGTGGCGGTGCCCGAGATGAAGTACTCGCTCTCCGCGTAGCCGAACGAGCCGAGGTCCTCCGCCGCGGCGAGGAACGGGAAGCCGTGAGTGCCGGTGGGCGGGAGAGTGACCGTGGGGCTCGCAGCCGCGGCGGCGGAAGCCTCGGCCGGGGCGGCCGGCGGGGCGACGGCGAAGAGCGCGCCGCAGAGCAGCGCCCCCAGCGTGGTGGCGGTCAGTGACCGCCGGGATAACCGAGCAAGCATGCGCATGGATGGCCTCCGTGAATGCGTGTCCCAATGGGCTGACCGCAGTCTCGACGGGCCGGGGCGGGCTGCCATCGGTGAATCCACCAGCGTCCCAGGACCGGTGACGGACGACCGGTGACAGGTGACCGGGGACCTCTGACAGGCCAACGGTGACGGACGACCGGCGACAGGCGACCGGGGACCTCAAACAGGCCACCGGCAACACAGCACCGGCGACCTGTCCCAGCCCTCAGCCCCTCGGCCGAACCTCCCTGTACGCGCCGCTCCGTTCGGTGTCCGGCCCGTGCCAGGTCGCACCGCCCGACGGCCCCGTCTGGTGGCGGACCCGAATAGATGAAGTAGAGGGGCACTTCGACGAGGAGAGCGACGGCGGCGGCGATTCCCGCGCCGCCCGTCAGGCACCTGGCCAGCATGTCGTTCATGAGGTTCTCCGGATTCTGCGTGTGGTGGGTTCCCTACGCCATGAATCCTCTCGCCGGCAACGCTGACGGTCCCTGGGTCTGAGCACCGGATCAAAGGTGGTCCTAAGGGCTGTCCCGCAATTCCTGGCGGGACAGCCCTTAGCAACACCGACCACCGTCGGCGGCCTGAACGCGATCGCGTTCTCGGCGCCCGCTCGTGGACACGGTGGGGGGTTCCAGGGCAGCCTGAAAGCACGTCAGCCCGTTCTCGTGCCCCTCCCTATCGAGATGCCGCCGCTTGGCGCAGGGCCCTGATAAGTTCCCGGTTGCTGGCGCCTTTGAGTACGTAGCCGCACACACCGGCGTCCATCATCCTCTCGACGGAGCCCTTGTCGTCGTACGCGGAGAACGCCACGATTCTGCTGGCGGGGGAACACCGGGCGATGTCCCTGGCGACGGAGGGGCCCCCACCGGGGAAGCGGACGTCCAGGATCACGAGGTCCGGTCGATACCGGTTCGCCAACTGCAGCGCCTGCTCGTCGTTGCGCGCGGTGCCGACGACCTCGAGGTCGGGCTGGGCCTGAACGACCTCGCCCAGGACCTCCAGAAGCATCACGTTGTCGTCGCAGAGGATCACGCTGAGCGGTGGGACGGGGGAGCCGCCGGGTGCCTCCTCTGTCACGGCGAACCGTCCACCGGCGTCGAGTCGGGTAGCGGATGGGGATCGGGTACCCAGAACTCGACCGTCGTGCCCGCACCGGGCCGGCTCCGCATGGACCACCAGCCTCCTGCCGTCTCGGCCCTCTCCCGCATCTCGATGACCCCGAAGTGTTCGCGGGTGCCGTCCTCCGACCTGGGCGCGCCGGTCCCGTCGTCCTTGACCCGAGTCAGTACGCCCCTGTCGACCGATTCGACGCTGATGTCGACCCTGCTCGCGCCGGCGTGCTTGTGGACGTTCAGCAGGGTCTCCTGGACGATCCGGAAGATGGTGATGGCCGTCTCGGGCGGAGGCTCCCGGTCAAGCCGGTGTTCGAACGCATAGGGCATCCCCCAGGATGAGCCCACCACGTCTTCCAAGTGGCTCGCGAGTCCTTCGACGAGGCCGTGCCGGTCGATGCCGGGGGGATGCAGCCGGAAGGTCAGGCTGCGGAGCCGGCCGATCGCTTCGCGGACCGAGGTATCGAGACGCTGCAGTTCTGCGGCGTGTGGCTCCGGCACGCGGTCCGCGAGCAATTCCAGCCGCATTCCGACAGCCACCATCGCCTGTATGGAGTCGTCATGGACGTCCCACGCGATGCGGCGTCGTTCCGTCTCCTGAGCCTGGACCAGGTGGTCGAACAACCGGCGTCGCTCCGTGAGGGCATGCTGCGCGGCCCGCCGTTCGGACATGTCCCGGGTGACCTTGCCGAAACCCTGCAGCACGCCCTTTTCGTCCCACAGGGCGGTGATGACGACGTTCGCCCAGAACCGGGAGCCGTCCTTGCGGACGCGCCAGCCCTCGTCCTCGAGTCTGCCTTCGGCCACGGCGGTCTCCAACTCCCATTGCGGCTTGCCCGAGGACTGGTCCTCAAAAGGGTAGAAAACCGAGAAGTGGCGGCCGACGATGTCCTCTGCCCTGTATCCCTTGATGCGTTCCGCGCCGGCGTTCCAACTGATGATGTAGCCCTGCGGGTCGAGCATGAAGATGCCGTAGTCCAGGACTCCTTGCACCAGCAGGGTGAAGGCCGCGTCCGACAACGGAGCCGGCGGCTTTCTCACCGACGTGCGTTCCTGTGGCTGCCGCGTCACTTGAGGAGTCCTTCACGGCGCGCGACCGTCACGGCCTCCAACTGGGAACGCGCCCCCAGCTTTTCCAGCACCCGTTGGACGTGGTTGCGCCCTGTGTTGAGGGCCACTCCGAGCTGCTCGCTGATCTTCGCGGTGCTGTGCCCCTCCCCCAGCAGATGAAGGGTTTCCCGTTCCCGGGGAGTGAGGTTCGCACCGAGCCCCGGGGTCCGGCCGGTCAGCCGTTCCAGCACGTCGCCCAACAGGTCCTGGCTGAACGCCACCTCACCCGCTGCGACCCGACGGACCGCCTCCTCCAGTTCCCTCAGTCCACGAGCCTTGAGGATCAGGCCTGCCCCGCCCAACTCCGCGACGCGCGCCGCTACCGATGCGCTGCCTTCGCCCGCCAGTACCAGGACACGGGCGTCCGGCACGAGTGCCAGCAGATCGGCGATGGCGCTGACGCCGTCACCGTCCGGCAAGCGCCGGTCCATCAGTACGACGTCCGGCTCGCATCGCCGTGCGTCGGCGAGCGCGGACGCCACCGACGCCGCCCGCGCCACGATCTGCAGATCGGGCGAGCGCTCCAGGGCGAGGCATATCGCCTCGGCCACCATGTCGTGGTCCTCGACCAGCAGGATCCTGACCGGCCGGCTGGGGGAGAAAGCTGAGGGCATCGGTGCATCCTTGCAGGGGGCGGATCGCATGATCATGCCAGTCTCCGGAGCTGCGACTCCGCGGTGGCCACCGCTCGGACACCACGCCGTGCTGCGGCGGTTCCCGAAGCCCGGTGGGGCGACTCCGTATGCGTACTCCTCCCCGTGAAGAGCTCTTCGGCCCCGATGAGGTGGAGCAGCCGCCCCAGCTGGGGCCCCACTCCCTCCACAGTGAGATCCGCGCCTGTCCGGAGAACGGCAGTCCGCGCCCTGTACAAGGAGCTCAGTCCGGCACAGTCGCAGAAGGAGACACCGGTCAGATCCAGGCAGAGACTCGTCGCCTCCTCCTCCAGGCACGCACTCACCGCCTCCAGGACGGCAGGGGCGGAATCCAAGTCGAGCTCACCGGCGAGGGTCACTCGCGCGATGCCCGAACGCACCGCGAAGCGCGACGTGAACGGATGAGCGGTCACAGCGTCTCGCCCCTCTCCGTGCTCACGCGCGGCACGGGCACGCGCCACGTGGTCCCGCGCACCCTGTCCGCCAGGGGTCTCCTCGTGGTCAGCCGCCGCATCACTACCCCATAGTGTGAGGACATCAGTTGAGCCCTAGTGAATCTGCACTAGTCGCGGACGTCAACACTCGCCAACAGATCTGGACAGAAAACGAGCCACCGAGGGGCGTGGGTGGAGGCGCCCATCCCGCCCGTGCGGCGGTTTGCCCTTGCGGGAGAGGCGTCAGGAGCGTGCTTTCGGCGGGTGACGGCCGGAAGTTCTCGTACGAGACCTCCTCGGGCCCTCCGGCCCGTGCGGTGCGTGCGTGCCCGGCGTCGCGCGCCAGGGAACCCTGACTGCCGCGGCCCCGAGGTCCCGCCCTTCCTGGCGGGACACCCCTCAGGGAATCCTCGCCTTCCCCTGATCCAGGCGCCTGATCACGGGCGCGCCGGCAGCGCCGTGCAGGAGCACGGAGGCGAGGACCGTGAAGGCCGCGACAGCCCAGAGTTCGTCGGCGTACCCGGCGAAGGACCCTTCACCGAGCGCGTACGCGAGATAGAAGAGCGATCCGATCCCCCGGATGCCGAACAGGGCCGTGACGGCGCGCTCTCGCCGCGTGGACGGGAAGCCCAACTGGGCGGCTGCACCGGCCAGTGGTCGGATCACGACGAGGAGAGCGATCCCCAGGAAAGCACCTTGCGGGCTGAGGACCGAGAAGCCGTCGGCGACCAGATAGCCGCCGAGGAGGAAGAGCAGCACCGCAGTCAGCAGTCGCTCGATCTGCTCGCTGAAGCCGTGCAGCACTTGGTGGTATCCATGACTGCGTTCGGCCGCCCGGATGGTGCAGGCCGTGACGAACACCGCGAGGAACCCGTATCCGTGGACCAACTCGGCGATCCCGTAGGCGCTGAAGGTGGCGCCGAGCGCGGTGAAACCTTCCATCTGGCGCGAGAGGCGAACGTGGCGGGAGCGGAAGAACAGCCAGCCGAGGAGGCGGCCGACGGCCACTCCCGCGATCAGCCCGACGGCTGCCCGCAGCAGGACGTCCGCCAGCAGCCAGTGGCCGATCCAGCCCGCGGACCAGCCGTCACCGGCCGCAGACGCCAGGGCGACGGCGGCGAGTACGAACGGCAGGGCGAGCCCGTCGTTGAGACCCGCCTCGGACGTCAGCGTGAAGCGCACCTCCTCCTCGTCCTCCTCGTCCTCACCGCTCGTGGGCTCCCCGACCCGCACTTCCGCGGCCAGCACGGGATCGGTCGGCGCCAGCGCCGCCGCCAGCAACAGGGCGACCGCCGGAGGCCAGCCCATGAGCCACCAGCCCAGCATCCCCATGGCGGCGATGGTGAGCGGGAGGGCAAGCCCCAGGAAGCGCCAGGCCCCTGCCCATGCACGCCAGCCGAAGGGCCTGTCGATCGCCAGGCCCGCGCCCATCAGCGACACGATCACGCAGACCTCCGTCACGTGCTCCACCCAGACCCGGTCACGTACGGGGTCCACGACGGGCACGCCGAGCGGCAGCAGGGCGACCACCGCGCCCGCGAGGGCGAACACCATGGGCAGGGACAAGGGACGCCGGCGAACCACCGGGGGAAGGACGGCGGCCATGAGGATGCCTATGCCCGCTGCCATATATATGCCGTGCGCCAACGTCATTCGAATCCAGGTGTTCCGTCGGTTCATGCCGCAAGCAGACGAATGAACCGTCTGCGGTCGCGGCGGGAGGAACACCCGGATACCCCGCTCATCGGCGCCCACGCCCGCTGCCCACACGAGACCGCTCCCTCATCGCCCCCGGCCAGGGCTTCCGACGTGCTCGTGACGCCGGATCCGCCCGTCATGGCCGACGCATCCGGCTCCGCCGAGGTCGGAGGGGGCGGCCGCTCGGCTTCCGCAGTGGTCCTTCTACGACACCGCCCGGCTTGGGAGCCCCATGCACGGGAGCCTCGCCGCCGGACTGCGTCTCTCGGAAATGGGTGTCCCAGGGGCCATAAGGGTCCTATTTCCCGGGGCAGAAAGCTGATCCGTCATAGCGGCGCTCACTCTCATCTGTTTCCGGCCTTCCGGGCCGGGTATGCGCCGGATAACAGTCCACCGAAACAGTCATTTTCGGTTGTCGCACAGTATTACTACGGAGGTTCCACCGTGCTGAAGGCAATTGCAGACGTTCTCAGGACCATCGGAAGCGCCATAGCCACGGTCGTCACGCTTCCGTTCCGCGCCCTTGCGAAGCTCTTCGGCGGCGCGTCCAACAGCGCCCACGGCCACCATTGATCCCGAGGGGAAGCGACAGAGCAGCCCTTCCGTCTTCCCGAACGAGCGGACGACCCCACCGGCCCGTGACGTCGGCCTGCGGAGGTGCTGACTTCCGCGGGCCGGCTCAGGTGCTCGAATGCCTGCGCCGGGGCGCAAGGCATCCCCGGCGCAGGCATTCGAGCACCTGAGCCGGCATCCCCAGCGGCCTGAGCGGGGCCGGTCGGCGGCTGCTCATCCCCCGCCCTCGCCGGGCTTGCGGCCCCAGGCGGTGAGCATGCCGGCCGACAACGCGGCGCATTCGCCGGAGCCCAGATACCGGGCCGCCGCGTCGATGGCCGCGTCATCGACGAGCCCGGTGGCGACCATCGCCGCTCTGCTGCGCTCCCACGTATCCGCCCAGAACCTGCTGAGGGCGCTGCCCGGCAGCAGCGGCGGCACATGGATCTCGGCGGCCACGGACTCGAGCCCCACCCCGCGCAGCACCTGCGGGTACGACGGCACCCAGTCGACATCGGTGCCGATCGTGGTCCGGAGCCCTTGCCACATCGCCCGCATCACCGCGGTGTACGGAGTGTCGGGTGCCCGGTCACTCGTCAGGTCGACCGCGTCGCTGAGCACCAGCACTCCGCCCGGCGTGACGAGATCGGTCAAGGCCCGGACGACGCGGGCGCGCTCGGGCAGGTGCATCAGGACGAAGCGCGCGTGGACGAGCTGGAACGGGCCGGAGACGAAGTCAGGGGCGGTGACGTCGGCCTCCAGCACGTCGAGCCCCGGCACGGAGCGCTCGGCGAGAAACCGCACGTCGCGGTCCACGGCGAGCACGCTCTCCACCCCGGCCTCTTCGATCAGCCGGCAGGAGACCGTTCCCGTTCCGGCCCCCACGTCCAGGCAGCGCCACCCGGGGCCGGCCCCGATCGCCCGCAGCCGGGCCATGGTGAAGTCGTTGTAGGCGAGCGCCCCGAAATCGATGCGCTCGTCCTCCCCCGCCTGCTCGGGCCGGAAGAACGCCTCACCGTACCGGCCGCCATCGGGCACGCCCCCGGCGCTCACACCGCCCCCTGGGCGAGGCCACGCGCCTCGTCCTTGCCGGGTCCCGGCGGGCCGGCGGGGAAGGACGGGAACAGCGGGGCGCGCAACGGTTTCATGACGCTCTCTCTTCACGCGGTGGGGTGGTGCCGGGGCGGCGCGTCCTGAGACCCACGCCCCACCGATCCTCCCCCTGCGGTCGTCGTCACGGCCGAGGCGCGCCGCGCCGGGCCCACTGAGCCCTCCGGAAGCCCGGCACGTGAAGAGCCGTGCGGGCGGGTGGCGGCCGCCGGGCACCTGCGCCCACCGGAACGTCGGAGACGCGAAGTCGAGGAGGGTGTGCCTGACGGGCGTATTCCGGGGCAGATGGCGAATCACCAGGAGGTCCGAGCCCTCGGCCGGCCACCACCGCAGTCCGCTACGCCGAAAGGTTCGGAGTCCCATGCCTACTGCCCTGCCGGAGAGACCGGTCCGAGCGACCGCGGAACCCGCTGCCTCCTCCCGCCCGGGGCGGTCGCCCGCCCTGACCAGTGGCAGCTGGCCGGCCGCGGGCCGGATCGGCGCGATGACCGTCTGCCAGGCCGCGCTGATGGTGGGGCTCGGACTCCTGATCACCGGACCCGCCAACGGAGTGTGGCCGCTCGACAGTGAGGACCGGGTCAACGAGGGTTTCGAGCGCCTGCGCACGGGAGCCCTCACCCACGCGTCACTCATCGCCTCGGAGGCCGGCAACACCGCCACGGTGGTCATCCTCACCGTCCTGGCCTGTATGGGGCTGATCCTGATACCGCGGCTGCCCAAGTGGCGGGAGGCGGTGTTCCTCGCCGTCTCCGTCTCCCTTCAGGCGCTGGTGTTCCTGGTCATCTCCACGTGCGTGGACCGCGACCGGCCGGATGTGGACCGCCTCGACGCCTCGCCGCCGACGGCCAGTTACACCTCCGGTCACACGGGGGCCGCCACGGCGCTCTACGCCGGTCTCGCCGTTCTGGCGCTCTCCCGCATCCGGGGCCCCTGGCGCAAGGTGGTCGGGGGACTGCTGCTTCTCGTACCGCTGCTGGTGGCGGTCGCGCGTCTCTACCGGGGGATGCACCATCCCACCGATGTCCTCGGCGGACTTCTGAACGGCAGCCTCTCGCTTCTGATCGTCGGCCGCTCCCTGATGACCGGCGGCCACATCCCCGCCCCTGCTCCGGCGAACGCGATGGACATAGCGCTGGAGGCGGCGGAGCAGCGCTCCGCACGCGTGGCGGGCCACACCGTCGTGATCGTCAACCCGACCGTCACGGACGAGGCGGAACGCGACCGCCTTCGGCTGGTCCTGGAACAACACGGTCATCATGCCGCGCAGTTCGTCGCCACCACGGCCGACGATCCAGGGGGCGGCCAGGCCGCCGCAGCGGTTCGTGAAGGCGCCTCCCTGGTCGTGGTGTGCGGGGGCGACGGAACGGTCCGGACGGTGGCGGACGCCCTGGCCGGCACCGGGGTCCCGCTGGCCGTGGTGCCGTGCGGAACCGGCAACCTGCTCGCCCGGAATCTCGGGCTGCCCCTGAAGGCCGCGGCCGCTCTGGACGCCGCGCTGTCGGGCGCCCCCCGCCGGATCGACGTGGGGCGGATCGAGGGAGACTCCCTCCCGGCCACCCGTTTCACCGCCATCTCCGGCGCCGGCCTGGACGCCGCGATGCTCGAGAACACCGGAGACCGCGCGAAGTCGGCCCTGGGCTGGCCGGCCTACGTGGTGGCCGGGGTCAGCAGTCTGCGGGCGCCGCGGATGTCCGTGTCGATCCGGCTCGACGGCGGGCCCGTCCTGCATCGCACCGCCCGTACGGTTCTCCTCGCCAACATCGGCCGGGTGCAGGGCGGAGCCGCCCTCGTCCCGGCCGCCGAACCCGACGACGGGGTACTCGATCTCGCCGTCTTCGACCCGCAGGGTCCCACCGGCTGGCTGCGTGCGGCGGGGATACTGCTGCGGGGCCGTTCGCGTGCACCTCGCCCCGCGCAGAGCAGCTTCCCTCCCGCCGACGCCACGGGCACCCCGGTGGAGTACTTCACCTTTCGCCGTGCCGAAATCCGCTTCTCCCCGGTGCAGCCGCGCGAGATCGACGGAGATCCGGTGGGGCCGGGCCGGATGCTCGTCGCCGAGGTCGAGCCCGGCGCCCTCACCGTGCTCCTGCCGTCCGGGGGTGAGTGAATGGGAACCGCGACCCGCGTTCCACAGACCCGCGACATGTCCGGTGACGAGCTCTCCGCCGACGAGGCGCTGGCGTCGCTGCGCCGCTACGGCGGCTGGCCGCTGGTGCGTGATTCGTTCATCCGTTTCCGGTACGCCGACGGTTTCAGCCACTCCCGCGCGCTCGCGCTCCAGACCGTTCTCGCCGTGATACCTCTCGTCATCGCCTTCGTCGGCCTGTCCGCGTCACTGCACACGGAGGACGTGGGGAGGCTGGCGGAACTGACCATCCACCGCATCGCCGCGGGACCGAGCGCCGAGGTGGTGGACGACGCTCTCGAACGGAGCAGGCGGAACGCCGGAGAGGGCTCTGAGCTCACGCTCTGGTTCGGTCTGGCCTTTTCGCTGGTGAACGTCACCACGGCGATGTGCCAGATCGAACGCGGCGCCAACCGGATCTACGGGGTCGAACGTGACCGCCCGTTCCACCTGAAGTACTTCCGCGGCCTGGTCATGGCGCTGGCTGCCGGGATCCCGCTGGGTCTCGGCTTCGTCCTGATGGTGGTGGGCGGGGACCTGGCCGCCGCCGCTGTGACGGTCTACGGTCTCGACGACAGTGCCGGGAACTCCTGGGACCTGCTGCGCTGGCCGTGCGGGCTGCTGCTCGCCCTCATCTCCGCGAGCGCGATCTTCCGTCGTTCCCCTCGGCGCAAGCAGCCGGGCTACACCTGGCTGGCGTTCGGGGCGGCCGTCTACCTGGTGCTGTGGACCGCGCTGACCTGGCTGCTCAGTCTCTATCTCTCGGTCAGCGGTTCCTTCGACACGGTGTACGGCCCTCTCAGTGCCTTCATGTCACTGCTTCTCTGGGCCTATCTGACCTCCATCGCCCTCTTTCTCGGCCTGTCCTTCGCCGCGCAGCTGGAAGCCGCGCGTGCCCGGCGGCCCGGCCCCATCCACCCCGACCCGGGAGCGTGATCAGTGATGCGAGCGACCGGCCTGCTGCTTCGTGAGCGCCGCGCGCGGGCGGACCGCAGATTCGGCATCCGGCTGTTCGGCGCTGTCGCCGTCGCCGCGCTCTCCGCGGTGCCCTTCGGTCTTCTTCTCGTACTCGTCGAGGGCCGATGGCGCCCCCTGCGCGTGATGGACGCGGGTGCGGCGAGGCGGCTGCACGAGACCGCGCTCGCGCATCCCGGGTGGACGAGCACCCTGCGCTTCCTGTCCGACTGGGTTTGGGATCCGGCGACGCTGCGTTGTGTGGTCGCCCTGCTGACGGCCTGGCTGCTCTGGCGGCGTGCCTGGCGGCTGGCCGCCTGGTCCGGGGTGACGGCTGTGGCCGGCGGCCTCACAGGGCTGCTGGTCAAGACCGTCGTCGAACGGGCCAGGCCCTCGTTGGCCGACCCGGTGGCCCAGGCGCCGGGGTTCTCCTTCCCCTCGGGCCACGCGATGACCGCCACCACCTCGTTCGCCATCCTGATGCTCGTGCTGCTGCCGCTGGTGTCTCGGGGCTGGCCGAGAGCCCTGTGCTGGGGTGTGTCGGTCCTCTCGGTGGTGGGTGTGGGCTTCACCCGGGTCGCGCTCGGCGTCCACTGGTTCAGCGACGTGGTGGGCGGCTGGCTCCTGGGTGCGGCCGTGGTGGCGTCGACCGCCTGGGCCTTCGAGGCCTGGCGCGCCGACTCCGGACGCCGCCGCAGCTCGATGGCCGAGGGTCTGGAGCCCGAACTGAGCGAGGCCGTACCGGAGCGATGAGCGACGGGGCCTCTCCCCGTAGCCCGACGGCCTGGTCGGCACGGCGCGGCGGGGCTCCGGCTTCCTGGCGCCGCGCGCCCGTCCCGACACCGGGCCCCGGCCCGATTCCGCCTCCCCGACCCGCAACGATCATCGTGCGGTCCTCGTCCCCCGTACGCCCGCAGGCGAGGCTCCGGCCTGGCTCCTGCCCCCGCGGCCGGAGTCGGGGTGCGAGCCGGGCTTGACCTTGACACGGTGACAGGGCCTTCACTACGTGCCAGGGAGGTGGTCCATATGACGATCACGAGAGGGGACACGGGTGCGGCCCGTGCGCTCCAGGGGCTGGAGGACGGCCGTCCGTCCGTGCGACTTCGGGCTGCTCTGGAACTCGGTACGACACCAGACCCACGCTTCGTCGACCCGCTGGTCGAGCGGAGCGCGATCGAGCCCGAGTTCCTTGTCCGCGACATGCTGACCTGGGCGCTCACCCGCCACCCGGTGGCCGTCACACTCCCCCGGCTGGTCCGTGAGGTGCGCTCGGAGCGTGCGCAGGCACGGAGCCAGGCCCTGCACACCCTCTCCAAGATCGGGGACCGGCAGGCGTGGCCCGCGGTCACTTGGTCGCTGTTGTCCGACGCCGACCCGGAGGTGGCCCGGAGCGCCTGGCGGGCAGCGGTCGTGCTCGTACCGGAAGGCGAGGAGCCCGCCCTGGCGGTGGCTCTGGCGGCGCAACTCGGGCGCGGAGAGCGGGAGACACAGCTCAGTCTCAGCCGCGCGCTGATCGACCTGGGTGAGGTGATCGTGCCGGTGCTGCGTGACGCGAGGGCGGACCGCCGGCCGCACGTGCGGTCCCACGCCCTAGCCACGGAGCGCCTGCTGAGCGACCCGGACTCCGGGTTCGAGTGCGCGACCGAGGAGGCGAAGCGGGTCGTGGCTCTGGGCGGGTACGGCCCCGGGGGAGAATAGGGTGTGTTGATCGGTGAGGTGGCGCAACGGTCCGGAGTCAGTGCCCGCATGCTCCGGCATTACGAGTCGCTGGGCCTGGTACGGCCTTCCGGCCGTACGGACTCCGGATACCGGGAGTACTCCGGGGAGGACATCCGGCGAATCTTCCACATCGAGAGCCTGCGGTCGCTCGGGCTGTCACTGCGTGAGGTCGGGCGCGCGCTCGACGATCCGCACTTCAGGCCGTCGGAGCTCGTCGGTGACCTCATCCGCCAGACACGCGAACGCGTGGAGGCCGAGACCGAGCTGCTCACCCGGCTGCGCCGGATCGACGCGGCGGACCCCGCCCGCTGGCAGGACGTCCTCCGGGCCGTCGCCCTCCTCCGAGCACTGAGTGCGAAGAGCGGGGGCCTACGCCAACGCGCGGCCCTTGCCACGGTCCACGAAACTCCCGTGCCGGTCGGGGCCTTGGTCGAGGCGGCGCTGACCGAGACCGAGCCGAACGTCGCAGGAGCGCTGATATGGGCCCTGTCCCGGTCGGGCGACGACGGTTCGGTGCTGCTGGCCGAGGGCCTTGCCGCTCCCGTGGCCGCTGTGCGAGAGCGGGCCGTCCGGTGTCTCGCCAGGATGCCTGGCGAGGAGGCTGCCGCACAGCTGCGGCAGGCCCTCACCCACCCCGACCTCGCGGTCCGCAGGTATGCCGCCCTGGCGCTCGGCTCACGTGGAGCCGCCGATGCGATCCCGACGCTCATCGACATGATCGCGGAAGGTGCGCACGACACCGATGCCGCCGATGCCCTGGCCGTGCTGGCGAACGACGCTCCCCAGGCGGACCGCATCGCCGCCGGGCTCCTCGACCGCCTCGCCCGGCACGCCGCACAGGAGCCGGCACGCAGTCGGCTGACCCAGGCGCTGGCCGACATCCCGGGAGCGAGGGCGTCACGTGCACTCGCCAAGCTGTCGCACGACGAGGACCGCGCCGTTGCCCTGACCGCGGCGTACCTTCTCCAGCGACGCGAGGAGCGGTGACCTGTCTCTCCGGGGCGCGACGTTCCCGACCGAGGGTTCCGCCCGTCGGCGGCGATTCGTCCGGCGGACAGCACGGGCTGAGCGAGCCCGCAGCGCTGAGGACTGTGCCGCGACAGGCGTCGCTCGTCCTGCGCGAACGCGCGAACGCCCGGGCAAGCGGCTATGCGGAGAGCGCGATGCGGCCACGGTTCCAGCGTGCGCACGATGTGAACCCGTTGCCGGACCGGGAGCAGCTCCGGATCGTGGCGATCGACGACCGATTCGGGGAACCTGCTGGTCATGGCTTCTCCAGGCCGGTGGGGGCGGAGGAGGGGGTGCTGAGGATGCCGTCGAACGCGTCGATGACCGGGGTGCGTTGGTAGATGCTTTGCATCCGGATGTGGTCGGGGCCGCTGAGGCCGTCCGCTCGGGCGGGACGGAGATCGGCGAAGGCGAGTCCGAGGCCGGTGTCGGCGAAGGCCGCTTCGATGCTTCCGGGGACGGGTGGCTCCAGCGGTGTGTCGTGGAGGCTGAATCCCAAGGCCGTCTCTTCGTCGCGGCGCATCTCCGCCGTGTGCCCGGTGATGCTTGTCAGGCCGAGGGCGAAGTAGGTGTCGCCCAGTGCGCGGTGCAGGTGCTGTCCCATGGGAAGCCCCGTGAGGTGGCCGTCGAAGGCGACCGGTGTCTTCTGGATGTGGGCGTTGTGCGCCACCAGCACGACGCGGGCCGTGGGGGCGAGTCGGTTCAGGTGCCACAGGACGGATTCGGCCATGTAGTGCTCGCGGGCGGAGGTGTCGGCCGTAAGGCCCTCTCCGGCGAAGAGGGCGGCCATGGCACGGAAGGTGTAGTCGCCGTGGCAGGCGCCTTCCAGGCATCGCAGGGCGGTGTCGTAGCTGTGCTGGTCCCCACGGGAGAGGTACAGCGGTTTCAATGACCGGAATCGGATGAGCAGGCGCGCCAGGAGCGCGCTGAGGGCGTCCTGTTCGGTGGTGGCCAGGCGCGCCCAGGCGGGGGCGGCCACCGCTGCGGAGTCACCGGCGAAGGACGCGGCGATCGTGATCGCGCTCTGGACGGCCGGGAGGGTTTCCGGGTCGATCCGGCGGAGGTAGTCGGCCACGGGCGTCAGGGCGGGGAGCAGCGACCCGCCGGCCGCGGGGATGTCGATTCCCGCGAAGCGCACCGGTGTTGCGGCTGTGCGGTTGTGCCGGCGGATGAAGCGCAGCGGTTCCGGGACTCCGATGGGGACCGATGAGGCCAGGAGCGTGGAGAGATCGCCGTCGGCTCCCCGGCCCTGGGCCCAGGCGTCGAGGGCGATCGCTTCGGCGAAGCCGTACTCGAAGGCCAGGACGGTGAAGCCGCAGCGTTCGACGAGGAACCGCAGGAGGCGACGGCGCATCGCGGCGAACTCGGCGATGAAGTGGGAGTGTTCGCCCAGGGCGACGACGCGGGTGCCGCCGAGGACGTCGCGCAGCGGTTCCAAGTCGTCCAGGGGCGCTGCCGGGTCGAGGTGGCTGAGCGGGGTGGCGTGGCCGTGGAGCCAGTCACCGAAGGGTGTTCGGACGGTTTCAGGAGGCATGGTGGGGTTCTTCCGCACGGGAGACGGCACGAATGGATTACGGCTGCGGGAGGGTGGGGGACGCGTCCTGCAGCTGGTCGACGGTCCCGGACATGATGGTTCGTACGTGCTCGGTGATGTGCTCGGCGGGCCAGTCCCACCAGGCCACCGCCAGCAGCCGTGCCACGTCCTCGGCGCTGTAGCGGATGCGGATGAGGCGGGCCGGGTTGCCGCCGACGATTCCGTAGTCGGGTACGTCCGTGGTGACCACGGCGCCGGCCCCGATGATCGCGCCGTGGCCGATGCGGATCCCTGGCATGACCGTCGCGCCGTAGCCGAACCAGACATCGTTGCCGACCACGGTGTCCCCCCGGGTGGGCAGCCCGGTGAGCAGGTCGAAGTGGTCGGCCCAGGAGCCGCCCATGGTGGGGAAGGGAAAGGTGGAGGGGCCGTCCATGCGGTGGTTGGCGCCGTTCATGAGGAACCGCACCCCCGTGCCCAGCGCGCAGAACTTGCCGATGACGAGCTTCTCCGGCCCGTAGTGGTACAGCACGTTGCGCGTCTCGAAGGCGGTCGCGTCGTCCGGGTCGTCGTAGTAGGAGTAATCCCCGACGTCGATGAGCGGGGACTTCACCAGCGGCTTGAGCAGGACCACTCGCGGCTGCCCGGGCATCGGGTGCAGCACGGTGGGATCGGCGGGTACGGGCATGGCGGCGTCCTCATCATGAGCGAGTGGTCAGTTGGGGGTCTGCGGCCGGCCGGTGGTGCGGTCCCTCGGGCGGAAGCCGGTGGCCGGAGAACTCCCGGCGGGAGACCCGTCGGTCAGGGCAGGAGTTCGACGTACCCGTCCGTGCCGTGCACGCGGATGCGCTGGCCGTCCCGGATCAGCCGGGTGGCCCGCTCCACGCCCACGACGGCCGGCAAGCCGTACTCCCGGGCGATCACCGCGCCATGGGTCATCAGGCCGCCCACCTCCGTCACCAATCCCGCGATCCCGACGAACAGCGGCGACCAGCTGGGGTCCGTGAACGTCGTGACCAGGATGTCACCCGCTTCGAGGTCGGCGTCGGCCATGTCGAGGATGACGCGGGCCCTCCCCTCGATGGTCCCCGCGGAGACCGGGACTCCCGTCAGGGCACCGGCCGGCACGTCGTCGCGCCGGTACGCCCCGGTGAACGCCTCCCCCTCCGAGGTGAGGACCCGGGGCGCTGTGAGGGCGTGGTACGAGCGGAACGCCTCCTTGCGCCGCTGGATGAGACGGTCATCCACCCGGTTCGAGCGCACGACGTCGTGGAACTCCTGGAACGTGAGGTAGAAGACGTCCTCCTTCTCGCGGAGCACCTCGGCCCGCACAAGGCGTTCGGCCTCCGCCAGCAGAGCCCTCTTGTAGACGAACGAGCGGCTGACGATGCCGTACTTCGGGTACTCCCTGTACCCGATGAAGGTCCGCACCCGGTCGATCATCCGCTTGGCCTCGTCCGCCTTCCGGTCCCCGTCCGGCAGAGCCCTCAAGCGCGACAGCACGTCCTGTTCCTTCTTCAGTGCCTTCTGCCGCCCCTGCTCGAAGCGCCGCTCGGCGGCGCCCGGTCCGAAGTTCCGGACGTGGTCGAGGATCACGGGCACGAGGGTGGTGGGGCGCTCGCGCCAGCGTGGCCTCGTGATGTCGATCTCGCCGACGCAGCGCATGCCGTACCGGTCGAGGTAGGTCTCGATGGCCTCGCGTGCCTCGGTCCCGCCCTCGCGCGTGGACAGCTCGTCGAGGAAGTCCTCGTCCTCCACGCCCTCCAGGAACGCCACCAGCTCCGGATACGGGCGGATCACGTCCGCGACGGCGAGCAGCTCCAGCCCCATCTCCGACGTGATGTTGCCGGGGGCCGACAGGGTGAGCGTGTCGGCCGCGTTCTTCTCACCCAGCCACTCCTGGAGCTTGTCGTTCAGCCACCACGTCGACTCCATCCCCGCCATGATCACCTGAATGCTCACCGGGTCGCTGAGGACTCGCTTGTGTTCCACGAAGGCGTCGGTCAGGAAGTCGAACAGCGCCGGTCCGCTCTTCGTCTCGATGTCCCGCTCCAGGGCGGCGACGGACGCCTCGCTGCGCTCGATCAAGTCCGTGACGACGGCCGGATCGGTTTCGATCGGCGCCCGTGCGCCGCCGGGCGGCGGCCCGCCGGGGCCCGCGTCCGGGACCGACGGGACGAAGTCGCGTTCCAGGACCGTCTCCAGGGCGTCCCTGACCAGCGGATCGCCTTTCCCCATGAGGTCCAGGAGGGCGGCGCGGCCTGCGGGCGAGGCCAGCCGCCGGGTGACGTCGACGAACAGCCTTCCACCGGCCTCGTGCATCGCCACCATGGCTGTCTGCTGCCACATGGAGTAGCCCAGGGGCTTCATGGGGTCGGTCATCATCTGCTGATGACCGACGGAGACGTAGACGTGGTTCTCCTCGTCGCCGGAATCGGGGATGGGGAACAACGTGGTGACCGGCCGGCTCTGGACGATGTGGAAGGCGTCGTCGGCCAGGCACCATTCGATGTCCTGGGGGCGGCCGAAGTGTGCTTCGATCCGTCGCCCGAGTCCGACCAGCCGCAGGGCCTGCTCGTCCGTGAGCGCCGGCTCCTCCTGCCGGTGCGGGTCGACCGCCACTTCCTGCGTGCCGCCGGCCGGGAGCGCGTGCACCGCGCGCTGTTGGACGGACACTTCCCTGGCGACGACTTCGCCGTCCCGCACCTTGAACACGTCCGGGTTCACGAGTCCGGAGACCAGGGCCTCGCCGAGACCGAAGCCGGCGTCCACGGTGGCGACCTTCCGGTTGCCCGTGACCGGGTCGGCCGTGAACAGGATGCCGCTGGCCTGCGGGAAGACCATCTGCTGGACGACCACGGCCATGTGGACCGTGCGGTGATCGATGCCGTTCCGCTGCCGGTAGGTGACGGCCCGCTCGGTGAACAGCGAGGCCCAGCACCGGCTGATGTGCTGGAGGACCGCCTCCGGACCCCGGACATTGAGGTACGTGTCCTGCTGGCCGGCGAAGGAGGCCGTCGGGAGGTCCTCCGCCGTCGCGCTCGACCGGACCGCGCAGGCGGCCCGCTCGCCCAGCGAGGCCAGGGCGCGGGTGATCGCCTTCGCCAACTCACCCGGGAGGGGCGTCTCTTCGATGGTGTGGCGGATCTGCGCGCTGAGCGTGCGGATCGCCTCCCGGTCGTCCGGGTCCAGACCCGACAGCTGATCGAGCAGGCCGTCGACCGACGGCTTCTGCGCCATGATGCGCCGGAAGGCGTCCGTCGTCACGCAGAAGCCGGGCGGCACCCGGATACCGTCGATCCGCGACAGCGCACCCAGGTGCGCGCCCTTGCCGCCCACGAGCGCGACCTGCGTCTCGTCGACTTCTCGGAGATCCCGTACGTACTGCTCGATCATCGCGCTCCCTCCGCCGCCGTCATGTTCCCTCGCCCGGCACCGGCCGGCCGCCTCACGGGCGCCTCCGCATACGCCGGCCCTCTCGCCGGCCGCTTCCTCGTCACTGACTGCCCTCTTTCCGACGCCCCGGGCGGCGCGCACACGCATTCCACCGCTCCCCGGACTCGCGACCGTTCTGCCACGCCCACCGCTTCCCCGACGTCACCGCGTCCCCCGTACATCGACACCTCACGCACCTCGTGCTCCCCATTCCGCAGGTTGTGGCCTCAGCCGACGATTTTGCGGCACCACCCGGGTCTTGCCGCAAGCCCCCCGGTGCGCTATACGTTAGGAGTGGCAAGGAGAGCGTTCTCCTTGCCCTTCGCGCTTTCTGGCGCACTCACCGCGCCCGGTGGATGACCGGTGACGCCGCGCGGGCGCCCCGGACCACACGCAGCGCCGCGCGGGCGACGGCTGTGCCGCGGACAGCACGCGTCGAGTGGCGGCCGACCGCCGAGGCCCGTCACGCCGGTTCCCACGACTCGCCCGGTGGTCCCTCGCGCCGTGCGCGCGCCGGGCGGTCGGCCGCTCGTAGGGTGGCGCGGGTGATCGTTCGCGAGGATGCGGTGAGAACGGCCGGTGGCCGACGGCCCGGCTATGCGGCCGCCGCCGTGGTGTTCGCCATCGGGATGGCCGGGACCACTCTGCCCACTCCCCTGTACGGGCTCTACCAGGAACAGATCGGGTTCTCCGAGCTGATGGTGACCGTCGTGTTCGCCGTGTACGCCCTGGCGGTGATCACCGTGCTGATGCTGGCGGGCAACTACTCCGACAAGGCCGGCCGCAGGCCCGTGCTGCTCTGTGCCATGGCGCTGTCGGCGGCGAGCGCGGGATGTTTCCTGCTGGAGAGCGGGCTGCCGCTGCTCTTCGCGGGACGTCTCCTGTCCGGCGGCGCGGCCGGGCTGCTGAGCGGCGCGGCGACCGCGGCGGTCCTGGAACTCGCCCGCCCCGGGCAGAAGGCGCGGGCCGGATTCGCCGCCACGGCCGCGAACATGGGCGGGCTGGGATGCGGGCCGTTGCTCTCCGGCTTCCTCGCCGAGTACACCCCGTGGCCACTGGCCCTGCCCTTCTGGGTGCATCTCGGCCTGGTGGCCCTCGCATGCGGGATCACCTGGCGTCTGCCGGAGACGGTGACGCACCCTCAGCACTGGCCGCGGCCGGCGCCCCAGGGGGTAGCGGTGCCGCCCGAGGTGAAGGGGGTGTTCGCGCGCGCCTCGCTGGCGGCGTTCGCCGGTTTCTCCCTGCTCGGGCTGTTCACCGCGGTCGCGCCGAGCTTCGCGAAGGAGACGCTGGGCGTGGGCAACCTGGCGGTGATCGGAGCCGTCGTGTTCTCCGTGTTCCTCGCCTCGACCCTCGGCCAGTCGCTGACCCGGCGCATCGGCGCGCGCCTCGCGCTGCCGCTCGGCTGTGGCGCCCTGATCGTCGGCCTCCTGCTGGTGGCGTCGTCGCTGATCGTGGAGTCGCTGCCGCTGATCGTCCTCGGCGCCCTTTTCGGCGGCACCGGGCAGGGTCTCTCGTTCCGTGCGGCGCTCACCCTCGTCAGCGACGCCGCCCCGGACACCCATCGGGGCGGCACCATCTCGGCGTTCTTCGTCGTCGCGTACACCGGGATCTCGGTACCGGTCGTCGGTGTCGGCGCCCTGGCCACGTGGCTGGGCCTGCGCGAGGCGGGGCTGGTCTTCACGGGCTGCGTCACCGTGCTGGCGGCGGGTGCGGGAACCTACTCCGCCCTCAGGCCGCCGCGGACATAGCCGCGTTCCGGGCGGCATGGCTAGTTCTGCCGAGGCGGCCGGCAGGGGCTGTCGACGCGGCGGAAGGCCGCGGTCGGCGTGCGGACCGCGGCCTTCGGATGTGACGCCTGAGGCTCAGTGGGCGACGACGGGGATCTTCGTCTCGTCCTGAACGCCTTCCGTGACGCGTGAGGCGGCTGCCGGTCCGCCCTGGTGACCGGCCTTGATCATGGTCAGCGCGATGCTCGCGGCGAGCACCAGGATCCCGACCGCCCACCAGGTGGCGGTGGAGTAACCGTCCACCATGGCCTGCGCCTGAACCAGCTTCTGCGCGGCCGGAGTCGTCGCGCCCGCCGCATGCGCGGCGAGGTAGGCGGTCGTGGCCGAGGCCGCGATGGTGTTCAGGAGCGCGGTGCCGATGGCGCCGCCGACCTGCTGCGACGTGTTGACCATCGCGGAGGCGACACCGGCGTCCCGCGGCTCGACGCCATGGGTGGCGAGCGACATCGCCGGCATGAAGGCCGACCCCATACCGAGGCCGAGCAGCAGCAGACCGGGCAGAACCAGACCGGCGTACGAGCTGCCGACGTCCATCCGGGTCAGGAACAGCATGCCTGCCGCGGCGACCAGGAAGCCCGGGCCCATGAGCAGGCGCGGGGGAACCCTCGTCATCAGCCGGGCGCCGATCTGGGTCGAGCCCGTGATCATGCCGGCGACCATCGGAAGGAAGGCCAGACCGGTCCTGACGGGCGAGTAGCCCTGGACGATCTGCAGGTAGTAGGTGAGGAACAGGAACGTGCCGAACATCGCGATGACCGCGAGCCCGAGCGAGAGGTACACGCCGCCGCGGTTGCGGTCGGCCGGCACGCGCAGCGGCAGCAACGGCGCCTTGACCCTGGCCTCGGTGAGCAGGAACGCCCCGATGAGCACCGCGGAGGCGACGAACATGCCGATCGTCAGCGAGTCCGACCAGCCGGCCGACTCGGCCCGCGTGAATCCGTAGACCAGCGAGACCAGGCCGAGGCTGGACAGCACGACGCCCGGGATGTCGAGCGGCGAGCGGTTGCGGCCACCGGACGGCTCACGGATGACGAAGTACGCGCCCAGGGCGGCGACGATCGCGAAGGGGACGTTGACGAAGAAGGTCCAGCGCCAGTTCAGGTACTCGGTCAGCGCGCCGCCGAGGATGAACCCGACGGCGCCGCCGCCACCGGCGATCGCACCGTAGATACCGAACGCCTTGGCGCGCTCCCTGGCCTCGGTGAACGTCACCGCGAGCAGCGAGAGCGCGGCGGGTGCGAGCAGCGCGCCGAAGACACCCTGCAGCGCACGGGCGCCGAGCATCATAGCCTCGCCCTGGGCGGCGCCGCCCAGCACGGAGGCGGTGGCGAAGCCCGTCAGACCGACGAGGAAGGCCCGCTTCCGGCCCCAGAGGTCGGCGATGCGGCCGCCGAAGAGCAGCAGCCCGCCGAAGGCGAGGGCGTAGGCGGTGATGACCCACTGCCGGTTGCCGTCCGAGATCCCCAGGTCCTGCTGGGCGGAGGGGAGCGCGATGTTCACGATGGTCGCGTCGAGCACGACCATCAGCTGCGCCAGGGCTATGAAGATCAGCGCCTTCCAGCGCTTCGGGTCGGGGCCGGTGTCGACTTTCCCGGCGGACAGAGCTGTTTCGGACATGGGAGTACCCACTTCGGACTCAATTCGGGACGGAGGAAGACGGGAGGAGAGGGAGAAGGGAGAGGGGAACGGAGCTGCGCTGCTGCGTCGCGTCCGCGAGCCGGAGGCTGCGTCCGTGCGCTCCGGCGGCGCGGCTCAGACCGCGTCGGGAGGGGTGGTGGGCCGGCGGTGGGCCGTCTCGTTGAGGGTGGGCCGGTCGTACGCCACCGGAGCGGAGGTGACGACGGCGTGGGCGAGGGCGAGGGCGGCCGCCAGGCGCGGGGGCCCGATGGCGGCTTCGTCCGCGAGCGGAGCGAGCCGTTCGACGCCATCGGGGCGGCGCTCGTCGCGCAGACGCCCGACGCCGAAGCGGGACCGGTGGCCGGCCGGCGTCGCGCCCTCGCGGCCGCCGCCGGTGAGCATGCCCCGGTCCGTCGGGCTCCAGACCAGGACGCCCCTGCCGTACCGCTCGCACCCCGGCGGCTCGGCGTGTTCCCTCACGCCGTCGGGGGCCGAGCAGGCCGGCTGCCCGGGACGGAGGCGCGGCAGGCCACGGCGGTCGGCGACCCACCAGCGGAAAGGGCCTGCGTCGGTGCCGGTCCGGCCCGGCGTGCGGTCCCGCATGAGTCTCCTCCCCTCCATGGGCCACCGGTCACGGGTCCGGCTAGAATGAAAGCGGAACGCCGTTCAGCAACAACAATACGGAACATCGTTCCGGAGCGCAAAGGGAACCCTTCGATGTCTGATCGCCCCACCGAGGAGCCGGTCGCCCGCCGTGTGCGACCCGACGTCCAACGCAACCTGGACGCCCTGCTGACCGCAGCCGCCGAGGTCTTCGCGTCGGACGGGGTGGACGCCCCCGTGCGGCGGATCACGGCGAAGGCGGGGGTGGGGGCGGGCACCCTCTACCGCCATTTCCCCCAGCGTTCCGACCTGATCACCGCCGTGTTCCGCCACGAGGTCGACGCCTGCGCCGAGGCCGCTGCCGCCCTCGCGGAGCGGCACGAACCGGTCGAGGCCCTCACCCGGTGGCTGCAGCGCTTCGCGCAGTTCGTCGCGACCAAGCGCGGCCTCAAGACCGCTCTGCACTCCGGCGACCCCGCCTACGAGAGCCTCCCCGCCTACTTCCAGCAGCGCTTCCTGCCCGTGGTGACGGAGCTGCTGGACGCGGCTGCCGCATCCGGCGGGATCCGCGCCGACGTCCCGCCGTACGACCTGCTGCGCGCCATCAGCGATCTCGTCTCGCCCGACGACGAGGGGTACACGCAGCGCATGATCGCCCTGCTCGTCAACGGCCTCCGGTACGGCACGGACACTCCCGCCGGCTGACCGGGGACGGCCAACCGGCCTGACCGGTCACCGGCCATGCCTCCTTCCTCGGCGACCGGCGACACCGGCCGCCGCCCAGCAGCCCGGAACGGTACGAAGTCCGACGTGAACGAACCGGCACAGCCCGCGACCATCCGCGTGTTCATCGCCCTCGCCCCGCCCGACTCCGCGAAGGAGGAACTGGCCGGGGAACTTCGCCCTGTCTACGACACGCACCCGCATCTGCGCTGGAATCGCATCGAGGACTGGCACATCACTCTCGCGTTCCTCGGAGAGGTGCCGGTCGCAACGGTTCCCCTGCTGCGCGGGTCCCTCGCCGGCGTCGCGGCGGCGCACCGGCGCCCGCGGCTCGCCCTGCGGGGTGGCGGGGAGTTCGACGGCCGGGTGCTGTGGACCGGCGTCGACGGGGATCTGGACGCGTTGCACGCGCTCGCCGCCGACGTACGGACCACGGTCAGGGGCTGCGGAGTCGTCTCGGAGTACCGGCCCCTGCGACCGCATCTGACGCTGGCCCGCGCCCGTCGGGGAGACCTTTCCTCGGCGTCGGAGATCGCGGCCGGGCTCGCCGGGTTCACCGGACGTGCCTGGGACGCCGAACGCCTGCACCTGGTCGGCAGCAACGCCGGCCGGAGCACCGGGCCCATCCGCTATCGCGACATCACCGCATGGCCGCTCGGCTCCGGGGAACATCTCGACGGGGCTTCGACGCCCCGGTCGGCTGCGGCCGCGCAGGAGCCGGCTTCCCCGTCCGGGGGCGGCAATTCAGGTGCGTCGGCGAACGGGCCGCGCTAACGTACCTCGCATGAACGTCACCGGCCTCAGCACCACCGCGACCGCGCGAGCGACCAGCTCGCCGGTTGCCGCCGTCTGACTTCCCTCCCCCCGGCGACCGGAAACGGTCCGTCGGCAGCGCCGCGGTGCCTCTGGCCCCGGCCGGGTGACTGAACGGTCCCGTTCTCCGGTGCCTCCCCCGCTGCGTCGCGAAGGAGCCATCCCATGAACACGGAACAACTGGTCAGGACGTTCGTCGAGTACTACCAGGAGAGGGGCCACCGGCGCATCGTCGGCTCGACCCTGCTGCCGCCCCCGGGCGACCCCGTGCTGTTCACGACCTCCGGCATGCACCCGCTCACCCCGTATCTGGAGGGCCGGCCCCATCCACTGGGCAGCCGGCTGGTCAACGTGCAGCGCTGTCTGCGCACCACGGATCTGGAGGAGGTCGGCGACACCACGCATCTGACGGTCTTCGAGATGCTCGGCACGTGGTCGCTGGGCGACTACGGGGGCCCGCTCAGTCTGGACTGGGGGTACGGGCTGCTCACCGAGGGGCTGGGGGTCGATCGCAGCCTGCTGCACGCCACCGTCTTCGCCGGTGACAGCCAGTGCGAGCGGGACATCCCCTCCCTCCAGTTGTGGGAGGACCGCGGGGTGCCCGTGGAACTCACCGTCGAGGACAACTGGTGGTCCAACGGAACCGTCGGCCCGTGCGGTCCCGACTCGGAGATCTTCCTGTGGAGCGGTGAGGGCCCTCCCCGCTCGACGCCCACCGAGGACGACCGCTGGGTGGAGGTGTGGAACCACGTGATGATGAGGCACCGCCGGCGCGAGGACGGTTCCCTCGTGCCCCTCCCCCAGCCGAACATCGACACCGGACTGGGCCTGGAACGGCTGGCCTCGCTGCTCCAGGGCAAGTCGTCCGTATTCGCATGCGACCTCTTCGACCCGTGGCGCCGGCTCGTTCCGCCCCTGTGGCAACTGGACGAACCGGCTCTGCGGCTGGTCTGCGACCACCTGCGCTCGGCCATCGTGGTGCTGGGGGACGGCGTGCGCCCGGCCAACACCGGGCAGGGATACGTGCTGCGCCGCCTGGTGCGAAGGGTTCTCACCGTGCTGTGGCGGGAGGATTCGTCGTACGGTCTCGGCGACCTGCCGGACGAACTGGTCCGGCACGCCCTGGACCACTTCCGTCAGGACATGCCGCCGGCCGACGTGCTGCGCGTGCTGCTCGACGAGGAGCACCGGTTCGAGCGCCTCATGGAACGCGGCCGGCAGGTGCTCGCCCGCCCCCGCTTCCGGGGCCGGCTGACCGAGGAGGACTTCCACTACCTCCACGACACCCACGGTCTGCCCCGCGATCTGATCACGGGTCTGCGCCGGGGGTGAGATGCCGGTCCATGCAGCGGGTGCCCCTCCGGAGCACCCGGCTGACTGCCCGTCGGCGTCGGGGCGTTGCCTGACGGGAGCGGGCCGCCGCGGTGAGCCGCGGACGCCGAACGAGTGGGAATCCACCGGCGTCCGTGTCCGCCGCGGGCCCGCGCCGGGGCTCCGGGGGCTGATGTTCCCGGTGCCGGCGCCCGCTCGTCGTGGTCAGCCGGTGGCTGTTGCGGACGCCGGGGGGGCCACGCCGCTCGGGGCCGGGCAGACTGTCCCTGTGACGACACTGAGCAAGGGCGCCAACATGCCGGTGACGGCATCCACCGTCAAAGCGGTCCTGGGCTGGTCCCCCGGGCCCGGCGTGCCCGACGTGGACGCTTCCGCACTGCTGGTGACGGGCCCCGGACGAGTCCGGTCCGACGACGACTTCGTCTTCTACAACCAGCCGCGGCATGCCTCGGGCGCCGTGCGCCACCTCGGCAAGCAGGCGGGGGCCGACGCACTGGACGTCGACCTGGCCGCAGTGGAACGTGGCATCGAACGCGTGGTCCTCTGCGCTTCGGTCGACGGCGGGACCTTCGGACAGGTGCCCGGCCTGCGTCTGCGGCTCCTCGACGCCTCGTCCGGTGCCGAGCTGGCCCGCTTCGACATGGAGGCCGGCGCGGAGACCGCTTATGTGAGCGGCGAGCTCTACCGGCGCGACGGCGGCTGGAAGTTCCGGGCCGTCGGTCAGGGATACGCGGACGGACTGGCCGGGCTGGCCACCGACTTCGGGATCACCGTCGACGACGAACAGCCGGCCGCTGCTCCCCCGCTCAGCCCCGCGCCCACGTCACCCCGTCCGGCGGCCGGCCGGCCCCCCTCCCCCGTCCGGGCCCCGGCCGGGCGCGGCGAGTCCTCCATCCGGCTCACCAAGGGTGAGGAGAAGCTTCCGGTCGACATGCGCAAGCGCCTGTCGCTGCGCAAGGAACAGATCGCTGTCAGCCTGACCAAGCACGGGGTGAGCGGACTGACCGCACGCGTCATCCTCGTTCTCGACGCGTCCGGATCGATGGCCACCCTCTACACGCGCGGCACCATGGCGGGCGTCACCGAACGGATGGCGGCGGTCGCGGCCCAGCTCGACGACGACGGAGAGATGCAGGCCTGGACGTTCGCCAGCAACCCCGCCCGGCTGCCCGATCTCGTGGTGGGTGAACTGCCGGAGTGGCTGGCGCTGCACGTCCGCGTGGGCCAGGTCGGCCTCTTCGGCCGCAAGAAGCCGCCGAGGGGGCTCCTCCCCGGACAGGTCGACATGCGCGCGGTCGGGATCCAGAACGAGGAGCAGAAGGTCATCGCCGAGGTGCGCGCCTACGTACGTGACCACCCGGTGCCCGACCCGACCCTGGTGCTGTTCTTCTCGGACGGAGGCGTGTACCGCAACGACGAGATCGAGCGGGAGCTGCGCGCGGCGGTGGAGGAGCCGGTCTTCTGGCAGTTCATCGGCCTCGGACGGGCGCAGTACGGTGTGCTGGAACGCTTCGACACACTGCCCGGCAGGCGGGTCGACAACGTCGGCTTCTTCGCCGCGGACGACATCGAGAAGGTCCCTGACGCGGAACTGTACGAGCGGCTGCTGTCGGAGTTCCCGTCCTGGGTGAGGACCGCGAGGCAACTCGGCATCCTGCGCTGAGCGTTGGCCATAGGGTGGCTCGTTGCCCGGTGCCGGCGCACGGGCGGGCCGTCCCTCCCGCCCGTGCGCTGTCCGGGCCGGCCCGGCGGCGGGTCGGTCAGGGCGTCACCGCGTTGCCGCCGAACGTCACGACGAGGCGGCCGTCCGTGGCGAACGACCAGCCCAGGGCTCCGTCGTACGACGCGCACCGGGAGCCGTTCGAGCCCGTCCAGAACTGGTTCGAACCGTCCGCGTCGCCGACGGTCTTGTCGTTCGACCCGCTGCCGCTGCGGCAGGAGGTGTTGTTGCGGTACACGGAAGTCCCCTTGTCGAAGGAGAAGTTGCGTTCCTCGTTGTCGATGCCGACGTTGTCCGACACCTTCATCGAACCGGGGTTGCTGTTGTACGTGAATCCGTGGTGCCCGTTGCCATAGGCGATGTTGCGGCGCACGACGTGGTCGACCTTGATGCCGTCGCCGCCGAGCTTGAAGCCGTTGCGGTCGCCGTCGGCGTTCACGGTCCCGTCCGAGAGTGTTCCGTTGCCGTAGGAGAGGGAGTCCTCGATGGTCACCGGACCGATGGGGCCGGTCTCCGTCTTGGTGTAGAGGTCCCAGCCGTCGTCGATGTTGTTGTGCGACACCGTGTACCGGAAGACGTTCCCGGGACCGGACGTCAGCTTGGCGGCGAACCCGTCGGCGTCCTCCCCGTCGGAGTCGGCGTTGTCGTGCGACTCCGAACTCAGGATGAGGTTGCGGGCGGGCCACTCGGCGTGCGGAGTGGTCGAGGCGATCCGGGAGATCTGCAGCCCCGAGTCGTGGTTAAAGCGGGTCACGACGCGTTCGACGACGTTGTCACTGCCCCCGACGAAGATCCCGTTGTCGCCGGCGTGCTCGACGATGATGCCCTTGAGGTGCCAGAAGTTCCCGTTCACGGCGAGCCCGCGGTGGGCCGGGTCCTCGCTCATCTCCGCGAAGTTCAGAACCGGCGTCTCCCCCGGATAGGCGGCCATCGTGGTGCGGGCGCTCGACGAACCGTTCTTGCCCGGCGGGATGGTGACGGTCTGTGCGTAGTGGTACGTGCCCCCGCGCAGGTAGATCGTGCCGCCGGAGCCGACGCGGCTGATCGCCGAGGCCAGCGTCGTCGGGTCCGCCTCCGTTCCAGCTGCGTCGTCGGTGCCGTCGGGGGCCACGTACAGAGCGGTGGCGGCCAGCCGCACGGAGGCGGCCACAGCTGAACTGCCGGAAGCGCCGAGACCGGGGGCGGGTGCGGCCTGGGCAGTCGCGCCGGACACGGCGGCGAGCGAGCCGGCCAGCAGGCCGACGCATACGAGGACGGGTTTGATCTGCATCGTTCGACTCCAGGTGGGGGTTGGTTCGTTCGACGAGTTCACGCGTTCACGCGGCGAGAGGGTGCGGTGGCCCGCTCCCCTGCGGTGTGGGGCTCCGGAGAACTGGGCAACCGTTGTGCAAGCGCTTTCTAAGGACCCTAGACTTACATCATGTTCACGTCAATGAACATGTAGCTGAAACGCAATCATGGTTATGAACGGCTAGGGGAGTTTCCTCCCGCCTCCTCCCGCCCGCCGTCCCGGTCGCCACCACCTCGGCGACCACGCCGTCAGGAGTTCTCGGGGGCCTCGCGCCGATCGCCGCCGGACGCGAGAACGCCCAGACCGAACAGGTCGATGACCTGGTCGATGAGCCCGTCGGCCCGCGAGGCGTCGAGATAGTGGTCGACGAACATCTGGGAGAGTCCGTAGACGAGGGCTTGAGCGGCGATTCTGATCACGTCGGCGTCGCCTTGCCGCAGTTCACCTCGCCGCTGTCCCGCGACGATCAGTTCCGTGATGCCCTCGGTCAGCACCCGGTGCCCCTCCTCCATCGCAGGCGTGCGGTCTCCGCTGAAGACGCCGCCGCGCAGCAGGGAGAACCGGTGCGGATGAGCCAGGGCGTAGTGCACGAACGCGGCGCCGAGGGCCCGGAAAGGAAGGGAGTCCGCCGAGTCCACGGCGGCCATCTGGGCCGCACCGAAGTCCAGGGCGACCGCCTCGGCAACCGCGGCGAGAAGGGCGGCCCGGTCCGGGAAGTGCCTGAACGGTGCCGAGGGGGAGACATCCGCCCGGCGGGCCACCTCACGGACGGTCACCGCCTCGGCGCCGCCCTCGTCCAGCAGCTCGATCGCGTGCGCGACCAGCGTCTGCGGCAAGAAGCCGTGGTGGTAAGGCCGTCCGGCTGCCCGGGGATTCATACAGCCAGTGCTACCACACCCGCAAACGGGCTCCGCAAAGGATGGGATCAGCGATCACATCCGTGGGCCCACCGCCCACGCGGGAGTCCCCGTGATCCGCACCCTCGCGGCCGGTCATTCCTCCCGCGCCGGGCAGCACTCAAGCGGCTGCGCGCAGATCGAGGAGTTGCCGCGTGTGTACGGGTACGTGGTCCTCGGCGAGGCCGTCGACGAGGCCGGCGAGAGGAACCGGTCCGTCGAGCCGGAGCGTGTCGCCGGAAAGGAGGAGTGCGGGGACCAGGACCGAGGCGTCGGCTTCCGAGAGACCGTCTGCGACGTCGCACAGAATCCCGACCTGCCGCCTCACGTGATCGATCAGATCCCCCCTTCCCGCGTGGCCGGCGATGATCCGGTCCAGATTCCACGCGTTCAGTGAAATCCGGTTGTCGAACGTGGGGCGCGCTCCGGCGACGACCCCGAGGGCGACGGCGGCGATCGCGGCGTCGACGCTGAGGAGATGAGCCAGCACCTGGTCGGCGTTCCATTCGCCGGGGGCGGCGTCGCCGAGGTCGTCCAGGGTGGCCGCGTCGAACAGGGCGTCGTAGGCGTTGCGGAGGGCTGTCGTATCCATGGCCTGCTTCCTCGGATCGGGGTGGATTCGCTTACCGCTTCAGTCGGGGCGCGCCTCACGCGCTTCCCGTTCCGCCGACTCGGCGACACGCTTGATGTGGGCGAGCCGCCGGTCCCAGTCGGCCGCGAGGGAGGCCATCCACCGCGCCGTCGCGTCGAGCGCCGCGGGCTGTACCGCGTACCGCACCTCGCGCCCGGCCCGGATGCCGGAGACCAGGCCGGCGGCGTCCAGGACGGCCAGGTGCTTGACCACCGCCTGTCGCGAGACCGGGAGCCGTTCGGCCAGCGTCGTCGCGGTGGCCCGGCCCTGCGCCGCGAGCAGATCGAGCAACTGGCGTCGGGTGGGGTCGGCCAGCGCGCCGAGGACGCTGCCGACGGCCTCGGCGGCGGGACGTTCTTCCGTCATGGGGCGGGCTGTTCGGCGCGCGTCTTGAGCGCGTCGAGCTCCAGGGGCCAGCCCCCGGTGTGGTCCTTGAGGTTCTGACCGCGCAGCTCCTCGGAGCCCGCCAGCGACGCGAACCCGCTCTCGACGACGCGCAGCCGCGTCCGGTCACCCTCCTGCGTCAAGGTGAACTCCACGAGGGTGCTGTTGTTCTCGCGCAGTTCCTCTCCCGGGAACGCGCTGGTCCAGCGATAGGCCAGGTACGTCGGCGGCCGGACCTTCTCCACACGCACCGGGAAGTCTCCGTGCTCGGGGTTCTTCGCCACCATCGACTCGCCTTCTCTCGCCACGGTGCCCGGCAGGCTCGCCTTGTCGGCCACCCAGAAGCCGGGCTGTGCCACCAGCGACCAGACCCGTTCCAGGGGCGCCTCGATCAGGGTTTCGCGTTCGATCCGGTCCTCGGTCATGGGATGACTCCACTTCTCGTCCTCATCGAACTTGCAACTCAAGGGTTGCACGACAATCCGCAACACGCAACCGTCTGGTTGCATGAACGGCTGAACCGGGGGTCACCCGGTCCGCTTCTCAGCGCTGTTCGTTCGCCCAGGCCTGAGGGCAGGACGAAACCATGGGCGTCGCGCATCGCCGCGAGCCGACCCCGCGACCAGTGCGGGCTCCGACCGGGCCTCCGTATCGGACTCTCCCGGCGCATGGGGGCGCGTCCGCCAACGGGCCACCGCGGTACGGACGGCGCCCGAGGGTCAGAGGGCGGCGAGCAAGCCGTCGAGCGGCGCGGGTGCGGGGGCGGGGCCGAGCGCCTCGGCGAGGACGCGACCGTAGTGGATCTTTCGGCCCTTCTTCGTACCGAAAAACCGCCGCACGCGCTGCTCCGGCGTACGGTCCCGCTGGGCGGGCTGGTGCAGGAAGGTCTGGAAGGCGCGCAGGTCGCCCTCGGCCCGGATGAGCTCCTCCACGCGCGGCAGTCCCAGCGCCCGGATGAACTCGTCCTCCAGATCCGCCGCGCAGACGAAGAACTCTTCCCCGGCGGCGCCCGCTCGCTCCAGCCCCCTCGCGTAATAGGGCTGTTCGGCCACATCGCACAGCCCCGTGAGCCGAAGGCCGAGGCCGGGTGGCCCGAGCAGGCGTGCGAAGCGCCCGACACTCATGGCACCGCCCATCGGCAGGACGCAGATTCCTTCGGCCGCCAGGTCCCGGCCGCGGCTCGCGGCCAGGGCGTTCACCGCCGCGGAGTCGCTCGGCCCTTCCAGCAGGACGGCCACCCGGACGGGCAGCCCCGCCGCCAGTTCGCGCGCGGGGTCACCCGGGCCGCCGGTCGCCCACGCGAGAACGGTCTCCCGGAACAATTCCATGTCGGCCACGGGACCGAGTCTCCGCCATGCGCGGCCGCACCGGTAGGGAATTTCCACCGCGGGCCGGCATCGGGGCAGTCGCGTCGCACGCGTACGCACTCCAGCGGAAGCCCTTTCCGGAGGAAGATCCGACGCCAACGACGGAACCACCCTCGTCGTACCGTTGATTCCTGCCTCCACGTTCCCGCAGCACCGCCGACGAGACCACGGCGGCCGCGGACCGCGAGCAGCCGCCGCCGCGGCAGCGGATCATCGAGGCCGCCGGCCGCCTTCAAGGCCGGGATGGAGATCCTGCCGGCCAGGATCCGGCGCCTGGCCGCGGCCTGCCGGCTCCGCGCGGACGAGGACCTCGCCGCCATGATCATCCACGCCACCGCGTGCGGCGCGGTGCTCACGTGGCTGTCCCTGCCGGAGGCCCGGCGCCACCCGGCGCTCCTGACCTCACTGCGCGAGTCCATGGTCACCGCCGGGACCAGCCGGGAACCCGCCGTGCAGAGCGCGAGCCCGGCCGGCGCCGCACGCGCGCTGCGAGCGGCGCTGCCCGAGCAGACGACGCTCAGCGCCTCGGAGCAGCAGCTGCTGAGGGAGTGGCTCGACCGCCTGGCCGCCGACGGCCGGGGCCTGTGAACGTCCCGCCCGCAGCCGCGCCCCGCCGCCAACGACCCGTATCCCGCACCCGCCCCGGCGACGATGCCACGTCGCCGGTCAGCGGACCGCGCCGGCTGCCGTCTCCATCTGCTCGCGATGTGCCCTCGCCGTCGCCACCAGCGCGTCGAGCGTGTCCCTCGTCCGCACCAGTTCGTCGATGTGCGCGGAGAGCCGGTCGCGCTCCTGGGCCATCCGCTCCAGCGCGTCGTCCGAGTTCTCCCTGCTGGGCGCGTCCACGCAGGGCAGCAGTTCAACGACGGTGCGGCTGGACAGGCCCGCCGCGTAGAGACGCTGGATGAACGCGACCCTTTCGACGTCGTCGTCCCTGAAGTGCCGCTGCCCGCTGGGACTTCGAGTGCTGGCGAGCAGGCCCTGCTCCTCGTAGTAGCGCACGGACCGGACGCTTACCCCGGCTCTCGACGCGAGCTCCCCGATGCGCACGCAACCCTCCCGCTCGTGTCCTGCGTCACAGGGCTTGCCTCTGACATCAATGTGAGGTTTTAGCGTAACTGCATGCCCGAGGTCCGGGCACCGCTGAACGCCAAGGAGTCCTGCCGTGACATCCCTTTTCTCCGGCTACCGTCTCGCCGGCCTGACGCTGCCCAACCGGGTGGTCATGGCCCCCATGTCCCGGGTGCGGGCCGCTGCCGGCGGGCTGGCGACGCCGTCCATGGCCGCCTACTACGCCCAGCGGGCCAGCGCCGGGCTGATCGTGAGCGAAGGGGTCCAGCCGAGCGTGATCGGGCAGTCCAATCCCGGTACCCCGGGGCTGCACACCGAGGAGCAGGTCGCCTCCTGGCGCCCCGTGACCGCCGCGGTCCATGCCAACGGCGGCCGGATCTTCGCCCAGCTCATGCACGGCGGCCGGGTCTCGCACCCCGACACCACCGGCATGCAGCCGGTCGGGCCCTCCGCCGTCCCCGCCGTCGGTGACGTGTTCACCCCGAGCGGGCCCCAGCCCGCGCCGATGCCCCGGGCCCTGGACACCGCCGAGGTGCCCGAGCACGCCCAGTCGTACGCCCGGGCCGCGCACCGCGCCCTCGACGCCGGCTTCGACGGGGTGGAACTGCACGGCGCCAACGGCTACTTGATCTCCCAGTTCCTCTCCTCCAACGCCAACCTGCGCACGGACCGCTACGGCGGCCCGATCGCCAACCGGATCCGCTTCGCCGTCGAGTCCGTCGCCGCCACCGTCGACGCGGTCGGTGGCGCCAGGACCGGCATCCGCCTCTCGCCCGGCGGCCTGTTCTGGGGGGTCGAGGAGAGCGAGACCGCCGAGCTGTACCCCGCGCTGCTGACCGAACTGGCCCGCCTCGAAGTGGCCTACGTACACCTCGAGGCCACCGTGGAGGAGCAGGCTCTCCTCACCCTGCGCCGCGCGTGGCCGGGTGCCCTGATCATCAATCCCACCCTTCCCATGGGCCCCAAGCAGACCGGCCGGGACGACGCCGACCACTGGCTCGGGCTGGGGGCCGACCTCATCAGCTTCGGCCGTGCCTTCATCGCCAACCCCGACCTCGTCGAGCGGCTGCGCGGCGGACTTCCGCTCGCCCCGGTCGACGAGGCGACGTACTACCAGGGCGGCGATGCGGGCTACCTGACCTACCCGGCCTACCAGTACGCGGCCTGACTCCCCCGTTGTTCCGCGCCCACCGGTCGCGCCCGCTCCTGCGGGCCGCCGGTGGGCGCCGTGCTGATGCCGCGTCGGGTGCCGGGCGTCCGCCGTCTCCGCGCGCGGCCCCGGCGCGCCGGTCCCCCGTTCCCGACGGCCGGCGGACCGGATCCGCGGCACGTGACGCACGCCATCCTTTGCGCCCGCGATCTCTGGGAAGGTCTCCGGTACGGTGTCGAACGCTCCGGCCCGAGAGGCACGGAGCACTTCGCCACCGCCACCCGACCACCGGATGCCGATTCGTGCATCCCGTGCGACATCGCCTGTCCTGAGGCCACGCGCCCGTGACACGACTGGGGAGTTTGATGTTCGAGAAGGTATTGGTCGCCAACCGCGGGGAGATCGCGATCCGGGCGTTTCGCGCGGCGTTCGAGCTCGGCATCTCCACCGTGGCCGTGTACCCGCACGAGGACCGCAATTCCCTGCACCGCGCCAAGGCCGACGAGGCCTACCGGATCGGGGAGACCGGGCATCCCGTACGGGCCTACCTCTCGGTGGACGAGGTGGTCGAGGCCGCGCGGAAGGCGGGCGCGGACGCGATCTACCCGGGATACGGCTTCCTGTCGGAGAACCCGGACCTCGCGGCCGCCTGCGCCGCGGCCGGGATCACGTTCGTCGGGCCGCCGGCATCGGTACTGAACCTGACGGGCAACAAGTCCCGGGCGGTCGCGGCCGCCCGGGCGGCCGGCGTGCCGGTGCTGAAGTCGTCCGAACCCTCGGAGGACGTGGACGCTCTCGTGGCGGCGTCCGACGACATCGGCTTCCCGGTCTTCGTGAAGGCCGTCGCCGGTGGCGGCGGGCGCGGGATGCGCCGGGTGGCGGAGCCGGGCGAGCTCCGCGAGGCGATCGACGCGGCGATGCGCGAGGCCCGCTCCGCGTTCGGCGACGCGACGGTGTTCCTGGAACAGGCCGTGATCAACCCCCGCCACATCGAGGTCCAGATCCTCGCCGACGCGGCGGGCAACGTCGTCCACCTCTACGAGCGGGACTGCTCCCTGCAGCGCCGCCACCAGAAGGTCGTCGAGATCGCGCCCGCCCCGAACCTCGACCCGGAGCTGCGCGACCGGATCTGCGCCGACGCGGTCGCCTTCGCGCGCCACATCGGGTACGTGAACGCGGGCACCGTCGAGTTCCTCGTCGACGAGCGCGGCCATCACGTGTTCATCGAGATGAACCCGCGCATCCAGGTCGAGCACACCGTCACCGAACAGGTGACCGGACGCGACCTGGTCATCGCGCAGCTGCGCATCGCCGCCGGGATGACGCTGCCCGATCTGCATCTCAGCCAGGACGACATCACCCTCAACGGCACGGCCCTGCAGTGCCGCATCACGACGGAGGACCCCGCCAACGGGTTCCGGCCGGACACCGGCACCATCTCCGCCTACCGCTCACCGGGCGGCCCCGGCGTACGGCTGGACGGCGGAACCGTCCACACCGGCGCCGAGGTGTCGGCCCACTTCGACTCGATGCTGGTCAAACTGACCTGTCACGGGCACGACTTCGCCAACGCGGCCCGTCGCGCCCGACGGGCGATCGCGGAGTTCCGCATCCGCGGAGTGGCGACGAACCTGCCGTTCCTGGGGGCCGTGCTGGACCAGCCGGACTTCCGGGCGGGGCGCATCACGACCAGCTTCATCGAGGAGCACCCGGAACTGATCCGGGCCCGCCCGTCGGCGGACCGGGGCAGCCGCATGCTGACGTACCTCGCCGAGACCACCGTCAACCGGCCCTACGGTCCCCGCCCTTCGGTCATCGAGCCGGCCGACAAGCTGCCCGTCCTGCCGGCCGGGTCGCCGCCGGACGGGTCGCGGCAGCGCCTCGCGGCCATCGGCCCGGAGGCGTTCGCCGCCGAGCTGCGCGCCCAGTCGGCCGTCGCCGTCACCGACACCACGTTCCGCGACGCCCATCAGTCGCTGCTGGCCACCCGGGTCCGTACCCGCGACCTGCTGGCCGTCGCCCCGCACGTCGCCCGGACGGTGCCCCAGCTCCTCAGCATCGAGTGCTGGGGCGGGGCCACGTACGACGTGGCGCTGCGCTTCCTGGCCGAGGACCCGTGGGAGCGGCTGGCCAAGCTGCGGGAGGCCGTGCCCAACATCTGCACCCAGATGCTGCTGCGCGGGCGCAACACGGTCGGGTACACGCCGTATCCCACCGAGGTCACCGAGGCGTTCGTCTCCGAGGCCGCGTCCACCGGGATGGACATCTTCCGGATCTTCGACGCCCTCAACGACGTGTCCCAGATGCGTCCGGCGATCGACGCCGTGCGCGCCACCGGCACCTCGCTCGCCGAGGTGGCCCTCTGCTACACCGCGGACCTCTCGGATCCCGGCGAGACGCTGTACACGCTGGACTACTACCTCCGGCTCGCCGAGCAGATCGTGGAGGCGGGCGCGCATGTGCTCGCCATCAAGGACATGGCCGGGCTGCTGCGTCCGCCGGCGGCCCGGACCCTCGTCACCGCGCTGCGCGAGCGGTTCGACCTGCCGGTCCACCTGCACACGCATGACACCGCCGGCGGGCAGCTCGCCACGCTGGTCGCCGCGATCGACGCGGGCGTGGACGCGGTGGACGCGGCAGTGGCCTCCATGGCCGGGACCACCAGCCAGCCGCCGCTGTCGGCACTGGTGGCGGCGACGGATCACACCGAGCGCGCGACCGGCCTCTCGCTCCAGGCGGTCGGCGACCTGGAGCCCTACTGGGAGGCGACCCGCAAGGTGTACGCCCCCTTCGAGTCCGGGCTGGCCTCGCCGACCGGCCGGATCTACCACCACGAGATCCCCGGCGGGCAGCTGTCCAACCTGAGGCAGCAGGCCATCGCCCTCGGCCTGGGCGACCGCTTCGAACTCATCGAGGACTGCTACGCCGCGGCCGACCGCATGCTCGGCCGACTGGTGAAGGTGACGCCTTCCTCGAAGGTGGTCGGCGACCTCGCGCTGCATCTGGTGGGCGCGGGGGTCGATGCGTCGGACTTCGAGTCCGACCCCGGCAAGTTCGACGTGCCGGACTCCGTGATCGGATTCCTGCGGGGTGAGCTGGGCGATCCGCCCGGCGGCTGGCCGGAGCCCTTCCGTACCCGCGCCCTGCAGGGCCGTCCGGCGAAGGCGCAGACGCCGCACCTCTCGGACGAGGACCGCGAGGCTCTGCGGCAGTCCCCGCGCGCGACGCTGAACCGGCTCCTGTTCCCGGGCCCGACGAAGGAGTTCGAAGCGCACCGCGAGGCGTACGGGGACACCTCCGTACTGCCGACGCAGGACTTCCTCTACGGCCTGGAGACCGAGACCGAGCACACGGTCACGCTCGATCCCGGTGTCACCCTGCTGATCGAGCTGGAGGCGATCTCCGAGGCCGACGAGCGCGGATTCCGCAGCGTGCTGGCCACCCTCAACGGGCAGTTGCGTCCGGTTTCGGTACGGGACAAGTCCGTGGCGACCGACGTGAAGGCGGCCGAGAAGGCGGACCGCGGCAACGCGGGCCACGTCGCCGCGCCGTTCGCCGGTGTCGTGACCCTCCAGATGGAGGAGGGCGCGTCGGTGTCGGCCGGCCAGACGGTCGCCACCATCGAGGCGATGAAGATGGAGGCCTCGATCACCGCGCAGTCCGCGGGGACCGTACGCCGCCTGGCGATCGGCAAGGTGCAGCAGGTCGAGGCCGGGGACCTGCTCATCGAGATCGCCTGAGCCCCGGGCCCGCCCGCGACGTCCGCGGGCGGGCCCGGCGGCCGTGTCCCCCCTCCGGGACACGGCCGCCGGCCGCACGGTCATCTTCACGAGCCGTGCTCGGGCGTGGGGCCGCCCGCGCGCCCTGCACGCATGCCACTGTGGGGCCATGACGATTGACGTTCGCCCGGCGACGGACTTCGAGGAGGTCCGTACGCTCCTCGGCCCCAAGTCCCCCGGCGCCAACGTCTGCTGGTGCCTCAGCCACCGCATCCCGTCCAAGCTCAACAACGAACTGCGCGGTCCGGCCCGCGGGGAGTACGTCGCCGAGCTGTGCCACGAGCAGCCCCCGCCCGGTGTCCTCGCCATGGACGGCGACGAGCCGGTCGGCTGGGCCGCCGTGGCCCCGCGCTCCGCCACCTCGTTCGCGCGCAGCCACAGGATCCCCCGCATCGACGACCTGCCGGTCTGGTGCGTGTGGTGCGTCCGCGTACGCCCCGGGTACCGGAAGCGGGGGATCTCGCACACGCTCATCGCCGGAGCCGGCAAGTTCGCGCGCGCCAACGGCGCGCCCGCGATCGAGGCCTATCCGCTCGACAGCGGTGACGCCAAGGTGGATCTGACGATGGCGTACGCCGGGATCCGGAAGAACTTCGAGCGCGCCGGGTTCACTCATGCCGCCGACACCACGTCCGTGCTGGCCGGGCATCCCCGGGTTCTGATGCGCCTCGATCTGCGCTGACGGCCGGAGGGGGCAGGGGCCCGGCAGCCGGCTGCCCCGAGGTCGCGGGCCGGAAGCGGGGCCGCCGGTCGGTGCGCACTCCGAAGGTCTCGCGCGGCGCCGCCGGTCGGCGCGTACGCCGTCGTTCGGAAGCGGCGCCAGGGGGAGACGCACGTCACAAGGGCGTCCCTGTCACATTCTGCCGAGCCGGCCCGTCACAGGGGTGTATCCGTCGTCACCTCAAGGAGTCCCTCATGGAAGCGCGACTGAACCTTCTCGCCAACCCGCTCGCGGGCAAGTCCCTGAAGCACCTGGTCGCCGCGGGCAGGGCGTTCGACGACTCGACGCTGCCGGCCGCGACGGCGGAACTGGTGAGACTGCGCGCAAGCCAGATCAACGGCTGCGGGTTCTGCACCGACATGCACACCAAGGACGCCGCTCAGGCCGGGGAGACCGCGACCCGGCTCCACCTCGTCGCGGCCTGGCGTGAGGCGACCGTGTTCACCGACGCCGAGCGGGCCGCGCTGGAGCTGGCGGAGCAGGGCACGCGCATCGCGGATGCGGCCGGAGGCGTCACGGACGAGGCCTGGGCCAACGCCGCCAAGTATTACGACGAGGACCAGCTCGTCGCCCTGGTGGCCACCATCGCGCTCATCAACGCCTTCAACCGGCTCAACGTCATCGTCCAGCAGCCTGCGGGCGACTACCAGCCCGGCCAGTTCGGGTAGTCCGAGGCACGACTGAATGAGGCAGGGCCCGGAACCAAGTGGTTCCGGGCCCTGCCTCGGCAGTAGCGGGGACAGGATTTGAACCTGCGACCTCTGGGTTATGAGCCCAGCGAGCTACCGAGCTGCTCCACCCCGCGTCGTTGTGTTCCCACCGTATGCCATCCGGGCGGCCTCCGTGACCACCTGCCTGCCCCGACCTGCTGCCCGGGGGCCTGCGGGGCCGAGGCGTCCGGGAGTGAACGGCCTGCAGGGGTCTCAACACGGCCCGGAGGGGCCGCCGTTCCGGTCCTGTCCTGCACACCAGTATTTTTCGGTGAGCAGTTCAGTGCAGACCCGCCGACGAAGGAACGTGACGCATGAACGACCGCACCGCGCTGGCCGAACGGTTCGAGGCGGACAGGAGCCACCTGAAGGCGGTCGCGTACCGGATGCTGGGTTCGGCGGCCGAGGCGGAGGACGCGGTTCAGGAATCGTGGCTGAGAGCTGCCGAGGCCGACGTCAGTGAGGTGCGGAACCTCACCGGATGGCTGACCACCGTGGTGGGCCGGGTCTGTCTGAACATGCTCCGCAGCCGCCGCACCCGGCGTGAGGATCCTCTCGACGCGTACGACCGGACCCCTGGACCCGGTGAGGGGGATGATCCTGAGCAGGAGGCCCTGCTGGCCGACTCGGTCGGGGTGGCCCTCCTGGTGGTGCTCGACAAGCTGGCACCGGCGGAACGCCTCGCCTTCGTGCTCCACGACATGTTCGCGGTGCCCTTCGCGGAGATCGGCCCTCTGCTCGACCGTTCCCCGGACACCGCCCGGCAGCTCGCGAGCCGGGCCCGTCGCCGCGTCAAGGGCGGCGGCGCGTCGCCGTCGGGTGCGGATCCGCTCCGGCGCCGGCAGGTCGTGGAGGCCTTCCTGTCCGCCTCCCGCGGCGGGGACTTCGATGCGCTGGTGGCGCTGCTCCACCCGGATGTGGTGCTGCACGCCGACCGGTCGGTGATTCCCAGCCCCGAGCCCGTCATGGTCCGAGGCGCCGAGACCGTGGCGCGGGGTGCGATGGCGGCCACAGGCCGCGCGCTGTTCACCGGCGTGGCGCTCGTCGACGGGGCGGTCGCCCTGGCGATGGCTCCGCAGGGACGTCTGCGGGTGGTTCTCGGCTTCACCCTCGTGGACGGGCTGATCTCCGGCATCGACGTCGTCGCGGACCCGGACCGCCTCGACGCGTTCGAGATCGGCGTCCTCGACGACTGACGCCCGGCTCGGGGCCGGTCGCCGACGCGGCGGCCGGCCCGGTGCCGTACCTCTGGGGAAGGGCTTCTCGGAGCGCCCATCAGGTGGTCCGGCCTGCCTGCGGCCGGACGCGCTGCGGAGGAACGGGCGGCACTTCCCGGACGGGACCGCCCCATCGGCGGAGCCGTCAGGCGCGCCGGTAGCTGACGCCGTCCTTGGTCCGCGAGAGCAGGCCGTCGATGACCAGATAGCGGCGCAGCGCGGCGCAGTCCTCGTGCACGGTGAGGAGGGCGTCGTTGACTTCACGTTCGGTGTACGCCAGGCCGGGCTGGAACAGCGTCTCGGTGAGGTGTTCGAGGAGCTGGCGGCGACGGGCCGTCTTACGCGGGATCGTCGTCAGCCGCCCCTGGGAGAAGAGGGCGGCCACACCGTGGCTGGAGCTTGATCGGTTGTCGGGCATGCCCCGGAGCCTCTCAGCTGCTTCCGGCGCGCGGCAACGTGTTTATCCATGGGCCCCCGGGGGCCGGGGCCACGGTGGTGAGCCAGTGCTGTCCGCAACCTGCTGAGCCTTGCATGAGCTGACGCGTGCGTGAGCTCATGCCTGTGTGGGCTGACACGTGCATGAGCTGACGCGTGCGTGAGCTGACGCCTGTGCGAGCCGACGAGTTGACGCCTGGGCGCACTCGCTTGTTTTCTGCTGCGATGACTGAGCTTCTTCGTTTCGAGCCGGTGGACGTGGACGGCGACACCACGCTCCAGGACTGGCGGTACGTCCACAACGCGATCATCCCCACGGCCGCGCTGTCGCTCGCGGAGGTCCGGGAACGGGCCGCACGCAACCGGCTCACCGTCGCGTATCTCGGCGACCTGTCGGCGGGCTGCTCGACGGTGCGACCCCCGGCGGCCGGCTCCGCGGCGGCCACCGTGATCGCGCGGGTCCTGCCGGGCCATCGCGGCAGGGGATTCGGAGAGCGGTTGTACGAGCGCGGGCTGGCGGACGCTCGCGCACTCGGCGCCACGGTGATCGAGACCTGCGTCCTGGAGTCCAACCCGGAGGGGCTGCGCTTCGCGCTCAGGCATGGATTCGTCGAGACCGAGCGGTACCTACTGCCGGGGGACAGCGTTCCGTTCATCGATCTGCGGCTGGTCTGATACCGGTGCGAGGGGCGGCGCTCTGCGGCGGTCGCAGAGCGCCGGGTGTCAGCCCTGCAGGGCGGCGAGTTCGCGGACCGTCGCCATGTCGCTGAAGGGGATGAGCTCTTCGCCGACGATCTGGTGGGGCTCGCTGCCCTTCCCCGCCACCAGCACGATGTCGTCGGGCCCGGCGGCCGACAGGGCGAAGGCGATCGCTTCGCGCCGGTCCGCGTGGCGTTCGAACCTCGTGCCGGTGGCCCGGAGGCCGGGGACGATCTGGTCCATGATCGCCTCGGGATCCTCGTTCCGCGGGTTGTCGGACGTCAGGACGCACAGGTCGGAGCGCGTACCGGCGATCTCGCCCATCCGTGCCCGCTTGGTGACGTCCCGGTCTCCCCCGCAGCCGAAGACGGTGACGACCCGGCCCGTGGCGAAGTCCCGTACGGTGCTGAGCACTTTGTCCAGGGAGTCCGGGGAGTGGGCGTAGTCGACGATCACCGCCGTGCCGCGCGGCGTCACGAACCGTTCGAGCCGCCCGGGGACGGGGGGCATCCGGTCGAGTGCCGCCACCAGCCCCGCGAGGTCGTGCCCCAGGAGGTGGCAGGCCGCCACGGAGGCGAGGGCGTTGGAGACGGAGAAGCGCCCCGGGACCGGGATCGCCGCCGGGTACTTGCCGCCCTCGTGGTGGAGGGTGAAGCGGGTGCCGAAGGCGTTCATGCTCAGGTCGGTGGCGCGGTAGTCGGCCGGTGCGTCGATGCCGTACGTGGTCACCATGCCGGGCATCGTCGGCACGATGGCGGCCCCCACCGGGTCGTCCGCGTTGACCACGGCGCGGCGGCACAGCCCCTGGAAGAGGCGGAGCTTGGCGTCGCGGTAGTGCTCCATGGTGCCGTGGTCGTCCAGGTGGTCCTGGGTGAGGTTGGTGAAGATGCCCACGTCCAGGAAGGCCTGGTCCACCCGGTGGTGCAGCAGGCCCATCGACGTGGCCTCCAGGACCACGGTGGCGACCTGCTGGTCACGCATCCGGCCGAGGAGGTACTGGAAGTCCGGTGATTCGGGCGTGCTCAGGACCGAGCGGGGCATCGGGATGACCGCGTCACCGATGCGGCTGCCCGATGTGCCGATCACGCCGACCTTCGCACCCTCCGCGATCCGCAGCACGGACTCGACCATGTACGAGACCGAGGTCTTCCCGTTGGTCCCGGTGACAGCCACCATGTCCATGGCCCGGCCGGGTTCCCCGAAGTACCGGGAGGTCACGACGGGCGCCGCGGCCCGGGTGTCGGCCACCCGCACCACGCACGCGCCGGTGCCCGCGGCGTGCACGGCCGCCAGGATCTCCGGCGCCCCGCCGTCCAGGAGCACGGCGACGGCTCCGCGGGCCAGCGCCTCGTCGATGGCCCCGGGGCCGCCCTCCTCGTGCCCGGGCACGGCGATGTACAGCGAGCCGGGCGTGACGCGATGGGCGTCGAAGCAGGCTCCGGCGGTGATCCGGGTCGTGGGATCACCGAGGAGGACCTCGTGATCGTGACCGGCCAGCAACTCCCTCAGGTTCATCCAGGGGTCCTCTCGAGAATGCGGCTCATCCCGTCGGCCGCCGCCGAGGGGTTGCCGACGGCGCGCCGCGGGGGCTGCGCAGGGTGGGGGGGTGCTGCGGTCCGCGCAGCGAAGGAGTGGAACGGCTCCGGTGGCGGAGCGGGAGAACCCGGCCGGGACGGAAAGTGCGTCGCGGGACGGCCGGTGGCGTGGGTCCCCGGTCAGCCGTGGCCGTGCAGGGCGCGGCAGCGCGTCTGGGGTGCGGCGGGGCCCAGAAGGCGGGGCACCTGTCGCAGGCACTCCCTCACCGCATCTGTGTGACCCATGAAGGGAGTGTACGTCCCGTGGACCGTGCCGGATCCCGGCCGCCGTCGCGGCCCCGCACCGGGGCGGTGCAGGTGGGGCCGCGGGGGGGGCGTCGGGGGGCCGCGGGGGCGGCCGGGGCGCCGGGGAGGCCTGAGCGGCTGTCGCCGGCGGTCATGAGCGGGTGGGTGCGGCCCCGCTCACGTGCCGAGGGCCTGCCGTACGGGAGCGTGTACTCCCCTACGGCAGGCCCCGGGGCCGGTCGTGCGGTGTCAGGCCGTGTGCAGAGTGAGCCCGTAGCGGTTCAGGATCTCGTTGACCGGCTGATGCCAGGTCTGACCGCCGGAGCTGCAGTTGCCCCATCCGCCGGAGGTGACGCCCTGAGCCTGGTCCCCGCTGATGAAGGACCCGCCCGAGTCGCCCGGCTCGGCGCACACGCTGGTCTTGGTCATCTGGTACACCGCGCCCTGGCTGTAGTTCACCGTCTCATTGGTCGCGAGCACGTTTCCGCAGTGCCAGTGAGAGGTCGATCCGGACCGGCAGATCGACGCGCCGACCGGTGCCACGGCCGAGCCGCGGACCAACTGGTCGGAGACGGTGCCCCAGCCGAGGACCACCGGGACCGTCCACCAGCCGTTGCCCACGCTGACCCAGGCGTAGTCGTCACCGGGGAAGGTGGACCCCTGGAAGTTGCCTATCCCCGATCCGTCCCATCCTCTGACGGACGCGCCCGCCTGCCCGCAGTGTCCGGCGGTGACGAAGCCGCCGTACACGGAGAAGCCTATGGAGCACCGGACGTTGCCCGTGTAGTACGGGTCACCGCCCACGGTCCCGGCGGAGAAGGTCCGCGGCGCTTCGGCGGTCTCCTCGACGGTGACGGGACCGGCGGCCTCGGCCCGCTCGACGAACGCACGGACATCGTTGTCGTGCCGCGCCGAGGAGACGACGTTCACGACGACCTTGTTGGCCTCGGGGTCGACGTGCCAGCTGCTGACGCCCGCGGGCGCCCGGAGCCGGTCGATCTTCGCCTTGGCGGCGTCGAGGCTGCGCGCGGTGTGGGTCACCAGCCGGACGGTGGCGCCGGTCGCCCGTACGGAGGCCGCCCGTTCCTCGCTGGTGACGGCGACCGTGAGGCGGCCGGTGGACGCGTCGAACCAGGAACCGCCGTACGAGGCCCCGGCAGCGCGTTGCGCTCTGGGCTGCAGGGCGGTCGCCGCCTTCTCGGAGCTGAGGCGTGCCTTGGCCTGGGCTTCGGTCAGACCGAGGTCCTTCCGCAGGGCGGCCAGCAGACCGGCGGACGCCTGGCGCGTGTCGGTGGCGGTGTGCGAGTCGGCGGTGGAGGGGTCCGCGGCCGATGCGGACGGGAGTCCCGCGCCGGCCCATGCTCCGACGAGGAGCAGGGCGGACAGAGCGGTGCGTAAAGCCGTGGTGCGTCTCATGGTGGTGGCCCTTCTGTTGTTCCGGCGACGTGGGGGAGGAACAGCAGGCGTCCGGGAGCGGTCTCGTCTGAGAGCGCTCTCAGAGTGTGCCGTTCCGGACTGTAGCCGAGTGCCGTTTGCAGGTCCATGCCAATGACGGCGTCAGGGGCCGCCGGGCGTGGGATCGTCTCAGAACCGCTCGGGGCGGTAGGTGAAGGTGCTCCACAGCGCGCGCAGCGCCTCGACGTCCTGCCAGAAGTCGGGTCCCGCGGCGGGAGCGGCCGTTCCCCAGACCCTGACCGTGTCCTGGTGGACGTCACCGACCGGCTCCCAGCCCGGATCGCCGGTGGCCGCGAACCCGGCCCAGGCCGCGACCATCCGGTCGGACAAGCCGTGGTCCGAGGGTGCCGGCGGACCGCCGATCAGGAACTGGATGTTCTCCTCGGCGAGGTTCCCGAAGGCGAAGGGAACGTCCGCGCAGTGCCAGGCGTACACCCCCGGTCCGGTCCCGCCCCGCTGCCGGGCGAAGCGCGAGAGGAATGTGCGCCCGCCGCTCCGTGCATGCGCGTCGGCGAGCCGGTTGCTGTACTCACCGAACATGAGGTCGCCGTACACCGCCAGGTGGATGTCGCGTACGGACGCATCGGGCACGAGGCGGCGATAGCCCTCGGAAAGGGACTCGGGGAGACCGAAGTCCTTGATGAAGCGGGACAGTTCCTCCTCGGTGGCGGCCCCGGCGCAGCTGCCTACGGCGCTCATCAGCCGGTACTCCTGCGTGGTGTGGCAGACGAGGAGACCGGTGTCCGCGGCCGCGCCGGCCGCGATCAGGTCCAGCGGGTCGGCGCGCAGGACGCGTCCGTCGGCGACCGGGCCGAAGATGACGGGGTCCCAGGACAGGCGCCCGGAGTGCGGGTCCCGCCGGTACCCGTCGACGACCGCGTCGGACGCCCGTACCAGGGACTGCGGGGATGCGGCCGCGAGTCCCGCGTGGGTAGGGGGGACCCTCGCCGCCGCGGCCACCTCTCGCCCGAGCCGCTCGGCGAGTTCCGGTGCGAAGACGGGGCCGACCGCACTGTGCGCGATCACCCGCCGGAACAGCCCCCGCGCCCCGTCCATGGTCATCAGGCAGGCCGCGGAGGTCGCTCCCGCGGACTGACCTGCCACCGTGACACGGTCCGGCGCCCCGCCGAAGAACGCGATGTTGTCGCGTACCCACTCCAGGGCGGCGATCTGGTCGAGCAGCCCGCGGTTCGGCGGGCAGACGTACTCGCCGTCGGCCGGGACATGGCCGAATCCCTCGAATCCGACCCGGTAGTTGAGGGTGACCACGACCAGGCCGGCACGGGCGAGCGCCGTTCCGTCGAAGTCGGGCTGGGCGCTGGACCCGAAGGTGTAGGCCCCGCCGTGGATCCAGACGAGCACGGGCAGCGGGCGGTCCTCGGTCCCCGGTGCGCGTTCGGGCGTCCAGACGTTGAGGCTGAGGACGTCCTCGTCACCGGGCGACCAGCGCGGTGCGCCCGGAAGCTCGGCCGACTGCGGCGGAACGGGGCCGTATTCGACGCAGTCCCGGACGCCCGCCCAGGGGCCGTGGGGTCGCGGCTCCATGAACCGGTCCGCTCCGAAAGGCGGTTCGGCGTACGGAATGCCGAGCACGGCGACGACTCCGCGTACCGCGGGGCGTCCACGCACCCGTCCGCTCACCGTGTGGAAGACACTGGTCACGACCGCTCTGCCCCTCTTCGCCTCCCGCCCCTTCCGGGCGGGCACCCAGGCAATATGGCAGAGCGGCCGGCCGCGCGCGAGCGAAATGATCACTACCGCACCTGACGCGCCCGTGTGCGCGAGGCAGCGTTCAGCCGGCCTGGCCGATCGCGCTGCGGAGCATGGCGACGGTGGTCGCCGCGGCGGCGCGCTCCGCCTCGTCGCCCGTGACGCGCACCCGCTCCTCCAGCAGCACGACGGCCGCCTGGAGCACGCCCACCCGCACCGGAACGCTCTGCATGGCCGTCAGCACGGCCGCCGCCTGCTCGGCGGGCGTCGCGGTCGCCGCCTGCGGGATGAGGGTGGAGATTCCGCGCCCGAGTGCACGGTCACGAGGCGGCTGAGCCGCGGCAGTGGTCACCGAGGAAGTCTGCCGTACGCGGGACACGGAACAGGTCAGCGACCTGGCCGCGCCCCTCCCCCGGTCTGGAGATGGCTGTGCACGCGGGTCAACAGGGCCGTCAGGCGGGCGCGTTCCCGCGCGTTCAACGGCGCGAGGACGTCGTCCTGTACGGCACTCGCGTCGGCCCGGAGCCGGTCGAACAGTGCGCGGCCGGCCGGGCTGACGGTGACCGTCACGCGCCGCCGGTCGGTCATGTCGCGTGCGCGGTCCACCAGACCGGCCTCGCCCAGCTCGTCGATGATCTTCACGATGTCGCTTCGGTCGATCGTCAGCCGCTCGGCCAGTTCCCGTTGCGCATGGGGGCCGAAGTCGACCAGGGCGGCCAGCACCGCCATGTGCGGGAGCCGAAAGCCGCGGTCGGCCAGCCGTTCGGCCAGGCGACCGCGCGCGGCCTTGCCCGTCCTGGACATGAGGTAGGTCGTGAGTCCCATGAGACTGGGCGGGGTCTCGTTCTCGTTCACCCGCATATCGTAGGCACAGCCCCATGATGGGTGCGCACCCATCAAAGCCCCGCCGCCAGGGCCGCTACCCCCCGGCCCAGGTGCGCATGGCCGCCCGGGAGGAGAAGGCGGCGACATCCCTGTCGAGCGGCTCGTCCGTGTACTGATGGATGCGCCATGACGCCTTGATGCGGGGCTTTCCGGCCGTGACGTAGTCGGCGATCCAGAGGCCGTCCCCGGCGTACGACGTGGTGTCGTGGTTCAGCCAGAAGTAGCGGTTGCAGTAGAGCAGCACCTTGTGGTGCGGCCGGCGCCGTTTGACCTCGCGGATGAACCGGTCCTTCTCCGCGTTGCTCGCGTGCGTGCCCTCGCCGTTCTGCTCCCAGTCGACAGCCAGCAGCTCGCCCGCCTTTTCCGGTGCCTTGCTCAGGAAATACTCCGCCTGCGCCGTGATATTCCCGGGCCAGAGGAAGTGGTAGAACCCGACCACGCATTTCGCGTCCCGGGCACGTTTGGCCTGCGCCGCCAGGCGCGGGTTGATGTACGAACGGCCCTCGGTGGCCTTGATGAGGACAAAATCCAGCCCGTCCGTTTCGAACGACGACTGGTAGGCACTGACGTCGACACCGCGCAGCATGGGTACCGCCTCACACCTGGTCCGGCAATTCCGCTTTCCTCTCCGATACGTTCCCGCGGCAGGCGGCTCCCACCCGTCCGACGGGCCGCAGAATCGTTTGTTCGACAGACAGGAATAGCTCCGGGCAGGCAGGAGTTGGTGAACCGGAGAGACCGTTTCCATCCATCGCACGCAGCATCGGAAGGCCGGAACCATGAAGATCGGCATCATCGGGGCAGGGAATATCGGCGGCAATCTCACCAGGCGCCTCAGCGCCCTCGGCCATGAGGTGTCCGTCGCCAACTCGCGAGGTCCGCAGACGCTCACCGCGCTGGCCGAGGAGACCGGCGCGACCGCCGTCACCGCCGCCGAGGCGGCGCGGGGCGCGGAGGTCGTGGTCGTCACCGTTCCGCTCAAGGCCGTCCAGGCGCTTCCCGCCGGCCTCCTCGACGGCGCGGCGGAGAACGTCGCGGTCATCGACACCGGGAACTACTACCCGCGCGAGCGCGACGGGCGGATCGCCGCGATCGAGGACGGGCTGCCGGAAAGCCGGTGGACGGAGCAACAGATCGGTCACCCCGTCATCAAGGCCTTCAACGGGACGTACGCGCAGGACATCCTCACCAACGGCCGGCCCAAGGGCACCGCGGGCCGCCAGGCGCTTCCGGTGGCCGGGGACGACGCCGCGGCGAAGCAGAAGGTCCGCGACCTGATCGACGAGCTGGGTTTCGACACGGTGGACGCCGGCGGGCTCGACGAGTCGTGGCGCCAGCAGCCCGGTACGCCGGTGTACGGCCACCAGGGTGACGCCGAGGCGGTCGAGAAGGCGCTGGCTTCGGCGTCCGCCGAGCGCACCCCGGAGTGGCGTGCCTGAACGCACTGCCCGGCGCGCGAGCCGCGGGGCGGGGCAGGGTGCGGGGCACGACGCACCCCTGCCGGCACGCCTCGCGGCCGCCCGCGCATCAGCTGTCGTAGCCGGTGCTGCGGCTGACCTCCTCCCAGGCCAGGACTTCGGCGCGGGAGGCGTCGAGGCCGGCCAGGACGGCATCGGTGGCGTCGTTTCCCAGCGGCAGCCGGAGCGGGGTGTCCTGAGCGGCCAGTGCCGTCAGGATGGCGGCCGCCGCCTTGTCCGGGTCACCCTCCTGCTTGCCGTCGGAGTCCGGCAGGTTGCTGCGCACCGGTCCCACCGTCTCCTCGTACGCGGGAAGGGCCGCCGACTGGCGCAGGGCCCCTCCCCCGGCGAATCCCGTGCGGAACGATCCGGGCTCGACGATCAGCACCTTGATGCCGTGCGGCGCCACCTCGGCGGCCAGCGCCTCGGACAGACCCTCGAGCGCGAACTTCGTCGCCGAGTAGGCGCCGACTCCGGGGAAGGTGAACCGGCCGCCCATGCTGCTCATCTGGACGACGGCACCGGAGCCGTTGCGGCGCATGTGCGGCAGCACGGCCCGTACGAGCGCGGCAGGCCCGAAGAAGTGCAGGTCCATGAGATCGCGCAGTTCGCGGTCGGTCGTCTCCTCGACGGCGCCGACCAGCCCCATCCCCGCGTTGTTGACCACCACGTCGATCCGGCCGTACCAGAGCACGGTGTCCGCCACGACGTCGGCGATGCGCGCCGTGTCGGTGACGTCCAGCTGCACGGCCACGGCACGGTCGGGGTGCGCGGCCACCAGGTCGTCGAGTGCCTCCGGCTTGCGGGCCGTGGCCACGACGGTGTCCCCGGCCGCCAGGGCGGCCGTGGCGATGGCGCGGCCGAATCCGGACGAGGCCCCGGTGATGAGCCAGACCCGGCCCGGAGCATCGTCGCGGGCGGCGGCTGCGTGTTCGGTGTTCATGTCCAACTCCATTTATCAGTCGTGCTGTTGCGGTGATCCAGTTATGTCATCCGGCTGCGGGGGCGGTCCAGGACAGAGATCCGCCGGACCGATAAACCGGCCTTATGATCGCTGGATGGAGCTGCGTCAGCTGCACTACCTCACCGTGATCGCCGAAGAGGGGAACCTGGGCCGGGCCGCCAAGCGGCTCTTCGTCAGCCAGCCGGCCCTCTCGTACGCACTCAAGAGCCTTGAGTCCGAACTAGGAGTGCGCCTCTTCGACCGGCACGCCGGTGGCGTCTCGGCGACCGCCGCGGGGCATGACGTGATCGCCGAGGCCCTGCTCACGGTGCGCCAGGCCGAGCGGGTGAGTGCTACGGCCGAACGGCACCTGCGGGGCGAGACGGGGGTCCTGCGGGTTGGCTTCGAGGCGAGTGGAGCCGGCGAGCTGACCACCCGGGCCCGCGCGGAGTTCTCCCGGCGCCACCCAGGGGTGCGGGTGGTGCCCAGACGCTACGACTGGGGGCAGGAGGCCGACGCCCTGCGGGACGGACTGACCGATGTGGCCTTCGTCTGGCTGCCCAACGATCTGACCGGTCTGCACAGCGAGTTGGTGCACACGGAGTCGCGCGTCGTGGGGCTGCCGTCCGGCCACGCGCTGGCGGCGCGATCCGGCGTGTCGGTGCTGGAGGTCGGGGACGAACCGCTGCTGTGGACGCAGCAGGCGCCACGGGAGTGGGTGGACTGGTGGGCCGTCAACCCCCGCCCGGACGGGTCGAGTCCACGATGGGGGCCGACCAACGACAACGTCGAGGAGATGCTGGAACAGGTCGCGGAGGGAGCCGCCATCTGTTTCGCTCCGCTGAGCATGGCGCGGTACTACGCACGGCCCGACCTCTCCTGGGTTCCCCTGACGGACGTGGAACCGCTGCGCGTCGTGCTCGCCTGGTCCGTGGGGGGCGATGACGCGCTGGTCCGGGGATTCGCCGACGTGGTGCGTGAGCTCTCGGCATCGGAGGCGGGGGACGGAGGGGAGCGTACGAGGTAGCCGCGGCCGCCCGGCCCGCTGACGGCCCCGCTCGCCACCCCGGACTCGGCCCTCTCACCGCTCGGCGCCGGCCTCCCTTTCCACGTTCCGTCCGGTCGGCCCCTCCCTCGTTTCCTCCGGTACCCCGTGCACTCGTTGTCGTGGGAGCGTCAGGCGGAACCCGCCGCCGAACCCATGTGACCGGTGAGTAGGGTGTGGGTCCCGGGGGCCCGTCGGCCGTGCGGCCGTCCCGACGCCCCGGGGGTTGCCGGAGTCGGCCGTGGAACGGAAGTGCGTCATGCCCCGCACCATGTCCGTATCGGACAGCATCGTGGTTCTCGCCGAACCCTCGGTCGTGTACGAACGGTTGAGCGACCCCACCGAGATGGGCCGCTGGAGTCCGGAGAACCGGGGCGCGAGGGTGCTCGGGGAGCGCCGGGGCGCCTACGCCGGAATGGTCTTCGAGGGCCGGAACAAGCGCGGGGCCATGCGCTGGACGACCCGGTGCACGGTGACGGCGGCCGATCCGGGGGAACGGTTCGCCTTCCGCGTCCACGCCATCGGGGCGAAGCGTCCTCGGCTGCCGGGCGCGATCGCCACCTGGGAGTACCGCTTCGAGGCCGTGCCCGGCGGCACCAGGGTCACCGAGACATGGACGGACGACCGCCGCGCCTGGCCGGACTTCCTGGCCAACGCCTTCGACCGGGCGGCGACCCGGGGGCACACCTTCGCCGAGTTCCAGCGCGGCAACATCCGGACCACGCTCCAGCGCCTCAAGGCGGTGCTGGAGGCCGCGCCGGCCGACGGTACCGGACCGGTCTGAGCGGTGGCGGCCGGCCGGAGGGGTCCGGCCGGTCGGGGCAGGGGCGGCCGGTCCGAGGCGCCCCCGCCGGTCCGGGCGGTGACGGCTCGTCACTTCTCCCAGTGGGCGGGGCGAGTGAGCGTGGAGGGCAGCCGGGTGGCGGCGTTCCCCCTGGCCGCGTTGAGCTGGGACTGGGTCAGGAAGAGCGCCCCGGTCAGGTCGGCGCCGGACAGGTCGGCGTCCCGGAAGTCCGCGCCGATCAGATCGGCCAGCCGCAGATCGGCGCCGGCGAGGTCCGCCGCGATGAGGTAGGCGCCGCGCAGGTCGGCGCCCCGCAGGTCCGCTCCTCTGAGGCGGGCGCCGATCAGGTCCGCGCCGCGGTGGCTGCGCCGTTTCTTGCGTGGCGCGGTGGCGCGCACGAGTTCGCTGGTCCGCGCCAGCAGCGCGGCGACCCCGTCACGGTGCGCCGCCACGTCCAGGTCCGCGAACGCGCCGGCATCGAGGCGGGTCAGCCGTTCCGTCTCCTCCAGGGTGCGCCGGATCTCTCCGTGCAGGGAGCGGGCCGGCGCCAGCGACGCCGCCTCCGTGAGGTACCAGAGGAGTTCGTGGAGCTGCCGCACTACGGGGAAGACCTGGAACATCTGCCGGGCGCTCTCCGGGGCCGTGCGCCAGTCCCGGCCGCCGAAGGTCTCCGCCGACACCTTCTGGCCCGCGCCGAAGCAGTCGTACACCGTGCAGCCGGCGAAGCCCTCGGTGCGGAGCCGGGTGTGGATGCCGCAGCGGAAGTCGTCCTGGAGGTTGCCGCACGGTGTACCCGCGTCCTTGTCGACGGCGAAGTCCGCGGACCGGGTGAGGGTCAGCGCGACGCAGCACAGTCCGAAGCAGTTCCCGCAGTCGGCACGCAGAGCGGCACGGCCGTCGGCGTCGCGGGCTCGGTCGTTGTCGCGCACGGTACGTGAGTCCTTCGATGGGGCGTGGTCCATGGGCGGTCGAGCCTACCGAGGCACAACGCTTCGCCCGCCACGAGGTGCCCCGCGCGGTTCTGCGGGCCGCCGCCGCCCCGTCCAGGGCCCCCGGACCATAATGATGCGTAATACATCTTTTGGAGGTGGCCCTCATCGTGACGAACGCACCGGTCGACGGCATTCCGGCCCGGCGGGTCCTGACGGATCCGGCGGGCCTGGCCCGGTACCAGCACGACGAGGCCGAGTGGGCTCCGTACGGGACCCCTCTGGCCGTGGTGCGCCCGCAGAACACCGGGGAGGTGCGGGATGTGGTGCGCCACTGCATCGCCCACCGCATCCCCCTGGTGCCGCGGGGCGCGGGCACCGGCCTGTCCGGCGGCGCGAACGCCGTCGACGGCGCCATCGTCCTGTCCTTCGAGGACATGAACCGCATCGTCGCGATCGACCGGGCGGAGCGGCTGGCCGTCGTCCAGCCCGGCGTGGTCAACGACGATCTGCGGGCGGCGAGCGCGGAGCACGGACTGTGGTACCCGCCGGACCCGGCCAGTTCGCCCTGGTCCACCATCGGCGGGAACGTCGCGACGAACGCCGGGGGCATGTGCTGCGTCAAGTACGGCGTGACGCGCGACTACGTGCTGGGCCTGGAGGTCGTCAACGGACTCGGCGAGGTCGTCCCGCTCGGGCGCCGCACCGCGAAGGGCGTGGCCGGGTACGACCTGGCCGGGCTGATGGTGGGTTCCGAGGGCACGCTCGGGGTGATCACGGAGATCACGGTACGTCTGCGGCCCGCGAGGCTCCAGGAGCGGACGGTGGCGGGGTACTTCTCGTCCGTGGTCGCCGCGGGTGAGGCGGTGAGCGCCGTGACCGCGTCGGGCGTCATCCCCTCGGCGCTCGAACTCGTCGACCGCCACTGCCTCGCCGCGGTCGACGCGTGGAAGAGGATGGGCCTCTCCGCGGACGCCGACGTGGTGCTGCTCGGCCGCGTCGACACTCCCGGCGCGGAGGGCGACGCCGAGGCGGAACTGGTCCGTGACTGCTTCGACCGCGCAGGGGCGACCTGGGCCGCGGTGTCCACGGACCAGCAGGAGGCGGACGCGCTGTTCCAGGCCCGGCGCCTGGCCTACCCCGCACTGGAGCGGCTCGGCCCGGTGCTGACCGAGGACGTGTGCGTGCCGCGGACCGCGGTGCCGGAGATGCTGGCGCGGATCGAACGGACAGCCGCCCGGCACGACATCCTCATCGCCAACATCGCCCACGCGGGGGACGGCAACCTCCACCCCCTGATCATCACGCCGCCCGGGGACGAAGCCGCGCGTGCGCGGGCCCAGGCGGCCTTCGAGGACGTCCTGGACGACGCGATCGCCCTGGGCGGCACGGTGACCGGTGAACACGGCGTCGGGCTGCTGAAGATGCGCGGCATGAACAAGGAACTGGGTCCCGCGGTGCTCGGCATGCATCACGCGGTGAAGGCGGCCCTCGATCCGCACGGCATCCTCAACCCGGGCAAGGTGCTCGGGGGCGTCTGACCCGGTTGTCAGTGGGGCGGCGCACACTGGCACGCGGGCGGCACGGGAAACGGGTCGGTTGCGCACCGGCTTCGAACCGGCGAGGGGGGAAGGGGAAGGGGAAGGGATGAGCACAGGTTTCGAACCGGCGACCGGGGACGGCCCGCCGCCCCCCGAGCCGGCCGAACTGCGGGCCGCGTCGGTGCGGACCGCGTTCGAGGGGATGCTCCAGATCCGGCGCCTGACGAACACCGGGCGCCCCGCCCCGGGTGCGGAGCCGGCGGCCTGGGAACTGCACAGGACGGTACGGGCCGTTGCCCTGGCCCTGGAGGCGTCGGGGCAGACCGCCTCGGCCGTCGACGCGTCAGGACGCCGTACGGCGACGGGGTACCGGGTCTCCGCGGGCGCGTCGCCGGGCACCGCACGGGTGGAGTGGCTCGGTCCCCCCGGCAGCGGCGCGGTGCACGAGGAGGAGGGTGAGCTGACCCGGTGCGCGGCAATGCTCCGGGAGTTGGGCTGGATCGCCCTGCTCTACCGAGGACCCCGCAACCGCCGCTTCCTGGAAATCGAGCCGCCGACGGGGCCGGATCGGCCGGACAGCCGATAGGAGGCGTGCCGCGGCCGTCGCCGAGGTCCGTTGTCGGACCCATGAGGGATGCTGGTGGGTCCGACACCTCTGACCGGGAGATGCTGAGATGCGCAATGACGAACTCGCCGCGGCGCAGGCGTACGTCCGTTTACTGGAGGCGACGCGGGCCGCGCTCTGCGATCCGGACGACGCCCCGCTGTACATGCCGTTGCTCGCCTCGCCGATCGCCGAGGCGGACGGGGCGCTGCGCCGTGCGGGCCTGTCGGGCAATGAGACGCGGTTCTTCGACCTCGTCCGCTCGCTCCAGCCCAGCATGTCCGGCAGCGGGCACTGAGCCGCCCGAGCCCTTGAGCGGCCCGACCGGGCCTCCCCCGGCCGCCGCGCGGGACGGGAGCAGCGGTCGTTCCCCCGCCCGGGCCGGCGCCCCCGGACAGCGGGCCGCCGCGCTCCCTGACCGGTGAACGCTCCCGCCCTCCGCCGTGCCCAGCGGAACCTTCCACCGGCGTGGCGTCCCCGGCCCGCCCCCGATCCCGGGGCGGGCCGGGCCCGTCTTCGGCCGGGACGCCCCGATCCGTGGTGAATTGATTCAACCCGGCTCGCCCTCAGATGCAGACCGCCCGACCACTTGACTAGTGAGCGGGGCCACACCTAGCGTACGTTCGAATGAAACGATTCATATGATGCCGACGATCTCGGTCGTCGGGTGACTCTGCTTACGAGGTGTTCATGTCTGATGTGTCGGCCGTCAAGGCAGCCCTGAAATCTCAGGTGATCGAGACCCCGTCGTGGGGGTACGGCAACTCCGGGACCCGGTTCAAGGTGTTCGCACAGCCCGGGGTGCCGCGCGACCCGTTCGAGAAGATGGAGGACGCGGCGCAGGTCCATGCGTTCACCGGCGTCGCCCCGAAGGTGTCCCTGCACATTCCCTGGGACAAGGTCGAGGACTACGCCGCCCTCACGCGCCACGCGGAAGGCCTCGGGCTGCGGATCGGCGCCATCAACTCCAACGTCTTCCAGGACGACGACTACAAGCTCGGCTCGGTCACCCACCCCGACGCGGCGGTCCGGCGCAAGGCGACGGACCATCTGCTGGAGTGCGTCGACGTCATGGACGAGACGGGGTCGCCCGATCTCAAGCTGTGGTTCTCCGACGGGACGAACTACCCGGGGCAGGATGACATCGTTGCCCGTCAGGAGCGGCTGGCCGAAGCGCTGGCGGAGGTGTACGAGCGCCTCGGCGACGACCAGCGGATGCTGCTGGAGTACAAGCTGTTCGAGCCGGCCTTCTACACGACGGACGTGCCCGACTGGGGCACGGCGTACGCGCACTGCCTCAAGCTCGGCCCGAAGGCGCAGGTGGTCGTGGACACGGGGCATCACGCCCCCGGCACGAACATCGAGTTCATCGTGGCCCTGCTGCTCCGGGAAGGCCGGCTCGGTGCATTCGACTTCAACTCCCGCTTCTACGCGGACGACGACCTGATGGTCGGTGCGGCCGATCCCTTCCAGCTCTTCCGGATCATGCACGAGGTCGTGAAGAACGGCGGCCTCCGCTCCGAGACCAACGTCAATTTCATGCTCGACCAGTGCCACAACATCGAGGCGAAGATTCCCGCGGTGATCCGCTCGGTCGCCAATGTGCAGGAGGCGACGGCCAAGGCCCTGCTGGTCGACATGGACGCGCTCGCCGCCGCGCAGAAGGCGGGCGACGTACTGGCCTCCAACGCCGTGCTGATGGATGCCTACAACACCGACGTCCGGCCGCTGCTGGCGGAGGTCCGGGAGGAACAGGGGCTGGCCGGCGACCCGTTCGCCGCCTACCTCGCCTCCGGCAACCAGGAACGCATCGCCGCCGGCCGGGTGGGCGGCACCCAGGCCGGCTGGGGCGCCTGACCCCGGTCGCGTCCGTCCACCGCCGCCCCCCGCCCCGCACACCTCCTCCCGAAGGAATGCTCATGACGTCCCCGACGCACGCCGAAGTCGCCGCGCTCCTGGAGCGCGCACACCGGATCGGCTCCGACCCGCGCAACACCAACTACGCAGGCGGCAACACTTCGGTGAAGGCCGCCGGCCACGACCCGGTGACCGGTGGTGAGACCGAACTCCTCTGGGTCAAGGGCTCCGGGGGCGACCTCGGCACCCTGAAGGAGGAGGGCCTCGCCGTACTGCGCCTGGACCGCGTCCGCGCCCTCAAGGAGGTGTACCCGGGCGTGGAGCACGAGGACGAGATGGTGGCGGCGTTCGACTACTGCCTCCACGGCAAGGGGGGTGCCGCGCCGTCGATCGACACCGCGATGCACGCCTTGGTCGAGGCGGCTCACGTCGACCATCTGCATCCGGATTCGGGGATCGCCCTGGCGTGCGCGGCCGACGGGGAGAAGCTGACCGCCGAGTGCTTCGGCGACAAGGTCGCCTGGGTGGGATGGCGCCGGCCGGGGTTCCAGCTCGGCCTGGACATCGCCGCCGTCAAGGAGGCCCATCCGCAGGCGGTCGGCGTCGTCCTGGGCGGTCACGGGATCACCGCGTGGGGCGAGACGTCGGACGAGTGCGAGCGCAACGCCCTGTGGATGATCCGTACGGCGGAGACCTTCCTGGCGGAGCGCGGCAGGCCCGAGCCGTTCGGGGCCGTGCTGCCCGGCCGGACCGCGTTGTCCGGACCTGAGCGCCGGGAGCGGGCGGCGGCGCTCGCCCCGGTGATCCGCGGCCTGGCGTCCACCGACCGCCCCCAGGTGGGCCACTTCACGGACGCCGAGCCGGTGCTGGACTTCCTGTCCCGCACCGAGCACCCGCGGCTCGCCGCCCTGGGCACGTCGTGCCCGGACCACTTCCTCCGCACGAAGGTCAGTCCTCTGGTCCTCGACCTCCCCGCGGACGCACCGGTCGCCGAGGCGGTGGAGCGGCTGAAGACGCTGCACGCCGAGTACCGCGAGGCCTATCGCGCGTACTACGAGCGGCACGCCGTCCCGGGTTCCCCCGGCATGCGCGGCGCGGATCCCGCGATCGTGCTGGTGCCCGGCGTCGGGATGTTCTCCTTCGGCAAGGACAAGCAGACCGCTCGCGTCGCCGGGGAGTTCTACCTCAACGCCATCAACGTGATGCGTGGCGCCGAGGCCGTCTCCACGTACGCGCCGATCGAGGAGTCCGAGAAGTTCCGGATCGAGTACTGGGAGCTGGAGGAGGCGAAGCTGCGCCGGATGCCGAAGGCGAAGCCGCTGGCCACCCGGGTCGCCCTGGTGACCGGGGCCGGCTCGGGGATCGGCCGCGCCATCGCGCACCGGCTGGTGGCCGAGGGCGCCTGTGTGGTCGTCGCGGACCTGAACGCCGAGAACGCGGCCGCGGTCGCGGAGGACCTCGGCGGACCGGACCGGGCGGTGGCGGTCACCGTCGACGTCACGAGCGAGGAGCAGATCGCGGAGGCCTTCAGGGCCGCCGTCCTCGCGTTCGGCGGTGTGGACCTCGTCGTGAACAACGCGGGGATCTCCATCTCCAAGCCCCTGCTGGAGACCACGGCGCGTGACTGGGACCTGCAGCACGACATCATGGCGCGCGGCTCGTTCCTCGTGGCGCGCGAGGCCGCCCGGGTCATGCAGGCGCAGAAGCTCGGCGGCGACATCATCTACATCGCTTCCAAGAACGCCGTGTTCGCCGGCCCGAACAACATCGCCTACTCGGCGACCAAGGCGGACCAGGCGCACCAGGTACGGCTCCTGGCGGCCGAGCTCGGCGAGCACGGGATCCGCGTCAACGGCATCAACCCGGACGGGGTGGTGCGGGGCTCGGGGATCTTCGCCGCCGGCTGGGGCGCCCAGCGGGCGGCGACCTACGGCATCGAGGAGGAGAAGCTCGGCGAGTTCTACGCCCAGCGGACCCTGCTCAAGCGCGAGGTGCTGCCCGAGCACGTCGCCAACGCCGTTTTCGCGCTGACCGGCGGCGACCTCACCCACACCACCGGCCTGCACGTTCCGGTGGACGCCGGCGTGGCAGCCGCCTTCCTGCGATGACCTGGACGCGATCCCGATGCCTGTGAACTCCCTGGCCGGCGCCGCCGGCGAAGCCGTCTTCGCCGCCGTGGACCTCGGCGCGACCAGCGGCCGCGTCATCACCGGCCGGGTCGGGCCGGGAAGGCTCGAACTGACCGAGGCGCACCGGTTCGCCAATACGCCGGTGCGTCTGCCGGACGGTCTGCGCTGGGACGTACTGGCCCTGTACCAGGGGATGCTGGACGGACTGCGGGCGGCCGGGCGGTCGGGCCCGGTCGCCTCCATCGGCATCGACACCTGGGCGGTGGACTACGGGCTGCTGGACGGGGACGGAGCGCTGCTGGGGCTGCCGTTCCACTACCGGGACGCGCGCAACAGCGGGATGGCGGAGCGGCTGCCGGACGGCTGTGGCGTGCGGGAGCTGTACGCGGTCAGCGGATTGCAGCACCTGCCGTTCAACACGGTCTTCCAGCTTCTCGCTCACCGCGAGACGGCCCAGTGGGAGGCGGCCAGGACGCTGCTGCTGATGCCCGATCTGCTGGTGTACTGGCTGACCGGATCGGTGGGCGCGGAGATCACGAACGCGTCGACGACCGGACTGTTCGACGCACGCGGCGGTGACTGGTCCGATGCGCTGATCGGGCGGCTGGGGCTGAACCGTGCCCTCTTCCCGCCGCTGCGCGAGCCGGGAGCGCCGGCGGGGGTGCTGCTGGCCCACGTCGCCGACCACACCGGGCTGCCGTGCGGCACCCCGGTGACGACGGTCGCCTCGCACGACACGGCGTCGGCGGTCGCCGCGGTTCCGGCCATGGAAGCGGACTTCGCGTACGTCAGTTGCGGCACGTGGTCCCTGGCCGGGCTGGAACTGGACGCTCCGGTTCTGTCCGAGGAGTCCCGGGCGGCGAACTTCACCAACGAGCGCGGGGTGGACGGCACCGTGCGCTACCTCCGCAACATCATGGGCATGTGGCTGCTGGAGGAGTGCCGCCGGGAGTGGGACCGCACGGGCGCGCCTCTCGGTCTGGCCCGTCTGCTCGCGGACGCGGCCGCGTCCGAGCCGTTCGCCGCCGTGATCGATCCGGACGACGCGTCCTTCCTCGCACCGGGTGACATGCCCGCCCGCATCGACGCCCAACTGCTGCGCACGGGGCAGGCGCCGCCCCGGACGCCGGGCGGATACGTGCGCTGTGTGCTGGAGAGCCTCGCGCTGGCCCATCGCAGGACGTTGCGCAGGGCCGCCGAACTCGCCGGGCGTACGCCGGTGCGGATCCACCTGGTCGGCGGGGGCTCGCGCAACGAGCTGCTCTGCCAGTGGACGGCCGACGCGACCGGGCTGCCGGTGACGGCGGGCCCCGCGGAGGCGACCGCTCTGGGCAACATCCTGCTCCAGGCCCGCGCCCACGGCCTGGTGGGTGACCTCGCCGCTCTGCGGCGGCTGGTCGCCCGCACCCAGGAACTGCGGCATTACGAGCCGCGCGGGAACCGTCGCGACTGGGACCGCGCGGAGGCTCGCCTCGGCCGGCCGCAGGAGGACGAGGCCGCCGGGGCGGACGGGGACATGAACTGACCGGGCGCCGTGGCCGCCGGGGCGGAGCGGGCACGGCCTGACCGGGAGCCGTGGAGTCGCTCCGCCCCCGGGAAGCCGTGACGTCGATCCGCTGCCGGGGAGACGTGCGGCGTCCGCTCAGCTGCTCAGCATGTGTCCCGTCGTCGCGTCCACGTGGTCCGGGACATCGTCATGGCGATCGCCCACGGTCGGTGTGCCGGTGGGCTCGAACATGAGGATGGCGGCGCCGGAGGGAGCGTACGGCTTGTGCTCCGTTCCCCGGGGGACGGTGAAAACCGCGCCCCGGGGGAGGTGGACCGTGCGCTCCCCGTCCGGCTCGCGCAGCGAGATGTGCAGCTCGCCGTCGAGTACGAGGAAGAACTCGTCGGTTTCGTCATGGACGTGCCAGACATGTTCGCCCTCGACCTTGGCGATGCGGACGTCGTAGTCGTTGACGCGTGTGACGATGCGGGGGCTCCACAGGGCGTCGAAGGAGGCCAGCGCCTCGCCGAGAGATATCGGTTCCTTGCTCATGACCCCATCCTGAGTCTTCGCGAAAGCCGGGACGAGTGCTAGAAATCGCACATGCCGCAAGAATCCTCGCACCTGCCGCGCCCGGCGGGCGTCCACCGGGTCGTCGTGATCGTCGACGCGAACTCGAACCCCTTCGAACTCGGCTGCGCGACCGAGGTCTTCGGTCTGCGCAGGCCGGAGATCGGCCGGGAGCTCTACGATCTCCGGCTCTGCTCCCCCGAGCCCGAGACGCTCATGCGGGACGGATTCTTCACGCTCACGGGCGTCGCCGGTCTGGAAGCGGCCGACGCGGCGGACACCTTGATCGTCCCCAACCGGCCCGACGTCGAGGTGCCTCGCCGTCCCGCCGTGCTCGACGCCGTCCGTCGGGCCCATGCCCGTGGCGCCCGCCTGGTCGGCTTCTGCAGCGGCGCCTTCACCCTCGCGGAGGCGGGAGTCCTCGACGGCCGACGGGCGACCGCGCACTGGCAGTGGGCTGATTCCTTCCGGGCCCGCTTCCCTGCCGTCCGCCTCGAACCGGACGTGCTGTTCGTGGACGACGGCGACATCCTCACCGCCGCCGGGAGCGCAGCCGCCCTCGATCTCGGGCTGCACGTGGTCCGCCGCGACCACGGCGCGGAAGTCGCCAATTCCGTGAGCCGGCGACTCGTCTTCGCCGCGCACCGGGACGGCGGTCAGCGGCAGTTCGTGGAGCGCCCGATGCCGGACCTGCCGGACGAATCGCTGGCGCCCGTCCTGGCCTGGGCCCAGGAGCGGCTGGACTCACCGCTCGCCGTCTCCGACCTGGCGGCGCGAGCGGCGGTCAGCGCGGCGACGCTGCACCGCCGCTTCCGGGCACAACTGGGAACCACACCGCTGGCGTGGCTCACAGGGGAACGGCTCGCCCTGGCGTGCCGGCTGATCGAACAGGGTGAGTCCCGCTTCGAGATCGTCGCCCGGCGCAGCGGGCTCGGGACGGCTGCCAACTTGCGCACGCTGATGCGCCGCGGTACCGGCATCACTCCGTCCGCGTACCGGGGCCGCTTCGGGCCGGAGGCGGACTGACCTGCGCGGGGGCCGCCCGCCTCAGGCGGTTCCTGCCGTCCCGGCGGCGAGACCGAGTTCGCCGTCACCCAGCGGAGCGAAGTGGCGGGCCACCTCCTCGTCGGTGACCTCGGCGAGTTCCGCCGGGCGCCACCGGGGGCTGCGGTCCTTGTCGATGATCTGGGCGCGCACGCCCTCCACCAGATCGGGCCGGGTGAAGGCCGCGGACGAGACGCGGTACTCCTGGTCGAGGGCGGCTTCCAGGCTCTCCAAGCGGCGGGCGCGGCGGAGGGCCGCGAGCGTCACCTTGAGGGCCGTGGGTGACTTGGCCAGGATCGTGGTCGCGGCCTGCTTCGCGGCGGGCGCCCCGTTGCGGTCGAGGCGCTCGACGATCTCCTCGACCGTGTCCGCCGCGTAACAGGCGTCGATCCAGTCCCGGTGCCCGGCCAGCTCGCCGGCGGGGGCGGTGCCTGCGTACCGCTCCGCTGTCGCGACGACGGCCTCGGGGGTGGTGCACGTGTCCAGCGCGGCGAGCAGGGCGGGCAGGTCCGTTGAGGGTACGAAGTGGTCGGCGAGGCCGCACAGCAGGGCGTCGGCCGCTCCGACGGCGTCCCCGGTGAGCGCCAGGTGCATGCCGAGTTCGCCGGGGGCCGCGCCGAGCAGACGCGTGCCGCCGACGTCGGGGACGAATCCGATGCCCGTCTCCGGCATGGCGATCCGGGAGCGCTCCGTGACGATGCGGAGGGACCCATGGGCCGACACGCCCACTCCGCCGCCCATGACGATGCCGTCCATGACGGCGACGTACGGCTTGGGGAAGCGGGCGATCCGGGCGTTGAGCCGGTATTCGTCACGCCAGAAGTCCAGTGACGCCCGGCCGCCGGCCAGCGCGTCGTCGTGGATGGACCGGATGTCGCCGCCGGCGCACAGCCCCCGCTCCCCCGCGCCGGTGAGCAGCACCGCGACGACCGAGGGGTCCTGTTCCGCCGCGTCCAACGCTTCGGCCATCTGCCGCACCATGGCGTGGTTGAGCGCGTTCAGGGCCCGTGGCCGGTTCAGCGTGAGGTGGCGGACGCGTCCCTCGGTGTGCAACAGGACGGAATCGTCGTGGCTCATGCGTGCGCTCCGGTCAGCCCCAGTGCCGTACCGTCCGCCGGTCACGGACGATCTTCAGCTGCCATTGTGCGCGGCGGTCCGGAGCGGACGGCAGGAGGGGGGTGGCTGCCCGGCCACTGCACCGCACGACGGGTTTCCGGTGTGGCAGCGGCGACGGACCCGCCGGACAATTGAGTCACCTCCACGGCAGCCCCGCCGGACGATCTTCGGAGCATGCATGACCGATCACGACCGGCCCCCGATCGTCCCAGGTCCGCCCCGCCTGCCGGGCGGGAGCGCGGACAGCGGCGAGACGGCGACGGCCGAGCGGCTCGCCCTCAACCGCGCGGGCAGTTTCGAGTGGGATCTCGACGCCCGGACGCTGGACATCGACGAGCCGGGGCTGCTGGTCTTCGGCCTGGATCCGGCCGCTTTCGACTCACGGCCCGAGTCCCTGAGGGACCTCCTCGACCCGGCGGAGCAGGTCCGTCTCGACGAGGCGATCGACGAGGCCATCAAGGGCGGGAGGGCCTCGTACAGCGTGCACTTCCGGGTTCCGCTGCCCGACGGCGGTGATCAGTGGACGCATGTGCAGGCACGCATTCTGCGGGGCGACGACGGCCGGGCCCACCGGGTCATCGGTCTGGTGCGCGACGCGACGGCGGAGGTCACCCATTCGGCCTTCGTGCGGAATCTGGAAAAGCGGCGTCAGCGGCAGACCGACATCGTCGAGCGGACCACCAGTGCGTTGTCACGGGCGGTGACGGTCGACGATGTGACGGCTGCGCTGACCGGACCGGGGGGCCTGGCGCGGCTGGGCGCCGACGGGCTCGCCCTGGGCCTGATGGACAACAGCGCGCTGAATGTCGTCGCCCTGAGCGGCGACTCGCTGGAGGTCGTCGACGAGCTGCGCGCAGGGCGGCTCGACCCGCAGTTCCCGCTCGCCGACACCGTCCTGAGCGGAAGGCCGCGGTTCGTGAGTTCACTCGGCGCACTCGCCCGGCGCTATCCGGTGCTCGATGCCTTCGTGGGGCAGCTCAAGTTCCAGGCGGCGGCCTATCTGCCGCTGGTCGCCCAGGCCCGGCCCCTCGGCGCCCTCGCGCTCTTCTACCGCGAACGCATCGCCTTCACCGCCGACGAACGCAACCTCTGTCTGGGGCTCGCCGCGATCGTCGCCCAGTCCCTGCAACGGGCGACGCTCTTCGACGAGGAACGGGAATTCGCCACCGGGCTCCAGTCCGCGATGCTGCCGCGCCGGATCCAGGAGATCGAAGGTGGCGAGATCGCCGTCCGGTACCACGCGGCCTGGAGCGGCCGCCAGGTCGGCGGCGACTGGTACGACGTGATCGCCCTGCCCAAGAACCGCATCGGCGTCGTGGTCGGGGACGTGCAGGGGCACGACACCCATGCGGCGGCCATCATGGGTCAGCTGCGCATCGCGCTGCGTGCGTACGCCGCCGAGGGGCATCCGCCGGCGACCGTGCTGGCGCGGGCCTCGCGCTTTCTCGCCGAGCTGGACACGGACCGGTTCGCGACCTGCACATACGCTCAGGTCGACCTGGTGAGCGGCACCGTGCGGGTGGTGCGGGCCGGCCACTTCGGGCCGCTGATCCGCCACATGGACGGCCGGGTCGGCAGCCCGCAGGTGCGCGGCGGTGTTCCGCTGGGCATCGCGACCGCCTTCGACGACGAGGAGTTCCCGGAGACCCGGCTGGACCTGGTCCCGGGCGAGACGCTGGTCCTGTACACCGACGGACTGGTCGAGGAGCCGGGCAACGACATCGATGCGGGCGTGCGCACGCTCATCGACGAGGTCAGCGCGGGACCGGCGGGGGCGGAGGCGCTCGCCGACCATCTGTCGGACCGGCTGTGGGAACGCTGGGGCTCGGGAGACGACGTCGCGTTGCTCGTGCTGCGGCGCAGCCCCGACCCGGGGTCTCCGCGAGCGCCGCGGCTGCACCAGTACATCCATCAGGCCGATCCGGAGGGGCTCTCGGACGCCCGGACGATCGTGCGCCAGGCCCTGACCGACTGGAACATGGCCGAACTCGCGGACGACGCCGAGCTGGTGACCGGTGAACTGCTCGTGAATGTGCTATTGCACACGGAGGGTGGGGCCGTGCTCACCCTCGAGGTACTGCCGGAACCGGTGCGGCGGATCCGGCTGTCGGTCCAGGACCGCTCCAGCGTGTGGCCCCGGCGCCGCACACCCGGTGAGACCGCGACCTCGGGCCGGGGGCTGCTGCTCCTGGACGCCGTCACCACGCGCTGGGGCATCGAGCCCCGCGGCGAGGGCAAAGCGGTCTGGTGCGAGATCGGGCCGGCGGCACCGCCCACGACGCCCCCGGTCCACCGGGACGCCGGGGAGCCGGTGGACCTCATCCGCCGAACCGGCCCGCACCCCACCGGGCGCGAGCGCCCGGGCCCTGCCGGCCCCGGCGCCGGACAGAGCTGAGGGGCGTGCCGTTGCGTCCCACAGGACACGGCACGCCCCTCGGACGGACCCGGACGCGCTCGGTGCGCCCGGGCCGCCGCACTACGTCAGTGCTGTGCGGTGCGACGCTTGCGCACGGACCACATGATGCCGCCGCCGGCCAGCAGTACGGCGACAGCCGCACCACCGATGATCGGGGTGGCGGACGACGAACCGGTCTCGGCCAGATCCGGCGAGCTGGGGCTCGGCGTGGCTGCGGCGGGCGCAGACGACGAAGCGGTCTCGCTGGGAGTGGCGGTCGGCGTGGGCGTCGCCGTGGTGGGCGTCGCCGACGGCTTCGTCTCGGTCGGCGTCGGGGTGGGCTTCGGCGTCGTCTCCTCGCAGACCGGGGCCTGCTTGGTCTCGTCGCGGGAGAACCGCTCGCCGTCGCCGGCCTTGACGACCAGACGGACCGTCAGCGCCTTGTCGTGCTCAGGCAGAGCGATCGTACGGTCGAGCCCCGTACCGAAGGTCTCCGTCGGCAGGAGGTCCTTTCCGTCGACGGTGACGGTCACCTGGTTGGTGACGCCCCCGTTGTACTGGGTCAGGTGCAGGCTCACTTCAGTACAGGTCACGTCCCAGGTGGGGGTGTGAGCTGCGGCCGGACCGGCGGCGAGAACCGCACCGGTCAGACCGGCCATCGTGACGGCGGCGAGGGTTCCCGCAGCGCGCCACGATCTCCTGGGTATGGTCATGGATTCTTCCTCCGCAAATGTTTCATCGCCCGAATGGGCGGTGGGGCGCACAGTACTGCCCCTTTCCCCCCTGTGTGCACCCGCCCCACGACCCATTCGGAGTCACAACTGGTCGCACATCGTCGCCGGTTGGGGCAACACGGACACGCCCGCCTGCGCCCGGTCCGCCCCGGCGGTGGCGCGAAGTGAGCACCCCGCACCGGAACGTGCCCACGGGCGCTCCCCAGCCACCGCCCCCGGCCGGTCCGTCAGAGCGGCCGGTGCATGATGTGCAGTCCCACGAACCCCTTCTTCGGGTGGTGGAACCCCTCCGGCAGAGTCCCCAGAACGTCGAAGCCGAGTGAGCGGTAGAGGCCGACCGCGGCGGCGTTCCCCTCCACCACCGCGTTGAACTGCATGGCGCGGAATCCGGCCGTTCGGGCCCAGTCGATCGAGTACGTGCACAGAGCACGCCCCACGCCCTTTCCGGCGTGCCGGGGGTCGACCATGTAGCTGGCGCTGGCGATGTGCGAGCCGTTGCCCATCTGGTTGTTGTTCATCTTCGCCGTGCCCAGGACGCCGCCGTCCTCGTCGACGGCGACGACGGTGCGGTTCGGGGGCTTCAGGAGCCACCAGTCCAGGGCTTCGCGCTCGCCGAGATCGAGAGGGTAGGTGAACGTCTCGCCCGCTGCGACGATTTCGTGGAAGAACGGCCAGATGGCGGGCCAGTCCTCAGTGGTGGCTTCCCTGATCAGCATGAGGCAAAGAATGCCTGGTCCGGGCATCGGTGACGAGTGGTTTACTCCTGCCGCCGGCTGCCCGCGGAGGGCGTGGGCGTCGGCTCGCGCGGGGTCTGCGAAGGCGCAACCGTGCGAGCAGCCTCGGCGCGCCGCCACCGCCGCTGCCCGCACCGTCCGGCCGGCCGCTCTCCCGCGGGCCCTGCTCGGACCCTTCCGACGGCGCGCACGCGGGATTAGCCGGTTCCGTCTCGGCCACCGATTCCGCCGGACCCCCCAGTTCGGTCGCACCCACCGACCCCACCGGACCCCCCAGTTCGGTCGCACCCACCGACCCCGCCGGACCCCCCGGTTCGGTGACTCCAACCGACCCCGCCGGCTCGACCAAACCCACCAAACCCACCGGACCCGCCGGACCCGCAGAGCCCGCTGGCTCCGTCCGTGCCGGCGCCCCCATCGAGGCCGGCGACCCCATCGGTTCGGTCGAAGCCCGCTCCCCCGGGCGCGGGGCCCCGCGCAGCTCGCGGGCGTTGTCCAGCTCCATCCCGAGGGTGACCCGACGCCACAGGATCTCGTCCGGTTCGTCGGCGAGCATCAGCTGGGCCATCGCCTCCCGCCCGGCAGCCGAGCCCCCTCGGCCGAACACCGGCGCGGGCCGGATCCTGGCGAGGTAGGCGCGCTCGTACGGATCGCCCACGACCTCGGCCAGTTGGACCGGGTCCAGCGATTCCGCCACGACCGCCGCACGCGCCCAGGGATCGTCGGTGAGGGCCAGCAGCAGCTCGGTGCGACGCGCGCGCCAGTTGCGGGGCCGGCAGTCCCTGCCCGCGTCCAGCAGCCTGCGCATCCAGGGCGGGCTGTTCCCCCGCAGGAGGCCGGGCGACCCCTCGGCCAGTACGCCCAGCTCCTGCGCGAGGTAGAGCCACACCACCGCCCGGTAGCGGTTGAGGTAGAACGCGACCGGCGTGAGGCACCCCGCGCGCGCCAACCGGGAGAAGCGGACCGGACTGATGCCGAGCGCCTTGGCCCCTTCGGCGGTCCCCACGGTGCGCACGCGCTCCCGCAGCGCTTCCGGGAATCCGTCCCGCGATCTGAGCCGGTCGATCTCCTCCTGCCGGACCCTGGCCCGCCCGTCGCCCCGGCCGGCGTCCACCTGAACGAGGCCCAGATGGACGGCCAGGGCGAACTCTCCGCGCCTGAGCTCCAGTTCCGCGGCCGCCCTGCTCGCGCCGATCGTGTGACCGCCGTCATCGCGCGCCGCTTCCGTCATCGGCATGACGTAACTCCCCCGTGAGACCCGAATACTCTCCGTGACCACGGTAGCCCGGGAAGGGCGACTGCCGCCCGGCCTGTGGATAACTCCCGGCCGAGCGGCCCCACCGAGCGGGCTCAGACCCGGTTGACCCCCACGCTCCCGTCCTGCCGCGCGGCCACACCGAGATGCTCCCCGACCCTGTTGACCAGCAGCGTCATCTCGTACGCCACCTGCCCCACATCGGCCTCGGCCTCACTCAGCACGCACAGGCAGCTGCCGTCTCCGGCGGCCGTCACGAAGAGCAGTGCCTCGTCGAACTCCACCATCGTCTGCCGGGCCTTCCCGGCACGGAAGTGACGTCCCGACCCGCGGGCGAGACTGTGCAGTCCGGACGAGACGGCGGCGAGGTGCTCCGCGTCCTCGCGTGCCAGTCCGCTGCTGGCCCCCGTCACCAGGCCGTCGTTCGACAGCACCAGGGCGTGCCGTATGTGCTCCACCCGGCTGGTGAGATCGTCGAGCAGCCAGTCGAGTCCCCTGTCCAGTGCCATTCTGTTCCTCCCCGTTCCTACGTTCCCCGTGCCCCGCTTGCGCGCAAGCCTTACGCACCGGTCACGTACGGGCAAGCGCCCCGCTGCGCGACAGCGGGGCGAGATCAGGCCATAACGGCTCAGCCGACCGAGTCCAGGAGCCGTGCGGTGTGCATCCGGCCCGCGTACTCGACCATCCGGATCAGGACTTCCTTGCCCGAGTCGCGGTCTCGGGCGTCGCACAGCACCACCGGCGTTCCGGGGTCGAGGTCGAGGGCGCGGGAAACGTCCCCTTCGCCGTACGAACGGGCACCCGCGAAGCAGTTGACGGCGACGACGAAGGGGATCCGGCGGTGCTCGAAGTAGTCGACCGCCGGGAAGCAGTCCTCCAGCCGCCGGGTGTCGGCCAGAACGACGGCTCCCAGGGCGCCCTGGGAGAGTTCGTCCCACAGGAACCAGAACCGGTCCTGGCCCGGAGTGCCGAACAGGTACAGGGAGAGTCCGGACCTGATGGTGATGCGTCCGAAGTCCATGGCGACGGTGGTGGTGGTCTTCTGGGCGACGCCGTCGGTGTCGTCGACCGACTGTCCGGCTTCGCTGAGGAGTTCCTCCGTACGCAGGGGCCTGATCTCGCTCACCGCGCCGACGAGCGTCGTCTTGCCGACCCCGAACCCCCCTGCGACCAGGATCTTCAGGGCCAGGGCGTCGTTCGCAGCGGCCCCGGAGGACTCGTCCCCGGGGTTGTCAGCGTGCTCGGTGGGCATCGATCACTTCTCTCACCAGTGAGCCTCATGACGTTGAGTTCGCAGGCCGGAGCCGTCTTGAGGTCTCGGATTCAGTGCATCATCGGCAGGCGTACGGCGACAGCATGGCAAACCAGCACCCGACCCGTGGGCCGCGATCGCTATTTTGGGGATGTGACTGATTTCGGCCGCCCGATGCCCGGGGCCGCACGAATTACGGTGTGATTGTCAGCCAATCGATTGTTCTTGGCCGATACGAGTACGACGAACCGCACGGGAGGACCTCATGACCACGGCGAGCACCGGCCGAACGGACTCACGAGCCCCGCACGACCACCCGGTGTGTGTACGCCGTGCGACGCCCGCCGATGTCGCCGCACTGGTACGGCTGCGGGCACTGATGCTGGCGAGCATGGGGAAGGAGGTCGGGGACGACCGTGCGCCGTGGCGGGCGGACGCGGCCCGTTGGTTCGCCGGCCGCATTCCCCGGGCCGACGAGTTCGGCGCCTTCGTCGTCGAGGACCCGGAACTGGGCGTCGTGGCCTGTGCGGTGGGGACGTGCGACGGGCGCGCGCCGAGTCCGGCCGATCCCAGCGGTCTGCGCGGGCACGTGTCGAACGTCTGCACCGACCCGCGGCGGCGCAGGCGCGGGCACGCCCGCGCCTGCGTGGACGCGTTGCTGACCTGGTTCCGCGAAGAGACACGCGTGGCCACCGTCGGTCTCCACGCCACGGGCGAAGGCGTGGGGCTGTACGAGGCGTTCGGCTTCGCGCCGCCCGCCAACCCCGTGCTGCAACTGCGGATGGACCGGCCGCCGCGGTTTCAGCCGTACGAGAGGTCGCTGCACGGGTCGTCGTCGGCGGAGCGGGCCCTGTCCGCGACGCCGGACGGTACGCCGTCGGGTGTCGGGGACGCGGGAGCGGGCGAGGGGTTGTCGGCGTAGTCACGGCCCACGATCACCTGGATCCCGGCCGTGCCGGACTCCTCGACGCGGGCGCCGCCGAAGAGCCGGGCCGTGGTCTCGGCCTCGCCCTGCCCGCCGGGTCCGTGGATGACGACGGTGCGCGCCTGGTCCTGGGAGTCCGCGGTGGCGGTGCCGGTGACGGTGAAGCCGTGCGTGCGCAGCAACTCGGCCGCCCGGGCCGCGAGTCCGGTCACCGTGGTGCCGTTGTACACGGCCACATCGATGCCCGCGCCGGAGACGGGGGCGGCGGAGCGAGTAGCCGGTCCCGGTGGGGCCTTCTTGCCCCGGCCGGTGCCCGCGGCGTCCTGCCCGTCGATCGTGCGGTCGTCCTTGAGCGTCGCCCACAGCGCGTCGGCCTCCGCCTCGACGATGGCGACGCGGGCCCCCTCGTAGCGCCACGGAACGGTGATGAACTTGGTGTTGTGCAGGTCGACGTTCTTCATCGACAGGGCGAAGCCGAGCAGTTTGTCGGCCGAACCGAGGCCCGGGTCGACGGTCATCGCACCGGTCGCCGCCTTGGCCAGGGGCAGCAGCGTGGTGGGGTTCAGTCCACGCGACTTCACCTCCTTGATGAGGGAGCCCACGAACGCCTGTTGCCTCTGGATCCTGCCTATGTCGGAGCCGTCGCCGATGCCGTGCCGGATCCGTACGTAGTCGAGTGCGCGCTGCCCCGAGACCGTCTGGGGCCCCTTGGCGAAGACGCGCTCGCCGCGGGTGTGCCGCTTGGGGTTCAGGTCGCGCTGGTAGATGTCCTGCGGAAGGCAGACGGGGACTCCGCCGACGGCCGAGGTCAGGGCGGAGAATCCGGCGAAGTCGACCACGACGGTGTGGTCGACGCGCAGGCCGGTGAGGTGCTCGACGGTGTTCTGGGTGCAGGCCGGATTCCCCTCGGGGGTCTCCCCCACCGAGAACGCCCCGTTGAACATGACGTGATGCTGAGGCGTCGTCCACTCGCCCCCCGGCTTCTTGCAGGCCGGGATGTCGACCAGCGAGTCACGCGGGATGGAGACCGCGACGGCGTGCTCGTGGTCGGCGTAGACGTGCAGCAGGAACGCGGTGTCGGATCGGCCGATCTCGCCCGTGCCGCCGCCGAGACCCCTGTTGTCGCCCGCTCGCGAGTCCGACCCGATGACGAGGACGTTCTGTCCCGCGGAGGTGTCGGGCGGCCGGTCCCCGGAAATCCCGTCGGCGCTGAACGTGTCGATGCTGCCGGTCAGTTTGAGATAGCCCCAGCCGGCCCCGGCGACCAGCAGGACGAGGAAGGACAGCCCGATCAAGGCCGTCCGGCGCAGACGGCTTCCCCTTCCCCGGACCGCGGCCCCCTTGTGACTGCCTGTCATCGATCACCCCGTTCGTCCGGCCGCCATACGGAAGGACCGGCATCGGCCTCGTATGGTTGTGCGGTTGCGCTGTGCGGAAGGTTGCGGTGGCCGCGTGGATCACCGAACCCGTCCATCCTCGGTCCGGTCCCCTGTCCGCAAGCGGCTGCCGGAAACATTGACCGGAAGTCACCCGGTACCGCTCGCACCCTGGGCAAATCCCCGAGGATCCTGAAGAGTGGGCCAGGGCTTCGCAGGAGGACACGCCACCGCGGACCGCCGGTGGCGAATCCCCCGACCGCCCCGCCACTTCACGACCTGCGCGACCAGGGAACCATAGGGGAAGGGCCGCCGTCCTCTTCGGTGGCGGCCGAAGGAACACTGATCGACGGATCAACGGATCATTGGAGGAAGTTCATGGGTGTGACCCTGGCCAAGGGCGGCAACGTCTCCCTGTCGAAGGAGGCGCCCGGCCTGACCGCGGTGACGGTGGGCCTGGGCTGGGACGTACGGACGACGACGGGCGCCGATCACGACCTCGATGCCAGCGCCCTGCTGTGCTCGGACGCCGGCAAGGTCCTGTCGGACCAGCACTTCGTCTTCTACAACAACCTCAACAGCCCGGACGGTTCCGTCCAGCACACCGGTGACAACCTCACGGGTGAGGGCGAGGGCGACGACGAGTCCATCAACGTGGACCTGGCGGGCGTCCCCGCGAACGTCGCCAAGATCGTCTTCCCGGTCTCCATCCATGACGCGCAGAGTCGGGGACAGAGCTTCGGCCAGGTGCGCAACGCGTTCATCCGCGTGGTGAACCGGGCCAACGGGGTGGAGCTCGCCCGCTACGACCTCAGCGAGGACGCCTCGACCGAGACGGCGATGGTCTTCGGCGAGCTGTACCGGCACGGCGCGGAGTGGAAGTTCCGTGCGGTGGGCCAGGGTTACGCCTCCGGGCTGGCCGGCATCGCGTCGGACTACGGCGTCAACGTCTGACCGCCCGCACGGCCGTTCCGCGCCCGGGCCCTGTGCCCGCTCCGGACTTCCGGGGCGGCCACAGGGCCCGGTCGTGTCAGCTTTCCCCGCTCCCCCGCCCCGCTCCGGGCGGAGTGCGGCTGATCCCGCTCGGCCACCAGGCCCTGGGCCCGATGTCCACGACCAGGGCGGGGGCCAGGAGCGAGCGCACCACCAGGGTGTCCAGCAGCACCCCGAAGGCCACGATGAACGCGATCTGGGCGAGGAACGCCAGCGGGATGACGATGAGCGCCGCGAAGGTGGCGGCCAGCACCACCCCGGCAGAGGTGATGACCCCGCCCGTGCTCACCAGGCCCCGCAGCACTCCCTGCCGGGCCCCGTGTTCCAGGGCCTCCTCCCGGACGCGTGACATCAGGAAGATGTTGTAGTCGACCCCGAGGGCCACCAGGAAGACGAATCCGTACAGCGGCACGGACGCGTCGGTGCCGCTGAAACCGAGGACGTGCTCGAAGACGAGCGACGCGACCCCCAGGGTCGCGAGGAAGTTGAGGCCGACGGTCGCCACCAGCAGGACGGGCACCAGTACCGCGCGCAACAGCCCCATCAGGATCAGCAGGATGATCACAAGCACCACCGGCACGATGATCCCGCGGTCACGGTCCGCCGTCTGCTGGGTGTCGTACTGCTGCGCGGTGTAGCCGCCGACGAGGGCCTCGGCTCCCGTGACGCCGTGCACGGCGTCACGAAGACGCTGGACCGTCGCCTTGGCCGCGTCGGTGTCGGCCGCGTCGTCCAGGGTCGCGTCGATGCGCACGCGGCCGTCGACCACGAGAGGCGGCCCGTCGCCCGGGCGTCCGGAGGCGGTCACGGGCGCCGCGGAGGCGACGCCGGGCGTTCCCGCGGCGGCGACGGTCACCTCGTCGGCCCAGCCGGCCGCCGCCACGATCACCGCGGGGTTGCCCGAGCCTCCGGGGAAGTGCCGGCCCAGCGTGGCCTGTGCCGAGACGGACGGGGCCTCGTTCACGAAGATCTCGTCCAGGGGAACCCCCTGTGACTTGAGCGTGGGCGCGAACGCCGCGCAGGCGACGAGGACCAGGGTGGTGGAGACCCACACCTTGCGCGGGGAGCGGTCGACGCGGCCGGCGACCCGGCGCCAGATGCCGCGCCCGCCCGACTCCTGGCCGGCAGGACGGGGTTTCGCCGGCCAGTAGGCGGCCGGGCCGCACAGGACGAGCACCGCGGGAAGGAACGTCAGCGTGCTCAGTACCGCGCAGACGATGCCGATGGCCCCCACCGGCCCCAGGGCCCGGTTGTTCGTCAGATCACTGAGCAGCAGCGCCAGAAGACCCAGGGCCACCGTGGCGGCGCTGGCCGTGATCGCTCCGGAAGAACGCCGGAGTGCGGCAAGCGCCGCGGCCGTCCGGTCACCGTGCCGTGCGAGTTCCTCCCGGAAGCGCGCGGTCAGCAGCAGGGCGTAGTCGGTGGCCGCCCCGATCACCAGGATGGACAGGATGCCCTGGACCTGGCCGTCCACCCGGACGACGCCATGGTCCGCGAGGGCGTACACGACGGCGCAGGCCAGGCCCAGGGCGAGGACGGCGCTGACGATGATCAGGAACGGCAGCAGCACGCTGCGGTAGACGAGCAGCAGAATCACCAGCACGGCTGCCAGTGCCACGCCCAGGAGGAGGCCGTCGATCCCCGCGAACGCGTCCTTGAGGTCGGCCTGGCTGGCCGCGGGCCCCGCGATCTCCGCCCGGGTGCCGGGCACGGATCCGGCCGCGGCGCGTACCCGGTCCAGGGTGTCCGGCAGTGCGTCGCCCAGGTCCGAGCGCAGCTGCACGACACCGGAGAGCGCCTCACCGTCCTCAGAGGGCTGCACGCCCGACGGCGTGCCGACCACACCCGGGCGGCCGGCCAGGGAGGCGAGTGAACGCGTGGCCTTCTCCCGCGCCTCGGCCGGGATCCCACCCGTCCGGCCGGTCCACACGACGATCGCGGGTACGGTCCCGGATTTCTGGAACGCCTTCTGCGCCTCGGACACCTTGGTCGACTCGGCACTGCGCGGCAGGAAGGCGGCCTGGTCGTTCGTCGCGACCTCGCCGAGCTTCCCGGCGTAGGGGCCGAGCGTTCCTCCGATGCCGAGCCAGACGACGAGCAGGGCTACGGGCACCAGCCATCGGATGACGCGGTGCCGCGGTGCGGGCTTCATTTCTTCCCCATCGGTCGATACGTCATATCTCTCGGCGATTCATTATCTCAATCAGTGAGAGATATTACCCTGGGGGTATGCGTACAGCAGACGAAGGCCCGGACAGAGGCATGAGCGGCGGTCCCACGGGGCTCCAGTCGTTCGCCGTACTGCTGCGCCGCATGACGAGCGAGCTCAATCGCATCACCCATGAGTTCGCCCAGGCCCAGGGGCTCCATCCGACGGATGTGCAGGCTCTCATCGCCGTCCTCGACGCCGAGCACGGTGAGGACGGGACGGCCATGACGCCGGGGAGGCTCCGCGAGCAGCTGGACCTCACCTCGGGGGCGGTGACGGCGTGTCTGGACCGGCTGGAGCGTGCGGGGCACGTTCACCGCGTCCGGGACGGCGGCGACCGGCGGGTGGTACGTCTGCATTACGCGCCGGCGGCGAAAGCAGTCGCCCGCGACTTCTTCAGCCCGCTGGCGGCCGCCACCGAGGCAGCCCGGCGCCAGTTCGACGAGGACGAACTCCAGGTCGTCGTCCGCTTCCTGGAGGCCCAGAACGACGAGCTCACGCAGTTGAGGGGCCGCACGGGAACGTCGTAGTCCACCGGACGGCCGGCCCCTCAGAGTGCGCGCAGACCGTTGATCACCTCACGGAGGATGCGCTCGTCGGGCAGCTGGGCGGGGGGCACCGGGCGGCTGACCGTCACGTACCCCGATTCGAGCAGGTCGCCGAGGAGGACCCGCACCACGCCGACCGGCAGGTCGGCGTCGGCGGAGAGTTCGGCGACCGACTGCGTCTCGGTCCGGCACAGGGCCAGCAGCGTCCGGTGCTCCGGACCCAGCAGCGCGTCCTCGGAACTCCCGGTCACGGTGTCGTCGAGGGTGACGAGCGCGATCAGGTCGAAGCGCGCACCGCCGGGACCGGGTTCGGTCCGCCCGCCGGTCATGGCGTACGGGCGGACCAGCGGGCCCGCGTCGGCGTCGTACCACTGGCTGCCCGGCAGTTCGTAGGGGTCGGGGGTCTCCGGGCCCCCGTCTGTCCTGGTCACTGGTCTCCCCGCTCCCCTCAGCCGGCTGCCGACGGGTGCTCGGCGAAGCGCGCCGGGGTACGCAGGTGCTCACCGACCCGTTTGACGAGGCGGGCCATCTCGTAGGCGACCAGGCCGATGTCGGCGAACGCCGTGCTGAGCACGGCGAGGCAGGACCCCTCCCCCGCCGCGGCGACGAACAGGAATCCGTCGTCCATCTCGACCATCGTCTGGCGCACGTCCCCCGCCCGGAAGTGCCGTCCCGCTCCCTTGGCGAGGCTGTGGAAGCCGGAGGCGACCGCGGCCAGGTGCTCGGCGTCCTCGCGGCTCAGCGCGCTGGACGCGCCGACGGCGAGTCCGTCGCCGGAGAGCACGACCGCGTGCCGGACCTCGCCGACGCGGGTCACCAGTTCGTCCAGCAGCCAGTCGAGTTCACCGGATCGGCGGGGCGCCCCGGTCCTCTCGTTCGCGATCATGCGGGGTCTCCTTCGCTCGGCGGACGGTGTCGGACGGTGCTCGGGGCGGCTGCCGGGGCTCCCGGAGAAGCGCCGCCGCCGCGTACCCAGCCGGCCCGGTAGGCGGTCATGCGGTCCCTGGCCTGCTCCGGGGTGCGCCGCGCGGGCGCCTCTTCCCCGGGTCCGCCGGTCCGCGGCGGCTCGGGCCGTGGTTCTTCGCGCAGTTGCGGCACGAGGCTCGCCTGCCGCACCCGGCGGGGCAGGCCCTCGTCGTCCGTCTCCCCGGCAGGCGGCCGGGGCACCGGCCCGGCCCGGTCCGCCCCGGCCTCCGACCGGCGGGGGCGCAGAGAGGTCACCTCGGCGGCCGGGCCGGGGCGGGACTCCAGCGCGGGGACCGGGACGGGCGCGGGAAAGGCGGTGCTCTGGGGGCGCACCGGGCGGGGCCCCGGACCGAACGAGGTGCGTTCGTGATCGTCCCGGCGCTCGACGGAGGCCTTCTGCGGCACCGCCTGCTCCTCGGCCGGCGGCAGTGCGGTCTGCAGCAGCTCCGTCGGGAGCAGGACCACCGCCGTCGTGCCGCCGTACGGGGAGGTGCGCAGCTTGACCTTGACGCGGTGCCGTACGGCGAGCCGGCTGACGACGAACAGGCCGAGCCGGTCGCTGTCGAACAGGTCGAGCGCCTCCGCCTGCTCGATGCGGCGGTTGGCGTCGCCGAGCAGTTCGGTCCCCATGCCGAGGCCGCGGTCCTCGATCTCCAGCGCGTAGCCGTTGCCCACGGGTTCGCCGGTGATGCGCACCTTGGTGTGCGGGGGTGAGAACTGCGCGGCGTTCTCCACGAGTTCGGCGAGCAGGTGGGTGAGGTCGGCGACGGCCGTACCCTTCACCGCGGCGTCGGGGAGCCTGCTGACCTCCACCCGGGCGTAGTCCTCGATCTCGGAGACGGCCGCCCGCACGACGTTGGTCAGGGACACGGGCATGCGCCAGGCCCTGCCGGGGGCCGCGCCGGACAGGATGATCAGGCTCTCGGCGTGCCGGCGCATCCGGGTGGTGAGGTGGTCGAGCCGGAAGAGGTCGCTCAGCTCGTCCGGGTCGTCGGCCCTGCGCTCCATGCTGTCCAGGAGGTTGAGCTGTCTGTGGACGAGGACCTGGCTGCGCCGCGCGAGGTTGACGAAGACGCCGGAGATGCCGTCCGCGAGCTCGGCCCGCTCGACGGCGGCGCTGAGCGCGGCCCGGTGGACGGTGCCGAGGGCCTCGCCGACCTGGCCGATCTCGTCCTGGGAGGCGAGTCCCGGCGGCGCCTCGGCCCGGATGTCGAGCTCTTCTCCCGCACGCAGTCGCTGCATGGCCAGGGGCAGTTTGCGCCGGGCGATCTCCAGGGCGCTGTTGCGCAGGCTGACCAGCTCGACGACGAGGGCCCGCCCGATGCGTACGGAGATCACCAGGGACGCGGCGACGGCGACGCAGCCGAAGATGACGGCCGCTCCGGACGGGCTGAGGAGTCCGTGGGCGAGGGGGTCCACACGGTCGGCGGCGCGGTCGCCGGCACCGGTGGCGATGCCGTGCAGTTCGCCGCGGACGGCGTCGGCGGCGTGCTGCCAGTCGGGCGCGGGCACGGCCCGGGCGGCTTCGCGGCCGGGCGCCGCCGCGAGCACCTGGTCCTCGGCCGCCTGGACGGATCGGTAGGCGGGCCGGACGGTGAACTCACGCCAGGCGCTGCGCTCGGTGGCGGGCAGGTCGGCGCCTGCGGTCTCGGTGAGGCTGCGCCGGGTGTCGACCGCCCCGGTGAACAGCCGCAGGGGACGGTCCTTCAGGGTGCCGACGCGTGCGGCGGTGGCCAGCAGGGCGTCCTCGCGGGCCAGCATCTCGTCGGCGCGGGCGAGTTCGAGCAGGACGCGGGCGTCGGAGCCGAGGGCGTCGTCCTGGATGCCGGTGAGGGCGCCGGAGACGGCGAAGGCGGCGCCGACCGTCGAGGTGTAGCGGTCGTACACCGCTCCCTCGTCGCCTGCGGGGTCCTCGCGGCTTCCGTGCTCCGCCCGCAGGTCCTGGGCGAGGCCCAGGAAGTGGTCGAGCCGGCCGGCCACTGTGCCGGGGAGGTTGCCGGTGTCGGCGATGGTGTGCCCGTCGTCGAGCCGCAGGGCGTCGAGAGCGGTGTCGGTGCGCCCGGCGCGCTCCTTCAGGGCGGAGCCGTGGGCGCGGCTGGGGTCGGCGGCCTGGAGCATGGCCGCCTTGCGTTCGTTCTGCAGCGCGGCGACCGCGGCCGCGACCGGCCTCCTGACCTCTTCGTCGACGCGCTGCAGCTGGCGCAGCCGTGCCACGTCCTGGGCGGTGGACACGGTGGCGAAACCCCAGAGGGCCAGCAGGGAGACGACGGGCAGCATGAGGAGGGAGATGATCTTCGCGCGCACGGTCCCGGGGCGCAGCGTCCGGCGGCGCGGGGCGGTCGTGCCGTGCGCGGGCGGCGGACCGTCGTGCTCGGCGCTCTCGTCGGCGGGTGGTCCTGCGTGCGCGCGGCGGCCTCGGGCCGGCGGCGCCGACGCAGAGGCGGGCCGGGCGGCGGAGGCACCGGGGTCCGGGGTCGTGCGGGGTGGGCGCATGGCCTCCTCGTTCCGGGTCGGAGCTGGGTGGACTGGGGCGGCGGGCCGGGCCGCCCGTCAGCGGGTGGCGGCGGGTGAACGGGTGTCGGCAGTCGAGGCGTCGGGACCGCGGGCGGCGCGCCGGGACCGGAGGTCCGGGCCGCGTCCGGAGGGTCCCGCGTCGGCGGGTGTCTGCGCGTGCTCGGCGTGGGCGTAGGCGGCGCGTTCCGGCGCGGTCGGGGAAAGGGCCACGAACGCCGAGGTGAGGAAGAGGTAGGAGCCCAGCCCGACGGCGAGGGGGAAGATGAACTGCATCGCGGTAGCCCCGTGCAGTACCGCCCCCGAGGGCGTCACCCGCACGGTCACGGCCAGCATGCCGGTGTAGTGCATGCTGCTGACGGCCGCGCCCATGACGAGGGAGGCGAGGGCCACGGCGCGCGTCGACCGGATGTTGAGCGCGGCCCACAGAGCGGCCGTGGCGGCGATGACCGCGATGACGACGGAGAGGACGACCCTGAGCGGGTCGTAGTGGATGGTGCCGTGCAGCCGGAGGGCCGCCATGCCGAGGTAGTGCATGCTGGCGACGCCGAGCCCGGTGGCGAAACCGCCGAGCAGCAGCGCCCTGGTCCGGTCGCGGCTGTAGCCGACGGCGAAGACCCCGCCGCCGACCACCACCATGGCGCCGAGCAGGCTGAGGAAGGTCAGCGGCACGTTGTAGCGGATGTCGGTGCCGTACACGCCGAAGCCGAGCATGGCGACGAAGTGCATGGTCCAGATGCCGGAGCCGATGGCCGACGCGGCGGTGATCAGCCAGTTGCGGCGCGAGCGCCCGGTCGTGTCGAGCGCGCGCACGGTACAGCTCAGGCCGAGCGCGGCGCCGATGCAGGCCATCGCGTACGACAGCAGAGGTGTCAGCCAGCCGAAGGTGGCGTGGTCCAGGTGTCCCATGACTCGGGGACGCTAGTCCCGCTGGGACGCGCACCCGGGGCGCATTCGCAAGCTGCCGAAATATGACAGCGAGATGTTCCCCAACGATCGCAACATGGTCGAACATGCGCGTCGATTCACGATGTTCCGTTCGGGTGGCGGCTGCGCAATCATGGCCGTATGGCCGACGACCACACACATGTCCAGGAGTTCTTCACCGCTCGCGCCGCGGACTGGGACGCGCGCTTCCCCGAGGACGGTCCTGCCTTCGTCACGGCGGTCGCCGCGCTGGGACTCCGTCCCGGCGACGCCGTGCTCGACGCGGGCTGCGGTACGGGAAGGGCGCTGCCGGCACTGCGGGCGGCTGTCGGCCCCGGAGGCGCCGTGCTGGGCGCCGACCTCACCGCGGCCATGCTGGAGTCGGCGGTGCGCGCGGGACGCGGCGGCAGCGGGCTGCTGATCCAGGCCGATGCCGCCCGGCTGCCGCTGCGGACGGGGGTCCTCGACGCGGTCTTCGCGGCCGGGCTCATCTCGCACCTGTCCCGGCCGGGTCCTGACCTGGCCGAGCTGGCCAGGGTGGTGAGGCCGGGCGGCTCGCTGGCGCTGTTCCACCCGGTCGGACGGGCGGCCCTGGCCGCACGGCACGGCCGGCGGCTCACGGACGGCGATCTGCGGGCCGAGCCCAACCTCCGCCCGCTGCTGGCCCGTTCGGGCTGGCACCTCACCTCGTACGTCGATGAGACGAGCCGCTTCCTCGCCCTGGCGGAACGGACCGGGTGAGCGGACGGCCGGGCGAGCGGACGGCCGGCGGCGCACGCCGGGGGCGGACCGCCTCCGGGGTCACGTGGCCCGGGCGTCGGGCTCCGGGCGGTGCCGGTGCGGGACCGGGCAGCCGCCGGCCCCCGGAGTGGGGAACGTGCCGAGCGCGGCCACCTCGTACCCGTCGGGGTAGCCCTTGATCTCCGGGTTCTGCCGGGCGTAGTGCGGCTTCGCGCGCGGCGGCAGCAGGCGGACCGCGCGCGCCCTCAGGCGCAGGGCGCCACGGGTGAGAGCGCGGGCCGCTGCGCTCGGCTGTTCGTACCGGAACGCCCGCAGCAGCGAATCGTCGAGGAGAGCGAGGCTCGCGCCGCGGACGATCGGGGCGAGGGGCCGCGGATACCAGGAGGTCATCAGCTCCAGCGTCGCGTCCGACACCGAGCGCGCCGCTTCGTCCCAGCCGAAGTGTGCGTCCTCGTAGGCGTCGAGCGTGTGCTCGAAGTCCTCGTACGTCTGCGGCAGGTCCTTGATGCCGAGGTGAGCGCCCAGGGTCCGGTAGTAGGCGGCGCACGCCCGTAGTTCGTGATCGGAGAGCCGGCGCCACCCGTAGGCGTCGAGCCACCTCTTCGGGGTGACGACGAAGGTGCACAACACGTAGCGCATGTCGTCGTTGCCGATGTCGTAGCTGTGGTGCATCCGGTTGATCCGGCGGATGGCCGTACGTCCCGGATCGCTCTCGAAGCCGTGCTCCATGACGGTGTCCAGCAGCAGCGCCGTGTCGTCGTAACGCTTCTGCGAGCGGTCCGTCAGCTCGGCTGTCTCCGCGAGGAGTCGGCCGATGCTCGGCACGGCATAGGTGCGGTACAGCGCCAGTTCGAGGGCGCGCGCGATGTCCCAGGGGAACTCGTACGTCGCCGTGATCCGGTGGATCGCCAGGAAGTCCCGCTCCGGGTCGAGGCGTTGGATTTCCTTCAGCCGGTCGAAACGCTTCACCGCACCGTCTCCCTCATCCGGGTCGAGTGTCCAAGCGTACGTGCGGGGGCAAGACGGTGAGTACGGACGACGGACGGAAGGCGGTCTCCATGACCAGCATGTTCGGCATACTGCGCAGAGCCGTGGCCCCAGGACGCAAGCAAGGTGCGTCGGCGCCCGCACCGGCGCCCGGGCGCCGGCATCACAACCTCTTCGAGGCGGCCGCCACGTTCGTCGCGGCATCCGTGGAGGACGACCAGGACCGGATGGACGAGGCGAGTGGCTGGGTGTCTCCGGAGGCGCTCTCCTTCGGCGTCGGCGAACTGGCCTGCCGGGCCGTCATCGCGCTCGCCCGTGAGCGCGACGAGTCGCCGGAGACGGTGGCCCGTACGCTGCTCGGCCTGTCGGACGGATGAGAGGCGCCGTCCGGGTTCGTCCACGCACCCCGTGTCCTGCCTTGTCAGGGCCTCGACGAGGGGGTTACCCACTGGTTAAGGTGCGCCGACGACAACCATGACGGAAGAGGAGGGTGCAGTGGCCGGGACGGACAACACAGTCGCCGACGACGACGCACTGTACGTGCTGACTGCGGTCCTGCTGACCCCTGCGCAATTCCCCAGCGCTCTCGGCGACGACTACCCGGCGGCGTGTGCGGCCCTGGGCCTGGAACCGTACGCCGAGGGGTACGGGCTGGTCCTCGGCCAGGACGGCGACGGGGCGCGGTGGACCGTGGTGGTCGACGACGTCTCCCTGGTGGCCGTCGCGATAGCGTCCTGGGACTGCGGGATGGAGTACGACCTGTCGCCGGACGACCGCTCGGTGATCTGCGCACTCCCCGGCTGGCCGCTCGCCGTGGCGGTCGCGGCGCCCGGGGTGAACGCTCCGCACGATCCGGCCCCCGACCCGGACGCGGACGGCGAGGACCTGCCACCCCTCTCCCCGCCCGACACCACGGTGTGGGGACCCGCACAGCGCCGGCTGGGTGCGGACGCCATCGCGCTCCAGTGGGCCGTCTGGCGGGAGCAGGTCGACGACGAGACGGTCTCCGGCCCGACGCAGAGCGGGACGGAGTCCGGCTCGGACGGGGACGACTCGAAGGCCGATGCGGACGGCCCGGGACATGACGGGGACGGCCCGAAGGCCGATGCTGACGGCTCAGGACATGACGCCGCCCCGCTCTCCGTCACACACCCCGGCGTACGGCGGGCTCTGGCCGAGGCGCACGCGTATACCGACACCCCGCCGCCCCCCGGCCGCGTCCGCTCCTCCTTCGCCCCCGGTGACGCCCGGATGATCCGTGCCGACGGCCCCGGCTGGTCCATGGTCGCCAGGACCGACGACATCGCCTTCGTGCTGCTCGACGAGGTGCCGGGGGAGATCCTGACCGTGGGGCGGGGGCCGGAGCTTCCCGGACTGCTCATGGCCCTGGACGCGATGGCCGTACGGCCGTCCTGACGCCCCGGGCGAAGGAACGGACCGCGGGCACCGGCAACGGCCGGCCGACGCCCGCGCGAACGAGCGGACCGGACCTGACCGGACCCCCGCGTGCGGGAGCCCCGGGACCGAAGGACCGGTCCCGGGGCTCCCGCACGTCAGGGCTTCAGAGCATCAGGGCGTCAGACCCGTTCCAGTGGCCGGTGGGGCTGCGCCGGGAGTTCGGCCTTCACCGGGTCCCCGGGCCGCACCACTCCGCCCACGGCGACCACGCTCATGATCCCGGCCTTACGGACGACGGCGCCGGCCTCGTCCCGGCCGACGACCTGCTTGAGCAGTCCGCCCTGGAAGTGGTCGATCTGGAGGCACGGGTTCCGAAGCCCCGTGACCTCGACGACGACCTCGTGGCCGAGGTGCAGCCGGGTGCCGACGGGCAGCGCCAACAGGTCGATGCCCCGGGTGGTGACGTTCTCCCCGAGGTCTCCGGGCGCGACCTCGAAGCCGGCCTCGCGCAGCTCGTCGAACAGTTCCTCCTGTATGAGGTGGACCTGACGCAGATTCGGCTGGGTGGGGTCCTGCGCGACCCTGGAGCGGTGTTTGACCGTCACCCCCGCGTGCACGTCCCCCTCCACGCCGAGTCCCGTCAGCAGCGTCACGCGGTCCCGGTTCGGCTTGGTGAAGCTGTACGCGTCATTACTGCTCACGGCGGTGACTGTCCCACTCACGGCGCGGACCCCTCTCAGCGGCCTATCTCCTTACGCGTGATCCTACGGAGCCTGCGCCGCTGGCTCGGGTCCAAGGCCAGATAAGCGATCGCGGGCACTCCGATGAGCACCAGCAGTGACAGCCAGAACCCGATGAACGGCATCAGGACGACTGCGACGACGACTCCTCCGATGGCGATCTTCGCGCTGTTCGACATCGTCCACGCCTCCTTCGCGGCCCGTGGCCGCTCCTGCTGTGAGAACGCCTGTGGGTGCCCATCGGTTCCAGCCGTGGCGAGTGGGTCCGCCCCGGTCACCGCAGAGGGGCGCCGACCTCGTGCATGTGCTCCAGTGCCTGCCGGTAGGACTCGATGAGCCCGGTCTCGGCGTACGGCATGCCGAGGGCCTCGCAGTGGGCCTTGACCAGGGGCTGGGCCCGTCGCAGATGCGGGCGCGGCATGCTGGGGAAGAGATGGTGCTCGATCTGGTAGTTGAGCCCGCCGAGGAACCAGTCGGTGAGGACGGCCCCCCGCACGTTGCGTGAGGTGAGGACCTGCCGCTGGAGGTGTCCCCAGCGGTCCCCGTCGGGATCGGGCATCTCCATGCCCTTGTGGTTGGGGGCGAAGGCCATGCCGAGGTGGAGACCGAAGAGCGCGTGGTGCACGAGCGCGAAGACGACGGCCTTTCCGGGGGACATGACGGTGAGCAGCAGCGCGGCGTAGAGGCCGAGGTGGGCGACCAGGAGCAGGCCGGAGAGGGCGCGCTCCCTGACGGGCTGCTGCCGCAGGTACTGGAAGCCCGAGATCTTCAGGGCGATGCCTTCGAGGAGCAGCATCGGGAAGAACAGCCGGGCCTGGTTGCGGGTGAGCCAGCGGGCGAATCCCTCGCGCCGCGCCGCCTGCTTCTGGGTCCAGACGAGGGCGCCGACGCCGACGTCGGGGTCCTTGTCGATGTGGTTGGGGTTGGCGTGGTGGCGTACGTGCTTGTCGTTCCACCACGCTTCGTTCATGCCGAGCAGGAGGTTGGCGTGGAAGAGGCCGACGGTCCGGCTCGCCCGCCGGTCGCCGGTTATCTGGGCATGGCCGGCGTCGTGTCCGAAGAAGGCGGTGCGGGACCAGACGACGGCGAGGGGCAGTGCGAGCAGCAGGGTCCACCAGGTGTTCCCGAGGAGGACGACCGCGGTCAGCACCGCGCCCAGTGCGAGGAGATTGGCGGCGATGCCTGCCGCGTACCAGCCGGTGCGCCGTTCGAGGAGCCCTTGCGCCTTGACGGCCCGCAGCAGTGGCGCGAAGTCACTTCCTGTACTTCCGGCACTTCCGGCACTGTCGCGAGTTCGTTCCGCGACGGTGGTTGCGGCCTGAGGCATGATGTCTCCGGTCTTATAGGTGCGCTGACCTGATGAAACGTACGGGTCGCAGATGTATAGCAGCCATGGCGCCACCACCCGGAGTTTCCTGGTGCCAACCCCCTCATTCCGCCGGGGGGCTGGCCACACCTCGCGGACATAAAGGACATACGCACGTGAGGTGCATCACCCTCTGTACGCACCCGCCAGGGGCCGTGATGGGGTACCCTCGGCGACCTCGGCCCACTAGTCAAATTTGAGGACTCTGACATCGCTGAGTACCGCCTCCCCGCAGCAACGCTCTCCGAGATCTCCGCGCTCGCCGGCTGCTGCGTGGTCTTCCTGCCCGCGGATCCCGCCCGGACCGGACGGGTCGCCTTCTGGCATCCGGACGGCAGTAGTCCGCCCGACGCCCCCGGAACCGTCGAGGCACTCACCGTGGCCGGGGCCGACGCCCTGCCGTACGCGGTGCCCGCGCGGATCCTGCCGGTACGGGACGCCCTCGCGGTGCTCACCCGTGCCCGGACGGCCTCCCACGCCTCCCCCGCCGCCCTGTTCTGGGGGGCGGCGGGGCTGCTGGCCCTCCAGTTCGCCGCCCGGGGGCTGTTGCTGCCGGGACTGAGCGCCACCGACCATGACGCGTGGCGGGCCGGGCCGCTCAGCGCGGACGACCGGACGCGGATCAGCACCCTGGCCGCGTCCATGCCTCCGACCGCCCACGCGGCGCCGGCCGATGCCTCGGCGCGGCCTCTCCTGCTGCCTGAACCGGAATGGCTGGTAAGGGAGTTCCTCGATGCGGTGGCGGACGGGCTGCCGCGTACCCCCGGTGCCGCGTTCGCCGCGGGCGGCCCGGCGTTCGCCGCGGACGCTCCGCAGCGCCTGCCGGACCGGCGCGCCTGGGTCACCGATGTCGCGGCGGGGCACGACGCGGGCGTCCGGCTCTCGCTGCGCGTGGAGGTCCTGGGTCTCCCCCGGACCGGTGAGGCGCCCTCCGAGCAGGCGCCCGGCCCCTCCTTCCGGGTCGTCCCGCAGATCCACGGGGTGAGCGACGCGACGCTGGTCGCGGACGCGGCGGAGATCTGGACCGGCTCGGGACCGGCCGCCGCCGCCTTCGGGCCGAGGGCCCGCATGGACACGCTTCTGATGCTGCGCCGCGCCGCGCGCGCCTGGCCGCCCCTGGCGCCGCTGCTGTCGGCGGCCGTGCCGGAGGCCGTGGAGCCGGCCGACGAGGAGATCGCCGACCTCCTGGGACCCGCCTCACGGGCCCTCGCCGCAAGCGGTGTTCAGGTGCACTGGCCCCGGGAACTGGCCCGCAAGCTGACGGCGGGCGCGGTGATCGGCCCGCCGGACGAGGAGGACGAGGACGGAGGCCGACGGACCGGGCGCAACGCGTCGGACACCGCACCTCTGCTGTCCGCCGACTCCCTGCTGGCCTTCGACTGGTGGTTCGCCCTCGGGGACCAGAAGCTCAGCCGTGCCGAACTCGACCGGCTCGCCGAGGCCGGACGGCCCCTGGTACGGCTGCGCGACCGGTGGGTGCTCATCGACCCCGAGGAGGCGCGACGCGCCCGCGAGACCCGGGACCGCAAGGTCACCCCGGTCGATGCGCTCGGCGCCGTACTGACGGGGTCCACGGAGGTCGACGGCCGCCGGGTCGACGTCCGGGCGACCGGGTGGCTGGAGCGCCTGCGGCAGCGGATCGCGGACCCCGAGTCCCGGCCGGACGACGAACCGATGATCCGTCAGCCGGCTTCGCTGTCGGCGACGTTGCGGGACTACCAGCTGCGTGGCCTGAACTGGCTGCACACGATGACCTCGCTCGGGCTCGGCGGCTGTCTGGCCGACGACATGGGCCTCGGCAAGACGATCACGCTGATCGCCCTGCATCTGCACCGCCAGACCGTCGACGGGGCCGCGGGGCCCACGCTGGTGATCTGCCCGACCTCGCTGATGGGCAACTGGCAGCGGGAGATCGAGAAGTTCGCCCCGGGCACCCCGGTCCGCCGCTTCCACGGCGCGTCGCGGAGCCTGGAGGCCCTGGTGGACGGGGAGTTCGTGCTGACCACCTACGGCACGATGCGCCTGGACGCGTCCCGGCTCGCCGCCGAGCGGTGGGGCATGGTCGTCGCGGACGAGGCGCAGCACGTGAAGAACCCCTACTCGGCGACGGCCAGGCAGTTGCGTACGATCGACGCGCAGGCGCGGGTCGCCCTCACCGGAACCCCCGTGGAGAACAACCTCTCCGAGCTGTGGGCCATCCTCGACTGGACGACGCCCGGCCTGCTCGGCCGGCTCGGCACCTTCCGCACCCGGTACGCGCGTGCGGTGGAGGGCGGCAGCGACCCGGCGGCCGCCGAGCGCCTCGGCGCTCTGGTACGGCCGTTCCTGCTGCGCCGGCGCAAGTCCGATCCGGGCATCGCCCCGGAGCTTCCGCCGAAGACGGAGACGGACCGCGCGGTCTCACTGACGGCCGAACAGGCGGGCCTGTACGAGGCGGTGGTGCGGGAGACCCTGGCCGCGATCTCCGAAGCCGACGGGATGGCCCGGCGTGGTCTGGTGGTGAAGCTGCTCACCGGACTCAAGCAGATCTGCAACCACCCCGCGCAGTACCTGAAGGAGGAGGAGCCGCGGATCGCGGACCGGTCGGGCAAGGTGGAACTGCTCGACGAGCTGCTCGACACCATCCTCGCGGAAGGCGCCGGCGTCCTCGTCTTCACGCAGTACGTGCAGATGGCCCGCCTGCTCGAACGGCATCTCGCGGCGCGGGGGATCGCCACCCAGTTCCTGCACGGCGGGACGCCGGTGGCTCGGCGCGAGGAGATGGTCAGCCGGTTCCAGTCGGGCGGGGCGCCGGTCTTCCTGCTGTCGCTGAAGGCCGCGGGGACCGGACTCAATCTGACCCGCGCGGGCCATGTGGTCCATTTCGACCGCTGGTGGAACCCGGCGGTCGAGGCGCAGGCCACGGACCGCGCGTACCGCATCGGGCAGACCCAGCCGGTGCAGGTTCACCGGCTGATCGCCGAGGGCACGATCGAGGACCGGATCGCGGAGATGCTGGCACGCAAACAGCGCCTCGCGGACGCGGTGCTCGGCTCCGGCGAGAGCGCCCTGACCGAGCTCAGCGATGCGGAACTGGCCGATCTGGTGGAGCTGCGAGGGGGCGCACGATGAGCGAGGGTCACACGTCGGACGGATTCGGCGGCCGGCACGACGGGGACGGGCGGGAGGAGACGGCGCCCGGGCAGGAGCGCACCTTCGCCGCCCTGCCTCCGGCACGAGGCCGCGGCTTCGCGGAGTCCTGGTGGGGGCTGGCGTGGCTGAAGGCCCTGGAGGACACCGCACTGGACGGACAGCAGCTGAAGAAGGGCCGCCGGTTCGCGCGGGAGGGCCGGGTCGGCGCGGTGTCCGTGCGGCCCGGCCGGATCACGGCGGTGGTCCGTGACCGTGAGGAGAGCGGGTACCGCAGCGACGTACTGCTCCAGGAGCTGACCGAGGGAGAGTGGGACCGCTTCCTGGACGTGGCGGTCGAGCGGGCCGGGCACATCGCCGCCCTGCTCGACCGGGAGATGCCGCCGCACCTGGTCGAGGACGCGGCGGCGGCCGGTGTGGACCTGCTGCCCGGCATCGGCGACCTCGATCCCGAGTGCGGCTGCGAGGCCTGGGACCACTGCCCGCACACCGCCGCCCTCTGTTACCAGGTGGCGCGGCTGCTGGACCAGGATCCGTTCGTCCTGCTGCTGATGCGGGGCCGCGGGGAGCGGCGGCTGCTGGACGAACTCCAGGTGCGGATCGCCGCCAGGGCGGCGGCCCACGCACCGCCGGACGCCGCGGACGAGCCGGCCGGGGAGACCGGCGGCCGGGCCGTGCGCGGGATCTTGGCGGCGGAGGCCTACGCGGCGGCGGGCATCCTCCCGCCGCTGCCCCCGGAACCGGCCCTCCCCGACGGGCCGGGACCGGCGCCCTCACTGGACACGGAGACGGACCCCGGACCGGGACTGGACCCGGCGGCCCTGGAGATGCTGGCCGCGGACGGCGCTGCGCGGGCGCACCGGATGCTGGCGGAGGCGCTGTCGCCCGGTCACGGGCAGCAGCCCGTCCCGCCAGGGCTGACGCCCGAGCAGGACGCGGTACGGCTGGCAGCCGAGGCGCGCCCCGAACCGTGGATCGCGAACCGGCTGGCGGCCGGCTCGGGCCGTCGGCCCGCCGGTCTCCCGGCCGCGGTGTGCGCCTGGCAGTACGGCGGCGCGGCCGCGCTCGCCGTGCTCGACGAGGAGTGGACGCCGGACGCCGCCGCGCTGGCCCGGGCCAGGACGCGGCTCGCCGGCGCGTGGGAGGAGGACGAGGCCCCCGGGCTGCGGGGCGAGCGCAACCGCTGGACCTCGGCGGACGGCACGCTCCAGCTCCGCTACGGACGGGACGGGCGCTGGTATCCGTACCGCAAGGAGAACGGCCGCTGGATCCCGGCGGGACCTTGCGACGAGGATCCGGCGGCGGCCTGGGCGGACGCGGCGGCCCCCGCGGACGCCTGACGACGGCCGGCCGGCGGCGGGCGGGCGCACACCGCCCACGCCCGCCGCCGCGCTCCGGTCAAGGCGCCCGGGCCCCCTGCCCGCCGCCCTCTTCCGCCCGGGAGTTCAACTCGATGTCACCGGCCGTTGAGGAGCGCGGCGGAACGTGACGCCGGTCAGCTCATTCGCTCCTCAGGAGGCCCCATGTCCGCGCGTGTCGTCCGTCGATCCCTTGCCGTCGGGCTGCCGCTCGCCCTGCTCGGCACGGTGTGTGCCTCCGGCACCGCAATCGGCGCGCAGGAGTGGCATCACCGCCCGGGGGACACCGCGCGGGTCACCGCGAGCGCCCTGCTGGGGGACGTACCGCTGGCGGGTTTCAGCAACGGACTGCTGCCCGGGACCGTCGGGGACGACCGCGGCGTGATGCTCGGGGGCATCGGCAGCGACCTCTTCCCGGCCGGCCGCAAGGGCGAGTTCTGGACCGTCACGGACCGGGGCCCGAACGGTCAGATCAAGGTCGACGGCACCAAGCGGCGCACTTTCCCCGTCCCCGGGTTCGACCCGGCGATCGTCAAGGTGAAGGTGAGCGGCAAGCGCGTCGAGGTGCTGCGCTCCCTCCCGCTGACCACGCGTTCCGGCGCCCCCGTCACCGGCCTGCCGAACCAGGCGGACCGCGATGAGGCCCCGTACTCGTACGACGCGAAGACGCCTCTCCCGTACGACCCCGCCGGCCTGGACACGGAAGGGATCGTCCGGAGCGCGGACGGCTCGTTCTGGCTGGTCGACGAGTACGGCCCCTCGCTGGTGCACGTCTCCGCGGGCGGCCGGGTACTGACCCGTTACGTCCCCGAGGGCCTGGACCTCGAGGGCACGGACTACCCCGTCGTCGAGGCGCTGCCCGGCGTTCTGCTCCACCGTAAGGTCAACCGGGGATTCGAGGGCCTGGCACTGCTGCCGGGCGGCGAGCTGGTGCTCGCCGTCCAGAGCCCGCTCTCGCTGCCCGACAAGGACGCGGGCGAGGCGTCGCGCAACGTGCGGCTGCTGCGCTTCTCCCCGAAGAAGCGTGCGGTCACCGCGGAGTACGCGTACCGCTTCGACGCCGTGGGAGTCGTGGACCCGGGTGAGGACGACACGTCCGAGCTGAAGATCTCCTCGGTCGTCGCCATCGGCGGTGACGACCTCCTGATCGAGGAGCGCACCGACCGGGCGGCTCGTCTGCACCGGGTCACCCTCCCCCGCGGCGGCGGCATCCTGGGCTCGCGCTGGGACGTCCCGGCCGCTTCGCCGTCCTACGAGGAACTGGCGGACCCTGCGGCCGCGGGCGTTCCGGTCCTGCGCAAGCGCCTCGTCGTCGACCTGGGCACGGTCCCGGGGGTCCCCGGGAAGATCGAGGGCGTGGCGGTGACGGGCCGGGACACGCTCGCCCTCATCAACGACAACGACTTCGGCATGAGCGACGGGGCGGGCGCCTTCGACGCGGACGGACGGCTGGTCGACTCCGGCATCGAGACGTCCGTGACGCTGCTGAAGCTGCCGCGTCCGCTGACGCACTGACGGGCCGACGGGCCGTCCCGCGACCCCGACAGGCGGCCTTTTCCTGTCAACTCCCCTGCCCCTGCATCGATTTCGGCTCCTGCCGTCTTCCGTCACCCGCGCGACGCCCGTACGGTGGGGCGCGCACGCTGCTCGGCCGTACATCGGACGTCGGATTCCGGTCATCGGACAAGGGGGAGCCACGGGATGTCGGGGGAATCGGGTAACGGACTCCTGCGTGACGCCGTCGGGCTGCGCGAGGTCCTGTTCCAGAGCGTCACGGCGATGGCGCCGGCGGCCGCCATCGCCGCTTCCATCCCCGCCGGGGCCGCATTCGCGGGCGGCAGCCTGCCGCTGTCGGTGCTCGTGGCCCTGGTCGCCTGCCTGTTCACCGCCTCGTGCGTGGCGGAGCTGGCCCGCCATCTCCCTGCCGCCGGGTCGGTCGCCACGTACTCGGCGCAGGGTCTGCATCCGACGGTGGGCTTTCTCGTCGGGTGGGGCTATGTGTTCGTCGAGGCGCTGGTGCCCGCGCTGCTGCTGCTCCAGCTCGGATTCACGACGGCGGGCACTCTCCATCAGGAGTGGGCGTCCTTCCCCGCGGACCTCTGGTGGCCGTGGTCGCTGCTGGGCGCGGTGATCATCGCGCTGGCCGGATTCTTCGGCGTCCGGGCCTCCGCCCGGTTCGGCACGGTCCTCGGTGTCTTCGAGGTGCTGGTGTTCGTCGTCTTCGCCGTGCTGTTGATCGGGCAGGCGGGGCCGGACAACACCCTGTCGGTGTTCGGCGCCTCCCACACGGCCGAGGGCTTCGAGGGCGTCAGCGGCATCTTCGCCGGTTCCGTCTACACCGTGCTGGCCTTCGCGGGGTTCGAGGCGGCGGCGCCGCTCGCCGAGGAGACGAAGGACCCGCGTCGCACCATGAGGCGTGCGGTGCTGGGCGCCGCGCTGTCCATCGGCCTGGTGTACGTCCTCACCACGTATGCCATGTCCGTGTACGTCGGGCCGGACCGGTTCGCCGGCTTCGGCGCCTCGGGGGCGGCCTCCTGGGAGGGCGTGGCCCGTGCGTCGTTCGGGTTGTTCTGGGTGCTGCTCTTCCTCGCGGTCGTCAACTCGACCGTGGCCAACGCGAACGCGTGCGCGAACGTGTCGACCCGAACGGCGTTCGCGCTCGGTCGCACGGGAGTGTTCCCCCGGGCGTTCGCACGGCTGCATCCGCGTCGCCGCTCCCCGGTCACCGGGGTCGCCGTGCAGTTCGTGATCGCGGTGGGCGCGGCGCTCGGGCTGGGATTCGCGTACGACCCCGTGACGGCCTTCGTCCTGCTGGCCACCGTGATCGTCACGGTGATCATCGGGGTGTACATCGTCGTGAACCTGGCCTGCGCCGGCTATTTCCTGCGACGGCGCCGGGAGGCGTTCCACCCGGTGCTGCACCTCCTGTTCCCCGTGCTGGGCATCGCGGCGTTCGTACCGGCACTGCTGACCGCCGCCGGCATCCCGGTGTTCGACTTCGTCTCGGAACTCAGCGCCCCCGTCTCGTACGCGGGTCCGGTCGTCGCCATCTGGATGGTGACCGGGATCGTCGTCCTGGCGGTGCTGCTGCGCAGACATCCGGAGCGGGTGGCCGGGATGAGCAAAATCCATCTGGACGAAGAGCCGCGGGCCCCGGAGCCCCAAAAGGCCGACTGAACGGCAATCCCCACTCGTTGCCCGCCCCCCACACCCAGGAGTACGCATGAACCGCAGAAGAATCCTTCAGGGCGCCGCGGCGACGGCTGCGGGCGCCCTGCTTCCCGCATCCGTCCGCGCCACCGCGGCGACGGCCGGTGAGACGGACTATCCGGCGGCCCACTGGGCGCCGGCCTCGACGTCCAACTACACGGTCTCCACCCGGCCTTCGGCGTATCCGGTGCAGTACGTGATCATCCACGTCACCCAGGAGACGTTCTCGGACACCGTGGCGATCTTCCAGAACCCGGCGAAACAGGTGTCCGCGCACTACGTCGTGCGCTCGTCGGACGGCTACATCGACCAGTGCGTGCGGGAGAAGAACATCGCCTGGCACGCGGGGAACTGGGACTACAACACGCGCAGCATCGGCATCGAGCACGAGGGCTATGTGGACCAGCCCGCCTACTTCACCAACGCCCTGTACGAGCAGTCGGCGTTGCTGACGGCGTCGGTGTGCGACCGCTACGGCATACCCAAGGACCGCGCGCACATCCTCGGCCATGCGCAGGTCCCGGGCACGGACCACACGGACCCGGGGCCCCACTGGGACTGGGTGCGCTACATCCGCCTGGTCAATCTCCTCGGCGCGTGAACCGCTGACCGGGCCCGAGTGCCTTTCGTTTCAGGCCGGACGAGGGAGCGGGAACGGGTGCGTCGGCTTCAAGGCGGAGGAGGGAGCCATGGCGACCGCCGACCACGCGGCAGACGCGCGTGCCGGATCCCGCGGGGGGGGCGGCATGATCCCGGCGAGAATCCCCTAAGGGCTCCCCGTCGCCGGGGTGCGGACGAACAGGATGCCCTCCACGTCGCCGTCGGGCGCTCCGTAGACGTGCGGCATGTCGGCCCGCCAGTGCGCGCCGGCTCCGGGGCCGGCCGTCCGAGTGTCGTCCGGGGGACCCACAACGGCGGTGCCGGCCAGGACCATCAGGCTTTCCCGGGTGCCCGGGACGTGCGCCCGGGACTCCTGGAGGGCGCCCGCACGGATGCGCACGCGGAACACGTCGGTGACGGCGGCCTCGTCCTCGTACCGTTCGATCAGGACGGCGGTGACGGCGCTCCCGGAGACGGTCACGGGGGCTGAGCCGGGAACGCCGCCCGGCGGCGGATCGCTCAGTACGGCGCTGAGCGGCAGACCGAGCGCGGTGGCGAGGGCGTACAACGTCTCCAGCGTGGGATTACGCGTCCCGCTCTCCAGCTCCGAGAGCGTCCCCTTGCCCACGCGGGAGCGCCGGGAGAGCTCGGACAGGGACAGGCCCCGCTCGCGCCGCAGCATGCGCAGTCTGCGCCCTACGTCCTCATTCAGCCCCATCGGCCCCGCACCCGTTCCGCATTCCCGGTTGACGGGCGTCGGCCCGCCTCTCTAGTGTTCCACATACAGAACGTTCCGTATATGGAACGACGCGGGCGTACCGGTGCGCCGGGCATCTGCCCACCCCCAGCACAGGAAGTGGCTCACTCATGCTCGCGATCGCCCGCATACGCTCGGCCGCTCCCCCCTCGGCCGTGGCCGCCGGACTGATCGCCGTCATGGTCGGCGTCACCAGTTCGGCGGCGCTGGTCTTCACGGCCGCGCAGGCGGCGGGGGCGGACGCGCGCGAGATCTCCTCCTGGATGCTCGCGCTGGGCGTCGGTCTGGCCTGCACCTGCATCGGGCTGTCACTGCGCTACCGGGCGCCCGTCGTGACCGCGTGGTCGACGCCGGGAGCGGCACTGCTCACGACGGGCCTGAGCGGGGTGACGATGGCTCAGGCGGTGGGCGCGTTCGTCTTCTCGGGACTGCTCATCCTCGTGAGCGGCGTGACCGGCTGGTTCAGCCGCCTCATGGGCCGGATCCCGGTCCCGCTGGCGGCCGCCCTCCTCGCCGGGGTGCTGCTGCGGTTCGGCACGGGGCTGTTCAGCACGATGCACGGCGGATTCGCGGTCGCGTTCCCCATGTTCGTCGTCTATCTGCTCGCCCGGCGCCTGCTGCCTCGGTACGCGGTGCTGCTGGCCCTCGCGGCGGGCGTGGCGGCCACCGTGTTCACCGGCGGCTGGCAGCTGGGCGAGGTCCGGCTCGGCCTGGCCGTTCCGGTCTTCACCGCACCGGAGTTCGACTGGAAGGTGCTCGTCAGCGTCGGCGCACCGCTGTTCGTCGTCACGATGGCCTCGCAGAACCTGCCCGGCGTCGCAGTGATCCGCGGCGCCGGGTACGACGTGCCGGTCTCGCCCCTGATGACCTGGACCGGCGCGGCCAACGCCGTGCTGGCGCCGTTCGGGGCGTTCGGCCTCAACCTGGCCGCGATCACGGCCGCCATCTGCACCGGCGAGGAGGCCCACCCCGACCGCGACAGGCGCTTCCTGGCGGCGGTGTGGGCGGGCGTCTTCTACCTCTGCGTCGGCCTGCTCGGGGCGACCGTCGCCTCCCTCCTCACGGCGATGCCGCAGGAACTCGTCCTGGCGATCGCCGGGATCGGCCTGCTCGCCACCATCGAGGCCTCGCTGGCGGCGGCGCTGGCCGACAAGGCGTCCAGGGAAGCGGCCGTGGTGACCTTCCTCGCCACCGCTTCCGGTGTGACGCTGCTGGGGATCGGCTCCGCGTTCTGGGGCCTGCTGGCCGGCCTGGTCACCGGCGCGGTCGCCTCGGTGGGCCGCCCCCGGCGCAAGGATTCCGCGCCCACGGCGGCGCCCGACGGAGCCCGCGTCCACTGAGTCACGCACCGGCTTCTGTCCCCTCCGTGGGACGGGGTTGCTCCGCGCGGCGGAAGCGGGGTGGGATGGTCACCATGCAGAAAGCGGTTTCCCAGCCTCCCGCCGAATCCCTGGCGGCCCTCGACCACCTCGACCACCGCTACCGCGGCGAGAACCCGTTCCGTACCCTCGGTTACCTTTTGCGGCCCGACCGGGGACGGCTGGCACTCGCGGTCGTCTTCTTCGTCGTGAAGCACAGCCCCATCTGGCTGCTCCCCCTCATCACCGCCACCGTCCTGGACGTGGTCGTCCAGCACGGCCCGGAATCGCGGCTCTGGAAGGCCACCGGCGTCCTGCTGTTCATCCTCGTGATCAACTATCCGCTGCACCAGTGGTACGTACGCTGCCTCGGCGGCAGCATCCGGCGCATGGGCACGACCCTGCGCTCGGCGCTGTGCCGCCGCATGCAGCAACTGTCCATCGGGTACCACGCACGCGTCAGTTCGAGCGTCCTGCAGGCCAAGGTCGTCCGCGACGTGGAGTCCGTGGAGCAGATGATGCAGCAGAGCGCCGACATGGGGCTCGGCGCCGTCGTGACGCTGGTCGGCGGACTCGTCGTCATCGGCGTGCGCGTGCCCGCGTTCCTTCCGGTCTTCCTGATCGTGGTGCCCGCGGCCGGATTCCTCGTGATGAAGCTGCGCGGCCGGCTGCGCAGTCACAACGAGTCCTTCCGGCGCGAGGTCGAACAACTGTCGTCCCGGGTCGGCGAGATGACCACCCTCATCCCCATCACCCGCGCCCACGGGCTGGAGCGCACCGCGCTCGGCCGGGTCGACGGCTCGCTGCGCCAGGTCTTCGCGGCCGGCCTGCGCCTGGACGTCATCAACGGCCGGTTCGGTTCACTGGCCTGGGTCATCCTCAACACCCTGGGGGTGCTGTGCCTGACGGGGTCGGCCCTGATCGCGTACCACGGCTGGATGCCCATCACCGCCGGTGACGTCGTGATGCTGAGCGCCTTCTTCACCGTCCTGACCGGCTCGGTGACCACGCTGCTGGGCCTGGCGCCCATCCTCACCAAGGGACTGGAATCGGTGCGTTCGGCGGGCGAGGTTCTCCAGGCGCCCGACCTCGAACACAACGCGGGCAAGGCGCAGGTCGATCACGTCACCGGCCGGATCGACTTCGAGGACGTCGGATTCGCCTACGAGGACGCGGACCCCGCCGTCGACGGGTTCACCCTCTCCGCACGGCCGGGCGAGACCATCGCGCTGGTCGGCGCCTCGGGCGCCGGCAAGTCGACCGTCCTGAACCTCCTCATCGGCTTCATCCGGCCCACGTCCGGCCGCATCCTGCTCGACGGCGCGGACATGGCGGGGCTCGATCTGCGCAGTTACCGGCGGTTCCTGTCGGTGGTCCCGCAGGAGTCGATCCTCTTCGAGGGCAGCATCCGCGACAACGTGACGTACGGAATGGGGGACACCGACGAGGCCACGCTCATACGCGCGCTGGCGGACGCCAACGCGCTGGAGTTCGTCAACGATCTGCCGCTCGGGCTCGACACCGTCGTCGGTGAGCGGGGGGCGCGCCTGTCCGGCGGCCAGAAGCAGCGCCTCGCCATCGCCCGGGCACTGATCCGCGACCCCCGGGTGCTGGTGCTCGACGAGGCCACGTCCGCGCTGGACAACCGCTCCGAAGCCCTGGTGCAGGAGGCCCTTTCCCGGCTGGTGCAAGGCCGTACGGTCTTCGTCGTCGCTCACCGGCTCTCCACGATCCAGGGTGCCGACCGCATCGTCGCGATGGAGGGCGGCCGGATCGCGGAGGTCGGGACGCACGAGGAACTGATCGGCCGGGAAGGGGTGTACGCGGGCCTTCAGCCCGCCCACCCGTAAACGGGCCGGCCAGGGCACCCGGACGCCGCCGGGCGGAGGCGCCCGGCGGCTCGGGGGTCGTGGGGGCCGCCCGTCCCCGGGCGGCAGCCCGGACGACGGGTCCGCGGTCACCGGCGTGCGAAGTTGGCGGCGATGCGCTGCTGGATGTAGTCCCCCGCCGTGATGGGCGCGTAGCGGCCGTCCGGGTCGGCGATGACCGTCTCCTTGTCGGCCTGGGCGAAGAAGGCGATGCTGTAGCGGGCGCTCCGGTCGCCGTCCGGGCCCGGCGACTTCACCCGGTGGAAGTTGGACGGCAGCCGGTCCCCGCTCCAGCGCATCAGCATGTCCCCGATGTTGCAGGTGATGACGTCGCCCGCCGGAACCACCGGCGTCCACTCCCCCGCCTCGGCCTCCTTGCCGGGGCAGACCTGGAGTCCGCCCTGTCCGTCGCGCTGGAAGAGCAGGGTCAGACAGTCGAAGTCGGTGTGCGCTCCGGCCCGCCAGGCGTCGGGGTCGAGCTCGGCGTCCCCGGGAATCGCGAAGTAGTGCAGCATGCGCAGGGTCGACTGGTAGGTGTCGCTCGCCGCGTCATGGGCCCGGTCGAAGAAGCCTTCCTCGAATCCGAGCCGGTCGGCGAAGCAGGACAGCACCCGCAGAGCGACCGTTCGGCACCGCGCCTCGAAGTCGAGGGCCCCGGCCCGGAAGTCCGGCAGCGCGTCGTCGGGCCAGAGCCCGTCCATGTGCGGGCGGGTGAGCTGGTACGACTCCTTCAGGTCGGGCGTGCCGACGGACGGCCTGACCTGCGTCATCGACTCCCAGCCCGCGTTGAGGCCCTTGCGCAGGCCGTGCCGCGCCTTGGTCTCCCCGGGCAGGGCGAAGAACGCCTGCGCCCCGGCGAACGCGCCGTCCACGACGTGCTGCGGGATGCCGTGGTTGACCAGTTGGAAGAAGCCGATGTCGGTGGCCGCCGCCCACAGCTCCTCCGTGATGTCGGCTTTCCGGGCCTCGAAGTCGGAGAGGTCGATCCGCCGGATCTCGCGGGCGGAGGTCTCCGTGCCGGCGCCGCCCATGCGGGCTTCCCGGGCGAGTTCGGCAAGGGTGTGGGGCGTGTTCGTCATCGTGTCGTCCGTCATCGTCTCGTCGGTCATCTGTTCTCCTGTGTCAGTCGTCCCGGGAGGGGCGTGCCGCACGGACTACCGCGTGCGCAGCAGCTCCCGGGTGAGGAAGGCGTCGGTGAGGCGCAGGCTCTGCCCGCCGCTCACCAGCGCTTCGCCCGCCACCATCACCGTGTCGACGGTGCGGCTTCCGGCGCAGGTCAGCAGCGTGGCTCCGGGGTCGTGCACGGGAAGGCACGCGTAGTCGCGGTCGAAGCGGTGCAGGACGAGGTCGGCCTGGATGCCCGGCACGACGCCCGCCGGACGTGGTTCGAGTCCCAGCACCTCGTTGGCGCCGTCGACGGCGATCGACATCATCTCCTCGAAGCCGAGGAGGTCGGACCGCTTGTGCACCGCGCGCTGGAGGTACGCGCCCATGCGCATCGCCTCCAGGATGTCCTGGGTGTCGTTGCTCGCCGCCCCGTCCACGCCCAGCCCCACCCGCAGCCCCGCCTCCCGCATGGCGGGCACGGGCGCGACTCCGCTGCCCAGCCGCATGTTGCTGAGCGGGTTGTACGAGACGCCGACGCCGTGGCGGGCGAGCGTCGCCCGGCCCGTCGCGTCCAGCTCCACGCAGTGCACGGCGAGCAGGCGGTCCCACAGGAATCCGGCACGCTCCAGATAGTCGACGGCTCCCGTCCCGGCGTGTTCCCGGCACATCAGATCGTCCGTCGCGGTCTCCAGCAGATGGAGGGAGACGGGCAGTTCGCGTGCGTCCGCGTAGGCGCGCACCTCGCGCATTCCGGCTGGGGTGAGACTGCGCGGGTTGGGCACGGCGAGGCCCATCGATACGCGGCCGCCGCCGGGGGCGGCCGCCTCGGCGGCCAGCTCGTCGGTGTGGGCGAAGATCTCGTCCAGCGGCTGCACGAGACGGGGATCGAAGCCCCATTTCCGCGTGACGTCGGCCCGGTCGGCGACGCCCCTGCACAGCACGGCACGGATCCCCGTGTCGTGCAGGGCCCGCAGTACCGCGGTGTGCACCTCCGTGGACCGGTGGGGCCACATGTGCTCGACGAGGGTGGTCGTGCCGCTGCGCAACGCCTCCGTCGCGGCGGCGGCGGCCGCGGCGTACGCCCGCTCGGGGGTGAGCGCCACGGTCTCCTCACCGACCGTGCGCAGCCAGGTCAGCAGCGGCATGCCCTCGCCGATTCCGCGCAGGCCCGCCTGGTACAGATGAGTGTGGGTGTTCACCATTCCCGGCACCAGATGGCCGCCGGCCGCGTCCAGCACCTCGGCGCCCCGGTGCCGGGTCCCCGCGGGCGCCACGGCGTCGACCCGGCCGTCCACCAGGTGCACGTCCTGGTCCGCCGTCCAGGTCCCGCCGCTCCACACCGTGGCGTTCACGATCGTGTCGATACGCATCAGGCGAGGCCCTTTCCCGAGGCGGTTCCGCTGCGCGGACCGGGCGCCGCGGTGGCGCGGCCCCCGGTCCGCCGGGGGGTGTGGTGGAAGAGGAGGTTCAGGGCGAAGGCGGCCAGGCCCGTCACCGCGATGCCGCTGTCCAGGACGGTGCGCAGGTACGGGGGAAGCCCCGCGTAGAAGTCGGGTGAGCCGACCGGGATCATGCCGAGCCCGAAGGCCAGTGCCACGGTCAGCAGATTCCGCCCGTCCGAGAGGTCCGCCCGCCCGAGGATCCGGAGGCCGACGGCTCCGACCGTGCCGAACATCACGAGCGACACCCCGCCGAGGACCGGCCCGGGCACCGCGGCCACGACCGCGCCGAGTGTGGGCACGAAGGCGAGAAGGACCATCAGCGCACCGGACAGCGCCACGACGTGCCGGCTCATCACTCCGGTCACGCTGACGAGCCCGACGGACTGGCCGAAGGTCACGATGGGGAAGGAGGACAGCCCGCCCGAGACGACGGTCGCCGCACCGTCGGCGCGCAGCGCCCGCACGACGGTCTCCGGGTCGTCACCGCGCCCGGCGATCTGGCCGACGGCGAGGGTGTCGCCGACCGACTCGACCATGTTGACGAGCTGGACGACGAGCATCGCGATGATCGCGGGCACGACGAAGGCGGGAGCGCCGAAGGCGGTGGGATCGGGCACCGCCACGGCTCCGGCCGCGCCGACCGCGGAACCGTCGAACAGCCCGAGGGGGACGGCGAGCAGGGTGCCCGCGGCCAGTCCGATGAGCACGGACAGGCGGGCGAAGGCGGGGGGTGCGAGCCGTTCGATCAGCACGACCAGGGCGACGGTCGCCACGGCGAGCGCCAGCGCCTTGGCGCCACCGCCCCCACCGCCGCCCCCCGGTCCCGTGATGAGGCCGGCCGCCGAGGGAACGAGCGAGAACCCGATGACCGCGATCACCGTGCCGGTGACCAGCGGGGGAAAGAGGTGGAGACAGCGCCCGAACCACGGCGCGAGGGCCAGGGTCATTACTCCGGCGACGATCGTGGCGCCGAAGACGGCTGCCAGTCCGTGCTCCCGGCCGATCAGCACGGCGGGGGTGATCGCCGTGAACGTCGAGCCCATGACGAGGGGGAGCCGGGCCCCGAGCCAGGCGACTCCCAGCGTCTGCAGGAGCGTCGCCAACCCGCTGACCAGCAGATTGGCGCTGACGAGGAGCCGGATGCGGTCCTCGGGCAGGTCGAGCGCGACACCCACGAGCAGGGGCATGGTCGCCATGCCCGCATAGCTCACGAGCAGATGCTGGAGGCTCAGCGGCACCATGCGGTGCAGCGGAGGGCGAACGTCCACGGGGTGCGGTGCAGGCGGTGCGGCGGAATGCGGTCCGGTGTCCGTGCTCATCCCCGAGCGGGGCCCGGGCCACTGCCCGGAGGCGTGCGTGTCCTCGGCCATCGTTCCTCCCTCAATACGTGGTGGAAGATGGCTGGTTCGCACCGGAGGATGCCGGTCACGCACCGGCCGTTGCAGCCATGACCGGTGTGCGAACGACGGTAGGGAGGGCGTGTTACGACGTGATTGCCGGCAGGAAACGGGCTGCGGCGGTCCCTTCCTCACGCGCCTGGGCCTCCCCCGGGCCCGAAGGGGGCTGTCTTCGGACAGCCCCCCGAGGCGGTCAGCCGCACTCCGTCCCGTTGAGGGTGAAGGGGGACGGCGCCTGTGCCGGCGCACCCCCGGCCTGGAAGCCGAAGGAGACGGAACCGCCCACCGGAATCGCCGCGTTGTGGGTCGCGTTCTTCACCGTCACGCGGGAGCCGCTCTGGGTCGCGGTCGCGTTCCAGGCGTTGGTCACCTTCTCCGCCCCGCCGAAGGCGAAGCCCAGCTGCCAGCCGTCGACCGGGGCCGTTCCGGTGTTCCGGACCGTGACGTCCGCCGTGAATCCGCTCCCCCACGACTGGCTGACCCGGTAGGCGACCGCGCAGGAACCGGGCGTACCGGTCGGGCCGGGAGTCGGTGGGGGATCCGGGGTCGTCGTCGGACCGGGCGTCGGGTCGGGGGTCGTGGTCGGGTCCGGCGTGGGCTCGGGGCCGGTGCCGTCCGGCGCGCTCCCCCACTGGGGCGCGGTGCCCTCCAGCAGCACCATGTGCGGTGCGTCCACGGGCGTGGTGCCGGGGGTCGTGGCCGACGAGGGGTAGGACCAGTCGTTCGCGGGATCCCAGGCCCCGGCCGAGGTGATCCGGAACTGCACCTCCTTGCGGTACGCGGACTGCCCGGCCGGTGCGATGTCCGTGGCGGAGCAGTCCACGCTCACGTAGTAGACGTTCCCCGCCTCATGTGTGGGGCCGGTCACCTGACCGCACTGGTTGTAGTTGGTGGTGAAGCTGATCTGCCCCGGTGTGACGCCGGGTTCGAGGGTGAAGTAGTAGCGCACGGACGCGTCGGTGAGGGCGCGCGCCGGCCACGCGGACCGGTTGACGAGATACGCCTTGATCTCGGTGAAGTTGCTGCCCGCCGCGTTGACCGACGCCTGGACGGACATCTCGGGCCCGTCCGGGGTCTCCCGCGGCGGGAAGTTCGCGAGGGGGGCGCCGCCGTACTCGCCGTAGAGCCGGGCCAGCGCACCGGTGAAGGCCGCGTTGTAGTCGGTGGCGACCTCGTTGTTCACGTAGTTGGAACGGTCGTCGGTGTACGCGTCGTTCGCCGCGCTGGGCCCGCCCACCAGGGCTCCGTACAGCGTGTGCCTGCTCTCCACCGGGTTGTTCATCTGGTCGGTCCACGAGCCGTGCGCGGTGCGGTGGTGCGGCTTCGTCGGAGGGTTGGCGCCGAAGCCGACCACGTAACTCGACTTGCGGGGGTTGTCGCCCAGCGCGTAGTCGATCTGCCGGACGGCGAAGTCGTGGTACCGGGTCTTGCGGGTGGCGTCGGTCAGCCAGTCCGAGTAACTGAGCGCCACGAAGGCGGTGTTCGCCGCGTATCGCAGCGACCCCCAACTGTCGAGCACCGCCTGGCCGCCGGGCGAGTAGGCCACGCGCTGCCCGTTGACCCCGACCGTCCACCAGTCGAGCCAGCGGTTCGCGTCGTCGACGTACTTCTGCTTCCCCGTCAGCTGTGCGAGCAGCACGTACGCCCCGTAGGAACTGTCGTCCCAGGAGAGCGTCCAGCGGTAGGACCGGGTGGTGCTCTGCGGCTCGGTCGAGAGGTTGTCGTAGTACGACTCGGCCTTGGCCAGGTACGAGGCGTCGCCCGTGGCCTTGTACAGCCAGATCGCTCCCCAGACCAGCTCGTCGTTGTACCCGCTCCAGGAGTTGTAGTACGCCTGCGCGTCGGTGATGCAGTCGCTGTACTTCCCCCGGTAGGTGTCGGCGAAGGTGTACAGCTGCTTCGCGTGGGTGATCAGTTTGGTGGCGTACGCGGGGTCGCTGTCCGCGAACACCATCGACGAAGAGGCCAGGGCCGCTGCCGTCTGACCGGCCAGGTCGGTGCCGGGGCACGAGGCGTCGATCTTGTAGGCGGGCCGCTTCATCGGCATCACCTCGGCCGGCCCCCACCACTTGTGGTCGTCCCCGCCGTTGCCCACCTGTCCGTAGAGGACGTTGGGCGAGGGATGCGCCTTGAGGAAGTAGTCGTTGACGAACCGCAGGTTGTTCTTCAGGTACGGGAGCTGTCCGGAGGATGCGTACGCGCCCTTCTCCTCGACACCGCCCCAGGCGAGCATGGTGGTGGAGAAAGCCATCGGCAGACCGAACTTGACGTGGTCGCCGGCGTCGTACCAGCCACCCGTGAGATCGAGCCCGGCGTCCTTGCCGTCGTCGAGGGCGGAATCACCGCGCCAGCCCACCCGGTTGCCGGCGGGGAGCTTGCCCGACGCCTGCGCCTCGTAGAACAGCACCGATTTCTGCAGCGCCTCGCCGTAGGCGAAGGCGGGCGCGGCGGCCGCGTTGCCGGACAGCGACAGCGGGAGCAGCAGACCGGCACCGAGAGCGAGAGCCAGCGCGATGGAGCCGGGGCGGCCGGGCCGGTGCGCGGACGGGCCCGGGCCGGCCCGTCGGCGTCGTCTTCGCAAAGGGGGGAAAGTGAGCGAGCGCAACGGAACAATCCTTCCGTACGTCGGTGGGGGGCGCGGACGCCACGCGTGGGAGCGCTCCCATAGGCGTTGCTCATGAAGCCAGCTGCCGAGGGAGCCTGTCAACAGTTCTGACAGGAACACCTCAGCAGGACGCGTGCTTCGAATCGGTCGCCGATACCGGCGCGCGACCAAACCTCCGGCTCTGCGCCTGCCGGACCGGCGGAGAGCCGGCCGGTCCGGCATGCGCGGCAGGCGCGGCGTGGCGCCCCGGGCCGTGCTTCCGGGCGCCGCGCCCGAAAGGTCTCAGGCCGTCGCGGTGTCGCCGGCGTCCGCCGGGGACGCCTCGGTGAGCGCGAACCAGGCTGTCTTGCCCTCGGGTTCGGGGCGCACGCCCCACTGGTCGGCCAGGATGTCGAGGAGCATCAGCCCGCGCCCGGAGGAGGCGAGTTCGCCGGGGGTCCGCTGGTGGGGCAGCTCGTCGCCGCGGTCCATGACCTCGACGAGCAGCCGGCGCTCGCCGGTCTCCCCGGTGACGTACGCGTTGAGGGCGCCGTCCTGGTCGGTGTGGACGAGCACGTTGCCGAGGAGTTCGGTCGCCAGGAGCACCGCGGTGTCCACCTGGTCCGGCCGCGCCCAGTCGTGCAGCAGCGCCTTCAGTTCGGCGCGGGCCTCGGCGAGCCCCTCGCCCTGGTCCTGGCCCACCGTCAGCATCAGCTGGCGCCGGCTCACCTCGGCCCGTCGCCTTCCGGGGTCCCTGCGCAGGAGCAGCAGGGCGATGTCGTCGCCGTCCCGCGCGGTGTCGCCCTCCGGGGCACCCGGTTCGCGGCCGAGCACGGACGCCATGAGCCGGTCGGCCATCCCTTCCAGGTCCTCGACGGGACCCGGCGAGAACGCGTCGCGGACCCGGACCCAGCCGGTGTACATGTCGTGGCCGCCGTTCTCGATCAGCCCGTCCGTGCACAGCATGAGCACCTCGTCGTCGTGCAGGCGCACGATGTCGACGGGGTAGTCCTCCTCGCCGGGCATCAGGCCCAGCGGCAGGCCGCCGCTGACGTGCTTGATCAGACAGGTGCCGTCGGGGGTGCGCAGGACCGGGTGCGGATGTCCGGCGCGTGCGATGTGCAGGTCGCCGGTGGACGGGTCGGCCTCGATGTAGAGGCAGGTGGCGAACCGGTCCTCGTCGAGGGTGGTCAGGAAGCGTGAGGCCCGTGCCAGTACGGCGTCCGGGCCGTGCCCTTCGGCGGCGTAGGCGTGCACGGCGGTACGCAGTTGGGCCATCAGGCCCGCGGCGTGCACGTCGTGTCCCTGGACGTCGCCGATGACGAGGGCCAGCCGGCCGTTGGGCAGGTCGATGCTGTCGTACCAGTCGCCGCCGACCATGAGGCCGCCGCCGGTCGGCACGTAGCGCGTGGCCACGCTCAGGCCCGTGAGTGCCGGGCCGTCGGTGCGCATGCTGCGGCGCAGGCCGCGGGAGAGTTCCAGTTCGGCCCGGCTGGCCCTGGCGCGTTCCAGCACCTGGGCGATCATCCGCCCGGTCGCGGTCAGCAGCGCACGCTCCGCCGAGCTGAACGCCACCGGTGCGCGGAACGCCGTCAGCCAGACTCCGGTGACCCGGCCGGCGGTCACGAGCGGGAGGAAGGCCCACGCCTCGCGGTTCTCACGGGCGGACGTGTGCCAGGTCGCCGGGAAGCGGCGACGGTACTCCTCCTTGGAGGCGAGGTACACGGACCGCCCGGTTCTGGCGACCTCCGCGGCCGGATAGCCGGTCGTCATCGGCATCCGGAACCCGCGGTCGGCTCCCCCCGGACGGAAGCCGTGCTGCCCCAGGGCGATCAGGGTTCCCTCGGCGACACTGAACACGACCTGGCCGTCCAGCGGAAATTCTGGGGTGTACAGGGCCGCCACCAGCTTCAGCGCCTCGTCGAGGGAGTCGGCGTCGGCGAGGGCGTGCCCGGCGGACAGCAGCAGGGAATCGCGCTGTCGGGCCTCCTCGGCCGTGCCGTCGGGCACCTCCCGCCCCGGAGGGCCCGGGCGGGGGGTTTCCAGACGGTTCAGGGCTTCGATCTGGTCCAGCTCGGCCTCGAACCCGTCCGGCGGCGGCTCATGCCGTTCACCACCCATCCGGCATCCCTTCGTCCCGATGTCCTCGCCGACTGTCCGTTCCATGCTCCGACGGGAGAGCCGGGTCCGCAGTACGAGAGGTCGTGACGGCGGCGGGACACGGGGGGCCGCGGCCTCCGCGAGGCGGGAGACCAGGTGGCCGGTGAGGGGTGTGAGGCGGGGCGGGAAGGACCCCGAGGCGGCGCGTACGGGTGCGTCCGGCGGCGGGGATCACCGCTTGGCCGCCGGGGCGGCAGCGGCCCCGCGCGGCGCTCCCGCGGCCGTTACCGGTACGCCGCTGCCCTGTGCACGTCACTGAAGTCGATCGCCAGGTCGGCCTCGCGCAGCGTCTCCTCGGCCACCCGCCGCACCTCGGCCACCACATCCCCGTGTTCTTCCACGAGTCCTGCGTAGATCGGTGCCTCGGTACTGTCGGTGAAACTCACGTCGCACTGCCTCAATCGGTTGTGTTCGCCATCGCTCGGCCGGAAACAGGGGCCGATTCTACGTGGTGCTCCCGCGCGTCCGCAGAGGGCACCGGCTCTTGGGCGTCCACGCCGCCGACCTGCGCTCTTGCCGCTTCCCGGTCTTCGGCACGGTTCTTTCCGCCGCCCTCGCGGGGAAAGCTGTTGACCTCAAGTCCGCTTGAGCTCATACCGTTCTCCCTGCGCCCCGGTCCGTGTCCGCCCACCGGGAGCCGCACAGGCAATTTCGCACCCCGGAGGCACCGCATGAGTATGGAAGTCACGGCGTGGTCATCGCTGCACAGCGCGATGAACGCCCAGCAGGACCGCAGACCGTTCTCCCGGGCCACCGTGCGCCGGATCGCCTCCTTCGCCCGGCCGCGCCGCCGCGAGGTGTACCGCTTCCTGCTGCTGAGCGTCGTCATGGCGCTGCTGGCGGTGGCCACACCGGTGCTGGCCGGCCGGGTGGTCGATGCGATCGTCCAGGGCAAGGAGAGCGGCACGGTCACCCGGCTCGCGCTGCTGATCGCCGTGATCGCGGTGGCCGAGGCGGGGCTCGGTCTGCTGACCCGGCTGCTGTCGGCCACGCTGGGCGAGGGCCTGATCCTCGATCTGCGTACCGCCGTCTTCGACCATGTCCAGCGGATGCCGGTCGCCTTCTTCACCCGCACCCGCACCGGGGCCTTGGTGAGCCGCCTCAACAACGACGTGATCGGGGCGCAGCGGGCGTTCAGCAACACCCTGTCGGGAGTGGTCTCCAACCTGGTGACCCTGCTGCTGACGCTCACGGTGATGCTGACCATCTCCTGGCAGATCACCCTCCTCGCGCTCGTCCTGCTGCCCGTGTTCGTGGTGCCGGCCCGCAGGATGGGCTCCCGCATGGCGCGGATGCAGCGCGAGGCGGCCGCACACAACGCGGCCATGGGCACGCAGATGACGGAGCGGTTCTCGGCCCCCGGCGCCACGCTCGTGAAGCTGTTCGGCCGGCCCGCCGACGAGTCCGCCGAGTTCGCCGCCCGGGCGAGCCGGGTCCGTGACATCGGCATCCGTACGGCCATGGCCCAGTCCACGTTCATCACGGCGCTCACCCTGGTCTCCGCGCTGGCGCTGGCGCTGGTCTACGGGCTCGGCGGCTACTACGCGCTGCGCGGCAGTCTGGAGCCGGGGGCCGTCGTGTCCCTGGCCCTGCTGCTGACCCGGCTCTACGCCCCGCTGACGGCGCTGGCGGGCGCCCGGGTCGAGGTGATGAGCGCGCTGGTGAGCTTCGAGCGGGTCTTCGAGATCCTCGACCTGAAGCCTCTGATCGTCGAGAAGCCGGACGCGCGCAAGGTGCCGGAGGGTCCGGTGTCCGTGGAGTTCGACGGCGTCTCCTTCGGATATCCGTCGGCCGACAAGGTCTCGCTCGCCTCGCTCGAAGAGGTGGCGACCCTCGACTCGCGCGGGGGTACGGAGGTCCTGCACGAGGTGTCCTTCCGTGCCGAGCCCGGCCGGATGGTCGCCCTGGTCGGCTCGTCCGGAGCCGGCAAGTCGACGATCGCGCAGTTGCTGCCCCGGCTCTACGACGCCGATTCGGGAGCCGTGCGGCTGGCCGGCATCGATGTGCGCGACCTGACCGCCGAGTCGATTCGCGAGACGCTCGGGATGGTCACTCAGGACGGGCACCTGTTCCACGAGTCGGTCCGCGCCAATCTGACCCTGGCCCGGCCCGGCGCGACCGAGGACGAGATCTGGGACGCGCTGCGGCGCTCCCGGCTGGACGGACTCGTGGCCTCGCTGCCCGACGGGCTGGACACGGTGGTGGGCGAGCGCGGATACCGGCTCTCCGGCGGGGAGCGTCAGCGGCTGACGATCGCCCGGCTGCTGCTGGCCCGCCAGCGCGTGGTCATCCTCGACGAGGCGACCGCGCACCTCGACTCCACGTCGGAGGCCGCGGTGCAGGAGGCCCTCGCCGAGGCGCTGGAGGGGCGCACCGCCGTGGTGATCGCGCACCGGCTGTCGACCGTGCGGGCGGCCGATCTGATCCTCGTCGTCGAGGAGGGCCGGGTGGTGGAGCGCGGCACCCACGCCGAGCTGCTGGCCGCGGGCGGGCGGTACGAGGAGCTGTACCGGACGCAGTTCGCCGCTCCGGAGGCCGGGGAGACGCAGGGGGCGCACGCGGAGTCCGTCCGGGCGGAGTGAAAGCGGGAGTGCCCCCGGTCCTTGCGGACCGAGGGCAGCCTGGTGTGGAGTGCCGGGGACGGGGACAGATCAGTCGATATCGACCTTCTGACTGGTGATGGCGCCGCTGGCCGCGTCGACACCGATCGTGGTCTTGTTCCAGTCCTTGGTGACGACATCGACGGACCAGGTGAGGACGTTCTTGTCATTGTCCTCCAGGTCGATGGACGTGACCTTCCCCTTGGCGTTGCCCGTCGCGGTCTTGGCCGCCTGCTGCGGCGTCTGCGTCGCCTTGGCGAGGCGGTCGACCGTAGCGCTCTTGTCCTCGGCGTCCTGGTCCTGGTCCACGACGGACTGGAGCACCTTGCCCGAGACCGCGTCCACACGGACCGTGTACGCGGTCCCGTCCTTCACGGCGACGGACGCGACCCACTCCGGGCCGGTGGACGCCGAGGCCGAAGCGCTGGGAGAGGCGCTGGCAGCGGAGGGCGAGGAACTGGCGCTCGGGCTCGCACTGGCGTCCGTGTCGTCGTCCGCCTCCCCCGGCCCCTTCAGGTTGAGTTCGGTCAGCTTGCTTCCCTTGACGGCGCCCTCGGCCTTGGTGATGGCCTTGTCAAAGGTGATCTTGGTGGAGGCGAGCAGTGCCTTGCGGTCCGTCTGGTCCTCGGTGAGGGCGGCGCTCGGGCTGGGTGACGCGCTGGCCGTCCGCTCCGGGACGGCGCGCGCGGCCTCCGAGGTGGCGGTGCCGGTCGAGCTGTCGCCGCTGTCCTGGCCGCAGCCCGTGAGCAGGGCCGCGGCCAGGAGGACGCCCGCGGCGCCGGTGGCGCGCAGACGGTGGGTGCGGAGGAATCCGGTGGTCTCAGGTGGGGAGTCACATGTCATGCCCGCATTCCTAACCGCACGGCCGGTCAGGCATGACGCCCCGCTGCCGGAGTCACCCGATCACCGGAGTACCCGTCTCAGGCCTGCTCGTCCTCGGGGATGCTCACCAGCCACCGGGTGGCGCGGCGGGGCCTCAGGTACAGGGCCCAGTACAGCGTGGCGACGGCGGTGATCCCGCCGGTCCAGAGCAGGTACTCGGGCTCCTGCTGGGTCAGGATGTAGGCGAGGACGAGGATGAGCGCCACGGGGACGGCGGGCCAGAGTGGCATCCGCCAGGCGGGTGCGCCGCGGTGGGCGCCTCGCCGGCAGAGCAGCGCGGCGACGGCCACCAGCAGGTACATGGCCGTGACGGAGACCCCGGTGACGCCGTAGAGCGTGTCGAGGTTGACGAAGCAGAGGGCCGCTCCGGGGATGCCGACGAGGAGCGTCGCCACCCACGGCGAGCCGAACCGGCCGAGCCGGGACAGCGCCTGGTTGACCGGCGCGGGCCAGGCCTTGTCGCGGGCGGAGGCGAACAGGACCCGGGAGTTCTGGATGACCATGACGATGCCGGCGTTGATGATCGCCAGGGCGACGCAGAGGCTGACGAACGTGCCGACGGCCGAGTTGGACCAGGCCTCGACCATGCCGCTGAGGTCGCCGGAGGTCAGGGCCGCGAGGTCGGGGGCGCCCAGGGTGATGGCGATGACGGGGACGAGGATGACGGCCGTCGAGATGGCGAGCGTGGCGAGGACCGTGCGGGCGACGTTGCGCCGCGGGTTCTCCAGCTCCTCCGAGAGGTAGACGGCCGTGGAGAAGCCCTGCGTGATGAAGAGGGCGATGGCGAGCCCGGAGACGACCATCATGGCGGTGACGGTCGAACTCGTACCGCCCGAGGAGGCGACGGAACCGTGCACGAGCGCGGAGGCGCCCCGCTCGGCGTGGGCGAACCCGAGGACGGCGACGACGCCTGCGGCGATCACTTCCAGGACCAGGAAGATGCCGGTGATCCACGCGTTCGCGCGCAGGTCGAGGAGGCCCGCGAGGGTGGCCAGGAGCATGACGCCGGCCCCGGCGAGGGAGGCGGGGATGTGCACGAGGGGGGCGAGGTAGTCGGCGGTCCCCATGGCGATGACCGGGGGCACGATCATGACGACGAGCAGGGAGAGCACGAAGACGAGCCAGCCAGCGAGCCGGCCCGCCATCGTCGACACCATGGCGTACTCGCCACCGGCGCTGGGGATGAGGGTGCCCAGCTCCGAGTAACAGAAGGCCACCGCGATACAGAGCAGCGAGCCGATCGCGATGGTGAGCGCGGTGTACGTGCCGAGGCTGGAGAACAGGTCGGGCACCACCACGAAGAGGGTGGAGGCGGGAGTCACGCAGGAGAGCGTGAGCAGGGTCCCTCCGACGACGCCGATGGAACGCTTGAGCTTCTGCGGGGTGGGTCCGGTCGCGGGGGCGAGTGCCTGTGGAGCGCTGAGCGTGTCGGTCATCGAGTCGGGTTCCGATCAACAGGTGCGGTGTCTGAGCGCGGGAGCGGTATCGCCTCCGGGACGAGGTATGGGGGATGGTTCCGGTGCTCCCGACGCGACATGCAATACCGACGCCTTCCGCAGGTCAATAGCTGTTTTCCTTCGGAATTCGTCGCCCGTAGATCACCGGCCGACGGTTTGCCGTCAAGATGGCGTCAGGGCAACGGGATCGGGGACTGCGGGAACCGCAGCGCGGCCGCTCGAAAAATTTGGTTCAAATCCATCCGGGGTTCGCCGGCGGATCCCCGGGCCGGTGCTCTGCGGACCCCGGGCCACGGCGCCGCGGACGCCGCCGTCCGGGCTCTACGGCCCCTGCGGTTCCGGGCCTTGGCCCGTAGGTCGCGATACGCCGCCTTTGGTGCGAGCCTGGATCCATGACTTGGGCGTCCTGGACGACACGCGGGGTTTACTCGGGGCACGGCGGCGTGCTCACCGAGGAGGTCGGGCCGCTGTCCGGCGACCTGACCGTCCACACCACTTGGGCCGAGGGCACGGCACAGATAACTGTGCAGTACACCGATGCGGCCGACTGGTTCACCATGGCGGGCAGTCCCGTGCCCTGCCCGTCGGAGAGAGCGAGCCGTTCGCTGCACGAAGCCGTCGTGGAGGCGGTCCGGCGGGGTTCGGCGGCCAGGGTCCCCGCGCTGCCGCCGGAACCGGGCGTCGCGGCGGGGGAAGCGGCCGCGGAGTAGCCCACGGGGCAAGACACGACGACCTGGCGGGCCTGCGCCTCAACGGCGTCCGCCGGTCCGGCGGTCAAGCATCTCCCGCCTGATCGCGGCTGCGACGGTCCCCGCCCGGTCCGAGGCCGGCTCGCGGTCGGCCTGCGCCGGGACGAATCGGTGGAGCGGGCGCGCACAGCGCGGACACGGGGAGTCGGTGGTGATCAGCCGCCCGTCCTCGCACGCCGGCTCGGCGCAGAGGCCCGGCCGGAGCAGTTGTTCGGCGATCTCCAGAGGGCTGCGGCGGCGCCCCTCCTCGTCCTTCTCCTGAAGGGTGTGGGACCAGCGTGCGTGCCACCTCCGCTCGATTCGCTCCAGGAGCTGGTCGGGGCTGCGCCCGCCCAGTTCCCGCCGGATCAGCTCGACGAGCTCGCTCGGACAGCGGCCGCCGAACTCCCGCATCAGCGGCGCCGGCAGGGCGTGCAGCAGATATCCGACCGGATCCGCCGAGGACCGCTGCCACCGGGGGCAATGACAGTCGCCGTCGGCCGAGACCGGCGTGCGGCACCGCCCGCACACCCCGCGGCAGTCACCGCAGAGCCCGTCGTCGAGACCGTCCAGGTGGCGGGCGGGTGCCCGGCCGCACTCCCGGCAGCAGGCGGCGCACGGTCCGCAGAGGCGCTCACTGCCGACGGCGGTCGTCCAGGGACGCTGCTGACACCGGCAGCAGCGCCCGCTGTCGCGGCGTGCGGGGTGGACCGCGCCCGGATCACGCCCGTAAGGAGGAAATGACATGGCTCCCGTCCCCGGGGCCGGCTCGGTGCGACGCCCGGCGGCCGTTGCCGCGCCGGGCGAGGCCACGGTCCGGCCCGCCCCGTGTCCCACCGAACCGTTTCACACCGCGATGACCACGCTCCACGGTTGACCGTATGAAGCGGCTCATTGAACGGACTGATCATGCTCTGGTGGCGGTCGAGCCCGTTCGTGAGCGATTCCGCGCCACCGGACCCGGCCGGCGCGGCCGTAGGCGGCAGGACCGGCCGGGTCGGGCGGCGGGGTCAGGGCCTGATGCTGCTGACGACGTCCGCGGTGGCCGTGAGCCCCTCCTGGATCGTGGGGGCCATGCTCGTCCCCGCGAGGAAGAACCCGAGGAGGGCGCAGACCAGGGCGTGCGAGATCTTCAGTCCGCCGTTGCGGAGGAAGATCACCGCAAGAATCAGCAGAAGCAGCACCAGTGAGATCGAAATGGCCATGCCCAACCTCCTCCGCCGCGCCGGAATTGCGGCATTCGCCGCCAGTCTGGCGGAGCGGAGGAGCCATCCGGCGCACTGGCGTGTCCGCCAAACGGGTACGGCTGGACGGTGCCGGGTTACAAGACGTCGCTCGGCCGCCTACCGCGCGCGCCGGTCCTGGTCACGGAGGAAGCGGGCGAGTCCGGCGAGGTCGTCGGTGTTGAGGTGGTCCACGCCGGCGGCCAGCAATTCGGCCCAGACCGCCTCGCGCTGCGGCCCCACCGCGTCGGGCGTCGCCCAGAAGCGCACGCGCTGACCCGCGCGGTGCGCGGCGGCGGTGATCGCGCGCAGTGCCTCCCTCTCGGCGGGCGGAACCGGCCCGTCACCGAGCCAGGTGAACGTCCCGGTCCAGCTGCCGCTGATGAGGGGGATGAACGAGGCGGGCGCCGCGGTACCGAGGTCGTCGAGCCTGCCGTCGTAGAAGGCGTACCGGGTGTGCTGGGCCTCCATCGGGGCACGGGCGGACCGGTCGCCCGAAATGACGGCGGTGACGGCCCCGGGCCGCACCCGGCCGTGTTGGAAGGACGTCAGCATCTGCCGGTGGCGGCGGAGCTGGCGGTCGAGTTCCGCGTAGGCGGCGGCACCGTCCGTCTTGATGTCGATCAGCAGTTGCACCGGTGCGCGGTCGTCGCGGAACACCGTGCCGTGGTTGGCCCGGACCCTGGCGAGGAGGGGATCGAGGTAGAGCGCGGAGAGGGTGCGGGCGGGGTCGAGACCGGTGGCCTCGTGGGCGACGAGCAGTTCACCGTCCACGAGGAAGACGTCGGCTTCGACGCTGGTGAATCCCTGGTCCAGTGCGTCGAGGAGCGGGCGCGGGTGCAGGTAGTCGTTGTGCGCGTGGGCCCGGGGCAGAGGCCGGGGACCGAGGGCACGCGGCGCTTCGCTCGCGGCGGCCCTGGGAAGGGGCACGAGAGCGCCTGTGGCCGCGGTGGCCAGTGCGGTGGTGACGACGCGGCGGCGGGTGGGGAACGCCATGGGATCTCCCGGTTGCGAGGCGTGCCGGACGGGCGGACGCGACCGAGTATGGAAGCGTCCCGCCGCAACGCGGGTGCGGTCGGGCAGAGTTGTCTCGTTCGCCGCCCGTCCGTCGGCCTGCGTTCGGCCCGCCGTGGCCGGAACCGCACGAACCGGCGCCGCCGTCCGCCGCGGTACGCGGGCACGGCAGGCAGTACGCAGGCACGGCGGTACGCAGGCATGGTGGTACGCAGGCATGGTGGAGCGGGGACGCGTGTGCACGCGCCCCCGCTCCGGGTCCGGCCGGATCGCTACGGAGCCGGCAGCTCCATCAGGGCGGCGACGGTCTCGCGGTGGTGGCCCGCCGTTCCGAAGGCCGTCGCGTCGGCCTTGGCCCGCTTCAGGTACAGGTGCGCAGGGTGCTCCCAGGTCATGCCGATGCCTCCGTGCAGCTGGACGCACTCCTCCGCGGCGTGGACGGCGACCTTGGAGCAGTACGCCTGCGCCACGGCCACGGCCAACGGCGTGTCGGGGCTGCCCGTCGCCAGCGCGTCGGCGGCGTTGCGTGCCGCGGCCCGGGCCGAGACGACCTCCAGCCAGAGCTGCGCCATGCGGTGCTTGAGCGACTGGAACGATCCGACCGGGCGGTTGAACTGGTGGCGCTCCCGGGTGTGCCGCACCGTCTCGGTCAGGCACCATTCGGCGAGTCCGAGCTGCTCCGAGGCGAGCAGTCCCGCACCGGCCAGCAGTCCGCGGTCCACCGCGGACCGCGCCGCCGCGGCGTCCGCCAGCCGGGTGCCGGTGGCGCCGGTGAGGGTGACCGTGGCGAGCGGGCGGGTGAGGTCGAGCGGGACGAGCGGCCGGACCTCGACACCGGCGGCGTCCGTGCCGACCGCGTAGAGGCCGTCGCCGGTGGGCACCAGCAGCACGTCGGCGGCCGCCGCGTCGGCGACCGGCCCGAGTGTTCCGTCGAGAGCTCCGGTCAGCACGGGCGGGGCGGACGCCGAGGCGGAGAAGGGCACGGCGAGCACCGCGACCTTGCGGCCGGCGGCCAGGTCGGCGAGCAGCGCGCCCACCGGTCCGTCCTCGGCACCGAGCGCCAGGAGCGTCTCGGTGGCGACGACGGAGCTGGTCAGATACGGCGCCGGGACCACACTGCGCCCGAGCTCCTCGATGACGACGGCGGCCTCGCGGTGGCTGGCGCCCTGGCCGCCCAGCTTCTCGGGCACCAGCAGGCCGGCGGCGCCGATGTCGGCGGCCAGGGCGCTCCAGAGCTGCGCGTCGTACGGCGTGTCGGACTCGGTGCGGGCGATCACCGTCGGCGCGTCGGCCCGGTCGGCGAGCAGGGAGCGGACCGCGGCGCGCAGATCCTCCTCGGCTTCCGAGTACAGCAGGTCCGGTGCCTGGCTCGGTTCGGTCGGTGCGGTCATCGGGAGAGGTCCTTCCAGGCGACGTCCTTGTCGTTGCGCGGCTCGGCGGGCAGACCGAGCACGCGTTCGGCGACGATGTTGAGCAGTACCTCGCTCGTGCCGCCCTCGATGGAGTTGCCCTTGGAGCGGAGGTAGCGGTAGCCGGCGTCGCGTCCGGTGAAGTCGACGTGCTCCGGTCGGCGCATCGTCCAGTCGCCGTACAACAGCCCGTCGTCTCCGAGGAGTTCCACTTCCAGGCCGCTGATCTCCTGGTTGAGCCGGGCGAAGGCGAGCTTCATGCCGGAGCCCTCGGGACCCGGCTGTCCCGCGACGAGCTGCTGGCGCAGGCGCTCCCCGGCGAGCCGGGCCACCTCGGCCTCGACCCAGAGGGTCAGGAGGCGCTGGTGCAGGTCGTGGGTGCGCAGTTCGGGGCGTTCGCGCCAGGTCCGGGCGAGGGGACCGATCATGCCGCCCTCGCGCGGGATGCGGGATCCGCCGATGGAGACGCGCTCGTTCATGAGGGTCGTCTGCGCGACCTTCCAGCCCTCCCCCACCGCTCCGAGCCGCCGGCTGTCGGGGATGCGGACGCCGGTGAGGAAGACCTCGTTGAACTCGGCCTCACCGGTGATCTGGCGCAGCGGCCGCACCTCGACGCCGGGATCGGTCATGTCGCAGATGAAGTAGGTGATACCGCGGTGCTTGGGCACGTCCGGGTCGGTGCGGGCGATGAGGATCGCCCAGCGTGCCACGTGGGCGCTGGACGTCCAGACCTTCTGCCCGTCGACCACCCAGTCCGCCCCGTCGCGCACGGCACGGGTACCGAGGGCCGCGAGGTCGGAGCCGGCGCCCGGCTCGCTGAAGAGCTGGCACCACACCTCCTCGCCGACCCACAGGGGGCGCAGGAAGCGCTGCTTCTGTTCGTCCGTGCCGAAGCCGAGGATGGTGGGGGCCGCCATGCCGAGGCCGATGCCGATGCGGCGCGGGTCGTTGTCCGGGGCGTTCGCCGCGGCGAGTTCGGCGTCGACCACGGGCTGGAGGGAGCGGGGCGCGTCGAGGCCGCCGAGGCCGGCCGGGTAGTGCACCCAGGCGAGTCCGGCATCGAAGCGCGCCTTGAGGAAGTCGGTGCGGTCCGTGGTGGCCGGTGGGTGGGCGGCGAGCAGTTCGCGGGTGCGGCGGCGCAGGTCCGCGGCGTCCGGGGCGGTCATCGGGCGGCTCCTGACGGGAGGACGACGATGCGGCCGGTGCTGGTGCCTTCGGCGACACGCTGGACGGCGGCCGCTGCCCCGTCCATCGCGACCCGTTCGCTGATGAGCGGCTTGATGACACCCTGCTCGGCGAGCCGGGTGAGCTCCTCGTGGCAGTCGCGGACCGCCTGCGGGTCCTTGGTGTTGTACAGGCCCCAGTGGAGCCCGACCACGGAGTAGTTCTTCACCAGGGCGTGGTTGAGCCCCGGGGTGGGGATGACGCCGCTGGCGAAGCCGACGACGATCACCCGGCCCTCGAAGGCGATGCACTTCACGGACTTGGCGTACGCGTCGCCGCCGACCGGGTCGTACACCACGTCGGCGCCGCGGCCGCCGGTGAACTCCTTGACCGCGGCGACGATGTCCTCGGTGCTGCGGTCGATGACCAGGTCGCACCCGAGCCCGGCCGCGATCTTGGCCTTCTCGGGGCCTCCGACCACACCGATCACGGTGGCGCCGGCGGCCTTGCCGAGCTGTACGGCCGCGCTGCCGACGCCGCCTGCCGCGGCATGGACGAGGAGGGTCTCGCCGGCCTGGAGGTGTGCCCGGCGGTGCAGTCCGAACCAGCCGGTCTGGTAGCCGATGTGCAGCGCCGCCGCCTCGGCGTCGTCCAGGGCGTCCGGGACCGGCAGCAGGGCCGCTTCGTCCGCGACGACGTACTGGGCGAATCCGCCGTTGGGCAGCGCGGGGGTGGCGAGCACCCGGCGCCCGTCCTCGGTCCTGCCGCAGATCTCCACCCCGGGAGTGAACGGGAGCGGAGGCCGCACCTGGTACTGGCCGCGGCAGAGCAGCGCGTCGGGGAAGTTGATGTTCGCCGCGAGCACCTCGATGAGCACCTGCCCGTCGCCGGGCGTGGGCCGGTCCACTTCTTCGAGCCGCATCACCTCGCTCGGCTCGCCGTTCCGGTGCACTCGCCATGCCTGCATGAAGGGCCTCCACAAGACTGTCGGCATTACCACTGCTCCGGCGCATACTAAGCGGTCGCTTGCCCCTCTGGGAACAGCCTGACGGTGACCGGTCCGGCCGAGTGCGGGCATGGGGGTGCGCCCGCCCCCGCCCCCGGGAGGGCCTGCGGCGGGCAGCGGGCGCGCGGGCGGGCCGAGCCGCTCCCTACGGTTCGGCGCGCCGAGAGGCGTCAGCGCGCGAAGAGCTCGAAGGCGACCGCGGGGCGGCCCCCGAAGCGCTCGGCGGACGCCTGCGCGTTGCCGGTGAGGAAGGTGCGGCAGTACGCCTCGGGGTCCTCGTCCGTGAGCACTTCGATGTACGTGCGGTGCGCGAGGAGCGACTGCACCGACCGCTCGAGACCGGCCGTCGCGTCGACGGCGTGCGTGGGCGTGGACGATCCGGCCACGGCCACCCAGCGCACGCCGTTCCACGGCGCGAGACCCTGCTGGGTCAGTTCCGGGAAGATCCAGCGGTTGCCGGCGTCGGCCACCGCGTCCAGCGTCGCCCGGCCGACCGCGCGGTGGTCGGGGGTGTTCCAGGCGACACCGCCCCACGTGTCACGGTGGTTCAGTGTGATCACCAGCTCCGGCCGGTGGCGGCGGACGGCCGCCGCGATGTCGCGGCGCAGAGCGATGCCGTACTCGATCACGCCGTCGCGGTGATCGAGGAACTCGACGCGGGAGACTCCGACGACCGCCGCGCTCGCACGCTGCTCCTGCTCGCGCAGCGGCGCGCACCTCTCCGGGTCGAGCGTGTCGATCCCGGCCTCGCCCCGGGTGGCCAGGAGGTAGGTGATCTCGCGCCCGTCATCGGTCCAGCCGGCGACCGCCGCCGCACAGCCGTACTCCAGGTCGTCGGGGTGAGCGACGACGGCGAGCGCGCGCTGCCAGTTCGTGGGCATGGGTTCGAGTTGCTCCGTCATGCCCGCAGGCTAAGGGCTGTCCCGCATTCCTGGTGGATCAGCGCGCGACGTCGGATGCGGCGCATCGCAAGACGGAGAGGCTTCCGCATACAGGATGGATTCGGGCGTTCCGACAACGCGGCGAGGTGCCGTGGCCCTCGTCGCGCGCCCGCCAGGAGTTGCGGGACAGCCTTAGGGCCTGGGCGGAGTCGCCGGCGATACCGCGGACCCGCTCCGCACAGGCCCTGACGGCCCGGCGCGGACGGCCAATCCCGGCGCCCGGCCGCTCCGCACTCAGGCCGGCGAGAGGAACTGCCTCCAGGCGTGCCCGCCTCCGGTCCCGGTCCGCGGGCTCGCCGCCGCCGTCGTCGGCCATGCAGTACTGGAGTCCCGTCGCGATGACCGGGAAGCCCGCCCGGCGAGCTCCCGCGCAACAGCCGCCATCCGGGTGACGACGCCCTCGCACTAGCGCCCTTCCTCGATCATTCTGATTCCGGTGAGCTGACCCGGGGCACGCCGCAGACGAGGGAGCACCGATTTCAGTTCATCGGCCGCCGTGCCGAGTTCCACACGCTCTCCCCTCAATACCCCAGGCGGTATTCTGACGGGTCCGGGGCAGGAGAGACCCAGTCTCTGCCTCACACCCGGTGAACGAAAGGAAACACTGCCCGTGACCAGCCCCGTATCCCTCTCCCCCGCCCAGGCCGCCGCCCGGCTCGCGGACTTCACCGTGATCGACGTGCGCGCCCCCGGCGAATACGCCTCGGGGCACGTCCCCGGGGCGCTGAACATCCCGCTCGACCGTCTCTCCGAAGCGGTGCCCGCACTCAAGTCCGCCTCGGCCCGGGGCGCCCTGCTCGTGGTCTGCGCCTCGGGCGTCCGCTCCACGCGGGCCTGCGACATCCTCTCGGCCGCCGACATCGACGCGGCGACGCTCTCCGGTGGCACCTCCGCCTGGGAGGGCGAGGGCCACGGTCTCGACCGTCCGGAGGGCGGGCGGGCCACCTGGCCGATGGAGCGCCAGGTGCGGCTCGCCGCCGGCTCGCTCGTGGTGGCGGGTCTGCTGGCCGGCGTGCGCCGCCCGGCCGCGCGCTGGCTGTCCGCCGGCATCGGCGCGGGTCTCGTCTTCTCCGCCGTCACCAACACCTGCGGCATGGCGGCGGTGCTCTCGAAGCTCCCGCACAACCGCGCCCCGCAGTCGGCCGCGAACCTGAACGCGACGCTGGACGCGCTTCAGGGCTGATGCCCCAGGGCTGACCCGCCGACGGCGTGAAGGAGCCGGCCGCACCCCCCTGCGACCGGCTCCTTCACGTACCGGGACTCATTCCGCGCCGCGGGGGCTTCCCGTAACGGGGCTCATTCCGCATCGCGGGCCTTCGCGTACCGGGCGTCAGACTTCCACGCGGGCCTTCGCCTGCCTGGACTCGGACTCAGACCTCGTCGCGGACCAGGGCGAGCAGCCGGTCCAGCACCCGCGGGCCGCCCGCGCGCAGCCCGTCGTGTTCGAACTCGTCCGTCACCCAGGTCCGCAATCCCCGGATCGCGGCGGCGGTGCGCAGCGCGTGCGCGGTGTCCACGTACATGTCGTCGTGGTAGACGGCGGCGGCCACCGGCACCTCGTTGGCGGCCAGCCGCCCGGTGTCGTACAGCGGCTCCCAGCCCCCGCGGGTGGCGAGCAGCTCCGCCGTCTCGCGCAGCGGCCGCAGCGCCGGGTCGACGTCGAAGTGCCAGGGGTGGATGCTCTCGCCCGTGAACAGGACCGGACCATCGCCCTTGAGAGAGATCTCCGCGTCGAACTGGGGGAACTCCGCCCGGACCCGCTCGGCCGCCCAGCCGGTGGGGCGCTCGTCCTGTCCGTAGATGGCCTCGTGCAGGAGTGCGTACAGGGGGTGGCCGGCGAACGAGCCGGCCGTGCGCATGGCCTCCTGGAAGGTGTCGGAGAGTTCCTTGCCGTACGGGGTCCTGACGAAGGCGTTCTCCAGCAGATAGTGCAGCTGGTGACTGCCGTTGCTCCCGCCCAGCATGATGCCGAGGGACTGGAACCCCTCGGGCGTCAGCCGGTGTCCGGCGCTGTCCGGGCGTTGCTCCGCGAGGTGAGCGGTGATCTCCCGGGCGCGCTCGACGTCCTGCGGGTAGCGGGCGTAGTGCGCGGCGACCTTCCGCTCGATCCTCGGGTACGCGGCCCGGTAGACCTCGTCCGCGTGGGCGTCGAGGGAGGGCAGGCCGCCGGTGATCAGGACGGTGCTGAGGCCCTCCGGTGCGGCCGAGAGGTAGCGGACGGCGCAGAATCCGCCGAAGGACTGGCCGAGGACGGTCCAGGGCGCTCCGCCGGTCAGCTGCGGCCGGATCAGCTCGCAGTCCCGCACGATGCTGTCGGACCGGAAGTGCGCGAGGTAGTCGGCCTGCTCACGCGGACCGCCGCGCAGTGGCAGGGTCTGCCGGTTGGCCGGGGTGGACAGCCCGGTGCCGCGCTGGTCCAGGAGCAGCACCCGGAACTCCTTCACCGCCCGGCCCAGCCATGCCTCGGCCCCGGCGAAGCGGCGCGCGCCGAAGCCCGGGCCGCCCTCCAGGTAGAGCAGCCACGGCAGTTCCTCGCCCGCCCGGGAGCCGGCCACCACCTCGCGGCCGAAGATCTCGATCTGCTCACCGCCGGGGTCGCTGTGGTCGAGCGGCACGGTGAAGAACCGGTCGGTGAGGACGAGGCCGGGCTGTCGGTAGCTGTTCAAGGGGGCTCCTGGATCGATGGTTCACGGACAGTTCAGCACAGCGCCGTGCCCCGGACGGTCCCGGCCCGTGTGCGACGGACCCGCCCGGCTCCTACCGTGCACTCATGATCCGGTTCGAGCAGGTCGGCAAGGTCTATCCGGACGGGACGACCGCGGTCCACGACCTGTCGTTCGAGGTCGCCGAGGGGGAGCTGGTGACGCTGGTCGGCCCTTCGGGCTGCGGCAAGACCACCACGATGATGATGGTGAACCGGCTGATCGATCCGACCTCGGGCCGCATCCTGGTCGACGGCCGGGACATCGCGAAGACCGACCCGGTGAAACTGCGCCGCCGGATCGGCTACGTCATCCAGCAGGTGGGCCTCTTCCCGCACCGGACCGTCCTCGACAACACCGCGACGGTCCCGGCACTGGTCGGCTGGAAGCGGTCCCGGGCCCGGGCCCGGGCGGCCGAGCTGCTGGACCTGGTGGGCCTGGACCCGGGGACGTACGGCTCCCGGTACCCCGCCCAGCTCTCGGGCGGCCAGCGCCAGCGGGTCGGGGTGGCCCGGGCCCTCGCGGCGGACCCGCCGGTGCTCCTGATGGACGAGCCGTTCGGCGCGGTGGACCCAGTGGTGCGGGAGAGGCTGCAGAACGAGTTCCTGAACCTGCAGGCGACGGTCCGGAAGACGGTCCTGATGGTCACCCACGACATCGAGGAGGCCGTGCGGATGGGCGACCGCGTCGCGGTGTACGGGGAGGGGCGCATCGAGCAGTTGGACAGCCCGGGCGCGGTGCTGGGGTCGCCCGCCACCCCGTACGTCGCCCGGTTCGTCGGCGCCGACCGCGGGCTGAAGCGGCTGTCGGTCACCACGATCGAACCGGAGGACCTGGAGGAGCCGCCGGTCGCCCGGCTGGACGAGCGGACTCCGGCGGCGGCGGCCCGGCTCGGCGCCGCCGGCGCGCGGTGGGCGGTGGTGCTGAACGACGCCGGTGAGCTGCACGGCTGGGTGTCGGCCGACGCGCTGCGGATCGCCGGTGAGCACGGCACGGTGGCTGAGCTCGCCCGCCGGATGGACGCGTGGGTGCCGGTGGGCGCGCCGCTCAAGCAGGCGTTCAGCGAGATGCTCCAGCACGACGCGGGGTGGGTGGCGGTGCTGGACGGGGCCCGCTTCCTCGGTGTGCTGACACCGGCCAAGCTCCATGAGGCCCTGCGGCGTTCGGTGGACGCGGACGCGCAGGGCGTGGGACGCGACGAGGTGCAGTTCGACTCGGTGGCGGACGCGTGAGGGCGGCTCCGGGACGCAGGGGGGCGTGCGGACGCCCGAGGTGCGCCGGCGGCGTCGGGCGGGTCACTCCCCGGCGACGTACCGCCAGAAGTCCCGCATCGTCCCGGGCGGCTTGGGGCCCGCCATCTCCACCTGGCTGAGCATGATCGCGACGGTGCCGGTGGCCGGGATGATGTGCGCCGTGGTGCCGGTGCCGCCGACCCAGCCGTAGCGGCCCGGCACGTTCCACGGGTCGGTCTTCTCGACGTCCACCGAGCCCCCGAACCCCCAGCCCTGTCCCTCGGTGAACAGTCCGCTCGCCTTGCGCTGCGCGGCGGTCAGGTGGTCGGTCGTCATCTGCCGTACCGACGCGCGGGTCAGCAGAGCGCGGTCGCCCGCGGTCCCGCCGGCGAGCAGCATCCGTCCGAAGGCGTACCAGTCACGGGCGGTGGAAACCAGGCCGCCGGCCGCGGACGGGAAGTCCGGCATGCTGCTCCACTGTCCGTCGGGGGCGTCGGCGAGTTCGAGCTCTCCCGCCTCACCTGTCCGGTAGTAGCTGGTGAACCGGTGAAGCTTATGGGCGGGCACCTCGAACCCGGTGTCGTCCATGCCGAGCGGTTCGAAGAGCCGCTCGGCCAGGAACTCCGGCAGCGGCTTCCCGGAGGCCCGGGCGATCAGGACGCCCAGGATGTCCGAGCAGGTGTTGTACAGCCATGCTTCCCCCGGCTGGTGCAGCAGCGGGATGCGCGACAGCTTCGCCATCCAGTCGGCCGGGGCGGGGACGGCCCGGGGCCGTGGCGGGGCCTGCTTCAGCTCGCTGAACAGGGGTGCGACGGCGGGCAGCGAGAAGTCGGACGGGAATCCGTATCCGGCCCGGAAGGTCAGCAGGTCCAGCACGGTCAGCGGCCGGGCGGCCGGGACCACGTCGTCGAGAGGGCTCCCGGGGGTCCGCACGACCATGGGCGCCCTCAGTTCGGGGAGCCAGGGCGTCACCGGGTCGTCCAGCGCGATCCTGCCGTCCTCGACCAGCATCATGGCGGCCGCCGCGGTGATCGGTTTGGTGACCGAGGCGATCCGGAAGATCGAGTCCGGGGCCATCGGGGCGGAGCCGTCGGCGTCGACACTGCCCACCGCCTGCACGTCCACCCGGTCTCCCCGGGCCACCAGGCCCACGGCTCCCGGCACCGAACCGTCGCGTACGTGCGTCTCCAGTACCTCGCGCAGGGTGCTCATCTCTCCGCCTTCTCGCTCGTCGCCCAGGTCGTTCCTCACCATGACTCCCGCGACGCCGCGAACTCATCGGGCCGCGCCGGGCGGCCCGCCGTCGCCACCGGAGGGCCGCCCGCCGTTCCGCGTGTCAGGGGGCGGGAAGACGTGTCAGGGGGACGGGAGGAGAAGCCGCACGGCGAGCACCGTGATCAGGGTGCTGGAGGCCAGCGCCGTGACCAGCCTCCCGCGGCTCCCCGTCAGCGCCCGCCCCAGCAGCGCCCCGCCGCCCGCGACGAGGAGCTGCCAGCTGGCTGACGCGGCGAAGGCGGCGAGGACGAAGACGGCCCGGTGCAGCGGGGCCGACGCGGCGACCGCCTCGCTGCCGAGGACCAGGGCCGCGAAGTAGACGACGGTCATCGGGTTCATCAGGGTGAGCGTCAGCAGTGCGGCGTACGCCCGTGCCGGGCCGGGCGGGGGGCCGTCATCACCTGGGGCCGCGCCGCCGCCGCGGTGTGCGCGCAGCGCGGCTGACGCCCCGCGAAGCGCGAGGGCCACGAGCACGGCGGCGGACGCCCACCGGAAGGGAAGCATGAGGGGCTCGATGAGCGGGGTGAGCGTCGAGCCCCCGACGACGGCGATCAGTGCGTAGAGCCCGTCCGCACTCGCGACGCCGAGCGCGGCGAGGATCCCGGTCCTCAACGAGGTACGTGTGGTGAGGGCGACGAGGTAGGCCGCGACGGCTCCGACCGGGATGGCGATGCCGTACCCGGCGAGGAGCCCCGCGACCAGGGCGGCGGTCATCCGCCGTGGCGTGGCCGCTTCCGCGGGGGGCCCGGCTGCTGTCGGCCGCTCGCCACCGGTCGGTCGGCGGGCGTCGGCAGCGGGAGCGTCATGTCCGTGGTCATGCGCAGATGCTGCGGCAGGGGCGACCGGCCGGGCAACTCGTTTTCCACGGCGCAGCTTCGACCGGGGCTTCGGGAAAGGCATCGTCGGCCGGCCCACTCCATCGGCTCTCCGGCATATCGGTCCCTTGACCCGCACCCTGGGCGAAGCCTAGGTTTCCGCTGGGAGAAAGCGCTTGCTATCCAGTCGGCGCCCCGCTCACCGTGGAGGTGTTTGTCACGCCCAGCCAGGCTTCCCCCAGCAGGCCGATCCGGGTCGCGATCGTCGGCACCGGCGCGATCGCACGCGTCAGCCATCTGCCTGCCCTGCGTGCGCTGGCCGCCGAACAGCCCCTGGAGATCGTCGCGGCGGTGGATGTCGACGCCGCCTCCGCGGCGACGTTCTGCGCCGAAGCGGGCGCCGGCCGCCCGTACACGGAACTGGACCGCATGCTCGCCGAGGAGCGCCCGGATCTCGTCACGCTCGGCACCCCGCCCCGCTTCCACCGCGACCAGACCATCGCCGCGCTGAGGGCCGGGGCGTGGGTCTGGTGCGAGAAGCCCCCCTGCCCCTCGCTGGAGGACTTCGACGCCATCGAGGAGGCGGAGGACCCGCGCAGGGGCGGCCCGTACGCCGCGATCGTGTTCCAGCACCGGTTCGGCTCCGGCTCGGACCACGTGCGGACGCTTTTGGCCGAACAGGCGATGGGGCGGCCGCTGGTCGCTCACTGCCAGACCACCTGGTACCGGGACGCGGCGTACTACGCCGCGCCCTGGCGGGGGCGGTGGAGCACGGAGGGCGGCGGTCCGGCGATGGGCCACGGCATCCATCAGATGGATCTGCTGCTCGACCTGCTGGGACCGTGGTCGGAGATCCGTGCGATGGCGGGACGGCTGGTGCACGACGTGGAGACGGAGGACGTCTCCACCGCGCTCGTCCGTTTCGAGAACGGCACCATGGCCACGATCGTCAACAGCGTCCTCAGCCCGGACGAGGTGAGCCGGATCCGCATCGACTGCGAGCGGGCCACGGTCGAGCTGACCCACTTGTACGGCCATCGCAACGCCGACTGGCGGATCACCCCGGCTCCCGGGGTCCCGGCCGAACACGTCGCCGCCTGGCGGGACTTCGGCGCCGACGTGCCCAGCTCCCACGAGGCCCAGCTGCGCGGGCTGCTGCGCGACCTGCGGGCCGGGCGCCGGCCGCGCAGCAGCGGCGCCGACGGGCGCACCAGCCTGGAACTGGTCGCCGCCCTGTACAAGGCGGCCTTCACCGGGAACACCGTCCGGGCCGGCGAGATCGGTCCCGGCGACCCGTACTACAGCGCCCTGCACGGCAACGCCCCGGGCTGGGCGCCCGAGCCGGCCGAGGCGTCCGCGTGACCGGCCGGCTGGAACTCGTCCACCGGCACGGCGATCACATCGCCGTGTCCGTGGCGGAGACCGGGGTGGAACTCCTGCGGTACGTGTACCGGCCCGAGGCGGCCTGGGAGTCGCCAAAACCGTACATCCACCCGCTGCGCACCCTCTCGGACCGGGTGGTGACCGGCTACCGGCCCCACGACCACCGCTGGCACAAGGGGCTGCAGCTGACCGCCTCCCATCTGTCGGGGCAGAACCTGTGGGGCGGCAACACCTACGTGCCGGGCGAGGGCTATCAGCCGCTGCCCGAGCGGGTGGGCTCCATGGCGCACCGCGGGTTCGACGAGGTGTCGGTCCGGGACGGCGGGGCCAGGCTCGTCGAGCGGCTGAGCTGGCATCCGTACAGCGGTGACCTGTGGGCCGACGAGGTGCGCGAGGTCGAGGTGCGGGACGTCGATCCGGCGTCCGGCAGCTGGGTCCTCACCTGGTCGTCGGCCGTCACCAACCGCCGCGGCGAACCTCTCCGGTTCGGCAGTCCGACCACGCACGGGAGGGAGGGCGCGGGCTATACGGGGCTGTTCTGGCGCGGCCCGCGCGCCTTCCGCGACGGCCGGATCCTCACGCCGGACGGCGAGGGCCCCGGGGTGATGGGCCGGCAGGCGCCCTGGCTGGCGTACAGCGGTGAGCACGACGCGGCGGACGGACACGCGACGCTCGTCTTCGTCCACGCACCGGAGAACGACCACACGGGTGCGGGCGGCGCGCACCCCGCGCACTGGTTCGTCCGCAACGACCCCTTCGCCGCGGTCGCCCCGTCCTTCGCCTTCCATGACGAACTCGTCCTGGCGCCGGGGGCCACGCTGGCCCGGCGCTACCGGGTGGTCGTCGCCGACGGGGCGTGGGAGCGCGAGCGGATCGAGGCCCGCCTCGCAGAACTGACCTGGTGAGCCGGTGCGCTGGCGCCCCGTCCGGGGCAGCGGCCGGCTGCCGGCAGCCCCGGGGGTCAGTCGTCGGGGAGGAGACCGCGGGAGCGCAGATAGGTGCGGGCCACGTCCGCGGGGAGCCGGCGCCAGCTGTCCACCTGTTCGTTCAGGCGAGCCAGGTCCTTGGTCGTCAGCACGGTGTTCAGCTTTCCCAGCGCCTTGCGGACGCCTTCGCTGCCGGCCCGGGAGCGGTTGGCGACGGGGACGAGGTAGTCGGCGTTCTGGAGGTGCTTGTCGTCGGCGAGCAGGACGAGGCCGAAGTCGTCCAGGGTGGCGTCGGTGGTGGTGGTCAGCACCATCTGGTCGCGGCCGCTCTGGACGGCCTGCTTGGCCTGGGTGGTGCCGACGCCCTTGGGGTCGACGGCGGTGATGTCGATGCCGTACGTCTTCTTCAGCCCGGGGGCGCAGTAGGGGCGCTGGACGCATTCGTCGCCCGCGGCCAGACGGACCGGGAGCCCCGACCGCCCCAGGTCGCTCAGTGACTTGAGGCGGTGTTCCGTCGCATAGGCGGAGCCGACCGCGAAGGCGTTCTGGTCGACGGCCCGGCCGGCGTCGAGGACGGTGAGGCCGCGGGGGGCTGCCAGGGTGCGCAGGGCCTTCATCGTGCTGGCCAGGTCGGGCGAGCCGACGGGAGTGGCGTCGGCGCCGTTCTCCTTGGCGTTGAGCCAGTCGGCGAAGGTGGCCGCGTACTCGGGGACGACGTCGATCTGACCGCTCTCGAGCGCGGGTTCGTAGATCTCCCGGTTGGTGACGGAGATGATCTTCGTGGAGTATCCGGCCCTGCCGAGCAGCAGCGCGTACATCTGGGCGAGCAGATCGCTCTCGGTGAATCCCGCCGAACCGATGGTGAGGTGCTTGCTGTCGCCGGGCGGGGCGGTGACCTCGCCCTGGTTCTCCAGCGCGGGGCCGGTGGTGCAGGCGGAGACCGGTGCGAGGAGCGCGAGGAGGGCCGCCGTGACCGCGTGCCGGGCCCTCATCCGGAGTTCCCGCCGCGGGCCCGGTCGGGGGCCAGGCGCTGCGCCAGCTCGAAGACGCCTTCCACGATGAGCGCGAACACCGCGACCAGCACGGCCCCGGCGACCACCTGGGCGGTGGAGGCGAGGTTGAAGCCGGCGGTGATGATCCGGCCCAGTCCCCCGCCGCCGGCCAGTGCCGCGATCGTGGCGGTGGCGACGAGCTGGACCGCCGCGATCCGGACGCCGGTCAGGATGAGGGGGAGGGCGAGCGGGACCTCCACCCGGGTCAGCATCTGCCGGCCCGTCATGCCCATGCCGCGTGCCGCCCGTACGACGTCCTGGTCGACCTCCCGCATGCCGACGTAGGCGTTGGTGAGCAGCGGCGGGACGGCGAACAGGACGAGTGCGACGACGGTCGGCCCCTCCCCGAACCGCCCGACCGGGGTGAGTAGCAGCAGGACGAGGACGGCGAAGGTGGGGACGGCCCGGCCGATGTTGGAGATGTTGACGGCCAGGGCGCCGCCCCTGCCGAGGTGGCCGAGGACCAGAGCCACGGGCAGGGCGATGAGGCAGCTGATCAGCAGGCAGACGACGGTGAGGACGAGGTGCTGGGCGAGCCGGGTCCAGATGCCGTCCTCGCCGTACCAGTGCGCCGAGGTGGTGAGCCAGGTCCAGGCGTCGAAGAGGGTGTTCACGACTGCCTCCGGGGCCAGGGGGTGAGCAGGCGCTGGGCGAGGAGGAGGAGCAGGTCGGCGGCGACGGCGATGACGACGCACAGGACGGAGGCGGTGAGCACCTGGGCCTTGAAGTAGGTGTTCATGCCGGAGTAGATGAGGTTGCCGAGGCCGCCGTAGCCGACGATCGCGCCGATGGTGACGAGGGAGACGGCGGAGACGGTCGCGATGCGCAGCCCGGCCATCGCGGCCGGCAGCGCGAGCGGCAGTTCGACGGCGAGGAGCAGCCGTACGGGCCCGTAGCCCATGCCGCGCGCCGCCTGCCGGGTCTCCTCGGGTACCGCCCGCAGCCCGGCCAGGATGTTCCGTACGAGCAGGGTGAGCGAGTACAGGACGAGGCCTGCCACGACGAGCGAGGCGGAGAGTCCGTAGACGGGGAGCAGCAGGGAGAACATCGCGAGCGAGGGGACGGTGTAGAGGATGGTCGTCACTCCCAGCACCGGACCTGCGGCCCAGCCCCACCGGCGGGCGGCGAGGGCGAGCGGCAGTGCGATGACCAGCCCGATGAGCACGGAGACCACGGTCAGCTGGAGGTGCTGCACCACGGCGTCCCAGAGAATGTGCCGCCTGCTGCTCAGATAGGCGCCGCAGATCCACTCGTTGCGCGCGAGGCAGTCGTCGGGAGGCGCGGTCACCTGCCCATTGCAGCGTGCGGCGGGGCGGGGGCGCGCGTCCTGATCGGCTGTTCGAGGGGCGCGCCCCCGCACTCCCGCCCGGCGGTCAGCGCGCCGCCGCGCCGTTCAGGATCCCGGCCAGTTCGTCCGGGCGGGAGTACATGGGCCAGTGCCCCGTCTCCATCGTGATCAGCTCCCACCGCTCCCCGGTCAGCAACGCGGCCACGTCGCCGGTCGGTTCGGGACCGTCGAGAAGGCACTTGACGTACGTCGCCGGAAGCTTGCCCAGTGAACCGCTCACGACGGCCGGGTCGCGCAGCGCGGCTCCCGGGTGCGGTGTGCAGGCGCTCACGATCCGTGCGGTCTGCTCGTCGCTGAGGCCCTGTCCCTCGAAATCGGCCGCGGCCGGCGGAGCCCACCATCCGCCGTTCCCCGTGAGCTCGGCCTCCAGCGCGGCCGGGCCCTGCCACCAGGCGGAGACGAAGGACTCGCCGTCGGCCGGGACGACGGCGTCCACGAAGACGACCCGGGCCAGCCGGTCGCCGATACGCTCGGCGGCCTGCCCCACGGGAATGCCCGAGTAGCTGTGTCCCACGAGAACGACGTCGCGCAGGCCGAGGCGGTCGACCTCGCCGACGATGTCGGCCACATGGGTCTGCCGGCCCACCGGTTCGTCCCGCTTCTCACCGACGCCGGACAAGGTCACCGGGTGCACGCCATGCCCCGCCGCCCGCAAGCCCGGCACCACGGCGTCCCAGGCCGAGGCTCCCAGCCAGGCGCCCGCCACCAACACGAAATCAGTCATGGAAAGAGCCTAACCGGCAGGTGTGACAACGGCCTTGGGCCGACGGCCGGAAGCCGGGTGCCCGTAGCCGGTGACAGCCGGGCATCACTACGTCTACTCTCTTTCACACCTATTCAATAAATTGACTATGGAGCTCGGGATGCATCCTTTCCGCAAGGCCGTCGAGGCGCACGACCTCGGCGCGGTCGAGGCGCTGCTGGCCGAGGACGTCGTCCTCACCAGCCCCGTGGCGTTCAAGCCCTACGCCGGCAAACCCCTCACCGCCGCGATCCTGCGCGCGGTGGACGAGATCTTCACGGACTTCCGCTATGTCCGCGAGATGGCGAGCGACGACGGCCGCGATCACGCGCTCGTCTTCGAGGCGAAGGTGGGCGACCGGGAGATCACCGGCTGCGACTTCCTTCACACGAACGAGGCGGGCGAGATCGACGGACTGACGGTCATGGTCCGGCCCCTCTCGGCCGCGCAGGCGCTGGCCGCCGCCATGGGCGCCCGGTTCGGGCAGATCACCCGTGAAGCCTCGGCGGCGGGCTGAGCACAGGGGCCGTCAAGGCCCGGCGGGCCGGGGCGGTTCACGGTTCATCCGCAGACCTCGCCGTTGATACGATCACCGCCTATGGACACCAGCGCCGGGATCAGTATGGTCGACGTTCCACCCGGGCAGGTGACCCTCACAGACCGTCGTACGCAGCACAGCTGGACGGTGGACCTCGCCCCGTACCGGCTCGCGGCCTTCCCGGTCACCCAGGCCCAGTACAGCCGAGTGACCGGCGAACGGCCGAGCTCCGCGCACGGCGGACTCCTGCCCGTCGAAGGGGTGTCCTGGCTGGACGCCGTCGGCTTCTGCAACGCCCTGTCCGTGCGCGAGGGACTGACCCCCGTCTACCGCCTCCACGCCGATGCCGCGCGGGTCGAGTGGGACACGGCGGCCGACGGGTACCGGCTGCCGGCCGAGGCCGAGTGGGAACACGCGTGCCGGGCCGGCACGACCGAGGCACGGTACGGGCCGCTCGACGACATCGCCTGGCATCGCGGGAACTCGGACGAGCGCCCGCACGACGTGGGCGGCAGACAGCCCAACTCCTGGGGCTTGTACGACACGTTGGGGAACGTGTGGGAGTGGTGCTGGGACGTCTACGACGCCGAGGTGTACGGCACTTACCGGGTGCTGCGGGGCGGTGGATGGTTCGACGAGCGCTGGAGCTGCCGGGCCTCGGTGCGCCGCCGCAGCCACCCGACGTTCCGGATCGACGACACGGGGTTCCGGGTGGCACGCTCCGGCGCGCGGTGAGCCGGTGGCCGGGGGCGCGGTGCGTCAGCCCGCGGAGGGCCGCATCGACCGTGCCGCGGCGATGAGTTCTGCGGTGAAGGGGTGGCGCGGCGCGTTCAGCACGTCGCCGGCCGGCCCGGCCTCGACGATCTCGCCGTGTTCCAGCACCGCGACACGATCGGCGAGGGCCGCCGTGGTCAGGTCGTGGGTGATCAGGACGAGGGCCGCAGCCGCCCCCGACCGGAGCAGCCGCGCGAGCAGGCCGAGGAGGGAGCGCCGGGCGAACGTGTCGAGGCCCGAGGTGATCTCGTCGCAGACCAGGACCCGGGGGCGTGCGAGGAGGGCGCGGGCCAGTGCGGCGCGCTGGAGTTCGCCTCCGGACAGCCCCTCGGGGACGCGCAGCGCCCGCTCGGCCGGGAGGTCCAGCGTGCCCAGGACGCCCAGTGCCTCGGCTCTCGCCGCGGCCCGGCCCAGGCCGCGCAGCCGTACGGCCGTCCGCGCGATCTGATCGAGTACGGGGCGGTGGGCGTCGAACGCCGCCCGGGCGTCCTGGAAGACGTACTGGACAGCGGCCAGTTGCTCCCGGTCGCGGTCCCGCAGGCTGCGCGGCAGCGGCAGGCCGTCCAGGAGTACCTCTCCGTCGTGGTCGTAGTGCAGGCCGCTCAGGCAGCGGGCCAGCGTCGTCTTGCCGCTTCCCGAGCGGCCGACGACGGCGAGGCTCTCACCGGCGCGCAGGCTGAGGGCCGCGTCGTGGAGCACCGCGGTCCGGCCGTGCCGTGCGGTGAGGGACCGGACGTCCAGGACGGTGGCGGCGCGTGTGTCGGTCCGGGCCGCCTCCCCGCGCATGTCCCCCGGCTCCGCCAGGAGTTCACGGGTCCACGCATGACCGGGGGCACCCAGGACCTGCTCCGCCGGCCCCGCCTCGACGGCCTTTCCGTCGCGCAGGACGACCACGTCGTCGGCGAGCGCGCGGACGACGTCGAGGTCGTGGCTGAGCAGGACCACCGCGACGCCCTGCCGGGCGACGGCCGCCAGCCGCTCCACGACGCGTCGTTTCGTCAGGGCGTCCTGCCCGGTGGTGGGCTCGTCCGCCACGACGGCGCGGGCGCCGAGCAGCAGCGCCTGGGCGAGGACCACGCGTTGCCGCTGGCCGCCGGAGAGCTGGTGGGGGTAGCGGTGCAGCAGGGCTCCGTCCCACGGCAGCTGGGCACGGGCGAGGGCCTCGCGTACCCGCTCCCGGGCCGCCGCCCTGCGCCGGGTCCGGGGAAGGTGGGCCACCTGGCGCCGGGCGATGTCGCCGAGCAGGGCGCCGGTCCTGCGGACGGGGTTGAGCACGGTGGCCGGGTGCTGCGGCACGTACCCCATCAGGCCCTCCGCCACCCGCACCTCGCCCGTCACGCGCGCGCCGGGCGGGTACTCCCCCAGCAGCGCGCGCCCGGTGGTGGTCTTGCCGCTTCCGGAGGCTCCGACCAGGGCCAGGATCCGCCCCGGCAGCACGCGCAGGCCGACACCGTCGACGATCGCCCGCCCGCCGGCCTCCACGCGGAGCCCCTCGACGACGGCCACCGGTTCCGCCCCGGTGTCCGTGCCGGGTCGTACTGCTGTGTTCACGGCTTCCTCTCCTTGCTGCCGGGGCGATCGAGTGCGGCGTCGACGAGCAGGTTGCCGCCCAGGGTGAGCGCGACGGTCAGCAGGGCCGGCACGACCACCGCCCACGGCTGGACGAACAGCCCGGTGCGGTTGCGGTCCACCATCACGGCCCAGTCGGCCGCGTCCGGCGCGACGCCGACGCCGAGGAACGCCGCCGTGGCCACGAGGTACAGGGCCCCCGTCAGGCGTACGCCCGCGTCGGCGGCGAGTGTCCGGACGACCGACCGGCCGACGTAGCCGAAGGCCATCCGCGCCCAGCTCTCGCCCTGCATGCGCAGCGCCTCGACCGCCGGGCGCGAGGCGGCTTCCGCCCCGGCGGCGCGGACGATCCGGGCCGCGTCCGGGATGTTGACGAGCGCCACCAGCAGGGCGAGGCCCGCGGGGCCCGGTGCGAGGACGGCGGCCACCAGCAGGATCAGCAGAAGCGACGGAACGGACAGGAGCACGTCCAGCGGGCGCATGAACAGTTCCTCCACCCAACCGCGCCGCGTCAGGGCGCAGACGAAGCCGGCCGGCAGGGCCACCGCATAGGCGAGGAGCGTCGAGGCGAGCGCCACGAGAACCACCGAACGCCCGCCCAGCAGCACCTGTCTGCGGACGTCCCGGCCGATGAAGTCCGTACCGAGCCAGTGCCCGTCACCGGTGGTGAACGACGTGCCGCGCGGCCCGGCGTCCGGGGCGAACAACGGCCCGGCCAGGGCGAGTACGAGCGGAACGCCGACGACGAGCAGACCGGGGAGGAAGCGCCTCACTCGTGTCGGGGCACGCCGTGGCCGCCCGACGACGAGTGTCTTCAGCCCGCGCCGGGAGCGGGCGAGCGCGAGCGCCATCACGCCGCCACGCCCCTGCGCGGGGCGAGGCGGTGAGTGACCAGGTCCGCCCCGAGATTGAGCAGGACGGTGGCGAGGCCGAAGACCACCGCGAGGCCCTGCACGACCGGGACGTCGCGTTCCGCGACGGCGTTCATGAGGACCGTGCCGAGGCCCGGGATCACGAACAGCGCCTCCACGACGACCACCCCGCAGAGCAGCCAGTCGACCGTGCGGGCCAGTTGCTGAGCGGCCGGGGCGATCGCGTTGGGCAGGGCGTGCGCGTAACGGACCCGGGTCCCCGGCACCCCGCAGCGGAGCGCCTGGGAGACGTAGGGCGAGGCGAGCGCCTCGGTCATCCCGGCCCTGATCAGCCGGGCCAGCGAGCACACCGGTCGCGCCAGCAGTACCAGGACGGGAAGGACCAGGGCGGCCGGATGGGCGAGCAGATCGGTGCCGTATCCGACGGCGGTCGGCGGCAGCCAGCCGAGCCGGAGCGCGAACACCGAGACCAGCAGCACCCCCAGGGCGAACTCCGGTACGGCGTACAGGCTCAGCGTCACCGCGCTGACGATCCGGTCGGCCGGGCGTCCCTCGTGCCGGGCGGCGAGCACGCCGAGACCGACGGCTGCGGGGACCAGCAGCAGGACCGTCGGGACGGCGAGCAGCAGGGTGGGTCCGAAGCCGTCCGCGAGGTAGGAGCTGACGGGCCGTCCCGAGGTCAGTGACACCCCGAGGTCGCCGTGGAGCAGCCCGGCCGACCAGTCCAGCAGACGCTCGAGGGGCGGCCGGTCCAGGTGCAGGGCGGCTCGCACGGCCTCGATCCGGCCCGGGTCCGGCTGGTCGCCGGCGAGGACCACGGCGGCATCGCCGGGCAGTGCCTCGGTGAGCGCGAAGACGAGCACCACCACGGCGGCGGTCTGCGCCCCGCCGAGCAGCAGCCGCCGAGCAGCCCACGGGAGGGATCCGCTCACGCCAGCCACACCTTGTCGAAGCGGGCCCAGTCGAGGGTGTTGGCGGGCGCCTGCCGCGCGATGCCCCGGACGCGGCGGGCGGTGCCGAGTATCCAGTCGGCGAAGCCCCAGATCAGGAAGGGCCCTTCGGAGTGGAGGCGGCGCTGCATGCGGGCGTAGACGGCGGCGCGCTGCTGCGGGTCCCGCGTGGACTGGGCCTGTTGGTAGAGGGCGTCGAAGTCCCGGTGGCGCCACTTGGTGGCGTTGGTGGTCGAACCGGTCAGCAGGCGCTGGGAGAGGTGCGATTCGATGGGCATGGCGCCGGAGCGGTAGCAGCACAGGGTTCCGGAGTCGAGGATGTCCTTCCAGTAGGTGTCCTTGCTGCCGGTCCTCACCTCCACGGTGATGCCGGCGCGGGCGGCCTGGTCGCGGAAGACGGCGGCGGCTTCGGTGAATCCGGCGGCGACGGGTGAGGTGTCGAGCGTGATCCGCAGGTCCTCGGCGCCGGCCTGCTTCAGCAGACCGCGGGCCCTGCCGAGGTCCTGTTCGCGCTGGGGCAGGCCGTCCTCGTAGTACTCGTATCCCTTGCCGAACAGGTCGTTGCCGATCTCTCCGGCACCGGACAGGGCTCCCCGGACGAGTTCCTCCCGGTCGGCGACGAGCATCAGGGCCTGGCGGACGCGTCGGTCGTCGAAGGGCGGCCGGTCGGTCTTCATGGCGAAGGACTGCATCGCGCTGTTGCGCAGCCGTACGATCCGGATCCGGCCGCCGTCCTCGTGTGCGCGGGCGGTCGCCGGGTTCAGCTCGTGGGCGTACTCGACCTGGCCGCCGAGCAGCGCGTTGACGCGTGCGGACTCCTCGTTGGCGACGACGAACTCCAGCTCGTCCAGGTGCGGGGCGCCGTCCCAGTAGTCGTCGTTGCGGCGCAGGACGGTGGAGCGGCCCGGGGCGAAGGACACCAGACGGAACGGTCCGCTGCCGATCGGCCGGTGGTCGAAGTCGCCGTCGCGGGCGGACGCGGGGACGATGTACGCGCCGAACGCCGCCATCACGTTGGGGAACTCGGCCGTCGGCCGCTTGAGGACGAACTCGACGGTCCGCTCGTCGAGGGCCCGGCTGGCCGCCAGGTCGATCGGCTCCAGGGATGCCTTGGCGCGGAAGGCGCGCGTGGGGTCGGCGATGCGCCGGTAGCTGTGCAGCACGTCCTCGGCGGTCACGGGCCGTCCGTCGTGGAACACCGCTTCCCGCAGGGAGACCTTCCACCGGTCGAGGCCGCTGCCGGGTTCCCAGGACGAGGCGAGGCGGGGCCGGGCGGCGAGGTCGCTGCCGTAGTCGGCCAGCTTGTCGTAGAGGGCCTTGGCGCGGGCGGCGTCGGCGAAGAGGTTGCTCAGGTGCGGGTCGAGGGTCTCGCTCGCCCCGCCCCCGGCGAAGGCGGCCCGGAGCCGGCCGCCCCGCTTCGGCCTGCCGTCGCCCTCGGCGTCGTCGGGGGCGGTGTCGGAGGTGTCCGCGCAGCCGGTCAGCGCGAGGGCGCCGAGACCGGCGGCCCCGGAGACGGCCAGGAATCCGCGGCGTCGCAGGCCGGGGAAGGGCGTCGCTGTGGTGGGGCGGTGATCGCTGTGCATGCAGGTGTCCTTGATCCGGTGGGAGCGTGCGGGGCTGAGGGCCGGTCAGCCCTTGATGAGCCGGGCGATCACATGGAGCCGGTCGGCGTCCGTAGCTCCGGAGGGCAGATCGCCCTCGCGCCAGGGCGGTTCCGTGCGTGGCCCGGGCCCGTCGTGGAGCGCGAGGACCTCGAAGCCGTGGGCGGTGAGGGCGTGGCGGAGTTCTTCGGGGCGCAACAGGCGCCACGCCGAGCGCTGTTCGACCGGGGGTGTTCCGTCGTCGGTGGTCCAGGTGCGGCTGCGGTGCAGCAGGCGGGCGGCCGGGTCCACCCGCAGCCGGGTGACGGAGCGGTGGGCGATGCCGCGATGGGTGAAGGTGTGGACGGAGGGGGGCGTGGGAAGCGGGGCGCGGCGGAGGAAGTACGCGCCGTTGCGCATCTCCGCGACGAGCAGGCCTCCGGATGCCAGACAGCGCCGGCAGGAGGCGAGGAAGCTGTCGAGTTCCGCGTCGGTCCGGCAGTACAGCAGGGCGCTGTCGAGGCACACGACGGCGTCGAATCGAGGCGCCCCCAGGTCGAACTCCCGCAGATCGGCGCGGAGGTACTCCGGGCCGGGGTGCTCCCGCCGGGCGTGGGCGAGCATCGCGAGGGAGAGGTCGGCACCGGTCACGGTGCGCCCCGTCGCATGGAGGTACGCGGCGTCGCGGCCGGTGCCGCAGCCGATGTCCAGCACGCGGGGCCCTGCCCCGTACCGCCTGAGCGAGTCCTCGGTCCAGCGTCCGGCGAGGTTCACGGGGTCGGGGAAGCGGGCCTCGTACAGCGCCGCGTTGTCGGTGAGCAGGTTGGCGTCGTCCACGGGGCTCTCCTCAGGCATGAGCGGACACGGGGGCCGGCCGGCCGGGCAGCGCCGCGCGGCGGTGGAGCCGGGTGATCGCCGCGGCCGAGACGAGGCCGAGACCCAGGCAGCAGGCCCAGGGCAGCCAGCCGGCGCCGATGCGCCGGCCGGTGTCCATGGCCCAGCCGACGGCGGTGTTCCCGAGAGCGGCGGCGATCCCGGACAGGACGTAGAAGACACCGAAGTAGGTGCCGGTGAGGCCGGGCCTGCCGAAGTCGGGGATCAGCTCCATCACGAACGGCTGGGCGATCATCAGACCGGTCTGGAGCAGCAGAGCGCCCATGAGGACCGGCACCGCGCGCAGCGCCGCCTGGCCCAGGCCGGCGTCCGGCGGCGGGCCGGATGTCACCAGCATGGGCGGCACGAAGGCCGCGGCCATCAGGGCGAGGCCCGCTCCGATCCACTTCCCCCGGCCGCCTCGCGGCTTCAGGAAGCGGGTGATCCGCAGCTGGAGCGCCAGCCCGGCGAGCGTCCCGACGAGGAACACCGTGCCCGCCGCTCCGTCCCAGCCGGTGGCCCGGCGCGCGCCGTCGGGGAGCAGCAGATAGAGCTGGCTCTCCAGCCCGATCATGGAGACCATCGCGCAGGCGAAGGCCATGAAGGGCCGGTTCCCGACCACTTCGCGCCAGTCGGCGAGCACCCCGTTCGTGGTGGGTGCGACCCGGCCGGGCGGCAGCACCAGGGCCTGCGCGACGGTCAGCACGGCGAAGATCCCGGCCGCGGTGAGCGCGGCGGCCCGGAAGTCGACCAGAAGCAGGGCGCTGCCGAGGAGGGGGCCGATGAGCGCTCCGGTCGTCGCGAAGACGTTGAAGAGCGCGAACGCCTCGGTCTTGCGCTCCCCCGCCTCCTGGGCGAGGTGGGCGCGGACGGCCGGGTTGAACAGGGCGCCCGCCAGCCCGCTGAGCACGGAGGCGGCGAGCAGGACCACGGTCCCGTCGCCGAGGGCGAAGAGGGCGAACCCGGCCGTCCGCAGGGCGCATCCGGTGATGATCACAGGACGGGCCCCCAGCCGGTCCGAGGCCGATCCCCCCAGGACGAACAGGCCCTGCTGGCTGAGGTTGCGCACCCCGAGGACGGTTCCGACGGCCGCGGCCGACATCCCGAGGTCGTCGCTGAGGTGCACGGCCAGATAGGGGATGAGCAGGTAGAAGCCGGTGTTGACCCCGAGTTGGTTGACCAGCAGGAGGCGCACGGCCGGGGGCAGGGCGGCTATCTCGCGCCAGGTGCTCACGACGGCCCCCGCCCTTCGTGGGTACGTCCCCGAAGCGGGCCGTCGGCCGGGACGGGCGGCCGGGGCCCGTCGAACGGGGTGCGCGGGCGCACTCCCAGTCCGGGGTGGCTGCTCGCCCGCACCGTCCCGTCGGCACCGCCGATTCCCGTCCACGGGTCGTGGGCGAGCAGCAGGTGGCCGTCCAGGTCGGTCCACCGGGCGCGGTCGGCGAGGTGCACGGCCGGGGCGATGCCGAGCGAACTGGCGGTGAGGCAGCCGAGCATGAGGCTGGTGCCGCTGCCGTCGATCAGGCGGGCGATGCGCAGGGCGGCGGCCACGCCTCCGCACTTGGCGAGTTTGACGTTGATGCCGTGGACACGGCCGGCGAGCCGGCGGGCGTCCTCGATGCCGACCGCGTCCTCGTCCGCGATCACGGGCAGGGGCGAGCGGGCGGCGAGCCGGGCCAGTGCCTCGGGGTCCCCCGGGGCGACGGGCTGTTCGACGGCCTCGACGCCGAGTTCGGCGAAGCGCCCGAGCAGGGAGGGCGCCGCCGTGCTGCTCCAGCCGCCGTTGGGGTCGAGGAGCAGGCGCACGTGCGGGGCCGTGGCGCGCACGGCACGGACGCGTGCCACGTCGTCCTCCGGGTCGGGCGAGCCGGCCTTGATCTTGAGGACCGTGAACCCTTCCCCCGCCAGCCGGGCGGCGAGGGTCGCGGCGTGGCCGGGCGAGGTGATCCCGATGGTCCTGGCGGTCGCGGCGACGGGCGCGGCGGCGGTGCCGAGAAGGCGGTGCACCGGGGCGCCCGCGCGCTTGCCGACGAGGTCGAGCAGCGCCGATTCGACGGCGGCCATGACGGCCGGGGGTGTCCCGGGCGCGACCGGACCGCCGGGGTCTCCGGCCGCCTGACGGGACACGGCGGCCAGGGCCGACTCCGGGTCGGCGAAGCGCGCGAGCGTACGGGCGGACCGGTCCAGCCAGTGCATGAGGGTCGCGGTGTCGAGGCCGTAGTACACGCTGGTCACGGTCTCGCCGTGGCCGTGCAGTCCCCGGTGCTCGATGGACAGCCGGACGGCGTCGCGCGCCGTCGTGGTGGAACGGGAGATCCGCAGCGGCTCGGCCAGTCGCAGCCGCACGGTACGGCGGCGCAGGTTCATCGGCCCTCCCCCGGTTCGTACGGCAGCCGGACGGTGGGCGGGCGGGCGTACGGCGGCGCGTCCCCGGAGGGGGCACCGGGCGCGGCCGGGCCGGCCGGCGGGCGGGAGACCGGCAGCCGCGCGGGCCGGCGCTCCTCGCGCCGCCCGGCGACCGCGCGGCAGCGGGTCCAGCCGGTCGCCTCCGCGGCGTGCGGGTGGCGGATCTCCACCGGACGGGTGGCCGCGGCCTCCGGGCCCAGCCCGTGCAGAGCGTGGAATCCGTCGTCGAAGACGCTGCCGAGATAGCGGTGCGGCCCGTCGGGGAAGACGGTCGCGACGACCGCGCCCGGGTGGACACGGGCCGCCCAGGCCGCGACGAGTGCGACGGCGCCGGTGCTCCAGCCGCCGCTGACGAAGTTGTCCCTGGCCAGCCTCCGGCAGCTGTCCGCGGCCTCCGCCGGTCCGACCCAGTGGATCTCGTCGAACTGGTCGTGGGCCACGTTCCCCGGATGGATGCTGCTGCCCAGCCCCCGCATCAGGCGGGGGCGGGCCGGCTGCCCGAAGATCGTCGAGCCGGTGGCGTCGACGCCGATCAGTCGCAGTCCGGGCCAGCACCTCCGCAGCGGACCGACGACTCCGGCGCTGTGCCCGCCCGTTCCGACGCTGCACACCAGGATGTCCACGTGGTCGAGGCGTTCGGCGATCTCTGCGGCGAGCGAGGCGTAACCGGCTGTGTTGTCGGGGTTGTTGTACTGGTCGGGCCAGTAGGCGTCCGGCAGTTCGGTGAGGAGTTCCCGGAGCCTGGCCAGCCGGGCGGCCTGCCAGCCGCCCTCGGGGGCCGGGCGGCCAACGAGTTCGAGCCGGGCGCCGTGGGCGTTCAGGAGAGCGCGCATGGACGGTTCGAGTTCGGTGTCGCCGACCAGCACGACCGGATGGCCGAGCGCCTGGCCCGCGAAGGCCAGACCGATGCCGAGGGTGCCGGAGGTGGACTCCACCACCGGTGCGCCCGGGCGCAGTTCGCCGCGCTGCTCGGCGCCCGTCAGCATGGACACGGCGGCGCGCGCCTTCATGCCGCCCACGGCGAAGCCTTCGAGTTTGGCCCAGAATCCGGGGTGCGGGCACGGCAGGCCGGCGGTGATGCGGGCGAGCGGCGTACGGCCGACGAGCCCGAGGAGCTCCCGGTTGCCGGCGGGGCGCAGAAGTGCGGTGGTCACCGGGCGCCTCCGTGGGAGTGGACGGTTCCGGGGCCGCCGTAGTGGTGCACGGTTCCGGAGCCGCCGTCGAGCCAGAAGAACGGGTACGGCTCCGCGGACACGGCCGTGACTCCGGCGCCGATGAGGCGGGGCAGCACCGCGCTGCCGGTCTGGGCGAACGCCACCAGGGGTGTGCCGTTGCGCAGAGCGCGCTCCCTCAGCGGTTCGAAGGTCCCGTTGCCGAGGGTCATCCCGGACACCAGGACCGCGTCCCAGTGCTCCGGTCCGGTGGGCACGTCGGTCCGGACCGGCTCGCCCCACTCCGTCGTGCCGCCCTTGAGGTCGCACGGTACGTAGGCGAGCCCGCGCTCGCGCAGGGCCTCCAGCAGCGAATTGACGACGCCGACGACGAGCACGGTGCGGCCCGGCGGGAGGTCGAGCAGGCCGACGACCGCACGCGCCCGCGCCCGGGACTTCTCGAGCGAGCTCCCGGCCGGCAGCAGCCGGGGCCGGGCGCCGGCAGCGGGACCGTGGGGCAGCACGTCCATCAGATACGTGTCGAGCGCGGCGACGCGCACCGGGCGCAGCCGGTGGGCGAGCAGCGTGGCGACGTCCGCGCCCACGCAGTCGTCGACGGCCTCGGCGGGCAGTTCCCCCGGCTCGACGGCGCAGGAGCCGACGGCCGCGCCGAGGCGCAGGCTCAGCACCTCGTTGCGATATCCGGTCCCCCGCCCCGGGTGCCGTACGGACTGGCGGGTGGTGAACGCCATGGCGATGCGGCGTGTGCAGGGATCGGGCCCGAAGCGGCCGGCCAGGACGCCGGTGACGAGGTCCTCGTACGAGGCCGCGGCGGGCAGGGTGCCGGCGGGCGCGGTCATCGGTTCACCACCCGGGGGCGCAACCGGGCGAGGTGCGCCTCGACGCCGGCCCGGGCGCCCGGCCCCTCGGCGTCGCCGGCCATGACGTGGCCCAGGTAGGCGTTGTTGCTGTCCGCCTCGGCGGCCCGGGTGCCGGGTGTCGCGACGCTGAGTTCCAGGACGTCCGGCGCCGCGCCCACCTCGTCGAGGCCGTCGACGCCTTCCAGCACTCCCACGGCGCCGGGCAGCAGGAACCCGATGGCCGCGCTGTGCAGTCCGGTGGGGCGTGGCCGCAGGTCGGGCTCGCGCCCGAGCGCCACGTTCACGCAGGCGGCAGCGAGGTCGATGCCGGTCACATGGCGGACCAGTTCGGTGATGCGGTTGCCGGCCGGGCGCGGGTTGACCTCCACCACGCGCGGACCGTCCGGCGTCAGCTTGATCTCGGTGTGCGCCACGACGGCGTCCAGGCCGAGCGCCTCGACGGCCGGCACGGCGGTCTCCCGCGCCGCGCGGTCGTCCTCCTCGGTGAGGGCCGCCGGGAACATGTGGCCGGTCTCCACGAAGGCCGGGGCCGCTCCGGTGCTCTTGTCCGTCACCCCGACCACCTCCGTGCGCCCGGCGAACGTGACGGTCTCCACGCTGACTTCGGGTCCGTGGAGGAACTCTTCGAGCAGCACGACCGGCGCGCGGCTCTGGCCGCGCGCGTTGACGGAGAAGTCCATGAGCGCGCGGTGGGCCTCGGCGAGGCCCGCCTCGTCGTCGACGCGTCGCACGAACATGCCGGCACACAGGTCCACGGGCTTGAGGACGAGGGGAAAACCGATCTCCCCGGCGGCCCGCACGGCCTCCGCGTGGTCACCGCAGACGGCGAACCGCGGTCCGGGGACGCCCGCTTCGGCGAGGACCCGCCGCGTCGCGTCCTTGCGACAGGCGTTCTCCACGGCGGTGGGCGTGGGCCCCGGCAGGTTCAGCCCGGCGGCGAGAGCGGCGGCCACCGGGAGGTAGTAGTCGCAGGACGTGATCACGCCGTCGAACCGCAGGGACGCGTGGGCCCGCTCCGCGAACGGCAGCAGCCGTTCCGTGTCGTTGGTGTCCGCCGTGAGGATGTGGCGGGCCGAGAGCAGCGGGTGGGCGACGCCCTCGGGTGCGGCGCGCAGGTAGTGGTGCAGGTCGCGGGTGAGGAAGGTGAACTCGTGGCCGCCCTCCCGGATCGCCCGTGGCAGAAGTCTGCTCATCGATCCGACCCAGCTTTCGACCATCAGCAGATGTGCCACGACTACCCCTCTTCGCCAAGCAGTTCAGGACCCGGGCAGGCGGCGGCACCCGTCCGGGGGCTCACGCCTGACTCGCCACACGCTATCGACAATCATTTTCATTGTCATCTAGCGAGCCGAAATCTTCAGGACTCTGCCCGGACCTGAGAGCATTTGTTGAGGAAAGTTCCTGATCGCAGGCGCCACCCGACACCCGGACGCGCCTGCCGTGTTGGCCCGGAAGCCGCACCCTGCCGCGCTGCACCGGTGCGGTTCACGGCGGCGGAGCGGTCCCCGCGGTTGCGGCCCGGCAGGGGGCGGTGTTGATTCGAAGGAGGGGTCCGGGCGGCCGACCGCTTCACTCACCCGGGGGTGAGTCCCGTGCTGTTCACCGACCGCGCCGACGCGGGGCAACGCTTGGCCGAGGCCCTCCGTCCGATGGCGAAGGACGACCCCGTCGTGCTGGGTCTGCCGCGTGGCGGCGTGCCCGTGGCGTTCCACGTCGCCCGGGAACTCGGCGCCGCGCTCGATGTGATCGTGGTGCGCAAGCTCGGCGTCCCCTACCACCCCGAGCTGGCCTTCGGCGCCCTGGGCGAGGGCGGCGTACGGGTCATCAACGACGACGTCGTACGCCGCGGCGGGGTGTCCGCCACGGACATCGCCTCGGTCGAGCGCGCCGAGGAGGCCGAACTGCGGCGGCGGGCACAGGCGTTCCGGGGCGGCCGGCCCCGTATCCCGCTGGCGGGACGCACGGTGATCGTCGTCGACGACGGGATCGCGACCGGTGCGACCGCCTTGGCGGCCTGCGAGGTGGCCCGGGCCCAGGGCGCGGCCCGGGTGGTCCTCGCCGTCCCGGTGGGACCGCCGGACGCGGCCGCACGGCTGGGCGGACAGGTCGACGAACTGGTGTGCCTGTCGACGCCGTACGGATTCTCCGCGGTGGGCGAGTGGTACCGGGACTTCGGCCAGACCCCGGACGAGGAGGTCGTCGCCTTGCTGGTCCGGGCCACGGCAGCGTCCCGGACCGCCCCCGCTGCCGCCGTCGAGGTGAGGGTGGAGGCGGGCGGCGTGACCTTGCCGGGCGAGCTCACCGAGGCCGGGGACGGCGGTGCGCTCGTCGTGTTCGCGCACGGGTCCGGCAGCAGCCGGCACAGCCCCCGCAACCGTTCGGTGGCGACCGCCCTCAACCGGGCGGGACTCGGCACCCTTCTCTTCGACCTGCTCACCCCCGCCGAGGAGGCCGACCGCGCCAACGTCTTCGACATCGAGACCCTGGCGGGCCGGCTGGTGGATGCCGCCGCCTGGGTGCAGCGCCGCACCCCCGTCCCCGTGGGCGTGTTCGGCGCAAGCACCGGAGCCGCGGCGGCGCTTCGGGCGGCCGCGGCCGTCGGCACGGAGCGCGGCTCGGGAATCGGCGCGGTCGTCTCGCGGGGCGGCCGTCCGGACCTCGCGGGCGACTGCCTCGGTGACGTACGGGCACCGACGCTGCTGATCGTGGGCGGCGACGACACCCAGGTCCTGGAGCTGAACCGGCAGGCACAGGCCCACCTGCGGTGCGAGAACCGGCTCGACGTCGTAGCCGGCGCCACGCACCTCTTCGAGGAGCCGGGTGCGCTGGACGAGGTCGCCGGGCTGGCCCAGGAGTGGTTCCTCCGCCATCTGGGCGCACGGTCCGTCTGACTCTCCGCCGTACTGCGCCGCGGGCGCCCCCGTGAGCCCGCGCGGGCCGGCCGGGGCACCGCCCGCCGGCCGGGAGCAGCCCGCCGGCGCCGGGCGGTGGAGGCTCAACGGTGCATGGAGGCGCCCTTGAGGATCTTGTCCACGGCGTTGCGGGGCCCGTGCACGGCCATTCCGACCAGGTCCATCGCGTCCCGCCGCACCGCGCGGACGGCGGCCCGGTTGTCCCGGTCGTTGCCCGTCGCGAAGAGGTCGGAGGTGAACACCGACAGGGTCACGCCCCGGCCGACCGCCCGGGTGTGCGCCGTGGTCATCAGTTCCTTCGGGCCTTCGAAGACCATCACCGGCTGGCGGAACATCGGCAGATACGGGGTGTCGTCGGCGTCGGCGTAGGGCTCGCCGATCAGCTCCGGCACGGCCGTGCCGAGTCCGCTGACCAGGAAGGCCGTCACATTGAGCCGCTGCCAGGTCTCCAGGTCGTCCCGGAGCAGCACGGCGATCTTGGTGTCGAAGCGGGCGGGGGCGGGTTCGTCTGTCATGGAACCGAGCCTGCCGGGGCATGCGCCGCCCCGTCTTGTACGAACTTTGCCTCTCGGCCTCCGGGACCCGTGCGGACGGGCCGGGCGTACGATCCCCGCATGGCTGCACGTCCGGACGTCACCGCGTGGCGTCCGTCGGTGGCGGGTATCGAAGAGGTCTTCCACGCCCGCTTCACCGACCACACCTACCCGATGCACACGCACGACGCCTGGACGCTGCTCCTCGTGGACGAGGGAATGGTCCGCTACGACCTGGACCGTCACGAGCACGGAGTGGTCACCGACGTGGTGACCCTGCTGCCGCCGCACGTCCCGCACAACGGCGGCGCCGCCACCGCCGCGGGGTTCCGCAAGCGCGTCCTGTACCTCGATGTCGCCCAGGTCGACGAGGAACTCGTCGGCATGGCCGTCGACCGGCCGGTCCTGCGCGATCCGGCCCTGCGCCGCCGGATCCACCGCCTGCACACGGCGCTCGCCGCTCCGGGCGACGAACTGGAGGCGGCCAGCCGTCTCGCCCTGGTCGCCGAACGCCTCGACCGGCATCTGCGCAGCCGCCCGGAGCCCGTGCGGTACGTCCACGACCGCCGGATCGCGCACCGGCTGCGGGACCTGCTCGACGAGCTGTTCGTGGAGGGGGTCACCCTCCAGGACGCGGCACTGCGACTGCACGCCCACCACGCACATCTGGTGCGGGCGTTCAGCCGGGAGTTCGGCATCGCACCGCACCAGTACGTGACGGGCCGCCGTGTCGATCTCGCCCGCCGGCTGCTGCTCGGGGGGATGCCGGCGTCCGAGGTGGCGAGCGCCGTCGGCTTCTACGACCAGTCCCATCTGACGCGCCACTTCAAGCGTGTCGTGGGCACCGGCCCGGGCCACTATGCCCGCGCCCGTGGCGCGTCCGCGCCGTCGGCTGCCTGACCTGCCTCCCGCGTGGACGTACGAGAGCACACCGACCGGTCCGGGGCCCGAGGAGAGGGCCGCGGGCGGGAAGCTCTGCGGGAGGGCGGGCGGCGGGACGGCCCGTCAGGACCGGCGGCGCTCCAGACAGCCCCGGACGAAAGCCGCCTGTCCGGCGTGCTGGAGGTCGTCCGACAGGACGCTGATCAGCCGCACGCCCAGGGTCACGGGCGGCGACCATGCCTCGTCGACGACGCGGTCGAGGGCCTTGGCGTCGAGCCCCTGCACGAACGCCGCCGACCGGGCGTGCACGGCGTCGTAGTAGCCGAGCAGCAGCTCCGCCGAGCCGACCTGGACGGCCCCGGCCTGCCTGCTGCTGTGGCCGTACCCGGTGGCGCCCTTGGCGACGGGCAGATCGAAACGCGACGCCCAGTCCTCGGTGAACCAGACCTGCTCGGTCCCCGACGCGTCGGCGATGTGGTCGTCCTGGACGCGGGTCAGGTGCCAGACCAGCCAGGCGATCGAATTCGCCCCGTCGTCGAGGCGGGCGTTGAGGTCGTCCGGTTCGAGGCCCTCGACGGCCGCGTGCACCGTCTCCTTGATACGGGCGTATCCCTCGGTCAGGATCTCTGCGACGTTCATTCCCTCACCTTGGCCGCTTCCCCGCCCGCCTCCCGCCATCGACACGCCCCGCCCGGAGCGGCCGTCACGGCACGAGACCGCCGGCCTCCCCCGGCTGCTGGGCACCCCTGCCCACTCCGGCCGCCCGTGCGGCACCGTGCAGGGAGCGCAGGGCCAGCAGCAGGAAGCCGATGTCGTCGAGGTAGACGGGGTCCGGCAGCAGGTCGACGGGCGAGATCGTGTAGATCACGGCGGCCCAGAACAGCGCCTTGTCGCGCAGCGGGATTCCCGCGGCCGCCAGGAGTTTCCTGGCCCGCAGAACCCGCACCAGGAGGACTCCGGCGACGCCCACGGTGAGCAGCACGAGAGCCGCGCCGATGACGATCCAAGCCGTGGTGTCCATGTCTCACGTGTACCCGACGGCAGGAGAAATACCGCTCGGAAGCGGAGTCCGCCGCTGTGATGATGCCCTCGTCGCTAGCCGGGCTGCTGGGCGCTCCTGCGCGAGCGGCGCTTCAGCTTTCGCCGCTCGTCCTCCGCCAGACCGCCCCAGACGCCCGCGTCCTGATTGTTCTCCAGGGCCCACTGGAGGCACTCCCGCCGCACCGGGCACGCCCGGCAGACCGCCTTGGCGTCCTCCGTCTGCACCAGCGCGGGGCCGGTGCTGCCGATGGGGAAGAACAGATCGGGGTCCTCGTCGCGGCAGGCCGCCCGCATGCGCCAGTTCTCCATGGTGTCTCACTCTCCTGACGGTCGTATTCGTCCGTTCGGCTCCGTACGCTGCGGGTGACCGCCTTCGGGCTTCCGAAACCCCCTGCGGCGCACGAGCCGCATCCGGTGGAGCTGCGGGGGTGGTGACTCCGGGGCGACCATGGGAGACAGCGGACCTGCGTCCGGGCGCGGTGACTGCATGGGAAGGATCATCTGTGGGCGGCACTGGTGACATGCGGACCGGCTCGGGCGATGCCCGCCGCGAGGGCGTGCGCCGTTCCCCCGAGGGGGGTCTGCTCGACGTCCTGGGGGTGGGTGCCATGGTGCTCGACACCCAGGGCCGCATCGTGCTGTGGAGTCCCCAGGCGGAGCAGTTGCTGGGTTACGCCCCCGAGGAGGCGCTGGGCCGCTTCGCCGCCCGGGTGCTCGTGGACGAGGAACACTTCGAGCTGGTGCTGAGGCTGTTCGCCGAGGTGATGGGCAGCGGCGAGGCCTGGGCGGGCGCCTTTCCGGTGCGGCACAAGGACGGCACCTCACGGCTGCTGGAGTTCCGCAACATGAGGCTCCAGGACGACCGCGGCGACTACTACGCACTGGGTCTGGCCACGGACGGGGCGACGCTGCGTGAGGTCGAGCGGGATCTCGCGCTGTCCGTGCGGCTGGTCGACCAGTCGCCGATCGGCCTGGCGGTCCTGGACGGCGATCTGCGCTACCTGGCCGCGAATCCCGCGCTGGAGCGGATGGACGGGATCGACGCGGACGGCCACCTGGGCCGCCGGGTCGAAGAGATCCTGCCGTTCCTGGATTCCGCTCCCCTCCAGGCGGCGATGTACGAGGTCCTCAGCAGCGGTGTGCCGCAGGTCTCGCACGAGGTGCTGGGCCGCACCCCGGCCGATCCGGACACCGACCGCGCCTGGAGGGTGTCCCTGTACCGGCTGGACGACTCCGGCGGCAGGGTGCTGGGGATCGCCGTGCTGCTGATCGAGGTCACCGACCGCTACCGGGCGGCCGCCGAGGCGGAGCGTGCCAGGCACCGCCTGGCGCTGATCGCCGACGCCTCGGTGCGGATCGGCACCACGCTGGACCTGGAGCAGACGGCCAGAGAGCTGGCCGAGGTCACCGTGCCCGAGCTCGCCGACGTCGCCGCGGTCGATGTCCTGGACAGCGTTCTGAAGGGGCGCCCCGGCCGGACCGAGGGGCCGCTCCTCATCCAGGCCCTGGCCGTCGTCGCCGCCCGGCCGAACCCCGTGGTCGAGGCGGCGGATCCGCCGGGTCACGCCGCCCAGTACGGTGCCGACCGGCTGATCACCCGCTGTGTGCGGACCGCCCAGCCGGTGCGGGAGCCGTACCTCGACGCGGAGATACTCTCCCGCATAGCCCGGGACAGCCGTTCGGCCGCGCTGCTCGCGGAGGCGGGTGCGCACTCCTATCTGGCCGTGCCGCTGATCGCGCGCGGCGAGGTCCTGGGGGCGATCGACCTCATCCGGACGGACAACCCGCTGCCGTTCACCGAGGACGACGAGGTGATGGCGTGCGAGCTGGCCGCCCGCGCGGCGGTCAGTATCGACAACGCCCGGCTGTACCGGCAGCAGAGGGAGACCGCGCTCACCCTCCAGCGCAGCATGCTGCCGCGCAACCACCACGATCCGGTGGGGCTGGAGGTGGCGTCCCGCTACCAGCCGGCCGCTTCCCGTTACGAGGTCGGCGGGGACTGGTTCGACGTCATCCGGCTGCGGCACGGGCGGACCGCGCTGGTGGTGGGGGATGTGATGGGCAGCGGCATCAACGCGGCCATGACGATGGGGCGGCTGCGGACGGCCACCCAGACCCTGTCGAGGCTGGGCCTTCAGCCCGCCGAGGTGCTGGGGCACCTCGACGAGATCACCGCCGACCTGGACCCGCCCTTCGCCACCTGCGTGTACGCCGTGTACGACCCGGCAGCCGGGCAGTGCCGGCTGAGCACCGCCGGCCATCTCCCCCCGGTGCTGATCCCGCGGGACGGTGCGCCCCGCCTGCTGGATCTGCCGCCCGGAGCGCCGCTCGGGGTGGGCGGCGTGTCGTTCAGCGACGTCACCGTTCCCTTCGGCCCCGGCGACCGGCTCGTGCTGTACACGGACGGCCTGGTGGAGACGCGGGACGACGACATCGACAGCCGGCTGGAGGCCCTGCTCTCGCTGTTGCGCGAGCCGGACGCGTCGCTGGAGGAGTCGTGCGACCGGCTGCTGCGCGAACTGCGGGACCTCCAGGACCACGACGACGTGGCCCTGCTCGTGGCGCGGGTGACCGCATGACGCCGGGGCGGTCCCGGTGGTCAGTGCCCGCACCTGCGGTGCCGGTGGCAGCGGCACGACGACGTGACGGACCGGCGGGTGCCCGCGGCCAGGAAGCCCAGCCCGATGCCGAACATCCAGGTGTCCTTGGCCAGCGGGACGCCGTTCTGGCTGGGACGCAGACTGCCGTCTTCGCGCATCCCGGGCACCCGCAGATACAGGCCGATCAGCCCTCCGGAGAACCCGGTGAGCGCGAGCCCGGCGAGCCTGGTCGGGACGAAGGGGATCAGCAGGCTGCTGCCGACCGCGATCTCGGACCAGGCCAGCAGCCGGGTGAAACGGGCGGGCTCGAGCTTCTCGAGGAACGGATAGGCCGTGCAGGCCATGCCGTGCAGGCCCTGCTGGGTCGCTTCGTCCGCCTTGAGCTTGCTCAGGCCGGAGTTGAGGATGAACGCGCCGGTGGCGATGCGCGGCGGGAAGTCGCGCGGTTCGGGCAGCGGCAGCATGGGCGCCTCCATGGTTCAGGTCGTAGGCCCCTCGTCGAGCATAGCCAGCGGGCTGCCCGCACGCGCGCAGAGAGCGGGCAGCCCGGCTGGGGCTCACAGCCGTTCCGCAACGCGTGGAAGCGCCCCGGCGGGCCGGGAGTTCCGGGCCGCCGGGGCGTTTGCCGAGGGGATGGACCGCGCTGCGGCCCGCCTACTTCAGGTACGGGCCCGGCGCCCCGATCCTCCCCGAGCCGTTCAGCACGTAGACGCGCAGGTTGCCCTTGCCCGGGGCGGCGACCGCGAGCTTTCCGTCGGTGACGACCTGCGTGTCGCCGGTGACGGCGTCCTTGTACGTGCCGTTGGGGATGCCGGTGTACGAGGCTGCGCCCGTGACGGTGACGAGGGCGAAGCTGTCCGTCGTACCGCTGGTGTAGCGGCGCTTGTAGGCCATCTGGCCGGTGATGCCCTCGGTGGAGTACTGGCCCATCTGCAGGGCGGCCACGGCCCGGCGGATCTCGTTGAGCCGCTGGACGTGCTTGACCAGCGGTCCGGCCAGCGTGTCGGCGACCGCACCGGTCGCGGAATCCACCTTGGAGAACTCGGAGGACGTCACGTTCCCCGCGAGGTGGTCGCCGTAGTAGGCCCGTCCGGTCGTGGCCAGCGGGCAGGTCGGGCCGCAGTCGATCTTCTTGCCGGCCTGGAACTGGATCTCCGAGCCGTAGTAGAGGGTGGGGATGCCTCGGAAGGTCCACATCAGGGACATGTTCTCGGCCCAGGCGTCGGTGCCGCCCGTGTAGCGCTCGCTGCTCTTGTTGGGGCCGTAGTCGTGGCTGTCGACGTAGACGACGTTGTACGTGGCGTCGTTCGTCGAGTCGTCCGAGTCCTTGCCGTTGTTGTAGGCGTTCGGCGCATCACCGAAGTTCATGTGCATGCGCATGTCGATGATGTTCATGCCGGAGAACCGGCTGTGATCGGGTGCGTGGTACGTGTTGCCGTTCAGGAACGCGTTGTCCGACGTCGGCTGCGCCCCGGTGCCGAGCCGTTCCTCGTAGTCGTACATCTCCAGCGCGGCCTTGGCGTCGTCGGGGTCGTACTCCTTGCGTTCCTTCCACGTGAAGAACTGTGCGGAGTGGTTGACCGATCCGCGGTTCCACTTGTCGTTGACGAACGCGCCCACCTCGCCGAAGACCAGGAAGTTCTTCGCCGCCTCGGCGCCGAACCGCTGGGTGACCCGTTCCTGGATCGCGGGCAGGAAACGGCGGTTCCAGGTGGTGCGGGGGACGTGGACGGCGGTGTCGACGCGGAATCCGTCCACGCCCATGTCGATGTACTTGTCGTACGCGCCGATCAGGTAGTTCTGGACCGGCGCGGACTCGGTGTTGAAGTCGGCCAGGTCGTCGTGCAGCCAGCACGAGCGGGAGTCCTCGCCCTCCCAGTTCCCCAGCCAGCAGTTGTGGTAGTACGCCTTCGGGAACATCCCCGAGGTCGGGTTGGGCCACTGGCAGTTGTAGATCTTGTAGCCCTCCGGCGAGGTGGCTCCGGTGGGCTTGCCCCAGTTGAGACAGGTGTTGCCCGCGGGCTCGGCGGTGGACCAGAGGTCGCCGTTGTAATAGGACTTGCCGCTCTTGGGGTCGACGGTGAGCCCGTCGTACTCGAGGCCTTCGTTCTTCTCGTCGTAGTACCAGCTCCACTGGCTGTCCCGGACGCCGTAGACGGTCGGGGTGAACAGGCCCTTGGCGCCCCAGCGCGAGGAGTGGTTGTAGACGACGTCCTGGTAGATCTTGATGCCCTTGGCGTGGGCCGCGTTGATCAGGTCCTGGTACGAGGCTCCGGCGGACTCCAGGCGGGGGTCGACCTTGTAGAAATCGTAGCCGTGATAACCGTGGTAGTCGTAGTCGGACCGGTTCAGGACGACCGGCGTGATCCAGACGGCCGAGAAACCGAGCCCCTTGATGTAGTCGAGCTTGTTGACGAGTCCCTTGAAGTCGCCCCGGAACATGGGGTCGTTGTTGGCGGCGTTGCCCGACTTCACGTCCTGGCTGCCGCCCCGGTTGTTGCTCGCGTCCCCGTCGTTGAAGCGGGCGGTGAGGACGAAGTAGATCGGGTCCTTGCGCGGGTCGGTGCCCAGGGGCTTGCCCTGGGCGGCCGTCGGCGGTCTGACCCCCGTGGTCGCCTTCGCGGCGGTGGAGGGCGCGGAGGTGTTGCCTGCGGCGTCGAGGGCCCTGACGGTGTACGTGTAAGCGGTGTTCTCCTCCAGGTTCGACTCGGAGAGCACCGTCGAGCTCACGTCGGTGACGACACCGCCCCTGGAGCCTCCGGTCCGGGTGACCTGGTACCTGGTCACCCCCCTGTCGTCGGAGGAGGGCTCCCAGGTGAGGACGACCGCCACTCCGTCGGCCTTGGCCGTCACGGCGGTGGGTGCGGTCGGCGCCGTGGTGTCGGGCGGCTCGGCGACGCATGGGTCCTTGGCGTCCTTGACGACCGTGCGGTCCTTCACGGTGCTGACGCCGGCGGGGATCGTGTAGTTGCCGCCGTTGTTGTTGTCCCACACGCCGTTGCCGTTGTTGAACACGGCCTGCATCGAGGTGGCGACGCCGAGGGCGACCGTCTTCTTCACCCAGCCGGTACAGGCGGGCTCCATGCCGACTCCGGGCACCGGGGTCCAGGAACCGCCCGCGGGCTGGTAGTGCAGGTTGGTGGTGGTCCAGCCGACGCCGGCCGTCGAGTAGTACACGGAGGCGGTGTTCGACCCGCCGGTGGGACTGGGATCCGGGTCGGGTCCGGTCCCCGCGCACGGGTCGCTGTGGGCCACGATCCCGTCCTTGACGGTGATGTTCCCGCTGCCCAGGTCGTAGTTGCTGCCGGCGTTGTTGTCCCAGAGCCCCGAGCCGTTGTTGAAGGTCGCCTGCATCCCCTGCGCGGTCCCGAGCGGCACGGTCTTCTTGACCCAGTCGGTGCAGGCCTTCTCCATCGCCACACCGGGTACGGAGGTCCAGGAACCGCCGTCCGGCGCGTAATGCAGGTAGTGGGCGGTCCAGTTCTTCGTCTTCGTGTAGTAGAAGACGGTCGTGGAGGTCTCGGAGACGGCGACGGGTTTCGCATCGAGGACGGGGGTCCCCGGCAGCGCGGTGAACAGGCCGAGGACCGCGGCCGCGGCGGTGGCGGCCGCCAGAGGGCGTCTCAGCAGCCTGTGAGGGGTGCGATTCATGGGTGGTCTCCAGGGAAGGGCGACGGCGAAGCCGTGGCGTCCAGGGCGCAGGAGTCGGGGACCTGCGCCATCCCGCCGGAAACCCTGACGCGCCTCAAGGTCCTGACGATGGGGGTGCGTTCCGTCTGTAAACACAGCCGGAATGTTGCTGCAATGTCTTGCGCTCAGGAAGTTACCCGGGCATGACAATGACGTAAAGAGCCCCGGCACCGACCGGTACGCCTTTCTCGAACGGACCGGCATGTTCCGCTCCTGCGGGCGGGCGTCCCGGCCGGTCCCGCCACACCTCAGAGCCGTACGGTCAACTGGGCCTGCACGTGGGCGCGCAGCACCCCCGCCATGTCCGTCGCGCAGCCGCTGAGGAGCCACTGCGTCTGGAGTCCGTCCATGAGCGCGATCAGCTGCTGTGCCGCCGCGTCGGGGGCGATCCCGTCCCGCAGGGCACCCGCGTCCCGGGCCTCGGCGTAGGAGACGGCGGTGGTCATGACCGAGTCGCGGTACCTCCGGACGAAGTAGGCGTGCGCCGGGTGGTCGGCGGAGGTCGCCTCGGCGGCGAGTACGGAGAACAGCTCGACTATCCCCCGCCGTTCGGCGTTCAACGCGGCCAGCCCGATCAGCCGGCGCAGCCGGTCCACGCCCGTGGGATCACCGACGGAGAGCCACGCGCCGTCCACCTCGTCGCGGTGTTCGAGGACCGCGAGCAACAGGGAGCCCTTCGTGGGGAAGTGGTGCAGCAGCCCCGGGTGCGAGATGCCGCAACGGGTCGCGATCTCCCGCAACGAGGCGCCCCGGTAGCCGGCCTCGCCGAACAGGGCCATGGCCTGGTCGAGGATCTCCACGCGCCTGGCGCGGCCCTTCGCATAGCCACGGCGCAGGTCACCCGTCACTCGCCACACTCCCCGGTCATGTCGGACGGCATCCCGCGTACGGTCGCACACTCACATACTTACCACGCGGTCGGGATTGAGCGTACGGTGATGTCCAGCGGCCGAGCCGGGCCGTGCCCCGCCGTCCCAGCATCCTGGCGTCCGCCCGATGAGAACGTCACTGACGTTGTGAAAGGAACTCCCGTGGGCTCCTGCCTGCCCTACCTCGACCCCGAACTGTCCGTCCCCGAGCGCGTCGCCGACCTGGTCGGCCGGATGACGCTGCCGGAGAAGGTCGGCCAGATGCTCCAGCTGAACGCGAAGGACGGGGTCCGGCACCTCATCGAGGACCTGCACGCGGGATCGATCCTCCACGCCTCCCCCGACCGTGTTCTGGAGGCCGCCGCGCTCACCGCGCGGACCCGGCTCGGGATCCCTCTGCTCGTGGCGGAGGACTGCATCCACGGCCACTCGTTCTGGGAGGGCGCCACGATCTACCCCACCCAGCTGGGGATGGCGGCGACCTGGGACCCGGATCTCGTGGAGCGGATCGCCCGGGCGACGGCCGTCGAGGTTTCCGCGACCGGGGTGCACTGGACGTTCTCCCCGGTCCTGTGCATCACCCGGGACCTGCGCTGGGGCCGCGTCAGCGAGACGTTCGGGGAGGACCCCTTCCTCATCGGCGAGCTCGCCTCGGCGATGGTGCGCGGCTACCAGGGCGACGGGCTGGACGATCCGACGGCGATCCTCGCGTGCGCCAAGCACTTCGCCGGGTACTCCGAGACCCAGGGCGGCCGGGACGCCAGCGAGGCCGACATCTCCCGGCGCAAGCTGCGCTCGTGGTTCCTGCCGCCGTTCGAGCGCGTCGCCCGCGAGGGCTGCCGGACGTTCATGCTCGGCTACCAGTCCATGGACGGGGTACCGATCACGGTCAACAACTGGCTGCTGAACGAGGTGCTGCGGGGCGAGTGGGGCTACACCGGCACACTGGTGACCGACTGGGACAACGTCGGCCGCATGGTGTGGGAGCAGCACGTGTACGCCGACGACACGCAGGCGGCCGCCGCCGCGGTCCGGGCGGGCAACGACATGGTGATGACGACGCCGGCGTTCTTCGACGGTGCGCAGGAGGCGGTCGCCTCGGGCGCCCTGGACGAGGCGGAGATCGACTCGGCGGTCCGGCGCATCCTCACGCTCAAGTTCGAACTGGGTCTGTTCGAGAATCCGCGCCATCCCGACCGCGAGCGCCAGGCCGCTGTCATCGGCGGCGCCGACCACACCGCCCTGAACCTCGAAGCGGCCCGCCGCTCGCTGGTGCTGCTGGCGAACGACGGCACGCTGCCGCTGGCCGGCGGGTTCGAAGCCGGTTCCGGCGGCCGCGCGGTCGCGGCCTCCGGAACCCCGCCGCGCACGGTCGCCGTGATCGGCCCGAACGCCGACGACGCGCAGACGCAGCTCGGCGACTGGGCGGGCTCGTCCGGTCAGGCGGACTGGCTGCCGGACGGGCACCCCCGCGCCATGATCCGTACGGTGCTGGACGGCTTCCGTGAGCACGTGCCGGAGGGCTGGACCGTCACGCACGCCCGGGGCGCCGACATCCTGACCGTGGGCCCGGACCCCGAGGGCGCCTTCTTCCCCGACGGGCAGCCCCGGCCGGAGATCGTCGTCCCGGCGGAGCCCTCCCCGGACATGATCGCCGAGGCGGTCGCCGCGGCGGAGGCGGCCGACTACGTCGTCGCCGTCGTGGGTGACCGGATCGAACTGGTCGGCGAGGGCCGCTCGACGGCGACCCTGGAGCTGGTCGGCGGCCAGGTCGCACTGCTCGACGCCCTCGCGTCGACGGGCAAGCCGCTCGTCGTGGTCGTCATCAGCTCCAAGCCGCTCGTGCTGCCGCCGTCCGCCCACCGGGCGGCAGCGCTCGTGCACGCCTTCAACCCCGGCATGTGCGGTGGCCGGGCCGTCGCCGAACTCGCGCTCGGTCTCATCGAGCCGTCCGGGCGGCTGCCCGTCTCCTTCGCCCGTCACGCGGGTCAGCAGCCGACGTACTACAACCAGGTGCGCGGCCAGCACGGCACGCGCTACGCCGACCTGACGCAGCGTCCGGCCTTCGTCTTCGGCCAGGGCCTCAGCTACACGACGGTCGCCTACACCGGCCTGGAGGTGCTCACCGACGTCCTCGGGGCGAGTGACACGCTGCGGGCGCGGATCACCGTCCGCAACACCGGTGAGCGTCCCGTGCGGGAGACGGTCCAGGTGTACGTCAGTGACACGGTGACCTCCGTGACCTGGGCGGAGAAGGAACTCAAGGCCTACCGCCAGGTGCTGCTGGCCCCGGGTGAGTCGCGTGAGGTCTCCATCGAGCTGCCGGTCGCCGACTGCAGCCTCGTGGACGCCGAGGGCAGGCGGATCGTCGAGCCGGGTTCCTTCGAGCTGCTCGTCGGGCCGTCCTCCTGCGACGACGTCCTCCTGCGGGCGGGGTTCACGGTCAAGGAGTAAGGGCTGCCGTACCCACGGGTCCGGGCTCCCTGGGGCGCCAGGCCGGCGCGGCGGCAACGCCCCCGGTCCCTGCCCCTTCGTCCGAACCGACGTGGCCGAACGGGGGCCGGGCAGCGGCCCGGCGGCATGTCGCGGGGCCGCTCAGCGGCATGCCGCCTACTGTCACCGGCACGGAACCTGGGAACGGGTGACGTTGCGGTATCGGCGCTGGACGGGCCGCCCCGGCGGCCGCCCTCCCCCTCGATGACGACGTCCCCGCTCATGACGGAGTACGGGGAGTGGCATGCCGGACGTACAGCAGCGTCGACCGCCGGGCGTGGCCGCCTACGTATGCGGACGACGCACCAAATGGCTGATCGTGGCGTTGTGGCTGATCGTGTTCGTCGTCGCGGCACCCCTCGCCCAGAAGCTCACCGATGCCCAGGACAACGACGCCACGTCCTGGCTGCCGAGCAGCGCGGAGTCCACCCAGGTCCTGGAGAGCTCGAAGGACTTCAGACCCGAGATCATCACCGCCATCGTGGTGTACGCCCGTGACGACGGGCTGACCGCGGCGGACCGCTCCCGGATCGTCGGGGACGCCGGACAGTTGCGCGCGCTCGACGCGCACGGCGTGCGGGGCGCCGAGACCCGGGGTCCCGTCTACGACAGGAAGGCCGCGCCCCGGGCCGCGCAGGTCTTCGTGCCCATCACGATGGGGGAAGAGGGCTGGGAACAGATCGGCCCCGCGGTGGACGACATCAGGGAGGTCGTGGGCAAGAGCGGCGGCGGCCTCGCCGTGCACGTCACCGGCCCCGGCGGTGTCACGGCCGACTCCGCCGAGGCCTTCTCCGGCATCGATTCCACCCTGCTGCTCGCGGCACTCGCGGTGGTGGTCGTGATGTTGCTGATCACCTACCGCAGCCCCACCCTGCTGTTGCTGCCCGTGATCGCGGTCGTGGCGGCGCTCTTCAGCGCCCAGGCGGTGATCTATCTGCTCGCCGCGCACGCGGGCCTGACCGTGAACGGCCAGAGCGCGGGCATCCTCACGGTGCTGGTGTTCGGCGCGGGGACGGACTACGCCCTGCTGCTCGTGGCCCGCTACCGGGAAGAGCTCCGCCGGCACGAGGACCGGCACGAGGCGATGGCCCGGGCACTCCACCGTGCCGGCCCCGCGGTGCTGGCGAGCAGCGGCACGGTGGTGCTCGGCATGCTGGTGCTGCTGGTCGCGGAGATGAACTCGACCCGGGGGCTCGGGCCCGTCGCCGCGATCGGGGTGGCCGTCGCCCTGATCTCCATGCTCACCCTGCTGCCCGCCCTGCTGGTGATCTTCGGCCGGTGGGTCTTCTGGCCCGTGGTCCCGCACTTCGGCTCCGCCGAGCCGACCGAGCGTGGATTCTGGGCACGGATGGGGCAGCGGCAGGCCCGCAGGCCGCGCACGATCTGGATCGTCACCGCGGTGGTGCTGGCCGGCCTCTCCCTGGGGCTGACGCAACTGGAGGCCTCCGGCCTCAGCAACGCCGACTCGTTCACCGGCAAGCCGGATTCGATCACCGGCCAGGAGGTCCAGGACCGGTATTTCCCCGGGGGCAGCGGCGATCCCCTGGTGATCGTCGCGGCGGCGGACCGCGGCCCGGCGGTACGGGCCGCGGTGGCCACGACCCGGGGGGTGGTGCCCGGTTCGGTCGGTACGCCGCCCGGGGCCCGGCCGGAGGCGAACGGGCAGGTCATCCTCGAGGCGACGATGACCGATCCGGGGGACAGCGACGAGGCCCAGGAGACGGTGGAGCGGGTCCGCGACGCGGTGCACGCGGTGCCGGGAGCGGATGCCCAGGTGGGCGGCAGCACCGCGGCCCTGCTCGACATGGACGCCGCGACGAGGCACGACAACCTGCTGATCATCCCGCTGGTGCTCCTGGTGGTGCTGATCATCCTGGGACTGCTGCTGCGAGCGGTGGTGGCACCCGTGGTGCTGGTGGCGACGGTGGTGCTGTCCTTCGCCGCCGCACTCGGCATCAGCGCGCTGGCGTTCCGTCACGTCTTCGACTACGCGGGCGAGTCGACGGACTTCCCGCTCTTCGTCTTCGTGTTCCTGGTGGCCCTCGGCATCGACTACAACATCTTCCTCTCGACGAGGATCCGCGAGGAGGCGGCGCTCCAGGGCACCCGGGCCGGTGTGGTCGCCGGTCTCGCGGCCACCGGCGCGGTGATCACGTCGGCCGGCCTGGTGCTCGCCGGCACGTTCGCGGCACTCGGCACCCTGCCGGTCGTGGTCTTCGCGGAGATCGGGTTCGCGGTGGCCCTGGGCGTCCTGCTGGACACCTTCGTCGTGCGTTCGGTACTGGTCACCTCGCTGTTCCTCGACATCGGACCGCGGGTGTGGTGGCCGAGCCGGCCGGCCCGCGAAGAGGGTGGGGCCGTGAAGGACGCCGGGGCGGCGCCGCGAACGTAGCGGGGTCACCGCTCCGGACGGCGGCCTTCGCGGGCGTCACTGCCCGGCGGCCGCTCGGCCGGATCCGGCTGCGACGCGGCGGCCCCGGCCGTCTCCGCCGCCGGCTCCCCGTCCGGCGTCCCCGCCCCGGGCATCGCACCGTCACCGCGCAGTCGCTCCAGGTCCGAGGGGCGCACCTGGATGACGATCAGGGCGATCAGGGCGGCGACGACCGCGAAGGCCGCGGCGGCGATGAAGGCCTGGGAGACTCCGGACGCCAGGACCTGGTCGCCCCACTGCCCCGGGAGTTCTCCGGTTCTGCGGAACTCCGCCAGCTGGGCCGGTGTGGCATCCGCGAGGAACTTCGGGACCTGGTCGGTCGCCTCGTTGCGGCTCGCCGTACCGAAGACGGTGACGAGGATGGACAGGCCGAGCGATCCGCCCACCTGCTGCGTCGTGTTGAGGATGCCGGATGCCGCACCGGCCTCCTTCGGCTGCACCCCGGACACGGCCATCAGCGTCAGCGAGACGAACTGCAGTCCCATGCCCAGGCCGAACACCAGGATCGGGCCGAGCAGACTGCCCAGGTACGAACTGTGGACATCGGTCTGCGTCAGCCAGCCCAGGCCCACGGCGGCCAGGACGGCGCCCGTCACCATGAACGGCTTCGGGCCCCATTTGGGCAGCAGCTGGGAGGCGATGCCGGCGCCGATCGCGATGATGGCGCTGACCGGAAGGAAGGCGAGGCCGGCCTTCAACGGGCTGAAGTTCAGGATGTTCTGGACGAACAGCGTCAGGAAGAAGAACATCCCGAACATCGCCGCGGCCAGGCTCAGCATCATTCCGTACGTGCCGGCCCGGTTGCGGTCGCGGAACATCCACAGAGGGGTGATCGGCTGCCGGGACCGGCTCTCGACCGCGACGAAGAGGGCGAGCAGCACCACGGCCGCGGCGAAGGCGGCCAGGGTGAGGACGTCGCTCCAGCCCTCTTCGGACGCGCGGATGAAGCCGTAGACGAGGCACACCATGCCGGCCGTCGCCGTGAGCGCGCCGATGAGGTCGAAGTGGCCGGGATGGCGTTCGGACTCCCGGATGTAGCGGGGCGTGGCCAGTACGATCAGCAGACCGATGGGGATGTTGACGAAGAAGATCCACCGCCAGTCGAGCCACTCCACCAGCACGCCGCCCGCCAGCAGACCGATGGCGCTGCCGCCCGCCGACACGGCCGCGAACACCCCGAACGCCCTGTTGCGTGCGGGTCCTTCGCGGAACGTCGTGGTGATGAGCGACAGGGCGGTCGGCGAGGCGATCGCACCGCCGACCCCTTGGAGGGAACGGGCGGCGAGCAGTTGCCAGGACTCCTGGGAAAGCCCGCCTAGCAGGGAGGCGAAGACGAAGAGGCCGACGCCGAACATGAAGACGCGGCGCCGGCCGAGGATGTCTCCCAGCCGTCCGCCCAGCAGGAGCAGTCCGCCGAAGGTCAGGGTGTAGGCGTTGATCACCCACGACAGGTTCTCGGTGGAGAAGCCCAGCGAGGACTGGATGTGCGGGAGGGCGATGTTCACGATGGTGATGTCGAGGACCACCATCAACTGGCACGAGCAGATGACGAGTAGGGCGATCCCGCTGCCTCGTCCCGTCTTCGGGAATTCGGCAGCCTGGTGAGGTGTCGCGTGGGAACTCGTCATGGGTTTACTCGTACTCGCTCGCGCCCGGGCCGTTCGGAGGACCCGAGCCGTCGGTGCACGCAGTCCGTCAGTGCACGCAGTCGTTCACTCCACCGACGTTAGCGCCGCCCGCCGGGGGCCGCCAATCGGGCGACACGGCCTCGGCGTCCCGGCCCCGGGCGGGCGGTGCTTCGGAAGCCGCCCGCCCGGGCGCCCTGCGGGCGGTCCCGGATCCGCCCGCCGAGGCCGCCGCCCGAGCGGTCCGGGCACGTGTTCAGACGCCTTGCGCGACGACCGGTGCGGGGGCGGGCTCCTGACGCGTCCCCGCTGCCCACCGGGCCGCGGGTCCCAGCGCGTACGAGGCGGCGAGGACCGTCACGCCGAGCAGGAGCCAGCCCGCCGTGCCCCACCCGACCAGCAGTGCGGTGAGCAGCAGGGGCCCCAGCGTGCGCGCGACGGTCACACCGGTGCCGAAGAAGCCCTGGTACTCCCCGGTGCGCCCCGTCGGCGCCAGATCGAAGGAGAGCTGCCAGGAGCCGGCCGAGTGCAGCATCTCGGCGGCGACCAGCAGGACGGAGCCGGCGGCGAGGGCGGTCACGGCGATCCATGGGGAGTCCGCCGCCGACAGGGCGAAGACCGCGCAGGTGAGGAGCATGAGCGCGCCGGACCGGCGCAGCGCGCGGGCGGCTGTGGAGATGCCGTTCACGGAGCGGGCGGTGCGGACCTGGAAGAGCATCACGGCACCGGTGTTGAGCACGAAGAGCGCGGAGACCACCCACTCGGGGGCCTCGGTCCGCTCGGTGATCCACAGCGGCAGGCCGAGGCTGAGCAGCGGCATCCTCAGGAGCAGCACGGTGTTGAGGAGCGTGATGACGGCGTACGGCCGGTCCCGCAGCACCGAGAGCTTCGCGCCCCGGTCACCGGGCACGGCGGCGACGGAGGGCAGCCGGAGCAGGACGAGCGCGCAGATCAGAAAGCTCGCCGCGTCGACGGCGAACACGGTGAGGAACGCCGTCGTCGTTCCGGCGGACAGCGCGAAGCCGCCGAGTGCGGCGCCCACGGCCAGGCCCGCGTTGAGCGTCGACTGCAGATGGGCGAGCGCCCCGGTGCGCTCCTCCTGGGTGACGAGGCCCGCGAGCAGCGCCTGACGGGCGGCGGCGAGCCCCGATTGCGCCGTGGCGTAGAGGCAGGCCGCCGCGAGGAACGGCGCGAAGTCCCTGACGACGAGGAAGGAGGCGACCGCGGCACCGGTGGCGAGGGCGAGCAGGACCGCCGTTCCCCTCGGGCCCCGGCGGTCCGCGAGCCGCCCGAGCGGCACGCCGACGACGGACCCGACCGCCCAGGCGACGGTGAGCCCGAGCCCGATCCGGGCGGGAGCGAGGCCGACCACATGGGTGAAGTAGAGAGCCGAGGTGACGTAGTACGCACCGTCACCGACGGAGTTGCTCAACTGGGCGAGCGAGAGGGTGCGTTGTGGCCCGGTCGGCGGCAGGAAGTTCGGCATGGCCCTGACGATACGCGGGAAGCGGCTCACTCACCTGGGGCAATCCCATGCCTTGTGAGTGGGCCACTTTCCGCTTCTCCCCCTCCGTCTCCGCTCGCCCCGGCCGCTCAGTCGGAGAAGTGCCGGCGCAGGTGCCGGTCGAAGAACCGCTCGACGAGGCCGGAGGTGAGCACACCGGCGCGGTCGGGGGCGCGGTCGCCGCACCGGGTGGCCCGCACGGTCGTGGGCAGCGGCGGCGTCCGCTCCAGGGCGTCGGTGTTGAAGAAGCCGTGTCCGGTGCCGTGGACCGATACGAGGGTGGCCTCGCCGCCCACCTCGTGCAGCGCGTCGAACAGCCGTTGGCTCTGCGCGGGCCCGACCAGGAGATCGGCGTCTCCGTGCAGGATGAGGAAGGGGGCGGCGGGACCGTGCACATGGCTCACGGGGCTTGCCTGGTGCGCGCGTTCGGGATGGTCGGTCGTCGGCCCGCCGAGCAGCCCCCAGGGCGGGGACGCCGGGTCGATGTCGTTGACGACCCCGCCCGGCGGGCTGTCGGCGTCCATGTGCGGGAGATCGGTGGGACCGTAGCCGTCGACGACCGCGCGGACCTCGCTGCTGTACGCGGCGTGGCCGCCGTTCCCCTCCCACTCCGGGTCACCGCCGGTCAGTCCGAGGAGTGCGGCCAGGTGGCCGCCGGCCGAGCTTCCCCAGACGCCGATGCGTTCCGCGTCCAGGCCCCGGACCTCCGCCACCGAGCGCAGGTAGCGCACGGCGGCTTTCACGTCGTGCAGTTGGGCGGGCCAGACGGCAGTGCGGCTCGACCGGTACTCGACGTCCGCCATGGCGTACCCGCGTTGCGCGAAGAGGCGTCCCAGGTGAGGGCCCATGCCCCGGGCGGCCCGCTGCCATCCGCCGCCGGGCAGCCAGACGATGACGGGCCGCGGCCCCGGCACCCCCTCGGGCAGGTACAGGTCCAGTCTCAGTCCACCGCCGGTGCCGGGCTCGGAGAAGACGAGATCACGCAGCACGGTCACGGGGGGTACGGGCGCCGTCGGCCCCGGTGGCGTGGTCGAGGCCAGGCCCTCGACGTACGTCTGCATCAGGTGCGCGTTGCGGCCGCGCTGTTCCGCGACGGCCCGGCCGTCCGCCTCCGCTCGCCCGCTCACGCGCCCTCCCACTGCTGGCCCGGGGCCGGAATGTTCCGGTAGCGGGTGAACGCCTGCCGCATCCGCTCCGGGGAGGGGATGAAGGGCACGGCCGGCACGTCCCGTTCCTCGGTCAGGTCGCCCAGCGCCTGGAAGAAGCGCTCGAACCCGCCGGTGGAGACGCCGAGAATCTTGTTGTACTCGCCTTCGGTGCGGTACGAGTGGACGATGCCCGCCGGGACGTAGCCGAAGTCGCCGGGGAGCAGCAACTTGCTCTCCTGGCGGCCGTCGGGATGTTCGAGGAAGACGCGGGCGGCGCCTTCGACGACGTAGAAGATCTCGTGCACGTCCTCGTGGGAGTGCGCGACGATGAGGTCGCCCTTGGGCTGGCGGGTGGTGAAGACCCCGAACTGGCCCTCCGTCTCGTCCGCCGAGAGCAGGACCGTCACGACACTGTCGAACAGTCTGGCCCGTTCGCCGTCCCCGTCCTCCAGGAAGAAGGGGGCGGGACGTCCGGGAAGAACTCCTTCCCAGGAAGGCTTCGGGCGGTCGGCGACGTGATCAAAGGTCACAGGTGCTCCAAGGGGTGGGTGGGTGCGCGTGTGATCGAGTCTGCTGACCGGCCTGCCCCGGAGCCACGACTTCCTCCCCCAAGCATCATGAGGAAGAACCTCATCTTGCAGGTCAGAAGGGTGCTGGACTCCTCAGCCATCCGCATCCCGGGCGGTCTCGCGGCGAGCCACGCGTACGGCGAGTTCCTCGACGGCCAGGACCGCCGCCGAGGGTGTCCTGGCCGGCCGGAGCAGGTGGACCGTCGCGTCGGGCAGTCCTCGCACCGGCACGAACACGACACCGGGCCGGGGCGAACCGGAGACCGCTCCGGCGCCGGCGATGTTGACGCCGAGCCCTGCCGAGCAGATGTCGAGGACCTCCTCGAACGTGGCGGCCACGTACGCGACCTTGGGCGTGAACCCGTCACTGCGCGGCAGTCCCAGCCAGTCGGTGAGCGCCTCGTCGCCCAGGGTCGCGACGAAGTGCTCGTCCGCCACCTCGTCCACGGTGACGCTGTCACGGCCCGCCAGCGGATGACCGGCGCCGACCACCAGCACCCTGCCCTCGGACCAGAGAGGCACCGCGTGCAGATCCGGGCCCGAGGGGGCCGACATGGCCGGCGCCAGGACCACATCGACCCGGCTCGTCCGCAGCGCGGTCAGGGAGCCGTCGAAGCCCAGTCGGGTGATCTTCCACCGGATACCGGGGAAGGCTCGCGCGGCCTCGCTCAGGATGACCGAGGCGATGCGGCTCCCGACGACGAGGCCGACGCGCACCACCGCCCCGCCCGCCCGCCGTTCCTCGGCCCAGGACACCACGTCGTCGAGCGCCGCGATGGAGCGCCCGGCCTTGGGCAGCAACTCGGTTCCCAGTTCGGTCAGTTCGACGCGGCGCGCGTCACGCCGGAACAACGGGCCGCCGACCTTCCGTTCCAGCGCTGCGATCTGCTGGCTCAGCGACGGGGCGGAGATGCGCAGCGCCTGCGCGGCACGGGCGAAGTGGAGTTCGCGTGCCACGGCGACGAAGTACCGCAGTTGCTGGACCGTCAGGTCCACGGAGATCCTCCTGGTGGGACGAAACTACGGCAGGGGCAGGCCCGCGTAGTTCTGCGCGAGTTCGGCTGCGGCATGCGGCGAGGAGGCGATCCTGTCCAGCTGCGCGATCTGCAGCCGCGTGTCGAAGCCGCTCTGTTCCGGGTCGGTGTGGAGGGCGGTGGTCATGAAGTACGAGAAGTGCTCGGCCCGCCAGACCCGGCTCAGGCAGGTGTCGGAGTAGGCCTCCAGCAGGTCGGCGGACCCGGTCGTGTGCTGACGTACCAGGGCGCGGGCCAGCACGGCGACGTCGGCCGCCGCCAGATTGAGCCCCTTCGCTCCGGTGGGCGGAACGATATGGGCGGCGTCCCCGGCGAGGAAGACCCGGCCGTACCGCATGGGTTCGGTGACGGAACTGCGCATCGGCAGAACCGACTTCGCCGTGATGGGGCCGCGTCGCAGCGTCCAGTCCCCGTCGACGGCGAAGCGGGCGTCGAGTTCGTCCCAGATCCGCTCGTCGGTCCAGTCGGCGGGGTCGGTGCCGTTGGGTACCTGGAGGTAGAGCCGGCTGACCTCGGGCGACCGCATGCTGTGCAGCGCGAAGCCGCGCGGCGAGTGGGCGTAGATCAGTTCGTCGCAGGACGGGGGCACGTCGGCCAGGATCCCCAGCCAGGAGTACGGGTACACCCGGTCGTACGTCCGCCGCACCGCGGCCGGGATCGCGGCGCGGGTGACGCCGTGGAATCCGTCGCAGCCCACCACGTAGTCGCAGGTGAGCACCTCCTCGCGGCCCTCGTGGGTGTAGTGGACGGTGGGCCGGTCGGTGTCGGCGGCTTCGACCGACGCGACCCTCGCCTCGAAGAACAGCGGTGCCCCGTCGGCGAGTTGCAGAGCTATGAGGTCCTTGACGACCTCGGTCTGGGCGTAGACCCACACCCGGCGGCCGCCGGTGAGCGAGGGGAAGTCGACGCGGTGGACGCGTCGGTCCCAGCGGAGCTCGATGCCGTCGTGCACCAGTCCCTCGGCGTCGAGGCGCTGGGCGGCTCCGGCCTCGCGGAGCGCGTCGACGGTGGGCTGTTCGAGAATTCCGGCGCGCTGGCGCTGTTCGACGTAGGCGCGGTCGCGGCTCTCCAGGACGACGCAGTCGACGCCCGCGCGGTGCAGCAGACGGGCGAGCAGCAGCCCCGCCGGTCCGCCGCCGATGATCCCTACGGTCGTGTGCATGGGCTACTTCTCCTGTGCGGCATGGGTGATTTCGGCGAGGATCCGGTCAGCAGCGGCGAACGCGCCGTTGGCCGCCGGGACTCCGCAGTAGACGGCAGCCTGGAGCAGGACCTCCTGGACGTCCTCCGGGGTGAGGTCGCCGCTGACGAGGGCGGCCCTCAGGTGCATGGCGAGTTCCTCGTGGTGGCCGAGCGCCACCAGAGCGGTCAGGGTGAGGCAGCGCCGGGTCCGGTGGTCCAGACCGGGCCGGGTCCACACCTCGCCCCAGGCGTAGCGGGTGAGGAAGTCCTGGAAGACGGCGGTGAAGGGCGTGGTCCGGGCGAGGGCCCGGTCGACGTGCGCGTTACCCAGGACGCTGCGGCGCACCGCAAGGCCAGCGGCGTGCCGGGAGGCGTCGTCGCCGGCTCCGGCTCCGGCTCCGGCTCCGGCTCCGGCCGCGAAGTGGCTGAGCAGCGCGGCGGTGACGGCTCCGGGCCGCTCGACGTTGGCGAGGTGGGAGGCGCCCGGGAGCTCGACCAGGGTCGAACCGCGCACGGCGTCGGCCAGTTCGCGGGCGTGGGCGACCGGGGTCGCGGGGTCGTCGCGGCCCGCCACGACGAGTGTGGGGGCGGTGATGCCCGCCAGTCGGCCGCGCAGGTCGTGTGTGGCGAGCGCCTCGCACAGGGCGGCGTACGCGTGGGGGTCGACCTCCTCGCGCAGGCCGGCCAGGAGCGTACGGGCCGCGGAGCTGCCGGCGAAGCCCGCGGTGAACCACCGGGCCGCCGCGGTGTCGGCCACCGGGGCGATGCCTCCGGCCCGTACGAGGGCGGCGCGTTCGTGCCACGCCCGCGGCTCGCCGAAACGCGCCGAGGAGCACACGAGCGCGAGCGAGGTGACGCGGTCGGGGTGGTGGACGGCCAGCCAGCTCCCCACCGCGCCGCCGAGCGAGATGCCCGCGTACGCGAACCGCTCGACGCCCAGGGCGTCGGCGAGGCGGAGCACCTGACGGCCCAGTTCGGCGATGCCGCCGCCGGCGGGGAACAGCGCGGCGGGCGTGCCGCCGTGGCCGGGCAGGTCCCAGCGGACGACGCGGTGGTCGCGGGCCAGTCCGGCGATCTGCGCGTCCCAGACGGACAGTGCGGTGCCGAGCGAGGGCCCGAGGAACAGCGGCGGTCCGGCCGAGGGGCCGTCCACCTGGTGGTGGAGAAGACGCGCGGCGGGAGGGGTGGAGGGGTTCGGGAGGGTCATGGCGCTCCTGGACCGGCCGGTGCCGGCGGTGTGGGCGGCGGCCGCCGGACGGACGCGGTGCGGGGGCGGGCGGCGGTTGCGGATCGGGGCGTCGGGGTGCGGCCTGCGCGTCATCGCGGCGCCGCCCCCTCGTTGCCGCGGCGCAGGGCCCGGTCGGTGAGGAGGCCGGCCGCCCCGGTGTATCCGGACGGATCGGTGAGGTTCCTCAGCTCGTCCGGCGTCACGACGCCCGCCAGTGCGGGGTCCTGGGCCAGGGCTTCGTGGAGGTGGATTCCCTCGCGGGCCGCACGGGCGGCTCCCTCGGTCACCGCCGTGCGGGCCTCGGCCCGTCCGGTCCTGGGCGAGAGGACGGCGACGAGCCGTTCGCTGACGATCAGCCCGCCGGTCGCGCCGAGGTTCTCGCGCATCCGCCCGGGGTGGACGCGCAGCCCTCCGGCCAGCGCGGCCGCGGCGTCGGCGGCTCCGCCCACGGTGCGCAGGGCCTCCCGCAGGGTCTGCCATTCGGCGTGCCACGCTCCGGGCGGGCGCTCGTCCTCGGCTGCGAGTGCCCCGTACAGGATCCCTGCCAGCGCGGGGACCTGGCGGGCGGCCGCGGCGATGAGGACGGCGCGGGCCGGATTGGCCTTGTGCGGCATCGCCGACGATCCTCCGCCGGCGCTCTCGGAGACCTCGCCGATCTCGGTGCGGGAGAGGACGAGGACGTCCGCGGCGAGTTTTCCGAGCGCTCCGGCGGTGAAGGCCAGGGCCCCGCCGAGGTCGGCGACCGGCGTGCGCAGGGTGTGCCAGGGCAGCGGGGGCGCGGCCAGTCCGGTGGCGTGGGCGTACGCCTCGATGAGCGCCATTCCGGGATCACCGTCCCGGGCAGCGCCGCCCGGGACGCCGGCCTCTCCGGGTCCTGCGAACGCCGAGAACGCCGCCAGGGTCCCGGCTGCGCCGCCCAGTTGGACCGGCAGCGCGGCCCGGACCGCCGCGAGCCGGTCGCGGGCGTCGAGGAGCAGACTGCGCCAGCCCGCCGCCTTGAGCCCGAAGGCCGTCGGCACGGCGTGCTGGGTGAGGGTGCGGCCCGCCATGGGTGTGTCGCGGTGTTCGGCGGCGATCGTCGCCAGCGCGGCGGCGGCACGGTCCAGGTCGGCCAGGATCAGGCGCAGGGCCTCGGACGCCACCAGCATGGCGGCGGTGTCGAGGATGTCCTGGCTGGTCGCGCCCCGGTGGACGTGTACGGCGGCCCCGGGGGAGCGTTCGGCGACGGCGTCCGTCAGGTCGGCGGCCAGCGGGATGACCGGGTTGCCGCCGGATCGGGCCCGCAGCGCCAGGGAGCGCGGGTCGAACCGGGCCGCGTCGGCCGTGACCGAGGCGACGGCTTCCGCCGTCCCTGGCGGGGCGTGGCCCAGCGATTCCTGGGCGCGGACGAGCGCCGTCTCGGCGGCGAGCAGGGCCCGTACGTACGCCGCGTCGCCCGTCGCGTCCTCGACGGCGGTGCCGGCGCGCACCGGCGCCAGCAGGCCGACGTCCGCCGCAGCGTCAGCCGAAGTCAAGGAAGACCGTCTCCTCATGTACGCCGTCGTACTGCAGGCGGATGTCGAATCGGTGGATGCCGGTCTCCTCCGGCGTGGTGAGGAGCGTGGCCCTCCGCGCCTCGGGAAGACCCGCGAGCAGCTGGTCCTGTGCGAGGCCGTCGGCGTCGTGCAGATAGGCCCGGGTGTGCAGGTGGTGGGTCAGGCCCCGGGCGAAGACCACGATCGCGAGGTACGGGACTCCGCCCGGCGGCAGCGTCCTGACGGTGTAGTGGCCGTCGGCGTCCGTCGCGACCCGGCCGAAGCCGGTGAACGCGACACCGTGGCGGCCGATGACCACGCCGGTGACGGGGTCGCGGCGCAGGGATCCGGGCGCCCCGTGCCGGGAGCCGTCGGGGGCGGGCTGCCACACCTCGACGAGGGCGTCGGGCACCGGCGCACCGGCCCCGTCGAGGACCTGGCCGTGCAGGACCACGGTGTCCGGGTGCCCGGCGGACGCGAGGTCGCCGCCGCCCGCGAAGGGGAGTGCGTACCCGTAGAAGGGGCCGACGGTCTGGGAGGGCGTGGGCAGGAACTCTCCGCGGGCGGAGGCGGACGGGGCGGCGGACATCAGAGTCCCTCCTCGGTCCAGGTGGCGGACGGGCCGTCGAGGACGATGTCCCAGCGGTAGCCGAGCGACCGTTCGGGCGTGGACAGGTCGTGGTCGTACGCCGCGACGAGACGGCCGCGGGCGTCGTCGTCGGTGACGGACTGGAGGATCGGGTCGTAGGCGAAGAGCGGGTCGCCCGGGAAGTACATCTGGGTGATCAGCCGCTGCGTGAACGCGTCCCCGAACAGGGAGAAGTGGATGTGCGCGGGGCGCCAGGCGTTGGTGTGGTTGCGCCACGGGTAGGCGCCGGGCTTGACCGTGACGAAGGAGTACGCGCCCCGGTCGTCGGTGAGGCAGCGGCCCACGCCGGTGAAATTGGGGTCGAGGGGCGCGGGGTGCTGGTCGCGCAGGTGGGCGTAGCGGCCCGACGCGTTGGCCTGCCAGATCTCGACGAGCTGGCCGCGCACGGGGCGGCCCGACCGGTCGAGGACCCGCCCGGTGACCGTGATCCGCTCCCCCAGCGGTTCTCCGTGGTGCTGCCGTGTCAGGTCGTGGTCGAGTTCGGTGACGTCGGTGACGCCGAAGACCGGGCCGGTCAGCTCGACGGCCTCCGGGTCCGCGCCCGCGGCGATCAGCGGACGCTTCGGGTGGCGCAGGGTGCTGCTGCGGTAGGGGGCGTAGTCCCGGGCGGGGTGCGGGCGCACGGGTGCGCCGCCCGCCAGTGATGCGGCGTAGTCCTCGCGTGCGGCGGTGATCTCGGCGGTGATGGCGGCCTGGGTCGGTGTGCGGGGGGCGGCCTGGGCGGGTGCGGTCATGGGTGGGGCTCCTTCCTTTCCGGTACGGGGCGGCTGCCCGCTCACCGTTCGGCCGTTTCGGCGGCGCGGACCGGGGCGGCGGTCCGGGCGATCACCTCGTCGGTGTCGACGCCCGGCGCGGTCTCCACCAGGACGAGCCCGTCGGGGGTCACGTCGAGCACCGCCAGGTCCGTGATGATCCGGTGGACGCAGGCGCGGCCGGTGAGCGGCAGGGTGCACTCCTCGACGATCTTCGGGCTGCCGTCCTTGGCGGTGTGGGTCATCGTCACGATGACCCGGCGGGCGCCGTGCACGAGGTCCATGGCGCCGCCGATCCCGGTGACGAGCTTGCCGGGGACGGCCCAGTTGGCGAGGTCGCCGCCGGCGGACACCTGCATGGCACCGAGCACGGCCGTACCGATGTGGCCGCCGCGGATCATGCCGAAGGAGAGCGCCGAGTCGAAGAACGAGGCGCCCGGCAGGACGGTCACCGTCTCCTTGCCCGCGTTGATCAGGTCGGGGTCGACGTCCTCGTCGTACGGGAAGGGTCCGGTTCCCAAAATGCCGTTCTCGGATTCGAGGACGACGTGCACCCCGTCGGGCAGGTGGTTGGGGATCAGTGTCGGAAGGCCGATGCCCAGGTTGACGTACTCGCCGTCGCGGAGCTCCGCGGCCGCGCGGGCGGCCATCTCCTGGCGGTTCCAGCTCATCGGCGGCCGTCCTCGTCCGGGGTGGTCCGTGGTGTCACGGTGCGCTGCTCGATCCTCTTGGCGGCCGCCTGCTCCGGGGTGAGCGCGACCACGCGCCGCACGAAGATGCCGGGCAGGTGGACGTGGTCGGGGTCGATCTCGCCGGGCTCGACCAGTTCCTCGACCTCGGCGACCGTGATGCGGCCCGCCATGGCGGCGAGGGGGTTGAAGTTGCGGGACGCCTTGTTGAAGACGAGGTTCCCGTGCCGGTCGCCCTTGGCCGCCCTGACGAGCGCGAAGTCGGTGCGGATGCCGCGCTCCAGGACGTAGGGGGTGCCGTCGAAGTCGCGAACCTCCTTGGCCGGCGAGGCAACCGCCACGCCGCCCCGGCCGTCGTAGCGCCAGGGCATTCCGCCGTCGGCGACCAGGGTGCCGACTCCGGCCGGGGTGTAGAACGCGGGGATGCCCGAGCCGCCGGCGCGCAGGCGTTCGGCGAGGGTGCCCTGCGGGATCAGTTCGAGTTCCAGTTCACCGGCCAGGTACTGGCGGCCGAATTCCTTGTTGCCGCCGATGTACGAGCCGGTGACCCGGCTGATCCGGCCCGCGGAGAGCAGGACCGCCAGCCCGGAGTCCTGCGCGCCGCAGTTGTTGGACACGACGCGCAGGTCCCTGGTCCCCCGCTCGTGGAGGGCCGCGATCAGGGCGTCGGGGACGCCGCTGAGTCCGAAGCCGCCCACCGCGACCGAGGCGCCGTCCGGCACGTCGGCCACGGCTTGCGCGGCGGAGGCGACCACCTTGTCCATGGGACCGTTCCTCACTCGTTCACAGAACTTGTTCGCATAGTGAAGTTTCTTTCACTATGCTCGGCACGGAGTCTGCCGCCCGCCCGGAGCCCTGTCAACGGTCGGCGGCCACCCCAGCCGGACCGCCGCCCCCGCCGCCGGTGTTCATACTTGTGTCCTCACGACGCCCGACGGAGAGACCATGCCACCGCCCCACACGCTTCAGCCGGCCGAGACGCCGGCGCCGGCCGAGGCCGTCGCCCCGCTCATGCGCGGCATCGCGGTCCTGCGCCGGCTCACCGACGAGGGCGGGACGATGAGCCCCAGCGCCATCGAGCGCACCACCGGTCTGGCCCGGTCCACGGTCGACCGGATCACCGCCACCCTGGCCCGCATGGAGTACGTACGCGTCGACGGCCGCGACGTCACGCTCGCCCCGCGCCTGATGGAACTGGGCAACGCCTATCTCTCCGCACTCCGCCTCCCGTCGCTGCTCGGCGCGCGCGCCGACGCGCTGGCCGACGAACTCGACGAGTCGGTGTCCCTGGCGGTCGGCGACGGCGACGGCATCCGTTTCATCCATCAGGCCACGCGGCGCCGCGCGATGTCCCTGAGCTTCCGCATCGGCGACCTGCTGCCCGCCGAACGCACCGCCCCGGGACCGCTGCTGGCAGCCGGCTGGGACGCACACCAGTGGCGGCGGTGGCGCGAGCAGCGGGCCTCGGACCCCGACGGTCTGGCCTTCACGGCGGTCCCCCCGTCCCCGCCCATGGCGGAGAAGGACTTCTCCGTGCGTACGGAACGGGCGCGTCACGACGGCTGGGCGCTCGACGACCAGTCGATCGAGCCGGGTCTCGTCGCCCTCGCGGTGCCGGTCCGCGCCGCCGACGGCGAAGTGGCCTGCTTCGTCAGCGTCGTGAGCCACACCAGCCGGCACACCGCAGCCTCCCTGCGCGACACTCTGCTGCCCCGGCTGCTGGCGGCCGCCGCGGCGATGGAACAGGACCTCCGGCAGGCGCCTCCCGCCGTCGCCCCGGACTCCCCCGCGGCGCTGGCCTCTTGGACGGGCGCCTCCAAGCAGGAACTGGGCCGGGAGTTCAACGAGTCGCTCGCACGCGGACTGACCGTGCTCGCCGCCCTCGGCGAGGGCCGGGACGCGCTGACGCTGACCGATGTGGCGCGCACCACCGGACTGGCCAGGGCGACCGCCCGGCGCGCGCTGATCACCCTGGAGCACCTGGGTTACGTCACCGCGCAGGGGCGGGCCCACCACCTCACCCCGCGCGTCCTGGCCCTCGGCTACCCGCCGTTGTCCCTCACGACCCTGCCGCAGATCGCGCAGCCGCACCTGACCGCGCTGACCGGGCAGGTCCGGGACTCGGTCTCGCTCGCGGTCCTCATCGGCGGCGACGTCCAGTACACCGGCCGCGTGGCGACCCGGCGCATCATGAACGTCAACATCACGGTCGGTACCCGCTTCCCCGCACACGCGACCTCGATGGGCCGCGTCCTGCTTGCCGCGCTGCCCCCGGCGGAGCGCGAGAGCCGCCTCGCCGGGGCGGAGCCCCATGCCCTGACCCCGTACACCGTCACCGGGCCCGCCGAGCTGCGCACCGTCCTGGACCGGGTCCGGGAGGACGGTTACGCGCTGGTCGACGAGGAGCTGGAGGTGGGGCTGCGTTCCGTCGCCGTCCCCCTCCACGACTGCCGGGGAACCGTCGTGGCGGCGGTCAACGTGGCCATGCACAGCAGCAGCCGCACACGGGAGGAGTGCGTCACGGACGTGCTGCCCCGGCTGCGCGCGACGGCATCCCGCATCGAGGCCGACCTGCACATCACCGAGCGGTTCGTACGCGTCCCGGCGATGTGAGCGCACGGGGCGCCGATCGGCCGCGCCCCGTCCCGCGCCCGGAACGGACATGGCCCCTTCCCACCGGCGCGCCCGAGGGGCCCGTCACCGGTTCGCCCGAGGGGCACGCGCGAACCGTCAAGCCCCGGCGCGGCTCGGCTGCTAAGATCGTCGGGCCGTTCAGCGTGTACCGAGGAGAACAGACATGGCAGGCGACGACGACATCTCCGGGTGAGACCCGGAGCCGATCGGCCACCGCGGGCGCCCAGGGGCGCCACCGCAGGGGCAGTCTCGTCGTTCCCTTCCTGCCGGTCCCCCGGGGCGGCGCTCCGTGTCGGCCCCGGTTTCACACGCGAGGTCTTCCGCATGTCCGACGCATCCATCATCTGCTCGAACCTCTCCTTCTCCTGGCCCGATGACACGCCCGTCTTCACCGGTCTGTCGTTCACCGTGGGACCCGGCCGCACCGGCCTCGTCGCGCCCAACGGATCGGGCAAGAGCACGCTGCTCAAGCTGATCGCCGGCGAGCTGCGCCCCGCCTCCGGATCGGTGTCCGTGGGCGGCACGCTCGCCTATCTCCCGCAGAGCCTGCCCCTCACCGGCGAGCTGTCGGTGGCCGAGGTCCTGGGCGTCGACGCGGTGATCCGCGCGCTCAACGCCGTCGAGTCCGGCGACGTGGGCGAGGACCACTTCGCCGTCATCGGTGACGACTGGGACATCGAGGAGCGCACCCGCGCCCAGCTGGACCGGCTCGGGCTGGACGGCATCGCCCTCGACCGCGCCATCGGCACGCTCAGCGGCGGCCAGGTCGTGTCGCTCGGGCTGGCCGCCCAGTTGCTGAAGCGGCCCGATGTCCTCCTGCTCGACGAGCCGACCAACAACCTGGACATCGACGCGCGCCGCACCCTCCACGACGCCCTGGAAGCGTGGAACGGCGCCCTGCTGCTCGTCAGCCACGACCGCGTGCTGCTCGACCGCATGGACCGCATCGCCGAGCTCAATCCGGACGAACTCCGGCTGTACGGAGGCAACTTCACCGCATACGAAGAGTCCGTCCAGGCGGAGCGGGACGTCGCCGAGAAGAACGTCCGCAGCGCCGAGCAGGAGCTGAAGCGGGAGAAGCGGGAGCTGCAGCAGGCCCGTGAGCGGGCCGAGCGCCGGGCGAGCAACGCGGCCCGCAACCTCAAGAGCGCGGGTCTTCCGCGCATCTTCGCCGGGAACATGAAACGGGGCGCCCAGGAGTCCGCGGGCCGGGCCGGCCAGACCCACGCCGCCCGGGTCGGCGACGCCAGAGCGCGCCTCGACGAGGCGGGCCGGGCCGTCCGCGACGAGCAGCGCATCACCCTCGACCTCCCGGAGACCGACGTCCCCGCCGGGCGCACCGTCCTGCTGGGTGAGCGGATGCGGGTCCGCCTCGGCGACCGGGAGCAGTTCGCCGGCCAGGGCGTCGACCTGACGATCCGGGGCCCCGAGCGCATCGCGCTCACCGGCCCCAACGGGGCGGGCAAGAGCACCCTGTTGCGACTGATCAACGGGGATCTCCCGCTGGACGGCGGCGAGATCCGGCGGGCCGGGGGGCGGATCGCGTATCTCTCGCAACGCCTCGATCTGCTCGACCTCGACCGCACCGTGGCCGAGAACTTCGCCGCGTTCGCCCCGCACCGCTCGGAGGCGGAGCGGATGAACCTGCTCGCCCGTTTCCTCTTCCGCGGCGACCGCGCCCATCTCCCCGTCGGGGTGTTGTCCGGCGGCGAACGGCTGCGGGCCACGCTGGCCTGCGTCCTGTGCGCGGAGCCGGCCCCGCAACTGCTGCTCCTGGACGAGCCGACGAACAACCTCGACCTGGGCAGCGCCGGTCAGCTGGAGGGCGCACTGGGCTCCTACCGGGGAGCGTTCGTGGTCGTCAGCCACGACGAGCGGTTCCTCGAACGGGTCGGGGTGGACCGATGGCTGCGGCTGGCCGGCGGGGAACTGGTGGAGACCGGCGCGCCGCGGACGTGACGCGCCGACCTGCCGTCCCGGCCCGGGTCCGGGCCTCACCCGGCAGGCCGCCCGCGCCGCGGGAGGCGACGAGGACCCGGCCCCCACCTCCGCCGACCCTGCTCGCCCACCACCTCGTCCGCGCTTTCGGCCGGCGGCGTGCACTCGACGGGGTGTCCCTCACCGCAGCGCCCGGTCACCGCATCGGCGTGATCGGGGAGAACAGAGTCGCTAAGTCGACTCCGTCACGGCTCCTGGCCGCGGCCCGCCGGCTGCCCGGGCGCCGGCAGGGCCGGGAGCTCGCCCTGCGCCCGGAGCGGAAGCCCCTAGGGAACGGCCGAGGCGACGACCTCGATCAGCAAGGCCTGCCCGGGGTTGAGCGTCGGCATCGGCAGCCCCGCGCGGGTCAGTACCGTGCCCGGCATCGGCGCCCAGCCCTCGACCGCCGCCCGGTACCAGGCGGGAGCGGTGACCTGGTGCAGGGACGGCAGCCCGGCCTCCGTGCGCACGCGGACCCGGTAGGGGCGGCCCGGGGTCAGGCCGGGGAGGCGGACGCGGCCCGACTGGGCCGGCACGGAGGTCTCCGTCCGTGCCCAGCAGTACAGCGCGGCGGCGGCGTCCGGTGCGACGACTCCGTGCAGGGACGTCGCGTCGTCGTCGAGGTCCGCCCTGACGACCCGTCCGCCGTGCAGCAGACCGCGTACCTCCTTGTACAGCGCCGCCCACCTGGTCAGCACCTGCCGCTCCTCGGGGGTGCGCGCCGTCAGGTCGTCCTCGATGCCCGCGTGCCCGAACAACGCGGTGATCAGGCGGAACGCCTCGTCGGCGACCCGGCCGGTCGTGTGGCTGCGCGGGCCCCCGACATGCGCCCCGATGAGCTCGGGCGGCAGCAGCTGGGCCGTCCAGCGCTGGATGGCCTGGCGCTCCACCGGATCGTTGCAGTCCGAGGCCCACACGCGGTCCGTGCGGGCGAGCACGCCCAGGTCGACGCGTCCGCCCCCGCCGGCGCACGATTCGATCTCCAGGCCGGGCCGGCGCGACTTGAGCGTGTCCATCAGGCGGTACAGGGCCCGGGTCTGGGCGTGCACGCCGGGCCGGTCACCGCCGCGGGCGTCGCGGTGGACGGCCTCGTGCAGTTCCCGGTTGTGGTCCCACTTGAGATAGTCGACGCGGTATTCGGCGACGAGGGCGTCCAGCGCCTCCAGGAGGTACGCGAACGCCTCCTCGTGGGCCACGTTCAGCACGTACTGGTTGCGGGAGCTCGGCCCCAGGCCCGCGGACGGGCCGAGGATCCAGTCGGGGTGCTCGCGCGCGAGGCGCGACCGCAGGTTCACCATCTCCGGCTCCACCCAGAGCCCGAACTGCATGCCGTGGGCGTGCACCCGGTCCGCCAGCGGGGTGAGCCCCTGGGGCCACATCCGCGGGTCGACCGTCCAGTCGCCGAGTCCGGCCGTGTCGTCGCGCCGGCCGAGGAACCAGCCGTCGTCCAGGACGAGGCGTTCCACCCCGACCTCGGCGGCGGCGTCGGCCAGCGCCAGGAGCCGTTCGGGCCGGTGGTCGAAGTAGACCGCCTCCCAGGTGTTCAGGGTCAGGGGACGCGGCGTGGACGGGTGCCCGGGGCGGGCCCGGAGCATCGTGTGGAAGCGGTCGGCGAGACCGTCCAGGCCCTCGGCGGACCAGGCGAAGTAGCACTCGGGCGAGGTGTAGCTGTCGCCCGGGGCCAGCCGGATCTCGCCGGGCGAGAGCAGTTCGCCCCCGCCGAGGACGCCCCCGTGCACTCCGGCGCCCTCGGGCAGCCGTTCGGCGAGCCAGCGCTGGTTGCCGCTCCAGCCGACGTGGAGTGCCCAGACCTCGCCCGTGCGGAATCCGAATCCCGGCACGCCGACCGTCAGCAGATGGGGCGCGTCCGGACCGGGGCGCCCCCGGCGGATCTCGCGGACATGTCCGGCGAAGGCGAGCCGCCCGCGTTGGGGGGAGCGCTCGCGGCACCACTTGCCGGTGAAGTCCAGGATCTCCTGGGCCCGGTTCGGCAGCGGGAGCAGGGCGGTGGTGGCGGCGAGGTCGTAGGGGGCGGGGGCGGGGGCGTCGGCCGGGGCTGACATCCGGGTGCGCACGGCCAGCACGCCGGAGGGGTCGAGCCGGTAGGTGAGGGTGAGGTCGAGCCCGGCGTCGGTGTCCCTGAGCGCGATGACCAGCGCGTCCGGGCTCTCCTCGGCGGCGGTCATCGAGATGCGGGGGGTGGTGGCCGTCCCGCCCCGGTGGCCCTCGTGGGCGGGGGTGCCCGACCAGCCGTCGGCCTGGGTGGGCCAGACGGTGAACTGCCGGGGTTCGTCGAGCGCGCTGTGGAGCGAGGCGGCTTCCGCCGACAGTGCCAGGCAGGCGAGGTCCTCGCCGGTCAGCTCCCCGAGGTCCTCCCCCCAGTGCAGGACGCGGGGCACAGGGGTGCGGAGTTCGACGACGAAACTCACTCCGGCCGCGCGCAGGTGCGCGATCCGGGTGGTGCTGCGGGTCATGCCGTGTCCTCTCGGGAGGAGGGGGCGGCGCTCACGCCCCGCCCCCTCGTCCGGTCAGGCGTAGGGGTCGAAGGGAATCCCGGCGGGTTTCGCCCGGTCCAGGTGGGCGGCGAAGTTGCCGTCCTTCAGGCCGAACACGGCACTGCCGAAGTCGGCCTGCACCAGCTTCTCCCGGATGCCGGCGGGGTAGCCGTTCCAGCCGACCAGATCGGGGAACTGCCACTGGTGGTAGTGGTTCTCCGGCGGCTCGTCGCCCGTGGTCGCGCGGCGGAAGCAGTGCGTCCCGATTCCGTCCTTGTGGTAGACGACCTTGGGGTGTGTCCCGTCCCAGAGCATGGCGTCCCGGCCGTACACGTGGAAGGCGCCGTGTGCGGAAGTGGACACGTACTTCGCCTCGTTGTCCTGCACCCACACCACGACGTGCTCCCAGTCGTGACGGTGCCCGCCGAGACCGCTTCCGGCCACGGCCTGGTCCTTCTCGAAGTAGAGGCCGTACATGATGGCGCACCAGCCGTTGTTGCACAGGGAGCGTGCGTAGCCGTTGGTGTTGTCCAGGTCCCAGGAGTCGTGGCAACTGCCGTTGACGGCGCCCGTGGTCTTCAGTCCGGGAGCGATGGCCCCGTCGGCGCCGATGGCGGGGGTCGGATAGCAGCCGTCGCCGTCGTAGTCGAAAGCGGGCTGGAACGTCTGCTCCAGCCCGTCCGCCTGCGCCGGCAGCGCGCCCGGCACGGCGGCGAAGGCACTGCCGGAAGCGGCGACGACGAGCACCGTGGCCGTGGAAAGGGTGAGTAACGCGTTGCGGAGTCGTCCTGTGTGCTTCACTGCTTCCTCCTGGATCACGCCTGCCGGACACGGCCCTGCCATGGCATGCCCATGACGAGGCCCAGGGAACCCCGTCACCTGCGGCGTGGTCTCCGTCGCGCCGTCCTCACGCGTAGTCCACGAAGCAGTGGGCGGCTATGCGGCTGGTGGGGTGGCCGAGCCGCGTGTCGGTGAGCAGACGCACGAGGAACTCGCCCGCACCGCACTCGTAGCGCTCCCAGGTGTCGAAGTCCGTGCGGACGAGTACGGGCCAGTCGTCCGGATCGGCCGCGCCCGTCTGCCAGACGAAGTCGAGCTCCTGCTCCGAGACCCCCCAGCGCAGAAGACCGGCGGGATCCGGATGGACGGGATGGGGCCGCCAGAGGTCAGCCCCGTGAGCCCGGGCCGACAAGGACCAGTCCACCAGGTCCAGTCCGCGCACGCCGGGGACGAGCAGTTCGAGGTACATGTCGAAGCTGCCGCACCCGAAGAGGTCCACGATCTCCTTGTAGTCGCCCGGGAGCCTCGTACCCAGGGCCTGTTCGGCGGCCTGCCAGTCGACCGGGGTACGGGGAGCGGGTTCCCACCCGGTGACCAGACGCAGCTTCTCGGTCCACGAGGCGTCCTCGGGCACCCCCTCCGCCGCCGGGTCCGCGCGGTGGGCGATCACGGCGACCGTGTGCTCGCGTCCGGCCCGGACCACACGGGCACACCCGATCCAGTCGTTCCAGTAGGGCCACGCGCGCAGTTCGCGCACGTCCTCGCCGAAGGGCTCGACGAGCGGGAGTCCGGTACGCGCGTTGAGCGGCACCGTCCTGCGGCCGTCGTCGATCAGCGTGCGGGGGTGCCCCGCCCTGCCGGAGATCTCCTCGACCAGTTCCCGGAAGTCCGTCCCGTCCGGCACGTCCAGAAGGACGGCCGGACGGGGTTCGGGAGCGGGCCCGAGCGCGTGACGCAGGTGCTGCCAGACGACGTCGACGTATGCGGGTTCGGCCATGAACGGCAGTCAACCGCATGCCTCTGACACTCAGGGAACCGCTGCCCCGATGCCGCCGTCGACGTCGTGGTGGATGGGCGTCCGCGCCCCGGTCAGGGGAGCGCCCGTGCCGCCCCGGCGCTCCGCCACGATCTCCGCGGCGATGGACACGGCGGTCTCCTCCGGCGTACGGGCGCCGAGGTCGAGGCCGATCGGGGAGTGCAGGCGGCCCAGTTCCTCCTCGGTGACCCCGGCTTCCCGCAGCCGCTGGTTGCGCTCCTCGTGCGTGCGGCGCGAGCCCATCGCGCCGACGTACGCGACCGGCAGGCGCAGGGCCGTCTCCAGGAGCGGGAGGTCGAACCTGGCGTCGTGGGTGAGCACGCACAGGACCGTCCGCTCGTCGGTGACGGCGCCCGCGAGGTACCGGTGCGGCCAGTCGACCACCACGTCGTCCGCCTCGGGGAAGCGGTCGCGCGTCGCGAAGACGGGCCGGGCGTCGCACACCGTCACATGGTGGCCGAGGAACTTGCCCGCCCGGACCAGTGCCGTGGCGAAGTCCACCGCGCCGAACACGATCATCCGGGGTGGCGGGACGCTCGACTCCACGAAGAGCGTCAGGCCGCCCGGGCAGCTCGTCCCGTCCTCCGCGATCTCGACGGTGCCGGTGCGGCCCGCGTCCAGGAGCGCCCGGGCCTCGGCCGCCGCCCTGCGGTCCAGGGCCACACGGCCGTCGAGGCTGCCCTCGTACGATCCGTCGCCCCGGACCAGCAGCGCGCCGCCGAGCAGTCCGTCCGGTCCGCGCACCACCCGGGCGAGCGCCGCCGGCTCGTCACGGACGGCCGCCGCCAACGCCGCGCGGAACAAAGGCCCTTCGGAACGCACCGGCGTGACGAGGACGTCGATGACACCGCCGCAGGTGAGTCCCACGGCGAACGCGTCCTCGTCGCTGTACCCGAACCGCTCCCGCACGGTCCGGCCGTCCTGAAGCGCCTGCACGCACAGTTCGTACACGGCGCCCTCCACGCAGCCCCCGGAGACCGAACCGATCGCGGTCCCTTCGCCGTCGACGGCCATGGCCGCGCCCGGGGCCCGGGGCGCGCTGCCGTCGACCGCGACCACCGTGGCGACGGCGTAGTCCCGGCCCTCCTCGGACCAGCGGTTCAGCTCCGCCGCGATGTCAAGCACCCGGTACTTCCTCCGCAGCCCGCCGTCGTGCCTCTTCCGCGGCCGCGAGGACGCGGTCGGGGCGGATCGGCAGGCTGCGGTGGCGCACACCGGTCGCGTGCCAGACCGCGTTGGCGATCGCGGCGGCGACGCCCACGATGCCGATCTCGCCCACACCCTTGATCCCGACCGGGTCCTCCGGGTCGTGGTCGTCGACCCAGTCCGCCTCGATGTGCTCGACGTCGGCGTGGGCGGCGACGTGGTATCCCGCCAGGTCGGCGTTGACGTAGCCGCCGGACGCCGCGTCGCGGACCGCCTCCTCGTGCAGGGCCATGGAGAGCCCCCAGGTCATGCCGCCGACGAGCTGGCTCCGGGCGGTGAGCGGGTTGACGATGGTGCCTGCGGCGAAGATGCCGAGCAGCCTCCGTACGCGCACCTCACCGGTGGTGACGTCCACCGCGGCCTCGGCGAACTGCGCCCCGTAGGAGTGCCGTTCCCTCTTCGCCAGGGCGCCGATGGCCTCGCCGGTGTCCGAGCGGGTCGTGAGCCCCTCCGGCGGAATCGTGCCCCCGAGGGCGAGCAGTTCGCGCAGTTCGTCCGCGGCCAGCCGCACCGCCCACGCCCAGGAGCGGGTGCCCATCGAGCCGCCGGCGATCCACGCGGGGCCGAGGTCGCTGTCCCCGAGGCGTACGCGGATCCGCGCCGGGTCCACCCGCAGGGCGTCGGCTGCGACCGCGAGCATGGCGGTCCGCGCCCCGGTCCCGATGTCCGCCGCGTTGATCCGTACGGTGAAACCGCCGTCCTGCTCCGCGGTCACGGCCGCCGTGGACGGGCCGACACCCGCCGAGAAGGAGGTGGCCGCCATTCCGGTGCCCAGGAGCCAGCGCCCCTCGCGGCGCACCCCGGGACGGGGATCCCTGTCCGCCCAGCCGAAGCGGCGGGCGCCTTCCTCGAAGCAGGCGAGCAGGTTGCGGCGACTGAAGGGCAGCCCGGACACGGGACCCACCGCGGGCTGGTTGCGCACGCGCAGCTCGATGGGGTCCAGACCGCACTTCTCGGCCAGCTCGTCGATGGCCGATTCGAGGGCGAAGGAACCGGGCGCCTCACCCGGCGCCCGCATCCAGGTCGGGGTCGGCACGTCGAGCCGCACCAGCCGGTGCCCCGTACGGTGCGCGTCGGCGTCGTACATGGTGCGTCCGACAGCGGCGCTCGGCTCGACGAACTCGTGCACGGTCGACGTGAGGCTCAGCGCCTGGTGGTCGAAGGCCCGCAGGCGTCCCTCGGCGTCGGCGCCGAGCGTGACGCGCTGCGCGGTGGGGCTGCGGAACCCGACCAGCGAGAACATCTGACGGCGCGTCATCACGACGCGCACGGGGCGGTGGAGCAGGGTGGCGGCCATCACGGCGGCCACCTGGTGGGGCGCCAGCCCCTTCGATCCGAAGCCGCCGCCGACATGCTCGGAGCGCACCCGGACGGATCCCGGATCGAGCGAGAAGAGCGACGCGAGTTCGCTCGCCACCCAGAAGGTGCCCTGGTTGGAGTCGAGAACATCCAGCCGGCCGCCCTCCCAGCGGGCCGTCGCCGCGTGCGGCTCCATGGAGTTGTGGTGTTCCTCCGGGGTGGTGTACTCCTCCTCGACGACGAAGGCGGCCTCGCGGAGCCGGGCCTCCAGGTCCCCCTTCTCCGTGTCGGCCTGCTCCATCGCGCGCTGGTCCGGTGTGTAGGCACCGGAGTGCCCGGCGGAGAACTCCACGTCGTGCGGTTCCCGGTCGTAGCTCACCACCAGCGCCTCGGCGGCCTCCCGGGCCTGCTCGGACGTCTCGGCGACGACCAGGGCGACGGGCCAGCCGAGGAAGGGCACCCGGTCGTGCTGGAAGAGTCCGACGACCGGGTTGGGCGGTCCCAGCATGCCCATGTACCCGGTGTCGACCCGTGGCGCGTTCGCGTGGTGGAGCACGGTCAGGACCCCGGGCATCGCCCGGACGGGAGCGTCCTCCACGGACCGGATGCGGCCGCGCGCCACGGTCGACAACACGAGCCAGCCGTGCGCGAGTTCGGCGAAGGGGATCTCTCCGGCGTAGCGGGCCGTGCCGGTGACCTTGTCCCGGCCCTCCACGCGTGTGCGGGCGGTGCCGACCGCTCCGGTCACCGCGGTGTTCTCGGTCGTGGTGGTCATCGGGCGGCCTCCTCGGCGAGTTCGGTGAGCACGGCCGTGACGAGGTTGCGCATCAGGGTCACCTTGTATCCGTTCTCCGCAAGGGGCTCGGCGGCCGCCAGTTCGGCGTCCGCCGCCGCGGCGAACGCCACCGCGTCCGCGGGACCGCCGGTCAGGGCCCGTTCGGCCGTGTGGGCCCGCCAGGGCCGGGACGCCACCGCGCCGAGGGCCAGGCGCGCTTCGCGCACGACGCCGTCCCGGACGTCGAGCGCCGCGGCGACGGAGCCGATCGCGAACGCGAAGGAGGCACGCTCGCGTACCTTCCGGTAGCGGGAGTGCGCGGCGACGGAGGCCGGCGGCACGGTGACACCGGTGATCAGCGCTCCGGGCGGCAGAGCCGTCTCGAGGTGCGGGGTCTCCCCCACCGGCAGGTAGAAGTCGGCGATCGGCAACTCGCCCGGGCCGTCGGCCGTTTCGTACGTGATCACGGCGTCGAAGGCCGCGAGCGCGACCGCCATGTCCGAGGGGTGCGTCGCCACGCAGTGCTCGGATGCGCCGAGGATGGCGTGGTTGCGGTGCTCGCCCGCCACCGCGGGACAACCGCTGCCCGGGGTGCGCTTGTTGCACGGTTGGGCGACGTCGCCGAAATAGCCGCAGCGGGTCCGCTGGAGGAGGTTCCCCCCGACGGTGGCCATGTTGCGCAGCTGTCCGGAGGCGCCGGCCAGGACGGCCTGTGCCAGAGCCGGGTAGTGCCGGCGGACGTCGGCGTGGACGGCGAGGTCGCTGTTGGTGACGGTGGCCCCGATGCGCAGCCCGCCGTCAGGCGTGAACGCGAGTCCGCCGAGCGGGAGTTCCTGTACGTCGACGAGGAGCGTCGGCCGCTCCACACCGGCCTTCATCAGGTCGACGAGATTCGTTCCGCCGCCGAGGAGGAGGGCGCCGGGCTCCTCGGCGAGCAGGGCCACGGCCCCGGAGACGTCGAGGGCGCGTTCGTATCCGAATTCCCTCATGCCACGGCCTCCTCGGTGTCGGCCGCCGCCGCTTCGGCCGCGCGCGCCACGGCCTGCACGATCGACATATAGGCGCCGCAGCGGCAGAGGTTGCCGCTCATCCGCTCACGGATCTCCTCTGCGGTGAGCTCGGGTATCCCGGCCTCCGGCCGGATGTCGCCGGTCACGGCACTCGGCCAGCCCGCGGCGTGTTCCTCGATCACGGCGAGGGCCGAACAGATCTGCCCGGGAGTGCAGTAGCCGCACTGGTATCCGTCGAGATCGAGGAACGCCTGCTGCACGGGATGCAGTCGGTCCCCGTCGGCCACACCTTCGATGGTGGTGATCGCGCGCCCCTCGGCGGCGACCGCGAGCTGCAGACAGGAGACGGTCCGCCGTCCGTCGAGCAGCACCGTGCAGGCACCGCACTGCCCCTGGTCGCAGCCCTTCTTGGTGCCGGTCAGGTCGAGGCGCTCGCGCAGGGCGTCAAGCAGGGTGGTGCGGTGGTCGACGGGCAGCGTGTATTTTTCGCCATTGATGTTCAGGGTGATGGCACTGGACGTCGATGGGGCCATGCTCAGCCTTCTTTCGCATTGCTTATGCGCGTCGAACGAGACGATCCCGGCAGCCGTACCGGGAGGGAGAGGCGGTTCGGGTGGGGGCGGGCGGCCGGGACGCGGGGCGGCCGAAAAGGCCGGATCTACCGCTAGGATGAAGGGAAGCGGACAATCGTCCGCTTATCTGTCGAACCTAGCGGACAGCTGTCCGCTTAGCAAGGCCGTGGCCGCGTTTCGTGACCGTCGTGGCCGCGTTTTCCGGAAGGAGGAGGCGTGGACGAGGAGAAGAGCACGCCCCAGCGTCCGGACGCCCAGCGCAACCGCGAGCGCATCCTGGCCGTGGCCCTGGTGGAGCTGACGCGCGCGGCGGACGCCCCGGTGAGCACGATCGCGAAGAAGGCCGGCGTCGGCCAGGGGACCTTCTACCGCAACTTCCCCAACCGTGAGGCCCTCGTCCTCGAGGTCTACCGCTACGAGATGCAGCAGGTCGCCGACACCGCGGCCCAGCTGCTCAGAACCCGCGCCCCCGACCGGGCCCTGCGCGAGTGGATGGACCGGCTGGCGCAGTACGCCATGGCCAAGGCCGGCCTGGCCGTCGCCCTCCGCACCACCGCGTGCAACGGCAGCCTGGCCCAACTGGGACACGGTCCGGTGACCCGCGGCATCACCCTCCTGCTGCAGGCGAACGAGGAGGCGGGCACGATCCGCCCCGGGGTGACCCCCGACGACTTCCAGCTCGCCATCGCCGGCCTCTGGCAGCTCGACCCGCACAGCGACTGGCAGCCGAGGGCCGCCCGGCTGCTGGACCTCGTGATGGACGGACTGCGCGCGGGAGCACCCGGCGCGAGCGGGCCGCGGGCCTGAGCCCAGGCTCCGGACGGCTCACACGGCAGCGCTCCGAAGCGGCCTCGCGACCCGCATCCGCCCGCCCGGTGTTCGCGCACGGGCTCTCCGCACCGTGCGGTGCACCGCCGCCGCGCGCGGGAGCGCGGCCACGAGCGGGGAGTCGTGCCCGGTCGCTCACCGCCCGGCCACGGCCCATTTCGCCCGGGTGGACAGCGCGCTGAGCGCCTTCGCGGATTCCTTGCCGATCGTGTCCAGCAGCCTCCTCGCGTGCGCCATCGTCGCGCGCGCGAAGTCCGCGTCGCCCACTCCGGCGGCGGCCAGTGTCAGCTCCAGGTGCTCTTCGGTGATCAGCCGGCCGATCCCGCGTCGGTGCCACCCGGCCATGTCCGCGTCCGGCGCGGGACTTCCCTGGCCGACGGCCGCCCGGGCCCGCTCCAGAGCCCGGCCGGCCGCGGCGAGGTCGCCCTTGCGGCGCTCCAGGCGGGCCAGGACGTACGCCTCCGAGGCCCGGTCCGACGCCGTGTCCTGGAGGGAGAGAAGAGGGGCCTGGGCACGGGCCGCCTGCGCGTGGTCGCCGATGTCTTCGAGCGCACGGCTCAGTTCCCGGAGCCGGCGTGCGTCCGGGCCCGTGTCGTCGAGCATGCGGATGAGCGCGGCACGGGCGTGCTCGACGCGGCCCTGTCGCTGCGCCAGCCGCGTCCAGGTGAACTCGCTCTCGGCCGCGATGTCCCGCCCGTGCCGCCTCGCTTCCTCGGCCCGGGCCCATTCGACGGCGGTGCCGGCGTCCGTGACCACCCCCGAGGTGGCCTGCCGCAGCCGGAGGACGTCCTCCTCGTGTCCGTGCAGGGCGACCAGCACCGCGGCCAGGGTCCGTTCCTCGAACCGCTCGGTCCCCGCGCCGCATTCGGCCTCCAGCACCCGGCGCAGCAGCGGCAGATCAGCGTCCCGGCGATCGAACTGGGCCGCCCTCAGGACCCCCGTGCGCAGCACCGGGTCCCCTGCCGCCTCCTGCTCCGCGGCGAGGTCACCGGCGCGTACGCGCTTCAGCGCCTCCCTTCCCGGTCCGAGGACGACGTCGCGCAGGCTCATCCGGTAGGGAGCGGACAGCCGGTACGCGCACAGGTCAGCGGAGTTGAGCAGGAGGTGGTCCGGCTCGGTTCGCCCGGCGGCCGACTCCGCCCTCGCGAAGAGCTCGGTCAGCGGCCGCTCCGGAAGACCGAGGCCACGGATCAGCACCGCACGCTGTTCGTCCAGTTCCGGGGCGAACTCCGCGCGTGCCTCCGCGTCGCACCCGCGCACGGCGGCGCGCATCGCCTCCTCGTCCATGTCCTCCGTGAGGTTCTCGCACCACTCGGGCAGCCGGATCTGCATCTCCAGCGCCTCACCGACGCTGTCGGCGATCAGCACCGCGTCCCCTTCCGACGAGGCGTACAGCACAGCCTCTCCCCCGGAGAGGAAGAACGTGCCTCCGGTGTCGTCGCCGGCGATCGGCTCCAACGACGCACCGGACGCCAGGTGCACGTCTTCGACGTGGTAGGCCCGGCTCACGTCGAAGTTGAAGGGAAAGGCTGCCGCCTCGGCCAGTTCGGGCCGGGTGCGCAGGACTTCGAGGTAGGGGTCGGTCATGCGGCCGAAGCCTAACGAGGGGGCCGGCTGTCAGGGGGCCGCGTGCTCGACCGCCCCGGCGCCGTCCGGGTGGTTCAGGCCCAGGTGGTCGCGGAGCGTCGTGCCCCGGTACTCCGTGCGGAACACCCCGCGCTCCTGCAGGAGCGGGACCACCGTGTCGGCGAAGACGTCGAGTCCGCCGGGGGTGATGTGCGGGACGAGGATGAAGCCGTCGGCGGCATCGGCCTGGACGAAGTCGTTGATGGCCGAAGCGACGGTGGCCGGTGAGCCGACGAAGGACTGGCGGCTGCCGGTCTCGATGACCAGGTCGCGGATCGACCAGTTCTTGGCGGCCGCGAGCTCCCGCCATTCCCGGGCGGTCGCCAGCGGGTCACGGTACATGCGCACCTGGGCGCGGCCGCGGGCGACGGTGTGTTCGCCGGGGTCCGGATCGATGTCGGGCAGCGGGCCCTCGGGGTCGTACGAGGAGAGGTCGCGGTTCCAGACGAACTCGAGGTGCTTGATCGCGGTGGCGCCGCTGACCTGCTGTCCGCGGACCTCGCGGGCCAGTTCCCGCGCCTCGGCGTCCGTGTCGCCGAGGACGAAGGTCGCGGCGGGCAGGATCAGGAGCTGGTCGTGGCTGCGGCCGTGGCGGGCGAGGCGGCCCTTCAGGTCCCCGTAGAACGCCTGGCCCTCTTCGAGGGTGCTGTAGCGGCTGAAGATCGCGTCGGCGCCCTCGGCCGCGAACTCGCGTCCTTCCTCGGAGTCCCCGGCCTGGAAGATCACCGGGCGGCCCTGCGGGCTGCGCGGGACGTTGAATCGCCCCTCGATGTCGAAGTGCTGCCCCTTGTGCGCGAAGGTTCCGGCCGCCGCGTCCCGAAGGAAGGTGCCGGTCCGCTGGTCGGCGGCTATGGCGTCGCCGCGCCATGAGTCGAACAGTTCGTTGGCCGTGGCGAGGAACTCCCTGGCCCGGGAGTACCGCTCCTCCTGCGGCAGGAATCCGCCGCGCCGGAAGTTCTCGCCCGTGAAGGCGTCCCACGAGGTGACGACGTTCCACGCCGCGCGTCCGCCCGAGAGGTGATCGAGGCTGGCGAACTGGCGGGCCACCTCATAGGGCTCGTTGAACGTGGAGTTGATCGTTCCCGTGAGGCCGAGGCGCTCCGTGACCGCGGCGAGGGCGGACAGCACGGTGAAGGTGTCGGGGCGGCCCACCACGTCCAAGTCGTAGATCTGACCGCCCTGTTCGCGCAGGCGGAGCCCTTCGGCGAGGAACAGGAAGTCGAATTTGGCACGCTCGGCGGTGCGGGCGAAGTGCGCGAACGAGCTGAACTCCACGTGGCTGCCGGCCTCGGGGTCACTCCACACGGTGGTGTTGTTGACGCCCGGGAAGTGGGCGGCGAGGTGGATCTGCTTGAGCGGCTTGCCGGTGCTGCGGCCGGCGCCGTTGATGGCGGTCATGTCGGTGGTCCTTCCGGCTCAGACGGTGGCGTAGCGGTTGGCGGGGCGGGCGAGGCCGAGCAGCCCGCGCAGGGTGTCGGCCTCGTACGCGGTCCGGAAGGCGCCTCGGCGCTGCAGCTCGGGGACCAGCCGGCGGCTGATCGCCGGGAGGTCGTGGCCGGTCACCGCGGGGCGCAGCCGGAAGCCGGAGAGCCCGGCCTGCCGCCATTCCAGGAGAAGGTCCGCCAGTTGCGCGGGGGTGCCGGTGAAGATTTTCGCGTCGCTGGTGTACGGGTGTCCGGCGAGGCCGTCCAGGCGGTCCCGGCGGGCCCTGGCGGTCGCGGGGTCGTCGTCGAGGAAGACCACGAGGTCCCCGAAGATGTGGAGGGGTTCCGCCGCCCGCCCGGCCGCCGCCTGTTCCGCGCGGATCTCGTCGACGACGGCGCGGGCCCGGCCGGCGTCGTGCGGGGTCACGTATCCGATGTCCGCCGAGCGGGCCACCAGCTGGAAGGGGACGCTCCGGTGCGCGAGGGCGCTGACGACCGGCTGGCCCTGCGGAGGCCGGGGCGTGATCGAGGGACCCTTGACGCTGAAGTACCGGCCCTCGAAGTCGGTGTAGTGCAGTTTCTCGCGGTCGATGAAGCGGCCCGTGGCCGCGTCCCGGATCTCGGCGCCGTCCTCCCAGCTGTCCCAGAGGCGGCGTACCGCCTCGACGTAGTCGCCGGCCTCCTCGAAGAGTTCGGCGGTCAGCGCCTGTACGGCCGGTGTGTCCAGTTCGCCGACGCCGAAGCGCGGGAACGTACGGCGGCCGAAGTGGGCGGCTTCGTGCTGCCGGGCCGACACCTGGATGCGCAGACCGGCGCGGCCGGTGCTCACGTAGTCCAGGGTGGCGATCGCCTTGGAGAGGTGGAACGGCTCGGTGTGCGTGGCGACCACGGTGGGGACGAGCCCGATGTGCCGCGTCAGGGGGGCCACCCGGGCGGCGATGAGCACCGCGTCGAGGCGCCCCCGCTCCTGGTCGGTGCGGTCGTCGGGCTCGGTGAACCGCGAGGACTGGAGACCGAGCGCGTCCTCGATCGTCACGAAGTCGAGCAGGCCGCGCTCGGCTTCGGTGATGGTGTCGGCCCAGTACGCGGCGGTGAGCAGTTCTCCCGGCCGGGCCTCCGGTTCGCGCCAGGCGGCGGGGTGCCAGCCCGTGCCGTCGAGTGCGACGGCGAGGTGCAGCGAGGGGGACGGGGAAGGATGCGGGGATGCTGATGCGGACACGACAGGGTGCCTTCCTGATCGACCGTGGGTGAGCGCCGGGCCTCGTCGGGAGGTTCGGCGTCGCGGGAACGGGTCAGGAACGACAGAGCGCGCCGGCCACGCGCTGGAGGTCGATGTGCGGCCGGGAGTAGAGGTGGACGCGGCACCGGGGTGCGAGCACCTTGACGAGCGGGCGGGACACCGCCTGCATGACCCTCGCCTCCGCTCCTCCGGCTCGGCGGGCCCGGGGGCCTCGCGCTTGCGGAGCCCGGACGGGCCCCGCCTGGTCGTCACTTGGAGCACCCCGCCGCGTAGGAGGGTTGCCGGTCAGCAAGCCAGGGCTTGTCGCTGACACTCATGACCTGCCCGGAACGCTACGCGCGCCGGCAGCGCCACGCAATGCCCCTGTAGATCATGGTGGTGCCCACAAGGGACATGGGGGGCACCACCATGGAGCACAACAAGGCGACCGCGCGCTCTGTTCCCTGGGCGGGACGGTGCGCACGGGGCCCGTGCGCTTACGGATCACGCACGCCCCGCGGCCTTCTGACTCCTGCGGGACAGCGAGTCGACGACCACGGCCGCCAGCAGGACCGATCCCGTGATCATGAACTGGACCGCGTTGCTCACCCCCATGATGTTCATCCCGGACTGGATGGACCCGATCACCAGGGCGCCGAGCAGGGCCGACCAGACGGAACCCCGCCCGCCGAACAGGCTCGTGCCGCCGATGACGGCGGCCGCGATGACGTTCATCAGCAGGTTGCCGCCGCCCGAGGTCTGGCTCGCCGACTGGATCTGCCCGGCAAGGAAGAGGCCGCCGACGGCCGCCATGGTGCCGGCGATCGAGAAGACGGACATCCGGACGAACGGCACACTGATGCCGGCCCGCCGCGCCCCCTCGGAGTTGCCGCCGACCGCGAAGACCTTCCGTCCGTACGTGGTGCGGCGCAGCACGAAGTCCAGGACCACCAGCACGATCAGGAAGATCAGGAGGGCCAGCGGGAGGCCCTGGTACCGGTTGAGGATGTACGCGGTGACGAAGGCGATGGCGGCGATGACGACCGCGCGCAGCACGATCTCGGCGACCGGGCGGGACGGCACCCTGGCAGCCCTGCGGCGGGCGGCGTCCAGGAGGGAGGCCGCCAGGAACAGTCCGACCCCGACGGCCGCGGTCGCATAGGCGGCGGCCGGGCTGTGGTAGATGGTCGAGTAGACCTCGGCGACGATGCTGTCGGCGGGGATGTTGACCGTGCCGCTGGAGCCGAGCACCTGCAGCATCAGCCCGTTCCAGGCAAGGTTGCCCGCAAGGGTGACGACGAACGCGGGCACACCCACTTTCGCGAAGAAGAAGCCCTGGATGAGGCCGACGGCCGCTCCGCCCAGGATCGCGATCAGGAGCGCCAGCCATTCGTTCATGCCGTTCAGGACGTTGAGTACGGCGAAGATCGCGGCGCACAGACCGCTGACTGAGCCGACGGACAGGTCGATCTCGCCGAGGAGGAGCACGAAGACGATGCCGACGGCGATCATGCCGGTGCCGACGATCTGCTGGCTGAGGTCGGAGAGGTTCTGGGCCGAGAGGAACGTGCTGTTCAGGCTGCCGAACACGGTCCAGATGATGATCACGGCGATGACGACGGGGAGGGAGCCCAGTTCTCCGCTGCGCATCTTGCGCCAGAACTCCCCGGCGTACCCGCGGATGCCCTCCTCGCGGACGAGCAGGCGGGTGTCGACGGCGGGCATGGCGTCGTGCGCCGGTTCCTGGGCGTCGTCGTGTACGGGTTCCCGGCTCATCGCTCCTCCTCCCGCTTACGGGCCTGGCGGCGGGTGACGGCGCTGTCGGAGGCTCCGGTGATGGCGGAGATGATCTCCTCGGTGGTGGTGGAACGCCGGTCGAAGAAGCCGTTGTTGCGCCCCAGTCGCATCACCGCGATCCGGTCCGCGACCGCCATCACGTCCACCATGTTGTGGCTGACCAGGATGGTCCCGAGGCCGCGTTCCCTGAGCCGCTCGACCAGGTCGAGGACCTCGGCCGTCTGCTCCACGCCCAGGGCCGCGGTGGGTTCGTCCAGAATGACGACCAGCGGATCGCCGATCAGGGAACGGGCGATGGCCACCGTCTGGCGCTGTCCGCCGGAGAGCGAGGCGACGGGGATGCGGACGCTCGGGATGCGGATGGACAGCGTGTCGAGCAGTTCGCGCGAGCGCTGGTCCATGCGGACCTCGTCGAGCACACCGAAGCGGCGCAATTCGCGGCCGAGGAAGAGATTGCCCACCACGTCGAGGTTGTCGCACAGGGCCAGGTCCTGGTAGACCGTGGCGATGCCGAGGTTCTGGGCGTCGTGGGGCCGGCCGATGGCGACCCGGCGGCCCTGCCATTCGATGACGCCCTCGTCCGGCGGGTTGACTCCCGCGATGGCCTTGACCGCGGTCGACTTGCCGGCACCGTTGTCGCCGACGAGCGCGACGACCTCGCCCGGGTGGACTTCGAGGTCGAATCCCGAGAGTGCCTGGACGGCGCCGAATCGTTTGGAGATCCCCCGCAGAGTGAGCACAGGTGCTTGCGGCAAAGGAACCGCCTCCTGGATTGCCCGTGCGCATGGACGGACGGTCTCGGCCCCCGTGCGGACGAGCCGCGCGCTGCGGCCCGTCCGCATGCGTGGACGAGGGACCTACTGAAGGCCTGTCTTCTCGCAGGCGTCGGCGTAGGCGGGAGTACAGATCTCCTCGACCGAGTACAGGCCGTCCTTGACGACGGTGTCCTTGATGTTGTCCTTGTCGACCACGACCGGTGTCAGCAGCTTGGCCGGTACCTTCTCACCGCTGCCACTGGTGACGGTGGTCGGCGTCAGGGACTTGGGGATGTCCTTGCCCTGCGCGAGGTCGACGGCCATCGCGGCCGCCGTGTCCGCCTCCGGCTTGTACGGCTTCTCGACGGTGATGGTCTGGGTGCCGAGCAGAATCCGCTGGATCGCGTCGAGCTGGGCGTCCTGACCGGTCAGGGGCACGTTGATGCCGGCCGCCTTCAGTGCGGTGGCAATACCGGCGGCCAGACCGTCGTTGGCCGAGTACACGCCGACGATCTTGTCCTTGCCGAGTGCGCTGATGGCACCTGCCATCTGCTGGTTGGCGTTGTTAGGGTCCCAGTTCGGGGTGTCGTACTCCTTCCCGATCTTCACCTTGCCGTCGAGGACGGAGTGCGCTCCGGCCTTGAACTCGGCGGCGTTCGGGTCGGTCGGCGAACCGTTGTGCATGACGATCTCGCCGCTCTCCGCCTTGTCACCCAGCGCGTCGAGCAGGGCCTTGCCCTGCAACTCGCCGACCTTGCGGTTGTCGTACGAGACGTAGGCATCGACGGGGCCCTGCGCGAGCCGGTCGTACGCCACGACCTTCGCTCCCGCGTCCCGCGCTTTCTGCACGGAGGACTGGATCGACTTGGCGTCCACAGCGTCCAGGATGAGGACCTTGTCGCCCTTGGCGAGGGCGGTGTTCACCTGCTGCTGTTGTGTGGTGGCGCTCTCGGCGGCGTTGTAGTAGTCGATCTGGGCGCCCGGCGCCAGTTCCTTGATCTTGTCCTCGATGTACGGCCGGTCGAACTTCTCGTACCGCGTGGTCTTGCTCTCGGGCAGCAGCAGGCCGATCTTCACCTCGTCGGCCGCGCGGCCCGCAGCCGGCTGCGCTGCACCGCTGGTCGCCACCGCGCCCAGCGACAGGGCTGCCGCTCCGGCCAGAGCGAGCGCGCTCCGCAATGTACGGGTCATGGGAGGCTCCTTCTCGTGCGGCGCCGTCCCTCTCCTGGGAGAGCGCGGATAGCAAACGTGCACTTATGGCCTACATATCGACATTAGCGGCAACCTCGCGACCGGCAAGCGGGTGACATCACCCCACCTCAGAGCCCCGGGGGTAACGCTCCGTGGCCGCCCGCAAGGCACATCCGACGCCCGGCGGCCCATCGCGGGGCATCGGCAGCCGGCGGGCGTCGCCGCGGAGCCGGGTATGCCGATGAGCCGGCGACGGGGGTGCGAGTCAGTCCGCCAGACCGGCGGCGAGGGTCGCCCCCAGCTCCCAGCACGCCTCGGTGTCGGCCTTGGCGGGTTGTCCCGTCACCGTCACGGCGTCGGCCGCGCGGCGCCATCCCAGCCCCGTGGTGACCGACTCGATGGCCCGCACGGCCCCGGTGACGTCGTTCCCGCCGTGCACGTAGTACCCGAAGGGGCGGCCGCGCGTCGCGTCCAGGCACGGGTAGTAGATCTGGTCGAAGAAGTGCTTGAGGGCACCGGACATGTAGCCGAGGTTCGCCGGGGTTCCGAGCAGCACGCCGTCGGCGGCGAGGACGTCGGATGCCGTCGCGGCCAGCGCCGCCCGCCGTACCACCCGGACCCCCTCGATCTCCTCCGTCGTCGCACCGGAGACGACGGCTTCGAGCAGTGCCTGACAGTGGGGCGAGGGCGTGTGATGCACGATCAGCAAGGTGGCCACACCCGGAACCCTGCCGTGCCCGCCGCCCCGCCGCAAGCGAGCGGCGCCGGGCGCGCCGGGCGCCGCTCACCCCTGGCCGGGGTCCGGCGGTTGCGCCCGCCGGGAATCGGCGTCCAGCTCTTCCGCACGGCTCCTCAGCCATGACGTCAGCCGGTGGACACCTGGGTCCCGGCCGGGCGGCCGGCTGCTCAGGAGGTGGTAGCCCGTGCCGTCGGGGACGAATCCGAAGGGGGCGACGAGCTGGCCCCGTTCCAGGTCGTCGTGGACGAGGGCGTACGGGGCGATCGCGGCCCCCACGCCGGCCGATGCAGCCTGAAGGGTCAGGTAGAAGTGCTCAAGGGTCTGCTGCGCGGCCGGCTCCAAGGAGGTGCCCGTGAGGCGCTTCCAGTCGTCCCAGGCCTCGGGCCGCGTCCCGGAATGCAGAAGAGTGGTCTCCGCCATGCCGGGGGCCGTGAGCCGCGCGACGAGGTCGGGCCGGCACACCGGTCCGATCCGCTCGGCGAACAGACGCGTCCGGTGCGCTCCTGCGGGAAAGGGAAAGTCGTCGCGGCGGATAGCGAGGTCGATCGCGTCCCGTTCGAAGAGGACGGGGCCTCCCCCTGCGGACAGATGGACGGTGAGGCCGGGCACGCGCACCGCCAGGTCGGGCAGACGGGGGATGAGCCACCGCATCAGGAGCGTCGGCTCGCACGACACGGTGAGCGGCCCGTCGGGCACGCGACGGGAGATCTGCCGGGCGACGGCGTCGACCTGACCGAGCGCATCCCTGATCGCCGCGGCCAGTTGGCGCGCTTCCCGGGTGGGCAGCAGGCTGCGGGTCCGGCGTTCGAACAGGGCGACGCCGAGTGCCCGTTCCAGGTTCTGCACCTGTCGGCTGACCGCCCCGTGCGTCACGTGCAGCTCCTGCGCCGCAGCGGTCATGCTCCCGTGCCGGACCGTCGCTTCGAAGGGCAGGAGGGTGTTCAACGGAGGAAGCGAGGACCATCGCACCACTGCATCCTATCGGTGAGTTCTCCTCACAGGCCCTGTGAGAACGAATCGTTTGTCCTGGGCCGTTGACGTCATCGACCATGGATCCGGTCACACATGAGCTGTTGGACGAGAGGTATTCCATGACATCCCGCACAGACGTCCGGCGGGGCATCGGCATCCTCGCCGACGACCTCACCAGCGCCGGGGACGGGGCCGCGCCCTTCCGCCGGGCCGGCCACGAGGCACGGATCATCCTGTCGGAGCCGGCGACTGCACCCGCCCGCGCCCCGGGGGTGACCGCCGTCGACCTCGGGACTCGCCTGCTGGACGAGGGGGCCGCCGCCGCACGCAACGAGCGGGCCGCCCACCTCTTCGCCGGCTCCGCGCTCCTGCTCAAGACGGTCGACTCGACCCTGCGCGGCCATGTCGCGGCGGAGATCCGCGCCGCGTGGGCGGGCTCGCGGCGGCGGGCAGTCGTCGTCGCCCCCGCCTTCCCGGCGGAGGGCAGAGTGACGCGGGGGGCGGTCCAGTACGTGCACGGAGTGCCGGTCCACGAAAGCGACTTCGCCCACGACCCCGTGCATCCGGTGCGGTGCGCGGACCTCACCACGGTGCTCCCGGACGCCGTCGTGGTCGGGCCCGAGCAGGCGGACGAACTGCCGGCACTGACCGGCCGGGGTGCGCTGATCGTCTGCTCCGCCGCGGTGGACGGCGACCTCGACCGCCTGGTGGCAGCGGTCCCGCACCTCGACGACGTGCTGTGGGTCGGCTCCCCCGGCCTGGCCGCCGCCCTCGCCCGGCGGTGCGCACATGCTGACGGATCAGAGGCGCACGTGCCCCCGCCCACCCCCGCACCGGCCCGGCGGCCCCTCGTCGTCGTCGGCAGCGCCAACCCGGCGACCCGCCGTCAGCTGGCCGCGCTCCACTCCCGGGCAGACGTCCAGGGGGTCACCGTGGGCCACGATCCCGTCCCCGCGATGGAGGAGCTGCGCGCCCTGACGGCACCCGTCCTCACGCTCCGGACCCCTGATGAACGTCAGCCGCCGGCGAGCTCACGAGCACTGGCCGCGTCCCTGACAGCCGTCGTACGGGCACTGGTGGAGGAACGCCAGGTCGACGCGCTCGTCGTCACCGGCGGGGAGACCGCCGCGAGCGTGCTCCGGGGCCTCGGCATCGACGGCGTCGACCTGATCGACGAACCGGAACCCGGTGTCGCCCGCGGAACCCCGCCCGGACTGCCCTCGCTCCCCGTCATGATCAAGGCGGGTGGTTTCGGCAACGACGAGCTGCTCCTGCGGCTGTGCGACCTGGTGCGGCAACGCACGCGCCGGCCCTCCCCCCACCTGGGGGCACGCACATGACTCCGATCGCCCTCACCATGGGCGACCCCTGTGGCATCGGACCTGAAATAGTTCTCAGGGCGTGTGCCGACCCCCGGCGCACCGTACCCGTCGTCGTCATCGGCGATGCGCGTGTCCTGGCCCGGGCGGACCGGTTCACCGGCACGGGCCTGGTTCTGAACCCGGTCACCTCCCTCGACCGAGCGGCGTACGCACCCGGCACGGTGGACGTCCTCATCGAGGGCGAACCGCCCACCACGGCCCTGCCCTGGGGCGCGCTCGACGCCCGAGCGGGTGCGGCATCCTTTCGGTACGTCCGCCGCGGCATCGAACTCGCCCTGAGCGGCGGCGTGCGCGCCCTGGTGACCGCACCCGTCAACAAGGAAGCGCTGCGGCTCGGCGGGGTTCCCTACCCCGGGCACACCGAGATCCTTGCCGATCTCACGGGTACCACCGACTACGCGATGATGATGGCCAACGACGAGCTGCAGGTCGTGCTGGTGACGGTTCATCAGTCGCTGCTTTCCGCGATCGACGCGATCGATCGGGCACGGGAACTCGCCACCATCCGGCTCACCCACCGGACGCTGCGGCGCGGGGGTCTGCCCGCTCCCCGCATCGCGGTGGCCGGCCTCAACCCCCACGCGGGCGAGAACGGGCTGTTCGGCCGCGAGGACCTGGAGATCATCGCCCCTGCGGTCCGGGCCGCTCAGGACGAGGGGATCCGGGCCTCGGGTCCGTGGCCGGCCGACACCGTGTTCATGAGGGCGCGCGCAGGCGAGTTCGACGCCGTGGTCGCGCAGTACCACGACCAGGGCCTCATCCCCGTCAAGTACCTGGGGCTGGAGCACGGGGTCAACATCACCATCGGCCTGCCCTTCGTCCGTACCAGCGTCGACCACGGCACAGCCTTCGACATCGCCGGCCGCGGCACGGCCGACCACTTGAGTCTGCTCACCGCGCTGCACCGCGCCGACAGTCTGTCCGCGAAGCCGACGGCCTCGCGATGACAACCGGCTCGGGCCGGCCACCCCTCACATCCGAAGGACCACCGTGGACTTCATCTTCATGCTCACCCGCGACGACCGGACCGTCACCGACTGCCTCGAAGTGCTCGAATCCGTCAGGGATCTCGGCATCACCCACATCGGGTTCAAGGACATCGGCGTGGACCGCGACACGCTCTTCCGGCTCCACGACGCCCTCAGGGGCCTGGGCGCCACCACCTACCTCGAAGTGGTGAGCACCGGCCGGGAGCAGGCGCTCGCCTCCGTGCGGACCGCCGTCGAGCTCGGTGTCGACCGTCTCATGGGCGGAACGTGGACGGAGGAGACCCTCGGCCTCCTGCACGGCACCGCCATCGGCTATCTGCCCTTCGTCGGCCGCCCCGTCGGTCACCCCACCCGCCTGGCCGGCACTCCCACCGATGTCGCGGCAGACTGCCGGCGGGCGGAAGCAGCCGGCTGCGCAGGGGTCGATCTGCTGGCGTACCGCGCCACCGACGCCGGCCCTCTCGATTTGGTGCGCGCCGCACGCGCCGCGACCTCGGGCCGTCTGGTCGTCGCCGGTTCCATCTCCGGCACCGGCCAGATCCGGGACCTCGCCGAGGCCGGTGCGGATGCCTTCACGATCGGCTCAGCCGCCTTCGCCGGGTCATTGCGGCCCGACACCGGTGCCCTGACATCCCAACTGGAACCGGTCATCGCAGCGGCCGGTGCGGCCGAGCGGGAAAACCTCGCTTCTGCCGGTCGGCGGCCCGGTCCGGTGTCTACGGGCGAAAAGGGCTGAGCGTGTCCCGGGCCAGGTCAGGCCGGCCCGGCGTCTCCTGCCACGCGACCGGGTGGTGGTCGCGCAGCCGGCGGTAGCGGTCGTGCGGGATGCCGAGCGCGTACTGCCGCGGGTCGAAGTCGTCCGCAACGGGAGCCGGTGGGGGCGGGCCCGCTCACGAGCGCAACAGCTTCTCGGCACAGAAGCTCGCGCGGTCGGTCTCGCGCCCGGGGCGAAAGTCGAAGCGCTGGGCGCCGCCCTGACGTGGCCGGACGTGCCGGCCGGCACGAAGGGCAACGGGGCGAGCGCCGGCCAGGCCGTCGCCCTGGCCGTCCGGGGATCCGAGCCGGCGCTCCTGGGCTCCGGAGTCGGCAGCGGCGCCACTGCCGGGGCCACCGTCTTCTGGACCGACGGCACCTCCACCACCGGCACGTTCGGCTTCCCCAACTGGTCGTTCGACCCGGCCGACGCACACGGTGGGACCCTGGCGAAGTCGACGGGCGGCCGCAATCGGCCGGACGGGTACGCCAACGCCACCGTGAAGTACAGCCTGTTCGCCCACTCGATCGCGCCGGACCCGTCCAGGACGGTCGAGTCCGTCGTCCTGCCCGCTCACGGAAACGTCCGTCTCTTCGACATGGCGATCGCTTCCTGAGCGTCGCCCGACGGGCCGGGGCCCGGGGACCGGCGCTCAGCGCCGTACCCCGGGCCCCGGTGGCCGGTCCGCGTGGATCCGGTGTCGGTTCAGCCGTTGGCGAGGAGCTGGAGCGTGTCGATGACACGGTTCGAGAAGCCCCACTCGTTGTCGTACCACGCGACGACCTTGACGTGCCGGCCCTCGACGCGGGTGAGCTCCGAGTCGAAGATCGACGAGGCCGGGTTGCCCGTGATGTCGGACGAGACGAGCGCGTCCTCGGAGTACTCCAGGACCCCGGCGAGCGGCCCCTCGGCCGCGGCGCGGTAGGCCGCCAGCACGTCCTCGCGGGATACGTCGCGGGCCACGGTGGTGTTGAGCTCGACGATCGAGCCGACCGGCACGGGGACACGGATCGAGTCGCCCGAGAGCTTGCCTTCGAGGTTGGGCAGCACCAGGCCGATCGCCTTGGCGGCCCCGGTCGTGGTCGGCACGATGTTCACGCCGGCCGCACGGGCCCGGCGGGGGTCGCGGTGCGGGCCGTCCTGGAGGTTCTGCTCCTGCGTGTAGGCGTGCACCGTCGTCATGAAACCGTGCTCGATCCCGGCGAGTTCGTCCAGGACCGCGGCGAGCGGGGCGAGTGCGTTGGTCGTGCACGAGGCGTTCGAGACGATCGTGTGCAGGGCCGGGTCGTACGCGTCGGTGTTGACCCCGAACGCGAGCGTGACATCGGCGCCGTCGGAGGGCGCGCTGACGAGCACCTTCTTCGCACCGGCGTCGAGGTGGGCGCGGGCGGCCTTCGCCGAGGTGAACCGGCCGGTGGCCTCCAGCACGATGTCGACCTCGAGGGCGGCCCACGGCAGCTGCGCGGGATCGCGCTCGGCGACCACCTTGATGCGGCGGCCGTCGACGACGAGGACGTCCCCGTCGAGTGTCACCGGGCGCCCCAGCCTGCCGGACGTCGAGTCGAAGGCGAGCAGCCGCGCGAGAGCGGCGGGCTCGGTGAGGTCGTTGACGGCGACGACTTCGAGGTCGCTGTCGCGCTCCAGCAGTGCGCGCAGCACGTTGCGTCCGATGCGGCCGAATCCGTTGATGGCGATGCGAGTCATGAGGTGTGTCCCTTCGTCCCTGCGGTACGCCACCAGGTTCGCTCGCCGCACCCCGGTCGTGGCAGCGGCGTGAGCGCCACGGTTCGAAAGGATCACGCCATCGGGGACGCCGGGCTACTCGGTCCGTGCGAACGTGCGCCGGTACTCGCTCGGCGTCGTACCGAGGATCCGCTGGAAGTGGAGCCGGAGATTGGTCCCCGTGCCGAGTCCGGTCTCCGCGGCGATCTGCTCGATGCTCTGCTCCGAACGCTCCAGCAGCTCGCGGGCCACATCGATGCGGGCCCGCATCACCCACTGCATCGGGGTGTAGCCGGTGTCCTCGACGAAGCGCCGCGAGAGCGTGCGCGGCGAGACCGCCGCGTGCCGGGCGAGCGCCTCCAGGGTGAGTGGTTCGCCGATCCGGTGCAGCGCCCATTCGCGGGTGGCGGCGAACCGTTCGCCGAGCGGCTCGGGCACGCTGCGGGGCACGTACTGCGCCTGGCCGCCGCTGCGGTAGGGGGCTGCCACCAGCCGCCTGGCCGCGTGGTTCGACGCGGCCACCCCGAGGTCGCCGCGCAGGATGTGCAGGCACAGGTCGATCCCGGAGGCGGCGCCTGCCGAGGTGAGGACGCTGCCCTCGTCGATGAACAGCACGTTCTCGTCGACCTGGACGCGGGGGTGCTTCGCCGCGAGCGCCCGCGCGTAGTGCCAGTGCGTCGTCGCCCGTCTGCCGTCGAGCAGGCCCGTGGCGGCGAGCGCGAAGGCCCCGGTCGAGATGGCCGCGAGCCGCGCGCCCCGGTGGTGGGCGGCGACGAGCGCGTCGACCACGGGCCGCGGCGGGTCGTCGCGGTCGGGGAACCGGTAGCCCGGGATGAAGACGATGTCGGCCCACTCCAGCGCGTCGAGACCGTCGGCGACGTGGTACGACAGTCCGTCACCCCCGGCCACCAGTCCGGGCGCCGCGCCGCACACCCGGACCTCGTACGGCATGCTCGCGCGCGTCGTGAACACCTGTGCGGGAATGCCGACATCGAGGGGTTTGGCGCCCTCGAGCACGAGGACGGCGGTGCGGTGGAGACGGGAGGCTGGCACGGGACTCAGGGTACGAGGGGCCGGCCGGGCCGCTTCACAGGCCGGAGGCCATCGGCGCGGCCGGGCCGATGGCCCGTCCGTGCCGGCCCGCGAGCCGGGCCGTCCACGCCTCCGGTCGTCGGACGAGTCGGCGGGGGCGGCCGGCGCCGTTGCGGGGGCCGGCCGCCTCCCTCGCCGTTCTCGTTCAGACGAGATCGGCTTTCGGCTGGGAAGGATCTTCGAGGAAGCCGCCGGACTGGTGCTGCCACAGCTTCGCGTAGGCCCCCTCCGTCGCGAGCAGTTCGTGGTGCGTGCCCTGCTCGATGATCCGGCCGCGGTCCAGGACCACCAGCCGGTCCATGGTGGCGACCGTGCTCAGCCGGTGCGCCACCACCAGCGCCGTGCGCCCCTCCATGAGCCGCCACAGCGCCTCCTGGACGAGGATCTCGCTCTCCGAGTCCAGGGCGCTGGTCGCCTCGTCGAGCAGCAGGATCGGCGCGTCGCGCAGGATCGCCCGGGCGAGGGCGACCCGCTGGCGCTGTCCGCCGGACAGCTTCACGCCCCGCTCCCCCACCATGGTTCCGAAGCCCTCGGGCAGCGCGTCGGCGAACTCGGTGACGTGCGCCGCCTTGGCCGCGCGGCGGATCTCGGCGTCGGTGGCGTCGGGCCGGGCGAACGCGATGTTGTCCCGAAGGGTGCGGTGGAACATCGCCGGGTCCTGCGGTACGTAGGCGATCATGCCGCGCAGATCGGCCTGGCGCAGTCTGCTGATGTCCTGGCCCCCGATCAGGATCCGGCCGCCGTCGATGTCCGCCATCCGCAGCAGCAGCCGGCTGAGGGTGGTCTTGCCGCCGCCGGACCGGCCGACCAGACCGATCTTCGCACCGCTGGGGACGGACAGGTCGAGGGACTCGAAGAGCGGCGGAGCGCCCGCGTGGGCGAACGTCACCCGCTCGAAGCGGACATCGGCCCCCCGCGGCAGCAGCGGCTCCGGCGACGCGGGGTCGCGCAGGGCGGGCGGCGTCAGCAGGAGCTCGGTGAACTGGGCGGCTTCCGTCATCGAGCTTTCCAGACGGCGGTAGATCTGGTTGAACTCGAACATGATCCGGGTGGCGTTGGAGTAGTACATGAAGGCGACGACGACCGCCTCCACCCCGTTCCCGCCTCCGCCGAGCGTCACGGCGAGCAGCAGGCCCAAGGCGTTGGTCAGCACGGACATCGGCGCGACCAGGGTGTCGATACGCAGATTGCCGTAGTCCCAGGACCCCAGCGTGAGCCGTCGCGACTCCGCGACCCGGGAGCGGTGCTCGGCGGCCTCCCGCTTCTCGGCGGCGAACGCCCGCACCGTGTCCATGTTCATCAGGCTGTCCGCCACATGGCCGGAAACCCGGGCGATCGCCTCCTCACGCTCCCCGACGAGGGCCTGCCTGCGGCGGATGAGAGGGGCCGCGCACAGCGCCGTCACCGCGATCATCGTCAGGAGGACGACGACGAGCAGGGGCTCGTAACGCCACAGCACCACGGAGCCGAAGATCAGCGGCACGAAGCTGCCCACGACGGAGAAGGTGAGCGTGTCGACGAACTCCTCGAAGCGGGAGGCGAAGCTCAGGACCCGTTTGGTGAGCGACCCGGCGAAGTTGTCGTGGAAGAACGAGGCGTCCTTGGCGTACAGCTCGTCCATGCCCTGCACGTACAGGCGCTCGATGCCGAGGGCGTCGAGGCGGTTGAGGAAGTGCACGCCGACGCGCCAGCACCCCTCCGCGACGAGCAGCACGGCGGCGAGGCCGAGGACGTAGGGAAGCATCGACCGGATGTCGTCGTCTCCGCCGCCGGCGAGGTGGCCGACGAGTCGCGCGACGACGAGCGGCGCGACGTAGTTGATGCCGATGTTGCCCAGTGCCGGGAACAGCATCGCGGGTAACGTCAGCCGTTTCCGGCGGGCCAACTCCCTTCCGTAGTAGCGGAGTGCGAGGAGCACGGAGCCCCTGCCCGGTGCTTCGTGCGATTCAGGCGATCCCATACCAACCCTGTGTGGTCGTGCGGCTGCCCGCCACGTACCGCTGCGGAAGGAGGCGTCCGCCTCACCGGCCGCGCGCAGCTGCGGTGTCGAGTGGAAGTGCCCTCGCCGGGGTGGTCCTGCGGCACACGGCGCGCGGCGGTGTGCCGGGGTGAGTACGAGCGGGGGGTCGGGCGAGGGGCTCCAGTGTCCCGTCCCGGCGGGGGCTGAGTCCAAGCGTTTTCCCGGCCGGCCGCCGGCATGCCGGAACCGAGGGCCTCTGGTGCACGGACGCCTGGCACACCCGGTACGCTGCCCGGGCTCCGGGCAGCCGGCCCGCCCGTCAGCCCTCGCCCCGTCAGCCCATCTGCCCAGCCCGACGAATGGATCGATCCCGTGCATGTCGTGTTCACCGGCCGCGTCGTCGAGTGGCGGGGCCCCTCGCCGTTCTACTTCGCCGCCGTGCCCGAGGAACAGGCCGCCGACATTCGCGAGGTGGCCGCGATGGCCACGTACGGCTGGGGTGCGGTCCCGGTCGAGGCCCGCATCGGCGAGACGGCCTTCACCACCTCGCTCTTCCCCAGGAACGGCGGTTACCTGCTGCCGCTCAAGAACGCGGTGCGTCAGCCGCAGGGCCTCTCGGCAGGCGATGACGTGACCGTGCGGATGACCGTGCGCCTCTAGGGCGTGGGGCCGCCCCGCCGGAATCCAGGTGCGCGCCGCCCGTGCGGGGGTGTGTGATCGGGGGATGACTCTCGTGTTGGGCACACCTGAAGCAGCCGGGCTGCGCGGAGTTGTCCGCGCACTGCGGGAGTGGCAGGCCGAGGGGGCGCCGATGCAGCTGCATCCGGGGGACCTGGGCTGGTTCTGGCAGTCAGGTGCGCGGGCGACCGCCGCGGCCGTCAGAACGTGGAGCAGAGCGGGGCGGATTCTCGCCGTCGGGCTGCTGGACGGTCCCGGGCTGGTGCGGCTGACCATGGCGCCGGACGCCCACCGGGAGAGGGAGCTGGCGCAGCAGTTGGCCCACGACCTGACCGAGCCGCGACGCGGCGTGCTTCCCGCGGGCAGGGCGAACGTCGAGGCGCCGAAGGGGGCGTTGGTCCATGACCTGTTGTCCGGGAACGGCTGGGCCGTCGACGAGCCGTGGACGCCGTTCCGCCGCGACCTCACGGAGCCGGTGAGCGACCCGGGCGTACGGATCGAAGTGGTCGGGCCGGAGCAGGCGCACCAGTTCGCCGCCGTGCACCGGTCGGCCTTCGAGAGCACGAGGTGCACGGCCGCGCGCTGGCGCTCGATGGCGGCCGGACTGCCGTACGCCGACGGCCGGAGCCTGATGGCGTACAGCGACCGCGGCGACGCGGCGGCGGTCGTGACGGTCTGGTCGGCAGGCCCGGGCCGGCCCGGGCTGCTTGAACCCATGGGCGTGCACCGGGAACACCGCCGTCACGGCTACGGCAGGGCGATCACCGTCGCCGCGGCGGCCGCACTCCGGGAGATGGGCTCGTCGAGCGCGCTCGTCTGCACCCCGAGCTCGAACGCGGCAGGTGTCGCCACGTATGAGTCGGCCGGTTTCGCGCGGCGCCCCGAGGTCAGGGACAAGGTGCGGAGCGCCTGAGGTGTGGGGCCGTGTGGACGCTCCGGTGCGGGCTGATGGCCAGAGGGGGGAGGCCAGAGGGACGAGGCCAGGGGGGCGAGGCCCCGGGGCGGCGCGGCTAGGCTGCCGGTCATGAAACCGGCCTTGACCAGTGCTGCGACCCCTGAACTCGCCATCCTCGACGCCAGGGAGCTGACGTCCGACCCGGAGCGTGAGGCCGGGTTCTCGGGATCGGCCCACCGGATCCTGGCGGATCTGGTGGGTGGAGGCGCCGCGCTGGGCTGGGTCGAACCTCCCTCGCGGGACGAGGTGGCGGAGCTCCTCGGCCGAGTCGTCACCGCCGCGCGGTCCGGTGATGCGGGCCTGCGCGCCGCCTACCTCGGCCGTCGGCTGGTCGGGCTGGGCTACTGGATCCGCTACTCACGGCCGACCCATCGGCCGCACGCCGATCTGGAGAAGATCGCGGTGGACGCCGCCTCCCATGGCCGTGGCACAGGGCGTGCGCTGACCGCTGCCTTGATCGCCGACGCCAGGGAGGCGGGCATCGAGGTCCTCACCCTGGACGCCCGGGGGGACAACAGCGGTGCCCTGCACCTCTATCGGTCGCTGGGATTCACCGAATACGGCCGTCTGCCCGACTTCGTCGCCGTCGGTGAGCACCGTTACGACAAGGTCTTCTGCATGCTGGACTTCCGCCGGCGGGGCTGAGTGCCGCCATCCGCGGACGGCCGCCGCCGCTTCGACGGCAGGAGTGACGCCGGGAGCAGGCCGAGCGCGGCGAGGGCGGCCAGGACCAGCAGGGCCGTGCTCGTGGACGGGCCGGACGGGGGCGGGCCCGCGGGGAGCAGAGCGGCGGGCGGCTGAGGCGGCATCATGCCGGCGGCCACGGCGATCCCGAGGCTCGGGCCGACGTTCATCGCGGTCTGCTTGAGCCCTCCGGCCACCCCCGCGTATCCGGGCGGTGTGTCGCCGACGACGGTCCCGGTGGCGGTGACCATCACGAGGGCGAAGCCGGCGCCGAGTACGGCGAACGTCGCGCTCCACACCGGCCAGGAGTGGGCTCGCCCGAGGCCGGACAGGCCCACGACGGCAAGGACGACGAGGAGTTGCCCCGCGACCGCGGCGCGGCGGCCGCCGTAGCGGCGGAGCACGGCCTGGGCGACGGGTGCGCCGAGGACCATCAGCACGGTCATCGGCAGAACGCGCAGACCGGTGGCGAGCGGGTCGAGCCCCAGACCGTCCTGCAGAACGAAGGTCGCCACGAAGAGCGCGCCGAACATCCCGCCCGAGGTGACCAGGAGGACGGCCATCGAGACGACCACCGGCACGGACCGGGCCACGGCCGGCGGCACGAACGGCTGGGCGCTCCGCCGTTCACGCACGACGACCCCGGTCGCGAGGCACAGGACGAGAGCGAGTCCGAGCAGCGTCCGCGGTGCGGCCCACCCACGCTCCGGAACGCCCGCCAGCGTGTGGACCAGCGTGGCGAGCGCCGCCGCGAACAGGGCCGCGGTGACGAGGTCGGTCCCGCCGCCTTCGGTACGGGGCGGCGTCGGCAGCCGCGCCGCGAGGGTGAGCGCGGCGATGAGGAGCGCGACGGGGAGGTTGACCAGGAAGACGGCGCGCCAGCCGAGATGCGCGACGAGAAGACCTCCGAGCAACGGGCCGGCTCCCGCCGCCACCCCGATCGCACTGGTGCGGAGCGCGATCGCCGCACCGATCCGGTCGGACGGGTACACCAGCCTCAGCAGCGCGAGCGTGGCCGGTTGCAGGAGTGCGCCGAACACGCCCTGGGCGATGCGCAGGGCGATCACCCAGCCGACCCCCGGGGCGAGGGCGATGCCCGCCGACGCCGCCCCGAAGCCGAGCACCCCGGCGAACAGGAGGCGCTGATGCCCGTACCGGTCCCCCAGGCGGCCCGCGATGACGAGGAACGCGGCAACGGCCAGCAGGTATCCCGTACTGGTCCACTGCACCTGCGGCACGGTGGCCCGGAGGTCGCGCTGGAGGTCGGGCTGCGCGACGAGCAGCACGGTGCCGTCCAGCGCGACGATCATCGCTCCGGCCACGGCGGCCAGGAGTGCGACGCGAGGCCGTACGGTCCCCGTCACTCGCTCACCGGACCGAGGTGGGCGTCGAGCACCGCCGCCAGGAGCCGGTCGAGCGGGTCGTCGGCCGCGGAAGTCTCCAAGGGGGCGGCTCCCAGGACGAGTTGCAGACTGCCCCACGCCCGTAGCTGGGCGGCTCCGTGCAGGTTGGACCACAGGGCAGCGGCGACGACGGCCGGCGGCGCGGAGGACACGGCCGCCGGGCGTTCCGCCGCATGACGCGTCACCAGGTCGACGAGGTGAGCGAAGAGCGGGAGCGTCGCCTCGCGCAGGGGAGGGTGCTCCGACGGCTGTTCCTCGCTGTTCAACAGGTCATGACGGAACATCAGCTCGAACATGCCGCGGTGCTCCCACGCGTAGCGGAGGTAGGTCCGCGCGAGCGTCTCCAGGCGGTCGCGCGGCGATGCGTCCTCGTCCGTCGCCGCCTCGAACCGGGAGCCGAGGTCCGCGAAGCCCCGTCGGGCGATCGCGGACAGCAGGGCGTGACGGGTGGGGAAGTACCGGCGCGGCGCCCCGTGGGAGACCCCCGCGTGACGGGCGATCTCGCGCAGCCCGAGCGAAGCCGTTCCGTCGGTCATGACGAGGTCCACGCCTACGTCGACCAGTCGTTCACGCAGTGAGTTCCCGAGCTCCATAGACAGTGTCTACCAGAGAGCTGTAGACACTGTCTACGTCGAAAACCGGTGGCGGCGCACGGCGTTGGGGAACGACCATGGCGCGCATGAGCGAGCAACCCGCACGATGGACCCGGGCCACCGTCTACCCCGACATGTGGGCGGACCCGGACGACGATCCCCGCAACAGCAACGGCGGCGGGGACGGGCCGGAGGGGGAACTCGCGACGTTGCAGGACTTCCTGCGGGACTACCGCCTCACGCTGCGGATGAAGTGCGAGGGCCTGGACGCGGAGCAACTGGCCCGCCGGTCCGTTCCGCCCTCCACGATGTCGCTGCTCGGACTGCTCCGCCACCTTGCCGAGGTGGAGCGCGACTGGCGCAACTGGATCAGTGACTCCGATCCGCTGCCGAAGCTGTACGGCGGCAGGGACGCGGACTTCGACGGGGCCGCCCCCGACCAGGCCCTGGTCGACGCCGCGTACGCGGATCTGGCACGTGAGCAGGCCGAGTTGGACGCGGCATTGTCCAAGCATCCCGATCTGGGCGAGCGCCTGGGGAAGGAGGGCATCGCGGTGCGGGAGCTGATGGTGCACAGGATCGACGAGTACGCCCGGCACTGCGGGCACGCCGACCTGCTGCGCGAGTGCGTCGACGGGCGGGTGGGGCAGTGAGGGGCCGCGGGCCGGTCCCCTGACCGGGGCCGGTTCGCGGCCGGTCAGTCCTTACTGGCCCCCTGCCACGACAGCCCCCAGCCGTACTCCAGGTCCGCGGCCTGCTGCTTGAAGATGCCGGGCGGCGGCAGCAGGTACTTCGCTTCCCGGCGGACGATCAGTTCCCCGCCGACGTTCTCGATCAGCGCGATCGCGGCCACCTGCGAGGGAACGGTGCACTCGTCCAGGAGCACCTCGATGGGCGGGCCGGCGGGCGGATAGAGCGTGGCGACTCCGTGCAGTCCGGCGAAACTCGACGCCCCGGAATAGATGACCACGAACACCAGCAGGCGCTTGATGTCGGCGGCGTGATCGAGGTTGATCATCAGGTTCTCGCCGGTCTCGCTCGTGCCGGTCCGGTCGTCCTGGTCCAGTTCGACGTAGGGCTCCTGCCCGAACGCCCCGAACTGGTTGTTGATCGGGTGGACGATCCCCGTCGCTCCGTTCCGCAGCTCCCACAGGCAGGAGAGGTCGAGGTCGACGTCCTCCAGCCGTACGGCCTCCGGCCCCTTCCTCATCCAGCCTCGGGGTGGCCGTCTCGCGCTCCACGAGAGGTTGACCCGCATGGCTCCCGAGGTCGCACCCTGCTTCGTCAGCGACACCGAAGGCGAGGCCTTCGTCAATGTGATCTTCGACAGGCGCACCGGCTGAGCGGGGACGGGCTGCGGAGCCGGGGGTAGCGGCGCGTGCGGCACGGGCTGGGGAGCCGGAGAAATCCGCGCGGGCTGCGGAAGAGGCGCGGAAGGCCGCGGCGGGGCCGGGGCGGGCTCGTCGACGCTGATCCCGAAGTCGGTGGCGAGCCCCGCCAGGCCGGAGTCGTATCCCTGGCCCACCGCGCGGAACTTCCAGGCCCCCGCCCGCCGGTACAGCTCCCCGAGCACGAACGCGGTCTCCGTCGTGGCGTCCGTGGCGTCGAACCGCGCCGCCTCCGCACCGCTCACCGCGTCGAGCACGCGCACGAACAGTCCGGCCACCTGGCCGAAGGTACCGTCCGTGGAGGCCGCGATCACCACGGTCCCGATCTCCTGCTCCACCTCCGGCAGCGCCACGCCGATCGTCTCGACCGCGCCGCCGCCGTCCTGGCGTCTGCCTTCATGGCGTACGGCGCCGCTGGGGTGGACGGGCTGGTTGTAGAAGACGAAGTCGTCGTCCGAGCGGACCTTGCCGGCTGCCGTCAGCAGGAGCGCCGACACGTCCACATCGAGGGCTCCGGGACCTTCGCGCCATCCGAGCTCCACCCGCAAGCGGGCAGTCGCCACCGGTGTGTTGGCGCCCTTGCGCAACGACATGTGGGTCCCCCTCCGTGACCTCGCCGACTTCAGCAGCGTACGGAACTTCGGCGTGGAGCCCTCCCGGAAGAGGGGAATTGCCCTCCACCCGGCGGACGCCGGCGAGCAGCGGTGCCGTGCGGACGGTGCCGATCCGCAGGCCCGCTCCTCAGAACCCGGCCTCGTCCGCGGGGCCTCCCGCCATGCGGCGGCCCACCCGGGCAGCCGTCTCGCGCAGCCAGATGTGGGCCGCGTCGTGCGTGTGCACGGGGTGCCACCAGAGCGCCTCCCGCAGCGGGACCGCCTCGTACGGCGGCTCGATGACCCTCACGGCGGCGAGCGGGGCGAACAGCCGGGCGAGGCGCGCCTGGACGAGGGCGATGCGCTGCGTGCCCTGCACCAGCAGCGGCAGCAGGTGGAAGCTGTCGACGGAGACCTCCACCCGCGGTTCGATCCCGAGCATGCCGAGCTGGCGGACCGCCGGGGCGTCGTAGGTCCGCTGGTAGGTGACCCAGGGCAGCCGCCCGAGGTCCTCCCGGGTCAGCCGGCCGGCGACGCTCGGGTGGTCGTCGGCGACGAGGAAGACCCAGCGGTCCTCGTAGAGGTCGGTGGCGGGAAAGCCGCTGATGACTCCGTGCGGCATGAGGAGTCCGTCGGTGGTGCTCAGCAGGGTGGCGGTGTCGTCGACGACGGTCGGCGGTGTCTGGGCGAACCGCAGCCGGATGCCGGGAGCCTCCTCGTGCACCACCTTGGCGAGTTCGGTGCCGAACACGGCGACGGCGTAGTCGGACGCCACGATCTTGAACTCCCGCGTCTCGCTGCCCGGATCGAACGTCGCCTGACTGGAGAAGAGGCGCTCCACGACTTCGTATGCGGTCGCGGTGCGGTGGAGCAGCACCTGGCCCAGCGCGGTGAGCTCGTAGTGGCCGCCCACGCGGGCCAGCAGTTCGTCGTCGAAGTGCCGGCGCAGCCGGGCCAGGGCGGCGCTCATCGCGGGCTGGCTGAGCCCGACGCGCTGACCCGCCCGGGTGACGTTGCGCTCCTCCAGCAGAGCGCGCAGGGCGACGACGAGGTTGAGGTCGAGGCGGGCGAGATTCACGGGGCTTCCCCTTGCGGTAGGACTCCCACCAGGGAGGAATAAACGGCATGGATGCCGGTCATCCATAGAATCGATTTCCCTGATCCCCGGTGGCGGGTCCAGATTAGTCGCATCGCAATCAGGAGGACTTGTTCGTGAAACCTGAATCCGCGTCCGCGCTGTTCGCCGGACCGTTCGCCCTCGCCACACTGTCGGAACCGGACGGACCGCGATTTCCCGCGCTCGTCACGGCGGACGCCCGGGTACTCGACCTGCGCGTGCCCTTCGCCGATCCGCGTCTGACCGTCCGCGGTCTGCTGGAGGTCTGGGACTCCGCGGCTCCCCGGCTGGCCGGGCTGGCCGCCGACGACGGCCGGGAGCGCAGGCCCCTGGCGGACTTCCGGGTGCACGCGCCGGTCGAGCCGCGCCAGGTGTTCCAGTCCGGCGCCAACTACCGTCAGCACGTCATCGACCTGCATGTCGCGCACCGGGCCCCCGGCGACGACCGGCCCGAGGAGGAACGGCGCGCCGAGGCCGCGGAGATCATGGACCGCCGGGCGGCGGAGGACCTGCCGTACGTGTTCATCGGCCTGCCGAGCGCGATCACCGGACCCTACGACGACGTCGTGCTCCCCGCGTGGGCCGCGAAGCCCGACTGGGAGCTGGAGCTGACGGCGGTCATCGGCCGTCCCGCGCACCGCGTCCCGGCGGAGGAGGCGCTGGAGTACGTCGCCGGGTACACGATCGCCAACGACCTGACGGACCGTGCCACGGTCTTCCGCCGGGACATGCCGCAGATCGGTACGGACTGGCTGCGCAGCAAGAACGCGCCCGGCTTCACTCCGCTCGGCCCCTGGATCGTGCCCGCCGCGTCGGTGGCGCACACCGGCGATCTGCGCCTCGTGCTGAAGCTGAACGGCGAGACCATGCAGGACGAGTCAACGAAGGACATGATCTTCGATGTGGCCCGCATGGTGTCGTACGCCTCGCAGAGCGCCCGGCTGCTTCCGGGCGATCTCGTCCTGACCGGGTCCCCGGCCGGCAACGGCATGCACTGGGGCAGGCTGCTGCGCGACGGTGACGTCATGGACGGTTCCGTCACCGGTCTCGGCGCCCAGCGCACGCGCTGTATCGCGGAGGACGCGTCGTGATCTTCGACCGCCACGACCCCGAGGGGTCCATCGCCCGCGCCGCGAAGGCGTGTTCCAACTGGGGCCGCTGGGGCGAGGACGACGTGCTGGGCACGCTCAACTACCTGGACGGGGCGAAGCGCCGCGAAGCCGCGGCTCTCGTCCGGCGGGGCGCCAGTTTCTCCCTCTCCCAGCGGTTCGACATGGACGGGCCGCAGAAGGGCTGGCGTCGTCGCACCAACCCGGTGCACACCATGCTCGACACCGGCACCGACGCGGCTCTCGGACTCCAGGGCTTCCCGCACGGCATCGGCGGCGCCGACGACGTGATCACGATGCCGTTGCAGTGCTCCACGCAGTGGGGCGGGCTCGGCCACATCTTCGACCACGGCAAGGCGTGGAACGGCCGGCCGGCCGGCCAGGTCGTCACGTCCGAGGGAGACCTGGTCACCGGCATCGAGCACATGGCCCCGCACGTCGCCGGGCGCGGCGTGCTGCTGGACGTGGGCCGCCGCATCGGCGACGGAGGCGAGCTTCCCGACGGTTTCGCGATCACCGAGGAACACCTGAGGGCGACCGCCGACGCCCAGGGGGTGGCCGTCGGACGCGGCGACATCGTCCTCGTCCGCACCGGACAGCTCAGCCGGGTCCGCCGCGACGGCTGGGGCGACTACGCCGGCGGCCCCGCCCCCGGGCTGTCGTTCACCACCGCGAGCTGGCTGCACGGCACCGAGATCGCCGCCCTCGCCACCGACACCTGGGGCTTCGAGGTCCGGCCCAACGAGTTCGAGCACGCCTTCCAGCCGTTGCATCAGGTCGCCATCCCCCACATCGGTCTGCTGATCGGTGAGATGTGGGACCTGGACGCCCTCGGCGAGGACTGCGCCGACGACGGCGTGTACGAGTTCTGGCTCACCGCCGCACCTCTTCCCATCACCGGCGCCGTCGGCTCCCCCGTCAACCCGATCGCCGTCAAGTAAACCCAGGAACAAGGGAGTTCCCGATGAATGAAGCCCCCAACAAGGGCCGCAGGGTCCTGGTGATCGGCGGCGGCGCGGCCGGTAACGCCCTCACGCTCCTGCTGCGGCGCGCCGGTGTCGAGGTGCACCTGGTCGAGGCGAGGGAGGACTGGAACGCCACCGCCGGCTCGGGGATCACCCTGCAGGGCAACGCCCTGCGCGTGCTGCGCGAGCTGGGTGTGTGGGAGCAGGTCGAGGCGTCCGGTTACGGCTTCGGCTCGGTCGGCATCACCGCCCCCGACGGGACCGTCCTGCATGTACAGGACGACGTTCGCAGCGGCGGTGACGACCTCCCCGCCACCGTCGGCATGCAGAGGCCCCAGCTCCAGCGCATCCTGATCGACGCCGTGCGCGCCAGTGGTGCCGGCGTCCGCCTGGGTGTCACGGCCGAGGCCCTGGACCAGGACGCCGACGGGGTCCGCGTCCGCTTCAGCGACGGCTCCGACGGCCGCTACGACCTGGTCGTCGCCGCCGACGGGCTCGGCTCCACCACCCGTGCGTCGCTGGGCATCACGGCGAAGCCCGAGCCGACCGGCATGGCCATCTGGCGGATCGCCGCCCCCCGCCCGGCCGGCGTGACCCGTACCGACCTGGCTTACGGCGGACCTGCGTACATCGCCGGGTACTGCCCTACCAGCGACACCACCCTGTACGCCTACGTCGTGGAGGCCAACCGCGACCGCGCCTCGATCCCACCGGAGTCGTACGCCGACGAGATGCGCCGTCTGGCGTCTGCGTACGGCGGCTTCTGGCCGGAGATCACCGAGCACATCACGGACCCGGCCGCGGTCAACTACACCTGGTTCGACCGGATGCTGGTGGAGGGGTCCTGGCATCGCGGCCGGGTCGTGCTCGTCGGCGACGCGGCGCACTGCTGTCCGCCCACGCTCGCCCAGGGGGCCGCCCTGTCCCTGGAGGACGCCTGGGTCCTCGCCCAGTCGCTGACCGGTTCTGACACCTGGGACGACGCACTGCTCCAGACGTACTACGAGCGACGGATCGCGCGGGTGCGCCCGGTGGTCGAGGCGTCCGTCCAGATCGGCCAGTGGCAGCTGGACGGCGTACGCGACGCGGACGTCCCCGGCCTGATGGGCCGCACCATGACGATGCTCCGGGAGCTGCCGTGACCGCCCTCCCCTCGTCCGGAGCTGCCGCACACCCCGCCCCCACCATCGACGTGCACGCCCACGTCCTGCTGCCCGAGATCGACGCCCTCGTGGCCGGTCTTCCCGGCCATGACGAGGCCAGGGCCCTGGACGCCCGGCGCAACGGCGCCGAGGCCCTCGCGGTGAGCGGGCCCATGGTGCGTGAGCGCATCCCGGCACTGACGGACGTAGCCGTGCGGCTCGCGGCGATGGACCGGCAGGGTGTCGACGTACAGCTGGTCAGCCCGTCGCCCTCGCACTACCACTACTGGGCGGACGAGGCGACGGCCGAGAAGGTCTGGCGGATGGCCAACGAGGCCACCGCGGCCCTCTGCGCGGCGGCTCCGGAACGGCTGCGCGGGCTGGGACTCGTGCCTCTCCAGCACCCCGACCTGGTCGTCGAGGCCCTCGACGACGCCCTGGGGCGCGGGCTGCTGGGGGTGGAGATCTCCAGCCACGCGCCGGGGCGCGAGCTGTCCGACCCGGCGTACGAACCGCTGTGGGCCCGGGCGGAGGAGAGCGGCGCGGTGCTGTTCCTGCACCCCTTCGGGTGCACGCTCGACGAGCGGCTGGACCGGTGGTACCTGTCCAACACCGTCGGCCAGCCGACCGAGAACGCCGTCGCGCTCTCCCACCTCATCTTCTCGGGCGTGCTCGACCGCCATCCGGCGCTGAAGGTGCTCGCCGCTCACGGCGGCGGCTATCTGCCCACCCACATCGGACGCTCCGACCACGCCTGGTCCGCGCGCTCCGACGCGGGGGCCGGCTGCGCCCACCTGCCCAGCAGCTACCTCAAGCGGCTGTACTTCGACTCACTCGTGCACGACCCGCACGTGCTGCGGGAACTGGTCCGCGTCGCCGGGGCCGACCGTGTGCTCCTCGGCTCGGACTTCCCCTTCGACATGGGCAGCGCGGACCCGGTCGGCGACCTGCGGGCCGCACGGCTCTCCGACGCCGACCTCCACGCCGTCCGAGGCGGCAATGCCGCCGCCCTCCTCCGGAAGGACTGACCTCATGCGCCTGCTCACCCACCTGCGCCACGTGGACCTGGCCGTGCCCGACTACGACAAGCAGCTCGACTTCTACGCCGGGGTGTGGGGCCTGACCAAGGTCGCCGAGGACTCCGGGATCTCCTTCCTCGCCGCCGAAGGCTCCCCCGAGAGTTACGTCGTACGGCTGCGCAAGGCCGAGGAGAAGCGCCTCGACCTCGTCTCCTACGGCGCCGCGAACCCCGCCGACGTGGACACCCTCGCCGAGCGGCTGCTGGCCGGCGGCGTGGAACTGGTCAGCCGGCCCGGGAAGGTGGACACCCCGGGCGGCGGATACGGCTTCCGGTTCTTCGACGTCGACGGGCGCACCCTCGAGGTCTCCGCCGACGTCGAAGTGCGGCAGCACCGCAAGATCGAGGAGAAGGAGGCGATCCCGGTCAAGCTGTCCCACGTCGTCCTCAACTCCCCCGACCTCAACCGCACGCGGGAGTGGTACGAGCGCCACCTCGGCTTCGCGCTCTCCGACACGCTCTCCTCCCCGCACATGGGCGAGGTCATGCACTTCATGCGGATCAGCAACCAGCACCACTCCATGGCCATCGCCCGGGGACCGCACACCGCGCTGCACCACGTCTCCTTCGAGATGCGCGGCATCGACGAGTACATGCGCGGCTCCGGCCGGGTGATGCGCGCCGGCTTCAAGAAGATCTGGGGCCCCGGCCGGCACATGGCAGGCGACAACACCTTCACATATTTCCTCGACCCGCACGGCAACACCGTCGAGTACACGACGGAGCTGGAGAACCTCGACGAGGACACCTGGCACCCCCACGTCTACGACTTCTCCCAGCCCGAAGTCACCGACCAGTGGGGCACCGCCAACCCCATGAACGAACTCATCGCCAAGGAGTCCTTCAACGACCCCGACCGAGGCGTGTTCGTCGCCCCGCCCGTCTGATCCCGTTCTTCCCCGGCGGCGTGCGCGGCCTTTCCCGCGCACGCCGCCCTTCCCTTCCCCAGGAGCCCCGCCATGCGTTTCGCCGCCTACGAGTACCAGCACCGCCGCCGAGTGGCCGTCGTGGAGGAGGACGGCACCCTCTTCCCGCTGCCGGGCGTCTCCTCGCTCACCGCGCTGCTGCGGGAGACCGACGGCCTTCGCGGACTGCTCGCCGCGGGTGCGGCGGCACTCGACGTGCCGCCCGGCCCCCATGTGTCGCAGGTACGTCTGCTGCCGCCCCTCCAGCCCTCGTCCATACGGGACTTCGTCACGTTCGAGGAGCACGTGGAGGGGGTGCGCCGGTCCGTCGACGGCGTCGCGGGGGTGCCCGAGCAGTGGTACGCGGCGCCGACGTTCTACTTCACCAACCCCCACGCGGTGTACGGCCCCGACCAGGACGTGCCCATGCCGCCGGGCTCGTCCGTCCTGGACTTCGAGCTGGAGGTCGGAGCCGTCATCGGCCGCGAGGGCCGAGACCTCACCCCGGAGCAGGCCCGCCACCACATCGTGGGCTACACCGTCTTCAACGACTGGTCCGCCCGCGACCTGCAGTCGGCGGAGATGAAGGTCGGCCTCGGCCCCTGCAAGGGCAAGGACACCGCCACCACGCTCGGGCCCTGGCTGGTCACGGCCGACGAGCTGGAGCCGCACCGGGACGCGGACGGCTTCCTGCGTCTGGCCCTCACCGCCGCCGTCAACGGGGCCACGGTGGGCCAGGACCTGCTGTCCCACATGAGCTGGACCTTCGAGGAGATGACCGCCTACGCCTCGCGCGGGACCCGCGTCGTGCCGGGCGACGTCCTCGGCTCGGGAACCTGCGGCAACGGCGGCTGCCTCGCGGAACTCTGGGGCCTGCGCGGCGAGCAGACCCCGCCCCCGCTGCGGCCGGGCGACACCGTCACCCTGACCGTGGAGGGAATCGGCACGCTCACCAGCACGGTCGTCGTCGGAGCCGCTCCGCACCCCCTGCCGGCCGGCCGGCGCCGCGTGCGCGAAAGGCCCTGAGGGCTGTTCCGCCATTCCTGGGGGACAGCCCTCAGGGACGGCAGAAGGCGCGCCTGCCCGGCGACGCCTGGCACGCGCTGGACGCAGGAGCCCGCGGGCCGTCATCACAACCGCCGCAGCACCTCGCCGAGCGTCGCCACTCCCTGGCCGATGTCGGCGGGGGTGCTCGCGGCATAGCCGAGGACCAGGCCCGGTCGGCGAGGCCGCTGGCCGTGCCAGGACAGGGGATGCACCTTCACGTCGTGCGCGAGGACCGCGGCGGCGAGGTCCGTGTCGGCGAAGCCGGCCTCGAAGGTGATCGTCAGATGCAGACCCGCAGCGGCCCCGTGCACGGTGGCCTGCGGCAGGTGGGCGCCGACGGCCGCGATCATGGCGTCCCGGCGACGGCGGTGGTGCCGGCGGAGGTGGCGCAACTGGCGTTCCATCGCACCCGATTCCATGAACTGCGCCAGTACGAGCTGCGGCAGGGCGGCATTGCCGAGGTCGGCGAACCGTTTGGCGTCCACGAGGGCGTCACGGTACTTCGGCGGGGCGAGGACCCAGCCGATGCGCAGGGCCGGGGCGAGGAGTTTCGACACGCTGCCCGCGTAGATCACGTTCTCGGCGAGCACGGACCGCAGCGCGGGCACGGGAGCCCGGTCGTAGCGGTGCTCGGCGTCGTAGTCGTCCTCGATGATCAGTCCGTCGCGCTCGCGGGCCCAGCCGATCAGCTCGCTGCGCCGGCTGCCGCGCAGGACCACTCCGGTCGGGAACTGGTGTGCGGGCGTGAGGAGGACGGCGGTTTCACCTGTGGCGCGCAGTTCATCGACGCGTATGCCTTCGGAGTCGACCGCGACGGGCGGGGTCGCCAGCCGGCAGTGGTGCAGGTGCTGGCGGGCTCCGAGGGAGCCGGGGTCCTCCACGGCCACCGCGGAGAGTCCCTCGTTGCGCAGCACCTGCCCGACCAGGGAGAGCGTCTGCGCGGTGCCGGCCACGATGAGGACCTCGCCGGGGTCCGCCCGGATGCCCCGGTTGCGGGCGATCCAGTTCGCGATGGCCACGCGAAGTTCCGGTGTGCCGCGCGGATCCCCGTATCCGAGGTCGGAGGCGGCCAGCCGGTCGAGGACGCGGCGCTCGGTGCGCAGCCATGCCGCCCGGGGGAACGCCGCCAGGTCGGGGAGCCCCGGGGAGAGGTCGATCCGCGCCCGCGCCCTGCGCATCGCGTCGAAGACGTCCGCGCCGGGGCCGCCGGTGAACACCGAACGGCGCGGCGGCGGGGCGGCCATCGTGCGGGGCGTGGGTGGTGCCACGGCGGCGGGGGCGCCGACGACGACCGTTCCGTTGCGCCCCCGTCCGGCGAGGTGCCCGTCCTCGATCAGGCGCTGGTAGGCCTCGGTGACCACCCCGCGGGATACGCCCAGTTCGCCGGCCAGGACCCGCGTGGCCGGCAGTCTGCTTCCCACCGGCAGGCGGCTGTCCGCCAGCGCGTGCCGGATCTCCCGGGCAAGCCAGTCGGACTTCCCGCCCCTCGGCACCGCGTCGGCGGACAGATGGAGGAAGTCGGCTCCCGCGGTTATGGACTGGTCAGGAGGGTCCTCATTGGATCTGTTCACCGGGCCATAGTGGCAGCAGGGTGGGGCCATGAACACCGCTACGACATCTTCCGCCGCTCGCCCGGCGGCCGGCTACGTGCACGGATACTCCTCGCGTGAGGGCCGCCGGCTGAGTGACCAGGCGGACATACTGGCGCGGCTGCTGCACGCCGGCACGGCCTACCCCGCGGGCAGTCGGGTACTGGAGGTCGGCTGCGGGGTCGGAGCGCAGACGCCCCACCTGCTCCGCTCCAGCCCCGGGGCGCACATCGTCGCGGTCGACCGGTCCGGGGAATCCCTCGCACAGGCCCGCGCCCGCGTCGCGGACCTCGTCCCCGGGGCGCGGGTGGAGTGGGTCCGCGCCGACGTCTTCGACCTGCCCTTCGCCGATGCCGAATTCGACCACGTCTTCGTGTGCTTCTTCCTGGAGCATCTGCCGGATCCCGTCAAGGCATTGGCGGGACTGCGGCGCGTCCTGCGGCCCGGGGGCACCATCACCGTCATCGAGGGGGACCACGGGTCGGCGTTCTTCCACCCCGACAGCGCGCATGCCCGGGCCGCGATCGACTGCCAGGTCCGCCTTCAGGCGGTGGCCGGGGGGAACGCGCTGCTCGGACGGCAGCTCCAGCCCTTGCTGGACAGTGCCGGATACGACGGCGTCGTGGTCCGCCCCCGCACGGTCTACGCCGACCGGACCCGGCCGGCACTGGTCGACGGCTTCACCCGCAACACCTTCATCGCCATGGTCGAATCCGTCCGGGACGACGCGCTGGCCGCCGCCCTCACCACGGAGCCCGACTGGGAGCGGGGCATCGCCGACCTGCATCGGACCGCCCACGACGGAACCTTCCATTACACGTTCTTCAAGGGTGTCGCGGTGAAGCCGCACGCTTCCCCCGCGACACCGGGGTGACGGAGACAGGCCGACGCTCCCAGAGGTGCGATCGCCGACGACTGCCTACCCTGGATTAAGGAAGCGGGTCGGCCCGGAATGAGCGCCGGAAGGGCCGGGAAGGACGGGGCACGGCTTCCTCGCACGAGGTCTGTCCCACGCCCCCTCGGAGCCATCGTGTGCGCAGTCCCGGGTGACGAGCTATGGCGTACGCAGCCGTGTCGCCGTTCCCGTGTCAGTGCGCCCGCTCCATGACAGTGCGCCCCGGCAGAGCCGGCGATGGCACATCCTCGCCGGCGGCTCAGGACGACCGAGGAGGAACGTTGAGCGAGTTCAACGGTTCAGACCGTCCGAATGAGAACACCGCGGCGGCAGTGAAGCGAACGGCCCAGGACAAAGCCGATGAGGGCGCGGGCCTGGTGCGCGAGAAGACCACTGACGTCGTGGGCAGCGCCAAGGAGCATGCGAGCGACGTGGCGGGCGAGGCTTCGACCCGGGCCCGCGATGTCGCGGGGGAGCTACGTGATCAATTGCAGGAGCAGGCCCGGACCCAGACCCAGCGACTGGCCGAGAGTGTGCGTCGACTCGCGGACGATCTGGGTGACATGGGAGAGAGCGGCAGGGAGGACTCCCCCGCCACGAGCGCCGTGCGGCAGATGGCCGATCGCGGCCGGAGGCTGGCGGGCGGCCTGGAGAGCCGGGGACCGCAGGGACTCGTCAGTGATCTCCAGGCCTTCGCGCGCCGTCGGCCGGGAGCATTCCTGGCGGGTGCCGCGCTGGCGGGATTCGCGACGGCCCGCCTCGGCAAAGGGGTGAAGGCCGCGAGCAGCGGCACGGCCGCGACCGCCGACGGCGCCCCGTCCGGCGGCCCGCCGTCCGCGGACGGCGAGGACGAGCTGCCGGGTGCGGGCAGGCCCGACCGGCTCAGCGACCGCGACCTCACCGGTCCGGGTTCCGACGGCCAGCCGCCCACCCCGTCCTACGGCGGTTCCGTGGCGTCGGACGGACCGATGCTGGCAGCGGAGCCGTATCCCGCCCGTGACTCGCAAGAACCGTAAGGGGGCCCCGTCGTGGCTCTTTCCTCTTCGGAGCACGCCATCGGCCGGCACGGCACCGGCGCGTCCGGGTCCACTCGGACACCGGCGGCGGATCCGTCCGTCGGAGAACTGGTCGGCGAGATCAGCGAGGATTTCAGCCGCCTCGTCCGCAGCGAGATCGAGCTGGCGAAAGCCGAGATCACACAGGAGGCGACCAGGGCGGGCAAGGCCGGTGGCATGCTCGCCGGTTCCGGCTACGCCGGTCACCTGGTGCTGCTGATGGGCAGCCTGGCCGCCGTCTTCGGCCTGGCCCACCTGGTGGACCTCGCGTGGGCCGCCCTCATCGTGACCGCGGTCTGGGCGGTCGTGGGCGCCGTCCTCTTCGTTGTCGGCCGTGCACGTATGCGCGCGGTCCGGGTCAAGCCGGAGCGGACCGCGGAGACGTTGAAGGAGGATGCCCAATGGGTACGAACCCGGAGGAGCTGAAGCACGAAGTGGACGACACGCGGGCCCGGTTGGCGCACAACGTCGACCGCCTCGCGGACAAGGCGGCGCCGCGGAAGGTGGCCCGGCGCAAGGCCGACCACGCACAGCACCGGCTGACCGCTCTGAAGGAGCGCGTGATGGGATCGGCCGACCACATGACGGGCGCACCGCCCCCGCAGAAGGCGCAGGATCTGGCGAGGAGCGCGAGGAGCACGGCCTCGGAGGCGGGCGACTCGGTGCGACGCACGGCCGATCAGGTCGGTCAGTCGGTGCAGGAGGCTCCGGAGGAGGTCACGAGGCGGACGCAGGGCAACCCGCTCGCCGCGGGGATCATCGCTTTCGGCGCCGGCATGCTCGCCGCCGCACTGCTCCCGGTCTCGGAAGCGGAGGAGCGGGCCGGATCCCAGCTCCGTGAGCACTCCGACGAGCTGCTCGGGCCGGCCAGGCAGACGGCGCAGGAGGCGGCGCAGGACCTCAAGGAAGGCATGCGCCGGCCCGCCACGGAAGCCCTCGAGTCGGTGAAGAGCACGGCACGGGATGCCGCGGAGGCGACCCGGCAGCAGGCTCAGGAGTCTGGTCAGGAGGCCGCCACCGGTCTGCGCCAGGTCGGCCAGGACGCGGCCGGCCAGGCACGCGATCAAGCGCGGCGACAGGGCTGAGGCCCCCGGGCGGTCCTCCGGGCCACGCGACGCCGTTGTGCTGCGACGAGTGAGGTACTTGCCATGAATGAGTCCGGGCGGCCTCCCGCTTCGCCCGGGGAGGTCAGCAAGAGTTCGTGGGCGCGCATACTGAAACGCACGGTCAAGGAGTTCAAGCGTGATGAACTCGCCGACCGTGCGGCGGGGTTGACCTATTACGCCATCCTCGCCCTCTTCCCCGCCCTGCTGGTGCTGGTCGCCCTGCTGGGGCTCGCGGGGCACTCCGCCACGCAGACCGTCCTGAACAACATCCAGAAGCTCGCGCCGGGATCCTCACGCGATGTGATCACCCACGCCGTGACCCAGTTGCAGTCCACCGGGGGGACCAGCTCCGTGCTGGCCGTCGTCGGCCTGCTGGGGGCCCTGTGGTCCGCGTCCGGCTACATCGCCGCTTTCATCCGCACCTCGAACGCCGTCTACGACGTGCCCGAGGGTCGCCCGGCCTGGAAGGTTCTGCCCCTGCGCGTCGGCATGACCCTCCTCCTGATGATTCTCGCCTGCGTCAGCGCACTGATCGTCGTGCTCACCGGAGGGCTGGCCCGGCAGGCCGGCACCATGCTGGGCGTGGGCGATACCGCCCTGACCGTCTGGTCCATCGCCAAGTGGCCCGTCCTCGTGGTGCTGGTGGGCCTCATGCTGGCGATCCTGTACTGGGCCGCCCCCAACGCCAAGGACCGCGGCTTCAAGTTCGTCTCCCTGGGCAGCCTGCTGGCCCTGCTGATCTGGCTGGTGGCCTCGGCCGGCTTCGCGTTCTACGTGGCCAACTTCGGTTCGTACAACAAGACGTACGGGGCCCTCGCAGGAATCATCATCTTTCTGGTCTGGCTGTGGATCACGAACCTCGCCCTCCTTCTCGGTCTCGAATTCGACGCGGAGATCGCCCGGGAACGAGCGGTCGTGGCGGGCCGGCCGGCGGACCAGGAGCCGTACGTCGAACCACGCGACACCCGGAAGTGGACCGACGAGGACCGGGATTCCGCCGGCCGCACCGGCCGCACCGACCGTCCCGACGACGAACGGCGCGAATAGCGGCAGGCAGAGCGATACCGGCTCCCGCGACGCGCCCGTCATGGCGGAGGCGGATGCGGCCACGTACTGCGCATCGTGATGGCGTACAAGCCGCGCCGGAGGCGTGGCGACCGGGTTCGTTCGGGCACTCCCCCGCAGCCCCGGCCCACGCAGCAGCCGACCGTGCTCGGTGATCACGGACGCCTCCGCGGTGCGGTTCCGGTCGTCGCCCCCATGAGGCACGGCGGGTGCCCATCCTGTCAACGGGGCGTTCGTGATCCGTCGAACGACCGTGGATTGTTTCTCGGAAATAAACCGCTAAACCCCGTGGTCACCCCCGCCATGCGTCAGGCATCGGTCACTGACCAGGAAATTTGGGGTCCGCGCGACTGATTGACAGTCACCTGACACCGCCCTACGTTCCTGGTCAATAAACCGGTACAGGGCCGGAATCCCCCTTCGTCGAGCCGCCGACACCGGCCCCGTCCACCGCCGCGCCCTGCGAGGCCGCGGACCGCCTCCCTCCGGACGAAAGAGACGCCCAGATCTGGAACGCCTCCCGGACCCAGGACGGCCGGAACGTGACCGCCTCCCACCCCAGCGGCTACAACACCTCCATCCCGCCCGGAGCCAGCGTGAACTTCGGATTCAGCGGCACTTCACGGCCCGGAACCAACGGCCTTCCCACGGCTTTCACCCTGAACGGCAGCGTCTGCGCCGCAGCCTGAGCCGATCCGATCGCCTCACGGGCTCGGCGGCAGCACGCGGCCGAGCCGCGGAGGCCGTCCACGCGCCGTGTGCCCATGGCCTCGCAGGCACACGGTGCATGGACGCGCCGGCGGACGGCAGGGGCGGCGGACCCCCATAACGGGACGCCGCCCCGCCCTCGGGTCAGTCGTCGATCGCGTCGGTGACCTCGCCCAGGTCGACGAACTTGAAGTTGGTCGAGGGGCGATCGCCGTCGCCGGGCGTGTCGTCGCCGTCCTGGACGACGAGCAGGCCGTTCGGGTAGCGGCGGCCGAGCGGTGCGTCCAGCGCGGCCGCGCCGTCGCACTCCTCGGAGCCGTCGAGGGTCGCCGTGGCCGACGTGACGCGGAAGCCGCCCTCGTACTCGTTGGCGTCGGAGATCTCGCGGTCGTAGGCGGCGAAGGTGTTGTCGCCCTGGCTGGAGGCGAGCAGCAGGCCGTCGCCGTCCTTCTCGGCGACCAGGGTCAGGCCCTCGACGTCGGCGGTGAGCTTCGTGCCGCCGAAGCCGGGGTCGGCGCCCGCGACGCACTCCTCGGTCGCCTCGTCGTACGTGCCGGGGACGCCGTACTCGCGGACCTTGTCGATGAGCGTCGGCGTCCCGGTGAGGTCGGCCTTCAGGCGCCAGATGCCGACGTCCTCCTGGCCCGCGTACAGCGTGCCGTTCGCCGGGTCCACGACCATGCCCTCCACCTGCGGGAGTTCGCCCGGCTCAGCGCAGGGTGACCAGGAAGCGCCGTTCGGCAGACGGAAGGCGGCGGGCAGGTCCAGCGTGCGGACCTTGGTGTAGCCGACGGAACCGTTCGCGCCGGCGGTCAGTTCCAGCAGTGCGAGACGGGTGCGCTCGCGCCGGCTCACCAGCGCGAACGAGCGGCCCGTCGCCGGGTCGGTCCAGGTGGCCAGGCCGTAGGCGGTGCGTTGTTCGTTGATCTCGTCCTGCGACGACGAGAAGACGGGGGAGACCGTTCGGTCGGTCACGTCGCTGAGCGGCCCACCGGCACGGTCCCGGTCGATGCGGTAGATCCGCAGCCGGTCGTTGCCCCGGTCCGTGGTGACGGCCAGGTCGCCGAGGCGCGCGCTGTGCACGAGGTCCACGTTGTTGAAGCGGCCGGGCGCGTCCTCCGGTCCGGGTCCCGCGGGTGCGGGGACCGACTGCACCTCGCGGGCGTCGAGGTCGTACACGCGCAGTCCGCCCTGCTTCGCCGTCGCGACGACGAGGCTGCGGTCCGGGTCGGCCCGGTTGCGCCAGATCGCCGGGTCGTCGGCATCGGCGTCGCCGCCCGCCTCGTCGTCGTGCAGGGCGGCGGTCTCGGCCCGCGGGGAGACGGCGGGCAGCGAGGCGGCGGCCTGGGCGGGCCCGGTCGCCGTCACGGTGAGCGCGGCGAAGGCGGTGGCGAGGACCACCAGGGACGTGCGGGGGGTGACCACGTAAAGGCTCCTGTCATCGGGAACATCGCCGCAGCATCCTGTGATCCGGATGCGAGAACGAAGCGGTCGCCACGTGGAGCGGGGTCGTACGGGAGGTGAACACCGGATTCGCCGGCGGCTACGGGCACGCGGGGGCGCCGCCCGGCCGTCGGCCCCCGACGTCCGTGGCGCAGCCGACGGACGTCAGGGGCGCGGGTACCGGGCTGTGAGAACGGTGATCCGGGCGATGCGACGGGCCGACTCCTCGGGCGAGGCGCCGGGTTGCACGATATGACTGACCGTCAGGCGCACGATCGTCTCGACGGCGAGACTGCGGGACTCGGCGTCGACCTCGGGCCATGCGTCGGCCGCGTAGGCGTCGAGCATGGCGGTGGCGGTGTTGAAGACGGGCTCGGGCCGGGTGGTCAGATAGGCGAGCAGGTCGTCCTCGCCGCCGCGCGCGCTGGTGAGGACCGCCTTGATGAGGGCGTTGTCGGAGGCCTGGCGCAGGGTGTAGCCGACCCCCGCGGCCGCGGCGGCCTCCAGGTCGTCACGGTGGGCGTCCAACTGCTCCTGGATTCCGAGCAGGAAGCGTTCGGCTTCGCGTGCGATGAGCGCCTGCCCGATGGCCTCCTTCGAACCGAACTCGTTGTAGAGGGTCTGCCGGCTGATGCCCGCGATCCTCGCGATCGCCGCCAGCCGCAGCCTGCCCCAGCCCTCGGCGGCGACCAGCTCGTAGGCCGCGTCCATTACCTGTTCGCGGAGCAGTGACCGTACGTTTTCACGGAACCCTGTCATCGTGGCCCCACTGTAGTCAGCGGTCCGCGCCCTGTCGAAAGTCTTGACACTAACTAGCCCAACTGTCTAACTACTTGACGGTTAGTTAGGGAACTGTCCTCCTACTTGGGGAGTGGGCGCATGACAGCACCATCCGGGGCCGCGGACGCGACGGTGACCTGGCACGATCCGAAGCGTCATCTGTGGCTCATCGGGCTCCTCGTACCCTCGTTGCCCTTCCTTTCCTGGGGTCTCGTGGAGACGACCGGACTCGGCGCGTTCTGGTGGACCGGCCTCGTCCTGCTCTACGTGATCGTCCCGGTCATCGACCAGCTCTTGGGCAAGGACACCGCGAACCCGCCGGACAGCGTGCTGGCCCGGCTGGAGCAGGACCGCTACTACCGCTGGTGCATCTTCCTCTACCTTCCCGTGCAGTACGCCGGGCTCGTCGTCGGGTGCTGGCTGATCACCCGGGGCGGCCTCTCCCCTGCGGACCGCATGGGCCTCTCCCTCACGCTCGGCGGCGTCGCGGGCATCGGGATCAACACCGCGCACGAACTCGGCCACAAGAAGGAATCCGTCGAGCGCCGGCTCTCCAAGATCGCCCTCGCGCCGACCTGGTACGGACACTTCTTCATCGAGCACAACCGCGGCCACCACGTCCGTGTGGCCACGCCCGAGGACCCCGCCAGCGCCCGGCTCGGCGAAAGCTTCTGGCGCTTCCTGCCCCGCACCGTCGCCGGCAGCCTGCACTCGGCCTGGCGCCTGGAGAAGACCCGCCTGAAGCGGCGCGGCAAGAGCCCCTGGACGCTGCGCAACGACGTCCTCAACGCCTGGGCGATGTCACTCGTCCTCTTCGCCGCGCTCACGGTCGCGTTCGGTCCCGGCATCCTGCCGTACCTGGTCTTCCAGGCCGTCTTCGGCTTCTGTCTCCTCGAAGTCATCAACTACACCGAGCACTACGGGCTGCTGCGCGAGCGCACCGAATCCGGCCGCTACGAGCGCTGCGCCCCCAAGCACAGCTGGAACAGCGACCACGTCACCACCAACGTCTTCCTGTACCACCTCCAGCGGCACAGCGACCACCACGCCAACCCCACCCGCCGCTACCAGGCTCTGCGCCACTTCGACGAGGCGCCGGAACTGCCCGCCGGCTACGCCGGGATGATCGTGCTGGCCTACTTCCCCCCGCTGTGGCGCCGTGTCATGGACCACCGCGTCATCGCCCACTACGAGGGCGACGTCACCCGCGCCAACATCCAGCCCTCACGCCGCCGGGCCCTCCTCGCCCGCTACGGGGGCGCGGCGTGACAGCGACCCGCCGATTCGTCTGCCCCGTCTGCGACTACCTCTACGACGAGCGGACCGGGGCGCCCCGCGAGGGCTTCCCCGCGGGAACACCCTGGGACCAGGTGCCTGATGACTGGTGCTGCCCCGACTGCGGGGTACGCGAAAAGATCGACTTCGAGCGCGTGGAGACCTCATGAAGACGTGGCAGTGCCTGGTGTGCGGCTGGATCTACGCGGAGGCCGAGGGCTGGCCGGACGAGGGCATCTCCCCCGGAACCCGCTGGGAGGACATCCCCGACGACTGGTCCTGCCCCGACTGCGGAGCCGCCAAGGCCGACTTCGAAATGACCGAGATCACCCCTGCCTGAACGGCTCGGTCACCGGTCGCCGGCCCGGGCGGCCAGGGGCGTCACGAAGCGGGCGGCGGCGGTCCGCGACGAACCGCTCGCGGAACAGCAGCTCCACCTTTGGCGCTGCGGCTTGCGGGAGCCGTAGAGCGTGATGAGCTCCCTCCACCCGGGTGCGGTTCTGGTGGGAGCCGCCGTGCGTTTCCGTGTCCCGGACGCGAAGTCCGGCTGTTCAGGGGGCCGGTCGGTGCGGCGGCCCCCGCGGTTGCCCATCCTCGGCACGGAGGGATACGTTCACCGACGCTGAGGAGTGTGCCACCGGGGCAGATCGCTCCCCCGAGGGAGTGGCATGAGGCTCACCGACACCGACCACGCGGGGCTGGTCGTCGCAGCGCAGGCCGGTGACGACCGGGCGCGCGAGGAGCTGATCGCCACCTACCTGCCGTTGCTCTACAACATCGTGGGGCGCGCGCTGAGAGGGCACGCCGACGTCGACGACGTCGTCCAGGAGACCCTGCTGCGCGTGGTGCGTGACCTGCCTGCCCTCCGTGCCCCGGAGAGCTTCCGGTCCTGGCTGGTGGCGATCACACTGCACCAGATCAGTACCCACCGGCACCGTCAGTACGCCTTCGCCCAGCGGACCGCGGTCCTCGACGAGGCCCATCAGATACCGGACGCCGGCGCCGAACCCGACGATGTGACGATGCTGCGTCTGCATGTGTCGGACGAGCGCCGGCAGGCCGTCGAGGCCGGCCGGTGGCTCGACCCGGACCATCAGGTGCTGCTGTCGCTGTGGTGGCAGGAGTGCGCCGGCTCGCTGACCCGTGAGGACATCGCCGCCGCGACGGGGCTCACCGTCGCCCATGTCGGGGTGCGCGTACAACGCATGCGGGAGCAACTGGAGCTGGGCCGGACGATCGTCGCCGCGCTGGAAGCCGATCAGCGCTGCCGGCAGTTGGACGAGACCGTCGTCGGCTGGGACGGTCTGCGTAGCTCGGTATGGCGCAAGCGCATCGCGCGGCACACCCGCGCCTGCCCGGTCTGCGCGGCGACGGCGGCACAACGGATCCCGGCCGAGCGGCTTCCCCTCAGCCTCGCCCCGCTCGCGATCCCGGCCGGACTCGTCTCCGCCCTGGTCGCCAAGGGTCTGCTCTCGAACACGGCGATGAGCACCGCCGGGCTGGCCACCGCACCCGCCGCCGGAGCAGTGACGGCGACCGCGACGGCCGGAAGCGGTCTGCACGGCGTGCTCGCCGGAAAGCTCTCCCTGGTGACCGCCCATCCCCTGGTCTCCCTGGCCGTCGGCGCGGTGTTCGTCACCGGGGCGGCCACCTGTGCGACCTGGCCGGAACCCTCGCACCGGACGCCCGGCGCCGGCGCCGCCCCGGCGGTCGCCGATCCCACGCCGGTCCCCTCACGCACCACTCCGCCCGCCACGCCGTCCGCCGGCCCCTCACCCACCGCGCCCGCCGCCGCCGTCCCGCTGGGCGCGCGGTCGCTGGAATCCGTGGACGAGCCCGGCTCCTATCTCACGTACACCGGCGACTTTCCGGCACTCGGCCGCGTCACCGCGTCCAGCGACGCGCAGGCCCGGCAGCGGGGTACCTTCTCGGTCGTCCGGGGGATGGCCGACACCCGGTGTGTCACCTTCCGCGCCGCCGACGGCCGCTATCTGCGCCATCGTGACCTGCGGCTGCGTCTGAGCGCCTACGACGGCAGCGAACTGTTCCGGGAGGACGCCACCTTCTGTCCGAGCCCCGGGGCGGTCGCCGGATCCGTGACCCTGCACGCGCACAACTACCCCGGCTCGGTGCTCCGCCACCGCGACGCAGGCATCTGGCTCGACGGCTCCGACGGCACCCGGACCTTCGCCGGCCAGGCTTCTTTCGTCGTGCGCGGCGCCTGGGCCGGACAAGCGTGAATCCGCGGGGCCGACCATGCGGCGGGGCCTGACATAACGCTTTTCGCCGGTGGCATGCATCACGGAGCGATTCTGCGGGCGGCGCGATTTTTTTGTTACGGCACCGGCGGTCCGGGGGCCTCCACTCAGTGACGCATCCCCTGAAGAGAGCCTTTCCCATGACGCGACACACCCCCCTGCCCGGAGCGCACCGCGAGCACCGAGGAGAATCATGAAGGGGCTGCACCGGCTCGGCCGACGCCGCCGGACACTGACGATCGGCGTGTCGGCCGCGGCGCTGGTCGCCGGAGTCGTGACGCTCCTGCCGAACTCGGCCGGCGCCGCGCCCCTGGACACGCAGGCGGCTCCCTCGGGCCGCTATTTCGGCACCGCCGTGGCGGCCGGAAGGCTCGGCGACTCGGCGTACACCGCGATCGCGGACCGGGAATTCAACATGGTCACCCCGGAGAACGAGATGAAGTGGGACGCCGTCGAGCCGTCCCGCGGCACGTTCGCCTTCGGGCCCGCCGACCGGATCGTCGACCGCGCCCGGGCCAACGGTCAGCGCCTGCGCGGTCACACCACCGTCTGGCACTCACAGCTCCCGGCCTGGGTCAGCGCCATCGGTGACAAGAACACGCTGCGCAGCGTGATGAACAACCACATCACCACCACGATGACCCACTTCAAGGGCAAGATGTACGCCTGGGACGTGGTCAACGAGGCGTTCGCCGACGGCGGCAGTGGCCAACTCCGCAACTCGGTGTTCCAGAAGGTGCTGGGCAACGGCTTCGTCGAGGAGGCGTTCCGCACCGCCAGGGCGGCCGACGCCTCGGCCAAGCTCTGCTACAACGACTACGGCATCGAGAACTGGTCGGACGCCAAGACCCAGGGCGTCTACCGCATGGTGAAGGACTTCAAGTCCCGCGGCGTGCCCCTCGACTGCGTCGGTTTCCAGAGCCACTTCGGAACCGGCGGCCCTCCGGCCGGCTTCAGGACCACCCTGTCCCACTTCGCCGCCCTGGGCGTCGACGTCCAGATCACCGAGCTGGACATCGCCAAGGCGTCTCCCACCCACTACGCCGACGCGGTCAAGGCCTGCCTGGCCGTGGCCCGGTGCACCGGCATCACGGTGTGGGGCGTCCGGGACAAGGACTCCTGGCACAGCGCCGACAGCCCCCTGCTGTTCGACGACAACGGCAAGCCGAAGGCCGCGTACACCGCCGTCCTCAGTGCCCTCGACGCCGCCGGGCCGGCGCCGGTCACCCCGGCCGACGGGACAGGCGGCGGGGAGATCAAGGGCGCCGCCTCCGGCCGTTGTATCGACGTTCCCGACTCCACCACCGTCAACGGCGCCCGGGTACAGCTGTGGGACTGCGGCGGACAGGCCAACCAGCGCTGGACCCACACCGCCGCCAAGCAGCTGACGACGTACGGCAACAAGTGCCTGGACGCCAAGAACAAGGGCACCGCCAACGGCACCGAGGTGGTCATCTGGGACTGCAACGGCGGCGCCAACCAGCAGTGGAACGTCAACAGCGACGGCACCATCACCGGCGTCCAGTCCGGGCTGTGCCTGGATGCCGTCGGTGCGGCCACCGCGAACGGCACCAAGATCCAGTTGTACACCTGCGCCTCGGCGAGCAACCAGAAGTGGTCCGCCCCGGGCGGGACGACGGGCGGCTCGTGTGCTCTGCCCTCGACGTACCGCTGGTCGTCGACGGGTGTCCTGGCTCAGCCGGCGAACGGGTGGGTCGCGCTGAAGGACTTCACCAGTGTGATGTACAACGGCAAGCACCTGGTCTACGCGTCGAACTCATCGGGATCCTCGTACGGTTCGATGGCGTTCAGCCCCTTCACCAACTGGTCGGACATGGCGTCCGCCGGTCAGACGGGGATGAGCCAGGCGACGGTGGCGCCCACGCTGTTCTACTTCGCACCCAAGAAGGTCTGGGTGCTGGCGTACCAGTGGGGTGCCTGGCCCTTCATCTACCGCACGTCGAGCGACCCCGCCAACCCCAACGGATGGTCGGCGCCGCAACCGCTGTTCACCGGCAGCATCACCGGCTCCCCCACCGGTCCGATCGACCAGACCCTGATCGCCGACGACCAGAACATGTACCTGTTCTTCGCCGGTGACAACGGCAAGATCTACCGGGCGAGCATGCCGATCGGGAACTTCCCGGGCAGCTTCGGATCGTCGTCCACGACGGTGATGAGCGACACGGAGGCCAACCTGTTCGAAGCGCCTCAGGTGTACAAGGTCCAGGGCCGGAACCAGTACCTCATGATCGTCGAGGCGAAGGGGGCGAACGGGCGCTACTTCCGCTCGTTCACGGCCTCCAGCCTGAACGGTACCTGGACCCCGCAGGCCACGTCCGAGAGCAACCCCTTCGCGGGCAAGGCCAACAGCGGCGCCACCTGGACCAACGACATCAGCCACGGTGACCTGGTCCGCAACAACCCCGACCAGACCATGACCATCGACCCCTGCAACCTGCAGTTCCTCTACCAGGGCAAGTCACCCACCTCGACCGACCCCTACGACCGGCTGCCGTACCGGCCGGGCGTCCTGACCCTGCAGCGCTGACGACCCGCCCGGTCCGGCTCACGCGCTCTCGCGCCGGGCCGGACCGGCCACCGTGTGATCGAGGGGGTGCACCGACTCCCGCAGATCACGCGGTGGCTGAGTGAACGTTTCTTCAAACGTCAAGAACCTCGATGCGACGCGAACCGTAGGAGGGCGTCCCTCCTCTGTGCCCCGACGCCCACTGTTCAGCGCTCCACTCATACACAGAGGAGGGGTGGCCTTCACCCGGTTCCGTGAGGTCGTGCCCCTGGATCGGCGGCGACCAGGAGTCGTCGGCGTACGAAGGATCGACTCGGCCGTAGTCCGGCGAGCGTCGCACGGTTGCCGCGGGTTCGTTCACCAGGCGCCGATGGCGGCCTCCTTCACGCCGCACAGGCGGCCATTCCTCCGCACCTGGCGACACCGGTGGGACCGACGGCCATTCGGGCCGGGGGGACGGGATGGCGGACAGGGGCCGCCCTGGTGGGGGCGCTCCCAGGGGAACACCCACCGCGCTGTTCCCGGAGGCGCTGCGCACCCTTTCCGAGGCACCCGAGGACGGGTGGGCAAGCAAGGAATCCGCGAACGAGCGGGCGTCGGCCCTGCCCACGGTCCGGCGGGCCATGCGCACCTCACGTTCTTTGACACCCAGCAGTTCGGCGACGGCACCATCACTGCCCACCGTGACGGCGAAAGCGGCCAGCCTTCGCGCCCGCTCGGCCTGAGCCTGTTCACATAGCGACTGGGCCGCACGCACGCTTTCGTCCGCGCCGCAAAAAGCCTCGGCCAGGACGGCGTGCCGCTCCCACAACCTTCTTGATTCCACGCAGAAGCCAACGTGGACCGAACGCGTGGGAACCGCGCTGAGCACACTTGTCACCCTTTCGGATGTCTCTAGTCGCCCTGTCCGAACATCAGACCGTCGCCGGAAGCGCCTGCGCTGACCCCGCGGACATGTCACGACGGCGTCGCCGGCCCCGAGGGTTCCCGGGCTACTGAAGGGCCTCGAGACGGAGCTTGCGGAGCGTTCGCTCTGTTTCCTCGTGGAGGTGCCGAAGCGAGATCAGGCGGTGCCATTCCGGATCCGGCACGCCCGGAAGGGTGTGCCCGCGCGCGGCCCAGGTCTTCGCCAACTCCGCGTACAGGGGCGCGCTCTCCCTCTCCCGCCTGACCGCATGGCCCCGCGCCGCAGGCAGAAGATCTCTCAGCCCACGCCCGGGAGCGCTTCCGTGCCTCCCGGGCGAGTGGCTTTCCGCGGCCAGAGAAGCGGAACCGAGGCCGACTGCCGTGGGAGCATCAGGGGTACTCAGGACTCTCATAACCGTAGAAACGATTCTTCCTCTGTGGCGTCACTCGAACCGCCCCCGAAGGGCATGACCGCGACCCGGTCGACCGCACCTCAGGGGGCCGGGGGCCCGTGCCGGCCCCGGCGGCGCGGCCGGGGCGACGGCCACCGGAGGTCCGGGGGGGCTCCGAGGCGTACCTCAGTGGCCCCCTCGCGCACCGCCTGCTGGGCCCGGTCCGCGTCGGCGCCCGCGAAGACCACGACGTCCCCGACGACCAGTCGTACGCTTTCCCACACCGCGACCGGGAGGGCCGGACCGGCCTCCGGGCTGCCCCGGACGATACCGAGGGCCCAGCCGGCCGCGTGGCGGCGTACGGCCCGGCTTCCGGGTGCGGCTGCCAGGCTTCCCAGGACTCCGGCCAGGTCCCTCACGGTGTGGGCGAAGCCCTGTCGGTGTGCCGTATCGAGCGCCGAGGCGCCGCGGATGAGTGTGAGGCAGCTGTTGCCGAGCAGGTCCAGCCGGCGCGTGGAGGCGATCTCCTGGTGGATGGGGCCCTGGCGACCCCGCCAATGGGGGGTGCGCCGGGCCACGGCGATGGCGTCCTCCCGCGTTCCGCCGAGGTCGTTCAGCACGGCGTACACGGGCCGCAGCTCCTCCCACGGCTGAGCGGTCCGCTCGTCGGCCGACGCCTCCAGGGCCCGCGCCGACAGTTCCAGTGCCCTGCTCAGCCCCTGCAGCGTGGCGGTCTCGGCTCGCCTCAGCAGGGCGAGCGGGTGCGGGGGGAAGAGGAGCTGGCTGAACACGAGCGCCACACCGGCTCCCAGCAGCGCGTCCTCCACCCGCACGACACCCGCTTGCTGCCCGGCGGCCACGGAGATCACGGCACCCACCGCGGCCTGGGCCATGGTGATGCGCTGGCCGTCGATCAGGAGGGCGACCAGGAGCGCGCACAGGACGGCCACGCCGACGGACGGCGCGCCGTGGCCCAGGAAGCGGTAGGCGAGCGCCCCGACGACGACACCCGCGATCACCCCCGACACGACCCGCACCGCGTTGGTGCCGCGTCCGCCGACGGGAGTGTTGAGCGCGACGAGGGTGGCGATCGGAGCGAAGAGCGGGACGTGGTGGTCGAAGACCTGCCGGGCGATCCACCAGGAGAGCGCGGCCGCCGCGGCCTGCTGGAGCACGGGCCACAGGTTCTCCCTGACCCGCCGCCCGACAGCGTGCATCATCCTCTTCGGTTCGCCGTGACGCGCGGAGTTCATCCCTCGTACTAGTCGCCGTCGAACAGACGGGGGCCCATCTCGTGCCAGTTCCTCAGCCCCGGGAGCTGGGCGGCGGCTTCCGGGCCCCAGGTTCCCGGCGTGTAGGGGACGGGCGGTTCGGAGGGGTCGAGTACCGGGTCCACGATGCGCCAGCACTCCAGGATCGCGGGGAAGAACGCGAAGCACGCGGCGTCGCCTTCGACGGCCCCATGGAGGATGTTCTCGTACGGGAGTTCCTGCCGTCCCATGACCTCGGCGAAGTCGACCCCCATGGGGACGGTCCTCGGCCCCGTGCCCTGCGCGGGCTCGCTCACGACCAGGTCCGCCCTGATCCCCGTGTCGCCGTCGATACGGAAGCGGATGAGGTTGGGCGGCACTTGGGTGCGGTCGCCGCCGAAGAGGTCCAGCGGCGGCCTGCGCAGCTCGACGACGACCTCGGTGGCGGTGACGGCCAGGGACTTCCCGCTGCGGAGGTAGAAGGGCACGCCCGACCAGCGCCAGTTGTCGACGAACATGCGGGTCGCGAAGTACGTCTCGGTGGTGGAGTCCGGATCGACTCCTTCGACGTCCCGGTAGCCTTCGTACTGTCCGCGGACCGTGTCGGCGGGGTCCATCGTGCGGGTCGCGTGCAGCACCCGCCACTTCTCCAGACCCTGCGCCTGGGCGTTGCCCGCGCTCGGCGGATCCATCGTCAGGAACGCCAGCACCTGGAGCATGTGGTTCTGGACCACGTCGCGCAGACAGCCCACCCCGTCGTAGAAGGAGCCCCGGTCGGCGACGTCGAAGTCCTCGGCGAGAGTGATCTGGACGTTGTCCACGTAGGTGCGGTGCCAGATCGGTGCCAGCAGGGTGTTGGCGAACCGGGAGACCATCAGACTCTCGACCGCGCGGTTGCCCAGGAAGTGGTCGACGCGCAGCAGGTGGTCGTCGTCGAAGTGACTGCTCAGCTCGTCCTGGAGCTTCCTTGCGGAGGCGCGGTCGTGTCCGAAGGGCTTCTCCACCACCAGCCGGGCGTTGCGGTTCAGTCCGGCCGCGGCCAACGACGCGGCGACCTTGGTGAACAGGGCCGGCGGGATCGCCAGGTAGTGCGTCACGAATCCGAACCCGGCCACGGCGTCGCGCAGCCGGGCGAAGGTGGAGTCGTCGGTGAAGTCTCCGGTGACGATGGACAGCCCGTCCGCGAACCGGGAGAAGACCGTCTCGTCGATGTCCGTTCCCGTGGCGGCCACGGCCTCGCGCGCGTGCTTGCGCAGGTCCTCGTCGTCCCAGTCCGAGGCGGCCACCCCGATGACCGGCACCGTCAGCCGGCCGGATTCGGTGAGTCGGTACAGCGCCGGGAGCAGCATCTTCTTGGCGAGGTCCCCGGTGATCCCGAAGAGGACCAGGGCATCGGAGCGTTCCATCTCGGGAGCGCCGAGCGCGGTGTCACTCATCGCAACGTCCTTTCTCGGAGAAGCGCCGCCGGCAGGTCGCCGACGGCCGGTTCCCGTGTCCTTCTAAGCCGTCTTCGTCGGTCGCCGCTCGGGCGAGTGCCCGAAGCGGGCCTGCAGGCCCTCCTGGATCTGCTGCGGGTCCCGGCCCTGGGTCTCGGGCAGGTAGCGGCTGACGAACCAGAACGCGAGCACACAGATCGCAGCGAAGATCCAGAAGGTCTCGCCCTGGCCGATGACTCCTGCCAGCGGCAGGAAGGCGAGGCTGACGACGAAGTTGGACACCCAGTTGACGGCGGTGGACACACTCGACCCTTCGGCCCGGACCGATGGGGGGAAGAGTTCCCCGATCAGCGTCCAGAACACCGGGCCGAGGCCGCCCGCGAAGGCGGCGATGTAGATCACCATGAAGAGCAGGGTCAGCGTCGAGTTCATCCCCACGACGAAGGCCAGCCCGAGCATGAAGATCGAGACCGCCATGAGACCGAGTGAGACGAGGACCAGGGGCCGCCGTCCCACCCGGTCGACCAGCCGGATCGCCACGAGCGTCATGACCAGGTTGATCACTCCGATGAACACGGAGTAGAAGATGGAGTTCGACGCGTTGAGACCGGTCTGCTGAATGATGGTCGGCGCATAGTAGATGATCGTGTTGATCCCGGCGAACTGCTGCACCGCCGCGAGCGTGAGCCCGACGACGAGCGCGGGCCGGACGGCTCGCGCCAGCAAGGGCTTGGGGCCCTGGACGCCCGCCTCTTCGTTCCGCATCTGCGTCTCGCGGGCGGCGGCGATGCGCTGCCGGGCCCGCCGGATCAGCTCGTTCGCCGTCGCCTCGTCGGTCAGCTCGGCGATGGACCGGCGCGCCACGTCCTCCTGCCCGTGGGTGACGAGCCACTGCGGGGACTCGGGCAGGAACCACAGCGTCGCCGCGACCATGAGCACGGCCGGAATGACACCGACGGCGAACATCGCACGCCACGCTTCACTGCTCGCGAAGAGGAGATTGACGAGATAGGCGACGAGGATGCCCACCGTGATCATCAGCTGGTTCATGGTGAGCAGACGGCCGCGGATCTTCGTCGGTGAGATCTCCGAGAGGTACACCGGCACCGTCGCGGACGCGGCGCCGACGGAGAGACCCAGGACGATACGGCCCGCCATGAGCACCGCGTATCCGGGCGCTGCGGCCGCGATCACCGTTCCGACGATGAACACCAGCCCGATCAGACCCAGAGCCCTGCGCCGGCCGAGCCTGTCGGAGAGCCGGCCCGCCGATGCGGCGCCGACCACCGCCCCGATGAGCAGAACACTGACGACACTTCCCTGCTGGAAGGAGTTGAGACCGAAGTCCTTCTTCAGGTACAGCAATGCGCCGGACACGACACCCGTGTCGAAACCGAACAGGAATCCGCCCAGTGCGATGGCGGCGGCCCAGCGGGTGATCCTGCGGATCCCCTCGGGCGCGACTTCCGTCAGCGGACCATGGGTCCCCGGCTCCCTGGAAAACCCCTGAACCATGTGCCGCCCATTTCTTCTCGATGGCCTGGACGGCCATCGTCGCCACTCGAAGACGATTCCGACATTCGTGCAGGCAATCGGGTGGCTCGGCGGTGGCCTCATACGATCGCAGCAGTCGCCGAAGCGGGAGCGTCGGCAAGAGCGGACGTGTCTGTATCGTGTGAGGAAAAAGCTTCCTGCAATCACCTCGATGCACGCATGCGTACGTCTGCCTCGCCTGCGGCCCCTGTCTGGAGTGTCCCCGCACAACCATGAGTCACGACACGGCGGATCGCCCCGCCCTCCCGGTCCCGCCCTCAGCAGAGCGAGAAGGCAAGCCGGACGGAGCCCGCAGTTCGACGGAAAGTCCGGAGCGAGACCCGGCCCGGCCCCCGTTCCGGTCGGCCGCCACTCCCGAGGACGCCTTCGACGGTCTGTACATGCACGCCGCGCCCGGGCTCGTTCATCAGATTCGGCTGCTCACCGGAGACCGCGGATTCGCTTTCGAAGCCGTCGAGTACGCCTTCCACCGCGCCTGGGACCACTGGCCGGAGGTCGCTTGCGACTCCGACCCCGTCGGATGGGTGCGCGCTCAGGCGTACGAGTACGCGCTGTCGCCCTGGCACCAGTTGCGGCCCGCGGCCAGGCGCTCCGATTCCGCTCCGGACGATCCGCTCCTCGGAGCCCTGCTCGCGTTGCCCGCGTCGCACCGCCGCATCACCCTGCTCTGCGACGGACTCGGGCTCAGCATCGCTCAGGCAGCCGCCGAGACGGAAGCGAGCACCCCGGTCGCCGAAAGCCGGCTGCACCACGCACGCTCTGCTCTCGCTCGACAAGTGCCCGGCCTCGACGCGGGGTCCGACGCGATGACCAGCACCATGACGAGACTGGTGGCGGACGGAGCGTCCGCGACGCTGCCCAGCGCCCTGTCCACCCGCGCCGGCAGCGAGCGGCGCACGCGCCTTCTCACCGTGGCGGTCTGCGTGCTGGCGGTCACCCTTGCCGTCGCCCTCGTGCTCGCGGCCGTCACCGGCTGAGAAGCCGTCACTCTCTTCAGGAGGCGCTGCGCTTCTTCGCCGCGGTCTTCCTGGCGGGGCTCTTCTTCGCGGGCGCCTTCTTCGCCGTCTTCTTCGCCGTGGTCTTCTTCGCCGCCTTTTTGCCGGGCTGCATCTCGTGCACCGTGGCATCCCCGCCGTGTTCGCCGCGGCCTTCCTTCGCCGCCTGGACCGAAGCGTTCAGGGCAGCCATCAGGTCCATGACCTTCCCGGACTCCTGCTGCCCGTCTTCAGCCGGTTCGGGGAGGACCTTGTCCTCCGCCTTGGCCTCGATGAGCTCTTCCAGAGCGTCGCGGTAGTGGTCCCGGAACTGGGAGATGTCGTCGGTGACCATGGTGTCGGTGAGCTGGACGGCCCGGTCGATCTCGTCGTCGTCCAGGTCGACGTCCTTCGGTGCGAGGGACTCCGGGCTGCGGATCTCGTCGGGCCAGTGCATCGCATGCAGCACGATGGCGTTCTCGCGGACCCGGAGCACGCCCAGCCGTTCCCGGCCGTGCCACGCGAATTTGGCGATGGCGACCTTGTCGGAGCGTTCCAGTGCCTTGCGGAGCAGGGTGTACGGCTTCTTGGCCACGTCGCCGTCGACTCCGAGGTAATAGCTGTCGCCGATCCTGACCGGGTCGATGGTGTCCGCGTCGACGAAGGCGACGATCTCGATCGCCTTCGCCGTCGGCAGGGGCATCGCGTCGAGCTCCTGGTCGGTGACGGTGACGACCTCGTCCTTGGAGACCTCGTAGCCCTTGCCGATCTCGTCCTGCGACACGGCCTCGCCGTCGATCGAGCAGATTTTGCGCGTACGGACCCTGCCCATGTCCTCCAGATGCACCTGCCGAAAGTGGATCGAGTGATCTTCCGTCGCGCTGATGATCTTGATGGGGATCGTGACCAGCCCGAAGCTGATGGCCCCCGTCCACAAAGGCCGTGGCATGCGCACCTCTCTCTCGACATCAGGGCTCCGGCGCGCCGGGAACAAGGACGCGCCCCGTATCCGCCCGCACTCCGATCCTTGGGCCGGATCCTGCGGATCGCATCTGGATCATCGCCGCGGTCCTGCACCGGCGGAGGGACTCGGAGGCATGCGTCCCCGCCGCCCGTACCGCCTACACCGCTCCCCCGCCCACGACCGTGCTCGTCGGCGGGAGGGGACCCGTCGGATGCACGGTCGCGGCGATCAGCGCCAAGTCGTCGGCGAGGCTCCCGCCGGCATGCCGGTGCACGAGGGCGGCCAGCGTCTCCACCACGGTCGGCGGGCCCTGCCGCCAGCTCGCCCTCAGCCCGTCCTCCGGAGAGAAGAAGGCACCGTGCGCGTCACGGGACTCCAGGAGACCGTCCGTGCACAGGAGCAGCAGGTCGCCGGGGACGAAGGACCGCGTCTCGTACTCCCAGGGCCCCGGGTCCAGATCGCCGAGGCCGAGCGGCAGTCCCGCGTCGGCCGGCTCCCAAGGCCGCACGCCCTCCCCGGTCGCCAGGTAGGCGGGGCAGTGCCCCCGGCTCAGCAGGCGTACCTCACCGCCGCCCGCCGGGATCTCGGCGACGGCCGCGGTAATGAACTGCTCGTCCGGTGAGCCCGCCCCGCCGCGCACGGAGGCCAGGTCGCGGATATACCGGGCGACCGCCTCGTCGAGATGCCGGGCCAGCAGCGGCAGCGTCTCCGTGTGGTGCGCCGCCTCACGGAAGCTGCCGACCAGGGCCGCCACCGCCGGGATCGCGTCGGGCCCCTTGCCGCGCACGTCACCGATGAGCAGGCGTACTCCGTACGGGGTGGCCTCGGCGGCGTAGAGGTCGCCGCCCACGGCCGCGGCGCGTGAGGCCGCCTCGTAGCGCACCGCGATCCAGGTATGGTCCAGCCACGACCGCACCGGCGGCAGCACGGCGCGCTGTGCGTACTCGGCGGCCTGCTGTGCGCCGTGGAGCCGCCGGTACAGGGACAGGCGCAGCCAGCACAGCGGGATCGACGCCCAGGCCAGGACGAGCAGGGCGCAGTAGTCGATCACCGCGTGGCCGCCGTCGGCCCCCAGATGCGTGGCCAGCAGGAGCAGCAGACCGGCAGCGCTGTTCAGGACCGCCATGAGCACCACCAGGGCCGGCGGGTAGACGCATGCGGCCGTCATCGCGCTGAGGGCCAGCAGCACATCTCCGCTCCACTCGCCCGGGGTGGGCAGGTCGGCGGCGAGGGCGACTCCTGTCAGCACCGGCGGTGTCCACCGCACCCAGGACGGCAACGACGGGAAAGTCTCTGATTCCGTGACATGGGGCAGCAGCAGCCCCGTCACACGGCGGTGCGGACTCATGCCACCCCTCTCCGGGCGAAGCCAGTGCGACTGGACAACCGTACGAGTGGGGCGGGCGGAAGCGCGGATGACACTGCGCCATCGGCGTCGGGCAGCGTGCGGGGGCGGGCCTTCAGCGCTGGATGTCGGGGGCGTTTCCCACCACGACCCGTCCCCTAAGGGCTGTCCCGCAATTCCTGGCGGGACAGCCCTTAGGTCCATGATCCGGGGCACTGCCCGCAGTCGCCACCCGGCTCGGCCCAGCGGTCACCGGCAGGTCCGTTCGCGAGGTTTCGGTCTCTGCGTCAGCGGGCGCGGCGAGGAGTTCGCCATGGAGGACCTGCCATTCGGCCGTCCCTTCGAGCGCCGGCGCAGGGAATTCCGGCGCTGCGGAACAGGTAAGGGGGAGTTCGCCATTACAGCCGAATCAACCGCCGGCGAAGTCCCGCTCGCGAAATCCTTTCGAAAACAGACCGGTGACACGGTGGCACCCTTTACCCCTACTTCCCCGGACACCATTTCCCGACCTGCCGGCCGCCGGCCCCCGCACGCGGAGGACTCACGTTGATACAGACTCCGGCCAGAAAGGCGCTCATATCCGCAGCTGCCTTCGGAACCGGCCTGAGCCGCCATCCTCCGCGGAAAACGCACCGGCCTGTCGGCCGAGTCCGTCCCCTCTCCCTACAGCGGATGACCCCACCTCCATGCAGCAAGAATCCTTGCGCTCCCCACCCCAAGTCCGCCCAGCTTCCGAGCAATCGGATCGTGGCAGCGGTCGAGAACAGTCAGAGTGTGCCGGCGGGGCAGACGATGCCCCTCCACAAGAGCGGTTCGCCTGATGCTCTGCCCTTCATGGTGACGCCGCCTCACGCGGACGCCGGCCGGGCCACGCCGCCTCACGCCCCTCAGCGCTTGCCCGCGCCGTTCGCCGGCTCGGGACGACTGGCGCGGGCGCGCAGGCCGGCGGGGCGGACGCGCCTGACGCCGGCGCCCGGCACTGACCGCCAGGCACGCGAGGTCGGGGCGGATGGGCCAACTCGGTGTCCGCGGACCACGGGGGCAGTAAAGTTCCTGCCGAAACTTGCTGCAATAGTTTGCAACGCCGAGAGGATCCAGCCATGCCAGGATTCGCCCCGCCCGTCACCGATGAGCGCACGGCGCTCACCGCCTATCTCGCCCACCAGCGGCGCACGCTGCGCGTCACCGCCCACGGCCTGACCGATGACCAGGCCCGCATGGCCGCTTCCGCAAGCGAGTTGAGCATAGGCGGACTGATCAAGCACGCCGCACGGTGCGAGACCTTCTGGACCGATCTCATACTTCAGCAGCAGAGCGGACCGCGACGGTCGGCGGACGAGTCGGACGCCGACGAATTCGAGCTCGCTCAGGACGAAACCCTCGCCGACGCACTGGCCGCGCACGCGGAGGCGGCCTCGCGGACGGACGCGGTGATCGCAGGCATTCCGGACCTGAGCCAGGCGGTTCCCGTACCCCGGGGGCTTCCCTGGTTTCCCGCCGAGGTGGAGGAATGGTCGGTGCGCTGGGTCCTGCTGCACCTGATCGAGGAGACGGCGCGACACGGCGGGCACGCCGACGTCATCCGCGAGAGCCTCGACGGCGCGACTCTCTACCCGCTGCTCGCCGCGGCCGAGAGGTGGCCCGACCCGTGGTTCCGGCCATGGAACCCGCGCAACTGAGAAGGGAAGACCTCGCGTCGGCGGCTTGATCCGGCGGGTCTTCCAGGCGGCGGCAGACCGAGGCGCGCCGGAGTCCGCCACCGCCTGCGGACTCGCGTGAACGGGGCGGCTGAACGCGGCGGGAAGGCGACGGCGCCCCGGCACGACGGCCTGTCAGAACCCTTGACTCGCCCGCGGGTTCACCCCTAGCTTTCTCAAGATCTTACTGAAAGTTGCAGCAATCTCTTCCAGCCCCGTCGAGGCATGACCACCCCGCACCCGCAGCCGCACCCGGGTTCGCCCCGAACTGTGCCGGGGCCACTCCCGGCGCCCCATCGCAACAGCTTCCTGTCAGCCGATCGCACCACCTTGCCGCCCAGACCGCCGGCGGTCCGACTCATCTGCGGTCCGCGGTGGCCGAGAGCCCGCACACGAGAGGAACAGCCATGAACAGCGACTATGACGTCCTCGTCCTGGGAGGGTCGGGCGTCGACACCATCGTCTACGTCCCGGAACTCCCCCTTCCCTACGCCGACAGCTACATGATCCGCCCGGGCATCGAGACCCGGGCGGGCCAGACGGGGGACTTCGTGGCGCTCGGTCTCAGCACGCTGGGACTGCGCACCCACCACGTCGACATGATCGGCGACGACCCGTCCGGGGACCTCATCCGCGCGTTCCACCGGGACCGGGGCATCGACTTCACCGAGGTCCCGCTGCCCGGCGGAACGAAGCGGGCCGTCAACCTCGTCAGCCCGGACGGCCGCAGGCTGTCGCTCTACGACGACAGCCGCTCGCAGGAGTCCGACCGCCTCCCCGAGGATCTGATCCGGAAGCTGGCCGCGGTCAGCCGCCACGCACACGTCTCCATCACCTACCCCTGTGCCTTCGCCCTGCCCCTCCTGCGCGAGGCCGGGCTCACCGTCTCCACCGACCTGCACAACTGGGACGGCGAGAACCCGTACCACGAGGCCTTCGCCCACGCCGCCGACCTCGTCTTCGTCTCCACCACCGCCCTGCGCGATCCGGAACGGACCATGCGCCGGATCCTGGAGCGGGGCCGGGCCGAGGCCGTCGTCGCCACCGCGGGGGCCGAGGGCTCCTACCTGCTTACCGCCGGCGACGGCCTCGTCCACGTCCCCGCCGTCACCCCGCGCGCACCGGTCGTGGACTCCAACGGCGCGGGCGACGCCTACGCCTCCGGCTTCCTCTTCGCCCGCCTCGCGGGCGAGGACCTGCGGCGGTGCGCCCTTCACGGCGCCGTCGCCGGGGCCTACGCCTGTACCGTTCCGGCCACCGGAAGCGACGCCATCGACCGCGCCGCCCTGATCCACGAGGTCGCCGCCCTCTCCGGCTCCCGGTCCGCCGAGGGGGACGCCCGGTGACCGCCGACTCCTACGACGTCGTCGTCCTGGGCGGAGGCGTGGCCGGCTGTGTCCTGGCCTCCCGGCTCAGTGAGGACCGAGGGCGCTCCGTGTGCCTTGTCGAAGCGGGGCCCGACTACGGTCCGGACCCGGGCGGCTGGCCGGCCAGGACGCTCGACGCCCGCGCGCTCCCCCGCGAGGACGTGTGGGAGCGGAACGTACCCGTCCACCGGTTCCGAGGCCGCGTGATCGGCGGCTCGTCGTGCGTCAACGGCTGCTGGAACACCTGGGGTTCGGCGGCCGATCACGACGAGTGGGAACGTGCGGGCGGTCCCCGCTGGAGCTCGGCGGCGATGGAGCCGTACCGCGCCGCGGCCGTGCGCCGGATGGGCCTGCGCACGGTGCCCGACCGCGAACTGTCCCCGTGGAGCCGGGCCGCCCTCGAAGCGGCACGGGAACTCGGGCACCGCGAGGTCGACATGGGCCTGCCCGGGCCGCCCGGTCACGGGCTGCCTCTGATCAACTCCGTGGACGGCCGACGCTGGAACGCCGCACTGGCGTATCTCGACGCGGACACCCGCCGGCGTCCGAACCTCACGGTGCTCGGAGACTCCGTCGCCGACCGGCTGGTCCTGCACGGCGGCCGGGTGGAGGGAGTAGTCGTGCGCGCCGACGGCGTGCCGCGCACGCTCCGCGCGGGACTGTACGTGGTGGCCTCCGGCGCCTTCGGTTCTCCGGCGCTGCTGCTGCGCAGCGGCGTCGGACCGGCCGACCAGCTGCGGGACACCGGAATCGACCCGGCGGTCGACCTGCCCGGAGTCGGGGAGAACCTGATCGACCAGCCCGGCGTGTTCCTGCCGCTCGTGCCGACTCCGGAGCTGGACGCGGCCCTCGCGGAGAAGGAGCATGCCGGTGAGCTGTACGTCAACCGTGTGCTCGTCCGCGCGGCGAGCGAGCACGCCCCCGAGAACGGCTGGGACCTGCACATCCTTCCCTCCGCCGGGCCGCCGCTCTTCGGGTCCCTGCCTCCGGGCCGGTACGAGGCGGGGGTGTCTGCCTTCCTGGTGAAGCCCGTCTCCCGGGGCAGGGTGCGGCTTCGGTCCGCCGGCCCGGACGAGTCTCCCGCGATCGATCCGGCGTTCCTGTCGGACCCGGAGGGGCGCGACATGGCCGTGCTCCGGTCGGGGCTCGCGACCGCACGCCGGTTCGCCGGGTCCGCGGCCCTGAGGGGACTCGCCGCGCTGCCGGAGGGTCCGCCCGCGCACGAGCTGCCCGAGGCGGAGCTGCGGGCGCGTCTGGGCACGTACTGGCATCCGGTGGGGACGTGCGCGATGGGGCCCGCCTCCGATCCGACCGCGGTGGTGGACGGTGAGGGCCGGGTGCGCGGTGTGGCGAACCTGCGGGTGGCGGACGCGTCCGTACTGCCGACGGTTCCCGCCGCCAACACGCAGTTGCCCGTCCTGGCCGTCGCCGAGATGCTGGCGGCCGCCATGGCTGCCGCGCCCGGCTCATGAACCACGGCACCGGCCCCGGAGGACCGATGAGCATGACGGAGAGTCCCGCCCCCCGTGGCGGACGTGTGGTGTACGGCTGCATGGGGCTCGGCGGCGCATGGGACACCAGCCCCTACGGGGCCGGCGACGTCGCACGTGCCGAGGCCGCGGTCGAGGCGGCGCTCGACGCCGGCATCACCGCCTTCGACCACGCCGACATCTACCGGTTCGGCAAGTCGGAGGCGGTCTTCGGCGAAGTGCTGTCCCGGGCTCCGGGTCTCCGCAACCGGATCACCCTTCAGACCAAGGTCGGCATCCGGCTCCCGGAGGAGGGCCGGCCGGGACTGTACGACCTGCGCGGTCCGAGCGTGCTGCGCCGGGTGGAGGAGAGCCTCGCGCGTCTTCGGACCGACGCGGTCGACGTCCTGCTGCTGCACCGGCCCGACCCGCTGGCCGACCCGGAGGAACTCGCGAAGGCGCTCACTTCCCTGCACCGCCAGGGGCTGGTGCGCCGTTTCGGTGTGTCCAACATGAACGCCGCCCAGATCGCGCGGCTCCAGTCCTTCCTCGACGTGCCACTGACCGTCGACCAGTTGGAGATGAGCCTCCACCGCAGGGACTGGGTGGAGGAGGGGGTGCTCGTGAACACCCCGGCGGGCGCCGGGGTCGGGTTCCCGGCGGGCACGGTGGAGTACTGCGGCGAGCGGGGCATCGAGCTCCAGGCCTGGGGCGCACTCGCCGGCGGGCGCTTCTCGGATCCGCAGGCCGGACCGGCGGCCGCGCTCGTGGCCCGGCTCGCCGAGGCCAGGAGCACCACCCCGGAGACCGTGGTCCTGTGGTGGCTCCAGCGTCACCCGGCCGGGATCGTGCCGGTGGTCGGGACCACCCGCCCGGAGCGCATCCGCGCCTGCCGCGACGCGGTGGGGCGGCCGCCCGGTCTCGGTCACGAGGAGTGGTACGCGCTGTGGACGGCGGCGCGGGGCGCGCCGCTCCCCTGATCCGTCGGCACCGGCTCCTTCCTCGTCGCCCGGCGCCACTCGGGCGCCGGGCCCTTCGCCGGGCGTCCCGCCTTGGACGGGGCGTCCGGCCTCTTGCGTTTCACCCCGGGCAACCGGGTGACCGTCTCCTTACGGGCCATGGCCGGTACCACGCCGCGCCGGAGAGCCCCGTACGCGCCCTCGCCGGGCCGAGTCCGGACGGGCACGCGGACGCGCGGTGCCCCCGGGCTTTCCCCCGGGGGCACCGCGCGTTCCGGGTCGTCTCAGCGCGGGTCCGGGCCGCTCACCGCCGTGGCGGTGAGGAGGGCGCCCGCGGTGTTCCGCTGAGTGGCGACGAGCTGTCCGCGCAGCGCCTCATCGATCCGGTCCCGGTCACGCGGGTCGACGGTGAAGGCCTGACGGCCGGCCAGGCCGGGCCGGGCCGCCCGCTGTTCCTCGGTGAGGACGGTGGGCAGGAGCCGCAGCCAGCGGCCCTCGTCGGTCAGGGCGCCGTCTTCGACAGCGATGCTCCCCGAGGGACCGTAGACGATCTGCTGGCTGGTGGAGTCGGTGGCCTTGACGTCCCACACGAGGGTGGTGTCGTCCAGCCAGGTCGCTTTGGAACGGGAGAGGTCCAGGTCCGGCACGGTGCGGATGCCGGGCAGGAGGTAGCCGGTGTCGCCGCCGACGAGCCAGACCTCCTTGCCGTGGGAGCCGAACTCCAGGGAGCGGTCGCCGGGGACGTCCTTCTCGTCACCCCGGTGGACGATGTAGCTGAGCGAGGTGGCTCCTTCGGCCAGCGGCACCTCGAAGACCGCGCCGAAGGCGTCGACGCTGACCGGGGTCAGCGGCCGGGACCAGTCGGTGGGGGCTGCGGCACCGGTCCAGGTGTGCAGTCCCCAGCCCGTGTAGTCGCCGTCCGGACGGTAGTAGTGGATGACGGCCTTCCGTTCGTCCTGCGGCGGATAGACCCCCGCCGGGACTGTCTCGGACTGGCCGTCGGTGCCCGCTTCGATCCAGACCTCTCCGGTGCGCCGCAGCTCCACGGTGCGCGGGGAGCCGTCCTGCGTACCGTCCTTCTCGACCGTGTAGGAGACGCTGCCGGTGGCGGGCGTGACCTTGACCCACGCGAACGCTCCGAAGGCGTCCCGGCCGTTGAACGCCGCGGTGGTGCCGCCGGACGCCAGCTTCCAGCCGGTGTAGTCGCCGTCGGGGCGGCGGTAGTGGACGACGGCGTAGTCGCGTTCGAAGGCGCTGGGGCGCGCGGGCGCGGCGGGTTCCCCGGCGGTGGAGGCGGCCCGGCTGCTCGCGACGCGTCCGTGGTCGTCGACGACGACTGCCTTGTAGCGCAGCGGGGTGCCCTCCGGGGTATCGCCGGGCAGGTTCTGGGTGACCTTGTACGGAGCGTGGTCGGCGGAGCCGAGAACCTGCCAGGGGCGGTTGCCGACCTGGGCGGCGAAGACCACCCGGCTCAGCTCCCCGCCCCGGACGTCGGCGGAGAGTTCCACGGTGCCGGTCGCTCCGGCGCGCGGGGCCGTGAGGGCCACGGCCGGTGCGGTGCGCGGGGTGTCCAGGGGGCGGCCGGCCTTGAGGACGACCGAGGACAGTGCGGGGACGGTGAGGGTGACCTCCCGGTCCCTGTCGCTACGGACCGCCCGGGTGTGCCCGTAGAGCGGGGTGAAGTAGGTACGGGAAGTGCCGGTACGGAAGGTGACGGTCCGTGGTGCGGTGGCGTTGTTGACCGCGACCAGGTACTCGGTCCGCCGCGCGGGGTCGATCCTGGAGGCCGCGTGGACCCCGGCGCCCTCGGAGTCGGCGTACCGCTCGATCTGGACGCCGTCCCGCAGGGCGGGATGCTGCTTCGTGAGGCGGGAGAGGCCGGCGATGGACCGGTAGAGCGGGTGGGTGGTGTCGTAGGCGTCGGCGGCATGGGTGCGGTCGGTGCCGATGAGGTCGTCGTCGAGGTAGTCGGGGACCTGCGAGGCGAAGAGCGGCTGGCGGGCGTCCTTGTCGCCGCCGTCGCCGGTGAAGCCCTGCTCGTCACCGGCGTAGACGACCGGGTTGCCGCGGGAGAGGAAGAGGATCTCGTTGGCGAGGCGGGCCCGGTCGAGGAGTTCCCGGTCGTCGGCGTCGGGGTTGTCCTGGCGCAGGAAGCCGCCGAGGCGGCCCATGTCGTGGTTGCCGAGGAAGGTGACCTGCTCGTAGGCGTTGGCCTTGTCGGTGGTGTACCGGTAGTCCTGGGCGAAGACTGCCGCGAGGGAAGAGGCCGGGCGGCCGCTCGACACGACGTCGCGGACGGCCTCCTGGAGGGGGAAGTCGAGGGTGGAATCGAGACGGCCCCGAGTGACGTAGGGAGCTGTCACAGCGGGATCGGAGGACAGGACCTCTCCGAAGATGAGGAAGTCCTTCCGTCCGTGCCGGGCGGCGTAGGCGTCCAGGGCGGTGGCCCACTGGGTCCAGAACTCCATGTCGACGTTCTTCACGGTGTCGACGCGGAAGCCGTCGATGCCGAAGTCCTTGACCCAGCGCTGGTAGATCTCGGCGAGCCCGCGCACGACCTCGGGGCGTTCGGTCCACAGGTCGTCGAGGCCGGTGTGGTCGCCGTAGAGGCCGCTCTCACCGACGAAGGTCGAGTCGCCCCGCTGGTGGTACATCGTGGGGTCGTTGAGCCAGGCGGGCTTCTTGGCGTTCTGCTCCGCCGGAGGGATGACGGGTGTGTACGGGAGGCTGTCGACGTCCACCGAGGCGGGGGTGGTCGTGTCGTCGAAGGGACGACCAGTGCTGTCCAGGTAGGGGTAGGCGCCCTTGCTCCGGTAGGCGTACCGGTTCTCGCCGGAGCGGATGACGTCGGCGGTGTGGTTGGTGATGACGTCGAAGAAGACCTTCATGCCCTTGGCGTGGGCGGCGGCGATCAGCCTCTTCAGGTCCTCGTTGGTCCCGAAGTGCGGGTCGACCCGGGTGAAGTCGGTGATCCAGTAGCCGTGGTAGCCGGCCGAGGCGTCCTTGCCGATGCCCTGGACGGGTTTGTTCTTGAAGATCGGTGCCATCCAGATGGCGGTGGTGCCGAGGCCCTTGATGTAGTCGAGCCGCTGGGTCAGGCCCTTGAGGTCACCCCCCTGGTAGAAGCCTTTGTCGGTGGGGTCGAAGCCGGTCTGCGTACGGCTACCGGTGAGACCTCCCCGATCGTTGGAGGTGTCGCCGTTGGCGAACCGGTCGGGCAGGACGAAGTAGAACTGCTCGCGGGTGAGGTCGTGCCGGGCCGGCTCCGCCGCGAGCGCCCGGTCCGACGGTGGCGGCGGGGGCCGGTGGTCGGCGGCCGCCGGAGTGTGGGCGGCGACGGCTGTGGCCACCATCGTGACCGCGGTGGCGATGGCGAGGCGTGCTCCGCGGTGTGCGGCCCTTTTGGGGGTGGCTGGCTCGTGCACGTCTGGGTCCCTTCCAGATGGGCGGTTCAGTGGGTGGGAAGCTGGACGCCGGTCGCGCCCAGGAGAGCGCCGTCGGCGGCCCGCTGGGTGGCGATCAGCTGTCCTCGTCGCGCCTCGGCGGCTCGGTCGAGATCGCGGGGATCAAGGGAGAAGGCCGACCAGTCCTCGTATCCGGGATGGCGTGCTCGCTGGTCGGCGGAGAGGGTGGCGGGGGTGAGACGCAGCCACCGGCCCTCGTCGGAGAGGGCCCCGGCGGTGAGCACGATCCCTCCGGGGGCGTAGACGAGTTGCTGACTGGCGACCCCGGTTCCGGCGCCCCGCCAGACGACGGTGGTGTCGTCGAGCCAGACGGCGTCCCTGCGGCTCAGGTCGAGCGGAAAGGCCCCGCCGAGGGAGGGCGACAGGGGGACGGGGTCTCCGGCCAGGCGCCAGACCTCGCGGCCGTGGAGGCGGAAGTCGAGTGCCTCGTCGGTGGGGACGTCCTTCTCCTCCTTCTTGTGGAGGATGTAGCTCAGGGAGCGGGCTCTCTCGCTGAGGGGCACCTCGAACACGAGACCGAAGGCGTCGCGGCGTACAGGCCGGATCGGGTCGTTCCATTCGGGCGGGTGGGCGGCGCCGGTCCAGGCGTGCAGTCCCCACCCGTCGTAGTCGCCGTCGGGCCGGTGATAGTGGATCAAGGCCTTGGCCGGGTCCTGGGGGAGCTGGGCGGCAGCGGGGCGGGTGGCGTCGAGCAGGGTGGAGCCCTGGCGGGTCCAGACCTCGCCGGCGGCCGTGACATCGAGGACGCGTTCCGGGCCGTCGGGGACGCCGTCCTTCTCCACGGTGAAGGAAAGGCTCGTCGCTCCCTCGGGCGGGGCCACCCAGGCGAAGGCGCCGTACGAGTCGCGGCCGGCGAACTCGGCGGTGACGGAACCGGTGCGCAGCCGCAGGCCGTCGTGATCGCCGTCCTGGCGCCGGTAGTGCACGACGACGTACCGGCGTTCCGCCTTCGGCTTGGCCGGAGGCGGGTTCTCGCCGGTCGTGGTGGTGCCGAGGGCGGCGGCGGTGCGGCCCGAACCGTCCACGGCGACGGCCTTGTAGCGCAGCGGGGTGCCCGCCGGGGTGTCGGCGGGCAGGTTCTGGGTGACCTTGTACGGAGCGTGGTCGGCGGAGCCGAGAACCTGCCAGGGGCGGTTGCCGGCCTGGGCGGCGAAGACCACCCGGGTGAGGGGGTCTCCGGAGAGGGTCGCGCCGATCTCCACGGTGCCGCGCGCTCCGGCCGGGGGGACGGAGAGGGTGAGGGAGGGTGCGCCGGCGCGGTGGGGCAGCGGGGTGCGTGCCTTGAGGACGACGGCCGACAGGGCGGGCACGGTGACGGTCACGGCGCCGGCGGGTCCGCTGCGCAGAGGCCGGCGGGTTCCGTACAGGGGAAGGAGGTCCTGGTGGGCCGCCCCCGTGGGGACTTCGGCGGTCCGGGGTTCCTCGGCGTTGTTGACGGCGACGAGGTACTCGATGCGGTTGCGGGGGTCGACGCGGGAGAAGGCGTACACGCCCTGGCCCTCGGCGACGTGGCGCTCGATCTGGACGCCGTCGCGCAGCGCGGGGTGGCGTTTGGTGAGGCCGGAGAGCCGGGCGATCATCCGGTAGAGGGGGTGGCCCGGGTCGAACGCGTCGGTCGCGTGGGTGCGGTCGGTGCCGATGAGGTCGTCGTCGAGGTAGTCGGGGACCTGCGAGGCGAAGAGGGACTGGCGGGCGTCGGCGTCGCCGCCGGCACCGGTGAAGCCCTGCTCGTCACCGGCGTAGACGACCGGGTTGCCCCGGCTCAGGAGAAGCAGTTCATGGGCGAGCCGGTCACGGCGGAGCAGTTCGGCGTCGGTGGCGCCGGGGTTGTCCTGGGCGAGGAAGGTTCCGATCCGGCCCATGTCGTGGCTGCCGAGGAAGGTGACCTGCTCGTAGGCGTTGGCCTTGTCGGTGGTGTAGCGGTGGTCCTGGGCGAGGACGTGCGCAAGGTCTCCGGCGGGTCCGCCGCGCGAGACGTAGTTGCGCAGGGCGGACTGGAGCGGGAAGTCCAGCGTCGAGTCGAGCCGGCCCTGGGTGACGTACGGGGCGGTGATCGTCGCGTCGGCCGAGAATGCCTCGGCGAACATGAAGAAGTCCTCACGTCCCCGCTTCTCGGCGTACGCGTCGAGGGCGGTGGCCCACTGGGTCCAGAACTCCATGTTGACGTTCTTGGCCGTGTCGACGCGGAAGCCGTCGATGGCGAAGTCCTCGACCCACTTCTCGTAGATCCTCTTCATGCCCTCGACGACCTCGGGACGCTCGGTCCACAGGTCGTCGTGGCCGAAGAAGTCGCCGTAGAGGCCGCTCTCGCCGACGAAGGTCGAGTCGCCCCGGTTGTGGTACATGGTGGGGTCGTTGAGCCAGGCCGGCACCTTGGTCCGGGTCGTGGCGGCGGGGGTGTACGGGAAGGAGTCGGCGTCGACCCGGGGAGCCTCGGCGGTGTCGTCGAAGGGGCGGCCGGTGTCGTCGAGGTAGGGGAACGCGCCCTTGGGGCGGTACCCGTACTCCTTCTCCGCGTAGTCGACGGTGTCGGCGGTGTGGTTGGTGATGACGTCGAAGAAGACCTTCATGCCCTTGGCGTGGGCGGCGGCGATCAGCCTCTTCAGGTCCTCGTTGGTCCCGAAGTGCGGGTCGACCCGGGTGAAGTCGGTGATCCAGTAGCCGTGGTAGCCGGCCGACGCGTCCTTCGCATCTCCCCTGTTCTGGACAGGGATGTTGGTGAAGACGGGGGCCATCCAGAGGGCGGTGGTGCCGAGGCCCTTGATGTAGTCGAGCCGCTCGGTGAGCCCCTTGAGGTCTCCGCCCTGGAAGAACTTCTTGTCGGTGGGGTCGAAGCCGGTCTCCATGCGGGTGCCGGTGAGTCCGCCCCTGTCGTTGGAGGTGTCGCCGTTGGCGAACCGGTCGGGCAGCGCCAGGTAGAACTGCTCGCGGGTGAGGTCGTGCCGCGCGGGCTGCGCGGCGAGCGCCCGGTCCGACGGGGGCGGTGCGGCCGGCGACGGAGCCGGCGTAGTGGTCGCGGTCGACGGTGTGCCGGTGAGGGCCGTCGCCAGAACGGCGGTCGCCAGGGTCATGGCGGAGCGCCGGAGGGGTCCGGTCACGGGTGTACTGCTCCTCGGGAGCGTGGGTGGGCGGGTATGGAAGGGAGCGGCCGGGGCCGGCCGCGGCCCGGGATGCGGTATCGCGGAGACGGTGCGCCGGGTTGCCGCGCCGGGCTCAGGAGAAGAGCGCCCCGGCGGCAGGGCGGTCGTCGGACCTCGGCGGGTGCCGGTCCGCGTACCAGCGGACCGTGTCGGCAAGGGCCGTGGCGAAGTCCGCGCGGGGCTCGTACCCCAGTTCCCGCCGGATGCGGCTGTCGTCCACCGCGTACCGCTGGTCGTGGCCCTTGCGGTCAGCCACCCTGGCGATCCGGCCGGGCCCGGCGCCGCAGAGCGCGAGGAGGCGGCGGGTCAGCTGCAGGTTGGTCAGGGAGGTCCCGCCCCCGATGTTGTAGATCCGGCCGGGGCGTCCGCCGGTCCTGACCAGTTCGACGGCGGTGACGTGGTCCTCCACGTAGAGCCAGTCCCGGATCTGGGATCCGTCACCGTACAGGGGCACGTCCTCGCCCGCCAGAAGAGCGGTCACGAACCGCGGGATCAGCTTCTCGGGGTGCTGACGCGGCCCGAAGTTGTTGGAGCAGCGGGTGACGCGGACGTCCAGCCCGTGGGTCGCGTGGTAGGCGAGTGCCATCAGGTCGGCGGCGGCCTTGGAGGCCGAGTAGGGCGAACTGGGCCGGAGCGGGGCGTCCTCCGAGGCCGCGCCCGCCGCGATCGAGCCGTACACCTCGTCGGTGGAGATCTGGACGTAGGTCCGGACGCCGTGGCGGACGGCCGCGTCCAGGAGGGTCTGCGTCCCCAGGACGTTGGTGCTGACGAAGAGCGAACCGTTCTCGATCGACCGGTCGACGTGGGACTCGGCCGCGAAGTGCACGATCTCGTCGTGTCCGGGCACGAGGGAGTCGACGAGTTCCGCGTCGGTGACGCTGCCGCGCACGAACCGGAGGCGCCGGTCGTCGCGCAGCGGGTGCGGACGGGCGGGGCCCGCCGCGTAGGTCAGGTTGTCGAGGACGGTCACGGAGACGTGCGGCGGCCCCGTGGGGCCGAGGAGGCGCAGGACGTGGGCGGAGCCGATGAATCCGGCGCCGCCGGTGACGAGTATGCGTCGGGTCATGGGTGGAGTTGCACCTTGCTGTGGTCGCCGAGTACGAGGCGATGGGCGTAGGGGAAACGGGGGGCCGACACGACGGCGTCACGGCCGATGAAGGAGCGTTCGATGCGACCGGCGCATTCGACGGCGGCCCGGTCGAGGAGGACCGAGGTCTCGATCGAGCTGTCGTGGACGCGGCAGGCAGCGCCGATCGACGTGTAGGGGCCGATGAAGGCGTTGCTGATGACGCTGCCGGGGCCGATGACGACGGGGCCGATGATCCGCGATCCCCTGACCACGGCCCCCTCACCGAGTACGACGCGGCCCACGACGACGCTGTCGGGGTCGACCTTTCCGTCGAGACGCCCCCTCAGGCCGTCCAGGACGTGGCGGTTCACCTCCAGCATGTCGTCCACGCTGCCGGTGTCGCGCCACACGGAGGAGGTCGTTTCGGCGCGGACGTCCTGGCCGTCGGCGATCAACCACTGGATCGCGTGGGTGATTTCGAGTTCGCCCCTGGCCGACGGGCGGATCGCCCGCACCGCCTCGTGCAGCGCGGGGCTGAACGCGTAGACGCCGATGAGTGCGAGGTCGCTGCGCGGGCAGGCGGGCTTCTCCTCCACCCGCGTCACGCGGCCGGTCGTCTCGACCTCCGCCACGCCGAAGGCGCTGGGGTCGGGAACGGAGGTCACGAGCAGCCGGGCCGCGGCGGGGTGCAGCGTCGCGTGGGCGACGAAGTCCCGTACGCCGTCCTCGAGGTAGTTGTCGCCCAGGTAGACGAGGAAGTCGTCGTCGCCGAGGAAATCGCGGGCGAGGGACACCGCGTGGGCGAGGCCCAGCGGGCGGCTCTGTGAAATGTAGGTGATGTCGAGTCCGAAGGCGCAGCCCCCGGCGCCGACGGCCCGTCGGATGTCGTCGGCGTAGTCGCCCACGACGAGGCCCACTTCAGTGATGCCGGCCGCCGCGATGGACTCCAAGCCGTAGAAGAGCACCGGCTTGTTGGCGATCGGCAGGAGCTGTTTGGTCCCGGAGTGGGTGAAGGGGCGCAGTCGACTGCCGGTTCCACCGGCCAGGACCAGGGCTTTCACATCGGCTGCCTTCGGTGGGTTGCGGCCTGGTGGTGTCTGGGCACGGTCTCTCCTCGCTCTCGAGGCTCTAGTCGGCGGTCGCATGGCGACTCAAGCAGAGCTGAGCCATGGACTGCAAGGCGCGTCTGAAAGTTTCTGAAATATCTTGCTAGATGTCACCCGAGGATGCTTCACTCGCACAGCAGAACGATCAACTGGCTTCCAGAGCCATTCAGTTCGTCCGACCCATGGGGGCACCGGTGGCAGGTAACCAGCGAGAACTGCTGGTCAGAGAGGCACGGCATCTGGCTCCTGGCGCGTCCGAGGAGGCCGTGCTCGCCAGGCGCGTCTTCACCGAGGGACGGGGGGCAGTCCTCACCGATCTCGACGGCGACCAGTACCTGGACTTCGCCGCCGGCACGCTCACCCAGTCGCTGGGGCACAGTCATCCGGAGGTCGTCGCGGCACTGACCCGCCAGGCCGAGCGGCTGTGGAACGTACACGACAGCTCCACGCCGGAACGGGCCCTGTTCTTCGAGCTGTTGGCACGCCTTCTGCCCGAACACCTCGACACGTACGCCCTGTTCTCCACCGGCGCGGAAGTGGTGGAGGCCGCGCTCCGGGTGGTCCAGTCCACGGCGGAGCCGGGCCGCAACCGCATCGGCGCCCTGCGGCACGGCTTCCACGGCAAGACCATGGGCGCACGCATGCTGGTGCACTGGGACGTCGGCCATCAGTCCTTCGCGGGAAACAGCGTCCTCGGCTACGCCCCGTACTGCTACCGCTGCCCGTTGGAACTGGAGTACCCCTCCTGCGACGTCCGGTGCGCCACCCTCGTCAACCGGCACATCTCCTCCAAGCCGAACGTCTCCGCCCTGGTCTTCGAGCCGGTGCTCGGCGCCGCGGGCGTCATCGTGCCGCCTCCCGGCTACTGGGAGCGCGTCTCGGAGGCCTGCCGTGACAACGGCGTCCTCCTGGTCGCCGACGAGGTGGCGACGGGTGGCGGCCGCACGGGGGCCTTCCTGGCATCCGAACTCGTGGGCGTGGAACCGGACCTCGTGACGATGTCGAAGGGGATGGCGAACGGCTTCCCCTTCGCCGTCCTCGCGGGACGGCACGACCTGCTGCACTCCCCCGCCGCCGCTCCGGCCGGCGCCTACGCGTCCACGTACGCGGGAAACCCGCTGGGCATAGCCGCCGCGCGGGCGACGCTGGAGGTCGTGGAGCGCGACCGGCTCATCGAACGGGTCCGGGTGCTCGGCGACCGGCTGGGCGAGCAGCTCGCCTCGCTGCGCGCCCGCTTCGAGGTGCTCGGGGAGGTCCGGGGCGTCGGCCTGCTGCACGGCCTGGAGTTCGTCCGTGACCGCGCCACCCGGGCTCCCGCCCCCGAGACCGCCCGCGCCGTGTACACCACCGCACTCGACCTCGGGCTCCGGACCTCGGTCGGCGGACACATCATCCGGCTCGCGCCCCCCTTCACGATGGACGAGACGCTCCTCGACGAAGGCGTACGGATCCTCGGGCAGGCCATCGAACGAGTGGTGGCCGCGTGATCGTCGCCGAACAACTCACCAAGGACTTCCGCATCGCCGAGCGGCGGCCCGGTCTGCTCGGGAGCCTCTCCACGCTCCTCACCCGGGAGTACCGGACCGTGCGCGCGGTCGACGGCATCTCCTTCCGGCTCCGCGCCGGCTCCAAGACCGCGTACATCGGCGCCAACGGGGCCGGCAAGTCGACCACGATCAAGATGCTCACCGGCATCATGACGCCGAGCTCCGGCCGGTGCCTGGTGAACGGCCTCGAGCCCTATCGGCAGCGCCGGGAGAACGCCCGCTCGATCGGCGTGGTCTTCGGGCAGCGCAGCCAGTTGTGGTGGGACCTCTCCGTGCCGGACTCCTTCCAGATCCTGCGCAGGATCTACGGGATACCGGACGCGGTGTACGAGCGGAACCTGTCGCTCTACCGGGAGCTCCTCGACATCGACGCCCTGGGCACCACACCGGTGCGTCAGCTGAGCCTGGGGCAGCGGATGCGGGCCGAGATCGCGGCGAGTCTGCTGCACGACCCGGAGGTCGTCTTCTGGGACGAGCCGACGATCGGCCTGGACATGGTGCTCAAAGAGGCCGTCCGCGCCCTCGTCAACCGCGCCAACGCCGAGCTGGGCACGACGGTGCTGCTCACCAGTCACGACCTCTCCGACATCTCGGCCATCTGCGACGACGCGCTCGTCGTCGACGGCGGCAGGGTCGTGCACGAGGGAACGCTCCACGATCTGCTGCGCCGCGCCGACCGGCGGTCGGTCGTCTTCGACCACCGCGGCGGTCCGGGTGCGCAGGACACCGTGCTCCGGATCGAGACGGGACTCCCGGGTGCCACGGCGTGCCTCACGAACGAGGGACGGATGCGGGTCGACTACCCGGCGGAGGCCTTCACCTCCCGGCACGTGCTCGGCTTCCTGCTGGAAAACTTCGAACTCGCCGACTGCTACGCCCCCGAACCGGACCTGGAGACGGTGCTCCGCCAGACCTACCGGGGGGGCGTCCCCGCCGCGCGGGACGGCGGTGCCGTGTGAGGGCCCAGCTGCGCGCCGGCGCCTACGTGCCGTTCGCCACGAGCGGGCTGCAGTCCCTGCTGCAGTACCGCTCCACCTTCCTGATCACGGGTGTCACCGCCGCGGCGGGCGCCGCCGTCAGCGTCTTCCTGTGGCGGGCGGTCTACGCCGGCTCCCCGGGCCCCGGGCCCGGCGGCTTCACGCCGGCGAGCGTCACCACCTATCTGGTGGTGGCCCAGGTCCTGGCGGTGGTGCACACCAACCGGGTGGACGACGAGGTGGCGGCGGAGGTCTACCGCGGCGACATCGCGGTGATGCTCGTGCGCCCCGTGAGCTATCCGCTGGTCCGCTTCGCCGCCTGCCTGCCCGTGATCGCCGCCAACGCGCTCCTCGTGGGCGTCCCGCTGCTCGTCCTCTTCGCCGCCCTCGTCCCGCTGACCGCCCCCACCCCCGCGGACGCGGCGCTCTTCGTGCTCTCCGCGGCGTTCTCGGCGGTCATCGCGTTCTGCGTGAACCTGCTGACAGGCATGGCCGGGTTCGTCACCACGAACACCTGGGGCGTCCGCATGGTCAAGCAGGGGATCGTCGCGTTCTTCTCAGGACAGATGGTCCCGCTGGCCCTGCTGCCCGGCCCGCTGCACGCCCTGGCGATGGCCCTGCCCTTCCGCGCCATGGTGGACGGGCCCCTCACCCTCCTGCTCGGCCGGTACGAAGGGGTCGGCGGCGCTTCCACCGTCCTCGCCCACCAGCTCGGCTGGACCGTGGGGCTCGTCCTGCTGTGTGCCGTCCTGTGGCGTGGCGCGGCGAGCCGGCTGGAGGTGCTGGGCGGATGAACCGGACCCTCGGCGGCCATCTGCGGCTGGCGTTCTTCCTCGGCGGGGTGGGCCTGCACCGGCTCACCGCGTACCGTCTCGACTTCCTCCTCGGCTCCGGGGCCTTCCTCGTCCGCGTCGGGCTCCAGACCCTGGCGGTGGGCGTGGTCTTCAGCCACGTCCCGGCCATCGCCGGCTGGTCCTACCACCAGGTGCTCTTCCTCCTGGGCTGCTCCCTGCTGCCGCGCGGGCTCGACCACCTGTTCACCGACCAGTTGTGGGAGCTGAGCCGCAAGCTCATCCAGCGGGGCGAGTTCTACCGCTACCTGATCCGTCCGGTGAACCCGCTCTTCTCGCTCCTTTCGGAACGTTTCTTCCACCCGGACGGATTCGGCGAACTGGCCGTCGGCGCGGTCCTGGTGGTCTGGTCGGGTGCCGAGCTGGGGCTCGAGCCCACCGCCCTGCAATGGGCGCTCGTGCTCCCCCTGATCCTCTCCGGGGCGCTCATCCACGCCGCCGTGAAGCTCTTCTTCGCGTCCCTGTCGTTCTGGACGGTGACGAGCATGCCCGCCCTGCAGACGGTCACCCAGGTGTCCGAGTTCGCCGGCTATCCGCTGGACCTCTACCACCCGTCCCTGCGGATGCTCCTCACCTGGGTACTGCCTTTCGCCTTCACCTCGTACGCACCGGCCGTCTACCTGCTGCACGGCTCCACCGAACTGCTCAGGTGGCTACCGGTCGTGACGGGACTTTCCCTGCTCGCCGCGCTTTCGCTCTGGCGGCGTGGCCTTTCCAGATACGAGATGACCGGGAGTTGACGAACTGCGTGATGAGCGACACCCAGCTCCATGAACTGCTGCGCGACGCGGCGTGGCTGCCCGAGGACGTGCGCCGGGCCGACCGCTACGCGTCGATCGACCAAGCCTCCCTCGGCTCCGGCACCCTCCTGTTCCTCGTGTCCGTCGTCGGCGGCCCGGCACACGGCACCCTCCTCTTCGCCCCGGCCCACAAGGACGCGACGGGCCGCCTGACCGATGCCCAGGGCTCCGAGGGCTTCGACCTGGCCTGTGTGCGGCTGATGACGGCAGGAGCCCGCATCCCCACCGCTCGCGGCGGTCACGTCGAATTCCGCGGCGGCGGAACGGCGGCCCGTACGGTCTCCCCCCTCCCGTTCGCGCAGGGCCGGTCCTCGAACTCGCTCTCGCTCCTGGACATCGACGGCCGTCCCCACCTCCACAAGGCCTATCGGACCCTCGGTGTCGGGGTGCGGGAGCCCGAACTGCTCCGGGTGATGAACGGCAGCGGTCACACGCCCCGGTGGTTCGGCGACTACAGCTACGCGCCCACGGGCGGGACGGACCGGCTGGCGCTCGGGGTGGTCTACACGTACACGCCGGGCAGCGGGATCGACACCCCGCTGCGCGCCAACCTGCGTGCGCTCTGGCCCCGACTGGCCGGTGGGGTGACGGGGATCCCGGGGTCCGCTCCGTCCGGTGCGGCCGGTGACGGCGGTTCCCCCGAGGGCCTGGACGGCCTGGTCCGGGATCACCTCGCTCCCCTCGCCGCCCCGCTCCGCGCGGCCCGCTCGTTCCTCGGCGGGTTCCACGAAGAGCTGCGCACCCGCCTGGGCCGGGGGACTCCCCCCGCGGACTACCCCGTCGAGCCCGCCCTCCGGGACGCCGAGGAGCGGTGTCGCGCGCTCGCCGAGCGGGCCCGGGGCGAGAGGAACCTCCCCCCGGCGGCTCTGGAGACGGCCTTCAGCTCGCTCTCCTCGGAGACCGAGCTGCTGCGGACGGCTTTCAGCGCCGGCGGCACGCACCGCGCGGGGCCCTGCCACGGGGACCTCCATCTGTCGCACCTGCTGTGGGACCCCCCGCGGCTCATCGATATCTCCACCCCCGGCACGGGTCCGGACGAACCGTGCTGGGCCGAGCAGTCCCCGCTGCAGGACCTTGTGGCGCTGGGACGTGCACTGGAGTACTTCAGCGCCGACGAAGCCGCGTACGAGAGCGCCCGGCTCCTGGGGGTCGACTCGGAGGAGACGATGCTCGCCTCGCTCGACGGCGGCGCCGGCATGCCGCCGCGGGAGCGGTCCGTGCTCTTGCTCGTGTTCGAGGCGGCGGACCGGTGGCGCCGGCACGTCGCCGACCTGCTGCTCGCGCGCGGCGGGCCCGGCGAGAGCGGCGCGGGGCCCGAACGGACTCTGCCGGACGAGCCGTTGCGCCGGCTGCTCTACCTGCGCCGCCTGCTGCACGAACTCGACTACAACTTCGCGCACGCCCGGCCCTACCACGCCGCGATCGACCTGCGCCACGCCTCGGCGCTCGGCCTTCCCTCCCCGCTCCCCCGCACCCTGACCACGAGGAACTGACGTGAGTGACGTGACCGACGAACCGCTGCACGTCATCGAGACGTACTTCGAATGCTGCGGGTTCGACCACACCTTCCTCCAGGGCGGCACCTCGGTGTATCTCTGGAACCTCTCCCGCGCCTTCGCCCGGAAGGGCCATCGGGTGTCCGTCGTGACGCCCGCCCACGGACGTCTCGACGACCTGCGCCGCCGCCACACGGTCGAGGACCTCGCCTACGAGGACCGCTACACCCTGCCCCTCGTCCTCGACCCCGAGGTGTGGCGGGGCTTCCCCTCCGAGGTGTCCGTGGAGCTGCGCACCACGGCTCACCGGATCCGTTTGGAGGGTGTCGACCTCTACTTCCTCTCGAACGACTACCTGGACCGCCTGCCCGACACGTTCTACCCGCCGTACTCGGCTAAGGGCAGGGATCTCACCTTCTTCAAGCCGCTGGTCTTCCAGGTCGACAGCGTGCGTTTCCTGCGCGGCTGGTTCGGCGACGAACGGGCGATCGTCCACGCCCACGAGCCCTACTACCATTACCTTCTGCCGCCGGCACTGAGCGGTGACCCGCTGAAGAGCGTGGTCACCACCGTGCAGAGCAACATGCCGATCACCAAGAAGGTGTACGGCCCGGAGGTCCGCAGGCTCCTCGAACTGCTGGGCGCACCGGCGCTGCCGGAAGAGGAACCGTCGCTGCCGGCCGGTGAGCGCGAGGCCCAGCGCCAGTACCAGACGCGAACCCATCTGCACTACGAGTACCCGCCGGGCCACCTCACCGTCTACGGTCTGGTCGCCGACCACTCCGACGCGATCGACTTCCTCTGCCCCGGCCAGCGGGACTTCTACAACAGTTTCCGCGACACCCCGTTCGAGGAGCTGTTCTCGGCACTGCCGGTCTCCCGGACGGTCCGCCGAAACGCGCACAAGCAGTTCGTCGGTGGCTGCGCGATCTCGGACAGCTGGCTCGCCCAGGACCCGGACACGGTGGACCGGGACGCCGTCCTCTCCGCACTCGGACTTGACCCGTCCCTCCCGACGTTCTTCCACAACGCCCGCTACGCGGTCCACCACAAGGGCCAGGTCGAACTGATCCGGGCGATCGACCGGGTCCTCACCGACGGTCTCACCGCCAACTTCGTCCTGCGCTGCATCACCGGCACCGGCATCGACGACCCGTACTTCCACGAGGTCGCCGAACGCCACAAGGGGCGGGTGCACCTGGAGTGGGAACGGGTCGACGAGAGCGGGGTCTTCGCCTATGCCGCCTCCGCCGACTTCTGCGTGTTCCCGTCCAAGTTCGAGATGGACACCTTCCTCATCGCCCAGGGCGAGGCCATGGCGTGCGGGGCGGTACCGGTGGCCACCGCCCAGTGGGGCATGGCTCACTTCCGGCACGCCGACCAGGGCGCGACCCGGACCGGCTTCTCCGTCAACCGCTCCTTCGCGGAGGACGACGCGCTCCTCGTCGACGGGCTCGCCGACCGGTTCCACCAGGCCGTACGCCTCTTCCACGACCGGCCCGACGAGTACCGGGCCCTTTCGGCCCGCGCCCGACAGGTGGCACGCACCTTCACGTGGGACCACTGCGCCGATCTCCATCTGGAGGTCTTCCGGGGTCTCTGGGACGGCGTCGCCCCCGGGCCGTCGGCCGACACGGCCCTGCGGCACGGCTGGTTCGACGCCCTGCCGTCCCGCACCTGGGACGAGCGGCCTCAGGAGGTGCTCGACGCGGCCGTGGAGGCCGGCGACCTGACCGCCGCCGAGCGGTCGGGCCCCATCACCCCGGCGCTGGCCCTCCGGCTGTTCGACGCCGCCTGGGCGCGCGCCGACTTCGCCGTGTGCGAAGAGGTGGCAGGACGGTGGGCGGACGCTATACCCCCGGAGCGGGTGGCCCGTCTCGGCGACCGGTGCGCACCGCACGGCGAGGGTCTGCGCTACCGGCTCGCCCACGCGGAGCGCGTCGAACTGGTCGTCCCCGCCCCGCGCGATCCCGGAGGCCGGGCGGAGGCCGAGATCACCGAGTGGACCCGCGAGGGAGCCGGGGAGTTCGTGGGCGCAGCGCCACCGGCAGGTACCGCCGCCCGGCTGCTCCTGACCCTTTCGAACGGCCGGATCGCCTGGGACGAGGTGCGTCATGGCTGAGTTCGACTCCATCCGCACCGTCCTGCTCGCCGGCGGCCGGGGTGAGCGCATGGGCCGGCTCGGCACCGGGCGGCTGAAGCCGCTCGTACCGTACGGCGGCGCCTGCAGGCTCATCGACTTCAGCCTGGCGAACGCGCGCGACTCCGGCGTCGGGGAGGTGCTCCTGCTCTCGCAGTACGAGGAACGCCTTCTGATGGACGATCTGCACTCCGCCTGGAACGGGGCCTCGCGCGACTTCCGGGTCCACTTCGGACCTTACGACGCGGCGTACCGCGCCGCGGGCGAGAATCTGCCCCCTCGGCTTCCCGACCGCACCTGGCCCCTGGAGAAGGGGACGGCCGACGCTCTCATCCGCAAGGGGGAGCACATCTTCGGCCCTAGGACCGAGCACGTGATGGTGCTCCACGCGGACCACGTCTACCGCTTCGACTACGGCCCGCTGATCCGCGGGCACATGGCGTCGCAGGCGGCGCTCACCATCGCCTACCAGCGGATCGACCCGCGCTGGGTCCACCTCTTCGGCATGGTCGCATTCGACCGGAACGGCTCCCTGGCCACCTTCGTGGAGAAGCCCGAACATCCCACGTCCGATCTCGTCTTCGCCGCTTTCTGCGTGTTCGACGCGAAGGTGCTGCGGCGGTATCTGGAAGAACTGGAGGGCACGGACTGGCAGCACGACATCAGCAGGGACGTGATCCCGGCGATGCTCGCGGGCGGAGAACGCATCCGGGGGCACCGCGTCGAGTGCCACTGGGAGGACATCGGCACGGTGGAGCGATACCACCGAGCCCATCTCGCGATGACCCGCCCCGACGCCACCCTGCCGGTCGGGTCGCTGCCCTGGACCATCTCGCCGTACCTGCAACGGCGCTGGGTCGCCGACTCGTCCGGCGTCCGCCGCTCCGTGGTCCCCTTCGACCTGGTCAGCCACGGCGACGTCGAGGACAGCGTGCTCTTCCCGGGCGTACGGATCGGTACGGACGCCCGGGTGCGGCGCAGCGTGGTGCTGCCCGGCGCCGTCGTGCCCGACGGCGCCGACATCGACTCCGCGGTGGTCCTGGAGAACGGATTCGTCCAGCACGTCGCGCCCGCACCGAACACCGCACGCTGAGGGAGCACCCATGCACATCGTCAACTTCGCCTACGAATGCGGTGGCTTCGACTCCCGGCTGATGCGCGGGGGCCTTTCGCCACTGGTGTGGAACCTGTCCCGGGAATACGCCTCCCTGGGACACCGGGTCTCGATCGTGACGCCCGCGCACGGACACCTCGACCGGCTTCGCGAGTCGTACCCGATCGAGGAACTGGACTTCAGGATCGACCACGCGGTGCCGCTGGTGCTCGATCCGAAGACCTGGCCGGGCCGGCTCCCCGAGGCGGTGCTGCCGCTGACCACGCGGGCCCACCTGCTGCGGCTCGAGGGCGTGGACGTGTACTTCCTGTCCGACGCCCAGCTGGACCTGCTGCCGGACCGCCTGTACCCGCCACCGGACTCCGAGGGCCGGGACCTGTCGTTCTTCAAGCCTCTGGTCTTCCAGGTGGCCGGACTGCACTTCCTGCGGGAGTGGCTCGGCGGGGATCAGCCGGCGATCGTCCACGGCTTCGAGCCGGCCTATCACTACCTGGTCCCGCTGGTGCTGCGGGGCGATCCCCGGTGGCGCTGCGTCAGCACGGTGGCGGCCAACGCGCCGATCACGCAGAAGGTGTACCGGCCGCAGGTCGAGGCCCTGTTGCGTCTCTTCGACGCGTCACCCGGAGCAGGCGGCCACGGGACAGCGGCGGGTGAGGGGCCCTCTCTCGACGCCTGGGAGGAGGTGCCACCGCCGGAGGGCTCACCCGCCGCCGCGATGGTGCGGGCGCTGTCGGCGACACGCCTGCACACAGAGTACGGCCCCGACCACGTCGGCCTCTTCCCGCAGCTTCTCGCCCATGCCGACCTGCTGGACTTCGTCTCTCCCGGGCAGCGCGACCACTACAGCACCCTCGCCGACACTCCGATGGAGCGGTACGTCGCGTCGCTGCCCGTCTCCCGCCTGCTGCGTCAGCAGGCGGGCAAGCTGTTCGACGGGGGCTGCGGGATCTCCGGATCCTGGCTGGCCAGGGACCCGGGGGCCGTCGACCGCGACGCCGTGCTGCGTTCCCTGGGGCTCGATCCCACCCGGCCCGTCTTCTACCACGCGGCCCGGTACGCGGTGCACCACAAAGGCCAGCTGGAGTTGATCCGGGCGGTGGAGAAGGTCCTGGCCGACGGGGCGGAGGTCAGCTTCCTCCTGCGGTGCGCGACCGGCGCGGGCGGAGTGGCGGAGGCGGCGCCCGCCAACGCGTACTTCCAGCGGGTGGCCGACGCCTACCCGGACCGGGTCCGGCTCGACTGGCGGCTCGTCGACGAGGAGGCGCTCTTCGCGGAGGCCGCCTGCGCCGACTTCTGCGTGTACCCGTCGAAGTTCGAGCTCGACGGATTCCTCATCGCGCAGGCCGAGGCGATGGCCTGCGGCGCCGTACCCATCGCCACCGCGCAGCGGACCACAGCCCACTTCGGCCACGCCCGTCCCCACGAGGATCCGACGGCGACGGGCCTCGCGGTCCGCGGCTCGTTCCGCGACGACGACCGGGAGCTCGCGGCGCTCATCGCGGACCGGATCCGTGACGCGGAGCGGATGTTCCGCGAGGAGCCCGAGGCATACGCGCGCCTGTCCGCCGCGGCCTCCGGGACGGCCCGCGGATTCACCTGGGGCGAGAGCGCACGCCGCCGCCTCGCCGTGTTCCGGGAGCTCCTCGACGATGTCCCGCGCCGCCTGCCGGCGCGGGACGCGATCCGGTACGGATGGTTCGACCTCCTCGAAGGAGCCGAGTGGGCCGAGCACCGGCAGGCGATCCTCCGGCGCGCGCTCGAACTGGGCGACGCCACCGCCTACGGGCGGTGCGCCGAGCTCGACGGCGCCGCGTACGAGGCGCTGTTCGCCGCCGCGTTCGGACGGGCGGACTTCCCGCGCTGCGCCGAGCTTGCGGAGGCGGCGGGCCGCGAGGCACTGATGTCCCCGGTCCGGCACCGCTGCCGCGTCTCGCCCGACGAGCGGGACGGGACGCTGCGGGTGGAGTACCGGCATCCCGCGGTGGCGGCGGCCGACCTCGTGGTCGAGGGGGACGGGGCGACGGTCGCGGCCGGCACGGACCCGTCCCGTGAGGAACCCCTCGAATCCGCGGCCGAGGCCGCGCTGTCGGACGAGCCGGTGCCCCTGGTGGGCAGGACCTGGACCACCGCGCTGCGCCGGGACGCCGACGGCGTTTTCCGGGGCTCCGTCCGTGCCGACGCCCTGAGGGCTGGTCTCGTGCTCCGGCTCACGCTCGCCGATGGCCGCGTGACCTGGGACAACGTCCCGCTCCCGGACGCCCCGCCCTACCGCGTCGTGGCCACGGACCTCGACGGAACACTGCTCCGCGGCGATCTGACGGTCTCGTCGCGGACCCGGCGCGCACTCGGTCTGGTGGCCGCGTCCGGGGCCCGGCACCTCGTGGTGACCGGTCGTCCGGCCGCCGCCTGCCGGCGGCTCCTGGACTCCCTCGGATACACAGGGCTCGCCGTGTGCGGGCAGGGCGCGCAGCTGTACGACGCGGGCGCCGACCGGCTGCTGTCCGCGGAGCGGCTCGACACCGGGCTCGCACGCTCGGTCGTCGCCCGCGTCGAGGACCTCGTCGGGCCGCTCGAACTCGGGGTGGTGACCTCGCCTCCGGAGAGCCGGTTCAAGGTCACACCGGGCTTCGGTGAGCGGGTACGGCACGGCTGGGACGTCACGGCCGACCGGTCGCTGCTGTGGGAGAGGCCGATCGACAAGCTGGTGCTGCACCACCGTGTCCTCGGGGACGATGAGCTGGCCGAGACGGCGCGCCGGCTCTGCGGTGAGGAGGTGACCATCGTCCACTCCGTCCAGGGGATGGTCGAGGTCCTGCCATGGGGCGTCACCAAGGGCACCGGTGTGGCGCGGGCCCTGGAGATCCTCGGCCGCACGGGCGAGGAGACCGTGGCATTCGGTGACATGCCCAACGACATACCGATGCTCGCGCTCGCCCGCCACGGGGTGGCGGTCGCCGGCGCACACCCCGCGCTGCGGGCCGTCGCCGACGAGATCGCGCCGGGCAACGAGGAGGACGGCGTGGCGGCGGTCCTCGAGCGCCTCTTCGGCACGCCGGTGGCACCGATGGGGGGTGGCGCGTGAGAGACCCGCTCTCCCGTCTCGCCGAGGCCCATGGCGTGGCGACGGGTTACCGCACCGACCGGGGGCGCACGGTCGACGTTCCCCGGGACACGCTGGTCGCGGTGCTCGCCGCCTGCGGCATCGACGCCTCGACCCCCGCCGCCGCGGAAGCCGCCCTCGCGGCGCACCGCGCCGAACGGGCCCGGCGGCTCGTTCCGCCGTGCGCGGTCGTGCCGGGACCTCGCGGCCCCCGGCCGAAGCTGCCGGCCGGAACGAGGGCCGAGGTCCTCTGCGCCGACGGCCGTACGCGAGGACTCGACGAGCCGCTGCCGGTGGGGTCCCACACACTGCGCGTGGAGCGGGGCGGGCGGCAGGACGCCGCGGTGCTGCTGGTCGCGCCGGAGCGGTCGGTCTCGGCACCGTACTCGTGGGGGCTCCTCGTCCAGCTCTACTTCCTGCTCTCGCGCCGCTCCTGGGGCATGGGCGACCTCGGTGACCTCGCCGAGCTGGTCTCCTGGACGGGACGGGACCTGGGGGCCGACTTCGTCCAACTGGGCCCGCTGCATGCGATGGAGCCCGGCCCGCTGCCGGACCCGTCGCCCTACCGGCCGAGCAGCCGCCGTTTCCCCGACCCGATGCACGTGCGGGTCGAAGCCGTCCCCGAGTTCGCGTACCTGGCGGCGGGGCCACGCGCCCGGGTCCGGCGGCTGGCGGGCCGGGCCACGTTCCTCAACTCCGCCGTCCTCGCCGGGGAGTCGCTCATCCGCCGCGAGGAGGTACGCGAGTTGAAGCACCTGGCCCTGCGCGAGGTGTACGAGGTGCCCCGCTCACCCGGGCGCGAGGCGGCGTTCGCCGCGTACGTGGCGCGGGAGGGCCGTGACCTCACGGATTTCGCCACCTGGTGCGCGCTGGCGGAGGTCCACGGCCCGGCCTGGCGTTCCTGGCCCGCCGCCCTGCGCGACCCCCGGTCCGCGGCCGTGGCCGACTCCCGCCGGGTCCTGTCCGGCGCCGTCGACTTCCACCGGTGGCTCGCCTGGATCACCGACGAGCAGCTTGCCGGCGCCCAGCGTGCCGCGCGGGAGGCCGGGATGCGCGTCGGGCTCGTCCACGACCTGGCGGTGGGCGTGGCCCCCGAGGGGGCCGACGCCTGGGCGCTCCAGCACTGTCTGGCCGAGGGGATGTCGGTGGGGGCTCCGCCGGACGACTTCAATCCGTCCGGGCAGGACTGGGGACAGCCGCCGTGGCGTCCGGACGCTCTGGCCGCGGAGGCTTACGGGCCCTTCGCGCGTCTGGTGCGCGCGGGGCTGCGGCACTCCGGTGCCCTCCGCGTCGACCACGTCATGGGGCTCTTCCGCCTCTGGTGGGTGCCGGAGGGACGTCCCCCGGCCGACGGCACCTACGTCCGGTACGACGGCACGGCGATGCTGGCCGTGCTGGGCGCCGAGGCGGAGGCCGCCGGGGCGTTCGTCATCGGCGAGGACCTGGGCACGGTCGAACCGGAGGTGCGCGAGGAGCTCTCGGCCCGGGGCGTACTGGGGACGGCCGTGCAGCGCTTCGAATACGAGGGCGGTTCCGAGGGCCGGGTGGGCCCTCTGCCGCCGGACCAGTGGCGCGAGCACTGTCTCGCCACCCTGACCACGCACGACCTGCCCAGCACAGCGGCCTGGCTCAGCGGCGAACACGTCGACCTGCGGGCCTCTCTGGGGCTGCTCACCCGGCCGCCGGAGGAGGAGAAAGCCGAAGCCGCCGGCGAACGGGACGGCTGGATCAACGAGTTGGTCCGGCTCGGGCTCCTGCCCGACCCCGCGGGCGAGGTCGCGGCACTGCACACGTACCTGAGTCTGACGCCGGCCCGGATGATCGGCGTCTGGCTCCCGGACACGACCGGCGACCGGCGGCCGCAGAACCTGCCCGGCACGGCAGGGCTCCACCCCAACTGGTGCCTGCCGATCGCCGACGGCCAGGGTCGTCCGGTCTCCCTGGAGGAGCTGTCCGAGGCTCCGCTCCTCCGCCACCTGGCCGGGGTGTACGCACGCCGGCCGCAAGCACACCGAGTGACTAACGAGGAGAGGCATGTCAAGCCGGGTTCTAGTTGACGAGGAACGTCTGTCGGGGGTGTGGGAGGACGCCAGCGGATTCAGCCTGCTCGCGCCGGACGGCACCGGGTACCGGTCGGACCTCGTCCCGGGGGTGCTGTCGCCCGGGAATCCCGCACTCGCCCGCGCGGTGGGCGGACGCCGGGTCGTCGCCTTCACGGGGCCGACCGTCGACCGCCTGTACGGGCAGGCGCTGCGCGACTACCTGGAGGCGAACCTGGCCCCGGGGACATGGACGCTGCACACGATTCCCACCGGGGAGAAGAACAAGACGCTGGCCATGGCGGAGCGGGTCTGCGCGCTCGCCAAGGCGCACGGACTCGACCGGCACGGGGTGATGCTGGCCCTCGGCGGGGGCATCGTCTCGGATGTCGTGGGCTTCGCCGCCTCGATGTACTCCCGGGGGATCCGCTACGTCCGGATCAACACCACCCTCGTCGGCCAGGTGGACGTGGGCGTCGGCGTCAAGACGGGTGTCAACGCCCTCCGTACGAAGAACATGTTCGGCGCCTACCACCCCGCGCACGCCTCGCTGAGCGATCCCGCGTTCCTCTCCACCCTGCCGCTTCGCGAGATCCGCTGTGGTCTCGCCGAGATCGTGAAGATGGCCGTGATCCTGGACGAGGAGCTGTTCCGCACGCTGGAGCGGTACCCAGACGCGTTCCGGCGGACCGGAGCCCCGACACCGCCCGAGGTCGAGAGGTACATCCTGCGCACCTCGATGCGGCTGATGATGGAAGAGCTGTGCCCGAACTTGCGGGAGCACCAGCTCGCCCGCCTGGTGGACTTCGGCCATACCTTCAGCCCCGTGATCGAGACGGCCGGCGACCACCGTCTCGAGCACGGCGAGGCCGTCGCCGTCGACATGGCGCTCTCGTCCTGCCTGGCGCTGCGGCTCGGTCTGGTCGACGAGCGGGAGTGCGACCGGATCATCGGTCTCCTGAGTCGCATAGGGCTGCCCGTCTTCGACGCGGAGACGTGCACACCGGAGCTGATGACCCGGGCGCTCGAGGAGTCCTGGGAACGCCGCGGCCGCCGGCTGCACCTGGTGGTCCCCATCGCCGCGGGCAAGGCGACGTTCGTCGACGACCTCAACGACATCCCCCGCGACGTGCTCGGCCTCGCCCTGGAGGAACTCACCCTGAGAGCCGGGGGAATCGCCCGGGAGGCCAGGCTGTGACCCGCGGAACCGAGATCACACGGCCCCTCGCGAATCTGCGGCGCCTGCTGTCCCCGAAACCGCACGACCACGGCGGGGCGGGGACGATCCTCGCCCACCGGGTCTTCGCCCGGGGCGGCGGGGCCGGCGCCGACTTCATCGATCTGGCCGTCCTGCCGCCGGGAACGTCCATAGGACGGCACCGGCACGGTGACGACCGCGAGACGTACGTCGTACTCAGCGGGAGCGGCGTGATGTACCGGGACGGCAACACCTTCCGGGTGGAGGCCGGGGACGTCATCCCCAACGAGCCCTTCGGCGAGCACGGTCTGCGCAACGACACCGACACCGAACTGGCGCTGCTCGTCTTCGAGGTGGAGGCGCACGAGAGAGAGGAAGCCGATGTCGATCCCGCCCGGTGACCCGACGGGGACGGAGACCGGCGAACCCGTGACCGTGATGGACGTCGGGGGGACGACGCTGCGCGTCGGCACCTTCGACGCCCGGGGCAGCGGGCGCCTCTCCGACGTGCGCCGGACGCAGGTGGACGGCATGGCACGCCACCCGGGTGCTCCCGTGCCGGTGCTCCAGCGGCACGTGGTCGACCAGATCGTGCGGGAGGCCGAGCGGCGGGCCGGGACGCGTTCCGGCACTGATCCGACCGCTCTGGCCGTCGCCTTCGCCGGCCCGGTCGGCCGGGACGGGACCGTCCTGGGTGCCCCGACGGTATGGGGGGCGGGCGGCGAATCCCTTCCGCTCCGGGAGATCCTGAGCGCCCGGCTGTCCGTGCCCGTGCTCGTCGTCAACGACCTCACTGCGGCCGCCTGGCGGTACGGGACGGAGAGCTCGGTCCCGTTCTGTCTGCTGACCATCAGCTCCGGCATAGGTAACAAGGTGTTCCGCGGCGGAGACGTGCTCCTCGACCCCGGGGGGTACGGCGGGGAGCTGGGCCACTGGACCTGTGACCGCTCCCCCGACGCCCCGCTGTGCGACTGCGGGGGGCGTGGGCACCTGGGGGCGATCGCCTCGGGCCGGGGCGTCCTCGCCGCGGTGCGCCGGGCGGCGGCGCGCGACCCCGCGGGCTACGCCCGGTCGGCCCCGGCACGCGCCGGGGCCGCCGACCCGCGGTTCGTCGGCAATCCGGAGATCGCGCGGGCCGTACGGAACGGGGACCCGTTCACGACGTCCGTGCTGCGCTCCACCCTCGTTCACCTGGCGGCAGCGGTGGGCGGGGTGTTCGCCTCGATCGGGATCCGCCGGTACGTCCTGATGGGGGGCTTCGCCCTCGCGATCGGCGAGCGCTACCGGGAGTTGCTGGTGGAAGAGCTCATACGGCAGGGGTGCTTCGGGCTGACGGCGGCCGAGGTCGACGCGATGGTCGTGCTGGGCGAGGACGACGACGACCACGGCCTGATCGGCGTGGGCCGGCTCATGGGCCGGCGTCTCGCGGTCCACCGGGAGAAGGTGACCCTCTGATGCCCGCGCGTACGGAGGACTCCACGTCCGCCACGCTCGCCCCGGCCGGCACGGCTCGCCGTGCGCTCGTGGTCGGCAGCGGGTTCGTCGGCTCCGAGATCGCCCGCCGGCTCGTCCTCGAGGGCCACGAGGTGACACTCGGTTCACGAGGACGGCCCCCGGTCGCACCCGAGGCCTACGGGGCGCGGTGGCGGACACTGGACGCCACCGACGCGGGGTCCTGTGCCCGGGTCGTGGCGGCGGTGTCGCCCCGCACGATCGTCCTGGTCCACGGGCCGTCCGACGTCACCTGGTGCGAGTCGCACCCCGAGGAGGCGGTCGCGGCGCACCGGGCGGCGACGGCCAACTTCGCCGCGCTACCGGACCTGGACCGCATCGTGATGATCTCGACGGACAACGTGTTCGACGGCAGGTCGGCCGAGAACCTCGAGTCCACCCCGGTCGCACCCGCCAACGCCTATGGGACGGCGAAGCGCGCCGCCGAGGAGGTGCTGCTGTCCCGGGCGGTCTCCCCGGCGACGGCCCTGCGCGTCAGTCTCGTCTACGGCCACGAGCCCGCTGACGGCGGGAAGTGGCTGAACTTCTTCGCGTCGTGCGCTCACGGCCTGGCCCGGGGCGAGACGGTGGAGGCACCGGCCGACCAGTGGACCACCCCGGTCCTCGTGGACGATGTCGCCATGGTGGTCGCCCGCCTCCTCGCACACGGGGGTGGCCTTCCGCCCGTGCTGCACCTGGGCGGCCCTGAGCGCGTCTCCCGTGCTGCCTGGGCCCGTGAGATCGCCCGCGCACTGGGCGTACCGGCGGACCGGGTGCAGCCGGTCCCCAGGGCCGCCGGCCGTTACGCCTCCCGTCCGCAGAACACGTGCCTGTCCAGCACGCTGCTCCCGGCCGTGCCCGGGATGAACGGCGTTCCCCCGCGGAACGTGGCGGCGGCCGCCGAGGCCCTGGCGCCGCTGTTCCTCCGTCGCGGAGCCACGACGGAGACGTGACCTCCGCGCCCCCGTCGGACACGGCGGGGGCGCGGAGCGGCGCGACCCCGGTGACGGTGCCGCCCGGCTCGGTCGCGCACCGGGTGAAGCCTTCACCGACTGACGCGTCTGACGCGCGGGCACAACTACTGGTAGGAGCCGATCCCTGTGGGGTAGTCCGTGTATCCCTCCGCTCCACCCGCGAAGTGCGTGTCGCGGTTGTCGGTGGCGAGGGGGTGGCCGTGGGTGAATCGATCGACGAGGTCTGGATTGGCGATGAAGGGGGCGCCGAAGGAAACCGCGTCGGCCAGTTGCCGTTCGAGCAGCGCGTTGCCGCGCGCTTGCGTGAAGCCGAGGTTGGCGATGACGGCGCCGTGGTAGTGGGCGCGGTAGCGGGTGAATGCGGTGAGGGTGTCGGTTCCTGTGTCGGGTTCCGGGCCGAGGAGGTGGAGGTAGGCCAGGTTGCTGTCGTTGAGGCGCTTGAGGAGCTGGTCGTACTCGTCCAGCGTCTCGGCGTCCGCGGTGAAGGCAGGTCCGTGATTCCAGTAGGGCGAGAGTTTGATTCCGATGCGGTCGCTGCCCCACACGCTGGTGACGGCGTCCACGATGTCGAGGAGGAACTGGGCCCGCTTTTCACTGGTGCCGCCGTAGGCGTCGGTGCGCTGGTTGAGCCGTGGGTTGAGGAACTGGGCCACGAGGTGGGACACCTGTGCGTGGATCTCGAGGCCGTCGAACCCGGCGTGCAGGGCGTTGGCGGCTGCCTGCCGGTAGGTGCCGATCGTGGTGGCGATCTCTGCGGCGCTCAGGGCGCGTGGGGTGAGGGAGTCCTTCGGGCCGTCGGGGGTGTAGGTCATCTCGTGGGGATTGATCGCTGAAGGGCCGGCGGGGAGCCTGCCGCCGTGGTGATCCGGGTGGGAGGCGGCGCCGGCGTGGCCGAGTTGCGAGACGATCCTGCCTCCAGCGGAGTGCACAGCTTCGGTGACCTTGGCCCAGCCGGCGGTCTGGGCGTCGGTGTAGATGCCTGGGACGTTGATGAAGCCGATCGCGTCCGTGCTGACCCAGGTCCCTTCGCTGATGATCAGGCCGGCGCCGGCGCGCTGCGTGTAGTAGGTGGCGTGCAGGGCGGTGGGGGCCAGGTCCTCGTTGTCGGCTCGGGAGCGCGTCATGGGAGCCATGACGACGCGGTTGGGCAGCTTGAGCGCGCCCAGTTGAACAGGCTGCAGGAGGGGCTGGGTGCCGGGTACTGAGGTCAGGTCGGACATGAACGTCTCTTTCGTGAGGGGAGGCGCTCCGCGCGGACACGAGGAGCACGAGCGGGTGGGTGGGATCAGTCCTGCTTGAGGGCGTGAAGGGCGGACAGGGGACCGCCGAGCTGGATGAGGCGTCCTCCCTCGCGCAGCCTTCCGAGGTCGACGGGGGCGAAGCCGAACTCAGAGGTCAGGTCTCTCACGGTGTTCTTGGCATCGGCGTCGTCGCCGGCGAGGAACAGCACCTGACGGGAGTCCGGGCCCCCGACTGCTGTTCGGGCTGCCCCGGCAGACCCTCCACACCGATCAGGTCCCCCGGATGGATGGGCCGGACCAGCATGCGGACCAGAACCTCTCCGCTGCCGGGAGTCGGCCGGCGGGCCTCCTCCCTCAGCGTCAGTACCTGGGCGGCTTCCCCTTGCCGCGTGTACTCCACGGTGCGCATGGGCGCCTCCACTCACTCTTTGATGATGCTCATCATCAAAAAGAATGATGAGGAGTAACATCGAAAACGTCAAGCACTGCCGACAGGAGGGCGGCCATGCCGCGGATCACCAGGGAAGACAAGGCCAGGAACCGGCAGAACATCGTCGAGGCGGCCGGGCGCATGTTCCGCTCGAAGGGCGTCGATGCCGTAGGCATCGCCGAACTGATGAAGGAAGCGGGCCTGACCCACGGCGGCTTCTACAACCACTTCGCGTCCAAGGACGATCTGGCCGCCGAGGCGTGCGGCGCCTCGTTCAAAGCCTCCCTGGGCTCCCTGGAGCAGCTCCTCGAGGAAGGCGCCGATCTCACCGGCCCACCGCTGAACCGAGTGGTGGACAGCTATCTTTCGGCCGCCCACCGCGACGCCTCGGACGGCGGCTGCCCCTCCGCCTCCCTGGTCATCGACGCCGGACGGCACAGCGACACTATCCAGAGCGTCTACGCGGCCGGCGTGGAGGGGTACCTCACCGGTTTCGCCGAGGAGTTCGCCCGCGAGCACGAAGGGGAGATCACCTCACAGGAGGCGCGGGAGCGCGCGGTGCTGCTGCTCAGCCGGCTCGTGGGGGCGATGGTCCTCGCCCGCGCCGTGAGCCACGTCCAGCCCGAACTGTCCGACGAGATTCTGCGGACCTGCCGCGCCCGCCCTCTCGGCTGACCGGCTTCGCCGGGTCAGGCCGGCGGGTTGGGGGTGTATCGGGCGAGCATGGTCTGGACGGCCTCTTCGACGGCGTTGTGGATGTCGGAGGCTGCGGGGTTCCAGCCGGTCAGAAGCATGCGGGGCCACAGGACGTAGTTGGCGATCATGCCCAGGAACTGGTTCGCGGCGCTCTCAGCGTCGGGCACATCGGCGTTGCCCGCCTCATGCTCGGATTCCAAGTAGTGCTGGACGGAGGCGAAGTAGGGCAGTTTGCCGAGCTGGAACTGCATCCGTCCCAGCTCGGGGAAACGAGGCAGTTCGGCGATGACGATCCGGAACAGGCCCGTCATGCGGGGCTGGCTGATCAGATCGGCGTAGCGGTGGCCGATGACCGTCAGCCCGGAGCGCAGATCTCCCGCCTGGGGCCGCGCGGCGGTATCGCCGGCGTCGCGCTGCCAGGACTCGGTGACGATGGCCTCGAAGAGGGCCGCCTTGGTGGGGAACTGCTTGAACAGGGTGGACTTCGAGACCCCGGCCGCTTCGGCGATCCGTGCGAGGGAGGTGCCGTCGTAGCCACGGTCCAAGAACAGTTCTGTGGCCGCGGTAGTGATCGCCTCGCGCTTCTGCTGGGCGAGCCTGCGGTGATGCGCGCTGAGTTCTGCTGCCATGCGGAGAGTATGCCGCACCCCCGAGGCGAGTCACTTGACTCGCCTCGGGGGCCCGTTTACGGTGCAGCAGTAAGGCGAGTCGAGTGACTCGCATCTGAGCTGCGGCACCTCGGCACATCCTGGTTGTCGCACAGTGGAGGACGTTCATGACAGTCGACAAGATCGCTTTGGTGACCGGTGCGAATCGCGGCCTCGGGCGCAGCGCGGCCCTCGCCCTGGCCACACGTGGGGTGCGGGTCGTGGTCACCCACCGCGGTGATGCGGCCGGGGCTGACACGACGGTGGAACAGGTGCAGGCCATGGGCGGGACAGCCGCTGCTCTCCGGCTCGACATCAGCGACGTCTCCTCTTTCGCGTCCTTCACCTCCGAACTGGGCGCGCAGCTGGAGCGCTGGGGCACTTCGCGGTTCGACATCCTGGTCAACAACGCGGGGGTGGGAGTCTTCGGGCCGCTGGAGACTGTCACGATCGACGACTTCGACACGGTGATGGGCACCAACGTCCGGGGCACGTTCTTCCTCATCCAGTCGCTCGTGCCGCTGCTGGCCCAGGGCGGCCAGGTCATTAACGTCTCGACATCACTGACCCGCCACGCCAGCCCCGCCACCTCGGTCTACTCCGCCTCGAAGGCCGCCGTCGAAGCTCTGAGCCGCACCCTCGCCGCGGAACTCGGACCTCGCGGCATCCGGGTCAACTCCATCGCCCCGGGGCCGACCGCCACCGACTTCAACGGCGGAGCGATGCGGGACGACGCCGGAATGCGCCAGGTTCTGGCCGGACAGACCGCGCTCGGCCGCGTCGGCGAACCTGAGGAGATCGGCGACGCCATTGCCACGCTGGCCTCCGAGGGAATGCGCTGGGTCACCGCCCAGCGCATCGAGGTCTCCGGCGGCGCCCTCCTGTGACGCCGGGCGACGGCCGGTAGTGACAGCCCCACTCACTCCGAGCCGACCGACTCGTCGTCGTCCTCGTCCCGCTCGGGCGCGTTCGTGTCGCGCAGTGGGCGCAGGGCGCCTGCGGCTGGGGTGCCGGCGGTGAAGCCGTATCGGTCGAGCATGTTCAGGTTGCGGTGCTGGAGCGAGGGGAGAGCCGGGCGATGTCCTCCTCACGGAGTTCGTGACCCTCAGGTGCGCAGCAGGTCGCAGGCGCGGACCTGGTTAGTGACCAGCGAGCCGGCGACCTTCAGCATGTCGGGCCGGTGCGTGATCACCTTCTTCAGGATGACCCGGCTGCGGCCCAGGTCATCCACCGGGCCCTAGGTGCCGGTCTCGACGCCGGGCCTGGTGGCCCGCCAGAACCGCTGGTCGTCCAGGTCGCGGAAGCGGGGGCTGAAGTTGTAGCCGAGGATCTTGAACAGGCCGAACACCATGTCGGAGTACGAGGCGTTGCCGGTCGCCACCCTCTCCGGCTTCACCCGGCCGTCGAGGTTCAGCAGGGCGTCCAGGATGTGCAGGGAGTCGCGCGGGGGGCCGGGGACGACCATCTGCCCGATGCCCGCGACCTGGTCGTTTACGGCGTTGAGCCAGGTCATGCCGCGCTTGAAGCCGAAGTGCTTCGGGGCTTGGGCGGCGATCAGCGCGGCGTTCGCCGCGGCGATGGTGCCGGCCTGCAGGTAGTACGGGTCGACGGGGAACGGGCTGTACCGGCCGGCAGATCGCGTGCCGTCTCGCGCAACGCCTGGATGGTGTCGGCTGACGAGAGGATGGCGGGCCGCCCGGTATCGGTGGCATCGACGAGGTGCAAGGGCCGCTCCCTACGGTCCGCTTCCGCCACCGCGCCCAGGGCGGCTGCCCGTGCTTGCGGGGATGCGTCTATGCCGACGACCACGGCCCCGAGTCGGAGGACCGGGAAAGTCACTGATCATGGCCCCTCCTCGGCAGTGGCCCAGGGCAACTCGGCCACGATCGCACCGAGCGGCAGCGAACGAGGAGGGGCCCTTCGGCGCCGATCGGACAGGTCAGCGCACACGACCCCGGGGCTTCAATGGCACAGGGGGCAAGGCCGGCGCAGGGAGCGGGGCGCCGTCATAGCCGCGTACGGCCCCGAACCGATCACCGTTCATCCAGTCCTCGCGGGCCTTGGCGATATCGTCCTGGGTTCTTCCCACGAAGTTCCACCACATCACGATCTCCTCCTCGAACGGCTCACCGCCCAGGAGCATCAGACCGGCGTCGGACTCCGCGCGCAGGGGCAGTTCGGTGCGTCCGCAGCCGAGGTAGAGCATCGAGCCGGGGAGGACCGGGACTCCGTCGACGTCCACCTCGCCGGACATCGACAGCACGGCGTACTCGAAGTCGGGGTCCAGCGGGAGCCGCGCTTGCGCCCCTCCGCTCAGGGCGAGGTCGGCGCCGACGATCGGGGTGTACGCGGTACCGGGGGAGGCGGCGCCGTCGAGCGAGCCGAGGATCACCGTGGCCGTGAGGCCGGGGGCGGTGACGGTCGGCAGCTCCGCGTGGTGCTGGAAGTGCGGCTCGACGTTGCGGTGGGCCTCGGGGAGGGCGACCCACAGCTGGGCGCCGTGCAGGAGCGCGGCGTGCGGCCGGGGGCTCTCCTCGGAGTGGCTGATGGCGCGGCCGGAGGTCATGAGGCCGAGTTCGCGCGGACGGATCGTCGCGAGGCTGCCCAGGCTGTCGCGGTGCAGGACCTCCCCCTCGTGCAGCCAACTGACGGTCTGCAGGCCCATGTGGGGGTGGGGCGGGACCTGCATCCCGGGCTCGTCGGCGATGTCGTCGGGGCCGTAGTGGTCGACGAAGGCCCAGGCCCCCACCATGCGCCGGCCGAGATTGGGCAGCAGTCTGCGGACCTCGGTGGACTCGCCGAGCCGGACGTGGCGCGGGCTGAGGAGTTCACGTACGGGTTCGGCGACGACGAAACCCCGGCCCCCGCAGACGGAGAGTGCGGCCTGGCGATCGAGATTGCTCATGGCGGTCAACCTATTCCCGTGCGACTCCGGGCGGGCGGCACCCACGCCGAATATTTAGTGGAATGTTAAACCACCTCTCCGTGTTGACGCGGGTGGATCGTACGGGAAGGACCCGGCGGCGCCCTTGACCGAGGAGGTCACATGAGCGACACCTACTACGAGTTCGGTACCGCCGCCGAGCGCTGGGACCGCGCGCAGTTCTTCTTCGAGTCGAAGGAGTACACGACCGCGGCCCGGATTCTGGCCGGCCTCGTCGAGGAGACGCCGGAGCAGGTCGCCCCGCGGCTGCTGCTGGCGCGGGCCTACTACCACTCGGCCCGGCTCGTCCGCGCCGAGACGGAGTTGCGTGCGGTGCTGGAGCTCGACCCGGTCGAGCAGTACGCGCGGCTGATGCTCGGCCGCACGCTGGAGCGTCAGGGCCGCCAGGCCGAGGCGGACACGCAGTTGCGGCTGGCGTCCGCCCTGTCCGGGGAGTTCACCCCGACCGGCGGCGCCTGACGCCCGCACCGCCGGGCACCCCTCCAGCCGCCTCGACCGCCGGGCCCCGCCGGATATTCCGGTGCGGCCCGGCCGGGCCGCGTGGTACTTCCTGGGGCATGACCGACCTCGTCACACCGCGCCTGCTCCTCCGTCCGATGACCGTCGCCGATGCCGAGCAGGTGGCGGCGGGCCGGCCGGGCGAGGGCGTTCGATGGGCGCCGGGGTACCCCTGGCCCGGCGAGAGGGGGGCGGCCGCGCGGTTCCTCGGCGCCTGCGCGGAGAGCGGCGATCCGAGTCCGTACGTCCCGTACGGGATACGGCTCCGCGAGGACGGGCTGGTGATCGGCGGAGCCGGGTTTCACGGGGCGCCGGACGCGAGGGGGCACGTCACGATCGGCTACGGGCTCGTGCCGTCGATGCGCGGCAGGGGATACGCCTCCGAGGCGCTTCGCGCGCTGCTGCGGCTGGCCCGTGACCAGGGCGTCGCCTGCGTGCACGGCGACACCGATCTCGACAACACCGGCTCGCAGCGCGTCATGTCCGCAGCGGGCATGCGCCTCGTGAAGGAGGACGCCCGGCTGAAGTACTACCGCATCGACTGGGACGGGCCCGCCGGGCAGGAGTGAGCGGGCGCCGTACACGGCAGAGACCGCCGGGCAGCAGCAAGCCCGACGCCGTACACGGCAGAGACCGCCGGGAGGTCCCGGCGGTCTCTGCGCGCATGTCGGTGCCGTGCGCCCGGCACGCCGCCCCGGCGCGCCGTTCCGGGGCGGCGCGATGTCGACGCCGTGTTCCTGCTCTGCCGCCGACGCCGTGCCGTTCCGGGGCGCGTGGCTGCTCCCGGACTCAGCCCCCGACGGCGGCCGGCCGGTTCGTCCTGCCGTCCTTGGCCGTGACCGCATCCGGCTTCGGCACCAGCAGCCGTTCGGTGAGATAGCCGAAGACCAGCCCGAAGGTGGTCCAGAGCGTGATCTGCACCGCGAGCGTGGCCAGCCTGAACTCCCAGAGCAGTGTGGCCGGGAAGTCATGCCCGACCTCGTTGAACGAGGGCAGGAAGGCGTAGGCGAGGCCGATGACGAGCACATAACCGGCGGCCGCGGCGATCGTGGCGTTCCAGTTGCCCAGGCGCGGGGCCAGCCGCCTGCCGAGGATGACGGCGGCCACGGCCAGCAGGACGCTGAGCGCGACCATCAGGAAGAACAGCGCGGTGCGCCGCCCGATGGTGTCCGGGTCACCGACCGCGGGCGGATTCGCCGGGTACTTCAGGAACGGCACGATGTACACGCTCAACAGGGCCGCTCCCGCGATCAGCGCCGCCGTGGCCCTGGGGCCGAAGCGCCCCATCCGGCCGAGGGCGTAACAGAACACGAGTGCGGCGATACCGCCGACGGCGACGCCGAAGACGAGTACCCCGGTGGCGAGGCCGCCGGTGGACTGCATGGTGCGGCTGACGAGTTCCTCGCCACCGCCGTGGTCATGACTGTGCGTCTCTTCGAGGGCGATGGCCGCGTCGACACGGGACTCGCCGAGAAAGTAGGCGACGAGAAGCGCGAACGCGCCCGCGACGAGGCCGGCCAGCATGCCCCGGACCAACAGGGCTCTGACGGATATGGAGTTCATGAGGGGTTCCCCTGGACGAGCCGGATGGATCAGTGGCAGGGGAAACCGAGGAGATGGCGGCCGTCGTGGACCCACTCGTGCACGCCCTCGCCCGAGATGAGCGCGGTGGCGCCCTGCTCGGCGCCGACGAAGTACAACAGGACCAGCATGAGGATGCCGAAGAAGACCGCCCAAGGGGCAAGGGACTTCAGCGAGATGGGGGTGATGGCGGGTGTGACGGCGGCGGGGGCAGCAGTCTGTGCCATGGCAGAACCTCCTGAGGGAACACGCGTCCCGATCGTGGTGCCTGAGACGAAGGTGCTGGGTCTGACTTCCCGCACAGGGACGGGTTCACAGTGGCGCGACCGTGCCGGATTCTCACCGGGCTTCCGTCACACCTTCGTCATGTCGTCGCGACCATACCGCCTGGGCGCGAGAGCCGCCATGGTGCCTGCGGGCGGGGCGGAGGCCCCCGGATGCCATGGTGTGCTTGGCCAAGTGACCACAGTTCAGGGAGTGGAGAACGGGTATGGCGGTACGGGTGATGTTGGTCTCACCGGCGATGAACGCCGCGCTGCGCGAGGCCCGGTTCGCCGGTGACGCACCCCTTGACGCCTCCGGGCTCCGGGAGGCCCGGGCCGCGGGGGCCACGTTGCCGTCCGCGGACCGCGCGGTGCGCGGGCCGTCCCGACGCTGCGCCCTGACCGCCGATGCCCTGGGCATGCAGGCCACCGCCGAACCGGAGGCCCGCGACTGGGAGTTGGGCCGCTGGGCCGGCTCCCGGCTGGATGAGGTGAGCACCAGCGAGCCAGAGGCCGTGGCTGCCTGGCTCACGGATCCCTCCGCGTCCCCGCACGGCGGCGAGTCCCTGCTGGACCTGTGCGCCCGGGTGGGGGCGTGGCTCGACTCGCTGGACGGCGGCGGTCCCGGGCGGGTACTGGCGGTGGTGGAGCCTGCGGTGGTCAGGGCAGCGGTCGTCGGTGCGCTGGAGCTTCCGCCGCAGGCGTTCTGGCGGATCGACGTCGCCCCGCTCGCGCTGACGGAACTCAGCGGCCGGGCGGGCCGGTGGAACCTGCGCTGCGGCCGGCCACTGGCACCGGCGACCGGGCGCTGAGTCGCGCGGGCCGGGAGCCGTGCGGGCGGGGATACGGCCGAGCCCTGCGGGCGGGGGCGCCGCTGTGCCCCCGCCCGAACGGCTCGGACTCATCCGTCCGGACTGGCCGGACTGCCGCATGAGCCCGAGCGATGAGCCCGAGCCGGTAGGCCCTAGGGCGTGTTTTGAAAGTCCCGCCTGCCCCGCGACGCCTGGCACGCACGCTCGCCGCGTTGTGGAAATGCCCTGGTAGCTCCGCTACGAGACCATGTCCACGCCTTGCGATCGCACGCACCAGACGCCGCGGGGCCCGCCCTTCGGGCGGACGGCGCTACTTTCGAAACACGCCCTAGTTGCCCCGGTATGTCTCCAGCAGCCGGAGCCAGATCTCGCTGATCGTCGGGTAGGCGGGAACCGCGTGCCAGAGGCGGTCGAGGGGCACCTCGCCGGCGACCGCGATCGTCGCCGAGTGGAGGAGCTCGCCGATGCCGGGTCCGACGAAGGTGACCCCCAGCAGGATCTCCCGGTCCAGGTCGACGATCATGCGGGCCCGGCCCCGGTAGCCGTCCGCGTACAGGCCGGAGCCGGCAACGGCGGCGAGGTCGTGGTCGACGGCCCTGACCCGGTGGCCGGCCCGCTCCGCCTCGGCGAGGGTGAGGCCCACCGATGCCGCCTCCGGGTCGGTGAAGACGACCTGCGGGACGGCCGCGTGATCGGCGGTGGCAGCGTGGGCGCCCCAGCGGTCCGTTTCCAGGAGCGGGACACCCTGGGCGCGGGCGGCGATCGCCGCACCCGCTATGCGGGCCTGGTATTTGCCCTGGTGCGTCAGGAGCGCCCGGTGGTTCACGTCGCCGACCGCATAGAGCCACGGGACGCCTTCGACCTGGCAGCTGTCGTCGACGGTGAGCCAGGACCCCGGCTTCAGGCCGACCGTCTCCAGGCCCAGGTCGTCGGTGCGCGGCGCTCGGCCGGTGGCGAAGAGGATCTCGTCGGCCTCGATCCGTTCACCGTTGTCGAGTCCGACGGTGACCGGCCCCTCCGGCTCGGGGCGCTCGACGGAGGTGGCCGAGACCCCCGTACGGATGTCGGCCCCCGCCTCGGTCAGCGCTTCGGCGACCAGCTCGCCGGCAAAGGGCTCCATGCGGGGCAGCAGGCCCTTTCCGCGGACCAGCATGGTGACCTCGGCGCCCAGGGCGCCCCACACCGTGGCCATCTCCACGCCGACCACTCCCCCGCCGACGACGACGAGACGTCCGGGCACCTCCTTCGCGCTCGTCGCCTCCCGGCTGGTCCAGGGCCGGGCGCTCTCCATGCCCGGCAGGTCGGGGACGACGGCCCGGCTCCCCGTGCACACGGCCACCGCGTGGCGGGCCGTGAGCCGGTGCTCCGTACCGTCGGGCGCGGTGACGGTGACCGCCTTCGGGCCCGTCAGCCGCCCCCGGCCGCGGAAGATGTCGGCTCCGATCCCCTCCAGCCAGGCGACCTGGCCGTCGTCCTTCCAGTGCGAGGCGTAGGTATCGCGGTGCGCGAGCACGGCGGCGGTGTCGAGCGGGCCCTGGACGGCGGCGGCGAGGCCCGGGACGCGGCGGGCGTCGGCCCGGGCGACGACGGGGCGCAGCAGGGCCTTGCTCGGCATGCAGGCCCAGTAGGAACACTCGCCGCCGATGAGCTCCGACTCCACGATGGCGGTGCTCAGCCCGGCGGCCCGGGCGCGGTCGGCCACGTTCTCACCCACCGGACCAGCACCGATGACCACGACGTCGTATGCGACGGACTCCACAGCATGTGTCATGGGCCCATTCTGGTCATGGGTGTGGGCCGCGGCCACATGGGCAGGCGGAATAGCGCAAGCACGGGCACCGTTGTCCCCGACACGTGGATACGGGCACAGGAAGAGGTAGCAGAGCATGAGCACCGTAGAGCTCACCAAGGAAAACTTCGATCAGGTCGTCAGTGACAACGAGTTCGTCCTGATCGACTTCTGGGCTTCCTGGTGCGGCCCGTGCCGGCAGTTCGCGCCCGTCTACGACGCGGCGTCCGAGCGTCACGCGGACCTGGTCTTCGCCAAGGTCGACACGGAGGCGCAGCAGGAGCTGGCGGCGGCCTTCGAGATCCGGTCCATCCCGACACTGATGATCGTCCGGGACAACGTGGCGGTCTTCTCGCAGCCGGGCGCGCTGCCCGAGGCGGCCTTGGAGGACGTGATCGGCCAGGCCAGGAAGCTGGACATGGACGAGGTGCGCAAGTCCGTCGCGGAACAGCAGAACGAACAGAAGTAGGCACTGCCGGCACCACGCGGACGCCCAGGGCCCGGCCGGTGACGGCCGGGCCCTGACGGCTGTGCCGCTCGTGCTGGACCCCGGCGAGGTCAGCCTTCCACGTTCCGCGGGGAGGTCAGCCGTCCACGTTCCGCTGGGAGATGCGGACCGTGAGTCCGTAGTCGAGCTCGGATCCGTCGATGAGCAGCGCCTCGACGGTGTGCGTGGCCGGGTCGATGTCCGCGACCATCCCGTCGCCTTCGTAGCGCGGATAACCCGACTCGCCCGTCTCCCCGGTGGCGGCCACGACCGCCGAGCGGATCGGTGCGCCGGGGCCGCCGCTGCCCGCGACCCGGCTGCCGGTGACCTCGGCACCCTCGCGGTCCTCAGCACCCCCGACCTCCTCGGCACCTTCAGCGGCTTCAGCAACCTCGGCGTCCTCGGTGTCCGGCCTCTCGCCGCCCGGGTCCTCGGTGTCCGGCCCCTCGTCGCCGGTCCCGTCGGCAGCCGGACCCCCGGCACCGGCGTCCCCCGTACCGGGATCCTGGACATCGGATTCCTTCGCTTCGGGATCCTCCGTGCCGGTGCCGGCTCCCTTGTCCGCCGCGCCCTTGCCGTCGGTGAACGCGGGGACGAGCAGGATCTCGTAACTCTGCGGATGGCTCATGGTCATGACGCTAAGGGCTGTCCCGCGATTCCTGGTGGATTAGCGCGCGGCGTCGGACGGGGTGCATCGCAAGGCGGAGAGGCGCCCGCATACGGGATGTATTCGGGCTGGACGTATGCGGGCGGTCCGACCATGCGGCGAGGTGCCGGAGCCGTCGTCGTGCGCCCGCCAGGGATCACGGGACAGCCCTCGGGCAAGGGCGCTCCGCGCGCATGTCGTCGCGCCGGCGTCCGGTTCAGCTGGACTCGCGGTGGACGGTCCGGACCCGCAGCAGGTCGTGCCGTTCCGGCTCCGCCCCGGGGTGCCGCACCAGGCGGTCGACGAGGTCGGCCAGCGGCTCCACGGTGGCCAGTTCCATCCGTACGCTGCTGAGCCTGGGACGGAGCAGCCTGGCCGGCAGGGAGTCGTCCGCGCCGATCACCGCGGTCTCCGCCGGCACCTCGATTCCGGCGTCCTGGAGGGCCCGCATGAGCAGCATCGCGTAGCTGTCGTCGTACGCGAAGACGGCGTCGAGACGGAGGGTGCGCCAGCGGGCGGCGAGTGCGGCGGCCGACTCCTCGGTGTACCGCAGCGGGAGTTCGTCGATCAGGGCCTCGCCGTCGGCCGCCTGCCGGGCGCCGGCGAGTCTGGCGCCGGCGAACAGGGCGAGACCGGGTTCGGCGGGCATCACCACGCCGATCCGGCGCCGGCCGCGCTCCAGGAGATGACGGACGGCGCTGCGTCCCACCGCCCGCTGATCCGTGATCAGCGCGTGCGCGCCCGGCACCGGCTGCGGTCCCAGGGTGATGACGGCCTTGGCGCCGGAGCGCCGGAGAACGGCGATGCCCTGCGGAGCGAGCGGGACCGACCCCGGCACGATGACGGCGACGGGCCGCAGTTCGGCCCACGCGCGGGCGGCGTCGTCCGGGTCCAGGCCGAGGGAGCCGTATTGGACGACGGTGTAGTCGAGATGCCGCAGACCGGACTCCAGCCCGTGCAGGAAGCGGCGGTGGAGCGGCGCGGAGGGAAGGTTCGCGGTCGGCAGGAGCACCATGCGGGAGTGCCCGGCGCGCAGGCTCCGGGCGGCCGCATGCGGTACGTAGCCGAGTTCGGTGGCGGCCTCCCGTACCCGGCGGCGGGTCGGATCGCTGATGCGTACGGCCGTGTTGTTGTTCAGTACATAGGACACGGTGGCCCGCGAGACGCCGGCGAGCCGCGCCACGTCGGCGCTGGTCGGGACGGGACCTTCGGCGGGCTGCTGGGGTAACTGACTCATCGCGTCCGGCAGTCTTACAGACCCGTGCGGCGCGGGGCCGCGCCGGGGCCGGGCCCGGTAACGGCCCGGGTTGAGGTACGCCCGTCGTCGGGATCGGGCCCCTTACGGCGGACCCGCTCCCCGCGCGGGGCCGCGCAGGTCCTACGGTGGAGCGATGACCATCCAGAACCGCAGCGCCGACAGGGGCGGTCCGTCCGCCTTCCCCGGCCAGGCCGGTCCCACCGCCACCGCCCAGGCCGACCCGCACGACGTGGGTCCGGTCCGCACCTCCTACGCCCCCGACCGCGACGGCGACCCCGATCCGGGCGAGATCGTCTGGACCTGGGTGCCGTTCGAGGAGAACGACGGGCGCGGCAAGGACCGTCCGGTTCTCGTCGTCGCACGCGAGGCGACGGGCACCCTGCTCGCCGTACAGCTGTCCAGCAAGCAGCACGACCGGGACCGGGAGTGGGTGGCGCTGGGAGCGGGGCCCTGGGACAGTTCGGGCCGGGCCTCGTGGGTCGATCTCGACCGGGTGCTGCGGGTCCACGAGGACGGGATGCGGCGCGAGGCCTGCGCGCTGGACCGGGACAGGTTCGATCTGGTCGTCGTGCGCCTGCGGGAGCTCTACGGCTGGAAGTGACCGCACGCGGCACCCGCCACGGCCCCGGCCCGCGGGCTTCCGCCGCCGCGGCGGGCCGCCGGCCCGAACAGCCCCCGCGCGGTGGTCGGAACGCCGTCGAACCCTGTGGCTCGACCTCAGCCTGAGACGTGAGCCTCGCCGGCGAACGCGTGGTCGAAGGCCGCCCTGGTGGGCGAATCGGCATCGCGGCCGAGAATGCCGAAGACGATCTGTTCGAAGTGGCCCGCGAAACGACCGCCGCCGGTGAGCAGCGCGCGGAAGGCCCCCGCCACTTCGGCCGGGTCGTTCTGGAACACGCCGCATCCCCAGGCGCCCAGGACCAGCCTGCGGTAGCCCCGGACCGCGGCGACCTCCAGGACCCTCGCGGCGCGTGAGGCGAGCGCGGCGGGGATGAGGTGGGCCGACTCGGGGGTCCGGCTGCGGATCACTCCGGCGTTGGGCGCGGGCGAGGTGAGGAATCCCGCCGTGTACGGGGTGTCGAGCAGCCGGCCGCGGTCGTCGCGGAAGACGGGCACGCCCGGGGAGTGGATCACCCGGTCGGTGTAGAAGGCGCTGCGCTCGGCCCGGTGGTGGGCGTAGAACTCCGGGGCGCGCAGCAGCGTCGCGTACAGCGCCGAGCCGCGGCAGAGTGCTTCCTCCTGCGCCTGTGCCCCGTTGAGGTAGCCGCCGCCGGGGTTGCGGGCGGAGGCGTAGTTCAGGACGGCGACCTTGCCGGGTTGCTCGCCGGTCATCCGGGCGGCCGCCTGAAGGCTGCTCTCGCCGGTGACCTCGATGCGCGGTGTCCGGTTCCCGTCCAGTGCGGCGACGTGCACGGGATCGGGGCCGTACAGCCTGGTGCCCGAAAGGGCGGCGGACAGCGCGCGCTCGATGCTGATCTCGCGGCCCTGCGGTGTGCGGTAGTGACCCGCCTCGACGATGGATTCGGTCTCTCGCGCGATGCCGCGCAGCCGGGCGCTCACCGGCGCTCCCCCTTATGGTGCATACGGGGCATGATCGACGCCTCCGCGGCATGGGCGCAAGTGAATTTCCGACGCACAGGGGCACTCTTGTGCGATCTCCCGGCAGGGGTTTGGGTAGGACGGTCGAACCGGAACAGGAGGCCCGAGATGTCATCCGACACACCTGGCGCACACGGTCCGCCCGGACGCACCACGCCCATCGGTGAGGGCGAGGCCGAGGATTTACTGCGCTGCATCTGCTTCAAGAACGGACCGCCCCGCCTCGTGGGAGTCGAACTCGAGTGGCTCCTGCACGACCGCGACCGGCCCCGCGTTCCCGTGGCCCCCGACCGCCTCGACGCGGCCGCGTCGGCCGTCGGGGCGCTCCCGCTGAACGCGGCGCTCACGTTCGAACCCGGCGGCCAGCTCGAACTCAGCTCGCGTCCCGCCGACTCGCTCATGGCCTGCATCAACGACACGGCCGCCGATCTCGTCGCCGTGCGCGAGACCCTCGGCCGACTCGGCCTGGCTCCGGCCGGGTTCGGCGTCGACCCCTGGCACCCCCCGCGCCGGATCCTGCGCCGGCCGCGCTACGAGGCCATGGAGACCGTGCTCGACCGGTCGGGTCCCGCGGGCCGGGCCATGATGTGCACGACCGCGTCCGTCCAGGTCTGTCTGGACGCGGGAGAGGAGGAGCCGGGACCGCTCGGCTACGGGCGGCGCTGGCAGCTGGCCCATCTGCTCGGCGCCGTGCTGGTGGCCGCGTTCGCCCACTCGCCGTTCCGGCTGGGGAGGCCGACGCCCTGGCGGTCGACGCGCCAGTCGCTGTGGGCCGACCTCGATCCGCTGCGCACACTCGCCCCGGCCGGGCAGCTCCCGCCGCGTGACGCCTGGACGGCCTACGTGCTCGACACGCCCGTCCTGTGCATCCAGGAGGGCGAGGGGCCCTGGCCGGTGCCCGAAGGGCTCACCTTCCGGGACTGGATCCGCCGCGGGGAGCCGCGCCGGCCGGTGCGGGCCGACCTCGATTACCACATCACCACGCTGTTCCCGCCGGTGCGCCCGCGGGGACACCTGGAGCTGCGCATGATCGACGCGCAGCCCGGTGACGACGGCTGGCTCGTGCCGCTCGCCGTCACCACTGCCCTGTTCGACGATCCGGAGGCCGCCGAGACCGTGTACCGCACCGTCAAACCCCTGGCCGAGACGGCGGGCCCCCTGGCCCCGCCCCGCAATCCGCTCTGGACGGGGGCCGCCCGCGACGGGCTGACCGATCCGGAACTGCGGGCCGCGGCGGCGGCCTGCTTCGACCTGGCCCTGGAGGCGCTGCCGCGCAGGGGCGCGACGAGGGCCGTGCAGGACGCGGTGGCCGGCTTCCGGGACCGCTATGTCGCCCGGGGCCGATGTCCGGCCGACGACCTGCGGGAGCGGCTCATGACGGACCGGCACCACGGATCGGAACACCCGAAGGGGACCCTCTCATGACCGACTCCCCCGCTCCCTCGCCGTACGGCCGGCACCGTACCGACGTCCAGGACCCCGAAGCGCTCCGGGAGCGCGCGCTCGCCGCGCTGCTCACCGCCCGCGAGCGCACCGGGCTGCTGACCGACAGCGTGGACGACCACGAACTCACCGCCCAGCACTCCCCCTTGATGTCGCCGCTGGTGTGGGACCTCGCGCACATCGGCAACCAGGAGGAGCTGTGGCTGCTGCGCGGCGTCGCCGGCCGCGAGGCCATGCGCCCGGAGATCGACGGCCTCTACGACGCGTTCGAACATCCCCGGGCCACCCGCCCCTCCCTGCCGTTGCTGGCGCCCGCCGAGGCCCGCTCCTATGCCGCGGAGGTGCGGGGACGGGCACTGGACGTACTGGAGTCCACGCCGCTGGGCGACCGCCCGCTGGTACGGTCCGGGTTCGTCTTCGGGATGATCGCCCAGCATGAACAGCAGCACGACGAGACCATGCTGATCACCCATCAACTGCGCTCGGGCCCCGCCGTGCTGACCGCGCCGGAGCCGCCGCGGGCCACCGGCGCCGCCCTGCCCACGGAAGTCCTGGTGCCCGGCGGACCGTTCACCATGGGGACGTCCACGGAGCCCTGGGCGCTCGACAACGAGCGCCCCGCACACCGGCGCGAGGTCCCCGGCTTCTTCGTCGACACCGCCCCGGTGACCTGCGGCGCCTACCGGGCGTTCATCGAGGACGGCGGCTACGACGAGCGGCGCTGGTGGACGGGCGAGGGCTGGGCCATGGTCCGTGAGCACGGGCTCTCCGCGCCGCTGTTCTGGCACCGGGACGCCGGGCAGTGGCTGCGCCGGCGCTTCGGGGTGACCGAGCCGGTCCCGGCGGACGAGCCGGTGCTGCACGTGAGCTGGTACGAGGCGGACGCGTACGCCCGCTGGGCCGGCCGCAGGCTGCCCACCGAGGCCGAGTGGGAGAAGGCGGCCCGCCACGATCCCGGCTCCGGGCGCTCCCGCCGGTACCCGTGGGGCGACGAGGACCCGACGCCGGAGCACGCCAACCTCGGGCAGCGCCATCTGCGTCCCGCACCGGCGGGAGCGTACGCCGCCGGGCGCGCACCGTCCGGTGCCGGGCAGCTGATCGGCGACGTGTGGGAGTGGACGTCCAGCGATTTCCTTCCCTATCCGGGCTTTGCGCCGTTCCCCTACCGCGAGTACTCGGAGGTCTTCTTCGGCCCGGAGCACAAGGTGCTGCGCGGCGGCTCCTTCGCGGTGGACGCGGTGGCCTGCCGGGGGACGTTCCGCAACTGGGACCTGCCGGTACGGCGCCAGATCTTCTCCGGATTCCGCACCGCCCGGGACGCCTGATGTGCCGTCATATCGCTTATGTGGGGTCACCGATACCCCTGGGCGTGGTGCTGAACAAGCCCGAGCACTCGCTGGTTCGGCAGTCGTGGGAACCACGCCGGCAGCGGTACGGGACCGTCAACGCGGACGGTTTCGGTGTGGGGTGGTACGCGGACGGGGATCCGGTGCCGGGACGGTACCGCCGGCGGGGCCCCGTCTGGGGCGACCAGACCTTCGCCGATCTCGCCAGAGTGGTGCGCAGCCCCGCCCTGCTGGCGGCGGTCCGGGACGCCACCGAGGCGGACCCGGACGGTGAGGCGGCGGCCGCGCCCTTCGTCGGCGGCGGTGTGCTCTTCAGCCACAACGGCGCGCTGAAGGGCTGGCCCGGCTCGATGGCGCGCCCGGCGGCGAAGCTCCCCCCGGCCGAGCTGCTCGGGCTCACCGCCCGCTCCGACTCCGCGTTCGTGTGGGCGCTCGTGCGGCACCGGCTGGCGCTGGGCGACGCGCTCCCGGAGGCGGTCGCCGACACCGTGCGCGAGGTCGCCGGGGCGGCGCCCGGATCCCGGCTCAATCTGCTGCTCACCGACGGCCTCACCATCGTGGCGACGGCCTGGGGGGACACCTTGTGGTACCTGGCCGAGCCCGGCCGGCACACGGTCGTCGCCTCCGAGCCGTACGACGACGATCCGCACTGGCGCGAGGTCCCCGACCGCACCCTGGTGACCGCGACCCGCGCCGACGTTCTGCTGACCCCGCTCAAGGAGCCGACCGAGTGAGTCCCTTTCTGCTGACCCGTACCCTGCCGGCGGACGCGACGGACGCGGCGCTGCGCGCCGATGTACTGCACGGTCTGACCCGGCAGCCGAAGACGCTGCCGCCGAAGTGGTTCTACGACGCCCGCGGCAGTGAGCTGTTCGAGGAGATCACCCGGCTGCCCGAGTACTACCCGACGCGCGCGGAGCGGGAGATCCTGATCGACAGGGCGGCCGAGATCGCGGCCGCCTCCGGTGCCCGGACGCTCGTGGAGCTGGGCTCGGGGTCCTCGGAGAAGACCCGGCACGTGCTGGACGCGCTGCCGGAGCTGCACAGTTACGTGCCGGTCGATGTGAGCGAGAGCGCGCTGCGCGGCGCGGCGGAAGCGCTGCTGGAGGAGCGGCCGGCGCTGTCGGTGCACGCGCTGATCGCCGACTTCACCGCGGAGCTGTCGCTGCCGGACACTCCGGGTCCACGGCTCGTGGCGTTCCTCGGCGGCACCATCGGCAATCTCCTGCCGGACGAACGGGCCGCTTTCCTGGCGTCGGTGCGCTCGCTGCTGTCCCCCGGTGACACGTTGCTGCTCGGGACGGACCTGGTGAAGGACGAGGAGGTGCTGGTCGCGGCGTACGACGACGCGGCCGGGGTGACGGCCGCGTTCAACCGGAACGTCCTGTCGGTCGTCGACCGGGAACTGGGCGCCGACTTCGCACTGGACGACTTCGAGCACGTGGCCCGGTGGAACCCGCGGGAGGAGTGGATCGAGATGCGGCTGCGGGCCCGCCGGGCGCTCACGGTGAAGGTCCCGGAACTCGATCTGGTGGTGTCGTTCGAAGCCGGCGAGGAGTTGCGGACGGAGGTGTCGGCGAAGTTCCGCAAGGACGGGGTGCGCGGTGAACTCGCCGCGGCCGGCCTTCGGCTGAGCCGGTGGTGGACGGACTCCGGCGGCAGGTTCGCGCTGTCCCTCGCGACCGTGGACTGAGCTGGCCCGGGCAGTGCGCGGCGTCCGCGCGCACTGCCCGTCGGGGCCCTCGGCGGGTCAGCTGCCCGCGAGGAGTGCGGTGATCTTCTCGGACGCGGTCCTGGCCGCGGTCGCGGGGTCCCCGCCCTGGAGGACCGCCGTCATGTAGGGCTTGATCGGGTTGGCGGCTTCGACGGCCGCCCACTGCGGCGAGTTGGGGGTGGCGTGGCCCCGCGCGGCCCCTGCGGCCATCGCGGCGGTGCTCTCCTCGCCCTCGATGACATGGGCGAGGGAGGTCTTGTTGGGCACGTAGCTCATGGTCTTGGCGAGCTCCTCCTGCCACTTGGCCCCGGCCAGCGCCTTGATGACCTCGAACCCCGCGCTGCGCTGGTCCGCCTTCTGCGGAATGATCAGGTCGGAGCCGCCGGTGAACACGGAACCCGGCGCCTTCGCGCTCTTGCCCGGTATGGGGAAGTAGCCCAGCTTTCCCTTGAGTTCCGGGTTCGCCTTCTCGATGAGGGTCGCGGTACTGGGGGTGGAGATGATCTGCGCGACGTCTCCCTTGGCGAACACGCCGCTCTGCGGGGGCATTTCCTCGTCCGCGTCCTTGGGGCCCTCCCCCAGCGCCTGGAGTTCGGAATAGAAGTCCATGCCCCGCAGCGCGGCGGGGCTGTCGAGTGCGCCCTGCCAGTCGCCATCCGTGTGGTCGGCGAGTTCACCGCCCTCGTCCCAGATGAATCCGGCGAGGACGTACCAGTTCTGGCCGGGCAGATACATGCCCTGATTGCCGTTCCGGTTCAGCTTCTCGCTGTCCGCGATCCACTGTTCGCGCGTCTTCGGCAGGCTCTTGATTCCCGCCTGTTCGAAGAGGTCCTTGTTGTAGATCACCACCCGGTTGGCCGCGTACCAGGGGATTCCGTACTGAACGCCGCCGATGCTGCCCGGTTCGGCGAGGCCGGGGATCCAGTCCTCGCTGCCCAGGTCACGCATGGACTCCAGGGTGAGATCGCGCAGGTTGCCGCTCTCGGCGTACTGGGCGACCTGGGTGTTCCCGACCTCGATGACGTCCGGGGTGTCCTTGCCGCCCAGCGCCGCGAGAACCTTCGGCCCGATTCCGCTCCAGTTCTGGATTCTGAACTCCAGCTCCACCGAGGAGTGCTCGTCCTCGTACGACTTCTTGAAGCGGTCGAGGAAGTCGGCGGTGACACTGTCCTTCATCAGCCAGATGGTGACCTTCTCGTCACCCGAACCGCCGGAGCCGGGCACCATTGCGCACCCGCCCAGCGCAACGGAGGAGATCAGGGCAATGGCTCCGGCGAGCATGCGGTTCTTCACGGGGTCACCTTCTGCGAAAGGGCAGGACGGATGTGTGGACCCGGTGTGGGGGACTGCGGGCTGCGCTCGCACGGGCGTGGCTGGATTTTGGTATGGACCAATGCTCCGGTCAAGGGCGGTTACGGACAGACCGCCGGTCCGCGACCTCTCGCGAACCTCGCCCGGGTGGGGCACCTTGGTAAGGGCGAAAGGAGATACACCATGTCAAACCACACGTATCGCGTCACGGAGATCGTAGGAACCTCCCATGACGGCGTCGATGCGGCGATCCGTAACGGCGTCGCAAGAGCTTCCGAAACGTTGCACAATCTCGACTGGTTCGAGATCACCCAGGTGCGCGGGCAGATCGAGGACGGCCGGATCGCGCACTACCAGGTCGGCCTGAAGGTGGGCTTCCGGCTCGACGACCCCGAGTGACCGGACGCGGGTGATCAGGCACTGCCGCCCCTGTCCGGCGCCGCGGGCCCGGTCCGGTGCCGCGGCGCCGATCAAGTGCCGTTCCGTGCGCTGATCAGGTACGTCCCTCGCGCTCCTGCGCGTCCTTCAAGGCGGGCGACGCGTGCGTCCAGCGGGCGCGCACCACCGCGAACCCGGCCCGTTCGGCGTCGTCGCAGACCAGTTCGTCGTCGTCCACCAGCATCCGCACCACGCGGTCCCGGCCCATCCGCTTCAGGAGCTCCAGCTTGGTCCTGCGGGCCGGCCGCCGGTCGTCGTCGCGCCGCATGTGAAGCCGCCCCTCGGGAAGCCCCTGCCGGGCCAGCCAGGCCACGGTGTCCTCACGGCAGCGCTCCGGCCTGCCGGTGAGGTAGACGACCTCGCACTCCTCGGCGCTGCTCACGACGAGCCGTACACCTTCGGACAGCGGCGGGTCGTCGGGGGCGGCGGAGAAGAAGGCGTCCCAGTCGCGCCGGGGACCCTCCAGGTAGTGCTGGCGGTGGGCGGTGTCCGCGAGCGTGCCGTCCAGATCGAATACGGCCAGCGGCCGGGCGTCGTGTCTCATGGACCCAGCAAACCAAGGAGCGCACGCGTCCGGCGATCCGGCACGGCGCGCGCGCCCGGCCCGTCCCCGGCGGCCGGCCCTTCCGCCGCCTAGGATCGAACCGTTTGTCCCGGTCAGCCCGCCCCGAACCGTACGGAGCCCCGCCCCCCATGCCCACCCCCCACGACCCGTACGTCAGGGTCCGCGGCGCACGCGAGCACAATCTGCGGGACGTCCGGGTCGACATCCCGCGCGACACCCTCACCGTCTTCACCGGCGTCTCCGGCTCCGGCAAGTCCTCGCTGGCCTTCGGAACGATCTACGCGGAGGCTCAGCGACGCTACTTCGAGTCCGTCGCCCCCTACGCGCGCAGGCTCATCCACCAGGTGGGCGCACCGAAGGTCGGCGAGATCACGGGGCTGCCGCCCGCCGTCTCGCTCGAACAGCGCCGCTCCGCACCCGGGGCCAGGTCGTCCGTCGGCACGGTGACCACCCTCTCCAACTCCCTGCGGATGCTCTTCTCCCGGGCCGGTGACTATCCGCAGGGGGCGGAACGGCTGGACTCGGACGCCTTCTCGCCGAACACCGCAGCCGGCGCCTGCCTCGAGTGCCACGGCCTCGGCCGCATCCACCGCACCACCGAAGACCTCCTGGTCCCCGACCCCGGGCTGTCCATCAGGGCCGGGGCGATCGCCGCCTGGCCGGGGGCGTGGCAGGGCAAGAACCTGCGCGACGTGCTGGACGCGCTCGGCTACGACATCGACCGGCCGTGGCGTGAGCTCGATCCGGCGGACCGCGAGTGGATCCTGTTCACCGACGAGCAGCCGGTGGTCACGGTCCATCCGGTGCGCGACGCGGGCCGGATCCAACGCCCCTACCAGGGCACGTACATGAGCGCGCGGCGCTATGTGATGCACACGTTCGCCGACTCCCGCAGCCGTACGCTGCGCGCCAAGGCCGAGCGTTTCCTGACCAGTGCGCCCTGCCCGGTCTGCGGCGGCACCCGGCTGCGGCCCGAGGCTATGGCCGTGACCTTCGCGGGCCGTACGATCGCGGAGCTGGCGGGCCTCCCCCTCACGGACCTCGCCGACGTGCTGTCGGCCGCGGGCGGGGGCGACACCGCCCGGGTGCTGACGGGGGATCTGCTCGCCCGGATCGGGACGGTCACCGAACTGGGGCTCGGCTATCTCAGCCTCGACCGTACGGCTCCGACGCTCTCCTCCGGTGAACTCCAGCGGCTGCGGCTCGCCACCCAGCTGCGCTCGGGGCTCTTCGGCGTCGTCTACGTCCTGGACGAGCCGTCGGCCGGGCTGCACCCGGCGGACACGGAGGCGCTGCTCGCGGTGCTCGGCCGGCTCAAGGAGGCCGGGAACACCGTCTTCGTCGTGGAGCACCAGATGGACGTCGTGCGGCAGGCGGACTGGCTGGTCGACGTCGGGCCGCTGGCCGGGGAGCACGGGGGCCGGGTGCTGCACAGCGGTCCGCCCGCGGGGCTCGCCGACGTCGCGGAGTCGGCGACACGGCGCTTCCTCTTCGACGACGCCCCCGCCCCCTTGCGTGAGGTGCGCACACCTTCGGGGTGGTTGCGGCTGCGCGGGGTGGACCGGCACAACGTGCGCGGGGTGGACGCCGCCTTCCCGCTCGGGGTGTTCACCGCCGTCACGGGGGTGTCGGGCTCGGGGAAGTCGACGCTGGTGGGCCAGGTGCTGGCCGGTGTGCTGGCCGACCGGCAGACCGCCGACGCTCCCCAGGAGCAGGCCGCGCCCGGCTGCGCCTCGGCGGAGGGGCTGGAGGCGGTGGACCGCCTGGTCCAGGTCGACCAGCGTCCCATCGGGCGTACCCCCCGCTCCAACCTGGCCACGTACACGGGACTCTTCGACGTCGTGCGCAGACTGTTCGCCGCCACGGACGTCGCTCGCGAGCGGGGCTACCGGGCCGGCCGGTTCTCGTTCAATGTGGCGGGCGGGCGGTGCGAGACCTGCCAGGGCGAGGGCTTCGTCTCGGTGGAGCTTCTCTTCCTGCCCAGTACGTACGCGCCCTGCCCCGACTGCCACGGCGCGCGGTACAAACCGGAGACACTCGGCGTCACGCTGCGCGGGCTGAACATCGCCCAAGTGCTGGACCTCACCGTGGAGTCGGCGGCCGGGTTCTTCGCGGACACGCCCGCCGCCGGACGCAGTCTGCGGACCCTGCTCGACGTGGGCCTCGGCTATCTCCGGCTCGGGCAGCCGGCGACCGAGCTGTCCGGCGGCGAGGCTCAGCGGATCAAGCTGGCGGCGGAACTGCAGCGCGCTCGCCGGGGCCACACCCTGTACCTGCTCGACGAACCGACGACGGGGCTGCATCCGGCCGATGTCGAGGTGCTGATGCGGCAGTTGCACGGGCTGGTCGACGCGGGGAGCACCGTCGTGGTGGTGGAGCACGACATGGCCGTGGTGGCGGGTTCCGACTGGGTGATCGACCTCGGCCCGGGCGGCGGCGACCGGGGCGGCCGGATCGTGGCCGCGGGACCGCCGGTGGACGTGGCCCGCGCACAGGAGAGCCGGACGGCCTCGTACCTCCGGGCCGCGCTCTCCCTCACCTGACCACAACTCCCTTTTGAGTGCGTCGAGTTGCCGCCACCGGCAAGCGTAGGGAAATGAAACAGTAAAGAACGTTGACAGTTAGCTGGTCCAGACCAATCATGGGCATGCCTCACGGTCGCTCCTTGCCGTGTGGCATGTGACCCCGGCCGGGCCTCACAGGAACGGGCCGCGCCCCCACCGGGCGCGGTCGAGCCGTGCGATCCCCCGTCGTCCCACCCCGCTGGGAGCTGCCCCATGAGACGTCCAAGAACAGCCGGCGCCCTCCTCGGCGCCTTGGCCACCGCCATCGCGTCCGCCGGCCTGGTCCTCGGATCAGGCGCCGGCGCACAGGCCGCCGCCACCGCCGCCACTCCCCTGCCCGCGCACGTCTTCGCCCCGTACTTCGAGGCGTGGAACGGCGACAGCCCTGCCGCGCTCTCCCAGGCGTCCGGCGCGAAGTACCTGACCATGGCCTTCATCCAGACGGAGGCGCGCGGCTCCTGCACGCCCTACTGGAACGGCGATGCGCAAACTCCCATCGCCTCTTCCGAGTTCGGTGCCGACTTCACCACCATCCGGTCGCGCGGCGGCGATGTGATCCCGTCGTTCGGCGGCTACGCGGCCGACAACGGCGGCACGGAGATCGCCGACAGCTGTACCAGCGTCGACTCCATAGCGGCGGCGTACGAGAAGGTCATCACGACCTACGACGTGTCGCGCCTCGACATGGACATCGAGGACAACTCGCTGGAGAACAGCGCCGGGATCGACCGCCGCAACAAGGCGATCAAGAAGGTCCAGGACTGGGCCGCCGCCAACGGGCGCTCGGTGCAGATCTCGTACACCCTGCCCACCACCACGAGCGGTCTGGCCGACAGCGGTCTCGCGGTGCTGGAGAACGCCGTGTCCAACGGCGCCGAGGTCGACGTCGTGAACCTCATGACGTTCGACTACTACGACGGCGCCGCGCACAACATGGCGCAGGACACCCAGACGGCCATCACCGGGCTCAAGGGCCAACTGGCCGATCTCTACCCGTCGAAGACCGACGCGCAGCTCTGGGGCATGACCGGCATCATCGAGATGCCGGGCATCGACGACTACGGCCCGGCCGAGACGTTCACCACGGCCCATGCCACCCAGGTCTACAACTGGGCCGTCTCCAAGGGCGTCAGCACCCTGTCGTTCTGGGCGCTCCAGCGTGACAACGGCGGATGCCCCGGCACCGGCGGCAGCGACAGCTGCTCCGGAATCGCACAGGACACCTGGTACTTCAGCCACACCTTCGCCCCGTTCACGAGCGGTGGCGGCGGTCCGGTGACGGACGACTACTCGGTGGCCGTGTCGCCCGGTTCGGCGACGGTCGCACCGGGTGGCTCGGCCACGGCCACCGTGAAGACGGCGGTCACCTCGGGCAGCGCCAAGACGGTCGCGCTGACGACGAGCGGGGCGCCGGCCGGAGTGACGGCGGCGCTCAGCCCGGCGTCGGTCACGGCCGGGGGTTCGTCGACGCTGAGCGTGAACGCGTCCGCGTCGGCCGCGCCCGGCACGTACACGGTCTCCGTGACCGGTACGGCGGGCACGCTCAGCCACACGGCGTCCTTCACCCTGACGGTCTCCGGACCGGGCGGCGGCACCGGATCGCTGGTCAACGGCGGCTTCGAGACAGGGTCGCTCGGTCCCTGGACCTGTGAGTCCGGCGCGACGGTCGTCTCCTCGCCCGTGCACGGCGGCACGCACGCGCTCGCCGTGGCCCCCACCTCGTCGCAGACCGGCGAGTGCACCCAGACGCTGACCCTGTCCCCCCACACCAAGTACACGCTGAGTGGCTGGGTGCAGGGGAACTACGGCTACCTCGGTGTCCGGGGCGGAGCCACGGCGAGTACCTGGGGCACGTCGAGCGGCTACACCAAGCAGTCGGTCGCCTTCACCACCGGGGCGAACGGCACGGTGACCGTCTATCTGCACGGCTGGTACGGGCAGGGCACGGTCTACGGGGACGACCTCTCCGTGACCTCCTGACCCGCCCGGAGGTGCGGGACTTCCCGGTCCCGGAGGCGAGCGGCCTCCGGGCCCGGGATTCCGGTGCTCAGCGGTGAACCTTGCGGGCCGCCCGCAGCCACTCCTTGTTCATGGCGGAGATCGACGGCAGCGGAATGCCCTTCGGGCAGGCGGTGGCGCACTCACCGGTGAGCGTGCACCCGCCGAATCCCTCGCTGTCCATCTGGCCCACCATGTCCAGGACCCGGGTCTCGCGCTCGGGAGCGCCCTGCGGAAGCACGTTGAGGTGGTTGACCTTCGCCGAGGTGAACAGCATCGCGGAGCCGTTGGGGCAGGCCGCGACGCAGGCGCCGCAGCCGATGCACTCGGCGTGCTCGAAGGCGAAGTCCGCGTCCGGCTTGGGCACGGGGGTCGCATGGGCGTCGGGCGCCGTACCGGTCGGGGCGGAGATGTAGCCGCCGGCCTGGATGATCCGGTCGAAGGCCGAACGGTCCACGACCAGGTCCTTGACGACCGGGAAGGCCGAGGCGCGCCACGGCTCGATGTCGATCGTGTCGCCGTCGCGGAACGAGCGCATGTGGAGCTGGCAGGTCGTGGTGCGCTCCGGGCCGTGGGCGTCGCCGTTGATGACGAGGCTGCACGCGCCGCAGATGCCCTCGCGGCAGTCGTGGTCGAAGGCGACGGGGTCGTCGCCGGCGAGGATCAGCTCCTCGTTGAGGGTGTCGAGCATCTCCAGGAACGACATGTCCTGCGAGATGCCGTCCACCTCGTACGTGGACATGGCGCCGGGGGCGTCGGTGTTCTTCTGGCGCCAGACGCGCAGGGTGAGCTTCATGCGTAGCTCCGCTGAGTGGGGTGGACGTACTCGAAGACGAGGTATTCCTTGTGCAGGACGGGCGGCTCGCCGGTGGCGGCGAACTCCCAGGCCGCCGCATACGAGAACTCCTCGTCGCGGCGGGCGGCCTCACCGTCCGCGGTCTGCGACTCCTCGCGGAAGTGGCCTCCGCAGGACTCCGCGCGGTGCAGGGCGTCAAGGCACATGAGCTCGGCGAGCTCCAGGTAGTCGACGATGCGGTTGGCCTTCTCCAGCGACTGGTTGAACTCGGCGCCGGTCCCCGGGACCTTGATGCGGCGCCAGAACTCATCCCGGATCTGCGGGATCCGGCCGAGGGCCTTGCGCAGTCCCTCCTCGGTGCGGGCCATCCCGCAGTACTCCCACATGAGTTCGCCGATCTCCCGGTGGAACGAGTCCGGGGTGCGGTCGCCGTCGACGGCCAGCAGCAGGTTGAGCCGGTCCTCGGTCTCGGCGACGGCCTCCTCCACGGCGGGGTGGGAGGCGTCGACCTCCTCGTGGTGCGGATGGCGTGCCAGGTAGTCGTTGATCGTCGAGGGCAGGACGAAGTAGCCGTCGGCGAGCCCCTGCATGAGCGCGGACGCGCCGAGCCGGTTGGCGCCGTGGTCGGAGAAGTTGGCCTCACCGATCGCGAACAGACCGGGGACCGTGGTCTGGAGGTCGTAGTCGACCCAGAGTCCGCCCATCGTGTAGTGCACGGCCGGATAGATCCGCATGGGGGTCTCGTACGGGTTCTCCGCGGTGATCTGCGCGTACATGTCGAAGAGGTTGCCGTACTTCTCCTCGACCTTCGCGCGCCCCATCCGTGCGATGGCCTCGGCGAAGTCCAGGTAGACACCCTGGCCCCCGGGTCCGACGCCGCGGCCCTCGTCGCAGACGTTCTTCGCGGCGCGGGAGGCGATGTCACGCGGTACCAGGTTGCCGAAGGCGGGGTAGATGCGCTCCAGGTAGTAGTCGCGCTCGTCCTCGGGGATCTCGTTCGCGGGGCGGGTGTCCCCCTTGGCCTTCGGCACCCAGATGCGCCCGTCGTTGCGGAGCGACTCGCTCATCAGCGTCAGCTTGGACTGGTGGTCGCCGGTGCGCGGGATGCAGGTGGGGTGGATCTGGGTGAAGCAGGGGTTGGCGAAGTAGGCGCCGCGCCGGTGGGCGCGCCAGATGGCGGTGGCGTTGGAGTTCATGGCGTTGGTCGACAGGTAGAAGACGTTGCCGTAGCCGCCGCTGGCCAGCACGACCGCGTCGGCGAAGTAGGTGTCGATCTTCCCGGTGACCAGATCGCGGGCGACGATGCCGCGGGCCCTGCCGTCGACGACGATCAGGTCGAGCATCTCGGTACGGGGGTGCAGTTCGACGTTGCCCGCGGCGATCTGGCGGGACAGTGCCTGGTAGGCGCCGAGGAGCAGCTGCTGCCCGGTCTGGCCGCGTGCGTAGAAGGTGCGGGAGACCTGGACGCCGCCGAAGGACCGGTTGTCGAGGAGGCCGCCGTACTCGCGGGCGAACGGGACGCCCTGCGCCACGCACTGGTCGATGATCTCGACGGAGATCTGGGCGAGACGGTGGACGTTGGACTCGCGGGCGCGGAAGTCGCCGCCCTTGACGGTGTCGTAGAAGAGCCGGTGGACCGAGTCGCCGTCGTTGCGGTAGTTCTTCGCCGCGTTGATGCCGCCCTGGGCGGCGACCGAGTGGGCCCGGCGGGGCGAGTCCTGGAAACAGAACTGCACGACGTGGTAGCCCTGTTCGGCCAGTGTCGCCCCTGCCGAGCCGCCCGCCAGACCCGTGCCCACGACGATGACGGTGTGCTTGCGGCGGTTGGCCGGGTTGACCAGTCTGGCCTCGAAGCGGCGGGTGTCCCAGCGTTCGGCGACGGGGCCGCCGGGGGCCTTGGTGTCGGCGACCGGCGCCCCGGTCGCGTAGTCCGTGTAGTCGTTCATGTCAGCTCACCACTCCGGTCATGACGGCGACGGGTACGGAGACGAAGCCCACCGTCAGCGCGAGCGCGAGGACGTTGGCGAGGGTCTTCAGGAAGCGGTCGCGGGTCGCGCGGCCCGCCCCGAGGGTCTGCGCCGCGCTCCAGAACCCGTGCTGGACGTGCAGCCCCATGGCGAGCATGGCGACGATGTAGACGACGTTGCCGTACCAGGTGGAGAAGGTGTCGATGACGTTCTGGTACGGATGCCCGGACTGGAAGCCGCCCGAGTGCACGGTGCCGGTCGTGAGGTCGAGGATGTGCCAGACGATGAACAGCGCCATGATGATGCCGCCGTAGCGCATCGTGCGGGTCGCGTAGCTCGCGCGCGGCTTCTTGTGCACGTACGTGACGGGGCGGGCCCTGAGGTCACGCCTGCTGAGCTGGTACGCGGAGACCACGTGCAGGACCACCGCGGCCACCAGCACGACACGGACGATCCACAGCGCCCACTCGTGGTGGAGGAACGGCTCGCCCATCACCCGCAGCCAGTGCGCGTAGCCGTTGAACTCGTCGGAACCGAAGAAGATCTTCAGATTGCCGACCATGTGGACGACCAGGTACAGGAGCATGATCAGACCGCTCACGGCCATGATCGTCTTCTTGCCGACGGTCGAGTCCCAGAGCGTGCGCGTCATGGAGGGCCGTCGGTCCGTCCGGGTTGCCAGTGCCATGGACACGACGCTAGGGCCCGAGGGCCCGATCGGTCCAAGACATGGAACGCCTGATGTCCATAGGATCCCTCTATCGAGAGCGGTAGGATGGCGTATGCAGTTCCAGCAGCTCATGTACTTCGTCGCCGTCGCCGAGGCCCGGCACTTCACCCGCGCCGCGGAGGAGGTGCACGTCTCGCAGCCCTCGCTCTCGCAGCAGATCAGGGCCCTGGAGAAGGAACTGGGCGCCGAGCTGTTCAGCCGGGCCCGGGGGAACATCACGCTGACGGACGCGGGCGAGGCCCTGCTGCCGCTCGCCCGGCGCATCCTGGCCGACGCCGACACCGCACGCCACGAGGTCCAGGAGCTGGCCCAGCTGCGCCGCGGCCGGGTCAGACTGGGGGCGACGCCCAGCGTCTGCACCGGTCTGCTGCCTGATGTGCTGCGCGCTTTCCACGACCTGCATCCCGGGATCCAGCTGCTGCTGGAGGAGGGCGGCTCGCACGACCTCGTGAGGGAACTGGCGCGGGGCGCACTCGACCTCGCCCTGCTGGTGCTGCCGCTGCCCGCGGCCTCACCGGCGCTGACCACCGTCGAGCTGCTGCGGGAGGACCTGGTGGTGGTCTCGTCGGCGGACGGCCCCCGGCCCGGCCGGGGCGGCACGGTCCGGATCGCCGATCTCCAGGGCGAGCCGCTGGTGATGTTCCGGCACGGATACGACCTGCGGGAGCTGACGGTCGCCGCCTGCCGCGCCGAGGGCTTCGAGCCCTCGTTCACGGTGGAGGGCGGCGAGATGGACGCCGTGCTCGGCTTCGTCCGCGCCGGCCTGGGTATCGCGGTCGTACCGAGCATGGTCGCCACCCGGGCGGGCCGGGACCTGCGGACGACACCGCTGGCCCGGCCGGGGCTGCGCCGCACGATCGCGCTGGCGCACCGCAGCGACGTGGCCCCGCCCCGGGCGGCGCGGGAGCTGCAGCGGGTGCTCCTGGCCAGCCGCAGGGAGTGGATCCGGTCCGGCGCACCGGGGCGCGCGTAATACCAGCCCTGGGCCGTGTCGCAGCCCAGCTTCCTTAGCTGCTCCGCCTGGGCCGCCGTCTCCACGCCTTCCACGGTCACGGCCAGGTCCAGACTGTGCGCGAGGGAGACGATCCCCTCGACTATCTTCAGGTCCACCGGGTCGGCCGGATGGTGCTGCATCCCCTGGGTGAAGGAACGGTCCAGCTTCAGCACGCTCACCGGCAGCCGCCGCAGGTTCGCCAGGTTGGAGTAGCCGGTTCCGAAGTCGTCGAGGGCGATGTCGACGCCCATCTCGGCCAGTTGCCTCAGCGGCTTGAGCAGGTCCTCGTCCGCCCCGATGAGCGCCGACTCGGTGACCTCCAGGCACAGCGCCCCGGCTTCGAGTCCCGAACGCTCCAGGACGTCGACGGTCTCCGCGACCAGCCGCGGATGGTGCAGCTGGGCCGGTGAGAGGTTGACGTTGATCCGCAACGGACCGCCGTCGGTGTGCCGCTCCTGCCAGAAGTTGGCCTGCCGTACGGACTCCTCCAGCACCCAGCGCCCCAGCGGCACGATCAGCCCGGTGTGCTCGGCGAGGGCGATGAACCGGTCGGGCCCGAGCACCCCGTGCTGCGGGTGGCACCAGCGCACCAGCGCCTCGGCGCCGTGCACCGAGCCGTCGTCCAGGTGCACCAGCGGCTGGTACTCGATGAAGAACTCACCGCGCTCCAGCGCCGCCGGCAGCGCCGTGGTCAGTCCGTGCCGGGTGATGGCGCGCGCGTCCGCCTCGGCGTCGGCGAGCTCGAACCGGTTGCCGCCCGCGGACTTGGCCCGGTACATCGTGATGTCGGCGCTGCGCAGCACCTCCGCGGCGCTGCGTTCGCCGGCCGGCCCCTCGACGACTCCGATGGACCCGCGGACGGTGAGCTCGCGCCCGTCGAGGCGGATCGGCGCGGCGAGCGCGCTGAGGATCCGGCAGGCGAGCTCGTCGACCTCCTGCGCGGTGTCGGGGCCCGTGGTCAGTGCCACGAACTCGTCGCCGCCGAGGCGTGCCACCATCTCGCCGGGCGCGGTCGCGCAGCTCTGCAGCCGGTCGGCGACCTCGACCAGCAGCCGGTCGCCCGAGGCGTGGCCCAGGCTGTCGTTGATCGCCTTGAAGCCGTCCAGGTCCAGATAGCAGAGACCGAACCGGTTCCCGTCACCCGCCGAGAGCGCCTTCTCCAGGCGCTCGAAGAAGAGCGTCCGGTTCGGCAGGCCGGTGAGCGCGTCGTGCGTGGCCTCGTACCGCAGCCGCAGATTGAGCAGCCGCCGCTCGGTGGTGTCCTCCATGAGGGCCAGCTGGTACTCCGGCCGGCCCTCGGAGTCGCGCAGCAGCGACACCGTCAGATTGGTCCACAGGACGGTGCCGTCGTTTCGGTAGTACGGCTTCTCGACCCGGTAGTGCTCGCGTTCGCCGCATACCAGCTCGTTGTAGTACTTCCAGACCTGCGGGGAGTCCTCGGGGTGGACCCACTCGTTCACGCGGTGGCTGAGGACGTGGTTCTCGAGGCCGCCGAACATCCGGGTGAGGGTGTCGTTGACCTCCAGTACGTTGCCGTCCAGGTCGGCTATGCCGATGCCGATGGCCGCGTCCTTGAACACGGCCCTGAAGCGCGCCTCCGTCGCGTGGAGTGCCTGTTCGGCCTGGGAGCGCGCCGTGAGCGCGGAGCGGGCGATCGCCTCCTGCTCGGTGAGCGTCCGCTCGCGCAGGGCCTGCGAGAAGCCGCCCGCGACCGCGTGCTGGATCCGCGCGCAGCGGGACCGGCTGTCCTCCGTCGACAGCGCGGCCGGGCCGTTGCTGCCGCAGTAGAGCACCAGGTACGAGTCGACGACGCCGAGTGTGGAGCTGAGCGCGTCCGGGTCCGTGCAGTGCGCCGCGACGAGGGCGGTGCCCACACCGCTCGCGGCCGCCGGGTCGAAGGGGCGGGCGTGCAAGGTGTCGCTGAGCGTCCGAGCCAGGGGGAGCAGGTGCTGCTCGAACTCCGGCCGGGTCATGGAGGTGGCCGTCGACGGAAAGATCGCCCGGCTCCAGATCGTGGCGAATCTTCGGAGCCGGTCCTCGGGACCGTCCGGTTCCGCGTCCGGGGCTCCGGACGCCTGGGCGGGAATGGTCACGCCTTGCGTCCCACTCCAGCGAAGCCCGAGAAGGCGTACGGGTCCTCGTTCTCCTGCACGACGGGCGTCTCGGGACGCCAGTCCGGCATCGCCACGAGTCCGGGCTCGACCATCTCGTAGCCGTCGAAGAACCGGCCGACCTCGTCGCGGGAGCGCATGACCAGCGGGTTGCGGATGTCCTTGTACACCCCCACCGCGCCGCCGGCCTCTTCCCTCGTCAGCGGGATCCCCTCGTACGAGGCGTGGGTGACGATGAGGAGGCTTCCGGGGGCCAGGATGTCGCGGAGGGCGGCGACGGCCGCGTGCGGCTCGTCGGCGTCCTCGATGAAGTGGAGTACGGCTACGAGCAGCAGCGCCACCGGACGGTCGAAGTCGAGGAGCTTGGAGACGTCGGGATTGTCGCGGATCTCGTCGGGCCGCCGCAGGTCGGCGGCGGCGATCACCGCACGGTCGTTGCCTTCGAGCACAGCCTGGCTGTGGGCGACCGCGACCGGGTCGTGGTCGACGTAGGCGACCTTGGCCCGGGGGTCGATCGCCTGCGCGACCTCGTGCACGTTCCCGAAGGTCGGTATCCCGGAGCCGATGTCCAGGAACTGCGTGACGCCCTCATCCAGCGCGAAGCGCACGGCGCGGCGCATAAAGGCCCGGTTCGCCTGCATGATCTTGGGAAGTCCCGGCATGAACTCCATGGCCTTGCGGGCCGCTTCCCGGTCCACCTCGAAATTGTGCGAGCCGCCCAGATAGAAGTCGTACATTCGGGACACGCTCGGCACAGAAATGTCAATGCCGTGCGGTGCCCAGGCGGGACGCTCCATCGATGTCTCCAACAAGTCGCCTCGGTGATCCGGCCATGTTCATGGTCAGTATTGACCAGAGGCTACTGACCCACCACCAGGAGGGCGAGAGGAAACGGAAATTAGCGGTCCGTTATTGGTCACACACCAGTGGCATGTGCAACCGTCCCGTCGCTGCGGGTGACATTCGGCGGCGGAAGGGCGTGGAGGGATCCACGTGGAACTCGGAACGGCCGGCGCGGGGCGGGCGGCTTCGCGTCGCCGGTCCCGCGAAGCCGCCCGCCCCGCGTCGGCCGTTCCTACTTCGACGCGCCGACCAACTTCGCCTGGGGGGACACCGCGTACCAGGTTCCGCCGACGCCCTGCCCCTTGGTGTCACCGGGTTTCACGTCCCCGGAGAAGGTATAGATGGGCCAGCAGTCGATGGCCTGCTGCTTGAGTCCGTCCGGCCGGTCGAAGGTGACGAATCCCTTCGTGGTGACACCCTTCACGTCATTCTTCTCGCCCGGGGCGACAACCGGCCACTTCGAAAGACACGCCCCCGTGCAGGCCGACTTCATCGGCCACGCCACGTCCTTCTTGAAGCGGTAGACCGTCATGCCGCGCTTGTCCACGACGATATCGCCGAGTTTCGGATCCTTGCGCACCGAGAGTCCCGCGAGGTCCGCCGGCTCGGCGCCGGAAGGGCCGTCTGCGTTCAGCGCCGCCTTCTTGCCGTCGGGCGCCGAGGCGAACCAGGTGCCGCCCACCCCCTGCCCCAGGGCGTCACCCGGCGCGGCGTCCTTGGCGAACCGGTACATCGGCCAGCCCGCCAGGGTGAGTTGCTGACTGCCGTCGGCCCGCGTGACCTTGCCGACGAGTGACCCATCGGTCCCGGCCGCGGCCGTGACATTGCCCGCCGGCACCGGCGGCCAGGCTTTCGCGCAGTCGCCTTCGCAATTCGACCGGGGCGGGCTCGCGGTGTCCTTGTCGAAGCGGTAGAGCGTGAATCCCTCGCTGTCCGTCAGCACTTTGCCGAGCTTCTTGCTGTCCCACACCGCGAGCTGACCGGCCTGCTTCGCCGAGCCGGTCTCCGTCGTCGTGCCGGAGCCGTATCCGCTGTCCGCCCCGTAGCTGTCCGCGGCCTGCCCGGCCGGGCTCGCGTTGCCCACATTCTGGCCGGGGGACTCCGTGGCCTTGTCCTGACCGCACGCCGTCGTCAGCGCCAACAGGGTCACCGCAGTCACCGCGAGCGAGGCGTTCCGCCAGGTGTTCATGTCAACTCCCGTAGTACTTCTGCCAGTTGCGACGCGGGTTCGCGCCGTTCATGGCCCTAGATACGGGCGCCGGGCCACTCTTTGTTCAATGCGTACTCAGATTCTTCCGGAGCCGCAAACACCCGATGCCCAAGATCCGCCCCATCAGGCGAATCCGCGGCGTTCCGGGCGTGTCCGGCCGCGGCCCGGAACATGCTCCCGTCGTGTACGGATCACTCATCGGCCGGCTCACCGCGGCCGTCGCACTCACCTGGCTGCTGACCGCCCCGACGCCCGCGCTGGCGGACAACTGCTCGTACGCCTCGATCGGTGACGACGAGGGCGGGGTGGCGGTGGCCGTCAGCGGCGACGGCGACTGCCGGGCCGGGCCGGCACCGGAGCCCGCTCCCCCGCCCACCCCGAAGCCGAAACCCCCGCCACCGCCACCCCCGCCACCTCCGCCACCTCCGCCACCTCCGCCACCTCCGCCACCTCCGCCACCTCCGCCACCTCCACCACCTCCTCCGCCCCCGACGCCCCCACCGCCCCCACCGCCCCCTGCCGCGCCCGTGGAGCCGGCGCCCGCACCGCCACCGCCTCCCCGTCCGTCTCCGCCTGCTCCGACCCCGTCGCCCACGCCCTCAGCACGCCCGTCACCCCTCGCCCCCGTGGCGCTTCCCTCGTACCGCAGACCCGTGAGGAAGGAACCGGAACGCCACACCTCCCTGGTCACGCTCACTTTGATGATCACCGCCCCCGCAGTGTTCGCCGTCGCCGTACTGCGGCCCCGTTCTTCCCGATGACCTCCGGAGGCACCCATGTCGGAATGGCTGGTTCTCACCCTCGCCATGGCCGCGGCCAGCACCGTCGTGCTGACCATCGCCGTACTCAACAACCGCCGGCTGCCCGAGGACGACGACCCGTCCGAGACACCTGACGTCATCGAGTACATGACGATGATGATCGGAGTGGTGTACGCGATCGTGCTGGGCCTCGCCATCGCGGGCGTCTGGGAGGGACGCGGCGCCGCCCAGGAGTACGTACGCCAGGAGGCGCAGGCGCTGCACGAGGTCAGCGCGCGCTCCTCCGTCTACCCGGCCGAGGTCCGCACCCGGATCCGCGCGGATGTCGACGCCTATGTCAGCTATGTGGTGCACGACGAGTGGCGGACCATGAGCGAGCACGGGACGCTCGGCGACCGGGGCGCAGAGCTCCTCGGCCGAGTGCGCGCCGACGTCACGGACTACCGGCCGAAGACGGACCACGAGGGGCAGGCCTACCAGCCGCTCGTCGACCAGGTCGCCGCGGCCGACGACGCCCGCCACGCCAGGGGGCAGAGCGCCGGCGCCACGATGCCGGGCGTCGTCTGGTTCGGGCTGATCACGGGAGCGCTGGTGACGGTGGGGCTGATCTTCACCCTGCAGATTCGCCGCACGTTCCGGGAACTCCTGCTGGCCGGTCTCTTCAGTGTGCTGATCGCCTTCCTCCTCTTCCTGATCTGGGACTTCGACGCGCCCTTCGGGCGAGGCATCTCCGCCACCGCCGCACCGTTCCTCGATCTGTTCCCCGGCGCGGCGGGGAAATAGGAGCACCCGGTCCCCCGGAGGTGCGCCGCCCGGGGGACACCGGTGCCCCATTCGCCGGACCCCGATCGCGGGCGTAATACACCACTTCTAGCGTTGCGCCCATCGAGGTGCATTTCTGACGCTTTGTGGAAATCCGTTCCGCAGCTGCTCCTCGGGGACCCGGAGGATTCACCATGCGCGCAATACGTGTCACCCCCGTCGCTCTGCTCGGCGCCGCCGCACTCGCCCTGACCGCTCCGGCCGTGACCGCGCATGCCGCTATCGCGGGCGGTCCGTCCGACCCCGGGAGCGGATACACCGTCACGCCTTCGGTGGTCGCGCCCGGCGGCCAGGTCACCCTGGCGGCCAGAGCCTGCTCCACCACGGCCACGGCGACCTCCGGGGTGTTCGACACCGTCACCATCCCCCGGGGCGGTACGGGCAGGGCGACGGTCGACTCGGACGCCAAGCCGGGCGCCGTCTATCAGGTGACGTTCACCTGCAACACGTCGCCGAGCTCCACGGCGCACGTGAACCTCACGATCAGCGCTGCCACGAGCACGCCCACCACCAGCTCGACGAGCTCCGCGGTGTCCACGGCCTCCCCGGCCGGTGTGCAGGGTGGTCTCGGCGGCAGCATCGACAGCATGAACTCCGGCGAGATCGTGGCCGGCACCGCGCTGGCCGTGGCTGCCGCCGCCGGCACCGTCTTCGTGGTGCGGCGGCGCAAGGAGAGCCGCTCGCACTGACCGGCGCCGCAGACCGATAACCGAAGTCGCCCCGGGTCCTCGTGGAGGACCCGGGGCGACTTCGGTTATCGGTCCGGTGGGTGCGTCGCTACCGTCAGACCGCCCCATTGCTGGTCCTCCGGCGGCGCACGACGTACATGCCTCCGCCGAGGGCCGCCGAGGCGACCAGTCCGGCGCCGACGCCCATCTCCGTGGGGCTCGCGGCCATCGAACCGCCGAAACCGCCCTGCGCGCCACGGCTGTTGAGCACGGTGAAGCGGTGGCCGGCCGTCCGGTCGGTGCCGTCGCAGCGCACCGTCAGGTTGTAGGTGCCGGGCGTCGCGTCGTTGAAGATCCGGACCCTGGCGTGGCCGACCCGGCCGGCCGAGAGCCTCGTGGTCCGGAACGCGTTGGACGAGACACTGCCACCGCGCCCGCAGCCCTCGGCGCTGACCTGCATGGCAGCGCCCTGGTGCACGCGCTCGGGGTCGACGGTCACGTTGTTCGGCCCGTTGTTGCGGCCGTTGCCGTTCCCGTTCCCGTTCCCGTTGCCGTTCCCGTTGCCGTTCCCGTTCCCGTTCCCGTTCCCGTTCCCGTTGCCGTTCCCGTTGCCGTTCCCGTTGCCGTTGCCGTTCCCGTTGCCGTTGCCGTTCCCGTTGCCGTTGCCGTTGCCGCCTCCGTTGTCCCAGTCGCCGGGGTCGTTCCAGTCGTTCTGGCTGTTGCCGTTGTTCTGGCCGTTCCCGACGTCTCCGCCGGCAGCCGCCATCGGAGCACCGAGCCCGAGAGCGGCGACGGCGGTCGCGGCGACAACGAGAGCGCGTGTAGCACGCATCGTTCGAACCTCCAGCGGGAAGCGCCCCGGAGCTCTGTGCACCGGGATGGTTCGACGAGAACGCCTCCCATGACGAACCATCACCAGTTCCTTGATCCGCCGCATTTCGGGACTGCTCCACCCCGGTGATCCGACACGCCGCGCGGACAGCCGCGCACCTGACGGACTCGCAGGTCACCGGCCGTCAGAATATTTGTCCTGTTACTACTCCGATGAGCAGTCCGTCGGATCGCCGCCACCCGTTCGCACGTCTGTGAATGCCGTGCGACCGCCCCGGGCCTAGCGTTCCCTTCGTCGCGACGAAGGGAGAACCATGGGCCGGGACAACTGGCGCCCCGAACGGATCAGACACTCGCCGTGGGGCGCGCTCGCGCTGGCGATGCTCACCGGTCTCGCCATGATGCGGAACGGTGCGGACCTCTCGCCCGGACCGCCGCAGCCGGTGGCCGCCGCCTCGGTGGGCCACCAGAAGGTCGCCCCCGGAGCCCCGGTGGCCGGCCCGGCCGTGAAGCCGCTGGCGTACGCGCCCGTGGAACGCCTGTCCATCCCCTCCATCGGGGTCGACGCACCGGTCATCGATGTGAATCTCGACGCGAACGGCTGGATCGAGACGCCGCCCCCGCAGGACCCCAACCTGGCCGGCTGGTACCAGAACGGCATCGCCCCGGGCCAGCTCGGCACCTCCGTCATCGTCGGCCACGTCGACAACCAGGCGGGGCCCGCCGTCTTCTACGGGCTGGGCTCCCTGAAGAAGGGCAACCGCGTCGAGGTCACTCGCAGCGACGACCGGGTCGCGGTGTTCGAGGTCTACGGCGTCGAGGTGTTCTCCAAGAACGACTTCCCCGGCGCCCGGGTGTACGGCGACACGGGACAGGCGGAACTGCGGGTCATCACCTGCGGCGGCGGGTACACGAAGGCCAACGGCTACGACGGCAACGTGGTGGCGTTCGCCCGCTTGATCGACACGCGCTGACGGCTGCTGCCGGGAAGCCGCGGTCCCGCTCCGGGCCCCGCGCCTCCCGGCCCCCGGCCCGCCCCAGGCAGCGACCGCCGCACACCTCAGCGGCGCTGCGGCACCGTGATCCGGTACCCCTCGTCGAGCAGCTCCGGCAGATAGCGGCGCAGCGCCGCCACGCTCTGCGAGCGGTCGCCGCCCGCGTCGTGCGAGAGCACCACGACTCCCGGTCCCGCGCCCTGCGCGACCCGGCGGACGATGGTGTCGGCGCCCGGCTCGGTCCAGTCCAGGGTGTCCACCGACCAGGCCATCGGCTCCATGCCCAGGGCGGCCCCGATCTCGAACGAGTTCCGGTTCCAGGCCCCGTAGGGCGCCCGGTACCAGAGCGGCGGAGCGCCGGTCACCTTCTCGATCACGTCGCTGGTACGGCCCAGCTCATCGGTGACACCGGCCCGGGAAAGCCTGGTCACCAGCGGGTGGGTCCACGAGTGGTTGCCCACCGTGTGCCCCTCGTCGGCGATCCTGCGGACCAGGTCCTGGTTGTCGTGGGCCATCTCCCCGCAGAGGAAGAACATGGCCCGTACGTCGTGCCGGCGCAGCGTGTCCAGGATGTGCGGGGTGTACAGCGGATCGGGCCCGTCGTCGAAGCTCAGCACCATGGCCCGGCCGATGTCGGGCAGTTCCTCGATGGGCCGGGTGCGGACCGGTGGCGCCGCCGGACGGTAGCGGGGCGGGCTGCCCGCGGTCATGGGCCGCAGCCGGTAGGAGAGCGGCTGGGTCCGCAGGGCGGCCGCCTGCGGACCGGCCGCGGCGGCCGTCGGCTGAGCGGGACGCCGGAACGGGGCACCGGCGGAGTCCGCCGCGACCAGGCGCACGACAGTGGCGGCGCCCAGCCCGGCGGCCAGCCTCAGCAGCGTTCTGCGCGTCGGCGGCATCTGATCGTTCTTCATGACCCACTGCTCGCACGTCCGCTCTGCCGCCCTTCCTCACGACACCGTTCAGGGCGGGTTTTGCACCCGATGGAGGGAGCGCGTCGGCGCATCCGGCAGCAGCGCACCGGGGCACTCGGGAGCCCGGAAGGGGGCCGGCCGGAGGAACCGATAACCTCACTGCCGTGACAGACCAGCAGTCCCACCAGTTCGAACGTGGCACAGACGGCCCGAAAGTGATCGTCGCCGGCATCGACGGCTCCGAATCCTCCATGCGCGCCGCGGCGTATGCCGCAGGCCTCGCCCGTCGGCAGCGGGCGATGCTCGCCCTCGTCTACGTCCAGCCCGTGCTGACGGCGGGTGCCGCACTCGGTGCGCCGGTCGGTGATGCCACGGGGGACGTCGCGGAGGGCCTGGTGAGCGAGATCCGGGCGTCCACGGAGCGGATGAAGGACATATGGGATGTGCGCTGGGAGTTCCACACCTTCCGCGGTGACCCCTACAACGGCCTGGTGACGGCTGCGGACGAGCTGAAGGCGGACGCCGTCGTGGTGGGCGCCTCCGAGTCGGCGGGGCACCGGTTCATCGGTTCGGTGGCCGTCCGGCTGGTGAAGGCCGGGCGGTGGCCCGTCACCGTGGTTCCCTGACCCCTCCGCCGCTTCCCCCTGCTCGCAGCGGCCCCGAGTCACCCCCGCCCGACCGTTCACCGCACCATTCGCCGCTCCGTGCGACCGCTCGTCGCACGGGGCCGGGTTTGTCCTGTTCCCCGCGCCGTGAATGCGTTCGTATACGCCAGTCGGCAGCGAGGCGGCAGAAATCTCCGCGGGGAAGGGCGTTCACCATGACCACGACGACGACCGATGAGCGGGCCCTCGCGGATCTGCAGCGTGACCATGGGCCCGCCCTGTTCCACTTCCTGCTCGGTCTGACGTTCGGCGACCGGCAGCGCGCGGAGGACCTCCTCCAGGAGACGCTGGTGCGGGCCTGGCAGCACCCGGAGGCGTTCGACGGCCCGTACGAGTCGATGCGTCCCTGGCTGTTCACGGTCGGGCGCCGGCTGGCGATCGACGCCCGCAGGGCACGGCTGGCCCGGCCGGCCGAGGTCAGCGACGCGGTGCTGGAGAGCGCCCCCGGCCGTGAGGACACCGCGGATTCCGCGGTCGCCGCACTGGATGTGCGCAGGGCGGTCCGCACCCTGAGCCCGGAGCACCGGGCCGTGCTCGTCCAGATCTACTTCCGGGGGCTGAGCGTGAGCGAGACCGCGGAGGTGCTCGGGATACCCGCCGGCACGGTGAAGTCCCGCTCCTACTACGCGCTGCGCGTGCTCTCCCGCCACCTGCCCGGCTACTCCCGCAGGTCCTCCTCGCTGAGCAGCGGCAGCAGGGCCGCCGCCGCCGCCACCTCCACGTAGTCGGCCGCGCACCGGTCGCAGCTCTGCAGATGGCGGGCGACGGTGTGCGCCTCCGCGGCCGGAAGCGCGTCCAGGACGTAGGCGCCGAGCAACTGCCGCATGTGCGGTCCCTCCCCTGGGTCGGCGGTCATCGCATCCTCGTGTCTGTGACGGACCGGGTCCGACGGATCCTGTGCTTCTGGCCACGCGCGGCGCGCTCCCCCGGTTCAATGCTGCGTGTGGGGCCGGTCGGGCCCCGGTCCGCCGGGCAGCCCCCGGCGCGGCCCCGAGAACGGAAAGAGGCGAGACGGGATGCGTCCGGAACGTCATGACGGTGGCGGCGGGAACGGGCTGCTGGTCCCGATGGCCTGGATGTACGCGGAGTACATCGCCGACGAGCTCCTGCGTACCGGCGACCTGATGGAGCCGGCCACGCTGGAGTTCCGGGCGGGGCGCGACGCGCTCGCCCTGACCGTGTTCCTCTCCGACGGTGCGGTGGCCGGGGCGCTGCCCGCCACCCGGGTGGACGAGCTGCGGCTGCTGACGGCGTACGGGACGCCCTGGCGGCGGTGGGTGTGCGAGCGGCTCGACGCCCTGGCGGCGGCGCCCGGCGGCGCGGGCCCCGACCTGACGCTGGCTCGGGCCGCCTGGCGGTGGCTGGAGGAGACCGAGCTGCTGGCGGCCGACCTCGACGCCATCGGCCCGCCGCCCTGGGAGACCCCCGCCGGCCGTGAGGAGGCGGAAGGGCGGGAGGAGCCGGAAGGCCGGGACGCCGTCCAGGTGTGGACGCCGGCCTGGCAGCTGGGACTGCCGCTGGGGCATCTCGCGATCCACCTGTACTGAGTCCGCGCCGGCTCGCGGGCCACGCCCCGCTCAGGAACCGTGCACCCCGGCCCGGTACTTCGGCAGGCGCACGGTGATGCGCATACCGGCGCCGATGCCCGTCTCGATGACGAGTCCGTAGTCGTCCCCGTACACCTGGCGGAGCCGCTCGTCGACGTTGAGCAGTCCGATGCCGGTGGACTTTCCGCCTTCGCCGCGCAGGATGTGGCGCAGGCGCTCGGGATCCATGCCCGTCCCGTCGTCCTCGATGACGACCTCGGCCTCGGAGCCCGCGTCCAGGGCGCTGATGGTGATGCGGCTGGAGGTGACGGCCCCTTCGAGTCCGTGTTTGACGGCGTTCTCGACCAGCGGCTGGAGGCAGAGGAACGGCAGGGCGACGGGCAGCACCTCGGGTGCGACCTGGAGGGTCACCGAGAGGCGTTCACCGAAGCGGGCGCGGACGAGCGCCAGGTACTGGTCGATGGAGTGCAGCTCGTCGGCGAGGGTGGTGAAGTCTCCGTGGCTGCGGAAGGAGTAGCGGGTGAAGTCGGCGAACTCCAGGAGGAGCTCGCGGGCCTGCTCGGGGTCGGTGCGGACGAACGAGGCGATGGCCGCCAGTGAGTTGAAGATGAAGTGCGGGGAGATCTGCGCGCGCAGGGCCCTGATCTCGGCCTCGATGAGCTGGGTGCGCGAGCGGTCGAGTTCGGCGAGTTCCAGTTGCACGCAGACCCAGCGGGCGACCTCGCCCGCGGCCCTCGCCAGGACCGCGGACTCGCGCGGGGCGTACGCGATCAGCGTGCCGAGGACCCGGTGGTCGACGGTGAGCGGCACGGCGACGGCCCAGCGCAACGGGCAGTCGAGGTCGTCGCACTCGCTGCGGAAGGCGGTGTCCCGCCCGCCGGCGAGGACGCCCCGCACCTGGTCCATGACGTGCCGGCCGTGGTGGTCGCCCTCACCGTCCCAGACCAGGACCCGGTCGCGGTCGGTGAGGCACAGGGCGTCGGTGCCGAGCAGCGACCGGAGCCGGCGGGCCGACCTGCGGGCGCTCTCCTCGGTCAGTCCGGCGCGCAGCGGGGGTGCGGCGAGCGAGGCGGTGTGCAGGGTCTCGAAGGTGGCGTGTTCGACCGGTGTGCCGACGTCGCTGGTACGGACGGGGCGCGCGGTGCGCCGGCCGGCCAGCAGGCCGCCCCCGAAGAGCAGCAGCGCGAGGAGCACGATGACGGCGTATCCGGCCCCGGTCACCGGTGCCTCCCCGCGGTCAGCGCCTCGGGCAGATGGAAACGGGTCATCGCGGCGTTCGTGCCGGCGGGTATCCGGCCCGGGGTGGCGAGCGAGACCAGGATCATGGCGAGGAAGCCGACGGGGACGGACCAGACGGCGGGCCAGGCCAGCAGGGCGTGCGGCCAGCCGGGCGGGCGCACCGCCCCGCTGACGGTGATGGCGACGGACAGCAGGGCGGAGCCGCCGCCGAGGACGAGCCCCGCCACGGCCCCCGGCGGGGTGAGCCGGCGCCACCAGATGCCGAGGACCAGCAACGGGCAGAAGGAGGACGCCGACACGGCGAACGCCATCCCGACCGAGTCGGCGACCGGCACCCGGCTGACGACCAGCGAACCGGCGAGCGGGACGGAGATGGCGAGAACGGTGGCCAGCCGGAAGTGCCGTACGCCGCGCGAGGGCAGGACGTCCTGGGTGAGGACACCGGCGACGGCCATGGTCAGTCCGGAGGCGGTCGACAGGAACGCGGCGAAGGCTCCGCCGGCGATGAGCGCGCCGAGCAGATCACCGCCGAGTCCCCCGATGACCCGGCCGGGGAGCAGCAGCACGGCGGCGTCCGCGTCGCCGCCCCGGATGAGCTCGGGTGCGTACAGCCGGCCGAGGGCTCCGTAGACGGGTGGCAGCAGGTAGAAGACGCCGATCAGGGCGAGGACGGCGACGGTGGTGCGGCGGGCGTCGCGGCCGTTGGGACTGGTGTAGAAGCGGACGACGACGTGCGGCAGGCCCATGGTTCCGAGGAACGTCGCGACGATGAGGCCGTACGTGGCGTACAGCGGGTGGTCGGCGCGGAAGACGGAGAGCTGTTCGTCGAAGGTGACGCGGGGCCGTCCGTCGCCCTGCCAGGCGAGCACCAGGAAGACGGCGGGGACGAGGAGCGCGGTCAGCTTCAGCCAGTACTGGAAGACCTGGACGAAGGTGATGGAGCGCATGCCGCCCGCGGCGACGGCGAGGACGACGACGGAGGCGACCAGGACGTCGCCGAGCCAGCCGGGCGCGCCCGTCAGGATCTTGAGGGTGAGTCCGGCGCCCTGGAGCTGCGGGACGAGGTAGAGCCAGCCGGCGCCGACGACGAGGATGCTGACGACTCCGCGCACCTGCCGGGATTCGAGCCGGCCCTCGGCGAAGTCCGGCAGGGTGTACGCCCCCGAGCGGCGCAGCGGCGCGGCGACGAAGACCAGCAGCACCAGATATCCGGCGGTGTATCCGACCGGGTACCAGAGCATGTCCGGGCCGTGGACGAGCACCAGGCCGGCGATGCCGAGGAAGGACGCGGCGGAGAGGTACTCGCCGCTGATCGCGGCCGCGTTGAGGCGGGGCCGTACGGTGCGCGAGGCGACGTAGAAGTCGGAGGTGGTGCGCGAGATGCGCAGCCCGAACCCGCCGACGAGGAGGGTGGCGAGAACGACGGCGGCGACGGCCGCCACCGCGTACGTGCGGCTCACTGTGCGGGGCGGCCTTCCACGAGCCGGGCGAAGTCGCGCTCGTTGCGCTCGGCCCGGCGCACGTACCACCAGGCGAGCAGCGTCAGCGGCGGGTAGGCGGCGAAGCCGAGGACGGCCCAGACGACGGCGGAACTGTGCAGGGCCTCGAAGACCAGGGGCAGGGTGCCGACGACGACGGCGAGGACGGCGAAGGCGGTGAGTCCGGCACGCAGCTGGCTGCGCATCAGGGAGCGGACGTAGGCGCCGCCGAGTGCGGTCTGTTCGTCGATCTCCGACTGGGTGCGGTAGCGCGGCAGCGGACGCACCCGGCGGGGCTCCCCCGTCACCACTTCACGCCGGGGCGTTGGCTCTGCGGACATGGGGCCGGAGTGTACGCAGCACCCGTCCTCGCTGGGAAGGGGTCCGGGCGCGGGTAGACGCTGGTCAGCGGCCGGTCTGCCGCATCAGCAGATCCCGCAGCGCGCGGGTGTGGCGGCGGCTGACGGCCAGCGAGGCGGTGCCGATGCGCACGCTCATGCTGCCCGCGTCCAGGCGCAGTTCGTCGATCCGGCCGAGGGCCACGAGGTGGCGGCGGTGGATGCGCACGAATCCGCGGGTGCGCCAGCGTTCCTCCAGGGTGGTCAGGGGGACGCGGACGAGGTGGCTGCCGGTGTCGGTGTGCAGCCGGGCGTAGTCGCCCTGGGCCTCGGCGTACGCGATGTCGTCGATCGGGATGAAGCGGATGACGCCGCCGAGTTCGACGGGGATCTGGTCGTGGTTGGTGTCGTGGACGGGCGCGGAGCGGCCGCCGACCTGTTCGGCGACGCGGCGCACCGCCTCGGCGAGGCGTTCGCGGCGCACGGGCTTGAGGACGTAGTCGACGGCCTTGAGGTCGAAGGCGTGCACGGCGAAGCCCTCGTGGGCGGTGACGAAGACGATGAGCGGGGGCGCGGCGAACCCGGCCAGCAGCTGGGCGACGTCGAGTCCGGTGAGGCCCGCCATGTGGATGTCGAGGAAGACGACGTCGATGGCGGCGGGGTCGTCGGGACCGGCGTCGACGGCACTGCCGATGCGCCGCAGCGCCTCGGTGGCGCCGGTGGCTCCCTCGGCGCTGCGGATCCGGGGATCGGCGCGCAGGAGGTACAGGAGTTCCTCCAGGGCGGGTTCTTCGTCGTCGACGGCGAGTACGCGGAGCATGAGGCCGGAGTTTAGACCGGCCGTCTCATGGGGGGTGGGTGAAGGAGCGGGGCTGGGTGCGTGCGGCTGCAAGGCGGAGGATCGAGGCAGGGCGGTGGGGGCGTCCTCCCCTGCGCGAGCGAAGCCGAAGGTTGGGGGAGCGCGCGCCCGGCCCCGCGACGCCGCCCCCGGGAGCCGGCCGGCCCGAGGGCTGCGCGAGCCGACGCGGAGGGGCGGTGGTGAGTGATTCACGGGCTGTTTCCGTACGGGAGGGCATGTGCAGCCCGCAGCACCGCCGCGATGTCGGCGCCTATGCCCTGGGCGTCCTCGGCCCCGCCGACGCCTTCCGTTTCGAGGAGCATCTGGAGGGCTGTCCCCTGTGTGCGGGCGGGATGGTGGAGTTCGGCGGGGTGGCGGCCGTCCTCGGACGGTACGCCCGGCTGACACCGCCGGGCGTCGACCCCGTGGTGGCCGCCGGTCCGGAGCTGGTGCGGCGGGCCGTGGGGGCGGTCGCGGCCGGGCGGGTCAGAGCACGGCGACGGCGGAGCGCCCTGGGAGCGGCTGCCGTGGTGCTCGCGGTCGGGGCGCCGTTCGCCCTTCCCGGCGGGGGCCCGGGCGCCGAGCGGTGGACGGCCACGGACCGGGGCTCGGGGATGACGGCCGTCGTGATCGCGGGGGCGCGCGAGTGGGGCGCCGACGTGGGCCTGGAGGTGTCGGGGGCGCCGGAGCGGGGGGTGTGCGCGCTGGTCGCGGTGGGTCGGGACGGGGAGGAGGAGACCGTCGCGACCTGGTCGTCGGCCGGCCCGGGCGGTGAACCGCTGCGGGTGAGCGGCGGCGCGGCCCTGCGGCCCGGGGCCATCGACCGGTTCGAGGTGCGCACGGCGTCGGGGCGGCAACCGCTCCTGCGGCTCACCCGCTGAGCGGGGCGGCCGAGGACGAGGGGCCGAGCGCCCTATTTGAGCAGCTTGGAGAGTCTGCGGTCGGCGAGTGTTCTGCCGCCCGTCTGACAGGTCGGGCAGTACTGGAGCGAGGAGTCGCTGAAGGACACCTCGCGGATGGTGTCCCCGCAGACCGGGCACGCCTCGCCGGTGCGCCCGTGGACGCGCATGCCGCTCTTCTTCTCCGCCTTGAGCCGTCCCGCGGCCAGGCCGCTGGAGCGGGCGACGGCGTCGTTCAGCGTGGTGCGCAGCGCCGTGTGGAGCGTGGTGATCTCCTCGTCGGTGAGGTGCGCGGTGAGTTTGAACGGGGACATCTTCGCGACGTGCAGGATCTCGTCGCTGTACGCGTTGCCGATGCCGGCGATCAGCGACTGGTCGCGCAGGGCGCCCTTGATCTGACGCCGTTCGCCCTCCAGTAGGGAGGCGAACGCGTCCCGGTCGAAGGACGGGTCGAGCGGGTCGGGCCCGAGGCGGGCCACGCCGGGGATCTCGGCCGGGTCGTGGACCAGGTAGACGGCGAGGCGCTTGGTGGTCCCGGCCTCGGTCAGGTCGAAGCCGTCGCCGGTGGTGAGGACGGTACGCAGGGCCAGGGGGCCCTTGCCCGGGCGTGGCGGAGCGGCGGGGAAGCCGTCCTGCCAGCGGAGCCATCCCGCCCGGGCGAGGTGGGTGACCAGGTGCAGCGGGCCGACGGCGATGTCGAGGAACTTCCCGTGCCGCCGGACGCCGGTGACCGTGCCGCCGTGCAGGGCGGTGAGCGGGGGGTCGTACGTCTTCAGGACGCTGATGGCGAGCGGCAGCACGCGGTCGATCTCCCTGCCGACCAGGTGGTCGTCGAGGAAGACCCGCAGGGCTTCGACTTCCGGCAGTTCGGGCATGGTTCCAGCCTGCCGCAGCCCTCGCCCCGGCGCCTACCGAAGGCCGTACACGCGCTCGGCGGTGGTGGCGAGGACGGCGTCCCTCTCGTCGTCGGCGAGGCCGTCCAGGAGCAGCAGCGCCGTCTCGACGACCTCGGTGTACGTCGCCGCGAGCCGGCACACCGGCCAGTCCGAGCCGAACATCAGCCGGCCGGGCCCGAAGGCGTCGAGGACGGTGGCGGCGTACGGGCGCAGGTCTTCGACGGTCCAGTCGTGCGGGTCGGCCTCGGTGACCAGGCCGGAGAGTTTGCACACGGTGTTGGGCAGGGCGGCGAGCGCCCGCAGGTGAACGGCCCAGGGGTGTGTCCGCCCGGCGGCGACGGGAGGCTTTCCCGCATGGTCCAGTACGAAGGTGAGGCCGGGCAGCAGTTCGGCCGCCCGGACGGCGGCGGGCAGCTGGTGGGGCTGGACCACCAGGTCGTAGACGAGTCCGGCACCGGCCACGGCGGCCAGCGAGCGCTGGACGTCCGGGCGCAGCAGCCAGCGGGGGTCGGCCTCGCCCTGGACCTGGTGGCGCAGGGAGACGAGCCGGTCGCCGCCGGGGAGCTCGCGCAGGGCGGCCAGGGTGTCGGCTGTGTCCGGGGCGGTGAGGTCGGTCCAGCCCACGACGCCGGCGACCAGGTCGCTGTCGTGGGCGAGCGCGAGGAACTCGGGGGTTTCTTCCGGGACGGTGACGGTCTGGACGAGCACGGTCGCGCACACCCCGTTGGCGCGGGCCTCCGGCTCCAGGTCGGCGAGGGTGAAGTCGCGTCGCAGGGGAGCCAGTTCCTCCCCGGTGATCCAGTCCTGGTCACGTACCGACAAGTCCCATACGTGGTGATGGGCGTCGACGATGCGGGGGCGGCCGGTCATCTCACAGCTCCCAGGCGACCGGGAGGCCCGCTTCGGCGCCGTGGGAGGAGTAGTCGTGCGAGACGTCGAGGAGTTCGTCCATTCCGGCCTGCCAGGCGACGTTGACGGGGAGCTGCTCGAGTTCGGCCAGGAGCCGGGCGTAGTCGTCGCACTCGATGACGTGGAACAGGTCGGTGCCGCTGCGCCAGATCGTCCAGGAGGTGGCGCCTGCCGCGCGGATCGCCCGGGTGAGTTCGGCGGGGACCTCGCGGTGCGCGGCCTCGTACTCGGCTATGCGGTCCGCACGGACCTTGGTGTGCAGGGCGATACGCATGTCAGTGTCCGTTCTCGGTCAGCAGGCCCTCGGCGCGCAGGTCGTCCCAGAGGGCGTCGGGGATCTCCCGGCGGAGGAGGGCGGCGGCGTCGCGCACCTCGTCGGGTGACCGCGTGCCGACGAGCACGCAGGCGACCGCGGGGTGGGCGAGCGGGTAGTGCAGGGCGGCGGCGCGCAGGGGCACGCCGTGGCCCTCGGCGACGGCCTTCAGGCGCAGGGCCCGGTCGAGGAGGTGCGGCGGTGCGGCGGCGTAGTCGTACGGGGCGCCGGGGCGCGGGTCGGCGAGGAGGCCGGAGTTGAAGACACCGCCGACGACGACGCTGCGGCCGCGGGCAGCCGCCGCGGGCAGCAGATCGTTCAGCGCGGACTGGTCGAGGAGGGTGTGGCGGCCGGCGCACAGCACCACGTCGGCGTCGGTCTCGACGACGAAGCGGGTGAGCATCGCGGTCTGGTTCATGCCGGCGCCGATGGCCCCGATCACCCCTTCGGCCCGCAACTTCTCCAGCTCGGGGTAGGCCTCACCGAATGCGGCTTCCGCGTGGTCGTCCGGGTCGTGGAGGTAGACGATGTCGATGCGGTCGAGGCCGAGGCGTTCCAGGCTGTCCTCGATGCTGCGGCGGACACCGGCGGCGCTGAAGTCCCAGCGCCTGCGGTGCGTGGCGGGGACGGCGAAGCCCTCGGAGAGCGCTGCGGCCGGGGCGTCCCCGGCATCGGGCAGCGGGTCGAGCACGCGGCCCGCCTTCGTGGACACGACGTACGCGTCGCGGGGCCGGCCGCGCAGGGCTTCGCCGAGCCGTCGTTCGGAGAGCCCGAGTCCGTAGTGCGGCGCGGTGTCGAAGTAGCGGACGCCCTCGTCCCAGGCGGCATCGACGGCGGCGGCGGCCTGCGCGGGCTCCACGGCGCTGAAGAGATTGCCGATGGCGGCCGCCCCGAACGCCAGCTGGGTGACCTCGACCGTGCTGTTTCCCAGCCTGTTGCGCCGCATGTGGCCGCCGCCCTCCCCGAAGATCGCTTCCTGCACACAGCGAATATTCATCGGATCACTTGGGTGCGTCAACACCTGCGAAAGGAGAAGGCTCGGAACATTCCGGTTATCCGTCCGATCTATAACCGGGTCAGCCCAGGGGGAGCAGCGCGAGCAGACCGGCCACCTCCTCCTCGGCGCACCGCCCGAGCCGCTCCAGATCGGGCAGTGCCTTGCCGTCGGCCACCAGCCCGATCTGCACCGTTGAGCCGTACGTGGTCAGCGCGACGGCCAGGGACTGGCCGCGGGCCAGCGGTGCCATCGGGTAGAGGGCGCGCAGCGGGCAGCCGCCGAGGGAGAGGGCCGAGCGCGGCAGCGGCACGCTGGTGACCAGCACGTCGAAGAGCATCCGGGCGGCGTTCCCGGCGAGGGGCGCGCCGAAGCGGTGGGCCAGCGACGGCAGCTGGTCGGCGAGGACCGCGACCGCGCCGGCCCCGCGCAGCGGACCGGCGGACTTGTTGCGGTCCATGGCCCCGCGGACGGCCCGCAGCCGTTCCCAGGGGTCGGGTTCGGAGACGGGGAGGCCCAGCAGATAGGCGGAGAGCCGGTTGCCGTGGGCCGCGGCCGCGCCGACCGGGCGGCGCCGGGAGACGGGGACCAGCGCGCGCGGGTCGGAACCGGGCAGGGGTTCGCCGCGCTCCAGCATCCAGCGGCGCAGCGCGCCCGCGACGACCGCGAGCAGCACGTCGTTGCTCGTGCCGCCGACCGCCCGGCGGATGCGCCGCACGGCTTCGAGGTCGAGGTCGGCCGTGGCCAGGCGCCGGGTGCCGGAGGAGCTGGCGCTGAGGGCCGGTGCGCCGCGCAGGTCGAGGCGGCTCGCGCGTACCAGTGACGCGCCGACGCCGAAGGCCCGGCCGAGGTCCTCGATCCGGCCGAGGGCGATTCCGGCGACCTGGCGGGGGCCGGGCATCCAGGAGCGCGGTGGCACGGGGCGGACCCGCCCGGCCGCCGGTCCCGGCCGGCTCCGGCCCGTGACCGAGGCGATCTCGTCGAAGATCCCGGCTCCGATGGCGACCGCGCGCATGCCGTCGGCGAGCGCGTGGTGGAGCTTGACGAGCACGGCGAAGGGGCCGTCCGGGGCGCCGTCGATGAGGTACATCTGCCAGGGCGGCAGGCCGCGGCGCAGCGGCTGCTCCATCAGCTCGCCCGCCAGCAGGGTGGCCGCCGTCATGAAACCGGCCTCGCCCTCACCGGCGGTCGCCGCCTCGGACAGGCGCACCCGCTTGACGTGCCGGTGGACGTCGAAGTCCTTGTCCACCGACCACGCCGCTCCCCCGACGGGCAGGAGCACGTCGCGCACCCTCATCCGCAGGCGGGGGATCGCGGCGGCCCGAGTGCCGAGCAACTCGAGAAGTCCGTCGGGGCCGGGCGCCGGGTCACCGCCCGGCGCGAAGACGGCGAGCGCGCCCAGGTGCATGGGGTGCGCGTCGGACTCGAGGTGCCAGAAGGCCAGATCGAGAGGTGCCAGTAGCTCAGTGCCCAACGGGTCCTCATGTCATGGAAGACGAAGACTGACAGATCGCAGTCAATCTCTCGCGGTCGGTTACGGTCAAGGACAGACATGTTACGTTCTGTTACTAGCGGGTAGTGCTCTCTCCCCGCCGACGCAGGCCCCCTTCACCGGATCAGTCGCGTGGCGGGATGACGAATTCGCACCAGACGCACTTGCCCGTGCCGCGGGACTCGACGCCCCAGGCGTCCGCCAGCCGGTCGACGAGCATCAGACCTCGGCCCGAGACCCCCGCGTCGCCCGCGTCCCGGCGGCGGGGCAGTGCGCTGGAGCGGTCCTCGACGTCGACGCGCAGACGGCGCTCCGGCCCGGTGAGCACCCGGATGGTGACGATCGCACCGCCGTCGGTGTGCATCAGGGCGTTGGTCGTCAGCTCGTCGGCGGCGAGTTCCACCTCGTCGGCCCGGCCCTTCGCGCCCCAGGCGCGCACCGCCGCGCGGATCATGTGTCTCGCCGAGCTGAGCGCCTCCGGGTCGTTCTGCGCCACGTGCTGCTGGAGGCGGCCGCCGGGCTGCGGCGCATGGGCGGCCTTGCGGCGCAGCAGCAGCACGGCCACGTCGTCCTCCCCGCCGCGTTCGTCGACCGACGCGCAGAGCCGGTCGGCCAGCCGCTGGAGGTCCTGGGGGCCGTTCCCGATCATGGCGGTGAGCAGGTGCACGCCCTCGTCGAGGTCGGCTCCCGGCAGCTCCACCAGGCCGTCGGTGAACAGCACCATGGTCTGCCCGGGGTCCAGCTCGACCGTGCTGACGGGATACTCCAGCCGCCCGAACTCGGCGGAGAGCCCCAGCGGCAGCCCTCCTTCGACCAGGACCTTGCGGCTGCTGCCGTCGGCGTCGCGCACCAGGGGGTCGACGTGGCCCGCCCTGACCATCTGGACCACCCCGGTGGTCAGGTCGGTCTCGGCGTAGATGCAGGTCGCGAAGCGGTCGGTGTCCAGCTCGTGCAGGAAGACGGAGGCCCGCGCCATGACGGTCGCGGGGCTGTGGCCCTCGGCCGCGTACGCGCGCAGCACGATGCGGAGCTGTCCCATGACGGCGGCGGCGTGCGTGTCGTGGCCCTGGACGTCCCCGATGACGGCGCCGACCCGGCCGCCGGGCAGCGGGATGACGTCGTACCAGTCGCCGCCGATGTCCCGGCCGAGCCTCGCCGACCGGTAGCGCACGGCGATCTCCGCGCCCGGAACCTCGGGGACGCGGCGCGGCAGCATGGCCTGCTGGAGCCCCTCGGCGAGGTCGTGCTCCTGCTCGTACAGCATGGCGCGCTGGAGGCTCTGGGCGATGGAGCTGCCGAGGGCGAGCAGCAGATTGCGCTCGTCGCCGGTGAACCCGTTCTTGTCGCTGTAGAGCAGCCCGAGTGCGCCGATCGGGCGCGCCTGGGCGATCAGCGGCAGGTAGGCCGCGCAGGTGATGCCGAGGTGGCTGATATGGGGCCACAGGACCGGATACGAAGCGGCGAAGTCCTCGGCGGACTCGATGAAGCGTGGGCCGAGCGTGCGCACGACCTCGCTCATGGGGTACTGCTCGTCCGTCCGCGTGTACCGGGTGCCGGGCACGAAGGCTCCCTCGGGCCCGTCGGCCACGAGGTGGATGCGCCCGGCCTCGATCAGTCCCATGACCAGGCTGGTGGCCCCCAGGTGCGCCAGCCCCTGGGAGTTCTTGAGCACGTCGATGACGTCCTTGACGGTACGGGCGTGGGCCAGCGCGGCCGTCGTGGCGTCCACCAGACTGGTCTGCCGCCTCCGCTCCTCGTCCAGCTCGCGCCGGGCGGTGGACTCGGCCAGTTCCTGGGTGGCGTCCCGGATGATGCCGATGATGCGGCGCGGGCGCCCGGTGGCGTCGCGGCGGACGAAGCCCTGGGTGTGCGTCCACTGCGGGGTGCCGTCACGCCGGACCATGCGGAAGTAGGCCCCGTAGTTGCTCCGGCCGGACTTGAGCGCCTGGGTGACCATGGCGTCGAGACGCATGCTCTCGTCCGGCGGGACCCGCGCCGCGAGCGTCGTCGGCTTGTCGTCGTACTCGTCGGCCCGCATGTCGAACACGTCGAGGGCCGCCTGGTCCATGTGCATGAGGCCGCTGTCGAGATCCCAGTCGAAGCTGCCCATGCGGTTCAGGGCGAGACTGAGGTCCGGGTGGGCCGGCCAGTCGTCCGGGAGTGACAGGGCACGCGTTACCCGATCATCCATGCGGGTAACTCTGCCATCATTTGTCCGATTCTTCGAGCGAGCCGTCCACCAGGTGAACGTGCGATGGAACACATTTCCGAGCTGCTCGGCGTGGGCGTTTCCCCGGTGATTCCGCGGGATTCCCGGGGCGGGCAAAGGTGCGGGGCACCGGATATCGCCGCAGAACGCCGACCCGCTCCGAAAGCGGGCAGGGACAGCGGCTAACGTGTGCGTCGGGGCGGAGTAAGCCAAGCCTTACCACGGCCCGCCCCGCCCCTGCTCGCCCGTCCTAAGGAACAGCCCTCCATGACACGCCCCGTCCGCGTAGCCATAGTCGGAGCCGGCCCCGCCGGGATCTACGCAGCGGACGCGCTGCTCAAATCCGAGGCCGCCGCCGCCCCGGGCGTCTCCATCGACCTGTTCGAGCGGATGCCCGCGCCCTTCGGCCTGATCCGTTACGGCGTAGCCCCCGACCACCCGCGGATCAAGGGCATCGTGCAGGCCCTTCACCAGGTCCTGGACAAGCCCCAGATCCGGCTCTTCGGCAACGTCGACTACCCGAACGACATCGGTCTGGACGAGCTGCGGACCTTCTACGACGCCGTGATCTTCTCCACCGGCGCCGACGCCGACCGCGCCCTCGACATACCGGGCAGCGACCTGGACGGCTCGCACGGCGCCGCCGAGTTCGTCTCCTGGTACGACGGGCACCCGGACGTGGCGCGCACCTGGCCGCTGGAGGCCGAGAAGGTCGCCGTGCTGGGTGTCGGCAACGTGGCTCTGGACGTCGCCCGCATCCTCGCCAAGACCGCCGACGAACTGCTGCCGACCGAGATCCCCGCCAACGTCTACGAGGGCCTGAAAGCCAACAAGGCGCTGGAGGTGCACGTCTTCGGGCGCCGCGGCCCCGCCCAGGCCAAGTTCAGCCCGATGGAGCTGCGGGAGCTCGACCACTCCCCGAACATCGAGGTCATCGTCAACCCCGAGGACATCGACTACGACGCGGGCTCGATCGAGACCCGCCGCGGGAACAAGCAGGCCAACATGGTGGCCTCCACGCTGGAGAACTGGGCCATCCGCGACGTCGGCGACCGCCCGCACAAGCTCTTCCTGCACTTCTTCGAGTCCCCCGTGGAGATCCTCGGCGAGGACGGCAGGGTCGTCGGCCTGCGCACCGAGCGCACCGAGCTGGACGGCACCGGAAACGTGAAGGGCACCGGCCGCTTCCACGACTGGGACGTGCAGAGCGTCTACCGAGCGGTCGGCTACTACTCGCAGGAGCTGCCCAAGCTTCCGTTCGACGTCGCGTCCGGCACGGTTCCGCACGCCGCGGGGCGGGTGCTCGCCGGCGGCGAGCCGATGGAGTCGGTGTACGTCACGGGCTGGATCAAGCGCGGCCCCATCGGCCTGATCGGGCACACGAAGGGCGACGCCAACGAGACGGTCGCCTGCCTGCTGGAGGACCACACCACCGGCAGGCTGCCCGCCCCGGCTCAGCCCGATCCGGCGGCCGTGACCGAGTTCCTGGAGTCCCGAGGCGTCCGCTACACCACCCGCGAGGGGTGGTACCGCCTGGACGCACACGAGCGGGCGCTCGGCGAGGCCCAGGGCCGCGAACGGGTGAAGGTCGTGGAGCGCGACGCCATGCTGGACGCCTCGGAGCCCGGCAACTGACGACTCCGTGACGACGAGGCCCCCGGGTCTCCCTTGAACGGGAGACCCGGGGGCCTCGTCGTCACGGTCCGGCGGACATGCTCCGGGACCGCTCGCGCACCCGGTCCGGATAGCGCTCCGTGAACCGGACCGCGAGGACCAACAGCGCGGCGGGGATGACCCAGTTGAACCAGTCCGCGCCGGACGAGGTGTGCACCGCGAGCAGGCCCAGCAGCGCGGTGGCGACGAAGACCCCTCCCCAGAGCAGGGTCAGCACCCGGTTCGCATGCCGGAAGGCCGGCGATCCCCACACCTCGCGAGGCGTGGTCTCGCGCGCGTACTGCTCGGTGAACGGAACGAACGCCAGCGAGCCCAGCGCCACCACCGCGATCACGGAGCTCGACAGGACCTGGGCGTACCTCTCCAGCCAGAGGAGATCCTGGCGGTCCAGGAAGAGCGCCAGGAGGCTCAGCACGGCGAAGAACGCGATGCCGGCGACCTCCAGCACCTTGAAGGAACCCCGGCGTAGGTCGGGGAGATTGAGCACCACCGAGGCCACGAGGCCCGCCAGTGCGGCGAACTCCCAGGTACTGGGGGCCGCGATCACATCGAAGATGATCCACGGGGCGAACGCGTAGAACAGATTCCCGGTCCGCCGCCCGGAATTGGTTTGAGCCACCGGACACCTCCGGGGCATGTCCCACGGCACCCTGCCGCTTCCTCCATGGTGAAGCCGACCGCGGACCGGCGCATCTCTGCGTCCCCGGCCCGCCGTGCAGCGGGATCTCCGCGCCCCCGGCCGGGCCCGCCGTGCAGCCAGATCCACGCGGCCCCGGCCCGCTTTGCGGCGGACCCCGGCCGGGGATTGAATGAAGGATCGGCACGTTCCAGGTGCAGTGGTCACACGCCCGGTGAGGGAGGCCACCATGACCGCACAGGCCCAGCACGCATTCGACCCGGCCCGCGTCGTCCATCTGTCCGGCCGCTTCGCCCCGGTGACCGAAGAGGTCGACGAGGCCGGACTGCAGGTGGTGGGCGAACTTCCGGACGAACTCGACGGGTTGTTCCTGCGCAACGGGCCCAATCCCCGCTTCAGCCCGATCGGTTCGTTCCTCTATCCGGTCGACGGGGACGGCATGCTGCACGGGGTGTGGATCTCCGGCGGGCAGGCCCGTTACCGCAATCGCTTCGTCCGCACACCCGCCGTGCTGGCCGAGGAGCGCGCGGGACGGGCGCTGTGGGGCGGAATCGAGTCCATGATCATGCCTCAGGTGCCCGACGTGGCACCGGAGCTGGCCGGTACGCTCCGGGATCTTCCCGACATCAACGTGGTGCGCCACGCCGGACGTCTGCTGGCACTCGCCGAATCCGACTGCCCCTTCCTGATCACGCCGGAGCTGGAGACGGCCGGGAAGGAGACGTTCGGCGGAGCGCTGCCGGCCGGCATCACCGCACACCCGAAGATCGATCCGGTCACCGGCGAGATGCTGGTCTTCTGCTACGGCCTCGAACCGCCCTACCTCACCTGGGCGGCCATCGATCCCCGCGGCTCCGTCGTCCGCGGCCCCACGGTGATAGACGGCGTCGGTGAACCGATGATGATCCACGACATGGCGCTCACCGCCCGGTACCTCGTGATCGTGCTGGCGCCGGTGTTCTTCGACTTCGCCGCCGCGATGAGGGGTGGATCCATGATCGACTGGCGGCCGGAGCGCGGCACCCGCGTGGCTCTGGTCCCCCGCGACGGAGGGCCGGTGCGATGGGCGTCCGACGAGGCCTTCTGGCTGTGGCACACGGTCAACGCGTACGACACCGAGCCGGACGGCGGTGACGTGGTGCTGGACTACGTGCAGTGGTCCCGCCTCTCCCTGGGCGCGCCCGACGCTTCGCGGGGCCCCAACGACTCCGGTCTGGTACGCGCGGTCATCGATCCCGTGGCGGGCACGATGCACCGGACCATGCTGGACGACGCCAGGATGGAACTCCCGCGCACGGACGACCGTTTGATCGGCCGACGGCACCGACAGCTGGCGGTGGCGGCGGACTCCGGGAACCCGGATCTCCTCCCGGGCGAGTTCGACGCACTGCGCTGGTACGACGGCAGGGACGCGTCGGGGTCGAGTGCGGTGTGGCGGGCCGGGGATCTGTCCGTCGGCGAGCCGGTCTTCGCCCCCTCGCCGGGCACCGCGCCCGGCGAGGGCGGCCACTGGATGACGTACGCCACCGACCGCACCGACGACAGCAGCTGGCTCCTCGTGATCCCCGCCGATGATCCCGCATCCGGCCCGGTGGCCCGGGTGCGGATCCCGGTGCGGGTCCCGCTCGGGCTCCATGGGAACTGGTTGCCCACCCAGGAGTGAGGTCATCCGCCAGGAGTCCCGGCGAGTGGCGTCGTATCGCTGTAGCGAATCTCGTACGTACGTTCGGTGAAGCGCCAGCCATCCGGGGTTCGCCGGTAACGATCGTGGTAGATCCCGTAGTTGACGTGCGAGGCGCCACCCCGGATCCGGATGACTTCGCAGAGACAGGCACGGCCGGTCGCGGTGTCTCCCGAGAGGAGGACGACCCCGGGGTGGACCGTCTGGACGAAGACCTCGAAGCCCGCCTCGCGTTGCCGCCCGAGGGCCCGGATGCCCTCGCGGCCGACGGCCTCGATGCCGGCGTCCGGGATGCGGACCACGCCGTCCGGCACGAAGAGCGAGGCGAGCCGGTCGTGGTCGTTCATCATCGCCGCGTCCGTGAACTCCGCGCGGAGCGCCTCGATCCCGACCCGGTCCCTCAGCTCGGCCGATTCCCCCGTCACCGACTCGCTCATGACACGACCGCCGCACGGGAGCTCCGTACCGGCTCGAGCGCCGTGGTCCAGGCGACGAGGCGGTCGAGCAAGGCGTCCAGCGAGCGCGCCCCGGACTCGCCCGGAGTGAACACCGTGAAGTCCTGGAAGTCCGTGGCCAGATGGAGGGAGACCTGGGCCGGCACGTCGGCGAGTCCGAGCGGGCCGCAGAGCTGCCGCAGCTGGGCCGCGGACCCGGTGCCGCCGACGACCCCGTAGGAGACGATTCCGGCGGCCTTGTCGGCCCAGCCGGCGTGGACGAAGTCGATGGCGTTCTTGAGCGCGCCGGGCAGTTGGGTGTTGTACTCCGGCGTGACGAACACGAACCCGTCGAGGGCGTCGACGGTGCGGACCCAGGCCTGTGCGCCGGGGCCGCCGGTTCCGCCCATGGCGGGAGGAACCTCCTGATCGAAGAGCGGAAGCCGGAACTCGGCGAGATCGACGAGCTCGAACGCGGCGTCGGACCTCCGCGCCGCGACTTCGTGGACCCACCCGGCCACCTGCGGGCCGATCCGTCGCGGCCGGGTACTGCCGATGATGATGCCGATCCTGGTCATGATGCGTTCTCCTGCCGCGATGTCCTGAGGCGTACGGCCGGCACGCGGTCACCTGTGTGATCCGGCCACTGTGCCGACACCCCATCGACGCGGCAGCGGCCTCGATCGTCAGGGCGGCGGCCACATCCGTCGCCGTCTGACATCGGCGCCGCCTGATCCGTCGTACCGGGGGGAAGATGCGTACGCGGCGAGCGAAGGGCCTGAACGAATGGACCGGATGGACATCACAGGCGGGACCGAGAACGCTCCGGCACGTCCCGGGGAGGTGCCGCCCCTGTCGGAGCGGCGCAACCTGGCCAATCTCGCCTACCGGCTGCTCGGCTCACTGACCGAGGCGGAGGACGCCGTCCAGGAGGCGTACGCCCGTTGGTTCGCCCAGCCTGCCGAGCGCCGGGCCGCCGTCGCGAATCCGGCGGCCTGGCTGACCACGGTGGTGAGCCGGATCTGCATGGATCAGCTCCGCTCGGCGCGTATCCGCCGTGAGCGGTATGTCGGTGAGTGGATTCCGGAACCTCTGCCGGCCCGGGCCGAATGGAGCGCGCTCTCCCACGGATCGACGGCGACGGACCCCGCCGACCACATCACGCTGGACGAGTCCGTCGAGATGGCGTTCCTGGTCGTGCTCGACGCGATGACACCCGCCGAACGCGTCGCCTTCATGCTGCACGACGTGTTCCGGGTGCCGTTCAACGAGGTCGCGGAGATCGTCGGCCGCACGCCGGGGGCCTGCCGCGAGCTCGCCTCGTCGGGTCGTCGGCGCGTGGCCGCCGCCCGCACCCCCGACGTGGGGGCGCAGCGGCGTTCCGCCGTCGTCGGTGAGTTCCGGCGGGCGTGGCAGGCCAAGGACGTGGACGCCCTGGTACGGCTGCTCGACCCGTCCGTCGTCGCCGTGGGCGACGGCGGGGGTCGCGCGATGGCCTCGCCGGCACCGGTCCAGGGCCACCTCCGGGTTGCGGAGTTCCTGGTGCGCCTGGCGGATCTCGCCGGCCGGCTCGATCTGCTGGAGCGCACCGTCAACGGCCAGCCGGGGCTCGTCGCCGTGGACGGCAGCCAGGTGCTGACCGTGTACGCGTTCGACATCGGCGAGGACCGCATCCGACGCATCTGGGCCGTCCGTAACCCGGACAAGCTCCGGCCGTGGGGCAGCTGACGGGCGCGCCTCGGCCGGGGCCTGACAACGCGGCCGGCAACGCCGTCGAACAGGGGGACGTCGGCGCGCTCGGATGCCGCCGCCCCCAACGGCCGTACCGCGATCCCGGAGGAAATCCCATGTCGTTCAGCTCCAGCACCCTGCACCTGACCGTTCGCGGCGCTGCGGAGGCATCCGCCTGGTACTGCCAGGCCTTCGGGGCCACAGAGCTCCCCGGACCGGTGGTGCCCGGCGGACGGCTGATCCACGTCGAGGTCCGCATCGGGCCGCTCACCCTGATGCTGGCCGACGAGTTCCCCGAGATGGAGTCCTTCGGGCCCCAGCACTTCGGGGGCACGTACGGCGCTGTCTACCTGCGGACCGACGATGTGGACGGCGCCTGGCAGCGTGCCGTCGGCGCCGGGGCCACCGTGGTCCGTCCGTTGGGCGACGCCTTCTGGGGCGAACGAGAAGGCCAGCTGCTCGACCCCTTCGGCCATCGCTGGGGGCTCACGCAGCGTCTCCGCGACGTGCCGTTCACCGAGCTCCAGGAGCTCACGACGGAGGCGTTCGCCGGTCTCACCGCATAGCGGCAAGGCCCTGAGGGCTGTCCCCGACGGGCTCGAAGACGCCCTCCTCGCCCTCGCCCTCCCGCCACGGCAACTCGATGGCCGTCTGCGGTTCGTCCGTCATCGGCGGCTCCAGACCCGGTGGCTCCTCGGGGTCCGCCGGGGCGTCGGTGGGCTCGTCCGTGGCGCCGTCCGACGGCATACCGCTCGGCGTCGGGCAGTCCGTCGGCGCCGGCGCACCGGAGGGCTCCTCCGTCGCCGCGACGGCCTCGCCGGGCGGGGTCGGGGCGATCGGCGTCAGGCAGTCCCCGGGCAGCGGGGCCGAGTGCGACGGCGTGGGCGCCACCGACTTCTTCGGCTTCTTCGACGGCTTCGGCTTCGGCTTCGACGGCGGTACGCGGGGAAGAGGCCCGGTGATGTCGGTGTCCGGGGCGTAGGGCGGCGGCACCTCGGGGGTGCGATCCCTGGCGCCCTCGTCGCCGGCCGGCCGCACCATCCAGCTGTCGTGGTCGGCGTCGACGACGACCAGACCCGTGAGGGCCTTCGCGGCGGGCGCGACGACGACGATCCGCGCCGGGTCGTACCCCCTCCACTCCTCCCCCCTCCCGCCCCCGGCGTCCGCCGCACCGCTGGGCCGGCTCAGCGGGTTGCCGCAGGCGCAGCGGACGCGTGGGAGGCCGTGGTCGTCGACCATCACGGCGGTTCCGGCCTGGAGCACCGAGCGGAACGTGGTGGCGGAGCCCGCGCGGAAGCCGTGGCCGTCCACCAGGGTGTCGGCGCGCAGGACGACGGAGGTCAGGCTCCTCAGGAAGTCCGGGACGCCCGCGCGGCGCACGCCTGCCGCTCGCGCGAAGGCCTTTTCCCTGGCCGGGTCGGCCGCGAGGAGGCGTATCTGCTGTCCGGCGTCGCAGGACGCCACGGAACGGGTGGCTCCGTAGAGGCCGGGGGTCGATCCCGGAAGGGTGCGGGGGGCGACGTCGCCGGGCGTGGCGGTGCCCGGCGCAGACGTACGGGGCGCGGCGGGGGCGGTGCCCGACGCCTCCGCGGTCGACCGGGTGAAGGGATCGGGCCCTCGGGAAGCGGCCGGCTGGAGGAGCACCTCCTCGGACGCCGCCCCGGTGCCCTGGCCGCCGCCCGCCGTCACCCGTGCACAGCCGGCGGTCACGAGGATGCCGGCGGACAGTACGGCGAGTGCGGCGCGGCGCATGCGTATCGGTGCGTGCACGAAGGGGTCTCCTGCCTGGTCACCGGTCCCGGTGCTCCTCTCATGTCTGCCGCAGTTCGCCCTCCCCCGCAAGCCGGAGCCGCACGGTGTGGGCGTCGGCGAGCGACAGGGGCGACCGAGGACTTGAACACGTTCAAGTAAGCCTTTAGAGTCGGCACCGACGCAGTTGAACGTGTTCAAGACGGGGGTGGGGCATGCCGGTCCTGGTGGATCTGATCGTGATGGCGGGGATGCTGGTCATCGTGCCCACCGGTCTGCGACTGGCGGACGCCCCCGAGCTGGACCGGACACGGCGGCTGTGGCCGGTCTTCGCCGTGCCGGGGGCCGTCGCCCTCTGGCTGCCACGCGGCCCCGCCGCCACCACCCTGGCCCTCGGCTACGGACTCGGCGCCGCACTCCTCGCCCTGCACGCCCTCGCCCGCATCGTCCGGCGCCCTGATCCCCTGCGGTCGTGGCGCACCGCACCCGCCGAGGTCGCCCTGCTCACCGCTCTGCTGGCCCCGGCCGTCGCCGCCACCGCGCTGGTCGCCGAGCGGTCGGGGCATCCGCTGTTCGGCTTCGGCCTCGGGATCCTGGCGCTCACCGTGCCGCACTTCCACTTCGCCGGGTTCGCGGCCGCCCTGGTCGCGGGGCTGGTCTCCCGCGTCGCCGACGGACCGGCGGGGCGGTTCGCGGCGCTGAGCGTGCCGCTGGGCACCCTGCTCGTCCTGATCGGATACTTCATCGGCGACCGGGCCGAACTGGCGGGGGCGGTCGTCCTCACCGCGGGCATGTGGACCGTCGCCTTCCTGACCTGGCGCACGGTCCGCCCCGCGGCCCGCGACCGGACCACCCGGGTGCTGCTCACCGTCTCGGCCGCCGTGCTCGCGGGGACCATGGTGCTCGCGCTGAGCTGGGCCCTGGGCGAGGCCACCGGCCTCCCGCACCCCACCCTGGCCTGGATGGCCGCCACGCACGGCGTGGGCAACGCGCTGGGCTTCGCGCTCTGCTCGGTGCTCGCCTGGCAGCGTCTGAACCTCCGCCCCGCCCATGAAGGAAGGACCGCATGAACACCCTCACGTACCCCGAGGCGGGCGCCACCCGGCTCGGGCCGCTCCCCGACGGCTACCACCACCTGCACCACCGCACCCGCGTCGGACACGGCCGCGCGGACTTCGAGGCCGCGGGCGCCGCCGTCACCGCCTTCCGCATGCACCGCCTCTCCGGGGCCCGGGTCAGCGCCTCCGCACCCCGCGCCCAACCCGGCGCGTCCGTCCGGGTGGCGCTGGGGGCCGGGCCCTTCGTGTTCAGCGCGCCGTGCCAGGTCGTCTGGGCGGAGTACGGCCCGGAACGCATCGGCTTCGCCTATGGAACGCTCGCCCGACACCCGGAGTGCGGCGAGGAGTCGTTCGTGGCCGAGCTCGCGGACGACGGCACGGTCTTCTTCACGGTGATGGCGTTCAGCCGGCCCGCCCGCTGGTACACGCGCCTCGCCGGGCCGCTCGTGCCGGTGGCGCAGCGCTGGTACGCACGCCGGCTCGGCGACACCCTGCGCCGCATCGTCACGGACGGACGCGCCCACCGGACCTGACGCGCCGGGAGCGGGGGCGGGCCGATACTGGAAGCGATGGACTGGTTCACCGCGGACGGCTACTGGCTCGGCCGGCTCCTCTTCCAGAAGACGCTGGCCGTCATCTACCTCGCCGCCTTCCTCACCGCCGCGCTCCAGTTCCGGGCGCTGATCGGCGAGCGCGGCATGCTGCCCGCCCCCGCGCTCCTGCGGCGCACGGGATGGCGCACCGCACCGGGCCTCTTCCGCCTCCACTACTCCGACCGGTTCTTCGCCGGGGTCGCCTGGAGCGGCTGTGCGCTGGCCGTCGCACTCCTCGCGGGCGCGGACGGTCTCCTGCCGCTGTGGGGGGCCATGGTCCTGTGGGCCCTGCCCTGGGCGCTGTACCTGTCGATCGTGCAGATCGGCAGCACGTGGTACGGCTTCGGCTGGGAGTCCCTGCTCCTCGAGACGGGTTTCCTCGCCGTCTTCCTCGGCAACGCGGAGACGGCGCCACCGGTGCTCGTGCTGTGGCTGCTGCGCTGGGTGCTGTTCCGGGTGGAGTTCGGCGCCGGACTGATCAAGATGCGGGGCGACGCGTGCTGGCGCAAGCTGACGTGCCTGGACTTCCACCACGAGACGCAGCCGATGCCGGGCCCGCTGAGCTGGTTCTTCCACCACCTCCCCCGCCCCGTGCACCGGGTGGAGGTGGCGGCCAACCATGTGACCCAGCTGCTCGTGCCGGTGCTGCTCTTCACCCCGCAGCCGGTGGCGAGCGCGGCGGCGGCGCTCATGGTCCTCACGCAGCTGTGGCTGGTGCTGTCGGGCAACTTCGCCTGGCTCAACTGGCTGACGATCGCCCTCGCCCTGCCGGCCATGGACTGGTCCCTGGCCGCCGAGCCGCCCGAGCAGGCCGCCGCGCCCCTCTGGTACGAGGTGACCGTCTTCGCCGTCACCGCGCTGGTCGTGTTCCTGAGCTACCGCCCGGCCCGCAATCTGGTCGCGCGCCGGCAGGTGATGAACCGCTCCTTCGACCCGCTGCACCTGGTCAACACGTACGGCGCGTTCGGCAGCATCAGCCGGGTTCGGATGGAGGTGGTGGTCGAGGGCACCGACGAGCAGGTGATCCACCCGGGGACGGTGTGGCGGGAGTACGGCTTCCGGGGCAAGCCGGGCGATCCACGACGGCTGCCGCGCCAGTTCGCCCCGTATCACCTGCGGCTCGACTGGATGATGTGGTTCGCCGCGCTCTCGCCCGCGTACGCCCGGCCGTGGTTCGGGCCGTTCGTGGACCGGCTGCTGGAGAACGACCGGGACACCCTGCGGCTGCTGCGCGACAACCCGTTCCCCGCCCGGCCGCCGGCCCACGTCCGCGCCCGGGTGTACCGCTACCGGTTCACGACGTGGCGCGAGCTGCGGGCCACCGGGTGCTGGTGGCACCGCACCTACGTGCGGGAGTTCCTGCGCCCGGTCCCGCCGGGGCCGGGTCCCGGCCGCCCTCGCGGGGCGGACGCGGCGTGACCTCCGCGGCGCGCGGCATGCCCCTTGGACGCGGCACGACCGAGCTCCGGCCCGCCCCCGTGCGGGGTACGGACCGGAGCTGGGTGGTGAAGCACTCAGTCGATGCCGGGCAGGATGTGCGGCTCGGCGAGATCGTCCTCGTAGCCGGCCAGCCGGATCGGTGCGGACCTCGCCCAGACCTCGATGTTCCGGAGCTTCTCGGGCCTGCGGGCCCGCTCTCCGTGCCGATCGGCTGTCCGCTGCTCGTGCTTCGTCAGTTCTGGTGTCGTCACCGCGCACTCCTTCGTGTCGCATAGCCCTCGGCGTATCCGACGTACCGGCGTCATAGCCGGTGGTCGACCGCCTGTGGTGCAGGGCAGGGCATGTTCTGTTCGGTCGCGGTGGCGCCGGGTACGGGACGGGACGGCGACTCGGTTGACGAGCCTGTCCCAGGACGGCCGAGGAAGCTTCGTTGGATCCCTTGGTGGCGTCCGTTCCCCTCAGAGTAACCAAATGAGCGCGCCTATGCTCGATGGAACGTGTGCCCTGGGTCACTTTCAGCCACTGCGCATGGAAAAGACCCGGCCCGGGAAGTATCCCGGGCCGGGTCGGCGACCGAACGCGACGCCCCGGGTCCGGAGAGCTACCGGCGGCGCGGAGTGCTACCAGTTCGCGGGGGCGTAGTCCTTGAGGAAGCAGCCGTACATCGTCTCGCCCGCTTCACCGCGGACGATCGGGTCGTAGACCCGCGCCGCGCCGTCGACCAGGTCGAGCGGGGCGTGGAAGCCCTCCTCGGCGAGACGGATCTTGTCGGGGTGGGGGCGCTCGTCGGTGATCCAGCCGGTGTCCACGGCGGTCATCAGGATGCCGTCCTTCTCGAACATCTCCTGGGCGCTGGTGCGGGTCAGCATGTTGAGCGCGGCCTTCGCCATGTTGGTGTGCGGGTGGCCGGCGCCCTTGTAACCACGGCCGAAAACGCCCTCCATCGCGGAGACGTTGACCACGTAGGAGTGCTTGGCGGCTGTCGCGGCCATGGCCGGACGGAGCCGGCTGATCAGGATGAACGGCGCGGTCGAGTTGCAGAGCTGGACTTCCAGCAGCTCGATCGGTTCCACCTCGTCGACCGTCTGGACCCAGCTGTTGGTGTGGTGCAGGTCCGGGACGAGCCCGCCGGCGTCGATCGCGGTGCCCGCGGCGATGCGCTCAAGCGACGCCGAACCGGTCACCAGGGCCAGCTCGGTGACGTCCTGCGCGCTCAGCCCTTCCTTGCGGGCGGAGGGCAGCGCGGCCACCCGCTCGACGGTGCCGCTGCCGAAGGTGCCGATCACCTCGGCGGCCGGCAGCTCCCCGGCGGGCAGCGGGGCGGACTCGGCGCCGAGCAGCTCGCTGTACGCCTGCGGGGAGCGGCGGACCGTCTGTGCGGCGTTGTTGATGAGGATGTCCAGCGGCCCCTCGGCGGCCACCGAGTCGGCGAGGGCCACGACCTGCGCCGGGTCGCGCAGGTCGATGCCGACGATCTTCAGGCGGTGGATCCACTCGTCGCTGTCCGGCATCGCCTTGAAGCGGCGGATCGCGTCGTTGGGGAAGCGGGTGGTGATGGTGGTGTGCGCCCCGTCACGGAGCAGCCGCAGCGCGATGTACATGCCGATCTTGGCGCGGCCGCCGGTGAGCAGCGCGCGGCGCCCGGTGAGGTCGGTGCGCGCGTCGCGCCGGGCGCGGTTCTCGCGGGCGCAGTCCTGGCAGAGCTGGTGGTAGAAGGCGTCGACCTCGACGTACCGCGTCTTGCAGATGTAGCAGGACCTCGGCCGCTGGAGGACGCCGGCGATCTCGGAGGCGGCGGAGGACGACGGCAGGACGCCCTGGGTCTCGTCGTCGATGCGCTCGGCCGACCCGGTGGCGGTCGCCTCGGTCACGGCCTTGTCGTGCGCGGTCTTCGCGGCGCGTCGCTCCTGGCGGCGGCGCTGCTTGACCGTGCGGTAGATCCCGGCGGTGGCGCGGCGTACGGCGATGGCGTCCGGGTGGTCGACCTCGATGGAGTCGAGCTCGTCGAGCACGCTCAGGCAGACGGCCAGCCGCTCCGGGTCGATTCCCGGACCGAACTCCTCGATTCCGGGCGCGATCTCCGGGCCGTCCTCTGTCACCGTCATTGCCGTTCCTCTGTTGCTCGAGTACCGCCGGATTCTCTCGGCGGACCGTGGCGCGCCACCGGGCCGGGCTCATGAGGACTGACATCCACGGGCTGAGACCCTGCCGCGGGCTTCTGCGCAAAGCCGCCGCACTGCGGGCCGAACGCCCCCGTCAAGTTTGCCATGCCCCGAGCGATACTCCTTTCGGGCGTGGGAGCCGCCGTATCCGAGGGGCGGCCCTCCGCCCGGAGGCCGCCGAAAAAAAAGATGTGCGGTGTTCGGCATGACCTCGCCATTACCGGGCACACGAGCCCCACCGCACTTGGCAACACGGAGGGGCGACACCATGACCAGCACGACGGAGCAGACAGGCACCACCCTCGGCAGCGCACGCTCGCTGCCCGGGCACGGCGGTGCGGAAGCTTCGGAACTGCCGTGGATCGAGGACACCGGCAAGGTGGCCCCGAAAGACGCGCGCGCCCTGTCGAAGGTGTTCCTCGACCGTCTCCAGGTCCTCGAAGAGGGCACCCACGAATACCAGTACGCGCGCAACACCCTCATCGAGATGAACCTCACGCTGGTGCGGTTCGCCGCCGCGCGGTTCCGCAACCGCGGGGGCGATGACACCGAGGACATCATCCAGGTGGGCACCATCGGGCTGATCAAGGCCATCGACCGGTTCGACCTCTCGCGCGAGGTCGAGTTCGCCACCTTCGCCGTCCCCTACATCGTCGGGGAGATCAAGCGCTTCTTCCGGGACACCACCTGGGCGGTGCACGTGCCGCGCCGGCTCCAGGAGCTGCGGGTCGATCTCGCCAAGGCCAAGGAACAGCTCGCCGCGGACCTGGACCGCGACCCGACGGTCAAGGAACTCGCCGGCCACCTCGGCCTCCCCGAGGAGGAGATCATCGAGGGGCTCGTCGCGGCCAACGGCTATTCGGCGGGGTCCCTGGACACGCCCTCGGCCGAGGGCGACTCCGGCAACGACCAGCGGTCCCTCGCCGACGTGATGGGCGAGGCCGATCCGGGGATGGAGACCGTCGAGAACCTCCACACGCTGGCACCCCTGCTGGAACAGCTCGACGACCGTGAGCGCAGGATCGTGCAGATGCGCTTCGGTCAGGAGATGACGCAGGCCCAGATCGGTGCCGAGCTCGGGATCTCGCAGATGCACGTCTCCCGGCTGATCACGCGCATCGTCAAGCAGTTGCGGGCAGGGATGTCCGTCGAGGCGTGACCCCGCCGCGTGAGACCATCCCGTCCATGGACCTCTCCCCCCTTGAACTGGCCGTGCACCGGCTCCGGGATGCCGAGGCGGCAGCCGACGCCGCCCGCGCGGACGTCGAGCTGGAATCGCTGCTCGCGGTCCGCGCGGGCGCCGGGATCGACGATGTGTCCGGGCTCAGCGGCATCACCCCGCACGATCTGCTGAGGCTGGAGAAGCTCACCGGCGACATCCCTCCGGGCTGAACCACCGGTGCCCGGCCCCCGCTCGGCGGCCGGGGAGCGCCCGACGGCACGGCGGGGGGCGCCGTTCACATATGCTGCGGGACGATGACAACGGCCCGCTCGGGCGCGACGAGAGGGTGAAACGTGGCTGAGATGCGCACCGGCGCCCGCTCCCTGCACCCGGTCGCGGCGGCGTTTCCGGTACAGGCCGGATCCGTACCGGCCGAACGGCCTTCCGTCTGGGGCCTCAACGCCGCCATCCTCCTCGTCGAGGACGACGCCGGCGATGCCCTGCTCGTCGAGGAGATGCTCGCCGACGGCGAGCTGGACTCCGCGCTCACCTGGTGCAAGACCCTGACCGAGGCCCTCACCTTCCTGCACGGCCGCCGGACACCCGTCTGCGTCCTGCTGGACCTGCACCTGCCCGACGTACACGGGCTGAGTGCCGTGAACCGGATCCTGGAGACCACGCCGGACGCCGCCATCGTGGTGCTGACCGGCCTGGCGGAGGCCGAGGCGGGGCTCGACGCGGTGGCCGCCGGGGCGCAGGACTATCTCGTCAAGGGGCGGATCGACCCGCAGGCGCTGTCGCGCGCGGTGCGCTACGCCCTCCAGCGCAAGCAGGTCGAGCAGGCGGCGGCCGCCCTGCGCGCCACCCAGCAGATGGCCCAGGAGAACGCGCGCCTCGAACGCGGCCTGCTGCCCGTCCCGCTGTTGCACGACGACGGTTTCGAGGCCGTCGCCCGTTACGAGCCCGGTCGCGCCCACGGACTGCTCAGCGGCGACTTCTACGACGTGGTCCAGAGACCCGACGGCACGGTCCACGCCGTGATCGGCGACGTGTCCGGACACGGGGCTGCGGAGGCCGCGCTCGGGGTCTGCCTGCGGGTGGCCTGGCGCACCGCGGTCCTGTGCGGCACCGACCAGCTCCAGCAACTCGCGCTGCTCGAGGAGATCCTCGTCGCGGAACGCTCCGACCCCCATGTCTTCGCGACCGTCACCTCGCTCGTCCTGCCCCCCGGCGGGGACCACGTCGCCATCGTCAGGGCGGGACACCCAGGACTTCTGCTGCGCCAGGGAACCCACATCGAGTGGGTCGAGCCCGAGGGCGGCATCGCGCTCGGGCTGCTGCCCGGCCACGGCCAGTGGGTCTCGACCGAGCACCCGCTGGGACCCGGCGCCGGTCTCGTACTCTTCACCGACGGCCTGTTCGAGGGCCGCACCGGACCGGACACCCGACTGGGCGAGGAAGGCCTGCTGGCCATGGCCCGGGACCGGTCCGCACTGCCCGCCCGGCCCTTCGTCGACGCGCTGGTCGCCGGCGCCTCCGAGGGGGCCGCTCCTTACGGCGGCCTCGCCGACGACGTGGCCGTGCTGCATCTCGCATGGAAAAGGACACCTCATGAGCAGTGACTCACCGGACGACACTCCGCAGCGGCCGGGGCGGCTGGCCCGGCTGTCGGTCCAGAACTGGGTCCATCTGATCCTGGGCTGCTTCGTCCTGGTCGTGTGCGGCTGTCTGGTGGTCGGCGGGCTCGTCCTGGCCCGAATATCCGACCGGACCACCGAACTCGTCGACCGTATCCAGCCGGCCCGCGCGGCCTCCTTCCAGCTCCAGAACGCGCTGCTCGACCAGGAGACCGGGGTCCGTGGTTACGCGCTCACCGGCGACCCCTCCTTCCTGCAGCCGTACGCGAACGGCAAGCGTGACGAGCAGCGGCGCCTGGCGCGGGTCCGCGACGCCCTCGGCACCGGCGACCCGTACGACCGCGATCTGGACCGGATCACCGCCGCCTCGGCGCAGTGGCGCAAGGAGCATGCCGAACCGCTGATCGCCTCCGTCCGGCGCGACGGCCCTCAGGACCAGTCGTCCGCCAGGGCCGCCGGCAGCAAGGCGGCCTTCGACACGCTCCGGCGCCTCCTCACCGCCCAGCAGTCCCACCTCGACGCCGCCCGGGACCACGCGCGGGAACAGCTCAGCGACGCACGCGGCACGCGCGACAAGGCGCTGATCGCCCTGGTGGCCTGCTTCGTCCTGTGCGTGCTGGCCCTCAGCCTGCTGCTGCACCGGGTGGTGGGACGGCCGCTCAACGCCCTGGCCGAGGCCTCCCGCCAGGTGCGGGCCGGCACCTTCCGCCGACGGATCGAGGTGCGCGGGCCGTCCGACGTACGGGCCGTGGCCGCCGCCGTCGAGGACATGCGGTGCCGGCTGGTCGAGGAGCTCGACGCCTCCCAGGGGCGCGAAGACCTGCTGGCACAGCAGACGGAGGAGCTCCGCCGTTCCAACTCCGAGCTGGAGCAGTTCGCCTACGTCGCCTCGCACGACCTCCAGGAGCCGCTGCGGAAGGTGGCGTCGTTCTGCCAGCTGCTGGACAAGCGGTACGGGACCGAGCTGGACGCGCGCGGCAAGCAGTACATCGACTTCGCGGTCGACGGCGCCAAGCGCATGCAGGTGCTCATCAACGACCTGCTCACCTTCTCCCGGGTCGGCCGCGTGCACGACAGCTGGCGAGCCGTCGATCTCGGCCACGCTCTGGACCGGAGCCTGGCCAATCTGGCGCTGGTCATCGAGGAGGCGGGAGCCACGGTCGTGCGTGCGGACCCGCTCCCCGAGGTGAACGGTGACGCGACGACGCTCGCGATGATATGGCAGAACCTGATCGGCAACGCCGTGAAGTTCCGCCGGCCCGACGAGCCGTGCGTCGTCACGGTCGGCTGTGTCCGGGAGGAGGACGTCTGGCACTTCACCGTGACGGACAACGGGATCGGCATCGCCCCGGAGTTCGCCGACAAGGTCTTCGTCATCTTCCAGCGTCTGCACGCCCGCGACGAATACGACGGCACGGGCATCGGACTCGCCCTGTGCCGCAAGATCATCGAGTTCCACGGCGGCCGGATCTGGCTCGATCCCGAACCCCGTCAGGGCGCCCGCATTCATTTCTGCCTCCCCGCCGACGCCGAGACCTCCCCGGCAGCCGCCGGGGAGACGGCCGGTCCCCACGAGATCTCCGGAGTCACCGCGTGACCAACCCCGTACAACCCATCGAGGTCCTGCTCGTCGAGGACGACCCCGGCGACGAGCTCATGACGCGTGAGGCGTTCGAGGACAACAAGATCCGCAACACGCTCCATGTGGTCCGCGACGGGCAGGAGGCGCTCGACTTCCTCTACCGCCGCGGCGCGTACGGTGACGCCCCGCGCCCCGACCTGATCCTGCTCGATCTGAACCTGCCCAGGTACGACGGGCGCCAGGTGCTGGAGCAGATCAAGCAGGACCCCGAGCTCTCGCTCATTCCCGTGGTCGTGCTGACCACGTCCTCCGCCGAGGAGGACATCCTGCGCAGTTACAAACTGCACGCCAACGCCTACGTCACCAAGCCGGTCGACCTCGACCAGTTCATCGCGGCGGTCCGCCAGATCGACGAGTTCTTCGTCACCGTGGTGCGGCTGCCCGGACGGGCGTAATATCCCGCTGACATCACCTGGGAGTGGGATCTCCCGGCGCGGGTACACGATCAGCGAGAAGAGAGGCTTCACCGCCTCTCCCGCTGCGCCTTGGCTGGAGCACATGAACGAACAGGCCCTCTCCCGGCCCGACGACTCCCCCGGGAGTTGTCGGCCGCCCACGGAGACATTGCACAGCGCCGAGGTGTTCGACGGCGAGCCCGGGTGCATCGCTCAGGCGCGCGCCCTGGCCGATCGTTTTCTGTCGCGGCTCGTCGCCGAGTGGATGGCCGTGCTCGGGGCGCACACCCGCAATGACCTGATGCTCGCCGTGAGCGAGCTGGTCACCAACGCCGAGCGCTACAGCCACGGTCCCTGCCTGCTGGAACTGGAGGGCAACGCCGAGCGCATCAGCGTCACGGTGTACGACAGCAGCAGCGCGCTCCCGGTGTTCTACTCCCCCGACCCGAGCCGGCTCGGGGGGCACGGCATGGAGATCGTCGTGGCCCTCTGCGACCGTCTGACGGCCGAGCGGGTACCGGTCGGCAAGCGCATCCGTGCCGAGTTCATGCTCAGTAGCTGACCGGCCCGGGCAGCGCGCGGGCCTTTGCGTCAGCCGTCACTCCCCTGTCTGCCGAACCAGTCGATGCAGACGACCAGCGCGTCATCGAGCGTCTCCGCGGCGCGGTAGTCCGCGAGTTCCCGCAGGACGGCCCCCGGGACCGACGCCGCGGGCAGCAGCCGCGTCCCGAGGATCACCCGGGCCAGTCCGCGTTCCACGTACGCCTCGCCCTGCGGCGACACGGCGTCGTACACCCCGTCGCTGACGAGCAGCAGCCGGTCGCCCGGGAGCGCCTGGAGGCTCTGGGTCACGTACTGCGACTCCTCGAACATGCCGAGCGGCAGCTGGGCGTCCAGCTCCACCCGGGTGACCGCGCCGCCCCGCAGCCGCCACAGCTGGGGCGAGCCCGCGTCCACCGCGCCGACCTCTCCGGTGGCGAGGTCGAAGCGGAGCAGCAGGGTTGACACATGGGCGTGGCCGCGATGCTGCTCGTAGAGTGCCTGGTCGGCGAGGGCCGCCTGGTCCGCGATGCCGATCCCCGCCCTTCTGGCGTTGCGCAACGCGTTCACGGCGAGATTGGTGAGCAGGGAGGCCTGGATGCCCTCGCCCCAGCCGTTGGTCACGGAGACGGTCAGGTGGTCGCCGTCCGAGGCCCAGTCGAAGTTGTCCCCGTGGATGGCGTAGGCGGGTTCCAGCTGCGCGCCGATGGCGTACTCGGCCGCGGTGAAGGCCCGGGCGGGGAGCAGTTGCCACTGCATCTCGGCGGCGAGCGTGAGCCGGTTGGTGCGGCGGGCCCGCCGGTAGTGGTCGGTGGCCCGGTCCGCCACGAGGATCTCGCGGCCCAGGAGATCGGCCACGTGAGCCAGTTCCTCCCTGATCTGCGGGGTGGCCGCGTCGGCGGGGAGACGCACGCTGAGGATTCCGAGGCGCTCGCCGCGGACCGTCACGGGAAAGTGACGCTCGACCTGGCCGCCGTCGCCGGCCGGCTCCTCCTGCGGCCGCTGGCTGCCGAAGGCGCGGCCCTGAGGGCTGTTGTGGATCGACAGAACGCGGTCCTGCTCCGGTGCGGCCCCCACCGGCCTGAGCACGGTCATCCCGTAGTCCGCCAGCAACACCTGCACGGACCGGGCGTCGTACGCGGCGACCAGTGCGTCGCGCACCGTCTCCACCAGTGCGTGCGGCGCGGCGGCGCGCATGGCTCGTTCGATCTCGATACGGGCGTTCACGGTCTTCCGCTCATTCTTCGTCGGGTGACAGGGATGGGTCCGGGCTGACAGGAGGACGCTCCGGATGACAGAGTGGATGGATGCCCCACCGCCCCGGCCTTCCTCACCGCCTCGAGCGGGTTTCCGAGGACGTCTGCGCGGCGTCCGAACTGCTGGAGGTGCTCTGGGGCCGTGGCCAGGAGGCGGCGCCTCCCGGCACGGTCTCGCCCTCGCAGCTGCGGGCCCTGCTCGTGATCGAGCGGCAGGAGGGCAGCAATCTCCGCTCGCTCGGTGAGGCGCTCGGTTCGCGCGCCCCGTCGGTGAGCAGGCTCTGCGACCGGATGGAGGCCATGGGCCTCATCCAGCGGGACCCGAGCGCGACGAGCCGCCGTGAGGTCGAGCTCCGGCTGACCGGGCGGGGCCGCGCCCTTCTCGAGGAGTGCCGGGTGATCCGTACGCGCGAGCTCTCCGCCGTACTGGAACGCATGCAGCCGGCCGAGGTGGCGGCGCTCGCCGAGGGGCTCGCCGCCTTCCGCTCGGCCGCGTCGCAGCGGCTCGCCGCCGGCCGGAGTCCTGCCGACCGGCTCCGCGACGACATTGCGGACAGCGCCTAGCATCATCCAGCCCCTGCTTCCGCGTACCGGGGCACTCCTCGAAAGGGTGCGTACGTTGATCACCGGGGTACACATTGTTGCCCCACGGAGAATGTTGTCAAATGGCAACTGTTACTTCTATCGTTGGCCGACACCCGCCGCGAGCAGGAACGGACCCGCGTCGGACCGTCCACATCAACCGGCGTTCTCTCTCTTCCCCCCGCTGTCCAGTGCATCATGAGGTGAACGTGCTTCCATCCCCCAGCGCCGGCAAAGCCATGAGAATCGTCCCACGCCAGGACGGCGGGGCGCTGGTCCTCGCCGTGACAGGTGACCTCGACCTCGACAACGTCAGCCCTCTCGGCGGCGCGCTGGAGAGCGCGGCGCAGGAGGGCGTGGGGCCGGTGGTCGTCGACCTCTCAGGGGTGAACTTCGCGGATTCGACGACGGTGAACGTGCTTCTTCAGGGCCAGACCCTGCTGGGCCCCCGTCTGCGGCTCGCCGCGCCGTCCCCCTTCATGGAACGGCTGATCGGGGTTCTGGGCCTCGACAGCGTCCTGCCGGTCTTCCCGACCGCCGCCGAGGCGATCGACCCGCCGCTGCCCGCCTGAGGCCGGCGCACGCGAGCGCCCTTCCCCCGTCGGACGGGGGAAGGGCGCTCGCGTGACGTGCGGGGTCCGCCTCAGCCCAGTGCGGGCGGGGCGTCCTCGGGCGAGGTGCCCCAGGCCGACGGCGAGCCGCCCACCGTGAAGGACAGCGAACGCGCCGAGCGGATGTCGTCCGTGGTGAGGTAGGTGCGCGACTGCCGCGCACCGTCGAGCCGCGCCGACTGGATGTAGCGGTCGGTGTCCGAGGCCCCGGGGGCGCTCACGGTGAGCGAACCACGCGGGTAGTACCGGCGGTCGAGCGTGATGTCGACGCGCTCGAAGGCCGGTGTCGACAGCCCCCAGGTGTCGGTGCCCGGCTGGACCGGGAAGACACCGATCGAGGAGAGCACCATCCAGGCGGACATGGTGCCGAGGTCGTCGTTGCCCGTCATACCGGTCGGACCGTTGGTGAAGAGCGTCAGCGCGGCATGGACCACATCGGTCGTCTTCCACGGCTGACCGGTGGAGAGATAGGCGTACGGGGCGATGAGGTCGGGCTCGTTCTGCGGGTTGTACTTGTCGGCGTTGTAGTACGCGTACGGGCCGTTGACCCAGACCTCGCGCGCCGTCTTCGCCGGGTCGGCGAGCAGCTTGTCGTAGGCGAAGAAGGAGTCGAGCCGCCGGTTGGCGGCGTCCTTGCCGCCGATCAGGCCGACCATGCCGGGGATGTCCTGCGGCACCATCCACTGGTACTGCCAGGACGTGCCCTCGTGGAAGCCCTCGCTCTGTGCCGGGTCGGCGGGACCGGTGAAGGCGCCGGAGGCGTCGCGGGAGCGGAAGAAGCCGGTGGAGGGGTCGAAGATCTTCCGGTAGTTCTGGGCCCGGCTCTCGTAGCGCGCGGCGTCGGCGTCGTGGCCGAGGTCGCGGGCCATCTCGGCGAGCATGCCGTCGGACAGGGCGTACTCCAGGGTGGCGGAGGCGCCGTGGTCGTAGTCGGAGTCGCCGGGCTTGGCGTGCGGACGGCCCTTGACGTACGGGGCGAAGCCGTCCTTCAGGTACTCGGTGTTGGCCTCGCGTCCGACCGGGGCGGAGTCCGCGGGCGGCACTCCGTCGGCGTTCTTCTTCAGGGCGCGGTACGCCTCCTCCTCGTACCCCTTCAGCAGACCCTGCTGGTAGGCGTTGGTGAGGAAGGGGGTGACCGGGTCACCGGTCATGATGTTCGTCTCGACCGTGCCGTAGCCCCACTTGGGCAGCCAGCCGCTTTCGGCGTCGATCCGCAGGACGGACAGCGCCATGTCCCGGGACTCGTGCGGGGCGAGGAGCGAGAGGAGCTGGGCCTGGGTGCGGTAGGTGTCCCAGAGGGACCAGTTCTGGTAGTACGTGAAGCCCTTCGCGCGGTGGGTCTTCTGGTCCCAGCCGGTGTAGCGGCCGTCGACGTCGCTGCCGACGTTGGGCGCGAGGAAGGACCGGTAGAGGGAGGAGTAGAAGGTGCGGCGCAGTCCGTCGCCGCCGCCTCGGGCCTTCACGCCTTCGAGGCGGTCCTCCCAGGTGCGCTGCGCGGCGCGCTCGACGCGGTCGAAGCTGCGGCCGCCCTCCGCGCGGAGGTTGAGCGCGGCACCCTCGGCGTCGACGTAACTCAGGGCCGTGGTGGCCTCGACGGTGCGGTCCGTGGTGGTGTCGAAGCGCAGCCAGGCGCCGTTGCGGGCGCCGGTGGCCGACGACTTCTTCGAACCCTCGGTGACGGTGTCGCCGTTCCAGGTGCCGGACGTGGTGAACGGTCGGTCGAAGTGCGTCACGGTGTAGACCGTGTACGCCTTGGTGTCCTGGCAGAAGCCGCTGCCCTTGATCGCGGTCCGCACGGTGCGGTTGTCGAGGATTTCGACCTCGGAGGAGAGCGTCCGGTGCAGCGACTGGCCCGCGTTGAGCAGGACGTTGGCCTTGTCGGTGGCCGGGAAGGTGTAGCGCTGGACGCCGGTGCGCTGCGTCGCCGTCAGCTCCGCCTCGATGCCGGTGCCGAGTCCGACCCTGTAGTAGCCGGGGCTCGCCTTCTCGTCGTCGTGACTGAACTCGGCCGCGTACTTCGCGTAGTCGGTCTCGGTGACGTCTCCGGTGGTGGGCAGGGTCGGCAGGTCGCCGCCCAGCCCGCAGCCGACGCCGGAGAGGTGGACGGAGGAGAAGCCGCGGATGTGGTTCTCGCCGTAGTCGTAGCCGGTGTTGTGGCCGGTGTCCGGAGAGAGCTGCACCATGCCGAAGGGAACGGAGGCGCCGGGGTAGGTGTTGCCCTCGTTCTGGGTGCCGATGAACGGGTTGACCAGGTCGGTCAGCCGGCCTTCGGACCGGGGCGCGGCCTCGGCCGTGGCCCCGCCGGTGAGGACGCCGCCCAGAAGCGCGGCGGCGGCGAGTGCGGCCGCCGGGCCGCGAAGTCGCGGCCGTGGGATCCGGTGCATGGAGATACTCCTTCGGACAACGTTGTCAGAGCGCGATCATTCTTGGTTCCCCGTTGATCTGCGTCAAGGGGTCGGACGGTGCCGCTGTGGTCCGCCCGCCACAGGGCAGGACCACAGCGGCATGGAAGGTCAGACCGTCGGGCAGCCCGCCACGACGTCCTTCGACGCGTCGCGGATCAGCGCCCGCTGCGCGTCGTGGACCCGCTCGACGTCGGGCTTGACGACCTTGCGGTCATAGGTGAGCAGGCCGTTCAACTCACCCTCCACGTCGGAGATCTGCGTGTACACCGCGCCGTTGCCGCCCTTGCAGGCCAGCGCGTGCACCTCGTCGAGCTTGGTCAGGTAGTCGTCGGTGTACGTGGCCGGGTCGACCGCGATGTACGACTGCTGCACGGCCCAGGCGTGGCCAGGCACCGCGAGTCCCAGTCCGCCGTACTCGCCGCTCATCAGGGCCCGTCGGCCGTCCGGCCTCGGCAGCGCGGGGCTCGGGTAGCCGTGCTCGTCGATGATGTCCCCGGTGCCGCCGTCGACGCCCAGGTTGATCCCGGACATGCTGTTGACCAGGCGTGTCGGGTCCCAGGCCTTGGCCTGGTCGGCGATCCGGGCCTCGTCGTACTGGCCCCATCCCTCGTTAAACGTGACCCACATGACGACGGACGGGTGGTTCGCGTGTTCGTCGATCATCTCCTTCATCTCGTGCTCGTACTCGGCGCGCGCGGCGGCGGACGGGTTCACGGTGTTCATCGCCGGCATGTCCTGCCAGACCATCAGGCCCAGCTTGTCCGCCCAGTAGAACCAGCGGTCGGGCTCGACCTTGATGTGCTTGCGGACGGAGTTGAAGCCCAGCGCCTTGTGCATCCTCAGGTCGTACGCGAGCGCCTCGTCGGTCGGCGCGGTGTGCAGCCCGTCCGGCCAGAAGCCCTGGTCGAGGGTGGCCATCATGAAGACCGGCTTGCCGTTGAGCACGGTGCGGGGGGTGCCGTTCACCTTCTCGACGGCGATGGACCGCATGCCGAAGTAGCTGCCGACCCGGTCGGACCCGACCGTGACGTCGAGCCGGTAGAGGTGCGGGTCGTCCGCGGACCACAGGTGCGGGTTTGGTACGGGCACCTTCAGGGCCGAGCCGGTCCGGCCGGTGACCGCGCCCACCTTGCGCTTGCCGTCGTACGCGATCGCCGTCACCGGAACGCCGTCACGCACGCCGCGCGCCTCGACGGTGACGCTCTCGCCCGGGACGTCCGGGGTGAGCTTCAGCGCGTCCGCGTGGTCGGCCGCGACCGGTTCCATCCAGACGGTCTGCCAGATACCGGAGGACGGGGTGTACCAGATGCCGCTCGGGTCCAGGCGCTGCTTGCCCATCGGCGGGTTCTCGCCCCCCGCGGCGTCGGTCGGGTCGTAGACGCCGACGATCAGCTCCTGGCTGCGCCCGGGCCTCAGCGCGTCGGTGACGTCGGCGCTGAACTTGTCGTAGCCACCCTTGTGTTCGGTGACCTTGTGGCCGTTGACGTACACCTCGGACCGCCAGTCCACGGCGCCGAAGTTCAGCTGGAGCCGCTTCGCCGAGCCGACCTTCCAGTTCTTCGGCACGGCGAAGGTCCGGCGGTACCACATGCGGTCCTCGTGCCGTTCGATCCCGGAGAGCTGCGACTCGACCGGGTAGGGGACGAGGATCTTCTCGCCGAGCTTCCTGCCGACCGGCGGCTGCTCCCCCGCCTTCGCCGCGGCGAACTCCCAGGACCCGTTGAGGTTCTGCCAGTTGTCGCGGGTGAGCTGGGGCCGCGGGTACTCGGGCAGGGCGTTCCCCGGCCCCACCTCGTCGGCCCACTCCGTGCGGAGCTGGTACGTCGACCGGTTGGGCCCACTGGACCAGAAGGCTCCGACCGCCTTGCCGTCCTCTCCGGTCAGTGCGCCGTCCCCGTCGTAGCGGATGTCGGCCAGGCCCGGGGCGTCCCCGGTCCTGTTCCCGACGACGGGTTCCCGGAGGGCCACGGTCAGGCTGCGCGGATCGGCCGGATCGGCCTCGACCGCGCCGAGCGGCCATGCGGCACCGCCGATCACGGCGTCCAGGTGGTTCACGAGTCCGGCCGGAAGGGCGCCGAGCTTCTGCGCGAAGTCGAGCTTGAGGGTGCGTCCGTCGGCGAGAACGGTGGTGCCGACGGCCCCGTCGTACGCGAAGTCGTCCGGAAGCCGGAAAGCGGACTGCGGGACGGTCACCTTGGCGCCGCCCGGCTCCGTCCACTTGAGGTGGAGGTTGGAGCCTCCCTGATGCTCGAAGAACTCCACCTTGAAGTCGTAGGCGGTCCCGGCGCTCAGTTCGACCGGCTGGGAGGTCTGTTCGCGCTCCCAGTCGTCGACCCAGTGGTCGATGACCGGCTTCCCGTCGATCCAGAGACGGAAGCCGTTGTCCCCGATCATGGAGAACGTATGGGCGCCGGACTTCTCCGGCACGATCTTCCCGGTCCACCGGATGCTGGCGTCGTCGGCCTGTCCGGTGGCCGAGGTCAGCCGCGACTCCAGGGTCGGGAAGTCGATGGAGGGATCGAACCCGGTGGCCTTGAGATCGCCGAAGTCGAAGGCTCCCGGGGCGGACTGCGTGTAGTACTCCCCCTTCAGCCCTCGCACGTCGGAGGAGTCTCCGGGGTCCTGGCCGACCGCCGACGCGGCGGGTACGGCGGTCAGTCCTGCGGCGCCCACGGCGGCTGCCAGGAACAGAATCAGTCTCTTGTCGATGCGCACGGAACCTCCTCGCGGGGAAGGGTGGCGGCTCGCTGCCACGCGATGTACAACGTTGGAAGGATTGACCGTTGGCATGACAGCACGCCGCATGCGGCGCTGTCCAGGTCCATGACAAGCCCCGGTGCGGAGCGGAGGAATTCAGGAAGAGCCCACGTCAGATGCCTCGGCACGACGGCGCGCACCGGCTCGTCGCGCCGTCCTTCGGTGTGCCCGGCGGGACCGCGGATCAGACGAGCTGGTAGATGCTCTTGGCGACCAGCCACACTCCGGCGAGCAGGGACAACGTGACGATCACCTGGTCCTGATGAGTCTCGGTCCACTCGCGCAGCGCACCGAGCTCCGTGCGTGCCTTCTCGGGCCGGAACGTCGCGTACAGCTCCATCGCGATCAGCCCGGAGGTCGCCAGCAGGCAGAAGACCACCAGAGCCGCGTAGGAGGCGAGGGAGGTCAGATGCGCCTGGACGACGGTGGCGGCGCCCGCGGCGACCAGACCCCAGGGCTGCAGCAGAACGCCCAGTCCGGCGGCGGTCCAGCCGGAGGCGCTGTCCAGCCTTCCCAGCCACTTGGGGGTCCGGGGCGCCCGGCGGCCTCCGCCCCGGCTCCGCTTCCGCTCCGCGTAGACCACCATCGCGATGCCCAGCACCAGTTTGAGTGCCAGGGCGAGCGTGGAAGGGGCGCTTCTCGGGGCCGGGGGCTTGCCACCGGTCAGCAGGAGCACGGCGGCGAGCACCAGGACCAGGCAGCCGAGCCAGGCCAGGATGAACGCCAGTCCCTTGCGCACACCCCGGGGTGCGGACAGCAGCAGGATGAACGCGCTGTTGTGCAACGGCCCCGCGTTGATGGCCAGGCCGATGACGACGAGGTCAAGAACCATGCCTGATACCGATCGGCCTCGGGGTACGGGCACGGAGCCCGGCACCGGTGGTCCTCGCGGTGGACTGCTGCATGTCCGGGCTCCTCGGGGCGGGGACGGGGTGGCGCGGAGACGAACCGTTCCGCGTCGACTCCGACTTCGTAACCCGTTCGCCGCTCCCCGGCCCCCTTACGTGCCGAACCGCTCACGAGAGAAACCCGAAAGGCTCTGCCGTACGAAGGCGTGGCGCCCGTCTCATCCCCCGCCGGAGCGGCCCCGGAGCCGGCGCGGGGCCTCGTCGAAGACGCAGTCACCGCACAGGCCTCCGCCCGGGACGCGGTAGTAGAGGCAGCAGGTGCCCCTCCGGAAGCCCGGCCCGTGGGGCGCGCCCGTGCCGCGCAGATCCGGGTGGTCGAAGAGTTCGGCGGCCAGGGCCCGGGCGCGCGCGGCGACGTCGGGCCTGGCGTGGGCGCCCGCCCAGGCGATCAGCTGCCGCACGGCTCCCGCCAGAGCGGATCCGGCGTTCCCCCACAGCAGCCGGACCGGCACGGGGGTGTCCCTTCGGACCGCCTCGGCGAGCGGTGCGAGATGGCCGTACTGGACGGCCTCCCGGATCCGGGCGGCCGAGCCCGCACGCGCGGCTCCGCCCCCCGACCAGAGGTCCTGCGGTGCGGGCAGCCGTGGATCCCAGTGGAGGTCCTCGGCCCGCAGGCCGGGGACACCTCCCGTCAGGGCAGCCGCTCCCAGCGCGATGGACCACAGCCGCGCGGCGAGGCCCAGATGCGCCACGGAGGCGGCGACGCGGCGTTCGGACGTCCCGAGCCGCTCCGCGACCGTATCGATCCGGGCCGTGAGAGGTGCGCCCTCCCCCGCGTACAGCCGCGCCAGCGCGAGGTGCCCGCCGTCCGGTACCGGGGCCGTCCGCAGCGCGAAAAACCCGCCCGGGCCGCTCGCGTCGTCCCCCTCCATCGGCCTTCCTCCCTCCGCCCCGCCGCCCACCTGAGGTGATGCCACGGGTACCGGCAGTGCCGCGGCTCGCGGTTCACCGTATCCGTGCGGGATGATCGTTCTGACGTCGGCCGCAGGGAGGACTACCGTCGGGAGGAGGACACCGGGACCACTCCCGTACTACCAAAGCAGTAGGCCGAATCGCAGTCTCAGGGACGACGACGCGGCGGCTTTGAAGGGAGATCGTGGTGTACATGAGTTCCCTCGCGCTGTCCGTGCTGCTGTCACTGGTCTCCGCGGTCGCCTACGCGGCCGGGGCGATCGTGCAGGAGCGCGTGGCCACGGCCTCGGACGGCCGCTCCCTCGCACCGCTGCGTGACCGCGTCTGGTGGGCGGCGGTGGCGCTGAACGGCGTGGGCGCCGTCCTGCACGTGGTGGCGCTGGCGTACGGCCCGCTCAGCCTCGTCCAGCCGCTGGGCGCGCTGACCATCGTGTTCGCCCTGCCCATGGCCGCTCTCTTCGTACACCGCAAGGCCGGGGCCACCGCCTGGCGCGGGGCCGTCATGGCGACGGTGGGGCTCGCGGGACTGCTGGCCCTGACCGGGAGTTCCGACGCGCACACCCTGGGCGGGGCGGAGCAGCTGATGCTCGCCACCGTGACGTTCGGGGCGGTGGCCGCTCTCATCCTGGTCGCGAGGGCCATGCGCCGGCCGGTGATACGCAGCGTGGTCCTGGCCGGGGCGGCGGGGGTCGCCTTCGGCATCGCGTCGGTGTTCACGAAGACCGTGGCCATGCAGTGGACCTCGGGCTCGGTGGGCGCCGGCCTTCCCACGCTGCTGGTCATCGCCGCGCTCGCGGGAGCCGGACTGCTGCTGTCCCAGGCCGCCTACCGCGGCGCGGGTCTGACGGCCCCGCTCGCCACGGTGACCGTGGTGAACCCGGTGGTGGCCGCGGCGGTCGGCATCACGCTGTTCGGTGAGCAGTTCCGGCACGGCACGGCCGGCACGATGCTCGCCCTGGTCTGCGGGGCCGTGGCGGCCGGCGGACTGATCATGCTCACCACGGAACGGATGAGCGCGGAGCGCCGCGAGGTCGGGCAGGCCGGGGCCGGGCACGCGCCGGCCGCCGTCCGGGCGAGCAGGGCAGCGGGCGGCGCCGCTGTCGCCGCGCCCTCGGCGGCGTCCGTGCGAACGGGGACCTCCGGCGACGGCCCCGGGGATTTCACCGGGCCCGCCGGCTCGCCGGACCCGGTGGGCGGAGCGGCCGGCCCGGCGGATGCACCGGGCGACCCGGGTCGTCTGCCGCGGCCGGTCCGGTCGACGGCTCCGGCCGTGGCGACCTTGGGCGAGCCCGCGGTGCCGAGGTCGCCGGTGACGCCCGGCGAAACGTTTCCCGACCCTCTGCTGCTGCCCGTGCGGAGCCCACTGGAACGCCGGGTGGCTCAGTCCGCGTTCGGACCGGACCCGCAGCCGCTGGGCGGCGTCGGGCTCGGCGGCGCCGCGCGCAGGAACGCGTCCTCCGCGGGGTCCGCCGCCTCCGCCGCCGCGGCCGGTGACCGCCCCGGCGTTCAGACCCTGACGCCGCCCGCCCTGAGGTAGGCCAGCGGGTCGATGTCGGAGCCGTAGTCGGGGCCCGTCCGGATCTCGAAGTGCAGGTGCGGCCCCGTGACGTTGCCGGTGGAACCGGAGCGGGCGATGCGCTGACCCCCGCCGACGTGCTGGCCGGAGCGCACGAGGAGCGACGACAGGTGCGCGTACTGGCTGTACTTGCCGTCGCTGTGCCGGATGACGATCTGGTAGCCGTACGCCCCGCCCCAGCCCGCCGAGACGACCGTGCCGGCCCGCACCGCCTTCACCGATGTGCCGGTGGGCACAGGGAAGTCGACGCCCGTGTGGTAGCCGCTGGACCAGGAACCTGCCTGGTGGTACGGGGTGCCGATGCCTGCCGCGACCGGGGCGGTGAGCCCCGAGTGCTTCTCCGCCCGCTCGGTCTTGTGGCTCTCGGTCCTGTGGCTTTCGGCCTTCTTGGGCTTCGGCTTCGCCTGCTGGGTGTGCTTGGGCTGCTGCGTGTGTTTCGGGTGCTCGGTGTGTTTCGGCCGCTCCGTCGGCCTGGGCTCCGCCTTCGGGGGGTGCGACGGGCGACCGTGCTCCGGCTCCGCCGTCTTCTTCGCTGCGGGCGCCGCCTTGCGCCCGGCCGTCCGCTCGGCCGGGGCGTCCGCCTTCGGAACGGTGCCGGCGCCCGTCCTCGCAGGCCCCGCCAGGTCGAGGCTCAGGCGCTGGCCGGGAAAGATCAGGTCCGGGTCGTCACCGACGACCTTGCGGTTCGCCGAGTAGAGCCGCTGCCAGCCGCCTTCGAGGCGCCGGTCGGCCGCGATCCCGGAGAGCGAGTCCCCACGCGCCACGGTGTACGAATCGCGCATGCCCGGCACGGTGGTCGGGGTGGCCGGCGCCGAGACCGCTCTCGTCTCGGCCCTTGCCTGCGTGGAGGCCCGGGGCTCGGCCTTCTTCGGCGTCGCGACCGCTGCGGTCCGCTCGGTCTGCGTGCTGATGTCGGGGCCGTCACCGCCCCGCGTCAGGCCGGCCTTCCCGGAACAGACCGGCCACGCTCCCGGGCCCTGGCCGTCGAGGACCTTCTCGGCGATGGCGATCTGCTCGTCCCGGGTGGCCAGGTCCGCACGCAGCGCGTAGGCCGTGCCGCCGTACGCCGCCCAGGTCGACCGGGTGAACTGAAGCCCGCCGAAGTACCCGTTGCCCGTGTTGATGTGCCAGTTGCCGGTGGATTCGCACGCGGCGACCTTGTCCCAGACATCGGCTGACGCCGCGCCCGCCGAGGCCGCGGTGATGAGTGGCAGGGCAAGACCCGCGCCGCCTGCCGTGACCGTGAGCGAGGCACGGTTGATGCGGCTCGGCTGGTATCTGCGGTGCCGTCCGTTCGCGGCCATGACTTGGCTCCCCCACTGGCAGTAGGACACGTCGCAAGCGGTCAACGTATGGGCAGACAGCGGGTGATGACAAGAGCACAGCGAGTTCCGGCCACCCCGTGGCCGGGTCTCTCCGGCGCGGCAGCCGGCCTGGCCGCTCCCGGCCGCCACCCACCCGCGGCATCACGCGCCGCGTCCGCCCCCGCCGGTCGCCGAGGGCCAGTTGGCCAGCAGGAAGTGCAGGGCCTCGACCGCCCGCTCCCAGGACGTCTGCACGGCGCGCGGCGCACCGAATCCGCCGTCGGCCTCCAGCGCGGTGAACCCGTGGAAGGTGCTGCGCAGCAGCCGTACCGCATCCGTGAGATCGGGTTGGGTGAGCCCGTAGGCGCGCAGCATCGACGAGGTGGTCTCGATGGTCCGGTGGTAGGCGGGCGCTTCGGCGACGATCGCGGGGTCGACCCGCATCCGCGTCGCCTCGTACCGGCCCGGGCACTCCAGGGCGAAGGACCGGTAGGCGTCGGCGAAGGCGGTCAGCGCGTCCTTTCCGGCCCGCCCGGCCACGGCCGCCTCGATCCGGTCGATGAACTCCCCGGCGGCCAGCAACGCGACCCGGGTGCGCAGGTCGTGGAGGTTCTTGACGTGGGAGTACAGGCTGGCGTCCTTGACGCCGAAGCCACGGGCGAGCGCGGAGATGGTGACCTTGTCGAAGCCGTCCGAGTCGGCCAGGTCGGCAGCCGCCGCCACGACCCGGTCGGTCGTGAGCCCTGCGCGAACCATCCCCGCCCCCTCGTGTGCCGCCGTGCTTCCTAGGACCTTTAGCTTTTCTCCGAATATACACAGGCGGAGGGGCGGGCCGAGAGCACACCGGCCCGGCGGACGGGCCGGGCCACGGCACGCCGTCGGGGCGCTGAACAGGCCGTCCTCCACCCCCGTATCCATACTGGACATCGCGGCACCGCGGGCGAGCCGGCCCGCGATCCACGCCCGGCACCCTCGCGGCCGCGGGCCTTCCCCGGTCCTCCCCACAGACGGCAGGAGCAGACAGATGAGCGGCAGTGCGCAGATCGGCGTCACCGGACTCGCGGTGATGGGCCGCAATCTGGCCCGTAACTTCGCCCGCAACGGCTACACGGTCGCGGTGCACAACCGCACGACGGCGAAGACCGATTCCCTGGTGAAGGAGTTCGGCGGCGAGGGGGCCTTCGTGCCCGCGCACACGCCCGAGGAGTTCGTCGCGGCGCTGGAACGGCCACGCCGCCTGGTCGTCATGGTGAAGGCCGGAGAGGCCACGGACGCGGTCATCCAGGAGTTCGCCCCGTTGCTGGACGAGGGCGACGTCATCATCGACGGCGGCAACGCGCACTTCGAGGACACCCGGCGCCGCGAGAAGGAGCTGCGGGAACGGGGCGTTCACTTCGTCGGCGCGGGCATCTCGGGCGGCGAGGAAGGTGCGCTGAACGGGCCGAGCATCATGCCGGGCGGCTCCGCCCAGTCGTACGAGTCGCTCGGACCGATGCTGGAGAAGATCGCGGCGAAGGCGAAGGACGGCACGCCCTGCACCACCCACATCGGGCCGGACGGGGCCGGCCACTTCGTGAAGATGGTGCACAACGGCATCGAGTACGCGGACATGCAGCTCATCGGCGAGGCGTACCAGCTCCTGCGCGACGTGGCCGGATACTCCCCCTCCCGGATCGCGGACGTCTTCCGCACCTGGAACACCGGGCGTCTGGACTCCTACCTCATCGAGATCACCGCAGAGGTGCTCTCACACGTGGACGCGGCGACCGGCGAACCCTTCGTCGACGTCGTGCTCGACCAGGCGGAGCAGAAGGGCACCGGCCGCTGGACCGTGCAGATCGCGCTCGACCTGGGCGTTCCGGTCTCGGGCATCGCCGAGGCTGTCTTCGCCCGCTCCGTCTCCGGCCACACCGCCCTCCGCGAGGCCTCGCGCCACCTCGCCGGACCGACCGCGCACCAGCTCGGCGCGGACGAGGCGAAGGCCTTCGCGGACCAGGTGGAGCAGGCGCTGTACGCCTCGAAGATCGTCGCCTACACCCAGGGCTTCCACGAGATCGCCGCCGGCAGCGAGCAGTACGACTGGAACATCGACCTCGGCAGGATCGCCGCGATCTGGCGCGGTGGATGCATCATCCGGGCCGCGTTCCTCGACCGCATCACCAGCGCCTACGAAGCGCAGCCGCAGCTGCCGAGCCTCCTGTCCGACAAGAGCTTCGCCGAGGAGATCGCCGCCGCACAGGACGACTGGCGCACGGTGATCGCCACCGCCGTCACCCAGGGCGTCCCCACCCCCGCCTTCGCCGCCACCCTCGCCTACTACGACTCCCTGCGCGCCGAACGCCTCCCCGCCGCCCTCACCCAGGGCCAACGCGACTACTTCGGCGCACACACCTACCACCGCACCGACCGCGACGGCGCCTTCCACACCCTCTGGGGCGACGACAAGTCCGAAGTCGAAAGCTGACCGGCTCCGCGACCGGGGCCGGTGACGGAGCCGCCGGCCGGCCCGGGGACGCGGGACTCGCCAACGGCGGGCTGGGCTATCCTCCGCGCATGGAGCGACAGTTCACCGGCTGGCCGGAGCAGGCCATCGACGTGTTGTGGCAGCTCCAGGGTGAACCGGCCAGGGCGACCAGGGAGCGCTGCCGCGCCGACCGCGAGCGACTGGTCCGGCAGCCGATGATCGCCCTGCTCAACGATGTCGCGGACACCGACCCCCGGTACGAGGACTTCTCGGTCTGGCACTACCGCACCGGCTCCTGGTGGTGGCAGAACCAGAGCGCGGTGATCCGGCTCGGCCGCAAGGTCGAGATCGGTCTCCGGTTCTCCCTGGACGGCCTGCGGATCCAGGGCGCCTGGTGGTATCCCGACCCGGGCCAGGTGGACGCGTTCCGCAGGGCCGTGGCCTCCGAGGGCAGCGGCCGCGAACTGTCGGCCCTCGTCAACGACCTGCGGCAGAAGGGCTATGACCTCTCCGGGGACGTGATGCGACGCCCGCCGCGCGGCTGTCCGGCAGACCACCCCCGTGCGGACCTGCTGCGCCACCGTTCGCTGATCGCCGCCCGTTCTCTCGGCTGCGAGGAGTGGCTGCACACTCCCGAAGCGGTCGAGCGGGTACTCTCGGCCGCCACCGACCTGGACGCCTTGCTGATGTGGCTGGCCCGCCATGTGAAGCGCACCGCCTGACATACCCACGGCCGGCGGACTGACCATCTGGGCCCGCACGCACGCGTCCGGTGCCGCGGATGACGAGGTGGCCACGCAGGCGTCCGGTGCCGCGGATGACGAGGTGGCCGCCGACCAGAGACATGATCAGCCGGTCGAAGAGCGTCCGGCTCCCGTCGGCGCGCGCCGCGCCGGGCTCCTTGCGGGACCGGCCGTCGGATGGTTGACGGCCGGCCCGAGAGTGGGGCTTTCGTGGTGGCCACGGCGCACGAGTGTGCCGGGCGGGTCAGACGCCGATCGCAGCGCCGGTGACACGTACCCGCGGCTCCCCGGCGCGCAGGTCGACCTCCAGCAGAGACGGACGGCCCATGTCGTGGCCCTGGTGCAGGGTGAGGTGCGCGGCCGCCGGAACCAGACCGAGTTCGCGGGCGTAGGCGCCAAAGGCGGCGGCCGCGGCACCGGTGGCGGCGTCCTCCACCACGCCGCCGACGGGGAACGGATCACGGACATGGAAGACAGTGGCGGATTCACGCCACACCAGCTGCACCGTCGTCAGGTCGAGCCGGTGCATCAGGCGCAGCAACCGGTCGAAGTCGTAGTCGAGGTCGGCCAGTCGCTCGCGGGTGGCGGCCGCCAGGACCAGGTGGCGCACGCCCGCGAAGGCGATGCGCGCCGGGAGGGCGGCGTCGAGTTCGCCGGCCTCCCAGCCGAGCGCCGCCAGGGCCTCCGCGACATCGGCCGGCTCCACCTCGTACACCGCCGGTTCCACGCTGGTGAGGGTGGCCTTGAGCATGCCGTCCTCGCGTACGACCCGGACGGGCACCAGTCCCGCCGAGGTGTGGAAGTCGAAGTCACCTGTGCCGAGCCGTTCGCCGAGCGCCACCGCGGTGGCCACCGTGGCGTGGCCGCAGAAGCCGACCTCCGCCTTGGGGCTGAAGAACCTCAGGGTGAAGGAGCGGTCGTCGGCGGCGGGCCCGGGGGTGACGAAGGCGGACTCCGAATAGTCCAGGCCGGCGGCGATCGCCACCATCTCGTCGTCGCCGAGCGCCGTGGCGTCGAGGACGACGCCGGCGAGGTTGCCGCCGGCCGGGCTGGTGGCGAAGGCGGTGTAGTGCAGCACCTGCGAGATCGCCTTCGGTTCCGGAGTGGTGGTGTCGAGGTTCGTCATCGCGAAGTCCCATCGGTTGGTCGGAAGTGAAGTCGGAAGTGAAGCCGGGAGTGAAGCGGACACGGGTCACCTGGGGTCAACAGAAGGGCGGGCGCGGGTACCGCGTCCGGCGGTCAGGGCCAGCAGGGCGCCGGCGGCGAAGGCGGCTGCGGCGACCCCCGCCGACAGTCGCAGGCCGGCGGTGAAGCCGGCCGCCGTGGTGGCGAAGGTCCCGAAAAGGGCCACCCCCACCGCACTGCCGGTCTGCCGGGAGACGTGGAAGACGGCGGCGGCGATGCCCGCGCCGGAGGCCGGGGCGGCATCGATGACGGCGGCGGTGGCGGCCAGCGCCGTCATGGTCTGGCCGAGGCCGGTGGCGATCAGGGCGAACAGCAGGACGGGATACGGCGTGCGGTCCCCGGCGAGCAGCCAGCCGAGGAAGCCGAGCGTGCCCAGGAGCAGCCCCGCGGCCATCGGCACGTACGGGCCGGTCCTCGCGGAGATCCGGCTGAACAGCGGCGCCGCCGGCAGACCCATGCCCACCGACGGCAGCAGCGCCAGACCGGTGGCCAGGGCGCTGAAGCCGCGCTCCTGCTGGAAGTACAGGGTGGTCAGGAAGAGCATGCCGTAGTAGCCGAGGCTGATCAGCAGGCCCACAGCCGCGGTGGCCGCGAAGGCGCGCGAGCGGAAGAGCGAGGGCGGGAGCAGTGGCGCTCGCCGGCCGTCGGCGGCGGCGCGTGCTTCGAGGGCGCGTTCCACGGCGGCGAAGGCGGTCAGGGCAACGGCGCCGAGGCCGAACGCCGACAGCACCACCGGTGAGGTCCAGCCGCGCGTCCCCGCCTCGTTGAGGCCGCCGGCCAGTGCGACCAGACCGACGACGGCGAGCACCTGGCCCATGGGGTCTCCCTTGCGCGAGCGCGGCCGAGACCCCGGGGAGAGAGGTATCCGGCGCGTGCGGGCGGGGCGTGCGCCGGCCGGCAGGCACCTGAGGCTCAGCGCGACCGCCGCAACGGCGACGGGCACGTTCAGCCAGAACACCGAACGCCACCCGGCCGTGGCGATCATCAGCCCGCCGACCACCGGCCCTGCGCCGAAGGCCACCGAGGCGACCGCGCCCCAGACGGCGAGGGCGCGAGCGCGCGTCGCGCGGTGGGGATACGTCGCCTGGAGCAGGCCGAGCGACGCCGGCACCAGCAGTGCGGCCCCGCCACCTTGCACCAGCCGCCCCGCGATCAGCGCCCCCGCGGACCCGGCAAGGGCACAGGCGAGCGAGGCGAGGGTGAAGACACCGAGCCCGGTCACGAACATCCGGCGGTGGCCGAGCCGGTCGGCGAGCGAGCCACCGAGCAGCAGCAGGCCGGCGAAGACGGTGCTGTATCCGTCCACGGTCCACTGCAGTGCGGCGGCGCCGGTGCCCAGGTGGGTCCGGATGTCGGGCAGGGCGACGTTCACAACCGTCACGTCGAGCATGACGAGGAAGTAGCCGAGACTGAGCGCGATCAGTGGAGCCGGTGCGAGCTTCGCCGGGAGCCGGTCGCCGACGTCCTGCCGTGGCGGTGTCGTGGTGCGGTGAGCGAGATCCGATGCGGTCATGAGGAGATCATCGGGGCCCGACACTTCGTCGCCCGTCAAAGTGTCGCTGTCGTACGCTGCGGTCATGGACGGCGAACCGCTCAAACAGCAGACCGACATCGCCCGCGCCGCGGCCCTGATCGCGGATCCCTCGCGGGCCCGGATGCTCAAGTCCTTGGCCGACGGCCGGGCCCTGCCGGCGAGCGCGCTCGCGGGCGAGGCGGGCGTCAGTGCCGCCACCGCCAGCGTGCACCTGGGCAAGCTGGTGGAGGGCGAGTTCGTCACGGTCACCCGGCAGGGCAGGCACCGCTACTACCGGCTGGCCGGACCGGACATCAGCGCCGCACTGGAGGCGCTGGCACTGATCGCCCCACCACTGCCCCTCACCTCGCTGAAGCAGAGCAACCGCACCAACGCCCTGCACCGCGCCCGTACGTGCTACGACCACCTCGCCGGCCGGCTCGGCGTCGGCCTGATGGCCGCGCTGCTCGAACACCGGGTCCTGACCGGCCCCGACGGCGGCCACCGCGCCGAGGACGCGGTACGCGACCGGCCCGCCTCCTACGGGCGCGACGTCCGCTACGAACTCACCGATACGGGCCGGGAGCGCTTGGCCGCGCTCGGCGTCGACGCGGACCGGCTGCCCCCGCGCCGGCCTCCGATCCGCTACTGCGTCGACTGGAGCGAACACCGCCACCACCTGGCCGGCGGCCTCGGTGCCGCGCTCACGACCCGCCTCTTCGACCTGGACTGGGTGCGCTGGGGACCGGCTCCACGGCTCGTCCACGTCACCGAACGCGGAACCGAGGGCCTGCGGCGTTCCTTCGGGCTGACACTCGTGCTGTAGGAGGGACGGATGGAACGGCACCCGATCGAGACGTTTCCGACGCCGGCCGGGCAGCCCCCGATCCGCGCGAAGCGCTGAGCGGTGGGGGGCCGCAGAGCACGAGGGGGCGCACCCAGCCGGTGGGGGCAGCTTGGCCGGTTGGCTGGCATGCCGAGCAGAGGGGCGCATGGCCGTTTGGTGGGCATGCCGAGCAGAGGGGGGAACGCCCAGCACGTGGGGGGCACGTGCGGCCGCGGGTGAGAGCCACCGTGCCGCACCCGTCGGAGCGGCACGGTCTTTCATCCGCAGTAGCCCGTCGCCACCGCCGCACGCACACGTCGCCCGTCGGCTCAGCTGCGGGCGAAGGCGCGCAGGTCTTCGTTGAGTCGGTCCGCGTGGGTCGCGAACAGCCCGTGTCCCGCGTTCTCGTACACACGGAGCGTCGCACCCGGGATCAGGGCGGCCGAGCGGCGGCCCGTGAGGTGGAGCGGGGCGGAAGCGTCGGCGGACCCGTGCACGACGAGGACCGGGCAGTCGATCTTCGCCAGCTCCGGCACGAGATTCAGTGTGATCAGGTGATCGTTGAGGGCCGTCCCGGCCCGTGCCGTCGCCCCGTGGCAGAGATCCACCATGCGCGCCACGTACGCGTCCGACACCGGGTGGCCCGGAAGGTGGCGGGCGAAGAAGGCGTCCGCCCCGTCGGCGAAGAACTTCGCCCGGTCCTGCCGGAACGTCTCGTTGAACGCCCGGATGAGCTCTGGGTCCAGTCCCTCGGGGTGATCCGCGGACCGGGCCGGCCCCGGCGCCACTCCGCTGACGAGAGCGATCCGGGCCACCCGGTCACCCCCGTTGAGGGTCAGGTGGCGCACGACCTCGACGGTGCCGAAGGAGTGCCCGACCAGTGTGACGTCGAGCAGGTCCAGGTGGTCGAGCAGAGCGCCCAGATCCCCGGCCAGCGTATCGAGATCGAATCCGCCCCAGACGTCGTCGGACCTGCCGTGTCCTCGACGGTCGAGCCCCACGCACCGGAAGCCCTCGGCCGCCAGCGGCAGCATCTGGTACTCCCACATCCCGGTGCTGAAGTAGGAGCTGTTGACGAAGACGATGACGGGCCCGCTCGCCGGACCGTAATCGACGAAGTGGAGGCGGGTGTGATCCGTCGTGGACTCGAAGTACGGCATGAGGGGATCCCTTCATGAGGCGGTTGCGGGGTTGGCACCATGCTCGCCCGGTGCCATGGGCTCCGCCATTACCACCGAGGTCATGGCGGGAACGGCCAACAGGCTTCCCGCGCCGGGGAATCGGCCTGCGGAGCGGCGAACATCCCACCGGCGGGCGACGCCGATATCCCTGGTGCGGGCGGTCAGGACGCGCTCGACGACCACGGCAACGAGGGGCGCGGAGCTGTACGTTGCCCCCGGCCGCACCGGGACGAACCGTCCGGCGAGCCCGGCGACCACGAACCGTCCCGTGGGGCCGTGCGCGGGCGGCATCCACCGCCGGCCCGCCTGCCCCATGAGACCGCCCCCGAGCACTCGCGCTTCCGTGGTGATGTCGAACCGCCGCGAAGTCCGTTCCCCTGCGCATCCGAGACCCCCATCCTGTCCACGGGGCAGCCCGCACACGAGGGTCGGAAACGACGTGTCACATACAGTTCCGGACATGCCCACTGTCGCGCTGGCCGTCACCGACGGCATGCTCCACTACGAACTGTCCGTCGCCGTCGAGATCTTCGGGTCCGACCTGACCCACGTCGTGGACCCCTGGTACGACTTCCTCCTCTGCGGGAACGACCCGGTGCGCGTCGGCCGCTTCCGCCTCGAACCCGACCGCGGACTCGACCATCTCGCCGAGGCGGACACGGTGATCGTTCCCGGCTGGGCCGACACGGATCGCGAACCGTCCTCCGAACTGGTCGAGGCGGTGCGCGCCGCTCACGCGGCCGGTGCCCGCGTGGCCTCGCTGTGCACGGGCGCCTTCGTGCTGGGCGCGGCCGGGCTGCTCGACGGGAGGCGTGCCACCACGCACTGGGCCCACACCCGGGAATTGGCGCGGCGCCACCCGGCGGCCACCGTCGATCCGGACGTCCTCTACGTCGACAACGGCGACGTCCTCACCTCCGCGGGCAAGGCCGCCGCCATGGACCTGTGCCTCCACCTGGTCCGCCTCGACCACGGCTCGGCCAACGCCAACAGGATCGCCCGACGCCTGGTCATCCCGCCCCACCGGGACGGCGGTCAGGCCCAGTTCATCGCCACCCCCCTCCCCGCCCCCGGCAGCCACCCCCTGGGCGGGCTCTTCTCCTGGGCGTTGGAGCGACTGGACCAACCGCTCAGCGTGGAGGACCTGGCCCGCCAGGCAGGCATGAGCTCCCGCCACCTCGGCCGGCACTTCAAGCACCTCACCGGCACGACGCCGCTGCAGTGGCTCCACACCCAGCGCATCCGCCATGCCCAGGAACTGCTGGAGACCACCAACGCCACCGTGGACAGCATCGCCGTGGTCACCGGCATGGGCACGGCCACCACCCTGCGCCGCCACTTCCACCGCAGCGTCGGGGTCCCGCCCGACACCTACCGCCGGACCTTCCGCTCCTGAGCGGTGATCGGAAGGCCGGCTGCTCCCCCGCCTGTCCCGCCCGGCACCGGGCCGCGCGGGGCCCGCCCCGCCACCCTCGTCGATCCGGCCTCCGAGCCACCCGCGCTCGTGGTCAGCCCGACCCACCGGAACACAACCGGGGCGGTGGACGACCGTGCCGGCGCAGACGGGGGCGGGGACGACCGATACGTCGAAGACCGCGGAGCTGGGCCACAGCGCGGAAAGCACCGAGAGCTGGAGGCAAGTGACCGAGAGGCGCGTGACCTATTTACGCGCATATGGGTGCTTTCTAGGCTATCCCTTGGCTATGAATGATCTCGATTACAGCGACAGGTCCGACTTCGAGGACGCCGACCGGGGTTTCGTCGCCGCGCTCTCGCCCGCGGTCGTCCGGTCGGACGACGGGCGGGTGGTCTGGGACGGGGACGCGTATGCGTTTCTCGACGGGGACTGCCCGGCCAACGTGCACCCGAGCCTGTGGCGGCAGAGCCAGCTGTGCGGCAAGCAGGGCCTGTTCGAGGTGACGACGGGGATCTACCAGGTCCGGAACCTGGATCTGTCGAACATGACACTGGTCGAGGGCGACGAGGGGGTCATCGTCATCGACCCGTTGATCTCGGCGGAGACCGCGGCCGCCGCGCTCGCGCTGTACCGCGAGCACCGCGGCGACCGCCCGGTCACCGGCCTGATCTACACCCACTCGCACGGCGACCACTTCGGCGGCTCGCGCGGCGTCCTGCCGCACGGCCACCCCCCGGTGCCGGTGATCGCCCCGGCGGGGTTCCTCGAGCACGCGGTCGCGGAGAACGTGTACGCGGGCGGCGCGATGACCCGCCGTGCGGTGTACATGTACGGCGCGGAACTGAGCAAGGGCCCTGCCGGGCACATCGGTGCCGGGCTGGGGACGACCACGTCCAAAGGCACGATCACCCTGGTGCCGCCGACCGTGGACATCACGCGCACCGGTCAGGAGGAGACCGTCGACGGGGTGCGGATCGTCTTCCAGATGACGCCGGGCACCGAGGCGCCCTCGGAGATGAACTTCTACTTCCCCGACCGGCGGGCCCTGTGCATGGCGGAGAACGCGACGCACACCATGCACAACATCCTGACCCTGCGCGGGGCGCTGGTCCGCGACCCCCGTATCTGGGCGCACTACCTGGGCGAGACGATCACACTGTTCGGCGACCGGGCCGAGGTCGCTTTCGCCTCCCACCACTGGCCCACGTGGGGCCGGGACCGCATCATCGAGCATCTGGCCGGCCAGCGCGACATGTGGGCCTACCTCCACGACCAGACCCTGCGCCTGACCAATCAGGGACTGACCGGCGCGGAGATCGCCGAACGGATCGAACTCCCGCCCGCGATCGCGAACCGATGGGCCAACCGCGGTTACTACGGCTCCGTCAGCCACAACGTCAAGGCCATCTACCAGCGCTACATGGGCTGGTTCGACGGCAACCCCGCCCACCTGTGGGAGCACCCGCCCGTCGAGCAGGCCCAGCGGTTCGCCGCCGACTACGGCGGTGTGCCGGCGCTGATCGCCAAGGGCGAGGAGTACGCCGCGTCGGGGGACCTGCGCTTCGCGGCCACGCTGCTGGGGCACGCGGTCTTCGCCGCGCCCGGCGACTCGCTCGCCAAACAGGCGCTGGCCTCGGTCTACGAGAAACTCGGCTTCGGTGCGGAGAACGGCACCTGGCGCAACTTCTACCTGATGGGCGCCCAGGAACTGCGCGGCAAGGTCGCGCACACCGCGCTGAAGACGACCAACCCCGAGATGGCGATGGCTCTGACCGTCGACATGCTCATCGACTCGCTCGCCATCCGCATCGACGGTCCGAGCGCGTGGGACAAGCGGCTCACCATGACCTGGAACGTCACCGACGAGGGCCGCACCTGGCACCTCCTGCTCTCCAACGGCGCCCTCACCTACCGCAGCACCGATACCGCCCCGAGGACCGGCGCACCGGCCCCGGCCGCCGACCTGGCCCTGACCCTGACCAAGGCGCAACTGCTCGCGGTCCTGGCGGGCGAGGGCCTGGACGACGTGCAGGCCCAAGGCGACCCCGAGGTCTTCGCGACCCTCGTGAGCCTGCTCGACACTCCCGACCCCGACTTCGCGATCGTCACGCCGTGAGCAGCAGCGCCCGGCACGCTCCGGCTGCCGCACCCGGCACCGGGAGACCGTGGGCGAAAGCGGGGAGGAGGCACCGGTTCACGCGAGCGCAGGCCCAGCGGGGCCCGGCGGTGGCCGTGTTCCACCCGTGTCGCCTCCTGGTGCGGCGGGCACCGCCGCGCCGGGCTGCCGACGCGACGCGTGCGGGTCCGGGAGACCCGCGACGAGGAGGGCCGGCTCCGCCGCGGCCATGATCCGCAGCAGAGCAGCCGGGCCGGTGGTGGCCTCGACGAGCGCGGGGCACGGAACCCGGGAGAACCGTCAGCCGATCCTCTTCAGCAGTTCGTCGGCGAGCGGGCCGGCCGATGCGGGGTTCTGGCCGGTGACCAGGTTGCGGTCGACGACCACGTGCGGGGCCCACGGCTCGCCCTCCTGGAAGTCGGTGCCGACCTCCACGAGACGGTCCTGGAGCAGCCACTTGGCCTTGTCGGCGAAGCCTGCCTGGCTCTCCTCGGTATTGGTGAAGCCGGTGAGCCGGTAGCCGGCGAAGGCGTTGGCGCCGTCGTCCTTCGTTGCCGCGAGGACGGCGGCCGGGGCGTGGCAGACGATGCCGAGCGGCATCCCCGAGTCCAGCGCGCGCGTCAGCAGCCTGCCGGAGTCGGCGTTGACCGCCAGGTCCTCCATGGGCCCGTGCCCGCCCGGGTAGAAGACCGCCGCGTAGTCGGCGGGGTCCACGTCCTCCAGCTTCAGCGGACGCTGGAGCTCGGCCATGGCGGATACGGCCGCCGCCATCTTGTCGGCGTTCTCCTGGCCGTCGTTGAACTCGGGTGCCAGGCTGCCCCGGTCCACGGTCGGCACCACTCCACCGGGGGTGGCGACGACGATCTCGTGTCCTGCGGCCCGGAACCTCTCGTACGGGGCGACGACCTCCTCCGCCCAGAAGCCGCTCGGGTGTGCGGTGCCGTCGGCCAGGGTCCAGTGGTCGGATCCGGTCACCACGAAGAGGATCTCTGCCATGTCATGTCCTTCGGAGAGACGGGGCGGCCTGCACCCCGTGGGCTGTGCGCTCCGGCGGCCCCGTTCCTTCGGGCCGCCGTCACGCCGACGGATCCGACGCTACGGCGGGAGACCCCCCGGGTTCCAATAGGATCGCTGCCATGAGCGATAGGGAATCCAATGGGATGACGGGAATGGGGCAGACGGCCGCCCCCGGGCCGGCCGACCTCAATCTGCTGCGCACCTTCCTCGCCGTGCACCGTTCCGGTTCCTTCACCGCCGCTGCCCGCGCGCTGGGCCTGTCCCAGCCGACGGTGACCACCCAGATCCGGACCCTGGAGCGCCGGCTGGGGCGCGACCTGTTCGAACGGCAGGCACGTGGCGTGGTTGCGGTGCCCTTCGCGGACGCCCTCGCCGCCCGCGTCGCCGCACCCCTCGACGACCTGGCGGTGATCACCGGGGACGACAGCCCCGTCGGCGCCCCGGCCACCGGCCCTGTCCGGCTGGCCGGACCCGCCGAGCTGCTGTGCCTGCGGGTGCTCCCGGCGCTCGCGGCGCTCGTGGCCCAGGGCGTGCGGTTGCGCACCAGCGCCGGCCTGACGGACCCGCTGCTCGACGAAATGCGGTCGGGACAGCACGATTTGCTGATCGCGACCAGCCGTCCGCGGGGCCGCGCCCTCAGCGCCGTCCCGCTGATGGACGAGGAGTTCGTCCTGGTCGCGGCACCGGACGTCGCCGAGCGCCTCGGAGGTCCGCGGGCGGTCGCCGCCGAAGGGCCCGCGGTGCTGCACGGGGTGCCGCTGATCACGTACGCGGAAGACCTGCCGATCGCCCGCCGCTACTGGCGGCATGTGTTCGGCTCACGGCTGGTCTGCCCGGCCGCCGTCACCGTCCCCGACCTGCGCGGCGTCCTCGCTCTGGTCGCCGCGGGCGCGGGGTTCTCGGTGCTGCCCCGTTACCTCTGCGCGCCCGAACTGGCCTCGGGCGCGCTGACGTTGCTCGCTGATCCGGAGGACGCGCCGATCAACACGGCCTATCTGGTGCAGCGGCCGGGCCCCGCCGCGAACCCGCATGTGGACCTGGTCCGCGACCACCTCGTGCGGGCGGGCCGGGGCTGGTAGTCCCTCCGGCCCGGTCGGGTGGTGTTCCGGCCCGCGTGCCGTGCCGTCGGTGCTCCGCCCCCCTCACCGCCGCGTGCCGGGTGCCCGGCGGCTCAAGCGGTCGTACGCGTCGCCCGGCCGGGTGACCCGGAGTGCGGCGGGCCCCGGGATGTGGGTAAGTGGCAGCGGGGGTCCCCGTTCGCCGCGCCTGAGACGGGGGCCGTGTTCCACCGCGTCGTACCACCGAGTCAGCTCATGGAGCCGCCGCATGCCCGAGATCACCGAGGGACGGGCCGCGGCACAGCCCGTCGTCGCGCCCCTGAGCAGTGCGGCCCTGATCCTGGTGGCCACGATCGAGCCCGGGGGCGAGCCCGTCGTCCACGAGGCGCTGCCGGAGCTGGCCGCGTTCGCCCGCTCGATCGGATTCCGCTACCCGGACACCGGGCTGGTCTGCGTGACCGGGTTCGGATCCGATGCCTGGGACCGGTTGTTCTCGGGCCCCCGGCCCGCCTCGCTCCATCCCTTCAGGGAACTGCGCGGCGCCCGCCATCACGCCCCCGCGACACCGGGCGACCTGCTGTTCCATGTGCGGGCCGAGCGGATGGACGTGTGCTGGGAGTGGGCTTCGCAACTGCTGGACCGGCTGGGCGGCTCGGTGAGGGTCGTCGACGAGACGCAGGGGTTTCGCTACCTCGACCACCGGGACCTGCTCGGGTTCGTCGACGGCACCGAGAACCCGGTGGGCGATGACGCCCGGTCGGCGGCTCTCGTCGGGGACGAGGACCCCGCCTTCGCCGGCGGCAGCTATGTCGTCGTACAGAAGTACCTGCACGACCTGACCTCGTGGAACGCCCTGTCGACCGAGGAGCAGGAGCGGGTGATCGGGCGGACGAAGTTCACCGACATCGAGATGGCCGACGACGTCAAACCCGCCGACTCGCATGTCGCGCGGACCACCCTCACGGATCCGGACGGCACCGAGCGCGACATCCTGCGCGCCAACATGCCGTTCGGCAGCTTCGGGAAGGGCGAGTTCGGCACGTACTTCATCGGATTCGCCGCCGACCCCGAGGTCACCGAGCGGATGCTCCGCAACATGTTCCTCGGCGACCCGGACGTCACCCACGACCGCATCCTCGACTTCTCGACCGCGGTCACCGGCACGCTCTTCCACGCCCCCGGCGCCGACTTCCTCGACGCCCCGCCGCCGTTGCCCGCCTCCGCCGAGGCCACGCCCCAGCCGGAGCCCGCGTCCGCGCCGGCGCCGAGGGCCGTGGTCACGCCGACGGTCCGGGACGGTTCGCTGCGCATCGGCAGCCTGCAAGAAAGCGTCCAGTGATGAACAACCTCCACCGCGAACTCGCCCCTGTCACCCAGGCCGCCTGGGACCAGATCGAAGAGGAGGCCCGGCGCACCTTCACCCGCCATCTGGCCGGCCGCCGCGTCGTCGACGTCAGCGATCCCCAGGGTCCACGACTGGCGGCGGTCGGCGACGGCCATCTGCGCGACATCGATCCGCCCACCCCCGACGTCATCGCCCGGGCCCGCACGTCGATGCCGGTCATCGAGTGGCGGGTGCCGTTCACCGTGACGCGGGCGGCCGTCGACGACGTGGAGCGCGGCTCGGACGACAGCGACTGGCAGCCCGTCAAGGACGCGGCGCGCACCTGTGCGTTCGCCGAGGACATGGCGATCATCGACGGATACGCCTCGGCCGGGATCGCCGGTCTGCGCAACGGCTCCTCGCACACCCCGTTGCCGTTGCCCGCCGACGCGCGGGACTACCCCGCCACGGTCAGCCAGGCGCTGACCCGGCTGCGTCTCGCCGGCGTGGACGGCCCGTACCGGCTGCTGCTGGGCGCGGACGCGTTCACGGAGGCGACCGAAACGTCCGACCACGGCTATCCCGTCTCCACCCACCTGGCGCGGCTGCTGGACGACCAGATCCTGTGGGCGCCGGCCGTCGCGGGCGGGCTGCTGCTGTCCACCCGGGGCGGCGACTTCGAGCTGTGCCTGGGCGAGGACCTGTCCATCGGCTACCAGGACCATGACGCCACCGACATCAGGCTGTACTTCCATCAGTCGTTCACCTTCCGGATGCTGACGCCGGAGGCCGTGGTCCCGATCATCGCCTGAGCGGCGGCGGAGAGGGATCTCCGGACGGTCCCGGCATCCGCCGCTCGTCCCGTTCGCCGTCCGCCTCACCGGACGGGTTCGCCGTGGTCCGTACGGTCCACCGGCCGCCCGGCCGGGGGTCCGCACCGATGTCGTCCTGTGGGACGGAGACTGGGGGCCGACCGATCACCGCATCCGATGCCATGAGCCTTTCCCCTTCGCCCGCCTCCTCGCCCTCCTCCGCGCGTGTCGCGGCGGCGGTCCGCCACGCCGTCGCGGCCGGCCTGCTCGGCGAGGCCGGCCCCGTCGCCGGATTCGTCGACACGGACGGCGTACGCGGCTCGGTCGCCGCGCTCCACGAGGCGTTCGCCGAGGCGCCCGGGGTGCTCCACACCTTCGCCGCGAAGGCCGCCTCCCTCGTGCCGGTGCTGCGTCTCCTGGCGGATCGCGGCATGGGATGCGAGGTCGCGAGCCCCGGTGAACTGCGGATCGCGCTCGAAGCCGGGTTCGCACCGGCGAAGATCGTCCTCGACTCCCCCGTCAAGACGCGTGACGAGATCCGCCGGGCGCTGGCGCTCGGTGTGGCGCTCAACGCCGACAGCCTCGACGAGGTGCGCCGGATCGCTTCCCTTCGGCCCTCCGACGCGGCCTCCGTCATCGGTCTCCGCGTCAACCCCCAGGTCGGGGGCGGGGCCATCGACGCGACGAGCACGGCCGCGGCCACCTCCAAGCCCGGCGTGGCGCTGCGCGATCCCGGCGCGCGCGACCGGGTGGTGGAGTCCTTCGCGGCACACCCGTGGCTGACCCGTCTGCACACGCATACCGGTGCCCAGGGGTGTTCCCTGGAGCTGATCGCGGCGGGCGTCGGCGAGACGTATCTGCTGGCCGAGGAGATCAACACCCGGCTCGGGCGCAGACAGGTCACCGGCCTCGGCATCGGCGGCGGTCTGCCGGCCGGCTCCGCCGGCGAGACGGCTGGTCCCCCGTTCGCCGGCTACGTGGCCGCCCTGCGCCGGGCGGTGCCGGGGCTGCTCGACGGGCGGTACGAACTCGTCACCGGGTTCGGCCGGTCGCTGATGGCGCAGCACGGCTTCATCGGCGCGCTGGTGGAGTCCACGAAGGACGCCGGGGGCCGGCGGATCGCCCTGACCCACGCCGGCGCGCAGACCGCCACCCGTACCGTCTTCATGCCGGAGACCCGGCCGCTGCGGGTGGGCGCGTTCGACGCCGAAGGTCTGCCGAAAGCCGGACCGGCGCTCGTCCAGGACATCGCGGGGCCCTGCTGCTTCGCGGGGGATGTCGTCGCACACGCCCGGGAGCTGCCCGAACTGCGGGCGGGCGACTTCGTGGTGCTGTACGACACCGGCGCGTACTGCTTCTCCACGCCGTGGGCCTACAACAGCCTGCCGCGGCCCGCGGTGTACGGGTTCCGCGCGGTGACGGGGGCGGGGCCCGACGGCCCCGCGGTCCGGTTCGCCCCGGTGCGTGACGCACAGTCGCTGGACTCGATCGCCGCCGAGAGCGGCCTCGCGCACGCTGATGCCCTGCTGGAGCTGGACGCCTGAACCCGGCCCCGGGGAGTTCCCCGACGACCGCTTCGATATTTAGTAGCCATGGATATAGTAGCTATGTATTGTATCGGCCATGAGCAACACGACCGAGAGTGCGACCCCCGGCTTCCTCGTCTGGCGACTGTCGATGAAATGGCGGGTGGCCATCGACCGGGCCCTCGCGCCCCTCGGGCTGACGCACGCCCAGTACTCGCTCCTGGGTTCCCTGTGGGGGATGCAAAGGTCCGGGCTGCGGCCGAGTCAGCGCGCACTCGCCGACCACACGGGGCTCGAAGCGCTCTACGTCTCGAAACTGGCGCGCGGCCTCGAGGCCGCCGGACTCGTCGAACGGGCACCCGACCCCGCCGACACGCGGGCCGTCCGCCTGTCCCTGACCGATGAGGGCCTCGCGGTGTCAGGCCGCGCGGTCGAGGTGGTCCGCCGGATCGTCGACGGGCTCCTCGCGCCTCTGGGGGGCCTGGAGGGGCCGGGCACCGAGGCGTTCACCCACGCACTGACGGCACTGCTCGACGTGCCGGTTCCCGTACTCACCGAGCCTTCGACCAAGGAGTCATCGTGACCGCAGCACCGACCGTCAACGGCCAGGTCATCGGCCAGGCCCACTACGCCACCCGCGCCGTCCTGGAGGGACTGCTGGCGGCCGACGGCACCACCTTCCACGAGTCCGTCGCCCTGAACGCCACGGCGGACAACGGCGGGAGCATCGAGCGCCACCGGCTCGTCGAGCGCATGACCTCCACGCTGAAGACCGACACCCTGACCGTGGAGGCGGTCCTCGCCGGCCTGATCACGCAGGGACTGCTGGAGGAACAGCCGGGAGACGCCGCACGGCTGGCCCAGACGGCCGCGGGCGACGCACTGCACCGTAGGCACCGGGCCGGCATCGCCGAGATCACCACTCGTCTGTACGCGGACCTGCCGGCCGAGGACCTGGCGACGGCCGCCCGGGTCCTGACGGAGGTCACCGCCCGGGCCAACGCCGTGCTGGCCGAGGGCTGAGCCGAGGATGACGCAGGCCCGGGCCGGTTCCGGTCGCCCCACCGGTGAGGACTCGGACCCGCCGGCTCCGGTCAGCCGACCGGTGAGGGCTCCGGCTCGGGCGGCGGCACCGGCTCGGGGTTCGGCGCGGGGGGCTGCGGAATCGGGTCGGGCGCCGGGCCCGGCGGTGTCGGATTGGGCGGTGTCGGCCCGGGGCCGGGCGAAGGCGGTGTCGGCTCCGGCAGCGGCTGAGGCGGCCCGGGCAGCGGCCCGGGGGTGGGCGCCGGCGGTACCGGATCGGGGAACGGGTGGGTCATCTCGGGCCTCCGAACGGTCGGGGTGGATCTCTTCCACCGTCTCCCGGAGCGGCTGCCCGCGCCCGGCGAGTCCACACGTACGGACTGCGGATGCTCCAGCCGGCCCACACGTCCTCGCGGCAGTCCCGCCGGCCGCAGGGGGCCCGTCAGCGCGCGGCCGCGGCCACCGCGGCATCCAGGCCGGGCCGGGGGCTGGACAGCACCGGGGTCAGGGTCTGCGAACGGGTGACCGCGCCCGCCATCGACGCCTGGGCCAGCACGATCACGTCGGCGTCGGTCACGGCGTCGACCGCGGCCGCCACGAGATCCAGGTACCCGTCCTGATCACCGGCCTCGAAGCGCTCCCACGCGCCCTCGACCAGAACGGTGCGCACGTCCACGGCCCGCTCCCCCGCCCGCTCGGCCTCCTGCGCGAGCAGCGCGCGGGTCGGCTCCAGCGTGGCGGGGTGCGCCGCCAGGACGGCGACCCGCCCCGCACGCACGGCCGCGGCCGCCATCGGCCGGTCGACGCGCAGGACCGGCACGCCGAGCCGCACCCCGGCGGCCTCGGCGACCCCGCCGATCGTCGAACAGGTGCAGAGCACGGCGGCGGCCCCGTCGGCGACGGCACGGTTCACCAGTGCCTCGACATCGCCCGCCACCGCCTCCGGCCCGAGCGCACCCGCCCGGCCGAGCAGGTCCTCGTACACCAGGTGGCGCACGACGAGCCCCGGATGGTGGGCATCACGCAGGGCGTCGAAGACGGGGACGTGGACCGGGGAGGTGTGCAGGAGTGCGAGGCTCATCCGCGACACGCTACCGGGGCCCCGGACCGCCCCCTATGGCCGCCCGATGATCAGTACAGTCCGGGACGGAAGGCAAGCTCCCTCATGGCCCGCTCCACCAGCTCCGCCGGGGCCTCGGGGGCCTGGCCGGGGTGGCGCGACGCCCATGTCGCGGCGTACGGGCAGAGCGGGACGACCGGGACGCCCTCGCGGGCGGCGAGGGCGTAGAACTCCCCCACCAGAGAACTCCGATGCCCTTGCCCTCGTGCCCCCGCTCGACGACGGTGTGCACGGCGATGAGGGCCGGGGGCGTCCCGTCCAGCACGAAGTACACGATGACCCCGGCGGCCTCGCCGCCCACGTATGCGAGCAGCTTGCCCGCCGCCCGGTCGTCGCGGATGTCGCTCGGTGAGCGCGTCAGTGCGCCGCGGGCACGGCGTGCGGGCTGCGCTCGGTGTCGGATCCCGGCACGGGCGCGGAGGCGTCGGCGCCGAGCTCGACGATCCGGTTGTCCGCGTCGACATGGACGATACGCGGAATCAGCCCGCGCGCCTCGGCATCGTCGACCTGCGCATAGCTGATCAGAATGACCAGGTCACCGGGGTGCACGAGGTGGGCGGCGGCGCCGTTGATCCCGATGACACCGGAGCCGCGCTCGCCCTCGATCACGTAGGTCTCGAGCCGGGCGCCGTTGTCGATGTCCACGATGTGCACCAGCTCACCGGGCAGCAGGTCGGCGGCTTCCATCAGCGCGGCGTCGACCGTGACGGAGCCGACGTAGTGCAGATCGGCCTGGGTGACGGTAGCGCGGTGGATCTTGGACTTGAACATGGTACGCATCATCGAGGTACTCCTGGACATAGGCTCCCTGCCTGCGTTTTTGCAGGTCAAAGGCGGTTTCCTACCCTACAACGAGTCGCATGTTCGGGCAGCATTGCCCAGGTTTTCCAGGACTCATGCTGACCACTTGCCGACTTTCCTGACGTGCCGTCAGGTGATTGCAGGAGAGCTTCGCCCGCCCTCCTGGACCCCACCGCGACGACTGCACAAGCCTACGCAGCGCCCTCCGAAGGGTGTCCGTGATCACCGTCACTCTTGCAGTCTGGGAGGCAAGCGGCGAGGGCGGTCGCCGGGATCCGGCTGCATACAGGCATCCGAGGGATCGAAGTGGCGCGGCAACATAGCCGCGGGCTTTCCACACAACCATTCGAGCCGCTCGCGAGTCTGGGTCGGGCACGGCATTTCCGTGTCCGACCCAGACTCGTTGGGGGCCTCACCTTGCAACTCCGCACCGCCCGCAGCCGCCTCGCCACCGCCGTCACGGCCGTCCTCGCGGTCAGTGCCCTCGGCGCCGGCACGCTGACAACCGCCCCGGCCGCGTTCGCGACGACATCGGCTTCGTCCGAGCAGTCCGACGCCACTCTTCCCGTCTACCCCGACGGTTTCTACCTCGCGGGCGCGGGCACCAGCGGGTTCTTCACGTACGACTACGACGACGTCGACCGCATCACGGACCTGGTCTGGACGCCGTACAACGGAGGAGCCTCCAAGCGGCTCCGGCATCCCAAGGACGGCGGCTACGCCCTGGCGGGCACCGACGTGGCCGTCGTCGGCGATGACAGCCGGCCCGTGTTCATGCAGTCGATCACCTTGTGGAACATGGCCGACCCGGCAGCCCCAGGCGTGGACATCAACCTCGGCGCGCTGAACGGCAGCTACGTGGCCACGCTGAGTCCGACGAGCGTGCTCGCCCAGGTGATGAACGAGGCCGGCCAGGCCGAATTGCACGTCGTGACCAAGGACGGCGCCACGACGACCACCCGCAAGATTACGGGCCTGCCGAAGGATGCCACCGAGTTCAGCGGCTCGACGCTCCTCGGGGGCTCCGTTCTCGTCAGGTACGCGGCGGGCCCGCCGGACGGGCGCACCGGCCACCGGGCCCTGGTCGACGTGGCGGCTGGAACGGTGACTGAGACCTACTCCTCGGCCCAGTCCGGGTACAACCACGACTCCGGCCACCTGACGTTCTCCGCTTCGCACGTGGCCTGGCTCGACGAGCCGGAAAACGAAGAGGTCTACGTCACGTCCGTCGACCGCAAGACGGGCGAGGAGAGGAAGACCCTTCTGGGCCACGTCGTCGACGATTGGTGTTACGAGCTGGTGGGCGACTGGCTGGTGTACGGCGCCTACTGGACACATGCCAAGGCCGTCTCCCTGACCAGCGGCGAGATTCGCGACCTCGGCATAACGGCGTCGGATTCGGAGTCCTCGGCCGACGGCAGAGCGGTGCTGAGAGGCAGCCGGGACGCCGACGGCGACGGGCTGTTCCGCGTCGCGCCCGGTCCGGACGGCATGCCGACGGTCACCAAGGTCGCCGAGACGGGCCAGGTGATGCCCCCGCTGGAGATTCAGCAGGTACACGTCCCCGGCACGGTGGACCTCGACAAGACCGGCGGCAAGGTACCCCTGGGCTGGACGCTGTCGCGGGCCGACGCCTACCTGGACGTCACGCTCACGCACACCGTCACCGGCAAGAAGTTCACGAAGCGCTTGACCGCGCCCGCGTCCGGCACCCGGTTCTCCTTCGACTGGGACGGTGTCATCGGCGGGGTGGACGCGCCGAACGGCATGTACGGGGTGGAGGCCGAGGCGGCGCTGCTCGACGGCGTCGGCGATCCCGCCTACCAGGGCTGGCTGATGAACCTTGTCCGCACGGCCAACCCGCACGACTACACCAACAACGGCTCCACCGACGTCCTCGCCCGGGACGCCTCCGGCGTGCTGTGGCGCGACGACCTGCGGGACCGTCCGGTCAACGGTCAGGTCAAATCCGTCCAGCGCACCAAGATCGGCGCGGGCTGGGGTACCTACAAGCAGATCGAGGCCGTCGGCAACGTCGGCGGTGCCACCCCCGGCGATGTGATCGCCGTCGACGGCTCTGGCGTTCAGTGGCTCTACCTGGCCAAGGGCGACGGCACGTTCGCACCGCGCGTGCAGGTCGGTGCCGGCTGGCAGATCTACAAGAAGCTCGCCGGCGGATCTGACCTCGACGGCGACGGCCATCCCGACCTGGTGGCCACGGACGGCGCCGGAGTCCTGTGGTTCTACAAGGGCACCGGCAACTACGCGAAGCCGTACGCGCCCCGGGTGAAGGTCGGCGGCGGCTGGCAGATCTACAACCAACTCACGGCCGTCGGCAACATCGCCGGTACGGCCGCCGGGGACCTGGTCGCCCGCGACACCCACGGGGTCCTCTGGCTGTACCAGGGCAACGGCACCGGCGGCTTCACCGCCCGAGTGAAGATCGGCGGCGGTTGGGGCGCCTTCTCCCAGCTCGTCGGCGCCGGTGACCTTGACAGCGACGGACGCCCGGACCTGATCGCGTACGGGTCGGGCGGCACGTACGTCTACCGCTCGACGGGTTCCGCCACCGCCCCCTTCAGCCGTCAGACGACATCGCTGTACTCGGGCGAGAGCACCAAGTTCAACAACGTGGTCTGAGACCCGGTGATGCCCAGCCGGCGATGGGTGAAGCGCCGGGAGCCGGCGTCGGCCAACGCACCCCTGCAAGAACCCGTCACCGCCCCAGCCAGCCCCTTGTGAGGGGCTAGCAGGGATCACAGGTCCGCGGGACGATTCGAGGCAATCGTCGAAGCTCTCGCCGGCTCCCCGGCCTCGGGCGCTGCGGTGCGGCTGGTACGACACCGAGGGGCCGCTTGGTCATCAGCCGCACCACGGCCCTTCAGTCGTAGGCGGTGCGGTCGCTAAGGGCTGTCCCGCAATTCCTGGTGGATCAGCGCGCGGCGTCAGATGCGGTGCATCGCAAGGCGGAGAGGCGCCCGCATACTGGATGTATTCGGGCGTTTCGACAACGCGGCGAGGTGCCGTAGCTGGCGTCGCGCGCCCGCCAGGAATTGCGGGACAGCCCTTAGCCTGCAAGCCGCGGGGCGGCGCGCCCTGCACCGACTGGCTGGTTCAGCACCGGCCGGGTGCGGCGGTGACGTTGCGTGCGCGGTCATTGATGTCGAGCTGGACGGTCCGGTAGCCGTCCTCGCCGCCGATGGCCGGTCGCCGTGCTGTAGCGGTGGAGGGCCTTGGAGGGTTATCGGGTTCTGAAGCGGCGGAAGAGGTTGCGGGCCACATACACGCCCGGTCCGCCGAAGCCGACGATGTCGACGCGTTTGTCACCGGTGATGTCGGCGACGAAGCGGGGGTGGTGGCCGACGCGCCAGGCGCCGGCGTCGTCGTTGTAGCCGAAGCCGCGGCACACCAGCTGCGCCTGCTCGAACCGGCCGTCGCCGCAGTTGTGCGACACCCAGACCCCTTCGTCGCCGAAGCCGACGATGTCGGGGTTGCCGTCGCCGGTGACATCGGCGAGGAACCTCAGGTGCTTCTTGCTCGTCCATCCCTGGGCAAGCCCGAAGTCGTTCAGGACGAGCTGGGAGGGCTCGAAGGTGCCGTCGCCGCACCCACGTGCGAGGACGACGCCCTGCGGGCCGAACCCGACAATGTCCACAGCTCCGCCGTCGGCGGTCCGGATTAGGGACCGGGGGTGCTCCTCGACCGAGCTCCACCCCTGGTCGACCCCGAAGTCGTCGAGGATCCACAGAGGGTCTGCGAACTTCCCTTCCTCGTCCTGGAGTGAGATCCAGACGCCGTCGTCGTGGAAGCCGACGATGTCGGCGCGACCATCACCGGTGGTGTCGGTGACGAAGCGGGGATGCCTGTCGGCAACCCACCCGCCCGCCTTCTCGTCGTGGCCGAATGCCCGGAGAGCCGGTTCCGCGGCGAGTGGTGCGAACTTCCCTTCCTCGTCCTGGAGTGAGATCCAGACGCCGTCGTCGTGGAAGCCGACGATGTCGGCGCGGCCGTCCCCGGTGGTGTCGGTGAGGAAGCGGGGATGCTTGTCGGCAGCCCACCCGCCGGCCGGCTGCCCGTGGCCGAACGCCTTGATGACCGGCTCGCCGCTCGCGGGCGTGAATTTCTTGTTCTCGTCCTGCAGGAACACGCGGACACCGTCGCCGGCGAGGACGACGACGTCGGGCCTGCCGTCACCCGTCGTGTCCGCGAGGGTCCACAGGTCCTTGGGGCTCGGGGAGGGTACGGGTGGGTGCAGGACGCGCTCGTCGTCCTTGAAGGTGCCGTCGCCTTTGCCGGCGGCCGTCACAGCTCCCTTCGCGGGTTTGAGCCCTACGATGTCCGCTTGCCCTGCTCCGGTGGTGTCGGCGGGGAACCGGTCACCGAGCCCGGCCCACCGGCCCGGCTGCCCGCCGGTTGAGCTGCTGGCTCCGACGTTCTGCCACGCGCCGGCGTTCTGGTCGCTTCCGAACCGGTTGACGACCAGCAGCATGTCGCTGAAGGAGGGTGTCGCGTCGGGTGCCGGCCGCAGCGCGGCCGAGCGGAGCAGCCGCCAGGACTGGCGGCTGCTCCAGTGGCTGAGTGGTCCAAAGCGCAGCACGGGATCGCTCGTGCGCTCGGGGGCGGCCGGGGCGAACCGCCAGTGTTGGCTTGCCACGCTGTCGTCGTACTCGCGCAGGACGACCCTGATCTCGTCCGCTGCGGGGTCGGCGAGGTCGAGAACGGCGCCGCCGGTGGCGTCTTCGATGAAGTAGAGGCCCGCTTCGTTCTCGACGGGGACCATGCGCCACTGCTGGGCCTTCTTGCCGGCGGCGGCATCCCATTGGCGGATGCCGCGGTCCGCGGCGGCGGGGTTGTCGAGGACCTTGTCGCAGGCCGCGTTGCGGATCACATAGGCCTGCTCGTCTCGTGTTTGTCCGCCCTGCGCTTGCACGGGGGTGAACTGCCATTGCTCCGGGTCCGGACCCCCGTCAGGGAAGTCACGCACGACCAGTGCCCCGTCCGTTCCCGGCGTGGACCTGGCACCGAGGATCTTCCCCGTGGCCGCGTTGACGATCTGAAGTTTCAGTTCTTGCGTGGGCACGGGCATCGTGGTGCCTCTTCCGGGCGGTTCGGGCGTGGGCTCGGGACAGGTGTGGTGGGGCGGCGGCCGCGGGTCACGTGAAGACATGGTGGTAGGGGACGCTCCACTCGTTGGGCAGCCGCGGGTAGAACGTGTTGATGACCGTCCCGGTGAAGTCCCCGCCCCAGTTGTAGGTCACGCGGACCTCGCTGTCTGCCGCCACCGCGTGGTCCTTGAACCCGAGGATGGTGTCCGGGTGGGTGATCGGCACGAAAGTGATTCCGCCCCACGGCGTCACCGTGACGACCCACAGCTGTGTGTCCTCCGGCGCACCGTTCTTCCCGCGCCACAGGTCACCGACCTTGTCGGGCAGGCCTACCTGGACGGTGTCGGCCGTGGTGCCCGTGGTGCCCGTGGGGGCCTCCTGGTGGACGGTGATGCGCCGGCGCTGCGGCTTGGGCACGCCGTCGTCACCGCGCCCGGCATCGGTTTGGCCGACGCCGGGCGGCTTGGGTGTCGCCTGGCCCGCGGCGCTCTCGATGAAGTACAGCGGCCGCTGCCCGAAGAAGCCGGCCGGGGTGATGTACCAGAGGTGGCCCTGAGCCTCTTTGGTGAGCGTGTCGAGCTTGGTGGACAGCTGGACCCCCTTGTCGTGGACGCTCTCCTTCATCTCGGCAGGCTTCAGGAAGCCTCCGTTGAAGGCGTGGACGAGCATGACCGGCCGGTTCTCGACCAGCGCGGCCACGATCGCGTTGTCGTAGCTGTTCACCGCCACCGGGCCGCCGACCACCAGGTTCGACATCGCTGTGCGTTCTTGGGTGTACATCGCAAAACCTCACCTGTTGTTGAACGAGGAGAACAATGAGCCAGCCACAGGGGCAGCTTTTTACCGAACGGCATTACCGCCGGATTCAACCGTCCCGCACCGAAATAATCCCGGCGCTTGATAAACGCCCGAATCACCCCCTCCACCCAAGCACCCGCAACATGAGCGTCAAGAAACGGGAATAAATGCTTGAAGGGTTATGCTCAGGAGCCCATAGCGACTGACAGCGCCTCAACCTAGCTCAACCGATGGCAAGTTGGAGCGGTCGACGATTTGTTTTCACTCGATTGAGCGTGATGAGCCGAGACACCTTCCCATGGAATTGCGCCTCTGATAGTTTCGAAATTCGGAAAGCGCGCGGATATCTACTCCATTCCATCGAGCGCGTTTCGGACAGATCAGTCTAGGACGGGGAATGCCTTCCACTGCATACAACCTGGAACGGTTCAAGCGTCATCCGCTGACGAAAACGAACCTGCAGGAACTCAACATCGACCTGCAGGCCCTCCTGAACCACCCCAACCTGGTCTACACCGACAACAACGGCGTGCAGCACCGGCCCGTCGGCGTCTCCATCAACAAGGCGAAATCCTCCAACGCTTTCCCAGGCTCTGCGTTCGATCTCGGCTGGCTCGCCTACATGAACCTCGGGGAGCCACTGATCGAGGAACGGTGCGACATCACTCCGCCCCGGCCCGACACGTTCTCCTCGCGGGCCTATGTGAACCGCAGCCAGAAAAACTCCATGACCTTCACCGACGCGGTCGAATTCACCGTGTCGAACGGGGTGACGTGGTCGCTTCACGGGGATGCCAAGCTCACCTTCGGCGGCAGCATCGGCGCGCAGCTGCAGTTGCAGTTGCAGAACCAGCTCAAGATGGACCTCCAGGCGCAGTTCGGGACGCAGATGCGGAACGACATGGCGAACAAGAACGCCAACACGGTGACCAACAAGAACAGCAAAGACAGTGTCGGGGTCGACAACGCCAACGGCACGGAGACGGCTACGACAAACTCGACGGGGAACTCCACGTCGAACTCGGTGACGGACTCGGTGGCGTTCACCACCCAGGGCAGTGCCACCGGCAACGCGTCGCTCAACGCGCAGCTGGCGCTGGGGCTCGCGGCTACCGTCGGCGGCTCGTTGACGACCAGCTGGACCTCGAAATCGCAGATCGGCGGCACGGTCCCGGCAGACTCCCGCGTGGAGACCATGGCCACGCAACGGCGCGTCCACAGGCATTACGAGTACGAGATCCCGGTGACCTTCGCCGGGTACCTCGCGGTGCAGTACGCCGTACCGGTTCCGGTCCTCTCTCCCCCGCAGCCCGGGAGTCCCGGGCTCGCCCAGGTGGTCGCCCACGATATCGCCAACATCAACCTGGCCAGCGGCGGATTCCGGATGAAGGGGCGGATGGAGGTCGTCTCCGCCCTGGACGTCCACCACACGATGTTCGAAGAAGAGGGCCTGGTCTACAGCCAGCGAGCTCTGCACAAGGGCCCGTGACCGGGCGACGACACCACCACCGCCCCGACGACGAGAGGCAAATGACCATGGTGTTCGACAACATTTTCGGCTTCGCGAAAGGCAGCGCGGCGCTCTTCTCGGTGAAGCCCGGCAACACCGAGTCGCAGCCAGCTGCCGACGTCGACTTCGAGGACGTCGCGCAGGACGCGTACGACGACAAGAGCACGGACCTGTTCATCAATGATCTCCACGGGGCTTCCTCCCGGGCGAAAGTCGTCCGGGAGCAGTCCCCTGAAGCGCGGGTCATCATGGGCATCCTCGGCTCCTTCATCCAGACCACCAAGGACTCGGCCCACACGCAGAGCCAATCGGCCCATGCCGGCACGGTCTCCGGCACAGCGTCCACCGGCATGGCCAAGGCGAGCGAAACGATGAAGAAGGAGCAGGGGCTGCAAAAGAACGGGGGCCTCCAGAACAACCCGGACAGGGCGGCATACGCCAAGGCCCCCGAGGCGCCGAAGGCACCCAAGGCCGCAGAGCCCCCCAAGCCGCCTCCAGCGGCCGCCGAGACTCCGCAGAAGCTGGGAGAAACCAAGACGACCGAGACGACCATCGAGAAACCGGCCGGTTCCCAGTAGCGCTCACGTCACGAGGGGGCCGGGGCATGACCGCCCCTGCCCCCTCGTTCGTCATACCGGGAGCAGCTGCCACTGCCGGTCCCGGGAGTCGCCCTCCGCCTCATACTGCTTGATCACCGTGCGGGCGTTGGTGTCGACCCGCAGGAGCAGACCACTGTTCCGGTTCGCGATCTCATACACCCGCGGAGAATCGCTCACCGGTCCCACCGGGACCAGCCGCCACTGCTGGTGGTGGGCGTCAGCACCCTCGTAGGCGCGCTGTGCCACCACCGCCCCCTTGGCCTTGTGGGCTCCCACCACCTCAAGGACCTTGCCGCTGCGCACGTTCTCGATCCGGTACAGGACCGCGCCGTCGTCCTGCCCCGCCGCGACCAGCCGCCACCGCTGGTGATCCCTGGGAACGGTGAGAGTCTGCTGCACCTCGGCCCCGTCCTTGGTCGACTCACGCACGACCGAAATCCGCAACCTGCTGCGGACGTTGGCCCAGGAGACCACCGTGCCCGAATCGGGCAGCCCCGCCAACTTCGCCGACGAGACCTTCCGGACCCGGGCGTTGCTGTAATCGGCGATGTAGAGGGAGTCCACACAGTCCACAGCAAGCCCGTACGGGTTGTTCAGCTTGGCGGCCTTGGCGGCCAACTCGCCGTCACCATCGAAGCCTGCGGCGCCTGTTCCGACAAGCGTGCTGATCTTCCCGTCAGCCGCGACCTTCGTGATCCGGTGGCTGCCGTAGTCGGCGACATAGAGGTCGCCCGCGCTGTCCACCGCCATCCCCACTGAGACGTTCAACGGGGCCGAGGCCGTCCCGGCAAGCGCGCGGATCTTCCCGTCGGCCTTTGTGACCTTCCGGACCCGCTGGTTGCCGGAATCGGCGATGTAGAGGTTGCCTGCGCTGTCCACGGCCACGGCGCTCGGGTACTTCAGCTGGGCGTCAGTGGCGGGGGTGCCGTCAGGGGCCGAGCCATAAGTGCTCTTCCCGACGACCGTACTGATCTTCCCGTCAGCCGTGACCTTCCTGATCTGGTGGTTGCCGTAGTCGGCGATGTAAACATCGCCCGCGCTGTCCACCGCGACATCGTGCGGCGTGCTCAAAGGGGTAGCCGTGGCCAAGGCACGGTCAGTGGCCCCGGTGCCCGTCCCGGCGAAGGTACGGATCTTCCCGTCGGCCATCGTGACCTTCCGGATACGGTGGTTACCCGCATCGGCGATGTAGAGGTCGCCCGCACTGTCCACGGCAACCCCGCGCGGGTGTTGCAGCGCGGCCGAGAGGGCAGAGACCTCCTCTGCTCCACGTCCCGGACTCCCGGTCCCCGCGACCGTACTGATCTTCCCGTCAGTCGTGACCCTCCGGACCCGATGGCCGGCGTGCTCACAGATGTAGAGGGTCCCGTCACGGTCCACCGCGACCCCGTATGGACCGTTCAGCTGAGTTGAACGGGCCAGCTCCTTGCCGTCTTTGGCCGCCTCTGGGGTAGCTGTTCCCGCAACCGTGCTGATCAGGCGAGCAGCATGCTCACCATCTGCCGTTCCCGTGTCAGTGCTCATCTTCATCCCTTCGCCCATTCACGCGACCGCCGACCTGATGATGACGTCGAGAACGAACAAACCAGAACGAAACGCAGGACGCCGGATCACACCCTTGTCTCGAAACGGAGCGTTTACCCATCTGCGGCCTGTGGGGCGCCTCCTGCACAAGGCGAACCACGCCTCGACACACGACCGAAACGCCAGCCACCCCCACGAGGGAACGATCAGGTGCGGCGTTGACGAAGCCCGGATCCGCTGTCGCTGTTGCGGCGGCGGAAACGGCTGGAGGGCCGCCACGCTGACCCCGGAGCGGATGGGGCAGCTGTCCAAGGTCGGGATGCGCTGGACGTAGGAGCGCGCGGGGCTGGGCTGAAGCACAGCCCCGGTGACTGTTTCTCGTCAGCCAGCGCGGGACGCATCGGGGCCTTGGTGTCCGGCAAGACCCTCGGGGATGAAGCGCGAGTAGCTCTCACGTAGGTGCGGAGTGACGCGATTATCTGTGGCTTCATAGTTCAGCTGGCGTTGGAAGAACAGCAGCTTCTTCTCGGCCGTGTCGAAAATCTCAGCCCAGCTCTTTACCCAGACCTCGTACTCGTCCCGGTCGTCATAGAGGCCCGCCGGCTTGCCTTTCTGCCGGATGTCCCGAAGGATCTTGTCGGAATAGTCGTAGGCGAGCAGGTAGAAGCGCCATTTGCAGCCTTCCACCCCCTTGTACTGCGGGTTGTCCACGATCGCTCGGGCGTAGCGCTTGATCTGGCGGAGCTCGTCCTCGCCCTACGGCCGTAGGGCGTCATCGGAGGGGCGAGGCGGGCCTGGATCAGGGCGATGCGCCGGGGGCCGGCCACCAGCAGCGGCAGCAGTTGGAAGCTGTCGACGGAGACCTCCACGCACGGTTCGACGCCGAGCATGCCGCGTTGCCGTACGGCCGGGGCGTCGTAGGTGCGCTGGTAGGTGACCCACGGCAGCCGGGCCAGGTCCTGGCGGGTGAGCTGCTCCGGACGGTGGGCACCGCCCGTGCTGCTGCCTCCGGCAGCCGTCCTGTTCTGCGTGAGGGCGGGCTGGACGGGGTGCGCCCGCGGCTCGGGCTCGCCTGAGCGGATGGTGCCGCTGGTCAACGGTGCCGACCGCAGCTGCGGTGGTTCATCGAGGACACCCGGGGCCGGTTCGACGACGACCGCACCTGGCGCGGTCGTCGGTGCTGAACGGTGCTCGTTGTCCCGGGAGCCACGGGGTGTCTGTAGCGGGAACTACAGTCGCCGGTGTGACGGATGATGAGCTTCGAGAAAAGCTGTTTCCCTTTCGTACGCGGGCGGTTGAGGAGGGGTACCCGTGGGAGGACATAGACCCGCTACCGGCCGAAGAGGTGGACCGGTGGATCGGCCACGTCCGGCCTTGCGCGGTCCTCACCAGTGGCGGGGACGGGCCGGTCGCGGGCAGGTTCGGCGGGCCGCTGCTGCTGCCCGCCGAGGTCCCGGACCCTGAGCACCCGTACCTCGCTTCCGTCGACTTCGCCGCGCTGCCGAAGGACGCGACGGACCTGGCTCTCCCGCCTGACGGACGCCTGTTGCTCTTCGCCTCACTCGATGAAACGGACGACGACGGCAACTGCGGCCAGGCCGTTTATGTCCCGGCCGGCACGCCGGTGGAGGAACGCGACAAGAACTCCTGGAACGGCTACCCCGGTGATGACGAATATCAGGAGATCGTCGGTTCGTACCCGCAGGGCGAGTTGAGAGCCAGAACCGAACCGGACCTGCCGCACCACTCGCTTCCCGGGTTTCCGCACGCTGACGAGCTGGTCACTGTCTGGTGCGACACCTCTGACAGAAGAGGACATCTGCAGATCGGCGGATACGCGGACCAGGAGGACTCCGACCCGGACCCGCTGGAAATCGTCGTGAGCTGCGCCGCCCGCCAGGCGAAGCGGGGACGTTGGGGCGGCGACGAGCCGGTGTCGGGCGTCGTCGAGGACTGGGTTCTGCTGGCCCACTGGAACCCGGACATCAGTGGCCGGGAAGGCGCGGACGTGCAGTGGGGAATCCAGCGCGCGGACCTGGAGGCCCGTCGCTTCGACCGTACCTTCAGCACGGTCTATTGGAATCCCTGACCGGCCCGGCGGATGGCGTCCCTGGAATTGGTGTAGGCGATCAAATGCGGGGGGTGCGCCGGGGTGGGCACACGAGGACCGCTCAACCTTCGATGAGAATCACTCAACCTTTGCCGCGGCATCACGCGCGAGCTCCTGCGGGCGACCCACGACCAGTTTGCCCTCGTGGCCTCGTACTGCCAGAGCTCGGCCCTGCTGGCCGGGCACAGCGAGCAAGCGAAGGCGCTCGCGGAAGTGGAGAGAGGCCTTGAGGAGTTGGCCCACATGCCCCAGGAACGATGGCTGCGCAGCTATCTGCTGGCCATGAAGGTGCTGTGCCTGTGGTCATCGGGCGAGCTGGACCCCGCCCGGAATCTCGGTCGAACCGTTCTGCTCGATGCGCTGGAACAGGGCGACACCATGAGTGCTGGGGTCTCCGCGGAGTACTTGTCCTGGGTGGCCTGCGGCAAGAATGAATACGAGTTGGCGGCGGCCCTGTTGGGCGGGGCGGGAGCACTGTGGCGCCAGGTCGGCGCGCTCCTGTGGGGCGAAAGCGGGTTGACCAGCCTGCATACGGCCACAGAATCCGAGCTGACGGCCGCGCTCGGCGCCGTGCGCTTCACCCAGCTCTACACTTACGGCGCGAATCTTCCTCCTCACGAGCTGGCCGAGCTGGTCGATGTGGCGGGCGAGGATGCGCGCCTCAAACACGTCCTCGCATTCGGCAGCGTCGACGGCAGCCCCCTGGGCCCGCTCACTCCGAGAGAACGCGAAGTGGCCCAGCTCATCGCGGACGGACTGAGCAACGGTGTCATCGCGGAGCGCCTCGTCATCTCCAAGCGCACGGCCGACACCCACGCCGAGAACATCTTCTCCAAACTCGGCTTCACCTCCCGCACCCAGGTCGCCGCCATGATCGCTGAACTCGGCAAGGACACGGTCGTCGCCGACCCGCCCCGCCGGGAGTGAGCGGCGAGCTCACCGCAGCTTGCTGTGGCGTCGCGCAAGCCCCGGTGGCGTGAGGACGAAGAACGTTGTGTTCTCATGCGCTGACCGGGGACGTACCGGCCGGCTGCCTCCCACTCCCGAGCGAGGCCGGTGAAGATCGGCTCCAGCTCGCTGTACGGCTCTGGCTCACGGTCGCCTGGCCGGGAGACCTGACGGGCGTGAACCAGGTCATCGTCGTCGGGCCGTCGGGTTCGGGGCTGCGGAAGGTGTCTGGACTACCCACCGGTCCGTGCCCAGATATGAAGAGCGGACCCGGCCACCCCGGCATCAAGGATCACGGCGAACTCCTCACGCGCGATGGCCACGACCTCCTCGATCGTGGGCCGGCGCCCCTTGGGGCCACGGTCGGCAGCCAGCCGGACGGCTGCCCGGGCCACGAGCGTTTCGCGCTCGACATCGTTCAGGGAGTTGTCCTGAAGCCCGGTCAGGAGTTGCCGCCACGTGGTCACCGCCGTGTGGTGGGTTTGAGTGAACGACCGGTGACGGTTGCGGCTTCACCCCAACTGCGCGAGCCGGCCGAGGTGTTCTCTTCGTGTTCGCTCAGGGGCAGGCGTGATCCGCTGAGAAGCACCGCCCGCAGACCATAGGCCTGCCCCCCGGCCAGGGGCGTTCTCTGCACTCCGGCGTTCAGGGCCCCGGCGTGTACCGCGCGCTGGCTGAGCACGATGTCCGAGGCGACGCCTGTCGAGGCCACGGTGCGGACCAGGACGGCCGGGTCATCATCGGCCCGGGCGACAACGGCGGAGTGGTAGGGCCAGAACGCCAGTTGGGAAAGGAAATCCGGCCCGGCCGGGATGAGCATCGTGTCCCCCGTCCCGGCTTCCTGGGCGACTTTCGTGTCCGGCGAAATGAAGATCAGCCGCGCGCCGAAGGCGTTGCCGCCGCGCTGTCTCGCGAGCGACGGAGGCGTGGGACGCAGTGGCATGACGATCGCCCCGGTGCGCAGCGCACCGAAACAGAGCACTGCGAAGGCAAGGCCGTACGGCAGTCTCATCCCCACACGGTCACCGGGGCGCACTCCATGGGCGAGGAGCTGGAGGGCGATCTGCTCCAGGTGGGCGGTGAGGCTTCGAGACCAGTCAGAAGACCGACAGTCCCGTGAGTGTGGTGAAGAGGTCCAGCGCCGCTACGCCGGCGACGGAGTTGCCCCGTTCGTCCAGGCCGGGGCTCCACACGCACAGGGCGCAGCGGCCGGGCACGACGGCGATGATGCCGCCGCCCACCCCGCTCTTGCCGGGCAGGCCGACGCGGTAAGCGAAGTCGCCAGCGGCATCATAGGTTCCGCAGGTCAGCATGACGGCGTTGACCTGCTTGGCCTGGCTGCGGGTCAGCAGCCGGGTGCCGTCGGTGCGTATGCCGTGCCGGGCCAGGAGGGTCGCCGCCAGCGCGAGGTCGGCGCAGGAGGCGGTGACCGAGCACTGGCGGAAGTACTGGTCGAGCAGGAGCGGGACAGGGTTGTCGATGTTGCCGTAGGAGGCCATGAAGTGGCCGAGGGCGGCGTTGCGGTTGCCGTGCGCGGATTCCGAGGCGGCGATCGCCAGGTCGAAATCGAGTTCCGGGTTCCCGCTTTCGGCACGCAGCAGCCGCAGCAACTCGCCCGATGCGTCACCGGTGCGGGTGTGGAGGCGGTCGGTGACGACCAGGGCGCCGGCGTTGATGAACGGGTTGCGGGGGATGCCGTTCTCGTACTCGAGTTGTACCAGGGAGTTGAACGGGTTGCCGGACGGTTCGCGGCCCACGTGCTCCCACAGTTCGTCGCCCTCGTGGGCCAGGTCCAGGGCCAGGGTGAAGACCTTGGTGATGGACTGCGTGGAGAACGGCTCGCGCCACTCGCCCACGCCGTGGACGGCGCCGTCCAGCTCGGCGACGGCCATGCCGAAGGCGCGGGGGTCACGGGTGGCGAGCGCCGGGATGTAGTCGGCGGACTGCCCCCGGCCCGGCGTCCGCGCGATCTCCTCGGCAATATGTTCCAGAATCTGCTGATAGTCGATCGTCGATGTCACGACGCCCATTGTGCGGCTCGTCGCCAGTGGCCTTCCCGTCGGCCGGACGCAGACGAACCATGACTTCACCGACCCTGTGCGACACGACGCGCCCAACCCGTCCGGACGGGCCGCGAGTTCGCGTGACCAGCGGAGGCACTCACAGTCGCGCTGGTTGGAACGGCTGGATAAAGCGGGGCAGGATCTGCACTGGCACGAGCGAACGATCAGACGGCTGTTCGTCTCAGGTGGACGTCCGTTGGGCCGGACACGGGCGGCGGAGGATGAGAAAGGGGCAGGCGGAAAGCGAACTCGAAAGTGGTGTCACCGGGCCGGGATGCGTTGGCAGACCGCTGATCAGGGGCATGATCGCCGCCCTGGGGCCCCGCCGCTCACCGCGGTCGCTCCACCGAAGAAGGCCGTTGGAGGCGAGGCGGTCGACCTGCTCCTGCGCAGGATGGCGGGCGGTGACGTAATCGCCCCGCCGGTGCGGCACGTGCAGCTGCTGCCCATGCTCACCGTCCGCGACTCCTGCGGCCGACCGGCCCACTGACACCACCCTGATGCGGCGGACCCAGCCCTTCGAGTCAGGGCCGGCCCCCCGCCAGCGCTTCCGAAGCCGACGATGCACACCCGAACACCCGCCCGTTCGGCCGACCACGAGATGAGCATTCACAGCCTCTTCCGACACTCAGATCGATCATTCGATCAATCAGTGGTTGTATTGATCGAATCTCTTGACCTGATCAATCGTGACCTCTACTTTCGGGCCACCCACCCAGGAGGTTCTCGCATGAGCGTCAGAGTCAGTCGCCTGCTCTTCGCCGCATCCATCGCCCTCATCGGCACCGCTGTCGTGCCGGGTCAGTCTGCTCTGGCGGCCGGTTCCCTCACCTACGTCGACTGTTCGCGGTCCACCGCGGGGACCGGCACCCAGGCCAGCCCCTTCAACAGCATCGCCCAGGCCAACGCGAAGACCTACACAGCCGGCGACTCGCTCGCCTTCGCCTCCGGCACCGCCTGCAAAGGTGCGCTCGCCCCGAAGGGCAGCGGCACCGCAAGTCAGCCCATCACCCTCACCCGCTACGGTTCGGGCGAACTGCCGGTCCTGAACGGCGACGGAGCCGCGGATGCCCTCTCGCTGACCAACCAGGACAACTGGAGGATCAGCTACCTCAAGATCACCAACCCATCCGACTCCCTCGCACGGCGCACGGGCCTGCGGATCTCCGCAACCGACGGCAAGGCCCACACCGGATTCGACATCGGCAACCTCGTCATCGACCGTGTCGCCGGCCAGACCAACAAGACGGGTTCCGTCACCGAGGACTACGTACAGTCGGGAAGTGTCGTCACCGGCGCCTCCGGGGCGAACTCGACGCTCAACGACGTACACGTGCACCACAACACCGTGAGCAACACGGGCGGCGGCGGCCTGAAGATCCGTACCGGTTCCATGGCCACCAAGGGCAACGGTGTCCTCGTCGAATACAACACCGTCAAGGACGTCGGCGGTGACGGCATCATCGTCAGCTACGCGAACTCGCCCATGATCCAGTACAACGACGCCTCCGGCGTGGGCAACGGCGTATACCCTTTCTCCGGCGGCAACTTCGCCGGGATCTGGGTGCTCGGCGACCACAACCCGACCATTCAGAAGAACGCGGTGTACGACACCACCAAGATGTCCGCAGCCGACAGCCAGGCGTTCGACTGCGACTGGGGCAACACCGGCGACTGCACGATTCAGTACAACTACAGCCGTGACAACATCGGCGGCTTCTTCCTCGACTGCGACGGCTGCGGCACGATAGGCGGCGCCAAGCAGGTCATCCGCTACAACATCTCCGAGAACGACTGCCGCATGAGCAGCAACAGCGCGGGCCGGTCGGCGTTGCACATGTACAACAACGTCCTGTACTGCACGGACAAGAAGTTCAACGTCACACTCCCCGGCGAAAGTGTCGTCGAGAACAACATCTTCGTCGGTACGGCCGACTCCCAACTGCCCGCCAGGACCGGGATCCAGTGGTCCTGGAACGTCTTCCAGGGCGTGCCCCGGCCTACGTCCAACGGCATCGCCGGCGACCCGCAGTTCCTCGCTCCCGGCACCGGCGGCAGCTCCATCCACGAGGTGGACGGCTACAAGCTGAAGTCCACCTCGCCCGCCCTCGGCAACGGCGCCCTCATCACCGACAACGGGAGCCGGGACTACTGGGGCAACACCCTCTCAGCGACCACGAAGCCCAACCGCGGCGCCTACCAGGGCCCAGGTCTGTAGCCAAGGGCCGACATCTGCTCCAGGACTGTCATGCGCAAGCCAAACCGACGTGACGGCCCGGCGACACACGGATGACCGTGGAGCGGGCATGCGCGGGGCCCTGTAACGGGGCCACCCACGAGAACCCGCTCTGCGTACCCTGGGCGCCGCCGCCTGGGAGCCGACCGCTCTCCCCCGCCGAAGTCGAGGACCTTCACCACGACGGACAACGAGATGAGGATGGTGCACGGCTTGATGTCCCGGAGCATGACCCCGGCCGCAGAGACCCGAGGCACCGCGGGGTATCCGGGCCTCACTGTGGCTGGTCCGGAACCCGCTGGCGCACGCGGTGCGCTTGCACTTTCCATCACTGTGCTGGCTGATGTGCGGGGCTGTGCCACGTCGAGAACGAGCGCCCGCCGGACCGGGCATCGTGCCCAGCGGCGCACACCTGCTGTTCGCCGTGTCAGCGGGCGCAGGCTCGGGCCAGCCGTCTGGCGATCGTTGTCACGGGCGATCAGCCGGGGCATGCCCTTGTGGACTTCCCGGCCGCCTTTGGACGAGCTGCGTGGCGGTGGTCGGCGAGCAGTGCTTCGCGGGAGTGGTCCTCCCAGCGGATAATGAGGGCTTCTCCTCGGCGGACGTACTCTGACTCGCCACGCCCGGTTGTCTTTCAGCAGTGTGGTGTCGGGCCATTCAGCGGGTGATGGAGATGGCGAAGGGTGCGAATCCGCTGGATCGGATCACGTGGGGAACGAACAGGATCGCGGCCTCCGTGGCGCGGGCGGTCTCGATCCCGCCGAGGTCCGCGATCCATTCCTTCTGCCAGCCGAGGTCGGAGAGAAGCCCGCTTATGACCTGCTTGGCCTCCGAGTCCTCGCCGGAGAGGTAGACGGTCGGCGTCTGGGTGAGCGCGGCGGGGTCGGTCATCACCGGGAAGAGCATGGTGTTGAGTGTCTTGACGACGCGCGTGTCGGGGAGCGCTTCCTGGAGTTGCTCGGCCAGGCTCGAGCCGGGGTAGATCAGGTCGCCGGGCAGTCCGTCGGGTCCGTCGAGAGTGGCGTTGGAGACATCGACGAGGATCTTGCCCTGCAGTTCCTCGCGCAGTGCGGTGAGCCGTTCCAGCGCGCCGGCGCCCGGTGTGGCGTTGATGACGATCTGGGCGGTCCGGGCGGCGTTGGCGGCGGCGCCCGGCTCTCGGTCCACCGCGGTCACCTCGTGTCCGGCCCGGGTGAGGGCGGTGGCGAGGTTGCCGCCGACGCGGCCGTTTCCGAGAACTGCGATCGTGCTCATGCTGGTGTGGTCCTTCCGGTTCTTGCGGTGCTGGGGGTCTATTTGGTGTTGCGGGGGTCAGCGGGAGAGCGTGGTGACGGCCTGGGCGTGGACGCCGGGTGCGGCGGCCAGGAAGCTTTCGCTCTGCGGGGTCCAGGGGTTGCCCTGGGCGTCGGAGATCTTTCCGCCGGCCTCGGTGACGAGGAGCGCTCCGGGGAGCAGGTCCGCGCGGGCGCCGGCGTACTGCCAGAAGGCGTCGATCCGGCCCGCGGCCACGTTCACCAGGTGCAGGGTGGCGGGCACGGAAGTGCGCACGACGAGCGCGTCGAAGAGCATCGCGGTGATCGAGGAACCGATGCGCTGTACGACCTTCTCGTCCTCGTCGGGGCGGGCCTGACTCGTGGACACGATGCCCAGGCCGAGGTCCTTGGTCTGGGAGACGTGCAACGGGCGGCCGTCGACGTGGGCGCCGCCGCCGGCCAGGGCGGTGTAGGTCTCACCCGTCAACGGCAGGTGGACCGCGGTGAGCACCGGCTGGTTGTCGCGTACGAGTGTGGCGGTCACTGCCCAGTCCGGCAGGGCGTGCAGGTGGTTGACGTTGCCTTCGGCCGGGTCCACGAGCCACCACTCGCCGGCCGGCAGCGCCCCACCCGCGAGCTCGTCCTCCACGAAGCCGGCGCCCGGGCGCAGGCGGGTGAGGACGGGGCTCAGGATCTCGAGGGCCGCGTAGTCGTTGGCGGCGAGCGCCTGCATCAGCTCCTCGCGGGTCTCGTAGCGGACGACGTCTCCGAACCGCTCCCGCAGCACCGAACCCGCCGCGCGCACGGCGTCAGCGGTCCGGTCGAGCAGGTCGGCGTCGGAGATGGCGCCGGCGGTCGCAGCGATGTCGGTGGTCTGAAGCGACTCGGACATGGTGGTGCTCCCAACTGAGTAAGGGGAAATGAGGCGGACCGGGCGAAGCCGTGTTGCGTTCCCGCCTGCATTTCGAAGGTAGACGCGCCGATCATTAACTTCAAGTGCATGTAAAGCACGATTGGATTGAGTCTCGCGCAACTGAGGGGACCCCTCGTTACGGGAGGACACGCCGATAGCGCCCCCGATCGGGCATCGACGGCTTCTACGGCTGGGCGGTGACTCCGGGCCGCCGCTTTGCCAGGGTGCGCCAGCTCCCGCGCCAGCTCCCCCGGAGCCTGCAGTCCAGCGCGGAGGGGGGTCGCCCACTTCGGGTCGGCGCGGACCTTGCCGAGCACGCGCCAGTTCTTCAGGTGTGCGAAGCCGTGCTCGACCGGTGCCCGGACGGCGGCCAGCGTTTGTTGGACCGTTTATGGCTGCGGGTCAGGGGTCGGTTGCGGGCGGCCTTGTAGCCGGTGATCACCGCCGGGTCGCCGTCCGGACCGCTGTCGTCCAGGCCGACGAAGCCCAGGTCGGCGATCGCGCCGAGCCGGCTGCGCGGAGATGGGCGGTGAGGTGGTCGTACCGGGCGGTGATCTCCGAGGCCGTCCGGGACGCACCGCCCCATGCCGGACGGCCCTCGTCGTCGGTGAGTGCGATCACGAGCAGGCCGTGGCATTTGTGCTTGCCGGAGTAGTACCAGCGCAGTACCGCCGGCACGACCCCGCAAACTTCTCAGAAGACAGCGCCCGCACCGTGAGCCGATCTTCTTGCAGTGGCCGCGTATCAGGGTGGCGAGATAGCCCAGCTCCCCGGCGAGCACGTCCAGCTCACTCCGACGAGCCGTGGTCCGCTCCAACTCGGCGCATCCGCACGGCGACGGATCGTAGGCGGACCCTCACGACAAGCGCAGCAGAATCCGAGAACCGCCCCGACCGCCCTGACAGGCGATCTTCATCGTGGGCACCGGCGGCCGACCAGCGCGAGGCCGCCAAGATGCCCGCAGACCAGCCGACTTGCCCTTCAACTTCACGATGCCCACCGCTCATAAGCTCGCCTTCTTGATCTTGCATGAGGGCAAGACAATGCTCAGCAAGCCCTTGGACGCGCCTCGTAGTAGCCCATGAGATCGCCCCCTTCGGCTAGGAGCCATCGGTGACCAACACTGAAGACAGCGAGATCCACCACATATGGAGCCGCCTGGTGCAGGGGTTGCACGACAATGCTCCCGCGAGCGCCGCAGCACAATTTCCTCTGCCGCTGCCGAAGAGATCGTGGCAGCAGAGCAGGCGATTGGTGTTCCCTTTCCGACGGCGCTCCGTACCTGGCTGATGCTCAACAACGGTGTGCAAGTTGCCGACGGCCGTCTGGACCGAGCACCCGTACGCGACGGATGCTTCCTCCTGGACGGCTACCACCCCCTGTCCACTGCACTGATCCCCCTGTCTACCAGCGAATGATGCCGGCCTCCGGGGACGTGAATTCCTACCGGTCGTGGTGGAACCCACGATGGATCCCCTTCGCCGCGGACGACTGGTCGTACGGCTTCTTCGTCGACACCGGCAATGACACGATCGGGGAGTGGGGGGACTACGGATATCTCGTCACCGGTGCGTTCCCCTCCCTGGCCGCGTTCTTCGAGTGCGCGCTGGCGGACCTGCGCACCAGGTCCACATAGGACCATCCTCGGCGGGAGATTCAAGGCGAGCCGGCTCGGCGGGCCGCCCGGTCAAGCTCTCAAGCGAGCCAAGTGCTGGGCGGCGATCGCGTTCGTGGCCACGCACGCCTTCACCCAAGTCCGAGCCGAAAAGGGAAGCAGGTATCGATGACCACTCCGCAGATCGACATGGATGATCCGGAGGCCGACGCGACCGGCCCGGACGGCCTGATGTACTACCGCGGCGTGTTGTTCACGGGTGAGATGGTCGAGCAGTATGACGGCGGCCGGATCATGAGCCGGACGACCTATGCCGACGGCATGGAACACGGCCCGTCCCAGGGCTTTTACGCCGACGGCGCGCCTCAATCGGCGGGCATGGCCGCACAGAACAGGGCGGTCGGCGAGTGGCGTGAGTGGCACCCCGACGGCACGATCAAACAGATCGACCTCTGCGACGACACCGGCAGACTATGTGCCCGGCGGAAGTGGGACGCTGCGGGCATGCTGATTCAGGATGTGACGCAATGATCCTCGAACCTGTCGGAATGTACCGGGAGATGTACCGTGACCAGCACGGTGACCTGCCGTCGATCGCCGATGCCGTCACCCGGCAGACGCTGCCCGACCACGCGGAGATCATCGGGTACCTGAACAACGCACCGGCCGGTTTCGATGTGATGGAGTCAGTGAAACACCTCTTCGAAGAGGGCCGTTGGATCCCCGGCGGGTCGTCGTTGAACTCCGACGGCGTGTGGGTGTGGCGTCAGGATTCGATCGAGTACCTCGCTGAGCAGCTACTGGAGATTCCCGCCGGTTTCGTCAACTACGTGCGGGCCAATGGTTACAATCCACCAGCGGTCGACGCGAGCGACACGTTCTACGACGCGCTGCTCCGCTACTTCTGATCCCGAGCCCAGGATTCCACCCGCACCAGCCGTGCTCGACCGGTGTCCGCGCGGTGGCCACGCCGGTGAATCTCGCGCTCGTGCCGAGGCCGATGCCGATGGGGGACGGTTGTTGGACCGGACGTGAGGGGTGGGGACAATGGGCGAGGACGACAACCGCGACGGGGTCGACCGGAGGGTACGCGTTTCGCCGCCGGAAGGGCTCCGTGGAGCGAGAGCGGTCCGTACGCTGTGCGGATCGTTCTCGGCGGGCACGGTGGCGATCTCTCCGGACGGACGGCTCGGGCTGTGCGGAGGGGCTCGGGAACCGGTACGGCTGTGGGAGCTCGCCACCGGAAGGCGCCTGCGGGACCTCGGGTCACGCGGCGCGGGCCAGGCGGGGGTCGCCACCGACGGGCGGTGGGTGCTGGCGAGCGGCAAGGGAAGAATCCTACGGTGCACCCTGACCGGTGGGGCGCTCGCGTCGGAGACCTACCACCCCCAGGGCCTGCGCCCCCCGAGCAGAGTTCCGCCGCACGATCGCAGCAGATGCCTCGTCAGCGAGAACGGCGCGGTCGTTTTCAGCGCCACCACCCGCTTCGTGCTGGGCATCTGCAAGGACGACGCCCTGCGGATGTGGGACCTCACCGACGGAGCCTCACGCGGACGCTGACCGGACACACGGTCTGGCCCACCGCGGTGTGGCTCGGCCCGGACGCACGCCGGGCCGTTTCGGCGGGCAGCGACGCCGAGATCCGGGTCTGGGACATGGGCAGCGGTGAGTGCGTGGTGTTCCCGCACCCCGGCTCCTGGGTCTCCTCGGTGTGTTTGAGCCCCGATGGCCGCCTCGTGCTCGCCGCCGGCCAACACCGGGGCCGTCCCCTCTGGCTCCTGGACGCCGGCACCGGTGACTTCGTACGCGCCTTCGAGGACGTACAGGACTCCCCTTCGCTGAAAGACCCGGGGGACCGGTCCGGCGAGGTCCAGACGGCCCGGTTCACCTCCGATGGACGGTTCGTTGTCACGGGCGAGGACGACGGCCGGATACGGATCTGGGAGACGGCGACCGGCCGCTACGTCCGGACCCTGGTCGGGCACACCGACGAGGTCTACGGCATCGCGCTGACCCCGGACGACCGGATGCTCCTCTCAGGCAGCCTGGACGGCACCCTGAAGCTGTGGGAACTCGACTGGGAGTCGACGCCGTCCTGCTCAGGGCCGGGACCGCGCATCTGAGGGCCGCCACGCACACCGTGCAGCAGCGGCACGATCTCACCGCAGTCGGGGAGCTGATAGGACACCAGCGCGCGAGGTGCGTGATCTCCAGCAGATTTCCAGCCGAACGCTGGTGTGCCGGAAACAGACCCTAAGCTTGTCCTGTCTTTCAAGCGGGTCGGATCTGATCATTCGTAGGATCAGGGAAGCCCGGGGGTGCCCGTATGGCCGTGAGCTTGTCGCCGCTTGATGGCTCAATGAACTTGGCCGCCCGGAGCCCCGCGACGACTCGACCGCTCATTGGGATATGCGACTTGATCGCTTCGTAGGACAGCGCCGGCGAGGTCGTCTGCTGGGACCCATGAGAGATGACGAGCTGGCGGAGGTGGCCGTGCCCCAGATATGGGCCGGAGTGGACATCGGCAAGGAACACCACCACTGCGTGTGGTGACCGACGCCCAGGGCAAGCGCCTCCTGTCGCGGCGGGTCCTCAACGACGAGACCGTCCTCCTGGAGCTCATCGTTGACGTGCTGGCGCTCTCCGAGGACGTCCTGCGGGCGGTGGACATCAACCACGGCGGGGCGGCCCTGCTGATCGGACTGCTCCTGAGCGACAGCCAGCCGAGGGCCTACCTCACCGGCCTGGCGGTCCACCAGGCGTCCGCCGGCTACCGCGGCCGCGGCAAGACAGACGCAAAGGATGCTTTCGCCATCGCCGACCAGGCTCGGATGCGCAACGACCTGGGGCTGCTGCGGCCAGGCGACGAGATCGCGGTGGACCTGCGCACCCTGACAGGGCGCCGCACCGGCCTTGTCTGCGACCGCACCCGCCAGATCAACCGGATCACGGCCCAACTGCTGGAGATCTGACCGGCGTCGGAGCGGACGTCAGTTCTCGCGAACAAGGGCCCGGTCGTGCTGCTGACTGGCCACCAGACCCCGGCGGTGATCCGCCGCAGCGCCGCCAAGCGTCTCGCCACCGGCAGCCACCGGACAACGGGTGCACGGCCGGTCATTGACGGCCTGTCTTCGCGTGCGCTGTCCGAGATCACTGAACTCGAGCGCACTCGAAACTATCTGCAGCCAGGCGATGCCAGAGCGGCTGTGATCCTGTGGAAGAACTACGGCAGCCGCCCGAGCGTGATCTGTGACACGACTACGAGTGGGCAAGGTGCACTGGTACTGCCGCGGCAACCCTCTCGAAGCCCGAGCCCTCCTCGACACCGTGATGCAGGCCGTATTACCACGAAGCGCCCGCGAACTCCGAACGATCGTCAGCCGGTCAGATGCCGGTTGGAACCTTCCGTCCCCGCCCTACGACGCGGACGGGAGATAAAGAACTACGACTCTGGTGGGACGGCCGGACCGGGCAGGTCGAGAACACGGGCAAGAGCGGTTGTGACGGGAGCGCAGTGGTCAGGCAAGTGCCGGGATGCCCAGTCGGCGGCCAGTGCGAGGAAGCCAGCCAAGTCGCGCTCGGCACCGGCGAGTAGGAGGTGGAGCTCGGTGATGGGAAGTGTGATCACCGAGCTATCACGCTGCTCTGCGTTGGCAGTGAGTCTGACGAGGCCGCCGAAGCGCTCCGCAAGCGGTGAAACGGGATCGTGACCGAATCTCAGCGGGTTGCCATCGTCGGCGAACCGATGCCAGTCGCGCCAGCTCTCCAGCCCGTCACAGCAGCCAGGCAGGAAGGTGACGCTCGTGGAGGTGTCGATGACTCGCAGACCGCCTGGCGCGACGATGTCGTCCTCAAGCGTGAGCAGCCCGCGCAAGAAGTAGCCGAGAGCGCTGGCTGGCTGTGGCGTGTGATCGTCATCCGAGTCGTCCCCATTGTAGGCGGCGATGCGCATCACGACCGCCCCTACTTCGGGGGGTGAGAGCTCACCGCTGAGGCGCAGGAAGCTGAACGGCTCGAAGTCAGCGACAGGCCAAAGACCGAAGCCGTCAGGTGCATACATCTCCAGGACGGGCTGCATGATGATCACTCTGGGAAGTGTTCCGTACCCGCCGCCCGTATCGCCTCCCGATTACGGCGAGCTTCGGCCGATTGGGCTGAGCGCCTTCGGCTGCACCAAGGGCTGTCCCGCAATTCCTGGTGGATCAGCGCGCGGCGTCAGATGCGGTGCATCGCAAGGCGGAGAGGCGCCCGCACACTGCATGTATTCGGGCGTTTCGACAACGGGGCGAGGTGCCGTAGCTGTCGTCGCGCGCCCGCCAGGAATTGCGGGACAGCCCTTAGCCCACCGGTCCTGAAAGCGGCACGACGTCGACTAGTAGGGCTTTGTTAGGTATCTAGGCAGGTGGTCGTTCTGCTGGCTTCCGGCTGGTGTGAGGGCAGATGAACTCGGAGCGTGTCGGAGCCGGTTGGAGGAGTTCACTGGGCAGGTGTTCGCGCCTTTGGCGCGTGCTGACCAGCGAGTGGAGGGCGGGCTGTATCTGCGGGGCCTGCTGTCGGACGGGTGCCGGAAGTCGATGCTCTGCTCTCGGAATGGTTCCCCGGGCCCGCAGTGTGCTGGCGGGCCGCTACTGGTCGGGGGTGTGGGGGGTGGTGAACAGGGCTTGGAGGGTCTGGGTCGCTATGTTGAGCAGCCATGTGTGGGCGGGGTCGTCGTCGTAGCGCTGGTGCCAGAGCAGATAGAGAGGTACGGGCGGCAGGTCGAATGGCAGCTGAAGCGTGGTCAGGCCCAGCTGGTCGCGGGCAGCGCGCGTGACCGCGTCGGGGAGGGTGACCACGACGCCGGCGTCGCGGGCGAGCCGTAGTGCGGTGTCCGTCGCGGGGGCGGAGACCATGACCCGGCGCTCGTGGCCGAGGGCGGCGACGACCTCGTCGACCCGGTCGCGCAGGCTTCCACGCCGAGAGACGGTCACGTGATCGGCCGCCGCGTACCTCTCGACGGTCACCGGCCCTTCGGTGAGCGGATGACCTGCCCGGACAGCGAGGACGACCCTGTCCTGACCGATGAGGCGGTGACGGATGTCGGGCTGGGACGGCGGATCGGCACTTGAGGCCACATCGACCTCCCCGCGCCGCAGCTCAGGGGTGTCGTGGCCGGGCTCGACCGTGAGACGCATCTTGACCCCCGGGGCCTGGCGGTGCACCGCGGCGACGAGGGCGGTCCCGCAGGCGGTAGTGAGGGCGTCGTGCAAGCGGATGGTGAATACCCGCTCCAGGCCCGCCAGGTCGAGTTCCGTGTGGGCGGACAGCAACTGGTGTGCCTGCCGTACCAGGGTATGGACCTCGGTGCGCATGGCCAGCGCGCGGGGGGTGGGTGTCATGTGGCGTCCGGTGCGGACCAGGATCTGGTCGCCGGTGGCCTTGCGGATACGGCCCAGCGAGCGACTCATCGCCGGCGCGGTGACGTGAAGCCGGGCTGCGGCTCCGGTCACGCTGCCTTCTTCCAGCAGCGCGTCCAGGGCCGTGAGCAGATTCAGATCCAGTTGCATGACAGGAACTATATATATGAGGACCATGTAGTTGGTGTTAATGATGGCGGGTTCCACACGGCCCCCTTCGGGGTCGCCTCCCGGGCGCAGGGTGGCTCCGGCGCCCTCCACCACTGTGGCCACCGCGGGACGGGTGACACCTACACCGCCACCGCCGGCGGCGGCGCCCACCTCAACGGCCGCCGCCTGACCGTCTCGGCCAAGAGCGACCTGGGCGCCACCCTGACCGGCACCGGACAGGCCCGCCCCGGCGAGAGCGCCGGCACCTTCCGCCGGATCGGCGCATCGGTCACCGCCATGCCGCATCCGGAATGGCACCGCCTGATTTCGCTCCGGAAGCTCCGTCTCGAGGCCCTTCAGTAGCCCGGGAACCATCGGGGCCAGTGACGCCGTCGCGACATGTCCGCGGGGTCAGCGCAGGAGCCTCGGCGACGGTCTGATGTTCGGACAGGACGACGAGTGGTTCGCCGCGCTGATCGTGCGGGGGTCCGGTCGCTGGGCGGACGAAGGCGTGTACTCCAACTGCCGAGGGCCAGCTCGAACCCCGCGCGTTCGAGTACCGCCGCCACGGCACCGCCTCCATCGTCGCCGCACTGGACGTCCGCACCGGACAGGTCCTGGTCGAGGACATCACGCGCAACGACTCGGTCACCTTCATCGCCTTCCCGCCATTGCTGGAGCACGCTGTCCCCGCGGATTGACCGATCCACGTGATCCTGGAAACTGCTCTGCGCACACCTCGAAGGCGACCCGGTCCTGGCTGGTCGAGCACCCGCGCCTCGGCCACGACACCCCCCAGCACGTCGTATTCGCCAGGGTCGACACTGAGGCTCAGCGAGAACTGGCGCCGGTGCGGGTCGTTGCGCTCCGGGAGGGTCACAGCCGACCGGCGGCTACGGCAGGGCCGCGGATGCCACTGTCAGCTCCTCCCGGTCTGCCGAGTGCGGCTCGTCCGGTGCCGCACGCGCCAACGGTGCCGAGTCAGCCAATGGGGGATGTGCCGACCTCGCGGGCGTCGAGCAGCTCGCCCCAGTGCTCGGTCGCCCATTGGCACGCGGCGTCCAGCGGCTCCAGCATGCTGCGGCCCAGCGGTGTCAGCGCGTACTCCACCCGCAGCTTCGGTTCGGCGTGCACCGTGCGTGACACGAACCCGTTCCGCTCCAAGCCGCGGAGCGACTGGGTGAGCGACTTCGGGGTGACGCGAGCCAGTGGCACGCGGAGTTCGGAGTATCTGCGCGGGCCCTCGTCAAGGCAGTGCAGCACCATAGTCGCCCATTTGTCACCGAAGCGGAAGGGCAGCAGCGAGGACGGGCACAGCTCATCGAACAAATCGGGCGGCAGCGGCTGCCGTTGCGTCATCAAGGGGCTCCCGTCTCCGGCCTTGGTATCCAGCTGGTGACCGACCTTCTGGATACCTTGCGAAGCGTCGACGCGACAGCGGGTATTCCGGTGAGGGACAGGATCGTGGTTCTCGGGGGCGGGTCGCCGCCCCGCCTGCTCGGCAACCTCACCGGATCCGCGCCCGCCCCGCTCAGGGTGACGAGCACCGAACGAATACCGTCATTTTCGCCCAATAAAGGTAAGGCAGGATATTATGCGCGCAGCCCGCTTCCACGAATACGGCGGGGTGGAGAGCCTGGTGATCGAGCAGGCCCCCGACCCCCGTCCCGGACCCGGTGAGATACGTGTCCGTCTCACGGCGGCCAGCGTCAATCCCATCGACTGGAAGCTGCGCACCGGCGCCCTGCACGAGCTGATTCCCCTGGAGCTGCCCGCCATTCCCGGGCGCGACGGCGCCGGTGTGGTCGACGAGATCGGCGAGGGGGTGCAGGGGGTGAGCATCGGCGACCGCGTCTTCGGACTGGGCGGTGTCACCGGCGCAACCGCGGAGCTGCTCATCCTCTCGGCCTGGGCTCATGTCCCGGCCACATGGACCGATGAGCAGGCCGCGGGCGCCGGCCTCGCGTCTGTGACCGCTATGCGTGGACTCAACGCGCTCGGCTCCCTCGCTGGGCACACCCTTCTCGTCGAAGGCGCCGCCGGAGGCGTGGGCAGCGCAGCAGTCGAGATCGCGGTAGCACAAGGGGCCACCGTGATCGGGACAGCCAGCGAACGCAACCACGAGTTCCTCACTTCTCTCGGCGCCGTTCCCACTACCTACGGTCCCGGTCTCGCGCAGCGTCTCTCCGCTCTCGCTCCGCACGGCATCGACATCGCTCTCGATACCGCGGCCTCCGGATCCCTGGGCGACCTCGTCGCGATCACGGGCGACCCGGCGCGCGTCGCGACAGTCGCCGACCACGCAGCCGGGCAACGCCTGGGCACGCATGTCGTCAACGCGGAGAACGACCCCACCCTTCTGTCCGCGGCCGCCGAACTAGGCGGGCAAGGCCTCTATACGCCCCGTATCGAACAGACCTATCCCCTGGAACGGATCGCCGACGCCCACGCGCACGCCGAGCGCGGACGCACACGCGGAAAGATCGTGATCTGCATCTGAAAGCAGGTCAGGGCGGGTGGGCGGTTCCACCACCCGGCTCTGAGGCATCGAATGCGCCGATCACCGCAGCCACGATGAGTAGAACGCCACCATCGCCGCCTACGTCCGCTGGCGCGACAACCTGAACGCCTGTGTCACCGGGGCCCAGCGAGAAGGGTGGCTCGGCAAGATCGGACTCATGCTGACCGTTTGCTGCCCTGAAGGGGGCACATGATGCCCCTGACCTGCGGCAACGCCAAATAGTCAGATCTTGGACTTGAACGTGGTACGCATCAGGTGGGTACCCCGTAGGCTCCCCGCCTGCGTTTGCGCAGGTCAAGGGCAGTGGGCCCGGAATACAACGCAACGCCTGTCCGGGCAGGGGTCAGCACGTTTTCAGGACCGGTGCCGACCCCGTGCCGGCGTTCCCTACGCACCGTAGGGCGCATCGTGAGACGTTTGACGGCCGTCTCGGGGCGTGGTCACGAACCGGCTCAGCCGGTAAGTGGTGGGCAGCGCCAGGCGCCCGCACAGCGTGTCGATCCGGATCATCGACCCGTCGACACCTGACTCCCGAAGGCGGCGCAGCCGTGTACGCATCTCCGCCTCGTCCCCAGTCTCGACGACCACTTCCCACCGTCCCGCGCCCGGGGCGGTGCGAGCGGCACGCCGCTGGCTCTCGGCCTCTTGTCGCCGCCGTCTTTTCCCTTGTCCTGGCACCCGCCCAGGCTCCCTGGCCGCCATCAGGACGGCAAGGCAATCGCACCGGACATTCAGCACCGGCGACCGCAGTCGCCGGCCGGAGCGGGGGCGAGCCGTGCTGCCCCCGCCCCGCACGCGGACGCGTCGTGGAGCTCTAGGGCGTGTTTCGAAAGTCCCGCCTGCTCGGCGACGCCTGGCACTTCCCCGAGCTCTCGGCTTCGCTCGAGCAGGGGAGACCCCATTGCTTGCCGCGTTGTCGGGGTCGCCCCGATACAGCCAGTATCGGGGCGACCCTCCGCCTTGCGATCGCACGCACCAAACGCCGCCGAGCCCGCCCTCCGGGCGGACGGCGCTACTTTCGAAACACGCCCTAGGACGGAGAGACGACGCCGCTCGGTTCTGTCCGGCTCTCCGGTTCGCCCTCCGTTTCGCCGAGTTGTTCGCGGACGTAGTTCCAGACCACGGCGATCAGCGCGGCGACGGGCACGGCGAGCAGGCTGCCCACGATGCCCGCCAGACTGCCGCCGAGCGTCACGGCGAGCAGGACGACCGCGGCGTGCAGACCGAGCCCGCGACTCTGGATCATGGGCTGGAACACGTTGCCCTCGAGCTGCTGCACCACGAGGATGATGGCCAGGACGATGAGCGCGTCGGTCAGCCCGTTGGACACCAGGGCGATGAGAACCGCGACGAAGCCCGCGAAAAGGGCCCCCGCGATCGGCACGAACGCCGACACGAACGTCAGGACCGCGAGAGGAAGAACCAGCGGTACTCCCACGATCCACAGGCCGATCCCGATGAGGACGGCGTCCAGCAGGCCCACGTAAGCCTGCGAGCGCACGAACTCGCCCAGCGTCTGCCAGCCGCGCGCGGCCACGGTGGGAATGTCGGTGGCCAGCCGTCCGGGCAGCTGCCGTCCGAGCCACGGCAGGAACCGGGTGCCGTCCTTGAGCATGAAGAACATGAGGAAGACCGCCAGGACGGCGGTGACCACCCCGTTGACGACGGTGCTCACACCGGTGACGACCGTGGTGACCATGCTGCCGATGCTGTCCTGGATTCGGGCGGTCGCGGAATCCGATGCCTGGGCGATCTGATCGTCGCCCACGTTGAGCGGCGGCCCCGCGGCCCATGCGCGGAGTTTGTCGATGCCCGCGGTCACCCCGTCGGCCAGCTCCCCCGACTGGGAAGCCACCGGCACCGCGATCAGCGCGACGACGCCCAGCGCGACGAGCAGGAACAGCACCGTCACGATCGTGGCCGCGAGAGCCGGGGGCCACCCTCGTTTGCGCAGATAACGCGCTGAGGGCCAGGTCAGCGTGGTGAGCAGCAAGCCGAGTATCAGCGGCCACACGACCGACCACATGCGCCCCAGGATCCACAGTGCGACCGAGGCCAGGACAAGGACAAGGAGCAACTCACCCGAGACCCGTGCCGATGAGCGGAGCGCGGCGCGGGTCTTGGTGGAACTCAACGTGACAGACATGGGGGTCACCCTATTGGCCGCACACCGGCCGCTGTCGCCGCCGCCCCGACGCCGGCGCTCCCCCGGATAATTCGTTGAGCCCTCACCGGTGATCGTGTTGGCTGGCGGCGCCGGACCGCCAGTACCGCTGGGGTCCGCTTGGCCGCAGCAGGGAGCTGAACGTGCAGGATTCCGTCGTCGACCCCGGTGCCCATAATAGAGCCGCCTGGGACAAGTACGTCCAGGAGGGCAACGAGTGGTCGAGGCCGGTGACGACCGAGGACGTCGAGCGCGCCCGCACGGGCGACTGGTCGATCGTTCTCATCGGGCGTGAGCCGGTCGACCGCTCCTGGCTGCCGACGGACCTGACCGGCAAGGACGTATTGTGCCTGGCCTCCGGCGGTGGTCAGCAGGGACCGATCCTCGCCGCCGCGGGGGCGCGGGTCACCGTGTTCGACAACTCGCCCCGCCAGCTCGGCCAGGACCGGATGGTGGCAGCGCGCGACGGACTTGAGCTGCACACCGTCCTGGGGGACATGCGCGACCTCGGCGCCCTGGGCGACGCAGCGTTCGACGTGGTGTTCCACCCGGTCTCGAACTTGTTCGCACCCGACCTGGCACCGGTGTGGCGTGAGTGCTTCCGCGTCCTGAGGCCGGGCGGAACCCTGCTCGCGGGCTTCCTCAACCCTGATGTGTACTTGTTCGACCACGAGGCCCTCGACGAGCGCGGCGAGCTGGTCGTCGTGCACAAACTGCCCTACAGCGACGTCACGCAGTACTCCGCCGAGGAACGCGCCGCGAAGTTCGGCGCCGATGCCCCTCTCGAATACAGTCACACCCTCACCGAGCAGATCGGCGGGCAATTCGCCGCGGGTTTCGTCCTCACCGGCTTCGCAGAAGCACCGGACCACTCCAGCGCCGCCGCCCCCTACCTGTCGAACTACTTCGCGACGCGGGCGGTCAAGCCGGGCTGACCGGGCCACGCCGCAGCCCGGGAGGGGGTGAACGGCCACTCCGCCGAGGGCATCGGTGTCGAGGTGACACAGCCGAAGGCTGTTGCGGGTCGTGCCGTATGTGCCAGGCCCGCGATGGCCACACCCCCGCCGGAAAGCACCACCGCCCCCCGGACCATCCGCATGGATCGGATCAGGCACCGCTCCCGAACCATCCACACGGCCCGGATCAGGCCGAGCGGGGGGGCTAGCTCCGGGCACCCAAAACGTGCGAGAGCGCGCTCATGCTGATGTCGATGACCGTGCGGAGCTGCTTCTCACTCGCCCCGGTCCTGCTCAGCACGGCCAGTGACTGGTTGACCGCCGCCATGTGCAGCGCGAAGTCCTCGGCCTCGCCTTCGGTCAACTGCGCGACGCTCAGGGCGGTCCGCAGCCGCGCGCGCACGAGGGCCCTTGACCGTCCCCATCCTGGGCATCTCCAGCTCCCACGGCTCGATCCCCGACATGGCCGCCTCCCTCGGCCCGTGGGCGGAGAACGCGACCGGCGTCTTCATCCCGGAGGCCGGACACTTCATTCCCGACGAACAGCCCGGCGCAACGGTGGACGCGCTGACCGCGTTCATCGGTCACGAACGCGGCGAGCACGAACGCGGCGAGTAGCTCGGACCCCCTGCCCGCGCGGCCTTGGGCGAGGCGTCGGCGATGTTCAGGCCGCCTCGGCGGGCAGCCGCCCGGTGCGGACGGCGTCGACGAGTGCCTGATGGTCGCGCTCGTTCTGGTCGGCGTAGTGCTCGGCGAAGACCACCAGTGCCCGGTCGAAGGAGTCGCCGCCGCCCAGATAGGCGGCGATGGCGACGCGGTCGCCCGATCTCGCGTGGGCCCGGGCCAGGGTCGCACCGCACAGTTCCCCGAAGGTGCGCATGCCCCGGGGCACCATGTCCTCGGCCGCCGCGACCCACTTCCAGTCCCGCAACTGCCGTACGTAGAAGTCCCGCCGCCGGCCGTCGATGCCTTCGGCGCGCTCCCAGCCCAGGAAGATGTCACTGGTGGCCTGCATCAGCCGCTGTCCGGCCACCACCCGCTCGCCCTGGGTGCGGTACGCGCTGTTCCCCACATGGGGCGCCAGGACCGACTCGTCGGCCTCCTTGGCCTGGAGGAACAGCGGATCTTCGTCGTCCTTGCCGAGCAGGAGCACGATCCAGCACCGCGTGCCCACGCTGCCGACCCCGACGACCTTGCGGGCCATGTCCGCCACCCGGTACTGCTGCAGCAGGAACCGCCGGTCCGACTGCAGGGTCTCGCCGTAGTGTGCGATCAGTGTGCGGATCTGCTGTTCCACGGCACCACGCCGGTCATCCGGCAGCAGATCCTCGAGGCGGGTGATGAGCGGCGGGTCGGAGATGATGCGGCGCCGGCCGTCGACGACGTGGGTGAGCTTGTCGAAGACCTGCAGGGTGTCGTGCGCACGCGCCTTGGCCACGGCCTGCGCCCACCGCTCGCGGCCCCGCGCGGACAGGTCGGCCGCGAAGCGGTCCCGCACCCGGTCGACATCGAACTGGGCGTACCACACAGCCAGGTTGCCGAGCCCGGCGAAGGTGCGCATGCTCTCCCGGTACGACCGCACGCCGGCCCGTACGATCGCGGCCCGTTCCTTGGCGCTGAAGCCGTTCGCCCGGCCCGCGATGACGAGGCTGGCGGCGAGGCGTTTGACGTCCCACTCCCAGGGGCCCGGCAGCGTCTCGTCGAAGTCGTTGATGTCGAACATCAGGCGACGCTCGGGTGAGGCCAGCAGCCGGAAGTTCAACATGTGTGCGTCTCCGCACAGTTGGGTCCGCAGCCCCGTCGTCGGCGTGCCCGCGAGATCCGATGCCATGACGCCGGCGGCGCCCCGGTAGAAGCGGAACGGCGACTCGGACATCCTGCCGTAGCGGACCGGAACGAGGTCCGGCAGCCGTGACGCCGACTGTTTCTCGATGATCTCCAACGGGTCCGGCCGCCCCGGTCCCGACGCGAACTCGGAGTGGCTGGACCGGGGCGCCGCCGCCCGCGCGGCCTTGCCGAACGCGGCCCGCTGCCGCGTGGTCCAGTGCCGCATGTCGTGTCCGTCCGGAGGGTTGTCGGCCATGGCTGCGGCTCCGTGGTGGGTCTCGACGTAGCCCGGGAGGAAAGGGGAGATACGGCACTGACCACGCTGTCAGAAATGCCGGAAGAGTCAAATCGGACATTATTCTTCCCTTCCCGGGTGCGCGGCGACGGCCACCTCGCCCGACCTGGGGACCCCGGACCCACCAGCGGGCCGGCGATGCGGGAGAGCATGACGGGGGCGAGCGTGGTGCTTTACGGGCGCATGATGACCAACGCCGTGTCGTCCGTGCTGCCGACGTCGGGAGTCGGGCCGGCAGGGCCTCGGCCACATTCCGCGCCTCACCACCGGCGGACCCCCGGCCGGTCCTGACACGGAATGTGGCGTAGCCTGGAAGCAGCGGCTTTGTGTAAGACGGCGTAGTGCGATGATGAGCAATCCAATCGAGAACTACGCCCTCGTCAGTGATCTCGAAACGGCCGGCATGATCGGCACCGACGGTTCGGTCGACTGGCTCTGCGTCCCCCAATTCGATTCACCGGCGTGTTTCGCCGCCTTGCTGGGTGACGGGAGCAACGGTTTCTGGCGGATCGCGCCCGTCGGTGCACAAGAGTCCTCCCGCAGGGAATACCGCGACAACACACTGATCCTGGACTCCTGGTGGGAGACCGAAACCGGAGCCGTGCGTGTCACGGATTTCATGCCGGCACGGAGCAACTCGCCGTTTATGGTGCGCACCGTGGAGGGCATTGCAGGCTGTGTCACCATGCGCAGCGAATTGAGGCCACGCTTCCATCAGGGACGCGTGGTCCCCTGGGTCAGACCCGCAGGCGCTTGTATCGTGGCCGTCGCCGGACCGGATGCCCTCTGGCAGAGTGCCGACGCCCCTGTGGACTTTTCCGAGAGCGGCGGCTCCACCGTCGCGGAGTTCGCCGTACCGGCTGGCCGGCGTCTGACTCTGATGCTCGCGTGGGCACCGTCGCACCTGACCAGCCCGCCCTTCGAGCTGTGCCTGCCGGCGGAGACAGCGTTGAAGGAGACAGAGGACTTCTGGCGTGAATGGACAGCCCAGTGCCGCTACGAGGGACCCTGGAGCGAGGCGGTGGTGCGATCCTTGATCACGCTGAAGGCGCTCACCTTCGCACCCACAGGCAGCATCATCGCGGCGCCCACCACCTCGCTCCCAGGGTGCGTGGGAGGCGAGCGGAACTGGGACTACCGGTTCTGCTGGCTGCGCGACTCGGCCCTTGCCCTGTCCTGCCTGCTGCGCAGCGGCTACCGGGAGGAGGCGACAGCGTGGCTGGACTGGCTGCTGCGCACCATCGCAGGTGAGCCTGCCGATCTGCAGACGGTGTACGGGCTCGAAGGGCAGCGGAGGCTGCCGGAGACCGAGGCCCCCTGGCTGCCGGGATACGAAGGAGCGCGCCCCGTGCATTTCGGGAACGCCGCCGCCGGTCAGCTTCAGCTCGACGTATACGGCGAGGTCATCGATGCCCTCTACTGGTCCCTCCGTGCGGGCATACCCGTGCAACCCCATATGTGGAGCCTCGTGACCGCCCTGATGCGCTACCTCCAGAAGCACTGGCGCGATCCGGACCGAGGTCTGTGGGAGGTGCGCGGGCCCCAACGGCACTTCGTCCATTCCAAGGTCATGTCCTGGGTCGCCGCGGACCGCGCCGTGCGCATGGGCGCTCTCCTCGGCAGAAACGGGTCTTCTGCGGAGTGGCGGGCGATGCGCGCCGCCGTGCGCGAGGAAGTGTGCCGCGAGGGCTGGGACGCGGAGCAGCGGTCGTTCGTCCAGTCCTACGGGTCTTCCTCGCTCGACGCCTCATCTCTGCTGATCGCGCGGCTGGGCTTCCTTCCGTCGGACGACGAAAGGATCCGTGGCACGGTCGCGGCGATGCGAGGTCTCGAGCACCAGGGCTTCCTGAGGCGGTACGCATCGAATGGCAGCGGCGTACACGGCATCGACGGCATGCACGGTACGGAGGGCGCGTTCGTGGCCTGCTCGCTCTGGTATGCCGAGGCCCTTGCCGGCATCGGCCGGCTGGACGAGGCGCGCGACATGTTCGAGCGGGTGCTCGGTGTCCGTAACGACGTCGGGCTGTTGTCGGAGCAGTGGGATCCCGAGGCAGGCCGCCAACTGGGAAACGCTCCGAAGGGCGTCAGCCACATCGCTCTCGTGGAGACGGCATTCGCCCTCCAGCGCTCGGGGATCACTCCGGCCTGACGGCCGTCAGGAGCACCATTCCGGAATCGCCGTAATCCGGAAGGCTGGAGTCCGAGTCGATCCGGGTGACGGCGAGCCGCTCGGTCAGGGGGGCGAATACCTCGGTGACGAGGCGACGGTTCACCGGGCAGCCGGGCCACAGCGACGCCGCACCGATACGGTACGTGGGCATGTTCTCCATGAACGCGGCGACCACATGCCCGCCGGGGCGCACAGAGCCTACGAACCGCCCGCAGAACTGCTTGAATTCGGAGAAGTCCTCGGTGATTCCCTCAGCAACGAAGTTCATCGACGCGAAATCATAGGTACCGGGGATCAGACTGCGCGCGTCGGTGTGCACGACGTGCACCACCGAGAGGGCTTGCGACAGCGTCGGCGGCAGCTGCGGGTTCAATGTCCGGCACAGCGCGTAGAAGGGTTCCCAACTGGGGTCGGCGCCCTCGTTCAGCTGCCGGTTCAGATAGGCGACACCCGCAGCGCTCGCCTCGATCGCGTCGATCCGCCGGCTCGCGGCGCCGGCCAGCATGAGCGGATAGAGGTTGGGGCCGGCCCCGAACTCGACCGAGCGCGCGGCACCGCCCGGTTCCAGCCGACGGTAGAAGGCGCTGTGATGCGCGATGACGGCCGCGTCGGACGGGTGCAGTTCCCGGTAGTTCTCCGCGAGATAGTCCTGAACGGGCCAGCTGTCCCAGTCCACGTCGTCGTTGTACGTCGGGGTCCCGCCCATGGCGGCCTCAGCCTTCCCGCCGCCGCAGGGCGAACTGCTCGCTGAGCCGCGTCAGCGCGCCGCACAGGGATGCGATGTCGTCGTCGGAGTTCAGGGCCGTGATCTGGACGCGGAAACCGACGCGGTCGCGCGGTACGAGAGGGTAGGCGGCCAGCGTCACGTAGATACCGCTGTCCCAGAGGGAAAGCGCGACGGCATCCAGATCCGAGGGGTCGTCGAGCGGAATCTCCACGATCGGCAGTCCGTCCCTATTGGGTGTGTCCAGGCCCAGGGCTCGGACGTGGTCGAGCACCCTGGCGGTCTTGCGGTGGATATCGGCGCGGATGGCATCACCACGGCGTTCGTTGACTTCCAGCCCCGCGAGGGTGGTGGCCAAGGAAGCGGTCGGAGACGGACCGGAGTAGAGGTACGGGGCGGCGGCGACCTTGAGCAGCGACTTGAGCGGGGTGGGCAGGGCGAGAAAGGCCAGCAGCGACGAGTACGCCTTGGAGAATCCGCCGACGAGCACGATATCGTCGTACGACTCACCTGTGTGCCGTACGACGCTGTTTCCGCGAGCTCCGTACGGGCTCAGCTCGTCCGGCCGCCGTTCCCCGATCACGCCGAAGCCATGGGTGTCGTCGAGGTAGAGGGTGGCACCGTTGCGGCGGCACACGGTGGCCAGTTCACGTACGTCGGGAATGTTCCCGGTCATGCTGTTCACGCCGTCCAGGCAGACGAGCCGCGCGGAGTGCGACGGCGCTGCCCGCAGCAGGGCGTCGAGTTGCCCGGGGTGATCGCCCTGGAACCGGTGGAGCGTGGCGCCTTGCCCCCTCGCTCCCGCGCACCCGTCGTACACGGTCCTGTGTGCGGTGGCTTCGACGAACACATGTCCCCCGTCCGCCAGGACCGGGATCACCGAGGCGTGGATCAGCGTGGCCGTCGGGAGCAGCAGCGTGTCCTGTGCTTCCAGCAGCGCCGTGAGCCGCTCCTCGATCTCGGGGTAGAGCCGGGGGCTGCCCAGCAGCCGTGACCAGCTGGGGTGCGTTCCCCAGCGCCGTACGGCCGGCTCGATCGCGGCGATGACGTCGGGATCGTAGTCGAAGCCCAGGTAGTTGCACGACGCGAAGTCGATCAGCCAGTGGTCACCGCAGCGGATGTGCCTGCCCCGTACCTCGTCGAGCACCGCGTCGGTCATCGGACTCGTCCGCCTGAGATGTTCGAGATCACCCCAGTGTGGATCGGACCGGGCCACGGCCGCTCCCGCGGTCTCCACAGATGTGTCCGGCATCAGCTGCCCCTTTCGGTGTCGGGCACACGGTTACTGGCGGCATCCGCGTGCGGGTGCCCGTTACCCGGATGCCAGTTCCCCGAGGGATGGCGCAGGAGGGAAGCACCCTGCTGGAGCGTCATCGGACGGGCATAGAGAAACCCCTGACCGAACCGGCAGCCCGTCCGGGCGAGCAGATCGCGTTGCCCGCGGTCCTCGATTCCCTCGGCGATGACTTGAAGGCCGAGGGTGTCGGCGATGTTGACGATTCCCTTGACGAGGGCCATCTGCCGGGCGTCCGAGGTGATTTCGTCGATGAACGACTTGTCGATCTTCAGCACGTCGATGGGGAAGTCCCGCAGATAGCGCAGCGAGGAGTAACCCGTGCCGAAATCGTCGACCGCGATGCGGACGCCCAGATCCTTGAGGCTCCGCATCACGGCCTCGATCTGGCGGTCCCGCTGCACGAGGACCGTTTCGGTGAGTTCCAGCTGCAGCGACCCCGGAGCGAGGCCGGGCGTGGCCAGGGCGCCGCGCACCTTGTCCAGGAAGTCCGCGTCCCGGAACTGCCGGGCCGACACATTGACGCTGACGTATGGCGGATTGCCGGGCGTAGCCCTCTGCAGGAGCGCCATGTCTGAGGTCGCGTTCCCCAGGACCCAGGCCCCCAGCGAAGTGATGTGCCCGGTCTCCTCGGCAAGGGCGATGAACTGCTGCGGCGGCACCGGACCCGACCGCGGGTTCGACCATCGGGCGAGCGCCTCGAATCCGACGACTTCGCCCCGGGCGATATCCACCACTGGCTGGTAGCGCAGCGCGAATTCGTCCCGGTTGAGGGCCACGTCCAGGTTGGTCCGCAGTTCGAACCGCTCCAGCATGCGGTCCCGGAGACGGTTCTGGAAGTGGCGCCACTGGCACTTGCCGGCGACTTTGGCCGCGTACAGGGCGAGGTCGGCGTGGGTGAGCAGTTCGCTGGTGTCGGCGCTGTCGACCGTCGTGGCGACTCCGACACTGGCGGACACGCTGACGGAACCCTCCGGCAGACGGAACGGGCGGCTCAACGTCTGGATGACCTGCGCGGCGAGGAGTTCGGCGTCGACCGGGGCCTTCGCGTCCTCCATCAGCACGGCGAACTCGTCTCCGCCCAGCCGTGCCGCGGTGTCGGTGCGGCGCACGGTTTCCGCCAGACGGCTGCCCACGGCGACCAGAAGCTGATCCCCCGCGAGGTGACCCATGCTGTCGTTGACGATCTTGAAGTCGTCGAGGTCGATGAACAGGACGCCGGTGACGGAGGCCTGGCGCCCCCCTCGCAGCAGCGCCCGATCGAGCCGCTCCAGCAACAGCGTCCGGTTGGGGAGTCCTGTCAGCGAATCGTGGAAGGCCCGCTGGGTGAGTTCCTGCTCCAGCTGGCGCTGTTCGGTCACATCTCTCAGGGTGACGACGAGCCCGCGTACGGTGCGGTCGTCCCGCAGGTCGCGGAAACGCACTTGGGCTTCGATGTGGTTGTTGCCGTTCTGTATGCCCCAGTGGCCCTGGGACTCGCACCGGTCTCCGTTGCGCATGGCGGCCAACGCCCAGCCGGCTCTGCGTCTGTCCTCCTCCTCCACGAGCGAGGGCAGCGATACGCCGACGAGCTCGGCGGCCCCGAACATATGACGGGCCGAGGGGCTCGCGTACCGGACGGTGTCGTCGGAGCCCACGATGAGGATGACGTCTGCGGCGTTGTGGACCAATGTGCGGAAGTACGCCTCGTTCTCACGTCGGCTGATCTCCCTGCGGAGCGACATGCGTTGCATCGCCAGCCCCGCGTGCGAGGCCAGGATCTCCAGGGAGCTGCGCATTTCGCTCAGCCGCTTCTCGGCTCCGGCGGCCAGCAGGACGCCCGGCCGTTCGGCCCCGGCGGGCTGGTCGGGTTCGGTCACTGGACACAGGAGGGCGGTCCGGAAACGCCCCAGCCGGGCGGTGAGCGCAGGCCCCAGCCGGTCGACGGGCGTCAAGCACGTCTCTTCGATGGCGAGCGCGGCCGGCGGTCCGGCGGGCGTCTCGCCCGTACGGGTTTCCTGGTCCTCGGAGCTCTCGACGCCCGGCGCCCAGAGAAGCATGCTCGCGTGCGGGACCTCCGGGCCGAACAGCTCCGCCACCGCTCGGGCGCAGGCGTGGGAGATGTCCCGCGGGGTGATGGCCGCGACGAGGGCCGTGACGGCCGAACGCAGGGCGTTCTCGCGAGCCACCGCCTTGCGGTGGACCACGACCATGCCCGTCAGCCGGAGAATCACGAGCAGGATGAGCAGCCCGGAGAAGGCGGCGATGACGGCCACGTCCCGTGGGGCGCCGCTCGACCCCTCGTACAACAGGATCGCGGGGGCGATCAGTACAGCGCCGGCCAGGAGCAACAGCCTCCGTGGCGGCGGGAGCAGCGACTGCGGCCGGTTCGCGCCGGCGGTCAGCTCGGTCATCGACGGATGCAGGGCTGCCAGGCCCCAGGACGTGTAGAAGACGATCCAGCCGCTGTCCAGGACGGAGCCGGCCTGCCACGTTCCGTTGAGCTGCAGAATCCCGTACGCGATGTCGAAGCCGAGCAGGGTCAGAGTGCCGAGGACGAGGAACTGCATCGCCCGGTTGCGGTTCCGGTGCGGCCCGAGCGTGAGCAATCGGGCCAGCAGTGCCAGAACCAGTACGTCGCCGAGCGGATAGGCGATGCTGGTGGCACGCTGTACCCACGTCAGGTCCGCGACGTGGGCGAGTGGTTGCACCAGGAACACCCAGACCGGCAGCGCGAGTCCCGCGGTGAAGATCAGAGCGTCCAGCAGGCCCGGAAGGTCACGTTCCGTCACGCGGTGCCGAACCAGGCCGAGTAGTCCCGCCGTAAAGAGCGGGTAGGTCAGCAGATAGCAGGCGTCCGCGGGGGACGGGAACGGATTGGCTGCCGAGTAATAGGCTTCGAGGCTGTTGTAGTAGGTATCGCCCGCGGTGAAGGCGAGCAACGCCGCCGCGAGCGTCCACCAAGGCCAGCGGTGTGCGGGCCGGTTGATTCGCACACCCACCAGGACGGCGACGACGCTCGAGAGCCCGATCAGCGCCCACACGGGAGTGAGGGCGCCGGACACGGTCAGGTAGACGCCGGTGAGGGCGGCGACGAGGATGACGTAGACGGTCATGAGTCCGCGTGTCCCGGTCACTTTCATGCGCCTCCCCTCCGATGGTAGGTATCGCCGGAGGGCCCTGCATCTTGTCGGCCGCGGAGCGGTTTCAGCCGGTTCAGTCCTTCACCGAAGGGACCGCGGCGCCGACCGGGGGCGGCGTTCCGGTGGCCTTGCCGAAGTAGTCGACGGCGCCGGGGTCCGTTCCGAAGAGCGCGTGCAGATCGAGTCCGGCTCCCATCGGGGCGGCGCACTCGGGGATGATCAGCGGCGCGTCCTGGGTGGAGCGGATCCGGGGCAGGGCGCCGCCGGCGAAGCAGGGGTTCGTGGTCGTACCGGAGGGCTTTCCGCCCGCGCGCTCCTGGCCTGTCGCCGCGCGCCAGGCGGCCAGGTCCGCGTAGGTGCGGCCGGCCCAGTCCACGCTCCATGAACCGGCGGCCGTGGCGTAGTTGTTGCCCTGGAGAAGTACCTTGCGGGGGGTGAGGCCCTTCGCGGCGAGGATCAGCGGGGCATGGTCGGTGACGAGGATGTTGTTGCGCACGGTGACCTGCGACAGGCCCGCCCGTAGCACGATCGCCGGTCCCCGGCCCTTGGGCGAGTGCGGCATGACCAGGGTGTTCTGGTAGATGTGCAGGCTCCGGACGTCTTTGCCGTAGACGGCCAGGGCGCCCTTCGCGGGCAGCTTGCGTCCGTTGCCGGTCGAGATGTTGTAACGGATGGTGTTGTCCCGATGGGCCCCGTTCCTCTTGTTCGTGTACGTGTAGTACCCCGGCCCGTCGTTCTGGAAGGCCAGGTTGTACTGGACCGTCGACTCCGAGACGTTGGAGTCGAGGCCGAAGCCCGCGCCGTCGACGCGGGAGCCGGTGTGGTTGCGGTAGGAGCTGTTGTGCTCCAGGAGGACCCCGGTGGAGTCGTACGCCCAGATCCCCACCGGGCCGGCCGGCGCCTCGGCGGCGGCGCGCGTCCCGTTGTCGTGGGCGCGCGACTCCCGGACCGTGGCGTCGCGGACGCTGCCGAGGACGATGCCGTTGCCCGAGTGGGTGGTGGTCGAGGTGGGGTCCCCGGTGTTGTGGTACGCCGCGACGTTCACGATACGGATGTGGCTGTGGGCGTACGAGGGGCGATCGGCGTCGAAGTCAGGACCGTAGGCGAGCAGTCCGACGTCCTTGTTGTCGTGCAGCCTGGAACGGTTGACGGTCACGTTCTCGAAGCCCGTACCGCTGCCCTTGCCCCCGATCGCGATGCCCGCACGGAAGCCGGAGACCTCGACGCCCGAAACGGCCACATGGTCCAGCTTGTCGCCGCCCGGCAGGTCGCTGTAGAGGTTGATGCCCCCCTCCCGGAGATAGGAGCCGTTCCTTCCGGTCACCGCGAGGTTGCGGATCTCCACGCCCGCGGTGTCGTGCACGGAGATCCCCGGGCCGTCCGTCGCCGCTACCGTCGCCCGTCCCGTGCCGTAGGACCCGATGACCACGGGCCGGTCCGCGTCGCCCGCCTCCCCCTTCCCCACGGTCAGCGTCCCGGCGAACCGTGCTCCCCCCTGAAGCATCAGCTTGTTGCCGGCTTCCAGGGGCGTACGCTCGACGCGCCGCAGGGTCCGCCACGCTTCGCCGGGCGACGTACCGGAGTTCCGGTCGTTCCCGCCGGGGCTGACGTAGTAGGTGGCGGGCGGTGGGGCGTAGTGGGGGGTGTCGGCGCACCCGCTCCCGGCGGCCAGGATGATCGCGGCGGCCAGCGTGGTCATCGCGGCTGTCCGGTACATGGGGATCAGGCCTTCAGGGACTCGAAACGGCTGGGGCCGGGCTCTTCGGCCGGCTGGAGTGGCCCGTTCGCCCGCGGGGGCCGCGCACTGTCGGTGAACCAGGCAGCCGTGCGCCGCAGGCCGTCCTCGACCGGGACCACCGGTGCCCAGCCGAGTTCCTGACGGGCCCGGGTGATGACGGGACGACGGCGGCAGGGGTCGTCGACCGGCAGGGGGCGGTACTCGATCCGTGACCGCGAACCGGTGACGCCCAGGACGAGGTCCGCGAGCTCCCGCACGGTGTGCTCGACCGGATTGCCCAGATTGACCGGTCCGCTCAGGCCGCGCCGGTCGATCATGGCCAGGATTCCGCGCACGAGGTCGTCCACATAGCAGAAGCTGCGGGTCTGGCTTCCGTCCCCGTAGATGCTCAGCGGCCCGCCCGACAACGCCTGGCGTAGGAAGGTCGAGACCACACGGCCGTCGTACGGACGCATCCGGGGGCCGTAGGTGTTGAAGATCCGCATGACGCCCACGTCGACGCCGAGGCTGCGCCGGTAGGCCGTGGACAGCGCCTCCGCATACCGCTTGGCCTCGTCGTAGACGCTGCGGGGGCCGACCGGATTGACATGGCCCCAGTACTCCTCGGGCTGTGGGTGGATTTCCGGGTCGCCGTACACCTCGCTGGTCGAGGCGAGGACGAACCGGGCGTCATGCCGCAGGGCGAGGCGCAGGGCGTTCTCCGTGCCACGGCTGCCGACCGTGAGCGTTTCGAGCGGCAGCCGGTGATAGTCGGGCGGAGACGCCGGGCTGGCGAGGTGGGCGACGGCGTGCACAGGCCCCGGGATCTCCATGGCGGCGGTGATGTCACCGTGCAGGAGACGGAACCGGGGGTTCGCGCAGAGATGGGACACGTTCTCCGGTTCGCCCGTGGAGAAGTTGTCCAGGCACCACACGGTGTCGCCTCTGCGCAGCAGCGCCTCGCACAGATGGGACCCCAGAAATCCGCCACCCCCTGTGACGACGGCCTTCATGATGTGCCTCCCGTGGGGCGGCCCAGCGCGTGCAGCGACCAGCCGGCCGCGCGCCAGGGATGGGCGTCGAGACTGTTGCGTGCGTCCAGGAGCACCGGGGAGTGGACCACGGGGGCGAGGGCCAGCGGGTCGATCCGGCGGTAGTCCGGCCAGGGTGTGAGGTGCAGGACCACGTCCGCGTCCTCGCACACCTTGGGGATGTCCAGCGAGTACGTGAGGTCGGGCAGGGCCGCGCGCGCGTTGTCCAGCGCCTCCGGGTCGTGTACGCGCACGCTCGCACCCTCCTCGTGCAGGACGGAGGCGACGGCCAGGGCGGGCGAGTCACGGACGTCGTCGCTTCCCGGTTTGAAGGAGGCGCCCAGGACCGCGACCCGGCGGCCCGCGAAGCAACCACCGACGAGCCGCCTGGTGCGGTTGACGGTGCGCCGCCGCTGGCGGAGGTTGATGCGGTCGACCTCATGCAGGAACGACACCGCCTCGCCGGCGCCGATCTCCTCGGCGCGGGCCGCGAAGGCCCGGATGTCCTTGGGGAAACAGCTTCCGCCGAAGCCGAGCCCCGGATCCAGGAAGCGGTGGCCGATCCGCGAGTCCGCACCGATGGCGCGGGCCAGTACGGTCACGTCCGCGCCGGCCGCCTCGCACACCTCGGCCATCGCGTTGATGAAGGAGATCTTGGTCGCGAGGAAGGAATTGGCGGCCACCTTGACCAGCTCCGCAGTGGCCGTGTCCGTGCTGAAGAACTCCGCGCCCACGCGCACCAGGGGCTCGTAGAGGGCCCGGAGGGCCGCTTCGGCGTGTGGGGAGCCGACGCCCACCACGATGCGTTCCGGGCGCATGGTGTCCTGCACCGCGGAGCCCTCCCGCAGGAACTCGGGGTTCCAGGCGACTTCACAGTCCCGCGTGGACGCCGCGAGCCGCCTGCCGAGGGCCGCGGCCGTGCCGACCGGGACGGTGGACTTGCCCACCACCAGACTTCCCGGTCGCAGATGCTGTGCCAGTTCGTCCACCACGGCGTCCACGTACCGCAGGTCCGCGGCTTCGCTGTCGGGGCGCTGCGGGGTGCCGACGCACACGAAGTGCGTCCGGGCGAACTCCGCGCCCTCGGCGAGGGACGTGGAGAAGCGCAGCCTCCCCGACGCGACGGTTCGGGCGAGGAGCTCGTCCAGACCGGGTTCGTGCATGGGAGCGCGGCCTGCCGTCAGCGACGCGATCCGTGCCGGGTCGATGTCGATTCCGAGCACCTGGTGGCCTATGTCGGCCATGCACGCGGCATGCACTGTGCCCACGTATCCGGTTCCTATCACGGTCATACGCATGACTTCACTCCTTTGGGGATCTGCTGCCGGAAGGACCGGCATAGCCGGATGGGTTGAGCTGCTGGAACCGCCACGCGTCCTGGCACATGGCCGCCAGGTCGCGGGTGGGCCGCCACCCCCAGGCGCGGGCCACCGCGGCCGCGTCGGCGACCAGTTCGGTCACGTCGCCGGGGCGGCGCGGCTCGATGTCGTACGGGATGGGCTTGCCGCAGGCCTCACGGAAGGCCGCGATGACGTCGAGGACCGACCAGCCCCGGCCGGCACCGAGGTTGTACACGTGCATCCCGGGGCCGTCGGCGAGATGGTCCAGCGCGACGCGGTGCGCCTCCACCGTGTCCATGACGTGCAGGTAGTCACGGACGGGCGTTCCGTCGGGGGTCGCGTAGTCGTCCCCGAACACAGGAAGGCGCGCGCGGCGGCCGACTGCCACCTGGGCCAGGTACGGCATCAGGTTGTCCGGGATGCCGGAGGGGTCCTCCCCGAGCAGTCCGCTGGGATGGGCGCCGACCGGGTTGAAGTACCTCAGCGAGAGCGCCGTGAACTCCGGAATCCGTCGGCACACGTCGGCGAGGATCTGCTCGCAGGTCCATTTGGAGACGGCGTACGGATTGGTCGGCCGGGCCGGGGACGCCTCGCTGAGGCGTCCGCCTCCCGCGTCGCCGTACAGGGAGCAGGAAGAGGAGAACACCAGCCGGTGCACTCCGTGTTCGTGCATCGCCCGCAGCAGCGACGTCGTCCCGCCGACGTTGACGTCGTAGTACTCGACGGGCATCCGGGTCGACTCGCCGACGGCCTTCAGAGCGGCGAAGTGTACGACGGCGTCCACGGAGTGGCGGTCGAAGACTGCCGAGAGGGCGCGCCGATCACGGATGTCCAGCTCGTACACGGCGCCGACGAAACGGCCGGCGATCCGCTGCACACGGGCGAAGACCTGTGGAGTGCTGTTGGAGTAGTTGTCCACAACTATCAACTCGTAGCCATGGTCGAGGAGTTCGACGCAGGCGTGTGAGCCGATGAAACCGGCTCCTCCGGTGACGAGGATGGTGGAGGGTGAACTCGCGCGGTGGTCGCGGTTGTTCGCGTGTGCGCGTACGTTCATGGTCACTGCATTCACCAGCCCAGGACGGCGGCCGCGTAGGCCGGATAGAAGACGATTGCCGCGGCGACGGGCAACGACGAGAGGAGGCCGACGGTCAGGGACAGGCGCGCAGTGCGCAGAGCGACGAGGAAGCGCCTTCCCGAGGTCCTGGCCGCTTCCCGCACGTGCAGCAGCGGGACGGCGAGTGCCACCGTGGCGTAGACGATCGCTCCGAGGAGACAGAGGAAGACGTATCCGGCCGACGGACCGCTCAGCTCCCCGTAAAGGGCGACCGAGGACAGCAGGACGGCGATCGCCGCGAAGGGTGAGGTCAGCCGCGCCAGCAGCGGCACGGGCCCGCCTGTGTTCTTGGGAGTGACCTTGAAGGTCAGCTGTGTGTGCCAGATCTTCTGACGTACCGCGCCGAACAGACCCCAGACCACGAATGGCCACCGGGCGACCGTGAACAGCCAGGTCTCCCAGCTCATCAGAGGAGCGGTACGCGGACGCATCAGCTGCCGGTGCCGCAGCAGGCCGAGCGTCAGCAGCAGCCAGACGGGCATCGACCAGAAGTGGAGCAGGAAGTCAAAGTAGTTGACGTTCATCCACGGCAGCCCGGTGATCACCGCCACCGGCGGAAGGATCAGCCCGGACACGATCATCAGGCCCAGGAGCGGGTAGTACGCCAGGGCGTAGCCGAACCGCAGCCGGAGAATCACGGGAAGCCGCCCCAGATGGCGGGGCAGCAGCCCCAGCAGCATGGTGGTGAGGCTCCGGGACCACTGGTATTCCTGGGTGACCATGTCGGCGAAATTGAGCGGCCCGTCGCCGTGCGCCTCGGCGTCGACGGCGAACGCTCCATGCCAGCCTGCCGAGTTGAGTAGAAAGGTGGTGGAGAAGTCCTCGGCCAGCTCGGGCCCCAGGCCGCCGATGTCCCGCAGGGCACGGGTGCGCACCGCATAGTGGGACCCGATGCACATCGGGGCGAGCCCGTCGCTGTGGCCCAGTTGTACGGCGCCGTGCCAGACGGCCTCGCGATGCAGCCGGCCACGCGCCGACCAGGACGCGGCGTCGGTGGCGTCGCACACGCTGGGGGCGGCGACGTAACCGATCGCGGGGTCGCCGAACGGGCGGACCATCTCGGCGAGATACGTCGGGGCCGGGACGTGGTCGCAGTCCAGCTGGGCGACCACCGCGTAGCGCCGGTATCCCCAGTGATCGTAGAAGTAGGCGAGGTTGCCTTCCTTGCACCGCGTCCGCCGGGGCCATCCCGCTCGGTGGTACGGGAGGACACCGCGTCGGCATGACATCGTGACGCGGTTCTCGCGGCACCACTGCTCGATCTCCTCGCTGGGGTCCTCGTCGCACAGCCAGACGTCGTAGGGGTGCGGGTAGTCCTGGGCCAGCATGGCGCGCAGGGTCCGGCGGACGGTGGACCACGGCTCGGAAGGGGCACGGGTCACCACGAAGGCGACCGCCACCGAGGGAACGGGCATCCGTGGATCGACCCGGCGCAACCGCAGGGCGGTGATGAAGAAGTAGCAGGGGATGCCGGTGAGGTAGAGCAGAAGAAGGCTGTTGACGATGAGCCCCGCCCAGCCCGCCCGGTGCTCCGGCCGCAGCCACCAGGACCAGAACCACAGGAAGGACGCCACCCAGCAGACGGCGACGGACCACACCACCGCCCGGTCCCGGGCGGGAAGCACCGGGGTGAAGGTCGTGCGCCGAACGGTCCGGGCCCGGTACGGGTGCCCGAAGGTGGGGCCCTCGTCGGAGACCCGTACGACGTTGCCGTCCGAGATCAGCGCCAGCTCGCGCTCCATCTCGAGGCGATCTTCCGGCTTCAGGTCGCTGTGCGTCATGACCGGACACTCCTGAGTGGCTACGTCGTACGTAGACGCCGTACCTTGACGCCATACGTTTACGTCATATACGTACGACTTTGAGCGTATTGTTCTTTCATGTCAACCGGAAGGCGGCCATCGTGAACGAAGCCGAGCAGGGGGCGGGGCGAAGGGCGGGCGACAAGGGGCGCTACGGTCGGCTCAGCCGGGAGCGCGTACTGGCTTCAGCCCTCGACGTGGTCGACCGCGACGGGCTCTCCGGCCTCAGCATGCGCAAGCTCGGCGCGGAACTGAGCGTGGAGGCAATGGCTCTCTACCGCTACGCCCCGAGCAAGGAAGCGCTGCTGGACGGGCTGGTCGAGGAGTTCAGCCGGGAAGTGGAGGGGATTCTGGAGCGAAGCCCCCGGGCGGAGCCTGAGATCACGGACCCTCCCACGCCCGACTGGCTGGCCCAACTCCATCACATCGCGCTGAGCACCTACGACGTGGCGCTCCTCCACCCCCACGTGGTGCCCCTCCTGGCCACACGTCTGCTGTCCACGCCCCTGGCGCAGCGGCCGCTGCCGGTGCTGCGGAGCGACGAACGCGTTTTGGCGCTGCTCCACGACGCAGGTTTCGATCAGGGCGAGGTCGTGCGCCTCCACCGCGCCTTCACCGCTTGGCTGCTCGGATTCCTGCTCGTGGAGCTGCGGGCGATGGACGACCAGGCGGACGAACCCGACCCCGCGTTCCGGCTGGGCCTGCACCGGCTGCCCGCGCGCGAACTGCCTCACCTACGGGCGACGGCCGTCGGGATGGCCGATCGCGGCGGCCCGGCGGAGCTTGCGGCCGGCCTGGAAGCCCTGCTGGGGGCGCGGTGACCATCCCGTGAGCCGATACCGCCTCCGGGGAGCGGCGCGTCCGCGCACTCGTCGAAGGGCCCGGCCGACTGCGGATGAACCCGCTCGGCCTGACGAGGCCGGCGCTGACGACTGGGCACCGACGCGCAGCCCGTTCACCTCCGCGCGAGCGGGGGCCCTCCGACCTGACACGCTTGTCACTCCGGCACCGCAGAACGCTCCGATCACCCTTCGGCGTTCCGCTGGGTCCAGGCCCATGCGTACTGCATCCAGTCGGCGACGGCCATCGCACCGAAGCCCGCACCGATGAGCCGGGCGGCCCGGGGGGCGAGTACGTAGGTCCCCAGGAGTCCCGTGGCCGTCCAGGAGGCGGCGCAGAACGGGCACGTCACCAGGTCACCCATCGCGAGCCTGAGGCCGCGGCCCCGAGGTTCGTCAGCCACCTCGCCCGCCGTCGTGTCCTGCGAGCGGCGGCTGAAGGGCGCCCGGAGGAAGCTGGTGATCTTGTCCTTGGTGAGCAGCCGTGCCGTCTTGTACGTGGCCACGCCCAGCAGCGCCACGTCCCACGGCGGCACGCGCTCCGGCAGAACGACCCCGCGTCGGCGCGCGAGCACCACCAAGGCTCCGCAAGCGGCTGTGTACGTCCCCGCGATGGCGGCGTAACCCAGGAGGGGCACGGCCCCTCGCTCGTCGTAGTCCTGTCCCGTGTTCCGGCCCGTGGGCTCCTCGGCTGCCATGACGCCTCCAGCGATGGGATGAGCAGGGAGGACGGCCCGGAGCAGCCGTCCCGACGGCGACGCCGGATGGGTACCCCTGCGGACCGGCACCACACGTCGGGACAGGTTTCGGGGAAGGCTCCCGGGCACCCGGCACGTGCACGGACATCCGCGGACGAAGGTGGAGGCCGGTCATGGCGGACCCGCACCTCCGCGACCCCTTCGGAGCACCCGCTGCCGGCCGTCCATGTGCGCCTCGTCGTGGAGAGATCGTACGGATTCCCTGCGCGGGGGTAGGCCCGGACGGCCCTCTTGCTATACCTTCCGTCTAACAGCTTGCTAGACGCCACGTCTAACAAGCGAGGACGGCGCCTGCCGGCCGTCGGTCTCATCGGGCCGGGACGGGATGAGGCAAGAGGCCGGGCAGCGTCGGGTCGGTCTGTCGCGATTCAAGGAGCCGCAGCAATGGCAAGCAGCACCGTTCGGCCGGAGGACCAGAACCGGCTCGCCGAGCAGGACGTCGCCCGGCGCCTGCTCGATTCGGCCGCGAAACTGTCGTACGACCCGGCGACCGAGGTGGACTGGGAGACCCCGCTGGACACCGGTCACCACGGCGCGAGCCCGGAGTGGAGCACTCTCTACGGCACCGCGTACTGGCAGGAGTTGACCGAGGCCCAGCGCAAGGCGCTGACGCGCCAGGAAGCCGCTTCCGTCGCCAGCACCGGCATCTGGTTCGAGATGATCCTCCAGCAGATGGTGCTGCGCGACATGTACGCCAAGGACCCCACGGACCCGCGGTTCCAGTGGGCCCTCACCGAGGTCGCCGACGAGTGCCGGCACTCCATCATGTTCGCGCGCGGCGCCGCGAAGCTGGGCGCACCGGCCTACCGGCCGCGCCGGCCGGTGGTCGAACTGGGCCGTGCCTTCAAGACCCTCGCGTTCGGCGAGGCCGCGTACGCGGCGATCCTCGTGGCGGAGGAGGTGCTGGACGTGATGCAGCGGGACTGGATGCGGGACGAGCGGGTCGCGCCGTTCGTCCGGACGATCAACAACATCCATGTGGTGGAGGAGTCCCGGCACATGAAGTTCGCACGTGACGAGACCCGCAGGCGCCTGCGCGACGCGGGTCCGCTGCGCCGGCAGATCAACTCTCTCGTGGTCGCCATCGCCTCGTACTACATCGTCACCAGCATGGTGAACAGGGACGTCTACGCGAACGCGGGACTGGACAGCACGCGCGCCCGCGCCGAGGCGAAGGCCAATGAACACCACAAGTCCCTGATGCGTTCCAGCTGTTCGGGCCTGATGGACTTCCTGGCCTCGGCCCGCCTCCTGACCAAACCGGCCCTGTTCTTCTACAAGCGCGCCCACCTGATCTGAGCCGGGTCCTCCGCGAGCCCGCCGACCTGATCTGACCCGAGCCGAGAGCCCGAGCTGACGATGACCTACGCCATCACCCAGAACTGCTGCAGCGATGCCACCTGCGTCGCCGTGTGCCCCGTCAACTGCATCCACCCCACGCCGGAGGAACAGGCCTTCGGCAGCACGGAGATGCTCTACGTCGACCCGGCGGCCTGCATCGACTGCGGTGCCTGCGCCGACGCCTGTCCGGTCGACGCGATCTTCCCGGTGGACAGTCTGTCAGCCGGGCAGAAGGAGTACGCCGCCATCAACGCGGCGTACTACGAGGGGCGGGAACGGGAGACCGCCGCCGGGCCGAACTTCCACTCCTGGGGTGAGCCGTCGTTCGCACGCAGCCTGCCGTCCGACTTCGCTCCGATCAGGGTGGCCGTCGTCGGCACGGGGCCGGCCGGGATGTACGCGGCCGAGGACCTGCTGCTGCACACCAACGCCGAGGTGACGCTGATCGACCGGCTCCCGGTGGCCGGGGGCCTCGTACGGTACGGCGTGGCGCCCGACCACCCCGCTACGAAGGGGGTGGGTGAGACCTTCGCACGGTTCCACTCCCACCCCCGGGTACGGATGCACCTGGGGGTCGAGGTCGGCAAGGACCTCACGGTCGAGGAGCTCGCCGCCCACCATGACGCGGTGATCTACGCGGTCGGCGCCTCCGACGCCCGGCGGCTGGGCATCCCGGGCGAAGACCTGCCCGGCAGCCTCCCGGCCACCCAGTTCGTCTCCTGGTACAACGCCCACCCGGAAGTCCCGCCGGAGACCGTCGGGTTGTCCGCCGAGCGGGTGGTCGTCGCCGGGAACGGCAACGTGGCGCTGGACGTGGCACGCATCCTCGTCACCGACCCCGCCGCGCTGGCCGGCACCGATATCGCCGGGCACGCCCTGGCGGCGCTGCAGGACTCCGAGGTCCGCGAAGTGGTCCTGCTCGGCCGGCGCGGACCCGACGACACCGCCTGCACCGCGTCCGAACTGCTCGCCCTCGCCCATCTGCCGGGCGTCGGCCTGGTGGTCGACGACCACGACCCGCGGACCGGTGCCGTGCTCGACGGCCCGGCCGAGGGCGAGAAGGCCGCCCTCCTGCGGGAGTTGCCCCGGGAGACGGTCGACTGGTCACAGCCCCCGCCACCGGGGCGCCGCATCGTCTTCCGCTTCCACTCCGCTCCCATGGAGGTACGGGGACACGACGGCGTCGAGGCGGTGCGCGTGACGGCCGCCGCGGGCGACCGGGAGATACCCGCGGGCCTGTTCCTGCGGGCGATCGGTTACCGGGGCGTGCCGGTTCCCGGTCTGCCCTTCGACGAGTCGGCCGGCACGGTGCCGCACGAGGGCGGCAGGGTGGCGGGCCTGAGCGGCAGCTACGTCGTCGGCTGGATCAAGCGCGGCCCTTCGGGCGGCATCGGGGCCAACCGCACGTGCGCCGCCGAGACCGTCGGCACCCTCCTGGCCGACGCCGTCGCGGGCGCGCTGCCCTCCCCCGCGTACCCGGCCAAGGCGTTCGGACGCCTGGTCCGGCGCCGTGGCCGTCAGGTCGTGGACGCCAGGGGGCTCGCCGCCATCGACCGTGCGGAACAGGCCCGCGGTCGCGAACAGGGCCGCCCGCGGATCAAGTTCGACACTGTCCCCGCACTGATCGCGGCGTCGAAGGGACGCGGCCTGCGGTCCTCACGCTGACCGCCGCGTCCAAGGGACGTGCCCTGCGGTCCGCACGCTGACCGCCGCGCCCAAGGGACGTGCCCTGCGGTCCGCACGCTGACCGCCGCGCCCAAGGGACGTGTCCTGCGGTCCTCACGCTGACCGCCGCGCCCAGCGGACGTGCCCTGCGGTCCGCACGCTGACCTGCGGGGCGGGTGTCAGAAATCGTCCGGCTCCTCCGGCTCCGCGGTCTGCCCCTTGGCCCGTTTGCCCACGACGGCGACCGCGGCCGCTGCGCTGCCCACGAAGGCCAGGGCGACCATCCACGGCTGGTCGAACGCGTGCCGGGTGGCGTGGTCCACGGAGTACCGGCCGGGGCCGGTCAGGCCGATCGCGGCCGCGGTGAAGCCCAGGAAGGCCGGGTACTCGTAGCCGCCGCCCTGCGCGAAGAAGCCGGCGGGGGCGTGGACGGCCACGGCTCCGGCCATGGCGCCCGCGGCTGCGGCGCCGGCCGCCGGAGTGGCCAGCCCAAGCGCCAGCAGGACGCCGCCGCCGGCCTCGCCGAGACCGGCGGCGATCGCGCTGTGCTTCGGCGGATGGAATCCCATGGCCTCCATCGCGGCGGTGGTGCCCTCGATGCCCCCGCCGCCGAACCAGCCGGCGAGCTTCTGGCTGCCGTGCGCGGCCAGCACGGCGCCGGTGCCGACGCGAAGGACGAGCAGGCCGAGGTCACGACGGTTGAGGCAGCCCATGGGGGTCTCCGGGAAGGTTCGGGGGCCGGGACGGAGGAAGCGCCCGGGTGCGGTTCGGTCTCCACTCTCCGCGCACCGGGGCCGGGACGATACGCGTTGCTACGCCGTCCGGGGGCGCGGACGGGACACGTGCCCAGTTGTCGCCGTCCGGGGGCACCACCACGCCACGCGACCAGCCGTCCTCACGCCGCCCGGGCGCACAGCCACGGCACGTGACCAGCCGCTCTCCCGCAGCCCGGGGGCGAGCCGATGCCGCACGTGACCCGTGACACAGTGCGACGTACGCCATTGTGCAACTTGTTGCACAACACCGTTTCGGTGGTCTAGAACTGGCGTAACCACACCGCGCGAGGAGCCACTCCATGAGCCCGTACCCGCATCTGCTGAGCCCGCTCGACCTCGGGTTCACCACCCTCCCCAACCGGGTGCTGATGGGATCGATGCACGTCGGCCTGGAGGAGGTCGAGAACGGCTTCGAGCGCATGGCCGCCTTCTACGCCGCCCGCGCCCGCGGGGGTGTGGGCCTCATGGTCACCGGGGGCATCGCACCGAACGAGCAGGCCTGCTCGCTGCCCGGGGGCGCGAAGATGACGACCGAGGCCGAGGCCGCCGAGCACGCCGTCGTGACGTCGGCGGTGCACGCGGCGGGCGGCCGGATCGCCATGCAGATCCTGCACTTCGGGCGGTACGCGCACCACCCCGCGCTGGTGGCGCCGAGCGCCATCCAGGCGCCGATCAGCGGCTTCGTGCCGCACGCCCTGACCGACGACGAGGTCGAGTCGACCATCGAGGACTTCGTGACGGCGGCCGCGCTGGCACAGAGCGCGGGCTACGACGGCGTCGAGATCATGGGCTCCGAGGGCTACCTGATCAATGAGTTCATCGCCGCCGCGACCAACCACCGCGAGGACCGCTGGGGCGGTTCGTACGAGAACCGCATCCGCTTCCCCATCGAGATCGTGCGCCGGGTACGCGAGCGGGTCGGCAGCGACTTCATCCTGATCTACCGGCTTTCGATGCTGGACCTGGTGCCCGGCGGGTCATCGCTCGAGGAGGTCGTGCGGCTCGCCCGGGAGATCGAGGCGGCCGGGGCGACGATCATCAACACGGGCATCGGCTGGCACGAGGCCCGCATCCCCACGATCGCGACGTCGGTGCCGCGCGCCGCCTTCACCTGGGTCACCGAGAAGGTGCGCGGCGCCGTCTCCGTCCCGCTGGTGACGAGCAACCGCATCAACACTCCCGAGGTCGCCGAGCAGGTCCTTGCGGCGGGGCGCGCGGACATGGTGTCGATGGCCCGGCCGTTCCTCGCCGACCCGGACTTCGTCGCGAAGGCGAGCGAGGGCCGTGCGGACGCGATCAACACCTGCATCGGCTGCAACCAGGCCTGCCTGGACCACATCTTCAGCGGCAAGGTCACCTCCTGCCTGGTCAACCCGCGCGCCTGCCACGAGACCGAACTCACGCTGTCGCCGACCCGCACCCGTAAGCGCGTCGCGGTCGTCGGGGCCGGGCCGGCCGGACTGGCCTGCGCGGTGACGGCGTCCGAGCGCGGCCATGACGTGACGCTCTTCGACGCGGCCGAGGAGATCGGCGGGCAGCTCAACGTGGCGCGCCGCGTGCCGGGCAAGGAGGAGTTCAACGAGACGCTGCGCTACTTCCGCACCCGGCTGGCGGAGGAGAAGGTCGAGCTGCGGCTGGGCGCCCCGGTCGGCACCGGGGAGCTCGACGGTTTCGACGAGATCGTCCTGGCCACCGGCGTCACCCCCCGCACGCCGGCCATCCCCGGCGTGGACCACCCGAGCGTGGTCAGCTACCTCGACGTGCTGCGGCACGGGGCGCCGGTGGGCGACCGGGTGGCGCTCGTCGGCGCGGGCGGCATCGGCTTCGACGTGGCGGAGTTCCTGACCGACGGCGGGGACGCGGCGAGCCAGGACCCGGAGGCGTTCTTCCGGCAGTGGGGCGTCGACACGGAGTACCGCGAGCGGGGCGGACTCGGCACCGCCGAGCGTCCGAAGTCCCCGCGCACGGTCCATCTGCTCCAGCGCAAGGCGAGCAAGGTCGGCGCGGGCCTCGGCAAGACGACGGGCTGGATCCACCGCACCGAGCTCCGTCACCGGGGCGTGAACATGATCGCGGGCGTCGGCTACGACCGGATCGACGACGACGGGCTGCACATCACGGTCGACGGTGAACAGCACCTGCTGCCGGTCGACACGATCGTGCTCTGCGCGGGCCAGGAGCCCCGGCGGGACCTGTACGAGGAGCTGCTCGCCGCGGACCGCCCCGCGCATCTGATCGGTGGCGCCGACGTCGCGGCCGAGCTGGACGCCAAGCGGGCGATCCGCCAGGGCACGGAACTCGCCGCCTCGCTCTGACCCCGGGCACCCGGAGGGCCGGGCGGCCCGCCCGGCCCTCCTTAGGATGCACTCCATGTCACTCCCGCACGCGATCCTCACCGCCCTGCTCGAGAAGCCTTCGTCGGGGCTGGAGCTGACCCGCAGGTTCGACCGGTCGATCGGCTACTTCTGGTCCGCCACGCACCAGCAGATCTACCGCGAGCTGGGAAAGCTGGAGCAGACCGGACAGATCAGGGCCCTCGAACCCGCCCAGCCGGCCCGGGGGCAGAAGAAGGAGTACGAGGTGCTCTCCGCGGGCCGGGAGGCACTGTCCGCCTGGGTGGCCCGCCCGGAGGACCCGAAGCAGATCCGCGATCCGCTGCTGCTGCGGATGCGGGCGGCGGCGGTCGTCGGTGCGCCGGGCCTCGACGCGGAGCTCCGGCGCCACCTCGCGCTGCACCGGCGCCGGCTCGCGGAGTATCTGGAGATCGAGGAGCGGGACTTCCCGCCCGGGCGGGACGCGGCGGAGGACCGGCTGCGCCATCTCGTGCTGCGCGGCGGCATCGATCTGGAGAACTTCTGGATCGGCTGGCTGACCCGGGCGCTGGCCGAGGACGCCGGCGCGGCGGCGGCCGGCCTCGGATAGGCGTCGGCGGATCACGGGGAGGGGCCGCTGCGAGCGGCCGGCGGGCGGCGGGGCCGCTACGAGCGGCCGGCCCGGATCCGCCGCAGGTGTCCGTGTCCGTGTTGCTGGAGTACGGCGCGCGGGCTCCTGATGACGACCCGAGACGGAACGCTCGGAGCCGGTTCGGCGGCGACCGCCGCGGCGGCGGCGGGGGCGGCCTGCGCCTGGGCGCGGCTGAGCAGGATGACTCCTTGGGCGGCCGCCGCGGTGCCCAACAGCGCCGGGACCAGGCTGATCGTCCCGCCCTGGAGCCGCTCCCCCAGCAGGGCCAGGCCGATCACCGCCGCGGCGACCGGGTTGGCGAGGGTGACGACGGCGAGCGGTGCGCCGAGGCCGCCCCGGTAGGCGGTCTGGGAGAGGAGCAGTCCGCCCATCGCGAAGGCCGAGACGAGCAGGGCGACGACGACCAGCCGCCAGCTGAACAGCGGGCCGGTGGTGTGGTCGGTGGCCGCGACGGTCAGCGTCTGGGTCAGTGCCGAGGCGACGCCCGAGGTGATGCCGGAGGCTGCGGCGTGCCGCAGTCCGGGACGCGCGCCCGGGCGGCTGAGCCCGGCGACGAGGGCCATGGTCGCGGCGCCGACGGCCAGCGCCTCGGCGAGGCTCAGCGTCTCGTGCGGGGCCGAGCCGCCCGCCGTCATCAGCAGCGCTCCCAGGCCCAGCAGGGTCAGGAGCGTGCCGCGCCACTCGGTCGTCGAGACCTTGCGGCCCGCGGCGCGTGCGCCGAGCGGTACGGCCGCGACCAGGGTCAGCGCCCCGAGCGGCTGGACGAGGGTCAGCGGCCCGTACTTCAGGGCGGCGACGTGCAGAAGGGCGCCGCCGGCGTTCAGCCCGACGGCAGACCACCACGCCCCGCTGCCGAGCAGCCTCAGCGTCCCGGTGCCGGGGGCGGTGCGCCCCGCGAGGCGTGCCTGGGCCACTGCCGCCCAGGCGTAGGCGGCGGCGGAGACGAGCGACAGCGCGACGGCGATCAGGGTGGCGTTCATCGCCGGGCTCCCGAGGAGGCGTACGAGGAGGAGCGCCCGGAGGCGACGGTGGACGATCGGCCGGAGCCGTACGGTGCCGCGACGGCATGCGCGCGTGCGGCGACGGCCTGCGCCGGGACGCCGGCGGTGGAGGGCCACGGCAGAGGGGCCCGGACGGGCTCCGCGCGCGGGAGCCTCAGCGCCGCGAACGCCACCGAGAGCATCGCGGCCACCACGATCGAGTCCATCCAGTAGTGGTTGGCGGTGCCGACGATGACGAGCAGCGTGACCGCCGGGTGCAGCAGCCACAGCCAGCGCCACCGCGAGCGGGTGGCGACGACGAGGCCGACACCGACCATGACGGCCCAGCCGAAGTGGAGTGAGGGCATGGCGGCGAACTGGTTCGCCATCGAGTCGGTGGCCGGCGTGGAGCCGTACACCGTCGGTCCGTAGACCTGGCCGGTGTCGATCAGGCCGGTCGCGGCGAGCAGCCTCGGCGGTGCGAGCGGGAACAGCAGGTGCAGGGCCAGCGCGGCTCCGGTGAGCGCGGCGAGGATGCGGCGCGACCAGACGTAGTGGCGCGGGCGGCGCCAGTACAGCCAGGCGAGGAAGAGCAGCGTGGCCGGGAAGTGCACGGTCGCGTAATAGGTGTTCGCGAGGTGGATCAGCGTCTCGTCGTGGAGCAGCAGGCTCTGCACGGTGCCCTCGCCGGGCAGGTGCACGGCGCGTTCGAGGTCCCAGACGCGTCCGGCGTTGTGGAACGCCTCGTCGACGTGACCGTTGGCCGCCTGGCGGCCGAACTTGTAGATCACGAAGAGTCCTACGACGAGAAGAAGCTCGCGGACGAGGGGCGGTCGGGCAGAAGTGTCCGGCTCCCGATCGGCGGGCCTGCTACCGGCGAACAGCATCCGGTGCCCCTTTGCTGACGAAGCGGTGTGCGGTGGCAGGGAGCGAGTCCCTGCCGTATCGATACGCCAGTGTACCGATACGGAGGCGTATCGGAACACTCGCGTATCGGTACACTGGCGTATCGATGGACCTCGTCGCAGAGTCGCAGAGAGGGAAAGCGCATGTCGTCGCAGGAATCGGGGCCCGAGCAGGCCACCGCGTCGCGCCGCTCGAAGATCACGCCGGAGCGGGCCAAGGAGCTCTACACGGCCGTGCTCGACATGCTGAGGGAGAGCGGCTACGAGTCCCTCACCATGGAGGGCGTCGCGAGCCGGACCCGCTGCGGAAAGTCCACGCTCTACCGCCAGTGGGGATCGAAGCCCGAACTGGTCGTCGCCGCCCTGCACGGGACCCGGCACGGGCTGCTCGGCCGGATCGACACGGGCACGCTGGCCGGGGACCTGCGGGCGGCGGCGCGCGCGATCGGCGAGGGCTCCGGACGCGACACCCCCCTGATGCTGGCCCTGAGCCATGCGGCACTGCAGAGCCCCGAGCTGCTGTGTGCGCTGCGCGAGTCGCTGATCCTGCCCGAACTGGCGGCGATCGACGCCATGGTCGCGCGCGGCGTGGAGCGTGGCGAGGTGGCCGCCGGCAACCCGGCGACGGAGTTCGTCTCCGCCCAGCTGCTGGGCGTGATGCGCGCACGTCCGCTGCTGGGGTGCGCCCAGGCGGACGAGACCTTCCTCGTCCGCTTCGTGGAGGCAGCGGTCTTTCCCGCACTCGGCCTGGACGCGCAGGCGTCCGGGTCCTGACAGACGTGGGCCGTCGTCCCAGCGGATGACGACGGCCCGCCCGCGCCGCACCGTGGGGACGGGGGCGGCGCACACCCCGGGCGGCCGGTGACTTCTGCGGAAGTCACCGGCCGCCCGCGTACGGCCGCCGATCCCCCTTCTCGTCCTCTTGACGATATGCAGCGCGAGCCATTATCGTCGCTACGACGAGAACGAGGGGGTCCATCATGGCCGACATCACACGGCGCTTCGGCTGGCGTCATCTGCGC
>NZ_SSBL01000039.1 GCF_004795105.1 Streptomyces sp. A0642 | reverse complement strand
ACGGTGGGATCATCCGGCACGGCGCGAAGCTGCTGTACGCCTACTGCAACGCGACGGTGCCGAGGATCTCCCTGATCCTGCGCAAGGCCTACGGCGGTGCCTACATCGTCATGGACAGCCAGTCCATTGGCGCGGACCTCACCTACGCATGGCCGACCAACGAGATCGCGGTGATGGGCGCCGAAGGCGCCGCCAACGTCATCTTCCGCCGGCAGATCGCCGGCGCCGAGGACCCGGAAGCCATGCGGACCCGCATGGTCAAGGAGTACAAGGCCGAACTGATGCACCCGTACTACGCCGCCGAGCGCGGCCTGGTCGACGACGTCATCGACCCTGCCGGGACCCGCGAGGTCCTGATCGCCTCGCTGGCGATGCTCCGCTCCAAGCACGCCGACCTGCCGTCGCGCAAGCACGGCAACCCCCCGCAGTAGTCGAGAACGCCGGGGGCGGTGGGTGCGCTCCCCTGGGGCCAAGCCGCTGAGCCCCGTAATCAGGAGACATGTGATGGTCAAGCAGGACCGTGCGGCGCGCACACGTCAGTCGTTGATCCGGGCCGCCGCCGAAGTGTTCGCGCAGGAGGGCTTCGCGCCCGCTTCGCTCGCCGCGATCAGCCGCCGGGCCGGAGTGAGCAACGGCGCGCTGCACTTCCACTTCGAGAACAAGAAGATGCTCGCCCGAGCCGTCGTGGACGAGGCGGCGGAGAGCGTGCGCCGGATCATCGAAGAGGCGGTGAACGGGGGAGGAAGCACTCTGCAGGTGCTCGTGGACACCACGCACGAGCTGATGAGCAGCCTGGCCGGCGACATCGTGATCCAGGCCGGCTTCGAGCTGGGCGGGGACCTGGCCTGGCGGGAGGAGCCCCGGCTCCGGCAGCGCTGGCAGCGGTGGATCGAGGACATGCTGCAGCGTGCCGACGCCGAAGGCGGACTGGCCGAAGGAGTGTCACCCGCCGACGCCTCGCTCGCCATCGTGGCCGTGACCGTGGGCCTGGAAGTGCTCGGCGGCGAGGACAAGCAGTGGCTGTCCACGGAGACGGTCACCGGGTTCTGGGACCTGGTGCTGCCGAGGCTGGCGAGTTCGCACCGTCCGTGCAGGTCGGTTCCCTCCCCGAGGCACGGCCTCGCGCCCCTCGCGACTCCGGCGGCCCAAGCAACGGACTGATCATGCTGTTTTGAGGGCCCGGCAGGGAGGAAGCCTGCCGGGCCTCCCCTCCGCACCCCCGGGTGCGGAGGGTTCTCTGTTTTGTACGATCCGCGAAAGCCCAGGTCAGCAGCGTAAGGCGGGGTCAACTGAGGCAAAATAAAACAGCGTAGACGGTTTGATATTGACAAACCGTGTGTCCTGTTTTTTACTCGAGGTACTTCCGAGCGGCTCACGATTCATGCACGAATAGGGGAAACGGCGTGGATATCGATGTACTGGGCGCGTTGGCCGTCCGCGAGAACGGGGTCTCGGTGACGCCGACGGCGCCGAAGCCGCGTCAGGTACTGGCTCTGCTGGCGCTGCACGCCGACCAGGTCGTGCCCGTGGCCACGCTGATCGAGGAGCTGTGGAGTGACCGCCCGCCGCGCAGCGCACGCACCACGCTGCAGACCTACGTACTGCAGCTGCGGGACCTCATCGCGACCGCGCTTCGAGGGGACCCGGAAGGGGCCGCGCCGCGCTCCGCCAAGGACGTGCTCGTCACCACGCCGGGGGGCTACCTGCTCAACACCGCCGGTGGCACCAGCGATGTGCGCGAGTTCGAGCGGCTGGCGGGGCTGGGGTACCGGGCGATGGACGCGGGCGACTTCCCGGGCGCGGCACGGCAGCTGGGCGACGCGCTCTCGCTGTGGACCGGCTCCGCACTGGCCGACATCCAGGCCGGGACACAGCTGGAGAGGGAGATCCGGCGGCTGGAGGAGACCCGGCTCTGTGCGCTCGACCAGCGCATCGAGGCCGATCTGCGGCTGGGCCGGCACCGCGAGCTCCTGGGGGAGCTGACCGTGCTGGTCAGCCGTTACCGCACCCACGAGAACCTGCACGGCCAGTTCATGCTGGCACTGCACCGCTCCGGGCGCCGCAGCGAGGCGCTCGACGCCTATCAGCGGCTGCGCTCGGTTCTGGTACGGGAGTTGGGGTTCGAACCCTCCGCCGGACTGCGGCGGCTGCAGCGTTCGATCCTGATGTCAGGTCCTGAGCCCACCCCCGACCCGGTTGCTGCCGGTGGCGAGCGACTCAGCCGGGTCGGCTGAGGAGAAGGCGGTCGAGATGCAGGCCAGATCGCAGCGGACCCGCCAGAGGCTGGTCCACGCGGGCGCGGAGATGTTCAACCGGAACGGCTATGCCCACGCGACACTGGGGCAGATCGCCGGAGCCGCCGGGATGACGAAGGGGGCGCTGTACTTCCACTTCTCCTCCAAGGACGGGCTTGCCGACGCCGTGCAGGAGCGGGGGCGCGCCATGTTGCAGGACTTCGTCAGGGAGCACGGGGAGGCAGGCGTACCGCCGGTGCAGATGCTCATCGACATGACGCACTGGCTGGCCAGGACCCTCCATGACGACCCGGTCATCCGGGCCAGCTTCCGGATCACCAATGAGCGCGCCGGACGCCAGCCACCGGTAACCGACTTCCATCAGGTCTGGATCACCCAGGTGCAGCGGCTCCTTGGCCAGGCCCGCCGGGCGGGGGCGCTGCGGGAGCGCGCGAGGGGTAACGGGCCCGCATCGCTGCTGTCCGCGACGGTGTGCGGTATCGGGGTGCTGGCAGGCACCGGTCTGCCCTACCCGCGGCTCAGCGACCGGGTCGCCGCGCTGTGGGCCCCGCTGCTGTGGGCGCTGGTGCCGCCCGAGGACATCGCCGGCTATCGCACCGGCCCGCCGGCCCCTGCCGCGAGCCTTCCCCCGGCGGCTGTCGCCGGCGAACTCCCGGACGCCGTGCCGCCGCCGGGAGCCGCGGCGGGCAACGCGCCGGCCGGCACACCCAGCGCACCGGATCCCGCGACCAGACTCGCTCCTACCGCGTAGTCGCGAGGAACAGTCCCTCCCGGGGACCAGGTCGAGCCCGCACATTTTCAGCACGGGCGGCGCTTGCCCCTGTTCACACGCGCCTTCGCCTACATCCTTACTGCCGGCCGGGACAGACTTTGGAGCCCCTCCATGCCCCACGCACACCAGACTCCCCTCAGGACGAGCGCCGTTGCGCAGCCCCGCGACATGGTGACCGATCTCGTCGCGGCGCTCGCCGGCGTACTGCGGCTGAAGCCCGAGAAGATCAATCCCGAGCAGACCTTCCGGTCGCTGGGCGTCGACTCGCTGCTCACCGTCGAGTTCATCGCCACGGTGAACGCCCGGTACGGCACCGCCATGAAGGCCTTCGCGCTGCTCGACCATCCGACCCCGCTGGACTTCGCCCGGCATGTGGCCAGCGAGCTGGGGGTACGGGCCTTTCCGGCCGCGGTCCCGCCCACGCCGTCGCCGGCGCCCGTGCCCGTTGCCGGGGCTGCGCCCCTGCCGGGCGGGCCGGTTTTGGCGACCGCATCCCCCGACCCCGGCACGCGCAAGATACTCGACCTCCTGCGTGAGGAACTCGCCCGCCTCCTGTGCTGCGACCCCTGGGACATCGAGCCCACCGCCGCCTTCGGCCTGCTCGGGGTGGACTCCATCATCGGCGCGCAGTTCGTGGCGGTCATCAACCGCACCTACGGCATGAGCGAGCGGGCGGTCACGCTCTACGACCACCCCGACCTCACCGCCCTCGCCGTGCACATCGCCTCCGCCAGCAGGACCCCGGCGGCCCCGCAGGCTCCGGTGAGTGCGGTTTCGGGGACGGCGGCTCCGCAGCCCGGCCCACCGGGGGTGCAGGCGCTGCTCGACGCGGTACGCGACGACCGGCTCACCATCGACGAGGCGCTCACGCTGCTGCCCGGCCGGTCTTGAACCGGCGGGCTCGAACAGGCGGAAGACCATGGACGAACGAGACATACTCATCCGGTTCAAAGCCGGAACCCTGGAGCGCGGGCAGGCCGTGCGGCTGCTGGCCGAACTGGAGGCCGGGCCCGGCCCGGGGACCCCGCAGCCGCAGCCGCAGCCGCAGCCGCAGCCGCAGCCGCAGCCGCAGCCGCAGCCGCAGCCGCAGCCGCAGCTGCCGGCTCCGCACAGCGCCGACGTCCCGGACACCGGCGACCGGTTCGCCGTCATCGGCATGGCCGGCCGGTACCCCCTGGCCCCCGATCTGCGGGTCTACTGGCAGAACGTGCGCGAAGGACGGGACACCTCGACGGCCGCGCCGCCCACCCGTCCCGGCGGATCGCCGCTCGGCGCGGGGCAGCGCGGACACTTCCTGGACGGGGCCGCCGACTTCGACGCCGAATTCTGGGGGCTGAGCACCCAGCGGGCGAGCCTGATCGACCCACAGGACCGGCTCTTCCTCGAAACCGCCTGGGAGGCGCTGGAGGACGCCGGCTGCACCGGCACCCGGCTCGACTCCCTGACCGGTCCCGGCGGGTCGCCGCGCGGCCTCGGGGTGTTCGTCGGGGTCAGCTCCCGCGACTACGCGCTGGTGGCCGCCGAGGCCTGGGCGCGCGGCGGCCGGGAGATGCCGGAGAGCGGCCACGGGGGCCTGGCGGGCCGGCTGTCCGGCCTGCTCCAACTGAGCGGCCCGGCGCAGGCCGTCGACACCGCCGAGTCCTCCGCCCTCGTCGCGGTGCACCTCGCCGTCGGTGCGCTGCGGCGCGGAGAGTGCGCGGCAGCCGTGGCCGGCGGGGTCGAGTTGCTGCTGCACCCCTCGCGCGGCCGGCCGGGCGCCGGAGAGGGCGTGGGCGCGGTGGTCCTCAAGCCGCTCGCCCGCGCACTGTCCGACGGCGACCATGTGCATGCCGTCGTATGCGCCACCTCCACGGGCGCGGGCGCCCGGACCGGCACCTCGGGCGTGCGCGCAAGGACCGGCCCACCGGGCGTGCGCGAGACCCGCGAGACCACGGAGTGCCGGGTGGGCCGCGCCGGGGCCGTCACCGGTCTCGCGGCCCTGACCGCTGCTGTCCTCCAGCTGCGGTACGCCACCCTCGCGCCCGCCCGGAGCGGGGACACGGCCACGTCCTGGCCCAGGCCCCGCGATGCGTCGGGCCGGGAGCTTCCCCGGGTGGCCGTCGTCGAGGTCACCGGTGCGGGCGGCCCGTTCGACGCCCGCGCCGTCCTGGAGGAGTTCGTCCCGGGCCGCCATCCGGGGCCCGGCCACCACGACGCGTGGGACGACACCGTCGAACGCGACGAGCTGATCCTGCTGTCCGCCCCCACCCCCGGCCATCTCACCGCCACCGCCGCCCGGCTCGCCGACTGGCTCGCCTCCGACAACGGCGGGAGCGGGAACACCGCCACCGGTGACGAGCGGGTCGCAGTCGCCGATGTGGCCCGCGCCCTGCGGGCCGGCCGCGCCGCACAACCCTGCCGGATCGCTTTCCCCGCCCGCGACATCCCCCAACTGGTCAGCTCGCTCAGGGGGTTCGTGGACCGCGACGCGGACGCCGAGGAAACCGGCGGCCACGTGTGCGGCCGCCGCGCCCACCACGGCTGCGTTCCCGCCAGCGGTGTGCGTTACGCGGACCTGCGCACGGGCGGATCCGATGTGCTGGGCCTGGGCGATGCGCCCGAGACCCGCGACTTCCTCGGCGCCCTGTGGCGCGGTGGCCGTATCGAGCAGCTGACCCGCCTGTGGCTGTCCGGCCTCGACGTCCACTGGGCCGCCCTGGAGTCACCGCCGGGCCCCGGCCGCGCTCTGGTGCCGCTGCCCCCTTCGGCCTTCCTGCGCCGTCCCCTGTGGATCGGGCCCCAGGCGGCCGCGGCGGGGACGGGGAGGGAGGGATGACCGGCCTCGTGGCGGCGCAGTACTCCCTCACCGCTCTGGAGCCCGACCGGCCCGAACCCGTCAAACTGTGGTTCTGCCCCAACGACGAACTCACCCCCACCCTCGCCACCACCCTGGCCACCCACTGGCTGGACGAGCACGAGCGGGAGATCGCCGCCCAGTTCCTGTTCGAGCGCGACCGCCGTCAGTACCTCGTCGCCCACACGCTCGTACGGCGGGTCATCGCGCTGGAGGGCGGGGTGCCCGAGGCGGAGGCCGTGATCTGGCGGTCCTCGCGGGGGCGGCCGTTCCTGCACAAGCCCGTGGAAGGGCTCCCGCGAGGCGGCCGGGAGCTCGACTTCAACCTGTCCCACACCGCCGGCCACAACTTCCTCGGCGTCGTCCGGCGCCATCGGATCGGGGTGGACGTGGAGCGCCTGGACCGGGACGACCAGGGATTCGACGCGGTCGTGCAGACCTTCGCGGACGAGGAACAGGCATGGGTGGCCCGGGCCGCGCCGGGCCGCCCCCGCAACCGCCGGGTGCTGCGGCTGTGGACGCTGAAGGAGGCGTACTCCAAGGCGCGTGGCCTCGGCCTCGGGCTGCCCTTCGACAGCTTCGCGTTCACCCTGGCCGAAGACCGGGGCGTACGGGGCTTCCGGCCGCCCAAAACCGAGAGCGCCCACCCGTGGCGGTTCATCGAACTGGAGCCGGTGCCCGATGTGCTGGCGGCCGTCGCCGTGGCGGCCGATAGCGATGTGCCCTCCGTCCTCCAACTGCACCACGGGTTCCCGTGGGACCGCAGCGCACCGCGGCTGCTGGACCTGCCGGAACCGGTGGCTTGAGTCCTGTCATCGGGCCGGACCAGGGGGCGGTGCCCGGCACCCGCACCTGCGGCTCGAGCGGGACTCCGGTGCGATACCAGCGGGGCTTCCAGGTTTCTGTGCAGACTTCCAAGGAGAGGACGGCCGCCATCAAAGCGGCCCGACGATGTGGGGGTGGCCGGTGCGCCAGGGCGTACAACTCGGCCTGCTCAGGGAGCACTTCGAGGCTGCCCGGCGGGGCGAGGGCCGCGCGGCGCTTGTCACCGGCAGCCCGGGTACCGGCAAGAGCGACCTGCTGCAAGCCTTCGCACAGGAAGCCGGGCGCACGGGCGCGCTGGTACTGAACGCGTCCGCGTCACCGGCCGAGACAGACCTGCCGTCGGGGATCGTGGGACAGTTGCTCAGCGGCGCCGGCCCGGACGCCGAACGCCACCTCCGGGCACAAAGCCCCTCACCGAGGCACCCCTTGGAAGGCGCCGCGGCCGGCGAGGAGCGCGGTGAGGACCCGGCCGTGCTCCACGAGGCGCTGCGCGCCATCGCCTCGCACACGCCCGTGGTGATCCTCGTCGACGATGTGCACCACGCGGACCAGGCCTCCGCCCGATGCCTGCTGTATGTGTGCGGACGGCTCGCCACGAGCCGGATCCTGCTGGTGATGAGCGCAGGCCCGCAGACCTGCTCCCGCCCCCCGCTGCCACTGCCGCTGGCCGAGTTGCTGAGACATCCCCGCTGCACCGCCCTACCGCTCACGACGCTGGACAGGGACGGGGTCGCCGATTTCCTGGCAGCGCCCTCGGGCGGCGCGATGGAATGGCCGACGGCCCGGCGGCTCGCCCCCGACTGGCACCGCTTCACCGGCGGGAACCTGCGGCTGCTGTGCGGGCTGCTCGAGGACCACCGGGACTGTGAACCGCTACGCCCCTCCCGTCCACTGGCGGGCACAGCCTTCCGGCGGGGCGTCACGGGCTGCCTGCGGGGAGCCGGTCCTCCCACGGTGTCGGCCGCCCGCGGCCTGGCCGTGCTCGCCGAAGCCTCGACGCTCACCCTGCTCGCCCGGCTGCTGGAGACCCCCGAACGCGCTGTCGGCCCCTGCCTGGACGAACTCGACGCGATGGGGCTGCTCGACGGCGGACGGCTGCGCCACGAGGGCGTACGGGCGGCCGTCCTGGAAGAGCTGTCCGCCCAGGAGTCCCACCGGCTGCACACCGCGGCCGGCCGGATGCTGTACGAGAACGGCGCCGAACCGGCCGTGGTCGCCTGCCACCTGGTCGCCGCCGATACGGCCGGCGGCCCGCCCGCTCCGGCGTGGGCCGCCGAAGTGCTCGCCGAGGCGGCCCGGCACACGATGAGCGGCGGCGGGGCCCGGCAGGCCGCGGACTTCCTGCGCGCCGCCCGCCGGGCCGGCGGCCACGAGGAGGCCGGACTGCTGACGATGCTGGCCCGCGCCGAGTGGGAGAGCGATCCGGCAGCCGTCATCCGGCACCTGCCCGACCTCGAACGGAGCCTCGGCACCGGGGCGGGGGCCGCTACCGACCCGGAGGGCGCGGTGGGGCTGCTGCTCTGGCACGGGCGCCCGGCCGGCGCGGCGCGGGCCCTGCCGCAACCGCACGGCTCCAGAGCGTCGGGCGAGCCGGCCGCGACGCTGGCGTACGTCTACCCCGGTGCGGGCACCGGGCCCCTCCCGCACGATGCGCGGGAGGCCCTCCCGGAGACGGCCGAAGGCGGGGCCGAGCAGCGGGACGAGGCGGCCGAGCGGGTGCTGGAGTCGATCGTCTACGACCACGCGCCACCGGCGCCCGTCGCCGCCGTCCTGTCGGCGCTGCTGCGTACGGGGGAGACCGGGCGGGTCGCCCGGTGGTGCGAGCTCCTCGCCGGCGGGGAGCGGACACGGGCCACTCCGGCCCGCCGGGCGGTGGCCGCCGCCGCCGCGGCCGTGGTGCACGGGCGCACCGGCGAGCACGACCTGGCGGCCGAGCACGCGGGCCGGGCGCTGTCGCTGCTGTCGCCGGGGGCCTGGGGGGTGGCCCTCGGGATGCCGCTGTCCGCGGCGGTGCTGGCGGCGACCCGCCTGGGTGCCTACGACGAGGCGGCCGCGCGGCTGCGCGTCCCGGTGCCCGCCGCGATGTTCCGCACCCGGGCCGGGCTGCACTATCTCCTGGCCAGGGGCCACTACCAACTGGCCGTGGGGCGTCCCGAATCCGCCCTCGGCGACTTCCACGCCTGCCGGGACCTGCTGGCCGACTGGCGGCTGGAGCCGCAGGGCGCAGCCGGCTGGAGCACCCCCGCCGCCCTCGCTCTGCGTGCCCTGCACGGTCAGGACCCTGCGAACGGCGATCCGGTCGCCGCACTGACCGACGCCGAGCGGCGGGTCGCGGTGCTGGCGGCCGGCGGCTGCACCAACCGGGCCATCGCGGCCCGGCTGTACGTCACCACCAGCACGGTGGAGCAGCACCTGACCCGGATCTACCGCAAGTTGTGCGTGAAGTCCCGCCGGGACCTGGCGGACCTTCTGGCGGCCCGCTCCCCGGCCCCGGGCCCGGCCCGCGGGACGGGGAACGGGGCCGGGCAACGGTCAGCGACGTGTGGCCCAGGTGCGCAGCCCCCGTCCGTTCTTGCGGCCGAGCAGTCCCGCGGCCACCAGCTCTTCCAGTACAGCGGCCGGTTCGTGCTCGGGTGACTGGAAGGACTCGTACAGCCGGTGCTGGATGGCGAGTGAGACGTCGAGGCCGATGGTGTCGAGAAGCGCGAACGGCCCCATGGGGTAGCCGAATCCGGACCGGATCGCGTGGTCCGTCTCCTCGATGTCCACATCGTGCCGTTCCAGCAGGGCCAGGGCCGCGCCGAGGTAGGGGAACAGCAGGCTGTTGACGATGAAGCCGGTGCGGTCCGGGCACGCCACCGTCGTCTTGCCGAGGGTGTGGCAGAAGGCGCGGGCCGTGGCCAGGATCTTCTGGTCCACCCTCCCGGTATGCGCCAGCTCCACCAGTTTCATCACCGGCGCGGGGTTGAAGAAGTGGATCCCGACGACGTCGGCCGGCCTGCCCGCCGCATCGGCGCAGGCGGCTACGGAGAGACTCGATGTGGTGGTGGCCAGCACGGTGCCCGGCGGGCAGACCTCTGCGAGCGCGGCGAACATCGCGCGCTTGACGTCGATGTCCTCGGCCACCGCCTCGATCACCAGGTCGCAGTCGGCCAGGGCCGTCATGTCAGGGGAGCCGGTGAGCAGTTCCCGGGCCGAGTCCTTGGTCTGGACGGTGACCCGGCCACGCCGTATGCCCCGGGTGAAGGACTCCTCGACGGCCCGCAGCGCCTGACCGGCCTTCTCCGCGGTGCGGGCCACCAGGACCGTGGGGTATCCGGCCGACGCCGTGACCTCGGCGATCCCGCGCGCCATCGCGCCGGAGCCGAGCACGCCCACCCGCCGCACGGTGGCGGCACCCGTGTCGCCGGGCCCTTCGGCCGGGCGGCCGGCCATGGCGCCGGTCTCGTCGTAGGTGTAGAACCCGTCGCCGCTGGTGCGCCCGAGCCGTCCGGCCGCGACCATGCGGCTGAGCAGCGGGGCGGGCTCGAAGGCGCAGTCGCCGGTGCGCCGCCACAGTTCCATCAGCGCGGTGTGCGCCGTCCCGAGGCCGATGCGGTCGAGCGTCTCCAGGGGGCCCGCCGGCAGTCCGCAGCCGAGCCGCATGGCGGTGTCGATGTCGTGCGGGGTGGCGTACCCCTCGTCGAAGAGGATGACGGCCCGGTTGAGGAAGGGGAGGATCAGCGCGGTGGCGTCGGCGGCGGGCCGGGCGCCGACCGCGACCGGGTCCAGACCGGCCGAAGCCACCAGCGCGTCCACCGCGGCGGCGGTGTCCGGGGAGGTCAGCGCCGTGCGTACCGGTTCGGCGGGGCTGCCGGCGACGGGCGGGGTGAACAGCCGCAGCCCGGCGATGTCGTCCGGGCGGCCGGTGGCGACGGCCAGCCGCGCGACGGACAGCGACGTCGTGGTGGTCACCACGGGGGTGCCGGGCGGACAGAGCGCGACGATCCGGCCGAGTACGTCCCTCTTGACGGCCGGGTCCTCCGGCACCGCCTCGATGACCAGCCCGGCCGCGCGCAGCGCCCGGTGATCGGCGGTGAAGGTGACATCGGGGCGCTGCGGAGCGTCCTCGGCTTCGAGGGCGGCCTTGAGCCGGCCGGCCGTCCGGGCCAGGACGTCCAGGTCGCTGTCCACGGCGACGAGGGTGTGGCCCGCGCGGTGCAGCAGCCGCAGGAGGGCCTCGCCCGTCGAGCCCAGACCGACGATGCCCGTCACAGGTGGGGTGGTCTGTCGCGCAGTCATGAGGTCCGCGCCTCCTGCGGCCGGAAACGATTGATGGCGTCGATGTGCTTCTCGCGCAGTTCCGCGTTCCGTACGCCGAGCCCCTCGCGCGGGGCGAGCGCCAGGACGCCGACCTTGCCCTGGTGGAGGTTGCGGTGGACCTCGTACGCGGCCTGGCCGGTCTCCTGCAGCGGGTACGTCTTCGACAGCGTCGGGTGGATCTTCCCCTTGGCGACCAGGCGGTTGGCCTCCCACGCCTCGCGGTAGTTGGCGAAGTGCGAGCCCACGATCTTCTTCAGCGACATCCACAGGTAGCGGTTGTCGTACTCGTGCTTGTAGCCCGAGGTCGAGGCGCAGGTGACGATCGTGCCGCCCTTGCGGGTCACGTACACGCTCGCGCCGAACGTCTCGCGGCCCGGGTGCTCGAAGACGATGTCGACGTCCTCGCCGCCGGTCAGTTCACGGATGCGCTTGCCGAAGCGCTTCCACTCACGCGGGTCCTGCTCCTGCTCGTCCTTCCAGAACCGGTAGCCCTCGGCGTTGCGGTCGATGATCGCCTCGGCGCCCATCTTCCGGCAGATCTCCGCCTTCTGGTCGCTGGAGACGACACAGACCGGGTGGGCGCCGCCGGCCAGCGCCAGCTGGGTCGCGTACGAGCCGAGTCCGCCGCTCGCGCCCCAGATCAGGACGTTGTCGCCCTGCTTCATCCCCGCGCCGTTGCGCGAGACGAGCTGGCGGTAGGCGGTGGAGTTGACCAGCCCCAGGGACGCCGCCTCCTCCCAGGTCAGGTGCTCGGGCTTGGGCATCAGCTGGTTCGACTTCACGAGCGCGAGCTGCGCCAGGCCGCCGAAGTTGGTCTCGAAGCCCCAGATGCGCTGCTCGGGGTCGAGCATCGTGTCGTTGTGGCCGTCCGAGGACTCCAGCTCCACCGAGAGGCAGTGCGCGACGACCCGGTCGCCGGGCTTCCAGGCGTTGACGCCGGGACCGGTGCGCAGGACGACGCCCGCCAGGTCGGAACCGAGGACGTGGTACGGCTGGTCGTGGCGGGCGGCGCCGGGGAACCGCCTGGCGTACCGCTCCAGGAACCCGAAGGTCGGCAGCGGCTCGAAGATCGACGACCACACGGTGTTGTAGTTGATGGCGCTGGCCATGACGGCGACGAGGGCCTCGCCCGGACCCGGCTCGGGGGTCGGCACATCCTGCGGATGCAGTGACTTGCGCGGATCCTTGTCCACGGAGGACATCCCCTCGAAGATGCCGGTGTCCTCCTTGCGGACAACGATGCCGCGATAGGTCTCCGGGAGCCGAATCCCCCCGAAGTCCTGGGGCGTCGCGTCCTCGGAGAGAAGGGCGTTGATGATCTCGTCCACGTGAATTCCCTGATTCTCTTGAGAGCCGAGGAGGGCGAAGCCGGCCCCAGTTCATGAGCGTGGGACACGGCGCCGCCGCAGAGCATCCCCTGTCCACCCCCTCAACGCGCACCCCCCGCCCTTAGGGGCCTGTTAGGGGAGGCCCCGGGGTAGTGCGCACAGCGATCCTGAGCCTGTATCGCGGCTTTTTTCGGACCGGCTTAGGAGAACTCATGACGGCAAGCCCCGACAGCCCCTGGTTCAGGAACTACCGTCCCTCTCCGGACGCACCCGTACGTCTGGTCTGCCTGCCGCACGCCGGTGGTTCGGCCAGCTTCTACTTCCCGGTCGCGCGCCAACTCGCACCGCAGGTGGAGGTCCTGGCCGTCCAGTACCCCGGCCGGCAGGACCGGCGCACCGAGCCGCCCGTCACCGGCCTGGACACGATGGCCGACCTGATCGCCGAGGCGCTGGAGCCGTGGGCGGACCGGCCCTACGCGCTGTTCGGGCACAGCATGGGCGCCGCCGTCGGCTTCGAGGTGGCCCGCCGGATGGAAGCGGCGGGCCACGGCCCCACCGATCTGTTCGTCTCCGGCCGCCGCGCTCCCTCGCTGGACCGCGGTGACGCGTGGCATCCCGCCACCGACGAGGAGGTCGTCGCGGAGATCCGGAAGCTGAACGGGACCGGAGACGCCCTGCTCGACGACGAGGAGACCCTGCGCATGATCCTGCCCGCGCTGCGCGCCGACTACGGGGCGCTGCGCGGCTACCGCTACCGCCCGGGCCTGGCCCTGGACTGTCCCGTCACCGCGTTCACCGGCGACCAGGACCCCAAGGCGCGCGTCGAGGACGTACAGGCATGGAGGAACCACACCCGGTCCGGGTTCGGCCTGAGGGTCCTGCCCGGTGGGCACTTCTTCCTCGTCGAGCAACAGGACGAGGTCCTGCGCACGATCCGGGAGCAGCTGGCCGGTACGCCGGTGGCGGCGCCGGCATGACCGTGTACTCGCCCGCCCCGAGGGGGATCGGGATCATCGGAACCGGCTCGTACCTGCCCGAACGGATCGTCACCAACGAGAGCGTCGCCGCCCGCGCCGGGGTCACCGCCGAATGGGTCGAGCGCAAGACCGGCATCCGGGAGCGGCGCTACGCCGCGGATCACGAGGCCGCCTCCGATCTCGCGACCGAGGCTGCGGTACGGGCCCTGACCGACGCCGGGGCGCGGCCCGAGGACCTCGCCTGGATCATCGTCGCGACCTCGACCCCCGACCACCCGCAGCCGGCCACGGCCGCGCTCGTGCAGCACCGCCTCGGCGCACCCGGGGCGGCGGCCTTCGACCTGAACGCGGTGTGTGCGGGTTTCGTCGCCGCGCTGCACACCGGCTCCCGGCTGCTGGCCGGGCCCCCGACCGGTGGGCGGCGCCTGGCGCTCGTCATCGGCAGCGAGGTCTACTCACGCATCATCGACCCCCAGGACCGCAGGACCGCACCGCTGTTCGGGGACGGGGCGGGCGCCGTGGTGCTCGGGCCGGTGACCGGGGAACGGGGGCTCCTGGGCACGGGGATGCGCACCGACGGCCACCTGCACGGACTGATCGGTGTCACCGCGGGCGGCAGCAGGGAGCCCGCGTCGGAGAAGACCGTGGCCCGCGGGGACCACTTCTTCCGGATGCGGGGACGGGACGTACGGGCCTTCGTGGAGCGGGAACTCCCGGACGCCGTCGCGGGCACCCTCGATGCCTTCGGCGTGGCGGCCGACGCGGTCGCCCACTTCATACCCCACCAGGCCAACGGCGAAATGCTGCGGAGCGTGGCCGCCGGGCTCGGGCTGACCTCGGCGCGTGTCCATCTCCCGGTCGAGCGGCACGGCAACACCGGAGCCGCCTCGATCCCGCTGGCGCTGGACCAGGCCCGGCGCGCGGGTGAGCCGTGCGACGGCGACCTGGTGCTGCTGGCGGGGTTCGGCGGCGGGATGACACTGGGCACCGCTGTGCTGCGCTGGGGCCGCTGACGGCCTCGGCACCGGTGGCCCGCACCCCCATGCCGAGGTGTCGCGCATTCAGCGGATAGGCCCGGTTTCGATCGCGGAGACAAGGAAGAGGAGTGGTTTCGCACCCCGGCCTCAAGGCCGGGTGGGAGTGCGATCTCGTGGCTGCTCCGACGTGAGGAGCGGAGCGGACGTTACCGCTGCTCGATCCTCAACGGCCCGTCAACGGCGCTCCGCCGCAGGCCCTGCCAGGCGGGGGAGCAGGAGTGCCTCGCCCCACATACGGGTCACACACTCACGGTACGCACCCCGCCCCGGGCCCGGTCGGGTACCCGCGCCGGCCGTTCGTTGGAGGGTCGCTAGAGCGCAGGTCGAGGTCTGTGGGCCGATGGGGTGAACGGGGCTAGCGTGCAAACGCCACCAGCTTCTGGCCAGGCCCCGTCCGCTTTCCATCCGCCGGACAGGTCTGGGGAATCGACCGGGCAACGGGGAGGAAAACGTGGAGATTCAGGTTCTGGGCCCGCTGAGTGCCGACGTCAACGGAGTGTCGATCGTTCCGACTGCGGGAAAGCCGCGGCAGATTCTGTCGCTGCTCGCCTTCTACCCGGGCCGGGTCATGCCCGTGCCCACGCTCATGGAGGAGCTCTGGGGCACCAACCTGCCCCAGAGCGCGATGACCACCCTGCAGACGTACATCCTCCAGCTGCGCCGCAGGCTGGGCACCGCGATGGGACCCGACGCGCCCGGCACCGCCAAGGAGGTGCTCGCCACCCGGCACGGCGGCTACCTGCTGCAGATCCCGCAGGAGTCCGTCGACGTGCACCGCTACGAGCAGCTGGTGTCGGCGGGGCAGAGCGCCTTCGACGAGGGCGAGGACGGGCGGGCCGCGCGCCTGTACCGCGAGGCGCTGGGAATGTGGCACGGGCCGGCCCTCGTGGACGTACGGGTCGGACCGATCCTCGAGATCGAGGTCCTGCGGCTGGAGGAGAGCCGCCTGGTGACCGTGGAACGGCGCATCGACGCCGATCTGCGAACCGGCAGACACACCGAACTCCTCGCCGAACTCACCGATCTGATGGCACGCCACCCCCAGCACGAGGGCCTGCACTCGCAGGCGATGGTGGCGCTGTACCGCTCCGGCCGCCAGGCCACCGCGCTGGACGTCTACCGCAGGCTGCGCGCCCGCCTCATCGAGGACCTGGGTGTGGAGCCCTCGCCGCAGCTCCAGCGGCTGCACCAGGCGATGCTGACCGTCGACCCGGCGCTGGACACCCTCAGCGGACCGCGCCGCGGCTCCACCTTCGATCTCTACGCGGCCTGAGCCCGAGCACGTCCCAGGCACTGTCAAGGAGGTTCGGTGAACGTGAGACCGACCGGCGAACTGACCCAGGAGGTACGGCATATGTGCGAGGAACCACCGGTCCGGCTCCACTGCTTCGCGCACGCCGGAGCCGGCGTCTCGGCCTTCTACAACTGGCCCGCGGATCTGGGGCCCGAGGTCGAGGCGCTGCCCAGACTGCTGCCGGGCCGCGACGCCAGGCGCCGCGAGCCCCGTGCCACCGGACGCGAAGCGCTGCTGGCCGATCTGATGGAAAGCTTCGCCCGGGCACCGGACGCCCCCTACGTGCTGTACGGGCACAGCCTCGGCGCGATGGTCGCCTACACCGTCACCCGCGCCCTGCACGAGGCCGGGCTGCCCGGTCCGGCGCTCCTCGCCCTCGGCGCCTGCCCGCCCCCGGACGCCCCCTCCTTGCTGTCGGACGCCGCCTGGGGGCCCGAGGACGAGCTGCTGGAGCTGCTCCGTGAGACCGGCACCCTCCCGCAGGGGGCACGGCCCGGCGGACTCTGGTACCGGGCGGTGCTGCCGGTGCTGCGTGACGACCTGTCCCTCGCCCACGAACTGCGGATCAACGCCCACGAGCCGGTGGTGGGCCCCCCGCTGTCCGTGCCGGTGCTGATCCTGTCCGGTGCGCAGGACCCGCTGGCGCCGCCGGACGTGATGGCCGGCTGGCAGGCCTGGAGCACGGGGCCGGCCGTGACCCGGACCGTGCCCGGGGACCACTTCTTCGTACGCGGCCACGAGCTGCCGCGGCTGCTCGGGCGCGCCTGCCGGGTCCTGCGGCGCACCAGGCCCGCCCGCGCCATGGCCGCGGCCGGCAGCTGACCGCCCAGCACAGGAGGAAGAGATGAGGGACAGCCGATGAGACGCGTCGTCATCACCGGGATAGGAGTGGTCGCCCCCGGCGGGATCGGCACCAAGGCGTTCTGGTCACTGCTGACCGAGGGCCGCACCGCGACCCGCCGCATCACCCTCTTCGACGCCTCCTCGTTCCGCTCGCAGATCGCGGCCGAGGCCGACTTCGACCCGGCCGGCCACGGCTTCGGCCCGCAGGAGGCACGACGCCTGGACCGGGCGGCCCAGTTCGCCCTTGTCGCCGCCCGCGAGGCGGTCGCCGACAGCGGACTGACGACGGGCGAACGGGCGGAGCGCACCGGGGTCACCCTGGGCAGCGCCGTCGGCTGCAGCACCGGACTCGACGAGAGCTACGCGCACGTCAGCGAGCACGGCAGCCACTGGCTGCTGGATCACACCCGGGCCGAGCCGAGACTCACCGACTACCTCGTGCCCAGTTCCATCGCCGCCGAGGTGGCGCGCGACGTCGGCGCGCAGGGGCCCGTCGCGGTCGTCTCCACGGGCTGCACCTCCGGACTGGACTCGCTCGGCCACGCCGCCGAACTCATCCGCGAGGGCAGCGCCGACGTGATGGTCGCGGGCGCCGCGGAGGCACCGGTCACCCCGATCACCCTGGCGTCCTTCGACGCGATCCGCGCCACCTCCCCGCGCAACGACGAGCCGGAGACCGCCTCCCGCCCCTTCGACCGCAGCCGCAACGGCTTCGTCCTCGGCGAGGGCAGCGCGGTGCTGATCCTGGAGGAGTACGGGCACGCGCTGCGGCGCGGCGCCCATGTGTACGCGGAGATCGCGGGCTTCGCGAGCCGGTCCAACGCGTACCACATGACGGGACTGCGCCTGGACGGCAGCGAGATGGCCGAGGCCATCAGGATCGCCCTCGACGAGGCACGGCTCGACGGCACGTGCGTCGACTACATCAACGCCCACGGATCGGGCACCAAGCAGAACGACAAGCACGAGACGGCGGCGTTCAAGCGCAGCCTGGGCGAGCACGCCCACCGGGTGCCGGTCAGCTCGGTCAAGTCGATGATCGGTCACTCGCTCGGCGCGATCGGCTCCCTGGAGATCGCCGCCAGCGCCCTGGCCATCGAGCACGGAATCGTGCCGCCGACGGCCAACCTGCACGATCCGGACCCCGCGTGCGACCTCGACTACACCCCGCTGGTCGCACGGGAGCAGCGCACCGACACGGTGCTCAGCGTCGGCAGCGGATTCGGCGGCTTCCAGAGCGCGATGGTGCTGACCACCCGCCGGCTGGGGGTGGCCGCATGACCGCGGTGGCCCCCGAGGAGGCCGGACTGACCGGCCCCCGAAGCGTGGAAGCGGCCATCACCGGCATCGGTGTCGTCGCGCCCGGCGGCGTCGGCGCCGAACAGTGGTGGGCGGCCGTGCTGCGGGGAGAGAACGCGATCGGGCCCGTCACCCGCTTCGACGCCTCCGGCTATCCCGCGCGCCTGGCCGGGGAGGTGACCGGCTTCGTCGACGCGGACCACGTCGCGAGCCGGCTGCTGCCCCAGACCGACCGGGTGACCCGGTTCTCGCTCGCCGCGGCGGCCGAGGCCCTGAACGACGCCGGCCTCGACCCGGCCCGGCTGCCCGACTACGCGGTGGGCGTGGTCACCGCCAACGGCACCGGCGGTTTCGAGTTCGGGCAGCACGAACTCCAGGCACTGTGGAGCAAGGGCAGCCGGCACGTCGGCGCCTACCAGTCCTTCGCCTGGTTCTACGCCGCCAACTCCGGCCAGATCTCCATCCGGCACAAACTGCGCGGTCCCAGCGGAGTCATCGTCTCCGAACAGGCGGGCGGCCTCGACGCCGTCGCCCAGGCCCGCCGCCAGCTGCGCAAGGGGATACGGGCCGTGGTCACCGGCGGAGTCGACTCGGCGCTCTGCCCCTGGGGCTGGACAGCCCATCTGGCCGACGGCGGGCTGAGCACGGCCGACGATCCCGACCACGCCTATCTGCCCTTCGACGCCGAGGCGTCGGGCCATGTCATCGGGGAGGGCGGCGCCCTGTTCGTCCTGGAGGACGGGGACGCCGCGCGTGGTCGCGGCGCCACCGTCCACGGCACGATCGCGGGCTGCGCCGCCACCTTCGACCCGGCGCCCGGCACCGGGGAGCCCCGGCTCCGGGCCGCCGCCGAACTGGCCCTGGCGGATGCCGGGCTCACCCCGGGCGGCATCGACGTCGTCTTCGCCGACGGGGCGGGCCAACGCAACGCCGACCGGGCCGAGGCGCAGGCGCTGGCCGCGCTGTTCGGCCCGTACGGGGTGCCGGTCACCGCACCCAAGTCGATGACCGGCCGGCTCTCGGCGGGCGGCTCCGCCCTCGACCTGGCGGCCGCCCTGCTCGCCCTGCGCGACCAGGTGATCCCCCCGACGACCGGCACCGCACGGGTCGACGACGACTGCCCCGTCGACCTGGTGACCGGCGGCCCGCGCCCGGCCGTGCTGCGGACCGCACTGGTACTGGCCCGGGGCCGGGGCGGCTTCAACGCGGCCACCGTAGTGCGCGCCGCGCACTGACCACGTCCCGCTGCCGGACGTTTCGAACCGACACCGAGGAGAAAGGCACATCTGTGGACCGGCTGGAGCTCACCGAACTGACCACCCTGCTGCGCGCCTGCGCGGGCGAGGGGGAGGGCGTCGATCTGGACGGCGACGTCCTGGACACCCTCTTCCTCGACCTGGGCTACGACTCGCTCGCCCTCCTGCAGACCACCGGCGTGATCGAGCGCGACTACGACGTGCTGCTGGACGAGGAGGCACTGGACGACGCCGAGACTCCGCGCCAGTACCTCGACCTCGTCAACCGCGCCCTGGCTGCCCGGATCGCCGCCTGATGAGCGGCGACGGACCGCAGGAGCCGAGCACGGGCGCGGGCCTCGTCGCGGCCCCGCCGAGGAGCTGACGTGTCACACACCCGACCCGGACGCCCCGCCCCGGCGGCGGGGGAGCCCCGGCTGACGGAGCTCGCCGACGGCGTCTTCGCCTATGTCCAGCCCGACGGCGGCTGGTGCCTCAACAACGCCGGATTGATCGTCGACGGCGGCACCGCACTCCTCGTCGACACCGTCGCCACCGAGGCACGGGCCCGGCGGCTGCGCGCCGAGACGCTGCGGGTGGCGGGCGGCCCACCGCGTCTGCTGGTCAACACCCACTTCCACGGCGACCACACCTTCGGCAACTTCGTCTTCTGCGAGGCCGTCGTCATCGGCCACGAACGGGCCCGCGCTGATATCGCGGTGGCCGGGCTGCACATGGCCGGGCTCTGGCCCGACGTGTGCTGGGGCGACCTGGAGGTGGTGCCCCCGAGCATCACCTACAACGACCGCATGACGCTGTACGCGGGTTCCCTGCGGGCCGAACTGATCCATCCGGGGACCGCGCACACCACCGGCGACACCATCGTGTGGCTGCCCGAGCAGCGGGTGGTTTTCACCGGCGACCTGGTCATGTCGGGCGTCACGCCGTTCTGCCCGATGGGTTCGGTCTCCGGCTCCCTGGCCGCGCTGCGGACCCTGCGCGCACTCGGCGCCCACACGGTCGTGCCGGGCCACGGACCGGTGGGCGGGCCCGGGCTGCTGGACGACAACGAAGGATACCTGCTGCGGCTCCAGGAGCTCGCCCGGGAAGGAGTGGCCGCCCGGCTCACCCCGCTCCAGGTCGCGCGCGCGGCGGGCCCCGGCGCGTACGCCGGTCTGCTGGACGCCGAGCGGCTGGTGCCCAACCTGCACCGCGCCTACGCGGAGGAGCTCGGCGCGGCGCCCGGCGATCCGCTGGACATTCCCGCCCTGTTCCGCGAGATGTCCGAGCACCACGGCGGGCGGCCGGCCTGCCACGCCTGAAGCGGCGTCAGAACGACTGGTGGTCAGGGATGACGCGCCGCTCACGGGTGACCAGCTCCCCGTCCTCGTACACCAGCACGTCCTCCACCACGCTGCTCGGCGCGATGAGCGGCGCCGGGTCCCAGGGGCGGCTGACCATCACCAGCGTGTAGTAGTGCGTGAGCAGGGTGCCGTCCGGTCCCGGGTCCACGCGCAGCATGTTGTGCCAGTGCCGGCACCGCACCGGCTCGGTGCCGAAACGCCGGGCGTGCCCGGCGCGCAGCGCTGCCGCGATGGCCTCGCGGCCGTGCGCCGGCGGGATACCGGGCGACGGTGCGAACACCCCGTCCTCGGTGAACGTGGCGGCGAACTCCTCCGCCCGCAGATCGTCGAGCAGCCGGACCTGCCGGGCGTAGAACTGCTGGACCTCCACGTAGAGCGAGGCCGGGTCGGTGCCGAGCCGCGGCTCGGTCGTGTACGTCGTCATGTGCGTCTCCTGGTCTCAAGGCCGTCGTGGCCGGCTGCCGGTGGGATGTGACACCTCTCAGCCGAGGTCGTCACGGGTCACGACACGGTGACGGACGCGCCATTTGCCCCGCGAGCGGACGAGCACGTCCTCCATGACACAGACCCGGTGCACCGCGGATCCGCCCTGGCCGGGTGTCACGTACACCAGCGCGTAGCAGCGGGTGTGCAGCGTCCCGCCGGCCTGCGGACGCAGATCGATCATGCCGATCCAGTGCCTGAACTGCTCCCCGCTGCGGGCCTGCTGGGCCTGGTTGCGCCGCACGCTCGACGCCAGCGCGACGCGGCCGCGCACCGGCTCGGCCAGGGTCGGTACGTCGAAGACGGCGTCCTCGGTGAAGGTTCCCGCCCAGCGCTCGGCGTCGTGCTGGTCGAACAACTGCATCTGGCGTCCGTAGAACTGCTGGATCTGCGCGTACAGGACGCCGAACTCCGCTCCGGCGAGCACCTCGGCGGGTGCCTCGAAGACGGCTGCGGTGTCGGGTGTGGCGGTTCGGGTGCGGCTGAGTGTCTCGGTGGTCATGTGACCGGCCCTCCGTTGCATCGGATACGGACACTTTCTGTGGCACAGATCGAGCGCCCTTCGAAGACTCCTCAAGTGCCCTGGTCGAACGTGTGAACCGCAGCCTGTGAAACGGCCGCGCCCCGACCAGCCGGAGGAGAACGAGCATGCCGAACTTTGTCTTTCCGGATCTTCCGCTGGACGGCCTGCTGCGCAGGGCGGCCGTGCGCGACCCCGACGGCATCGCCGTGCGGACCACGGACACAGCCCTCGGATTCGGCGAGCTGGACCTGCTGACCGATCGCCTCGCCTCCTGGCTGCGGCGGCAGAACGGGGGCCGGAGCGGTGTACGTACCGGCGTCGCCCATGTCCTCGACCCCGTCTTCGCCGCCACCTACTACGGCACCGTCCGCAGCGGTGCGACGGCGGTGCTGGTCAACCCGCTGATGGGGGAGGACGGGCTGCGGCACGTCTTCGCCACCGCCGGGGTGGAGGTGGCGTTCGTCCCCGCGGCCACCGCCGAGCTGCTCACCAAGCTGCGCGGCGTGCTGCCCCGGCTCCGCACGATCGTGGTGACCGACGCACCGGACGGGGTGACACCGGGCGACACCCTCTCCCTCCACCTGGAACTGGAGTCGGCCCCGCACACCCGCGGACACAGCCCCTGCGACCCGGGCTCGATCGCCTGCATCCAGTTCACCACCGGCAGCACCGGACCCCCCAAGGGCGTCCTGCTGACCCACCGCAACATGGTCGCCAACGCCAAGCAGACCGCCCTCGCCCACCGCCTGGACCCGGCCTCCGTCACCCTCAACCATCTGCCGCTCTACCACGTCATGCACCTCAACTCCGCGGTGTACGCCGGGGCGTGCCAGGTGCTGTGCCAGGACCCCGACCCGTTCGCCTCGCTCGCCTCGGCCGCCTCGGCCGGCGCCACCCACTACTACGGACTGCCCGCCAGGCTGCACCGCCTGGCCGTCGACGAGCGGCTGGCCGCCGCCTCGGGCCCCCCGCCCGGCGGCGCCCGGCTGACGGCCGTGCTCTCCGGCGGCTCCGGGCTGCGGCCCGAAGCGGCGCGCGCCCTGCGCGACCGGCTCGGCGTCCCCGTCATCCAGGGCTACGGCATGGCCGAGACCTCCCCGCTCACGCACTGCCAGCGGCCCGGGCGCTACCGGACGGGTGAGGTCGGCGGGACCGTCCCCGGGACCGAGTGCCGACTTGTCGACGTGGACACCCGCACCCCGGTCGAGGTCTGGTCCACCGGAGAGGTACAGGTCAAAGGCCCGCAGCTGATGGCCGGATACCTCACGGACGCACAGCCCTCCCGGATCGACGAGGACGGCTGGTTCTCCACCGGCGACGTCGGCTACCTCGACGACGACGGAGAGCTGCGCCTGGTGGACCGGCTCGACGACATCTTCAAGTACGACAACGAGATCGTCTCGCCGAGCCGGATCGAACGGGTCATCGGCGAGGACCCCCGGGTCGCCGACTGCATCGTCGTGGACTGGCCCGACGCGGTGCACGGCGGTCTCGTCTGGGCCGGAATCGTCCTGCGTGAGAACCCCGGGGGCGCGTACGCCGGAGCCGCGCCAGGACCCGGGGGATCCGGGCGGGCCCCGGGAGCGGACGTCCTGGCATCGGTCATCGAACGCGCCAACGAAAGGCTCGCGGACTTCGAACGGATCCGCCTGACCGAGGCGCTGGACGCGGTGCCCCGCACCCCCACCGGAAAGCCCGAACGACGCGCACTGCGGCAGCGGTTGAAGAACCGCACCGCCGCATGAACGCCCGCATCCGCCCCCACCACCAGGAGCAGACCATGGTGACCTTCGTCAACAGGCCGGCCGTGCACGGCGCCCCCGGCGCCTCCCGCACCGGCACGGGCCACGCGCCGCAGGCGATGCCCCAGGAGCGCGCATGAGTGCCGCCCGGCCGGACGCGATCGTCGCGGGCGCCGGACCCGTCGGCCTGACCGTCGCTCATGAACTGGCCCGCAGAGGACTGCGCGTACGGCTCGTCGACGCCGCCGCCGGCCCCGCCCCCACCAGCAGGGCCGTGGCCACGCACCCGCGCACCCTGGAGACGTACGACCAGATGGGCATCGTCGACGACATGCTCCTACGGGGCCGCCGCAACCGCGCGTTCACCATGTACGCCCAAGGGCGCCGGCTGGTGCGGCTGGAGGCCGACTACGCCACGATGCCGACCTCCTACCCCTACACCCTCGTCATCGCGCAGACCGACACCGAACAGGTGCTGCGCGAGGCCGTGGCCCGCCTGGGCGTCGAAGTCGAGTGGGGGGTGCGCCTCACCGGCTTCGAGCAGGACGACGATGCGGTGCGGGTGACCCTGAGCGGGCCGGACGGCACCGAGGAGACCGCCGAGACGTCCTGGCTCGTGGGGTGCGACGGAGGCCACAGCACCGTACGCAAACTGCTCGGGCTCGAACTCCTCGGCGGGGCCGGTGAGACCTGGATGCTCGCCGACGCACCGGTCACCACCGACCTGCCGCCCGACACCATCTACTGGGCCCACACCGGCGGACAGGCGCTGATGATGGTGCCCTACGCCCGGGAGGGCCACTGGCGGCTGCTGGACACCGCACCCACCGGGCGGGGCACCGGCCCGCGCCCCGTCGAGGAGCGGCTGACCGAGAAGCTGTCGGCCGGGCTCGGCCAGCGGGTCCGGGTCGGGAAGAGCGAGTGGACCTCGGTCTTCACCTTCCAGCAGCGGATGGTGGAGCGGATGCGCGAGGGCCGCGTCCTCGTCGCCGGGGACGCCGCGCATGTGCACAGCCCCGCCTCCGGACAGGGCATGAACACCGGCATCCAGGAGGCATACAACCTCGGCTGGAAGGTGGCCATGGTCGAGCACGGCCACGCGGGCCCCGAACTCCTGGACACCTACAGCCAGGAGCGGATGCCGATCGGCCGGGCGCTGCTCGGCTCCACCCGGGCCGCGACCTTCCTCGTCCAGCTCAAGAACGCGCTCGCCTCGGTGGCGCTGCCCGTCGTCTTCACCTTCGTACGGAACGTGACCCCGTTGCGCCGGGCCGTTCAGCGCAAGGTGCTCGGCGGCATGTCCGGGCTGCGCATCGGCTACGGCGATTCGCCCCTGACCACCGGCGACGCCCCCCGCCGCAGGTCCGGCGCCGGACCCGCCCCGGGGCCCGGGCCCGGCGAGCGGGTCGTCCGGGCCCAGGTCCACGATCCGCACGACCCCGGCTGCGCAGGACTGCGCGCCGAACTCCGCGACCCCCGCTGGTCCCTGCTGCTCGCCGCGGGCGGCACCGGCCCCGGGGACGTACCGGTCGGCGTGGCCGTCACGGCTGCCGCCCAGTACTCCGAGTGGCTGTCGGTGCGCACCGTCGGCGGCACCGGCCCCGACGGGCCCGCCCCGCTCGCCGACCCGGACGGACGGCTGCGCGCGGCACTCGGCCTGTCGCCGGGCAACTGGCTGCTGGTGCGCCCCGACGGCTACACCGCCGCGCGGGCCGGCGCCCTGACCCGGGCCGCCCTGCGCCGGGCGCTCGCCCCGCTGCGGCCGGCCCAGCTGCTCGCCGAAGCGGCCCGCTCCGAACCGGGACTCGTCCTCCCCGCCCCCACCCACCGGCTGAAGGAGCACTGACCATGGCCGACAACGGCCCCGTAGCCCTGATCACAGGAGCCACCAGCGGCATCGGACTGGCGGTGGCCCGTCAGCTCGGCCGGTCCGGGCACCGCGTCTTCCTGTGCGCACGCACCGAAGCGGACGTCAAACAGACCGTCGAGGACCTCCGGGACGAGGGCCTGGACGCCGACGGACTGGCGGCCGACGTCCGCTCCAGGGAGTCCGTGGCCACGCTCGTGAGCGCCGCCGTCGCGACGTACGGACGCGTCGACGTGCTGGTCAACAACGCCGGGCGCAGCGGCGGCGGCGTGACCGCCGACATCGTCGACGAGCTCTGGTACGACGTCATCGACACCAACCTCAACAGCGTGTTCCTGGTGACGCGCGAAGTGCTGAAGAACGGCGGCCTCACGGGCACCGGCCACGGGCGGATCATCAACATCGCCTCGACGGCCGGCAAACAGGGCGTGCTGCTCGGCGCCCCGTACAGCGCCTCCAAACACGGGGTCGTCGGCTTCACCAAGGCACTGGGCAGGGAGCTGGCCCCCTCGGGCGTCACCGTCAACGCGGTCTGCCCCGGCTACGTGGAGACGCCGATGGCGCAGCGGGTGCGCCAGGGGTACGCGGCGGCCTGGGACACCACCGAGGACGCCGTGCAGGAGCAGTTCGAGGCGAAGATTCCGCTCGGCCGCTACTCCACCCCGGAAGAGGTCGCGGGACTGGTCGGCTATCTGGCCTCCGCGTCCGCCGCATCGATCACCGCGCAGGCGCTCAACGTCTGTGGCGGACTTGGCAATTTCTGAATCTGTGAGGAAGAGGTGATGGGTGGTGTCCAGTGAGCGTGTGTACCGCACAGCGCATTCGGTCGAGGTGGCCGCACCGGCGGGAGTCGCCTACGGGCTGATCTCGAACCCGGTGCAGTGGCCGCTGTTCCTCCCGCCGAACGTCCATGTGGAGCGCCTGGACTTCGACGGGCAGAACGAACGGCTGCGGATGTGGGCCACGGCCAACGGGCAGGTCCGGTCGTGGATCTCCCGGCGCGTGCAGAACCCGCAGGCGCGGCGGATCGACTTCCGCCAGCAGCACCCGCAGGCCCCGGTCGAGACGATGAACGGGACCTGGACCGTCGAGGAGCGGCGGGGCGGCGCCAGTGTGCTGACCCTGCTGCACGACTTCACGGTGAGCGGTGACCGCCCCGAGGACGTGGCCTGGGTGGAGCGGGCGATCGACACCAACTCGGTGGCGGAGCTGGACCATCTCAAGCGCCTGGCCGAGCGCTGGCCCCGGCTCGACGAACTCGTCCTGTCCTTCGAGGACGCCGTACGGGTCAAGGGCCCGGCCGAGCTCGTCTACGACTTTCTGTACCGGGTGAGCGACTGGCCGGAGCTCGTTCCGCACGTGGCACGCCTGGAGCTGACGGAGGACACCCCAGGCGTCCAGGTCATGGCGATGGACACCCGCACCGCGGACGGCTCGACCCACACCACGGAGTCGGTACGAGTCTGCTTCCCGCAGGCGGGCCGCATCGTCTACAAGCAGACCACCACCCCCGCGCTGATGGACGCGCACACCGGTGAATGGTCGGTGCTGCCCGACGAGTCCGGCGTGACGGTCATCTCCCAGCACAGTGTGGTGCTGCGCGAGGAGGCCATCGAGAGCGTGCTCGGTGAGGGCGCCGACCTGGCTCAAGCCCGCCGCTTCGTGCGCGAGGCGCTCGGCCGGAACTCGACGGCCACCCTCAACCTGGCCAAGCGCCACGCGGAGTCCGCGATCCGCGTGCTGTGACCGGGCCCTTCGCACCGAAAACACCCTTCAGCAGCCAGGGCTTCTGTCCCCGGTCCACACCGAATGTTCGGCCGATGGTGCGTCCACCGCTGCTCCGGCCCCGCTCTAGCCGTCGCCGTGAGAGTTGCAGCGACGGACTTTCTCGCAGGGGAACGGGGCGGCAGCAGTGGGTGCTCGACTCTATTTCCGGCCGTCCGAGAGACCTCTAGGAGAGGCATGAGCCCCATGACCATCACAGCCGAGGAGAGCTACAACCGGACGAATCCGCCGTCCGACGGGCCGGTGCTGTGGCATCTCGCCCTGGTCAGCGGTGCCAGCGGCACGTCCCTGGACGCAGGACTCGCCGGGCTCACGGCCCGGTACACGGCATCCCCGACCCACGAGGACGTACCCGTGCGGATCCGGACCCTCGGCAGCGGAGGCGGCCACCGCGGCGCCGTGCTCGCCGGTGAGGGCGGGGCGACGGAACTGGGCGCCAAGGCATCCGCCGGGACCACTGCCTCCGTCGCCTTCATGTTCCCCGGCCTCGGCGACCACTACCTCGACATGGGCCGCGATCTGTACCGCGACTTTCCGGTGTTCCGGTCCGCTGTCGACAACTGCGCCGATGCCCTCGTCCCCGAACTGGGCGTGGACATCCGCGAGGTCGTCTTCCCCGGTCCGACACCCGCGACACGCACCGCTCCGGCCGTCGACCTGCGCCGCATGCTCGGCCGCGACACGGCCCCGCAGAGTGAGAACGAGCGCAGGCTGAACGCCACCCGCTTCGCCCAGCCGGCGCTCTTCGTCATCGAATACGCCCTGGCCAGGCTCTGGGAGTCCTGGGGGGCCCGGCCCTCGATCATGATCGGCTACAGCCTCGGCGAGTACGTCGCGGCGACCCTCGCAGGCGTGCTGTCCCTGAACGACGCGCTGACCCTGGTGGCCCGCCGCGCCGCGCTCATCGACACACTGCCGCACGGCGCCATGCTCGCCGTGACGCTTCCGGAGGAGCAGGTCCGCCCCCTGCTCGGCGCCGATCTCTCACTCTCCGCCGTCAACGGCCCCGAGTTCTGCGTGGTGGCCGGGCCGGTGCCCGCCGTCGAGGCATTGGCGCAGGGCCTCACGGAACAGGGCGTCCTCCACCGCAGGGTGCAGTCCACCCACGCCTTCCACTCCTCGATGATGGATCCCATCGCCGATGAGGTGACCGAGCTCGCGCGGACCCTGACTCTGAACGCGCCCCGCATCCCGTACATCTCCAACGTCAGCGGCCGGCTCATCACCGACCAGGAGGCCACGGACCCCGGCTACTGGGGCCGCCACCTGGTCAGCACGGTCCGCTTCGCCGACGGGCTGAACGCCCTGGGCGCCGCCGACCTGCTGCTGGAGACCGGACCCGGCCAGACGCTGAGCAGCCTGGCCACCGTCGCCCGCGGCAACGCGGCGGCCACCGTCGTCGCCTCCATGCGCCACCCGCTGGAGAGCCACTCCGACTCGGCCGTGGCACTCAAGGCCCTGGGCAGGCTGTGGCTCGCCGGCGCCGACATCGACTGGGCAGGCTTCCCCGCCTGCGAACTGGACATCGTGGCCGACGGCGCCACGACAGCCGCCCGGGACACCGGGGCCCCCACCGCGACCGCCACCGAACAGGAACTGCACGGCCTGTGGGCCAGGCTGCTGAAGACCGACCAGCTCCCGCACGACGTCAGCTTCTTCGAGGTCGGCGGCAACTCGCTGCTCGCCACCCGCCTGGCCCTGCGCATCAAGCGGACCTTCGGCACGGAGCTCTCGCTGCGGCAGGTCTACGAGTGGGCCACCCTGTCCCGGATGGCGACCGCCATCGACACCCTGAGCGCGGGCGGCGAGCTGACTCACCCGGAGGGGGGCTCCTCGCACACCGGCAACTCCCTGGCCCGCTTCACCCTGCCGAACGGTCTCACGGTCTCCCACCAGAACGAGGCGGAGACCCGCCACTTCTACGAGGACATCTTCGACCACCGTACGTACGCAAAGAACGGCATCTCCCTCCCGGACGGCGCCACCGTGGTGGACGTCGGCGGCAACATCGGCCTGTTCACCCTCTTCGCGCACTACGAGGCGAAGGACGTACGCGTCTTCACCTTCGAACCCGCGCCCCCGATGTTCGAGCTGCTGAGCCAGAACGTGGCCGAGCACGGCGTCAACGCCCACCTCTTCAACATAGGCATCTCCGACACCGAGGCCGAGGCGGACTTCACCTTCTACCCGCGCAGCTCCGGCATGTCCTCGTTCCACCCGGACGAGGCGGAGGAGAAGCACAACCTGCGCACGATCATCGCCAACCAGCAGAAGGCCGACGCCGACGCCGAGGTCGCCGAGCTGGTCTCCTCCGACGAGCTGATCGACGTCCGCTTCGAGGCGATCGAGTTCACCGCCACGCTGCGCCCGCTCAGTGCCGTCATCCGCGAGCAGGGCATCGAGCGCATCGACCTGATCAAGATCGACGTGCAGAAGAGCGAGCGTCAGGTCATCGACGGTATCGCCGACGAGGACTGGCCGAAGATCCAGCAGATGGTGCTGGAGGCTCACGACGCGGACGGCGAGGTCGGCCGCCTGGTCGAACTGCTGGAGAACCGCGGCTTCACGGTCAGGGCCGAACAGGACGAGTTGTACGTCGGCACGGACATCCACAACATCTACGCCGTACGCGGCGCACGCTAACGGAGTCGTACGACATGGAATTCACCACGGTAGGAGTCGTCGGCGCCGGCGTCATGGGCGTCGGTGTCGCACAGAACCTCGCACAAACCGGCCATCAGGTGGTGCTCGTCGACATCTCCGACGAGGTGCTCGACAACGCACGTCGTGAGCTGCGCAACAGCCTGCGCGCCTACACCATGTTCAACAGGAACTCCGGCGTGGACCCGGCGGCAGTCTTCGAGAAGATCGAGTTCACCACCGACTACGAACTGCTGGCCAAGGCCGACTTCGTCGTCGAGAACGTCACCGAGGACTGGGACATCAAGCAGCAGGTGTACGGGCGGATCGACCGCATCGTCCGCCCCGGCGTGGTCTTCGCCGTCAACACCTCGGCGATCTCCATCACCCGCGTCGGCTCGGTGACCACGCGTCCCGAGCAGGTCATCGGCATGCACTTCATGAACCCGGTGCCGATGAAGCCGATGGTCGAGGTGATCCGCGGCCACCACACCACGCCCGAGACCATCGACACCGCTCGCCGTTTCCTCGCCGGCATGGGCAAGGACTGCATCGTCGTCCAGGACGTGCCCGGCTTCGTCTCCAACCGGGTCCTCATGCTCACCATCAACGAGGCGGCCTTCCTGGTCCAGGACGGCGTGGCCCCCGCCGCCGACGTCGACAGGATCTTCCAGACCTGCTTCGACCACCGGATGGGCCCGCTGGAGACCGCCGACCTGATCGGTCTCGACACCATCCTCAAGTCCGTCGAGGTGCTCTACGAGAGCTTCAACGACAGCAAGTACCGGCCGGCCCCGCTGCTCAAGAAGATGGTCGCCGCCGGCCTCCTGGGCCGCAAGAGCGGCGAGGGATTCCACAAGTACCACTGACCCGCCGACCGGATCACCCGGCACCTCACCCACGACAACAGGACGGATGAAAGAGATGAGCACGGACAACAAGGCCCGGATCGCGGAATACCTCTCCCGCTTCTTCCCGGTCCAGGACCTCAAGGACGACGACGACATCTTCGAACTCGGCTTCGTCAGCTCGATGTTCGCGATGCAGCTCGTCTCCTTCGTGGAGCACGAGTTCGGCATCACGGTCGAGAACGAGGACCTCGAACTGGAGTACTTCCGCTCCATCGGAGCCCTCGACGCGTTCGTCGCCCGCAAGCTGCCGGTCCCGGTCCTGCAGTAGGACGAGAGCGGACACGACGACGATGACCGGAGCGCTCACGGCTCAGCAGGCCCAGGCCCAGAAGGAATTCCGGGCCTTCGCCGACAGCCACATCACCCCCCATGCCGACACCTACCACCGCGCCCAGCGCACCCCGCCCCAGATCATCCGGCTCCTCGCGGACGAAGGACTGCTCGGGCTGTCCGTCGCCGAGGAGTACGGTGGCGGCGGCTGCGACGCGGTCACGCTCGGCCTGCTCGCCGGTGAACTCGGCCGGGCCTGCTCCTCGCTCCGCAGCCTGCTCACCGTCCACACGATGGTGGCACACGCGATCGCCCGCTGGGGCAGCCCCTCCCAGAAGGGGACCTGGCTGCCCCTGCTGGCCCGCGGTGAGCGCATCGGCGCGCTCGCGGTCTCCGAGCCGGGCGTGGGCAGCGACGCCTCCGCCGTCACCACCCGCCTCGCCCGCGACGGCGACCACTGGGTGGTCGACGGCCACAAGAAGTGGACCACCTACGGGGAGAGCGCCGACCTGTTCCTGGTCGTCGGCCGCTCGGCGGAAGGCCCCACGGCCCTGCTCGTGGAGAGGGACACCCCCGGACTGCGGACCGAGCTGATCGAGGACATGATCGGCATCCGGGCCTCGATGACGGCCCATGTGCACTTCGACGACTGCCGCGTACCAGCCGGCAACGTACTGGCCCGGCCCGGACTCGGCGTCTCCCATGTGGTCGGCGCCGCCCTCGACCTCGGCCGCTACACCGTCGCGTGGGGCTGCGTCGGCATCCTCGACGCCAGTCTGGAGGCGAGCGTCGACTACGCCACGACCCGCGAACAGTTCGGCTCCCTCATCAAGGAGCACCAGCTCGTCAGAAGCATGATCAGCAACATGTACACGGACGCGCACGCCGCCCGGCTGCTGTGTCTGGAGGCCGGACGGCTGCGCGACGAGCGCCACCCCGGCGCCCTGGCCGCGACCTCTACGGCCAAGTACTTCGCTGCCACCGCTGCCGGCCGCGCCGCCGCGGACGCCGTCCAGATCCACGGGGCCAACGGCTGCAGCTCCGACTATCCCGTCCAGCGCCTCCTCGGTGACTCCCGGGTCATGGAGATCATCGAGGGCAGCGCACAGCTCCACCAGGTGGGGCTCGCCGAGTACGCGTTCCAGGAACGCGGACCGAGGAGTGAGCGATGACGACGACTGTGAGCACCGTCAAATGCGTGGTGTGGGACCTCGACAACACGGTGTGGGACGGGGTGCTCCTGGAGGACGGCGACGTCACCCTGCGCCCCGGCGTCGTGGAGGCGATCCGCACCCTCGACGAGCGCGGCATCCTCCACTCGATCGCCAGCCGGAACGACCACGAGGCGGCCATGGCGAAGCTGGCGGAGTTCGGCATCGCCGAGTACTTCCTCCACCCGCAGATTCACTGGGGCAACAAGTCGGACTCCGTCAGGGCGGTCGCCGAGGCCTTCAACATCGGCATCGATACCCTGGCCTTCGTCGACGACCAGCCCTTCGAGCGCGACGAGGTCGCCTTCGCCCACGCGCAGGTGCTGTGCATCGACGCCCTCGACGCCCCGGCCATCGCCAACCTGCCCGAGATGCGGCCCCGCTTCGTCACCGCCGACTCGCGCGAGCGCCGTCACCTCTACCACGCCGACATCCAGCGCAAGCAGGCCGAGGACACCCACCAGGGCACCGCCGAGGACTTCCTCGCCTCGCTCGGCATGCGCTTCACCATCGCGCCCGCCCAGGAACGCGACCTCCAGCGCGCCGAAGAGCTGACCGTGCGTACCAACCAGCTCAACGCCACCGGCTACACCTACTCCTACGAGGAGCTGGACGCCTTCCGCCGCTCGCCCGGTCACGACCTGCTCGTGGCCGGACTGGACGATGCCTACGGCACCTACGGCAAGATCGGCCTCGCCCTCGTCGAACGCGGCGACGACGTATGGACCGTGAAACTGCTGCTGATGTCCTGCCGCGTCATGTCACGCGGGGTCGGCTCCGTCCTGCTCAACCACCTGATCCGCAGCGCCCACGACGCGGGCGTCAAGCTGCGCGCCGAATTCGTGCCCACCAGCCGCAACAGGACCATGTTCGTCACCTACAAGTTCTCCGGCTTCCGCGAGGTCGCCAGGAACGGTGACGTGTCCGTCCTCGAACACGACGGCACCCGGCTGCAGGGCTTCCCCCCGTACATGGACGTCACGGTCGAGCACTGACCCACCCGGGAGACCGTCGTCAGGATCCCGCGCGGCACCACGGGATCCTGACGACAGCCTTCCCGCACCCACATTCCCCGGAGCGACGAGACGGATGGCGGAGATGAACGCCCAGGCGAACGAGGAACGGCTTCGGCGAGCCATGGCCGCTGTCCTGCAACTTCAGCAGCGCAACGCCGAACTGGAGAACAAGCGGCACGAACCCGTGGCGATCGTCGCGATGGCCTGCCGGCTGCCCGGGGGCGTCACCACCCCCGAGGAGTACTGGCAACTCCTCGCCGACGGCCGCGACGCCATCGGCCCGCTGCCCGCCCGCTGGGACGGACTGGAGCTCTACGACCCCGACCCCGGCGCCGCAGGCAAGAGCTACGCCGACCAGGGCGGCTTCCTCGACGACCTGGACCGGTTCGACGCCGACTTCTTCGGTATCTCGCCGCGCGAGGCCGTCTCGATGGACCCGCAGCAGCGGCTCGTACTGGAGGCCTCCTGGGAGGCGCTGGAACGCGCCGGCATCCGCCCCGACACGCTCGTCGGCAGCCGCACCGGTGTGTACGTGGGCGCTATGCGCGCGGACTACGAGACCGGGCACGCCCCTCTCGAAGTCCTCGACGGTTACCAGGGCACCGGCATCTCCGGCAGCGTCGTCTCCGGCCGGATCAGCTACGTGCTCGGCCTCCAGGGCCCCGCCATGACCATCGACACCGCCTGCTCCTCGTCCCTTGTCGCCATCCACTCCGCGCTCGGCGCGCTGCGCTCCGGCGAGTGCGACCTCGCGCTCGCCGGCGGCGTCACCGTGATGAGTTCCCCCGCCATGTTCGTCGAGTCCAGCCGGCTCGGCGCGATGGCCCCCGACGGGCGCTGCAAGAGCTTCTCGGCCCGTGCCGACGGGGCGATCTGGTCCGAGGGCGTGGGCATGCTCGTGCTCAAGCGGCTCTCCGCCGCCCAGCGCGACGGCGATCGCGTCCTGGCCGTCATCCGGGGCTCGGCGGTCAACCAGGACGGCCGCAGCCAGGGCCTGACCGCCCCCAACGGTCCCGCCCAGCAACGCGTCATCCGCGAGGCCCTCACCGCCGCCCGGCTGGACGCGGCGGACATCGACGCCATCGACGCGCACGGCACCGGCACGCCGCTCGGCGACCCGATCGAGGCGGGCGCACTGGCCGAGGTCTTCGGCCCCGGCCGCGACCCGCGGCTCCCGGTGCGGCTTGGCTCCTCCAAGTCCAACATCGGACACACGCAGGCAGCCGCCGGCGTGGCCAGCGTGATGAAGATGGTGCTGGCCCTCCAGCACGAGACACTGCCCAAAACCCTGCACGCCGACGAGCCCAGCCCGCACATCGACTGGCAGGACAGCGGACTCGCCCTGGCGCAGGAGGCCGGGCCCTGGCGGCGCGGCGCACGCGTCCGGCGGGCCGGCGTCTCGTCATTCGGCATCAGCGGCACCAACGCGCACGTGATCATCGAAGAGGCCCCCGCACAGGATCCGGCCGACCAGGAGGGCGACAACGGCATCGACGCCCCGGCGTACCCGCTGCTGTTGTCCGGACACGACCAGCAGGCCCTGCGCGGCCAGGCGGCCCGGTGGGCCGACTGGCTGGAGGAACACGGCAGCGAGAGCGACTGGCGCGATATCGTCCGTACGGCTGCGTCGCACCGTGCCCAGCTCGAAGTCCGCGCCTGTGTGTCGGCCTCGGCACCCGCCGAGGCTGCCGAGGCCCTGCGGACACTGGCCGGGGGCCTGCCCCGTCCCGGAACCGTCACCGGCACGGCCCGGGAGCGAGGCAAGGCCGTTTTCGTCTTCCCCGGCCAGGGCTCGCAGTGGGTCGGCATGGGCCGTGAACTGATCGAGGAGAGCGAGGTCTTCCGCACGGCGGTGGGGGAGTGCGACGCCGCTCTGGAGCCGTGGACCGGCTGGTCGGTCCGCGAGGTGCTGTGCGGTGAGGCGGACGCCTCGCTGACGCTGGAGCGGATCGATGTGCTCCAGCCGGCGCTGTTCACGGTGATGATCGGCCTGGTGGCGGTCTGGCGCTCGCTGGGCGTGGAGCCCGCCGCGGTGGTCGGATCCAGCCAGGGCGAGGTCCCCGCCGCGGTGGTCGCCGGCGCCCTGTCCCTCGCGGACGGCGCACGGCTCACCGCGCTGCGCTCGCAGGGCCAGCTGCGCGAGTGCAGCGGCCGGGGCGCGATGGCCCTGGTGGAACTTCCCCTCGCAGAGGTCGAGGCGCTGATCGCCCCGTACGGGCCGGCGCTGTCGGTTGCGGTGGTCAACACCGCTTCGTCCGCGGTGGTCTCGGGCGACATCGACGCGGTGGAGCGGCTGCTGGCCGAGCTGTCGGACACGGACGTCTTCAGCCGTCGCATCGCCTCGGACACCGCCGGACACAGCGCGCACATCGACCCGATGCTGACATGGCTCGCCGCACAACTGGAGGACCTGCGCCCGGCCCGCTGGACGATTCCGTTCTACTCCACGGTGACCGGCGGGGTGCTGGAAGGCGCCGCGCTGGACGGCGGCTACTGGTGCCGCAACGCCCGCGAGACGGTCCGCATGGACCGGGCCCTGGAGGCACTGGTCGCGGACGGCTTCGACGCCTTCGTGGAGATATCCCCGCACCCGGTGCTCGGCGTGGCGCTCACCGGTGCGACGGCCGCGACCCAGGGCGCCACGGCCGGCACCCTGGCCCGGGACCGCGGCGGGATCGCCCAGGTGCTGTGGTCCCTCGGCGCCCTGCACACCCAGGGCTTCGCGGTCGACTGGCAGCGGGTCCTCGGCACCGCCCCGAACGCGCGGACCGCCATGCTGCCCACCTACGCCTTCCAGCGCCGCACCTACTGGACGCACGTCCCCGGCCCCGGCTCTCGCGGCCCCGGCTCTCGCGGCCCCGGCGAAACCGGCGCCGGCACCGGCCTGCCGGACGAAGCCGCCGCACCCGACCCGGGCCCGGCCGCCCTGCTGACCCGGCTCGCCGCCCTGGAAGAGCCCGCACGCCTCGACGGGCTGACGCAGACCGTGCGGCAGGAGGCGGCAGCCGTGCTCGGCGCCGCCGAACCCGTACCGGCCGACAAGCGGCTCCAGGAGCTCGGCCTCGACTCGATCATGGCGCTCCAGCTGCGCAACCGGCTCGCCGAACTGACCGGCGCGGCCCTGCCCACCAACCTGGCGTTCAAGCACCCCACCCCCCATGCCATCGCCGCCCACCTCCTGGAACACTGCATCGGCGACCTCGGGAACGTCCCCGCGGCCGCCCCGCCCCAGCGCTCCGCGCAGCGCGACGCGCACCCGGCGACCGAGGGCCAGCGGCGGTTGTGGTTTCTGGAGCAGATGCGTCCGGGCACCCCGCAGTACAACACCCCGCTCGTCCTGCGCATCGCCCGCGCCCTCGACCCCGACGTCGTCTCCCGCGCGCTGCGCCGGCTGATGGACCGGCACGAGGCACTGCGCACCGGCCTGGAGATCCGGGACGGACAGCTCGTCCAAGCGGTGCACAGCGACTACGCGCTGCCCTTCGTCCACGAGGACCTGTCCGCCTCCGGCGCGCAGGAGATCGACGAGCGGATCCGCCGCGCCGAGCGGGAACCGTTCGACCTGAGTGGCCAGAGCCTGCTGCGCTGCCTGCTGCTGGACACGCCGGACGGACAGCTGCTCGTCCTCAACCAGCACCACGCCGTCACCGACGGCTGGTCGCTGACCCTGCTCACCCGTGAGTTCTTCGACACCTGCCGGGCCCTCACCGAGGGCGGCGAGCCCGAGATCCCCGGCCCCGCTCTGCACCTGGGCGACTACGCGGCCTGGGAGCAGGCGGGCATCGCCCAGGGGCGCTTCGATGACGGCCTGCGGTACTTCGAGACCGAGCTCGACGGGATGGGCCGGCTGGAGTTCGCCGCGACCACCGCCGAGGACGGCGATGAGGGCGGCACGCTCGACTTCATCATCCCGGCCGAACTGCACACGGACCTGGAGGCCCTCGCCGCCCGGGAGTCCGTGACGCCCTACACCGTGTACGCCAGCGCCTTCTCGGCACTCCTCGCCCGGACGACCGGGACGTACGACTTCGGGATCGGTACCGTCTGGGCCAACCGCCAGCTCTCCGGCGTGGACGACGTCGCCGGCTTCCTCGTCAATACGCTGCCGCTGCGCTGCGACCTGACAGGTGATCCGTCGTTCACCGAACTGCTCGGGGCGACGGCGTCGCGCGTGATGGGACTGCTGGAACGCCAGGACGTACCGCTGACGGAGATCGTGCGGGTCGCGGGCGGCGAACGCGCGGGCGAGGAGAATCCTCTCTTCCAGGCCGTGTTCAACTACCGCAGCACTTCCCTGCCCGCCCTGGGCGAGGGCGACGACGCCTGGATCCCGGTGGACGACGCCTCGGTCGGCGGTGGCCCGCGCGGCGTGGCCAAGTCGGAACTGGGCCTCACGCTCGCGCCGCTCGGCGATGGCATGCGGGGCGAGCTGGAGTTCCTGCCCGCTGTGCTGGACCGGGCATCGGCCCAACGCCTCGTCGACAGCTTCCGCACCCTGCTCGCCTCGGTGGCCGCCGACGCGGGCCGGCGTGTCGGCGAGCTGGAGCTGATCGGCGCCGACGAGCTGGTGTGGCTGGAGGAGCGCGGCGGTTCGGCGGCGGACACGGTCACCGGTGCCTCGGCACTGGAGCGGATCGTCGACCGGTCTCGCCGTGCGCCCGACGCGGTCGCGCTGGTCTGTGACGGAGAACAGACGTCCTACCGGCACCTGCTGGCCCGGGCCGGGGCGATGGCGAGCCATCTGCGGTCCGCGGGTGTGACCGGAGAGAGCCTGGTGGGCATCCATCTGCCACGTTCGGCGGAACTGGTGGTGGCGGTTCTCGCGACGTGGCTGGCCGGGGCCGCGTACGTACCGCTGGACCCGGAGTATCCGAAGGCGCGGCTGGAGCACGTCATCGTGGACAGCGGCCTGTCGGTGGTGGTTTCCACCCGGGACGGCGCGGACGAGATCGCGGACGACCGGATCCGGGTGCTGCTGGCGGATGCGCTGCCGGCGGTGGATGCGGATGCGGAGCTGCCGGGAGGTGTGGTGCTTCCGGGGCTCTCGGAGCTGGCGTACGTGATCTACACGTCGGGTTCGACGGGGCTGCCGAAGGGTGTGGAGCTGGAGCATGCGCAGTTCGCCAACTTCTGCACCGCGATGGATGAGCGCGTGGGCGGGGGCCAGGGCGACACGTGGCTGGCGGTGACGAGTCTGTCGTTCGACATCTCGACCCTCGAGCTCTTGTGGACGCTGACACGCGGTTACCGGGTAGTGGTGGCCCGGGGCGGTCCGGCGGAGTGGGCGGGATATCTGCCGTACGCGCCGACGCATCTGCAGTGCACGCCGTCGCTGGCCAGGATGTTGCTGGCGGATGCGGACGGCAGAGCGCTGGTGCGGGGCATGGACCGGGTGCTGGTGGGCGGTGAGGCGTTGGACCGGGGCCTGGCCCGCAAACTCCTGCGGCTGTGCCCGCACGGGCTGATGAACATGTACGGGCCTACGGAGACCACCGTCTGGTCGGCGGCCTGGGATGTGGTGCCGGGCGAGGTCGCCCTGGGCGAGCCGCTGGCGAACAACCGGCTGTACGTGCTGGACGCCGGGCTGGCCTGGGTACCCAGGGGAGCCCGGGGCGACCTGTACATCGGCGGACTCGGCGTGGCCCGCGGATATCTGGGACGGCCGGAGCTGACGGCGGAAAGGTTCGTCGACGACCCGTTCACCCCGGGCGGCCGGATGTACCGGACCGGCGACGTGGTGCGGTACCGGGCGGACGGAACGCTGGAGTTCTGCGGCCGGGCCGACGCGCAGGTGAAGCTGCGCGGGCACCGGATCGAGCTGGGCGAGATCGAGTCGGTCGCCGCCGAGTCTCCGGGGGTGTCGGAGGCGGCTGCGGTAGTCCGCGAGGACGTGCCGGGAGATCCGCGTCTGTGCCTGTACTTCACCGTCGTGCAGGACAGCGCGGTGAGCGGTGACGACGTACTGGTGGCGCTCACCGAGCGGTTGCCGGTGTACATGGTCCCCGACCAACTGGTCCGCCTGGACGAACTGCCGCACACCCCGAACAAGAAGGTCGACCGCAACGCACTGCTGAAGCTGGACGCCCCGCAGCCAGTGGCGCCGGCGACCGGCACGGCCGACGGGGACGCCATCGAGGCACTGGTCGCACGGGCCTGGGCCGAGGTCCTGAACACCCCGCACATCGAACCCGACAAGGGCATCTTCGACCTCGGCGCCACCTCCATGACCGCCGTGCGCGCCCACACGGTCATGTGCGCCGGCCTCGGCCGGGAGTTCCCGCTCTCCACGCTCTTTCGCTACCCGACCGTGCGCCAGCTCGCCGCGTACCTCCGCGACGGCTCGCCCACCTCACTCACCCCCCGGCAGACGAACACCCGCCGCGAACGCGACGGCGACGACGCGGTGGCGATCGTCGGCATGGCCTGCAAACTGCCGGGCGCACCCGACGTCGACACGTTCTGGAACAACCTCCGCGAGGGCGTCGAGTCCATCGCGTACTTCACCGACGACGAACTGCGTGCCGCGGGTGCCACCGACGACGAACTGGCGGACCCCGACTACGTACGCGCCAGGGGCCTGGTCGATGACCCGGACCTCTTCGACGCCGCGTTCTTCGACTACTCGCCCGCCGAGGCCGAGGTCATGGACCCGCAGCACCGGCTGTTCCTGGAGACCGCGTGGCAGGCGGTCGAGCACGCGGGCATCGTCCCGAAGACCTTCGCCGGAAAGATCGCCGTCTTCGGGGGCACCGGCTTCGGCGGCTACCCGCAGGAGTCGACGGGCGACCTGTCGTCCTTCTACCGCTCGATGATCGGCAACAAGAGCGACTACCTGGCGACCCGTGTCGCGCACCGGCTCGACCTGCGAGGCCCGGCACTGACCGTGCAGACGGCCTGCTCGACCGGGCTGGTCGCCGCGCACCTGGCGCGCGAGAGCCTGCTGCGAGGCGAGTCCGATGCCGCCCTCGTCGGCGCCTCGTCGCTGACCATTCCGCTCAGGCGCGGCTTCGTTCACCAGGAGGGCCTGGTCGTCTCCCCGGACGGCAAGTGCCGCGCCTTCGACGAGAAGGGCGCAGGCACCGTCTTCGGTAGCGGTGCGGGAGTCGTCGTGCTGCGGCGGCTGTCCGACGCGATCGAGGCCGGCGACACCGTCTTCGCCGTCCTGCGCGGCAGCGCCGTCAACAACGACGGCTCCGACAAGGCCGGTTTCACTGCGCCCAGCGTCGCGGGTCAGGCGGACGTCATCGCCCAGGCGCAGGCCGCGGCGGGCGTCGACCCGGCCTCGGTCGGCTTCATCGAGGCGCACGGCACCGGCACCAGGCTCGGCGACCCGATCGAGGTGCAGGCGCTTCAGCAGGTCTTCGGATCGGCCGACCGCGAGGAGCCGTGCGCGATCGGTTCGGTCAAGACCAACATCGGGCACGCCGACGCCACCGCCGGAATCGCCGGACTCATCAAGGCCGCGCTCACCGTTCACCATGGGGAACTCGTCCCCAGCCTCAACTACGAACACCCCAACCCCGAGATGGGGATGGACCCCAGCCTGTTCTACGTCAACACCGAGACCAAGCCCTGGCAGGAGGACGGCCCCCGCCGCGCGGGCGTCTCCTCGTTCGGCATCGGCGGCACCAACGCCCACGTGGTGCTGGAACAGGCACCGCAGCGCCCCGCCCCGGCCGCGGCTCCGGACGGCTCGGTACCGGTGGTGCTGTCCGCCCGCGACGAGACGGCGCTGCGCGAACAGGCGGCCCGGTGGGCTCAGTGGCTGTCCGGCGGGCACGAGGTGACGCCCGCTGCCGTCGCCGCGACCGCAGCCGGACGCCGTGCCCACTTCACCCACCGGGCAGCCGTGACCGGGGCGGACGCGGACCGGCTCGTCGAAGGTCTGACCGCGCTCGCACAGGGCCGTTCCCATCCGGATCTGGTCCAGGCGACCGCCCGCCCCCACGGCAGGACCGTGTTCGTCTTCCCCGGCCAGGGCTCGCAGTGGGAGGGGATGGGCCGGGCGCTGTCCGACCAGTCCCCGGCCTTCGCCCGCACGGTGCGTGAGTGCGACGAGGTGCTCGCGCCGCTGACCGGCTGGTCGGTGACGGACGTGCTGACGGGCCGGACCGGATCCGGCCCGTCAGCGGAGCGGCTGGACGTGATCCAGCCCGTGATGTTCACCATGTACGTGGCGCTCGCCGCGGCCTGGCAGGAGCTGGGGGTGGAACCGGCCGCGGTCGTGGGCCACTCCCAGGGCGAGGTCGCCGCCGCGGTGGTCGCCGGTGCGCTGACCCTGGAGGAGGGCGCACGGATCGTGGCCGTGCGCAGCCGTGCCCTCCAGGGTGTGGCGGGGATCGGCGCGATGGCGGTCGTGGAACTGCCACTGGACCGGGTACGCGAGCGGATCGCCCCGTACGACGGCCGGATTTCCGTCGCCGCCGTCAACACCCCCCGCTCCGTCGCGCTGTCCGGCGAGGCCGACGCGATCGAGGACCTGCTGTTCGCCCTCGACGATGAGGACATCGTCTGCGGCCGGCTGGAGGCGCCGGTCGCCTCGCACAGTCATCACATGGACGCCCTGCTACCCGCACTGGAGGCAGAACTGGCGGACCTCGCACCGAAGGCCGGACGGATCCCGTTCTGCTCGACGGTCACGGGCGGGTTCCTGGACGGCACGGCGCTCGACGCCGCGTACTGGTCGCGCAACCTCCGCGAGCCCGTCCGTCTCGACCGGGCCCAGCAGTCCTTGCTGGACGTGGGTCACGACGTGTTCATCGAGGTCAGCCCCCACCCCGTGCTCGCCATGCCGCTGACCGAGGGCAGCGACCGGGCCCTGGTCACCGGCACCCTGCGCCGCGGCCGGGGCGGACACGAGGAATTCCTGCGGGCCCTGGCCACCCTCCACGTCCACGGGCACCCCGTCGACTGGGCCCGCGCCCTGCCCGCGGCCACCACCGCTCCCGTCGCCCAGCTCCCCACCTACGCCTTCCAGCGCCAGAGCTACTGGATCGAGGAGAATCAGCCGGCCCGCTCCACCGAACCCGCCGTCGACCGCGCCTTCTGGGAAGCCGTCGGGGACGGCGAGGCGGCCCGCATCGCCGGCCTGCTGGGCGCGCCCGAACGCCTCCGGGAGAACATCGAGGAACTGCTTCCGGTGCTGAACGCCTGGTGGCAGCGCCAGGAGGCGGAATCGAAGATCGCCGACTGGCTGTACGAGGACATCTGGCAGCCCGCCCCGATCACCGCCCCGGCCGCCTTCCCCGCCACCGTCGTCCTGGTCACGTCCGACGGCGAGACCCGGACGGCCGACGACCTCGAAGCGGCTCTGTCCGCCGTCGGCGCGCGGGTGCACCGCATCCCGGGCTCGGACGACCGAGCCGAGACGGCGCGGGCGCTGACCGCCCTGCCGCAGCAGCCGGAAGCCGTTCTCAGCCTCGCCTCGCTCGACACGGCCCCCGGCCCAGGCGGAACCACCCGGGGACTGCTCACCACCCTCGCCCTGCTTCAGGCCCTCACCGACACCGGATGGGCCGTCCCCCTGTGGGCCCTGACCCGCGGCGGTGTCACCGTCGACGGCGACACCGGCCTTCCCGGCACCGCCCCGGCCCTGGTCCAGGGCCTCGGCCGGGTCGCCGCCCTGGAGGACCCGCTGCGCTGGGGCGGAACCCTCGACCTGGCGCGCAGCCCGTACGACGGCTGGGCCGGACAGGTCGTGGCCGCACTCGCGGCAGGCGACCACGAGGACCAGAGTGCCCTGCGCGCCCACGGCAGGTACGTACGCCGTATGCGCCGCACCCGGCCCGTCGCGGGAAGCGACGGCTGGACGACCCGCGGCACCGCGCTGATCACCGGGGGACAGGGCGTACTAGGCCTGCACCTCGCCCGGCGCCTCGCCGATCGAGGCGCCGAACACATCGTGCTGGCCTCCCGGCGCGCCACCGGCACAGCCGAGACCGAGGAGCTGCGCACCGAACTCGAATCCCGCGGTATCCAGCTGACGCTGGAGCGCTGCGACGTGACCGAAGCGGACCAGGTCGCAGCGCTCGTCGGCCGCACCGGCGACGACACCCGCCCGCTCACCGTCGTCGCCCACCTCGCCGGGGTCTCCCGCATGGCACCCATCGGGGAACTCACCGCCCACTGCGCCGCGGAGGAGATCTCCGCCAAGGTCCTGGGTGCCCAGCACCTGCACGAGGCACTTACAGGACGTGAGATCGACGCGTTCCTGCTGTACGGCAGCGGCGCCAGCCTCTGGGGCGGCGCGGGACAGGCCGCCTACGGCGCCGCGAACACCGCGCTCGACGCGATGGCCCGCCACCGCCACGCACAGGGGCTGCCCGCCACCGTGCTGCATTGGGGCGGCTGGGCCGGCGGAGGCATGGTCTCCGAGGAGGCCGAGCGTCTCGCGCGCTCCCGCGGGCTGCGCTCCATGGCCCCCGGCCGCGCGCTGGACGCCCTCGAACTCGCCCTGAACACCGGTACGGTGGCGCTCGGCGTTGCCGACATCGACTGGGCGAAATTCGCCCCCGCCTACCGTGCGGCCCGCCCGCGCCCGCTGCTCGACGGCATCGAGGAGGCCCGAGAGGCCCCGGCTGAGCAGGCACTGGCCGGCGATCCGTCGGCCGGCCGGGAGCTGCGTGCCCGCCTCGCCGGACAGGACGCCGACGAACGGCTGCGCACGGTGACCGGCCTGGTGAAGGACGAGGTCATCCCGGTTCTCGGACTGGCCGCGCACGACCTGCCCGACGACAAGCCACTGCAACAGCTCGGCCTCGACTCGCTGATGGCCGTGACCGTACGCAACCAGCTCATCCGCCGAACCGGTCTTTCCGTCACGACCGAGATGATCCTGCGCCACGCCAGCTGCGTCGGGATAGCCGGGGCCTTGGCCGACGAACTGCAGCCGGAGGAGCGGCAGACGGGTACCGGCCGGCCCGGCCCGCAGACGGGCTCATGGCTGCGGGTGCTCAAGCCTGCCGAGCGCCCCCGCGCCCGGGTGTTCTGTGTGGCCGGCATGGGCGGCACCACCGGCGGTTACGTGCCGCTGGTCCGTCACCTGCCCGACGACGTCGAACTCCTCGGTGTCCAGCTGCCCGGACGCGAGGCCCGCGCGGACGAGCCTCCGCTGACCGACATGATGGCCATGGCCGACCAGGTCGTGGCGGCGATGTCCGACCGGCTCGACGTACCGGTCGTGCTCTACGGACACAGTCAGGGATCGTGGCTGTGCTGGGAGGTCGCCCACCGGCTCGCCCACCGGCCGGGCGTGCCGCCACTGGCGCTCGTCGTGGCCTGCGCGCTGCCGCCGCTCGCCGAACCGACGCCCGGCCTGAACCGGCTCGCCGAACTCACCGGCGACCTCGACGGGGCAGCCCTGGACGAACTCGCCGGGATCTTCCGGGGGCTGCTGCCCGACCAGATCCTGGAGAGCGAGGAACTCCTCGCCCAGTACGTCGACCGGCTGCGCGCCGACACCGTCCTCGCCGAGAACCACCGGGCCGTCCTGCGGGGCGTCACCCGCACCCCGCTCGGGCTGCCGGTCTTCGCGGTGGCGGGGACCGAGGACCCGGTGCTGCCCGACGGAGCGATGGAGGTGTGGCGCGAACTGACCTCCGGCGTATTTGTCTCGTCGGCCATCGAGGGCACCCACGCCGCTCCGATCGTCAATGCCGGGGCCATGGCGGCCGAACTCAAAGACGTGATCACGCACCTTGCGACCGTGGAGGAAAACCATGCCTGAGACAGTCCGCCCCGACGGGGCTCGGATCCACTACGAGGTGCACGGCGAGGGCTTCCCCGTCCTGCTGCTCGCGGACGGCGCGGCGGGCGGGGGGATCGCCTCCTGGCAGACGAACTTCTACCACCCGGTGTCCGAGCTGGCCGGCCGGTTCCGCGTGATCGCCGTCGACCAGCGGCACGTGGGCCGCAGCACCGTCGCCCCCTTCGAGCCGTTCTCGTACGAGCAGAGCTCGGCCGACATGCAGGCGGTCCTCGACGACCTCGGTGCCGAGCAGGCCCATGTGGTCAGTGCCGGCACGGGCACCGCGCTGGCCTGGCGGCTGGCGCACGACACCCCCGCGCGGGTGCGGTCCGTCGTGTCGCAGGATCCGGTCGGTCTCGACGACACCAACACCCTGGGCACCTTCCTCGGCGAGTACGACGAGGCGATGCGGCTGACCAGGGCCGAGGGCCTCGAAGGCGTCATCGCCGCGGCCCAGGCGCAGGGCCATTTCGCCCCCGGTAACGGGGCCGGCCCCTACGCGGCCCGGCTGAACGCCGACCCGGCGTTCAGGGACGAGATCCTGACGCTGCGGCGCGAGCGGTACGTCGTCTCCGTCGTGCGCTTCCGGGACGGCATCTGGCCCCAGGGCTCCGCGTACTTCTCCGTCCCGGAGGAGTGGATGACCGGCTTCCCCGCACCGCTGCTGATCCTGCCCGGCAACGACCCGCTGCACCCGGAAGGTGTCGCCAAACGTCTCGCGAGCGAGGTGCCGAACGCCCGGCTGCTCGACGCGGGGTACGACGCCGGAGACCGCCGCACGGAGGCCGTCCCGGCGATCGTCTCCTTCCTCGACGAGAACACCCCCCGCTGAAGGAGACCTGAGACATGCTCACTCTTGACACACTCGACATCACCGACGAGTCGGCGTACGCCGAGAACGGCTACCCCTACCCGGAGTTCGACCTGCTGCGCCGCGAGGCGCCGGTCTTCTGGTACCGGCGCCCGGGCTTCGAGCCGTTCTGGGTGCTGACCCGGCACGAGGACATCGCGTGGGTGTCGCGCAATCCGAAGATCTTCTCCAGCGCCCAGCGGGTCACCCTGGAGACCCCCGAGGCCGTCGACATGTTCGAGAGCCAGCTCGACCAACGGGCCCAGATGTTCGGCCACGGCCCCGACATGCCGCCGGCGCTGTCGTACATGGACTCCCCCCACCACCGCCATCTGCGCCAGGTGATGGCCCCGTGCTTCACCCCGAAGGCCGTTGCCGAGCTGGAGGAGCGGTTCAACGAACTGGCCGTGCAGTACGCGGCCGAGTTCACCGCCCGGCTGGACGAGCACGGCACCGCCGATGTGGCACGCCACCTCTCCGCCCGGCTGCCGGTCGCCGCGATCTGTGAGCTGGTCGGGGCGCCGCTGAAGGACTGGGACGACATCTTCGAGTGGAGCGAGGGCACCACGGGCGCCGCGGACCCGGACAACCAGCGCGAGGGCGAGGACACCGAGGCCACGTTCGCCCGGAACATGACCGCTCTCAACGGCTACGTGGCGAATCTGGTCCAGGAGCGGATGGCCCAGGTCGACGAGACCAGCACCGATGTGCTCAGCCGGCTCGCCCGGGCCCGTATCGACGGGGAGCCGCTGGCCTTCCACGAGATCCTCTACACCATCTTCAACCTGCTGGTCGCGGGCATCGGCACGACCCGCAACGCGACCACGGGGGGCGTCCAGGCGCTGCTCGAGCATCCGGAGCAGCTGCGGAAGCTCAACGAGGACCCGGCGATGGTGCCCGGCGCGGTCGAGGAGATCCTGCGCTGGACGTCGATCGCGGCGAACTTCGTCCGGACGGCGACCCAGGACACCGAGATCGGTGGCCGGCGCATCCGCAAGGGCGAGACGGTTGTGATGTGGTATCCGGCGGCCAACCGGGACGACTCCGTCTTCGACGCTCCGTACCGCTTCGACATCAGCCGGGACGCCACCGCGCAGCTCGCGTTCGGCGGCCACGGCGAGCACGTCTGCCTCGGCTCGCACCTGGCCCGGCTCGAAATGAGGGCGGTGCTGAAGGCCGTCGGCCCGCTGCTGGCGGAGCTCGAAATGGTGCGCAAGCCCGACTTCACAGTGCTGCACCTCCAGGCCGTCGAGATCAAGCGGCTTGTCGTACGACGTAAGGATCGGTGAAAGAATGTCGGACAACACGCGACCGATACCCCAGTCGCTCCAGGAATTCGCCGCCGGCGATGAATCGGACTTCAATGTGGTGGCCCCCTGGGTCGGGCCCGTCGTCGACCCCGAAACGGGTCGGCTGCGGGAGCCGATCCGGGGTCATCATCTGGTGGCGACTTCCGTCGGCTGGCCGAAGCCGGGACATGAGCCGGTCGCCATCGAACTGAATGAGGCTATTCTCGGCGAACTCTATGTGAGGCCGGGGCTGATGGCGGTCTGTCTGGGTATTTCGGAGAACAACTTCAACAGCACCCGTTCCCTGTCCATCTGGGAGAACGAGGAGGCGTTGAAGGGCTTTTTGATGTCGAAACCGCATCTTGCCGCGGCGCGTCGGGTCCGCGAGCTGATGTTCGACTGGGAAGGCGCGAACTGGGAGTGCACCGAGACGACCGAACTGCCCACCTTCGAGGAGTCGCGGGTCCGTTTGGACGCCGTCCGTCGGCCCGGCCGGAGCTCGTTCGCATCGCCCGGTCGCTGACCGGGCTGGACAACCGCTCGAGAGTGACTCAAGAACTGCTTGAGAGCGAGCGGAGAATATTCGTCATGATCCATGGAAGAATGAAGACAGGAGTCCGGATATGACCGCGACCATCGACGCCTCGCCGCAGGCGCTCACCACTCATTTCCTGCACCATTTCGACCTGGCCTTCGGCATGGTCCTGGAACTCGCCGAGGACTTCGACGACGAGACCGCGCGTATCGCCCCGGCCCCGCACAAGCCCCTGGTCTGGTTCCTGGGCCATCTCACCTGCGCGACGGACTACTTCTCGACGCTGCACCAGGGGACCGAGTCCCTGGTCACGGAGGAGTTCTCCCGGCGCTTCGCGGGCAACGACGACCAGGACTGGTCGATCGGCCCGTCGCTGGAGGAGATGCTCGACCTCTACCGGGCGGTCCACGCGCGCATGCGCGAGTTCGTCGCCGGTCTCGTGCCGGCCGACCTCGACAGCGAATCCCCGCTGGAGCCCTTCGGCGACGACCGGCTGAAGAATCTCGGCAAGGCGCTCTCCATCATTCAGATGCACGACGCCTACCACTGCGGGCAGATCGGGTGCCTGCGGGTGGCGCTGGGCAAGCACGTTCCTTTCTAGTTCCGGAAGGTTTCCTTCACGGCGCTGCTACGGTGTGGGAAGGCTTCGTCCGCAGCGTTCGGGCCTTGGAACAGGAGAGTGCAAATGCCGTCTCACATCGCTTTCTTCAATTTCCCGGCCATAGGCCATGTGAACCCCACACTCGGCGTGGTGGAAGAACTAGTGAAGCGGGGGCATCGCGTTTCGTGCACTGTGACGAATCACTTCGCCCCGGCAGTCGAAGCGCTCGGAGCGGAAGCGGTCAGGTACGAGTCGGTATTCGGCGACTTCTATCGCAGCCCCTACACGGCGGAAGCCAACGCCGGTGAAGGCATGCGGTGTCTGGACGAGGCGAAACTGCTCGTGGAGCAGGTAGGCCCGTTCTACGAGCAGAACAAGCCGGATGTCATCGTCCACGACTTCATGGCCTGGGGGGCACGCTTCTTCGCTTCCAAGAACGATATTCCGCTGGTGCGGAGCTTTCCCTCGTACGCTGCGAACGAGCACTTCAGCATCCAGGAACGTTTCCCCATGGCGGAATACGACGACCCCCAGGTCATGGAGATGATCGGGAAGCTTACGGCGCTGCTGCCCGAATTCGGTCTGCCCGCCGATCCCATGGGGTTCTTCCAGGGGATCGAAGACCTCGGGATCGTCTTCATGCCGCGTGAATTCCACTACGACGGCGAGACCTTCGACAAGCGGTTCGTCTTCGCCGGACCCTGCCTCGGCGACCGGTCCTTCCAGGGGTCCTGGCAGCCGGCCGCCGGTGGGCGCCCGGTGCTGCTGATCTCGCTCGGCACAGCGGCTACCGGCTGGCCCGAGTTCTTCTCGATGGCAGTCGAGGCGTTCCGCGACTCCGAGTTCGATGTCGTGATGTCCATCGGCGACCACATCGACGCGGCCGAACTCGGTACGCTCCCCGCCAACTTCGAGGTCAAGCGGCACGTGCCCCAGCTCGATGTGCTCAGCCACGCCCAGGTGTTCATCACCCATGGCGGGATGAACAGCACCATGGAGTCGCTGTACCACGGCGTGCCCATGGTCGTCATTCCGCAGATGTCCGAGCAGCGGGCCAACGGCCTGCGCGTGGACGAGCTGGGCCTCGGCCGGCATCTGGCCAAGGACGATGTCACCCCTCAGAGCCTGCGCGAGGCCGTCGTCAAGGTCGCCGGCGACGCGTCCGTCAAGGACCGGGTGCGCACCATGAGCGACACCATGCGCTCCGTCGACGGCCCGGCCATGGCGGCCGACGCCGTCGAGGCGCGCCTGGCCACCACCCGCTGACCGAACTCCACGCACGAAGGGCCTGTGTCCCGGCAGCCGCCGGGACACAGGCCCTTCGTGCGTCACCGGTGTCCCAAGCCCGTCGGGGGCTGCGGGCGACGAGCTGATCGCGATCCGCGCTCTCCGGCTTCGTCGTCCTGTCCCACCACATCGGCCTGCCCTGCGTCCGAAGACGCGGTGGACGCACGTTCGAGTTGTTTTCGAGTGAAGTCGCCCAGGGTGTGAATGCGCGGGGGGACTGCCCTCAATGCTGCGCGACCCCATTCCCAACCGTCTATGAACCGGAAGGCACCGTGAAGCGACTCATCAAGATCGCGGCCGCTGTCCTCGCCCTGGGGCTGGTGGCACCTGTCGCCCTGGCCAGTGGGGAGACCGACGCCGCAGCCAAACCGCGCACCGTTTCCTTCTCCTCGATCGGCTCCCTTGCCGCCCCCTCCGGCAAGGGCAGCTTCCGATTCGGCGTGTCGAGTTCCGCCACCCAGATCGAGGACCAGAACACCGACACCGACTGGTACAAGTGGAGCCAGCCTGCACCCGAGGGCCTGGGCAAGAGCCCCTTCGTCGGAGAGGGCGTCAAGGGCTACTCCAAGGCCATCGAGGACATCGGGCTCCTCGAGGACCTGAACGTCGACTCGTACCGCTTCAGCATCGAGTGGGCCCGCATCGAGCCCCGTCGCAACCAGATCAACGAGGCGGCCCTCGACCACTACAGCAAGCAGCTCGACGCACTCATCGCGCGCGGCATTCGCCCGATGATCGTCGTCCACCACTTCGCCAACCCCGTCTGGGTCGACAACCCCGAGGACCCCGGCTGCACGAAGGGCCCCTCCGACACCAACCTGTGCGGCCTCGACCACCCGGTCGGCGGCCCCCTGGTGGTCAAGGAGATGGCCGAGCACGCGAAGCTCCTCGCCGAGCGGTTCGGCGACCGGGTCGACGAGTGGGCCACGCTCAACGAGCCCATGGTCTACATGCTGTTCTCGCACGCCTTCGGCGCGGGGCCGCCCGGCAAGGCGAACCTGGCCACCAACTTCTCCAGCAAGTTCGTGCCGGCCCTGCGCCAGTACATCAACGCCCACGCGGCCATGTACAGGGCCATCAAGCGCTACGACCGCCATGACGCGGACCGTGACGGCCTCAACTCCACCATCGGCCTGACCGCGAGCGTCAAGCAGTACGTGGCCGTACGCGACGGAAAGGTCAGCACCGAGCCGCGCGACACAGCCGCCCGCGACCGCTTCCGCCGCTTCTTCGAGCTGAACATCCTTGACTCCCTGTGGAAGGGAGACTTCGACACAAACTTCGACGGGACCGCCGACGAGCCCCACCCCGACTGGAAGGGCACGCTCGACTGGCTGGGCATCCAGCTGTACGACCGCACCGGCGTCTCCGACCCGGGCGACACACCCGGCCCGGGAACGCTACCCGTCATCAACGTCGACACGTGCGGCACCGCACCGTGCCTCCCGGCTTCCGACCCCTCCTACTTCATACCCGCGATGGGCTACGAGTCGGACCCCGGCGGCCTCTACCCGGTGCTCAAGGACTTCGGTGCCCGCTACCGCGGCCTGCCACTGGTCGTCAGCGAGTCCGGCATCGCAACCAACTCCGGCAAACGACGCGCCGAGTTCACCGTGCGGGCCCTGGAACAGATCCAGCGGGTGCGCGCCGAAGGAGTGGACGTGCGGGGCTACTACCACTGGAGCCTGATGGACAACTTCGAGTGGCTGCAGGGGTACGGCGCCCGCTTCGGCCTCTATGAGGTCGATCGCACCACGATGAAGCGCACCCCGACGGAGGCCGCGAAGGTCTACTCGGCCGTCGCCGAGGCGCGCACGCTCACCCCTCAGATCCGCAAACTCTACGGGGGCAGCGGCCCCCTCTCCCCGGAACCGGCCGACGCAGCCACCACGGCCACGCCCGTCCCGGCAGCGACCGGCCGCAGGCACTGAACCACCCCAGATGAATCACCCCTCGGGCGCCCCGGAATCCGGGGCGCCCGTTCCGGTGGAGCCGGGCTCGACCTGGTCTCCAGCACGGCAGTTGAGGGTGGGACGGGCACTGTGCAGGGGGCCGTCCCCCAGGCCGTACGCCGGTCGTTCGCTTCAACGAGCTATCGAGGATGAGCAGATGAGCTATGCCCAGGTGAACAGTGGCGGCGACCGGGTCCCGGCGACCGCCAAGGACATCGTGGCCGTTGTTCGGACGGTCGTCGCCGAACTGCTGGACGTACGGCCCGACGCCGTCGGCACCGACCGGCCGCTGCACGACCTCGGGCTGGACTCCGTGCAGATCACGTCCCTCGTGGCCACACTGTCAAAACGGTTCGGGCGCCCCGTGCCCAGCTGGGTCGTGTGGCAGTACCCCACCATCTCCGGCATCGGCGCCCACCTGGCCGGCGACGACACGCCTTCCGCCGTAGCGCCGCGCACCCGGCCGGCGCCCCTCGTCGCGAACGAACCCGTCGCCATCGTCGGCCTCGGCTGCCGGCTGCCCGGCGGCATCGAGACGCCCGAGGCACTCTGGGAGAGCCTGTGCGAGGGAACCGACACGATCCGCGAGGTCCCCGCCGACCGCTGGAACGCCCAGGACTGGCTCGACCCGGACCCCCGGGCGCCGGGTCGGATGAACACCCGCTGGGGCGGCTTCCTCGACAACATCACCGGATTCGACGCCGACCTGTTCCGGATCTCGCCCGCCGAGGCGAAGCACATGGACCCGCAGCAGCGCATGGCGCTGGAAGTCGCCTGGGCCGCATTCGAGGACGCCCGGATCGTCCCCTCCGACATCTCCGGCACCCGCACGGGTGTCTTCTTCGGCACCATGGCGCAGGAATACCACCTGGCCACCGGCGCCGACCCCGACGCCATCGGGACGCACTCCGCCGTCGGCTGGGACAACTCCATCATTCCGGCGCGCATCGCCTACACCCTGGGCCTCCACGGCCCCGCCATAGCCGTTGCGACCGCCTGCAGCTCCTCGCTCACCGCCACCCACCTCGCCGTGCAGAGTCTGCGCCGCGGCGAGAGCGACCTCGCCCTGGCGGGCGGCGTCAACGTCATGCTGCACCCCCACACCACCGTCGCCATGACCAAGTTCGGCGGCATGAACCCGGACGGCCAGTGCCGCGCCTTCGACGCGGGCGCCAACGGCTACGTACGCGGCGAGGGCTGCGGCGTCGTTGTCCTGCGCAGGCTCTCCGACGCCCTCGCCTCCGGCGACCGCGTGTACGCCGTGATCCGCGGCACCGCCGTCAACAACGACGGTGCCTCCAACGGACTCACCGCCCCCAGCCCGCAGGCCCAGGCCGACGTCCTGCGCACCGCCTGGCAGGACGCCGACATCGACCCCAAGGACGTCTCCTACGTGGAGGCACACGGCACCGGCACCCTGCTCGGCGACCCCATCGAGGCCGAGGCACTCGGTACCGTGTTCGCCCAGGGACGCCAGGAGCCGCTGTACCTGGGCTCGGCCAAGACGAACTTCGGCCACCTGGAGCCCGCAGCAGGCGTCACCGGCCTCATCAAGACCGCCCTGGCCCTGCACCGCGGCGAAATCCCCGCCAGCCTCCACTTCGACGTGCCCAACCCGCACATCGACTTCGAGGCCAACAAGCTCAGCGTCGTCACCGAACGCCGGCCGTGGCCCGCCGCCCGCCGCCGCTACGCGGGCGTCAGCGGCTTCGGATTCGGCGGCACGAACGCCCATGTCGCCCTGGAGGAGGGCCCCTACAGCCGACGCCGCCTCGTCCCCGTCACCGCCGCGAGCGAGGACGCGCTGCACGACGCCGTCGCCGCTCTGGGCGCCCGGGAGAACAACGCCACCGGCCCGTACCCCACCCCGCCCCACGACACCGGAAGGCACCGGGCGGTCGCCGCCCTGACGCCGGCCGGCCGTGCCGACATCGTCGCCGGTCCCGGCCGCTCCACCGAGCGCCCGCCGCTCGCCTTCTTCTTCTCCGGCCACGGCACACAGTGGATCGGCATGGGCCGCGACCTGCTCTGCGAGCGCGCCTTCCGCGCCGCCCTCGACGCCTGCGACCGCGCGGTCGCCGCGCACACCGGCTGGTCGGTGACCGACGAACTCCTCGCCGACAGCAGCCGCTCGCGGCTCGACCGCACCGACGTCGTCCAGCCCGTCCTCTTCTCCGTCCAGGTCGCCCTCGCCCGCACCCTCGCCGCCTGGGGCATAGAGCCCGACACCGTCTTCGGCCAGAGCATCGGAGAGGTGGCCGCCGCCGTCGTCGCGGGGGCCCTCCCGCTGGACGAGGGCGCCCGGCTCATCACGACCTGGTCGGCGCTGATCGCCGAACGCGCCTCCGGCCACGGTGCTCTCGTCGTCTGCGACCTCACCGCCGACGAGGCCGCTCGGCTGGCCACCGACGACCGCGGGATCTCCGTCGCGGGACACCTCGCTCCCGGCCAGGTCTGCCTCTCCGGGCCGACGGACGCCGTCGCCGCCGTGGAACGGGAGCTGTCCGAGAACGGCGTCCGCACCGTACGCGTCAACATCGACTACGCGTCCCACAGCGCCGGGCTCCGGGACCTCGCACCCGAACTGCTCCGCCGGCTCGGCACACTGCGCACCGCCGTCGCGTCCACACCCTTCTGGTCGACCGTCCTCAACGACTTCGTGGACGGCACCGCTCTCGGAGCCGACTACTGGGCACGCAACATGTGCGAACCCATGCTGCTCGCCGAGGCGGTCACCGCACTCACCCGGAACGAACCTGCCGCCGCGCGCGGTCTGCGCATCGTCGAGGTCGCCCCGCACCCCGTCGCCCAGCACTCCTTCGAGCGGACACTCGCCGCGATCGACGGCACCCACCTCCCGGCCCTCGCGACCTGCCGGCGCGACCGGCCCGCCCGCCGGAGCCTGGAGGAACTGGCCGCCGAGCTCTGGTGCGAGGGCCACGAGATCGACTGGGCGGCCGTCCACGGCCGCCCCGACCGCCCCACACGCAAGACGCCCGTCGTCCTCACCGTGTCCGGCAAGACCGAGGAAGCACGGGCCGAAAACGCCGCCCGCCTGGCCGACCACCTGGAGGGCAGGCCGGAATCGGAGCTGCTCGACATCGCCTACAGCACCGCACACCACCGCTCCCACCTGGAACACCGTGCGAGCGCGGTGGCCGGGAACCTTGCACAGGCCCAGGATGCTTTGCGGGCGTTGGCGGGTGGCAGGGCGCACCGTGATGTGGTGGAGGGTGTGGTGGGGGGTGGTGATCTGGCGGTGTTGTTCACGGGTCAGGGTAGTCAGCGGATTGCGATGGGGCGTGGGTT
>NZ_SSBL01000038.1 GCF_004795105.1 Streptomyces sp. A0642 | reverse complement strand
CCAGCGGGTGGACGATCGCGTTGAGGGCGGCGAGGCGCTCGCTGTCGGCGAAGACGACCGACCCGAGCTTCGGGCGGTCCAGGGTCCCCTCGGCGGTGAGGATGCCGCTGCCGAACTCCTCGACGACGGCGTCGAGCCCGGGGGTGCCGGGCTCGACGACCTCGCGTGCGATCCGGTCGGCGTCGATCAGGACGGCTCCGTATCCGGCGAGCATCCGGGAGACTTCGCTCTTGCCGGCTCCGATACCACCGGTCAGGCCCACTTTCAGCATGGGCGGCAGCCTAGTGCGGATCCGGCCGGGGTCAGCCGTCGCCCTCGCGCTCGGCCAGGAACCGCTCGAATTCCAGACCGATCTCGTCGGCGGACGGCAGGTCCACCGGCTCGGCGACCAGATTGCCGCGCGTCTCGGAACCGGCGACCGCGTCGTACTGGTGCTCCAGGCCCTCGACGAGCGAGACGAGCTCCTCGTCGCCCTGCCCGATCTGGCGTTCGATCTCCGTCTGGGTGCGGTGCGCCTCGGTGCGAAGCGAGTGCGCGACGGTCGGCAGGACGAGTCCGGTCGCGGCCGTGATCGACTCCAGCGCCGTGAGCGCGGCGTCGGGATAGGCGGAGCGGGCGACGTAGTGCGGGACGTGCGCGGCGACGCCGAGGACGTCGCGTCCGGCCTCCATCAGCCGGTACTCCACGAGGGCCGCGGCGGAACCGGGCACCTGGGCCTCGTCGAAGGGGCTGCGGTGGCCGGGCATGAGGTCGGTGCGGTTGCCGTGCGGCGTGACGCCGACCGGGCGCGTATGCGGGACGCCCATGGGGATGCCGTGGGCGGTGACCGCGAGACGGACGCCGAGCCGCTCGACGATCTGCTCGACGGCGGCGGCGAACCGCTCCCACTCCACGTCGGGCTCGGGGCCGGACAGCAGGAGGAACGGCGCCCCGGTCGCGTCCTGGACCACCCGGACGTCCAGCGTCGGGGTCTCGTACGCCGCCCAGCGGTCCCGCTTGAACGTCAGCAGCGGACGCCGTGCGCGGTAGTCGACGAGGCGGTCGTGGTCGAAACGGGCCACGACCTGATGGGGCAGCGATTCGAGCAGCCCGTCGACGATCTGCTCACCGGTCTCACCCGCGTCGATGTATCCCTCGAAGTGGTAGAGCATGACCAGGCCGGCCGACTCCTGGGCGAGCGCCATGTCGACGACAGCCAGGCCCTTCGGCTCCCATTCGTACAAACTCTGCGGATCAGGCACGGTTACCGCTCCTCCTTGTGTTCCTGAAGAAGAACGTCCCGGGGGGCACGGGCATTCCCGCGCGTGCCCCTTCCCATGGTGTTTACCCAAGTACCCGCGTGTGCAGTGCCGTCACGGCCTTCCGTGCGGAAGTGAACGCTCCGTGCTGCCAGGCGTCGGCGTAGCTCAGGTGGTCGCCGGCGAAGTAGACCCGTCCCGCCGCCCGGTTGAGCGGTGCGAAGACCGGTGCGTCGGGGCCGCCCGCCAGGGAGTGCCAGGACGCTTCCAGGTACGGGGTCTGGCGCCAGTGGTGGGAGAACGAGGCGGCCAGTTCCGTGCGGTACTTCTCCCCGTGGATCTTCACGCCCTGCGCCACGGCCCGCGCCTCGCGTTCGCGCGGGGTGAGGGCGGCGTACGCGTCGGCGTTGGAGCCGGTGTTGTAGTACCCGATGAGGGTGCCCCGGCGGCCCTGGTGCCCGTAGGACGGGTACCAGATGTGGGCCAGGTCCATGTCCGTCTCGGTGATGCCTCCGTAGATCCGGTGGTCGCTCTCCCACCAGCGGCTCCGGTACTCCAGCCCGATCTTGCCGGCCGAGGACGGCTTGCAGGCCTCCAGCGCGGTCTGGACGGCGGGGCCCAGGTTGTGGGCGGTCTTGGCGAGGATGTTGGGCGGCAGGGCCGCGACGCAGTAGTCCGCCTCGATGCGGTGCGTGCGGCCGGACCGGGTGTAGGTGACGGTGACGCCGTGGGCGGTGTCGGTGATCTCGGTGACGGCAGCGCCCGTGCGGATCCTGCGCTCCCCTATCGCCCGGGTGAGCGCGGCGGGTATCCGGTCCATGCCGCCGACCGGCTGGAACATCAGCATCGCCTGGTCGTACTCGAACTCGAAGGCGAAGTAGCGCCCGACGCCGCTGGCGAAGACCTCGGACGCGGAGGGGACGGACCCGAGCTCCTCCCCGGGGGTTCCGGCGGCCGCGGGATCGACGCGGTATCCGCGGCGGGGACTCCCGGTGTAGTCGAGGGCATCTCCGATGTCGCCGAAGTCCTTGAGGAAGTCGAGGAGCCGCTCCTGGTCGTCGGCGGTGATCTGCCGGTCGAGCGCGCCCTTGTCGGTGGCTTTGGAGAGGAGTTCGGCCACATAGCCGTACACGTCGGCCTTGGCGGTGCGGTAGCGCACCGGAGCCTTCATGCCCGCCTTCTCGTTGTAGAGATAGGCGTTGGCGTTCACGTTGGTGAACACCTCGATGGGAACGCCGAGTTCACGGCAGTAGTCGAGGGTGACCATCCACTGCGGAATCCTGCCGGGTCCGGCGTTCATGTACTGCCCGTCGGAGAACTGGGCGGTCTGGCTGACGCCGTGGATGTCGGTGGTGGAGTCCCCGCCGCGCACGGTGAAGTTGCGGCCGCCCGTGCGGCCGCGGGCCTCCAGGACCGTACAGTCGTAGCCCGCCTTGCCGAGCTCGTAGGCGGTGGCGAGGCCGGCGATGCCGCCTCCCACGACGACCACCTTGGCGGCAGCCCTTCCCGTCAGGTGGAAGTCGCCGCTGCTGGGTGCGCGGAAGGCGGGTTCACGGGCTGCGGCCTGGGCGGTGGGGGCGAGGCCGAGTGCTCCCATGGTGGCGAACATCGCGCCCGCACCGCCGGAGAGCCCGACGTGACGAAGGAAGGTACGGCGGCTCGCGCCCGGTGTCGCGGGCGAGTGGTGCGGAGCGTGCGTCATGTCCCGGTCCCTTCGGATCTTGAGGTTGCCGGGATCCTGACAAGGGTGTGTTACCGGCCGTCAGCTGTTCGTGTATCCCACACGTTTCCCTGTGTTCACCTCGCCCGGAGCCCCAGGACATTGGTCCAGACCTTGACATGCCCACACCCCATCCCTACCGTCACTGGGCAGCACGTTCAGGCACTCGCCCCACATTCATGTACGAGAACGTCCTGAACCCTTCAACGGGAAGGCACCCCATGCGCACCCGCACCCTGCTCCCCGCCCTGCTGACCACCGTCCTCGCCACCGGCACCCTCACTCTCGCCTCGGCCGGCACGGCAGGGGCCGCGACGGTCATCGAGGTGAGCACCGCCGCGCAGCTCAAGTCGGCGCTGACCAGCGTCACCCCCGGCGGGACGATCCACCTCGCGGACGGCACGTACACCGGGAACTTCAAGGCGCTCGTCCCCGGCACGGCCTCCGCGCACATCACCCTGACCGGCTCCGCGGCGGCGGTGCTCACGGCCGGCGGTGGCTACGGACTGCACCTCAACGGCGCCTCGTACTGGACGGTGCAGGGCATCACCGTCGCGGGCGGCCAGAAGGGCATCGTGGCCGACGGAGCCCACGGCGTGATCATCGATGCGGTGACGGTACACGACCTGGACATGGAGGGGGTCCACTTCCGTACGTCCAGCAGCGACGGCATCATCCGGAACTCCCGGATCTACGACACCGGTCACGACGGCCGCGGCATGGGCGAGGGTGTCTACGTCGGCACGGCGGGCGACCTGTCGGACCGGAGCGACCGGGTGCAGATCCTGAACAACACCATCGGGCCCGGTGTCGGCGGCGAGAACGTCGACATCAAGGAGGGCACCACGGGAGCGCGCATCGTCGGGAACACCTTCGACGGCAGCGGGCTGACCGGTGCCAACTACGACGACTCCTGGGTCGACGTGAAGGGCAACGACGTCCTGGTCCAGGGCAACCACGGCTCCCGCACGACCGCCAACGGCTACGAGACGCACACCCAGCAGAGCGGCTGGGGCTGCGGGACCGTCTTCAGGGACAACGTGTCGGACCTGTCCGGTGCGACGGGCGACAAACGGCTCGCGGTCAACGTCACGAACTACGGCACGAGCTGTCCCACGACGGTTCATGCGAGCAACACCGTGACCGGCGGCTACGGCCTGACCAACATCGCCGTCACCCCGTAGGAGCGGCGCGTCGCACACACGCGTGAGGCCCGCCCCCCGAAGGGAGCGGGCCTCACCGTCATCTACTCAACGCAGCCGATGACCGGCCGGGAGGTCGGAGCGTCAGCTCTGGCCGCCCGCCAGCTTCTCGCGCAGGGCAGCCAGGGCCTCGTCCGACGCCAGGGCGCCGGAGTTGTCCGCGGACTCCGAGGAGTACGAACCGCCGCCACCGCTGCCGCCCGAGGCAGCCGGAGCGCTGCCGGCCGGGGCGGCAGCGCCCTCGGCAGCAGCGGCCTCGTCGGCCTCGCGGGACTTGATGACCTGGGCCTGGTGCTGCTCGAAGCGCTGCTGCGCCTCGGCGTACTGGGTCTCCCAGACCTCGCGCTGAGCCTCGAAGCCCTCGAGCCAGTCGTTGGTCTCGGGGTCGAAGCCCTCGGGGTAGATGTAGTTGCCCTGGTCGTCGTACGACGCGGCCATGCCGTACAGCGTCGGGTCGAACTCGACCGAGGCCGGGTCGCCACCGAAGGACTCGTTGGCCTGCTTCAGCGAGAGGCTGATGCGACGACGCTCGAGGTCGATGTCGATGACCTTGACGAAGATCTCGTCGTTGACCTGGACGACCTGCTCCGGGATCTCCACGTGGCGCTCGGCCAGCTCGGAGATGTGGACCAGGCCCTCGATGCCCTCGTCGACGCGCACGAACGCACCGAACGGAACGAGCTTGGTGACCTTACCGGGAACAACCTGCCCGATCTGGTGCGTACGGGCGAACTGCTGCCACGGGTCTTCCTGCGTCGCCTTGAGCGACAGGGACACGCGCTCGCGGTCCATGTCCACGTCGAGAACCTCGACGGTGACTTCCTGGCCGACCTCGACAACCTCGGAGGGGTGGTCGATGTGCTTCCAGGACAGCTCGGAGACGTGCACGAGACCGTCGACGCCACCCAGGTCCACGAAGGCACCGAAGTTGACGATCGAGGAGACGACGCCGGAGCGGACCTGACCCTTCTGGAGGGTCGTGAGGAACGTCTGGCGGACCTCGGACTGGGTCTGCTCGAGCCAGGCACGGCGGGACAGGACCACGTTGTTGCGGTTCTTGTCCAGCTCGATGATCTTGGCTTCGAGCTCCTTGCCCACGTACGGCTGGAGGTCGCGGACGCGGCGCATCTCGACGAGCGACGCCGGCAGGAAGCCACGGAGGCCGATGTCGAGGATGAGACCACCCTTGACGACCTCGATGACGGTACCGGTGACGATGCCGTCTTCTTCCTTGATCTTCTCGATGGTGCCCCAGGCACGCTCGTACTGAGCGCGCTTCTTCGAGAGGATCAGGCGGCCTTCCTTGTCCTCCTTCTGGAGAACCAGGGCCTCGATCTCGTCGCCGACCTTGACGACCTCGTTCGGGTCGACGTCGTGCTTGATCGAGAGCTCGCGGCTCGGGATGACGCCTTCGGTCTTGTAACCGATGTCGAGGAGAACCTCGTCCCGGTCAACCTTGACGATGACACCGTCAACGATGTCGCCGTCGTTGAAGTACTTGATCGTCTCGTCGATCGCCGCGAGGAACGCGTCCGCGTCGCCGATGTCGTTGACCGCAACCTGCGGAGTGGTGGCGGTGGTCTCGGTGCTGCTCGTCATGTGGGAAAGGGCTCCGGTACGGACAGTGAGTCGAAGTTACTGCTACGCCGAGAGCCCGTATCGCCTCTGCAGAAGCCGGACAGCCTGGGAAGCGCCGATCCCGTGAGCCGGGAGGCGCCTCTCGTGAACCGAGGGACATACCTACAGATGCGAGCGCGGCCTGCTAGGTCTGAGGCGCGCAGGCTCGCAGCGCAACTTGTAGCATACGGGGGCAGCAGGGCACGGTCAATGCGCGAAGGCGCACACCAAGGGCGGAACGACCCATACCCGGCACAACTCGGGTTCACCGAGGCCACATCGGCCCCGCAGATGTTCCGGACACACGGGTTCCGTACGCACAGGCCCCCCTGGTACGTACCGCGTACGACGGGGTGAAGGCAAACTACAACGACGGACACGATGAGCCAAGAGATCTACGCGGGCGAACCCGAAGCGACACGCCGCAGCGCCGGTGAGGCCGAGAGCAGCCGGGCCAGCCGCGGCTGGTGGGACCGCAACGCGGACGAGTACCAGAACGACCACGGCGGCTTCCTGGGCGACGACCGTTTCGTCTGGGGCCCCGAGGGGCTCGACGAGGCCGAGGCCGGCCTGCTCGGCCCCGCGGAGTCGCTGAAGGGCCTGGACGTCCTGGAGATCGGTGCGGGCGCCGCGCAGTGTTCGCGCTGGCTGGCCGCGCAGGGGGCCCGGCCGGTCGCCCTCGACCTCTCCCACCGCCAGCTCCAGCACGCCCTGCGGATCGGCGAGGGCATCCCTCTCGTCGAGGCGGACGCCGGGGTGCTGCCGTTCCGGGACGGCTCCTTCGACCTGGCCTGCTCCGCCTACGGCGCGGTGCCGTTCGTCGCCGACCCGGTCCAGGTGTTCCGCGAGGTCCACCGGGTGCTGCGGCCCGGCGGCCGCTGGGTCTTCTCCGTCACGCATCCGGTCCGGTGGGCGTTTCCCGACGAACCGGGGCCCGAGGGCCTGTCCGTCGCCGCGTCGTACTTCGACCGCACCCCCTACGTCGAGCAGGACGAGCGCGGCGAAGCGGTGTACGTCGAACACCACCGGACGCTCGGCGACCGGGTGCGGGACGTGGTGGCGGGCGGCTTCCGCCTGACCGACCTGGTCGAGCCGGAGTGGCCGGCGTGGAACAACCAGGAGTGGGGCGGCTGGTCGCCCCTGCGCGGCAACCTGATCCCGGGCACGGCGATCTTCGTCTGCGTACGGGACTGAGACACCCGCCGGTGCGTACGGCGGGGCCCCGCCGTACGAGACTGGGGGCGTGATCCATACCGACGCACTGGACCAGCTGCCCGTCCGCACCGCCGTGCCCGCGCTGCGGCGGGCGCTCGACGACCGCGGCGTCGCGGTGCTCTGCGCGCCTCCCGGCACCGGCAAGACGACCCTCGTCCCCCTGGTCCTGGCCGGGCTGACCGGCGACGGCCCGGTGCGCCGGGTCGTGGTCGCCGAACCCCGGCGGATCGCCGCCCGGGCCGCGGCCCGCCGCATGGCGTGGCTGCTCGGCGAGCGGGCCGGCGAACGGGTCGGGTTCAGCGTGCGCGGGGAGCGGCTGGTGGGGCCGGACACCGTGGTGGAGGTCGTCACCACCGGGGTGCTGCTCCAGCGGCTCCAGCGTGACCAGGAGCTCGCGGGCGTCGACGCGGTGATCATCGACGAGTGTCATGAGCGCCATCTGGACGCCGACACGGTGGCCGCGTTCCTGCTGGACGTGCGGGAGGCGATCCGCCCCGATCTCCGGCTGGTCGCCGCGTCGGCGACCACCGACGCGCAGGGCTGGGCACGGCTGCTCGGCGACGCTCCGGTGATCGAGGCCGAGGGTGTGTCGTACCCAGTGGAGGTGGTGTGGGCCCCGCCGCTGCGGCCGGTGCGGCCGCCGCACGGGATGCGGGTCGATCCGGCGCTGCTGACCCACGTCGCCTCCGTGGTGCGCCGGGCACTGGCCGAGCGGGACGGCGACGTGCTGTGCTTCCTGCCCGGTGTCGGCGAGATCAGCAGGGTGGCCGGGCAGTTGTCCGGGGTGGCCGCGGAGGTGCTCCAGGTGCACGGGCGGGCCCCGGCGTCGGTGCAGGACGCGGTGCTGGCCGGCTCGTCCGGAGGGCGGCGGGTGGTGCTGGCGACGTCGGTGGCGGAGTCCTCGCTGACCGTTCCGGGGGTGCGGACCGTCGTCGACTCGGGGCTGGCCCGGGAGCCGCGCACCGACCATGCGCGGGGCCTGAGCGCGCTGACGACGGTCCGGGCCTCGCAGGCGGCGGGCCGTCAGCGGGCGGGCCGGGCCGGCCGCGAGGCCCCGGGGACCGTCTACCGCTGCTGGGAGGAGGCGGAGGACGGGCGCCTGTCCCGGTTCCCCTCCCCCGAGATCAAGGTGGCCGATCTGGCGGCGTTCGCCCTCCAGGCGGCCTGCTGGGGCGATCCGGACGCCGCGGGGCTCGCGCTGCTGGACCCGCCGCCGGCCGGGGCGATGGCGGCGGCCCGGGAGGTGCTGACGGCGGTCGGCGCGGTGGAGGCGGACGGCCGGGTGACCGACCGCGGGGTGCGGATGTCCCGGCTCGGGCTGCACCCCCGCCTGGCGAGGGCGCTGCTGGACGGGGCGGCCGAGGTGGGCGGCCGGCGGGCCGCGGAGGTCGTGGCGCTGCTCAGCGAGGAGCCGCCCCGGGAGTACGGCGACGACCTGGCCGCCGCGTTGCGTACCGCACGCCTGGGCAAGGACGCCTACGCGGCCCGCTGGCGCCAGGAGGTGCGGCGGCTGTCCTCCTCCTTCAAGGGCGCCGGGGCCGGCGGGTCCGGTCCGGACGACGCCGCCGTCGGCCTGGTCGCGGCCCTGGCCTTTCCCGAGCGGGTGGCGCGGGCCCGGGGCGAGGGGACGTTCCTGATGGCGTCCGGCACCGGAGCGGAGCTGCGGGACGGCTCCCGGCTGCGCAGTGCGCCGTGGCTGGCCGTCGCGGTCGCCGACCGTCCCGCGCACGCCGCGTCGGCGCAGGTGCGGCTGGCGGCGGTGATCGACGAGGAAACGGCACGCGTGGCGGCCGGGCATCTGCGGTTCGCGGGCGAGGAGGTCCGCTGGGACGGGCGGGACGTGGTGGCCCGCCGGGTGGAGCGCCTGGGCGCCGTCGAGCTGGTGGCGCGCCCGCTGAAGAAGGCGGATCCCGCGCTGGTCCGCGAGGCCCTGGTGGAGGGGCTGCGGCGGGAGGGCCTCGGGCTGCTGCGCTGGAGCCGGGACACGGGGCAGCTGCGCGAGCGGCTGGCGTTTCTCCACCGGGAGCTCGGCGAACCGTGGCCGGACGTCTCGGACGAGGCGCTCCTGGACCGTACCGAGCAGTGGCTGGAGCCCGAGCTGTCACGGGCCCGCCGCCGCACGGACCTGGCCGGGATCGACGCCGGGCAGGCGCTGCGCCGGCTGCTGCCGTGGGCGACCGGTGAGGCGGCCAGGCTGGACGAGCTCGCCCCGGAGCGGATCGAGGTGCCGAGCGGTTCCCGGATCAGGGTGGAGTACGCAGGGCCCCAGCCCGTGCTCGCGGTGAAGCTCCAGGAGCTGTTAGGCCTCCAGGAGACCCCGCGGGTGGCCGGTGTGCCGGTCCTGGTGCATCTGCTCTCGCCCGCGGGGCGGCCCGCGGCGGTGACGGCGGACCTGGCGTCGTTCTGGAGCGACGGCTACAAGGCGGTGCGGGCGGAGCTGCGCGGCCGCTACCCGAGGCATCCGTGGCCGGAGGATCCGACGACGGTGGAGGCGACCCGGTTCACGAAGGCGCGGCTCAGGCGGGAGTAGGGGCGGGGGCCGACTCCTCCCGCCCGGGGGTCTGCGCCTCGTCCGGCCGCCGGGAACGGGCCTCCAGCCACAGCGAGAGCGCCAGCAGCCCGCCGCCCAGGGTGAGGAAGCCCCAGGGCAGGTAGGAGGTCAGCAGCAGGACGAGGACCCGCTGGGACCTGACCAGGTCGACGATGGAGACGATGTAGTCCTCGCGCATCTTCACGTGCCCGGCGAACACGGTGACGGTGTCCTGGGCCATGCCCATCGCCTTCGCGTTCCGCAGCTCCTCCTTGTGGACCTCCTCGCCGTTGACCGGGGCTCCGGTGACGGGGTCGACCCAGAACATCCGCTTGGTGGTGTACCAGCGGGTCACGCCCGTGCTGGCGATCTGCCCGGCGGTGATGCCCTTGATCGGCATCGTCTTGGGCATGGGCACCTTGGTCCAGGGGACGGTCTGCTCGAAGTAGTAGACGTCCATGCCCCGGAAATCGCGCGTGCCCTTGTAGTGGATGGGCGAGCTGGTGCGGGTCTGGGCGTCGAAGTACTCGTAGTCGCGCTTCTCCGTGAGGAAGGGCCACTTGAACTCGATGCCTTCGCGGCTCACCGGATCGCCGTCGACCATTTCGCCGGTGGCGTGGACCGGGTCCTGGCTGTGCGCGTCGAAGATGTACCGCTCGGGGATCTTGGAGACCATCTTGCCGTCGGGCCCCTGGACGTAGGACAGGGCGTCCCACACGACGACGTCGCGGCCGGCGCTGCGCTCGATCTTCTCGGACTCCTCCACGTTGCCCCTGAGGGTCTGCACGATGGTGATCCTGTCGACCTTCTCGGCCTTGAGGGTGCTGTAGTCGAGCAGCGTCGCCGGCCGCGCCTCCAGCACGGTCTCCTGGTACTGGTTCGGCGGGATCTTCGCCAGCCGCGGGAAGGCGTACCAGCGCACCAACGGTGACAGTGCGGCGAAGAAGACGGCGAGGGCCAGGAGTACGAGGCTGGCTCGGCGGCGCATGGGTGTCCTCCCTCTGCATTCCGTGGTGCGGACGGCTGGTGCCCCTCCCGGCGGGCCGCGCCGGTCACGGCACTAGTTCTTCGGACCCGGGACCGTGGTCAGCAGGGGTTTGGGCGAGGTCTCGCCCGGGGGAGCGCCGATCGCGCTGATGGTGAGGACGAGGGCGAGGGCGGCGGCCAGTCCGATGGCGGCGGCGACCAGGGCACGCATATGCGGCCTCCCGTGGGCTCACAACTGATGGGTCGTCAGGACTGGGGCACCGTAGCAACCGGGACGCGAGATGAGAACACGTGGAACAGCCCCTTGGCCGGGTGCCGGCGAAGGGGCTGCTGCACGTGCTGTGCGCGGATCAGGCGGCGGGCGCCTCGACCGTGAGCCCGATGACGACGGTGGCGCCGCCCTCGGTGCTCAGGCGCAGCTTGTACGTGCCCGCGGCGCCGTCGGCGTAGATGTGCGAGAGGGTCACCTTGCCGTCGGCGTCCGTGATCAGCACGAGGGTGCGGACCGGGTTCCCCGCGTCGTCCGTGAAGTACGGGCCCTTGTCGTTCTCGGCCGGCTTCTCGTCGTCGGTGATCATGGTGGCGGTCACGGTGACCCGGCCGGCGGCCGCGCCCTTGTACGTGGCCGCGGCGGTGACGTCGGCGAACGTCTGGCCCGCCACCGCGGTCAGCTCCGCGGTTCCCGTCCGTGCGATGGCGTCGGCCTGCCGGGCGGTGACGGTCGCCGCGTAGGTGACGGCGGGCAGCGCGGTGCCGGTGGCCGTCGCGCGCACGGTGAACGCACCGGTCTTCTCGCCCGCCTTCAGCACCGGTGCGGTGACCGTGCCGTCGGCGCCGGTCACGACGGTGGCGGTGCGCTTCCCGCCGTCGAACGCGGCGTCCGTGTCACCGGTGACGGTGAAGGTCACGGACACCTTGGCGAGCGGCTTGCCGAAGTTGCTCTGCGCCCGCACCTTGACGCGCTCGGCGAAGGCGTCGCCCGCGGTGGCGGACAGTTCGCCGGTGCCCGCGTCCCGCACGGCGGCGAGAACCGGGGACGGCGTGGGCTCGGGAGTCGGGGTGGCGGGCTTCGTCGTGCCGCCCGGGCCCTTGCCCGGATCGCTGGGACCGGGGGTCGGCTTCGACGGCGGCTTGGGCGTCGGGGTCGGGGCCGGGGTTCCGGAAGGCGACGGCGAGGGCGACGGCGAGGAGGACGGGTTGCTGCCGTGGGTGCCGGACCCGGTGTCCGGACGCGTCCCGGTGCTGGACTCGGCCGGCAGGACACCGGTGCCGTCGGGCACCTCGTGGGTGCCGTGGTTGTAGTACTCGAACCAGGTGCGGACGGTACGCAGGTACTCGTCCGAGTGGTTGTAGCTCAGGACCGCCCGGTCCAGGTCGGCGGCGAGGCCCAGATCACGCGAGCCGGCGCAGAGGTAGCGCCCGGCGGCGAGCGCCGCGTCGTAGATGTTGTTGGGGTCCTTGCGGCCGTCGGCGTTGCCGTCCTGGCCCCAGGTCGCCCACGTGGACGGGATGAACTGCATCGGGCCGACCGCCCGGTCGTGCGTCGCGTCACCGTCGTAGGCGCCGTTGTCGGTGTCCTTGATCAGGGCGAAGCCCTGGCCGTTGAGGGCGGGCCCGAGGATCGGGGAGAAGGTGGTGCCCTGCGCGTCGACGCGGCCGCCGCGGGCCTGGCCCGACTCGACCTTGCCGATCGCGGCGAGGAGCTGCCACGGGAGCCGGCACGCGGCGTCCGTGCCCGCGATGGTCTGCTGGGCCTTCTTGTACGCCGCGAGGACCGACGCCGGTATGCCCGATTCCGCACTGCCGGTGACGGGCAGATTCACGGAGGAGCCCGGCTTGTTGGGCGTGTTCAGCGGCGGCAGATCGGTGAAGTAGGGCGAGTTGCCGGACGCGGCGCCGTCGCCCGAGGGCGTCGACCCCGCCGGACCGGCGGCCGGCTGGTCGCTGTCGGACGCCACCAGAGGCGAACCGGGGCCCTGCGAGGCGGAAAGAGCGGCCACAGCGGCAGCGGCCACGGCTGCCGTGGTCGCCCCCCTGCGCAGTCGGCGACCGAATTGCGCTGCCATAACGTGTGGGCCCTCCCCCTCGTCAACTGTCCGCGCTCCCCTGCGCCTGGACTCAGGCGACCCTACGGCAACTTGTGCTCGCGGAACACAGCGGCCCTGCCGCTTCTTACCGGTTTCTCACCTTCCGGTCCGCAAGTTGTCCAGTCGGTGAAAAGTGGGTGCCGACCGCTCACGCATACTTCCCCCCATGCCGTTCACGCTCAGCCACGCCGCAGCCGTCCTCCCCGGGATCCGCCGCAACGGGACAGGGCGCGGACCGCTCCTCGCCTCGGCTCTCGTCGCCGGATCGTTCGCCCCCGACATGACGTACTACGCGGACACCGCGATCCCGGGCGCCATGGAGTTCGGCCGGGTCACCCACGCGTGGTGGGGGGTGTGCACGGTCGACGTCCTGATCACCGCGGCGACCGTGGCGTTGTGGCTGCTGCTGCGCGAACCCCTCGTGGCCCTGCTGCCGGTGGCCTGGCAGGGGCGCGTGCACACGTGGGTCCGCGGCGCCCGGCGCCCGCCGGAACGCGGACCGCTGGGGCTGCGGGACGGTGCGTGGTTCGTCGTGTCGGCCGTCATCGGGGCCGCCACCCATGTCGGCTGGGACGCCTTCACCCACCACGACCGGTGGGGTGTGCGGATGGTGCCGGTGCTCGGGCGGAACGCGGGCGGCCACCCGGTGTTCCAACTGGTGCAGTACGGGAGTTCGGCGCTGGCGCTGGCGGTGCTCGTGTGGTTCACCGTGTCGGGGCTGCGCCGGGCGGGGGCGAGGCCGGCGCCGGTGTCCGTACCGGTCCTGGACCGCCGGGCGCGGTGGTGGGCCGCCGCGTCCATCGGGCTGTGCGTGCTGCTGGGCATCGTGCACCGCTGCGCGCGCTGGTACGCGTACTTCGGGCACGTCAGCACACCGCTCGACATCATCCCGACCGCCTGCTTCGGCGCGGGCGCCGGGCTCGCCGTCGGACTCGTCCTGTACGGGGTGTGGACGCGGCTGCGGAACCGGGGCGCAGGCACACCCGCGCTCCCCGTCGCCGGTCCGGCCCGGGACACGAGCCGGACCGGCGACTGAGCACACGGCCCCTCCGGGGGCCCGGGTCAGTGGGCGGCGGACTCCCAGTCCGAGCCCACCCCGACCGACACGTCCAGCGGCGCCCGCAGTTGCACGGCCGTCGCCATCTCGTGGCGCAGGATCCTCTCCACCTGCTCCCGCTCGCCCGGGGCGATCTCCAGCACGATTTCGTCGTGGACCTGGAGCAGCATCCGCGAGGACAGCTTCGCCTCGGTCAGCGCCCGGTCGACGTGGAGCATGGCGACCTTGACGATGTCCGCGGCCGTGCCCTGGATCGGTGCGTTGAGCGCCATCCGCTCGGCCGTCTCACGGCGCTGGCGGTTGTCGCTGTTGAGGTCCGGCAGGTAGCGGCGGCGGCCGAAGATCGTCTCCGTGTAGCCGGTGGCCCTGGCCTCCTCCACCACGCGGCGCAGATAGTCGCGGACCCCGCCGAACCGCTCGAAGTAGGTGTCCATCAGGCCACGGGCCTCGCCGGCCTCGATGTTCAGCTGCTGGGACAGGCCGAACGCGGACAGCCCGTACGCCAGCCCGTAGCTCATGGCCTTGATGTTGCGGCGCATCTCCGGGTCGACCGCCGTCTTCTCGACGCCGAAGACCTGGGAGGCGACCGTGGTGTGCAGGTCCTCACCGGACGTGAACGCCTCGATCAGGCCCGCGTCCTCGGAGAGGTGGGCCATCACCCGCAGCTCGATCTGGCTGTAGTCCGCCGTCATCAGCGTCTCGAAGCCCTCGCCGACGACGAAGCCCCGGCGGATCGCCCGGCCCTCGTCCGTACGCACGGGGATGTTCTGCAGATTGGGGTCGGTGGAGGACAGCCGGCCGGTCGCCGCCACGGTCTGGTTGAACGTGGTGTGGATACGGCCGTCCGCCGCGATCGTCTTGACCAGGCCCTCGACCGTGACCCGCAGCTTCGCCTGCTCGCGGTGGCGCAGCATGATGACCGGCAGCTCGTGCTCGGTCTGCGCGGCCAGCCACGCCAGCGCGTCCGCGTCCGTGGTGTAACCCGTCTTCGTCTTCTTCGTCTTCGGCAGGCTCAGCTCCCCGAAGAGGACCTCCTGGAGCTGCTTGGGCGAACCGAGGTTGAACTCGCGGCCCACCGCGGCGTGCGCCTCCTTCACCGCCTGCTGCACGGCGCCCGCGAACTGCTGCTCCATGCCCTCCAGATGGGACCGGTCCGCCGCGATTCCGTGCCGCTCCAGCCGCGCCAGCAGGATCGACGTCGGCAGCTCCATGTCGTGCAGCAGCTCGGCGGCGCCGACCTCCTTCAGCCGCGCCGTGAACGCGTCACCGAGATCGAGGACCGCACGCGCCTGCGCCATCAGGGCATCGGCCTCGGCCTGGTCGTCCGCGCCGAACGCCAGCTGGCCGTCGGACGAGGCCGCCGGAGCCAGCTCGCGCCCCAGGTACTCCACGGCCAGGGCGTCCAGCGCGAAGGAACGCCGGCCCGGCTTGACCAGGTACGCGGCGAGCGCGGTGTCCATCGACACGCCTTCGGTCCGCCACCCGTGCTCCGGGAAGACGCGCATGACGCTCTTCGCGTTGTGCATGACCTTCGGCCGGTCCGCGTCCGCGATCCACGCGGCGAACGCCTGCTCGTCGGCCTCGTCGATCCGTGCCGGGTCGAACCAGGCGGCGGCCCCGCCTGCCGCGGCGAGCGCGATCTCGGTGACCGTGCCGCTGCCGAGCGCCCAGGTGTCGACCGTGGCGACGCCCAGCGGCTGGGCTCCGTGCTCCGCCAGCCACGGGGCGAGCTCACCCGCCCCCAGCACCGAACCGTCCAGCGCGATGCCCGCGGCGGGCGCCGGGGCCTCGTCCTCGGACCTGCCGGGATCCACCGCGAGCAGCCGCTCGCGCAGGCTCGGATTGCGGATCTCCAGCACGTCGAGCACCCCGGTGACCGCCGTGCGGTCGTACGGAGCGCGCTCCAGATCGGACGGGGTCTTCGGCAGCTCCACGTCACGGACCATCTCGGTCAGCCGCCGGTTCATCCGCACCGCGTCCAGGTGGTCGCGGAAATTCTGCCCCGCCTTGCCCTTGACCTCGTCGGCCCGCGCCACCAGCTCGTCGAACGAACCGAACTGGTTGATCCACTTCGCAGCCGTCTTCTCCCCCACGCCGGGAATGCCCGGAAGGTTGTCCGACGGGTCACCGCGCAGCGCCGCGAAGTCCGGGTACTGCTGCGGGGTGAGTCCGTACTTCTCCTCGACCTTCGCCGGGGTGAACCGCGTCAGCTCCGACACGCCCTTGGTCGGGTACAGCACCGTCACATGGTCCGTGATCAGCTGGAACGAGTCCCGGTCACCGGTGACGATCAGCACCTCGAACCCGGCAGCCTCGGCCTGCGTCGCCAGCGTCGCGATGACGTCGTCCGCCTCGAAGCCGTCGACCGCGAAACGGTCCGCGTGCATCGCGTCCAGCAGCTCACCGATCAGCTCGACCTGGCCCTTGAACTCGTCCGGCGTCTTCGAACGGTTCGCCTTGTACTCCGGGAACTCCTCCGAACGCCACGTCTTGCGCGACACGTCGAACGCCACCGCGAAATGCGTCGGCGCCTCGTCACGCAGCGTGTTCGCGAGCATCGACGCGAAGCCGTACACCGCGTTCGTCGGCTGTCCCGCCCCCGTCGTGAAATTCTCCGCAGGCAGCGCAAAGAACGCCCGGTACGCCAGGGAGTGCCCGTCCATCAGGAGCAGGCGCGGTCGGTTGTCTGCCGTCTTCTTCGATGCCGTCTCAGCCACACCCCGATCCTGCCACGTACCACTGACAATCCGGACCGGCCGCCGCCCGCCGCCACCCGGGCACCGCACGGCGGGCGCCCCGCCCCCGCCGCGTGCCAGGATCGAGGAGAAGGAAACACGCACAGCGGACCGCGCAAGGTCCGCGGCAGCCCGAAGGGGAGCACGATGGCCACCAAGCCGCCCGCAGGAGACCCGGTCCAGGACGCACCCCAGGTCGGACCGGCCCCGCACTCCGCCGCCGGGCTCCCCGCCGTCGTCCACAGCCTGCGCATCGCCCAGCAGCAGATGGGCGTCCGCCGCACCGCCCAAACGCTCCTCAAGGTCAACCAGAAGGACGGCTTCGACTGCCCCGGCTGCGCCTGGCCCGAAGGCGACAAGCGGCACACCGCGGAATTCTGCGAGAACGGCGCCAAGGCCGTCGCCGAAGAGGCGACGCTGCGCCGCGTCACCCCGGACTTCTTCGCCGCGCACCCCCTCGCCGACCTCGCCACCCGCAGCGGCTACTGGCTCGGCCAGCAGGGCCGCCTCACGCAGCCCATGTATCTGCCCGAGGGCGCGGACCGGTACGAGGCCGTGACCTGGGAGCGCGCCTTCGCCGTCATCGCCGAGGAGCTCCGCGCCCTCGCCTCACCCGACGAAGCCCTCTTCTACACCTCGGGGCGCACCAGCAACGAGGCCGCGTTCCTCCTCCAGCTGTTCGCCCGCGAATTCGGCACCAACAACCTCCCCGACTGCTCCAACATGTGCCACGAGTCCTCGGGCTCCGCGCTCACCGAGACCATCGGCGTGGGCAAGGGCTCCGTCTCCCTGGAGGACCTCCACCACGCCGACCTGATCATCGTCGCCGGACAGAACCCCGGGACGAACCACCCCCGGATGCTCTCCGCCCTGGAGAAGGCCAAGTCCGCGGGAGCGAAGATCATTTCGGTGAACCCGCTGCCCGAGGCCGGACTCGAACGCTTCAAGAACCCGCAGACCCCCCACGGCATGGTCAGGGGCACCGCCCTGTGCGACCTGTTCCTCCAGATCCGCATCGGCGGCGACCAGGCCCTCTTCCGGCTGCTCAACAAGATGATCCTCGCGACCGACGGCGCCGTCGACGAGGCCTTCGTGAGCCGGCACACCCACGGCTACGAGGAGTTCGCCGCCGCCGCGGCGGAAGCGGACTGGGAGCAGACCCTCGCCGCGACCGGCCTGGAGCGCACCGCCATCGAAGAGGCCCTCGCCATGGTCCTCGCGTCGAAGCGCACCATCGTGTGCTGGGCCATGGGCCTCACCCAGCACAAGCACTCCGTGCCGACCATCCGCGAAGTCGTCAACTTCCTCCTGCTGCGCGGCAACATCGGCCGGACCGGTGCCGGAGTCTGCCCCGTCCGCGGCCACTCCAACGTCCAGGGCGACCGCACCATGGGGATCTTCGAACGGCCGTCGGCCGCCTTCCTCGACGCCCTCGACAAGGAATTCTCCATCACCTCGCCGCGCCACCACGGCTACGACGTGGTCCGCTCCATCCGCGCCCTGCGCGACGGCGAGGCCAAGGTCTTCTTCGCCATGGGCGGCAACTTCGTCTCCGCCTCCCCCGACACCGACGTCACCGAGGCCGCGATGCGCAACGCACGCCTCACCGTCCACGTCTCGACCAAGCTCAACCGCTCCCACACCGTCACCGGCGCCCGGGCCCTGATCCTGCCCACCCTCGGCCGCACGGACAAGGACATCCAGGCCGGCGGCAAGCAGTTCGTCACCGTCGAGGACTCCATGAGCACGGTGCACGCCTCCCGCGGCAACCTCACCCCCGCAAGCCCCCACCTGCTCTCCGAACCCGCCATCGTCGCCCGCCTCGCCCGCGCCGTGCTCGGCCCCGCCTCCGCCACCCCCTGGGAGGAGTTCGAGAAGGACTACGCGACGATCCGCGACCGCATCTCCCGCGTCGTCCCCGGCTTCGAGAACTTCAACCAGCGCATCGCCCACCCGGACGGATTCACCCTCCCGCACGCCCCCCGCGACTCCCGCCGCTTCCCCACCGCCACCGGCAAGGCCAACTTCACCGCCGCCCCCGTCGAGTTCCCCGAACTCCCCGAAGGCCGCCTCCTGTTGCAGACCCTGCGCTCCCACGACCAGTACAACACCACCATCTACGGCCTCGACGACCGCTACCGCGGCATCAAGGGCGGCCGCCGCGTCGTCCTCGTCAACCCCGACGACGCCACCGCCCTCGGCCTCGCCGACGGCGCCTACACCGACCTCGTCAGCGAATGGAAGGACGGAACCGAACGACGCGCCCCCGGCTTCCGCGTCGTCCACTACCCCACCGCCCGGGGCTGCGCCGCCGCGTACTACCCGGAGACCAACGTGCTGGTCCCCCTGGACTCCACCGCCGACACCAGCAACACCCCCGCCAGCAAGTCCGTCGTCATCCGCTTCGAGAACATGCGCTGACGCCCCGGGCGGGCAGCCCTAAGCGCCCGCTCAGGCGTCTGATAAGAACAGTGCACACAAGAACGTGCACACACCAGCGAACCACCGCAGACGATCGGAGCCGGACCCATGGGCGAGCACACCGCACCCACGTTCCCCCAGGAGATCATCGACGAGTACGCCACCCTCGGCGTCGACCTGCCCTCCCTCTTCTCCGCAGGCCACCTCGGCGAACGCATGGGCGTCACGATCACCGAGGCCTCCGCCGACCGCGTCGTCGCCACCATGCCCGTCGAAGGCAACACCCAGCCCTACGGACTCCTGCACGGCGGCGCCTCCGCCGTCCTCGCCGAGACCCTCGGCTCCGTCGGCGCCATGCTCCACGGCGGCGCCACCAAGATCGCCGTCGGCGTCGACCTGAACTGCACCCATCACCGAGGGGTACGAAGCGGCCTCGTCACCGGCGTCGCCACCCCCGTACACCGCGGGCGCACCACCACCACGTACGAGATCGTCATCACCGACGAACAGGACAAGCGGGTCTGCACCGCCCGCCTCACCTGCCTCCTGCGCGACCTCCCCACAAGCGACGCCTCCTGACCGCCCGCCACCCCGCCCCACCCCTGCCCGGCCGGACCCCGAACCCGGCCGGGCAGTGCCATACCCGGACGCAACCACCCCCGCACACACAGAACTTGCACAACACCGGCGGGCAACACCCTTGACCACCCCGCGCCTTCCATGGCCCACTCATCAGCCACGCCCGGCCTGCCCACCGCCACACCGCGTCGACCGCACCGCCCCGGCCGTAACACTGCGTAAACAAAACCGCAACGCGCACCCGCCCGACGCAGCCCAGACATCCGGCCCCGCAGGCACCGGGCCCTCAGGCGCGCCTCCAGCGCCTCACCGCACCCCCGCCGCGCGACAGCACCAAGATCCGCTCAAGCCCCTTGACAGAGCTGCGCGTTCTCAGCATGTGGTCACTTCACCGTCCAGCAAATAGCCGTACATATCCACACAGCCACCTCAAGCCTTGCTCAAGGGCATAACAAGACAGTCACATCCTGCTCCACCCCCATCCCCCACCCCCACCCCTGCCCTTAGAGTCACCGCCAGTCACCGCGCCGCCGGGCGCGTCTGCAGCACGGCCCTGTACCAACCAGTACGGCCCGGCGAACGACACGGCACCTCAAGCAGAGGAGGCCGCGCCAGGGAAAGGACTTTTCGTGCGACACCGTTCTTTGCTCATCCTCACCACAGTGCTCACCACAGGAGCACTGACGCTCACCGCCTGCGGGTCGCGCGACGACGACAAGAAGGGCAGCAGCGGCGGCGACACCCAGACCGTCGTCATCGGCGTCGACGCCCCGCTGACCGGCGACCTCTCCGCCCTCGGCCTCGGCATCAAGAACTCCGCCGACCTCGCCGCCAAAACGGCGAACAAGGACAAGACGGTCCCGGGCATCACCTTCGAGGTCCAGCCCCTCGACGACCAGGCCCAGCCCTCCGTCGGCCAGCAGAACGCCACCAAGTTCATCGACAACAAAAAGGTCCTCGGCGTCGTCGGACCGCTGAACTCCGGCGTCTCCCAGTCGATGCAGAAGCCGCTCAACGACGCCGGCCTCACCCAGATCTCCCCCGCCAACACGGGCACCGAGCTCACCCAGGGCGACAACTGGAAGACCGGCGACAAGAAGCGCCCCTTCAAGACCTACTTCCGCACCGCCACCACGGACCAGATCCAGGGCGCCTTCGCCGCGAAGTACCTGTACAACAACGCGAAGATCAAGCAGGTCTACCTCATCGACGACCAGAAGCCCTACGGCGCCGGTCTCGCCGCCTCCTTCAAGGCGACCTTCACCGGCCTCGGCGGCAAGATCGCCGGCTCCGACCACGTGAACCCCGACGACCGCGACTTCAACGCCGTCGTCACCAAGGTCAAGAAGTCCGGCGCCAAGGCCGTCTACTACGGCGGTGAGTACCCCGCCGGCGCCCCCCTGAGCCAGCAGCTCAAGGACAGCGTCCAGATCCCCCTCATGGGCGGCGACGGCATGTACAGCGCCGACTTCATCAAGCTCAACAAGAAGGCCCAGGGCGACATCGCCACCTCCGTCGGCAAGCCCGTCGAGGAACTCGACTCCGCCAAGACCTTCATCGCGAACTACAAGACCGCCGGATACAAGGACGCCTACGAGGCCTACGGCGGCGGCACCTACGACGCCACCTGGGCGATCATCGAGGCCGTCAAGGCCGTCGTCGCCGCCAACGACGGCAAGCTCCCCGACGACGCCCGCGCCAAGGTCCTCGACGCCGTCGGCAAGGTCAGCTTCCAGGGCGTCACCGGCCCCGTCGCCTTCGACGAGTACGGCGACACCACCAACACCATGATGACCGCCTACCAGGTCGACGGCGGCAAGTGGGTCTCCAAGCTCAGCGAGGCCTACAAGCCGTAACACGCTCCCGGTCATCCACTGACTGACACCAGACCGCGCGGGAGCGCTACGAGCACTCCCGCGCGGTGCCATATCCGAACCACTCCACGGAGGCCCTGCGGTGCACGAACTGCCGCAACAGCTGGCCAATGGACTCATCCTCGGCGCGATGTACGGACTCATCGCGATCGGATACACGATGGTCTACGGAATCATCCAGCTCATCAACTTCGCCCACGGCGAGATCTTCATGATCGGAGGCTTCGGAGCTCTCACCGTGTACCTCTGGATGCCGGCCGGCTCCAACCTCCTCGCAATCGTCCCCCTCATGATCATCGGCGGCGTCATATGCTCCGTCGCCATCAGCGTCGCAGCCGAACGCTTCGCCTACCGGCCCCTGCGCACCGCACCCCGGCTCGCCCCGCTGATCACCGCGATCGGGCTCTCCCTCGCACTCCAGCAAGCCATCTGGAAGTGGTACCCCAACGCCACGAAGGACCGCCCCTTCCCCCAGTTCAAGGGCGAAGCCTTCGACGTCTTCGGCACCCACATCCAGCGCGGTGACCTCTTCGTCCTCATCGCCGCACCCGTCTGCATGATCGCCCTCGGGCTCTTCGTCTCCAAGACCCGCTCCGGCCGCGGCATGCAGGCCACCTCGCAGGACCCCGACACCGCCAAGCTCATGGGCATCAACACCGACCGCATCATCGTCATGGCCTTCGCCATCGGTGCCGCGTTCGCAGCCGTCGCCGCCGTCGCCTACGGGCTCAAGAACGGCCAGATCGGCTTCAAAATGGGCTTCATCATGGGCCTCAAAGCCTTCACCGCCGCCGTACTCGGCGGCATCGGCAACATCTACGGCGCCATGCTCGGCGGAGTCGTACTCGGCGTCGCCGAATCCCTCGCCACCGGCTACATGAGCGACGTCCCCGGCATGGACCTCTTCGGCGGCGGCGCCTGGAAGGACGTATGGGCCTTCGTCCTCCTCATCGTCGTCCTGCTGCTCCGGCCCCAGGGCCTGCTCGGCGAACGCGTCGCGGATCGGGCGTGATACGGATGACCACCCAGAAAGCACTCATCCCGCTGCCCGCACCGATCGCCCGCATCGCCACCGCCGCGGGCGCGGCCATCGCACTCGCCGGCACCTTCCTCCCCTGGACCTGGACCTCCGAATTCCCCGGCGACCTCACCGTCACCGGCTACCCCGGCGGCCTCCAGATCCTCACCCTCACCGGCGCGATCCTCACCCTCCTCTTCACCCTCACCGGATACGGCATCCGCGGACTCCGCTGGCTCACCCCCGGCGGCACCAACAGCCCCGTCCGCCTCCTCGCCCTCGGCACCCTCGGCGTCACCGGCTACACCATCGGCGCCATCACCTACGAACTCGGCGGCGCGGTCAACCTCGAACCCGGAGCCTGGGTCAGCGGCATCGGCGCACTCATCGCCGTCCTCGCCGCCCTCGCACTCCCCAGCGACGAACCGCTCCCCGCCGACGGACCCCCCGCGAACGCCTGGCAGCGCTTCCGCAACAGCCTCGCCGCACCCTCCGTCGGCCGCGCCAAAGCCCTCCCGGCCTGGGCCGAGATCCTCGTGATCGCCGGCGCCTTCGGCGTCGCGCTCTACATCTTCACCTTCTGCGTCGACATCCCCACCGAGGAATCCGAACAGTTCATCGGCTTCCTCATCACCGCAGGCTTCGCCTTCACCGCACTCACCCGGGCCGGACTCATCGCCCGCATCACCGCGCTGACCACGAAGCACCGCAACGTCACACTCACCGCAGCCCTGGCCGCAGCCTTCTGCTTCCCCTTCACCCAGGACACCGCGGAATACGCCCTCATCGGCGCGAACATCCTCATCTTCGCCACCGTCGCACTCGGCCTCAACGTCGTCGTCGGCCTCGCCGGCCTCCTCGACCTCGGCTACGTCGCCTTCCTCGGAGTCGGCGCCTACACCGCCGCCCTCGTCTCCGGCGCACCCCTCTCCGCCATCGGCATCCAGTTCCCCTTCTGGGCCGCCGTCCTCACCGGAGCCGTCGTCTCACTGATCTTCGGCGTCCTCATCGGCGCCCCGACCCTGCGGCTGCGCGGCGACTACCTCGCCATCGTGACCCTCGGCTTCGGAGAGATCTTCCGCGTCACCGTCAACAACCTCAACGGCAACAGCGGACCCGACCTCACCAACGGCTCCCAGGGCATCCCCAGCATCCCCGACCTCAACCTCTTCGGATTCGACTTCGGCCTCAGCCACGACGTCGGCCCCTTCACCCTCAGCAGGCCCGCCAACTACTACCTGCTGATGCTCGTCGTCACCGCCGTCGTCGTCCTCGTCTTCCGCCGCTCCGGAGACTCCCGCATCGGCCGCGCCTGGGTCGCCATCCGCGAAGACGAAACCGCAGCCACCGCCATGGGCATCAACGCCTTCCGGCTCAAACTGCTCGCCTTCGCCCTCGGCGCCACCCTCGCCGGACTCGCCGGCACCGTCCAGTCACACGTCAACTACACCGTGACACCCGAGCAGTACCAGTTCGCCGGCTCCGTACCCCCGAACTCCGCCTTCCTCCTCGCCGCCGTCATCCTCGGCGGCATGGGAACCCTCAGCGGACCCTTCGTCGGCGCCGCACTGCTCTACCTCATCCCGGCCAAACTGCAGTTCATGCAGGACTACCAGCTCTTCCTCTTCGGAGTCGCACTCATCCTCCTGATGCGCTTCCGCCCCGAAGGCCTGGTCGCCGACCGCCGGAAACAACTCGAATTCCACGAGAACGACGAACCCGTCCTCGTACCCGAACCACGGCAGTCCGAAGAAGCCGACGCCGGCATCACCAAGGCGGGGGCGTGACCACCATGACCACCACCACGAAGACCGCGACCACCGTCCTCGACGCCAACGGCGTCACCATGCGCTTCGGCGGCCTCACCGCCGTCCGCAACGTCGACCTCACCGTCAACGCGGGCGAAATCGTCGGACTCATCGGCCCCAACGGCGCCGGAAAAACCACCTTCTTCAACTGCCTCACCGGCCTCTACGTCCCCACCGAGGGCAAGGTCAGCTACAAAGGCACCGTCCTGCCCCCCAAGCCCCACCTCGTCACCAAGGCAGGCATCGCCCGCACCTTCCAGAACATCAGGCTCTTCGCCAACATGACCGTCCTGGAGAACGTCCTCGTCGGACGCCACACCAGGACCAAGGAAGGGCTCTGGTCCGCACTCCTGCGCCTCCCCGGCTTCACCAAAGCCGAGAAGGCCAGCCACGAACGCGCCATGGAACTCCTGGAGTTCATCGGCCTCCAGGACAAGGCCGACCACCTCGCGCGCAACCTCCCCTACGGAGACCAGCGCAAGCTCGAAATCGCCCGCGCACTCGCCAGCGACCCCGGCCTCCTCCTCCTGGACGAGCCCACCGCCGGCATGAACCCCCAGGAAACCCGCGTCACCGAAGAGCTCATCTTCGCCATCCGGGACCAAGGCATCGCCGTCCTCGTCATCGAGCACGACATGCGCTTCATCTTCAACCTCTGCGACCGCGTCGCCTGCCTCGTCCAAGGCGAAAAACTCGTCGAAGGCACCCCCTCCGTCGTCCAGAGCGACGAACGCGTCATCGCCGCCTACCTCGGCACCCCCTTCGAAGGCGCCCCCGGCGCCGAAGAAGTCGCCGAAGTCGAAGCGGCGGAAGCAGTGGCCGGCACCGGCACCGACACCGGCACCGGCACCGGCACCGGCACCAAGAACACCACCACCGAGGAGGAGGACACCCGATGACCGCACTGCTCGAGGTCGAGGACCTCCGCGTCGCCTACGGCAAGATCGAAGCCGTCAAGGGCATCTCCTTCACCGTCGACGCCGGCCAGGTGGTCACCCTCATCGGCACCAACGGCGCCGGCAAAACCACCACCCTGCGCACCCTCTCCGGACTGCTCAAGCCCATCGGCGGACGCATCCTCTTCGAGGGCAAACCACTCGCCAACATCCCCGCACACAAGATCGTCGCCCTCGGCCTCGCCCACTCCCCCGAGGGCCGCCACATCTTCCCCCGGCTGACGATCACCGAGAACCTCCTCCTCGGCGCCTACCTCCGCAACGACAAAGCAGGCATCGAGAAGGACATCCAACGCGCCTACGACCTCTTCCCCATCCTCGGGGAACGCCGCAAGCAGGCCGCCGGAACCCTCTCGGGCGGCGAACAGCAGATGCTCGCCATGGGACGCGCCCTCATGTCCCAGCCCAAGCTGCTCATGCTCGACGAGCCCTCCATGGGCCTCTCCCCGATCATGATGCAGAAGATCATGGAGACCATCGTCGAACTCAAGGCCTCGGGCACCACGATCCTGCTCGTCGAGCAGAACGCCCAGGCCGCCCTCTCCCTCGCGGACCAGGGCCACGTCATGGAGATCGGAAAGATCGTCCTCTCCGGCACCGGAGCGGACCTCCTCCACGACGAGTCCGTCCGCAAGGCGTACCTCGGCGAAGACTGATCCCGTACGAAGAAGGCCCGTGCCCCGGACGTCCGGGGCACGGGCCTTCTTCGTGTACGCGTACGGGTGCGGGTGCGGCTACTCGGCCGCCCGCTTCTTCTCCTCGGCGTCCTCGATCAGCGCCTCCGCCAGCTGCTGCATCGACAGCCTCCGGTCCATCGACGTCTTCTGGATCCACCGGAACGCCGCCGGCTCGGACAGGCCGTAGTCCGTCTGCAGAATGCTCTTCGCCCGGTCCACCAGCTTGCGCGTCTCCAGCCGCTGCGACAGGTCCGCGACCTCGCTCTCCAGCGCCTTCAGCTCCGCGAACCGCGACACCGCCATCTCGATGGCCGGCACCACGTCGCTCTTGCTGAACGGCTTCACGAGGTACGCCATCGCCCCGGCGTCCCGGGCCCGCTCCACGAGGTCGCGCTGCGAGAACGCCGTGAGCATCAGGACGGGCGCGATGGACTCCTCGGCGATCTTCTCGGCGGCGGAGATCCCGTCGAGAATCGGCATCTTCACATCGAGGATCACCAGGTCCGGCTTGTGCTCCCGCGCCAGCTCGACGGCCTCCTGCCCGTTCCCGGCCTCACCGACGACCGAGTACCCCTCTTCTTCGAGCATCTCTTTGAGGTCGAGGCGGATGAGCGCCTCGTCCTCGGCGATGACGACACGGGTCGTCAGCGGCGGGACGTGCGACTTGTCGTCGTCGGCGACGGGCTGGGGCGACTCGGGGGTGGTCACGGGGCTCCTTGGTCAAGACAGGGGTGCTGCTCCCAAGAGCCTACCTAGTTACGGTATGTTTGAGGCACGGAGGGTCTCGCACATCCTTCGTTTCGAAGGGGCCCCGGTAGCCCAGCGGTAGAGGCCATGGATTCAAAACCCATACAGCGTCGGTTCGAATCCGACTCGGGGCACTTCTCCTTCGATTCCAAGGGTGATGTACATTTTGACGATCTTCACCCTTGCTGATGAACACACGCCCATCATGAGCACGCGCCAGCGAGAGTCGCACAAGACTCCAGCACATGGGACAGCACAATCCGTCGATACGTGACGAAGCACTTGCCCTCCTGAGGGGCGGGAGCACAAATCGAGCAGTAGCAGAGCTCCTCAATGTGCCCCGCGGAACAATCGGGTGGTGGCTGCACGAGGACCGCAAGCGGCGTGGAATTCAGTACGTACAGCCGACTGACTGCCCGATCTGCACCGGCCGTGACTTCGATCGCAGCGCCTACGCCTACCTGCTAGGGCTCTACCTGGGCGACGGCCACATCATCTCCAAACAGAAACAACATCACCTGTCGATCTTCTGCGGCGAGGTGCACCCAGGCCTGGTCGATGAAGCCGAATGGGCGATCCTCCAAGTAATGCCCACGCCACGCACGGGCCGACGCCATAGAAACGGCTGCGTCGAGGTCAAGTCCTTCACAAAGCACTGGACGTGCCTTTTCCCCCAGCACGGCCCCGGCAGGAAGCACGACCGCCTCATCGCCCTCGAACCCTGGCAACAGGACATCGTCGACGCCCACCCCTGGGACTTCATCCGGGGCCTCATCCACTCCGACGGATGCCGGAACATGAACTGGACCACCAGGACAGTCGGCGGCGTAAAGAAGCGATACGAGTATCCGCGGTACTGGTTCACCAACGTTTCGGATGATATCCGGCGGCTCTACACCGACACCCTCGACAAGCTCGGCATCGAGTGGACGCACTGCACTCGCGCGGGCAAGGAGTACAACATCTCCGTCGCCCGACGGGCGTCCGTAGCGCTCATGGACGCACACGTCGGGCCGAAATACTGAGAGCAGCCCTACTTCGGACTGTCGTCCTCGCCGATGTGGTGCACGCGCACCAGGTTCGTCGAGCCCGCGACACCGGGCGGGGAGCCTGCGGTGATGACCACGACGTCGCCCTTCTGGCAGCGGCCGATCTTCAGCAGCTCCTCGTCGACCTGCGCCACCATCGCGTCCGTCGAGTCCACGTGCGGGCCCAGGAATGTCTCCACGCCCCAGGTGAGGTTGAGCTGGGAGCGGGTGGCCGGGTCCGGGGTGAAGGCCAGGAGCGGGATGGGTGAGCGGTAGCGGGAGAGGCGCTTGACCGTGTCGCCGCTCTGGGTGAAGGCGACCAGGAACTTCGCGCCGAGGAAGTCGCCCATCTCCGCTGCCGCGCGGGCGACCGCGCCGCCCTGGGTGCGGGGCTTGTTGCGGTCGGTCAGCGGTGGGAGGCCCTTGGCGAGGATGTCCTCCTCGGCGGCTTCGACGATGCGGGACATCGTGCGGACCGTTTCGATGGGGTACTTGCCGACGCTGGTCTCGCCGGAGAGCATCACGGCGTCCGTGCCGTCGATGACGGCGTTGGCGACGTCGGAGGCCTCGGCGCGGGTGGGGCGGGAGTTGTCGATCATCGAGTCGAGCATCTGGGTGGCGACGATGACCGGTTTGGCGTTGCGCTTGGCGAGTTTGATGGCGCGCTTCTGGACGATCGGGACCTGTTCCAGGGGCATTTCGACGCCGAGGTCGCCGCGGGCGACCATGATGCCGTCGAAGGCGGCGACGATGTCGTCGATGTTGTCGACGGCCTGGGGCTTCTCGACCTTCGCGATGACGGGGAGGCGTCGGCCTTCTTCGTCCATGATGCGGTGGACGTCCTCGATGTCGCGTCCGCTGCGGACGAAGGAGAGGGCGATGACGTCGGCGCCGGTGCGCAGGGCCCAGCGGAGGTCTTCGATGTCCTTTTCGGAGAGGGCGGGGACGGAGACGGCGACGCCGGGGAGGTTGAGTCCCTTGTGGTCGGAGACCATGCCGCCTTCGATGACGGTGGTGTGGACGCGGGGGCCGTCGACTTCGGTGACTTCGAGGGTGACGCGGCCGTCGTCGACGAGGATGCGTTCGCCGGCGGTGACATCGGTGTGGAGGCCGGTGTAGGTGGTGCCGCAGGTGTGGCGGTCGCCTTCCGTGGGTTCGACGGTGATGGTGAAGTCGTCGCCGCGTTCAAGGAGTACGGGACCTTCGCGGAAGCGTCCGAGGCGGATCTTCGGGCCTTGAAGGTCGGCGAGGATGCCGACGCTGCGTCCGGCTTCGTCGGATGCCTTGCGTACGTGGTGGTAGCGGGTTTCGTGTTCGGCGTAGCTGCCGTGGCTGAGGTTGAGGCGGGCGATGTCCATTCCCGCGTCGACCAGGGCTTTGATCTGGTCGTATGTGTCGGTGGCGGGTCCTAGTGTGCAAACGATTTTGGCTCGGCGCATGGTTCGAGCCTAGACCTTACCTACGGGTAGTTAATTGGCTGTGCATGACTGAGCAACGGCCTTTGGGTGAAGGGTTTTTGACAAGTGTTGAATTGTGCGTCGGGGTGCTCGGATGAGCATTCGGTGGTGGGTTCACGGGTCTCGGGGGCGGGTGGGGTGGGGTCCGGGTTCGCTGTGGCAACCGGTGCGGCGGCGGGTGGTCATCGAATGGAAACGTGCCGGGGGTGTTGCCGGGGGCCGGGTGTGGGTGATTATCTACGCGCGTTGTCCGAGCGTGCGGGGGGTCTACGCGCGTGGTGTGCGGACAGAACTGTGCACGGAGAGAACTGAGATGTGGGAGACGAGATGCCGCTGAACCGAAGGACGTTCCTGGGCACATCGGCCGCGGCCGGGGCCGGTGTGGCGATCGCGGGTGGTGCCGCGGCGTCGGCCGAGGCGCATGGCCGGGGGCACGGGCGTCCGCCGAAGCGGTACTCGTTCACCGTGATGGGGACGACGGACCTGCACGGGAATGTCTTCAACTGGGACTACTTCACGGACAAGGAGTTCGACGACAAGGCGCACAACGATGTGGGTCTGGCGAAGATCTCGACGCTGGTGGAGCAGGTGCGCCGGGAGAAGGGCCGTCACAACACCCTGATGATCGATGCGGGTGACACGATCCAGGGGACGCAGTTGTCGTACTACTACGCGAAGATCGATCCGATCACCGCGAAGCACGGCCCGGTGCACCCGATGGCGCAGGCGATGAACGCGATCGGTTATGACGCGGCGGCGCTCGGCAATCACGAGTTCAACTACGGCATTCCCGTGCTGCGGAAGTTCGAGGAGCAGTGTGATTTCCCGCTGCTGGGTGCGAACGCGCTGGATGCGAAGACGTTGCGGCCGGCGTTCGCCCCATACGTGATCAAGAAGTTGCGTACGCCGCACGGCCGGGATGTGAAGGTCGCGATTCTGGGGCTGACGAATCCGGGGATCGCGATCTGGGACAAGGCGAACGTGAGCGGGAAGATGGTGTTCCCGGGTCTTGAGGAGCAGGCGGCGAAGTATGTGCCGCGGCTTCGTTCGATGGGTGCGGATGTGGTGATCGTGTCGGCGCACTCGGGGTCCAGTGGGACGTCGTCGTACGGTGATCAGATTCCGTATGTGGAGAATGCGGCGGGTCTGGTGGCGGAGCAGGTTGCGGGGATCGACGCGATTCTGGTGGGGCATGCGCACTCGGAGATTCCCGAGTACTTCGTGGAGAACAAGCAGACCGGTAAGAAGGTCGTGCTGTCGGAGCCGTTGAAGTGGGGGCAGCGGCTGACGTTGTTCGACTTCGACCTGGTGTGGGAGAAGGGGCGCTGGGTGGTCGAGAAGGCCGGCGCCCAGGTGTTGAACTCGAATACGGTGGCGGAGGACCCGAAGGTCACAAGGTTGCTGGTGGACGAGCACAAGAAGGTGGTGGCCTACGTCAACCAGGTGATCGGTACGTCGACGGCGGCGATGACGACGGCCGAGGCGGCGTGGAAGGACGAGCCGATCATCGATTTGATCAATGTCGTCCAGGCGGAGACGGTGAAGGCGGCGCTGGCCGGTGGCGCGTATGCGTCGTTGCCGGTGCTGTCGCAGGCGTCGTGTTTCTCGCGGACGGCGCAGATTCCCGCGGGGAATGTGACGATCAAGGATGCGGCGGGGCTGTATCCGTTCGAGAACACGCTGGAGGCGCGGCTGCTGACGGGTGCGCAGCTGAAGGACTATCTGGAGTTCTCGGCGCGGTATTACGTGCAGACGGCGGCGGGCGCTCCGGTGGACACGTCGAAGCTGACGAACGCGGACAACACACCGGACTACAACTATGACGCGGTCTCGGGTCTGACGTATGACATCGACATCGCGAAGCCGAGTGGTTCGCGGATCGTGAATCTGTCGTTCGAGGGCAAGCCGATCGATCCGACGGCGGAGTTCGTCCTGGCGGTGAACAACTACCGGGCCAGCGGTGGGGGCAATTTCCCGCATGTGCCGGGTGCGAAGCAGTTGTGGGCGAATTCGGAGGAGATCCGGAACACGATTATCGCGTGGGTGCGGGCGAAGGGGGTCGTGGATGGTGCGGCGTTCGCTTCGGTGGACTGGCGTCTGACGCGGGATGGTTCGCCGGTGTTCTAGTGCTTCTTCCGGTGTCGGCCGGGTGGGTGAGGCGGCCGCTTGCTTCCCTTGGTGGGAGGTGGGCGGCCGCTTTGTGTGTGTGGGGGGGGTTGGTTGTGTCAGTTGCCTTGGACGAGGGGGACGAGGAGGGGTTTCTGGGTGGGGAGGGTGTTGTGGGGGGTGAGGCCGAAGGTGGTGAAGGCGGTGCGTTGTGGGAGGGGGTAGGGGGTGGTGCCGGTGAGGTGGTTGAGGATGGTGGCGCTGCGCCAGGCGGCGAGGCCGAGGTCGGGGGCGCCGACTCCGTGGGTGTGGCGTTCGGCGTTCTGTACGTAGACGTTGCCGGTGATGGCGGGGTCGAGGTCGAGGCGGTAGTGGGCGTCGATGCGGGGGCGTCCTGCGGCGTCGCGGCGGACGTGGGCGGCGAGGTTGCCGAGGATGTGGTCGAGGGGGCGCTCGCGGTAGCCGGTGGCGAGGACGACCGCGTCGGTGGTGAGGCGGGTGCGGGTCTTCTGCTGGGTGTGTTCGAGGTGGAGTTCGATGCGGCTGGTGGCGACGCGGCCGGCGGTGCGGACGGTGACGCCGGGGGTGAGGGTCGCGTCGGGCCAGCCGCCGTGGAGGGTGCGGCGGTAGAGCTCGTCGTGGATGGCGGTGATGGTGTCGTGGTCGATGCCTTTGTGGAGTTGCCATTGGTGGGGGACGAGTTGGTCGCGTACGGGTTCGGGGAGTGCGTGGAAGTAGCGGGTGTAGTCGGGGGTGAAGTGTTCGAGGCCGAGTTTGGAGTACTCCATGGGGGCGAAGGCGGGGGTGCGGGCGAGCCAGTGAAGTTTTTCGTGGCCGGCCGGGCGGGAGCGGAGGAGGTCGAGGAAGATTTCGGCGCCGGATTGTCCTGAGCCGATGACGGTGATGTGGTCGGCGTCGAGAAGTTGCCGTCGGTGGTGGAGGTAGTCGGCGGAGTGGATGACGGGGACGGTCCGGGCGTCGGTGAGGGGTTTGAGGGATTCGGGGATGTGGGGTTCGGTGCCGATGCCGAGGGCGATGTGGCGGGTGTGGGCGCGGCCGAGGGCTTCGGCTTCGCCGTCGGGTCCGAGTTGGGTGTAGTCGACTTCGAACAGGGCGCGTTCGGGGTTCCAGCGGAGGGTGTCGACTTGGTGGCCGAAGTGGAGTGCGGGGAGTTGTTGGCTGACCCAGCGGCAGTAGGCGTCGTATTCGGCGCGTTGGATGTGGAAGCGCTCGGCGAAGTAGAAGGGGAAGAGCCGGTCGCGGGTGCGTAGGTAGTTGAGGAGGGTCCAGGGGCTGGTGGGGTCGGCGAGGGTGACGAGGTCGGCGAGGAAGGGGACTTGGAGGCTGGAGCCTTCGATGAGGAGGCCGGGGTGCCAGTGGAAGGTGGGGCGTTGTTCGTAGAAGGCTGTGGTGAGGGGTTGGGGGATGCCGTGGGCGAGGGCGGCGAGGGAGAGGTTGAAGGGGCCGATTCCGATGCCGATGAGGTCGTGGGGCTGATCGGTCTCGGGGGTGGGCCGGTCGGTCCGGGCTGTCATCGGTGCGTGCTGCCTTCTGTGGATGTGGTGAGTTCGGTGCGATGGGTGTGTGGGGTGCGGTCGTCGGGTCCGGCCGGTTCGGCGGCGAGGCGTGTCACGAGGTCGAGGAGTCTTTGCAGGTCGTCGGCGGTGGCGTAGGGGTTGAGGAGGGTGGCTTTGAGCCAGAGGCGGCCTTGGGTGCGGGTGCGGCCGAGTACGGCGTGGCCTCGGGTGAGGAGGGTGCGGCGGATGGTGGCGACGGTGTGGTCGTCGGCGTCGGTGGGGCGGAAGAGGACGGTGGTGATGGTGGGGCGGTCGTAGAGGTCGAGGGTGGGGGTTTTGGTGATGAGGTCGGCGAGGTGGTGGGCGGCGGTGCAGGTGCGGTCGATGAGGTCGGCGAGTCCGGTGCGGCCGAGTGCCTGGAGGGTGACGGCGATCTTGAGGGCGTCGGGGCGGCGGGTGGTGCGCAGGGAGCGGCCGAGGAGGTCGGGGAGTCCGGCGTGGGTGTCGTCGTCGGCGTTGAGGTAGGGGGCTTGGTGGTGGAGTGCGTCGAGGTGGTGGTGGTCGGGGACGGCGAGGATGCCGGCTGAGGCGGGTTGCCAGCCGAGTTTGTGGAGGTCGAGGGTGACGCTGTGGGCGCGGTCGAGGCCGTTGACCTTGTGGCGGTGGGTGGCGCTGAGGAGGAGGGGGCCGCCGTAGGCGGCGTCGATGTGGAGTTCGGCGCCGTGGGCGTCGCAGAGGTCGGCGATGTCGGTGAGGGGGTCGATCTGGCCGGTGTCGGTGGTGCCTGCGGTGGCGGTGACGAGGGCGGGGCCGTGTCCCTGGTGGTGGGTGAGGGCGTCTTTCAGGGCGGTGAGGTCGATGGTGCCGCGGGGGGCGGGGACGGTGAGGGGTGCGGGGAGGCCGAGGAGCCAGGCGGCGCGGGCGATGCTGTGGTGGGCGTTGGCGCCGGAGATGGTCTGGACGGTGCCGTGGCGTTCGCGGGCGAGGAGCAGGGCGAGTTGGTTGGCTTCGGTGCCGCCGGTGGTGACGAGGGCGTCGGGGTGCGGGTGGTGGGGGTAGATCTCGGCGGCGAGTGCTCGGGTGGTGTCGGCTTCGAGGGTGGAGGCGGCGGGGGCTTGGTCCCAGGAGTCCATGGAGGGGTTGAGGGCGGAGGCGGCGAGGTCGGCGGCGGTGGCGAGGGCGAGGGGCGGGGTGTGGAGGTGGGCCGCGCAGAGGGGGTCTGCGGGGTCGGCGGCGCCTTCGGTGAGGGCGCCGATGAGGGTGGCGAGGGCGTGGTGGGGGCCGGTTCCGTGTTCGGGGATGGCGGGGTCGAGGGCGGTGCGCATGTGGGCGGCGACGGTGTCGGGTCCGCCTGCGGGGAGGGGGCCGTCGCGTCGGCGGGCGCCCTCTTGGAGTGCGGTGAGGACGGTGTCGATGAGGGGGCGCAGGGCGGTGGGGCCGGTGGTGGAGCCGGCGAGGGGTGGGGTGGGCATGGGTGGGTGGCCCTTCGGTGCACACGGGTGGGCATGGGGGGACTTGCCAGCTTGTCCGGGTTTCCTTGGGCGTTGCCGGGGAGCGTGCTGATCTGAACTCGAAAGGGGGATGGGTGGGCGCTTGGGGGCGTGGGTGAGGGGGCCGGGTGGTAATGGGTGCGGAGGCCCCCGGGGGGCCGGATGCGGGTGTGCCCGGCCTGTCCTCGGGCGAGGGCGGGCCGGGCACGGGTGGTGCGGGGTGTGCGGGGTTTTCGGGTCAGTGGGCGGTACGGACGGTGAGGGCGCGGCGCAGGTCGTCGATCTGGTCGGCGAGTTTGCGGCGGAGTGCGGGGATGAGGGCCTGGTCGGTGAGGGCCTGTTCGCCGAGGTGGAGGCTGTCGGCGTCGACGGCGTAGGCGGGGAAGGCGTAGCGTCCGGCGGCTTCGGCGATGGCCGGGCCGCGGCGGACGGCGAGTGCGGTGGCTTCGGGGTAGTAGCGGGGCACGTACGGGGTGAGGAGGCCGGTCTGTTCGGGCTGCCAGAAGCCTTGGGCGGTGGCGGTGAACAGGTAGTTGGAGAGGGTGTCGTCGGTGAAGAGGGCGTGCCAGGCGGCGGCCTTGGCTTCGGGGGTGGGCAGGGCGGCGCGGCAGCGGGCGGCGCCTTCCTGGCCGGTGGCGCTGGGGTCGGCTTCGAGTTCGGCGGCGATGGCTGCTTCGTCGGTGGCGCCGAGGACGGCGAGGCGGGTGAGGATGCGCCAGCGGAGTTCGGGGTCGAGTTCGGGGCCGCCGGGGACGGTGCCGTCGGTGAGCCAGCCGTGGATGGTGTCGGGCTGGGTGGCGGCGTCGATGAAGTGGCGTACGGCGGTGAGGCGGAGGCCGGGGTGGGTGCCGTCCTCGGTGCGGCGGATGAGGTCGCGGGTGAGGGAGGTGAGGGTGGCGAGGGCGGCGGGGCGGTTCTCGGGGGTGACGTAGCGTGCGGCGATCTGGGTGTCGGCGAAGGCGAGGACGCCTTGGAGGAGGGCCAGGTCGGTTTCGTGCGGGAGGTGGGCGCGGGCGGCTTCGAGGTAGGCGGTGGGGGCGAGTTCGCCGTCGCGGACCATGTCGCGGGCGGCGTTCCAGACGACGGCGCGGGTGAGGGCGTCGGGGATGCCGGAGAGGCCGTTCAGGACGGTGGTCCAGGAGTCCGGGTCGAGGCGGACCTTGGCGTAGGTGAGGTCGTTGTCGTTGAGGACGACGAGGGCGGGGCGGCGGCCGGGGCGGGTGGTGGAGTCCTGGGTGGCGTCGTCCTGGGGGATGCCGAGGTCGAAGCGGTCGCGCAGGACGAGGCGTTCGGGCCCGGCCTGGGTGTCGATGGTGTGGTCGTACGTGCCGACGGTGATGTGGTGGGGGCGGGTGCCGTGGTGGTCGACGGTGAGGGACCAGGTGGTGTCGGCTTCGGTGACGTGGGGGGTGAGGGTGTCGACTCCGGTGGTGCGCAGCCACTGGTCGGCCCAGGCGTGGACGTCCCGGTCGGTGGCGGAGGCGAGGTTGTCGATGAAGTCGGCGAGGGTGGCGTTGGCGAACTTGTGGCGGGCGAAGTGGGTGTTGATGCCGGCCAGGAAGTCCTTCTCGCCGAGCCAGGCGACGAGTTGGCGCAGGGCGGAGGCGCCCTTGGCGTAGGAGATGCCGTCGAAGTTGAGCATCGCGGAGGCGGTGTCGGGGACGGCGGCGGGGTCGGGGGCGACGGGGTGGGTGGAGGGACGCTGGTCGGCGTCGTATCCCCAGCCCTTGCGGGAGACACCGAATTCGACCCAGGTGTCGGGGAACGGGGGCTCCCCTGCCTGAACGGAGTTGAGGGCTCGGGGAAGGGTGACTTCGGCGAGGGTCTGGTAGCCCATGTATTCGGCGAAGGACTCGTTGAGCCAGATGTCGTCCCACCAGGCGAGGGTGACGAGGTCGCCGAACCACATGTGGGCCATTTCGTGGGCGATGACCATGCCGCGGGTCTGGCGTTCGGTGTCGGTGACGGCGGAGCGGTAGATGAATTCGTCGCGGAAGGTGACGAGGCCGGGGTTCTCCATGGCGCCCGCGTTGAATTCGGGGACGAAGGCCTGGTCGTAGGAGTCGAAGGGGTAGGGCTCGTCGAACTTCTCGTGGAACCGGTCGAAGCAGGCGCGGGTGATGCCGAGGATCTCGTCGGCGTCGGCGTCGAGGTGGGGGGCCAGCGAGCGGCGGCAGTGGATGCCGAAGGGCAGTCCGGCGTGTTCGGTGGTCACGGAGTGCCAGGGGCCCGCGGCGACGGCGACGAGGTAGGTGGAGACGGGGGGTGTGGGGGCGAGTGTCCATCGGCCGTCGCCGGTGTGTTCGGCGATGCCGTTGCCGAGGACGGTCCATCCGTCGGGGGCGGTGACGGTGAGGGCGAAGACGGATTTGAGGTCGGGCTGGTCGAACGCGGCGAAGACGCGCTGGACGTCTTCCATGAAGAGCTGGGTGTAGGTGTATGTCTCGTTGTCGGTGGGGTCGGTGAAGCGGTGCATGCCTTCGCCGGTGCGGGAGTAGCGCATTTCGGCGTCGATGCGCAGTTCGTGGGGGCCGGCGGTGAGGGCGGTGAGGGGGAAGCGGTTCTCGGTGAGGTCCGCGGGGTCGAGGGGGTGGCCGTCGAGGCTGATGGAGCGCAAGGTGGCGGGCTTGAGCTCGACGAAGGTGTGACCGGCGGCGAGGGCGGTGAACCGGATGACGGTTCGGGAGTCGAAGGTCTCCTCCCCTGTGGTCAGGTCGAGGTCGACCGTGTACCGGTGTACGTCGAGGAACTGGGCTCGGGCCTGCGCTTCATCGCGCGTCAGTACGGACATGGGGGTCATGCTGCCGTATGGGGCGGACGGTGTGCAGGGGGGTTCTCGCTGGGCTGACGGGGGTCCGCGTCGTCCTTTGAGGGCTAAGATTCTTGATGACGGTGTACCTGTACGGAGGAGTGCCCGGGATGGCGAAGAACGGCTCTGGGGGGTCCGGGGAGTCGGCCGGGCCCGCCCCGCGGGAGGACGCGGTGGCGTCCATCGTGGCGGACTGGCGGCGGGAGCGGCCCGAGCTGGATACGGCTCCGCTGGAGGTGTTCGGCCGGCTGCACCGGGCGTTCCTGCGCTACAGCACCGCGATCTCGCGGCCGGTGGAGCGCAAGGGCCTGTCGATGGCCGGGTTCGACGTGCTGACCGCGTTGCGGCGGGCGGGGGCGCCGTTCAGGCGTACGGCGGGTGAGCTGGCCGATTCGGGGCTGATCAGTTCGGCGGGGGTGACGCTGCGGATAGACCGGCTGGAGAAGGACGGGCTGATCCGGCGGGAGCGGCATCCGCAGGACCGGCGGGTGGTGCACTCGCGGCTGACGGATGAGGGTCTGTCGTTGATCGACGCGCTGTTCTCCGAGCACCTGGAAAACGAGCGGCGGATGCTGGCGGGGTTGTCGGCGCGGGAGTGCGTGCAGTTGGCGGGGTTGCTGGAGAAGCTGGAGCGGTCTGTGCTGGCGGCGGAGTCGGGCGAGTAGGGGCGGGGTGCGCCATGCCGTTTCCCCGGCCCCGGGGCGCGCCGCGCGGGGCCGCTCCCCCGGCGCGGGCCGCCGCTCCCCCGGCCCGGGGCGCCGTTCCTTCGGCGGCGGGGGCGCCGCGAGGGCATCGTTCCCCCGATGCGGGGCGTGTCCTCAATCGCCGGACGGGCTTGATCGTGCCGGTGTCCGGCTCGATGTGCCGGTGTCCGGCGATTGAGGAGCTCGTTCAGCTCGCCGCCTGGGCTTCCGCCTCGGTGCGGTACATGCGGCGGACGCGCACCACGCCCAGGTCGTGCTGGTAGAGGTTCTCCGCCTGGTCGGCGTCCGTGCGCAGGTCCTCCAGCATGATGCGGTCCTGTTCGAGGACGTCCCAGTGGCGGTCCTCCAGGAGCGTCTTGTACAGGAAGCGCCAGGTGTCGCGCTCCCAGCCCGTGACCTTGCGGTAGCGCCAGAAGAAGACGGCGCAGCGGTCCTCGTCGATGGGGGTGGCCATGCCGACGATGCCGAAGGGGCCGCCGGGGCCGGCGGTCGGGGGGTAGGGGATGGTGAGGTCCACCCAGTCGACGCCCGTGCGGCAGAGTTCGACCCAGTCGAAGTTGACGCCGCTCTGGTCGGTCTTCTCGAAGAAGAAGCCGCGCTCGGTCTCGCGGATGCGGAAGCGTGCGGTGGTCTGTCCCTCGGCCATGCTGTGCGAGTCGCGGTGGAGGAACGAGCCGTGCATGGGGTCGAGCAGGTTCTCCACGGCGTAGCGCCAGTTGACGTTCCACTCGGCGTAGCAGAGGAAGGCGGACGTGCCCGGGTCGGTGAGGTGCTCGGGGAGCACGAGCGGGGCCGGTTCGGGGTGTTCGGCGTCGCCGAAGTAGGCGAGGATGCCGCCGGCGGTCTCGACGACGTGGGGGGCCGCGACGAGTTGTCTGCCTTCGAGGTTGCAGCCGGGCAGGCCGGGTACGGCGGCGACGGTGCCGGTGCCGTCGACCTGGACCCCGTGGTACCAGCAGGCGATGCGGTCCCCGAGGTGTTTGCCGAGGGAGAGGCGGGCGCCGCGGTGGGGGCAGCGGTCCTCGAGCATGTGGAGGGTGCCGTCGGCGCGGCGGAAGAGGAGCCATTCCTCGCCGAGAAGGGTGAGGCGCTTCATGCCTCCGGCGGGAACGTGGTCGGAGGGGCAGACGGCGTACCACTGGTTGCGGATGCCGGTGGCGAAGAGCCGGTCGGCGGTGCGGTTGCCGGGGCGGGCGACTTCGGAGGGGCGGGTGGGGGTGCCCGGGGGCACGGGGGTGGTGGTGTCGGTGGTCATGGTCGGCTCACGCTCCCAGTCGTCGCATCTCGCTGCGGAAGGTTTCCTCGGTCCACGGGCTGCCGTCGGGGGCGGGGAGGTCGCGGGCGTTGAGTCCGGCGACGAGTCCGGGCAGGTCGTGGGTGCCGCTGCCGAAGACCTCTTCGATGACTGCGGCGAGCTTCTTCTCGTACGGGGTGGGTTCGGCGGTGCGTGCCTGGTGGGGTTCGAGGTATTGGGGGGTGGTCGGGCTGGTCATGTCGGCCGGCTCCCTTCGGGGGCGTGTCAGAGGTCGAGTACGAGGCGGGGGGTGCGGGCGCGGGAGACGCAGAGCATCATCGAGGCGCCGGCTTCGCGTTCGGTGTCGGTGAGGAGGAAGTCGCGGTGGTCGGGGGTGCCTTCGAGGACCTTGGTCTCGCAGGTGCCGCAGATGCCGTCGCGGCAGGAGGAGGCGACGGTGATGCCGGCGTTCTCCAGGGCGTCGAGTGCGGAGGTGTCGGGGCCGACTTCGACGGTGCGTCCCGTGCGTGAGCAGACGATGTCGAAGGTGCTGTCCTCGCCGTCGCGGGGTGCGGCGGCGGGTGCGGCGAAGCGTTCCGTACGGGCGTCGGGGTGGCGTTCCTCGACGGCGGCGAGGAGGGGTTCGGGTCCGCAGCAGTAGACCTGGGTGCCCGGCGGCAGGTCGCCGAGGAGGGTGTCGAGGTCGAGGTGGCCGTGTTCGTCCTGGGGCACGAACTCGACGGATCCGCCGGGGAGGGCCGCGAGTGCGGTGAGTTCGGCGCCGAAGGCCAGGGAGGTGCGGGTGCGGCCGCCGTGGACGAGGCGCCAGGGGGTGCCGGTGCGGGCGGCTTCGCGGGCCATGGCGAGGATCGGGGTGATGCCGATGCCGCCGGCGATGAAGAGGTAGCCGGTGGTGTCGCCCGTGGTGTCGAGCTCGAAGTGGTTGCGGGGTCCCTGGACGTGGAGGGTCTGGCCGGGGCGGAGCTGGGTGTGGAGGTGGGCGGAGCCGCCGCGGGAGGCGGGTTCGCGCAGGACGCCGATGCGCCAGTGGGTGGTGTCGGCGGGGTCGGAGCACAGGGAGTACTGGCGGATGTGTCCGCCGGTGTGTACGTCGATGTGGGCGCCGGGCCGCCAGGCGGGGAGGGGGTCGCCTGCGGGGTGGGTGAGTTCGATGCTCAGGACGCCGTCGGCCTCCCAGGTCATGCGGTGGACGAGCAGGTCGAGCCGGGGTTCCTCGGCGGTTGTCATGACGGGTTGCCTCCTTCTCCGGAGGTATCGGTGGCGGTGGCGGGGAGCTTGACGGGCGGGGTGAAGGGGGTGTTCATCGGGCCGAGTGCGGTGAGGTCGATCTCGACGAGGGTGGGGCCCGGGGAGGCGATGGCTTCCTTGATGACGGGTCCGGCGTCGGCTTCGGAGGCGATGCGGGCGTACGGGAGGCCGGTGGCGGCGGCGAGGAGCGCGAAGTCGGGGGTGGTGAGGTCGACTCCGGAGCGGCGGGGGAAGTGGTTGTCCTGCATGTTGCGCAGGACGCCGTAGCCGCCGTCGTTGAAGACCAGGAGGGTGAGGTCGGGCTTCTCCTGGGCGAGGGTGAGGAGTTCACCGAGGTGGACGGCGAGGCCGCCGTCGCCGGCGATGACGACGGTGGGGGTGTCGGGGCGTCCGAGTGCGGCGCCGATGCCCATGGCGAGGCCCTGTCCGATGCCGCCGCCGCGCGGGAAGACGTTGGTGGCCGGGTCGGTGATCTCCAGGAGCCGGTTTCCCCAGGTGGACGAGGGGATGGTGACGTCGCGGGCGATGACGGATCCGGGCGGGCAGGCGTCACGGATGGCGTCGTTGATCGCGGCCTGGGGTCCGATGGCGTGGCGTTGGGCGCTGCGGGCGTCGGTGCGGGCCTTGCGCACGCGGTCGGGCCAGCTCGTCTCCGTCGCTCCGCTGGTGACGCGGCCCAGGAGGGCGGCGAGTACGGCGGTGGCGTCGCCGTGGAGGGCGACGGTGGCGGGGTACACGCGGCCGGGGGCGGCCGGGTCGAGGTCCAGCTGGATGTGGAGGGGCGGGAGTTCGAGGCTGTAGTCGGCGGTCTCGTTGGAGCGGAAGTGGGTGCCGATGGAGAGCAGGACGTCGGCTTCGGCGAGCAGGGCGCGGCCCGCGGGTGCAGTGGCGTAGTTCCCGAGGACGCGGTCGTCGGACTCGGGGACGGAGCCGCGTCCGGAGTTGGAGGTGACGAGTCCGGCGTTCAGGGCGTCGAGGAGGGCCGCTAGTTCGGGGCGGGCGGTGTTGGCACCGCCTCCGGCCCAGACGAGGGGGCGGCGGGCGGCGGAGAGCAGGGCGGCCGCTTCGTCGAGGAGTGCCGGGTCGGGCAGGGCGGGGGCGGCCGGCTCGGGGAGGGGGGCGCCGGTGAGGCGCTGGGGGGCGAACTGCAGGTCGATGGGCCATTCGACGCTGACGGGGCCGTGCGGGGCGGTGAGTGCGCGGGCCGCCGCGTCGCGGAGGATGCCGCCGGCGCTTGCGGCGTCGGTGACGGTGACGGCGTGGGTGGAGACCGCGCGGAGCATGCCGAGCTGGTCCTTGGTCTCGTGGATGAAGCCGCGTCCGGAGCCGAGGTGGGCGCTGTCGATCTGTCCGGTGATGTGGAGGACGGGGGTGCCGGAGCTGAGGGATTCGATGAGCGATCCGGCGGCGTTGCCGGCTCCCGTACCGGTGCTGGTGAGGGCGCAGCCGAGGTTGCCGGTGGCGCGGGCGTAGCCGTCGGCGGCGTTGACGGCGGCGGCTTCGTGGCGGACGGGGACGAAGCGGAGGTCGCGGTCGACGGCTTCGACGAGCGGCAGGTTGTGCACGCTGACGATGCCGAACACCGTGTCGACGCCGAGTGCGCGCAGCGTCTCGACGAGCAGGTCGCCGCCATTGGGTCGGGTCATGTCGGGTGCTCCTGGGGTGGATGGGGTGGGGGGGTAGGGCCTGTCCGGCGGGTCGGGGTCGACCCCGGCCCTGATTCGCCGGACAGGCCCTATGCGACGGCGCGGTTGACGCCGCCGCAGACGTCGACGGTGGTGCCGGTGATGTAGGAGGCCCTGGGCGACAGGAGTGCGGTGACGGCGTACGCGACTTCGTCGGCGTTGCCGAGGCGGCCGAGTGCGATGCCTCGGTCGGCGGCGAGGGCGGCCTGCCAGGCGGGGTAGTCGAGGGGGCTGCGGGAGGCGGCGTAGCGGCGTTCCCACTGTCCGGTGTCGACGAGGCCGAGGCAGACGGAGTTGACGCGGATGCCGTCGGGGGCGAGTTCCTTGGACAGGGAGGTGGAGAGGTTGAGGATGCCGGCGCGGGCGGCGCTGGTGGTCATCAGCGCGGTCTCGGGTTGTTTGGCGAGGACGGCGTTGATGTTGACGACGGAGGCGGTTGAGGAGGCGCGCAGGTGGGGCAGGGCGGCGTTGAGGGGGTTGAGGACGCCGAAGAATTTGAGTTCGAGTTCGTCGCGCCAGTCGTCGGCGGTGGTCTCGGCGAAGGGTTTCATCCGGGAGGCGCCTGCGTTGTTGACGAGTCCGTCGAGGCCGCCGAGGTGTTCGGCCGCTCGTGCGGTGAAGGCGTGCACGGCGGCTTCGTCGCGTACGTCGCAGGGGGCGTGGTAGAGCGCGTCCGGGCCGGCGAGGCCGTCGAGTGCCTCGGTGAGGGCGTCGGCGCGGCGGCCGCAGGTGGCGACGCGGGCGCCTTCGGCGAGCAGCATGCGGACCGTGGCGAGGCCGACGCCGGAGCTGCCGCCGGTGACGAGGATGCGGTGGCCTTTCAGGCGGAGGTCCATGGGGTTCCTTGCGGGTCGGGGGTGCGGGCGGCGAGGGCCGGGGCGGTCCGGCACAGCGCTCTGTCCTCGGTCGCGGGGCGGGCGTGTGTGTCCGGTGCGGCTCACTGCATCGTGAAGCCGCCGTTGACCGCGAAGGTCTGGCCTGTGATGTAGCCGGACTCGTCGCCGACGAGGAAGGCGATCAGGCCGACCAGGTCCGCCGGTCGCTGCGGCCGGGAGATCGCCCGGTTGAGGCGGTACAGCTCGTGGCGTTCGGCGGGGATGTCCACGGCGGACTCCCCCTCGGTGAGGCCGGGGGCGACGGCGTTGACGGTGATGCCGAAGTCGCCGGTCTCGCGTGCCATCGCCCGGGTCAGGGAGATGACGGCGCCCTTGGAGGCGATGTAGTGGGCGAGCCGCGGTGAGCCGTACAGGGCGGCGTCCGAGGCGAGGTTGACGATGCGTCCGCTGCCGTGGGCCCGCATGAGCGGGAGGAGGGCGCGGGCGACGAGCCAGGGGCCGCGGGCGTTGACCGTCATGATGCGGTCCCATGTCTCGACGTCGATCTCGTGGAACGGTCTGCCGCCCACCGCGTTGGCGAGTCCGGCGTTGTTGACCAGTCCGTGGAGCCGGCTGCCGTCGTCGGCGAGGGTGGCGGCCAGGGTGGCGACGGAGTCCGGGTCGGCGACGTCGAGCGGGTGGTAGTCGGCGGTGATGCCCTCGGCGCGCAGTGCGGCGGCGGCCTGCCGGCCGGTGGTCGCGTCGAGTTCGGCGATGACGACGCGGTGGCCGTCGTTGCCGATCCGGCGGGCCGCGGCCAGTCCCAGGCCGCGGCCGGCGCCGGTGACGACGACCGTGCGGGGGGTGTCGTCGGCGGCCATCAGTCGCGGGTGATGCCGTGCATCGGGGAGTGCTCGGGGTAGGTGGGGACCTGCGGCTTCTGGGTGCCGATGATGACGCAGAACAGGGCGTCGGTGTCGCCCTCGTTCTTCAGGGAGCGGGCGACTCCGGCGGGGACGACGATCATGTCGCGGTAGCCGAGGGTGCGGTATTCGGCCTCGTCGGCGCCTCGGTGGATGCCGACCCTGACCTGGCCCTCCAGGACGAAGAAGGCCTCCTCGACGTCGTGGTGGGTGTGCTCGGGGCCTTCGGCGCCCGGCGGGAGCAGCATGTTGGAGAGGGTGAAGCCGCCGGAGGGCAGGATGCGGTTGTCGTTCTCGTGGTTGCCGGTGGCGCCGGAGCCGACGTAGCGGATCTGGGCGCGGCGGTACTGGGCGCCGGCCTTCTCCTGGAAGGAGAGGGTGTTCCAGTCGGGTTCGCGGGAGTCCTTGGTGGCGATGAGGGAGTCGGTGAACTTCGCGAGGTCGCCGTCGGTCTCGTACGGGGTGTTGTCGATGGGCACGAGATGCTCCTTGGTTCGGTGGTGGGGGTGGGTGGTGGGGTGTCTCGTCGTTACGCGGGTACGCGGGCGACGACGTGGAGGTGGGCGCGGACCCAGGCGTTGAAGGCCTCGGGGCGTTCCTGGTTGGAGAGGTGTCCGGCGCCGGAGAGGGTGACGTAGACGGACGTGGCGAGTGCCCCGGCGATGGCCTGGGACTCGTCGGTGCCGGTGACGGTGTCCTGTTCGCCGCACAGGACGAGGGCCGGTGCGGTGATGGCGGGCAGGTCGTCGGTGAGGTCGGTCTCGGCCATGGACGCGGCGGCGTAGCCGTAGCCGGGGCTGCGGACGGAGGCGGCCATCGTGGCGACGACGCGTTCGACCAGGGCGGGGGGCGCGGCGTCGGAGACGAGGCGTGGTCCTCGTGCGGCGGCGAAGGCGTCCGGCCCCTGGTCGGCGAGTTGCCGTGCACGGCCGCGCATGGCCTCGGCCTTGTCCGGCCGGGTGCCGGAGCCGCGGCTGGAGTCGGCGACGATCAGGGAGGCGACGAGGTCGGGGTGGCGGGTGGCCAGGCGCAGGGCGATGACGCCGCCCCAGGAGACGCCCAGGACGTGGGCGGGGCCGCCGTGGGTGCGGATGAGGGCGGCCGCGGCGTCGGCGTAGCCGTCGAGGCCGGGGGCGCGGGCGGGGTCGGCGGAGTCCGCGTAGCCGGGGGCGTCCCACGCCACCACGTGCACCTGGTCGGCGAGTCCGTCGAGTTGCGGGGCGAAGGCGGCGGAGGAGGAGCCGATGCCGTGGAGGCAGAGCAGCAGCGGGGCTTCCGGGTCGCCGGCCTCCCGCGTATGCACCCCGGCTGGGGCGGCGGTCACAGGATCTGTCCTGCCCGGCCGACGACGGCGCCGAGGCTGCGGAGCACGGCGTGCGGGACGACCTGGCTGGTGGCGGGGTTCGCTTCGTCGGGGCGGTGGGCGACCTCGAACCGGTAGGAGCCGTGGGGACCGGCCGCTTCGATGACGTGCCGGGTGAGGGTGGCGGCCGGGTCGGCGACGACGACGACCTCGACGAGGGCGGGGTCTCCGGTGGCGAGGGCGACGGAGGCGGCGACGTTGGTCGACTTGGGGAATTTCGCCGGGACGTCGATCGCGGTGCCGCGCATCACCTCGACGGGTTCCGCCGTGGTGCGCAGCCGTTCCGTCAGCTCCGCGTCCATCCAGGGCTGGTGGAGGGTGGCGGGGAGTTTGGTGGTGGTGAGGGTGACCGTGGTGAGGGGACCGAGTCCGCGGACAGCCTGCAGGAGGTCGAGTCCGCCGACGGCTCCGCCGGTGAAGTAGACGCGTCCGGGTCCGGCGGCGCGGAGCCGCTCGGTGAGGGCGGGGTCGGTGAGGGCGCCGGTGGAGGCGATGAGCAGGTCGGCACCGCTGTCGAGGACGCGCTCGGCCCATTCCCGTACGACTGCCTGGCCCGCTGCTTCGACGATCAGGTCGCAGACGGCGAGGGCGTCCTCGAAGGAGAGCTGGGGTGCGGGGGCGTCGACGAGGGGCCGGTTGTCGATGATGCAGGTGAGTTCGGCGCCGGGGACGCGGCCTTCGGCGAGGGCGGTGCCGACGACACGGCCGATGGCTCCCCAGCCGACGAGGCCGATGCGGCGCACGGGGCGGGCGGAGGCGTCCGGCCGGTGGGTGAGGGTGGCGGTCATGCGGTCACCTCTTCGGTGGCGGCGGAGGGTGTGGTGGCGAGGGGGCCGGGGTCGGGGATGCCGGCCATGTGGCTGCGGATGCCGGGTGAGGGCGGGCCTGCGGTGCCCCACAGGTCGGAGAGGTCGGGGGTGCGGCGCCAGACCTTGGCGATCCAGGCGTCCTCGACGATCTGGGCGACCTCGGAGGTGTATTCGCAGACGAGTCCGGCGGGGTCGGTGAAGTACGAGAAGGTGTTGTTGCCGGGCCCGTGCCGGCCGGGCCCCCACTGGGGGTTGATGCCGTGGTGGCGGAGGCGGCCGAGGCCGCGCATGAAGTGGTCGACGTCGCTCATCTCGTAGGCGACGTGGTTGAGGGAGGTCCATTCGGCCTGGTTGAACGCGATGCAGTGGTGGTCGGCGTTGCAGCGCAGGAAGGCCATCTGGTGCTCGGACCAGTCGGAGACGCGCAGCCCGAGGACCGAGGTGTAGAAGGCGACGGCGGCGTCGATGTCCGTGGTGTTGAGGACGGTGTGGGTGACGCCGACGGGGACGGCGGCGTCCCGGCCGCGCGGGGTGACGGCGTGGGTCTGGGCGCTGAGTTCGATCAGCCGGCCCTCGGGGTCGGTGAAGCGGAGTCCGTAGCCGCCGCCGACCTGGTCGAGGGGGCCGGGGCCTGCGGCGGGGACGATGCCGCGGGCGAGGAGCCGGCGGGCGGCCTCGTCGATCTCGGCGGGGGTGGCGACGGCGAAGGTGATGCGGCCGAGGCCGTTGCGTTCGCCGCGGGCGAGGTGGAGGACGTGGTGTTCCTCGCCGGTGCCGCGCAGCCAGGCGGCGTCGTTCTCCCGTTCGACGGGTTCCAGGCCCCAGACCTCGGCGTAGAAGTCGGCGGACTCGGTGAAGGCGGGGGTGCGGAGTTCGACGGAGCGCAGGGCGCGCAGCCGGGCGACGGGTTCCAGCGGGGGGTGTGCGGTGTGCTCGTACGGCATGGGGTGCTCCGGAATCGTCTCGCTCGGCTTCACTGGGCTGCCCAGGGCAGCGGGGTGGCGTCGGTGGCCCAGTAGAGGGACTTCTGCCGTTGGTAGCCGCGGATGAGGTCGCGGCCCTTCTCGGTGCCGAGGCCGCTGTCCTTCAGTCCGCCGAACGGGGTCGAGATGCTGAACTGCTTGTACGTGTTGATCCAGACGGTCCCCGCGTCGATGCGGCGGGCCAGGCGCCAGGCCCTGGCGTGGTCGCGGGTCCAGATGCCGCAGGCCAGGCCGTACACGCTGTCGTTGGCCTGGGCGACGAGGTCGTCCTCGTCGTCGAAGGGCAGGGCGACGACGACCGGGCCGAAGATCTCTTCCTGGCAGACGCGGGCGGTGTTGGGCAGGCCGTCCAGGACGGTGGGGAGGTAGTAGGCGCCGTCGCGGTAGCGCTCGCCCTCGGGGGCCGCTCCCCCGCACCGGACGGTGGCGCCTTCCTCGCGGGCCAGGTCGACGTAGGCGGCGACGCTGTCGCGGTGGCGGTGGTGGACGAGCGGGGCGACCTGGGTGTCGGGGTCGGTGCCGGGTCCGACGCGGAGTTTCGCGGTACGGGCGACGAGTTCGCCGAGGAACTCCTCGTAGCGGGAGCGGGCGACGAAGAGGCGGGAGCCGGCGATGCAGCTCTGCCCGCTGGAGGAGAAGACGCCGTACATGACGCCGGCGAGCGCCTGCTCCAGGTCGGCGTCCTCCAGCACGATCGTCGGGGACTTGCCGCCGAGTTCGAGGGAGACGGGGATCAGCTTGTCGGCGGCGGCGTGGGCGAGGGTGCGGCCGGTGGCGGTGCCGCCGGTGAAGGTGATCTTCTCCACGGCCCGGTGGCGCACGATGGCGTCGCCGATGACGCTGCCGCGGCCGGGCAGGACGGAGAGCAGGGCGGCGGGGAGGGCGGCCTCGGTGAGTGCCTGGTGGACGAGCCGGCCCAGGGCGAGGGCGACGAGGGGGGTCCACTCGGCGGGCTTGAGGAGGACGGCGTTGCCCGCGGCGAGGGCCGGGGCGATTTTCTGGGCGTCGCTGGCGATCGGCGAGTTCCAGGGGGTGATCGCGCCGACGACGCCGATCGGTTCGTGGACGCTCATCGTGACGTACGGGCCGCGGGCGGGGGTGAGCGCGTCCTCGGCGGTCTCCACCGCGGCGGCGGTGTAGCGGAAGGTGCCGGCGGCGCTGTGGACGAGGGCGCGGGTCTCGGTGCGGCACTTGCCGGTGTCGGCGGTCTGCAGGGCGGAGAGCCGCTCGGCGCTCTGCTCGACGAGGTCGGCGATGCGGTGGAGCAGCCGGGCACGGAGGTGGGCGGGGAGCTCGCGCCAGGCGGGGTCGTGGGCGGCGCGGGCGGCTGCGGTGGCGGCCTCCTCGACGTCGTCGAGGGATGCGGCGTGGAGGGTGGCGATGACCTGGCCGGTGGCCGGGTCGACCGTTTCGATGAGGGCGCCACGGCCCTGTCGCCACTGCCCCGCGACCAACACCTCGTCGGCAAGCATCAGTTGGCCTCCTGCGATCGGTTCGGTTACCTCAGGGCTAAAAATCTAAGCGCTTAAGTAATTGTCCGCAAGCCCCCCGGGCAAAAACTCCTTTTGCCTCCGGGGTCTTGACGGCCACCGCCCCCGTGCCGGTAAAACTTAAGCACTTAGAAGCTAGGCACTTACGAAACTTCCCAGAGGCAGTGGGTGATGTCACCCGCTCATGGGCGCCGCACGGCCGCCGTCCCCCGTACGCTCGACCGACTCGGCCGTCGTCCACCCCCGCGCTCGGCCGGCTCACCCTCCTCTGCCCACTCGTACACCTGGCTCCCCAACCGCTCCGGCCCCATGCGGAGCAGGAGGAACCCTGGATGAGCACCGACACCTCGAAGGACGCCGTCCCCGGCTCGTCGCCGGCCGGCACCACCCGCTCCACCATCGCCGCCCGCTTCGAACGCCTGCCGCTCTCCCGCTGGCACGTCACCGTCCGCCTGATCGTGGGAGTCGTCACCTTCTTCGAGGCCTTCGACCAACTGCTGATCGCCTACGCACTGCCCGAGCTCCGCGACGAGTGGCAGCTGTCCACGGGCGACGCCACGGCGGTTCTCACGGTCGGCTCGGCCGGCATGCTCGTCGGCGCCCTGCTGTCGGGCCGGCTGGCCGACCGCTACGGCCGGGTGAAGGTGATCGCGTACTGCGTGGCGGTGTCCGGCCTCGCGAGCCTGGCGCTGACCGCGTGCACCTCGCTCACCCCGTTCCTGGCCCTGCGCTTCGTCCAGGGACTCGCGATCGGGGGCGAGGTGCCGGTCGCGGCGGCCTTCATCAGCGAGATCACCCGGAGCTTCAAGCGGGGTCGCTTCGTCCTGCTGTACGAGCTCGTCTTCCCGGCCGGCCTCACCATCGGCGCCCTGGTCGCGGCCTGGGTGGTCCCGGCGGCGGGCTGGCGCGTGATGTTCGCGGTCGCCGCCGTGCCCGGCCTGCTGGCCTTCCTCGTCCAGCGCAAGGTCCCGGAGTCGCCGCGCTGGCTCGCGGAGCGGGGCAGGCCGGCCGAGGCCGAGGCCGTCATGGCCCGGATCGAGGCCAAGGTGTCGGCGGCGACGGGCGCACCACTTCCCCCGCCGGCCCCTGCCGCCTCCGCCCCGGCCCCGGCAGCGGCCCCGGCAGCGGCAGCCACCCCGGCGGAACGCGCCGCGACCGGCGTGCGCGGCCTGTTCACCGGCCGCTACCGGCGCCGCACGCTGGTGGTCGGCGCGATCTGGTTCACCGGCTACTTCGTCAACTACGGCGTGACGTCCTGGCTGCCCAGCATCTACAAGGACGCGTACGACCTCACCCTGTCCGACGCCCTGCTGTACTCCACGGTGACCTCGGTCGCCGGTCTGCTGGGCTGCCTGATCGTCGCCCTCACGGTGGACGTCCTGGGCCGCCGCCGGATCTTCGCGATCTGTCTCGGCGCCTCGGCCGCACTGCTGCTCACCCTGGCGGCGCTGGGTGCGGGCACCCCCGTACAGGTGCTGATCTGGACGTCTCTCGCGGCGGTCGGCTTCTTCGGCTCCAACATCTGCCTGTACCTGTATGCGCCCGAGCTGTACCCGACCCGGATGCGCGCCCTGGGCTGCAGCGTCGGCGGCGCGGTCAACCGACTGGGCGTGATCCTCGGCCCGATCCTGGTGGGCGCGGTCTACGCCGCCGGTGACAGCGTCGCCACGGTGTTCGTGATGCTGGGAGCGGTGGCCCTGGGGGGCGCGGTGGTGGCGGGAACGCTGGCGGAGGAGACGGCGAACCGCCCGCTGGAGGAGATCTCGCCCTGAGGGGCGCTCACGCGCGGTCGCCGCGAAAGCTCCGGTACTCGTCGTTCATGAGATCCCAGAAGGACCGGTACCGGACGGCTCCGGGCAGCCAGCGCGCGAGATACCAGGCCTCCCACTCCCCGGACGGTGTGACCACGTGCGGGTCGAGGAGACAGACGTCTCCCGCCCCGGGCGTATGGCTGATCTCGAGCATGTCGCTCAGATACCCGGTCCGGAGGGTGCAGGGGTGCTGCTCGTCGCCGTGGACGAGATACTCCTCGTCGGGCACATCGGCCCCGCCCCGGTCGCCGCCCGAGGAGCCGCTGACACCGGCCGTCGCGCCGGCCGAAGGCGCTAGGGCGTGTTTCGAAAGTAGCGCCGTCCGCCCGGAGGGCGGCTCGGCGGCGCCTGGTGCGTGCGATCGCAAGGCGGAGGGTCGCCCCGATACTGGTTGTATCGGGGCGATCCCGACAACGCGGCGAGTGTGCGTGCCAGGCGTCGCCGAGCAGGCGGGACTCTCGAAACACGCCCTAGGCCCCCGCGCCGCCCGACCCGTTCGCCGACTCCTCCGCGATCCGCTCGTGGTGACGGATGACCTCGGCCACGATGAAGTTCAGCAGCTTCTCGGCGAACGCCGGATCCAGGTGCGCGCTCTCCGCCAGCTGGCGCAGCCGGGCGATCTGGCGGGACTCGCGGGCCGGGTCGGCCGGGGGGAGCTGGTGGGCGGCCTTGAGGTGGCCCACCTGCTGGGTGCACTTGAAACGCTCGGCGAGCATGTGGACAACAGCCGCGTCGATGTTGTCGATGCTCTCGCGCAGCCGGTTCAGTTCGGCGCCTACGGAATCGTCGATGTCGCTCGTGGTCATGGTCAGTGAGCTTAGAGGTGCCCCGCTAAGGGCTGTCCCGCAGTTCCTGGTGGATCAGCGCGCGGCGTCAGATGCGGTGCATCGCAAGGCGGAGAGGCGGCCGCATACTGGATGTATTCGGGCGTTTCGACAACGCGGCGAGGTGCCGTAGCTGGCGTCGCGCGCCCGCCAGGAATTGCGGGACAGCCCTTAGGGGATGATCGTCGGTGGGTGTTCCGGATCCGGGACCCGGTCGCTCCAGCCGCCCGGCACGCTGCGGCCCTGCTGGGCGCGGAAGCGGACCGGGGCCATGCCGACGCGGCGGGCGAACAGCCGGGAGAAGTACGCCGGATCGTCGTACCCCACGCGCCGGGCGACGGCGGCGACGGGCAGGTCGCTGGTGGCCAGGAGTTCCTTGGCGTGGCCGAGCCGGATGCCGAGGAGGTAGTCCTTCGGGCTGCACCCGGCCCCCCGTCGCACCGCCGTGCGCAGTTCGGCGGGTGTCATGCCGTGCCGGGCGGCGTGCTCGGCGACGGAGAGCGGCTGGAAGGCGTCGCGGGCCAGGGCCTGCAGCACCGGGTCGCCGTCGGGGCCGATGTCGGCGCGTGCGCGGCGCAGCGCGACGAGGAGTTCGTGGACGGCCGCCCCCGTCTCCACCTCCAGCAGCGGGTTGCCGCGCCGGGCCGCCCGGACCATCCGGCCGATCGCGGCCCGGGGCGCCGCGGTGTCGGCGAGCGGGACGAGGGGGCGTTCCGGTTCGATGCAGCCGAGTTCGGTGTAGGTGGTCGTGGCGGGCCCCGTGAAGTCGACGAAGCTCTCGTCCCAGCCGGTGACCGGATCCGCGCCGTAGTGGTGGGGGGTGCCGGGGGTCAGCCAGATCAGGCTGGGCGCGGTGACGGGCAGCCGGCGCCCATCCGGTCCGGCGAACCATCCGCTGCCCGTGTGGATGACGACCGCCACGTGGTGGTCCAGGGTGCGGGGCCCGACGGCCGGCAGCGTGCCGTGCTGCAGACCGACCCCCAGGCAGACCAGGCCGAGGCGGTGGTGGAGCGGGCTCGGGGTGAAGAAACGCATCCAGGTGTGGTACATCGGCCCTCGCTCCCCCTCCGCTCCCCCGGCCGCTCCCGGCTGACGTGCGACGTCGTGTGCTGCGCACCAGCAGTCGTGCGGCTGCGTCCAAACAGCAGTGATCTTTGTCCATGGACCGGCCGCACGCCAGGGGGCGACGCTGGTCCGTGACATTGCTCCCGGGTGCCGCCCGCTCCGTCACACGTACCGCGTTCCGCATACCGGGCCGTGTGCCGGCGCGGCGTTCACGGGACCGCGCGCACAGGAGAGAACGAGCACGATGGCTGACTTCACCGTGGGGGACGACCACTTCCGGATCGACGGAAAGCCCGTACGGCTGCTGTCGGGGGCCCTGCACTACTTCCGGGTGCACGAGGCGCAGTGGGAGCACCGGCTGTCGATGCTGCGGGCGATGGGCCTGAACTGCGTCGAGACGTACGTGCCCTGGAACCTGCACGAGCCGCGGCCGGGCGAGTTCCGTGACGTGGGGGCGCTCGGCCGTTTCCTGGACGCGGCGCACCGGGCCGGCCTGTGGGCGATCGTCCGGCCGGGACCGTACATCTGCGCGGAGTGGGAGAACGGCGGGCTCCCCGCGTGGGTGACCGGCCGGTTCGGCCGGCGGGTGCGGACCCGGGACGCCGGGTATCTGGCCGCGGTGGAGCGGTGGTTCACCGAGCTGCTGCCGCAGGTGGCGGAGCGGCAGATCGACCGCGGCGGTCCGGTGATCATGGTGCAGGCGGAGAACGAGTACGGCAGTTACGGCACCGACGCGGTCCATCTGCGCCGGGTCGCGGCGATGCTCGGTGCGTGCGGGGTGAGCGTTCCGCTGTTCACCTCCGACGGGCCTGAGGACCACATGCTCACCGGTGGTTCGGTCCCCGGTCTGCTCGCCACGGCGAACTTCGGTTCGGGGGCGCGCGAGGCGTTCCGGGTGCTGCGCCGGCACCAGGCCGGTGGGCCGCTGATGTGCATGGAGTTCTGGTGCGGCTGGTTCGAGCACTGGGGCGCGGCTCCGGTCGTGCGGGATCCGGCGCAGGCCGCCGGCGCGTTGCGGGAGATCCTGGAGTGCGGGGCGTCGGTGAACGTCTACATGGCGCACGGAGGGACGAACTTCGCCGGCTGGGCGGGCGCCAACCGTTCCGGGCCGTTGCAGGACGAGGAGCTGCTGCCGACGGTGACGTCGTACGACTACGACGCGCCGGTCGACGAGTACGGGCGGCCGACGGAGAAGTTCCGCCTGTTCCGGGAGGTCCTCGCGCCGTACGCGGACGGGCCGCTGCCCGCGCTCCCGCCGGAGCCCGTCGGGCTGGCCCCGGTGCGGGCCGAGCTGACCGAGTGGGCGCCGCTGCCGGCCGTCATGGAGGCGCTCGGTGACGAGGAGGCGGCGGAGTCCGGTGTGCCGCCCACGTTCGAGGAGCTGGGGGTGGACCGCGGCCTGGTGCGCTACCGGGTCGCGGTGCCGGGTCCGCGCGGCCCGTACACGCTGGGTGTCGCGGGCCTGCGGGACCGGGCGACGGTGTACGTCGACGGGGTGCGCCGCGGGGTGCTGAGCGAGGGGGACGCATACCTGCCGGAGCCGGTGGCCGGGCCGGCCGAGGTGGAGCTGTGGGTGGAGTCGCTGGGCCGGGTCAACTACGGTCCGCGGCTGGGCGAACCGAAGGGGATCACGGGGGGCGTCCTGCACGAGCGCCAGTTCCTGCACGGCGTACGGGCACGGGCGCTGCGGCTCGACGCGTTCGACGAGCCCGCGGCGGTGGCCGGCGTGCCGTTCGCGCCGGTCGACGGGTCGGGTCCCAGTGGCCTGTACCGGGGCACGTTCGAGGTCGCGGACGTGTCCGGGACCGGGCACGCCGGGCTCGAACTGCCGGGCTGGACGCGGGGCTTCGTGTGGGTGAACGGGTTCTGCCTCGGGCGCTACTGGTCGGCGGGCCCGCAGGGGACGCTGTACGTGCCGGGCCCGGTGCTGCGGGACGGCGTGAACGAGGTGTGGGTGCTGGAGGTGGAGGGCGCGGGGGCGCCGTTCGCGGAGCTGGGGCCGGGCGTGCCCGTGCGGGCGGGCGGTCCGGCGGACGCGGACGCCTGACGGGCAACGGCCCTCGCGGTCTACAGTGGTGAGGAGTCGAGCGCCGCGACGTGGGGGTGGGGACGTGTCGGACAGCCCCCACACCAGCCCGGTGACGCACGGCTTCCCGCATCTGGCCACGGTCCGGTCGGCGATCACCGCCCTCTACCGGCGGCTGTCGTACGACGGCGTCCACCGCTTCGCCCCCAGCCTCGCCCCCGTCGACGCCGCGTTCGCCGACGCGGACGACCTCCATCTCGGCGCCCAGCGGGTGGCGCGGGCGATGGTGCGCCATCTGCGGCTGCCGGACGCCCGCATGATCGTGGCGTTCCGCTCGATGGAGCATGCGGGAAGCGTCGAACTCGCGGCGGGCCCTGAGTACTTCATCGAGCTGAACGACCGTTTCCGGACCCATCGCAGGGACATCGGGGCCGCGTTGTCGCACGAGGTCACGCATGTGCTGCTGCACCGGCTCGGCCTGGAGTTCCCCGGGACCCGTGCCAACGAGATCCTCACCGACACCGCGGCGGCCTATCTGGGGGCGGGCTGGCTGCTGCTGGACGCGTTCCGTCAGGACGCCACGTCCAGCCAGAAGCTCGGCTATCTCACCCCGGAGGAGTTCGGGTACGTGCTGGCCAAGCGGGCGATCGCCTTCGACGAGGATCCCTCGCCGTGGTTCACCAGCCCGCAGGCGTACACCGCGTACACGAAGGGGAAGGCTCAGGCGCTGCGCGAGAGCGCGCAGCCGCCGCTGACGGCCGCGGGCTGGGCGGGCCGGCGCCGGTACGCGAAGGACCGGCGCTACGCCCAGGACCACCCGGGTGCGGCGCCGGCTGCGGGGCCGGAGGCACCGTACGCGTTCGAGGCCGGGGACGACGGGCTGCGCGTCTCGTTCCCGTGCCCGACCTGCCATCAGCGCAACAGGGTGCCGGTCCGCGGCCGGGTGCGGGCGCGGTGCGCGCTGTGCCGGACGGTGCTGGACTGCACGACCTGAGGGTGGAAACAAGCCCGTCCGGCGTGGGAGGCCGGAAGCGGTTGCTCCGGGCGAACCCGGTTGCCGCTTCGTCCTCACACGCCGGACGGGATGGAATGACGACGGGCTACGCGGCGCGGCGCCCGCGGGCGGGCGCGCCACCGCGGCCCGAACCGCCGGAGCGGCCCGCGCCGCCGGTGCCGC
>NZ_SSBL01000037.1 GCF_004795105.1 Streptomyces sp. A0642 | reverse complement strand
CGGCCGCCGATCCCCCTTCTCGTCCTCTTGACGATATGCAGCGCGAGCCATTATCGTCGCTACGACGAGAACGAGGGGGTCCATCATGGCCGACATCACACGGCGCTTCGGCTGGCGTCATCTGCGCTCCGCGCCGACCGCCCACATCCGCCACCACAAGCGCGGCGTGCTCGCCCACGACGGGGCGGGACTGAGCTTCTGGTACCGGTCGCTCAGCGCCGCGCTCTCCGAGGTGCCGGTCAACGACCGCGAGCTGGCCATGGCGTTCCACGCCCGCACGGCCGACTTCCAGGACGTCACCGTGCAGGCCACGGTCACCTACCGGATCAGCGATCCGGCCGAGGCGGCCGCGCGGCTCGACTTCTCCGTCGATCCCGACACCGGCGCCTGGCGCGGTGCGCCTCTGGAACAGATAGCGACGCTCCTCACCGAGACGGCGCAGCAGCACACCCTGGACGTGCTGGCCCGCACCCCGCTGGCCGCGGCCCTGATGGACGGCGTCGCCGCGGTACGCGAACGCGTGGCGGCCGGTCTGGCCGGCGAGCCCAGGCTCCCCGCCACCGGTATCGACGTGGTGGCGGTTCGCGTCGTGGCCATCCGCCCCGAGGCCGAGGTGGAACGCGCGCTGCGCACCCCGGCGCGCGAGCAGATCCAGCAGGAGGCCGACCGGGCCACCTACGAACGCCGGGCCGTGGCCGTCGAACGCGAGCGGACGATCGCCGAGAACGAGCTGGCCAGCCAGATCGAACTCGCCCGGCGCGAGGAGCAGCTGGTCGAGCAGCGCGGCACCAACACCCGCCGCGAGGCCGAGGAGCACGCGGCGGCGGACAAGGTGCGCGCCGAGGCGGAGGCGGCCCGCACGGTGCGCCTCGCACACGCGGAGGCGGAGGCGGCCCGTGAGGTCGGCGCGGCCCGGGCCGAGGCGCAGGCGGCGTGGCTGCGGGTGCACGGGGAGGCCGACGCCTCGACCCTGCACGCGCTGGCCGCCACCCGGCTCGCCGAGAACCTGCCGCACATCGACAGCCTCACCCTCTCCCCCGACGTCCTCACCGGCCTGCTCGCCAAGCTCGGCCGGAGCGCCCCGGAGACGCGGGCGTGAGCCTGGCGCCGAGGGCGGTCCTGGTCCACCGCACCACCGAGTACGAGGAGCTGCTGGCCCGGCACGGTACGCACGGCCAGGCGGCGTTCTTCCTCTCCAGCAGGGGCCGGTCCATCGACGAGGTGGCCCGGCGGCACGAACGGACCCGGCAGGCCCTTGCCGACGTGGCGGCGGCCGTGCCGCTCCAGTGGCGCCATTCCCGGGTGGAGCGGGCAGATCTGGACCGGTTCCTGTTCGCGCCCGAGGACGTGGTGGTCGTCGTCGGCCAGGACGGGCTCGTCGCGAACGCCGCCAAGTACCTCTCCGGCCAGCCTGTCGTGGGCATCGACACGGACCCCGGCCGCAACCCCGGCGTCCTGGTGCGCCACCGGCCCGCCGACGCGGCGGCCCTGCTGCGGGCCGCCGTGGCGCCGGCCGGCCGGGCGGACGAGCTCACGATGGTCGAGGCGGTGGCCGACGACACCCAGCGGCTCCTGGCCCTCAATGAGATCTACCTGGGCCCTCCCGGACACCAGACGGCGCGCTACCGGCTCGGCGCCGGCCCCGCGGACTCCCCCGCCGAGCCACAGGCCTCGTCCGGCGTGCTCGTCGGCACCGGGACCGGCGCCACCGGTTGGCTTCGCTCCCTGTGGCAGGAACGAGGCAGCGCGCTCACCCTCCCCGGCCCCACCGATCCCCGCCTGCTCTGGTTCGTCCGGGAGGCCTGGCCGTCACCGGCGACGGGCACCTCGATGGTCTCGGGTGAGCTGGGCCGCGGGCAGGGGCTCCGGCTGACCGTCGAGTCCGACCGGCTGGTGGTCTTCGGCGACGGCATGGAGGCGGACGCGCTGGAGCTGACATGGGGCCAGACGGTGCGCCTCGGCATCTCGGCCACCTCGCTGCGCCTGGCCGTATAGCCGCAGTGCGCGGAGGCCCGGACGCCTAGGCTCTACGCCTTGTAACGGTCACCGAATCCCGTGAGGAACCCATGGACAGCGCCGCGTCGCCCCCGGTCCCCGCCCGCAACGCCCGCCCGCCCCTGGCCCAGGCCGCGCTGGGCGTCGGCGTGCTCGTACAGGACGGGCAGGGGCGGATCCTGCTCGGGCGGCACCACAGCGGCACCTGGGAACTGCCCGGCGGCAAGGTGGACCCGACGCACGAGTCGATCGCGGCGGCGGCGGTGCGTGAGCTCCGGGAGGAGACGGGACTGGAGGCCGCCGAGGGCGAGGTGCGCGTCTTCGCGATGCTGCACGACGCGGTCCACGGCATCAACCGGGTGACGATGGCCGCACTGGTGACCGTCGGGGACGGGGCAGCGCGGGTGACCGAGCCCCATCTCATCAGCGCCTGGCAGTGGACCCGGCCGGAGGAACTGCCGACGCCGCTGTTCGACCCTTCGGCGCAGATCCTCGCCGCCTGGCGCCCCGACCTCGGCATCGCGCACCCGCCCGTGCACCGTCTGGACATCGCATCCGAGGATGCGCAGGGATAGCCCTATAGGCATTAATCGTTTGCCTAGGGCTCGTAGGCAGAGTTAGCGTCGTCGGTATGAAGGCCGTGACCGAGCAGGACATCCGCACATCGTTCGTCAATTGCTCCAAGGGGGAGGCCAAGCGCTTGCCGCTGCCCCGGGAGTTCGAGGAGCTGCCGTGGGACGATCTCGACTTCCTGGGGTGGCGTGACCTCTCCGCCCCGGGGCGGAGCTACCTCGTCACCGAGCACGAAGGCCGGCTGACCGGGATCTCGCTGCGCTTCCCCTCCCACCAGCGCGGATTCCTCCACCGCAGCATGTGTTCGCTCTGCCTGACCACACACCCGGGCAGCGGGGTCTCCCTGCAGACGGCCCGCAAGGCGGGGGTGGCGGGACGCGAGGGGAATTCGGTCGGGCTGTACATGTGCACCGACCTGGCCTGCTCGCTCTATGTGCGCGGGAAGAAGGCGGTGGCCTCGGGCGCCCGGTTCGAGGAGTCCCTGTCGCTCGAGGAGAAGATCGCGCGGACGAGGGGGAATCTCTCCGCGTTCCTGGCCAAGCTCTCCAGCTGAGGACGGCCGGCCGCGGGCGCCTGCGCACCGGTCCGAGGGCCGGCCGCGGGCCCCTGCCCACCGGCGTTTCCGCGGACCGGCCGCTGTTCCGGCCGCGGCCCGGTCCCCCGCCGACGCGGTGAGCCGAACAGGCCCGCCCCTGCCCTCGGAAGCGCAGAACGGGGTCCTGGGACGGTGGTCGCCGATCGGCGACGGCTGCGCCGAGAACGACCGAGGGGCCGATCCGGATTGCTCCGGATCGGCCCCTCGGTCTACGACTCTCTCGAGTCGGGACGACAGGATTTGAACCTGCGACCCCTTGACCCCCAGTCAAGTGCGCTACCAAGCTGCGCCACGTCCCGCTGCCAGTCCCCCGGTCCTCCGGGCGGCTGCGCAGGACAAACATTACCTCACTCCGTGGACCGGATCGACGCCCGTGCCTGCTGGGCGCGGGTCGCCAGTGCTTCGGCGCCGCAGGCCGTCGCCAGCTTGTGCGCCCGGGCGAGTTCCCGAGGGGACCGGGTGGCGACGCCGTGGTCGAACAGGGCGAGCGCGCGTTCGTAGCCGGACGGCGAGGCCTCCAGGTGGCGGACCGCCTCGCCCAGCAGATGGACGGCCTCCTCGGGGCGGGCGAAGACGGCCACACAGCGCAGCGCCTCGCCGATCGCCGTGTCGGTACCGAACCGCTCGGCGTGTATCCGGGCGGAGTTGGCCAGCTGGGCGGCGCGGTTCGGGTCGTCGTCGGCCAGGGCGCGGGCCAGGTCGCCGGCCCAGGGCGCCCAGATGCCGTTGAACCTGCCCCGCGGTTCGAGGGCGTGGCCGGCCGCCTCCAGTTCCGTGACGGCCTCCTTCGTACGGCCTTCGGCGAGGAGCAGGCGGCCGCGGACGCACGGGGCGTCGGGCAGCACCATGGCGCTGGGGTAGGGCAGGCCGAAGTCGTACTGGTCGGCTGTCTTGCGGGCTTCCGTGACGCGGCCACGGGCCAGCAGCGTGTCGATGAGCAGACAGGCGGCGTCCCAGTGGACGGGCAGTCCGCTGCCCACACGGTCGGCGAGGCGGAGCCCCTCGCGCAGGAAGCCCTCCGCCTCGGCCAGCCGCCCGCGACGGCGGTGGACCAGTCCCATCAGCGTGTGGGCGAAGGCCAGATGGGCACCGCTCCAGCCCGAGATCTCGAAGGCGCGGACGGCCTCCCCGAAGAGTTCCTCGGCGCGGTCGAGTTGGTCGGTGAAGGCGTACGTGATGCCGAGCAGCGTCGGGAGTTCGAAACCCCATTCGGTGTCGGTCCAGCCGAGGCCGCGTGCGGGATGGCCGTTGACCAGGGCGCGTTCGCACAGGTCCACGATCAGCTGGGAGTTCTCGCCGCGCAGCATCGCGTCGAAGGCGCGCAGCGTGAGCAGCGCCCGTTCGGCGTTGTCCCGGCCGGCGAGGTGGTCGGCGTTGGCGGCGAGCCGGCGGGAGCGGCCGGGACCGTCCTCCTCGGTGGCCTGCATGCCCTCCCAAAGGAAGTGGGCGGCCTGCAGGCGCATCAGGCCCGGGCCGGGCGCGGTGCGCTCGGCCTCGGCCGCCAGGGCGAGCGCCGCCTCCTTCAGCTGGTTGTTGTGCGACAGCGCGGCGGCGAGCCGGTACGTGGCGTCGACCCGCAGTTCGTCGGCGAGGCCCGGCATGTCGAGCGCGGCCCGCAGGTGCTGGACGGTGGTGGCGGGCGAACTGAGGAGGGTGGCGCAGCCCAGTTCGTAGAGCAGGGTCGCGCGCACGTCGTGGCGCGGGGGCTCCCGCAGGGCCCGCTCGAGGCAGCGCCGGGCGGCCTCGGGGGCGCCGACCGCGAGGTGCTGGTTGGCGGCCGCCCGCAACTGTGCGACCAGTTCCTGGTCGTCGTCCGGGTGGACTTCGAGCAGATGGCGGGAAGCGGCGGCCGGTCCCAGGCCGGCCCGGGTGATCGCCCAGGCGGCCCTGCCGTGCATGGCGGTGCGGGTGGCCGGCGGGATGGAGCGGTACACGGCGGTGGCGATCAGGGGGTGCACGAACTCCAGCGGGTCGAAGCCGCTGACGATACGGGCCTCGCGCAGCCGGGCCGTGCAGTCCGCCGCTTCGGCGGGGCTCATCCCGGCCAGGGTGGCGGCGAGGTCCTGGGAGATCTCCGTACCGAGGACGGCGGCGGCCCACGCGAACCGGTTGGCGTTCGTGCCGAGCCGTTCGAGCCGGTCGACGAGACCGCTGCCCCGGGCGGACGCACCGAGTTCGCGCAGCAGTCCGGCGGATTCCTCGAGCGGGGCCAGCTCCCGGTCCTGGACCTTGGCGACGAGTTCGACCGCCTCGTAGGGATTTCCGCCCGTGACGGCCCACACCTCACGGCAGAACGGGTCGTCGGCGTGCTCCCCGAGGGTGGCGCGGACCAGCTCCGCGGTCGCGTCGGGGGTGAGCGCGCGCAGGGCGACCCGGACCTGTGCCGGGTGGCTGCCGGCCGGGGTGCGCTTGGCCTCGCGGGCCGCGAGCTCCTCGGGGCGGTGGGCCTGGACGACCAGGACCTTCACCTCGCCGAGCCGGGCGGTGAACGAGGCGAGCCAGGCGAGGGATTCACCGTCCGCCCAGTGCGCGTCGTCGATGATGAGCAGCAGCGGGCGGTGGCTCCACCGGGAGGCGAGCTGCCGGACGACCCAGTCGAGGCCGTCACGCACACCCTGCGGGTCGGGCTGCGGTCCGGTCGGCTCGGCGAGGCCGAGGGCCGGTGCCGCGCTCTCGTACCACGCCCCGAACAGGGCCTTCACCTCGTCGGCGGAGAACTCGTCGAGCGCGGGCTGGAGCAGTTGGCGCACGACATGGAACGGGACCGAGGTGACCGTCTCGCCGCCTCGTGCGGACCAGATGGTGCACCGGTCGGCGGCCATGGCCTGGATCTCGGCCAGCAGCGCCGTCTTCCCAATCCCCGCTTCGCCGCTGAAGACCAGCAGCCCGCCGGTGGCCTGCGCGCCGCAGAGCGCGTCAACGGCTTGTGCGGCAGCGGCGAGTTCCGGTTCGCGCTCGTACAGCGGCCGGGACGGCTTCATGCCTACCCTCCCCCAAAGTCGTTTCGGTGACAGTCGAGACTAGTCGTGCGCGGGGGCCCACCGACAGTGGTTCGGGCAGTTCGTCGCAGGTACGAGGCACAATCGACGGGTGGACGAGACGCGCAGGGACCGGGATGTGGAGGGGCGGGCGCACAACGCGCGCCCCCGGGACGGGCTGGGACGCCCCCTGCCGTACGGGGCGCCGGGGGTGGAGCGGCAGCCCGAGGGGGTGGTGCGCGACCCCTTGGAGACCGTACGGGAGGCTCAGCGGCTGCTGGACGCGGGAATGCCGTTCCACGCGCACGAGGTCTTCGAGGACGCGTGGAAGTCGGGCCCCGACGCGGAGCGGGAGTTGTGGCGCGGGCTGGCCCAGCTGGCCGTCGGGCTGACCCATGCGGCCCGGGGGAACGCGACGGGCGGGGCGCGGCTGCTCCGGCGGGGCGCGGCGGCGCTGGAGGAGTTCGCCACCCGAGCGGATGCGTCCGGCTCCGGCTCCGCCCCGCCGCCGTACGGGATGCGCATCGGCGCACTCACCGACTGGGTTACGGAGCTGGCGGCGCGGGTGGAGGAGCCGGGCGCCCCGGCCGTCGACGCGGCCGCGGAAGCACCGCGACTGCGCCCGGACGACTGACGGCTGCGCGTAGACGCCTCACGGCTGACGGCGCACGCCTCACGGCCGACGGCTGACGGCTGACGGGGCGAGCGGTGCGGTGGGCGCGGGAGCCAGGGGGCGCCGGACTCCGAACTCCCGTTACTTTCCCTCTCCTTGACCGAGAGCGGTGAACAGTGTCGTGGGAAACCATTACGATCCGGCGTCATGAGCACTTCTGACCAGGACCAGGCCGTGGACGCACCGATAGCCGAACCGGAGGACTCCGCCGAAGCCGGCGACCGGAGGCTGACGCCCCGGCAGGCCAGACGCCTGCGGATCGTCCTCTCCTCGGTCGGGATGGCGGCGATGGCGGTCGTCCTCGGGCTGCGGATCGCGAGCCGGTCCTCGGTCCTGGTGGTGGGGGTGTACGGGCTCGCGCTGATCCTGTGCGGGATCGTGATCGAGCTCAGCAGGAACGGCCGGACCCGGCTCGGCAGCTGGCTGCTGGGAGTCGGCCTGGTCGCGGCGATCGGTGCGGACTGGCTGCTCATCCCCTGAGCAGCCGTTCAGCCGGTCGAGACGTTCACCGTCCCGCCGTGCGGATCGGCCCGGTCGAGCCAGCCGGCGGGCAGGTGGAAGGGGCGGCCCGGCCGGACGGTGCGCAGCAGGCGCCGGCGGTACAGCTCCCGCCCGCCCTGCCGGACCACGAGCAGCGGGGCCGTCAGCGGCCGGACGGCGCGCAGGACGAAGCGGCCGTGCAGCGGCCGGTCGCCGTCGGGTCCGAGCAGGTTGGGCGCGATCCATTCCAGCGGGTGGGCGACGGTGATCGCGGGCCGGCGGGCGGGCCAGGCGCCCGCGGCCAGATGGCGTCGTACGGGGACGGCGAGGGCGCGGCCCTCCGCCGCCGCGGCACCGGCGCTCTCCACCGCGTGGAGCAGATTGCCGACGGCGAACACCCCGGGTGCGCCGGTGCGGTAGGCCGCGTCGTACGCGGGACCGCGGGTCCCCGCGTCCAGCGGCACCTCGCCGCGGCGCGCGAGTTCGTGGTCGGGGATCCAGTCGCCGGTGAACACCACGGTGTCGCACGGCAGGGTCGTCGTACGGCCGTCCCTGTGCCGCACCGCGACCCCGGTGAGCCGGGTGCGGCCCGTCAGGGCCGTGACCGTGGTGCGGGTGAGCAGCGGGACGCCGTGGCGCGGTCCGAGGGCTGCGGGGAGGAAGGGCGGGCGGTCGGTGACCCGGGCGACGACCGCGACCCCGGCGGCCCGCAGGGTGCCGGCCGCGGCGAGGCTGACCGGCTCGTCGCCGACGATCACGGCGCGGGTGCCGATGTGCTGGTGGTGGAGGTGAACGGCCTGCTGGAGTTCTCCGGTGGTGTAGACCCCCGCCGGGCGGGTCCCGGGGACGAGCCGGGCGCTGCGCGGGCGTTCACGGGCTCCGGTGGCGAGGACGACGGCGTGTGCGGTGATCCGTTCGAGCCCGCCCGGTCCCGTGGCGTCGAGGGTGAGCGGTCCGGCCCACCCGGTGACGGTGACGCCGGTGCGCAGGGTCGCACCGGCGCGCGTGGCCGCGTCCGTGCACCGGCGGGCGTACTCGGGGCCGGTCGTCCCGCCTTCCGTACGGCTGCCGCCGAATCCCGTGCGGTGGCAGTGGCGGGGGATGCCGCCCGCGGTCTGTTCCCGTTCCAGGACCTCGACCCGTCGTACGCCGGACGCGGCGAGTTCGGCGGCGGCGGCCAGTCCTGCGGGTCCCGCTCCGACGACGAGGACGTCGACGGTCCGCTCGCGGCGGCTCATGGCTGTACCCCCTCGGTCAGTGCGCGGAGTGCGGCTCCGCAGTGGAAGCCCTGGCAGCGTCCGTTGCCGGCTCGGGTCCTGCGGGCAAGTCCGGCGACGGTGCGCGGCGGGAGGGTGGAGGCGAGTGCGTCACGGATCTCGCCCGCCGTGACACGTTCGCAGTGGCAGACCACGGTGCCGTAGGCCGGGTCCCGGGCGATGAGTTCCGCGTCGAGGCAGGGGCGGCGGCCCGCCTCGCCGAGGCCGGGCATGGTGAGGGGTTCGAGCCCGGTGGGGTCGCCCGGATCGAGTCCGGTGCGGGCGAGGAGGGCGATCACGTGGTCCGCGATGGCCATGGACGCGGTCAGCCCGGTGGACCGGATGCCGCCTACGGCGACGTAACGCCGGTCGGGGTACTCCTGGATCCGGTAGTCCTCCTGGCCGGTGGCGGCCCGCAGTCCCGCGTACACGGCGGTCACCTCCTCGTCGAGGAGCCGGGGCAGAATCCTGCGGCCCTTCTCCCTCAGCAGGTCGAGGCCCTCCCGGGTGGATCCGGTGGCGGTCTTGTCGTCGAGTTCCTCGGCGGTGGGGCCGAGCAGCACGTTCCCGAAGACCGTCGGTGCGATCAGGACGCCCTTGCCCGCCGCGGTGGGAACGGGGAGCAGGATGTGGCGGACGAGGTCGCGCGCGAGTTTGTCGAACACGATCAGCTGGCCGCGGCGCGGGGTGACGGTGAAGACGTCGTGGCCGAGCAGCCGGTCGATCTCGTCGGCGTACAGCCCGGCGGCGTTGACCAGGAAGCGGGTGCGCAGGGGTCCGCGCCCGGTCGCCAGGGTGTGGACGGCGGCCCCGGGCCGGATGTCGCGGACCGGGCAGTCCAGGTGCAGGTGGACGCCCCCGCGGACCGCCTGGGTGGCGAAGGCGAGGGGGGTGGTCCATGGGCAGATGACGGATTCGCCGGGGACGTCGAGCGCACCGAGTGCGCCGGGGCCCAGAAGGGGTTCCCGTTCGGCGACCTCGTCGGCGTCCAGGATCCTGGCTGCGTGGTAGCCGTTGGCTTCGGCCTTGGCCAGCAGGCCGGGGAGCGCGCCGAGTTGCTCCGTGTCCCAGGCGACCAGGAGGGCGCCGACGCGTTCCACGGGGATCCCCGTCTCGGCGGCGTACGCGGAGAGCTTCCGCTGTCCCTCGCGTACGAGACGGGCCTCCAGCGAACCGGGGACGGCGTCGAACCCGGTGTGCAGGATCGCGGTGTTGGCCTTGGACGTGCCGTTGCCGATGTCGTCCGACGCCTCGACGAGGGCGGTGTGCAGCGGGTAGCGGGCGAGTTCGCGGGCGATGGCGGTGCCGACCACGCCCGCTCCGATGACGGTGACGTCGTACGGGGCTCCGCCGGGCAGTACCGGCAGCGGGTCCCCGGCGGTCGTGACGGTCTGCCTCATCGGGCGGTCCGGCCGGTGCTCACCGCGATCCAGCCGGCGCACACACCATGCCAGTCGGCGCTCACGACGCTCCGGACGGGGCTCATGCCGTGCCAGTCGGCGCTCACGACGCTCCAGCCGGCGCTCACGCCGTGCCGGCCGCTGCTCACGACGATCCCGCCGGCGCTCATGACCGTTCCAGGAGGGTTTCGACGGCCGCACGGAAGCCGGCGAGGCGCTCGGCCGCCTCGTCACCGCCGATGCGCGGTTCGTACACCGCGGCGGGGCGCCAGGCGGGGACGGCCTCGGCGACGGAGAGTCCGGGATCGATGCCGAGCCTGGCCACGGCCCCGGCGCCGAGTGCGGTGACGTCGGGCAGGGCGGAGACCTCTACGGGTCGTTGCAGCAGGTCGGCCTGGGTCTGCATGAGCAGTGCCGAGCGGGTCAGCCCGCCGTCGACGCGCAGGGCGGAAAGCGGCCGGCCCAGGTCGGCCGCCACCGCGTCGGTGAGCTCGACGACCTGGGCGGCGATGCCCTCGCACAGCGCGCGCACGAGGTGGCCGGCGGTGGTGTCCAGGCCCAGGCCGGTCACCGAGCCGCGCAGGTCGCCCCGCCACCAGGGGGCGGCGAGTCCGGCGAGCGCCGGTACGAAGGTGACGCCCCCGGAGTCGGGGACGGAGCCGCCGACGGGGTCGAGGTCGGCGGCTCCGGAGATCACGTTGAGGTCGGTGAGCCAGCGGACCGCGGAGGCTGCCGTGTAGACCTGGCCGTCCAGGCAGTAGCTGGTGCGTCCGCCGAGGCGCCAGGCCACGCAGCTGACCAGCCCGGTGGAGCTTCGGCGGGGCACGGATCCCGTCTGGGCGAGGAGGAACGCCCCGGTGCCGTACGTGCACTTGGCGGATCCCGGGTCCAGGGCGCCCTGGGCCAGCAGGGCGGCCTGCTGGTCGACGAGGAGGCCCGTGAGCGGGAGTTCGCCGCCGAACGCGGTCGTCGTACCGAACGCGCCGGCCGCGTCGACCACATCCGGCAGGCGCTCGTCGCCCAGGCCGAAGACGTCCAGGGCGGCGGGTGACCAGCCGACGTGGTCGAGGTCGAGCAGTTGGGTGCGCCCGGCCGTGGCCGCGTCCGTCACGAACGCGCCGGTGAGCCGGTGGACCAGCCAGGAGTCGCTGGTGGTGACGACGCCTTCCCGGGTCAGTTCGCGACGGATCCAGGCCATCTTGGGCGCGGCGAAGTAGGGATCCAGCGGCAGCCCGCTGAGACGTCTCAACTCATTCGCATGAGACGCGAGTTCACGACAGATCCCCTCGGCCCGGCGGTCCTGCCACACGACCGCGTCGGTGAGCGGTCTCCCGGTGTCCGGGTCCCAGGCGAGCACCGTCTCGCCCTGGTTGGCCAGCCCGACGGCGACGACCGGTTCGGCGGCCTCCGCCAAGGCCCGCGCCCCGGCGTCGAGGACCGAGCCGAGGAGCTCCTCGGGGTCCACCTCCACCGCTCCCCCGGGTCCGTACCGCGGGCGCACCGGCGCGGAACCGGAACCGATCACGCCGCGCTCGGGGCAGATCACCAGCGCCTTCGTCCCCGAGGTTCCCTGGTCCACGGCGAGTACCGGGCCTGTCATCGGGTCTCCAGCGGTACGCAAGCCCACGGGCTTGAACGGAATCATGATCTTCGGGCGCGGGACTTCAGGGTGGTGCAGCCCAGCTGTTACGTCAAGCGCCCGCAAGACCTGTGTCCGGAACCCCGCACCGGTACTCAACCTCCTGTTTGCATACGCGACTTGAAGAAGATCCACGATTCGTTCGGGAGTTCGGCGCGCAGGGCTCTACACTCACCGCCGAGCAAGAAGCCGAGCAACAACCGGACGCTTTACAGCGGTTCACGCTTCAACCGCTGCTTCACCCCCCACGTCCCGAGGACCGATGAGACCGACACCATGCCCCGAGCACGTCCATGGCCAACAGTGAATTCCGGCCGGTCTACCATCCGGCCGGTCACGACAACGAACTCCGTTCCGCATTACAGGACTTACGAACCGGTCGATGGCTCTCCATGCGGGATCTGTTGGAGAGCACCCCGGACTGGGCCCTGTGGACCCAGCGGACCCAGGTGCTCGGGGCGGTCGCCGCGGGATCGGACGCCGTCCAGGCCTGGCTGACCGAGGAGCCGCGCAGCGTCGCGGCTGCCGTGATGCGCGCACGGGTCGCCGTGGAGCGGGCGGTCCGCGCCCGCCGCGCGGACCACCCCAGCGGGCAGGAGCTCTGGCAGGCGGCCTGGGAGGCATGCCGTTCGGCCGCTCACGCCTCGCCCGCGGACCCGGTGCCCTGGGTGTGCCTGCTGGCCCTCTCCCAGCTCGACGAGCGCCAGCGGCTCGAGGAGCACCGGCTGCATCCCCCCGGGCCGATGCTCTTCCCCGGGCCGTGGGGTCTGCTCGCGGAAGCCGACAAGCGCGACCCGCACAACCGCGAGGCGTACCACCGCATGCTCCAGTTCGTGTACGCCCGCCAGGCCGGGGGCTCGCTCTCGGAGGCGGTCAACTTCGTCCAGTGGGCCGCCTCCTCCGCGCCCGACGGGTCGGCGCTCCATGTGCTGCCGCTGTACGTGAGGGTGGAGCGCTATCGCCGCGAGCACGGCCACGAGAAGGCGCTCGACCTGCACTGGGTCACCGAGGACGCGGAACGCGAGGCGCTGCGCGCCCTGGAGATCTGGTTCCGCCGCACACCGCCGGCCACCCACACCCTGCTCGATCTCAACCATCTGGCGCACGCGCTGTGGGGGGCGCTCCGCTTCGCCGAGGCCGCTCCCGTGTTCCAGGAGCTCGGTCCGTACTTCACCTCGCTGCCGTGGGCGTCCCGCACCCGCTCGCCCAAGGACCCCGGCGGGGCGGAGGAAGTGTTCCTGCGCGCCCGCACCCGCGCCCTCGCCGCCGCCCGCGATCCCGGCCGGGGGCCGCACGGCTGAGGCCGGCCCGTACTCCCCGTACGTCCCTTTGTTCCCTTATCTGCTCACCGCTCACGGAGGTCTCCCCATGTCCATATCCACCTCGAACCGGAAGGGCGCCGAGGCCGTACCGCCCCAGGACGAGGAACAGCGGCTGCGCGAACTCGGCTACCAGCCGGTGCTCGCCCGCCGCATGGGCGGCTTCGGCAACTTCGCCATCAGTTTCTCCGTCATCTCGATCCTGTCGGGCTGCATGACCCTGTACGGCTTCGGCATGTCCACCGGCGGGCCGTCGGTGATGCTCTGGGGCTGGGCCGGGGTCGGTCTCTTCGTGCTCTGCGTGGGCATGGCGCTCGCCGAGGTCACCAGCGCGTATCCCACCTCCGGGGCGCTGTACTACATGGCGGACCGGCTCGGTGGCCGCAAGTGGGGCTGGTACACGGGTTGGCTGAATCTGCTCGGGCTGCTCGGGGCGATCGCCGGCATCGACTACGGTGCCGCGCTGTTCACCGGTGCGTTGATGAACCTGCAATGGGGCTTCACCCCGACGCCGGGCAAGACGATGGTCATCTTCCTCTGCATCCTGCTGCTGCACGCCGTCCTGAACCTCTTCGGCGTCCGGCTGGTCAGCGTGCTCAACTCGATCAGCGTGTGGTGGCACCTGGCGGGTGTCGCCGTGATCGTGTCCGTGCTCGCGATCGTGCCCTCGCACCACCAGTCGCCGTCGTTCGTCTTCACCGAGTTCGTCAATGACACCGGCTGGGAGAACCCCCTCTACGTGGCGGCCATCGGTCTGCTGCTCGCGCAGTACACCTTCTGTGGTTACGACGCCTCCGCCCACCTGTCGGAGGAGACCTCGGACGCCTCGGTCTCGGCGCCCCGCGGCATCGTCCGCTCGATCTGGGTCTCCTGGGTGGCCGGTTTCGTCCTGCTCGCCGGGCTGACGTTCGCCATCCAGGACTACGCGGGCACCCAGGAGAGCGCCACCGGGGTGCCTCCGGCCCAGATCCTGATCGACGCGCTGGGAACCTCGGGCGCCACGGCGATGCTGCTGATCGTCATCGCCGCGCAGCTGTTCTGCGGCAACGCCGAGGTCGCCGCGACCAGCCGGATGGTGTTCGCCTTCAGCCGGGACAACGCGCTGCCGGGCTCCTCGCTCTGGCGCAAGGTGAGCGCCCGCACGCAGACCCCGGTCAACGCGGTATGGCTGTCGGTCGTCGTCGCCGGAGTGCTCGCCCTTCCGTCGCTGTACTCGGCGACCGCGTACGGGGCGGTGACCGCGATCAACGTCATCGGCATCACGCCCGCCTACGCGATCCCGATCTACCTGAAGCTGCGCGCGGGGGGCCGCTTCGAGCGCGGGCCGTGGCACCTGGGCCGCTGGTCGAAGCCGGTCGGCTGGATCGCCGTGGTGTGGGTCGTGCTCGTGACCGTGCTGTTCCTGCTGCCGCAGAGGTCCCCGGTCACCGTCGACTCGATGAACTACGCGTCGATCGCGCTCGTCGCCGTGCTCGCGCTGGCCACCGTGTGGTGGTTCGTCGCCCGTGGCTCGTACGGCACCCCGTCGGCGTACGGAAGCGCGCGTCAGCAGGCGGAGATCGAGGAGGACATCGTCTGAGCGGCCCGGTCCCGTCCGCTCACCGGCCCTTCCGGATCACTCCGGTCCGGAAGGGCCTGGGGCCTTTCGTCCGGATCAGGCCGGGGACCCGGCGTGATCCGAACGAGAGGCCCTATGGGTTCAGGAGCAGTTGCAGGCCGCCCAGCACCGTGGCGCCGATCACCAGGCGCTCGAAGAGCAGCTGGTTGATCCGGTCCACGCATGTGCGGCCGATCCATGCGCCCGGGAGGACGAACAGCAGCAGGCAGGCGTCCAGGAGCAGCGAGCGGGCGTCGATCAGCCCGAGCCCCACGCTGAAGGGCACCTTGGACGTGTTGACGATGAGGAAGAACCACGCCGACGTGCCGAGGAAGCCGAGCTTGCGGAAACCCGCGGACAGCAGGTAGAGCGACATCACGGGGCCGCCGGCGTTGGCGACCATGGTGGTGAAACCGCCCAGAACGCCGTACGACCGCGCCTTGAGCCGTTCGGCCGCGGTGGGCGGTCCCGCACCTGCCGCCGGCTCCGCACTCGTGTCGGTGGTGCGGCGACGCCAGACCGTGACCCCGGCCATGAAGACCAGGATCGCGCCGATCGAGGTCCGGACGGCGGCGTCGCCCGCCCACATCATGAAAAGCGTGCCCGCCACCACGCCGACGGCGACGGCGGGGAAGAGCCGCAGCAGTGTCGGCCAGTGCGCATGGCGCCGGTAGGTGAGCACGGCGAGGACATCACCGGCGATGAGGATCGGGAGCAGCACTCCGGTGGATTCGCGGGCGGGCAGGACCGCCGCGAAGACCGCGAGACTGATCGTGTTGGCACCGCTGACGGCCGTCTTGGAGAAGCCGACGAGTGCGGATGCCGCGGCCAGTGCCGCCAGTTGCCAGAGGGTGAGGGTGTCCATGCCAGGGACAGATCGTAATACCCGTGATCTCACGCCCGGCACGAGCCCTCGACGGCCCATGGCTATGCTGCGCTCCAAGCGCTCACACGAAGCGTTCAAACGCACAACGCACAGCGGTAGGGCGAGGGGGCCAGCAGCATGCGGGAGCCGGTTGAACTCAGGCGGCGGCGAATCCTGGCGGTGGTGGAGTCGCGCGGCGCGGTCAAGGTCAGCGCGCTCGCGGCCGAACTGGACGTCTCCGTGGTGACGGTGCGGCGCGACGTGGAGGAGCTGGCCCGGGCGGGGCGGCTGCGGCGCGGGCACGGGGTGGCCCGGCCCGTGCGCGATCCGGCGGGGCCGCCGGCGGTGCCCGCGCCGAGGGACGGCGACCCGGCCGGTGACGGGGGCGCGATCGCCCTGGTCGTGCCGGAGCGGCATTCGTATCTGTACGAGACCCTGCACGGCGCCCGGACCGTCCTGGAGGAGGCCGGGATTCGCATCGCCCTGCACATCGCACCGCAGGCGGCCGGTGCCGAACGGCCTCTGGTGGAACGGGCGCTGGCGGACGGTGCACGTGGTCTCCTCATCGCCCCCCGGTGGCGCAACGCCCTCTCCGAGGAGCTCGACTACGGCTGGCTGGCGGAGGTGGGGGTGCCGACCGTGCTGATGGAGCGGCGGCCCCGGCCGGGCAGCGCCCTGCACGCCCTGGACTCGGTCTGCTCGGATCACTGGTACGGGATCCACCTCGCCGTGGAGCACCTCGTGTCCCTCGGGCACCGCCGGATCGTCCTGGCCGCCCGCGACGACAGCCCGACGGCCCGGACGGTGCGCGCCGCCTTCGCGTCCGTGGCGGAGGCCCGGCCCGAGGTCGAGGACTGGACGGTGGTGCTGAGTTCGCCGGACGCGGTGCCCGGCCCCGGCCCCTCCGAGCCGGGGTACGAGGGCGGCGGGGCGCCTCGGAGCGAAGGCGACCCGCTCGATCTCGCCGCGCTGCTGCGGGAGCGGGGTGCGACGGCCGCCGTGCTGCACGGCGATGTGGACGCGCTGATGCTGGTGCAGCGCCTGGCGGAGAGCGGGGTGCAGGTGCCGCGGGACTGCTCGGTGGTGGCGTACGACGATGTGGTCGCGGCGCTGGGCAGCACCCCGCTGACCGCGGTGGCCCCGCCCAAGGCGGACATCGGCCGGGCCGCCGCCGAACTGCTGCTGCACCGGCTGTCGCCGGCTCCCGGGGCGGCCGGGCCGGTGCGCAGGACGGAACTGCTGCCGGAGCTGAAGGTCCGTGGATCGGCGCAGGCGATTGCGCCCGACGAGGAGTGAGCGTTTGACCGCTTTATTTTTCTTCTGAGCGATCTATTGACCGCTACCGATCAGCCGATCAGGATTCCCCGTGTCTTCATTCAGGAGCCGCGGGAGGCGCCCATGTCCGGTCGACAGAGCCGTCGGTCCCTGCTCGCCACGATGGCCGCGCTACCGCTGGCCGGCGCGCTCGGCGCATGCAGCGGTGGAGCGTCGGGGGCGAGCAGCACGAGCAGAACCACCACCGGCGACAAGGCCGGCCGCAACGCCACACACATCACCTTCTGGTCCGCCCTGCGCGGGAGCCAGCAGGTGGTGGACGCGTTCAACCGGACGCACGACACGGTCCAGGTCGACTTCCAGCAGATCCCCGCGGGAGGTCAGGGCGGCTACGCGAAACTGAGCAACGCCTCGCGGGCCGGCAACGCCCCGGACGTCGCGACGATCGAGTACCCCCAGGTCCCCGGCTTCGCCATCGACGGAGTCGCGTCGGACCTCACGGACATGATGAGCGACGGCCTGCGGTCCAAGCTCCTGCCGCAGGCCCTGGGGCTGACCACCTTCGAGAAGCGCGTCTTCAGCGTTCCGCTCGACGTGGAACCGATGGTGATGCACTACCGCACCGACCTCTTCGCCGCGTACGGCATCGAAGTCCCGCGCACCTGGGACGCGTTCGAGGAGGCGGCCCGTACCGTTCGCAGCAAGGCGCCCGGCCGCCGGCTGGTGGCCTTCGCCACGGACGGCGAGCCGCACTTCGCCGCGTTCGCCTGGCAGGCGGGCGCCCAGTGGTTCGACACCCGCGGCGGTGCCTGGAACGTCTCGCTGGCGGACGAGCCGACCCGCCGTGTGGCGGCGTACTGGCAGCGCATGATCGACCAGGACCTGGTCTTCATGACACCCGTGGACAGCCGTCAGTTCGACTCACAGGTCAGCAACGGCAAGGTACTGGTCCGGCTGAGCGGCGCCTGGGACGCCGGAGCCCAGATGAACGCCCGGCCCGGCCAGAAGGGCAAGTGGGCCATCGCGCCGCTCCCCCAGTGGAAGGCGGGGGACGCCGCGCTCGGCACGCACGGCGGGTCGACCTTCGCGGTCACCCGGGGCAGCAGGCATCCGGAGGCCGCGCTGGAGTTCATCGAGTGGCAGGTCTCGCACCCCGACGCGCTGCGGGCCCGGCTCTCGAGCGGGGCGAGCAGCCAGTACCCGGCGGCGCCCGGTCTCGTCGCCGTCGGCCGCGAGGCCTTCGACCGCGCCTACTACAGCGGCCAGGACATCTACACCCTCTTCGAGCAGGAGGCGCACAAGATCCGGGACGGCTGGACCTGGGGGCCTCGGATGACCGCCACGCAGAAGGTCATGCAGGACGGCTTCGCCCGGGTGAGCGGCGGCCAGGGCTCGGTGCTCGAATCCGTGCGCGCGGCGCAGCGGGGCACCATGCCCGACCTCAGGGCGCTCGGCCTGTCCACCACCGAGCACAGCAGCTGAACCGTGATCCGTCCCCCTTCCCCGCAGCAGAGAGGCAGGTGACCATCGATGACCACCCCCGTCACCACGCCGGCTTCCACCCCCGTACGCGTCTCCGCGGCGGCGCCGGCGTCCACCCCGTCCCCGCGCACCGGGCGGAAGTCGGCCCGTCGCCGTGAACTCGGCGCGGCCGGAGCCCTGATGACCCCCTTCTTCGTCCTGATGGTGACGGTCTTCCTCATCCCCGTCGGGACCGCCGTCTGGCTCAGCTTCTTCAGCGACGACCAGCCGGGACTCGGCTTCGGCCCGGAGCGCACGGTCTTCGTCGGGATGCGCAGCTACACCGCCGTACTGACCGACCCGACGTTCCTGAGCGGGCTCGGCACCGTCGTGCTGTACTGCGTGATCTACATCCCGCTGATGGTCACCGGCGCTCTCGCGCTGGCCCTCCTGCTGGACTCCGGCGTGGTGCGGCTGCGTTCATGGGCCCAGCTCGGACTCTTCCTGCCGCACGCCGTGCCGGGCATCATCGCCGCCATCATCTGGCTGTACCTCTACACGCCCGGGCTGAGCCCGGTCATCGACCTGCTCGGCAAGGCCGACCTGACGATCGACTTCCTCGGTGTGCACACGGTCGTGCCGTCGATCGTGAACATCGCCCTGTGGAGCAACCTCGGCTACAACATGGTGGTCTTCTACGCCGCCCTGCAGGCCGTGCCGCGCGAGGTCATCGAGGCGTCCGTCGTGGACGGGGCCGGCCCCGTCCGCACCGCCGTCCAGATCAAGACGCCGCTCGTGCGCTCATCGGTCGTGATGGTCGCCCTGTTCACCCTGATCTTCGCGCTCCAGCTGTTCACCGAGCCGATGCTGCTGAGCCAGTCGACGCCGATGATCAGCTCGCGCTTCTCGCCCAGCATGTACATCTACGACGCCGCGTTCACCCGTAACAACTACGGTCTGGCCGCGGCCGCCTCGGTCGTCCTGCTGGTCTGCACGATCGCGCTCTCCTACGGCGTGACCCGCTGGACCAACCGCTCCGCCGCAGCCGAGGAGGACGCCCGATGAGCGCGACCGCTCCCACCCGCACCGCCGCCGTCCTGCGGCCCCGGCTCCTGGGCCGGTCCGTCGTCAACGTGGTCGTCGGCATCTCCGTGCTGTACACGCTGCTGCCGGTGCTGTGGCTGGTGCTCGCCGCGTCCAAGGACCGTGACGCGCTGTTCGGCAGCGACGTGCTGTCGCTCGACCACTTCTCCTTCGCGCAGAACCTCTCGGACCTGTTCGCGATGGACGGCGGTCTGTACACGAGGTGGTACGGCAACAGCCTGCTGTACGCGGTCCTCGGCGCCGCGCTCGGAGCGCTGATCAGCATCGCCTGCGGGTACGCCTTCGACAAGTACCGCTTCGCGCACAAGGAGAAGCTGTTCGGTCTCGTGCTCGCCGCGGTGATGGTGCCGCAGACCGTCCTGGCCCTGCCGCTCTATCTGATGGCCTCGGGCACCGGACTGGTGAACACGTTCTGGGCGGTCTTCATACCGGTGCTCTTCAATCCGTTCGGCGTGTACCTCGGACGGATCTTCAGCCAGGGCTACGTGCCGAACGAGGTGCTCGAAGCGGCCCGCGTCGACGGGGCGGGCGAGCTGACGACGTACTTCCGGGTCGCTCTGCGGATGCTGGGCCCGGGTCTGGTCACCGTGTTCCTGTTCCAGCTCACCGCCATCTGGAACAACTTCTTCCTGCCGATGGTGATGCTCTCGGACCAGGACCTCTATCCCGTCAGCCTCGGCCTGTACACGTGGAACAGCGCCGCCACCGTCTCACCCGAGTACTACCCCGTGGTGATCATGGGTTCGCTGCTCGCGGTCCTGCCGCTGATCCTCGCCTTCGCGCTGCTCCAGCGCTTCTGGAAGTCGGGGCTCACCGCGGGCGCCGTCAAGTAGCCGTACCCGTACCACGTTCCCGCCCCCGGACCAGGAGAAAGATGACCGGCACCTCCCCCCTCGCACCTGTGGCCGGGCGACGGCCGCGCGCCGCCCTCGCCATGCAGCCGGGCACCGCGTCCGCCCTGCTCGACGCCCGGTCGCTCGCCGCGCTCTCACAGGTGTGCGACCTCGCGCCGCTGCCCGTACTCGACGACTTCACGACCGACCGGGCCCGTGCCGTGCTCGCGGACACGGAACTGCTGGTCACCGGATGGGGCTGCCCGCCCCTCGACGCGGCGGCGCTCGCTTCCGCCCCCCGGCTGCGGGCCGTCGTGCACACCGCGGGGAGCGTCCGCGGGCACATCACCGACGCCTGCTGGGAGCGCGGCATCGAGGTGTCGTCGGCCGCGGCCGCCAACGCGCTCCCGGTCGCGGAGTACACCGTCGCGATGATCCTGCTGTCCGGCAAGCGGGTCCTGGAGCGGGCCCGGGCCTACCGGTCCGAACGTCACCGCGACGACTGGCTGAGCACCTCGCCCGCCGTGGGCAACTACGGCCGGACGGTGGGCATCCTCTCCGCGTCGCTCATCGGCCGCCGGGTCATCGAGCTGCTGCGCCCCTACGACCTGCGGGTGCTGCTGCATGACCCGTACGTCTCCGACCGGGAGGCCGGCGAGCTCGGCGTCCGGCCCGTCGGGCTCGGCGAACTCTTCGAACGCAGCGATGTGGTGAGCGTCCACACGCCGCTGCTGCCCGCCACGCGCGGACTCGTCAGCCGTGAACTGCTCATGGCCATGCGCCCGGACGCGGTGCTCCTCAACACCTCGCGGGGCGCCGTCGTCGATCAGGACGCACTCGTCGACGTCCTCGGACTGAACCGCATCCGGGCGGTCCTCGACGTCACCGACCCCGACACCCTGCCGGCCGGCCACCCCCTGTGGGAGTGCGAGAACGCCCTGATCACCCCGCACCTCGCGGGCTCCCAGGGCAACGAATGGCAGCGGCTCGTCGACCTGGCGGTGGGCGAGGCCGAACGCTGGGCCGCGGGCGACGGATTCGCCCATCCCGTACGACGCGAAAGGCTGGCTTTCCTCGCATGACCGATCCGCACCCGAAGTCCCCGCTGGAACTCCCCGCGGACGACCGGACCGCGAGCCCGTTCACCGGCTACACCCGCGCGCACTGGGAGGCCGCCGCCGACGGGCTGCTGAAGGCCGCCTGGCAGTGGGCCACGCCCGGCGGCGCGCTCCTCGACCTGCCGGGACGCCCCTCCGCGTCCGGGGTCCGCTCCGACGGTCTGGAGGGCTACGCGCGCACGTTCCTCGCCGCCGCCTTCCGGGTCGCGGGCGCGGAAGGCAAGGACCCGCACGGCTGGCTCGACCGGTACGCGGACGGGCTCGCGGCGGGTACCCGTACGCCTGGACGGGACGACGCGGAGTCCTGGCCGCGGATACTCGACCACACCGTCTTCGGACAGCCCATGGTGGAGTCCGCGTCGGTCGCCATCGGGCTGCGCGTCACCCGCCCGTGGCTCTGGGACCGGCTGGATCCGGCCGTGCAGGACCGCGCCGAACAGTGGCTGCGCGGCGCCCTGCGCCACACCCCGGCGCCGAACAACTGGTACCTCTTCCCCTACTCGGTCGCCGGGTTCCTGGAGTCGGTGGGCCGCGGGGACGCCGAGACGGCTCGCGCACGCGAGCGGGCACAGGACCTGATGGAGAGCTGGTACCGCGGCCAGGGCTGGTACGCGGACGGCGACGCCCGCGCCTTCGACCACTACAACGGCTGGGCGCTGCACCTGTACCCCGTGCTCGACGCCCATCTCTCCGGCGACGCCGAACTGGCCGCTCACTACGGGGCCCGGCTGCGCGAGCACCTGGAAGGTTACGCGCTGCTCTTCGGCGGTGACGGCGCCCCGATCCACTTCGGTCGGTCGCTGACCTACCGGTTCGCGGCCGGTGCGGCGGTCGGGCTCGGCGCGCTGACCGGAGACACCCCGCTCAGTCCGGGGGCGTCGCGCCGGGTGATCAGCGGGTCGCTCCGCTACTTCCTGGACCGCGGCGCGACCGGCACGGACGGCCTGCTGAGCCTCGGCTGGCACGGACCGCACGAGGCGACGCTCCAGCCGTACTCGGCCCCGGCCTCCCCCTATTGGGCGTCCAAGGCCTTCGTCTCCCTGCTGGCCCCCGCGGACCACCCGCTGTGGACGGCCGCCGAGGAGCCGGCGCCGAGCGAGGGGCCGGACCGGGTGCTCGCGTTGCCCGCGCCGGGGTTCCTCGTCCAGTCGACGCGGGCGGACGGGATCGTACGGCTGCACAACCACGGCAGCGATCACGTCCGGCCGCACGAGGGCGAGTCGGCGGGCGAGGACGACCCGCTGTACAGCCGTCAGGCGTACTCGACGGTGACCGGCCCGACCGCGCGTGCGAACACGGCCGACAACCACGTGTCCGTCGTCGTCGCCGGCACGCGCAGTGGCCGCCGGGCCATCCGCCCGCTGGGCGCGGGCGGCACCGGGGGCTGGGGCTGGGCCGCGTCCTGGCACCGTCCGGTGTTCGACGGCGGGGCGCCCATGGTGCCGGGTCTGCGGGTGGAGAGCGTGACGGTGGTCCGCGGCCGGTACGAACTGCGCGTGCACCGGGTGCTCGGCGCCCCGTACGGCGCCAGGGTGGAGCAGACGGGCTGGGCGACGGGCCCCGAGTCCCCGGTGACCTCCGCGCTGCACGGTCTGCACGGCTGGGAGTCCCGGGACGAGGTACGGGCCCCGCAGGGAACCGCGTACACGCGCTGGGCGCTGCTGCCTCGGCTGAGCGCGGAGGTGGAGGGCACGGCGGTCCTGGTGGCGCTCGCCTCGCTGAGCGCGGAGCCGGGAGCGGACGCACTCGACGCGGTGGTGAGCGGGGTCAACGTCGACGCCGACACCGTCGAGGTGTGCTGGGCCGAGGACTCGGCGACGACCCGGATCGTCTTCGGCGGCGCGACCGTGGCGGTCACGCACGGCTGACGCCGTGGGGGGGCGCGGGTGCGCGCACCCGCGCCCCGTCACGCGTCCGTGCGGATCACGACGGCGAGGGTCCGCGGGCCGTGCACGCCCTCGACCCGTTCGAGTTCGATGTCGGACGTGGCCGAGGGTCCGCTGATCAGCGTCGTCGGCCGCTCCGGCACCAGTCGGGCCACCGCCTCGGGTACGCCCACCTCCACGCTCGACAGATCGACGACGCAGACGTGGAGGTCCGGCACCAGGGACAGCGCCCGCCGGCCCTGGTCGGGCGAACCGTCCAGGAAGATGGTGCCGGTCTCGGCGCAGCCGACGGCCGAGGCGGTGACGACCCCGTCCAGGGCGTCGAGCAGCGGTGCGGGGATGCCGGCGGCGTCCTGCTGGACCTCGCCGTCGTAGGCGGTGAGCCATTGCGGGTCGAGGCCGGCGGGCACTCCGATCCGGCGGGCTCCGCGCGCCCGGAGCACGTCGGCGACGACTTCGGCGGTGCGGTCGGCGGTGCAGGGATGGACCTGTGCCTTGTAGTCGACGAGCCGGTCGGTGAACAGCGCGAGGCGCTCCTCGTCGGGGAGCGTGCGCCCGGTGCGGTAGGCACGCGGGATCGGCGTGGCGGCGGCGGGTGCCAGGGCCAGGGCGTCCCGGACACGGCCGAGCACGGTTTCGCGGGCGGTCGTCACTTCTCCTCCTCCTGCTGCTGGTTGTCCGCGTACGCGTCGGCGGCTGCGCGCATCGTCGCCGCGCCGTCGGCCGAGGCCAGCCAGGAGCGGAAGGTCTCCTTGGGCGGGGCGGGCGTGTCGCGGCTGTCGCTCCAGCCGCTGAACGGCGGGGGCAGCTGCGAGAGCTTCCCGTCCCGTCCGGCGGCGACACGGCCGAGTCCCGCCGCCTTCTGCGCGGCCGAGAACAGCTTCGGCCTCTTCATCACTCCGGCCGCCGCCTTCATGGCGAGCTTCTCCGCCGTGGTGCCGGACTGCTCGGTGTACTGGTGGCGGAGCTCGACGAGCAGCGAGGGGATGTCGATCTTGACGGGGCAGGCGTCGAAGCAGGCGCCACACAGGGTGGAGGCGTACGGCAGCGAGCTGTTGGGATCGTCCTTGGCGGCGTGCATGCCGGCGAGCTGGGGGGTGAGTACGGCGCCGATCGGTCCGGGGTACGTCGATCCGTAGGCGTGGCCGCCCGCGCGTTCGTACACCGGGCAGACGTTGAGACAGGCCGAGCAACGGATGCAGTTGAGGGCCTCGCGGCCGATCCTGTCGGCGAGCGCCGCGGTACGCCCGTTGTCGAGGAGCACCAGATGGAAGGTCTGCGGTCCGTCGCCGGGGGTGACGCCGGTCCACATCGAGGTGTACGGGTTCATCCGCTCGCCGGTGGAGGAGCGCGGCAGCAACTGGAGGAAGACCTCCAGGTCCTGGTAGCGCGGCAGCACCTTCTCGATGCCCATGACCGTGATCAGCGTTTCGGGCAGGGTCAGGCACATGCGGCCGTTGCCCTCCGACTCGACGACGGAGAGCGTGCCGGTCTCCGCGATGCCGAAGTTGGCCCCGGAGACGGCGACCTTCGTCGTCATGAACTTCTCGCGCAGATAGGCGCGGGCCGCGGCCGCGAGATGCGCGGGAACGTTGTCCAGCGACGGGTCCACCCCCGGGATCTCCTTGAGGAAGATCTCCCGGATCTCGTCGCGGTTGCGGTGGATGGCGGGCACGAGGATGTGCGAGGGCCTGTCGTGCGCGAGCTGCACGATGAGTTCGGCGAGGTCCGTCTCGTGCGGGGTGATGCCGAGGGATTCGAGGTGCTCGTTGAGGCCGATCTCCTGGGTGGCCATCGACTTGACCTTGATGACCTCCTTGCTGCCCGTCTCCTCGATCAGTCGCGCGACGATCTCGTTGGCCTCGCCGCCGTCCCGGGCCCAGTGGACGGTGCCGCCCCGTTCGGTGACCTTGCGCTCCAGCTCCTCCAGGAGCTCGGGGAGCCGGTTCATGGTGTGGGTCTTGATCGCCGATCCCGCGTCGCGCAGTTCCTCCCAGTCGGGCAGCTCGCCGGTGACGTTCAGGCGTTTGGCGCGGATCGTGTGGGTGGCCTTGCCGAGGTTGCGACGCAGTTGGGCGTTGCCGAGGTCGTCGTGGGCGGCCTCGGGGAACTTCCGGTCGCCGCGCAGATTGCCGGTCCCGTACGGGGAGCGGGGCGGGGTCGCGGGCATGCCGAGAAAGGTGCTGCTCATCGGGCGGCCTCCGTCAGGACGTGCGGCGAGGTGCGGGTGGAGGAGAGGATCTGGGCCAGGTGCAGGGTGCGGGCGCCGGACGTGATCCTGGACAGCCCTCCGCCGATGTGCATCAGGCAGGACGAGTCGCCGGCGGTGCACACGGCGGCGTCGGTGGTGGCGATGTTGCGCATCTTGTCCTGGAGCATCGCGGTCGACGTGTCGGCGTTCTTCACGGCGAAGGTGCCGCCGAATCCGCAGCAGGCGTCCGCCTCGGGCAGCTCGACCAGGTCGATCGAGTCGACGGCCCGCAGCAGCCGCAGCGGTTTGTCGCCCACCCGCAGCATGCGCAGGGAGTGGCAGGTGGGGTGGTAGGTGACGCGGTGCGGGAAGTAGGCGCCGACGTCGGTGGCGTCCAGTACGTCGACGAGGAACTCGGACAGCTCGTACGTCTTCGCCTTCACCGTGGCGACTCCCGCGCGCAGGGCCGCGTCCCCGTAGCGCTCGGCGACGATCTCGTGCTGGTGGCGGACCGAGCCGGCGCAGGAGGCCGACGGCATGACGACGGCGTCGAGGGAGGCGTCACCGAACTGCTCGGCGAAGTTGCGCACGAGGGGGACGGGTTCGCGCTGGTAGCCGGTGTTGACGTGCATCTGTCCGCAGCAGGTCTGTCCCGGCGGGAACACCACGTCATGGCCCAGGCGGGCCAGCAGCACCGCGGTGGATTTCACCGCCTCCGGGAAGAGCGTGTCTCCCAGGCAGGTGGCGAAGAGTCCGATGCGCATGGGTCTCCCCCGTCAATTCTCAGCGTGGTGTTCCAGAGGTAATGTTCGTGCGTTCTATGGTCTGACCATACTACGGCCGTGCTGGTGCGGGAACGAGAACGGCACCGGCGAACGGGTGGCCCCGGCTCCGCCCACGCAAAAGCCGTCACGGCGCCCCCGGGCGGGGTTCCGTGACGGCGGGGCCGGGTTCGGTACAGGTCAGATGAGGGTCTTCTCGTCGACCAGCTTCCCGTGCAGTCCCCGGATGTGCGCCTCGACCACATCGGCGGCACGCGGACCCTCGCCCGCCCGCACGAGGCGGAGCAGCTCGGCGTGGTCCGCGTTGAGGGCGGCGGCGGTGGCGGGCCAGTCCTCGGCCGCCTCCAGGGCGCGGAGGATGAGCGGGCGGACCGACTCCCGTACGGCGGACGTCAGCGTGGAGGTCAGTTCGTTGCCGGAACTGCGGGCGATCCGGACGTGGAAGCGGGTGTCCAGGTCGTTGAACTCGGACACGTCGACATCCGGCTCCCCCATCCGTACGACCAGGGCCTCGGCCTCGCCCAGGTCCTCCTCCAAGGCGTGCCGCGCGGCGGCCTCGAAGCTGGACCGCTCCAGGACGACGCGCGCTTCCAGCATGTCCTCCAAGCTGTAACTGCCGAGTGCGAAATGCAGCCTGAGCAGCCGTCCGAGCGCGTCGTCGGGGTTGCGGACGATGCGCGCCCCGGCATCCGGCCCCCGGCCCGGCTGGGCCACCAGGACGCCGATGGTCTCCAGGACCCGCAGCGCCTCCCGCAGGGCCGACCGGCTGACGCCGAGGACCGGGGCGAGTTCCCGTTCGGGCGGCAGGCGGTCGCCGGCCTTGAGGTCACCGGCCAACACGCGCTGCTCAATGGTCTGGAGCACCAGTTCATGCGTCCGCGACTGCCGTACGGGCTGCCATTCCGCGGGCATCCGCCACCCCCTGCCCCGGCCGGAGCCGTTCCGTCGCCGACCGCTCTTTCCGAATCTCCCCACTATGTCACACAGGGCATGTGGTCGGACCAGAAGACCGGGCAGGCGCCGGCTCCGCCCCCTAGTACGTCACCACCACCCGGCGGGCCACCCCGTCCACGCGCACACGGCCGCCGAACGGGATGATCACCTGCGGGTCCGTGTGACCGAAGTCGACATCGAAGACCGCCATGGTCTCGGGGGCGTACTCGCGCAGAGCCCGCAGCACCGCCTCCCGCTGCCGTTCCCGGTACAACTGCCCGGCTGCGGCGTCGAAGGGCTGCGCGAAGGACCAGTTCTTGGCCCGCCCCATCAGCAGCGCCGGGAACCGGCGAAGGAGTCCGCGCTCGCCCATACTCCGCAGGATCCAGTACACCTCGTCGGCGCTCGGCATGTCCTCAGACGTTTCGAGGAACAGCACCCGGCCCTCGTACTCGGCGGCCGGGCGGATCCCCCGGCCGGCCATGAGCAGCCAGGACAGGATCTCCAGATTGCCGCCCCAGCCGGCCCCCTCGACGACCCGCCCGGCGTTGTGCCAGGTCCAGCCGTCGGCGGGCAGCATCGCGGGTTCCTGCTCGAAGGTGCGCGGATCCTCCCAGGGGCTGTTGACGCTGCCGGTCTCCTTCGCCGGGGTCAACTCCCACTCCCCTCGGGTGAAGAGCGCCGCCCGCAGCGACTCGGCCGTCAACGGGTGCATGGCGCCGGGGCGGCCCCACTCCACCATCACCGATCCACCGTGGTAGCCGACGATGCCGAGGTTGTCGAGGAACACCAGCAGATTGGTGTTGTCGCTGTAGCCGAAGAACGGCTTGGGGTGGGTGCGCAGCAGTTCGCCGTCCAGATGCGGCAGCACGGTGATCTGGTCGTCCCCGCCGATGCTGGAGATGACCGCCTTGATCGCCGGGTCGGCGAAGGCCGCGTGGAGGTCGGCGGCCCGCTCCTGCGGAGTGGAGCCCATCTTCCGGGTCGTCGGGTACTCCACGGGATCGAGCCCGAAGTCCTCACGGAGCCTGCGCAGGCCCAGTTCGTAAGGCAGCGGGAGGATGCCCGGAAGCCCGGACGAGGGGGACAGTACGGCGACGCGGTCGCCTGGCCGGGGTTTGGTGGGGTACTGGGGTGCCGTCATCCGAGGACCCTACGCGGGAGCCCGGGAGCCGTCCTCCCGATATCCGGCGGCAGGTCACGACGGACCGGCGGGCGTTCCCTGATGGAAGTACAGCCGCCAGTGCGCATCCGACCGCCGCCAGAGCGAACTGCGCCTGACGCGAAGGCCGTTGTTTTCGGAGACGTAGGTCAGATGGACGAGGCCGGGGCCCAGCAGCACACCGGACATCTCGGTGGCGGCGGCCGGCTCGGGGGCGTTCTCGTCCACGGCGGACGTGACGGCCAGGATCGACGTCCTGTCGTACCTCCGCCCGGAGGCGCCGAACTCGGTGAACTCCGGGTCGAGGAGCCGGGTCACCGCGTCGGGCGAGGCCCGCACGCCCGGGTCGAGCAGCCTCAGTTCGCCCTCGACGGCCGCCCGCACGGACCGTTCCTCCTCGTTGCTCACGCTCATGCCTGGACCCTAGGCGAAGACCGCCGGACAGGCACGGCCCGCTTCCTCCGCCCCGCCAGGTGAGGAAGGTGGCAGAACGGCTTCCGGCGCGCGATACCGGCGTCCGTCCGCTCATCCGATTCATAGGATTCTCACGCAACCCGGCTACGGTGGCTGCCGTGACGCAGACGAGCCCGCCCGGCTGGCATCCAGACCCCGGGTACACAGGATTTGGTCCCATCCAGGAACGCTGGTGGGACGGCACTCGGTGGACCGATCAGCTCCGCGTACCGCCGGCCGCGCGCCGCAGCCGCCGCATACGCATCGGCGCCGGCATCACCGCGGCCGTGGTGGTCCTCGCCGCCATCGGCGGCGGTGTGTACGTGCTGACGGACGACTCCGGCAGGACCGGGAACACCGCGGCGGCCCCGTCCGCCTCGCCGTCCCCCGATACCAGCCGCCGGCCCGGTGCGCCGGGCGGCAGCGGGGGCAAGGGCGGCGGCGGGACGCCCGAGCAGAAGCGGCCCGGGACCGAGGACGGCTACGCGACGGACATGGCCAGCGGCATCAGCATCCCGGTCCCCGACGGCTGGACCGGCGAGTCGGGCATGGGCGCCGGGGTGACCACGGGGACGTACGCCTGCCCCGGGGACAGCGGGGAGAAGTGCGTGCGCGGCGGAGTGTTCTCCGCGCCGGCCGAGGCGCTGAAGCTGACCACCAGGACCGCGAAGGCCACGGCCGAGAAGGACATCGCGGCCAATGCCGAGGAGTCGTACGGCGAGAAGATATACGGCGGCATCACCTCGCACGAGCAGCTGAAGTCCGAGGCGGTCACGGTGGCCGGCCAGCAGGGCTACCGGGTGCGCTGGAAGGTGGTCACGAAGAACGGCGACGACGGGTACGTGGAGTCGCTGGCGTTCCCCTCGCCGCACGCCGAGGACATGCTGGTCGTCGTACGTTCCGGCTTCGACATCAACGCCAAGGCGCCCGGCCTGTCCGTGCTGGACGACATCACCGAGGGCATCAAGGCCGCCTCGGGCACCGGCTCCGGTCCGGGTACCGACGCATGACCCGGACGGCCCGGGTGAGTACCCGGGCCGTCCGGACTGAGTACGCCACCCGATCCCACGCCGGGCCGCCGCTGCTGGAATGACGTCATGGCACCCGACGCGCCCCGCCCCCGCCTGCGGCAGATGACCAGCACCGGCACCACGCTGGCCGTCACCTTCGCCCCCCTGGTGATCGGGGTCCTGCTGGCCCGCACCACCCTGGCCCTGGACCCGCTGACGCCGGTGAACGCGCTGATCACCCGTACCGGCCACGGGCCGGGCGTCTCCCCCGCCGAGTGGCGCGGCTGCGGCCGGAGCGCGCTGCGACGGTGCGGGGCGCTGACCCCCCGGACCCGGCGCGGCGTCCGCCGCGCGGCGGACGCGGTCCGGGGCATCGCCCGGCCGGGCCGGTAGCACCAGGTCCCGGGGCGCGTCCCCGGGGGCCGAGAAGCCCGAGCCCGGGACCGGAGGCCGGACGCGGAAAAGCGGTTCCCCCGCCCGTATGCCGTTCCCTAGACTCACCACGACATCGCCCGCCGGTCCTACGACACGGCGCGCACCGTGACCATGAGGGGAGACGTGCCGTGCGCTACCGCACCGCTGTCGTCGTTCCCCCGTCGCGGTACGAGGTGATCCTGGTGTCCACCTCCGCCCGGCGCCGGCTGCGCGGCCGGCCCCGGACACCCGCGACGAACACCTGGTCCCCTTCCGCCTTCTGACGGACCGTCCACCCGGGGGCGCCACCGCGCGCCCCGCCATGGACGGCCAGGGCTCCGCGGCTCCGTGAACAGCCGCTCGTCCGGGCATCGCGCCGTCTTCTTCCGGATCATCCGAAAGGCCACGGACCGTGCGTACCGAACTGCACCGTCAACCCACCAGCGCGCTCAGCGCCGTTCGCAATCTGGGCATCCTCGCCCACGTGGACGCCGGCAAGACCACCGTCACCGAGCGGATCCTCTACGCCACCGGCACCACCCACAAGCGCGGGGAGGTTCACGACGGGACGACCATCACCGACTTCGACTCCCAGGAACGCGACCGCGGCATCACCATCTTCGCCGCCGCCGTGAGTTGTACGTGGGCGGGCCACCGGATCAACCTGATCGACACCCCGGGGCACGTCGACTTCGCCGACGAGGTGGAGCGTTCGCTGCGGGTGCTCGACGGCGCGATCGCCGTGTTCGACGCGGTGGCCGGGGTGGAACCGCAGAGCGAGTCGGTGTGGCGCCAGGCCGACCGGCACGCCGTGCCCCGCATCGCGTTCGTCAACAAGCTCGACCGGGCCGGCGCCGATCTCGACACGGCGGTCGCGTCGATCCGGGAGCGGCTGCACACGGTCCCGCTCGTGGTCCAGCTCCCGATCGGCCGGGAGGAAGGGTTCGCCGGAGTGGTGGATCTGCTCCGCATGCGGGCGCTCGTCTGGGCCGACGGCCGCGACGCGTACGAGGAAGGGGAGGTGCCCGATGAACTGCGGGACGAGGCTCAGCGGCGCCGGCGGCGGCTGGAGGAGGCGGTCGCCGAGCTCCACCCGGGGGCGCTGGAGGAGTTCTGCGCGCGGTCGGAGCTCTCCGAGCGGACACTCTCCGGGGCGCTGCGCGACCTGACCCGTACAGGCGAGGGTGTCGTGGTGCTGTGCGGTTCGGCGTACCGCAACCGGGGCACCGAGCCGCTGCTGGAGGCCGTCGTGGACTATCTCCCCTCCCCGCTGGACGTGCCACCCGTACGGGGCACGGCCGGCGACGCGGTGCAGGAGCGGGCCGCCGATCCGGCGGCGCCGTTCGCCGCGCTCGCGTTCAAGGTGAACGCGACCGCGACGGGCCGGCTGACCTATCTGCGGGTGTACTCGGGAACGGTCCGGAAGGGGGAGACGGTGCTCGACGTCGGCGCCCGGCGCAGCGAACGCATCGGCCGGATCCTGCGGGTCCGGGCGGACCGGCACGTCGACGTCGACGCGGCGGTGGCCGGGGACATCGTCGCGGTCATCGGCCCCAAGGCCGCCCGGGCCGGCGCCACGCTGAGCGCGCCGGACGCACCGCTGGTCCTCGAACCGCCGACGGTGGCCGATCCGGTCGTGTCGGTGGCGGTCGAGGCCCGCCGGAGCACCGACACGGAACGGCTGATGGCCGCACTCGTACGGCTGGTCGAGGAGGATCCGTCGCTCGCGGTGCGGACGGACCCGGAGACGGGTCAGACCGTGCTCTCGGGGATGGGCGAACTGCATCTGGAGGTGGCCGCGGAGAAGATCCGCCGCGCCCACGGGCTGGAGGTCAGGGTCGGGCGGCCGCAGGTCGCCTACCGGGAGACTGTCGCCCGCGGCGTTTCCGGTCTGGTGTACCGGCACGTCAAACAGGACGGCGGGGCCGGGCAGTTCGCCCATGTGGTCATCGACGTCGAACCGTGGGAGGCCACCGGTGACGAGGCGGCGGAGTTCGTCTTCCGCTCGGCGGTCGTCGGCGGCCGGGTTCCTCAGGAGTACGTCCGTGCGGTCGAGGCCGGCTGCCGGGACGCGCTGCTGGAGGGCCCCCTCGGCGGACACCCGGTGACCGGGGTGCGGGTGACGCTGACCGATGGCGCCACCCATCCGAAGGACTCTTCGGAGATGGCGTTCCGCACCGCCGGGCGGTTCGCGCTGCGTGAGGGGCTGCGCGCCAGCGCGATGGTGCTGCTGGAGCCGGTGGTCGAGCTCACGGCGACGGTGCCCGACGAGGCCGTCGGCGGGGTGCTCGGCGATCTGGCGGCGCGGCGCGGCCGGGTGTCCGGCTCCACCGCGCGCAGCGGCGCGGCGGTGATCACCGCGACCGTGCCGCTGGGCGAGCTGTTCGGCTACGCGACCCGGCTGCGCAGCCGGACGCAGGGCCGGGGCACGTTCACCACCCGGGCCACGGGCTATGCCCCGGCCCCGGTGTCCGGCGCGGCGCCGGCCCGTTAGCGCCGAGGCAGGGCCGGTCCCACCCGTCAGGGGGCGGGACCGGCCCTGCCTCTGTCAGGGAGTGCCGGATCAGTGAACCGGTACGGGGTACGTCGGGTACTCCACCCCGGAGACGTGCTGCACGACCCGGATGACCTGGCAGGAGTAGCCGAACTCGTTGTCGTACCAGAGGTAGAGGATCGCGTTGTCACCGTCGACCTGAGTGGGGCCCGCGTCGACGATGGAGGCGTGGCGTGAGCCGATGAAGTCGCTCGACACCGCGTCGGGGGCGGTGGTGAAGTCGATCTGGCGCTTGAGCGGCGAGGTCAGCGACACGTCGCGCAGGTACTCCAGGACCTCGTCGCGCGTGGTCTCGCGGCCGAGCTTCAGGCTGAGCATGGCGATCGAGACGTCCGGTACCGGCACCCGGATGGAGCTGCCCGTGATCGTCGCTTTCAGATCGGGGAGCGCCTTGGCGACGGCGGAGGCGGCGCCGGTCTCGGTGATGACCATGTTCAGCGGCGCGGAGCGGCCGCGACGGTCGGAGCTGTGGTAGTTGTCCAGCAGGTTCTGGTCGTTGGTGAACGAGTGGATGGTCTCCACATGGCCGCGCAGGACGCCGTACTCGTCCGCCATCGCCTTCAGCGGCGGGACGATCGCGTTGGTGGTGCAGGAGGCGCAGGAGATGATCTGCTCGTCGGGCTTGATCATGTCGTGGTTGACGCCGTGCACGACGTTGAGGACGTCGCCCTTGCCGGGCGCGGTCAGGACGACCTTGTCGATGCCCGGGCGGAGGTGGCGGGAGAGGCCCTCGCGGTCGCGCCACTTGCCGGTGTTGTCGATCAGGATGGCGTCGTTGATGCCGTACGCCGTGTAGTCCACCGACGCCGGGTCGTCGGAGTAGATCACCTGGATCTCGTTGCCGTTGGCGATGATCTTGTTGTTCGCCTCGTCCACGGTGATCGTGCCCTGGAACTGCCCGTGGATGGAGTCCCGGCGCAGCAGCGAGGCGCGCTTGACGATGTCCTGGCCCGCACCCTTGCGGACGACGATGGCGCGCAGCCGCAGCCCGTTGCCGGAGCCGGCCTTCTCGATGAGCAGTCGCGCCAGCAGGCGGCCGATGCGGCCGAAGCCGTACAGCACGACATCGCGGGATTCACGGCGCTCGATCTTGTTGGCACCGGTGGCACCGGCGACGGCGCCGGCGGTGAACTCCGCCTCCGAAAGGCCCCGGTCATCGGCCTTGTACGTCGCGGCGAGCATGCCGATGTCGATCTGCGAGGGGCCGAGATCGAGCGTGGTGAGGGCCTGGAGGAAGGGCAGGGTCTCGGTGACCGAGAGCTCCTCGCCGTCGATCTGCCGGGCGAATCGGTGGGTCTTGAGGATGCTCACCACCGACTTGTTCACCAGGGAGCGGCTGTGCAGAAGGACGGTGACGTCCCTCTCGCGGTGCAGCTTCCCGATGATCGGGATCATCGACTCCGCGATCTCCTCGCGGTGCATCCAATTGGTGAACGAGTCGTCATTGACAGTCACAGGTTTATCTTTCGAGCTAGGCGGCGCTCATATGGTAACCCGACGCTCTTTTGATCATGTCAACGGTGTCCCCCACCGGCTGGGAGAGGACACCGCGGCGATGTGCCGGGCGTCCGGCCGAAGCCCGGACGGGTTCACACGGCGGACACGAAGCCGTCATGAAGAATCCGGAATGCGCGGCCAACTGCCCGCGGTTTTCCCTGACATGACTGTGGGAGTAGCGCTCAGCGCGACCGGATCCGACAACCAGATCGACGCCACCGTGCAGCTCGCCCGGGAGGCCGCCGCCGCGGGGCTGCGGTCCGCCTGGTTCGGACAGACCTTCGGGGCCGATTCCCCCCTGCTCGCCGCGATCGTCGGCCGCGAGGTGCCCGGCCTGCAGGTGGGCACGTCCGCCATCCCCGTCTTCGGGCGGCACCCTCTGCTCATCTCCAGCCAGGCCCAGACCGCGCAGGCGGCCACGCACGGCCGCTACCACCTCGGGCTCGCCCTGGGCACGAAGCCGCTGACCGAGACTGCCTTCGGCATCCCGTACGAGCGCCCGATCGCCCGCCTCCGCGAGTTCCTCACCGCACTGCGCCAGCTCACCGAGACCGGCAACGCCGACTTCCACGGCGAGCTGCTCACCGCGACCACTCCCCTCCCCGCCCGCGTGCCCGGGGCGGAGGGCGGTGTTCCGCTGCTCGTGGCCGCGATGGGCCCGCAGGCGCTGCGGGTGAGCGGTGAGCTGGCGGACGGCATCCTCCCCTACCTCGCGGGGCCCCGGACCCTGGACGGGCACATCGTTCCGGCCGTCACCGCCGCGGCCGAGGCCGCGGGCCGCCCCGCGCCCCGGATCGTGGCCCTGGTGCACGGCGTGGTCACCGGCGACCCCGAAGCGGCGCGCCGGACCGCCACGGAGCAGCTGGCGTTCTACGAGCAGTTCCCGTCGTACGCACGGGTCGTGGAACTCTCGGGCGCGGCCCGGGCCGGCGAGGTGGCCGTGATCGGCGACGAGAAGGCGGTCGCGGCCGAGGTGCGGCGCTACCGGGACGCGGGGGCGACCGAGGTGGTCTTCGCGGGGACGGACCTGGCCGGAGAGGCCGACCGGCGTCGTACGTGGGAACTGCTGGGGGAACTCGCGGGCTGAGCCTGCGGCCGCGCGCCGTCCGCGTCATGTCCCGGGTTCATGACGCGGACGTGCGTGGCGTCCGCCGCTCAGGACGCGTCGCTCCTGGAAACTGACCGGTGGACGCGCAGTGCTGCGCGACGCGGTCCGCACCGGCGGCGTGCGCCCCGGGCTGCGTGCGGGAGGGAAGGACGGGGAATGGTCACACGCAGAGCATTCATCGACGGCGTGTCGGCGGCCGGCGCCGCGACGATCCTGGGCGGCGCCCCGCCCGCCTCCGCGGCCACCCGTGCGGGCGCCGCCGTGACGGACGCCGAGCAGAAGGCCCGTGACGCGATCCGAGCGGCCAACGCCGGCATGCGGGCGAACTACGCCGCCCTCAAGTCCGATCTGATCGGTCGACTCAGTCCTGTGATCGTCGTCCAGAACGATGCCACGGGAGGCACCTTCACCCTCATCCGTGAAGGAAGCCCGCGGGAGTCGGTCAGGCCCGTGCCCGAGCTGTTCGAGCTGGCGAAGTCGATCAGCCATGTGCCTCAGGGCATCTTCTCCACCCTTGCCGCCTATCTGAGCGACAAGGTTCCCCACCTCCCCAACGCGGGCCGCATCGACCCCCACGACCTGGACATGGTCGCGTTCGAAGGGCCTCGGACGGACGGCTGGACCGGCCCGCTCCAGGCGTACGCGGCCACGCTCACCACTGCACGCCGGCAGCTCGGGAAGGCCGGTCTGCCGCCCGAGCTGGAAGGCTCCTGCGCGCGGATCCTCGACGAGGCACTCTCGTTCATCCGCGATTCGGTGAGGAGCCGCACCTTCGACATGGCCTCGTTCGAGGAGTTCTCCGCCAGGACGTACCCCGGTATCCGCGTGAACATGCGGTACGCGGCCGCGGCGCAGATCTCCGGCGTGCAGGGTCTCATGCGCAGGTGGCGGGCCGCGATCGGCGAGGAGGCGTGGGAGAACCTGTACACGGTCGTGCTCTCGATCTGGACGACGTCGGAGCTGAACCAGGCCTCGATCATCATCCGGCGTTGCATGAATCCGGCGAAGGCCGCCACCCATCTCATCGACCTGCCGACCGTCGAGGTCCCCCGCGACCCCGTCTTCGTCGCGCTGGACAACCTCGCCCGGATCGTTCAGGACAACGTCTCGGCCGAACTGGTCTTCCCCACCGATCCGGTGGTCGCGGACGCGTTCAAGGGCAAGGAGGACCTGCTCTCCGTCGAAATCCTGGAGCAGATGGGCGAAACGGCCGGGGCAGCACGCATGGCCTCCCCCACGTCGAGGCCATCCGGCTGCCCGATCCGCAAGGAAGAGACTCCGCCTGCCCCGTGACGTCGGTGGTGCCCGGGAAGTCCCCGGGCACCACGGACCGATCACGGGGACGGTCAGTCCACCACGTACAGCTTCTTCGGCCAGCCGAGCTTGTCCAGGCGCTTGAACAGGTCCTTGATGTTGGCCGGGTTGAGCTTGATGCAGCCGTTGGAGTAGTAGTCGTTGGGCTTGCTGTCGGTCCAGCGCTCGGACTCGATGACGCCGTTCGCGCCGTTCGGCTTCATCTCGCTGTGGATGAACAGCTCGGTGCGCTTGGTGCCGTTGTGGCACTTGCGGTCAGAGATCTTGATGACGAAGCCGTTGATCTTGGCGTCGTAGTTCTTGCGGTGCCACTCGATGGCATACGGCTTGCTCGCGCCGGCGTTGGGGAGCCATCCCCTGTTGACGGCGCAGGTGTCCTTCGACTGACCCGAGCCCGCCCGGTAGGTCTTGATCACCTTGTCCTTGCCGGGAGTCCGCTTGACCAGCTCCAGGCGGGAGTTCGTGAACGAACTCTTGTCGAAGCGCAGGTAATGGGCGTCGCTCACCTTGGCGGCGGACGCCTGCGTCCCGGTGCGCGCCTGCGCCGGGGCGGTGGCGCTGAGCCCACTCACGCAGACCGCGGCAAGCGCGAGGGGGACGATGCGTGCGGACCGTGCGTACTTGCGCATGAGAACACTCCTGGGTGCGTGGTCTGGATCGGCTGCTTCGCCTGAGGCGTTCGGCTGTCTTCGCCGGCAGCACAGACACTGCTCGTCCGGGGATCCGTCCGGCAAGGGATTCCCTGTGTCCCGGACAGCCCCTCGTCGTCCGGGCTGGTCAACGCCGTCTTTCGGACAAAGCACAGGCTGCGCGGAGACCTCTTGCCGCCTCCCGGACGGAAGACCAAGGATGAGGACATGACCACCACGGCGAGGGGGGGAGCCATGAACACCACGGGGGGTGTCGATCCCGAACACGCGGACGGGGTCGAGGAGTTCGTCGGCATGATGAAGCGGCTCAAGGAGGTGTCGGGGCTGACGTACCGGCAACTCGAAGAGCGCGCCGAACAAGAGGGGCAGGTCCTGCCGCGCAGCACGATCGCGGACGTACTGCGCAGACAGGCGCTTCCGCGGCCGCAGATGCTGAACGCCTTCGTACGGGCCTGTGGCGCGGGCGCGCACGCCGACGTCTGGCTCCAGGCGCGCAATCGCCTGGCCCGGGGAGAGGGACCGGTGAACCGTTCGGCGGAAGAGGCCCCCGCCACCGAACGCCGTTCCTCCGCCCGCCCGTCCCCGTCGGAGGCCGGCCACGACACGGAGGAGGGTGCGGAACACTCCGCCCCGCGGAGCGGGCCCGGCCCCGGGGCCCCGCCGAAGCGGGCGCGCCCTCGTGCCGCGGCGCCCGGCGTGTGGGTGACGCTGTCCGCCGTACTGCTGGTGGGCCTCGTCTCCTGGCTCGCCCTGCCGGACACTTCGGGCAGGGATCCCGCGGAGAGCGCGCCCTCGTCCCAGGAGCCGGCACCCGGGTGGTACAGCATCCGGCCGGCCCGGGCCACCGGACTGTGCGTGACCGAGGGCCGTGAGCCGGGCGGCGAATCGGTCGCCGTCCAGCGCCCCTGTCCCGGGTCGACACCCCCGTACACCAGACTCGAACCGCTCGGCGGCGGTCGCCTCTTCATCAAGTGGGTGCATCCCGTGCAGGGGTGGGGATGCCTGACCGTCGTCGCCGATGGAATGCTCGCGCCCTGGGACGACTGCCGCAGGGGCAGGACCACCCAGGTGTTCACGTTCGAACGGGTCGACGCGAGCGGGCCGCCCGGCTCGGGCAGTGGGCGGGTCACGCCGTACCGGATACGGTCCGCGAACGACGGGCAGTGCCTCGGCGTCTCCGGTACGGATCCCGGAGCCGTGGTGGTCGCCGGGCCCTGCGCCGAGAGCGCGGCCCAGCGCTTCTTCCTGGCCCCCGGGAGCGAGCCGGCGAAGAGCGAGCTGCCCCCCGCTTCCGGCTGACGGCGTCAGCCGCGTCCCGACCGGCGTTCCCGGCCGGTGCCCGGAACGAGCAAGGGCCGGTGGCGGATTCCTCCGCCACCGGCCCTGACCTGCCACTGTCCGCACCGATAGACGGCCGCCGGCGGGGTCGATGCGGTGCGGCGCACAGCGGGCCGGCGACGCCGGCCCGGCGCCTCCGTACGCTCAGGCGCGGGCGACGGGGCGTCGGGATCCGGCGGGATCGCCTCGGTTCAGGGCGTGGCCAGTTCGCGAACCGCGTGACGCGGACCGAGCCGCCGAGCGCCCGGGTGGCGTGGTTGAAGAGGGCGAACCGGTAACCCATGAAGAACCGCCAGTCGTTGCCCATGGAGAAGTCGGGTCCGAGGCGGGTGAACGTGATGCCGTCGGTGCTGTACGAGAAGGTCCCCGGCCGTGCCGCGCCGGGGCGGATGTCCGCGCTCACGCGCAGCCAGATACGGCCGCCCGAAACGGCCGCTCCGGCGAGCTCGTAGCCGGTTCCGGTGGTGTTCCAGTTGCCGTCCATCGTCAGCCCGCCGACCCGCACCACCCGCGTGGCTCCGCCCTCGCGCTTGACGCCGATCCACGCGGAGGAGTCGCGCAGCAGCGCGAGTCCGGCCCGGTCGCCGTCCCGCATCGCGGAGTGGTCCAGCTCGATCGTGGCGGTGGAGGTGGGGCCCTGGATGCGGTGCGTGAGGGTGTTACGGGCCGCGTACAGGTCGCCGGTGACCGTCGCCGTGCTCAGGGTCAGACCGTTGCCGGCCGACCACTTGGTGTTGTCCGGGTTGTGGTTCCACTCCCATCGCTGGTTGAGGGTGGTGCCGCCGAAGGTGTCGACTCCGGTCATGGGGGCGACCTGACGGGGCGGCGGCGGCACGGCCGGGCTGGGGTAGGAGGCGCCCCACGCCCCGTTCACCAGTTGGACGACGGGCCAGCCGTCCCAGGTCCAGGTGACCGGTGCCAGGACGGGCACCCGGCCGCCGGGGTAGGCGTCGACGAACGCCAGGTAGTACCAGGCGCCGTTCTGCGTCTGCACCAGGCCGCCCTGGTGCGGGACGCCCCCGCCGGGGACCGGCCCGCGCAGATCGAGCAGCACCTGCCGCATCGTGTACGGACCGAACGGGCCGCCGGAGGACTTCAGGATGTACTGCCCGTTGGCCGGGCGGGTCAGGAAGATGTAGTACTGCCCGTTGATCTTGTAGAAGCGGGATCCCTCCAAGGTGCCGACGCTCGACGGGGTCGTGAAGACCTGCTGCGAGCGGACCTGGGTGCGGCCGTCCGGGGAGAGCTGGGCCACATTGATCGTGGTGTTGCCGTAGGCGACGTACAGGCTGTCGTCGCTGTCGACCAGCAGGCCCGCGTCGTAGTACGGCGTACTGATCGTCGTCAGCCGGTTCCACGGCCCCTCGACGGCCTTGGCGGTGTAGATGTACGTCCGGGCGAAATCGATCTGGCCGAGCCAGTAGAACGTCCCGTTGCTGGGACGGTAGGCCAGCGACGACGCCCAGATCCCCCTGACGTAGCCGCGGCCCCCGTTCAGGTCGTACTTGGCGCCGAAGTCCAGGACCGGCACCGCGTGTCCGGCGATCTCCCAGTGCACCAGGTCGTACGAGCGCAGGACGGGCGCGCCCGGCGAGTAGTGCATGGTCGACGCCGAGGCGTAGTAGGTGTTCCCGACGCGGATGACGTCGACGTCCGCGAAGTCCTGCCAGATCACCGGGTTCGCATACTCCCCGGCGGCTGTGAGCTCCGGCCCTCGGGCGGAAGCGGCTGCGGCGCCCGGGGCTGCCGTGAGCGGGAGGGCCGCCCCGGCGGCGAGGCCGGTGGCGGCCGCCAGCGCGCGCCGCCGCGAGACGGGTTGATGAAGCCATGACATAAACATGCGTGGCGTGCTCCTTGCGGCTCGGCCGTTGCGGGGGTGCGACCCGGCGTTGTCCTTGCTGTACGAGTGGAGCCAGGCGGTTTGTTCGGAATATCGAACAAGGGTCGTCATGTCGATCACCTTGGATCATAGGGACCTGACAAAGCCCGTCAAGACTTCCCGCATGATTCGTCGTGACGGTCGAAACATTCGCACGGCGATCGAGGGCCGCGCTGTCCCTCGGAACGGACCGACGGACACCTCGCCGATTCCCGGGCGCGGCGGTTCAGCCAAGGACGTCGAGACCCGTCCTGCGCGACGCGGCCCCCGGGACGACGTGACCACCGAGCCGCCGAGTCCAGCCACGAGCATCGCGCCGCCACGACCTCCGGCACACCGAAGCGACCCGGTTCGCCGACGCCGGAGTCCCCGTACACGCCCCGCGCGGGATCGCCGGTCCTCACAGGGTCCCGAAAACGATCAAGGGCCGGTGTCGGATTTCTCCGACACCGGCCCTGACCTGCGACTGTCTCCAGTCGGGACGACAGGATTTGAACCTGCGACCCCTTGACCCCCAGTCAAGTGCGCTACCAAGCTGCGCCACGTCCCGATACCCGTCTGACCTGGGGTTTCCCCTGGCCGAACGCGCATGAGAACAATACCGCACTTCGACAGATGGTCACGAACGCCTTTTCCGCTTGACCTCAACCATGCTTGACGTTGAACGCTGGGCACATGACGAACACGACGACCGCCGCACCGGGACCCGCCTACCGCGACCTGGCCCGGCTGATGAGCCTGATGACCGGCGACGAAAAGCACGGCCCGGCCGCCACCTCGACCCTCGACGCCCTGTGGGTGCTGTACGACCGGGTCCTGCGCGTGACACCGGAGACCGTCGACGCACCGGACCGGGACCGTTTCCTGCTGTCGAAGGGGCACGGGCCGATGGCCTACTACGCCGTCCTCGCCGCTCAGGGGTTCTTCGGGGAGGACTTGCTGGCCGGCTTCGGCTCGTACGGATCACCGCTCGGCCACCATCCCGACCGGCTGCTGGTTCCCGGCGCCGAGATCGGCAGCGGGTCCCTGGGGCACGGGCTTCCGCTGGCGGTGGGAAGCGTGCTGGGGCTGCGGGCCCAGGGGCTGACCGGCCCGCGGGTGTGGGTGCTCACCGGCGACGCCGAACTGGACGAGGGCAGCAACCACGAGGCGATCGCCTACGCCGGTCCGGCCGGCCTGGAGCAGCTGCACACCGTAGTGATCGACAACGCCTCTGCGACATACGGACGCCCCGGAGGGATCGCCGACCGGTTCAGGACCGCGGGCTGGTCGGTCGAGTCCGTGGACGGGCGGGACCACGAAGCGCTGTACGCGGCCTTCACGGCGCCGCACCCCGGCCGGCCGCATGCCGTCGTCGCCCGGGTCGCGCCCAAGCGCTGAACTCTCTCGCCGCCCGCCTCACCCTCCCCACCAAGAAAGAAGAGGAAGACCCCCATGGACACGATGCGTGACCGTTTCATCTCCACCACCACACGGCTGCTCGACGAGGATCCACGCCTGGCGCTCGTCCTGGCCGAGATCAGCCGCGACGGATTCGGCCGCGCCGAGCGGGACCATCCCGATCGGGTCGTCAACGTCGGCATCCGTGAACAGCTGCTCGTCGGCGCCGGGGCCGGGATGGCGCTCACGGGCATGCGGCCGATCGTGCACACCTTCGCGAGCTTCCTGGTGGAGCGGCCGTTCGAGCAGGTGAAGCTGGACTTCGGACACCAAGGGGTGGGCGGGGTGCTGGTGAGCGCCGGGGCCTCGTACGACTGGCCGGCCGGCGGGTTCACCCACATGGCGCCGGGGGACGTCGCACTCATGGACACGCTGGACGGCTGGACCGTGCACGTGCCGGGACACCCCGACGAGGCGGAGACGCTCCTGCGCGACGCGGCGGCCGGGGAGGGGCGGGTCTATGTGCGCCTGTCGCTCCAGTCCAACGACCGGGCGCGTCCGGTGGGCGGGACGGGCGGCTTCGCCACCGTGCGTGAGGGCACGGGCGGCGTGGTGATCGCCGTCGGACCGATGCTCGACAACGTCCTGGCCGCGACGGAAGGTCTCGACGTGACCGTGCTGTACGCGACCACCGTGCGGCCCTTCGACGACGAAGGGCTGCGCCGGGCGGTCGGCGGCCGGAGCCCCGCCGATGTCGTGCTCGTCGAGCCGTACCTGGCGGGCACCTCGACGGGCGCGGCCAATGACGCGCTCGCCGCCGTCCCCCACCGGATCCTGGGTCTCGGCGTGGCCCGGGAGGAGCTGCGGCGGTACGGGCAGATGGACGAGCACCTCGTGGCGCACGGTCTGGACCCGCGCGGTCTGCGGGAGCGCATCGGCGGGTTCCTGGCGGCCTGAGGCGGCGGACGGGACCCGTCGGCGGCGGGCCGGTTCACGGCGAGGGGCAGGGGTGCGGAGGTGTGACGGCGTCCTGCTGGTGCGGCGCTCAGATGCCGAAGATGTTGTCCTCCCGCTGGTGGATGTGCCCGACGAGCTCCTGCGCCAGGGATTTGATCGTCTCCAGCCCCGCCCGTCCCCACGAGCGGGGCACGACGTCGACGGCGCAGACCGCGCCCAGGGCGATGCCCGTGCGGTCGATGAGCGGCGCCCCGAGGTAGGAGCGGATGCCTATGTCGTCGACGACCGGGTTTCCGGCGAAGCGCGGGTAGTCGCACACGTCCTCCAGGACGAGCGCCTTGCGCCGGACGACGACGTGCGGGCAGTAGCCGTGGTCGAGCGCCACGTACCGCCCTCGGCGACCGCTCCCGGCCGCCGCCGCTCCCAGGTCCGAGCCCTTCCAGGTGCCGGCTGGGGTGTGCAGCCCGGCGTGGAACTGACGGTTGCCGTCGATGAAGTTGACCATCGAGAAGGGTGCCTCGGTCACTTCGGCCACCCTGTCGGCGAAGGCGTCGAAGTTGTCGAACGAGGCGTCGGCCCGCTCCCCCAGGCCGAGGCGGCGCAGCCGCCGGGTCCGGACCGGGGCGTCGCTGTCGACGGGTGTCAGCAGCAGCCGTCCGAGGGCGTGCGGGGTCGTCACGGATGGGCTCCGTAGCTTCCGTGGCCGGTCAGCGGAGCGGGTTCGGCGGTGGCGTTGATGAGGTGCTGGACCAGCGTGACCAGTGCGCCGGTGCCCGAGCTCGCGATGCGGGCGTCGCAGAGGACGACCGGGACCGCGGGGGCGAGGTCGAGGGCCGCCCGCACCTCCTCGGGGCCGTAGCGGAAAGCGCCGTCGAACTCGTTGACGGCCACGATGAATCCGATCCCGCGCCGTTCGAAGAAGTCGACGGCGGCGAAGCACTCCTCCAGTCTCCGGGTGTCGGCGATCACGACCGCTCCCAGCGCGCCCTGGGAGAGTTCGTCCCACATGAACCAGAAGCGCTCCTGCCCGGGGGTTCCGAACAGATAGAGCACGTGCTGCTCGTCCAGCGTGATGCGGCCGAAGTCCATCGCCACGGTGGTGGAGGTCTTGGACTCGATGCCTTCGAGGCTGTCCGTCGCCGCACTGACCTGGGTGAGCAACTCCTCGGTGCTGAGGGGTGCGATCTCGCTGACCGCCCCGACGAACGTCGTCTTGCCCACACCGAAACCGCCCGCCACGAGCACCTTGAGCGCGACGGGGAAGCCCTCGGGGCTGCCGGAGGCCTCCCGGTGTCCGGAGGTGCCGGTGCGGTCGCCGTACCCGGTGCCGTCCGGCGGATCCGCGTATCGGCCGCTGTCCGAACGGCCCCCGTAGCGTCCGCCGTTGGCATGGTCCGCGTAGCCTCCGCTGGCCGCATGGCCCGCGCACCCTCCGCTTCCCGGGGCGTCCGCGTAGCCGACGTGTCCTGGGCTTGCGGTGCCCGCGTACGGCGCGGAGCCGTCGAAGCCGTCAGAGCTGTCGTCGTAAGCCATCGAGCACTGCCTCCAGCAGGGATCGGTCGGTGGGCATGTCATGGAAGGCGGGCGGGTGCGCGGTGACCGCGCCGCAATCGACCAGGTCCGAGAGGAGGACCTTGGTGACCACCGCGGGCAGCCGCAGATGCGCGGCGATCTCGGCCACCGAGGTGGGACCCCCGCACAGCCCGAGCGCCACGGAGTGCTCGGGGCCGAGATGCGTCTGCGGCATGGTCCCGGTGGCCATCACCAGGGAGAGCAGGTCGAGCACGGTCGTGGGACGGGTACGGCCGTTGCTCACGGTGTAGGGGCGGATGAGGCGGCCTGCCGCATCGTCGAGCAGCGGCCCGTCCTGCGTGGCCGGCACGGTCACAGCCCCGCGGCGCCCGGCGCTCCGGCCGCTTGTCTCGTCGGAGTCATCAGATAGGGCCGGACGCTCTTGACCAGCATCGTCATCTCGTAGCCCAGGACGGCGGCGTCGGCGTTCCGCCCGGCGAGGACGGCCAGACAGGTGCCGGAACCGGCCGTGGCCACGAACAGGAGCGTCGAGTCGAGCTCCACCACTACCTGGCGGACCTCTCCGTTGTCCCCGAATCTGGCCCCGGCGCTCCGGCCGAGCGAGTACAGCCCCGCGGCCAGCGCGGCCATGTGGTCGGCGCTGTCGGCATCCATGCCGTGCAGCGACTTCACCAGCCCGTCGGCGGAGAGCAGGACCGCGCTGCGCGTGTACGGCACGCGCTGTACCAGCCCGCTCAGCAGCCAGTCGAGGTCCGAGACCTGACTGGACGGCATATCGGTCGCCATGGCGCATCTACTCCTTGGTGGTGTTCACGGGGGTGGTGTTCACGTCCGCGTGGTGTGTTTCGAGCGGTTCTTGGTCGTTGGGGTACGGGCCGGCCCGGAGGAGTTTCACCGGAGCCGCGCCGCGGACCGGGAGCGGCTCCAGTGGTGCCCGTTCCCGCACCGGGGCTTCCCGGCCGGTCCCCGAGTCTCCGGGTCCGCCCGCGTCCGCTCCGGCTTCCGGGGAAGTCCCGGAGCCGGTGGCGTCCGGTGCGGACTCCGTCTCGGACTCCGCACGCGCCTCGGCGAGGTCGATGCCGCGCCGGAAGGCCGCCACCAGACCCGGGTCGTGCAGGGTCGGCTCCTCCTCCGCGCGGGCTGCGGGAGCCTCCCTGAGCTGCGGGACCAGGTGCTCCTGGTTGGCCCGCCTGGGGAGCTGGGGCCTGCCCATCGTGCCGCGCACGGCCCCTGGCTCCTCGGGAAGCCCGGGGAGAGCGTCGTCCGTGGAGCGGACGCCGGGAAGGGCGTCGGCGGGGGTGGGCCGGTCGAGGCGCTCGGCGCGCAGCGGAAGCGGAGGGCCCTCGCCCTGTCGCGGCGTCTGCCGCGGATCTTGTCGCGGCCTCTGGTGCCGTCCTTGTTGCGGCGTCTCCTGCGGTCCTTGTTGCGGTGCCTGGTGCGGTCCTTGTTTCGGTGCCTGGTGCAGCCGCAGTTGCTGCTGCTGCGGTACGTAGGGGCGCTGCTCCGGCTCGGGGGCGCGGGCCGGTTCGGGGGCGCGGGCCGGCTCGGGGGCGCGGGCCGGCTCGGGGGCGCGGGCCGGTTCGGGGGCCGGCCCCCGACGTCCGACGGAATCGTCCGCGGGGGGCGGGCGATGCACGGGACCGAGGGGCGGGGCGGGTGCGCCGGTGGTCTCGGCGGACACCTCCTCGTCGGCGCCGAGCAGGGTCTGCGGCAGGACGAGCACCGCCTGAGTGCCCCCGTAGATGTTGCTCTGGAGGCGCACGGCGATGCCGTGCCTGCGCGCCAGCGACGCCACCACGAACAGCCCGATGCGGCCGTCCTGGAGCAGGCGGGCGACGTTGACCTGGTCGGGGTCCGCGAGCAGGGCGTTCATCCGCTTCTGCTCGTTGCCGGGCATGCCGAGGCCCCGGTCCTCCACCTCCAGGGCGAGGCCCGCGGTGACACGCTGGGCGCGGAGCAGGACCTGGGTCTGGGGGGCGGAGAACACGGTGGCGTTCTCCACGAGCTCGGCCAGCAGGTGGATCACGTCGGCCACGGCGTGCCCGCGGAGCGTGCCGTCGATCGGGGGCACGAGTTTGACCCGCGGGTACTGCTCGACCTCGGCGATCGCCGAGCGCAGCACCTCCGTCATGGTGACCGGATTGCTCCACTGCCGCCGGGATACGGCGCCGCCGAGGACCGCGAGGTTCTCTGCGTGCCGGCGGATGCGTGTGGCCAGGTGGTCGACGTGGAAGAGCCCCTTGAGGAGATCGGGGTCCTCGACCTGGTGCTCCAGCTCGTCGAGCAGCTGGATCTCGCGGTGTACGAGCGACTGGAGCCGCCGGGCGAGGTTGACGAACACCTCGACCTTCTGGTCCTCGCCCGTGTGGTCGGACAGCCTGGACGCCTGGACCACGGCGGCCACGGCTCCGTCCTGCTGGCGTCCGATCTCCTGCGCGAGCAGTTCGAAGGGGTCGCCGCCGGGGGCGGCGGGCGGAGCAGCGCGCCGCGCGGGCACGGGTTCGCCGTTGCGGAGCTGCTCCACCACCCGTTGCAGCTCGGCCTGACCCTGGGCGCTGATGCGGCGCAGGGCCAGGCAGCGTCCGAGGACGGTGGTGGCGACCCGGTTGGCGGCCAGGAAGGCGGCCACCATCGCGGCGAGCGCCAGCGCGCCCGCCGCGCCGAGCGCCGTCCAGAGCTCGGTGGAGGGCGGGGCCCCACCGGAGCGGGCGGTGAAGATGACGGCCGCGGCGCCGGCCAGTGCGACCGCGACGGCCGGCAGCACTGCGGTGCGCAGGAGTTGGGGGCGTATACGCGCCTCGGGAGACGGCCGTGCGGCGCGCGGCCTGGCCGGGGCCGAGTGGGAACGGGGACCCGGTCGGCCGTGCCGCCCGCCCTCTCGTCGTTCCGGTCGCGCGTCGGGTGCGCGAAGTTGAGACATCAGCGTCCTCGGTACGTGGGGCCCCAGGAATCGGCATTCATGTGGTGGCACCTACGGTGGTCGGTCATTCTCGGGTCAGCGGCCGGGCAGGCTCGCGGAACATGAGCCCACCGTTGATCACCGGCCACACACGGTAGTCGCCCGGCGCGCGGGTGCGACGGGCAGTTGTGGAACTTGCCCGCCATCCGTCCCGCTCTGGTATGACCTCTCGCACGAGCGACCGATTTCGCCGAGCAGTCGCTGGGGCCCGAGAGCCGGGAGGCGTTCCGGAAGCCGCCCGTGCGGCCCCTGACATCACCGCGCCCGGACAGCACTGCGCCAGACAGCACCGCGCCGGACAGCACTGCGCCGGCCGTCCCGGCGCCTCGGCCGGGACGGCGTCAGCGGGGGACGGCCGGCGCGGCCGTCTCAGAAGTTCGTGTCCTGCTCGGGAAGGGGCGTCCCGGCGCGGGCCTGCGCCCGACTCCGGTGCGCAGGCCCGGCTCAGGCCTGGGGTGCCCGGTCCCGGTCGCGGTCGGGGAGGGCTGCGGCCTTGGCCCCGCCGGGAAGGGGTACGTGCACGGGCGGCCAGTTGCCCCAGCCCGGCGCCGGTTCGGCCGCGACCTCGCGCCACCACGGCTCGACGGCCGGAGTGGCGGCCGGTTCGAACGGCTGGCCCGGTCGCGGGGCCGCCATGGTCACACCCGCGGCCTCGGTGGCACGCATGGACCATTCGGCGGGTTCGGCCCACGGATGAAGGGCGAGGTTGAACGTACCCCAGTGGATCGGCAGCATGACACCCGCCGACGGGTCGCCGCCCTGGAGGTCGAGATGCGCCTGGACCCCCTCGTCGGGGCTCATGTGGATGTCCGGCCAGGCGCCGGGTTCCGGCTTGCCGCCCGGGCGGTCCTTCGGCCAGTACTGGCTGTACGCACCGATCTGGATCATGGTGGCGTCGAAGGGGCCGTGTTCGGCGCCGATCTCCTTGAACCCGGGGAAATAGCCGGTGTCACCACTGTGGTAGATCCGGTGCTCGGGCCCTGCGACGGCCCACGACGCCCAGAGGGTGTGCTGCTGGTTGCGCAGACCGCGGCCGCAGAAGTGCCGGGCGGGCGTGGCGGTCAGGCTGATTCCCGCGACGGTCGTCGACTCGTTCCAGTCGAGCTCGTGGATCCGGTCCGGAGGCACTCCCCAGCGCTCCAGATGGGCGCCGACCCCGAGCGGCACCGCGAAGACCGTGGCGGTGTCCGCCAGGGAGCGGATCGTCGGCAGGTCGAGGTGGTCGTAGTGGTCGTGGGAGATCACCACCACGTCGACCGGGCCCAGGGCGCCGAGCGGCAGTGGGGCGGGGTGCACACGCTTGGGGCCGGCGAATGCGAAGGGCGAACAGCGCTCACCCCACACCGGGTCGAAGAGCACGCGCCGGCCGTCGATCTCGGCGAGGACGCTGGAATGCCCCATCCAGGTGAGCCGCAGACCGGAGGCGGGTGGCTCGGCGAGGTCGGCGAGGGTCGTGGCGTGCACGGGTACGGTCCCGTCCGGCGTCCTGAGGACCCGCTCCTCCTTGCGGAAGTAGACCTTCGCAAACTCCAGGGCTGATCCGGACGGTCTGATTCTCGCCCCCACCGGATTCTGGAAGGTCCCGTCGGCGAAATGCGGGGAGCGGCGGATGCGCTCCATGCGGGCGCCTTCCGGGTCGGCCCCGAAGGCTGCGGGACGCAGGGCACGCAGCCGGGTGCGGAGCGGAAGCTTGGGGTCGGCGCCGGTCACAGGATCTCCTGAGGGAGTCGGGATCGTCTCATTATGGACAGGGTGGACGAGTGCGCGAGAGCGGAACACCTGACGGGACGGCGCTCCGGAAGGAGCCGTTCAGCCACGGCGCTGCCCGTACACGTGCTCGACGTGAAGACGCAGGACGATGCGCCGGTCCCGGACCATGGCCTTGCGGTAGTCGTCCCAGTCGGGGTGTTCGCCCTGGACGTCGCGGTAGAGCGCGATCAGTTCCGCCACGGTGGCGTCGCCGGGATCGGCGGCCACCGGAGTGAGCTCGGCGGTCCCGTCCACGACCGTCCAGGCCCAGCGGTCCTGACTGGTCACGTGGTAGCTCGCCCGTGGGTCCCGCAACAGGTTCCGGGTCTTCGCCCGGCCCTCCGTGACCGAGACGCGGACGATGCCCTCGTCGGGGTAGTAGAAGTGGTTGACATTGGAGAGCTGCGGCCTGCCGTCCCGCCTGAGCGTGACCAGCACACCGCCGTCCTCCTCGGCCACCAGCCGTAGCAGCCCCTGCTGCTCTGCGTCGAATCCCGTCATGCCGGACCCAACGTCCGGCCCGCCCGCAGGATTCCGCATCCGGCCGGGCTCTCCCCCGGTACGTCCGTTTCCGGCCAGGGCCGCCGAGGCGGCCGGCGCCCGCCCCGGTTCGGCCGCCGCCCGCCCCGCCCGCGCACTCCGGCCACGGACCGGCGATGCGGCCCAGGCCTCATTGACAGGGCGCCCCGCCCTCCCAATACTGACTGGCGATTCAGTAATAGTACGACGACCGGTGTCAGGGGCCGCGCTTCCGTTCCCGCGAAGGCCCGGCCTGCCCGGAAACCCGGCGCCGCCGCCCCGGGCCCGCCGTGACCGCCTCGACCGAGGAGTGCCCCGATGCCGACACCTCCGGTGTCCCCGCCCACCCCGTTGATCTCGCTGACCTGGACGGATCACGTCACCGGCCGGCAGGGGCACCTCGTCGTCGACCGGCTGGTGCGCGGGGTGTCCAGCGGCGGGCTGCGGATGCGGGCGGGCTGCACCCTGGACGAGGTGGCCGGCCTGGCCCGTGGCATGACCATGAAGGAGGCGCTCCACTTCGACGCGGACCGGCCCGGAGCGCGCTACATACCGCTCGGCGGGGCGAAGGGCGGCATCGACTGCGACCCCCGCGACCCGGCGGCGTACGGCATTCTGGTGCGCTATCTGCGTGCGGTCCGCCCCTACATGGAGAGCGTGTGGACGACCGGCGAGGACCTGGGGCTCTCCCAGGACCTGGTCGACCGGGCCGCCACCGAAGCCGGGCTCGTCTCCACCGTCCAGGCGGTCTATCCGCTGCTCGACGACGAGGCCGCGGCGCGCCGGAGGCTGGCCGACGCCTTCGCCGCCGAGGTGGACGGCATCGGTCTGGACGAGCTGGCCGGCGGCTGCGGAGTCGCCGAGTCCGCACTCGCCGCGCTGGACGGGGCCGGGGTCGCGTACGGCGACGCGCGCGTCTCCCTCCAGGGATTCGGCACCATGGGCGGGGCGACGGCCCGGTTCCTGTCCAGGGCGGGACTGCGGGTGGTGGCCGTCGCCGACGTCAAGGGCACCCTCGCGAATCCGGCCGGTCTCGACGTCGAGGCTCTCCTGGGCGCGCGTGACGCCTTCGGGACGGTGGACCGCGGCGTGCTGCGCGACACCGATCAGGAGCTGCCCGCGGACGCCTGGCTGGACCAGGACGCGGAGGTCCTCGTTCCCGCGGCCGTCTCGTACGCCGTCGACCTGACCAACCAGGCCCGGATCAGCGCTCGTTGGGTCGTCGAGGCGGCCAATATGCCGGTCCTGCCGGAAGCGGAGGCACTGCTCACCGCGCGCGGGATCACGGTGCTGCCCGATGTGGTCGTCAACTCCGGTACGAACGCCTGGTGGTGGTGGACCCTGTTCGGTGACATCGGCCCCGACCCGGACGAGGCCTTCGCGCACATCCGGCGTTCCATGCGCGCCCTCATCGATCTCGTGCTGGCCCGCGCCGCGGCGGACGGCTGCACTCCGCGCGCGGCGGCGCACGCCGTCGTCGCCGACCGGCTGCCGGTGATGGCCGACCGCTTCGGCTGGTTCCGCTGACGGGCGGCCAGGCCACGGGCTGGGCGGGTGGGGACGGCGCGGGTCGAGATGGCGCGGCCGGCCCGTGTCCCCTCCCGCCCGCGGCCTGCTCCGGATCGGGCATTGGTTAGGGTGACGCCGTGGCAAGAGTGCGGTTGGGTGTGGCGGAGCGACGCGAGGAGCTCCTGCGCGCTGCCATCGAGCAGATCGAGGTACGGGGTGTGGCGGCCGTGCGGATCGCCGATGTGGCGTCCGTGCTCGGGGTGAGCAACGCCCTGGTGCTCTATCACTTCTCCACCAAGGAGAAACTGGTCGCCGCCGCCTTCGCACACGCCGCCGAGGCCGATCTCGCCCATCTGCGCAAGCTGTTGAGCCGGCGCACCAGCGCGGTCCGCCGACTGCGTGCCGCCGTGCGCTGGTACGCGCCGACCGGCCAGGCCAAGGGCTGGCGGCTGTGGATCGAGGGCTGGGCCGCTTCCCTTCGCGACCCGGCGCTGCGCAATGTCGCGGGCGATCTCGACCAGCAGTGGAAGGCGGAGCTGGCCGAGGTCATCGAAGAGGGCGCGGCGGCAGGTGAGTTCGAGTGCGACGACCCGATGTCCGTCGCCTGGCGGCTGACCGCTCTGCTGGACGGTCTGGCGGTGCAGATGACGTCGTACGCCGGTCCGCTGTCCCGGGCCACGATGCTGGACTGGGCCGAGGAGGCCCTGGCCCGGGAACTGGGCATCGACCACGAGACCCTGACGGCGTGAATGCTTGAGGGCTTGGCGGCTTGGCGGCTTGAGCACTTCACGGCTTGAGGGCTTCACGGCTTGGCGGCTTGAGGACCTCGCAGCGGGAGCCTCCACGGCCTGAGGCTCCGACGCCGGAATCCCTCGACGGCCGTGCGCCGGACACCTCGCCGGCGTGGTGCCGGGAGACCCGATGCCTAGACGGCCGTGCGCCGGGCCCGCCGCACGGTGCCGGCGGCCCGCTCCGACCCTGCCCCGGCCGGGCCGGGTCAGGCCGGTCAGGCCGGTCAGGTCTGCCGCACCGGCGCGTACGACTCGCCCTGGAGCCCGAAGGTCCACGCGACGCCCTCCTTCGCGGTCCTGGTGCGCGGCGGAACCCGCAGCCAGTACGTACGGTGCGTCCCGTCCGGCTCCGGCGTGGAGTTGACCACTTCCACCATGACCACGTCCTCGTCCCCGTCGAGCGGGATCCGCCAGAGGACGCCCGTCTCGTCCCGGTGCACCGGTTCGGCCCCGGACTCGGTGAGATAGCGGTCGTACCCGTAGAACTCCAGCATCACGCGGCGCAGCTCCGCGTTGTCCTCGGCGCGGATGCGGTCGGGAGTCAGTGCGCCCAGCTCAGCGAGGAATGAGGCGGGCACCGGCATGCCACGCCAGGCGTACAGGGCGAAGCCGTCGCGGTAGGCGAGTGCGGGCCCCTCGCCGCTGTCCAGGCGGCCCGCCTCGTCGCGGTGCAGCACCTCGGGGCGTTCGCTCATCACCACGGTGCGCTCATAGGGCCACCACCAGCCCGCGTTCCTCGCGACGGCCGCGAGCCCGTCGAGCCGGTCGCCCCGGCCGTCGAAGGCGGCGAGCCAGGCCGCGTCGTGCTGGCCCAGGACGGCGTCGAGCAGGAGCAGCCGGACATCCGACTCGTCCTCGGGCCGCACGGCGAGGTCCGCCACGACCCCGGCCCGTATCCGGTCGGCGAGCGCCGACGTGGTCTCCCAGAGCTGGGCGCCGGTGGCGGACCACAGAGCCGACCAGCCGGCCGGTCCCAACTCGTCGTACATACGGCGCCGTTCCTCCGCCCAGGGCCGGGTCCGCACCTCGTCCCGGACGGACCGCCCGGGATCGGTCAGCTTCTCCACCGCCTCGACGGCGGCCCTGGGCGAATCGGCCCAGACGAACTCCGCCGGCTCCGCGAGGCCCGCGCCGCGGTAGGCCAGCCGCACCCCGTCCTCGGCCGCCTTCCGGTCCGCCGTGCCGGTCGCCGCCGCCACGGCCCGCCAAGAGTCCACGTACTGCATCGGTTCCCCGTCCCCTGTTCCTCTGGTCCTGTGGTCTGTGTTGCTGGTGCTTCCGAGTGGGTGAGCGTCCCGGTCCTCAGTCCGCGACGATGCGGACGGCCCCCGGTGCGTACTCGCGCTGACGCACGACCCTGAACCAGCCCTTCGGCAGCGAGATCACCGCGTGTTCCTCGTGCACCACGCGCCCGCCGTCGGGGAGGTGGAGAAGCATCGGGCCGAACACCCCGCCCTCCCGTATCAGCCGTCCGGGCCCCGGCACCGCGTGCGCGTGCCCGGTGACCTCGCCGAGCGCGAGCACCAGCCGGCCGCGTCCGTCGCGCAGTTCGCCGGGTGCCTCCAGGAGATTCGCGGGCACCGCGGACTCCTCCAGCGCCATGATCAGTACGTCGCCCTGCCGGTACACAGACGTCTCCCCTCCGCGGCGGCACCCGCTGTGCCGGCCACGTGGAAAACGCTACGGCGGGGGTCTGACAATCGGCGGCGAGCGCGTCGGCGGCCGGGGCCGGTCGCCCCCTTGTCAGTGGGCCTTGATAGACCTTGCGGACATCATTCCGTCGCCGTCATCAGGAGATCAGGGCCATGTCCGATGCGGACCACCTGCACGAACTGCTCGGCCTTCCGGCCGTCGACTTCCAGTCCGGGGAGGACGACAGCCCCCGGCCGGCCGCCGGCGCGGCGGCCTGGCGCGTTTCGATCGAGCCGTACGAGGACGAGGACCGCACCTGGGAGCAGGAGTTCGCCGCGTTCCTGGACGAGGTGGATCCGGCCGGCGTCCGCGCACTGATCATCGGTCAGTGGGGCGAGTCGTACGAGGAGAAGTCGTCGTATCCGATCGGTCTCGTCATCGCCGCAGCCGAGCGGCTGACGTCGCTGGAAGCGGTGTTCGTCGGCGATCTGACGGCGGAGGAGGCGGAGATCTCCTGGATCGAGCAGAGCGACGTCACCGCACTGCTCACCGCCTTCCCCGCGCTGGTGGAGTTGGGGGTGCGCGGCGGTTCCGAGCTCGTCTTCCCGGCCACGAAGCACGAGCGGCTGCGCTCGCTCACCATCGAGGCGGGCGGGCTGCCGGCAGAGGTGGTGCGCGGAGTGCTGGACAGTGAACTGCCCGCGCTGGAGCGGCTCGACCTCTGGCTCGGCGTCTCCGCGTACGGGGGCGACACCGAGGTGGCGGATCTGGCGCCGCTTCTTTCCGGGACGCGCTTCCCGGCCCTGCACCATCTCGGTCTGCGCAACAGCGAGGTGGAGAACGAGATCGCGGCAGCCGTCGCCTCGGCTCCGCTCGTGGCCCGGCTGCGCACTCTCGACCTCTCCTGCGGCACGCTCGGCGACGAGGGGGCGGCGGCGCTGCTCGAGGGCCAGCCGCTGACCCATCTCGACGTCCTCGATCTGCACCACCACTTCCTCACCGAGCCCATGGAGCGCCGGGTCAGGGAGGCGCTGGAACCGCACGGTGTGCGGGTGGATCTGTCGGAACGCTGTGAGCCGTGGGGCGACAGCGGCGCCGAGGGCCGGTACGTCACGGCCTCGGAGTGAGGACGCGATGACGGATATCGAGCATCCCGAGACCTTCCACGGTCTGCCCGTCTTCACCCTGCCGCGGCCGGGCGAGGACGGTCCGGACCTGGCTGCCCTGCCCGACGACGCGGACCCCTGGGACCCCGAGGACGACGACCCCCGCTATGTCGCCGTCAGCGAGTAGCGGCCCGCCGCGGCTGGCGGTGGTCGGCAACCCTGGCAGCCGCCGGGTCGGCCTCTTCCAGGACGCGGTGCGCGCCGCCGGGCTGCCGCCGGCCCGGCTGCTGCCGTGGCGCGACGTGCTGAAGGGGGAGGTGGACCTCCTGCCCGGGGAGACCGTTCGCATCGATTCGCCCGGCGAGGACCCGGAGATCGACCGTCTGCTGCGCGGGGTCGACGACCCGACGCGGGTGGAGGGTTCGGCCCTCTGGTACGCGCGGTTCACCTCCGCCGTACGGGAGGTGAACCGGGCCGCGACGACGGCCGGGGCGCTCCTGCTGGACGGCGCCGGGGACATCGCGGTGCTCTTCGACAAGCGCCTGTGTCACCGTGCCCTGGACGCCGCGGGCGTCCCCGTGCCCGCCTCCCCGACGTCGGGGCCGGACGCGTCCCCTGTGCGGGGATGGGCGGATGTGCGGGCGCTGATGGGGGACCGCCGCATGCCGCGGGTGTTCGTGAAGCCCGCGCACGGGTCGTCCGCCTCCGGAGTGATGGCCGTGGAAACGGCCGGTCCCGGCCGGGTCCGGGCAGCCACCTCGGTCGAACGGGACCTGTCCGGCCGTCTGTACAACTCGCTGCGGGTACGCCGCCTCACGACGGAGCGGGAGGTCGGGGCGATCGTCGACGCGCTCGCCCCTGACGGACTGCACATCGAGCGGTGGATACCCAAGGCGGCGCAGCGCGGCCGGGTCGCGGATCTGCGGGTCGTGGTGGTCGAGGGCCGGGCGACCCACGCGGTCGTGCGCACGAGCCGCTCCCCCATGACCAATCTGCACCTCGGCGGTGCGCGCGGCGATCTCGACGAGGTGCGGGCCGCCGTCGAGACGGCCGGGGGCACGTGGAGCGAGGTGCTGGCGGTCTGCGAGAGGGCGGCCGCGGCCTTCCCGGACACGCTGTGCGTGGGCGTCGATCTGCTGCCGGCCACCGGCTGGCGGAGCTTCGCCGTCGGCGAGGTCAACGCCTTCGGCGATCTCCTGCCGCGGCTGACCGGTCTGCCGGGCAGCGGCGCCGAAGGCCTGGACACCTATGCGGCGCAGGTCGCCGCCGTACTGAACCGAGCAAGGAACCACCGTGTCAGCACCACCCCCTGAGCCCCTTTCCGGTGCCACGGGCGCCGCCGATCCCGACATGAGCGAGGTCGTGGGCAGCCACGATCTGCTGCTCGTCACCCTGGACACGCTGCGGTACGACGTCGCGGCGGAGCTCGCCGCCGCCGGGCGCATCCCGAATCTGGCCCGGCACCTCCCGGGCGGCGTCTGGGAGAAGCGGCATGCTCCCGGGAGCTTCACCTATGCCTCGCACCAGGCGATCTTCGCGGGGTTCCTCCCCACACCGGCCGCCCCCGGACCGCATCCCCGGCTGTTCGCCGCCCGGTTCGCCGGCAGTGAGACCACGGCGGACCGCACGTTCGTCTTCGACGCGCCCGACCTGGTCTCGGCGCTGGCCGGGGAGGGTTATCGCACGGTGTGCATCGGCGGGGTGGGGTTCTTCAACCGGCGGGCCCCCCTCGGCTCCGTGCTGCCCGGGCTGTTCCAGGAGGCACACTGGGAGCCGGAGTTCGGCGTGGCCTCGCCCGTCTCGTTCGAGGCACAGGTGGACCGTGCCGAGCGCGTCGTCCGGGAACTCCCGGCCGGCCGAAGGCTGTTCCTCTTCGTCAATGTGTCCGCGCTGCACCAGCCGAACTGGTTCCACCTGCCGGGCGCGGCCCGCGACGCGGGCGACAGCCGCGCCACCCACGCCGCCGCGCTGGAGTACGTGGACGCCCACATCGGCCGCCTCTTCGCCGCCGCGAGCAGCCGCCGCCGGGCCTTCGCCATCGTCTGCTCGGACCACGGCACGGCGTACGGCGACGACGGCTACACCGGTCACCGGCTCGGTCACGAGTCCGTCTGGACCGTTCCGTACGCCCATTTCTTCCTCGAATCGCTGGAACCGGGGGCCACCGCACGATGACCAGTCGGCACACCACTCGTCCGTACCAGAGCTACGTCTACGCCTATCCGCACAAGACGGCGTACGGAGATCTCTCCGGACACCCCGGCGGGAGGCCCGTACTGAGCGACCTGTGGGCGGGTGAGAGCAAGGACGCGCTCTCGCTCTACCTCCACATCCCCTTCTGCGAGGTCCGCTGCGGCTTCTGCAACCTCTTCACGCGCATCGGCGCGCCCGACGAGCTCACCACCCGCTACCTCGACGCCCTGGACCGGCAGGCCACCGCCGTGCGGGAAGCGCTGGGCGACGGGGAACCGGTGCGCTTCGCCGCCGCCGCGTTCGGTGGAGGGACACCGACGTTCCTGACCGCCGGGGAGCTGGAACGCCTGTGCGACATCGCGGAGAAGCGCATGGGCGCCGACCTGCGGTCCGTGCCGCTGTCCGTCGAGACGTCGCCGTCGACCGCGACGGCCGACCGGCTGGCCGTCCTCGCCGACCGCGGGACGACCCGGATCAGCATCGGTGTGCAGAGCTTCATCGACGCCGAGGCCCGTGCGGCGGTCCGCCCGCAGCACCGCGCCGACGTCGAGACGGCCCTCGCCCGGATCAGGGACAGCCGCATCCCGGTCCTCAACATCGACCTGATCTACGGCATCGACGGCCAGACCGGGAGGAGCTGGCGCACCTCGCTGGACGCGGCACTCCAGTGGCGGCCCGAGGAGCTGTACCTCTACCCGCTCTACGTCCGTCCGCTGACCGGCCTGGGCAGGGCCGGAGCCGCCGGCGCGGCGGCCGCTGACGCCGCGTGGGACGAGCAGCGGCTGCGGCTGTACCGGGCCGGCCGCGATCACCTCCTCGCCCACGGCTACGAGCAGGTGTCGATGCGGATGTTCCGGCGCGCCGAGGCCCCGCGGACCGAGGGCCCCGACGACTACGCCTGCCAGACGGACGGCATGATCGGCCTGGGCTGCGGCGCCCGTTCGTACACGTCGAAGCTGCATTACTCCTTCGACTACGCGGTGGAGATGCGCGAGGTGCGGTCCATCATCGACCGTTACACGGCCACCGAGGACTTCTCGCACGCCGAGGTCGGCCGGTTCACCGACGGCGACGAGGCGCGCCGCCGCCACCTCCTGCAGTCCGTCCTCCAGGCCGCGGGCCTGCGCGTGGCCGAGTACCGCGAGCGCTTCGGCACGGACCCCGCGGAGGACTTCCCCGAGGAGCTCGCCCGGTTCGAGGCGCGGGGCTGGCTCGACGGGGGCGCGGCGGCCGACGGCCTGCTGCGCCTGTCGCCCGAGGGGCTCGCCCACTCCGACGCCCTGGGCCCCGGCCTCTTCTCCCCTGCCGTGCGGGCCGCGATGGCCGCGTACGAGCTGAAGTGAGTCCCGCATGGACCTGACGATCCTCTACCGCGGGCCGCTCGCCTCGTGCGACTACGACTGCCCGTACTGCCCGTTCGCCAAGCGGCGCGACAGCCGGGACCAGCTGCGGGCGGACCGGGCGGCGCTGGAGCGCTTCACGGCGTGGGCGGCCGCGCAGACCGATGACCGGATCTCGGTGCTGTTCACACCGTGGGGCGAGGCGCTGGTCCGCTCCTGGTACCGCCGCGCGGTGGTCGGGCTGGCCCGGCTGCCGCACGTCCGCCGGGTGGCCGTCCAGACGAACCTCGGCGGCCGGACGCAGTGGCTGGCCGCGGCGGGGGCCGAGGACCGCGACAAGATCGCTCTGTGGTGCACGTACCACCCCGGCCAGACCCGGTACGAGCGCTTTCTCGCCCGGTGCGGGGAGCTGGCGTCCCTGGGGGTCCGGCACAGCGTGGGGGTGGTGGGGCTCGACGGCCATCTCGACGAGGCACGGCGGCTGCGGGCGGCCCTGCCGGAGGAGGTCTACCTCTGGGTCAACGCCGCCGAGGGCCAGACCTACACGGACGAGGAGGCGGACCGGTGGACGGCGATCGACCCGCTGTTCCCGTACAGCCGCCATCCGCACCGCTCGGCGGGTCTGCCGTGCCGGACCGGCGAGTCGGTGATCTCGGTGGACGGTGACGGGACGGTGCGCCGCTGCCACTTCGTCCGCGCCGAGCTGGGCAACCTCTACGACGGCAGCTACCGCGCGGCGTTGGGGCCGCGGGCCTGCCCGCTCGCCGTCTGTGACTGTCACATCGGCTATGTACATCTGGAGACGCTGCCCCTGTACGACGTCTTCGCCGGCGGG
>NZ_SSBL01000036.1 GCF_004795105.1 Streptomyces sp. A0642 | reverse complement strand
AACCCGGAAGCTAAGCCTTTCAGCGCCGATGGTACTGCAGGGGGGACCCTGTGGGAGAGTAGGACGCCGCCGAACTCCTTTTGATAGTTAAGCCCCGTGCCCTTGTGGCACGGGGCTTTTCTGCGTTTACAGGGCTTTCTCAGCCCGCGGTGACCAGGTGGGTGTCGTACGCCAGGATGACCGCCTGTACACGATCCCGGGCTCCTGTTTTCGCGAGGATGCGGGAGACATGGGTCTTCACGGTTGATTCGGCCACGTGGAAGCGTTCGGCGATCTCCGAGTTGGTCCAGCCGCGGCCGATGACGGTGAGGATCTCCCGTTCCCGGTCGGTGAGCTTCGCGATGCGTGCGTCGGGGGTCGCAGGTCCGCCGGGGGTGGCCGGCAGGTGCTGTACGTAAGCGTCGAGGAGGCGGCGGGTCAGGCTCGGGGCGACCACCGCGTCGCCTGAGGCCACGGCGCGGATTCCGGAGAGGAGCTCCTCCGGGAGCGCGTCCTTGATCAGGAAGCCGCTGGCGCCGGCGCGCAGCCCGTCGTACGCATAGCGGTCCAGGTCGAACGTGGTGATGATGAGGACGCGCGTGCGGGAGCCGGTCCTGATGATGCGGCGGGTTGCCTCGATGCCGTCGAGAAGAGGCATGCGGATGTCCATCAGGGCGACGTCCGGCTGGTGTTGGGCGACGAGCTGAAGGGCCTCGTGGCCGTTGGCGGCTTCCCCGACCACCGTCATGTCGTCCTGGCTCTCCAGCAGCATGCGGAACCCGAAGCGTTGCATTGGCTGGTCGTCCGCGATGAGCACGGTCGTCACGAGGGGGAGTCCTCCAGGGGGAGTCGGAGCCGCACCTGCCAGCCCGTGGCGGTGGGCGGCCGGCCGGCTTCGAGTGTGCCGTCGTACAGGGAGGCGCGTTCACGCATGCCCGTGATGCCCTGACCGGTGCCGTCGGGTGCACCGGCGGTGGGGCGGGGGGTGCCGTTGTCCGTGATCAGGACCTCCAGTTCTGTCGGACGGTACGTCAGGGAGACGTCGGCGGCCAGGGGGTGGTGGGTGCCGGCGTGCTTGAGCGTGTTGGTGAGTGCCTCCTGCACCACTCGGTACACCGTCAGTTGCCTGCCGGGGGTGAGGGGGGCGGCTGGTGGCGTGCCGTGGCGGTGGAGGCGTACCGGGAGGCCTGCGCCGCGCACGCCCTGGAGCAGGGCGTCGATGTCGTCCAGTGTGGGCTGCGGTGCTCGGTCCGCCGGGTCCGGTTGGTCGCGCAGGACGCCCAGCAGGCGGCGGAGTTCGTCGAGGGCCTGGCGGCTCGTGGTGCCGATGGCGTCCAGGGCCTGCGCGGCCCGTTCCGGGTTCTTGGCCGCGGCATAGGCACCGCCGTCCGCGAGGCCCGTGATGACGGAGAGGTGGTGACCGACGATGTCGTGCATCTCCCGGGCTATCCGGGTCCGTTCGGCGGCCGCCGCCAGTCGGGCCTGCTGGTCGCGTTCGCGTTCGAGACGGTCGGCCCGGTCGACGAGGGCTTCGGTGTATTCCTTGCGCGTACGCACCAGGATGCCCGCGAGGGCGGCGAACGCGAGCGCGTACAGGTGGGGGACGACGATCCGGTCCCAGTCGGCGGGGAAGCGAACCGAGCCGACGACGAGCGGGGCGAGGACGAGCGCGCCCGACCGGGCCAGAGTGCGCACCGGCTGCTTGACCGCGATGTTGAAGACGACGATCTCCTGGAGGAAGGCGGCCTGGATGACGGCCCCCGTCCACACGTTGACCAGGGAGAACGGCGCCATGAACAGCAGCACCGCCAGCGGGTGGCTGCGGCGCCACAGGAGTGGGGCGGAGAACGCCACGCTCATCGCCAGGACCAGCGCGGCCGGCACGTCCCGGTCGACGGCCACCGTGCGCCAGCCCCCGGACGAGACGTCGAGGACGGCGAACAGTACCCAGAACGTGGTGAGCAGTCCGTCCCGGACGAGGGGGCGGCGACGGTCGAACGCGCGGACGCGCTGGAGCAGGCGCTGGATGGGACCGGTGAGCGGGAAAACCCCCGGCGGCCGGTGTGTGTCGTCGTCCGTCACTCGCCCATCCTCGCGTGCGGTCCCGGGTGCGTCATGCGTCGCGGCGTCGCAGGAGCGCGGCCGCGGCGATCAGTGTGGCGGCCGCCCACAGGACGAGGGCGATCAGGGCCCCGCCGGTGGAGGCGGCGTCGGGGAGCGGTGTCGCGGAACCCAGCACGCCCGCCGCCTGGGTGGGGAAGTAGCGGACGGCGGTCTCGACGGTGTTGTACGGGAGCATGGTGAGCACCTCCGGCAGGACCATGACGCCTCCGATGAAGGCGCCGATCGCACCCGGGACCGAGCGGAGCAGGGCGCCGAGACCGAGGGCGACGAGGCTGAGGAGGGTGGCTCCGACGGCGTTGCCCGCCACCGCCCGGAGGATGCCCGGGTCGGTGAGGGAGGCGGCCTGGTCCGTGTCGTGGAGGAAGAACTGCGCGACGGTGAACGTGAGGAGCGAGGCGGTCAGCAGGACGCCGAGAACGGTGGTGGCGAAGACGGCTGCCTTGGCCCACAGGACCGGCAGGCGTTGCGGGACCGCGGTCAGCGACGCACGGATCAGGCCCGTGGAGTACTCGCCCGCCGTGACGAGGATGCCCAGGACCACCGTGCAGAGCGTGCCGAGGGTGGTGCCGTAGAGGACCAGGACGACGGTGTCGACGTCCGAGTCGCCGCCGTCGGACGTGTAGGTGGTGCCCATGACGATGCCGACGGCGAGGATCAGCGCGGCGGCGGAGCCCAGGGTGATCCAGCTGGAGCGCAGGGTGCGGAGCTTGTGCCACTCGGAGCGCAGCACCCGGGCCGGGGTGACGCGGTAGGGGTGCGGGGTGGGTGTCGTGGTGGTCATGCGGCGGCTCCGGCCGGTTGGTGGGCGGCGACCCGGTACTCGACCGAGTCCTGGGTGAGGTCCATGAAGGCCTGCTCCAGCGAGGCCGCGAGCGGGGTGAGTTCGTACAGCGGGATGGCGTGGGCGGCGGCTACGCGTCCGATGTGGGCGGAGTCCGTGCCGCGGATCTCCAACGCCTCCCGGTCGTGCGCGCCCGAGATGTCGATGCCGGGGCCGCGCAGGAGGTCGCGCAGGGCGGACGACTGGGGGGTGACGACCTTGACCGCGCCGCCTCCTGCCCTGGTGACGAAGTCCGCGACCGTCGTGTCGGCGAGGAGCCGGCCGCGTCCGATGATGACCAGGTGCTCGGCGGTGACGGCCATTTCGCTCATCAGGTGGGAGGAGACGAAGACCGTGCGGCCCTGGGCCGCGAGGGATTTCAGCAGGTTGCGGATCCAGAGCACGCCTTCCGGGTCGAGGCCGTTGACCGGCTCGTCGAGGATCAGGGTGGCGGGGTCTCCGAGCAGGGCCGCGGCGATGCCGAGCCGCTGGCCCATGCCGAGGGAGAAGCCCTTGACCCGTTTTCCGGCTACGGCGGTGAGCCCGGCCAGGTCGAGGACGTGCTCGACGCGGCTGCGCGGGATGCCGTGGGTGTGGGCGAGCGCCATCAGGTGGTGGAAGGCGGTGCGGCCGGGGTGGACGGAGCGGGCCTCCAGCAAGGCGCCGACCTCGGTGAGGGGCGCGCTGTGGGTGGCGTACGCGCGTCCGCCGACCGTGGAGCGGCCGCGGGTGGGGGCGTCCAGGCCGAGGAGCATGCGCATGGTGGTCGATTTGCCGGCGCCGTTCGGGCCGAGGAAGCCGGTGACGGTGCCGGGGCGGACCGTGAAGTCGAGGTCCTGGACGACGGTGGTGTGGCCGTAGCGTTTGGTGAGTTCGTATGCCCTGATCATGCGGTCGACGCTACGGAGCGGGCGGCGGTCGGGCGTCCGACCGGGGGCGGGACGTGGCGGCGGGCGTAGTACCGGGGTACGACGCCGCGTACGCCGGGACTTCCGGTCCCGAATGCGATTGCGCGGGGGCGGGGGCGCAGGTCAGGATCGGTGGCATGGACTACGTGATACGGGCCGTGCGGGCCGGCGAGTGGCGGTCGGCGAAGGAACTCAGGCTGGCGGCGTTGCGGGATCCGGCCGCTCCGGTGGCGTTCCTGGAGACGTACGGGCAGGCCCTGGAGCGGTCCGACGACTTCTGGCGGGAGCGGACGGCCGGTGCGTCGGAGGAAGGCGAGGGCCGGGTGCGGCAGTTCGTCGCCGAGGCGCCCGACGGTGGCTGGGCGGGCACGGTGACCGTGCTGGTCGAGCGGCCGGAGGACGAGGTGCGGTTCGGTGAGGCGGCGGCGGTGCCGCAGGCGCATGTCGTCGCGGTGTTCGTACGGCCCGAGGAGCGGGGCAAGGGGCTGGCGGAGGAACTGTTCCGGGCCGGGTTGGACTGGGCGTGGTCGCTGGGTGAGCCGTTGATCGAGCGCGTACGGCTGTATGTGCACGAGGACAATCCGCGGGCCGCGGCCGTCTACCGGCGGATCGGGTTCGTGCCGACCGGGGAGAGCGTGCCGATGCCGGGCGATCCGACGGCCAGGGAACTGGAGTACGCGGTGGCGCGCCCGTAGCGCCGGGTCGGTGTACGGGCGGCCGCCGGGCCTTGCGGGGACGGCCTCGGCAGGCGGCGGTCAGAACGTTGTCGGGGTCTGGAGCTGCTGGGTCCAGCGGGCGCGGGCCTGCTCGGGGGAGCGGAGCAGGGCGACGGTCGGCAGGCCCTGTTCCTCGCCGGTCGCCAGGAGCTCCGGCAGCCGGGGCATCGGGGCCACGGCCGCGATGTCGTCGAGGACGAGTGTCAGGGGCGGGTCGAGCCGGCCGTCGGGTGACCGTGCGGCCATGCGGCGGCCGTGCTCGGCCACGTCCGAGGCGAGTGCGGTGAGCAGGGGCATCGCCCCGGGGCCGGAGCGCGGGTTCTCGATGGGTTCGCCGACCACGTAGAGGCTGCCCCCTTCGGCTGTGAAGGATTCCAGCGCGAGCGCGTCGGCGCGGTTCGGTGTGCAGGCCTCCCGGATGTGGACGGAGGACAGGGCGCCGAACGCCCGGACCGTCAGTTCCTGGGCCATTTCGCGGCGTTCGGGGTGCGCGGTGAGGGCGGATTCCAGTAGTCCGGCGAGGCCGGCGGCCGCCTTGGGGTGGGTGCGGAGCAGGCGTACCGGTTCATGGGCGCTGCCGCCGAGGGCCCAGCGGTGGACCTGGCGGAAGGGGCGGCCGTCGATGGCGGCGGCGTGCAGCCAGCACTGGAGGAGGGTCTCGGCGGTGTCGGCCGTCGCCGCGTCGATGCGGGACTGCGGGCGTACGGGGGCGAGGAGCGCGGCGGAGCGGGCGGCCGCGCGGTCGGGCTGTTCGCAGCCGGTGGTGGGGGACCAGTGGAGCCGGGCCGGGGTGTCGCAGAGGTGGCCGGGGTCGTAGACGAGGACCGGGCCGAGCTTGGCCCGGGCGTCCTTGGTCTCGGCCCAGACGCTGGGGTCGGAGGTGACGACGAGTACCGGCCCGTCCGCCTCGCGGATGGCCTGGACTGCGGTGGGCCGGCGGGTGGCCGCGGGGCCGTAGACGACGAGGGGGGTACGGGGGGAGGGGACGACGGGCGGGAGCGGAGCCGGGGCGTCCACGGGCGCGGGGGCTGCCAGGGCCCGGGTCGCGTCAGCCGGGGGATCCGAGCGGACGGGGGCCGACCGGGTCTGGGCCGGTTCCGCCGGGGCGGCCCGCTCGGTGACGGACGGGGAGGGCATGGGCTCCTGGCGGGGGCCCCGCGCCTCGTCCCCGTACTCCTGCGGGGGCCCGCTCGGCTGCTCCAGCCGGGCGTCGGCGCGTTGCCGGGCCCGTACGCCTCGCCAGCGGGCGATCACGCCCATCACGAACACCGTCAGTACCACCAGGACCATCAGTTCGCCGATGAACAGGCCCCAGAACAGCCCGTACCCGGAGAGCTCGCCGGCGGGGGTGGCCGGCCAGGCGGCCTGCAGGTCGTGCGGGGCTTCCACCAGCCGGCGCATGGCGGGCGGGGTCTCGGCGAGGGTGACGCCTTCGGGCCAGCCGCCGTGGGCGAGGAGGCCGGCGAGACCGGTGGCGGTCCAGGCCAGCAGCGTCAGCCCGAGCAGGAAGAGCAGCAGCCCGATCAGCAGCCCGTCCGGGATGCCGCCGCTGTTGCCCCCGCCGCGCACGTCGCCGCGTCCCGCACCCGTCATGTCATGCCACCGTTGACTCGGACGACTCGTTCAGCCGTTGCTGGTTCTCGATGCGTGCCGCGCGTTGCTCCGCCTCCAGTTCGGCGGCGCGTACGTCCTCCGGGAGGAGATCGACGGCGGAGGACTCGGTCATGGCGCGGTCGGTGAAGACGAGGGGGCGTTCGGCCTCGGTGATCAGGTGTTTGACGACCTGCACGTTGCCGTTGACATCCCAGACGGCGATGCCGGGGGTGAGCGTGGGGATGATCTCGACCGCCCATCGGGGCAGGCCGAGCACCCGGCCCGTGGCTCTCGCCTCGTCGGCCTTCTGGGCGTAGATCGTGCGGGTCGAGGCCATCTTCAGGATGGCCGCGGCTTCCCGTGCCGCGGCTCCGTCGACCACGTCGCTGAGGTGGTGGACGACGGCGACGAACGAGAGGCCGAGTCGTCGTCCGAACTTCAGCAGGCGCTGGAAGAGCTGGGCGACGAAGGGCGAGTTGATGATGTGCCAGGCCTCCTCGACCAGGAAGATGCGCTTCTTCCGGTCGGGCCTGATCCAGGTGTGCTCCAGCCAGACGCCGACGATCGCCATGAGGATCGGCATGGCGATGGAGTTGCGGTCGATGTGCGAGAGGTCGAAGACGATCAGCGGGGCGTCGAGGTCGATGCCGACGGACGTCGGTCCGTCGAACATGCCGCGCAGGTCGCCGTCGACGAGCCGGTCCAGGACGAGGGCGACGTCCAGGCCCCAGGCCCGTACGTCGTCTATGTCGACGTTCATCGCCTCGGCGGATTCCGGTTCCGGGTGGCGCAGCTGGTCGACGATGTCCATCAGCACGGGCTGGCGGTCGGTCGTCGTCTCGTTCACATAGGCGTGCGCGACCTTGAGGGCGAAGCCGGACCGCTCGTCGAGGCCGTGGCCCATGGCGACTTCGATGATGGTGCGCAGCAGGGCGAGCTGCCCGGTGGTGGTGATCGCGGGGTCGAGCGGGTTGAGGCGGATGCCGCCGTTGAGCGCGGAGGTGGGGTCGAGGCGAATGGGGGTCAGGCCCAGTTCCTGGGCGATGAGGTTCCATTCGCCGACGCCGTCCTCGCCCTGGGCGTCCAGGACGACGACCTGGCGGTCGCGGAAGCGGAGCTGGCGCAGCACGTACGTCTTCTCCAGCGCGGACTTGCCGTTGCCGGACTCCCCGAGCACCAGCCAGTGCGGGGCGGGGAGCTGCTGTCCGTACAGCTGGAAGGGGTCGTAGATGTAGCCCTTGCCGGAGTACACCTCGCGGCCGATGATCACGCCGGAGTCGCCGAGGCCGGGGGCGGCGGTGGGCAGGTAGACCGCCTGGGCCTGTCCGGTCGAGGTGCGGACGGGCAGCCGGGTCGTCTCCACCTTCCCGAAGAGGAAGGCGGTGAAGGCGTCCGACAACGCGGACAGCGGATCTCGCATGGCGTGACCGACCTCCCTTTCGTCTCTCTCGGTCGTGTGGCGGCTAGCGGCGGATGCCGGTGGCGAACGGCAGGGTGTTCACGAAGGCGCGGTGGTGCTCGCGGTCGCACCATTCCAGCTTCAGGTAGGACTTTCCGGCGGAGGCCCGGATCGTCCGCTTGTCGCGGGCGAGGGCCTCGGGTGAACGCGAGGACACGGTGATGTACCCCACGAGGTTGACTCCGGCCGCGCCGCTCGCGAGATCTTCACCCCGCTGGTCGAGCCGGCCGTGGGCGGCGATGTCGCGGGGGTCGACGGTGCGGTTCATCTTGGCCTGACGGCTGGCCTCGGCCTCGTCGTTGGTCTTCTCGGTGAGCATCCGCTCGATGGCGATCTCGGTGGGTTCGAGGTCCATGGTGACGGCGACCGTGCGGATCACGTCGGGGGTGTGGACGAGAAGGGGGGCGAGGAAGTTGACGCCGACGGGCGTCATCGGCCATTCCTTCACCCAGGCCGTGGAGTGGCACCAGGGTGCGCGGGTGGACGATTCGCGGGTCTTGGCCTGGAGGAACGTGGGCTCGACGGCGTCGAGTTCGGCCGGCCAGGCGTTGCGCTTCGTCATGGCCTGGATGTGGTCGATGGGGTGGTCGGGGTCGTACATCGAATGGACGAGGGAGGCCAGGCGGCTCTGCCCGAGCGGCTGGCGGACCCGGATGTCGGCTTCGGCGAGACGGGCGCAGATGTCGGTGAGCTCGCGCGCCATGACGACGGCGAGTCCGGCGTCCCGGTCGAGCTTGCGGCCGGCGTGCGGGCGGGCGGCACGGGCCATGGCGTTGGCCTCGGCGGCGAGCTCGCGGGTGAAGTGCATGCAGGCGACGAGGTAGGCGCGGTGCTGCTCGCTGGAGGTGGAGACCATGGACTGGAGCTGTTCGTACGACTCCTGCAGCCAGCCCGGGGAGGTCTTGTCGCCGCGCTGGGCGACGTCCTTGGCGTGGGCGTCCGGGTCGGCGGGCAGGGTGCGGGCCAGCATCTGGATGCGGGTGACGAAGCCGTCGCCGTTGGCCACGTGCTTGAGCAGGGTGCCGAAACGGTCGACGAGTGCTTCCTGGTCCTCGCTGTCGCGCAGCCCGACGCCGGGTCCCTCGATCTCGATGGCCGCGGTGACCGTGCGGCGGTCGGCGTGCAGCAGTACGGCGATCTCGTCGGGTCCGAAGGGGGCGGCCAGCCAGTTGATCCGGCCGATGCCGGGGGGCGGTCCGATCTCGACCTCCCGCCCGTCGGCGCTGACGCCCGCCTCCATGGCGGCGGAGCGGTAGGTCGTGCCGCGGCGCAGGGTGCGCTTGAAGCTGCGGTTGATCTCGAACCATTTGTAGAACGTGCGGTGCTTGTACGGGACGTAGACGATCGCCAGCGCGAGCAGCGGGAAGCCGGTGAGCAGCACGATCCGCAGGGAGAGGACCGGGACGAGCAGCCCGCTCATCATGCCGAGGAACGCGCCGCCGATGATCAGGGCGATCTCGCCCGTCTCGCGGTTCTTGCCGACGATCGCGTTCGGCCGGGCGCGGCCGATGAGATACGTACGGCGGGGCGCGATCGGATGGGACTGCGTGCTCAACGGCCGCCACCTCCTGTGCTCTTGTTACCTGAACTGCCTGATCCGCCGCGTGAGCCCCGGCTGCCGTGCGGGGTGCCGGACGTGGGGCCCGAACCGCTGCGGGGCGGAGGTGCGGCGGAGGGGACAGATCCGCCGCCGACCCCGCTCCCGGAGGTGCGGGAGCTGTGCGCGGCGACTCCGCCGCTGACCGGGTTGGAGGGCCGTCCGCCGCCGCTGTTGCCGCCGCCGTCCTGGCCGCCGCCGCGGCTGCTGTGGGTCTTGATGCCCTGTGAGACGAGAGCGGCCGGCGAGCTGATCATCGCGGCGGCCTGGGAGCCGTCGGTGGCCTGCTTGCGGTTGGTGCGGGCGCCCTGGATCTCGTCGCCGAAACCGGGGACGAAGCGGTAGATCATGCCGGAGGCGAAGATGGCGAGGAGGATGATCGCCAGCCCCGACACGACGGCCGAGAACGCGTCGGGCCCGTCGTCCGAGGACAGCGCGCCGGCCAGCCCGAGCACGATGACGATGACGGGCTTCACCATGATCACGGCGATCATGATGCCCGCCCAGCGGCGTACGTGGCCCCACATGTTCTTGTCGACGAGCCCGGCGTACACGGCGGTTCCGAGGAGGGCGCCGACGTAGAGCAGGGCGGCGCGGATCACGAGCTCCAGCCAGAGGATGCCTGCGGCGAGGATCGACACGAGCGAGACGACGATCAGCATGATCGGTCCGCCGCCGATGTCGGCGTCCTTCTTGAGCGCCTCGGCGAACGACCCGAAGAAGACGTCGGTCTGCCCGCCGGAGGACGACGAGATGACCTCGGTGACGCCGTCGGTGGCCGAGACGATCGTGTAGAGGATCAGCGGCGTGAACGCGGACGCGAGCACGGTGAGCCACAGGAACCCGATGGCCTCGGAGATCGCGGTGGTGAGCGGCACGCCACGGATCGCCCGCTTGGCGACGGCGAGCAGCCACAGGACGAGCGTCAGCACGGTGGAGGCGGCGAAGACGATCGCGTACTGCTGGAGGAAGCGGGTGTTGGTGAAGTCGACGTTGGCGGTGCTTTTGACGGCCTCACTGAGCTTGCCCACGATCCAGGCCGCGGCGTCGGCGCAGCCACGGCCGAGGGAGGTGAGGGGGTCCAGGGCGGGGTCGACGCTGTCGGGGAGGTCGGACTTGGGGGCGGGGTCGCCTTCGCAGTAGTCCTTGGCGAGACCCACGATCAGATCGCACGCCTCATTTCCCTTGGTCGGCGACGGCGAGGGTGAAGGCGACGGGGCTGCAGCGGCTTGTGAGGCAAGCAAGATCACCATGGCGGGCAGACTGCCCAGTGCGGTCAGGGCACGGGCGGCGGGGCGGCGGTTAGCGGGCATAGACGAAGCCTCCGTATCCCTCGACCGCGCCGGCGATTTCATCGGCAGACGAAGCCCGATTGTCACCACTGACGGGGGTAGGTCCCTGCGTCTGGCTGGACGACTCGATCTTCCAGTCATTACCGACCCACTTGAGCTTCTCCGAGATGGTGAACCAAGTCTCGGTGACGGGCTTCGTGGACCCTTGTCCGGCCATGCCTACGAGGCCGGTGCACCAGACCTCGACGGTTGCCGCGTCTCCGTTGTGGTCGATCACCTTCGTGCCCACCGGAACCGTCCGGGAGACAAACGTCAGACCGGCTGGTGCACTGCCGTCCTCGTTCAGGCCGACGTTCTTGAGGAACCCGGGGGAGTAGGCGGTGTTCAGATCAGTGACCAGCTTGTCGACGACAGACGGGTCGTGCGTGGACTGCACGATCGTCTGACGCGACGTCGGGTTGAACATGTCTGCAGAGCCAAGCGCCACCGCGAAGTTGGACGCCGCACTCTGCGCCCCCTGCTCATCGTGCGCGAACCCCGAGGGAATCTGCCCGTTCGTCCCCGTCACCGGCTTCGTCCCCGTCGCCGCAGTCGGCGCCGCGTCCGCCTTCTTGCCGTTGCCCCCCGACGCACCCTTCCCGCCGTCCCCGTCCCCGCCGCCCATGTTGGCGAACGCGATCGCTGCGAGCAGCAGGACGATCACGCCCACCACCGTGATCAGTGAGCGCGAGCTGCGGGCCGGGCGGCGGGGGCCGTAGCCGTCGCCGCCCTCGCCGTCGGGGAGGCGGGTGCGGGTCTGGCGGGTGCCGCCGAGGGTGCTGTAGCCGCCGTCGCCGGTACGCCCCGAGTCGTTGCCGTAGCCGTCGTCGTGACTCATGCCGCGTACGCCCCCTCAAGCGTTGCCTGAACCGTCTCCTTGTACGACGGTAGCCGTGCTGGTTTCCGCGCGGAGGCGGTGTGGTGACTCGTCATCAGGGAGACGCAACCTCTGCCGGTGGGCACGACGGACGGATGGTGAGGGTGGGGCGGGACCGCCCCTGGGCGTGGGCCGACGGGTGGTTAGACGGCCATCCCGTAGACGATGGTGAACACGGTGCCCAGCGATCCGATGATGAACACACCGGTCAGGCCGGCGACGATCAGTCCCTTGCCCTGTTCCGCGCTGAACGTGTCACGCAGGGCCGTCGCGCCGATGCGCTGTTTGGCCGCGCCCCAGACGGCGATGCCCAGGCAGAGCAGGATCGAGATCGCCATCACGACCTCGATCATGACGCGGGCCTCGTTGCCCAAGGTCCCGAACGGCCCCCAGTTCGGGGCGATTCCGCCGATGATGGTGGTGATGTCACCCTTCTCAGCTGCCAGGATCATGTAAGTCACCGCCCCTGTTGGGTAGTTCGACGCCCGTGCCGCACGGCACGAGTCACCCTCTATCTTCGCTGATGAAACTGCTCTCGTACGACGACTTGGCGGCTCTCTTTACCCGGATCTCGTACATATGACCGGTCTGGCCGCCCTGACCTGCGGATCGAATCGGTGTGTGAGGGATTTACGTCTGGTTACTCTGTGTATCACGGAGGGTGACGCCGGGCAATGATCGCCATCGCGCCACCCTGGCCGAGACCTGCGAGGAGGGGCGAACCGCACCCATCGGGGGAGGCCGGGCCGGTCGCGGTCAGAGGAGAGGGTGGCGGGGGACCGGGGGCCGGGGCGGGGTCCGCCAGGTCCGCGGCGGCCGGAAATCGCACCAGGAGCCGTCGAAGGGGAACGTTCCGGCCTCGGCGAGCCGGGCGACCCTGGCCCCTTCGGTCCTGATGGCCGCGGCTTCTTCCGCGGTCCAGTAGGCGGGATGGCCCGTCTTCTCGGCGAAGGACTCCTCGTCCTTCCACTGCCAGCTCCGGTCCGGGGCCACGTTGATGTCGAGCTCGTGGTCGGCGATGTCGATGTCGTCGCCGTGGTGGACGCGGCGTTCGAGGTTGACGTACCAGCCGCGGAACCTCTGTCTGCGGCCGAAGAGCCACAGCACGGAGTGCGCGGCGTCCGTCGGCTGGTAGAAGAGGGCGTTGCCCATCGGCCACCGGCCCGCGACCACGGGATAGCCCTCGGCGGGCCGCTCGTGCGGGGCGATGTCCCGCAGGTGTGTGGCGCCGCGGGGGAGAGCCGTGTGCCACATGGGGGTGCCCGACTCCATCCAGACCAGCTGGCCCGCCGGTGTCTGTTCGACGAGGCGTACGGGTACGGAGGCGCTCAGGTGGCCGCCTATGAAGAAGTTCCAGTGCAGGATCCGGCCCGGCTGGGCGGTCCCGGGGCTGCTCGTGCCGATGGTCGCACCGGCCCTCGTGATGCTGCTCGCGTCGTCCCTCTTGCCCGCTTTCATGCGATTGATCATGCCCGCGGCGAGGGCCCCGGACACGTGTCCGTACGCCCGGCCTGACCGGGCGTCAGTGGTGCGCCGCCCTCGGCCGGCTCTCAGTGGCCGCCGCGGTTCTCCACGCACGGCCCCGTCCCCGGCTGGGGTTCGGCGTAGGCGCCGTGCACCTCGATGGTGAGTTCCCGCTCCGTCGCGAGACCGGACACACACACGTCCCCCGTGTGAACGCTGTAGAACCCGTCCCCTATGTACATGCCGTGCTCCGGCCCGCAGCCGAGGTGCTTCAGCGCCGCCGTGATCCGCCGTTCGCTGACGTCGCCCTCCTTGCGGGCCTTCTCCAGCTCGTACCGGATGAGCGCGGCCGATGCCTCGCCCTTGGCGCGTTGGGCCGGGCTGAGCTCGGCCGACATGCGGTAGGCGTGGTTGTCGGCGTAGTTGGGGGGCTGGTCCTCGCCGCTTCCGCGCCGGGGTGGGGCGGTCGTGGCGGCGGCGGGGGAGGAGGACGCCGTGACCGGGGGAGCCTCGGTGGGCTGGGCGCACTTCGGCCGGGGCGTGAACGAGGGGCGCGGACTCGCCGACCGGGCCTCTTGCCGCCCGGCGTGTTCGCTGCCGCACGCGGTCGCGGTGAGGGCGAGGAGAGCGGTTGCTGCGGCTGTACGGCGAAGGTGCCGGGTGAGGGACATGGCTGGAGTCTCCGGGGCCGGGGCGGTGCAGGGCATGAGTAGGGGTACTCAGAGGCCGTCGTCGCGGCGGCCGATGCCGAGGCACCGGCCGCCGCGAGGACGGGCCGGGGTCATTCGACGGCGATCCCCCGGGCCGCCAGCACGTCGGCGTCGAAGGCGGCGCCCATACCGCAGTCCTCGACTCCCTCGATCAGCTTCAGGTTCGGCAGCAGGTCGAGGTCGTCGAGCGAACGCACGTCGAAGAGGTCGTCCTCGCCGTCCCAGACCGGGGAGCACTCCTGGTACACCTCGAGCCCGCCGTCGAGACTGAGCTCTTCGACGGTCGCCAGCAGCTCCGCGCTGATCTCCAGCGCCTCGAAGTGCTCGCGGGACTCGGCGAGGACGGTGTGGGTGAGGTCGTTGTCGTACGCGTACGTCTGCGGGTCGTCGATGCCCTTCGCCTTCAGGCAGTCGGCGATGCGGAAGGCGGGCGTGAGGGTCCCGTCGTTGTACATGAGCTGTTCGATGACGAGCAGTTTGAAGTTGAAGTCGCGGAAGGCAGGCATGCGGGGAGCGTAGCGAGGCGGTGTGACAGCCGGGCGGGGTGGCCGCCGCCCTACGCGTCCGGGAGGCGGCGGCCCGTCGTGGAGCCGAAACCGAGCCAGGTGTGCCGGTTGCCCGCCCAGCACCAGCCGGCCTTCGGGGCGTTGCGCCGCTCGCGGCCGTCCCTGCCGGTCCCGTTGCTGATCCAGAGCGCGGGCGTACGGGCGTCGAGGGCGCCGCCGGCCTTGCGCAGCCGGGAGCCGATGGTCATGAAGCAGTGGGCGCGCTCCAGGGCGGCGGGCTGCTGCAGGACCCAGTGGATGCCCTCGGTGAGCAGCAGCGGGGTGCGGTCCTGCGCGGTGAGGGCGGGCAGCGCCTCGTCCGGGCTCCAGTTGGCCATGTGGTCACCGCGGTCGACGCCGCCGAGGACGTAGAGCGGTGCGTCGGGGACCGTGACGGTGTCGATCGGGGTGAAGAGGTCGACGTCGTCCATGTCGACGACGACGAAACCCGGCTTGCCGTCGCGGCGGAGCAGGGGGGCGAGCGCGGATGCGGGGGCGCGGTCCGGGTGGACGGCGAGCAGCCCGCCGTCTTCTCCGGCTTCGCCGGCCTTGGCGAGGTCGCGGATGTCGGCAGCGGACAGGCCGGCGATCTCGTGGACCCCTAGCCCGATCAGTGTCTCGGCCTGCGTACTCAGCGGCGGCAGCGCGGGGAGGGCGGCGGTGGTGACGGGGGTGGGTTCGGGCACGGTTCTCCTCGGGCGGTTGCGGGTGACGTGGACGGCGCAGGCGTAACGAGGGGGCCTCGGCGGAACGTTCCCTTCACCTTTTCCCGGCGGACAGGACTCGTCCCGTGCGGCGGCGGTGGTAGGCGAGGGCGACCGCGCCCAGCAGCGGGCCCCAGAGGACGAGCGGCTGGTAGAGCAGTCCCACGACGAGGTGGCCGGTGCGGGTCATGCCGGCGTGCGGAAAGGTCCACCACCACGCCATCGGCGTCCACAGCGCGGTGAGGCAGACGGCTCCGAGGAGCGCGGCCCCGGTGGCGGCCAGGGGGTGGACCGTCCGCCCGCCCACACGCGGGATCCAGCGCGGCAGCACCTCGCCCCACGGGCGGACCAGGCCGAGGGTCAGGAGGGCCAGCGACTCGGTGGCCACGCTCAGGAACAGCATCCACGCCTTCGCGCCAGGCGTCTCGAAGGCCGCGAACCCGTCGGCCGTGTACCCCGCCGGGACTCCCAGGACGAGCGCGATGCGCCACAGCCCGGACGGCAGGACAGCGAGGGCGGCGAGGTGCGCCGCCCGCACGGCCCAGCGCGGTGCGGGGGGCGAGGCGGCGGGTGGGGGTGACGGGGCGGGGTTCCTGGTCTTCCTCTCCATGCGTCCAGCCTGTCCCGCGCGTCCGGTCCTCGCGTCGCCCTCCGCGCCTGTTCCGTACGCCCCATGAGGAGGACTGCGGCGCGGAGGGCCTCCGCCGGACGGGGGAGGGCGCCTCGTCGCCGGCCGTGGAGGGGCTTGTCAGTGGACGACGTCGAAAACGTTCTTCTGCAGGCCGTTGGCGTAGGCCTCGTGCTCGACGAGCTTCAGCTTCTGGGTGTCCTTGTCCGTGGCGCTGAACAGGCGCTTTCCCGCGCCGAGCAGGAGGGGGAAGACGAGCAGGTGGTACCGGTCGATCAGGCCCGCGTCCGAGAGGGCGTGATTCAGGGAGGCGCTGCCGTGGACGATGATCGGGCCGCCCTCCGTCTCCTTCAACGCGGCGACCTCATCGAGGGAGCGCAGGATCGTGGTCTCGCCCCAGTTCGCGACGAGGTCGTCCTCGGTGAGGGTGGTGGAGACGACGTACTTGGGCATGACCTTGTAGTCGGCGAAGTCCTCCATGTCGGGCCACACCGGGCTGAATGCCTCATAGCTGTTCCGGCCCAGCAGCATCGCCGTGGCTTCGCCCTGCTCCCGGCCCTTGATCTCGAATGCCTCGGGGAGGAACTCGACGTCCTTGAAGGTCCATCCGGAGTTCCGGTACCCGGGCTCTCCGCCCGGGGCCTCCATCACGCCGTCGAGGGAGATGAAGGCGGTGCTGATCAGGGTGCGCATCGTGGGGTCCTCGGCGTCTCGTGTGGGGCGGTCAGTGGATACGGGCGGTGCGCGGTGGGCCGTGCTCGTGCCCGCAACGCGTCAACGTGATCTTTGACTGCGGTACGCGGGAAAACTCATCGGACGCCACCGTGTCAGCCGGTTGCCGGGGCGGTCGAGCGCCGGAGCCCGGCGAAGCGGCCGGCCTCGCCCGTCCGGATCCCTCGGGCGAAGGCTTCCCGCTCGGGGGTGCGCGTAGGAGATCATCTGGGCCGGCCCTGCAAAGCGATCGCGAAGGTGAGAGCGAAGGGGGCGACTCCCCTACGGGAGCGGCCACGGGAACCCCGAAAGCCTCCTGACGGGGGTTGCGGCCGTCAGGAGGCTTTCGGGGGGACTTCGGGGGGCGTGCGCCGATCCACTGGGGCGCGCCGCGGGTCAGGACTTGGAGTCGGCCTGCTTCATGGAGGCCACCGCGTCGGCGATCGTGGCGCTGTAGAGGCCCAGCTTCGGCTCGCCGACCTTCACGTCGGGGCCGAGGGGGAAGTTGAGCTGCTCGGCGTTGGGCATGTGGTCGCCGTCGGCCAGGACGTTCAGCTCGTTGATCCAGGTCACGCCGTTTCCGCCGCCCGGGTTGAGGTCGATCACCGCGATGGCGGCGGTCTTCGGCTTGACCGGGTACGCGGGGGCGCCGCCGAGGCCACCCGGGACCAGGGGGGTGATGTCGCCGCTGTGGTCCTTGGCGCTCGCGCTGCCCAGGCTGACCCGGGGGAAGTAGCTCAGGCCGCAGGAGTTCGCGCCCGTGTTGTTGACCTCGATCACCTGCTGGGTGGCCGAGCCCTCACGGGGGTACACCCGCACCGACAGGTTGTCGCTCGTGCAGGGGTGCTTGTAGGCGTAGCTGTCGCTGGTGTTGCCGCCGGTAGACTTGGTGCCGCCGGTGGTCTTCGCGGTGCCGGTCTTGGACGCGCCCGTCTGGGACGTGACCTTCTTCGAGGCGGCGGCGGTCGTCGCGCCGTCCGTGGTCGTGTCCGAGCCGGTGGACTGCGAGGCGCCCGCCGAGGCGGTGGTCTTCGCGGCGCTGTCCGCCGGGCCGGCCGACTTCGTGCCGCCGTCGTCCCCGCCGCAGGCGGTGAGGGCGAGAGCGAGGACGGCGGTGACGGCGGCGCCGAGCGTGGCGGTGCGCTTGCGGGAGTGGATCGTACGCATGTGAATTCCCCGAGTGTGTGGCGGTGGAGTGTGGTCATGCAGCCGTGGTCCGGAACTTGCGGCGAACCGCTCCCCCTCCTGACCTGCTGACATAGGAAGCTTCTCGCCCGCCGCTCATGTTCTGCTAACGCCCGCCTGTCGTCCCGCTGACGCGCCCGGGAGGGGTGTTCGCCTCGTCGGAGGGGGCCGCCCGGCGTGAGTGTTCCGGCCCGGCCCGGAAGGGGGGCGGTGGGTACGCCGCCGAGGCGTGCACCGGCCCCCGGGTTTGTGCTCCACGTCACGCGTGACTTCCGTGGTGTGATCACCGTTAGATGTGATGTGCCCAAGCCTGCCTTTTCGGCCGAGACCGCCGCTGTGCCGCCTCTGCCCGCCGCGCCCCAGCCCTTTCTGCTGACGCCACGCCAGGGGGAGGCGGCGCGCGAGCTCCTCTCGTACGTGGCCGGCCTGCCGCTCACCTCCGTCGACGCGCAGCTCCTCGCCGTCGTGGTCGCGATCCGGGCCGCGCGGGCCGGGACCGGGAACCTGACCGGCACGGACCTGCGGTCGCTGCGGCTGGACGATCCGGAGCAGGCCGTCGCCGAGCTGGTCGCCGCCGGATGGCAGGTGCCCGGCTCGCTGCTCGACGGTGACCCGGACAAGCCGGCCGGGATCATCGTGCCAGATATGGCGCCGGGGCCGCGGCACGCGCTGCCCCTCGGCAAGGCCGCACGGTCGAAGGTCTCCGGATGGGCCATGCGGACGCGCCTCGCCAAGCCGGTGAAGAAGACCTCGCCCGCCGCACGGCTCGCCGCGCTGTTCCTGGCGGCGTACTGCACGGACGAACTCGTCGGCGAGGCGCCCGACGAGCTGCCCGTCGCCTGCTACCCAGCCGTGCCCGTCCTCCTCGAGAAGGGGTTCCTGGCGGAGGTCTCCGGCCGGACGTACCGGCTCGGCCCGGCGGTGCGGCACCTCGCCGGCATGTTCCGTACGCCGGAGGAGGTCGCGGCACGCGCCGCGGAGGAGGCGGAGCGCAGGGTGGCGCGCGAGGCGGCGGCCGCGACGGAACTCGTGGACATCACCCCGGCCCAGTGGGCGGAGTGGAAGTCCGGCATCAGCCCGGCCCTGCTGCGGCACGTGGAGGCCGTGGAGCAGTGCGCGTCGTGCCGGTGCGCCTTCGGGCGGATCACCAAGGCGTTCATGTCCGCGCCCTCACCCGTCCCCGCGCCGCGGGCCGCGGCGGGTGACTACGAGGCGTGGCGGGACGCGCACCCGGACTGCGGCCGGGAGGCGGCCGAGTTCACCGTGGCCTTCCGCGCGGAGCACGGACATGGGCCGTCGTACGGGCAGCTGTGCAAGGGGCTGGGCTGGAAGAAGCTGTCGCGCTCGCTGCGCGGCGTGGTCGTGGGCGGAATCCTCGCCGAGGGCTGGCTGGCCGAGACCTCTCCCGTGCCGTGGACCCTGCGCCCGGGCAAGGCCGCCCAGGCCCGGGGGATCGTGCTGCCGGGCCAGTCACCGGCCGCGGCCCGCACAACAGGCTGAGGGGCGCGGTGGGCGCCCGGCCGGCCCCGCCCTACGCGTCTTCTTCCTCCGCGTCCCCTTCCGCGTCCCCGGCTGCCGCGCTGCGCGCCGACAAGGTCAGCGTCGCGGCGATGAGGAGCGCGGTGATGACGCCCGTGAACAGGACCGGGGAGGGAGCGAACGTGGCGGCCAGGACGGCGAGGACCGCGACCGGATGCAGGACGTCGGCCGCCGTGCGCAGACCGCCGGTGCGGTGGTGCAGCAGCCATACGAGGGTCACGAAGACGGCGACCGGAATGGTGTAGGCCGCCGCCGCGGCCCGGTCGGAAAGGTGTCCGTGGCCGGTCGCGTGGGCCACGTTGACGGCGAGACCGGCGCCGACGGCCGCCGCGGAGGCGAAGACCAGATAGTGGCCGTACCCCCACAGCAGTGCCGTGCGCAGGGAGGTGAGCTGGTCGTGCACGCTCGCGTTCCGTGCGAAGTAGAGCCACCACAGGGCGAAGACGGTCAGGATGCCGCCGACGACGAGGGAGGCGAAGTCACCGAGCGGCGCGTGGGACGCGAGTGCGGCGTGCACGGCTCCGGTGGCGGCGGTGATGGACTCGCCCAGCACGATCAGGGTGAACAGGCCGTACCGCTCGGCGATGTGGTGCGGGTGCCAGGTGGTGGTGGCCGTGTGCTCCGCCCAGGCGGGGACGGCGAGCTCGGCCAGGACCAGCACGGCGAAGGTGAGGAGCCGGGTGTCGTCGGGGAGCGCCAGGCGTACCACCCAGCCGACCTGCACGACGAGGATTCCCACGGCGTAGCGCAGGCAGGTGGCGCGCCTGTCGGGGTCGGACCGGGCGGCGCGCAGCCACTGGGTGACCATCGCGAGCCGCATGATCACGTAGCCCCAGGTGATGACCGTGAAGTCCTCGTGCGACAGCGCCTCCGGCGCACCGGCGGCGAGGACCAGGGCACCGGTGATCTGGACGAGGGTGAGCAGCCGGTACGGCACGTCGTCGGTGTCGTAGGCGGAGGCGAACCAGGTGAAGTTCATCCACGCCCACCAGATCGCGAAGAACACCATCGCGTAGCCGAGGACGCCGTGGCCGATGCGCCCCTCCGCGAGTTCGTGCTCGAACGCCGTCGCCGCCTGGGCCACGGCCGTGACGAAGCAGAGGTCGAAGAACAGCTCCAGCATGGTCGCGGTGCGGTGCCGCTCGCCGGGCGGGCGGGCGACCATGGGCCGGTACCAGGAGGCGGGGGAGGGGTGCGAGTTGCTCATAGGGGCGCATTCTTCCCGGTGTTCCGGTCACGGCGGGAGGCGGGCGGGCTGCGTGACCGGCCGGATCTGCTCACCCGCTCGGGGGCGGAACCGAGCCGGGCCGGCACGGCCTTCCGCGATCCGGAGCGGACGGTGGTGCACCCGCGATACGCGGAGGAGGACGGTCCGGCGGCGTACATCGACCGGTGGGTCCCCGAGGACGGCACCCTGGCGGAGGCCCGCGCGGCCGATGCGCCGGGCCGGCTCGCGGCGGTGGAGCCGAGGACGTACGGGGCGTAGCGCCCGGTCCACCGTTCGGGTGATCTCCGCCGGGGCGCGATGCGTTGGGGGGCCCGGGGAACGGGGGCCGGCCGTCTCCCGGCGTCCGGGCGCGCGGCGTGTCGGGGCCGCCGGGTTTGGCACAGTGCCGCTCCACGATCAAGGAACGGGGCGAGCGGTGAACGGTGTGCGGCAGAGGCTGAGCGATCTGGCGGGTGGCGGGGGCGGTCAGGCGGGCGGGGGCGGCCCCGTGGGCGGGGATCAGCTGAGGCACAGCGACGGGGCATGGCTGCGGGCCGCCGGCGGCGCGGAGGGGATGGGGGCGCACCTCGGTCCGGTGAGGACGGAGCTGGCGACCGCGCATGAGGGGCTGATGGCGGGGACCGCCGGACTGAGCGCACTGGCCGAGCTCGGTTCCGTACGCGAGTCGTGGGAGCGGCGCTTCGAGACCGCGCGTCATGAGTGCGGGTCGCTGGCCGGCAGCCTTCGGGCGGTCGCCCGGGCCCAGGGCGAGACCGACGAGACCGTCAAGTCGTCGTTCGCCCCCGTGGCGCGGCGGACGCGGGGGGTCGAGCGATGACGACGGGGACCTCAGGGCTCACCTGGGCCCAGTTACGGGACCTGAAGTGCGCCGAACTGGAGGGCGCGGCCGACGGCTGGGGCAGGGCGAGCAACCGGGCCGACGCCGGGCGGGACCGGATCGAGAAGCAACTGCTGAACGGTTTGCGCGACACCCAGCAGGGGGCGGCGGCGGACGCGGCGGTGCGCAGGCTGCGGCAGCTGAGTTTGAACCTTCAGTACGTGTACACGGAGTGCGGCCTGGTCCGCACGACGCTGAACAGCCTCGCGCACGAGATGAAAGCCCAGCAACGGGCGTTGCGGGAGGCGCTGGACGACGCGCAGGCACTGAGGTTCACGGTGCACGCGGACGGGTCGGTGACGTATCCGGAGGCGGGGGAGGGCCTGATCGGCGGGAAGCCGTTGCCGGGCGGGACGGCGTCGGCGAACGGAGCGCCGGGGCTGCTGCCGCCCTCGGGGTTCGTGGCTCCGAACCCGCACGCGGCCAGGGCTCAGGACATCGCGGACCGGGTCGCGAAGGCGGTGCGGACGGCGGGCGAGATCGACTGGCGGTTCGCCCGCATCCTGCGGAAGCTGAAGGCCGAGGAGGGCCTGAAGGTCCCGGACCGGACGTGGACGGACGCGGCGGGGGACGCGGCGGTGGTCCGGGACGTGGCCGGCGGCTACCTGAAGTCGGGCATCCCGTACGACGCGAGTCCGGCGGCGCGTGCGGAGTGGTGGGCGGGTCTGACGGACGAACAGCGCGAGGAGTACCTCGCGGTGTACCCGGACCAGATCGGCAACCTGGACGGCATCCCGGCCCTGATCCGCGACACGGCGAACCGGGACAACCTGCAGTTGCTGATCGGCAAGCTGGAGGGGCGGGACGACGAGCGGTCGGAGACGCAGTTGGCGGGGCTGCGGGAGATCGACCGGCAGCTGCAGGCGGGGCGCCAGCCGCCGATGTATTTGCTTGGCATCGGCGATGAGGGGAATGGCCGCGCGATCGTTTCTTACGGGAATCCGGATACGGCGCGGAATGTTGCGGCTTATGTGCCGGGGTTGAATACGTCGTTGGATGCGGATTTCGCGAAGAACGACCTTAAGAGGGCTCGCGATACTGCGATCGGCGCTAGGGAGATGGACCCGAATTCTTCGACAGCTTCCATCGTCTGGCTTGGCTACGATGCTCCTCAAGCGCCCAGCGATGCCCCACTGGGGAACTTTGATGTCATGGGTGAATCTAATGCCAGAGCGGGGGCAGGAGCCTACAACAGATTTATGGCAGGCATCTCTGCGACGAATCAGCATGGTGATCCGCATGTGACTGCCATCGGACACTCGTACGGCTCGTTGACCGTTGGCCTGGCGGCTCAACAGCAGGGTGGGATTCCTGGAGCAGACGACGTCGTTTTGGTCGGCAGTCCGGGCACGGGTGCCCGCTCGGCGGAGGAGCTCGGCGTTGGAAAGCAACACGTATTTGTGGGCGCTGCCGATAATGATCCAGTGACCAAGTTGCCTAACAGTAGGGAAGCGAGTGGTTTGGGTACGGGGGTGGCAGGAGGCGCGTCAGCAGGCTTTGTGCTGGGTATGAGCGCCGGGCCCCTGGGTGCAGTTGTCGGAGGAGCGGCAGGAGGTGTTGTCGGTGGTGCGGCTGGATATGCTGCCCAGGATGCCCAGTCCGAGGAAAGTGATGTCTGGTTCGGTACCGATCCAGCGCATCGGGATTTCGGCGCCAACCGATTCGCCGTGAGTGATGGACCCCGGCTATTGGAGCGAGGTCACAGTGCAACTGAGGCGCACTCGAATTACTTTGATCCGGCTAAGGATCAAATGTCCGCCGATAATATTGCCCGAATCGTGGCCGGGAAGTCGGGAGAGATTGAACGGGAGCAACCCAGGTGAAAACTCGCATCATGGCTGTGCCGATCGCCGCGCTCCTAATTTCGGGCTGCGCTTCGGTGTCTGATTCACAAGTCAATCGAAACGCCGGGGGTCGAGGCGACATGAATATGCAGGAAGCGGCAGACCGAGCTGACCGCATTCTGGACGAGACCTTTTCAAGTATCAAGCCGTCGGTTCAATGGGTGCACGGTGAGTCGACAGAGGGATCCTGTGACGTGTCTCGCAGGCGCGCAGTAGTCACTGTGATTTCAGAGAGTCGCAGAGGGAACTTTCTTGGGGTTGTTGAGCGAGGATGGGAAAGGCTTGGCTTTCGTCAGATCGGGGTTAATTCGAATCCAGCGAGTCCGGCAACCTATTTCGAGACGCCAGATGGATTCCGGGTTAGGCTCCTCATCGGCGGGGGCGGGCAGGCCTTCTTCGAGGTCGCTACGCCTTGTGTTGAGGAGTCCCCGGTGTCAACGCCAACGTCGCAGACTGGTGGGACCGAGCATACGAGCGGGCCGGTGCCAACCCCCAACGTCCACTCCGACTTCTGGTCCGCCGGCGCGTCCTGATGGCGCATCAGTGACCCCGATGACTCGTACACACCGTCGAAAACACCCATGAACCCCTGCCCGATGGGGGATGGTTGAGGGGTGCGGAAATACTGGATGGCAGGTGGGATCGGCGTCGGGTTCGCCATGCTCTTCGTGGCGCTGCTCGTCGTCGGTACGTACTCCGCCGCCGCCGGCCTCGTCGGCGGTGGGGGTGGGGCCGTGGCGTTGGCCAAGGGGGCCGTGCCGGCCAAGTACCAGCCGCTCGTGCAGAAGTGGGGCAACCTCTGCCCGGCCATCAACCCCGCCCTCCTCGCCGCCCAGCTCTATCAGGAGAGCGGCTGGAATCCGCGGGCGCAGAGCGCGGCCGCCGCTCAGGGGATCGCGCAGTTCATCCCGGGCACCTGGGCCACGCACGGGGTCGACGGGGACAAGGACGGGGACCGGGACGTCTGGGATCCCGCCGACGCGATCCCGTCCGCCGCCTCGTACGACTGCGAGCTCGCCGGGTACGTGAAGAAGGTCCCCGGCGATCCGACCGACAACATGCTGGCCGCCTACAACGCGGGTGCCTACCGGGTCATCAAGGCCGGCGGGGTCCCCGCCATCTCCGAGACGCAGAACTACGTCAAGATCATCCGGTCCCTGGAGAAGAGCTTCGCCCGGCCCGTCGGGCGGGTGCAGCCCTCGCAGCAGGCCGCGGGCGCCATCTACTTCGCCCAGAAGAAGCTGGGGACGAAGTACCTGTGGGGCGGCAACGGAACCCCGGAGCAGGGCGGCCGGTTCGACTGTTCGGGGCTGACCCAGGCCGCGTACCGGACCGTCGACATCGAGCTGCCGCGTGTGGCGAACGATCAGTACAACGCCGGGCCGCACCCCTCGCGGGACGAACTGCTCCCCGGGGACCTGGTGTTCTTCTCCGACGACCTGAGCAACTCGCGGGCGATCCACCACGTCGGCCTGTACGTGGGGGGCGGGTACATGATCAACGCTCCGTACACCGGTGCCGTCATCCGGTTCGACAAGATCGACACGCCCGACTACTTCGGTGCGACACGCGTCACCAAGGACGGTGCCGCGGCCCTTCCGACCGCACGGCCGGCGGCCTGACCCGAGGGCGTCGGTGGCCGGAACTCTCTGTGAAGCCTGGGCCCTGAGCTGCGACGATGAGTCACTCTTCGATAACGTCATGGTGATCATTCGGTGGAGAGTGGAACGTACGCACGGGACGCGTCGTTCTCTGGTTGGACCGGGGCCCGCAAGCACTGACCTGGCGTCGCCCCTCCGTACGTGAGTGATCGAACCGAACACGGGGGTTCGTCATAGCGGCGCACATGGGCGTGTGCCGCAGCAGCAGACAAGGCAAGGGGCCGCGGCAGATGGCTGGACTCGCACTGGATGGGTCGAACCCCGATGTCAGCCTGCTCTACGACATCAACGGGCTCGCGAAGTCCGCTCCCACCTGGTTCGACCGGGTCATGGAGTTCGTCGGTGAGTACGGGATCATGCTCGGCATGGTCCTGGTGGTCCTGTGGTGCTGGTGGAGCAGCCGCAGGCGCGGCACACCCGAGGACTCGGTGAGCGCTGTCGCCGGGATCGTCTGGGCGCCGCTGGCGGCCGGGATCGCCCTGCTCGTCAACATCCCGATCCGCGAATTCGTGGAACGGCCGCGGCCGTTCAAGGACCACCAGGGGCTGGACGTCCTGGTGGACGGGAAGAACGACTTCTCCTTCGTCAGCGACCACGCCACCATGGCGATGGCGCTGGGCGTCGGACTCTTCGTGGCGAACCGGAAGTTCGGCATCGCGGCCATTGGGCTCGCCCTGCTGGAGGGGTTCTGCCGGATCTACATGGGCGTGCACTACCCGACCGACGTCATCGGCGGTTTCGCGCTCGGCACCGCCGCCGCGCTGTTGCTCGCGCCGCTCGCGATGATGCTGCTGACGCCCCTGATGGGCGCCGTCTCGCGGTCGGGGCGGCTGGGCCGGCTGGTCCGGTCACGCAGTGCGGTGGTGGCGAAAGCCGGGGACAGGGGCGAGGCGCTCGGCATCCCCGAGCCGCGCCCCGGTTCGGGCGGCGGCTCGGACGGCGAGAAGGGCCTGGCCGCGTAGGGTCCGGCGGGCCGGAGGCGCGGCCGGGCAGGGCGCTGGCGGCCCGGGAGCCCGGCCCCCGGGGCCTGGCGGACCCCGGGTCTGGCCCTGCGCGTGGGACCGGGTCGGTCACAGTGACTGCGCGTACGAGAAGAAGCCCTCCGGGTCGTACCGCTTCTTCACCTCGGCCAGGCGGGCGGCGGCCGGACCGTAGTAGGCCGTGCGCCAGTCCGTCAGGGACGGGTCCGCGTAGTTCTGGTAGGCCGCCCCCGACGCGTAACGGCGGAGCGTGGCATGGGTGACTTTCAGCCAGTTCTGCTGAGCGGTGCCGGCCGTGCCCGGGCGCCAGGCGCCGATGTACTGGGCGAGCATCCGGGCACCGCGGTGGACGAACGCGGTGGCCTCGGGGCCGACCCGGTTGACCGCGCCGCCCAGCGCGGTGAGGGCGATCGAGCCCCCGCCGCCCTGGTCCCCGCCGAGCCGGGTGAACGCCTCGGCCCGGTCGAGCAGGGCCTGGATGCCCGCCGGGGACAGGGAGCGGTCGTAGAAGTCGGAGGCCGCCGCGTACGTCTCGCGCTGGAGCGAACCCTGGGGATCGCGGCCCGGTGTGGTCCCGGGCAGGTGGCACTGGGCGTTCGTGATGCCCGAGCAGCCCGCGTACACGAGCATCGCCTCCTGGTAGCTGCGGCGGCGCAGCGCGACGGAGGTCGCGGAGGCGCCGATCCGGTCGGCGAGGCGGTCGACGGCGTTCTGCAGGTCGCCGTACGTGCCGAGGCTGAACGCCGACACCGACACCGTCGGGTTCGCGCCGCCCGGTCCCGCCGCGACGTGCGCGGCGGACCAGATCTCGTCCGGCTGGTCGGGGCCCCATTCCTGCCAGGCCGTCAGGACGGCCCGGGCGCGGGACCATGGCCAGGACATGTACGCGGAGACCGTCTGCGGGGCGGGCCGCGTGCGGAAGCGGAGTTCGGTGACGACGCCGAAGTTGCCGTTGCCCGCGCCGCGCAGCGCCCAGAACAGGTCCGGGTGGTGGGTGGCGTCCGCGGTGAGGGTCCTGCCGTCGGCGGTGACGAGCGTCGCGCCCGTGAGGCTGTCGCACGTCAGGCCGTACGCGCGCGAGGCGACACCGTGGCCGCCGCCCAGGGTGAGGCCGGAGATGCCGACCGTCGGGCAGGAGCCGCCGGGGATCGTAAGGCCGTGCGCGGCGAGGCCCGTGTAGACGCCGAGGAGCCGGGCGCCCGCGCCGATCGTGCCGTCGCGCTCCACACGGTCCATTGACGAGACGTCAACGACCAGCCGTCCGGTGCCGCTCGACCATCCGCCGTAGGAGTGCCCGCCGCTGCGGATGGCGACGGGTATGGAGCTGTGGCGGGCGAACGCCAGGCACTCGCGGATGTCCGCCGCGTGCCGGACGTAGGCGACCGCGGCCGGTTTCTGGTCGTCGTAGCGGGTGTTGTAGAGCTGACGGGCGGTCGGGTAGGCGGCGTCGTCGGGGCGTACGAGGGAACCGGCGAGGCTCCTGCCGAGGGCGGTCCAGTCCGCCGGAACGCTCGGCGAGGCCTTCGAGGGCGTGGCCGGGGAGCCGGTCGCGGCCGTCGGGGTGGCCGGGGACGGGCCGGGGCCCGGAGCGCCCTGACCCGTGTCGTCGCAGGCGGTGGCGGTGGCGCCGGTGAGGACGGCTGCGGCGCCCGCGGTCAGGACGGTGCGCCGGTTCGGCAGGGTCATCGGACCTCCGGGGTGGGGGCGGGGGTGAGGGTGGAGGGCCGGTGGTCAGGCCGTGGCCGCGCGGTGGTCCGCGGCGTCCGTGCGGGCCCGGTCGCGGGAGCGGCGGGCCGGTCCCGACCAGCCGCAGCTGCAGCGGGCGGTGCAGAACGAACCGCGTTCGACGGTGGTTGCTTCATGGGCGGGCCGTGCCGGTGGAACGGCCGGCGGGACCTCTGCGGTGTGTTGGTCGTACACGCGTCCACGGTACTGGGCAGGGCCGTCCGGCGGTGAGGGGTGTGCGGGCGGCGTGACGAGCGGCAGGGGCCGTCGTTATGCGGAACGGGTGGGGGCTCGGGCAGGCGGTCGGCGTTGGGGGTTGGCAGGCGATGGTGGTGCAGCAGCACAGGTCCGGAGGCGGGACGCGCGCTGTCTGCGCCCTCGCCGTGATGGGCGTGATGGTCGCGGCCGCCGGATGCGCCGGGGGCGGTGGGAGCGGGGACGGTGCGGTGGCCGACGAGCGGTCCGGTGCCGCGGGCGTCGAAGCGGTGCGGCGGAGCGCGGCGGTCCTCGCCGGCAGGGGGGCCGAGGCCGGCAGCGCCGAGGTGGTGACGTCGATGGAGACGGCGGCCGGTGGCACGCGCGTGACGATCAGGGGCAAGGGGACGTACGACTTCCGCACCCGGTCGGGCCGGCTCAAGGTCGTGCTGCCGCAGGACGCGACCGGCGAGGACGAGCACCGGCCGATCACGGAGATCCTGGCCCCGGGTGCGCTCTACATGATGAACCGCGGTGCCGGAGTGCCCGCCGACAAGTGGGTCAGGATCGACACGACGGCGCTGGCGGACGGCAACCTGGTGACCGGCGGGGTCACCGACCCGATGGCCGCGGCCGAACTGCTGGGCGGCGCGCGTGCGGTGACGTACGTGGGGGAGACCGATCTCGCCGGGGTCACCGTGCGGCACTACCGGGGGGTCGCGGACATCGGCCGGGCCGCGCGCCGGGCCCCGGCCGGTTCCCGGGGTGCGCTGACGGCGGCGGCGAAGGGGTTCCGTACGCACACGGTGCCGTTCGACGCGTATCTGGACGAGCGGGGCCGGCTGCGCAAGGTGCGCCACCGGTTCAGCTTCGCCAACGAGGGGCAGGTGCGGGAGGTGGTGTCGACGACGCTGCTGTACGGATTCGGGGTGGCGGTCTCCGTGCCGCTGCCGGACGCGCGCGACCTCTACACGGGGAAGATCGACCAGGGGCGGCGGGAGTGACCGCCCCACGGGCCTCGTGGCCCGTCACGCCTGTCGCCGGTTGTGGCACTAGGCATCTGAGGGGCGGCGAAATGGTCCGTCCGTGCCATGCGCGGTGTGTGCCGGGATCCCTACCCTGGGAAGTCGGCGACGGCAGTGAGAGGTGAGTGACGTGGTGGCGCTCAGCCCGCGGACCGTATCGGACCATGTGGCCCTCGCCGAGATCGAGCTCTGCGGAGAGCTGATGATCGCGGCGTCGGCGGCCGTCGGGGAGCGGCTCAGCGTGGACCGCATCGACGAGGTGCTGTGCGTGAAGGTGATCACCGAGCGCACCACCGTCCCCCGGCAGGCGGGGCACCGGGGATGACGGGGCGGGCGGCGGCCGTGAAACCGGGCCGGCTCTGAGGGGCGTGGCACCGCACTGCTTCTGATCAGGTGCGCAGCAGGCGGGCGATGGCCTTGGTGGCCTCCTCGACCTTCGCGTCGACCTCGTCGCCGCCCTTGACCGCGGCGTCGGCGACGCAGTGGCGCAGGTGTTCCTCGAGCAGCTGGAGCGCGAAGGACTGGAGCGCCTTGGTGGACGCCGAGACCTGGGTGAGTATGTCGATGCAGTAGACGTCCTCGTCGACCATGCGCTGCAGGCCCCGGATCTGGCCCTCGATGCGGCGCAGGCGCTTGAGGTGCTCGGCCTTCTGATGGTGGTAGCCGTGTATCCCGCGGTCGTGGTCGGTCACGAGCGCTTCGGCGGGAGCCGCGGCGCCGGCGGTGCCCGCCTCGCCCGCCGCGTCGGGCGCCCGGTCCGCCTCGGTGGCCTCGGTAGTGGTCATTGCTGCCTCCCGTTTTTCCTTTACCCTGCCGTTTACATACCCCTGGTGGGTATATCCTAACGAATTCTGCTGAAACGTGACCGGGGCCCCGTGCTGATCACTGTGCCTGATGCGCGACACTGAAGAACGCCGGTTAGCCGTGGCCGGATGATGCGCCTAGCATCAGCCTGACCGAATCCAAAGCACCCCGAGGACCCCACGTGCGCTTTCGTCTGACCCCCAGGGAGACGAGCTTCTACGACATGTTCTCCGCCTCCGCGGACAACATCGTCACGGGCTCGAAGCTCCTCATGGAACTGCTCGGGGCGGATTCTGCCTCCCGAGTCGAGATCGCGGAGCGCATGCGGGCAGCGGAGCACGCGGGGGACGATGCCACCCACGCGATCTTCCACCAGCTGAACTCCTCCTTCATCACGCCGTTCGACCGCGAGGACATCTACAACCTGGCCTCGTCGCTCGACGACATCATGGACTTCATGGAGGAGGCCGTCGACCTGGTCGTTCTGTACCAGGTCGAGGAGCTCCCCAAGGGTGTCGAGCAGCAGGTCGAGGTGCTGGCGCGGGCGGCTGAACTGACGGCCGCCGCCATGCCGAACCTGCGGACCATGGACAACCTCACCGAGTACTGGATCGAGGTCAACCGCCTGGAGAACCAGGCCGACCAGATCCACCGCAAGCTGCTCGCCCAGCTCTTCAACGGCAAGTACGACGCCATGGAGGTGCTGAAGCTGAAGCAGATCGTGGACGTGCTGGAAGAGGCTGCGGACGCGTTCGAGCACGTCGCGAACACGGTGGAGACCATCGCGGTCAAGGAGTCCTGAACCACGTGGACACCTTTGTACTGATCGTGACCATCGGCGTCGCGCTCGGCTTCACGTACACGAACGGCTTCCACGACTCGGCGAACGCCATCGCCACCTCGGTCTCCACCCGGGCGCTCACGCCGCGGGCGGCCCTGGCCATGGCGGCGGTGATGAACCTCGCGGGCGCGTTCCTCGGCAGCGGGGTCGCCAAGACCGTCAGCGAGGGACTGATCGCGACGCCCACGGGCGACAAGGGGATGGGAATCCTCTTCGCCGCGCTGGTCGGCGCGATCATCTGGAACCTCGTCACCTGGTACTTCGGCCTGCCGTCGTCGTCCTCCCACGCCCTGTTTGGCGGGATGGTCGGCGCGGCGCTGGCCGGCGGGACGCTGGTGCACTGGAGAGGGGTGCTCGACAAGGTCGTCATCCCGATGTTCATCTCGCCGGTGATCGGCCTGGTGGCCGGCTATCTGGTGATGGTCGCCATCATGTGGATGTTCCGGAAGTCCAACCCGCACAAGGCCAAGCGCGGTTTCCGCATCGCGCAGACGGTCTCGGCCGCGGGCATGGCCCTCGGCCACGGTCTGCAGGACGCGCAGAAGACGATGGGCATCGTGGTGATGGCCCTGGTCATCTCCGGCCACGAGACCTACAGCGACCCGATCCCGGTCTGGGTCAAGCTCGTCTGCGCGCTGATGCTGTCGCTGGGCACGTACGCCGGTGGCTGGCGCATCATGCGTACGCTCGGCCGCAAGATCATCGAGCTGGACCCGCCGCAGGGCTTCGCCGCGGAGACGACGGGGGCCTCGATCATGTTCGGTTCGGCGTTCCTGTTCCACGCGCCGATCTCGACGACGCACGTCATCACCTCGGCGATCATGGGTGTCGGCGCCACGAAGCGGGTGAACGCGGTGCGCTGGGGTGTCGCGAAGAACATCATCCTGGGGTGGTTCATCACGATGCCGGCGGCGGCGCTCGTCGCTGCCGCGAGCTACGGGGTCGTCGAGCTGATCTTCGGCTGACCGCTCCGCAGGGGTCCGCCCGCCCCGGAAGCCGTACGAACGGGTCCGCCCCGCCCTCCTCACGGAGAGCGGGGCGGACCCTTCGCCTTGCGGTGGCACCGCCATGCAGCACCTCAAGGCCGTCTGGGGATCAGCCGAAGCGGCCGGAGATGTAGTCCTCCGTGGCCTGGACCGAGGGGTTGGAGAAGATCCGTTCCGTCTCGTCGATCTCGATGAGCTTGCCGGGCTTGCCGACCGCCGCGAGGTTGAAGAACGCCGTACGGTCCGAGACCCGGGCCGCCTGCTGCATGTTGTGCGTCACGATGACGATCGTGAAGCGCTCCTTCAGCTCGCCGATCAGGTCCTCGATGGCGAGGGTGGAGATCGGGTCGAGGGCGGAGCACGGCTCGTCCATCAGCAGGACCTGGGGCTCGACCGCGATGGCGCGGGCGATGCACAGGCGCTGCTGCTGACCGCCGGAGAGGCCGGAGCCGGGCTTGTTCAGCCGGTCCTTGACCTCGTTCCAGAGGTTCGCGCCGCGCAGCGACTTCTCCACGATGTCGCCGAGTGCGCTCTTGCGGTACGAGCCGTTCAGGCGCAGGCCCGCCGCGACGTTGTCGAAGATCGACATGGTGGGGAACGGGTTCGGGCGCTGGAAGACCATGCCGACCGTGCGGCGCACGGTGACCGGGTCGACGTTCGACCCGTACAGGTCCTCCTCGTCCAGCAGCACCTTGCCCTCGACGCGGCCGCCGGGGGTGACCTCGTGCATCCGGTTCAGGGTGCGCAGGAAGGTGGACTTGCCGCAGCCGGACGGGCCGATGAAGGCCGTCACGGAGCGGGGCTCCACGGTCATGGAGATGTCGTCGATCGCCTTGTGGCTGCCGTAGAAGGCCGACAGGCCGCTGATGTCGATGCGCTTGGCCATCTGAATCACTGCTTTCCGCCGGACCTAGCGGCCGGTCTTCGGGGCCTTCCAGCGGGCGATGCCGCGGGCCACCAGATTGAGGATCATGACGAAGGCGATCAGGACCAGGGCCGCTGCCCAGGCGCGGTCGTAGGACGCGGCCTCGCCGATCTTGTACTGCTCGTAGATGTAGAACGGCAGTGACGACTGGGCGCCTTCGAAGGGGTTCGGGTTGATCAGCTGACTGCCGAAGACCAGCAGGATGATCGGTGCGGTCTCGCCCGCGATGCGCGCGATGGCGAGCATGACGCCGGTCGCGATCCCGCCGATCGCGGTCGGCAGGACCACCTTCAGGATGGTGCGCCACTTCGGGATGCCGAGGGCGAGGGAGGCCTCGCGGAGCTCGTTCGGTACGAGCTTCAGCATCTCCTCGGTGGAGCGGACCACGACCGGGAGCATCAGGATCGTCAGGGCCAGGGCGCCCATCAGGCCGGACGGCTCCAGTCCCGCGATCAGCATGATCGAGAGGATGAAGAGACCGGCGACGATGGACGGGATGCCGGTCATCACGTCGACGAAGAAGGTGACGGCCTTGGCGAGCGCGCCCTTGCCGTACTCCACCAGGTAGACCGCGGTGAGCAGGCCGAGCGGGGCGGAGATCAGCGTGGCGATGCCGACCTGCTCCAGGGTGCCGATCAGGGCGTGGTAGACGCCGCCGCTGGCCTCGGGGCCGAGGACGCCGGCCATCGAGTGGGTGAGGAAGTAGCCGTCGAGGCGTTCCGAGCCCCGGCTGACCGTCGTCCAGAGCAGGGAGGCGAGCGGGACGACCGCGACCAGGAAGCAGACCCAGACGAGGCTGGTGGCGAGGCGGTCCTTGGCCTGGCGCTTGTTCTCCACGACGCTGGTCGCGACGTACGAGATCGTCAGGAAGAGCAGCGCGGACAGCAGGCCCCACTGGACGCGGCTGTGCCAGCCGGCCGCCGCGCCGATGCCGACGCCGAGGGCGATCGCGAGGGCGGCGAAGCCGAGCGGGGCCAGGCGCGGCAGGGACCGGCTGCTGAGGCCGGTGGCCGGCGCGGTCGGTGCGGGCGCCGGGCGGTCCTGGACGCTGGTGGTTGCGTGGCTCATGCGTTGGCCCCCGAGTACTCCTTGCGGCGGGCGATGATGAGCCGCGCGGCGCCGTTGACCAGCAGGGTGAGGACGAAGAGGACCAGGCCGGAGGCGATCAGGGCGTCGCGCCCGAACGCGTCGGCCTCGCCGAACTTCGCGGCGATGTTCTGGGCGAACGTCCCGCCGCCCGGGTTGAGCACGTGCAGCGAGATCAGGAAGCTCGGCGACAGGACCGTGGCGACGGCCATCGTCTCGCCGAGCGCGCGGCCCAGGCCCAGCATCGACGCGGAGATCACGCCGGAGCGGCCGAACGGCAGGACCGAGAGGCGGATGACCTCCCAGCGGGTGGCGCCGAGCGCGAGCGCGGCCTCCTCGTTCATCTTCGGGACCTGGAGGAAGACCTCGCGGCTGACGCTGGTCACGATCGGCAGGATCATGATCGCCAGCAGGATGCCGACGGTGAAGAGCGAGCGGGCGACGCCGATCTCGGTCTTCTCGAAGAGGTACGTCCAGCCGAAGAACTGGTCGAGCCAGAGGTTCAGGCCCTCGAGGTACGGCACGAGGACGAGCGCGCCCCAGATGCCGTAGACGATGCTGGGCACCGCGGCGAGCAGGTCGATGACGTACGCGATCGCGCCGGCGAGCCTGCGCGGCGCGTAGTGCGAGATGAACAGGGCGATGCCGACAGCGATCGGAACCGCGATGACCATCGCGATGATCGAGCTGACGACGGTCCCGAAGAGCAGGACGGCGATGCCGAAGACGGGCGGGTCGCCCGCCGGGTTCCAGTCGAAGGTGGTGAGGAAGTTGCCTTCGTCCCCGGAGATGGCGATCGCGGCGCGGTAGCTGAGGAACACGGCGATCGACGCCATGAGCACGAGCAGCAGGATGCCCGAGCCGCGGGACAGGCCCAGGAAGATCGTGTCACCGGCGCGGCCGGTGGACTTGGCGCGGGTGCGCCCGCCCGGCGGGGCCGGTGGAATTTCTGTCTGTGTGGTGGAAGCCATGGTCTTTCCGGTCTGTGTGGGGGAGCGGAGGGCTCCCCTGGCGGCGGTGCACCGGATGGGTCTGAGAGGTGTCGGGCGGCCCGGTCGGGGCCGCCCGACAGCCTCCGGAGTGGCGGGCCGGTCCGGAGGGGTGCGTCGGACCGGGACCGCCTGTCGCGTCGTGCCGGGTGTTACGAGAGGCCGGCGACGGTCTCGCGGACCTTGGCGTTGATCGCGTCGGGGATCGGGGCGTAGCCGGCCTCGGTGAGGAGCTTCTGGCCGTCCGCGGAGGCGGTGTAGCTCAGGAAGGACTTCACGGTGCCGAGGGTGTCGGCCTTGTTGCCGGTGTCGCAGACGACCTCGTACGTCACCAGGACCAGCGGGTACGCGCCCTCGGCCTTGGTGGTGTAGTCGAGGCTGAGCGCCAGGTCCTTGCCGGTGCCCTTGACCTTGGCGGCGGCGATGGCCTTGGAGGCGTTCTCCGAGGAGGCCTTGACCGGGGCGGCGCCACCGGTGTTGATGTCGACCGTGGTGATCTTCTGCGAGGCGGCGTACGAGAGCTCGAAGTAGCCGATCGAGCCGTCGACCTGCTTGACCTGGGTGGCGACGCCGGACGAGCCGGTCGCGCCCTGGCCGCCGGGGGCCGGCCACTTCTTCTCGGGCTCGTACTTCCAGTCGCCCGGGGCCGCGGCGCTGAGGTACTTGCCGAGGTTCTGGGTGGTGCCCGAGTCCTCGGAGCGGTGGAAGGGCTGGATCGCCTTGTCCGGGAGCTTGGCGCCCGGGTTGAGCTTGGCGATCGCCTCGTCGTTCCACTTCTTGATCTTCGTGTCGAAGATCTTGGCGAGGGTGGGGGCGTCCAGCGTCAGGCTGTCGACACCGTCGAGGTGGAAGCCGACCGCGATCGGGCCGCCGACCATCGGGAGGTTGATGCCCTGGCCGGTCTTGCAGATCTTCTTCGAGTCGGCGACCTCTTCGGGCTTCAGCGCCGAGTCGGAGCCGGCGAAGCCGACGGTGCCCTGGTTGAAGGCGACGATGCCCTCGCCGGACGAGGAGGAGTTGTAGTTGATCTCCACGCCGGAGCAGGCGGCCATGTACTCCTTGACCCAGAGGTCCATGGCGTTCTTCTGGGCGCTGGAGCCGGAGGCCCGCAGCTGGCCCTTGGCGCCGTCGCACTTGACGTTCGACGCGGCCTTCGTCTGGCCGCCGTTCCCGCCGGTGTCGCTGCCGCTGTTGTTGTCCGAACCGCACGCCGTGAGGACCAGGGCGCCGGAGACGGCGAGGGCACCGAGCGCGGTGGCACGAAGCCGGTTCTTGCGCTGAAGCTTCACTTTCGGGTGTTCCTTCCAGGAGCCGCCGCGGTGGTTTTCGCTCTACGACGGCGTGCGAGGTGGTGGGTGGTGCGGAAGTCGTGGCCGGTGCGGTGTGTGCCTCGCACCGTGTACTGCCGAAATTAGGCAGAACAGGTGAAGTGGCCTGCGGGGGTGAGTGAACGGAAGGTGAACCGTGTCGGGCGGCCTGGTTCCGGGGCCTCGCGGGCCATTCCAGCCCGTCGGGGCGCTTGAGGACGGAAACCCCCGCCCGGTCCCGGGCGGGGGTTTCCGTGAGCGCCCGCCCGGTTTCGGGCGGGCCCCGTGAGCGCCCGCCTCGGGGCACCCGGGTCCGGCTAAGCGCGCGGCAGGACCCGCAGGGCCGCGTCCAGCAGGTCGCGGTCGCGGGGCTGGGTCAGGCGGGCGCGGGCGGCTTCCGGACGGAGCCACAGCACGTCGTCCACCTCGTTGTTCGGCACGAAGGCGCCCGCCGTGGCCTCGGCGGTCCAGTACGTGACTTCTTTCGGCCGGCCGTTCGCGACGTACCGGGCCATGGGCAGCACGGCGCCCGGGACGCAGTGGTGGCCCGTCTCCTCCAGCACCTCGCGCAGGGCCGCGTCCCGCGGGGACTCGCCGCGCTTCAGCTTGCCCTTGGGGAACGACCAGTCGTCATAGCGCGGGCGGTGGACGAGACAGAGCTCCACGCCCCCGCCGTCGGACGCGGGCGGGCGGCGCCACAGGACGCAGCCCGCCGCCCGCACGGTGCCGCCCGCCCTCCCGGTCATGGCCGGACCGCCGCCGCCGTCGCGTAGGGCCAGCTCTCCCGGAACACCGACCGGGCCGCCTCCACCTCGTGGCGCTGGTCGGCGTGGAGCACCCCCAGCGCGTAGGCCGTCGTCGGCGCGATGCGGGGCGTGCGGGCGGCCGCGGAGGCCGCCGTGGCCGCCTCCGCCGCGTCCCGGTGCAGATCGAGCGCGTGACCGGGGCCGGCCAGGACCGGATCGGGGGCGCCGCGCAGCACCTCCTGCGCGTACCGGTGCAGGCGCAGCAGCAGCCGGGTCTGGTGCCAGGGTGCGTCCTGCGCCTCGTTGTACGGCTCGGCCGTCTCGTCGGAGGGGAGTGCGGCGACGGCCCCGAGCAGCCGTTGTTCCGCCCGGTCTGCGGGCTCGTGGAGCATTTCACCGGCGGGTGCGGCGGCCGCGGCGGAGAGCGGGACCTCGGAGGCTAGCAGCGCGACGGCGTCGGCGACCGCGTGGAAACGTGAGGAGCCCAGCGCCTGGAGCGCCGCCGAGTGGGCGCGGGTGCGGGCGAGGGTCAGCTGCCGTTCCAGGAGTGCGCCGGCGCGCGCGGCGCCGACGCCGAGGACGGCCCGCTCCTTGTCGACGACGGCGACGCCGCCGGCGGCGGTGGCGCCGGACCCCGCACGGGCCGTCGGCAGGGGCGGCGCCCCCGACAGCCCGTGCAGCGCTTCGAGGAGCCGGGTCAGCCGTTCCGCGTACGCGTGCTCGCGGGCGAGCGTGCCGGAGAGCCAGGCCAGTTCGGTGCGCAGCTGCTCGGCCCAGAGCGGGTCGAGCGCGGCCCGGAAGGTGTGCAGGGTGCCGCTGATGCGGCGGGACGAGCGGCGCAGCGCCCGGGCGGCCTGTTCGGCGGCCTGGGGTCCGGCGTCGCTGGGGGCACTGTTCTCGCGGTGCAGACGCAGGCTGCGCAAGAAGTCCGCGGCCTGGGTGCGCAGATACGGTGCGAGCACCGTTCCCGCGGTCACGTCCGCCTGTGTCTGGTGGTCAGGGCGTCGCACGCCGGCGCCTCCGGGCGTCAATGAGCATTTCCTGTACGTGGCGCAGCGGCCGGCCCTCCGCGTCCGTGGCGTGCCGGGTCCAGTTCCCGTCGGGGCCCAGGTGCCAGGAGGCGGTGGTGTCGGCCATGCCGGTCTCCAGCAGCCGGCTGAGCGCGGCCCGGTGCGCGGGGTCGGTGACCCGGACCAGGGCCTCGATCCGGCGGTCGAGGTTGCGGTGCATCATGTCGGCGCTGCCGAACCAGACTTCGGGCTCGCCGCCGTTGCCGAACGAGAAGACCCGGGAGTGTTCGAGGAAGCGGCCGAGGATCGAGCGGACCCGGACGTTCTCGGAGAGGCCGGTGACGCCGGGGCGGATCGCGCAGATGCCGCGGACCCAGATGTCGACGGGGACGCCCGCCTGCGCGGCCCGGTAGCAGGCGTCGATGATCGCTTCGTCGACCATCGAGTTGACCTTGATGCGTACGTAGGCGGGGCGGCCGGCCCGCTGGTGCGCGATCTCCTTGTCGATCCGGGCGATCAGTCCGTCGCGCAGCGACTTCGGGGCGACGAGCAGGCGGCGGTAGGTCTCGCGGCGCGAGTAGCCGGAGAGCCGGTTGAAGAGGTCGGAGAGGTCCGCGCCGACCTGCGGGTCGGCGGTGAGCAGGCCGAGGTCCTCGTACAGCCGGGCCGTCTTGGGGTGGTAGTTGCCCGTGCCGACGTGCGAGTAGCGGCGCAGCGTGTCGCCCTCCTGCCGGACGACGAGCGAGAGCTTGCAGTGCGTCTTCAGGCCGACGAGCCCGTAGACGACGTGGCAGCCCGCCTCCTCCAGCTTCCGCGCCCACTTGATGTTGGCCTGCTCGTCGAAGCGGGCCTTGATCTCGACGAGTACGAGGACCTGCTTGCCGGACTCGGCGGCGTCGATCAGGGCGTCCACTATCGGGGAGTCGCCCGAGGTCCGGTACAGCGTCTGCTTGATCGCGAGGACGTCCGGGTCGCCGGCCGCCTGCTCCAGGAAGGCCTGGACGGAGGTGGAGAAGGAGTCGTACGGGTGGTGCAGCAGCACGTCGCGTTCGCGCAGGGCGGCGAAGATGTCGGGCGCCGAGGCGGACTCGACCTCGGCGAGGTCGCGGTGCGTGCCGGCGATGAACTTGGGGTACTTCAGCTCGGGCCGGTCGAGCGACGCTATGCCGAACAGGCCGGTGAGGTCGAGCGGCCCGGGCAGCGGGTAGACCTCGGCGTCGGACACCTTCAGCTCGCGGACCAGCAGGTCCAGCACGTACGGGTCGATGGACTCCTCGACCTCCAGGCGCACCGGCGGGCCGAAGCGCCGCCGCATGAGCTCCTTCTCCAGGGCCTTGAGGAGATTCTCGGTGTCGTCCTCCTCGACCTCCAGGTCCTCGTTCCTGGTGACCCGGAACATGTGGTGCGCCAGCACCTCCATGCCCGGGAACAGCTCCTCCAGATGGGCGGCGATGACGTCCTCGATGGGGACGTAGCGCTGCGGCGAGGCCTCCAGGAAGCGGGTCAGCAGCGGCGGCACCTTGACCCGGGCGAAGTGGCGGTGGCCGCTGACCGGGTTGCGTACGACGACGGCGAGGTTGAGCGAGAGGCCGGAGATGTACGGGAAGGGGTGCGCGGGGTCCACGGCCAGCGGCGTCAGCACGGGGAAGACGCGCTGACGGAAGAAGGTGAACAGCCGGGCCTGCTCCTTCTCGGTCAGGTCCGGCCAGCGGATCAGCTGGATGCCCTCGTCGGACAGGGCGGGGGCGACGTCCTGCTGGTAGCAGGCGGCGTGCCGGGCCATGAGCTCGCGCGACCGGGTCCAGATCAGATCGAGGACCTCGCGGGGCTGGAGGCCGGAGGCGGACCGGGTGGCGACCCCGGTCGCGATCCGGCGCTTGAGGCCGGCCACCCGGACCATGAAGAACTCGTCCAGGTTCGAGGCGAAGATGGCGAGGAAATTAGCCCGTTCGAGGAGCGGGGTCGCCGGATCCTCGGCCAGTTCCAGAACGCGTTCGTTGAACGCGAGCCAACTGCGTTCCCGGTCGAGGAAACGGCCCTGCGGCAGCTCGTCCCCGTCGGCATCGGGTTCGTACGCGTCGGGATCGGCGTCGATGTCCGGGTCCAGGTCGGCCGCGGTGGACAGGGCGTGGGAGGACGACGGCTTGGCGACGGCGTGCGGCCGGTGCGCGGCGAGGGAGCCGACGGACGGCTGGGCGGTGGGCTGGACCGGGACCTCGGAGCTGGGCTGCTGGCTCATGGGCCCATTCTTCCGCGTGGAATGCTCCGGGGGCGCGTCGGAGGGGGATGAGATCACGGAGAGCGCGTGGTCGGCGCGCTCTCCGCCGGGAATTCTCCCGTTGCGGGGGGTCGGCACAGCTGGCTGCATCCTGAGAGGGTCGCAAGGCCGTCTGAATGCCCGGTAACGGCGACATGACATGCAGGAAGCGGGTGGCCGTGCCCGGGATGCGGTTCCGGCCCGGGCACGGCCGTGTGACGTCCGCGCGGTCAGGCGTGGCGGCGGCGCAGGACGCGGAAGGCGAGGGCGACGGCCGCCGCGGCGAGGACGAGGAGGATGCCGGTCTCGACGAGCTGGAGGGGCCAGAAGTGGGAGGCGGGGTTGGTAGTCCGTGAAGTCGGTGACCCCGCCCCGGCCCCGCATGCAGCGGGAGAGGTCCTCGGGGGAGTAGTGGCCGGCGTCCCAGCAGTCCTGCCGGTAGATCTCCTTGCCGGAGGGGGTGAGCATGCCCGAGGCGATGTGCCAGGCGTCGCGCGGCGGGAGGCCCTTGCCGTGGAGGCGGGTGGCCGGCCAGAGCGTGTAGCGGCGGTGGCCGAACCCGAGCAGGACCGTGCCCAGGACGAGAGCGGTGAGGCTCATGGCCAGGAGAGTGCGGCGTACGAGGACGGCGCACAGGGCCCCCACTGCCACGGCGAGCAGGGCATAGGCGACGGCGGTCGGACCGAGGGCGGGGAAGACTCCGGCCTGGTTCCAGGCGAGTCCGCCGGCGTACGCGTTGTGCCGCAGGTCCGACGAGCCCCAGCGGTGGACGAGGCTGGAGAAGGAGCTCATGCGGCGCCGCTTCGGTCCGCTGGGGCGACGTCAAGTGACGCCGCCCCTGGCGAGGTTGAGGCGTGCTCAGGACTCCGTGCGGTACATCAGGTCGGTCTCATGGGTGGTGAACCCCATCCGCTCGTAGACGGCCACGGCCGCCGTGTTGTCGGCGTCGACGTACAGCATCGCGGTGGGCAGCCCCTCGGAGGCGAGGTGACGCAGCCCGATGGCGGTGAGCGCCTTGCCCAGGCCGCCGCCCTGTGCGTCGGGCCTGATGCCGACGACGTACACCTCACCGAGCTGCTCCTCGGCGTGCACCTTCGTCCAGTGGAAGCCCACCAGCTCGGACCCGCCGTCGTCCGTCGCGCGCTCGGCGAGGAAGAAGCCCTTCGGGTCGAACCACGACTCGGCCTTGCGGTCGTCGAGGTCGCGCTGGGTCAGCGAGCCCTGCTCGGGGTGGTGCGCGAAGGCGGCGGCGTTCACGGCGAGCCAGGCGGCGTCGTCCTCGCCCGGCACGAAGGTGCGGACGCTGACGCCGGGCGGCAGCGTCGGCTCCTCGATGTTCAGCGGGCTCAACGGACGTCGCAGCTGCCGCAGTTCCCGGAACAGTGACAGGCCGAGCACCTGCGCGAGGTGCCGCGCCGCCGACTTCCCGCCGTGCGCCCAGACCCGCAGCCGCTTGCCCGTCGCGGCGAGCAGCGCCGCCCCGAGCGCCCGCCCGTGCCCGTGCCCGCGGTGCGAGGGATGCACGACCAGCTCGGCGGCCGGCGCCTCGACGGGGTCGGTGTCCTCCAGCTGTGCGTACCCGACCAGGACGCCCCCGGCCGTCAGCAGGAAATGCCGCACGCCTTCCCGGTGTCCGCCCCGCAACTGCAACCGCCCCTGCTCGGACACGGCCTGCCGGCCGTCGGACCTCGCGGCCTCGGCCAGGAGCTCGGTGACGGCTCCCGCCTGGTCGGGGGAGAGGGTGTCGAGGGTCTGGATCTCGCGTCCGGGGGCGGGGAGGGGTACGTCAGTCGTCATGTCTACGAGCGTACGGCGGCAGGCGGTGTTGTTGCTCGCCCCATACCGGGGTGTGGGCCCCCTTGCGGGGTGCGGCGCCTTGTCATGGTTGCCCCTTTCCAGGGCGCGGGGTTCCGTCCTCAATCTCCCCCATAGCCTGAAGGGCATGGGGGGACCCCCATGACGGGCTTGATTGGTGCGGGTGCTCCGCGAGGTTTTGCGCCTGGCCCGGTGGGTGGGGGTTCGGGGTCCCTCCGGGGTGTCTCCTCAAACGACGAACGTTCGGCGGGTACGCAGCGGGCCCGGGTCGGTGTTCGTCGTCCTGCGGGGACTCCCCTGCACGCCCCCGAACCCGCCCGTCTTGCGTCTGCGGCAGTCGTCTCGCCGGTGTGCAGACGCAGACGAGGCCGGGTGGGGGCGTGCAGGGGAGTCCCCGCAGGAAATGGCGTACGACTCCGATCCTTTTCCCACCTGCCCGCACACGCCATTTCTGAGGAGACGCCCCGGAGGGACCCCGCCCCCACCCACCGGACAGAGGCGAACACCCGCACAACACGGCGCACCCGCACCACCACAGCCCGTCCGGCGATTGAGGACGGAACCCCGCCGCCCCGACGCGGGCCGCCCTTTCGACCGGACGGCAACCTATTTGTAACCCCGAATACCTACCGCGCTACGCGCGTTGACTCTAGGCTGCGGCACGCAGTCTCACCACCCTCATGCCACCCGTTGAACTCACAAGGGGCCCGATGTCCTCACCGCAGAAGAACCGCGCGTCCCGGCGGGTGCTCGCCGCCGCGGCCGGTCTGGCCACCGCCGGCGCGCTGGTCGCCGCCATGCCGGCCGGCGCCCAGGCGCACGGGAAGGGCCACGGCCACCACACGCCGGCCCGGACCGTCGACGTACAACTGCTGTCGTTCAACGACCTGCACGGCAACCTGGAGCCGCCGGCCGGTTCGGCCGGCACGGTCACCGAGAAGCAGGCCGACGGCACGACGAAGGCCATTCCGGCCGGAGGGGTGGAGTACCTCGCCTCCTCGCTGCGTGCCGCCCGCAAGGGCCACCCGTACTCCATCACCGCCGCCGGCGGCGACATGGTCGGGGCGAGCCCGCTGCTGTCGGGGCTGTTCCACGACGAGCCGACCATCGAGGCGCTCAACAAGATCGACCTCGATGTGACGACCGTCGGCAACCACGAGTTCGACGAGGGCGCCACCGAGCTGGCCCGCCTTCAGAACGGCGGCTGTCACCCGGTCGAGGGGTGCTACGAGCAGGGCAAGACGTTCGAGGGCGCCGACTTCCCGTACCTCGCCGCCAATGTGACGGACGAGAAGACCGGCAAGCCGATCCTCAAGCCGTACACGGTGTGGAAGAAGAACGGCGTCAAGATCGGCTTCATCGGGGTGACCCTGGAGGGTACGCCGAACATCGTGACGGCCAACGGCGTCAAGGGCCTGAAGTTCCACGACGAGATCGAGACGGTCAACAAGTACGCCAAGGAGCTGGACCGCCAGGGCGTGAAGTCGATCGTCGCGCTGATCCACGAGGGCGGCGCTCCGGCCTCGTCCTCGTACAACTACAACTGTGACAGCCCGGGGGCGGGCGACGGGATCTCCGGACCGATCACGGACATCGCCAAGGGCATCTCGCCCAAGGTCGACGCACTGGTGACGGGTCACACCCACCAGGCGTACGTGTGCACGATCCCGGACCCGGCGGGCAATCCGCGCATGGTCACCTCGGCCGCGTCGTTCGGCAAGCTGTACACGGACACGACGCTCACCTACGACCGCCGCACCAAGGACATCGTGCGCACCGCGGTGAAGGGCTCGGCCGCCAACCCGGTCTCGGCGAACCACATCGTCACCCGGGACCAGGCCAAGGCCACCGACATGACGGACCTGATCGCCCGTTGGAACACCCTCGCGGCGCCGATCGCCAGCCGGCCGCAGGGCTTCATCTCGGCCGACATCAACGGCCGCGGCTCCACGGCCCCCGAGAAGCCGCTCGGCAACCTGATCGCCGACGCGCAGCTCGAGGGCATGGCCCCGGCGGACAAGGGCGGGGCGGTCGTCGCGTTCATGAACCCGGGCGGCATCCGTGCCGACCTGGTGTACAAGGCGACGGGCAGCGAGGGCGACGGCGTGGTGACGTACGGGGAGTCGTTCACCGTGCAGCCGTTCACCAACATGATGAACGTCGTCGACCTGACCGGTGCGCAGCTGGTGTCCGCGCTCCAGCAGCAGGTCAGCGGTTCGAACGAGGCCAGCCCGAAGATCCTTCAGATCTCCCGGGGCCTCACCTACACGCTGGACCTGACGAAGACCGGTGCGGCGCGCGTGGTCACCGACACGATCAGGCTGAACGGTGAGGCGATCGATCCGGCCAAGTCGTACCGCGTCGCGATGAACGAGTTCCTCGCGGGCGGCGGCGACGGCTTCGCGGCCCTCGGCGCGGGTACGAACAAGCTGGTCGGCCCTTCCGACCTGGACCTGTTCAACGCGTACCTGGCCGCGCACTCCACGGCCTCGGCGCCGCTGGCCCCGCCGGCGACGGACCGGATCACGGTCGTCCAGTAGGACGGCGGGACCACCGGACGGCGGGACCCGCCACCGGACGGCAGGACGCAGGACGCAGGGCGCAGGACACAGGACGCATGAGGATGCGCGGGCGGGGCGAAGGCCCCGGCCGCGCATCCGTCGTTTTCCCGCCGCACCCCGTCCGTACGCCTTGTTCCGTGAGTGACGTGTACGGGTCATAATCCGTGAGCTGACCCCCACACGGCCCCGGAGGCGTCCCCGCATGAGCCCGTACACCGCGAACCGCAGACACTTCCTGGCCGGGGCGCTGGCCGTCTCCGCCACCGCCCTCGTCGGGGCGGCGCCCGCCCGGGCCGCCGCCCGGCAGGCCCTCGCCGTGCAGGACTGGATGCGCGGCATCGCGGACGCCACCGCCCTCCAGCGTCTGACGATTCCGGGTTCGCACGACTCCGGCGCCCGCTACGGAGGTCCGTGGACCGAGTGCCAGAACACGACGATCACGGAGCAGCTGAACAGCGGGGTGCGGTTTCTCGACGTACGGTGCCGGATCACCGGTGACTCGTTCGCGATCCACCACGGGGCCTCGTACCAGAACCTGATGTTCGGCGATGTCCTCGGCGCGTGCTGGGACTTCCTCGCCCAGCGGCCCACGGAGACGGTGCTGATGCGGGTCAAGCAGGAGTACTCGGAGGAGAGCGACGCGGCGTTCCGCCGGATCTTCGACCTGTACCTCGACGCCAAGGGCTGGCGGCCGCTGTTCCACATCGACTCCACGCTGCCGACGCTGGGCGGGGCGCGCGGCAAGGTGGTGCTGCTCGCCGACAACGGGGGCCTGCCCGGCGTGCGGTACGCCGATCCGGGACTCTTCGACATCCAGGACGACTACATGGCGGAGCCGTTCGCCAAGTACCCCAAGATCGAGGCGCAGTTCCGCAAGGCGGCCGGACAGCCGGGCAAGCTCTTCATGAATTACGTGAGTACCGCCGCCCTGCTGCCGCCCCGCTGGAACGCGGACCGGCTGAACCCCCAGGTCCACTCCTTCCTCGACTCCTCGCAGGCGGCCGGCTGGACGGGGCTCGGCATCGTCCCGCTGGACTTCCCGGCGACGCGGACCGGACTGGTGGAGTCGCTGATCCGGCACAACCCGGCGGCCTGAGAAGGGCCTTCGGCCTCTACAGGGTCTCCAGGAACTCCCGCACCACCCCCGCGAATCCCTTCGGGTCCTGCAGTTGCACGAAGTGGTCCGTGTCCAGCGTGACGAGCGTCGTGTGCGGCCGCCGTGAGGTCATGGCGGCGGCCTGCCCGGCGGGCAGCACCTGACTGGTGCGGCCGTTGATCACGAGCGCGGGGCAGTCGCTCGCCAGCCACTGCGCCCAGTGGTCGCCGTGCACCTGCCGCTCGGAGTCGAGCGTGTCCTTCGGGTGGAACGGCAGCCGCCAGCCGTCGCCGTCCGGCAGGGGCCGCAGCCGCGGCGCCACGGCCGGGCCCACCGGGCCGCAGGCGGCGATCAGTTCCTCGCGGGTGGGGGCGGTGTACGGGAAGCCCGTGAGGAAGTCCAGCGGACCGGGGTCCTGGTGCGGCAGGTCGACCGGGCCGTCGGTGTTGACGAGGGCCGCGACGGTGGCGGGGCGGGCGGCCGCGAGGTGCAGGGCGTTGATGCCGCCGAGCGAGTGCCCGAGGGCGACGACCGGGCCGGTGCCGAGGTGGTCGAGCAGGGCGGTCAGGTCGGAGACGTACCCCTCGCGGGTGTAGTCGTCCGCGCGGTCGGAGTCGCCGTGGCCACGCTGGTCGGGGGCGATGACCCGCCACTCGGGGCCGAGTCCGGTGGCGAGGTCGTCGAAGGAGGCGCCCTCGGAGAGGTGCCCGTGCAGGGCGAGGAGCGGCCGGCCGGTGGCGGGGCCGTGGTCGAGGTAGGAGAGGCGGCGGCCGTCGAGGGTCAGTTCGCGGCGGACTGCGGTGTGGGTTCGCTGAGGCATGACAGAGACTGTACGCCCGTATAGATCAGATGCGCAATACGTTCGTATAGATCGCTTGCCCAAGTGCCGCGCCGTACGATCCCGGGCATGGGAAACCGTGAGGATCTGCTGGCCGGGGCGAGGCGCTGTCTGGAGGAGAAGGGCTATCTCCGCACCACCGTGCGCGACATCGCCACCGCCTCCCGGGTGTCGATGGCGGCGATCGGCTACCACTTCGGCTCCCGCGAGGCCCTGCTCAACCAGGCGCTGTTCGCGGCCATCGACGAGTGGGGGCAGGGGGTCGGCGCGCAGGCCGGGGAGGAGGGCGGCAGCGCCTCGGCGGCCGAGCGCTACACGGACATGTGGACCCGGGAGATCGCCTCGTACCGCACCGACCGCTGGCTCTGGATCGCCTCCGTGGAGGCCTTCGTCCACGCCCAGACCTCCCCGGATCTGCTGGCGCTCCTCGCCGCGGGCCAGCGCGAGGGCCGCCGGGGTGTGGCGGCCCGGCTGGCCGGGGTGCCGGAGGCGGAGGTCGGGGAGGCGGACGTGCGGGGGCTCGGGTCGGTGCAGCTCGCGCTGATGAGCGGCGTGATGATCCAGTGGCTGACCGACCCGGATCAGGCGCCCGACGCCGGTGAGATCGCGTCGGGACTGCGGGCGCTGGCGGAGCGGCTGGAGGGGGCGTAGGGCCTGTGTGGAGTTGTCCCGCGGCGTCGCCGGGCTGGGCACGCGCGCTCGCGGCGTTGCCGGAACGTCCTGGTAGCTCCGCTACAAGGACGCTCCGGCGCCTTGCGATCACACGCGCCCAGCCCCGCTCCTTCTCCCACGGGACAACTCCACACAGGCCCTAGGGTCCCGCTCACCCCCGCGGGGCCTCCGGCGGAGGCTGGGGCGCCCCCGGGAGGCGGATCGCCGCCTCCGTGCCGCCGCCCGGTGCGGGGCGCAGGTCGATCTCGCCGCCGGCCTGCTGGACCGTACGCGCCACGATCGACAGGCCCAGGCCCGAGCCGGGGAGCTGGCGGGCGGACGGAGAGCGCCAGAAGCGTTCGAAGACGTGGGGGAGCTCGTCGGCGGGGATGCCGGGGCCGTGGTCCCGTACCGTCAGCTCGCCGCCGTGCAGGGCGACCTCGACCGTCCCGCCCGGCGGGCTGAACTTGATCGCGTTGTCCAGCACGTTGACGACCGCCCGCTCGAGGGCGGCCGGCTCCGCCCGGACGTACCAGGGGTCCAGATCCGCGGTGACGGTCAGTTCCGGGCCGCGCAGGCGGGCGCGGTCCAGGGCGGTGCGGGCGATGTCGTGGAGCGCGATCACCTGGAGCGGTTCGTGTTCCGCCGCGTCGGGGCGGGCCAGTTCCTGGAGGTCGCCGATGAGCGAGGCCAGCTCCGTCATCTGCGCCTTCACCGACGTCATCAGCGCCTTGCGGTCGTCCGGGGGGATCGCCCGGCCGGTCTCGTCGCTGCGGGCGAGGAGTTCCACGTTGGTGCGCAGCGAGGTCAGGGGGGTGCGCAGCTCGTGGCCGGCGTCGGCGATGAGCTGGGCCTGGCGGTCCCGGGACGTGGCGAGGGAGGCCGTCATGGAGTTGAAGGAACGGGAGAGGCGCGCGATCTCGTCCTCGCCCTCGACCGGAATGCGGACCGTCAGGTCCTCGGTACGGGCGACGTGCTCGACGGCCTCGGTCAGTTCGTCGACGGGTCGCAGGCCGGAGCGGGCCACCCAGAGCCCGGCGGCGCCCGCGCCGACCACGCCGATGCCGGAGACGATGAGGAGGACCCACGCGAGGGTGGAGAGGGGCTTGTCGATCTCGCTCAGGGGGCGGGCGATGGAGACACCGAGGTCGGTGGGCGGCAGGCCGGGTCCGCGGGACGCCGTCACCGGATAGGTGAAGACGCGCATCTTCGCCCCGTCCGCATCGGACTCGGTGTGCAGGGCGCCGCGCTGCCGGCCCGCGACCACCGCCAGGTCCGCGGCCGTCACCGGGAGTTCGTCCGCGCCCGGGGCGATGCAGACCGTCCCGTGAGCGTCGATGAGCTGGACGGTGAGCCCGGTGTAGGGCTGGGGCGGCAGCTTCCGGGTCTCGCCGCAGTACTGGTAGAGCTGGTTCAGATAGTCGATGTCGACCGTGGCCGCGCGCAGCGACGTGTCCTGCTGGTGCTCCAGCTGCGCCCTCGTCACGAACCAGCAGGCCGCCGCCACCGCCGCCACCGCCACGGCCACCGCCACCGCGACCAGGAGCGCCAGCCGGGAGCGGAGCGGCAGGGCGCGGATCCGCTGGAGCGGGCCCGTCATCCCTCGGCCCCGCCCGCCCGCAGCGCGTACCCCACACCCCGGACCGTGTGGACCAGGCGGGGTTCGCCGCCCGCCTCGGTCTTGCGGCGCAGGTACATCACGTACACGTCCAGGGAGTTGGAGCTCGGCTCGAAGTCGAAGCCCCACACGGCCTTGAGGATCTGCTCGCGGGTCAGCACCTGGCGGGGGTGCGCGAGGAACATCTCCAGGAGGGTGAACTCCGTGCGGGTCAGTTCCACATGGCGGGTGCCGCGCATGACCTCGCGGGTCGCGAGGTCCATGCGCAGGTCGGCGAAGGCCAGCACGTTGTCGTCGGGCACGGGGCCGCCCGCCGTGGCCGCGTACGAGCTGCGGCGCAGCAGGGCCCGGATGCGGGCGAACAGCTCGTCGAGTTCGAAGGGCTTGACCAGGTAGTCGTCGGCGCCCGCGTCGAGCCCGGTGACGCGGTCGCCGACGGTGTCGCGGGCGGTGAGCATCAGGATGGGGGTGGTGGCGCCCGTGGCACGGATGCGGCGGGCGGCGGTCAGGCCGTCCATACGCGGCATCTGGATGTCGAGGACGATGAGGTCGGGGTCGTACGACTCCGCCTTCGTGAGGGCGTCGAGCCCGTCGACGGCGACCTCGGTGCCGTACCCCTCGAACGCGAGGCTGCGCTGCAGGGCCTCACGCACGGCGGGCTCGTCGTCGACGATCAGGATGCGTTGCGGATCGTCTTCGGCGGGGCTCATCGCTGTCTCGTCCTCTTCTCGTTCGGTACGGGCCGTAGCGCGGCGGGCCCAGTTTCTCAGTCCCGCACGTTCAGGAGCCGCTGCCGTCCCTCAGGGTGTCGAGGTCGGCCTTCAGGGTGTTCACCGGGATGGCGAAGCCGAGGCCGACGCTCCCCGCGCTGGAGCTGTCCGATCCGCTGGCCGAACTCGCCGAGTACATGGCCGAGTTGATGCCGATGATCTCGCCGTTCATGTTGATCAGCGCGCCGCCGGAGTTGCCCGGGTTCAGTGAGGCGTCGGTCTGGATGGCCTTGTACGTGGTGGTGGAGTCGCCGGTGTCGCCGTTGAACTGCCGGCCGCCGAACTCGAACGGCCACTGCTGCCCGCCGCCCTGACCGCCCTGCGACTGGCCGCTTCCGCCGTCGCCGTCCTTGGCGACCGTGACATCGCGGTCGAGCGCGGACACGATGCCGCTGGTGACCGTGCCGGTCAGGCCCTCCGGCGAGCCGATCGCCACGACCTGGTCGCCGACGGCGACCTTGGAGGAGTCGCCGAGCGTGGCCGTCTTCAGGCCGCTCGCGCCCTTGAGCTTGATCAGCGCGAGGTCCTTGTCGGCGTCGGTGCCGACGACCTCCGCGGTGTACGTCCTGCCGGTGCTCAGCGTGACCTTGATGGAGGTCGCGCCGGCGATGACGTGGTTGTTGGTGACGATCTCGCCGTCCGACGTGATGACCACGCCGGACCCGGTGGACTGGCCCGCGGTCGACGTCGCGCCGATCTCGACGATCGTGGGCGAGAGAGCCGCGGCCACGCCGGAGACGGTGCCCTTGCTGCTCTGCGAGACGGTCGTGCCGGGGACGACGCTGCCGGCCGAGCTGCTGCCGGCGGGGTCGTCGGTGAGCTGTCCGATCACCGTCGCGGTGCCGCCGCCCACGACCGCGGCCGCGATGGCCACCGCCGCGAGGAGCGCGACGGGCCGGCGGGCCCGGCGGCGGGAGGCGGGAGGCTCGGGCGCGGCGTGCGGCACCCCGTGGGACCCGTCACCGCCGTGGCCCGCGCCGCCGGAGTACGACGCGGCCGTGCCGGGGGCCGGCCACACGGTGGTGCCGGGACCCGTGGAGACCGGCTGGGCGGGGTCGTATGACGGCGGCGGCGGGTAGGCCGCGTCGCCGTTGCCGTACGAGGGGTACATCGGGTACTCGCCGCTCGGGCGCTGGCTCTCTGTCATGTCTACGAGGGTGTCCAGCGAACATGAGAGAAGTGTGAGTACGCCCTGAGAAGCCCGGCAGAACCTCGTATGCCCGATATAAGGGCCCGACGCGAAGACCGGCGCCCAGGGCCGAAGTGAAGACCCCGGCCCAAGGGCCCTGCGCGAAGACCTAGGACAGCACCCGGGCCGCCGGGGGCTCCCCGCAGCCGCAGGAGCGCCGGACCACCAGCGCGGACGGGAACTGCTTCAGCCGCTCACGCCGCGAACCCGACACCCGCAGCGAGTCGTCCAGCACCAGGTCCACCGCGGCCCGCGCCATCGCCGGCCGGTCCGAGAAGACCGTCGTCAGCGGCGGGTCGGTGAGACCGGCTTCCTTCACGTCGTCGAAACCCGCCACCGCGAGCTCGCCGGGCACATCGATCCGCAGCTCCCGGGCGGCCCTCAGCACCCCGATGGCCTGGTCGTCCGTGGCACAGAAGATCGCCGGCGGGCGGTCGGGGCCCGCGAGGAGTTCCAGGGCCACCTGGTAGGCGTCGTAGCGGTTGTACGGGGCCTGGAAGAGCCGGCCCTCCGTCGAGCGGCCCGACTCGTGCATCGCCCGGCGCCAGCCCTCGACGTGGTCGGCGACCGGGTCGCCGACCGACGGGGTCGACTCCATGCCGCCGAGGCACGCCACGTACGCGTTGCCGTGTTCCAGCAGGTGGCGGGTGGCGAGCTGGGCGCCGCCCACGTCGTCCGTGACGACCGCGACGTCGTCGATCGCCTCGGGCCGCTCGTGCAGCAGCACGACCCGGGCGTCCCACGCCTCCACCTCCGCCGCCGCGCGCTCGCTCGGCCCCTGGCTGACCAGGATCAGGCCGGAGACGCGCATGCCGAGGAAGGCCCGCAGATAATGGACCTCGCGCTCGTCGCGGTAGTCGGAGTTGCCGACGAGCACCATTTTCCCGCGCTCGGCCGCGGCCTGTTCGACCGCGTGCGCCATCTCCGCGAAGAACGGCTGCCGCGCGTCCGGCACGATCATCCCTATGAGATCGGTCCGCCGCGAGGCCATCGCCTGGGCGACCCGGTCGGGCCGGTAGCCCAGCTCCTTGATCGCGGCGAGTACCCGCTCGCGCGTGGCCGGGGCGACCGGCCGGGGTCCGTTGTTGATGACGTAACTGACGACCGCGGTCGACGTCCCCGCCAGTCTCGCCACATCGTCCCGCGTCACCTTGGCCACGCGCGGCAGTCTACGCGGATGGAACTACTTCCCGGCAGGCCGGACCGGGGCTTCTTCCGTGACCTCGGCTACCTCCGGCTGCTCCGAACGGGTGAGGGTTTCGGCGGTGGTCTTCGCGGCCGCGGCCTTGGCCTCCTCGGCGGCGGCACGCTCCACCTTCTCCGGTGCGACGAAGCGGTAGCCCACGTTGCGGACGGTGCCGATGAGCGACTCGTGCTCGGGCCCGAGCTTGGCGCGCAGCCGCCGCACGTGGACGTCGACCGTCCGCGTACCGCCGAAGTAGTCGTAGCCCCAGACCTCCTGGAGCAGCTGGGCGCGGGTGAAGACGCGGCCCGGGTGCTGCGCCAGATACTTGAGCAGTTCGAATTCCTTGAAGGTCAGGTCCAGGACCCGGCCCTTGAGCTTCGCGCTGTACGTGGCCTCGTCCACCGAGAGGTCGCCGTTGCGGATCTCCATGGGGGAGTCGTCGGCGGTGATCTGCTGCCGGCCGGTGGCCAGCCGCAGCCGCGCCTCGACCTCGGCGGGGCCCGCCGTGTCCAGCAGCACGTCGTCGATGCCCCAGTCCGCGGTGACGGCCGCGAGGCCGCCTTCCGTGACGACGAGTATCAGCGGACAGCCGGGTCCGGTGGACCGCAGCAGCTGACAGAGCGAACGGACCTGAGGAAGGTCGCGCCGTCCGTCGACGAGGATGACGTCGGCACCGGGGGTGTCGACGAGGGCGGGGCCTTCGGCGGGAGCCACCCGCACGCTGTGCAGCAGGAGGCCGAGGGCGGGAAGCACCTCCGTCGACGGCTGGAGGGCATTCGTCAGGAGCAGCAGTGAACTCATCGCCGTCCACCTGCCGGGTTCGTCGGTCGATGATCGTGCACGGTTGGCTCGCCCATTACGTCGGTCCTCCTCGTTCCCTGCGAGAGGGGCACTCCCGGGTCGGACCCGGGGGAGTATGCGGCACTGCTTCGTACGCTTATTCGTGCGTGGTCGTACGACGTTTCGTCATACGGGCCTTACCGGTGCGACCCCGCGCCCAGGGCCGCTGAGCTTGTCGAAACGTCGTCGTAACAACGCGCGGAAAGCACAAAAGGACCCGGGGGCTGCTTTGCCCGGATCCTCTTCCCAGCAGAATAGCCCACATGACTTCAGTGTCCGAGGGGCGATTTCCGAGTTCTTCTGTTCCCTTGATCACGCGCGGTGCGCTGCGGACCACATTGCGGGCCGGTGACGGGGTCCGTATCGAGGCGGTGTACGACCCGTGTACGGCGGGTGCCGACGCGGCCCCGGGGGCCGGTGACGCCCGCACGGCGATCGTCGTCGCGCACGGATTCACCGGTTCGGCGGACCGCCCCGCGGTGCGCCGCGCCGTGCGGGTGTTCTCGCAGCGTGCGGCGGTGGTGACGTTCTCCTTCCGGGGGCACGGGCGCTCCGGCGGACGGTCCACGGTGGGCGACCGGGAGGTGCTGGATCTGGCGGCCGCGGTGGCCTGGGCGCGGTCGCTCGGACACACCCGGATCGTTACGGCAGGCTTCTCGATGGGCGGCTCCGTGGTGCTTCGTCACGGAGCGCTGTATACGGCCCCCGGAGCGGACGCGGGGCCCGGGGAGCCCGGGGGGCGTACGGAAGCGCACAAGGAGGCGCACGCGGATGCGGTGGTGTCCGTGAGTGCTCCCGCGCGCTGGTACTACCGGGGTACGGCCCCGATGCGCCGCCTGCACTGGATGGTCACCCGGCCCACGGGACGGTTCGTCGGGCGGTACGGCTTCCGGACCCGGATCGACCGCGACGACTGGGACCCGGTTCCGCTCTCCCCGGTCGAGGCCGCCGGGCTGATCGCCCCGAGGCCGTTGCTGATCGTGCACGGCGACCGGGACCCGTACTTCCCGCTCGACCACCCCCGGATGCTCGCCCACGCGGCGGGCGGGGCCGCCGACCTGTGGCTGGAGCCCGGCATGGGCCACGCGGAGAACGCGGCCGACGAGACCTTGCTCACCCGCATCGCCGACTGGGCGACGACGCGTGAACCATGATGGACAGCCGACGCGTGAGCTGACGCGAGACGAGAGGAGTGCCGCCATGCCTGCGGGAACGATCCGCTACTGGGCAGCAGCCAAGGCCGCGGCCGGAACCGCGGAGGAGCCCTACACCGCCGAGACGCTCGAGGAAGCGCTCGACGCGGTGCGCGAACGGCACCCCGGTGAGCTGAGCCGCGTACTCCGAAGGTGTTCGTTCCTCATCGACGGTGACCCCGTCGGGACCCGGAGCCATGAGACCGTACGCCTTGCCGAGGGCGGCACGGTCGAGGTGCTCCCGCCGTTCGCAGGAGGGTGAACCGCAGAACATGAGCAGCAGCGATCAGCAGCAGCCGCAGTATCCGTACGGGCAGGAGCCGCAGCCCCCGACGTACGGGCAGGAGCCGCAGCCCCCGACGTACGGGCAGGAGCCGCAGCAGTCGGCGTACGGGCAGGAGCCGCAGCAGGCCTACGGGCAGCCGCAGCAGCCGTACGGGGACGCCTCGTACGGCGCTCCGGCGTATCCGGCGTATCCGGATCAGGGTTACGCGGACCCCTCCTACGGACAGCAGGCGCCCTACGGGGGCGATGCGGCGCCGTACGGAGCGCAGGGCGCGTACGACCCGCAGCCCCAGCAGCCCGGCCCCTACCCGCAGTCCGGGGCCGGGTGGCCCGCCGGCGACCAGGGGGTCACCCAGACCTGGGAGGGCCAGACGTGGGACACCCAGTACCAGCCCACGATCCAGCCCGCGCGGCCCTCTCGGCCGGCCGAACCCGTCCGGTCGCCGGAGCCCGTCGGTGCGGCGGAGCCGTTCCGGGCCGCGCCTCCTGTGCGGGCCTCCGCCGAAGAGGCCGCGTATCCGGCCCCGGTGGGCGCGTCCGGCGCGTACCCCCTGCCCCCCGAGACCCGGGCGGCCCCGGACGCCCCCGCCCCGGCGCAGGGTGAGGACGGTTACGGCGCGCCGACCACCCTGGGCGGCAACCGCCTCACCGCTGCCCAGCGCGCGCGGGCCGAGGGGCGTTCGCCGGTCATCGCGCCCGGCATGCAGCCGGCCGCGATCACCGCGGGGCTCGGACTCCTGCTCGCGCTCGGTGCGGCCGTCGGGCAGTACGCCCTGGTCGTCCCGCTGGTGCTGCTCCAGGCGGTGACCGCGGCGGGATGGTTCCGGCTCAACGGCATGTGGCCGGCCCGGCAGGGCATCGCGCTCGCCTTCGCCGGCGGCTTCGTCGCCGACGTGGCGCTGCTCGCGGCCGGCCGGGAGAACGGTCCGGCCGCGATCCTGGGCACCCTCGGTGTCTGGGTCCTGCTCACGGTGGTGCTCCAGCTGCGCAGCCGGGCCGGTGCCGACGAGCGGATGCAGGGCCTGATGGCCACGGTCGCCTCGGCCGCGCTCGCGGTCCTCGCCGCCGGCCACCTGGCGGCCGTCCCGGACGCCGTGACGGCCGGCGGAATCGCCGTCGCCGCCGCCGTGCTCGTCCGGGCGCTGCCGCTGCCCGGTCCGGCCTCCGTCGTGGCGGCCCTCGTCGTCGCCGCGGGCGCCGGTGCGGTCGCGGGCGGCGTCACCGACCTCGGGGCCAAGGGCGCGCTCCTGGGCCTCGCCGCCGGTGGCTGCGCGCTGATCGGGCTGCGGGTGGCGAGCTACGACTACCCGTCGCGCTTCGTGCACATGACCGCGGGCGTGGCACTGCCGCTCACCGCGGCCGCCCCGGCCGTCTATCTGATCGGCCGCGCGCTCACGTAAGGCGCGGGTGGTCCACGAGACGCGTGCTCCGCATGCGGAAGCCCTCCACGGGGAACCGATGGGGGGCTTCCGCACGTCGAGCATCGTGGGGCGTGTGGTGGGTCCGGAGGAACGGCGCGGGGGAGGACAGGCATGCGTGCACTGCGAATACTGCTGATCGTCGTGGTGGTTCTGGCGGGGGTGTTCGTCGCCGTGGACCGCGCGGCGGTCTACTTCGCCGAATCGCAGGCGGCGGACCGGGTGGTGGTCTCCGGGGCGCGGATCGGTTCCACGGACGTCTCCATCAAGGGCTTTCCCTTCCTCACCCAGGTCGCCGGATCGGAACTCGACGAGGTCGACGTGAAGATCACCGGCATCGAGGCGACCGCCGGCGGGCGCACGCTCCGGATCAGCAGCATGGACGCGGAGCTGTACCGGGTGCGGCTGACCGACGGCTTCTCCGGCGCGACCGCCGCCCGTGCCTCCGGGACGGCCGTCATCTCGTACGCGGACCTGACCGAGGCCGCCTCCGACGGTGTCGCCGTCGAGTACGGCGGCAACGGCAAGGTGAAGGTGACCGGAACGGTCGGCATCCTCGGCAGGACCCTCTCGCGGAGCGTGCTGTCCACCGTGACCCTCGTCGACGGCCACACCGTCCGCGTCCACGCGGACAAGGTGCCGGGCGAGGGAATCCCCGGCCTGGAAGGGCTCGTACGCGAGAAGACCGACTTCGAGCGCGAGGTCGGCAAGCTGCCCAACGGCCTGAAGCTGGAGAGGATCCAGCCGACCGCCGCCGGTCTGGAGATCTCCGTGACGGGCACCGACGTCCGCCTCGCCGGATGACTCCCGCCACGGCCGGGTAGGGCCCCTGGGCGGAGCCATGGGCCCGCCCGGGTGGAGTCATGGACCCCCTGGGCGGCCGTGCCGCCACATGCTGAGACGGCGGCGTCCGTTCCGCAGATGCCCGTACGGCCCCGAGGGCCCGCGCACCGCCTCGCGACGTCCGGGCCCCCCTTGCCGTCTCACACATCGGACGATCGTGTCTCATTATGCGACACGACGGTGACACGCCCGCCCGTACGTCCCTACGATCGGTCCCATGCAGTGCTCTATTAGCGGTCTCCGACAGCGGGGACAGGCGGATCTCACGAAGCGGCGGGCAGTGGACCTGTGCCGCGTCGCCGCCATGCTCTGTCGCACTGTCTGAGCGGGATCCCGTCGGATTTCCCGCATTCCCGGCCCTTCGACCTTCGTCGGGGCCATCCCGCGTGGCACCGCGCACGCGCCGAACCCGCGCCGCGTACATCCGGATCACCACGCACCAACGCGCACCACTCGCACCATCTCGCCGCAGACTGCCCCGGAGGAGAACAGCATGAGCCGCAGTGACGTCCTGGTAGACGCCGACTGGGTCGAGGCCCACATCGACGACCCGAAGGTCGCCATCGTCGAGGTCGACGAGGACACCTCCGCGTACGAGAAGAACCACATCAAGAACGCGATCCGGATCGACTGGACCAAGGACCTCCAGGACCCGGTCCGCCGCGACTTCGTCGACCAGGCCGGCTTCGAGGAGCTGCTGTCGAAGAAGGGCATCGGCAACGACACCACGGTCGTCCTCTACGGCGGCAACAACAACTGGTTCGCGTCCTACGCGTTCTGGTACTTCAAGCTCTACGGCCACCAGGACGTCCGCCTGCTCGACGGCGGCCGCAAGAAGTGGGAGCTCGACTCCCGCGACCTGGTCGACGGCGACCAGATCCCGTCCCGCCCGGCCACGCAGTACAAGGCCCAGCCGCAGGACGAGTCGATCCGCGCCTACCGCGACGACGTCGTGAAGGCCATCGGCAACCAGAACCTGGTCGACGTGCGGTCGCCCGACGAGTTCAGCGGCAAGCTGCTCGCCCCGGCCCACCTCCCGCAGGAGCAGTCGCAGCGCCCCGGCCACGTGCCGAGCGCCCGCAACATCCCGTGGTCGAAGAACGCCAACGACGACGGCACCTTCAAGTCGGACGACGAGCTCCGGGCCCTCTACGAGGCCGAGCAGGTCGACCTGTCGAAGGACACCATCGCCTACTGCCGCATCGGCGAGCGTTCCGCGCTCACCTGGTTCGTGCTGCACCAGCTGCTCGGCCAGGAGAACGTCAAGAACTACGACGGCTCGTGGACCGAGTACGGCTCCCTCGTGGGCGTGCCGATCGAGCTCGGCGCCAACAAGTAACTCCGCACGACCCGGACGGCACGACCCCCGACGAGAAGGACAGAACACCATGTGTGGAGCAAAGGCCGGCGGCCCCGACGCTTCGACGATCAAGCCCGGCGAGACCACCATCCAGGGCAGCGTGACCCGCGACGGCGAGCCCGTCACCGGCTACGTCCGCCTGCTGGACTCGACCGGTGAGTTCACCGCAGAGGTCCCGACCTCGGCGACCGGACAGTTCCGCTTCTACGCGGCCGAGGGCACCTGGACGCTGCGCGCCCTGGTCCCCGGCGGCAGCGCCGACCGTACGGTCGTGGCCCAGACGGGCGGCCTCTCCGAGGTGGCCATCGCCGTCTAGGCGGCACCGCTGTCACGGCTCCGCCGATGACCGGCCGAAGGGCCGCACCCCAGGGGGTTGGACGCTTCCTGTGACGGGGTGCGGCCCTTCGCGCCGTCCGCGGGCGGAGGCCCCGCGGGCCAGCAGCGGCCGGGCGGGCGGATCGGGCCTACTCTGGATTCATGTACCGCCGACGCCGGCGCGCCTACTTCGTGATGATGGGCACCTGCCTCGTCCTCTTCGTCTCGGCCTGGGCCTTCGTGAGGCTCTGGTCGATGCCGGCCGCCATCGCGATGTGCGTGGTCGCGATGGTGATCCCGCCCGTCGCGGCGATGGTCGCCAACCGCAAGGGGCCGGAGGACAGCTGGTGGGACGACCCCGCCGACGCGTCCAGGCCCCGCACCGCGCCCCGCCCCGCCAAGGGGGGCCCCACCGGGCCCAAGGGCTCCACGGGGCCCGCCGGGCCCACGGGTGACCCGGAATCCGACGCGTGGTGGGACGAGCTCGACGGCAAGAAGCGCCGCCAGTGACCGAGGGGGCCGGTGCGCCCGGTCCCGGACCCCGTCAGTAGACGAGGGCCTGGACGCCGTCCACCATGATCTCGCTGACGAAGACCTGCGCGCCGGCGATCCGCACGCCCTCGATGACGTCCTGCTCGGTGATGTCGCGGCGCGCCGCGCACTGGGTGCACAGGGTGATCAGGCCGCCCGCCTGAATCGACTCGATCAGGTCCGGCAGCGGTGCCGCGTGCGGGAGTTCGAACTCGGCGGCGCGGCCCGGCAGCGCGAACCAGGCGGACTCCCCGGTCAGCCAGAGCGAGACCTCCACCCCGCTCGCGACGGCGACCGCCGCGACGGTGAAGGCCTGGGAGCAGCGCTCGGCGGAGTCGGCTCCTGCGGTCACCTTGATCACGAGCTTCTTCGGCATATGCCGAACTGTAATCCCCGGCCGCACAACCTCGTTGGCGGCTGGCGGGTCTGTGGGGTGCGCAGATAACGGAATCTGCGCCTCAGGTCTCGTGGGGGGACCCCTTTTGAACCCGAAAACCACTGTTCCTGACGGGGCGGCCGAGCCGTCCGTGCAGGTCGAGGCAGCGGACCAGGCACTTCCGGAAGCAGTGTCCCCGGAAGCGCCGGAACCCGTGGTGTCTCTCGTGGACACCTCTGTCGAAGAGCCGCGACCGCCTTACCCGCCGCACCTGCCGCAGGCGGACCTGCCGGAGCCCGTCGCCGTGCCCGTGAAACGGCGTCCGCGCGGACGTACGACGCTGATCATCGCCGCGGCCGCGTTCCTGGGCATCGCGGCCGGCACCGCCGCCGGCTACGGCGTACAGGCCGAGCGCGCCCCGACTCCGCTGACCGCGCTCTCGCAGCCGGGCCTCGGATATCCGGCGAAGGCGCTGCCCGCCGACCAGGCGCCGGACCCGCTGCCGGCGTCGCAGGACCGCCAGGTCCGTACGGACGGGGATCTGCGCAAGCTGCTCATTCCCCGGCCGGCCGGCTGGAGCGAGAACAAGAACGCGCTGTTCGCTCGGGACGGCTGGATGGGGCTGGGGGAGTACGCCCTCGACTTCGAGGACGAGGGCTTCATGTTCAGCCGGCTCCTGGAGAGCGACTTCCGCCGGGTCGCGGCTGCCGACTGGAAGAAGGGCGCGCACCGCACCGCCAGTGTCTGGCTCGTGCAGTTCCGCTCCGGCGTGACCACGGGAGCCGCCGACCACGCCGCGGCCCAGCGCGCCTACATGCCCGACGAGAAGAACGGCGCGGGCAACGAGGGCGACGCGATCAAGGGCAGCCTCGACGGCCGCTATTACGTGTACAAGGCCCGGGCAACGCCCGGGTACCTGCCGTTGTACCGGGCCAGGGCCGTGTTCGAACGCGGCGATGTCATGGCCGAGATCAACATGTTCGACACCGAACCGATCAGCAAGAAGGACATCCGGACGCTGGCCGAGCGACAGTTGGAGCGCCTGTGAACGACGACGGAGTCAACACTCCGGCTCCGCCGACCGCACCCCCGTCCGAGCCGGCGTCCGGGCCGGTCCCGGGCCTCGCGCCCGTTTCGGACCCCGGCCCCTCCCGCACCGGCAGGGCCCGCCGGGTGATCTCCGCGACGGTGCCCGTCGTGCTGGTCCTCGCCGCCGTCGCCGGCGCGGCCGCGTACACGAAGGCCACCGTCGACGGCGCCGATCGCACGGTGGCGACCCGGCTGTGGCACGACCCCTCGCAGGGACCGGGCGAGGACCCGGCCGGTGACGTCTCCCGGGGAAGGGCCTCCACCGAGCTGAGCAAGCTGCTCCTGCCGGTCCCCCGCGGATACCGGCTCGGCCCGGACTCCGGGGAGCTGGGCAACGACAGCGAACTCAGCGGCCGCCAGGCGGCCGCCGAGATGAAGGACAGCAGCCGCGGTCTGGCGGGCAAGCGGCGCCGGGAGTTCGAGAAGAGGATCGACAAGCTGCGGGTGCGGGGCCTGGCCGTCCGCACGTACGCCTCGGCGGCGAACGACCTGGTCGTCGAGACCCAGCTGGTGCGGATGGACGCGAAGGCCGTCCGGGACATGTACGGATTCAAGGTGGAGCTCTTCGACGCCGTCGGCCTGTTCCGCGACGGGCCGGCGATCGACGGGCACAAGAAGAACGCCAAGTGCTTCCTGGCCCGCAAGGGCGAGCAGAAGGTCGAGACCATGGTCTGCACGGCGTACGACGGCGGGGTCCTGCTCAGCTTCTCGGCGTCCGGGGCCAAGCCCTTCGACAAGTCGGCCGTCGCCGAACTGGTGAAGGACCAGCTCGACCACATCAAGTCCCCGGGAGAGTACGTATGACCGAGCAGACGGCCGCGCCGGCCACCGAGCCCGCGCCGGCCACCGAGCCCGCGCCGGCCTCCGAGCCCGTCCCGGCCGTGCTCGGGTCCGCGCCGGAACCCGCTGGGTCTCGACGACCAGGTCGTTCGCCGCCGAGGCGTACGTGCGGACGGCCAGGCCCCGCACCCGCAGCTTGTCGATCCTCTTCTCGAACTCCCGGCGCCGCTTG
>NZ_SSBL01000035.1 GCF_004795105.1 Streptomyces sp. A0642 | reverse complement strand
GGGGTCGGGGCGGTCGATCGGAGCCCCGGAAACTCCCCAAAAAAGGGCTCTGACCTGCGGTTTTTCTGTGTTTTGGAGTTGACCTACACCCCAAAACTTGAGAGTATTAGTGATGTCGGAAGGGGGCGGGAATCCCCTCCCGGCGAGTCACCGAAATACCTCAACGAAAGGCCACATCGTGGACTTCATCGCCCTGAACCTCAGCGACCTGACGACGCCGGACCGCGCGGACCGTGCGCGCAAGGCGTGGGAGCTGTACGGCACCGAGCACGGCGACGGCGTCGAGAACCCGATCGAGGACCTGATCGCCGATCTGCTCCACCTCGCGGACACCGACGAGCACCCCGGTGGCGCCGCCGGAGTCCTGACCCGCGCCGTGGGGAGCTACGCGGCGGAGATCCCCAGCTGGCCGACCACGGAGGTCGAGGTCGACGCCGAGGCCGCCGGTCACTACGTCGCTCAGGCGCGCGGCGCGGGCGGCGACTGGTTCGCCGTCGGGTGCGGGGACGACCCGCGCACCGTGGCGGAACTGCTGTGGACGGCCATGCAGCTCGCCGGTTTCCGGTTCTCCGAGCTGCACGCGCACACCGAGGACCTGATCGCCGGTCACATCCTCACCTCGGACGACGGCTGCGAGTTCCGCGTCATCGAGCACGACGAGAGCTGACGCGCATTACCCGGTGGGCGGACAGGGCGGGAATCCTCGTCCGCCCACCGGGGCTCCGTACCGAACACCTCAACGAAAGGCCCAGTGGCATGAACCCCGAGATGGACCGAGTCGAGACCCGCGTGGACCTCACCAAGCGGCCCGGCACCTACTTCGTCATCGCCGACGACGAGGGCGTCTACGACTGGAACGTCTGGAAGGACATCGAGAAGCGCCACGTGCTGGAGGTCCAGCGCGCTTCCGACCACCCGGTCGAGCTGTACGCCCAGCGCGAGGACCTGGACGCCGCGTGCGACGACTCCCAGTCGCCGCTCGTCTTCCGCACCTACCAGGCCGTCAGCCAGGGCCACGCCGCCTATCTCGCCCTTCGCGAGCACGCCGACCAGCAGACGTTCCAGGAGCTGGAGGACGTCTTCTACGCCGACGAACTCGCCTTCAACGGGGCCGGTTTCACCGACACCCCGAGCTGACCCCCCTTCGCCCGTGGGGCGGACGGAATGGGAATCCCGTCCGCCCCCGGTCCGCACACCGACCCACCTCAACAAGGAGCACCACATGAGCACTGCCACCCTCCCGTACCGCAAGGGAGAGACGGACATCGAGTGCCGCTACCCCGTGATCATCGGCGCGGACAAGGTCCTCGGACAGGCTTTCCGCTGGCACCGTGACTGGCTGGTCGTCACCAGTGAGGGGGAGCACAACCTCCGCCGCCCGCCCACCGGCAAGAAGGGCATCGACATGGCGGCTGCCTACCTCATCCAGGAGTACATCGCCGGTCGCATCGAGGCGGTCTCGCTGGACCGGGTGCGCGCCGAAGCGCCGCAGCCGCTGAACGGGCCGGTGCCCCTGTTGCACCCGCGGATGCCCGTCAACGATCGGAACGTCGGTGGGGCGCGGACCGCGTTCGCAGGTCTCGCTGAGCACCACTGGAGGGCTGTTCTCCACGGGTTCCCGGGGGCTGACAACCCTTGGTACCTGACGTGCGAGCTGTGCGGCTGGTCCGGGGTCCGCTACTGGAGCCACCACCGGGGGCGCAACGGCCAGCCGCCGAGCATCTACCGGCACGACGGCGGATGCATCGGCGCGGAGAAGGTCCGCGAGCTGATCCCCGCGTACCAGAAGTAGCCCGGCGCCCGCCGGTCCCGGAAGGGACCGGCGGGCAGCGCGGCCGAGCCTCACCCCGGGCGCCGGCGGGACGGGAATCCCGCCCGCCCGGGTCACACCGAAGAACCTCAACTCCCTGGAGAAGCGCCATCATGACCGACTTCGAACCGACCCCGCAGGCCCGCGCCGCCGCATGGCGGGCCGCCACCCTGGCCGACATCGCCCGCCGCCGCACCCTGTTCGCCTCCGCGTGGAACGGGCGGGCGCTGCACATGATCGCCGACCTGCTCGACACCGTGGTCATCTCGTTCTGGGAGGAGGCCCCGACCGAGGCGGACGGCATCCCCGCCGACGCACGGCTCGCCCTCGCGGACGCCGAGACCGAAGCCGCGGACAACCCCGGCACCGGGTTCCCCCCGGAGTTCGGGCAGTACGTCAGGCACGCCATGGACCGCCGCCCGCTGCGCAACCCGGCGACCGCCGACGTCACCGGCTCCTGCCTGGCCGAGGACGACGCCCAGCTCTCGACCGCGCTGGACACCCTGCACGGCCACCTCGCGGCGGCAGGCACCGAAGAGGTCGCCCGGGCGCTGCTGGAGGCGGTGTTCGCGCTGCACGACAAGCGCGCCGCCCTCGCCCAGCTCACCCGAGGCTGAGCGCCCGACTCCCCCGGCCCGCCTCGCAGGAGGCGGGCCGGGGGAGGGCTCGGGACTTGCGCAATCCCCAAAAACTTGAGAGTATTTGTGGTGTCGGTTGGGGGCGGGAATCCCCAGCCCGACGCCGGCCTCCGGGCCGCACACCGAACCACCTCAATGAAACGAAGGGCTCACCGATGAGTGCTACGCCGCGAAAGGTCTACCTGCGCACCGAGGGGCACGCCGTCACCCTGCTGAGCGTCGAGGACGGGATGGCGGAGATCCACGACGCGAACCTGGACCGCATGGGGGACCGCGTCAACGTCCTCGCGACGTTCCGCCCCTCCCGCAACGAGCACAGCATCCACTACCGGGACGGCCGCAAGGTCACGCTGACCCTGGCGAACGCCCCGAAGGCCCTCAAGGGGGCACCGGACGCCACCGGCGCGCAGGTCGCCACCAAGGCCCTGGCCGCGCGTGGCATCAGCGCCGCCATCGACAAGGACGCCGGGAACAGCTGGCTGGTCGTCGGCGAGGACGAGAACACCGGATCCCACGCGGTGCTGTGCCTCTACCGGGGAGACGACGACGAGACGGTGGTCGAGCGGACGCCCGACATCTTCCAGGATCACTGGCACGCCACGACCGTCGACCCCGACGGCACCGAACTCCCGCTGATGATCCGGCCCGTCGGCCGACTCGGCGACTGCGTCGAGGCCATTGCCACCTGGATCGCCGACGGCCAGCCCGTCCGCAGCCTGCCCGCCGAGCTCCGCGACCTCCACGGCCGGTTCGCCGACGGCTACAGCGCCGACGGCATCCGGTCGGTCTTCGGCCGCATCGAGGAGGCGGGCGGCCCGCTCCTGGTCTGCGTCTGGGACTACGCCGACGCGTACGGATTCGGCGGCAACTCCCAGTTCTACGCCGAGACCGAGGACGGCAGCCACTTCGAGGTCAGCCCGGACATCCACCAGTGGCTGAGCGGCGAGCTGGAGATCCCCGGCCCGATGGCCAGCTGGGTGTGCGCGCCCGTCACCGAGCCCACCGACTTCCCCGTGAGCGACGACTTCCACAACTACGCCCGTACCGACCGGACCGGCTGACCGGTCACCCGGCGGGGAGCGGGGCGGGAATCCCGCTCCCCCGCCGGGCCCGGCCCGACCACACCGAACACCTCAACCAGGAGAAGGTCATGACGAAGCCCCCCTTCACCCCGCCGTGCGGCACCGGGTGCGGCGCCCAGATGGAACTGTTCGCCGCGCCGGCCGCCGCGCCGGCCGTGCTCCCCGCGGAGTTCGACTTCGACGCCCACGACGTCGTCATCGTCGGCGACAGCGGCGGCAAGGACTCCGGCGCCACGGTGCACGAGGTCTGCACCCAGGCCGACAAGGCGGGTCAGCTCGACAAGGTCCGCGTCCTGCACTGCGACCTCGGGACCACCGAGCGCGGTCACCTGGTCGAGTGGCCCGGCGCGCTCGAAGTCGCCCGCGCGCACGCCGAGCAGTACGGCGTCCCCTTCGCCGTCCGCCGCAGCCAGCGGTGGGCGTCGCTGTGGCAGCGGATCCGGTCCCACGGCAACTGGCCCGGGCACTTCGCACGCTTCTGCACGAGCGACACGAAGACCGCGGTCGGCCGCGACTACGTGGACGAGGTCGGCGCCGAGCTGAACCTGGGGCGGCCGGTCCGGGCGGGGTACGCGATGGGGATGCGCGCCGAGGAGTCCCCGGCCCGCGCCAAGAAGCCGACGGTCGAGCGGAACCGCATGAGCGGCAAGGGGACGCTGCGGGTCGTCACGACGTGGCTGCCGGTCCACCAGCTCAGCACCGATCAGGTGTGGGAGTCCCACCAGGAGAACGGCATCGCGCACCACGAGGCCTACGACCAGGGGATGCGGCGGCTGAGCTGCCGCGCCTGCCCGCTCGCCCACACCGACGACCTGGTCCGCTCCGCGCAGCTGAACCCGGAGCTGTTCGAGGAGTACGCCGAGGCCGAGGTGGACATGGGCCACCAGTTCAAGAAGTCGATCAGCCTGCGGGAGATCATCGAGCGCGCCCGGAGCTGATTGGCCGGCGGCGGACGTAGGGCGGCCCGGCGGGGCGCAAAAGCGTGGGAATCCCGCCGGGCCGTGCGGTCCGGCCACCGAAGGCCCTCAACAGACCTAAAACCGAACCACCCACCATCTTATCCGCGACCGACATCACCAGGAGCATGCACGTGCAGAGCATCGACGGCCGCCAGTGGGCGACCCAGGAGGAGCTGGTCGAGCACAGCAACTACGGCCGTGCCGCCAGCCTCGCGAACCTGTGGCACGACCGTGAGGCCAACGGTCACCCTCCGGCCCGCGTGATCGACGGAGTCCCGCACTGGGACCTGGAGGCGTGGAAGCAGTGGCTCGCCGAGCACCACGAGCGCGAGCCCCGCGACGGCCGCGGTGTCGACCGCACCGGCGACCCCGACGAGCAGCTTCCGCCGGCGGGGCAGGCCCGCGTCCTCGGTGTCGACGCCAGCCGGATCACCCAGTACGCCAAGACGGCGCCGCGCGGGTGGCCGGACCCGATCCGCACCGAGCAGCTGCCGACCCGCACCCGCGAGTACCGCACCCGCGCCCAGCTCTGGGAGTTCGCCGACGACCCCGACAGCGGGTTCGGCACCAGCGGAGGCCGCCCGGTCGGCGCCCGGGCGAAGGACAAGAAGCCGGACCCCCGCGTCCAGCAGGCCGCCGAAGCGCTCGCCGCCCGCCCCGACATGAAGCCCGGTCAGGTGGCCGCCCTGCTCGCCGAGCGCCACGGGCAGTCCGTGGTCACCTGGAAGCGGATCATCACCCAGGCCCGCAAGGAGGCCCAGCAGTAGGAGGCCCACGGGCCCGACGATGGCCAGCGCGACCCCGGTCCGGGACGCGCTGGCCATCGTCGTTCCACCGGCCGCGCCGTTCTCCCCTCTTAAGAGGTGAGTTGGTGGTGGGGGTGGGGTCGGGGGGTGCGGGCTCAAGCATCGCGGGGGCTCCGCCCCCACACCCCTGGACCCTCCACAGAGGGGAGGGGGCGCCGTCGTCACCTTGCGGTTGGTGGGTGGTGGGTGTGTGGGCGGGGTCGGGGGGTTCCCTCCGCGTCCGGGCCCCCGGAGGGGACCACAGCCCGCGCCGGGCCGCAAGGCCGAGCCGCTTCGCGGCTGAGACCGGCCTTGCCCCCCGACACGGCCCGCGGTCGGCTGCGCCTGCCCAGCCGCGGAGGGAACCCCCCGACCGGCCCGTCGTACGGCGAACGCCGAGAGGGCGGGGGAGTGGCGCGCGGAGAGCCCTGAAAGACCCTCAAAAAAGCCTCTGACCTGCGGGTTTGTAGAGCGCGAGGGGTTGACTCCACCCCTAAAACTTGAGAGTATTAGTGATGTCGGAAGGGGGCGGGAATCCCCTCCCGGCGGGCCCCCGGGCCACACCGAAAAGCCTCAACGACACCAAGGAAGTGGACCATGGGTGACACCCGCACCTTCGGCGTGCCCGCCGGCGGGATGCTGAGCCTGCTCCGCCCCGCCCCCGGTATCAGCGCGGAGCTTGCCGCCGACGCCGCCGAGCAGGAGGCCGAGGACGCGGCCGCCCTCACCGCGGCCGCCGGACACCCCGCCCTCACCGAGTGCCAGAGCGCCGCCGCACTGCTCACCGAGTACGCCGACCTCAACCCCAGCGAAGAGGCTGACGAGTGGGCGTACTGCGCGGCCGAGCGGATCACCGAGTGCGCGTACGCCGTGGTCGAGGGCCACGACGAGCGAGCCGGGGAGCTTGCCCACGAGGCCCGTGGAGAGCGCGCCGCCATCGCGCTGGGGCGGTTCGAGGACCGGGGCGCCGTCACTGCCGAGCGCATCGCCGCCCTGGACGACGAGACCCGCGAACTCCTGAACTGGTACGCCCGCCCCTTCCCGATCGAGTGGCTTTTCGCCCCCGAGCGCGACACCTTCGGACGCATCCTCCGCAAGCGCGTGATCGTCCTGTTCCACGGACCCGGAGGCCTCTCGCTGGGTCTGCGCGACATCCTCGGGGCCGACGTCGACATCATCGGAATCGACCTGGACGGCGGTGCCGTCGCGACCGCCACGGCCGCCGGATTCCGCGTCGTCCACGCCGACGTCACCGCGCTCGACCCGGAGAACCCGGCGCTCCAGTACGTGAGCATCATCGCCCTCACCCCGCCGTGCCAGGCGTTCACCCCGAGCGGTCTCGGCAAGGGCCGCTACACCGCCTCCATCGACGTCATCCTCAACGTCATCCTGGAGGCGGGCGCGGCCGCCGGATTCGCCCCGTGGGAGCACTCGCCCACCGGCTACGCGCCCCGCTCCGGCGACACGTGGGACGAGGTCCGCGCCCCGCTCGCGCAGCTGGAGGACCCGCGCGCCGGACTCATGGCGGAGGTCATCATCTGGCCGCTGGGAATGCTGGCCCGGCCCGGCGGCATCCTGGAGTGCGTCATGGTCGAGCAGTCGAGCGCACTGCCCCGGCAGATCGAGGACGCACTGTTCGAGCAGCTGACGCAGGCCGGATGGCACACCACCGAGGCGTGGACGCTGGACGCGGTCACCTACGGCGGAAGCCACCGCAAGCGCCGGTTCATGACCGCTCACCGCGGCGCCGAGAAGCCGTTCGTGGACCTCACCCCGGCCGAGCCGATCCCCGCCCCGACCTTCGCCGAAGTCGTCGGCTGGAGCACCGGCCGGGTGTACCTGACGCGCGGTCACCGCCCCGTCGACCCCGCCACCGGCCGGGCCAAGGGCGGCGGCTCGCGCAGCGCCGACCTCCCCTCGACCTGCGTCACCGCGACCGCGTACGGATGGGCCGACTCCGAGACCGGCGAGACGATCACCCAGTCCGACATCGGCCGCCTGGTCGGCTTCCCCGGTGACTACCCGTGGACCCACGTCGGACGTGGCCGCGGAGTGCGCAACGTCGCCCAGCAGGCAGCAGACGCCGTCTGCCCGATGGTGGCGGCCGCAGTGTTCGGACGGATCCTCGGAGACGAGAACTGGGAGGCCAAGACCCGGGCGTACGTCCGGGAGCTGTACGGCATCAACACCGGCGCGACCATCACGGAACTTGAGCAGCTGGACCTCTTCACCGAGGAGCCCGGGCCGACGCCCGCAGCGGCGTAGGGGGAGAGCCCCCGCCAACGTCAAAGCCCCGGTGGGCCGCTGAAAGATCAGCGGCCCACCGGGGCTTTCCGGTCTCCGGTCGGGTACTCGACCCGAGACCAGTGTTCCCGGACGCTCGCGCACCGGTACCGTCCTGAGTGCGACGTCAGAACGGAGTCCATCATGGCGCACGACGCTGAAAATGGCTCGCCTCGAACGTTCGGCCAACGGGTCCGACGTGAGCGCGAGCGGAAAGGACAGACGCGACCGGTGCTCGCCGGTCTCGTCGGCCGCAGCACGGAATGGGTCAAGGCCATCGAGAACGACCGCTTGGGCATGCCACGCCTACCGCTCCTCCTGCGCCTCGCGGAGGCCTTGGGCGTGGACGACCTTGCCTCTCTCACCGGTGACGAGCGGCTCGCCGCCGCCACCTACACCAAGGCCGCCCACCCCGCCCTGCTGCGGGTCAAGGAAGCGCTCACCACCTACGACCTGCTGAGCCACGACGACGAGCCGCAGCCGGCGGCGGCGCTCGCCACCCGGGTACAGAACGCATGGCAGGCATGGCACGGATTCGGCGACCACCGCACCCGCGTCGCCAACGTGCTCCCCGCACTGTTGGCCGATCTCCAGTACGCCGCCCGCGCACACGAAGGTGCAGAGCGGCGCCGGGTCCAGGTGTACCTCGCGCAGGCCTACCACCTCGCTCAGCTCTACTTGAGTTTCCAGCCCGCGCCGGAGCTGGTGATGCTCACCGGCGACCGGTCCATGACGATGGCCCAGGACGCCGACAGCCCCCGCGCCATCGCCGCCTCGGCGTGGTACCTCAACCACGTCTTCCGCGACGCCGGAGAGCGCCACGAGGCACGCGTCGAACTGGCGATGAAGTCCATCCAGCTGCTCGACCCGAACCGTGGAACGGAGGACATCGCCCTCGGCGGACTGCTCCATCTGGCCACCGCCCTGTCGTACGCCAAGGTCGGCCAGAAGGGCAACGCGGACCGGCACTGGGACCGCGCCGACGAGTCCGCCAAGCGACTCGGCGACGGGTACGCGCACCCCTGGCTGATGTTCGGCCGGAGCATGGTCGACGCGTACGCGATCACCATGAACAACGATCTCGTCCGAGGCGGGGCAGCGGTCGACGCGGCGACGCACATTGATCTCGGCACCATGCAGAGCGCGACCCGCCGCAGCTTCCACATCATCGAGACGGCCCGCGCGTACAGCCTGCAAGGCGAGAACGTGGCGGTCGTCCACCTGCTCAAGAAGGCGTACGAGACGAGCCCCGAGACGGCCCGCTTCAACCTGTTCGCCCGGGGCGCCGCCGGGGAACTCGCGGAGGCCGGAAGTGCGATCATCCGCGACGACGCGCGAGGCCTCGCGCGTCAACTCGGCGTTGCCGCGTAGGGGTACAACTTGTACCCCTCCAGGAGGGGGTAGCGACTGTACCTGTCGCTACCCCCTCCGGCTTTTACGGTGGTCTCTCGACCACCCGCCTACCCAAGGTCTGGCGATGCCCGGCATGACCACCACACCACGCGGGTCGGGGTACCCCGGCTACAGCGAGACGATGACGCGCACACCCGAGACGGCAGAGAAGGCCCGGCGCTTAGCCCGCGTGGCTATGTGCGCCTGGAACATGGACGACGCGGGCGACAGCGCCGCACTGCTGCTGACCGAGCTGTTCGCGAACGCGGTCCGGCACGCTCGTGGCGAGTGCGTCCGGGTGATCATCGACCGTCCCGAAGAAGACCTCGTCTACGTCGCCGTGGTCGACCGCGAACCGTGGCTGGTGCCGGAGCCGCGCGAGGCGGGACCGGACGACATCGGCGGTCGCGGACTGGTGTTGGTCGAGGAGGTGTCGGACCGGTGGGGATACGACCTGATGGGCTCCGGACGCGTCCCGTGGGGCAAGCGCGTCTGGGCAGAGATGAAGGTGACGCCATGACGGAGAACGAGACCGGGAACGAGCCGTTGCCGTCGGTCGGCGACGAGGTGGTGGACGGCCTGACCCGCGCCGTCGTGACCGATGTGCGTGGCGGAGTCGTCTGGCTCCGGCACAGGACGGGCGGCGGCACGGAGTGGCCGGCGGAGGATCCGAAGCGGCTCAGGATTCGACGGACGCGCACCGAGATGATCGCGGCGGGAGACCTGTGAGGTCTTGCCGCAGCGGGCCGTAGCCCGCACTCGAACCCCGCTGCCCGCGTCACCCCCGTCGCGGGCAGCGGCTGGAGACGGCGCCCCGGAACCCACCCGTGAAGGGTTCCGGGGCGCCGTTGCGCGTTCCGGAATTCTGGAATGCCCCGACCTGCCGGTCGCACCCGCACGACGGGCCAGGCCGCCATCCGCTCCGACGCGCCGACCCTTTTTCCTTCCTCCCCGTGAAGGCCTTCGCAAGGTCGGGGGACGGAGGGTCAAGGTGGAGCGCCCGCACCGCAGACGCGTCCGTGAGGCACGATCGGACGTGGTGAGGAGCGGACGTACGACCTTGACGTGGAGGAGCCCGGCCGGACACTGGAGAGGCCGGGGAGGGATACCCCAGCAACGCGAAGGGCCCCGCACAGCGGGGCCCTTTCTCTTCGTTCTGCGCCGTCAGGCGGAGGTGCTCCCGGCGGCTGCCGTCTGCTGTTCAGCGGCACCGTTCTGCGTCGGTACGGGCGCCGTCGGCGAACCGGCCGAGGAGTCCGTCGAAGCCGTCTCCGGGGCTCCCTTCTTCGCCGTGGTGCGCTTGCCCCGCGGCCGTCCCTTGGGACGCTTCGCGGGCTCCTCGGCGCCGATCTCCCTCAGCTCATCCGCAGTCCACCCTCCGGCCTCCGCCGTCGCGAAGGCCTGTCCGTACGGCTCGTCCAGGGCAGCCAGCTGCCGCTGGAGTTCCTGACGCTGTCCCAGGATCTCCGCGAGCGGCTCGAAAGCCGCCTCGCGTGCTGCCTGCCGTTCCCTCATCCGCTGCATGATGTCGTGTGCGCTCGCCATGCCGTGATCGTACTGGCTCGCACTCGGGCGCGGGCGCGCGGGACGCCGTATCACCGCAGCGCACAGGCATTTTTGACGGTCAGTTGTTCCTACCTGACACCCTTCCGGCGGCCATAGCCACCGGAAGCAAGATGGAGCTTACTGGGCCCAGTAAGCGTGATCGCCGGTTTCCTGGCCACTATGGTGGCGGCCGGTGATCATTGGTCCGAGCACGGACCGGGGGTAGGAGAGGGGGCTGTTGTGGCAGAGCCATCAGCAGCGGGCCGCCGGCGGAGTTCGCCGCCGCGGCGGCGCGAGCGAGAGGCCGACGGCCCCCGTGACAACCGCGTCAAGGTCTCCTACAACGACAGCGAGCTGACGATCCTCAACGAAGCCGCGAGCCGCGACAACCAGGCCCTCGCGTCGTGGATCGCGAGCGCCGCTCTCGCCGTCGCCGAGGAGAAGGTCGTTCCCGTTTCGGCCGCCATGAAGGACGTCCTCGCCGACCTCGTGAAGGCGCGCACCCAGGTCACGCGTGTCGGCACCAACGTGAACCAGATCGCCCGCGTCTTGAACTCCGAGGGCGAGGTGACCGACCCGCAGTTGTCAGCCGCCCTGCGCGCGGTACAGCAGGCCGTGCGGCGCCTGGACGAGGCGACGCTCCAGCTGATGCGTGAACGCAGGAACCGGCTGTGATGCCGAAGCGGGCGCGCGACGGCACGGACACCTGGGGCCTGCTCGACTACCTCTACGGTCCGGGCAAGCGCGACGAACACGTCGATGCGCACATGGTCGCCTCGTGGGGCGACCCCTACGTCGAGGACCCGGCGCGGTCGACGGAGATGACCATCGCCGATCTGGCGCTCATGCTGGACGCCCCGGTCCACGCCCTTCTGGGCAAGCGGCCGGCGAAGCACGTCTACCACGTCGCGGTGCGCAACGCGCCCGAAGACCGGCTGCTCTCCGACGCCGAGTGGGCGCGCGTGGCCCGCGAGATGATGCACGTTGCCGGAGTCTCTCCGCACGGCGACGACGAGGCCTGTCGATGGGTGGCGATCAGGCACGCGGACGACCACATCCACATCGTCGCGACAGCCGCCCGCCAGGACGGGCGCAACATGTGGCTGCGCCAGGACATCGCGAAAATGCAGCAGGCCGCGCGACAGTTCGAGGTCGAGTTCGGACTGCGTCAGCTGACGCACCGCGACAAGACAGCCAGCGAGTGGCCGAAGACGGGAGAGGAGGAGAAGGCGGTGCGCCGAGGGCTCGCTGAGCCTGCCCGCCTCACTCTCCTGCGAGCCGTACGCGAGGCGGCCGCGGTCGCGGTCAGCGATGCTGATTTCTTCGCCCGCGTCACCGCCTCCGGCATCCGGGTCAAGCAGAGGGTCGCGCCCGACGGAAACGTCACGGGCTACTCCGTGGCGCTGCCGGGAGACCGCAATGCGGAGCAGGCGGCGGTCTGGTTCCCGGGTACCAAGCTGGCACCCGACCTGTCCCTGCCGCGGGTACGCGAACGCTGGCAGACGCCGACGGTTGTGCCGACGGTCGCAGCGGCCGAGATGTGGCAGGAGGCGGAGCGTCGGGTGCGCGCGGCCGCCGACCAGCTCGGCGCCGGCGGGCTGAGCCAGGGAGCCGGTGACGTCTCCGCACTCGGCGACCTCATCGTCATCGCCGCCGTCGTTTCACCGCGCATGGTGCGCGAGCGAATGAGGGAGGCCGCCCGCGAGTTCGAGCGCGCGTCCCGCGTCCCGGGTGACCGGATCCTGGAGGGGCAGGCGCGCACTCTCTACCGGGAGTCGTCACAGCTTTTGTCGCAGTCGGCGGCGGCACTCGGCCGCAACGACACCGCTGCCGGTCTCGGCTTCCTGCTCGCTCTGGTGAAGGCCATCGAGGCGTCCCAGCGCTGGCACCAGGCGCAGGACCATCGCGTCCAGGCGCAGGCCTCGGGGCGGGCCGGTCGGATGCTGCGCGAGGCGGTCGAGGTGACCGCCGGCGCGGCCGCCGCCCGCGAGTACCGGCCGCGCCCCAAGCGTTCGGCGGCACGGCCGGGCGGCCCCCGCCGGACACCCGTCGCGTCCGGCGAGCGGCCGATGGCGGGAGTGCTCCAGCAGGCCCTGCCCGAGCACGCGACTGCGGTGCTTGCCGATCCGGCGTGGCCCGCCCTGCGCAAGCGCCTGGTCGCGGTCGAGAAGACCGGCGAGGATCCGGTCGATGTGCTCGCCGCTGTAGCCGCTCGCCGGGAGATGACCTCAGCGGACTCCGTTGCAGAAGTGCTTACATGGCGTCTGGACGGGTGGCAGCGCCAGCGCGGTTCGACGGCGCCCGCCTCCGGTAAGAACCCGTCGCCGACGTCCACGGGGGGCACCGGACGCGCCGGTACAGCCCGCAAGACGGGGGCGCCCGGGCCGACACGTCGGCCGCCGGGCGACGAGCAGCGCAAGGGGCCGAAGCGGGCCCGATAACGAGGGGATGAGGCATGACGACACCAACGCCAGAGGAGCAGGCAAGCGAGGCCTTCGCGGCGGCCGCCGCCGAGGCGGTGCAGACCGCCAGGATGTCGTTCCAGTTGGTCATGGCCATCGCGGACGCGGTGCGCCGTCACCAGCAGAAGAAGGCCGGGAAGGAGGAGGAACTGCCGCCCGCCGAGAAGGCGGTGGTCGATGCCTCCGAGGAGATGAAGAAGTTCCTCCCGCCGGACATCAGCGCGGCGCTGATGGAAGGCGCGGACTGGCCGCAGCTCGCGCAGCAGCTCATGGCGCTGCGCAACGCCGGGGTCGACCTGGAGGCGATGCTCCCGCGCGTCGGCGAGATCACGGTGACGGTGCGGGACGCGGTCGCGGCGAACGCCGAAAGGATTGCCCGTGAGGGCACGGAGCCGTGGGCCAAGATGCTGCGGGAGACGATGCCGGCGGGGCCGGTGCGCGAGGCGATTCTGTCCTCCCCGGCGTGGCCCGAGATCGCGGCGAAGATGTCGGCGCTGGACGAGCGCGATGTCGACGTGCGGGCGATTCTCACGTCCGCGCACGAGGAAGGCATCGGGGTCGACCAGGCTGTTGCGAAGGTCCTCAGCGCCGCCGAGGCCCCGACGACGAGCCGCGACGCGATGCTGTCCTGGGGGCCGCTGACGACGGGTCTGGACGTCCCCAAGGACCTGGACCTCTCCGACCGGGAGCGAGCGCTTCGGCAGCTGGCCATCGACCCGCAGGAGAACGCGCGCTTCACGCGGATGGTGCGCGAGGCGATGCCCGGGATGGAGCGGGAGGCGGACCTTCTCGTGATGTCGAAGCAGTGGCCCCTGGTCGCCGCGCGGATGGCCAGGGGGGACGCGGGTAATCAGGTGGCGGAGCGTCTGGCGCGTCTGTCGAAGGACACCTCGTGGCAGGAGGGGCCGAAGTCACAGATGGGCGGTCGGCTGGTCCTGGCCGCCAACGACGCACTGCGTAAGGGGGGCGGCGGACCGGCGGAGTCCCGGGCGAAGGTGAACACCACGGCGGCCCGGTCGACGTCGCCGAGCGTGGGACCTACTAAGGCGACCGCGTCGAAGGGCGCGGCGCCTTCACAGCCCGGTGTGGCTCCGCACCGGGAGGCCGGGCCGGTCGCGAAGGGCGGCAAGACCCGGTAGTTGTTCACCGTCTGGACGCACGTGTGCCGCAGACCTTTTCGGGTCTGCGGCACACGTTCGTTTCGGGTCAGGGGCGGGTCGCGCCGACGTAGTCGCCCTGCGGCATCGCGGAGGTCAGCGGTGCGATGCTCACGGTGCGTCCGGTGCGCGGCGCGTGCAGCACGTTGCCGTCGCCCGCGTAGATCGCGACGTGGTAGATGAAGCCGCTTCCGCCCTTCGCCCAGAACAGCAGGTCGCCCGGCTTGAGGTCGCTGCGGGACACGGGGTGATCGGAGGTGGCGCCGTACTGTGCTTGGGCTGTCCGGGGCAGTTTCAGCTTCGGCCAGTACCCGTACTGGACGAGGCTGGAGCAGTCGAACCCGATGGTCTTGCTCGCGGCGCACGAGCCGTTGAGGTAGCCGTTGGTGCCGTCGCAGAAACCGGTCGAGGGGCCAGCCGGACCGCCGCCTCCGTACGCGTACGGAGTCCCCATCCGGGTGGCCGCCTTCCGCAGGGCGTCCGGGCCTGAACCGGACCCGGAAACCGTGAGCAGGCCGGGGCCTTCGAAGCGCTTCATGCCCGCGAGGATGACCTTCACGTAGTGGTAGGTCTGACCCTCCTTCTGGCCCTTCTCACGGGCGAACCAGATGGGAGGCACGCCGCCGAATCGCTCGACCGCGCCCCATCCGGCGTTGTAGCCGGCGAGCGCGAGGGCCTGGACTCCGCCGGGGTATCCGGAGGTCTTCGCCGACTTCAGCAGCGAGCACATCATGCGGCCCTGCGCGATGACGGCGTCACCGATGTCCCAGAGGGAGACCTCTCCGTTGCCGTCCGAGTCGCGCCCCCAGGTGGCCCAGGTCCCCGGCATGAACTGCGCGGGGCCTGCGGCGCCGACCTCGCTGACCGCCTTCTTGCGGTCGGTGCTGAATCCGCTCTCCTGGTAGAGCTGAGCGGCCAGCAGCGCCGGAGACATCCCCGGTTCCTTGCAGTCGGCGTCGGCCTTGAGGATCCACTTGCGGAACTCTTCGGGAACGCCCTGCAACCCGCCCCCGCCGTCGGTCGTTTCGGCGGCCGATGCGTCGTCGTCCACGATCAGCACTACCACCCCGATGAAGGCCAGTACGGCGAGGCCTATCACCGCGGCGACAGCCCCCATGATCACCTTCATGCGTCATCCCCCCGTGCGTGTTTCTCTTCTCGCAGTCGTGTCGCTTGTGTGACTTTTGCCGTACTAGATCACGATGCGATCGGCATGTGCGCCTCCATTGGGGCAGGGCCCGGGCCGTGGGCGGCGCCGCGGTTCCCGTAGGGTCGGATCAAGGTCTCGCATAGGTGCACTTCGCTCAGCGAAATATCGGCCTCGTCATTTCGTGCAGCGAAATAGGGGCGTCCGAGCGGGACCATTGGCGACTCGGGGGTGTGGCTGATGGGTTCGAATGCTGACGCGGCGAAGAAGGCCGGTGTCACCGACCGTGATGCGGCATCCGTTTCGAAGCAACCCTCACTTTGCGGGCAGAGCCCGCGCTTTCGCGCATTGCTGTAGAGCTGCACCTGCGATCTGACCTCCGGCTACCGCGAAAACACCGTCCAGGTTTGTCCGTGGTTCACGCTAGCCTCAGTGATCCCAAGAACCCAATATCGTGACTTAAACGAAGCTACACAGGGGGGAGTTGCGGCATGACCACTCAACAGGTGACGCCAACCCCGGGCGACGTGGCACCGGTTGTGCTCCGGTGGGCCCTGATGCCGGTAGACGGCAACGGCATTGCAGGAGCGACGGTTGCCCGAATGCTCGACGGCGACGCCGGCGGAGCCCGCGCCCGAATCATGATGCCGGGCGAGCGCGTCCCGTACGGGGTCGCTCCGGTCCTCGTGTCCGACACGACCCTGCACGGGGCCACGCGCGTGGAGGAGACCTTGCTGCGGTGGGGGGCCATGCCGAAGCCGTGGCTCGTGTGGGTGGCTGACGCGCCGGCGCGGCCGGTCCAGGACGCGCGCTTCTTGATCCGTGCCCTGGAGGGACGACTGGCCGGAGTGGCGAAGGTGCCGTACCTGCCTGTCCTGCGGGCCGTTAAGGGGCCTGACGAGGCCTTGGAGTACAAGGACGTCCAGTCCGCAGCCGAGAAGCTGCGGCGCACGATGGAGAGGAACTGATCATGGCCCTGGAACGGCTCGCCGCGACGATGTACCTGGCGGCGGATGACGACAAGAAGGAGGGCGGCGGCAACCTGATCCCCGGCGCCAAGCCGACGAAGATCCCCGGCATGGACGGACCCGTCGCTGAAATCTTCGGCTACGGCCTGTGGCTGCTGATCCTGGCCGGAGTCGGCGGCGCGGCGTTCGGCGTCTACAAGCTCGCCGTTGCGGACAAGAGCCGTAACGGTGGCGGGTCCGAGCCCTTCAAATGGATGGGAGGCGGCATCGCCGCCATTTTGTTGTCGAGTTCCCTGATCGCCATCCTCAACGGCATCGCAGGCTGAGGGGGCTGACATGGCACGCACCAGGGGGACATGGAACACCAAGGGCACGTGGCTCGCGGGCGTGGCGCTCGTCGCCGTACTCGCGCTGACGGCCTACGCCCTGCTCAGCGGAGGCGACGACGAGCCGGACACCCCGGCCAAGGGCGGGGCGAGCGCGAGCGCGAGCCCGTCTCCGTCGGCGACGTACGCGCCGCCGGACGACTGGACCGAGCCGGAACGGTGGTCGGCGCTCCCGCGGGGGGAGCGCACCGACGAACGGGGCAGTCAGGTCGGCTTCCCTCACACCACGGAGGGGGCGGTCGCGATGGCGGCCGCAGCCAACACCACCGTGGTGGAGGGCAGCACGTCCAACGTCGATGAGCAGCTGCGCCTCTACTACGGGTACATCGGGCAGGCCGACCAGTCCGCGGCGGCCGCCGAACGGGTCGAGCTGAGCGCGGGCGAGAGCGACAAGACCATCGCGCGGAGCATGGGAGTGAAGCCGGGGCAGCCGCTTCCGTCCGGCGCCTACGTGCGCAGCAGCGTGGTCGGCTACAAGGTGGTCAAGAAGTCGACTGACGAGGTCGGTGTGTGGCTGCTGTCCCGGGTGGTCCAGAAGGCGGGCGAAACCGTCAAGGAGGAGGGCTCCTACTCCCGCACCCTGGTTGGCGCGCTGTGGCAGGGCGGGGACTGGAAGCTCTCGGTGTCCGCCACCCGGCGCGCGCAGGATGCCGCTCAGGGCCAGTCGGAGCCGCAGATGGTGGCCCCCGGAGACGCCGGGTTCAACGCGGCCGGATGGACGGCCATCAGGGCAGCGTCGTGAGGGGCGAGCGGCGACTGGTGTCGTTCCTGCTCGTTCTGCTCGCCGTGTTCGGGCTGTCCGCATCCGCGGTGCAGCCCGCAGCGGCCGACGGGATCGTCGGCGGCGGCATCAAGGTGACCTGCCGGGTCGGCGCCGGTCCGCTCCTGGGCGCGGTCGACCTCGGTGCCGAGCTGCTCACCGGCTCGTCGCTGTGCGACAAGGTCGGAGAAGTCGGCTCGAAGGTGGTGGACGAGGCATGGAAAAGCGTCCAGGACTCCATCCTCGGAGACATCATCAAGAGCGCTGCGGACGTGACGAAGTGGGTGATCAAGAAGACGCTCACCGTCGCGTTGCTGGGCCCGTCGGTCGACCTTGAGGGGCTCGGGCTGTGGGGTGGCAACGCCACCTTGGCGGGCATGATGACCTGGCTCGGGCTGGTGATCGCCGCAGCCGGGATGATGTGGCAGCTGGGCAAGATGGCCCTGACCGGGCAGGTGAAACACGCCGGCCGGGCGATGACCGGCTGGGTGGAGAACCTGTTCCTGTCCACCATCGGCGTCTCGATGTTCGCCATCCTGCTGGTGCTCGGCGACGCACTGAGCGCCGGGGTGGTCAACGCGACCTTCGACGACGACGGCCAGGCCTACGAGCGGATCATCGCGGTTCTGCTGCCCACCGCGGTTTCCAACCCCATCACGCTGCTGTGTGTGGTTGCGGTGCTCCTGCTGATCGGCTTCATCCAGCTGGTCATGATCTTCCTTCGGCAGAGCGCGATCCCCATCATCTGCCTGCTGCTGCCCGTGGCCGGCGGCGGCCGCGTCGGCGGTGACACCACCCGCAAGTGGGCGCCGTCCCTGATCACCAGCGGCCTGGTCATCATCGCGTACAAGCCGACGGTGGCCATCATCATCTGCGTCGGCTTCGCGGAGTTCGGGCACGCGCAGACCCTCTCCGAGTGGCTGCGCGGAGCGGCCACCTTCGTCCTCGCGATCCTCGCCCCCGGCCCGCTGACGAAGATTTTCGCGCCCTTCGGCGCGGCAGCCGGCGCAGGGATGAGTGCGGGCGGAGCCAGCGGAGCGCTCAGCGCGGCCGCGGGCTACCTCGCAGGGAAGGCCGGAGGCGACGGTGACGGCGGAGGCGGCGGCGGAAGCCGTGGCGGCGGTGGCGGGCCGGGGCCGGATGGTCCGGACGACCCGGATGACCCGGACGACCCGGACGACAACCCGATCAGGCACGCGCAGCGCGTCGAACAGAGCATGGGCAGGCAGGGCGGCAGCCCAGGCGAGGAGACCGGAATCAACGTGCCTGGCCAGGTTGGACCCGAAGGCGTGGGCGTCGAAGGCCTCACGGAGGGCGCAGGTACCTCCGGCACCGCCGCGGCGGGGGCGGGCGCTTCCAGCGTGGCCCTCCCGGTGGCCGCGACGATCCAGGTTCTGGACGGTGTCAACGACGCGGTCCAGGGGGCCAGCGGAGCAGTGGGCGGAGGAGACCAGCAGTGAGTGCCCATGAAGTGCCGAAGACCTTGATGGTCGACGGCTTCCGTGCCCGCCGGAGCTTCGGCCTCGGCGGGCTGTCGCGGACCGCGACGATGATCGCGGCCGTGGCCCTGATGGCGGACGGACTGATCGCCACTCAGGTCCCGCTGTCCCTGCTGGTCACCCTGCCGGTGACCGGCATCGTGTTCGCCCTGGCGGCCGCCAAGCGGCACGGCATGTCCGCCCTGTCCTACTACTGGGCCAAGGCCTCCTGGAGGAGAGCGGCCCGGTTCGACGCCACCTCCTACCGGCGGCTGTTCCTCCCGCACCCGTACGCCCTGGACCTCCCGGGCGTCGGGGCCTCATCCACCCTGATCAAGGCCCACGATCCGACCTCCGGGCGGCCCGTCGGCGTCGTCCACAACCGGACGACCGGGCACATGACCCTCACCACCCTGCTCGCCCCGGGCGGCAGCCTCATGGCGCCGACCGGGGCCGTGCAGAGCAGCCTGCGCACCTGGTCGTCCGTGCTCGATGCGATGAGCACGGACGAACAGGTCAAGGGCGCGTCGGTGACGATCCAGATCACCCCGGGAGCGGGGGAGGCCCTCGGCGACGACGTGAAGGCCCGCCAGGACCCGAACGCCCCGCAGCTGGCCAAGCGGATCATCAACGAGCTGGTCCGTACGACTCCGCACGCGACCGCCAGCGTGGCGCCCTGGATGAGCGTCACCGTGGACCCGAACGCGACGGTGAACGCGCCGGCGGATCTCGCCGAGCAGGTAGCCGAAGCGCTGCGGGTGGTCGACGGGCTGGACCTGTCGGGGACCGGCACGGACATCGAGCGCCGGGCCACCGACATCGACCTCCGCCGGATTGTCCGCAGCGCGTACGACCCGGAGGTGTTCAACGCGAGGGACGCGGAGTTCGAGGACCTGTCGTGGTCGGAGTGCGGGCCGCAGGCCGCCGACGACGGGTGGGAGGAGTACGCGCACGACGGCGGCGTGTCCGTGAGCTGGGTGCTGCGGGAGATGCCGCGTCGGCCGCTGCCGTACAGCATGCTGCTGCCGCTGCTGGCCCCCGGCCGGTACCAGCGGCGCATCACCATCGCCTACCGGGTGCTCGACCCGTACGAGGGCGAGGCGGTGCTGGAGCGGGAGATCAGCCATGCTCACCAGCGCGCGCAGGCGACCGCCGAGGTGAAGGGCCGCGCGAAGTACAGCCAGCGGGCTGACGCCCAGCGAGCGGAGAAGGCGGCCGCCCAGGTCGCCAGCGGCTCCCAGGTGGCGGACTGGACGCTCATGGTCACCGCGACCGCCCGCAGCACGGCCGACCTGCCCGCCGCCCGCCAGGAACTGGCCCGCGCGATCAAGGCGACCCGAGGTATCCGCATGAGGCCCGCCTACGGTGCGCAGGCCGCGGTGTTCGCGGCCCAGCTGCCGATCGGCTACAACCCGCTGGTGAAGGACTGACGATGGCGCGCAAGCCCAAGCAGGTGCCCGTCACCACGCCCAAGCGTGTGGTGCGGGCGGTCGAGCAGGCCCCGAGCCGCGACGAGCGGCGGGTCGAGAAGAAGCTCCGGGGCCGCTTCGCCCCGCGGTTGGGGTGGGGCGGGCGCTTCGGCGGCCGCGTCCCGGTCGAGGACACGGGCACGGTCTACACCGGGCCGACGACTCAGGCCGGCGGCATCTATCCGTTCCTTCTGGGATCGGGCCTGCCGCCGCGCGGCGTGCCGGTCGGACGGGACGTGCTCACCGGCGAGTTGGTGTGCATCGACCCGTCCGGCTGGACCGGCAAGCTCACGACGAACCCCGGTATGTGGGTCATGAGCCAGCCCGGCGCGGGCAAATCCGCGCTGGTCAAGCGCGTGTGCCTGGTGTACTCGGCGTACGGGCACATGGTGTGCGTGCCCGGCGATGTCAAGGGCGAGTACAGCAACCTCATCAGCGAACTCGGCGGGTCGGTCGTGCGGATCGGTGACGGCATCGGCCGGTTGAACCCGCTCGACAGCGGCCCGCTCAAGGGCCGTCTGCACACGCTGTCCGCCGACCGCCGCGAGTCTCTGCTCGATGTCCTGAACGGGCGCAGGTTGGAGACGCTCGTCGCGCTGCTGTCCACGAAGCATGGACTCGGGCGGGCGCCGAACGAGATCGAGCGCAGTGCGCTCGATACCGCTGTCCAGGTCGCTTCCGCCGCACAGGAGTCGGGCAGCGACCCCGTCGTCTCCGACGTCGTCCTCGTCCTGCGGGCCGCCCCGGAGGAGCTGCGGACCAAGCTGGCCGCCGAGGGCGAGCGGTACCAGGACCTCACCCGCAGCGTGATCGCCGGACTCGACAACCTGATCGGCGGCCCGCTCAAGGGTCTTTTCGACGGGCAGACCACGACCCCGCTCGACATCAACGCCCCCGCGGTCTCCGTCGACATCAGCGCGCTGCGGGCGCGCGGCCATGACGTCGTGAGCGCGGGCATGATCGCCACGTGGGCCTACACCTACAGCGCGATCGACAGCGCCCGCAGCATCGGGCTGATGGACCGTTCGCTCGTGCTGCCGATGGACGAGATGTGGCGCGCGCTGCGGTCCGGGCCGGGCCTGGTGGACGCGATGGACGCGATCAGCCGCCTGAACCGCACGACGAATGACGTCACGATCTACGTGACGCACAGCCTTTTGGACGTCGAGGCGCTGCCGACGGAGACCGACCGGGCCAAGGCCAGGGGGTTGATGGACCGGTGCGACACGTGGGTGATCGGCGCATCCTCCGAGGAGGAGCTCCGCCGGGTCACCGGCAAGCGGTCCCTCACCGAGCAGGAGCGCATGATGATCGGCTCGTGGTCGTCGGCGACGTCCACCGGGCTCGACATCGACCCCACCTTCGATGACGCCGACGGCAACGCGGCCCCCGAGGAAGAGGGCACCCGCCACCCGGGCCGAGGGAAATATCTGATCAAGATCGGCACCCGGCCCGGCATCGCCGCGTCGCTGGAGCTGACCGCGACCGAGCAGCGGCTGTACCGCACGGACACCAACCGACGCAGGATCACCACGGGAGGTGGTAGCTGATGATGACGGAGAACGACCGCGCGTGGGCGGCCGGAGGCATCGTCCTCGGCGGTGCCGTGACGCTGGGGGTCTCGACATGGGCCGGGGGCGCGGCCGGCGCGCTCGTCACCGGCGACGAGGTGGCCGACTTCCCCCTGTCGGTGGTGGGTGCGTACCAGATGGCCACCGAGTGGTCGACGGTGTGGCCGCACTCCCAGACCGCGTCCACCATCGGCGCCGGACTGCTGGACGTGGCCGTCGTCATCTTCGTGGTGTGGGGGCTGCGGGTGGCGTTCCGCTGGCACCGCAACCCGAGCAGCCTGGCGACGCTGCACCAGGTGCGGGAGCTGACGCCGAAGCCCGCCGCTCGCACCGCGACCCGGCTCCGCGCCTCGCTGCGGGAGGTCAAGCCGAAGGAGGTTCTGCCCCGCGACCGAGGTGTGCTCCTCGGTGACCACATGCCGTCCGGCGTCGAGCTGCGCGGGTCGGACGAGGACACCTACGTCGCCATCATGGCGCCCCGTGCGGGCAAGTCCACGTCACTGGCCATCCCGGTTGCCGAAGAGGCTCCGGGCGCCCTGCTGATGACCAGCAATAAGGCCGACGTCTACGCCGCCACCCGCCACAGCCGTGCGCAGATCGGGACGACGTTCCTGTTCGATACCCAGGGGGTGGCACAAGCGGAGAGGGACGTGTGGATCGACCTGGTGGCCCAGGCCGAGACGCTGGAAGGTGCCGAGCGCCTGGCCTCCCACTTCGTCAATCAGATCACCTCGGAGCAAGCCGATCCCTTCTGGTCACAGGCCGCCGGAGACCTTCTGACCGGCCTGTTCCGGGCCGCGTGGTGGGAGGGCGCCACCGTCCGCGAGGTCATGAAGTGGCTGTCCGACCCGAAGGAGAAGTCCCCGCTTCGCGTGCTCTACCAGCACGAACCCGTGCTCGCGGAACAGGTCGATTCCTCCATCAATATTGCCGAAGAGACCCAGAGCGGGATCTACCAGAACGCGCGTACGGCGATGAGCGCGTTGAGGGACGAGAAGGTCCTGGCGTGGGTCACCCCGGACAAGGACCGGGCCAGGTTCGACCCCGAGGCCTTCGCGACGAGCAAGGACACCTTGTACTTGCTGTCGAAGAAGGGCGGGCCGTCCTCGGCGCTCGTTGCCGCGGTCGCGGACGCGGTCTTCACCGCCGGCACCGAGGCGGGGGAGCGGGCGGGCGGTCGTCTTCCCGAGCCGATGCGCGCCGTCCTGGACGAGGCCGCGAACATCTGCAAGATCGCGGACTTGCCCGACCTGTACTCGCACCTCGGCTCTCGCGGGATCACCCCGTTCGTCATCCTCCAGTCCTACCGCCAGGGTGTACGGGCGTGGGGCGAGGTCGGCATGGACTCGATGTGGAGCGCGGCCACCAAGAAGGTCATCGGCGTCGGCATCGATGACGCGAAGTTCGCCGGGGACATCAGCAGCCTGACCGGCGCGCACTACGTGGAGCGCGGCTCGTACTCCAAGTCGAAGGAGGGCCACAGCCACAGCTGGTCCGAGCAGCGCGAGCAGGTCCTCGACCCCGCCGAGATCCGTGCCATGAAGAAGGGGACGGCGCTGCTGATGGCCACCGGCATGCCGGTGGCGCAGATCGCCTTGCGCCCCTGGTACGAGGAGAAGGCGATGGCCCACATTGGCCCGCAGATGAAGGATGAGGAGTACGCCATCACCAAGCGGGCCGTGGCCGCGTACGAGGAACGGAAGGCGGCGCGCAGTGAGCGATGAGCCTGGCGAGGTCCCGGAGCTGAACGTGCCGGTCGGCATGTTCGAGGACATCGAAGACCTCAAAGCCCAGCTCGCGCAGCTGACGAACCTGGTCAAGACCCTCACCGGCGGCGAGGGTGCCGAGCCGGGCGAGGCCTCCGGCGACGACGAAGCGGCGGCCGGCGGGGAGGCCGACGAGGAAGCCGCGGAAGAGGACGAGTGGCAGTATCCGCCGTTCATCCTGCTGCTCGACCCTCCGGAGTACGACGACGAGCTGAGGGCCCTGGTCGAGTGGGTCGAGGGCGTACTCGTGCCCGGCTACCTCGCGGAGCCGTCGGCCGACGCCCGTTGGTGTCACCTCTGGTTCGAGCACAGCGTGGCCATCGCGCGCCTGCACGCGGTGTGGCTGGCCTGGCAGGAGCTGACGGACCCGGCATCGTGCGGGTACACCGGCCCATCGGTCTGGCACCGCGACCACCTGGACCCCGCCCTGCGAGAGCTGCGGGGCTCCTCCGGCCCGTTCTCGGGGTGCGTCAAGGGGGAGCACCAGATCGAGCACCGCCTCCCCAGCGTGGTGCCCAGCGCGTGGAGCCACGGCACTGACTGACCAGTCCCGCCGTACCGCCAGAGGGCCGCCGGACCGTTCGGCGGCCCTCTCCGCGTTTCAGCGTCAACTCCCGGCGTACGGTCTGGTCGTGGCGAGGGACAGGATCAACTCACCCCGGAAAGTCACCTCTTAAGAGGTGACTTTCCGCTAGGGTTGAGACATGACCACAGAAGCCGTCGCCCTCATCCCCGAGCCCGCTGGACCTCCGACCCTGGAAGCCGTGCCGGACCTGCCCGTCGCGACCGTCGCCGAGATCGCCGCCGGAATCACCGCCGCACTGGTGACCGGCTGGAACGCGATCCGCGCCCGGCACTCGGATGTCCCCGAGGCCGTCATCAGCATGGCCACGGGCGGCCGCGCGAGCGCCGTGGAACTGGCACACTTCGCGCCCCGCCGGTGGCGCCTGCGAGACGGCGACACCGAGCACCACGAGGTGTTCGTCACCGCCGAGTCGCTCTCGGGCGGCGCGCCCAAGGTCTTCGGACACCTGCTGCACGAGGCCGCCCATGCGGCCAATGAGCACAACGGCGTCGATGACTGCTCCGCCAGCCAGTACCACAACAAGGACTTCCGCACGAAGGCCGAGGAGCTGGGACTCGTCCAACGGCCCAACATCGACGCCAAATGGAAGAAGAAGTACGGGTCCGCCGGGACCGAGCTGGGCGAGGAGGCTGCGAAGACGTACGCCGACGAGATCGCCGCCCTGGACGCAGCGATCCACGCGACCCGCAGGCCCGACATCTTCGCCACCCGCTCTCGCGGCGGCGGCAACAAGGGCGGGACGACCGGCGGTGCGGACGGCGACACCGACGCCGGCGCGGACGGCGGAGCCCCGACCGGGAAGAAGGAGAAGGAGGACCGCAACTACGTCAAGGCCACCTGCGAATGCACCCCGCCCGCGGTCATCCGGGTCTCCCCGAAGACCCTTGAGCGCCGCAGCATCATGTGCGGCGAGTGCGTGTCCGAGTTCGAGGTGAGGGAGTCCGCCGAGTGATGGTGGTCTTTCTGGCCAGATAACCCGCGGGCCCCGGCGGTCCCCTCGCAGAGGGGGAGCCGGGGCCCGCGTCGTTGTGCGGCAGTGCCGCCGTGGTGCACCAGGTGCAGGCGCTACGGCAGCGTGGGGAGGTTCGGGGTGATGGGCTTCTGCGGGCCGATGTGCCGTGCGACCCGCGCGGCCGTCCGGCAGAGCGTCAGGACCTCTTCGAGGGTCCGGGAGGAGTGCTCGCTCCACACCTCGTAGTCGACGTACGGCGCCCCGGTGACGAGCCGGAGCAGCGTCTCCAGCACGGTGCGGGCCACGTACCGGGTGTCGGCGTCACCCATGCCGTCGTTGACGGTGCTGTCGAGGGCGTCGCGCAGGTGGTGGCCGGAGAAGGGGGCGTAGAGCTGGGGATCCCAGGTCTCGCGCTCCATCAGGCGTCCCGCGGCTTCGATGTGGAAGGCGACGTCCTCCCCGGTGAGTCGGTGGCCGCTCAGCCCGAACCAGGCTTCGGGGCGGGCGAGCTGCCGGGCGGCTTCCTCGGCGAGGGTCGTCAGGGTGCTGTTCATGGTGTTCCTCTCGGTTGGTGTCAGGCGAAGTGGCGGGCGGCGGCCGCGATGAGGCGGTCCGCAGCCGTCAAGGCGTTCTCGCGGAGAGTCTCGAGTGTCTGCTCGTCGGTGGCTCCGCGCAGAGTGCGCGTCGCGCGGATCGCCTCCTCGGCGGCCGCGGCGAGCGAGGGCACCAGGATCGACACCTGAACCCTCGGCGCCTCGATGGCGGACCGGGTGGCGTGGGACTCGGCACGGGCCGCAGCGATGGCCTGCGGGTCGGCCCCGGACAGCCGCAGGCCTTCCCGTACGGCCATGGCCCGGCGGTGGCCGGCGACGGCGGAGGCGAGGGCGGTGACGGCCTCCAGCTCCCGGTCGCGACGGTGGTCGTCCCGGGCCTCACTGCGGGTGGTGCGGGCGGTGCGGTGCTGGAGCACCCCCGCGACGACCGCACCAAGCAGCGTGCCCACGACCGCGATCACGGTACTCAGCACGAGCCCTCCTTGCCCGTCAGGAGGCGGCTGGCGGCGCGCAGGATGTCGGCGTGGTCGAAGGCCAGCTCAACCTCCAGGGCGGCGTTCAGGTCCATCCAGTACACGTTCGCCGCGTCGTCGTCGGCCACCGCCACGGTGTCGGCGGGCACCCGGGCGAGGTAGGCGTCCGTGCTGAACCGCCCGCGCGGGTCACGGCCGGGAGCGTCGAAGGTCCCGATCGGCGTCAGGTCGGCGGCGGAGACCCGAACGCGGGTCTCCTCGGCCAACTCCCTCGCAGCGCCCACCCGGGAGTCCTCGCCCGGTTCCAGGTACCCACCCGGCAGGGCCCGGCGGCCGGCGAACGGATCCCAGCGGCGCTCGATGAGCAGCACCCGACCCTTCGGGTCGACCGCCACCACGTCGGCCGTGTAGTGCCACGCGTCCTCTCCGTCGGCGGGCGGCTGCGTCACCACGGTGTCGCGGCGGGCGTCCCAGCCGGTGCAGTGCGTCCGCTCCCGGCCGTCCTCGTCGTAGCGGACCGAGATGTCCCACACGGGCCAGGTGCCGAGCGGGCGCGGGCCGCGCTCGATCGCCAGGACCTCGTACGTGCTCCCGGCGTGGCCGTGGTTGTACCGGCCGCCGACGACGCGGGGGCCGATCTGGGTGGCGATCCACTCCTCCCAGGTCATCTCGAATCCCTCCTCGCGGTCGCCCAGCAGCTCGGCGGGCATCGCGTTGTCGCACTCGTTGCAGTTGCTGCGGGCGGAGGGGTTGACGGTGCCGCAGGCCGCGCACGTCCACGAGGGGCGGCCGCAGTCGTGGCAGGCGTCGTACGTCGCCGGGTTGTCGGCTCCGCATCCGCAGCCCCACGCCGTGCGCGAGCGCTTCGCGGCGGCGAGGTCGGTCTCGTAGGTACTCATGGATCTCCTTCTCGTACGGGCCGGGGAAGTCCCGGCCCTGGTTGGTGGTCTTTCTGGCCAGATAAAGCGCGCTACACGGCCCGCAGGCGGCGCGGTGCGCTGACCGGGGGCGGGCTGCCCGGGTCGGGCCAGTCGTCGGCGCAGAGGCCGTAGGAGGGCGGCGTCCAGCTCGCCGGGGCGTACTGCGGGTAGACGTCCTCCCACGGCGCCGCGAAGTACGCCGGCAGCAGGCCGCCGCGGTTCGGGATCGGTTCGGGTGCGGCCGCGTTCTGCTCGCGGACCTGCTCCGCGACGCGTTCGGCGTGGTCGACGTGCCGCTTGCAGAACCAGTGCGGGATCGTCCAGCCGGTGCGCGGGTCCAGCTCCAGCACCTTGTGGTGGGAGTCGGCGCCGCAGATCCCGCGCTCGTTGCGGTAGTCGACCGGCGGGACGTAGTCCGGGCCGACGTGCACGATCGGCTCGGGCAGCGGCCGCAGCGGCACCACGGCCTCGTCGTCCATGGGGGAGGGGGCCGGGCGAGGCCGGTAGACGTACGGGCGCAAGCGCGGAGCCTCGCACCCCGGTGCCTGCCCGGGGCTCCAGTTGCCTGCCGCGCGGGGCGGCTCGTAGCGCGGGGCGTCGTCGGCGACCAGCGCGTCGAACCGCGGGCGACCCCCCTTGCGGCCCAGGACCCGGGCGGCGGTGTTCAGTACCCGGCCCGGCTCGCCGGGGGCGATGGCGAGGGCGTACGCCACGGCGAGCAGGAGCTCGCGCGCCGGCGGGGCGGCCCGCCGGTCGAGGTAGATGCGGTGGACGGTCTCCGCGTGCTCCGTGGCCCGGTCGAGGCGGGGGAGTTCGTCCGGCGTGCTCATCCGAAGACCTCCACCAGGCGGATCATCGCCGTCGGGTGCTCGCGCTGCCGCTGGCGCCGCACGTACTGGTTCCAGGTGCGGTTGTCGCAGCGCACCGGGATGCCGTCGCCCGGGTCGTAGTCGACCAGGCAGGTGGTGTGCACGTCCTGCGTGAGGACGTCGGCCAGGTCGTCGGCGTCGTACAGCGGCTTCTCGCCCCGCCACATGCGCTGTCGGTCGACCCGGGCCCGGGTCGAGGCGATGCGGACCTCCAGGGCGAGCGGGGAGAGCGCGGCCCACTCCAGCAGGACGTCGGCGTGGCACGGCTCGCTGGGCGCGCACGGGCACGCCAGGTCCATGCCGTGCAGCTCCGGCAGCCGGGCGAGGATTTTCTCCCGGCGCTGGTCGCCCTCGGTGGAGGTCCAGTTGGAGCGGCTTCCGCGCAGCCACGGGCGGAACTCGGCGATGGCGGTCTGCCGGGCCTCCGGCTCCTTGTAGCCGATGTCCACCAGCTGCGCGACGGTGAACGGGTTGCCGAAGTCGGACGTCCTGTCCACGATCATGCAGCCCTCGGGCTTGCGCCAGCCCTCGGTGCGCTGACGCTGGATACGGGTGCAGGTACGCATGGGATGGGGTCCTTTCTGCTGGTCAGAGGTGCGGTGCGGGCAGTCAGTGCGTCGGCCGCGCGTGGATGGGGATGTGGATCTCCCCGCCGCCGCAGTCGAAGTCGGACCAGTCGCTCTCGGGGGCGAGCGTCCATCCGTTGTCCGTCGCGGCGCGGACGGCTTCCCGGACCGCTTCGGTCCGACCGGGGTAGTCCCCGAGGTTCACCGAGGCGAGCGGCATCCCGAAGTCCGAGGTGTAGGTGTCCACCGAGGTCCCCCACCCCTTTCCGTAGTGGATGACCAGCAGGTGCGTCGCCACGAGTCCGGCCTTGGCGGCGAGTTCGAGGTACCGGGCGTGATCGGTCTGCATGACCAGCCCCTCGTACTCCGGGAAGAACTCGGCGAGGGCGTCGCGCGCCTCCTCGTCGCCCTCCTGCGCCTTGCGCAGCACGGCGACGGCGTCGGCGATCCGCTCGGCGGGGATGGTGTCGTTGCGCATGGTGGCTCCTGTCGGGGTGGGGACGATGTCGTGCACGGCGGTGAAGCCCTCACGGAGCAGGGTGTCCGAGGTGGCCTCTCGCGTGAGGTCGTGCTGCCAGCGCAGCGTGCTGTCGGGCACGCGCCGGTTGGGCGGCCGCAGCGCATTGCGGGTCAGGCAGGTGTCGAGGTCGGGCAGGAACCGCAGGGCGATGACGGGGCGACCGTGCCAGCGGGCCCGCCCGAGCAGCTCCTCACGGATGCGGGGCTCTACGTTCGTGCTGTCCAGGAACACCGTCTCCCCCTCGCTCAGGTGCCACTCCAGGAGGTAGTTCTGGCGCTCCACGGCCGCCGGCGTGACGGACTGGTCGCCCGGATCCCCGCCGATCTCGCCCCGCAGAGTGTCGAGGCACAGCACCACGTCGACCACCCCGACGGCCGTCGCAACGGCCGCGAGGGACGACTTGCCGGACGCAGCCGGGCCGATCGCGACCACGAGCGCCCCGGAAGGCAGGTTGAGGAGCGGAGACTTGGTCACAGCGGCTTCCCGTCGCAGTCGGTGTATCCGTCGGCGGAGACGTGCGGCTCGATGCAGCCGGCGTGGGCGTCGTCGCGGTCGTCGTCCTCGGGGTCGTCCACCTCCGGGATGTACGGGCGCGTGAGGTCCACGACCGCGAAGAACTCCCGGGCGGTCAGCGGCACGGAGGCCTGCGGCGTCGTGTCCGTCGCGGTCTCCGTGCCGGTCAGGTGGTCCACGACGGCGGCGAGTTCGCCCCGCCCCGCCGCTTCGTCGGCGTCGATCAGCCGCTGGAGCGCGTCCTTGACGGTGACCGTCGGGTCGACGCGCGAGGCCTCGGTCAGCGGGCCGTTCAGCGCCTCGTACCCGGCGGAGTAGCCCTCGTGGTAGCGGCAGAGGTCTTCGAGTTCCGCGCAGGCCGCGCAGTCCTCCCAGTCGGCGGCGTTGAACGGCTCGATCTCCATGGGCACCCTGGCCGTCGCGGGCAGCTCCAGCGCGGCGTGCGGCCGGGCGACGCCAAGCACGCGCGGAGCCCAGTCCTCGGGCAGGTCGCGCAGCTGCATGGCGAGCGCGGCGGCGACGCCCGGCTCCTGCTCGGTGAGCGCCCGCCACAGGGCATCAGCCCGGGAGGTCGAGTGTGTACCGAATAACGTCATGTCCGTTCCTTTCAGGATGAGTTGGTCAGAGGTGGCGGGCGGGCTCGGGAAGCGGCTCCCACTCGCCGGTCAGCCGGTCCAGGGCCACCCACGTGCCGTCCGCGCGCCGGTCGGCGTAGGCGTTGGTCTGCTGGCTGCGCGCGGTCCAGACGGCGACGCCGCCGGGGACACCGAGGTCGTCCAGGAACTTGCGCGCCTCACGGAAGGTGGTGGAGCGCTGCTCGCGCCCGGCGACCCGGACGACCTCCCCGTCGGGCTTGGTCCGGGTGGTGCTTTCCGTGGCGTAGAAGACCCTCTTGGCGTTGCGCGGGATGCGGGTGCTCACGCCTCTCCCTCCCCGTTCTCGGCGTGGGCTTCCGGGGCCGGGCCCATGCCCAGCCGCGCGAAGGCGGCACGGAAAGCCGTGACGTTCTCGCTGGTCATCGTGTACGCGATGGCCTTCTGCCAGCTGGGGTGTTCGGGGTCGTACCGGGGCGCGATGGGCGCCTCGGTACCCGAGGGCCACCACTTGCGGCGCACGCCCCGCGGCACCGCCCGGGACAGGGCGATGGTCGGGCCGCGCAGCTCGCCGTGGAACTCCACGCGCAGCTCCTCGGCGGACTTGTCGCCGTCGGCGTCCACGACGAGCTTGGCGAAGCGCAGCGCGTTGGCCGGCAGGGAGGCGAGGAACTGCTCCGCCCGCTCCGTGGTCCATGTGGTGTCGACCGTGGTGACGGTCAGCTCCGCCTTGTGCTGAGCGGCCAGCACGACCAGCTTCTCCGCGAACTCCTTGTCTGCGCCTTCGATGGTGATCTTCATGCGGACCTTCCGTGGTCGATCGTGCTGCGTGGGCGGGACGTTGCTGCGACGGGGCGCTTACGCGGACTCCGTACGGAGTCCGTCGATGACGCGCAGGTCGCCCTGGTGCTCGACCAGAGCGCTGCGCGCCTCCTGCTCCCAGGCGTTCAGGCGCATGGTGCGGCTCTCGCGTGCGGCCGCCTCGCGGTCGCCGGGGCGGATGTCGTCAGCGGCGTTCGGCAGCAGGCCCGGCACGATGTTGTCGAGGTGGTCGTGGCAGGGGCGGGTGAGCATCCCGCGGCCGACGCTCTCGCCCCAGCAGTCGAGGGTCCAGCACAGGCGGGTGACCGCCGAGTCGCCGTCCAGGGTGAGGGCGTAGCGCAGGCTGCTCTCCACGACGGCGAGGTACTCGTCCGGGTCGCCCGTGCCGCTGATCTCGACCGTCATCTGTGCGGTGGTGGGCGCACCGTTGAGGCTCATGGCGGCACGGTCCTCGGCGACTGCGGTGTAGAGCGCGATGGCGAGGTCGAGCGGCAGCGGGCTGTTCTCGGCGGTGCCGGTCGCAGCGGCGGCGACCAGTTCGGTGAGCGTGGACTTCATCAGCGTGTGCCTTCCAATGGATCTTTGCGGTTTCGAGCGGCCGGGGTGGGCCGCTAGCAACCCGTCCGGCGAATTCTTGCCCGGTTCTTCGGGTTCTACATGGGGAGTATGCCCCGCCGGCACCGACCCCGTATAGACCCCGCAGAATATTGGCGAAATTCTGCACTCGTTCGGGTGATGCGGTGGACCGGCGCGTCTCGGCTCGGATAACGTGCCATATCCGAGGCGATAAACCGGACATGACGACAGGTCAGCGAACGGTCCGCCGAGACGAAAGGAATCGAACGGACGTGCCCCAGACTGACGACCGGACCGACACGGTCCCCGACGCCACCCTCTACGAGTGGCAGCGCCGCGCACAGCGGCACCTCACCGACCTCATCGAGCACGGCGCGACCAACGACCTGCCCCCGCTGCTGTGGACGCTCGCCCCCAACGGCAACCTCATCGGCACGGCGGCCGGGGTCGGCTTCACCCCGGACCTCCAGCGCGACACGATCCGCCGGTGGGCCGACCACGTCGACGCCCGCGTGGACGTCGACTACACCACCGACGGGCGCGAGGAGCTGTACGCCGGGTGGAAGGACGACGAGCGCCGCACCCGCGGCTGCTTCCGCGCCACCATCTTCGTGCACCGCGAGGGCGCGTGATGCCGACCTTCCTCATCGTCACCGCCGTGGTGGCCGCCGCGTTCATGGCCCGGTTCTACGTGGCCCTGATGCGGGTGCACGCCGGACGGGCGAAGAACGTGTTCGAGGGCATGGCGCCGCAGCGGCTCGTCTACCGGCGTCTCAGCCGCCAGATCCGAAGGGAACACGGCCGATGAGCGACCTCACCAACGCGCCGGCGGCGGAGGCAACTCCCCTGTGCGACGGGCAGCTTGAGCTGTTCCGCCCGCCCGGCCCGCGCGTCGTCATCTCCTACGCCCGCCCCGACGGTGGCCCGCTCACCGACGCCGACTTCGAGCATCTCGCCCGGCTCGCCCGTGCGGCGACCACCACCCGAAAGAGTGGCTGACCCCATGCCGCTGAACGTGCCCGTCACCCTCACCACGCCGCCGATAGACCGCCGGTACACGGTGCACACCGAGCGCCAGCGCTGGAGCGCCGAGCAGCTCGCCGCCGAACCGGACGGCCGCACGGCGCTGGAGAGCGCAGTGCGCGAGGGCGTTCGGAAGGCCGCGTCCACCTGCGCCTACGCCCAGCTCACCGAACCGGACATCGACGTCGCCGAGCACCCGGACGGGTCGGTGACGATGACTGGCCGCGCCATGTGCGACGAGGCCGACTGCCACGACGTCGCCCAGCGGCACCACTTCGACGCAGCCGAGTCGATCGAGGCCAAGGCCGCCGCCGAATGGGTCGCGCAGAAGGAACTGGACTTCGCCCCCGGGGAACTCGCCGTCTACCAGGAGCGTGTCCGCACGGGCTACTACGACAAGCGACAGCAGCGCCGCGCCTCGATCGGCTTCGTGCTGGTCGGCGCGCTCTGCGTCGCCGCCGGCGCGGGCATGGGCCAGTACGACTACACCAAGCCCAAGGGCGCCTCCCCCGGCACCGACTTCACGGTGTGGGTCGCCCAGAACGTCGACTCCCTGTGCACCCACGTGGCGTTTCCCGCGGTCGTCGCCGGGACGCTCCTCGTGCTGTTCGGCTTCGCCCGTCTCGCCATCACCAACAACTCCAACTAGCCCGAGAGGCCACACCATGCCGCTGTCCGTACCGCTCCTCCTCGTGCCGGGAGAGCCGGACCGCCACTACACCGTCCACGTCCACCGTGTCGGCTGGAGCGTCCCGAACGTCTCCGTGCCGCTCACCGACGACCACCTCGCGGAGCTGGAGGACAACGCCCGCCGGTGCCTGCGCATGGTCTCCGAGTGCATCGCCGCCGAGCTGGAAGAGGCCGAGGTCGAGGTCATCAAGCACCCCGTCGGCGCCGAGGCGGTGGCGCGCGTGCTGTGCACCGAGGACGAGTGCGCCGCCGTCGCCGAGCAGTACCGCCGCGACGCCGACGAGGACGTCGAGGCCGAGGCCGCCCGCGCGTGGGCCGCCACCAAGCTCCAGGATCAGACCGTGGAACTCCTGCGGCTGCGTGAGGAGTTGGAGAAGTCCACGCCCGGCAAGACGCCCGCGGACATGCTCGCTGCGGTGCTGGCCGTCCAGCAGGAGCGCACCGGCGGCTCGACCGACCGTGTCCTGCTCATGCTGGACGAGGCCGCCTTCCTGTTCCGGGAGAACGGCCTGTTCACCGACCGGTCCCCGGAGGGGGTCCGCAGGGAGCTGGACCGGCTGATCCGACAGAACCGGAAGCCGTACCCGATCGAGTCCGGCGGCGAGGAGAAGACCTCGGGCGAGCTGCCCCTGGAGGTGTTCGCCAGGCAGAAGACCCGCATCGTAGACCTGGACGGCAGCGCCGACCTGACGGCGTGGGTCTCACCGTCGGCTGACGCCCCTCATCTGGACCTGCCGAACGCGTTCCATATGGCTCCCGAGCACCTGGTGCGCGAGACCGAGACGCTGGCCCGCTCCGTTGCCGCAGGCGAGACCCGCAGCGTCGGCGTGAAGCGGCTGGCGGAGCTGTGCGGAGAACTGGCCCGTCGGCACAACGCCGATCCGCAGCCCCGGCCGTGCCCCGGCCCCGGCGGGTGCCGTGAAGATGACGACCCCGCGCACAACCTGGTGCACCGGATCGGATACCGGCCCCGCGCCGTCCCGGCCGGCGAGGTGAGGACGGCCAACGTCACGTCCGGCCCGATGATGCCGCTGCACACCCTCCCGGAGACGCTGCCGGACGACAGCCAGGATCTCGTGCTCGTCTACCGCAAGGACACCCCGGGTCTCGGGCTGCTCGATGCCGTCCTCTCCGGCAGCGAGGCCGCCGTGCAGGACACCGTCACCGGCCTGCTGCGGTGGCTCACCGCGGACGGGAAGTGACGGCCATGGCACTCACCACCGTCACCCTTCCCGACGGCACCGCCGCCGTCGTCCACACCGAAGGCATCGCAACCACCAACGTCGCCCGGCACGGCGGCCGCACCGGGCTGATCAAGGACGTCCTGCACCACGTCGACACCGAAGCCGCGGTCATGGGCTGCACGGCACTGCGCCAGGCCAGCACGGTGGGCGAGAACGTCACCGTGGAGGACAAACCGTACGGCCTGTACGCCGAGGTGCGGGTCCTGTGCACCGCTGCCGAGTGCCGGGAAATGGCCGAGCACTGCGAGAAGGTCGGCGAACCCTTCGTGGACGCCCCCGCCGCCCGGGCGTGGGCCCTGGCGAAGGCCTCCGCCGACCAGGAGGCGCGGGACATGGTGCAGGAGCGGGCGGATGCCGCGGTGATGGACGCCAACCTCGCGGTGCTGCGCCAGTCCGACCCGGACGCCGACCGCCTCTTCCGTCCCGGCATCTTCAACGCCCAACTGGACGCCTCCGGGCGTGACATTGGGCTCGGTGCCGCGCTGGAGCAGTACGCGGCCGCCAAGCGCGACGAGGGCCGGATGGACCGGTTCGGCGCCCTGTTCACCGGGACCACCGACAACCAGGAAGACGCCTTCCTCCCCGCCGGCGCGATGACGGAGGACTCCCGATGAGCAGTGCCGACGCCATCGCCGCCCACCTGGACTGGCAGCCGTTCCGGCACGGGCCGGACTGCGCCAAGCCCGCGTGGGAGGTGGCCCAGCAGACCCTGGCCGACGAACGGCGCCCCCGCCGGGACGGCCCGGAGCACGCGTGCCCGAACGAGGAGTGCGGCCACCACGGGCACTACGACCGGATCACCGTGCGGGTGCTGTGCCGGTCCTGCGGCATCGCCCACCTGATCGGCGGCGAGGAGTACACCACCCGGACGACCACCACGGTGCGCACCGGCTACGGGCAGGCCCCGAAGAAGGCCGGTGGCCTGTGGCTCTACGCGGGCCCGCCGCTGCTCGACCTGCGGGACTACGTCACGCCCGGCGCCTACCTCTGCTCGCTGGAGAAGGTCGACCAGCTGTCGGAGAAGGACATCGTCGGTGTCATCACCGAGGGCCGGGGCAAGCGGGGCGCCACGATCTGGTCTGCGGCCGTCGGCCCTGATTTCCAGCAGGGCTACACGGTCTGGGCGAAGAACAGCGGCGACAAGCCGTTCAGCACCGTCGCCGCGGCGGCGAAGTGGGTGACGGCGGAGCTGAACGCGTCCGCCGCGATCGAGACCAAGGAGAACCAGTGAGCGCCATCGAGCAGATCGACGGCACGGCCGTCGTCACCACGTACTTCGAGGACCGGATCACCGCAGCGCAGAAGGAGGTGGAGGAGGCCCGGGCCCTGCTCGCCGCCGCCGAGGCCAAGGTCGAGGCGATGGAGAGCGAGCGGGACATCTTCGTCCGGGACGGCTCGCTGCACCCGGCCGCGTACAACAGCGACACCGGCCAGCCGGAGTGGGCCGTGTGCCAGTGGGCCCAGACCCGCATCGGCCGCGTCGCCTTCAAGGACATGACGACCGACGGTGACCGCGTCTACGACCGGCTGATGGCCGAGGAGAAGGCGGCCCACCGGTGGCTGCGCGAGCACGGCTACAGCGTTCCCGCGCCGTTCGGAGAGCAGGCATGAGCGAGGCATACACCGACCCGCACGCGGCGTTCAGGGCCGCCGAGATCCGCCGTCCCGACGACGTTCCCGCCGGCACGCCGCTGACCTCCCTGGTAGAGAAGCGGGCCGATGCCGGTCTGCGGCTGCTGAACACCAGCCTCCCCGAGGACTTCCCGCACCCGGTCGAGCGGGGCGACGCCGGGGACGCCCTGACCCAGCTCGCACTGGGCGAGGCGATCCGCCGGGACGTCCGCAGCGAGCGGTGCAGCACGGTGTGGGAGGCGCTGCGACTCGGGGCGACGTGGGACCAGGTGGCGGCCGCGCTCGACACCACCGAACTCGCGGTGGCCGACGACCTTCGGGTGTGGGCCGAGGGGCAGTGCACCCTCTACTACCAGCTGCTCGCGGAGAACCCGGACAACCGGATCGGCCTGGACCGCGAGACGCGCGACGAGGTGATGAGTCACGTCGCGTTCGCCCTCGGACGGGCCGCAGTCGACGCCCGCGACACCTACGCGGAGCAGGCGCCCCGACTGCGGTCGGCGGTCGCCGCGGCGCCGATGGTCGACACCGTGGGCCAGCTGCGGACGCTGCTGGCCCAGCTCCCCGACGAGATGCCGCTGTCCCTGGACGACCACCACCGGGCCCTGCCGGGCGAGGAGGACCAGGTGCACACCATCCATCCCCGGCTGGTGGGGACTGTCTCGGGTCTCGGCACTCCGGCGGAGAGCAAGCAGCCCGGGCTGATGCTCACCCAGGTGTACGTGCCCTTCCCCGCCGAGGAGGAGGAGCAGGCCGCCGTCGCCACCCGCGACGACCTGCCCGCCTACGACGAGTTCGCCCGTGCCGCCCACTACCTGGAGCGCGGGGAGCTGTCGCCCGGGTTGAAGGATGCCGCTGGGGTTCTGGACGAGGTCGCCCGCCTGGTGGGCGAGGTCGCGGCGGACTGCACGGAGCACGACGAGGACGGCTCGACCCTCCGGGTCGAGGCGAAGCGCATCACGCACGCTGCCGAGCGGGTCCGCAAGCTCAGCGGCGAGGTCGAGGCCGCCGAATGACGACCACCCAGGATCGCGGGATCGAGCTGGAGCCGGTGGAGGTGGTCGACGCCGAGCTGGTGGACGCCGACGACGCCCCCGGCGCCGGCGAGGTCGCCGTGCACGACCCGGTGGCCGCCGTGCTCGCTGCGCTGGACACGGAAGCCGCCGAGTACCAGTACCAGAACCGGCCGGACAAGACCCGTACCGGGTACGCCCGGGACTGGGAGCTGTGGGAGGAGTTCCACAAGTGGCTTGCCGAGCAGACGGGCGTCCGCCTGCCGCTCAGCACGATCACGGTGGGCACCTACGTCGCGTTCGTGAGGTGGCTGGACGAGGTCAAGGAGGCCGCGCCCAACTCGATCGAGCGTCGGGTGACCGGGGTTGCCTCCGAGGCTCGCCGGTACGGCTACGACGTGCCCAAGGCCGCCCGGGCGGCCGCCACCCAGGCGCTCAAGCCGCTCAAGCTGGACAAGAACCGGCAGAAGCGCGGCCGCGGGAAGGCCGCCGCGATCACCCCGGCCGACCTGCGGAAGATGAACACCGCGCCGCGCGAGCGCCAGCCGCAGCCGGACGCCCGGCGCCGCCGCGTGCTCGTCGTGCCGGATCTGGCCCGGCTGCGAGACCGGTCGCTGCACACCATGCGGTTCGCCGTCGCGGGCCGCAACGAGGAGATGAGCGAGCTGGAGGACACCGGCATCGTGCTCGTGGCTGAGGGCCTGGAGGTCCACGTCCCCAGCGTGAAGGGGCGTCCGGCCCGCGACGTCGTCGTCTCCTACGGGGAGAACGTCGACACCTGCGCGGTGCGCTGCTGGATCGCGTGGAAGGAAGCCAAGCTCGCCGCCGGCGCGGCCCCTGACGGGCCCGCGTACCTGCCCGTCGACCAGTGGGGCAACCTCGGCGCCGAGAAGCTGTCGCCCGACGGATGCGGCCGGGCGATCTCCCGTTCGGCGAAGTACGCGGGCATGACCGGGCGACGGATCACCGGGCACTCCGGCCGCCGGGGACTCGTCACCACCGGCCGCCGCAAGGGCAAGCGGACCGAGAAGCTGCGCGCACAGGGCGGCTGGTCACCGAACTCGCCAGTGTTCTGGGAGTACGTGGACGAGGGCGAGAAGTGGGACGACAACGCGACCGAGGGGATCGGGCTGTGAACCAGAGCAGAGGGCTCGGCGGGACCGTGTACGAGGGTCTGCCGCTGGTGGATGCCGTGCCGACCGGCATGCCGACGGCTGACGGACTGATCGCCGCGCTGGTCCTGGTGGTGAAGCCGGGCGTCGACCAGGCGGAGGTGGACGACTTCGTCACCCGCTACCGGCTGGTTCCCCGGGGCCAGACCGCCCGGGCCGTCGACTCGCAGGCCCGGTGGACGCTGGAGAGGGACGGGCGGGTGACGATACAGCTCCTGTGCGAGGAGAGCGCCGCACGCATCGTCATCCCGTCGGACCCCCGCATCCACCAGTGGACGGCCTTGGCACGGTACGGCGGCGGCAGCCTCTCGTTGATCATCGCGCCGGGCCTGCCCGACACCGACCTGACGACCATCGGCTATCACCTCGGGCCGTACGGCGGCCCGTACTGGCACATCAGCGTCGGCTGCATCCCGCTCTGACGCCCAATCACCTGCCGGACGGCACCCAGACCACGGTGCCGTCCGGCGCGCACCCAGCGGCACCGACCACTACCTGACCGCGCCGGTCGGTGCCGTGGCAGCGGGGGCCTGGGGGCCGGCGAAGGCCCCCAGCGGCCACCGGCCCCCGCCCCAGTCCTTTCCGTCCCTACCCGCAGGAGACAGCACGTGTCCGGCATCTTCGTCGCCACCCAAGCAACCGCGGACAACTGGCGGCACCTGACCGCCCTGGCCCGCAGCTACCAGCTCAGCCCCGCCCTGGAGGACGAGCGCTTCGAGCGCACCCTGCGGCGCATCGCCACGGGCGGAGACCCGATCAAGGGCGGCAGCGGCGCGCAGGTCGCCCTGTTCGGTGCCTCGCAGCTGCTCCAGCTGGAGGAACAGCACGGCCGCACCATCGAGCAGGCCATGTTCGCCCTGATCGACCTGGACGACGAGGACGTCTGGGACGCCCTGGGCGACGTGTACCAGAACAACTTCCCCGCGTACGAGCGGAAGGTCTGGGCGTTCGAGCGCGCCGGCGCCCCGCTGCTGGAACTGCTGCGCACCCTCGCCCGTGTCGCCGCGGTGCTCGACCCGGACGGCACGCTGCCCACGCTCGTCATCGACGGCGTCGAGCCCGGACCGTGGGCGGTCAAGCCGCGCCAGGTCGCGGAGTGGCGCCGTCAGCTGGTGGCCCGCGTGGAGGCTCCGGAGACGTCCGAGGGGACGGCCCGGGAGATGAGCGAGGAACAGCTCACCGCCCTCTTCCCGGAGGATCTGTTCCCCGGGCTGAGTCATGTGGAGCGGGCGCGTCTGCTGTGCGCGCAGGAGCGGGACCGGTTGCGCGGCGCGCGGATGTTCTTCGCCGATGCCGACACCACGGCGGTCGCCACCCGCAAGGCCGCCCGCCCGAGGAAGACGCCGCTCGACACCCGGCGCGTCCCCTCCCCCTCCGGGTTCCTCGTGCTCGACCAGCCGGTCGACTACGCGCCCGGCATGGCGCCGCTGGTCGCCGCGTCCTGGAGTCCCTGGCAGGTTCCGGGCAGGCCGGACGAGCCGACCACGTGGTTCCTGACGCTGTACGCGCACACGGCCGCGACACCGCCACTGGCCCCGATCGGCTTCGAGCGAATGACCGTCGGGGACGTGCTCGCCGAGACGTACGCCTCGCAGGAGAACGCCGACTTCGCCGCCCGCGCGGTCGTCGGCTGCTGGGACCTGATCACCCAGGAACGGGTGGGCAAGCCGGTGGTCGACGTCGCCGAGGAGAAGCGCAAGCCGGTGAAGCTCCGCGCCGACCGGCGCCGGGGGATCACCGACGACGGCACGGTGCAGCTGGTGACCATCCGGGGCCGCCAGGCTTCCGTGCCGCGTTCCCGGCGTGAGACGGACGGAACGGAGCCGACCCGCCGCTACGACCGCGGGCAGTGGTGGGTCCGCGAGCACTCGCGCGACCACTGCATGAACCCGGCTCTGCACCGCGAGGGCGGATGCACCCACGAGGACATCACCGTCCTGGACTACCCGAAGGGGCCGGAGGGCAAGCCGTTCCTGGACACGGTGTACGTGGTGCGGGGCGACTGAGTCGCCTTCTGCCCGTACGTACGGCGGCGGCCCCCGAGAAGTCCTCGGGGGCCGCCGTTGTCGCGCGGGGGGATCAGGGGGCAGCGAGAGCTTCGACCGCTTCGACGCTGAACGAGGTGACCTGTCCGCAGGGCCAGGGATCCCAGCGGTGGGACGGCGGGGCGGGCCGGGTCTCCGGCTCGTACCCGGCCGTGACCATCCGTTCCTCCGCCTCATCCTGGTGGTCCGGGCACACGTAGATCACGGCGTGCAGTGTGCCGAGCCGTCCCGGGCCGGGAGTCATCGCTTCGGCGATCAGGGAGGCGCCCGCGTCGCACGTCCAGCCGGCGCGAGCGTCGACCGTCCCCGCAGCGGGCCGGGTCTTGCCGATCGTCGGACCCGTGACCTGAGTTGCTGCCTGCGTCGAACCGTCCAGCGTGCCGATCTTCAACTCCATGGGTCCGATCCTCTCAGTGGCAACCGTAGGCGCGAAGGAGTTCGCGGGATGCGTCGTCTGCCGGGGCCAACGGGCGGGAGCCGTTGTCGGCGAAGGTGAGCCGGAGAACCTGTGTGGGGACGGGCTCCTTCGAGCCGTCCACCGTGCCGGGCCAGACCTCCATCGGGTGACCGCTGCGCTGCGGCACGGTGATGACCGACGCCGCCTGTTCCCCATAAGGCGTCCCGGCCAGGCAGGCGCCCGGACCGCCCAGTTCGTCGGTGTACCGCTGCGAGGCCGTCTTCCAGACCTCCGAGGCGAGAGCATGGACGCCCCAGACCGTAGCGGCCCCGAGCACCACGGCGACCGCGAAAATCCGGGGCGTCAACGGGCGGTAGCGGAAGCCCAGCAGGCGAAACCCCCACCACCCCACGACCGCCCCCGCCCCGCTGGCGGCCACGCACAGCAGCGGCCCCCAGGGCACGTTGCCGTACAGCAGATGCGCCTTCGCGGTGACGACGAGGGACGCCCCCACGGCGACAGCCCCACAGACCGCCGAGATCAGCGGCAGGGCGCTCTGCGGCACTCCCGACCGGCTCACCATCGGGTGCGTCATCACGTTCCCCCTCTTGCTCGTTGGTCCGGTAGGCAGGATTCCACAGGCGACCGACAGCCCGGGACGCTCCCGGACCGTCGGCCGCCGCGCTTTCGAGCGGGAGGACAGCGGTCACCCCGTACGGGTCGGGAGCGCCGCCAGCGGGGACGGGCGGCCCTTCGGCGTCGCACGGACCGCCGCCCAGTCGACGCGGGAGGAACGGAGCACTCGGTCGAGGTCCGCCTGCCGGTACAGCCGCACGACGGTGCCCTTGTGCCAGGAGGAGACCGTCGTCTCCGAGTGGGTCAGCAGGCCCGCGCGCACCAGGTGCTCGAAGTCCGCGTCGCGCAGCTCCAGGACACGGGCCGCTTCGTCACGCATGTGCAGCTGGCCGGCACGGGAGGCCCGTTCGACCTTGCGGCGGTCGGCGAAGGCCTCCAGGGTCAGCCCGCAGTACAAGGTGTGCCCCCGGTAGTCCCCGCGGGTTGGGAGGTGTCCCCGGCGGGAGAGTTCGGCGGCCGCCCCCGGGTTGACGGTGATGCCGAACCGTTCGGCGAGGTGCTGCTCCGCGCGGGCGGCACCGACGTCGGGGATGGTGCCGACCGCCGTACGGACGGCGTCGAGGCGGGAGGTGACCTCGTTGAAGACGGTGTCCGACCAGCGGCCGCCCGCGTCGGCGGCCGGGATCAGTCCCAGGCGCAGGGCCCGCTCGAACTGCCACTCGGCGAGGCCGATCCGGTCACCGAACTGGCGCGGTCCGTAGGAGGAGAGGGTTTTGAGGGGTGTGGTCACGTAGGTCGCTCCTTCGTCATGAGGGGTCAGAACTGCATCTGAGGGGTCAGAACTGCATCGTGGATTCCGGCAGGTCGTCAGGCGGGGGCGTGCCCCAGGGGTCGAACGGCGGCTCGTCCGAGTACAGGTGCGCGGGCGGGCGCCACAGCCGCAGCAGCGCCTCCGCGACGCTGTCGCCTCCGCCCCGTCCGACCTCGCGGCCGTCCGGCTCCGTGGCGACCGCGAAGTAGCCCTCGGGCATCGGTTCCTGGATCACGTCGCCCTCGTCATCGGTGGCGCCGTCCTGCCCGGGGTCGAACCCAAGGGTGATGGTGCCGCCCTCCCGCAGGAAGGCGTCCACCGTGATGCGTTCGCCGTCGGGCGGCAGGTCGACCAGGGTGAGGGCGGCGACCACCGCGGCGACCGGGCGCCGGTGACGGGTCAGGATCTGCGGGGCACCGTCGGGGAACCGGGTGGCGTCCGCGATCACGTCCGCCAGCTTGGGGCGGGCGGAGGTGAGCGGCCACACGGGGCAGCGGCCGGGGTCGGCGACCTTGTCCAGGGGGGCGATGGCGGCCCATGTCGGGTAGCCGAGGCTCGCCGTGGTGTCCATGGCGACCAGGGTGATCGCGCCGTCCTCGGCTGCGGCCACCAGCTGGCCCCAGCGGTTGCGTGCTTCCTCCACGCCGATCGGCGCGCCCCACTGCTCGACCAGTTCCTTGTACCGGGGTGGCACGCGGGCGGGAACACCGGCGGGCGGTATGGCAGTCGTCTCATCCATGACGACACCGTAAGGCGCCTTACGGGATTTCCGTAAGGCGCCTTACGGAAATTGACCGGATCGGAGTACGGAGTCGGATGGCCGGCGCGCACTTCCCGCCTTGGGATACTGGCGGGCATGTCCGGCATCACCGATCGCCCCAGTCCCGCCCCGACCGCGCAGGACGCCGCCCTCGCCGAGCGCCTGGCCACCCTTGCCGGAGAGGCCCTGTCGGGGCCGACCACGGAGGTGGCCGACCAGCTCCGCGCCCACAGCGCACACATCGCCCTGCTCGACCGGCAGGCGCCCGTCGTCGCGGAGCTGCTGAGCATGTGCCGGGCAGCGGCCGAGCGCTGGCAGGCGGGCGGCTACGGCCACTTCAGCGTCGCGCGGAACCTGCCCGCCGCGCCCCCGGCCATCGCGAGCCTGCTCCAGTCCGCGATCGACGGCGAAGACGACTCCCAGCTCCACGACCTGGTCGCGCGCACCTGTGCGGCCTCCACCGAGAACGCGCAGAAGCTGCTCGCAATCGGCTCCGGGGTGCACGCGTTGCTCGAAGCCGGGCCCCGCCGCTTCCCCGCCACGGCCGCCACGGAGCCGATCGACCCGCGACGCCTGCCCGACCTCCGGGCCCGGCTGATCAGCGCGCAGCAGGGCAAACCCGCCGTCAACCGGCTCGCCATGGCGCTGTTCGAGAACACCGGTACCCTCGTGCCGTTCCTGAACGGCGCCGACGACGCCGCCCGGGTGCTGCTCGCGCAGGAGAACGACCGGCTCGCCCGGGCGCGGCTGTACCACGTGGACGAGGAGATGACCGAGGCCGCCATCCGCAAGGCGGAGCGCGGCCGCAAGGGGCCGCTCGCGCCGCACCGGGTGCCCGCCACCCGAGGATTCATCGCCTTCGGCAAACCGCTCGTGCGGACCGTCCCGCAGGGCGAGGAACGGCCGGCGGACGTGGTCGCGGTGTCCTGGGGGCCGTGGGCCGCCGACTTCGCGCACGCCCCCGCGCACATCCAGCCGACCCCGGTCGCGGGCCCGCGTCAGCCGTTCTGGCGGTGGTTCGGGCCCGACGGCACCGTGCGCCACATCGAGGCCTTCGACGGCCGGGCGAAGCCGACGTGGTGGCTGACCTTCTGGACCCGTCCCACCCACGCCGTGCCCGGCATGCCGCCGCTGATGGCCGACAACGAGACCACGACGGGCGCCACCGAGACCCCGGGCCCGATGCACATCGGCACCACCGACGAGGTCGCCCACGTCGTCTACGCGTGCTGGGACTTCATCACCCAGGAACAGGTCACCAAGCGGCCGATCACCCAGCAGCGCGTCCAGCCACGCAAGCCGACCGACCTGCGCCGCGACCGGCGCAAGGGCGTCGCGGACGACTCCGCCGTCCACCTCGTCACCCTCCGGGGACGGCGCCCCCGCCCCGACGAGCCGACGCCGGCCGCGCCGGTGCCGAGCGGCCGGAAGCTGGACTACCGGCAGGTGATCGCCGAGTACGACCGCTCCCACTGCATGAACCCGCGCCTGCACCGCGAGGACCCCGACAAGCAGCACCACCACCACGAGGAGATCACCGTGGTCGAGTACGTGCGCGGACCCGACGGCGCCCCGATGCGCCCGACGAAGGAGTCCCGCACCGTCCACCAGCTCACCGCCGACGCCGCCGTCGACGCCGAGTAGACCAGCCGTCGCGTACGCAGCGGCGGCGCCGTACGACCTGAACACGCCCCACCCCGAAGGAACCTCGATGTCGAAGTCCACCACCGTCGCCTGCACGCGGTGCGCCGCAACCGTTCCGCGCCCCGCCGATGTGCAGTGGCGGCCCCTGTGGGACGCGGGATGGCGGTGGCTCGGATCGCAGAACCTGTTCTCCTGCCCCGACTGCCCGCCCCTGATCGTGGTCGACAGCGAGGGGCGGCACACGCGCGGCCCCGGCCTGCTCCCCTGAGCGCCTGCCCTGTTCCTGGGTCCTGCCCGGCCTACGGGGCGGCCCGTTGGCCGGGCAGGTAGACCATCACCCCGCCGACGATCGGCACGCACCGCGTATCGGCCGGGAGGCGGGAGACGAGGCCCAGGTTTTCGGCCTGTCCCGCCGTCCTGATGCGCTGGAGGTGGTTGCGGCCGTACAGGACGGTTCCGGGGTCCTCCAGCGTGCCGGTGATGCACAGCACCGGGTCCGGCAGGAACCTCCCGCCGTCAGCGCGGGCAACGGCCAGCTCGGCGTCGTTCGCTTCGGCCGCCGCATTCTCCAGGGGGGTCTGGCACGGCGGGCACACGATCAGCACCAAGCGGCCTCCCTCCCACTTCCCGGCCCATTCCTCGGCAGCCTTGGACGCGAGGTCTCTCGGCGCGTAGCAGCCACACCGGTTGCACCGCAGGCGCTTTCCCGTCCGCGCCCGCGGGCGCTTCTTTCCACTCATGCTCCGTCAACGACGGCCGGGCGGGGCGGTGCCGGTCCGGCCGGGACGCACTCACCCCTCAAACTCACCTCTTAAGATGTGAGTTTGAGCCGGGGCGGAATTGCCCACGAGCTGGGCGCGACGTCGCTACGCTGATCGCAGGGTGCGGCGCTCCCCCCGTGGCGCCGCACCCTGACACGACGAAGGGCCGCTCCGTACCCCGTTCCCGGGCGTACGGAGCGGCCCTGACTGTGTTTCGGCCCGCTATCCGGCTAAGGGGTAGGGGTCCGCGTCGCCGGAGGCGAGCACGGTGAGCCGTTCGGCGGCCGCGGTGGTCGCGGCGACGGGCAGGGCCAGGTCCTCGGGCATCAGCGAGGAGGGCTTGACGACGGAGACGGCTCCGTAGACGGTGCGGCCCCACATGACGGGCGCGGCGACCGCACTCCACCCGGGGACCTCCTCGCGGGAGACGGCGTAGCCCGACTCGCGCACTCCGGCGAGGGACGTGACGAACGCCGCGGCGGCGCGCTCGGTCCCCGGTCCGGCTCCGGCGGGCAGCGGCTGCTCCAGGATGGCGGAGACCAGGGAGGGGGGAAGGTGGGCGGCGATGACGCGGCCGGCGGCGCCCACGCGCAGAGACTGGCCCATCTCCACGAGGTCGGCGAGGGGGAGTCCGAACGACTCGAAGTCGTAGCGGCCCGGGGCACTGGCGGCGTAGGCCTTGCGGGGGCCGCCGTAGGGGGAGAGCACCCACAGGAGCGCGAAGCCGTCCACGACCCGGCTGAGGCGTTCCAGTACGGGGCGGGCGGCGGTGGCGTCGGGTGTGGTCGCCATGGCCTGCATGCCGATCCGGGCGGCGCCGGGCCCGAGCCGGTAGCGGCCGGGCGGCACCCGCAGGAAGATCGAGGTGGTTATCCCCGATTGCAGGATGCGGTAGACGACCGCGATGTTCAGGCCCGTGGCGGCAGCAAGCTCGCTGGGGCCGTGGTCGGTTCCTGGCAGAAGCGTGAAGGCCTGGACGACGAGCATGACGCGGTGGGCGTGAACTGTTCCGCCCGAGCGTTCAGCGGGTGCGTTTCCCGGCGTTGATTCGGTTGCGTGAATTTCCTTCGGCGTGATGCGGCTGAGCATGCTGTTCCTTGTCGCGCATGCCGCCCTTCCCCCGTGGGGTAGAAGTGGGCGGTCCTCCCCATAGGCCTGCTGCCCGCACGGCGTGGCCGGTCGGACGTGGCCCTTGAACCCCTAGACCCTCGTCACCCCCCATAGGTCACGGATCGAACAGGTGATCACAACCCTACATGCGCCACGCGGAAAGCTCAGAGGGTTTTACATCGCACCATTTCGGGTGGAAGTGCCGTGGATTTCGCCACGCGAAATGACACGAACGCATCACGCGAAATTGCATACTCAGGCATTCCCATTACCAGCGCTATTGCGCGGTGCGAAAAGCCTACGAGATGACGAGTATTGCGCGGTGCGAAAAGATTTGACAGGGCGAATAGGTCGCGCTTTGACTGCCCTTTCAAGGAATTCACGACACCACGGGGGAAGTGCTTTGAGTATTCGTATGCGCGCAGTGTCCGTAGGCCTGACCGCGAGCGTCCTGCTGGGCGGGGCCGTCGCCCTGGCCCCGGCAGCGAACGCTGCCGTCGGCTCCTCGAAGTGCAACATCAAGGACTCCAAGCCCGGAAGCGTGTGGGAGACCCTCTCCAGCAACGTGAACATCCGCAGCGGCCCGGGAACGAACTACAGCTCCTACGGCCAGCTCGCCAAGGGCACCGACTTCACCTACCACTGCACCTACAAGACCAGCGACGGCAAGAACCTCTGGTACTACAGCACCATCCGCCAGGGCGCCCACAAGGGCACCAAGGCGTGGATCTCCTGGAGGTACGTGGGCCTCGCGTAGTCCCCACAGCCTCCCGACAGGGAGGGCACCAACGCAGGGCGGGCACCCCCGGGGGCCCGCCCTGCACCGTTCACTCACCGACCGAGGAGAAGAGACGTGACAGCGCAACTCAGCGCCACGTGGGTCCGGGTGGCCGACCAGTGGGTGCGGGCCGACCAGGTCGTCGCCGTCCGCCTGGAGCCGCCCGCCGGCATCGTGCCCGGCGGCCGGTGGAGCGAGTCCGTCAACCAGCGACTCCTGGTGTGCACGACACTGCCCGCCGAGGAGGAGAGCGGCAAGGCGGTGTGGCAGGAGGCCGCCGTGTGCGCGAAGGGCCGGGGCGAGATAGTGGCCGGGACGCTCATGGACGCCATGCACACCGACAAGGCCGCGGGCAGCACCCGGTACGTGTACCCAGCCCGCTCGACCGAGGGAACCGTCCTGCACTGGCAGGCCAGCACGACCCTGCCCCAAGGGCCCGCACTCACCGGCCCCGCACCGCACGGCGCCCCCGCCATCACCGGCGGCATCGCCATGGCAGCCCGCGGAGCCTGACGTTCGAGGGCCCGGGCAACAGCAGTTCTCCATGCTGCTGAGGCCCGGGCCCCGGCCGTGCCGCACCGCGACGACCACCCCGGCCCACGAAGGCTTTCGGGGGCCGCCGAAGCGCGCGGGTTATCTGGCCAGAATGACCATCAACGGGCGGGGCCCGGTGACAGGTGGTCACCGGGCCCCGATCGGAAAGCGCGTCAGCGCTGCTGGTTGGGCTTGGGGGCAGCCTGCTGCTCGCCGCTGCGGCGGAGGTGTCCGGCCTGCTCGGCGCTGCCGTTGGCCGACTTCTTCGCCCCCTTCGCCGACCGCTTGGAGGTCGTGGTCGACCGGCCCCGCGCGGCCGCCGTGGAGACCCGCTTGGCCGCGCCGGGCATGGGTCGGGCGAGGGCTTCGCCCATCTTCCGCATCTCCGGGATCTTGTTCACGTCCGGCACCCCGCTCGCCGACGGCGGCGGCGTGCTGCCTCCGCCTCGGGGCCCGCGGTAGTCGAGGGCCGCGTCCCCCAGCCGCAGCAACGCATCGGCGCTCGGCAGGGCTCCGCGCTGCTCCGTGCTCCGCTCGTCGTCCCGCCGAAGCCGGTTCGCACCGGCCTGTGCCCACTCGGCGACCTTCTCGCACACGACGAGCGAGGCCCGGCGGACGAAGTCGCCGACCCGGCCGTCCTCCATCAGCTTGCCGAAGTGCTCGCCCGCGCGTTCCCTCATGACGCGCATCAGGTTGCCGAACGCGCCACGGACCGTCTGGAGGCGCTGCCACTCCGGCAGGTCCTGGAGGGCGGGTGCGTGCTCGTCCGCCTCCCGCAGTGCCGTGTTCACCGCGCTCGCTGCCTTCTGCGGGTCACGGTCTGCCGTCACCGCCTCCTGCTCGCCGGAGGACGGTTCGGCCGAGGGAGTGGACTCGGCGGCCGGAGCGGGCAGCACCGGCGCGGCCGGCGGCGCCTCGGGCGCGGACTTCGCCTCGGCGACGGCATCGGCGAGCATCTGCTGGAGACTGGCCAGGTCCGCCTGCACATCGGCGAACAGTTCCTCTCCAGAGCCCCGCTCGGCGGGAACGTGTTCGTCCCACGCCTCCTTGACGGCCTCGAACTCGCCGACGATGTCGAGCGGCCGATCCTCCGTCTGCCCGGCAGTGCTCTCCGCACCGGTGAACAGCGGCAGATCGCCGGTCGGCTCCGCAGCAGGAGCAGGCTCCACCGGGACGGCGGACTCCGCAACGTCGGTGGGCTCCGGCTTCCGCTCGCCCGGTCCGGAGTCCTCACCCGCGTCGGCGGCCGCCGGGATGACGGGCTCAGCGTTTTCGGGTGTCGCAGGACGGGCGGGTGTGGCCATCTCGGGGTCCTCCGGTACTTCGGGGCTCGGGGCGGGTGATTCGGTCTCGGTCGAGGCCGCGGCCTGTTCCGGGCTCGGGGGGCCAGCAGGTGCGGGCAGGGCACGCAGCTGCTCGTACGCGCCCGGCGTTGCCCGGGCCAGCACATCGAGGCGGCGGTTCCCCTCACCGTCTCCCAGGTAGCGCCACACCAGGAACTCGGAACCGCCGTCGGCCACCAGGTCGTCGGCGGCCCGCGCGAACGCCGGCGCGAAGTCCTCAACGGTGGCGGCGTCATGAGCAGCCTGGAGCAGACCATCCTGTTCGGCGGCCGTGGCCACCAGCCAGGCGGCGACCTCGTCCACGCTGGGGGTCATGCCGTCCCGCAGGACGTCGACCACCACGACGACGAGCCTTTCGCGTACGGCGCCGACGTTCCACGCCTGTGCGAGCGGGCCGTCGACCAGGTGCTCGGCGAGCCACGCGTGCGTCTCCTTGGTGGACACCAGCTGTTCCGCCTGCTGCGGTGCGCGCCGCAGCATGGGCACCTCCGCCGTGACCGGCAGCGGCATCCCCGGCATGTCCGCCGAGGTGATGCCGGGCAGGACGAGGCCTTGGGAGGCTTCCACGGTGTCGACGCTGAGAACGAGCTGCCCGTCGCCGGACTCCCGTAGCCCGAGCGTGATGACCGGCCCGCGGACCGGTTCCGGCGCCGCAGGGGTCGGCGGCGTCTGTTGCACGCTCTCCTCGCGGACCGGCTCCGCCGGCGCCAAGGGTGCGGCCGCGGCCTCCTGCTGCTCGCGCAGGGCCGCACGTTCGGCCTGGACCGCGTCCAGGGTGGCCTGGAGGCGGACGTGCATGCGTGCGGTGTCGAACAGCATGCGCGCGAGAGGGAACGCCAGGTGCTGCCGCTCATCGAGGGCGGGGTCCACGGGCAGTGTGCCGCCCCAGGCGTTGACCGCCTGCTGAACGGCGGTGATGTTCGCGGCCATCTGCCGGGAGCCGTGCGCGTCGATCTCCGCGGCAGCCAGGTCGTTGAGCCGGGCGCTCAGCACCTGGAACTGCGGGAGCTGCGTGTAGTCCGGGTCCACCCGGGCGACCGCGACGGTGATGGTGTCGAGGTGTTCCAGTGCGGCCGATCGCAGCTCGCCACGCAGCACGTCCACCCGCGTCAGCCGTCCGTCGTCGACGGCCGGGCCGGGCGGGGTGCCGTACGGCGTCCCGGTGAAGGCCGCGAACATCACGGCGCCCTGCTCCGCCGCTTCCTGTGGTGCCCCGTTCAGGTGCGTCACGTCGGCGGGCAGGCCGTCGACCGTCAGGCGTGCGAACCAGCGCCCGGAGGCCGACAGGCGTACGTCGGCGATCGTGGTCTCGCCGTACCGCAGTTCGCCGGAGGTGGGGCTCTGTCCGTCTACGCCGGTCAGGTGCAGCTCATAGGCGGGGTCAGCGGTCAGCGATGTGATGTCGGTGAACGGCTGAGGCTCGGGCGGGTCTTCGACCGGCACAGCGTCGTCGGTGTCCGTGGTGGACGGCGGCGTGGCCATCTCGCCCCTATCGGTGGTCGGTTCCGGATCCCCGGCGGGCGGCCCGGGCGGTGCAGGCGCTTCTTCGGCGGCCGCGGGAATGGGCCCCGCAGCGGGAGCCGGTTCGGGCTCCATCGTTGGGGGCTCCGGTGCGCGTTCCGGCTGTGCTTCGGTGGCTTCGTTCCGTTCGGGCGCCGGGGCGTCCTGCGGGGACGTCTCGTCAGCCGGTGGCCCCGGTGCAGGTGCAGGCTCCGCAGGTTCTTCCTGCGGAGCGACAGGTTCAGTCTCCGGCTCGGCACCCGCGAAGAGGTCGTCCACGGCTTCTTGGAACAGCTGCTCCCGGGACTTCTCCGTCTCGGTCTCTTCGGTCCCTTCCGCCGCTTCGGATGCTTCTGGCGTCACCTGGTTCGCAGACGGTTCCACCGTGGTCTCCGGTACGGCGGGATCGTCGGTGGGTGACTCCTGCGGTGCGGGTTCCGGCTCGCGGCGGCCGCGCCGGCGGCCCGGGCGTTGCGCGGGGGCGGGAGTCGGTTCACCGAAGAGGTCGAGCTGCACTTCCTCTTCGTCCGTGGCGCCTGCCGTCTCCGGCTCCGGGGCGGCCGACTCCGTGACGTCGGTGGCCGGGACGGGTTCGGGTGGCGTTTCCTGCGGGGCGACCGTGCTGTCCTCGGTGCCGATGGTGTCGAGCTGTTCCTCCGGGTCGGCGTCGGGGGTGGGCTCCGGTTCGGACTCCGCCTCGGTGGTCTGCTGCTCCGCCTCGGTGGTCTGCTGCTCCGCCTCGGTGGTCTGCTGCTCCGCCTCGGTGAGGGCAGCGTCCGGGACGGGGTCGGCGGCACGAAGCTCCGCGTAGACGGGGCCCGCCAGTTCGGCGTACAGGCCGTTGCGGTCGCCGACGGCGTCGTCGCCCTGCCGGAAGTAGGCGCGGACCCATTCGGGCCAGTCGGCCGGCGGGACGTCCGCCCACTGCTCGGTGGTCCATTCGTCCACCCAGGCGGCCAACGGGTAGATGAAGCTGTTCAGGTCGTTGGCCCGGGCCGCTTGCGCGAGCGTCGGGGCGGCCAGTGCCGCAGCGGTCATGGCCTCCAGCGCGGGCCCCCGCAGGGCCGGGTCGGTCAGGGTGCCGGGGAATTGCCGGAGCGCGGCCACCCGGTACGCCTCGGCGGCCGCCTCTGGCTCCATGGCGCCGGGTTCGACGGTGACCAGGAAGAGGGGGGCGACGTCCATGTCCCAGCCGTTCGGCCAGCCCTCGGTGTCGAAGACGACTTCCGCCTCGCGCCGGTGCTCCTTGTCGGCGTAGCCGCCAACGATGCCCACCCGGCCGGTGGCGACCCACAGGACGCGGTCTCCGACAGCGGGCTCCGGACGGTCGGTGCGCTCCAGTTCGTTGATGCGCCGCAGTCCGGCCGGGGTGATGTCGACGTTCAGCGTCGCCCCGTACTCCAGCAGTCCCGCGCCCATCAGCCGCTCGACCGTGGCGCCGTCGGCACGGACGCCGCCGTCGCCGATGACGATGCGGCTGGTGTCCCAGGTGACGCCGTCGTCGGCGACGCCCGCAGGCATCAGTTCCCTGCGCGCGGCGTAGAGGATCGCGAACTCGTCCGAGACGACGAGCAGGCCACTGTCCTCGTCCGGGGCAGGCTCCGGCGGGGCCGCGGGCGGTTCCGGGGCGGCCGGAGTGGAGTCGGCCGGGCCCTGTTCCTCGGTGACGTCCGCGACGGGGGTCTCGTTCGGGGCGGCGGCGGGTTCTCCCGGCTCCTGCTGCACCGTGGCCGGCGCCGCCTGCTCTGCTTGCTCCGGGGTGGGCGCGTCCTCGGCGGCCGCGGTCTGCTCTGCGGTCAGGACGGCAATGGTGGCCTGTGAGCGGGCGGCGAGGTGATGAGCCGCCGCGTACAGGTCCTGGAGCGGGTCGAGGAGGTCCTCGTCCACGGCGGGCTCCAGTGCCTGGCACCACGCGGCTACGCCGTAGACCCTTCGGACGATCTCGTCTGGTCCTCCGGGGACCGGTTCGCGCAACGCCAACCGGGCCCGGTGGTAGGCGAGGTGGAGTTCGGCGATGGGGTTGTCCGGGGTGCCGAAGCCGTCCGGCCGGGCGTCGCTGTCCTGCGCGAGGTAGGCCCGGACGGTGGGGTGCTGGCCCCATCGGGCGTAGGCGGCCTCCATCGCCTGCACGTCCGCCAGGTCGTCCTGGTCGGTGAACGGTTCGGCGTCGAAGAACTGCGGCACCTCGTCCAGAGTCGGCGGCGTCACGTTCAGCTCCGGCAGCCGCGCGGGCGGCTCGGGAGGCTGCTGACGCTCCTCGCGGGTGGCGTGCACCATGACGGTGCGTCCGGCGGCCGCGAGGACCCGCACCGCGTCGTCCACCCGCTGCCTGCGGGTGGGTTCCTTCCAGGTGCGGGGCAGGTACCAGCCGCCGGCGCGGCGGGAGTTCTTGAAGCCGCCGCCGGTCCACAGCGCCGCCTTCGCGGTCTCGTCCTCCGGGCTCACGCCGAGGACGAGGGTGTCGGAGCCGTTGTGGAGGATCCAGACCGGGTCACGGCCCTGATCGTCCGGTGACGGGCGGTGGACCTTGTCGCCGTAGACGACCGCGTGGTGGTTGGCCATGCGCTTGGCGACGGTGGCGCCGTCCTCGGTGCCGCGGACCACGTCGCCGTTCACGTCGCCCAGGTAGCGGTACTTGGTGTAGCTCCACTTCGCGGTGCCGACTTCTTCGCCCGGCTCGGTGTAGAGGCGGATGGTGCGGGCCACCTCGGTGTAGTGGTAGCCCTCGGCACCCGGGACCGGCTTGGCGTCCTCGGGGAGCTGCTGCTGGGACTCCTGCGGCGCGCTCTCCTCGGCGGCCGTGTCCACGTCGTTGGTGGTGTCCGCGGCCGGGGCGGGCGCGGCCGGCGGGCCGAACCGGTCGCGCGCTTCGGCCAGCTGCTCGTCGGTGGGCGGGGTGGTCTCGCGCAGCGCGTGGGCCAGGGCGTTCAGCGCCAGGGCCGCGGACTGGTTGCGCTCGTCGCTGCGGAAGTGGATTTCGCGGTCCAGGCTCCCGTGGCGCCAGGCGGGCAGGCTCGGGGACCGGTTGGCGGTGTCGTACGCGACAGCGGCGTCGATCCAGGCCGGGAGCTCCTCCCACAGGATCGTGGTGGAGACGTCGCCCTGCTCGATGGTCAACCCGTCCGCACGGGTCGAGAGGCGGACGTCTCCGTCGCCGCGCATCGCGGGCGGCAGCTCGCTGCTGGTGGAGGCGAAGAACGCCCCCGTCGGTGCTTGCTGCTGCTCGGCGATCCACTCCCGTACGCGGGTGGTGGGCATGGTGCCGGGCTCCATGCTGACCGGCTGTCCGTCGACCGCGACGGCGCTGACCAGCCCGCGCACCTGGTCCTCGCTGAGCACCGCCATGACGGCCCATCCGGCGGTCTGGTGGGTACGCGCGGGCTGCGGGCCGCCGATGTGGCCGATCATGACCCGGTCCCCGAAGGTGTTGATCAGGTCCTGCAAGGGCGCCTGCCCCGGAGGGCTGGCCGGCGGGTCCGCGGGGGCCGTGGTCGGCGTGACCGTGCCCTCGTTCGGCGGGGCGTCGGGCGCCGGAGCGTCCGGGGCGGAGTTCTCCGGTTCGGGCGCAGGGTCGGCGGTTCCACCCGAGGCCGGGGACGGGTCGGGGGTCGGGGTCGGTGGGGTCTGCTGTGCGTCGGTGTCCTGGTTCGTCTCAGCTTCGGGCGCGGGCGTGGGGGTGCTCTCCGGGAGCGGCGGGAGGTCGATGACCGTGCCGGGGGCGGCGAGGATCGCCTCCAGGTCGACGCTGCCCACGGCCGTACCCGTGCCGGTCATCACGTTGGTCAGGCTGATCGAGACATCCCGCAACCGATCGGATGCCTGTAGCCGGGGCAATCCGACGTGGACCATCGACCAGTCACCGAAGCGGCCGAAGCTGCGGTCGATACCTGCGAGTCGGTCGGCTGCGGAATCGATCCGGGCGACCAGGTCGTACAGGGGGTTGCGTACGTCCGGCTCGAAGCCGTAGCCGGGCCGCGTGATGTAGTCGGCGGCCGCCGCGGCGCCGTTCACGCCGTGGCGCTGGAGCAGCGGCTCGTAGTACCGCAGGATGGCCGCGGTCTCGACCATCTCCGGCGCGGGCGGCCCTTCGGGTTCGGCGGTGGCCCGCGCCTGCTGCCAGACGATCCAGGCGGCTTCGCCGATGAGCATCTGCCGGGTGTCGGCGGATTCGGGCTCCAGCCAGTCGCGCAGCCACGCCGGTCGGTTCTCTGGGAGGTTGGCGCGCTCCAGGGCCCAGTCCTGCGCCCACTCGGCGAGGGCGTCGCGGAAGCCGCTGTTGTCGTACTCGCCGTCGGCGTTTCGCGCCAGGGCGGTCACGTTCTCGTCGGCGGCCGCGGCCTCGGTCAGGACACGTAGGGCTTCCTGGTACTGCCCGAGGTCGGCGAGGTCGGGGGTGCGGATGTCCGTGCCCGTGTGGTCGATCACGCGGGCGCCGCCGATGATCTGACCCTCACTGCGGACGATGACGGTTCCCCCGGTCGCCCCGGCCATGACGGCGGCGTCGTGCATCGCCATCTCCGCCTCGGTCATCTCCGCGCCGGCGGCCCCGGGCTCGAACGGCGGGCCGTCCTGGCTCTCGTCGCCGGAGGAGACCGCGCTGTCGGAAATCTGGGCTTCCAGCGCTTCCTTGCGGGCGCGGACGTCCTCCAGTTCGGCACGACGGTCGAAAGGGCGGCCGATGTGGGAGCGGGTGTCCTCCAGTGCGGCCCGCTGCTTGGCGAGCTTCTGCTCGATCTCGTCGGGGCGGATCACCGCTTCGTCGGCGGCCTCGCTGAGCGCCTTGACGATGCGCCAGCTCTGGCCCTTGCCGAACCACGGCAGGTTCAGTCGGACGTCGACCTGGTGCTCACCGGCGACCAGGTGCGCCCACGATTCGTAGGCGACCGAGTTGAACTGCTGCCTGCGGATCCAGGTGAAGCCGACGTTCAGCCCGCGCCAGCGATACCCGGCGTCCAGGTCGAGGGTGGGCTTGGAGCCCTGCGCCGTCTGCGCGAGCACCCCGGCGACGTCTTCGGGGTCGATGAGTCGACCGTCCGCCGTGCGCCATGTGTCGTCGTCGCCCGCAGCCCTGATCGCGTCGGCCATGGCGCGCATGCCGGGCAGGCCCTGCTCAGCCGTCTGGATCGTCTCGGAGAGGACTTCGACCTTGCGCTTCATGCGCGCCTGCGCCTGACGGTGCCCGTCGGCCTCGTTGAGCAGGACCGTCAGCTCACCGTTGACGTTCGCCAGGTCCATCAGCAGCGGGTTGCCCGCGGCGATGGCCTTGGCCATCCCGAAGCCCGCGCCGACGGGGTCGATCTCCTGGATGACACGGCCGACCTTCTGGCCGGACATGATCTGCACGATGGGCCGCTGCTTGCGCTCCAGCTGCTGGAACATGTAGCTGTCGAAGCTGTTCAGCGCGATGTAGCGGTAGAACTCGACTTCCATGTCGATGTCGATGAGCTTGTTGCCGGGGCGGTGGAGTCGCCCCTCGCGCTGGGCCCACTCGTCCGGCCGGTGAGGCGGATCGGCGTGGTGCAGTGCCACGCCGCGGGTCTGGACGTTGACGCCCGTGGCGCCCTTGGTCGAAGAGGAGAACAGCACGCTGACTTCGCCCGCGCGGCAGGCGGTGAACAGCTGCTCCTTGGCGAGGTCGGAGTTGTAGTCGTGGATGAACTTGATCCGCTCGCGCGGGATCGGCCCGAGGCCTTCCTCGGGCATTCCGTCGATCAGGTAGCGGCGGATCTTCCCGTAGACCTGACTGCCCTTGTCCTTGCTGGGGGTGCCGAGGTCGCAGAAGAGGACTTGCAGCCCGCCGGCGACTCCCTCGGGGTCGCCGGGCAGCTTGAGGTCTTTGGTGCGGTGGTAGACCTCCAGCACGTTCTTCGCGATGGCTCCGGCCTTGCCCGGGCCGTCCGGTTCGACGCCGACCAGCTCTAGGTCGAGGGCGGCTTTGCGGCCGTCCGTGATGACGTTGAGCATGTTGTCTTCGTACGGCTTGACCTTGCCGCCCTGGATCTGGTCGATGCGGTCGGAGATGCCGCCGACGTAGCTGACCAGGTTAGGGGTGGCTTCGATCTCCACGAAGCGGTCGACGCGCTTGGGGCGCTTGATCTTGAAGGCTTCGGGCGGCCGGAGTTCGGCGACCTCCGAGAACAGGGCGAGGGCTTCGTCGGCGTTGGTGTACTCCACCGGGCGCCGCTTGAGGCGGAAGGAGACGCCGTCGACCCCGACCTCGGGCCGGGACTCGAAGTGGATGAAGTTCGCGGCCCAGGCGTCCGGGCTCGCCAGTCCGAGCTTCTCCAGGCGCTTGGGCATCGTGTAGTGCTTGAAGACGAACATCTCGCGCACCGAGTTCGAGATGAACGTGCCGCTGTAGAGAGCGGAGACGTTCTCCTTGCCCGTGCGCTCGCGGGTGACGATGAGTTTCAGGTCGAGGTCGGTGGCCCGCTTGGACGGCTTGCCGAGCGACATGCCCTCGGTCGTGGCCGGCAGGGCGAGGTTCTTGAAGAGGTGCGCCTCATCGACCTGGAGGAAGTCCACGCCCAGGTTCTCGTACGTGACACCGGCGTCGACGGCCTTGGAGCGCAGGTCGGTCGCGCGGGCGTCGAACCGGTCGACCATCTTGGCGATCTCTTTGATGCGCCGCTGGTTGCCGTCCTCGCCGTCGACCGCGCCCAGCGCGACGCGGTACTCGTTGGCCAGCTCCTCCAGGTACGTCGCTTCGGTGACCGGGTGGACCCCGAGGCGACCGAAGCTGTTGTGCGTCATGACGATCGCGTCCCAGTCGCCGGTGGCGCACCGGGCCGCGAACAGCATGCGCGAGCGGGCACTTTCGAGGTCCTTCTTGCCCGCCATGAGGATCCGGGCGTTCTGGAACAGCTTCTTGCCGTCGCGGGAGATCTGCTCCAGCAGGTGGTTGGGGACCACGATCATCGGCTTGTTGACCAGGCCGAGCTGCTTGAGCTTGACCGCCGTCATGAACATGGTGGCGGTCTTGCCGGCGCCGACCGGGTACGGGCACAGCGAGCCCTCGTCCGCGCTGAGCACGCGTTGGACGAAGTCCCACTGGTGCTCGTACGGCTTGAACTCCGGGTCCATGCCGTCGACCGTCAGGTGAGAGCCGTCGTGCTTGGGCAGCACCCAGGAGTTGAAGATGCGGTTGTAGTCCGCGGCCAGGCGGTCCGCCCGGTCGGGGTCCTCCCACACCCAGCTCGCGAAGCGGCGCATCAGCGCCGTCTGCTTCGACTCCGCGAGGAGCGTCGCCTTGTCGTTGCGGACCCGCCGCGACCCGCCGTCGGGCGTGCGGAAGCTGTCGTAGACCTTCGGGGCCTGCCCGTTCAGCGCCAGGTCGAGCAGCTCGAAGGCGTTGACGCGGTCGGTGCCCCACTCGCTGGTCGCGGCCTCCGGGAGCGTCATCGGCTGATCGACGCTCCACGTCGCCGTCTTCGCGACGTGGACGATGTCGACGCGTACGCCCAGCATCTCCTCGGCGAAGGCGGTGACGTCCTCCACCGGGATCCACGGGGCGCCGAGCTTGGCCTTGATGTCCTCCGGCGGCAGCGGTTCGGGCTGCACCTGCCGCAGCTCATCGACGTGCCGCTGGAGGTCGTCGCGTCCCTGCGACAGCAGGAACTCGGCGCGCTCCAGCTTGTCCACGACCTCACCGGACAGGTACGCGCCCTTGGTCAGCAGCTCCCCGGTGTCCGGCTCGTGGAAGACCAGGTCCCCGAGCGTGCCGGGGACCTGGTCCTCTTCGATCCCGAGCAGCTGCGCGATGGTGGGGACGTCGATCTTGTTCTTGAAGTTGAGGCACAGCGACAGGGCCTCTTCCGGCGTCTCCGCCGACGTCGGCCGCTCGATGCGCCGGTTGACCCGGCGGGTGAGCAGCGACGCCTTGTGTGCCGTCTGCGTCTCGTCGTCGAAGTCCTCCAGGGCCAGGACCGAGACGATGTCCGGGTCGCGACGGAACCCGCCCAGGCGCGGATACCGGCGGCTGACCGCCTTCTCCCCGGTCTCCTCATCGACCTGGCCCTCAACGACGGTGAAGCGGTTGATCGCTCCGTGCGCACGGAAGTAGACGTCGTAGAGCCGGTTCACCTCCGCGCGCAGCGGCTCCAGCTGCTCGTCGGGGGTGTCGTGGTTGGTCTCCGCCTCAATCAGCTTGAGCGCGGCATCGCGCAGCGCGATGAGCTTGGGCAGTTCCTTGCCCGCGCGCTCGACGGCGACCAGCTCGCCGTCGACCACCTCGTGCGGCTTGCCCTCCACCAGGTGGAAGGAGCCTTCCTTCCGGCCGTCCTCGCGAACGGGGAAGGGGAGGGTGTCCTCCGTGAAGGGCTGCGCGCCGACCGCGACGCGCCACTCTCGGCCCGCCGCACGGGCGGCGGCGGTGATGCTGTCGAAGGCGCCGCCGAGCGCGGCCGTGAGGTCCTGGTCCTCCGGGGCCTTCACCGCCAGGGTGTGCCCGTACTGCGCGGCCCGGCCCTGCTCGAACTCGCCGAGCACGTGCTCGGGGTGCCGGTGGAAGTAGTCGTTGACGTACTGGCCGGAGACCGTCGGGACCTCGGTGACCTCCATCCAGCTGTCGTCCACGGGCGCGTCGGTATCGCGCCGGCGGACGATGAGGATGTCGGCCAGGACCCCGGTGCCGCCCTCGGCGAGCGCCCCGTTGGGCAGCCGGACGGCGCCCAGCAGGTCGGCGTGCTTGGCGATGGCACGGCGAGCGGAGTCGTCCGCCGAGTCCATCGTGTAGCGGGAGGTCAGCAGGATGGCGACGCCGCCGGGCCGCATCGCCTGCACCGAGCGCCAGATGAAGTAGTTGTGGATCGAGTCGGTGACGGCCTTCGGCGCGGTCTTGTCGTGCACGGGGAAGTTCCCGTACGGCACGTTGCCCAGGACCGCGTCCACGCTGTTCGACTGGATCCCGGCATCCTGGAACCGCGCGTTGATGATCTGCGCGTTCGGGTGCAGCAGGGCCGCGATGCCCGCGGTGGTCGGGTCACGTTCGACGCCGTACCACTGGACCGGCATCCGGTCCGGGGTGTGACTGATGAAGGTGCCCGCGCCGCAGCCGGGTTCGAGGACGCGGCCGCCGTTGAAGCCGAGGTCCCGCAGTGCCGTCCAGCAGGCGTCCGCGATCCGGTCGGGGGTGTAGTAGGCGGTCGGTGTGCCCTGTTCGGCGTGCCGGTAGTCGCGCGGGGACAGCAGCAGTTGCAGCTGCTCGCCGATCTCCGACCAGGTGCCCTCGCGGTCGCCTGCCAGCGCCGGGGCCAGCGGGCCCCAGCCGGGCCAGTTCCTCAGTACGCGAAGGTCGTCCTCGGTCGGCTGCGTCTGGTCCTCGCGCAGCCGCAGCAGGGTCTCGATCGCGGTGACGCTCGCGCGGGCTCGTCCGATCGGCCCGAGGCGGCGCTCCGGCTCAGGGGCAGCGGCGACCGTTTCGACGGGGTGGGACATGTCGTTCTCCAAGCTGCGGGGCCCGGCGCAGCCTCAGCGCCGACGGCCCGGCGGGCGGTCGGGAGGGCAGCGAGCGCGTCAGGCCGACGCGGCGAAGGCCGACAGGCGCGTCTCGAACGCGTCGTCGTCACCCTCGGGCAGGCGCTGCGGCCCGTCCTCCCGGCTCGGCGTCAGGCCCGGGCTGGAGAGCACCATGTCGGCCCAGCGCGCCACCCGTTCGGGAGAGGGCACCAGGTCCTCCCCCATGAACCAGTCGCTCGTACCGGCCTCGGCGGGCAGCCGGAGCACCCAGCCGAAGGACTCGTCCCAGACAAGCTCGAAGTCGGCTTCCTCGTCGGCGTACGGACCGCTCTCCGGCGGCGCGAGCGTCACCGCGGCGGTGCGGACCGCCGGCGGGCGACCGGTGATGGCGTACGCCAGCACCGTCAGGCCGATGTCTTCGACCGCCGCGACCGCGGCATGGACGTAAGGCTGGTGATCGGTTCGGATCGTCATGAGCGCCACTCCCCCGTTGCTTTCAGCGGACGGGCACCCGGCCCGCCCCCCTGCCACCCGCACCGGGACCACCGGCCGGCGGCAGACGTACATGATCCCTACCTGACGACCATAACGACTCAGAAGCAACCCAATTAAGTTCCCGCCCCCGACATGCCCGCGAGCCACAGAGGGCCCACTCGTCCCGGCATTTATCTGGCTACATTTCCTTCATGGTGAGCATGGCGAAGGTGAAGTTCCACGTGGCCCTGACCAAGGCGTCGCACAGGGGGGTGATCGAGCACGCGAAGAACGAGCGGGAGCGCGAGGAGGGCTGGATCCGCGAGCGCCGAGACGAGCTGCTCGTCCCCGGCCTGTCCCGACGCGAAGCCGCTGCCGTCCGCCGCAGCATCCGGGCGGAGGTCACCAGGAGGCGCCGCACCGGCGAGTTCGGCGGCAACCGGGACGAGATCATCACCCGAGCCGTGCGTGAGGAGCTGATCGCCCGAGGGCTGGATCGCAAGTGGCCCAAGCCGCCGGAGGGGGAGATCGACGCCCCGGGCCGACGGTGGGGCACTCCCCCGAGCCAGCCCATGGGCGAGGGCGGCTACACGCACCGCCTCTCGATCAACCTGCCGTACACCCTCGGCGAGACCGTGCGACGCGCCGCGTACTGGACCAGCAAGGACGCCGTGGAAGGGCTCCAGGAATGGGCCGACCGCTGGGGCGACGGTGTCGACGTAGCTCTACGCGAGGCGGAACGCGACGGCATCCCTGCCGAACTAGCCCTCGCGGCCTCCGCCGGGAAACTCTCCGCGCCCCAGTCCGCGCTGGAGATCCGAGAACGACTCCGCACCCAGGTACTCACCACCGGAGACCTGCTCCGCGCTGCGGTGGACCGCGCAGTCAGTGACGGTCAACTAGAAGCCTCATGAACCCCGTTCGCAGGGCAGGTGTGGCGCCCCCGTGTCAGTGGCGCACCCTCCCTTTGCGCGATGCGCGGTGAACAGCCCTGCCTCTGGCAATATGACCGGGTCCGAGTACCCACAAGGGGAAGCCCACGGAGGTTCAATGCCCCCCTCACAAGCAGCTGCGGCCACGACTCGTCCGCACCGCGCGAAAGTCATCACCTTCTTTCAGCAGAAGGGCGGCGCCGGGAAGTCGACCGACGCCATCAACACGGCAGCGGTGATGGGGGAGAGCAATCCCCCTGAGCCCGGCAAGCCGTGCCCCGTCGTCGCGTGTGGCGTCGACGTCCAGGGCTCGCTGGAGGAGTGGGCCAGCAAGGTACCCGAGGAGCGACTCCCCTTCGATTACGTGATCACGAAGGGCAAGGTCGGCGAGCTTCGCAAGCTCGTGGAGGATCCTGACGTTTTGCGTATCGTCGTGGACACCCCCGGGTTCGCCGACATCGATCCCAACGCCCCGATCGATGCCGAGGACCCACTCGGCTTCGGGCCGGCGGCTGAGGCAATGCGCGAGGTCCTGGAACTTACCGACCTCGCCCTGGTGCCGATCGTCCCGGTGGAGACGCTGACGCATAAGCCGGCGGAGTTCACCGTGGAGCGCCTTCTGCGCCCCCGGGGCATCCCCTTCCGGTTGCTTATCAACAACTGGGACAGCGGGACCGACCGCACGAAGGCGGACCTCAAGGAGATGCAGGACTGGTGCCGGGAGCGGGACTACCCGTTCATGTCCCAGGCCATCCGCCGGTACAAGATGCATGCACAGGCGCCCGCCAAGGGGCTGACAGTGATCCAGTACCCGGAGAGCGGGACGGCCCTCCGGGCGCGAGAAGACTTCTACAAACTGGCTCTAGGTGTGGAGGGACTGATCTGATGGGCGGCCAGCGAAACGCCTCACCCACGGAGCGCTGGGAGTACAAGAGCGCCGTCGACATGGCGCAGGCGCTGCAACCGCTACGCCGCCCTCTCTCTGCGCAGCCGACGACACTCACGTCGGACGAGAAGGGGATGCTCGCGCAGTGCGTCGCGGCGGTCGACACCTTGCAGTGGGCCTTCTGGCTGGCAGGTAAGGCGCTGGAAAACATCAGGACCGGCAAGCTCTACCGCGCCGAGTGCGACTCCTTCGAGGAGTTCGTCTGGCGCCGTTGGCAGATGAAAAAGGCCTACGCCAACAAGCTCATCCGGACCTGGCGCATCGCCGAAGCCGTATTCGAACTGCTCTCGAACGAAGTGGCTCCAATTGGAGCCACTTCCAGGAAGAAGCCGACCCCGCTGAGCCTCAACGCCGAGAAGGCCCTCAAAGCGTTGAATCAGGCGCAGGTGTGGGAGCTTGTGCCAGTCGCGGACACCTGGGACGTGGACGCGGCCGTGCTCGTCTACAAGACCATGGTCGAGGTTGACGGCGTGAACGTGACCGCCAAGGTCATCAGCGGCGCAGTCGAGGCGCTCCCCGACGGGGATTTCGATGCGGAGCAGGTCATCGACCACGTCCGGAACTACGTGGAGTCTCTCAGCGAGGGTGACCCCGAGGAATCGGACGACGTCGACTTCACGGCTCAGGCAGAGAGGGCGGTGTCCTACCGGTGGGTTAAGCGTCTGGCGAAGAGGGACACGACCGCAGCAAGTCGGTATCTCGACAGCTTGCAGAGCCAGATCGACCGATGCCGCGCCGAACTACTTCCGGCACAGGCGGAACCGCAGCCCGCGGCGGCGGCCGAGCCCGACTCGGCGGAGTCCACACCGGAGGTGCCAGCTCAGTCTGGGGCCTCAGCGGCCTGACTTCCGGACACAAAAAAGCGGGCCCCGTCCGAGGACGGGGCCCGCTTCTTGTTGTCAGCTCAGGTATCGGGCGCAGGCCCTGGCGAACAGGGCAGTGAACGGGTCGTCGCCCGGGTCCTGAAGGAGTTCCCACCAGGCGAGCGCGACCAGGTCGGCCAGCTCCTCCGCGCGACTCTCGCCGTCAACCGGAATCGGGGGAGCGCCCGTAGCGCAGCGGGGGCCGGCGGCGGTGACCCATTCGGGCAGACCGCCGCCGGGAAAGCAGGCTTGCAGGGCGCCGTACAGGTCGGCGGGGATGGCGCGGCCGGTCACCGCTCAGGCCGTGGAGGGGTGACGGAGACGCGCCGTGGGTTGGACGAGGCGGCGCAGGAGAGGGTTCCGGCGGGCCAGGGCGCGCCACCGAGGCGGGTGGACGTGGTACCAGGCGCTACGGAAGGCGTCTTCCTCTACGGGGAAGCGCTGAGCGATTCCGCAGGTGCAGGCCCACCCGTACGGGAGTGGGTCGGAGTCGTCTCGGGTGGCGAGGGCGAGGACCTTGGTGTCGTCGTGCTTCCCCCAGAAGGTTCCTACCACCCAGAGCCCTGCCCGGCGGGCGGCGTCGACGGGGTTCAGTTCGGTTTCCATCCGGTTCTCCTTGGTCGAGGAAGCGGTCAGGTAGCGAGGGCCAGGAGTAGCGCGGCTCCCAGGGCGAGGAGCGATACGCCGGTGATGATCCCGGCGAGCCGTAGGCCCTTGTACTTTCGGCGGGCGATCTGCGAGAGGTGGATGATGTGGGTGACGCGGTCGCCCGGGTGCTGGAGGTCTTTGAGCAGGTCCTCGGGCGTGCAGAGGGACCAGTAGAGGAAGCTGCCGCGGGCGGCGCCTCCCAGTCGCGGGTGGACCACGATGAGGACAACGAGCATCGCGGCGATCAGGCCGACGGCGCCGGCGCCGACGAGGGTGGCGACGAGGGGCGGTAAGTCCTTCCCGGGCACCGCCGCGACGAGCGCGGCGAGCGGCAGCGAGAAGCTGGTGAGCAGGACGCCGCTCTTGGCGTCGGTCCTGCTGATCTCTGCGAGGACGGTGGCATTGGCCGCGTCCAGGCGGGTGTCGAGGTTGTCGGGCGTGGTCATCGAGTCCCTTACGTGACGGGGTCGGACGAAGGAAGTACGGGGTCGGCCGA
>NZ_SSBL01000089.1 GCF_004795105.1 Streptomyces sp. A0642 | reverse complement strand
AACTCGGTGAACTACGAGGACGGGGACGGGCCCGAGTCGCGTTTCGTGAAGGTCACCCGGCTGGCGGCCGAGCACGGAGCCGCGCTGATCGCCCTGACGATCGACGAGGAGGGCCAGGCCCGGACCGTCGAGCACAAGGTCGCGATCGCGGAGCGGCTCATCGCGGACCTGACCGGGAACTGGGGCATCCAGGAGTCGGACATCCTGATCGACTGCCTGACCTTCACGATCTGCACGGGTCAGGAGGAGTCCCGCAAGGACGGTATCGCGACCATCGAGGCGATCCGCGAGCTGAAGAAGCGCCACCCCGACGTGCAGACGACGCTGGGTCTGTCGAACATCTCCTTCGGTCTGAACCCGGCCGCCCGGGTGGTGCTGAACTCCGTCTTCCTCGACGAGTGCGTCAAGGCCGGGCTGGACTCGGCGATCGTGCACGCCTCGAAGATCCTGCCGATCGCCCGCCTGGACCAGGAGCAGGTCAAGGTCGCCCACGACCTGATCCACGACCGCCGCGCCGAGGGCTATGACCCCCTGCAAAAGCTCATGGAGCTGT
>NZ_SSBL01000034.1 GCF_004795105.1 Streptomyces sp. A0642 | reverse complement strand
CGATCTCGCTCCCGCTCCGCGGGAGCGCAACATCCGCGCGCAGCGCGGATGTTCGCTCGCTCATCGCGCAGCGATGAGATACCCGCTCCGCGGGAGCGCTGGCGGGACGCTGCGCGTCCCGCTCACCAGACCGGCTGCGCCGGTCTGGTGACGCTCCGTCCGCTGCGCTCCCGGAGCTGCGGGGGCCTGCGCTGCGCTCCAGCCACCTGGTGGCGCTGCGCGCCACCGGCCGGACCCGCTGCGCGGGTCCGGCAACGGGCCTTCGGCCCGGGCGCCTGCAGGGACGGGGGCTTGGTCGTCTGTTAACGGGCTGTCGGCAGACCGCGGGCTCTGCTCTGTGGCGGGCGCAGTCTGGGTTCGGCACAGAGCAGAGAAGGGTGACGGGTCCTCAGGCGTTGGCGTGACGGCGGGTATTCGGCAGCTTGTGCGGGGCAGCATGGTGCACGGGCCGGCCCGTGGCGGGAACGGCGAGGCGTCGCAGGGCGAGGCTTGCGGTGACGAGCAGTGCTGTGAAGACGGCCAGGAGGAGAACGGACACCCCCATCTGTCGGCTCCCCGGGGCTTGCCAGCCGGTCCAGGCCGCGGACCCCGTCCACAGGAGAATGGCCGCAGCGTAGAAGGAGCGGATGCGGCGCAGTTGCCGCACGGCCCGCAGGAACTGGATGCGTTCGGTCTTCGGTGCCATGCGGCACCGTGTACCCCCGATACGCGATGCCATCAGGGATGAACGAGACCTTGTGAAGGGGGTTGCTCGAGGGGTCTTGCAAGTCTGCATCTCAATGTGATGCAGTATGTAGCATTGGCGTAAATTGAGGACAGGCGGTAGCAGGGTCGGGGGGCACGGCAGCCTCGGTACTTTGCGCGGGCAGCGGCTTATTGCCTGGGACTGGCCGGGCTGAGCGCGGCGGTGGCCGCCGCGCTTGGGGAGGAGCGGGATTGTGGGCTGGTACGTGTTGGTGGAGCGGGTCAAGTACGGGGAGTGGAGCCTGGTGGACAAGATCCCTGTCGAAGGCGGAGAGGAGGGGGCTCTTGCGTGCGCTGAGGAGACCGCTCGTACCCGCCCCCCGTGGGGCAGCTCCGACTCCGGCCCGTGCGGCCGGGTGGTCTTCCGCACGTCACCGACGAGCTGGCTTGTGGAACTGACCGAGTCGTCCTGGAGCAAGGGCGAGAAGTCACCGACCACGTACACCGAGCACCTGAACGTCCGTGTGGCCGAACTCGTCCACGTACAGGAGCTGGTGCCTGCCGAGCCGCCCAAGAAGGGCCGCTTCGGCCGGTGAACGCTGCGCGCCTTCTCGTCCTCGCACTGGCGGTAGCTCCGCATGGCGCATGACCGCAGGTCTTCGCCCCTCGACCCGGACTCTTATGAAGATGCCTCGATCTACGTGGACGCGGAGGCCGCTCCACGGGTCCTGGGCCGGCTTCGAGACGCCCTCGGCCTCAAAGACGAGGGTGCGGAGCTGACCGTCGGGCCGGTGCGCGTGTCCGGCGAGCCCAACGACTACGCCGCCGGCAGGCGCGCCCATCCCTTCGACTTCCTTGAGTGGCCGACCGTGCTGGAGTGCGAGGCTGCCGGTGGAGCGCCGGCCGGGGAGGTAGTCCAAGCCGTCACGGCCGTGCTTGAGGCGCTGTGGCGTGGCGGCTTCAAAGCCGTAGCCGCCTGCGATTTCGAGGACGAGCTGCCCGCGCGCGGCGGGATCGACAGGTACCCCTACCCCGCTCCTGCCCTCGACGGGGGCGCGGTCTCTTCGGGCACGGGCGGGTGGTGGAAGAACCTGATTTCGCCCGGAATAAGGAAAGGTCGAAATCTGTGATCATTCTCCGGGAACATCAGGTGACCCAGAAAACGGCCATTCGGGAATGGGTCAGATTTTTTGCAAGATCGTCTGTTCCCGCGCAGGGGGCTCGGGGCACGCTGGTGTCCGCCACCGGATCCGGTAAGACGATCACTGCTGCCGCGAGCGCGCTGGAGTGCTTCCCGCACGGGCGGATCCTCGTTATGGTGCCCACCCTCGATCTGATCGTGCAGAGTGCCCAGACCTGGCGGCGAGCCGGGCACCGAGCTCCGATGGTCGCGGTCTGCTCGGTGGACAAGGACGAGGTCCTGGAGGAGCTCGGAGTGCGCACCACGACCAATCCGATCCAGCTCGCGCTGTGGGCGGGTTCCGGGCCGGTGGTCGTGTTCGCCACGTACGCCTCCCTCGTCGACCGCGAGGACCCCGCCGATGTCTCTGGCCGTGGGACTGTTCCTGGGCCGTTGGAATCGGCTCTGGCGGGTGGGGGGCGGCTGTTCGGGCAGCGGATGGCGCCGTTCGACCTGGCCATTCTGGACGAGGGGCACATGACGGCCGGGGACATGGGGCGGCCGTGGGCGGCGATCCACGATCAGTCCCGGATTCCGGTCGACTTCCGGCTCTACCTGACCGCGACCCCGCGGATCCTGGCCGCGCCCCGGCCGCAGCGCGGGCGAGACGGGCGGGAGGTGGTGATCGCGTCGATGGACGACGACTCCCACACGTACGGCAACCGGATTTTTGATCTTGGGCTGGCGGAGGCGGTAGAACGCTCGATCCTCGCCGGGTTCGAGATCGACGTGCTCGAGATCCGCGACCCGGACCCGATCCTCGGGCTGTCCGAGGACGCGCTGCGCGGCCGGCGCATGGCCCTGCTCCAGGCCGCACTGCTGGAGCACGCGGCGCAGCAGAATCTGCACACCACCATGGTGTTCCACCAGCGGGTCGAAGAAGCCGCCGCGTTCGCCGAGCAGATGCCGCGCACAGCCTCCGAGCTGTATACCGCAGAGGCTTCCGCGGCGGCGCTGGCCGAGGCGGAGGAACTGCCCGCATCCTCGATCGACGCCGAGCTGTACGAGCTGGAAGAGGGCCGTCATGTGCCTGCGGATCGGGTGTGGGCGGACTGGCTGTGCGGGGACCATCCCATCGCGCACCGGCGTGAGGTGATCCACCAGTTCGCCAACGGCATCGACGCCCACAACCGGCGCGTGCACCGGGCGTTCCTCTCCTCCGTACGCGCCCTCGGGGTCGGGGTCGACATCACCGGACTGCGCGGAGTGGAAGCGGTGTGCATCGTCGGGTCGCGCAGCTCCCAGGTCGATGTCGTCCAGAACATCGGACGTGCCCTGCGCCCCAACCCCGACGGCCGGGCCAAGACCGCGCGGATCATCATCCCCGTCTTCCTCCAGCCCGGGGAAGACCCGAAAGACATGCTCGCCTCCGCCAGCTACCAGCCCCTGGTCGACATCCTCCAAGCCTTGCGCTCGCACTCCGAACGCCTGATCGACCAACTCGCCTCCCACGCACTCGCCCGCAGCACCGAACGGCGGCGCATCCACGTCCGGCCCGCCCCCGCGGCCGACGCGGTCGGCGCGGAGAGCGAGGGCCTGCCCGAGGAGGCCGGCGAGGCGCAGCAGGAGGTCGACCGGGTCACCTCGATCGTGGTCAACTTCGCCTCCCCTCGCGACGCCGCCGACATCGCCGCCCTCACCCGCTGCCGCGTCATCCGGCCCCAGTCCCTCGCCTGGCTCGAGGGCTACCAGGCCCTGGTCCGGTGGCGTGCCGAGAACGGCATCACCGGGCTGCACGCCGTCCCCTACGACATCGAGATTGAGGTCGGGAGGACGAAGGCGTTTCCGCTTGGCCGATGGGTGCATCAACAGCGCAAGGCGCTGCGCGCAGATGAACTCGACCCCCACCGCAAAGAGCTCCTCAACGAAGCCGGGATGGTGTGGGAGCCGGGCGACGAAGCATGGGAGAAGAAGCTCGCCGCGCTGCGGTCCTACCGGCGGGCCACCGGGCACCTCGCACCCCGGCAGGACGCTGTCTGGGGCGAAGGCGCGGCAGACGGGGAGCAGCTAGCCGTCGGACAGCTCCTCGCCAACCTCCGCCGCAAGGGCGGGCTCGGGAAGGATGCGGAGCGGGCCACAGCGCGCGCGGCGCAGCTGGCGGAGATCGACCCGGACTGGAACTGCCCCTGGCCACTCGACTGGCAGCGGCACTACAAGGTCCTCGCCGACCTCGCCGCCGACGAGGCCGGCGGAGTACTGCCCGACATTCAGCCGGGCGTACTCATGGACGGCGACGACATCGGACGATGGCTCCAGCAGCAGCGCAAGCCAGGCACCTGGAAGCAGCTGTCGACCGAGCAGCAGGAACGGCTGTCCAGGCTGGGCGTACAGCCCACTGAAGCACCCTCCCCCGCCCCGGCGGCCAACCGTGCGGCAAAGGGGCCGAGCAAGGCACAGCAGGCATTCAAGCGCGGCGTGGCGGCCCTCGCCCAGTACATCGACCGTGAAGGCAAAACTGTGGTTGGCAGGCCCCATGTTGAAGAGTTGCCGGACGGCACGACGATCAAGCTGGGTGTGTTTCTGAGTAATCAGAAGGCCAGGCGTGACCGGTTGGATGTGGAGCAGCGAGCCGTCCTCGCCGAGCTGGGTTACACCTGGGCCGCAGAACAGTCCGGGCGCAGCTGACATTCACCGATAGACCCTCGCGTGCCCATTACCGGATGGGCCGATAAGCCGTTTAGTTCTGTATGCAGGGTGCTGAGTGGGACGGAGCGAGGGCACGCCAGCCTGAAGTCGATTCGGTGGATGTGCTGTTCAGGGCTGCGGGCGGGGCGGTGGAGTGCTCGAGGTGGTTGTCGGCCGCTGCCGAGGTGGCGTTCGAAAGCTGTCTGCCGCTGAAGTCGTTCCCAACCCGCAAAGGCAAGCGGCTGGCCCCGGGGTGGTGGTGGTCGGCCACCACTGGAAAACTTGTGCACTACGGGTCTGCAGCGATGCGACTGCATGTGATGCTCCTCGACCGCGACCGGCGCATAAGCGGCCTGGCCAGCCAGCCACTTGAACTGCGGTGGCATGTGCCGGGCGGGGTGCGGTCGCATGTTCCTCAGCTGATGCTCCGGCTGGCCGATGGCCAGGGAGTGCTCGCCGACTGCACGGGGAGAAGTGAGCTGTCTCGGCGTCAGCGGTCTCTCGCTGCGGCGGTCGGAGATAGCTGTGCGGCGGTGGGCTGGCGGTACTGGGTACTCGGGCCTGTCGCCCCGGTCTACCGGCGCAATGTGACCTGGCTGGCGGGATACCGGCACCCGCGGCATCACGGTGGTCAGGTGCTGGGTGCCGCGTTGCAGGAGGTGTTCGCCGAGCCTGTGCCGCTGTGGGAGGGCGTGCGCAGGGTTGGTGATCCGCTGGTCGTGCTTCCTGCGCTGTTCCATGCCCTGTGGGCGGGACGGCTGGCGGCGGACTTGGGGGCGTCGATGCATGAGCGGATGCCGGTGTGGGCGCAGGCGGCAGAGTGAGCGCGGCCAGCGGGATGCCGGGCAGGCCGGTGGTGGAACTGGGATGCCGGGTGCGGTTCGGGGGACGTGCCTGGACGGTGGCTGCCCTTGTCGGCGGTCAGGTGCGGCTGGTCGCTGAGGACGGCGAGGTGGCGGCGGTTTTGCTTTCGCTGCTGTTTGCCGATGGGGGGTTCGAACTCCTGGAGGCGCCGGGAGTGCCCGGGGTGCCGCCGCTGGGTTTGCTGGAGTCGTTGCCCGAGGCGGTGAGGGAACGGGCCCTGGCGTGGGAGCGGCATGTGCGGGAGGTGGAGACAGGGCGGCCGGGCGGGACTGGTGCGGCAGGTTCGCCGCGTACGGAGTACGACCCGCAGATGCGGACACTGGCGCAGCGGGAGGAGGCGAAGGTAGCGGAGCTGTCCGCTGCCAGCATGTCCACCAGTGTGGTGACGGTGCGGCGGATGCGGGCCCGTTACCGCCGGGAGGGGGTGTGGGGGCTGGTGGATCACCGGTCCGCTCGGCCCCGGACAGCGCTGGGGCGTGCGGACGAGCGGGTGGTGGCCGCCTTGCAAGAGGTGCTGGAGGCCGGGCGGGAGCGCTCCAGCGGGACGCTGGGGCGGCTGCGGGTGTACACCGAGCGGCTGCTGGCCGAGCAGTACGGGGACGGGGTGGTGCCGCTGCCCTCGAGTGCGACGTTCAACCGGCTCGTGCACGCCCTCGCCGACGGCCGCGGGCTGCTGGGCAGTGCGCGGCAGCGCCGCTGGCGATCAGCCCGGCCGGCTCCCCCGTTCGTCCCGACGACGGTGATGGCGCCGGGTGAGCTGGTGATGATGGACAGCACCGTTTTGGACGCCTTCGTGGTGCTCGATGACGGTGTGGCGGAGCGTCCGGAGCTGACCATCGCGCTGGATGTGGCCACCCGCACCATCTGCGCGGCCGTGCTGCGTGCGAAAGGAACCCGCAGCGTGGATGCGGCGCAGCTGCTGGCGCAGATGATGGTCCCGGCGCCGATGCGGCCCGGCTGGGCCGAGGCACTGGCGATGGAACACTCGGTGGTGCCCTACGAGCGGCTGCTGAGTGTGGATGCCCGGCTGGAAGGTGCCGCGGCGCGGCCGGTGATCACTCCGCAGACCATCGTGGTCGACCAGGGCAATGTGTTCATCTCGTCCTCGTTCATCGCCGCCTGCGAGTCGCTGGGCATTTCCGTGCAGCCCGCACCACCGGGCAACGGGCCGGCCAAGGGGCATGTGGAGCGCACCTTTTCCTCGATCAACACGCTGTTCGTTCAGCATGTGGCCGCCTACACGGCATCGCACACCGGGGAGCGCGGGAAGGACGCAGAAGGCGAGGCGGTGTGGACGTTGGCCCAACTGGCCGAGATGTTCCAGGAGTGGATCGTCTGCGGGTGGCAGGAGCGTGAGCACGATGGGCTGCGGCACCCGATGATGCCCCGCTGTGCGCTGTCGCCGAATGAGATGTGGGCGGCGCTGGTCGCCGTGTGCGGGTACGTCCCGGTGCCGCTGGGTCGCGAGGACTACATCGAACTCATGCCCATCAAGCGGCAGAAGATCAACGACTACGGCATCCGCATCGACTACCGCACCTACGACCATAAAGTCCTCAACCCTTTCCGCCGCGAGCCCTCTTCGGCGGCGGACGGCCTGTGGGAGATCCACTACAACCCGCACGCTCCCGGCCTGGTCTGGGTACGCCTGCCGAAGCCTGACCAGCCGCGCGGATACGGGTGGGAGGCAGTGCCGTGGATCCACCACACCCTTGTCAGCGCCCCGTTCACCGACTTCACCTGGCAGCACATCAAACGCACCGTCGCCCGCCGCGCAGACCGCGCCCAGCACGAACACGACCTGGCGCTCGCCCTGCGCGAGCTGCTGGAACGCGCCGCTGCCGGACATGGCACCCGCCGCGAGAAGGTCGTCGTCGCCCGCGCCCGCACTGCCGCGACCGGTGGCGCGGTGTGGGGGATCCTGTACGGCCAGCAGCCGGAGGCGGAAGCTGACGAGGCTGGGGAGGACGTCTTCGGCACCAGCGACGACGAGGAGTTCCTGACCGACGACAGCGCCCCGAGTGTCTGGCCGGCCGAACCACTGGGCGGCTTCCCAAGCTGCGCGGCGCAGGAAGCTCAGGAAGCTGACGTGCCTGCGCCGAGGCGTCCCCAGGTCACGGTCTACGACCCCTTCGAGGAGTCCCTGCGATGGTGAGCCCGGTCTCCACCGATGCCGTGGGTTTCGCCCCGCTGGCCCCTGCGACCGTATGGCAGGGATGGGATGCCTTCGTCCACCGAGCCCCGGCGTCCGCGCGCGACGCGGATGACCCAGCCTGGCAGCAGACGGAGCGCGAGGACTACCACTCCGAACTCTCCGTTATGCGCACCCCGGCCATGGACAGCGTGTTCACCGCCGTACGTCGGCTCCTGTTGGTCAACCGCCGCCAGCAGGCCGGCGCCCGGCGCGGGCTGATCATCTCCGGGCCGGCCACGACGGGTAAGACCACCACGATGATGGCGCTCGGGCGTTCCTTCCAGCTGGCCGATGCCCGCCAGCATCCAGGCCAGGCAGAGCGCAGGCCTGTGCTGTTCATCAGCGTGCCGCCGGCCGCCACCCCGAAGATGCTCGTCAGCGAGTTCGCCCGGTTCCTCGGCATGCCGATCACCGACCGCCTCAATCAGACGCAGATCACCGGGGCCGTGTGCGACCTGCTGTGCGAGCTGGGCACGCAGTTGGTCCTCATCGACGACGTGCACCTCCTGGACACCCAGCGGCGTGCCGGGGCGGAAACCTCCGACCAGCTGAAGTACCTCGGCGAGCGCATCCCGGCCACCTTTGTGTACTCCGCGATCGACGTCGAGGCCTCCTCGCTGCTCAGCGGGGTGCGCGGGGCGCAGATCGCCGGTCGTTTCAAGATCTTCCGCCACCGCCCGCTGGCGTACGCGACCGAGCAGGACCGGACTGTCTGGAACGACCTCGTAGGGGCCATGGAAGACCTGCTGCGGCTGCGCGCGCACCGGCCCGGAACCCTGGTCAAGCACGCCGCCTACCTCCACTCCCGCACCGCAGGACGGATCGGCAGCCTCTCCCACCTCATCCGCGAAGCCGCCCTGGTCGCCATCACCGAAGGCACCGAACGCATCACCAAGCAACTGCTGGGCGAGGTGGAGCTCGACGCGGCCGCCGAAGCCCAGGCCCGGCCCACACGGCCCGCACGACGGAAGCAGTAGGGCATCCGGCATGGCGCACCGGTCCAACACGCCCGTACCCGCACGCCTGCCCCGGAGTAGGCGAGCGGGGCGCGAACGGGCAGCATCCGGCGGGATCGTGCCCGCCATCAGTGGCGGCGCAGCAGGACGCATCGCTCCGTTGAACGGGGAGCTGACCCTGTCGTTCCTGACCAGAATCGCCGCCCGGTACCACCTCGGCATCCGTGACGTGCTGGCCGCCGTCACCGATGTCGGCGGGCTCCAGAACCTCACCGGGATGCTGTACCCGGACAGCGAGATCCATCTCAACGCACAGGCCCGCGCACGGGTTTCTGTACTCTGCCGTGTTCCGCAGCATGTGCTCGAGCAGGCGCTGCCCGCATGGAGGAGGGAAGAGCCGTGCGGCAAGTACGGGGGTGGCCCGGTCGGGCGGCTGATGCGCGGGGAGGAGGTCGTCGCCGCATGGGGGCCGGCCTGCCCCGCATGCACCGCCGCCCGTACCGGACGAGAGGTGCCCGCCCGCCGGTACCTGGCCCCCGAGGACCGTGTGTGCGCACGCCACCGCTACTGGCTGTTGTACCTGCCCGGGACCAGTGGGCTGCCTGTGCCGCTCGGCCGCTGCCTGGAGGTGATCGAGGCCCAGCGGCGGCATGCCCGGCTGCTGCACCGCTCCCCCGCCGCCGTGGATGCCTTCGAGGTCGCCCGCGCCGTCACCGGCGCCTGGTGGGAGCAGCCCTGGCCGAGCGAGGAACAGCGTTGGCCAGCTCGTCTTGAGGTCACGCGGCCGAAAGATGCCGATCCCGGCTGGTGGAAGGTAGCCGCCCGCGACCTGATCACTTACCCCGAGACCGTGGCCCTCGCAGGCCTGCTGGCCGGCCATCCCTTGCAGGAGCGCACGATCACCGAATCGGACGGCCATCTGCCCTACCGGCTGGGCGAGCTACCCGGGTTGCTGGCCGAGCTCGCCGAACAGCTCGCAAGGCCATGGCTGCCCCGCCACCTCGCCACCGTCACCCACGGGCCTCTGTTCACCTGGGCCCACTCCTGCGTACGCACCCGCGCCGTCCCGACCCCCACAGCGCAGCGCACGTTGTGGAAGGTGCGCTCGGCCCATCGGCCCCGCCCACTCAGCGACCTCCTCCCCCGCCCTGTAGCTGCCGGCGGCACCCCTCCTACACCTGCACCACCCGCCAAACGGCTGCGCGGCCACAGTCTCCAGGCCGAGCAAGCCTTCCAGGCAGGCCTGGCCCAGGCCCACGCCTACCACCAGCAGCACGGTCATCTGGCCGTGCCGAAGGAAGACGTCCCCAACGGCTACCCACTGGGCCAATGGATCGCCAACCTGCGTACCAGTCACATCAGAATGCCGGCCCACCAAGCCGCCGCCCTCGGTGCGCTGTATCCGTGGTGGAACGCGCCCTGGAGCACCCTGTGGCAGCGCACCTGGCACCAGGCCCGCGATCACACCGAAGCCCACGGCCCGCTCAAGCCCGCCCGCGGCTTTCCCACCACCAGCTACAGCCTCGGCGAATGGCTGTACCTGCAGTGCACCCGCTACCCGGCCCTCCACCCCGAACAGCAACGCCTCCTCGCCCAGATCGGCATCGACGCCACGGCGGCGGCCGCCGCCCAACCCAGACGGCGCAGCTATGCAGAACGCTTCCAGGTCGGGCTGGCACATGCCCGCGCATTCGCAGACCTCCACGGCAACCTCGCCGCCGTCGCCCAAGTGACCGTCCATGACGGCTATCCGCTCGGGCAATGGCTGGGCAACCAACGCGCGCACCGGCGCACCGGTCGCCGGCCCATGGCCGCCAACCGCGCCCGGGCCCTCGCGGACATCGACCCCTGGTGGAACCCGCCCTGGCCCCTGAAATGGCAGCGCCACTACTACCACGCCCGCGACGCCGCAGCCGGCCGGCTCCTCCAGGCCGAGAACGGCTTCACCGACCTCGACGACTCCGATGCCGCCGACTGGCTGTGGCACCCGTGCGCCATGTACGCCGGGCTCCACCCCGAACAGCGACAACTCCTCATCACCATCGGCATCACCACCGAGGCAGCCCGCACGGCCCTGGAACACCCCCGGACAGCTCTGAGAGCACCAGCCAGGAACTCGGCCCGGGAGACCGAAGGCAAGACCAGCCAGGCCGAAATGGGTGCGGATCCTGCCGCTTCCGCTGGTCGACGTCGCACACGACGTGCCGCCGAACCGAAGCGTCCTCGCGAGCCCCGCAGCCGCCTGGGGCACCGCCCCGACTTGAGGCCGGGCTTCGAAACAGCCCTGGCGCACGCCCGGGCCTACGCAGCCGAACACGGGCACCTCGCAGCCCCCCGTGATACCCGGCACGACGGCTACCCCCTGGGTACGTGGCTGTTCAGCCAGCGCAACCGCGCCAAACAACGCGCCCGCGCCGGACAGCCACCCTCACCCCACCTGACCGAACTCGCCGCGATCGACCCCTGGTGGAACCCACCCTGGGACACCGTCTGGCAGCGCAACTACTACCGCGCCCGCAACCACGTCGAAGCCGGCGAACCGTTCGATCCCGTCGCCCGCATCCCCGCACCGAGCACCGTCCTGGGCAGCTGGATCACCCGAGCCTGCCTCCAGTACGACCAGCTCCACCCCGAGCAGCAGGACCTGTTGAACGCCCTCGGCGTCACTGCTCGGACTGCCGGACAGTGGCCGCCCAGCCCTCGCCCCCGGCCTCACGCCGAAGCCCTCCTGCACGCCCGTGCCTGGGCCGGTCAACACGGCCACCTCTGCCCGCCGATCAACACCGTCCACGACGGCTTCCCCCTCGGCGAATGGCTCAACCGCCAGCGCGAACTCGCGAAGAAACGCAGCAGCCCCTCCCCCACCCAGCAAGCACTCGCCGTGATCGACCCCTGGTGGAATCCGCCCTGGCCGATCCTGTGGCAACGCACCTACCACCACGCACACACCCACCCCCGCCACCCGGCAACCCGCAACTGGATCCACAACCAGCAACGCGGCTGGCTGCTCCTCCACCCCCACCAACAACACCTCCTCACCACAGCCGAACTCGTCAACGTCTGAACTCCCCCTCCGGTCAGCACCGGCACCTTCCGACTCGGGTCGGTTGGCCCTCAACCAGCCTGGGTCGGCGCGAACTTCGGACGTAATCTGTCCGAAGAGGTCTCAAACGGCGGCGTGATGACCGATACTGGTGGGCAGGTCTGGCGTGCCCGCACGAGGATGCACGAGGCCGAAGAGCAGAAGAAAAGGCGGCGCGGAAAAGGTTAATGAACCGGCTTAAGGGTTTTATCAGCATTCCTTTTATTACGAACGCTATATAGCTCACCCTGCCCAAAAAGCCGAAGAAAACCTCCGCTAAAACCGTCGAACAAAGCCTTTAAAACACCCTGCGGGACCAGCGAACCGGTCTCCCAACGGGCTGACAGGTCTGCCGTAAAACACCACCGGCCCGCCCTACGGCGGCGCCGGTCCTCGGCATGCCCTGACACCACGGCACCCCAGTGCCGTCTCTCCCCGTCCCAGCCGTCCACGCACGGCTCGTTCAGGCATGAGGCGGCCCAGCCGTCACGTGCTGGAAGGGCATCCACGCGATGAACTCGTCCTCCCTCGCCCCTGCCTCCGGCCTCCTGGCCGGACTCCCCGCCGTCCTCGCCGGCGCCCTGGGCGGCGCACCCTGGTGGACAGTCGGAGTGATCGTCATCGCCGCATACCTCGCCGTCCCCCTCACCAGCCTCATCCTCGAACACTCACGACAACGAAAAGGAACACTGGTCGATGAGAAATTCGCAGCCACACTCGACCAGATAACAGACCCCGAAAAAAGAATCCAAGCAATCATCAACTACCGCCAAGCCACAGCCCCCGCCACCACTCCCCAACCACCACCCGAACCACCACCCGAACCACCACCCGGAGCACTACCACCCGCGAACCCAGACACCGCCAGCCAGTCACCAGCATCCGCATAGACGAGGAGGCGCGGGGGCTCCCACCCCCTCGTCTATGCAGCACTGACATGTATCGCTTCAGGACCTCAGCACTCGATGCGCAGCGGGTGTCTTCCGCTGGACCTTTCGGTCATAGCGGGTCGACGGTAAGGAGGCGCCGGTCGAGGTCGAGGTGGACGGTGCCCCCGTCTTGTTCACGCAGCTGTCGCCAGGCGGTGTAGCCGGCGAAGATGGCCTGCTCCCAGTCCGCGGCGCGACAGACGCTGACCTCAAGGTGAGCAGTCATGTGGTTGATGGTGGTGAGCAGTTCGTTGTCAATGTGCTCGATGTCGGCGAAGTAGCGGTGGCGTGCAGCGTAGGAAAAGACGAGGGCTGAGATCCCTTCCTCGATGGCGATGGCACGGCCGCCGTCTTCGGCTTCGTCGGTGCGGAGGTCGCTTTTGCGTTTACGGCCGAGCAGGAAGCGAGTGACGGGGGACCATCCGAGCACGGCGGCGTGGGCGAGGTGGAAGGCGTCGTGGAAGCGGTAGTCGTCTTCGATGTGGGAGGCACTGGTAAGGGGATCACCTGCAGGGGTGCCGTCTTCTCGGGTGAGGACGATGACGGTGCGGCCCTCTCGGAGAATGGGCGTGAAGGTAAGGGTGGTCTGGCGCGGAAGACATTCATGGCTGGGGAAGTAGGCGTCGAAACGAGTGTGTTCGGTGTCAGGGGTGGGGCGCCAGCGGTCTTTGGTCTTTTCCAGGCTGGCGGCGGCGATGTCGTCGAGATCGAGATCGAAGCGGTGGGCGACGGCGGCTACATACCACAGGACATCGCCGAGTTCTTCGCGCAGCTGGTGCTTGCCCTGCTCGTAGGCAGGCCCGTCACGCAGGCGCTTCTTGTAGGCGGTGACGAGAGAGCCGACTTCGCCGGCGAGGCCGAGGAGAGGTACGAGTACCGGGTCGGTGTCTTCGGCGGGAGGTTGGAGGGTCTTGATGGCGGCCTGCTGGTAGCGCTTGAAGTCCATGCCTCACCCTTGTCTGATCTTGGGACACCACTGTCGGATCGACCGACATTGTCGTATCCTAGGACAGCCACGTTGGAAATACAGACGATTGGAGGGAGTCCTGAGTACCGCCACACCGGACATCGACGACATCGTCTCGGTCGTCATCGAGTTCCTGGCAGAGCTGCAGGAGAAGACCACGCCCGAGATGAGGGTCGAGCTCGAGGACGGTGGAGCAGAGCTTCCGGTCGACTCGCTCCTGATCGTGGAGATCCTCACGCGTATTGAGGAGCGCTACTCCATCGCCATCCCGGCCGACCGCCAGTCCGCCCAGGCCACCCGATCCGTGCAGGCCTTCGCCCGCGCGGTGCAGGAAGCCATCACAGAAAGGCAGCAGCCATGACTCCCTCCCCCTCTGACGCCCGCACCCGCGATCCCGAGCTCGTCCAGCTCGGCGAGCGGCTGAAGAAGACTCGTGACTACCTCAACATGTCGCAGCAGTACGTCTCCGATAACACCGGCATTCCTCGTTCGGCGATCAGTGACATCGAGCGCGGTGAGCGACGTGTGGACAGCCTGGAGCTGAAGAAGCTCGCCCGCCTGTACCGGCAGCCGGTGACGTACTTCCTCGCCGAGGAAGAGGACGCTGACGCAGGCGAGTACGCCCTGGCGGGACTGCCGCGCGCGCTGGCCCAGCTGACCGACGGCGACCAGAAGACGGTGATGGAGTTCGCCGAGTACCTCTCGCTGCGGCGCGCGGCCGAGAAGGAACAGGAGCAGGAAGAATCCGCGGAACAGGACAACCGGCGGTGAACTGGACGGTGGCGCACCGCATCGCCGGAATCGCAGCCGCCCAGGCCCACCGTGACCTTGGCATTGACCGTACCCGCTACGTGCCCGTGCACCAGGCCTTGAAGGGGGCCGACCTCGTAGGGATGGCGCAGCCTATGCCGCGCCTGTTCGGTGTCTACATCTCCCCCGCCGACAAGGGGCCGGCCGTCCTACTGAACGCCAACCTGAACATCGTCACCCAGCGGCATACCGCGGCACACGAGCTCGGGCACCACCAGCTGCGGCACCGCAGCGCGGCCGACGACGACCTCAGCCCGGCACTGCGCTGGGGCAACGGCAGCTGGCCGGACGAAGAGAAGACCGCAGAGGCGTTCGCCGCCTGGTTCCTCATGCCACGCCCGGCGGTCCTGGCAGGGCTCGAAAGGATCTGCCAGGGGCAGCCGACCAGCCCGGAGCACGTGTATCTGCTGGCGAGGGAGCTGGGCACCTCCTACACAGGCACGCTGCGGCAGATGCAGAATCTTCGTCTACTGGAAGCGGACCGTGCCCGCCAGTGGGCGAAGATCTCTCCGGCCGCGCTCCGCAACTCCCTGGTGGGCGGAGCGGCCTTGCCTGCCAACGCTCATGTTCATGTCGTCACTGCCGCCTCCCATCTCCAGCAAGTGCATGCCGACGTCGGCGATGTGCTGATCGTCCAGGAGAACAAGGCCTCCTTGATCTCCGTGCCTAAAGGGTTGGTCCGCTGGACGGGCGCTGGGCAGGCGCCCGAGGCCGAAGCGGTAGTGGTGACCGACGAGTTCTGTGGATCCGCCGGGCTGGATGTGTCGGCATCCGGCCTGGACGAGCCCGTGCAGCTGACGGTAGTGCGTGATGCACCCCGCGCCGGTGTGCACGACGTCTGGCCGGACTGACGCTCTGCCGCCGGCCCCCTTGCTGACCCGTCGACCGCGCTAGGAGGATTCATGAACAGCTTCGAGGTCACCGGACGTGATGTCACTCGCGCCTGGATCGCCGCCTGCAACGCTCTGGACCGCAAGGACAACCCCTCACGCACAGGCCTGCACACGGTGGTGCGTATCACCAATCCCACCGTCGACGACATGGGCTTCCGTCAGGAGTTGGATCGGCTGCGTCTCGGCAAGCGTCACGAGCCGATCGAGACGGTCGCTGGCACTCTCTTCCCGGCCGGCCTCGCGGCCAGAGCCGCCGACCACGCCGACCTCGTGGCCCGATACCGCGCCATGTACTCGCGGCTGAAGAAGTTCCCGGGAAACACCCACGGCACCTACTTCGGACGCCTGGTCGCCTATCCCGGCGCGAAGAAGACCGACATCGATCAGATCGGCAACATCATCAACCGCCTACGCAAGCAGGCCTCGGGCAAAGGGCCGATGACCGCCGCCTACGAAGCTGACCTCGCACACCCCACCGACGGCGACGTGCCTGCCGAGCTGCTCGTGCACGCCGCCGACCGCGACAACCTCTACCGCGGCTTCCCCTGTCTGAGCCACATCTCCTTCCAACTGGACCGCGACGGCCAAGTGCACGCCGCAGCGCTGTACCGCAGCCACTACATGTTCGAACGCGCGTACGGAAACTACCTGGGTCTGGGCAGACTCCTGGCCTACATCGCAAACCAGGCCGACCTGTTCCCCGGCACGCTGACCGTAGTGGCCGGGCACGCCCACCTGGACGGACCGATCACCGCCATACGGCCGCTGCTGAGCGACACCCCGATCCTGGCCGCATAGGGACAACCCCCGTCAACAGGGACCGTTAAGGCCCCACTTGGGCGGGAACCAAGCCGGCACCGGCGCCGTCGAGGAACGGTAAGTCTGCTTGATACGACTGCGGCCGCTGATGCCGGCGATGTCCGGGTGGGCGACGCGCGCGTACTTGTCGACCTCGCAGAACAGGTTCTGGCAGTCAATCAACTGCAACGAGCGTCCCCGCAACCCGGAGAAGGGAAGCCCCAAGCGGGCGAAGTGCTCGTCCTGGGTATCGGCCATGTACCGGATCACCTCGGCCTCAATGCCGTCCGCCGCCGGACCGAAACACTTGCGGATCCCGTCCCGCGCTCCAGGGCCGGGAACAACAAAGTCCATCTCCGAGAACGACATCTCAGCTGCATAGTTGAGGTCGATCACGAACTGATACGCCAGGAACGGCCCGATGGCCGGATAGCCCAGCAGAACCTCGTAAGCCTCCCGCAGCGTAGGCGCGCTCAGAACCTTCTCCGGAGCCCTGGACATCATCATCCTCTCCAGCAGCCGCAGATGGTTACGATGCTTTCGCTCCTCACCCAACTGCGGCGGAGGCACGATATAGGCAGCCGAGTACAACCGCTCCCCCCGACCGAACGCGGCTGACAGCACCTGGTCGTAAGCCCGGAAGTCGTACGCCTCCCAGCGCGCCTCCCCCACCTCGCGCGAAATCAGCCGCCAGGTGGACTCCTTGTTGAAGATCTTGAACAGCAGCGTACGGAAGAACACGTCCTCCCACTCCTGCGGGCCCTGGTAGATCACGTCGCCGATCACGGCCTGGCTGACCCGGTCAGCGGCGCGGTAGCAGTTGGTGAACCGGTGCTTGGCCAGGATCGGATCATCGGTCCACGGCTGAGCCCGCCGGGCCAGGCGAGCCTCATAGACAGCTTGCCGGGCAGAAGCGAATCGCCAGTAGGTGTCGAAGACCGGCGTCGGCCGCAGTTCCCGGCCCGCGACCCGCACAGTTCCCGGCACAGAGCCCGATCGCGAGGAAGCCTTACGGTCTTGCAGCAGCGTCACCATGCACGCAATATATATTTGATATACACCCGCTGTCACCGAGGAGGAGCCATGGAGCTGCTGTGCCATCAGCAACGCCGCACAACTTCAGTGCTCTGGCCCGAGGACATCGACCGCAGGCTGAACATCCTGGTCCGCGCGGCCGCAGCAGCCGGTGAACGTACCTCCCGCGCCGAACTACTGGCCGCGCTGGTGGCAGCCATCGAGGTCGAGCCCGAACAAGTGGCAGCTCTGCTCCACCACTACCGCCGCCTGCCAACCGACACACTCGCCGGCGACGAAGACCGAGACGACCTACCCGCCGTACGCACCCCCGGCCCACGCCGCACCACCCCCGCCTAACGACCCGCCGCCTCCGCAGGACACGCCACGCAACGGCCCGATGCCGCCCGCCATTCAGCCCACGAGCGGCCGCCCTCTCGCCGCCCACACCCAACCGCCAGCGGCACCTCGAGCCCAAACGCGCCAGCCCCTCACCACCATGACCAGCCCAAGACACAGGCGGCTCGTCCAAGCTCCACCGCATATCAACGATCACTGAACCTGAACCATGCACAGCACAGACGACACGACCTGATCACCCCACCACCAAACTGACAAACCCACAGCTCAGACACACCCCAGGGCCAGCGCTCGCAGCAACTGAAACGGGCAGACGCACCACCATCACGTCATCACCTCCCCACTCCAAACTGATAAGCGCAGGCCAGACCGCCATCCGCTGACCACAAAGACCAATCGCGGACACCGCCCTCGCTGCCCTGGGTGTGCTCTGGGCGAAGGCCGCAGCGGTGGCTGCCCCGTCCGGCAGTATTGAGGCCGGTTCCGTCCGGCCCGCGTTGTCGGACGCACAGGGGCAGGGAGACCACGGCCAGGGCGGCACGGTGACGCGGGAAGAGCGCGAGAGCCAGGCAGCACGGGGCCGGGCGCGGGCGTAGTGGATGAACGAGTTGATGCGCGACCACACCAAGGCAGAACTGCTGCGCATGGCCTACGCGGGCGGCGAGATCGCCTGCGCTGTCGTGGACAGCGAGTTCCGTGCGGCCGATCGGCTCTGGCCCATGCCTGCTGCTGTCGGCGGGGCTCGCGGATGTTCGAGATCTACAGGTCGAAGTCGAGGTGCTCGATGTCGGTGAAGCGGACCTCTTCCAGGCTGCCGGCGCGGCGGCCGCCGTCCTGGAAGTACACGTCCTTGAGTGCCTCAGCCGCGAGCTCCTTCAGGCGCTCCTCGGTGGCGCCCTGCTCCTGGGCTTCGAAGAGGCGTGCCGCGTAGTGGGGGGGCAGGGCGACGGTCAGGTGCCGGATGCGGTCCTGGTCGGTGGAGCCGATCGGGGCGGTGTAGCCGAGGCGGGCGCGGGTGTCGATGACGATGCCTCCGGTCGTCGCCGCCCGTTCCTTTGCCCTGGCCCGGACTTGCGGCTGCCAGCGGGCCTTCACTTCGCGGTCCATGCGTATGGCGAGGTCTGGGCGGGGCTTTTTGATCTGGTCTTTCACATACCGCTCGACGGTGCGCTGGGAGATCCGCAGCATCTGGGCGACCGCCCTGGTGCCCTTGAGTTGCTTGACCAGGTACCGCATCTGCGCGCCGGCCGACTTCGGGACCGGGCGGGTGAACGCCCGCTGCACCGCCTGGTCCAGGCCGTCTGCGAACATGCTCATCGCCTGCTACTCCCCGCTGTCCTTGTCCGTGACCTGCCCGTCCTTGATGTAGCGGGCGAGGTTGAGTGCCGGGGCGTCAAATCGTTCGCGGACCTCCTCGCCCCACAGGAGGCTCTGGGTGCCCTCGTGCTTGACCAGGCCGGGGTTGATGCCGAGCTTGAACCCGCCGGGCAGCGGTTTGGCGTCCCGGTAGGGCAGGAAGTCCAGGGGACTGGTGCCGTTGGCTGCGTATACGACGCAGTCGGAGAGGACCGCGACCGGGTACTGGCCGGTGTACGCGGCGTGCTTGACGATCTTGCGGTGGAGGTTGATCCGGGTGCGGGAGATGACCGCCGCGCGGATGTCCGGCCGCCACGTCGGGCGGGCAAGGGCCCGCCACGGCTGCCCGGGCTTCCAGCCCTCGCCACGGGGTCGCTCGCGCAGCTTGCCCAGGCCGCCCTTCACCGTCGCCTTCACCGCGTCCACGACGATCGCGAGCTCCGGGTCAGGCTGCCGCCAGCCGTCCATCGCCGCGAGGAAGTCGGCCGGTGCCAGGTCCGCGTGCACGCCGAGGTCGGCCATCGTGGCAAGGAAAGCGTCGCGCAGCCGCTGGTACCAGCCGTCCAGGTAGCGGCCGTTGTCGTACCGGACGTACGCCTCGGTCGGTGCGACGTCGTAGCCGAGCTCCACCGCGTAGGCAACGGTGGGGGTCGCGTACCAGGCCGGGCCCTGCGGTTGCTCGCCCTTGGGTGTGAACGGGGAGGGCAGCAGACTCGCGTCCAGGTCCGCCCACTTGTCCTTGCCGACCTTCACCCGCGACAGGTCCACATGGGACAGGTCCACCAGCCATGAGCCGGGCAGCTTCGCGTCGAACACCGGCGCCTTCACATGGGTGGGCGCGCCGAGGCCGACGACCAGGCCGTTCGCGCCGGCGGCGAAGGCCATGTTCACGTCGATGCCGACCAGGTGCCGCAGGGTGCACTCGGCATCCGTCATCGGCCGCGCCCAGTCGCACGCCTCCTCGAACAACTTCTCCGCCGGGCCCCGAACGTGGAAGCGCGGCAGCTCTTTGAGGAGCGGGTGGCCGTCGGGGGCCTCGCACGGGGCGCAGTCGACCGGGTCCTTGCCCAGGCTGCCGGGGTTGCGCTCGGAGTGCTGCCGGCCGTCGGCGTCCGGCTCGGAGGCCCGTGTCGGCGGGTGCAGCGCGGTCATCAGCTCCAGGCCGGTGACAGCGGTCGAACCGCGCGGCGTCATCACCCGGGACGCGTACGTGCCCAGGACGCGGGCGAGTTCGGCGGGCGGGAGGTGGGCGGCCTCGCCCCAGTGCCGGGTGTCCAGTGCGTTCCAAGACGGGATGCACAATTGCACGCAGGCCCGCTCGGAACCGGTCGCGGGGCGGTAGATCCGCGCCCACGGCCCGAACCCGCGCTTGGTCAGCTTCCACTCCGCACGGACCAGCTGCTTGATGACCTTGTGGCCCTCCGGAATCCGCCCGGCCAGCCGCTCCTCGTCCGTGAGGGCGACGGGAAGGCCGTAGCGCTTAAGCGCCGCCTCGGTGAGTACGAGCAGGGGGTCGGCGTTTTTGCCTGGCCCGGACAGCTTCGGCGCCCCGAGCCTGGCTTCCTTGAGCGTCCAGTCGACCAGGGCCGGGATGGACTTGGCGGGCAGGTCCAGGACCAGGCCACCGACGCAATACGCAAGTGCATGGCCGTCGGCGTCGACATCGACGACCGCCAGCGGCCCGTTGGCAAACCGCGAGTCCCCCTCGCTCGCTACGATCGCGGCCGGGGCCGCCTCCGACGCACCCGAGCGGCCCGATGTCGACGACATCGGCCTGGTGGTGCGCGTCGAACTCGGCGCGGCCGCCGGAGCAGCGCCCCGGGTGTTCTCGACTGCCGGCATGGCCGCACCCGCAGGGGCTGAGCCGGTGGATACGGACTGGACCTTTGCGGTCTCAGCTGGCGGCGCGGACGCCGAAGGGCCGACGGACGAATGCGGCCCCTTCGTTTCGTTCGCGGCTCCCCGCACGTCCGGCACCGCCGTGTCCTCAACGGGCGCCAAGGCGTTGAGGTCGGCGGGGTAAAGCTCTGCGAGCTTGTCCAGCAGCCGGGCGTACGCCTCGCGCTCCGGCGGCCGTGGCTCGGTCCTACCGGCCTCCCAGCCGCCGACCGTCGCACGCCGCACGCCCAGGGCTGAGGCCACTTCGTCCAGCGTCAGCCCGTGCGCCTGGCGCAGCCGCCTGCGTTCCGCCGACGGCGGCAGCACAGACCGGGACGCGACCAGCGCATCGATCCGGTCGAACAACTCGGACATAAAGCCCCTCCTGAGCAAGACCCTAACCCATGAAGCGTACGGATAGCGTACCTATTGCGTACAGAACGCGTGTACTTCCTGCGCGGCGTGAGAAGCGCCCGCTGGGGTGCGAACACGACACTGAGTGAGTCGCTTGCCGTAGTCGGAGGCGGCGGCTGGCACTTGCCCGCTCTGCAAAGCGCTATTAGTAGGTGTTTTTGAAGGCCCAGGGCCTGGTGATGTGGCCTTCTTCGCCGAGAAGAAGTGACGGCACCGGAGCGGATGCGGACGCCTGACGGCCAGCGGTCCGCCAGGGCTGTTTTGCAGGAATTCGCCGTGCCCACCCACGAGGCCCTGCCTCCACTTCGCCACCCCACCTGAAGCGCCTCACCTCCGGACAGCACCGCGCCTTCCCTCAAGCCGTAACCGCCTTCGTCCACGACCTCCGATCCGACGGACCGTTCCGCGCCGGCCTCCGCGAAGCACGCGGGTTCGCGGAATCTGGGGAGTGCCCACGCTTGAACCCGAGTGTCGGAGGTGCCAGGGGCGGGCTTTGCGAGCGGGTTCGCAGGGTTGATGGGTGGCACCGTGGACGTGGGGTGCTGATCGCAAGCTATGGAGTGCTTGTTACCGCGCTACCATCGTGCAGCCCAGTCGTTGCTTATGGTGTGAACAATTCAACCCGGGCGTCCGCAGGTACCCTTCTGCGTCTCCATGGCGTCTGTAAGGCTTATGGCCGGCGCCCGGTACTGCGCGGGGTAAGCCTGGACGTGCCGCGGGGCTGTCTGCTGGGCATCGTCGGCGCGAACGGTGCCGGCAAGAGCACACTGCTGCGCATTTTGGCGGGTCAGGCCGCGGGCGACAGCGGGACGGTCCAGTGCCGAGGGCGGATCGGATACTGCCCGCAGAACACTGTGCTGCACCCGGCACTCACGGTCGCTGAGCACGTGCGGTCCTTCCAGGCCGCCTACCGGCTCGAAAGCTGTGCGCGCGTGTGGGAGCTGCTGGAAGAGCTGGGCTTCGACGAGAGCCCTCGCAGCCGCATGCACACGCTCAGCGGCGGGACACGACAGAAGCTGAACCTGGCCCTGGGGCTTATGCACGACCCTGAGGTGCTGCTCTTGGATGAGCCGTATCAGGGTTTCGACTGGGAGACCTACCTGCGGTTCTGGGACATCGCTCAGAGGCTGCGGGAGCAGGGCCGGGCGGTCGTGGTCGTCTCCCACCTCGCCTACGACCGCGAGCGTCTGGACGTGCTGCACCGGCTCCAGGACGGCGTTCTGGCCGTCGACCACAGCAGCGCCGCGGGAAGGGTCGCATGAGCCGACGGCAGTCTCCGGTCACCGCGGTGCGCGACGACGCCTCCAGTTCCATGTCCGCGCTGCTGTGGCCTGCCCGCTCCGTGGGCTCCGGCGGAGCCCTGCTCGCCTGCGCTCTGCGCCGGGACCGGGCCGGTCAGGAACTGCTTCTCCGCACGGGCGGCGCTGCGGATCTGAACGCCCATACGGCAGCCCGCGTCCAGGGGGTGCTGGAGGAGTGCGGCGCCCGCCAAGCGGTGGAGGACCTCATCCAAGAGCGCCACCACCAGGCCCTGGAACGCCTGAACCGTGCTCACCTGCCTGTCACGGCGGCATTCGCGCTGCGCGACCTGATCCAGGCCGTGCACAACCGAACCGCATGACAGGCGTGCTCTCCCAGTGACCGTGTCCTGTCACCCGTGCGCACCCCTGGGGCCAGAGCCGGCCTCCCACCGAATTCATGGAGTGAAAGTGTCAACGACCCAGCACAACCCTGGCCACCTGCCCCGGTCGCAGGACGGCACCCCGACCGCCGCCCGACGCGGCGTCACCGGGCGTGCCGCATGAGGTGGTGGGGGCGGTGTCTGGGGACGGCGGTGCGCCACGCTGCGCTGGAGCAGGCCCGCAACCGGCTCGCGCTCGTCCTGGTGCTCTTCTTCGTTCCGCTGTGGCTGACGCTCGCCTACCAGGTCCTGCCCAGCGACCCGGTCCGGTTCTTCCTGCGCGCGGCCGATCAGCCCGTGGCCCTGGGTGCCAACACGGTCAGCCAGCTGTCCGGTGGGCTGCACTCCCTCGCGCTGATCGTCGGGTTCATGATGTTCCTCGCTGCCAGCCGCTCCGCGGAATTCGACCACCGCATGGTGCTCGCCGGCTACCCGCGCATCTGCCTGCTGCTGGCTCGCAGCACCGTACTGCTCCTCACCGCGGCACTGACCGCCTCGTATGCCACGGCATGGGTGTGCTTCTTCTACCGGCCTGAGCGCCTGGACGTCCTGGCGGCGGCGTTCATGGTGGGAGCCCTGACGTACGGGGGCGTCGGGATCCTCCTGGCGGCGCTGCTGCGCAGTGAGCTGGCGGGGATGTTTGCCGTCATCATGCTGAGCTTCATCGATCTGACGCTGCAGAACCCCGTCGCCAACCCTTCTGCGGACAGTCCACTGCTGAAGTGGCTGCCCGCCTACGGGGCGATGCAGTCCGCCGTGTCCGCGGTCGACCTCACCCACACCCCCTGGCGGCACCTGTTGCTCGGCCTGTGCTGGTCGGCAGGACTGACCGCCGCCGGCCTGGCCGCTTTCACCGCCCGCACCAGCCGGCGCACCATCACACAGAGACTCCTGGGCGGGCGCGCCACCAGGCCCCGGGGCCGCCAGATCGCCCTGCGTCTACTGCACCCGGTCCGTATGAATATCTACCGCCAAGCCGGTATCCACGACACCACGGTCATCACCGGCTACGAAATCTGCCGCCGCCTGATGCACCGGTCGGGTCCGGTGGAAGCAGCTCTCACCAAGCTCCTGCCGGGCCGGCTGCGACCGTTGTTCTGGGCCATGTACGGATACGGCCGGCACATCGACGACCTCTCCGACACCCAGCACCTCGACCGGCAGGAACGAGTCGAACGCGTCAGCCGGTTCAGCGGACTACTGGAGGCCGATCTGCGGGCAGGCCACAGCGAAGACCCCCTGCGCGCGGCCCTCGTGCACGCCGTATGGACTTGGGACCTGCCGAGCGACGGAGTAACGGCAGCCAACGCCGTATACCGCCAGGACGCCAAAGGCCAGAGCGCCATCACCTCCTGGGACGACTGGTACACCTACTGGCACACCCTCACCTTCCCCTTCGGCGTGAAGCGCCTGATGGCCCTGCTCACCACCCCCGGCTTGGCCTTCACGCCCGACGACGCCCAGGCACTGCGCGTGTGGACCGACGCGCTCAACCTCATCGACGCGCTGCGCGACCTACGGGAAGACGCCGCGGAGAGCTTCGTCAGGCTGCCCGCCGCCGTGCTCGACGAGCACGACGTCAGCCCTGAGGACCTCGCCCAAGGCCGGGCGGACGGCCGGTATGCCGACATGGTCCATGCCATGACCGCCCAGGCCCGCCGGTGGCTGGCTCAGGCCGCGACCGTCGGCGCCCAGCACCCACCCATGGCCGCAGCCCTGCAAACCGTCATCGACCTTCACCTGCTCGAACTGGACCGCATCGACCGCAAACCCCACGCACTGCTGCAGAGCCGCTCCCGGGCCAACCCGGTCCGCTTCCACCTCACGCTGGCCCGCGGCCGCCTCCGCACGGCCAGGTCCTGGCACCGCCACACCCAGACCGCTACCACCACTCCTGCCACCATCCACCTGCCGCACCCCGCAGAAGGCCACCACGACACAGCGCGCACGCCCCCTCCGCTACCACCGGTGCCCCACCCCAGCGGTGTCCAGCCGCCCCAACTCCCCGCCCACCTGGCCCCCCAACACGTGGCGCTCATCATGGACGGCAACGGACGATGGGCCACGCACCAAGGCCAGCCGCGCACCGCCGGCCACGAAGCCGGCCAGCTCGCGGTGCGGGACGTCATCTACGGCGCCCTCGAAATCGGCCTGCCCCACCTCAGCCTGTACACCCTGTCCTCGGAGAACTGGGCACGCCCCGCCGCCGAGATCCAGGCCATCCTGCGCCTGGTCAAAGACTGCCTCGTCATGGAAACCGAGGAAGTCTGGCGACGCGACGTCCAGCTGCGCTGGTCCGGCCTCCCCGAAGGACTGCCACCGGACCTGGTGCACGCGCTGCGCCAGACCGAACACCTCACACGCCACCGCACCGGCCTGACCGTGAACATGTGCATCAACTACGGCGGCCACAGCGAAATCACCCAAGCCGCACGTGAACTCGCCCGTCAAGCGGCCGCGGGGACCATCCAGCCCGACGACATCACCCCCCGCCACCTCGCCGCCCACCTCCACCACCCCGACCTGCCAGACGTGGACCTGCTCATCCGCACCGGCGGCGAACAGCGCACCTCGAACTTCCTGCCCTGGCAGTCGACCTACGCCGAACTCGTCTTCCTCGACACCCTGTGGCCGGACACCGACCGCACCCACCTGTGGCAGGCCATCGACACCTACACCCGCCGCGACCGTCGCTTCGGTGCCACCCCTTCCCCACCCACCAACCGCGATGAACAAGCATCCACCAGGTGATCTTGTGTGCCCCGTACCGCCCACCCTGTCCTTCGAGGACCTCGACCCCGTCCCGTTCACGCTCGAGGTGGACCCCACGGCACCTCGATCTGCATGACGGTCCACTGCGGGCAGTCCGGCGTATGCCACATTTGGATCGGTATCCCGACCCCGACACGGGCGTTCTCCGACTCGGACCCGCCCGAGGGCTGTTCATGTGGAGGCCGGCGATCGACGAGCGGAGCACAGTGCGCGGTCGACGAGAGCCGTAACGTCCTGGATCTGCCGAGTGGCGCTGCTTTCATCGCCCGGTCGGCTGTGCAGGGAGACCGTGACGACGGTCCGGCCGTCCGGGGTCGTGGCAGGCCACACCAGGTATCCGAATCCGTCGCCGCTGTGCCCCCAGTAGCCGCCGCCGCAGGACAGTGGTGTCCAGAACAGGCCGAGCCCCTCGCGAGTACCCGGTGGAAAGCCTCGGTCGGCGGGAACTTCGACGGTGCGCTGCATCTCAGCCAGCTGGGCGGGGGCCAGAAGCCTGCCTTGCATGAGTGCCGTGAAGAACGTCCTGGTGTCCGCAGATGTACTGATCATCGACCCGTCGGCATCAGCGTCGAAGGGCAGGTAGGCGACCGTGGTGTCGGTCATGGCACCACCCGGCTCGAACTGCTGGTAGTCCCGGGCATGAGGGCCGGGCAGGAATGGCCAGTTGCCGGGGGTGAAAGTGCGGGTGAGCCGCAGCGAACGAAGAATTCTGGCCCGGACCTCGTACTCCCAGGAATGACCCGTGACAGCCTCGATGACCATGCCAAGGAGAACATAGTTGGTGTTGGAGTACTCCCAGCCGGCACCGGGTCCGAAGGACGGCTGGTGCTTCATCGCGAGGGCCACACGCTGCCGGGAGGTGTACGTGGTCCAGCGGTGCGCAACATAACCGGTCGCGCTGAGATCAGGAACGACATCGCCGACGTAGTCGGGCAGCCCGCTGGTGTGCTGGAGCAACTGGCGCAGCGTGACCCGGTGCCCGTCATTGCCGTGGCCGCGGATCAGGCCGGGCAGCCACGTGTCCACCGTGTCGTCCAGCGACAGGCGGCCTTCGCCGGCGAGCTGGAGCAGTGTGGCCGCGACGAACGTCTTCGTGGTGCTGCCGATCCTCACGTAGCCGTCCGTGGCCACAGGCTGCCCGGTGCTGAGATCACCGACCCCGCTACGCACGGTCCACACCCCGTGAGGCGTCTCCAGGCTCACCGAGACGCCTGTAACACCGTCCTCCCGCAGGGCGTCGGCATCACGCTGCAGTCGGGACAGGAGGCGATCGGGTGCCGTCGCTCTGGACTCTGCGGGAATGGTTAATGCCAGAAGGGCGACAGCGAGCATGATCACTGGCCGACGACTGGTCCGACTTCGCATGATCGGCATAAGGCAACGCTAAGAACGACACGTCTGGCGAACCATCCGGCCAACCAGACGTCCCATGGTCGGGTTCTCCCCAGTGTGCTGTGTGGGGCGACCCGTTCAGGCCGCCCGGCCTCTCGGTGCATGGGGCGGGTGCGAGTGGAAAGCCGCCAGCCATGACGCGGACACCGAAACCAGAGCACCGTGACGACCGCGAGCCCCCTGTGGGTGCTCCGGAGAGGGCGGGTCCCGATGAGGAGGCCGGATCAGCTTTCGGAGATGCCGAAACGGTCATGGAGGGCGGTGCTGCGCGGCACACTGAGGGAGTTCAAGGACGACGAGTTGGCCGACCGGGCCGCTGCCTTGACCTACTACGGCGTGCTGGCGCTCTTCCCGGCCTTGCTGGTGCTGGTGTCGCTGCTGGGCGTCGCCGGCGAGTCCGCGACCAAGGAGGTCTTGGACAATCTGCAGAAGCTGACCCCCGGCTCCGCGCGTGACGTGATCAGCGACGCGGTGCAGCAGCTCCAGGGCAACAGCGGTGTGGGCTCCATCCTGGCCCTCGTCGGCCTTGCGGTCGCGATCTGGTCCGCCTCGGGCTACGTGGCCGCATTCATCCGTACCTCGAACGCCGTCTACGACATGCCCGAGGGCCGCCCGGTGTGGAAGGTGCTGCCGCTCCGTCTGGCCCTGACGATCACGCTGATGATCCTCGCGGTGGTCAGCGCCCTGATCGTGGTCTTCACCGGAGGCCTGGCCCGGCAGGCGGGCGCCGCGCTCGGGGTGGGTGACACGGCGATGACCGTGTGGTCGATCGCGAAGTGGCCGGTCCTGGTCCTGCTGGTGACGGCCATGATTGCGATCCTGTACTGGGCCGCGCCCAACGCCAAGGGCCGCGGCTTCAAGTGGATCACCCCCGGCAGCTTCCTGGCGCTGATGACCTGGATGATCGCCTCGGCCGGCTTCGCCTTCTACGTCGCGAACTTCGGCTCGTACAACAAGACGTACGGCACTCTCGCGGGCGTCATCATCTTCCTGATCTGGCTGTGGATCACGAACCTGGCGATCCTCCTGGGCCTGGAGTTCGACGCCGAGATGATCCGACAGCGCGCCATCGCCGGCGGGCACCCCGAGAACCAGGAACCCTACGTCGAGCCCAGGGACACTCGGAAGTGGAGTGATGATGACTGCCGCCGCATGGAATGAGTCCCGTGTCGCGCGGCCGCGGGCGGGCAGGCGGCGAAGCATGGCACTCCTCACGTCCCTGCGCAACGTCGGCCATCGGCTGACCAAACGGGTGGCCGGGCGGGAGTCCGCCTGGGCCCGCCAGTTGCTGCCGCCGGGGTCGACGAGCTCGTCGAGGCCGCTGACGAGAAGCAGCTGACGAGAAGCAGCTGACCAAGACCATTGCCCGCTACGGCCGCGTTGATCTTTTGTGCATCGACGAGCTCGGCTATATGGAACTCGACCGCCGCGGCGCCGAACTCATCCAGGTTCTGACCGAGCGGGAGGAGAAGAACAGCGTGGCGATCGCCTCCAACGAATCCTTCTCTGAGTGGACAAAGATGTTCACCGACCCCGCCTCTGCGCGGCCATCGTCGACCGTCTCACCTTCGGCGGCAACACCATCGAGACCGGAACCGACTCCTACCGCCTCGCCACCACCCGCGCCCGCGCCGAACAGCAGGCCGCTGACTGACCTCGCTTCATCACTCGGCAGGGGCCTCTCTTCGCCTTGTCAGACGTGTGGGGCAGGATGCCGCCATGGCACAGCAGATCTTGCCCCCGTCGGAGTCCTGGCGCCTGATCGACGCCTGGCTGGCTACGCACGTGGCCTCCGATTTCGCCCTTCTCAATCCGCCGGCGACACCGGACGAGATCCGCCATGCGGAACGGATCCTCGGCGCCCGCCTGCCCGATGACCTCGCTGAATCTCTGCGATGCCACAACGGCGTGAGCGCCTGGACAACGATCCTGCCGGAACAGTCCCCGCTCACAGTGAGCGGCATCGTGGACCAATGGCAGACCTGCATGGACGTCGCGGCGGAGAACGAAGGCCTGACCCCTCGCCCCTGGGAAGAGGAGCCTTGGTGGCACCGCCTCTGGATTCCCTGGGCTGAGAGCGCCGATGGCGCGGCCCAGGTCATCGACCAACGTCCTGGTTCTGACACGGGGCGTCTTGGCTGGGCGGGCCACAGCGGTGGCGGTGACTTCACCGATTCCTGGCCTGATCTGGCGAGCCTTCTCCACGCGGTCGCGAAGGCACTTCATGTAGGTGGAGACGTCCGCGGACTACACCCCTACCTCACCGCGACAGGTGGGATGTGGTGGGACGAAGAGGGCTGCGGCGAGCTGCACGGTCACCCGCTGAGGTCCGCACCAATCGGGCTGCCCCAACCACCAGCCAACGAAGACCACCACCGGGTCGACACGAACCACCCGACCGCTCCTCCCTCTCACAAACATTTCCGAAGCCTCTGACCCCCCTCGTTCTCACAACGCGTCGACAAACGTTCTTGCTCGTGACCTACGCAGCCACACCTGTCGGCGTACACGCGCATGTGCAGAGGTAGGTACGGATGAACGTGCAGAGCAAGTAGCGGCCGGCTGGCCCCCATTGCCGTGCGAGATGATGGGGGTCCGGTCCCAGTCATTCGTAGGAAGTTGCGAATCGCCCCGTCAGCGCCGACCGCGCCACTTCTCTCGGCCAATGTCTGAGGCATGCGCAAGGATCTTGGCCATGACTGCAACTGCTGCCGACTACGTATGGCTCAACGAGCGCTTCCCCGACCTCGCGGAGGCGTATTGCTTCACGCTGGTGCACAACCTGGCGCCTGTGGACGTCCTTGCCCGCCTCCAAGGCCAGAGCGAGCCTTCCCAGACCGGGGTGGAGGCGATAGTGGACGCGGCCTTTGAGCTCCTAGCCCGTTCGGACAACACCCGGCAGTTCTTCGCCATGACCACTGTCGGGGACTGGACCCTGTTGATTGAGCCCGTCGGCTACATCGGCGTCACCGAAGAGAGAGCCCTGCCCGCATCTGCGGGCACCCGCTGGGTCTCGCACTTCGTCAACATCAACGGCCTCGACTCGTTCCTGTGGGCTCAGGACAGGGCCGGTCGCCTGATGTTCGAGCCCGCTGTGCCCGACCGCCGCTGGGGAACAACCCCTGACGAACTCCTAGAGGCCATGCATCACTGCGGCTTCCAGTTCTGGAACGAGACCTCCGACACCGCGGAACACTCGGCCGCAGGAGCAGCGTTCGCCCTTGCTGAGCACCTGACCGGTGTCCGCATCACACCGGAACTCCTCCAGAACACCGCTTTCATCTGCGGCAGCGCGGAGATCCGGTGAGCCGGCCATGGCACGGAACAGGTGCTCGCGTGGCTGATCACGTCGCAGGGCCGGGCGACGGCCATCACGATGGGCGCGCACGGGCCTGTTGACGATGCCGACAGAGCCGATGCTTTCATCTTGCCAGGTGAGGAGCTGGGGCAGGAGTGAGCTCTCGGATCAGGCGACTTCCGTCTCGCGCTCGATGGCTTTGAGTCGGTTCTTCAGCGAATGGGGATGTTCGGCGACGAAGTCCTCGCCACCGCCATCCTCGACCTTCTCCTGCACCACTGCGAAGTCGTCTCCATCAACGGCCCCAGCTACCGGCTCAAGAACCTCGCGGCCATCGAACGTGACAACACGGCCGCTTGATCAACACCGGGCTGGCCAGGGACCAACTTCTATGCCTCGGTCACGGCCGGGGAGATCTGCTTCGGGTGAACGGACTTGCTGTTCTTGCCTTGTCCGTGGAGAAAGGGCAGGACCTGCGCCCCGACGTCGCCGGTGATCGAATACCCGAGCAGCAGGTGCAGGAAGTCGATCATCTCCTTGCCTTCGGCGTCATCTCCGAAGGTGTCGTCCAGTTTCGGCCCGCTTACGCCTTGAGCCAAGTGGCCCAGGTCGGCATAGCCCGGCGCATCATGGCCATCGCCGTCACCGACTCCCTGAGTGTCTGAGCGAAGCCGGCCTGGTACTCCGGACTCCCGCCCCGGTGGCCGCAGGCCATCCACAGCTGCCAGGCCGCCACTCCCACGCGTCCGGCGAACATACCGGTGAACGCCGTCTCGTCGACCGCCCCGACTGCCCCTCCCGCTGCGACATACCCGGAGAGGCACGCATCGACGATACGGCGCTCGGGCACTCCCAGGCCGCGGTCGAAGCCGGCGAGATGGAAAGCTGTGAAGACCAGTTCCCACCACGGGTCCTGCGCCCCGGCCGCATCGAAGTCCAACAGCACCGGTCCACCGGAGCCGGTCAGAATGTTCTGGTGCCGGATATCGCGATGCATGACCAGTTTGGATCGCCCCAGGTCCCGCTGATCTTCGACCATGGCCTCGGTCCGCTCCACCGACTGCCTGAGGATGCGGACATGCTCGGCACTGAGGACCTCGAGGCGTTCGGCCTGAGCGAACCACTCCTCCCACTCTTCCTGGGAGTATGATCGGTAGTCGCCATCGACGGTCGGGTCAGCTGGAATCGCGCACCGTGCAAGGTGGGCAACGAGCCCGCCGGCCCAGGCCGCCAACGGTTCGCACGTCGGCGCGGTCGGATGCGTGCCCTCGACGAAGCGCACCGCGCGGGCGTAGAAACCGTCACCGATCGGCCGCCACAGACCCGCTTCTTCCAGAATCGTCGATTGCGGCTCGGGCATCGCGACACCGGTCTCCCACGCGGCGACTTCAAGCGCCCCTGCCTGGGCAGCCATGGGTAGCCAGAAGTCACCCCAGGGCTGGCCCATCTTCACCACCCATGAGCCGGAATCAGTAGCAACCTTCCCCACCGGGCTCTGCTCGTCGTCTTTGAGCAGCAGCGGGGCATCCAGCACCCGCCCCAACCCGAGCCGCTCGGCCGCCTGCGCCAGGTTCATAGCCGGTCAGTCAACCCACCCGCCGCCCCAGCGGCAACCGAATTCGTCGCCTAAAAGGGGCTGTCACGTACAAGGCCCCGCCAGCGGCACGTCGCTGGGTACCACTTGGTGATGGCCGTGGTAGTCCCGCTGGGGACTGACACCGTCGGCGATCTCGGCCGCCGACGACACCGGCTTTCCCGCGGCCTGGAACGTCCACCTCGGTCACCTCGGACCGGCCCGGGCATGCGAGCGCCGCCCTGCAGCCCCTCTGCTCGGTGAGCTGGGGCTCTCCTGGACGTGGTCTTGGGCCGCCTCCATGACCGGGCCGTGGAGGCCATGGCTGATGCCCGGCGGCCGGGCGCAGACCCTTCGGCAACGGCACCCGGATCACATCCTCCCCTGCCGAGATCGACGGTCTTCCGGCCTCCTGGCCACTGCGCCTACGCAACGACGTCGACGGCGGGCTGAACGAGGCCGGCACGGCCCCCGCGGCTGTAATCGGCACGACGTTGGAATCGTTCACGGCACCGTCCACGGCACTGGATTCCGGGCCGCCCGGAAGGCGCTCAGCACCCCTTGTCCAGGTCGGGCGCGGCTCCGGGTCGCGCTGCCGGGCCCTGCTGGTGTACGTCATGGCGAAACTCCTGCCGTCGGCCGGGCCCTGCTTGATGAGGCCGTGCAGCGGATCTTGCCCGCGTCCGGGATCCGGTCGCGGATCACGATCTCCACCGCGATCGGGGAGTGCATGACCGCCACGGTGGAGAACTCGTAGCAGTAGTACGACTGGCGCAGCAGCTCGCGCGCCGTACGCAGGACCGTCGCCGCGGCCGCGGGCGCGCCGTCGGGCGACCAGGTCGCGCATGTCGGCGTAGCGCAGGTGACGAATCGTGGCCGCTCGTCACAGTTGGCGCGTCCCGACGACTCGAACGTGCAGAGTTCAGGAGACGTTGAGGGCACCACCGCGCAACGCATGGGAACGGCTGCGTGACCGACCGGAGCGTCGGCAACAGCGAGCGGGAGGTACTGATGCCGGCTACACGGGACACGTACGCTTACGCGTCCAGGTGACACTGGTTGCGTGATTATCGAACGCGCGTATGCCCATCTTTCCTCGCACGACGAGGCAGCCTGGCCTTGGTCAGTGCCCTGCGTCCGACAGCTGCTCAAGGAAGGGCTGCGGTTCACCGCACCGGTGACTTTTTTGGTCGGTGAGAACGGCTCAGGGAAGTCGACCCTGGTCGAGGGGCTGGCGGAGGGGTTCGGTCTGGACTCCTACGGCGGCTCCCACGACTGGCGCTACGCCTCCCCTCGCGGCAAGTCGGCCCTCGGCGAGCGGATGAAATTCGACGCCGCCTCGGGGCGCGGGCGCCGTATGGCCACTAGTTGGTCAGCCCGCAAGGGCTTCTTCCTGCGCGCTGAGACCGCGCTGGATGCCCTGGACAGGGAGGGGTTCTCGCCGGACTCGGTCAGCCATGGTGAGGGCTTTCTCGCGGCGTTCCGCGGGAAGTTCCTTCACGCCGGACTCTATGTTCTCGACGAGCCGGAGGCAGCGCTCTCCTTCTCTTCGTGCCTCGAGCTGATCGGGCACATCGACCGGTTGGCCAGGGAGGGCGGCCAGGTCATCTGTGCCACGCACTCCCCGTTGCTGACCGCACTGCCGGGCGCGGACATCATCGAGGTCGGTGAACACGGTATGCGCAGGGTCGCCTGGCGGGAGCTTGAGGTCGTAGATCACTGGCGCCGCTATCTCGCCGACCCGCACACCTATCTGCGGCACATCGTCGAACCATAGGCGGGCCCCCTTCAGCCCTCGCCACATGAGCTATGTACAAGACCCGGATCTCGGCGGTGGCCAACAGGCGTGCTGATGTGCCAACTGATCTGCGTCGCCACATTCGCCCTCACTTGAAACAGGGAGAAATCCCTGGTCTCTGTCCACAGGCCCGCGCGCCAGCCATGCGATGAACACGCCGCGAGGCGCGCGGCAGCCAGCTCCTGGGCATACCAGCCATCGTGCCCATGCTGATGCTCTGGTTTCTGCTGTCGAACTGGCCGCTCGCCGGCATGGGGGTGACGACAAGAATTCCGAACAACGAGCATGACGACAGTCCGAATGCGGCACTTCTCTTCTTCGGTCCCGTGATCGCTGCGAGCGCCGTCCTCTGGTGGATCGCCAACCGTCCCCTCGCCCGCCGAACCCAACTCACCGCATCCCGCTACTGGCTCCTCTCCTTCACCGGCATTTTTATCCCAACCGCCGTCGCCATCGCAGTCTGGCCCTGAAGCATCCGTTGCTGCTGCCAGCAGTCATCGGCAGAGCCAAGTGGGTTGAACAACAAGCCTTGTCGTAGGTGTTGTTCTGCGACGCGGTGACCCCTGGGGTGCCGATATGGGTGGCCTGCTGGCTATTGGCGGTCTCGCTGATGCTGTCGGAGACCAGGACGGTTCCGTCGCTGATGCGGGTGTAGGTCCGGTCGGTGGCAGTGCCCGCCAGGTCTTCCTGCTGGCTCATGAAGCCGCCGGGCAGGCCCTGGGTCACCAGACCTCCGTAGGCGTCGCGCGCTCCTCGCCAAGGCCCGACTCCACCCGAACGAGTCAGAAACCGACGACCCCGCCCTGCCCACCGAACTCACCGCACAGCCTCAGACCGAGATCACCGAGTGGCCGTCGATACACCACTCCAGCGGACGTGATCCGGCCCACCGGTCAGCGTTTTCCCATGGGGCCGACAAGGTGGCAGTTGAGCCAAGACATCGCAGGTCTAACGCACGCTCCTGGCATAGCCACCTGCGCTCATGCCGAACTCCCGCCGGAAGTGCCGATTGAGCTGGCTCTGGTCACAGTAACCAAGCTCGGCGGCGGTCTCTGCCACGGATCGTCCCGCTGCCAGCATGGACTTGGCGCGTGCCAAGCGCAACAGGGTCCGGTAATGGTGCGGTGGAACCCCGTAAGCCTGCCGGAAACTCCTGAGCAAGTGGCCTTTGCTGCAACCGGCGACTGCCGCGAGGTCGTCGAGCTTGATGTTGGAGTTCAGTTGGCTGTGGAGCATCTCCCGTACTTGACGAAGCGCTCGAGGACGAAGTGTCGGACTCGCTGCGCCGGGAGCATCCGCATGCCTGGCGAGTAAGACGGTCAGCAAGCGGATCAGCGACGACTCGAGATCCAACTCGTCCTCGCCGTGCGCCAAACCCCTGTGCAGCGCAGCAATGCCGTTGAAGAGGCTGCGGTCTGGATAGGTCACCTCACGAAAGCGCGGCCGGCCTGTGCCGACTGGCATGAGATCGGCGTCTATGAACATCAGTTGCACAATGGCCTGGCCGTCAGCGGCGGCTTTGTCCTGATCGAGGCAGCTCACGACCTCATGGGGCTCGATCACCGTCACCGCGCCTGGAACAGGGGGGCCCTGGGTTCGCCCGAGGTACTGAAAAGGGGGTGCAGAGCCGCCATGTGTGATCTTGACAGTGTACCCACCGTTCACAACGGTCGGGAAGACACCATCGGCAGCACGCACAACCAGGCTCTCGACTCCGAACCGCGCTCTTCTGTGACACCCATCGCTTGCGGACTCAGTCATGTCACTTTCGCCCTAGTCCGGTTTGTTCGGTTGATCTTACAGTTCCCGGCAAGACAAGTGCATCCGTCGAGCCAGGGAGGCATGACAGTCGATGGTTGAGCCAGTCGCCCTGCCCCTGCCGTCAGACCGCGGGACCAACACCTGACGAGATCTGTGCACCGCTGCGGAGATCACCGTCCACACCGATCCAGGTGCCGGGCGGCGGTTCCTGGCCCATAAGGCTCGCGGCCACGACCGACAGTTCCATGCCTACCGCCCGTTACGACAGGCGCTATGTCAACACCGACCTCGAGAGGGCTCCGATGAGCAAGCCGTACAGCGACGCCGCCAACATCCCCGTCAACGCGTCGCAACCCGTCCTCACCTACCACCCGGTCACCCTCGACGTTCCCGGCCGGCCCGTGCCGCTGGAGGTCAAGGTGTCGATCCCCGCGACCGGCACGGACCTGCCGCTCATCCTCCTGTCCCACGGGCACGGGCTGGCGAACTTCCTGTCGTCCTACAACGGCTACGGGCCGCTGGCGAACTTCTTCGCCGCCCACGGGTTCGCGGTCATCCAGCCGACCCACCTGGACTCGACGGCCCTCGGTCTGCGCGACACCGACCTCAAGGACGCGCCCCTGTTCTGGCGCGACCGCGCCACCGACATGCACAACATCCTCGACCGCCTCGACGACATCGAGGCCGCCGTCCCTGGTCTTGCCGAACGGCGGATCGACAGGGACCGTGTCGGTGCCGTAGGACACTCCCTGGGCGGCAACACCGTCTCCCTCCTCCTCGGAGCCCAGATGCTGGACCCGGACGACGACCGGCCGAAGGACCTCTCCGACTCTCGTGTCAAGGCGGGAGTGCTCATCGGAGCTCCAGGCATCGGCAACGACGAGCACTTCGCCGAGTGGGCCAAGACGAACTACCCGGTGCTGTATTACACCGACTTCGAGCAGATGACAGGCGCCAGCCTGGTCATCGTGGGGGATCAGGACCTCAACCCCAACTTTTCCAATCGGCTCAGCTATCGTGCTGACGCTTACTCGGCCAGCCCCGGCGGCAACAAGACCATGGTGACCATGTACGGCGCTGGTCACATCTTCGGTGGCATATCCGGATACGACGCGGCAGAGACGGACGACGAGAATCCCGAGCGCGTGGCGACTCTGCGGGCTCTCGTGTGGGCCTACTTGCGTAGCCAGCTCTACTCGGCCGACCCGTCCTGGAAGAACGCGGTGAACGCCCTGGAGAACGGGGAAGACCCGATGGCCAAGGTCGAAACGAGGTAGTTCCGCGAGGTGGGCGGCAGTGCGACGGCCGCCGCCCAACTGGTTGTCACCGATCCGGCCCTCCGGCGACGCCTGGTCGAGGCCGCCCGCGCCGCCGGGATGCTCGTACGGGTCAACGACTACCGCCGCGGCGGCGTCCAGGACCAGCCCGTCGTCGCCACCACGGACAGCCGGTCGGCTTCATCCGCCACGCCGAGCACTGCCTGCTGCTGGGGAGGTCACCCCCACGTGGACGCGTGTCCTGCTTGCGGCATGACCTCCCCCGCTCCTCGCCGGCCGGCCCCGGCGCCGTCTGGAATCGGGGATCGCTGCGGCGTGGAAGCAGAAGCGGGGCGGGCGGCCACCCGCCCAGGAGGGCCGCCCACGCGTGCTGTCACAAGCTGAGGTAGAAGCGCACCGTCGTGCCGTCGTCGCTGGTGTGTATGCGCACCAGGTCGGCGACGTAGTGGACCAGCATCAGGCCTCGGCCGCCCAGTTGGCCGGGCTCCGGCGGGCGGCGGCCGGCCAGCGGATCGGTCAGCCGGCCCGCATCGCGGACCTCACAGACCAGCTGCTCCTGCTCGGCCCAGATGGCGATTGTCCCGTCGCCTCCGCCGTGGACCACGCTGTTGGTCGTCAGCTCCGCGACCGCCAGCTCCACATCCATCAGCCGCTGCCCGGTCATGCCCAGCCGCTTCGCCTGAGCGACAGCGAACACGCGGACCGCCGGAAGGTCGTCGCGGCCGTAGGAGAAGGCCGCGGCGTCCTGTGCAGGCGCAAGTGCCTGGTTGTACCGATCGACGACCGACTGCCAGTCGTAGGCGTCGCTGACCGACTCACGTCCCTGCCCGCTGATGAGGGTCGGGTGAGTGACCTTCGCGTCAGCGATCACCTGCGGGTCCAGCCGTACCTCGTCGTAGGGGCACAGGATCGTCACCGCTCGGCCCTCGAACGCAGCGTTGATCAGCGCCTCGTGCTGCGCGCACGCCGGGTACTCCACCGCGCTGCGCCCGGCCCAGATCGGCTCGCCGATGATCCGCACACGCCCCTTCGGGTGGGCATCGGCGAATCCGCGCAGCACTTTGGGGATGATCCGCCCCGGGTTGCGGCCGGCCTCGGTCATGTCCAGGAACAGGATGCCCTCGGCGTCCCCGCCCAGCCCTGTCTTGATCAGCTCCAGGTTGGGGCCGGGCACCGCCACGGCCATCGGCTCGGCGTCGGTCAGGCCTTCGCGCAGGAAGGCCACCGTCTGCTGCGTGTACTCCTGCTCGGTGCGGTAGAAGAGGGCAGGGTGCACGAACGCTTCGTGGGTGGTCACTGTGCTCATCCCGGAGCCACCTCGATCCGGTCCAGGCCCGGCCAGAACATCTCCAGAACCCGCGGCAGCTGCGGCGGGGGATTCTCGACCACAACCCTCCCGTCGGGCAGGTTCATGGCGGTGACCGCCAGCGCGGTTACCCCGGCCACGTCGACGAACGCCACATCCGACAGCTCCACGTACGACACGTCCGCGTGCCGCCGGGCCAGCTCGGACAGAGCCTGCTCCCAAGAAGGGCGAGTGCCGGCGCTGATCTCACCGCGGGCACATATCCCGCAACGACCAGACAACGGGTTCACCTCCAACGCGGCTCTCTCGGGCACCGGGGCGGGCCCGCCCACCGCACGTGGGGCATCCACGCTCGGACTCCTTCACGTCCAGCCGCCTGCCGACCGTCCCGGCACAGGCAGAGGAAATGCTCCCCCGACGAGGCAGTGTACCCAGGCGGCAGACACGCCTGGTTCTGTACATGAGAGCTCGCACACCAGTCAGACGCAACGTGGCGCGGTTCGGGCTCGAGGGCTGGAGCCGCGCGGCGGCACGGGCATCGATCCGCGGTCTCCCGCCCAGCGCCGCATCGCTCCCAGGGCTCGGCGTCCGCGCGGCAATGCCCCGCGAGCAGGTGGTGACTCGTCCCCAGTGGGGTCGGGAAGCAAACCCCCCGAGCGCCCAGACCCACCCCGGAGCCAGCAGAAGCAGTCCCCCCGGGGGTGGGCGCTCAATCACTTACACCGGCGGCTCGGTGAAGCCGCGCAGCATTCGCTCCGTGTGAGCGACCGCCGACAAGCAGGGGGGAAACGCGGGCCCACGGCTCCATAGACGAGCTGATCTACGGCCATTTGAAGCCGTATGCAGCATGTCCCTATGAGGCGATGCGAATCACCAAGGTGAGCAAGGCCCAGCTCAGAGAACTCTGTCCTGCTCACCTTCGAGCGAGCCGCTGCATCAGCGTGATACCCCCAGTGAGCCTTCGGGCGGAGCGCTGGATCAGTAAGAAGTTCGCTTCTTCAGGCGCGGCAGGCCGGATCGGGATTTTCACTCAGCACTTCCACGGTAATTGTGGTCCTCACCTCATGATCCACCCGTGCGGTTCCGGGGGGGGCGGGCTGTTCAGTGAACGCGTCCGCAGATGTCAGACAGGCACTGATGCACCAAACTCACGACCACGGCCTTCGTGGTGATCCGCTCTGGAGCACAGGATCAGACGAAGGCCGCCTGTACGTCCGCCGAACTCCGAAAACGCTGATCAGGTTCGAGCCGCGTTCGGTGCGGGTCGTGAGATGACAAACTCAGTGGCTGGTTGCGGATACGTCGTTCAGGGCGGGGACCGCGTCTGGGTCAGTGGAACGCTGCGGGGGTGTGGGCTCTTGTGCGGGCTTGGGCTTTGTCAGCAGCAGTCCGGTGAACACGGCGGTGACCAGAGTGACGATGCCTGCGGCGAGGAAGGCGCTGTTGAGGCCGGTCTCGAAGGTGGCGCCGCTGGATTGCCGGGTGCGGACGATGGCTCCGAGTACTGCCACGCCGAAGACGGCACCGATCTGTCGGGTGGTGGTGCTGACGCCGGATGCGAGGCCGCCTTCCTGCGAGCTGACCGCCTGGATGGCGGCTCCCGTGAGGGGGGACATGGCCAGGGCGAACCCGGTGCCGGCGACTGCCAGGCGCCACCACACGTTCTCGTATCCGGTCTCGGCGTGGACGGTGCCGAGTGCCACCAGTCCCAGTCCGGCCAGGGCGAGGCCGGTGGTGACCACGATGCGGTAGCCGTAGCGGGCGGCGAGCCGCCCCGCGTACGGGCTGACGACGACCATGGCAAGGGACAGGGGCAGGGTCTGCAGGCCGGCGCGCAGGATCGAGCTGCCCTGGACGTAGACGAAGAACTGGGAGAAGAAGAACGAGGAGCCCATGAGGGCGAACCCGACCACGACCATGGCGGTGTTGGACACGGTGAACAGGCGCTGCTTGAACAGGCGCAGGGGGAGCATGGGTGCGGTGCGGCGGGCTTCGACGGTGATGAAGGCGGCGAGGAGGATCACCGCGGCGGCGAAGCTGGACAGGATCAGCGGTGATGTCCACCCGCGGGCGCCGCCCTCGATGAGGCCGTAGGTGAGGGTGCCCACGGTCAGGACGGACAGCACCGTGCCGGGGACGTCGATCGCGGGGGCGTTCGGGTTGCGGGACTCGTCGAGGTGGCGCAGGCCGAGCAGGAGGAGGGCGACGCCGAAGGGCAGGTTGACGAGGAAGATGGCGGGCCAGCCGAAGGCCTGGGTCAGCACGCCGCCGGCCACGGGGCCTGCGGCGAGGCCGATTCCGCTGAGTCCGGCCCACAGCCCGATCGCCTTGACGCGTTCTTGCGGTACGGGGTGGGCGGCGGCGAGGAGGGCGAGCGAGGCGGGGGCGAGTGCCGCGGCTCCGATGCCCTGCAGCACCCGGCCGGCGATCAGCCAGCCGACCGAGGGCGCGAGGGCACAGACCAGTGATGCGGCGGTGAACACCGCCACGCCGGTCAGGTAGACCCGCTTGCGGCCGAACCGGTCGGCGAAGACGCCGCCGGTCAGGAGCAGCATGGCGACCAGAAGTACGTAGGCGTCGACGATCCATTGCAGGCCGGTCAGTTCCGTGTGGAGCCGGTGCTGCATGTCGGGCAGCGCTGCTCCGACGATCGTGTTGTCGAGCAGGACCATGAACTGGCCCAGGCAGGTCACCGCGAGCAGCACGGCCCGGTTCGGTCGGCTGCCTACTGTCGCAGGCGATGCAGCCATGGGGATTCCTCTCAATCGACGATTGCGCCCGGCCACGACCGGCGTGGTCAGCCCCTGGACGCTTTAAAGCAGTCTTTAGCTGCGTTAGCAGACTGTACAGAGGGCTACCCTTAAACGCAAGTCTCGACTGCGTTAAGGTGGGAGCATGGATGAACGACATGGATGAACGACAGCGGACCCGGCGGCCCGGCGGGCGCAGCGCCCGCGTCGGCGCACAGGTACATCAGGCGGTGACCGCCCTGATCAGCGAGCGGGGCTACGGCCACTTCACTGTCGCGGAGGTCGCAGCCCGTGCGGGTGTGGCCGACAGCAGCATCTACCGCCGGTGGGGAAGCCTGGAGGACCTCCTGTCCGAGGTGGCACTCACCCGCCTCAACGCGCAGTCGCCCATGCCCGACACCGGCACCCTCGCCGGTGACCTGCACGCCTACGCGGCCAACGTCGCCCGGGAGATCACCGGACCCGACGGCCTCGCACTCGTCCGCCTCGCCGTCGTCCTCACCGGCACAGGCAGGCAGGGCCGGCAGGCACGTGACGGCCTGCGCGACGAGCGCACCCGGCAGATGCAGTCCATGCTCGACCGTGCCGTCGAGCGCGGTGAGCCCGCACCCGACGCGCTCGACGTGCTGGACCACATCCTGGCCCCGATGTACATCCGCGTCCTGTTCGGCATGGAACTCGCCCCCGACTACGTCGATGGGCTCGTCGACCGGCTGCTGTGACCACCCGATGCGCCCGCGTGGCAGCGCGGGCGCGGAGCGTCAGGCGGGCTGGGCGGTGATGGTGCAGAGTCGTTTGGTGGCCCGGGTCAGGGCCACGTACAGGTCTCTCTCCCCGCCGGGGCGGGCCGTGATGATCTCCTCGGGGTTCAGGACGACGACCCCGTCGAATTCCAGGCCGCGTGCTTCGGACGCCGGCACGATGCGCGCCTGGTGCACGATCCCCCGGGCCGTCAGCTCGCCCACCCTGGCATCCGCGCAGATCACCCCCAGGAGTTCGTCCGGGTGCGCGGCGCTCTGCGCACGGAGTTCCCGGACGACGGCGGCGACCGACCCGTCCTGAGGTGTGGTCACGGAGCGAGGGCTCTCACCGCTTCGCAGTGACCGTGTGGGCTTCTGGTCCGGAGCGATCCGGGTGAGCAGGTCCCGGACGCTCTCCAGGATCTCCTGCGTGGTGCGGTAACTGACGGTCAGGTTGTGCAGTTTGAACCTCGGTCCGACGTGGGGGCTCAAGGCCTCCGTCCAGTCGCGTGCCGTCGCGACCGGGCCTGCCTGGGCGAAGTCGCCCACCAGTGTCATCGCTCTTGCCGGGCAACGACGGACGATCATCCGCCACTGCATGGCCGTCAGTTCCTGCGCCTCGTCGACGACGACGTGCCCGTACGTCCGCTGGGGGGGTCCCTCGACCAGGCTCGCCGCCTCGTCCAGCAGCGGGACGTCGGCACTGGTCCACGGGTCGTCCGGGCCTCGCAGCAGCAGGGACCGTTCCTGCTCGGTCAGGCCGGGCAGGTGCTCGGCGAGAGCGCCGGCATCCGTCAGGAGCTCCTCCACGAGGCCGCCCGGCGCAAGCCGCGGCCACAGCGCCTCGACCGCCCGGTCGACGCCGGCGTCGTCGAGGAGGTCGGCCCGGATGGCGTCCAGGTCCAGCTCGTGAGCCGGGTCCGGGTCGGCCGCGCCTTCGGTGCGGCGCTGGGCGGCTCCGGTGAACCGGTCGAGGTTCAGGCCCGTCATCTTCTCGGTATCGGCGTCGATCTGTTCCAGGATGTCGCCCATGTCCCGCTGCATCGCCTCGGTGACGGCGTCGGCCAGGAGCTCCTTGAACACCTGGCGCGCGGGGTTGTGCCCCGGTACGGCTGCCACTGCGGCGTCGCGTGCCGTGGCCACTTCCTTCTCGGACAGGTGGACCACTTCCCGGCCGACCCGCACGGTGAAGTCACCGGCGGGGGCCTGATGGACGCGCAGCAGACCGGCCAGGGCCTCGGCGAGGCCGATGCCGCCCTTGAGGCGTGCCGTGTCGAAGGGGTCGGCCGCCTCCGTGAACACTCCGGCCAGTTCCTGGCATGTCGCCAGAACCACGTCGTTCTCTCCCAGTGAGGGAAGGACCTGGGAGATGTAGTCGAGGAACCGGGCGTTCGGGCCCACCACCAGGACGCCCTCTTCCGCGGCGCGCGGAAACGCGTACAGGACGTAGGCGGCCCGGTGCAGGGCGACGACCGTCTTGCCGGTGCCGGGGCCGCCCTGGACCACGGTCACCCCTCGGTGGCGGGAGCGGACGATCTCGTCCTGCTCGGCCTGGAGCGTCGCGACGGCGGCGTGCATCTTGCCCGTGCGCCTGGCCGACAGGGCCTCGGTCAGCGGGCCGTCCCCCACGACGTCCTCGTGGGTCGGGGCGGTCCCGTCCAGCAGTTCGTCGCTCACCGAGACGACGGTGCGGTCATCGAGGCGCAGGTGCCTGCGGCGCCGCAGGTCCATCGGGTGGACCGGTGTCGCCTCGTAGAAGGGCCGCGCCGCGTTCGCGCGCCAGTCCACGAGCAGCGGCAGGTCGTCCTCCTCCGTGTGCAGTCCGATCCGTCCGATGCGCAGGGCGGTGCCGTCCGTCCAGTCGATGCGTCCGAAGACCAGCCCCTTTTCGGCGCCCTCCAGCCGGCCGATTTCCTTGGCCAGACGTTCGGCGGCGATTTCCCTCTCGTATGCCTCGCCGGCGCTGTCGGCCGGGGCCTTCAGCACGCTCGCTCTGCTTGCCCGCGCCTCGGAAAGCCGCTCGGTCAGCAACTCGTACAACGAGGACACATAATCCTGCTCCGATTCAACCGCGCGCACAGCAGAATCAATCCTTTTCGACAACAAGAAGCTCCTTCGATTCGAGCCACACCATACGGACGAAGCTCCCTAAAGGTAAGTCTTGACTTACTTGTTGGGGCTATGCCCCTGGCCCCTGCACGGTCGACCGCGTTTACGCGTCACGCATTTGACTTCTCCGTATATCAGAATTCTGGACGGAATCACTCTCGATCGAATCGAGCCAGTGCCGCAGACTCGCGGCGGTCTCCGCCGCCCGGTCCTCGATGATCGAGAAGTGGTCTGCCTCGATGTACTCGGCCGGTCCTCGGTGTTGCCAGTCGGGGACGGGCTCGAACGCGCCGAAGCTGCTCAGCGTCACGGTGGCCCGCAGGTTCAGTGTCGGAGCGGCGATCGGCTCGGCTTCGCGCTCGGGGTAGATCCGCACGTAGCCGCCCATGGAAACCAGACCGTGGTCGTCCAGGGGGGTCAGCGCATTGTCCCGGGACAGGATCTGCCCCAGCGCGTCGGTGAGGACGCGGCGGGTCGCTTCGGGCTCGTCCGGGGCGTAGGTATCGATCATCGCGAGGCCCGCGAGCTCGCGGCCGCGACTTTCGATCCGCCGGGCGACCGCATGCGCGACCGCGCCGCCTGCCGAATAGCCGATGAGCGCCGCCGGGCCCCGCTCCAGTTCCGATACGACGGCCGCGGCGAGGCTCTCGATCGCCGCATCCCAGGTCGCCGGCAGGTCCTCGCCCGCGCGCATCCCGGGCAGCCGCAGCGCACTGACCTGTCGCTCGCCGCCCAGTTCACGGGCCAGGCGGGCGAACTGGTGGGGCCCTGATCCCGCGAGGAACGACGGGATGCAGATCAGTGCCGGTGCCGCGGCGCCGCGCGCCAGGAGCTGCGCCGCGGCCGGGGGGCGTGCGGCGGCCTCGCCGGCGGTGTAGGCGGGCATCAGGGCCGAGCTCGCGGTCAGCAGGGGCATCGCCGCTGCCAGTTCGCCGCGGCGGTGTGCCGCCGAAACCAGGTCGGTGAGCGTGCCGCGCACCCCGGCCGGTTCCTGCTCGGCCACCTCGGTGCCGGGCTCCTCGATCCGCGATCGCACGAGCTTCGCCACATCGGCGGCGGTCGGGTGATCGAAGATCAGCGTCAACGGCAGCTCCAGATCGGTCAGTTGAGTGAGCCGGTTACGGAATTCCACCGCCCCCAGGGAGTCGAACCCGAGCTCGGTGAACAGCGCGTGCGGGTCGATGGCCTCACCGGACCGGTGACCGAGGACCGCAGCCGCGACGTTGCGCACCTCCCGCAAGATCACACCGTCGCGGTCCGCGTCGGGCAGTGCGGCCCATTGCTGCGCCAGGCTGACCTCGGTACCCGCGGCGGCCGCGGGAACCCGGATCATGCCGCGCAGCATCGCGGGCAGGGTGCCGCCGCGCGCCAGGTCGGTGAGGGCCGCCGTGTCCAGCAGCGCGGTCACCGGGGTCGCGCGGTCCGTGGCGAGTGCGTTGTCGAACAGCGCCATGCCGGACTCCGCGTCGATCGGGACCAGGCCGAGCCTGGTCCGGATCCGGCGGGTGTGCTGCTCGCCGCCGTCTCCGCCGAGCGCCCCTGCCATCCCGACGGTCCACAGTCCCCAGGCCAGTGAGTGTGCGGGCAGGCCCGCGCTGCGCCGCACCCGTGCCAGCGCGTCCAGCGCGCTGTTCGCGGCGGCGTAGTTGCCCTGTCCCTGTCCGCCGAGCAGCGGCGCCGCGGACGAGAACAGCACGAACGCCGAAAGATCCAGGTCGCGGGTCAGCCCGTGCAGGTGCAGTGCCGCATCGACCTTCGGCGCCAGCACCCGCGTCGTCTGCGCGGTGGTGAGGCTGTCGAGTGTGCCGTCGTCCAGGACGCCCGCCGTGTGGATGACGGCGGTCAGCGGGGCGTCGGGGCCGATGCCGTCCAGCAGGGCCTGGACGGCGGCACGTTCGGTGACGTCGCATCCCACGACCCGGACCCGGGCGCCGAGAGCGGTCAGCTCGGCAACCAGTTCGTCGGCACCTTCCGCGGCCGGACCGCGCCGGGAGGCCAGCAGCAGGTGCCGTGCGCCGTGCTCCGTGACCAGATGCCGGGCGACGATCGCGCCGATGCCGCCGGTGCCGCCGGTGATGAGGACCGTGCCACGGTCGAACGACGGCGGCACGCCCGGTTCGGTTACGGGAAGCGGCTGCAGGCGCGGCGCGAGGAGCCGGCCCTCGCGAACGGCCAGGTGCGGTTCGCCCTGGGCCACGGCGTCGACGAGCGACGCGACCGGCAGGGCGTCGCCGTCGTGGTCGATGAGCTGGAACCGGCCCGGGTACTCCGCCTGTGCGCTGCGCACCAGACCGGCGACGGCGGCCCCGACCAGATCGGGTTCCTCGCCCGGCAGCCCGGCAGCCCCGCGCGTCACGATCACGAGCCGGCCGGGGTGTTCGGCGCCGGTCCAGCTCTGCAGGAGGGCGAGCGCCCTCAGCACACCGGTGTGGACGTCCGCCGCGCCGCCGTCCGTTTCGCGGGGCGCCTGCCACACCACCGTGTCGGGGACCTCCCGCAACGCACCGAGCTCCGCGAGGCCGGCACAGCTGGCGGGAGGCTCAGGAGCCTCGACGAACGCGGGGTCGCCCAGCACGGCGATGCGCCGGGCGTCGGCCTCGCGGGCGGCGGGCACGGTGACCCATTCGAGGTCGAACAGCGGTGCCGCGCCCTGCAGCTGGGCCAGCGCCGCCCGCTCGATCGGGCGGACCCGCACCGACTCCACGCTCAGTACCGGGGCGCCGGTCGCATCGACGGCGTCCACGCGGAAGGTGTCCGGCGCGGTGCGGGCGATACGCACGCGCAGGGCGGCCGCGCCGGACTGCGCCGGCTGAACACCGCCGAAGGCGAACGGCAGGGGCGCCCGGCCGTCGGGTCCCTTCCCGGCGAGAAGGCCGGCAGCCGGGTGGAACACCGCGTCCAGCAGCGCCGGGTGCAGCCCGAACGCCGTGGCGCCCGCCGCGGTTGCGGCATCGAGTGACAGATCGGCGAAGACTTCCTCCCCGCGCAGCCACGCCATACGGACGCCCTGGAACGCGGGTCCGAACGCGAACCCGAGGTCGCCGAGCACGCGGTACACCTCTGCCCCGTCGACCGGTTCGCCCTCGGCCGGGGGCCAGACCCGGTGCCAGCCGGGCGCCGCGGCCGGTATGGCGGGAGTGAGCAGGCCACGGGCCTGCGGCACCCAGGTGTCGGCGACGCGGGCGTGGACGGTCACGGTCCGGTGCCCCTCGGCGTCGGGTCCGCCGACCGCGAGCTGAAGATCCGCGCCGCCCTCGGCCGGAAGGATCAGCGGCGCATCGAGCGTCAGTTCCGCCAGGCGCGGCACGCCGAGCCGGGCACCGGCGGCCAGCGCCAGTTCGACGAATCCGGTCCCCGGCATCACGACCGTGCCGTGAACCGTGTGGTCGGCGAGCCAGGGGTGGGTGCGCTGCGAGAGCCTGCCGGTGAACAGCCACTCGTCCGTGCCGGCGAGCTGTACCTGGGCGTGCAGCAGCGGATGGCCTGCGGAGTCGGCGCCGGCGAGCGGCGCGGCGCTCTCCGCAGGCCGCAGCCAGAAGCGTTCGTGCTGGAAGGGATAGGTGGGCAGGGCGATCCGTGTCTGCGGCCGGGCCCCGAAGTAGTCGGCCCACCGCACCGGCCGGCCCGCACAGTGGGCGGCGGCCAGCGCGGTGACCAGCTGCTCGGGTTCGGCGGCCGTACGGCGGGAGCCCGCGACGACCGATGCGCGCTGGGCGGGATCGGCTGCCAGCGTGGCACGGGTCATGGTGGTCAGCACCGCGTCGGGGCCCAGCTCGACGAAGAGGCCGGCGCCCGACTGGAGGAGGGAGCGCACGGCCGGAGCGAAGCGCACCGCCTCACGCACCTGCCGGACCCAGTACTCGGGTGTGCCCAGGGACGCGTGGGCGAAGGCGCCGGTGACCGTGGAGCACAGGGCGAGGGACGGCTCGTGGTACGTCAGGTCCGCGGCGATCTCCGCGAAGTCGCTCAGCATGGGATCCATCAGGGCGGAATGGAACGCGTGGCTCACCCGCAGCCGGCTGGTCCTGACGCCCTCGGCCCTCAGCAGCGCATCGAGCGCCGACACCGCGCCGGTGTTCCCGGAGAAGACCACTGCTTCGGGAGCGTTGACCGCCGCCAGGGACACCGAGGCGGCCGAGGAGCTGTTGACCTCGGCCACCAGCTCCTCGGCCCGCGCCTCCGGCACCGCGGCGGCCAGCATGCTCCCCCCGGCCGGCAGCGCCCCCATCAAACGGCCCCGGGCCGCGACGAGCCGGCACGCGTCCGGCAGCGACCACACACCGGCCACGTATGCGGCGGCCAGCTCGCCGATGGAATGCCCGGCCACCGCGTCCGGGGTCACGCCCATCGACTCCACGAGGCGGAACATCGCCACCTCGAACGCGAACAGCGCGGGCTGGGCGTACTCGGTGCGATCGAGCAGGGCCCCGTCATCCGCACCGAACATCACGTCCTGCAGCGGGTGTTCCAGGTGCGCGTCGAACTCCGCGCACACCTCGTCGAGCGCGGCGGCGAAAACCGGGAACTCCCGGTACAGTCCGGCGCCCATCCCGGTCCGCTGCGCGCCCTGACCGGTGAACAGGAACGCTGTCGTACCGGTGCGGCCGACGCCGTCCACGATGCCCGTTCCCGGCTCGCCGGCCGCCAGCCGGGCCAGGGCCGCCAGCAGCGATTCCCGGTCCGGGCCCACGACCGCGGCGCGCTCCTCGAGTTGCGCGCGGTGCAGTGCCAGCGTCGCTGCGGCGTCGGTCAGGTCGAGCCCGGGGCGTTCGCTCAGTGTGTCGTGCAGGCGCCGCGCCTGGGCCCGCAGCGCGGCGGGCGTCCGCGCGGACAGCAGCAGCGGCACGGCCGCCGGGTCCGGTGCGCCGGCCGGCTGCGGCGGGGCCGCAGGCGCCTCTTCGATGATCACGTGCGCGTTGGTCCCGCTGATCCCGAACGACGACACACCCGCCCGGCGCGGGCGCTCCACGGCCGGCCACGGCTCCGCGTCGGTCAGGATCCGTACCGCGCCCGGCGTCCACTCCACGTGCGGCGAGGGAGCATCGACGTGCAAAGTGGCCGGCAGCACCTCGTGCCGCAGCGCCTGCACCATCTTGATCACACCACCGACACCGGCCGCCGCCTGCGTGTGCCCGATGTTCGACTTCAGCGAACCGATCCGCAGCGGCTCGGTGCGCTCCTGCCCGTAGGCGTTGATCAGCGCCTGCGCCTCGATCGGGTCGCCCAGCGTGGTGCCGGTGCCGTGTGCCTCCACGGCGTCCACCTCGGCCGCGGCCAGACCCGCGTTGGCCAGTGCCTGGGCGATCACCCGCTCCTGGGAGGGGCCGTTGGGTGCGGTCAGGCCGTTGCTCGCACCGTCCTGGTTGATGGCGCTGCCACGGATCACGGCCAGTACCGGGCGCCCGTTGCGCTGCGCGTCGGACAGCCGTTCAAGGGCCAGCACACCGACACCCTCGGCCCACGAAACACCGTCCGCACTGCTGGAGAACGCCTTGCAGCGCCCGTCCGGCGACAGCGCCCGCTGCCGGGAGAACTCCAGGAACAGCAGCGGAGTCGACATGACCGTCACTCCGCTGGCCAGGACCAGCGAGGTCTCCCCCGCGCGCAGCGCCTGCACCGCCAGGTGCAGCGCCACCAGCGACGACGAGCACGCCGTGTCCACCGTCACCGCAGGCCCTTCCAGGCCGAGGGAGTAGGAGACCCGGCCGGACACGACACTGCCGGCCGATCCGGTCGCCAGATAGCCTTCCGCGGCGCCGTCGGCGGCCTCGCGCGCCGTGTACCCGTAGTCCTGGTACATGACGCCCGCGTAGACCCCGGTGTCGCTGCCCCGCAGTGCGGCCGGATCGATACCGGCGTCCTCGAGCGCTTCCCAGGACGCCTCCAGCAGCAGCCGCTGCTGCGGGTCCATCGCCGCCGCCTCGCGGGGGCCGATCCCGAAGAAGGCGGCGTCGAAGTCGCCTGCGGCGTGCAGGAATCCGCCTTCCCGGGTGTAGATCTTGCCCGGTTTGCCCGGGTCGGTGTCGTACAGGTGGTCGACGTCCCAGCCGCGGTCTCCCGGTATCGGGGTGATCGCGTCGACACGCCCGTCGATCAGGTCCCAGAGCTGGCCGGGATTCTCGACGCCGCCGGGATACCGGCAGCTCATGCCGACGATCGCGATCGGCTCGTCGGCCCCGCCGGCGGTCGTGGACCGGGTCCTGGCCGGGGCGGGACGCGGCCGGGCCGGCTGCGAACCGTCGACCCGGGTGCGCAGGAAGCCCGCGACAGCGGCGGCGTTCGGATAGTCGAACACCAGGGTGGCCGAGAGCCGGACACCGGTGGCGGCGGTCACCTTGTTGCGGAACTCGACTCCGCCGAGCGAGTCGAAGCCCAGTTCTGAGAACGGTGTCTCGGGGGCGATGGCATCGGCCGACTCGTGGCCGAGGACCGCGGCGGCGATCACGCGGACCTCATCGCGGATCAGCGACTCCCACTGCTCGGCGGGGGCATCGAGCAGCCGCTGACGCAGCGGGCTGTCGGCTATCCGCTCGCGCGAGGGCAGGCGGATCAGGCCGCGCAGGAGCGCGGGCAGCGTGCCGAGCCGGCCCAGCGCGGTGAGCGCCGGCGTGTCGAGCAGCGCGGTCATCAGCATCGGTTCATCGCAGGTCAGCGCAGAGTCGAGCATCCGCATGCCGGTGTCCGGCTCGATCGGGGACAGACCGAGCCGGGTGCGGATCTGGCGCACCAGATTTTCGCCGCCCGCGTCGTTCAGCGCCTCGGCCATGCCGAGCTTCCACAGTCCCCAGGCCAGCGAGTGCGCGGCCAGGCCTGCGCTGCGGCGCGCCTGGACGAGCGCGTCCATCGCCGCGTTCGCGGCCGCGTAGTTGCCCTGGCCCTGCCCGCCGAGCAGCGGCCCGGCGGAGGAGAACAGCACGAACGCCGAAAGATCCAGGTCGCCGGTCAGCTCATGCAGATGCCAGGCGGCGTCGACCTTCGGGGCGAGCACGCGGTCCACCTGCTCGGCGGTCAGGGTCTCGATCGTGCCGTCGTCGGACACGCCGGCGGTGTGCACCACGGCTGTCAGCGGTTGGTGTGCGGGTACGGATTCCAGCAGCGCGGCGACCTCGGCGCGCTCGCTGACGTCGCACGCGGCGACGCGTACGTCGGCGCCCAGCGCGGTCAGTTCGGCGACCAGTTCCTCGACACCCGGCGCGGCCGCGCCGCGGCGTGAGGCGAGGAGCAGCGTGCGCACCCCATGCCGGGCGACCAGGTGGCGTGCGGTGACGGCGCCCAGTCCGCCCGCGCCGCCGGTGATCAGGACCGTGCCGTCACCGAAATGTCCGCCGGCCGGTTCCCCGGTGGCCGCGCGCACCAGCCTCGGTACCAGGGTCGCACCGTCGCGGATCGCGAGCTGTGGTTCGTCCATGGCGGCCGCGGCGGCGATCCGTTGACGCAGGTCCCCGACGTCGTCGGGGCCGAGGTCGACGTTCACGATGCGTCCGGGGTTCTCCGACTGCGCACTGCGTACCAGGCCCCGGACGGCCGCTGCCGCGGGGTCCGGCATCTCCCCGGGCAGACCTGCCCCGTTGCGGGTCAGCACGACCAGTGCCGAGTCGGCGCAGCCCGGTTCCGTGAGCCAGTCGCGCAGCACCGCGAGGGCGCTGTGCACGGCCCTGCGAACGGCCGCGGGGACTTCCTCGCCGTCCGCCGGTGCCGTCTCGGGCGACCAGAGGACCGCCGCGCCGCTGCGACCACCGCCCGCCGCGTACGCGGCGACGTCCTCGAAGGTCTCGGCGCAGCCCGCGACGGGCTGCCCCAGTGCGACCAGTTGCCGGTCCGGCGCCGCCGGCGACGTCACCGTCACCGGCGTCCAGTCCAGGACGTAGAGCGGGTCACTGGCACCGGCGAGGGCGCTCGCGTCGGCGGGGCGGGCGAGTACGGCGTCGATCGACAGCACCGCGGCGCCGTCGGCGTCGCAGGCGTCGATACGCACCTTCTGGGGACCCGAGCGGATGATGCGGGCCCGTACCGACGTGGCGCCGGGCCGGAACACCCGGACGCCGCCGAAGGAGAACGGAAGCGGCAGCCTGCCATCGGGCAGGTCCTCGGCGAGCACGTCGATAGCGGCGTGGAAGACCGCGTCCAGGAGCGCCGGATGCACCCCGAAGCCCGCCGCCCGGCCCGCCGCCGTCTCGTCGAGAGCCACCTCGGTGAACACCTCGTCACCGCTGGTCCAGGCAGCGCGCACGCCCTGGAAACTCGGGCCGTATCCGAATCCCAGGTCGCCGAGCCGGTCGTACAGGCGGGCCCCGTCGACCTGTGTGCCCTCAGCCGGCGGCCAGTCGGGGCCGGTCCAGTGCGGTGTCACGCCGTCGGCAGGGGCGAGGGCGCCGGTGGCATGGAGCGTCCACTCCGGCTCGCCCGGGTGGGACGGCGCGGTGGCGGTGACAGCACGTGAGTGGACCGACAGGCGTCGGCGGCCGGTGTGATCGGGTTCGCTCACCGAGAGCTGCACGTCCACGGCAGCGGTGCCGTCGAAGACCAGCGGTGTCGCCAGGACGAGTTCGTCCAGGACGGGCAGGTCCAGCCGGCGCCCCGCGGCCAGGGCGAGGTCGACGAAACCGGTGCCGGGCAGGAGTACCGTTCCGAAAGCCGTGTGGTCGGCGATCCACGGCAGGTCGGCGACGGAGAGCCGGCCGCTGAACAGCCATTCGTCGCGTCCCGCGAGCGGCGCGGCGACACGCAGCATCGGATGATCGAGCGCGTGCAGGCCTGCGCGGCTCATGTCACCGAGCGCGTCGTCGTCGGGCTGTACCCAGTAGCGGCGGTGCTGGAAAGCGTAGCCGGGCAGATCGAGGTGGCGGGCCGGGCCTTCCGGCATCAGCGGCGCCCAGTCGATACCGGTACCCGAGCAGTGCACGGCGGCGAGCAGCCGCAGGAACTGGCCGGCCTCGTCGACACCGCGCCGTGCCGCCGCCGTGACCAGCGAGCGGGACTCCTCCTCATCGCCGAGTGTCTGACGGACCATCGCCGCCAGCACCGCGTCCGGGCCCACCTCGACGAACCGGCGCACGCCGGCATCGACGAGCGAGCGCACCGCGGGTGCGAACCGCACGGCCTCACGCACCTGTCGCACCCAGTACCCCGGCGTCAACAGCTCGGAGCCGGCCATCGCGCCGGACACCGTGGAGCACACGCCGATGCGCGGCATCCGGTACTCCACCGATCCGGCGACCTGCTCGTACTCGGCGAGCATCGGCTCCATCAGGGCCGAGTGGAAGGCGTGGCTGACCGTCAGCCGCTTGGTCTTCACGCCCTCTTCGGCCAGCCGGTCCTCCAGCGCGTGAACCGCCGCCGTCTCGCCCGAGAACACCACCGCCCCGGGCGCGTTCACCGCCGCCAGTGAGACCGTCCCGGCCGCGAGCAGTTCCCGCGCCCGGTCCTCCGGCACCGCGGCGGCGAGCATCGCGCCGCCCGCCGGCAGCGCTCCCATCAGCCGGCCCCGGGCGGCGACGAGCCGGCACACGTCGGCCAGCGACCACACCCCGGCCACATGGGCCGCGGCCAGCTCACCGATGGAGTGCCCGGCCACCACGTCCGGGGTCACGCCGAACGACTCCAGGAGGCGGTAGAGCGCCACCTCGAACGCGAACAGCGCGGGCTGGGTGAATTCCGTCCGGTCCAGCAGGGCGGGGCGTTCGGCATCACCGGTCCCGCCGGACATGATCTCGCGCAGCGATACCCCCAGCAGGGGATCGAGTTCCGCGCACACCTCGTCGAGGGCGGCGGCGAACACGGGGAACACGGCAGCCAGCCCCGCGCCCATTCCGATGCGCTGCGCGCCCTGGCCGGTGAACAGGAAGGCCGTCTCGCCCGGGGTGGCGGCGCCCGACACCACACGCGGGGATTCCGCGCCCGCGGCAAGGGCCGTGAGGCCTGCCAGGAGGCCGGCCCGGTCGGCGCCGAGCACCGCGCCACGCCGGCCCAGCTGGGCGCGCGCGGTGATCAGGACGGCGGCGACGTCGGCGTCCTCGGCTTCGGGGTGGTCGGTGAGCCAGGCCAGCAGCCGGCTCGCCTGGGCCCGCAGCGCGGGCTCCGACTTGGCCGAGAGCAGCCACGGCGCCGGCGGCGCGTGGCGGCCCTGCTGCGGCTGCGGCTCCTGTGCGACAGCGTCGCGGGCGGGCGGCGCCTCTTCCAGGATCACGTGCGCGTTGGTCCCGCTGATCCCGAACGACGACACACCCGTGCGGCGCGGGCGGTCGAGAACGGGCCAGGGCCGAGCCCGTGTCAGGAGTTTCACGGTGCCCTCCGACCAGTCGACCTCGGGGGTCGGCTCGTCCACGTGCAAGGTCGAGGGCATGACGCCCTCCCGCATCGCCATGACCATCTTGATCACGCCCACGACACCCGCCGCGGCCTGCGTGTGACCGATGTTCGACTTGACCGAACCCAGCCACAACGGGTTGTCGTCCGCACGGGCCCGGCCATAGGCGGACAGCAGCGCCTGTGCCTCGATCGGGTCGCCCAGACGCGTGCCCGTACCGTGCGCCTCCACCGCGTCCACCTCGGACGGCGTCAGCCGCGCGTCGGCCAGCGCGGCCCGGATGACCCGCTCCTGCGCGGGCCCGTTCGGTGCGGTCAGCTGGCTGCTCGCACCGTCCTGGTTCACCGCGGAACCACGGAGCACCGCCAGCACCCGGTGCCCGTCGCGCTGTGCGTCCGACAGCCGCTCCAGCACCAGGACGCCCACGCCCTCGGCCCAGCCGGTGCCGTCCGCCGACGAGGAGAACGCCTTGCAGCGCCCGTCCGGCGCCAGCCCGCGCTGCCGGGAGAACTCCACGAACGTGCCCGGTGTCGCCATCACCGTGACACCGCCGGCCAGCGCCATGGAGCATTCGCCCCCGCGCAGCGACTGAGCCGCGAGGTGCAGCGCGACCAGCGAGGACGAGCACGCGGTGTCGACCGTCACCGCCGGCCCCTCCAGGCCGAAGGTGTAGGACAGCCGGCCCGACGCGATACTGCCCGCGCTGCCGGTCAGCAGGTAGCCCTCGAAGTCCTCGGGCGCACGGGGCGTCCGGGAGCCGTAGTCGTCGTACATGACGCCCGCGTACACCCCGGTGCGGGTGCCCCGCAGCGCGGTCGGGTCGATGCCCGCGTGCTCGACGGCTTCCCACGCCGTCTCCAGGAGCAGCCGCTGCTGGGGATCCATCGCCGCCGCCTCGCGGGGGCTGATGCCGAAGAACTCGGCGTCGAACTGATCCGCCTCGTACAGGAAGCCGCCTTCGCGGGCGTACGAGGTCCCGAGGCGCTCGGGGTCGGGGTCGTACAGCTTCTCCAGGTCCCAGTCACGGCCCTCCGGGAAGGGACCGACCGCGTCGCGTTCGGCGCGCAACAGCTCCCACAGGTCGTCGGGAGAGGCGATACCGCCCGGGAGGCGGCAGGCCATCCCCACGATCGCGATCGGCTCGTGTGCGCGCTCCTCCAGCTCCTGCACACGCTGACGGCTCTCCCGCAGGTCGACGGTCGCCCGCTTGAGGTAGTCCCGGAGTTTCTGCTCGTTGCTCATGTCTACCTGCCGAGTTCATTGTCGAGTGCTGCGAAGAGTTGGTCGTCGCTCGCCAGATCGATGTCGGCGGCGTCGGGGCCGCCGTCCACCGTGCGGAGCAGGCCGCGCAGTCGCGTGGCGTACGTCCCTGCCTGTCCGTCGCCGTCCGCCGGGCCTGCGGCCGAGAGAGCGGCCTCCAGTACGTCCAGGGCCGCCTGGACCGGGTCCGGCGTTTCGCCGGCCAGTTCGCCTTGCAGGTACGCGGCGATGGCCCGGGTGCTCGGGTGGTCGAAGACGAGCGTGCTGGGCAGGCGCAGTCCGGTGGCGATGTTCAGCCGGTTGCGCAGTTCGACCGCGGTGAGGGAGTCCAGGCCCAGGTCCAGCAGTCCGCACTGGACGTCGATCGTCCGCGGGGCCGGGTGGGCGAGGACGATGCCGACCTGTTCCCTGACGAAGTCGAGCAGCAGGTGCTGCTGCTCCTCCCCGTCCAGGCCGGAGAGCCGCTGCGCCAGCGGGATCGGTGCCGGAGCGGAGGTGGGCCGGGGGGTCCGGCGTCCGGTGCGCACCAAGCCCCGGTACAGCTCGGGCAGTGCGTCGCCGAGGCCGCGCAGGGCCGCGAGGTCGAGCGCCACCGGGGCGAGCACCGGACCCGGCACCGCGTCGGCGCCGGGCCGTGGTGCGCCGGCTGCGGTCAGGACCGTGTCGAGGGCGGCCAGGGCCTGGCCGGCCGGCATCGGCAGGATCCCGTTGCGGGCGAGCCGGGCCCGGTCGGCATCGTCGAGGTCGTTCGCCATGCCGTCCTGCCACATGCCCCAGGCGAGGGACACGGCGGGCAGGCCCTCGGCGTGCCGGTGTGCGGCAAGCGCGTCCAGGAAGGTGTTGCCCGCGGCGTAGTTGGCCTGTCCGGCGTTGCCCACCAGGCCGGCGACGGAGGAGAAGAGAACGAAGTCCGTCAGGTCCAGTCCGGCGGTCAACTCGTGCAGGTTCCAGGCGGCTTCCACCTTCGGCCGCAGGACCCGGGACAGGCTCTGCGGGCTCAGGGCCTCCAGTGTGCTGTCCTCGACGACTCCGGCCGCGTGCACGACCGCGGTGAGCGGGTGGGTGTCCGGGACCGAGGCGAGCAGCGCCGCCAGGGCGTCGCGGTCGGCCGCGTCGCATGCCGCGACCCGTACCCGCGCACCGAGTCCCGTCAGTTCGGCGACCAGTTCCTGGGCCCCGCCCCGCCGGCTGGTGAGCAGCAGGTGGCGGGCGCCTCGGCCGGTCACCAGGTGGCGGGCGACCTGGGCTCCGAGCGCGCCGGTGCCGCCGGTGATCAGCACCGTGTGTTCCGGGTCGAACACGTCGCCGGTGTCCGGGGCCGGCACCGGGTGCGGGACCTTGGCGAGTCTGGTCACGTAGGCCTGTCCCCGGTGCAGTTCGAGCTGCGGACGGGGGTCGGCCAGGGCCGCGGCCAGCAGTTCGCGGGAGGCCGGCAGGCCGTCCGTGATCACGTGCTGGAAGCGTCCCGGGTGTTCCGACTCGGCGGTCCGCATCAGTCCGGACAGCGCGCTGTGCGCCAGTTCCCCGGTGCTCACCACGGCGAGCCGTGCTCCGGCCGGCGCGTCGGGGGCGAGCCACTGCCGCAGGACCGCCAGCACTTCCTGGGTGACCCGGCCGGTCTCGTGGACGGGGGCCGGGGCCACGGGAAGGACGACGACGTCGGGTGCGGCCGCGCCGTCGGCCGTCGCGGCGGCCAGTTCGGCGAGACCGCGGTGGTGCGGGGCGGCGAGTCCGAGGGCGGTCTCGCCGAGGACCACGATGCCCCGGTCGCCGGCGGCGGAGAGTTCCGTACCGGCCCGCTCCACCGCGTACACGTGCTGATCGCGGGGCCGGGTCAGCGCGGTCCCCGCCGGCAGGGCGCGCAGGGCGAGCGAGGCGACGGTGGCCACCGGTGCACCCGTCTCGTCCGCGATGTCGACCGCGACCGTCGCGTCCGGGCCGGCCGACAGCTTGACCCGCAGGGTGCCGGTGCCGCTCCGGGTCCCGGTCAGCCGGACGCCGCCGAAGGAGAAGGGCAGCCGGAGTCCGGCCGAATCCTCCAGGAGCAGTGCGTGCAGCGCGGCGTCGAACACTGCCGGGTGCAGGGCGAATCCGTCGGGGTCGGCGGGCGGCCGTACCTCGGCGTAGAGGTCGTCGCCCGAGCGCCATGCCGCCTGGAGGCCCTGGAAGGCGGGGCCGTAACCGTAGCCCTGGTCCGCGAGACGGTCGTACAGGTCATCGACCGGCTGGGGTTCGGCGCCGGCCGGCGGCCAGGACGCGAGATCGGGTCCGGGTACGGCGGTGAGGGCGGCCGTCACGGTTCCGGTGGCGTGCCGGTTCCAGGCCGTGTCCTCCTGTTCTCCCTCTGCGCGCGAGTGGACGGCGACGGGCCTGCGGCCGTCCGCGTCGGGGCCGCCGATGGTGATCTGGAGCTGGAGCGCGCCCTCGTCGGGGAGGGCCAGGGGTGCCTGGAGGGTGAGTTCCTCCAGGTGCTCGCAGCCGAGTGCGGCGCCCGCGTGGAGCGCGAGGTCCACCAGGGCCGTGCCGGGGACCAGCAGGGTGCCCGCGACGGTGTGGTCGGCGAGCCAGGGGTGGCTGCGGGCCGTGATCCGGCCGGTGAACAGGACGCCGTCGGAGTCCGCGAGCGGCACCGCGGCCCCGAGCAGCGGGTGCCGGGCGGAGTCGAGTCCGGCCGAGGTGACGTTGTCGCCGCCGGGTCCTTCCGTGAGCCAGTAACGCCGGCGCTGGAAGGGGTAGGTCGGCAGGTCCGCTGCGGGTCCGGTGTTCTCGCCGAACAGTGCGGGCCAGTGGACCGGCACGCCCCGTACGTGGGCGTGGGCCAGGGCGGTGACGGCGGTGTGCGGCTCGGGGCGCCCGGCGCGCAGCAGCGGGATAAGGAGCGATTGCGCGTCCAGGAAGTCCTGTCCCATCGCGCTGAGCACGCCGTCGGGGCCCAGTTCCAGGAAGGTCCGTACGCCTTCGGCCTCCAGGGCGCGTGCCGCGTCCAGGAAGCGCACGGGCCGGCGGACGTGCCGGACCCAGTACTCGGGCGTGGTCAGTTCCCCGGCGCCGACCGGCTGACCGGTCAGGGTGGAGACGATCGGGATGACCGGCGCGGTGAACGTGAGCCCCTTGGCGACCATCCGGAACTCGTCGAGCATCGCGTCCATGTGCGGGGAGTGGAAGGCGTGGCTGACGCGCAGCCGCTTGGTCTTGCGCCCCCGGGCGGAGAGTTCGGCGCCGACGGCCTCGACGGCTTCCGCGTCGCCCGAGAGCACCACGGAGGCGGGGCCGTTGACGGCGGCGATGTCCAGCAGGTCCTCCCGGCCGGCGAGCAGCGGCAGCACCTCCTGCTCCCCGGCCTGTACGGCGAGCATCGCGCCGCCGCCGGGCAGTGCCTGCATCAGCCGGCCGCGGGCGGCGACGAGCCGCGCCGCGTCCGCCAGCGAGAGGACGCCGGCGACGTGCGCGGCGGCCAGCTCACCAATGGAGTGACCCGCGAGGAAGTCCGGCCGTACGCCCCAGTGTTCGAGGAGCCGGAAGAGGGCGACCTCGGTGGCGAAGAGGGCGGGCTGCGCGTAGCCGGTCCGGTCCAGCGGCGCCGGGTCCGCACCGAAGAGGATGTCGAGGAGCGGTTCGCCCAGCCATGGGTCGAGCTCCGCGCATACGGCGTCCAGGGCCTGGGCGTAGGCGGGGTAGGCGGTGTACAGCTCCCGGCCCATGCCGAGCCGCTGGCTGCCCTGGCCGGTGAACAGGAAGGCGGTGCGCCCGTCCACGGGTGTGCCCCGCACGGCCGGTGCCGCGAGTGCGTCGGCCGCTTCGGCGGTGGTGGCGGCCACCACCACGGCGCGGTGCGGGAGGCCGGCGCGTCCGACGGCCAGGGTCCGGCCCGTCGCCGCCAGGTCCTGCGGCCCGGCGTCGGCGAGCGCCGCGCCCACCTGGCCGGCCTGTGCCAGCAGGGCGGCGTCGTTGTGCCCGGACAGCAGCAGTGGCACGACCGGCATCGGCTCGGCCGCCTGGGATGTCTCCTCGGCCGGCGGCTGCTCCACGATGACGTGGGCATTGGTGCCGCTGATGCCGAAGGAGGACACGCCCGCGCGGCGCGGCCGGCCGGTCTCGGGCCACGGCACCGCCTCGGTGAGCAGTTCCACCTCGCCCGCGGACCAGTCCACGTGCGGGCTGGGCTCGTCGATGTGGAGGCTCTTGGGAAGCACGCCGTGCTCCATCGCCTTGACCATCTTGATGACGCCGGCCACTCCGGCGGCGGCCTGGGAGTGTCCGATGTTGGACTTCAGGGAGCCCATCAGCAGGGGGGACGTACGCTCCTGCCCGTAGGTGGCGAGTACGGCCCGGGCCTCGATCGGGTCGCCCAGTGTGGTGCCGGTGCCGTGGGCCTCCAGCGCGTCGACGTCCGCGGTGGTCAGGCCCGCGTTGGTCAGCGCCTGGCGGATCACCCGTTCCTGGGAGGGGCCGTTGGGGGCGGTGAGGCCGTTGCTCGCGCCGTCCTGGTTGACGGCGGTTCCACGGATCACGCCGAGGATCCGGCGGCCGTTGCGCCGGGCGTCGGAGAGCCGCTCCAGCAGGAGGACTCCGGCGCCTTCGGCCCAGGCCGCCCCGTCCGCCCGCGCGGAGAAGGACTTGCACCGGCCGTCCGGTGCCAGGCCGCGCTGCCGGCTGAACTCGACGAACAGGGTGGGCGCGGCCAGCACGGTCACGCCGCCGGCCAGGGCCAGCTCGCATTCGCCGTTGCGCAGTGCCTGGGCGGCGAGGTGGAGGGAGACGAGCGAGGAGGAGCAGGCGGTGTCGACGGTGATCGCCGGGCCCTGCAGGCCGAAGGTGTAGGCGATGCGGCCGGAGGCGACACTGACCGTGCTGCCGACCGACAGGTAGCCCTCCATCCCCTCGGGGGTGTCCTTGAGGCGTGCTGCGTAGTCGTTGGCCATGACGCCGGCGAACACACCGGTCTGGGTGCCCTTGAGGGAGGTGGGGTCGATGCCCGCGCGCTCGAAGGCCTCCCAGCAGATCTCCAGCAGGAGTCGCTGCTGGGGGTCGATGGCGGTGGCCTCCCGTGCGCTGACCCCGAAGAGGTCGGGGTCGAACTGCGGTGCCTCGTAGAGGAATCCGCCGTGCCGGGTGTACGAGGTGCCCGTGTGATCGGGGTCCGCGTCGTACAGGCTCTCCAGATCCCAGCCCCGGTCGGCCGGGAAGGGGCCGATGGCGTCCCGCTCGTCGGACAGCAGCGTCCACAGCTCCTCCGGGGAGCCGGCCTCACCGGGGTAGCGGCAGGCCATCGCGACGATCGCGATCGGATCGTCGGAGGCGCCGGCGGCCGGTCCGGTGTGGGCGGGTTCGGTCTGGGCCGGGGCGGCGGCCGGGCTGCCCAGCAGTTCGGTCCTCAGGAAGCCGGCCAGCTCACTGGTGCTCGGGTGGTCGAACACCAGCGTCGCGGCCAGCTTCAAGCCGGTGGCCGCGTTCAGCCGGTTGCGGAGTTCCACCGCCTTGAGCGAGTCGAAGCCCAGCTCGTTGAAGGCCCGGTCGGGTGCGACCTGGCCGGCGTCGGTGTACCCCAGTACGGAGGCCACCACGCCTCGGACCAGTTCGAGGAGCGTGCGCTCCTGGTCCTGGGGGGGCAGGGGTGCCAGGCGTTCCCGGAGGGTGTTGCCGCCCGGCTTTTCGCCGGCGGCGGCGCGCCGCACCACCAGGCTGCGGAAGATCGCCGGCAGCGTGCCGTCCTCGTTCTGGGCCCGCAGTCCGGTGTAGTCGAGCAGCGCCGGTACGAGTACCGGCCGGCGGGTGGCGAGGGCCGCGTCGAACAGGGCAAGGCCCTGTTCGCTGCCGATGGGGGCGATGCCGCCCCGGGACATGCGGGCGAGGTCGGCGTCGGTCAGGTGGCCGGTCATCCCGCTGCCCTCGGCCCACAGGCCCCAGGCCAGCGACGTACCGGGCAGGCCCAGGGCCTGGCGGTGCTGCGCGAGGGCGTCCAGGTAGGTGTTGGCCGCGGCGTAGTTGGCCTGTCCCGGGGTGCCGACCGTGCCGGCCAGCGAGGAGAACAGGACGAACGCGTCCAGGTCCAGGCCGGCCGTCAGCTCGTGCAGGTGCCGTGCGGCATCGACCTTGGGGCGCAGGACGGTGTCGAGCTGTCCGGCCGTGAGGGCGTGCAGGGTGCCGTCGTCGAGGACGCCGGCGGTGTGCAGGACCGCGCTGAGCGGGTGCGGTGCGGGGATCGCGTCCAGCATCGCGGCGAGCGAAGCACGGTCGGCCGTGTCGCAGGCGACCACGGACACGCAGGCTCCGTGGGCCGTGAGTTCGGCCTCCAGCTCCAGCATGCCCGCCGCGTCCCGGCCCCGGCGGCTCGCCAGCAGCAGATGCCGTACACCGTGTTCGGCGACGAGGTGGCGGGCGAAAAGCTGCCCCAGGGTGCCGGTGGCGCCCGTGATGAGGACAGTGCCCTCGGGGTTCAGGGCGGGCACGGTGTCGTCCGCCTCGGGCGACCTGACCAGCCGGGGTACGAACAACGCCCCGTCGCGCAGGCTCACCTGCCCGTCCGGTACGCCCAGTGCGAGGCCGAGCTCGGCCTCGGAGAGGTCCTGGTCCGTCAGGTCCAGCAGGCCGAACCGGTCGGGGTGCTCGGTCATGGCGGTACGCACGAGACCCCAGACGGGAGCCGAAGCGAGTCCGGCCTCCGTGCGGGCGGTGGTCGCGTCACGGGTCAGGAACACCAGGCGCGAGCCGGCGAACCGGTCCTCGGCCAGCCATTCCTGGGCCAGCCGCAGAGCCTGGTGTGCCACGGCGCCGGGGCCGTTCTCGCCCGGGAGGGGGACCACGACCAGCGGCGGGTTCCCGACGATGCCGGCGATGTCCGCGTACCTGCCGCCGGGGGCGGGCAGACCGTGGTCCTTGTCGTCGAGGACGGCCCACCCGGCGGCCGGGGCGGCCTTGGGAGCGGCCGTCCACTCCACCTGGAGCACCGGCCGCCGGGAGGTGCCCGAGCCGGTCAGCTGCGCGGGGTCCACGGCCCGCAGGCCGAGCGTCCGCACCGAGGCGATCGGCGCTCCGCTCGCGTCGGCGAGGGACAGGGCGGCGCCCGAACCCTCCGGGGTGATCCGTACCCTCAGCACGCTGGCGTTCGCCGCGTGCAGCCGGACGCCGGTCCAGGCGAACGGCAGCACCAGGCGGCCGTCGGCCGCGAGAGCCAGCGGGTGCAGGGCGGCGTCGAGGAGGGCCGGGTGAATCCCGAACTCTCCCGGGGAGACGCCGTCCGGGAGCGCGACCTCGGCGAAGGTCTCCCGGCCGGTGCGCCACAGCGCCCGCAGGCCCTGGAAGGCGGGCCCGTAGTGGAAGCCCCGCTCGGCGAGCGTGTCGTACGCCGCCGTCAGGTCGACCGGCTCGGCGCCGGCCGGCGGCCAGGCGGTGTCGGCCGGTACGTCGGGGGGTCCTTCCGCGTGGCCCAGTACGCCGGTGGCGTGGAGGGTCCACGGGTGGCTCAGGGCGTCGTCGGAGTCGGGTTCCGGGCGGGAGTGCACCGACAGCGCGCGCCGGCCCTCCTCGTCCGGGGCGTCGACGACGGCCTGGAGCTGTACCGCACCTCGGCCGGACAGCACCAGCGGTGCCTGGAGGGTCAGTTCGTCGAGCTGGTCGAGGCCCGTGTGGTCGCCCGCCCGGATGGCGAGGTCCACGAACGCGGTGCCGGGGAGCAGTACGGTGCCGGCCACGGCGTGGTCGGCCAGCCAGGGGTGGGTGTTCAGGGCGATCCTGCTGCTGAGGACCAGCCTGTCCGCGTCGGCCAGCCAGAGCGCGGCGCCGACGAGCGGGTGCCGCTCGGCGGCCATGCCGAGCCCGCCCGCGTCCCCGGCCGTCACCGGGCCCTCCAGCCAGTGGCGCCGGCGCTGGAAGGGGTAGGTCGGCAGGTCGACGACCGCGCCGGGGCCGCCGAGCACCGCGGTCCAGTCGAGCGGGGCGCCCGAGACGTGGGCCTGCGCCGCGGAGGCGAGGAAGTCGTCGAGTCCGCCTTCGAAACGGTGGAGCGAGGGCACGGTGACGGCGCTGTCGTGGGTCGTGTCGTCGATCGTCTCCTGGAGCGCGATGGTCAGCACCGGGTGGGCGCTGGCCTCGATGAAGACACGGTGGCCCTGGTCGAGCAGCGTCCGGGTGGCCTCCTCCAGCTGGACGGTCCTGCGGAGGTTGCGGAACCAGTAGGCGCCGTCGAGCTCCGTGCCCTCCAGCGGCTGACCGGTGACGGTGGAGAGGAAGGGGACCTCGACCGCGCGCGGAGTGAGCGAGGACAGGGCGTCGAGAAGTTCGTCCCGCAGGCTCTCGACGTGCGCGGAGTGGGAGGCGTAGTCGACCGGGATGCGCTTGGCGCGCATCTTGTTGTCCTTGCAGTGGGCGACCAGCTCGTCGAGAGCGGTCACCTCTCCGGCGACCACGACGGAGCGCGGACCGTTGTGTGCGGCGATGTCGATGGCGCCGTCCCAGCGGGTGATGAGTGCGCGGACCTCGTCGGCGGGCAGGGCCACCGAGACCATGCCGCCCGTGCCCGCCAGCTTCACGATCGCCCGGCTGCGCAGCGCCACGACCTTCGCCGCGTCGTCCAGCGACAGCGCGCCGGCCACCGCGGCCGCTGCGATCTCGCCTTGCGAGTGGCCGATCACCGCGTCCGGCTCGATGCCCACCGAGCGCCACAGCGCGGCCAGGGACACCATCACGGCCCACAGCGCCGGTTGCACCACGTCCACCCGGTCGAATCCGGGCGCGCCCTCCACTGCGCGCAGCACGTCCAGCAGCGACCAGTCGGTGAACGGTGCGAGCGCCTGCTCGCACTCCATGAGCCGGGCGGCGAACACCGGGGAGGAGTCGAAGAGCTCCAGGGCCATGCCCTGCCACTGCGAGCCCTGTCCGGGGAACACGAACACCGTCTTGCCGGTGCCCGCGGCGGTGCCCTGCACCAGGTTCGGCGCGGTCGAGCCGGAGGCCAGCGCGTCGAGGCCCGCCAGCAGCTCGTCCCGGCCGGCGCCCGTGACCGTCGCCCGGAAGGGGAGGTGCGGGACGCGGGTGGCGAGAGCCGACGCCACGCGTGCCGGGTCGGTGTTCTGCGAGTCAAGCAGCTCACGTATCTGGCCGGCCCGGGCGGCGAGGGCCGCCTCGTTCTTCGCCGAGACCACCAGCGGAAGCCCCGCCACCGCGGGCTGGGCGGCCATGACCGGCTCCGGCCTTTGTTCCAGGACCACGTGCGCGTTCGTACCGCTGATGCCGAACGAGGAGACGGCCGCGCGGCGCGGTCGCGCCATCTGCGGCCAGGCGCCGTGCTCGGTGATCAGCTCCACCGCACCGGTGGACCAGTCGACGTGCGGCGTCGGCTCGTTCACGTGCAGCGTCGCCGGAAGCTCCGCGTGACGCATCGCCATCAGCATCTTGATGATGCCCGCGACACCGGCGGCGGCCTGGGTGTGGCCGATGTTCGACTTGATCGATCCGAGCCGCAGCGGCTCGACGCGGTCCTGGCCGTAGGTGGCCAGCAGCGCGTTGGCCTCGATCGGGTCACCGAGCCGGGAATCGCTCGCCAACGAGGCCGAGGAAATGGCCGCGGACTTCAAGTCGGCGAAGGAAGGCCACGAGGCCGATTACGGGCCCGTGGCCGAGCTGATGGCGGGCAAAGAAACCGACCGCACCTACTAC
>NZ_SSBL01000033.1 GCF_004795105.1 Streptomyces sp. A0642 | reverse complement strand
TTCAGATCCCCAGCGACGGCAGCCAGCGCGAACTGCGCGCCATCCTCGACTGGCTCGACGCCACCGGCATCGAAGCCGACGAACTCACCGTCCACACCCCCGACCTCGACGACGTCTTCTTCGCCCTGACGGGCAACGACCAGCCGGCCGAGCCCCACCAGACCAAGGAGACAGTCCGATGAGCGCCCTCTCCCTCGCCGTCCGCGACTCGAACACCATGCTGCGCCGCAACCTCCTGCACGCCCGGCGCTATCCCTCCCTCACACTGAACCTGCTCCTCACCCCGATCATGCTGCTGCTGCTCTTCGTCTACATCTTCGGCGACGTCATGAGCGCCGGCATCGGCGGCGGCGGCGCGGACCGCGCCGACTACATCGCCTACCTCGTTCCCGGCCTCGTACTGATGACGATCGGCAGCACCACCATCGGCACCGCCGTCTCGGTCTCCAATGACATGACCGAAGGCATCATCGCCCGCTTCCGGACCATGGCCATCCACCGCGGCTCGGTCCTCGTGGGACACGTGGTCGGCAGCGTCCTCCAGTGCATCGCCGGCGTCGTCCTCGTCGGCGCCGTCGCCGTGGCCATCGGCTTCCGCTCCACGGACGCCACCCTCCTCGAATGGCTCGCCGCCTTCGGACTGCTCGTCCTCTTCGCCACGGCGTTCACCTGGATCGCCGTCGGCATGGGGCTGATCAGCCCCAACGCGGAGGCCGCCAGCAACAACGCACTGCCCATGATCCTGCTCCCCCTGCTGTCCAGCGCCTTCATCCCGGTCGACACGATGCCCGGCTGGTTCCGGCCCATCGCCGAGTACCAGCCCTTCACTCCCGCCATCGAGACCCTGCGCGGCCTGCTGCTGGGGACCGGCATCGGCCACAACGGGTGGCTCGCCGTCGCCTGGTGCGTGGGCCTGACCGTGCTCGGTTACCGGTGGTCGACCTCGAAGTTCAACGACGACCCGAAGTAGCCGTTCCGACCGTCCGCCCCGGGGCGGCGCACTCCGGCACACCGTCGGCGTACGCCGCCCCGCCGGGCTGGACGGTGCACCCCGTTCTCCCGGCCCGTCCGGGTCCGGCTCGTCCCCGGCGCGGGCGGGCCCACTGCGGCCCGAAGGCAGGCAGAGGGCGGCGAGACCCGTCCCCAGGCAGGCGAGCCCGCCGACGACGAACGCGTTCCGGACGCCCCGGATCCCGGCCAGGTACCCCACGCCGAGGGCGCCGAGCGGGGTGGAGCCCTGGAGCACGAGGGTGTACAGGGCGAGGACGCGGCCCCGGTAAAAGGGGTCGCTGCCCAGCTGGATGCGGTGGTTCACGGCCTGGGCGAAGTACACGGAGGCGCCGCCCGTGAGGAAGAGCAGGACCAGGGCCGCCGGGTAGGACGGAGCCCAGCCGACCGTGGCCTCCAGCGCCCCGAGGACGAGGGCCGACCCCGTCACCAACCGGGCCGAGGGGCGCGCGGTGCGGGCCGTGGTGAGGAACGCCGCGGTGAGCGAGCCCGCGGCGAACACCGTGGTGAGCATGCCGAAGGACGAGGCGTCGGTGTGGAACACGGTCCTGGCGAGCAGCGGCAGCGTGAGCTGGAAGTTGAGACCGAACAGCCCGACCCCGGCGATCAGGGCGAACGGGATCAGGAGATCGGGTCGCCCGCGTACGTACCGCAGGCCGTCGGTGACGCGCACCCGCCCCGCCGCACGCGCCGTGCGGTAGAGCTCCTCGGGGCGGATCCGGCGCAGGGCTACGACCGTGGCGAGGTAGCTGAAGGCGTTGACCGCCATGACCCAGCCGGTGCCGAGCACGGTGAGGAGCAGGCCGGCCGCGGCGGGGCCGGCGACCCGGGCGACGCTGAAGTACGCGGCGCTCAGCGCCGAGGCGTTGGGCAGCAGCTCGACGGGCACGAGTTCCCCGACGAACGCCATCCGGGTGGGGACCTCGACCGCGTTGACCAGGCCGAGGCAGAACGCGAACACCTGGACCGCCCCGGGCCCGGCCGTGCCGGTGAGAACGAACGCGGCCAGGAGGAGCGCGAGCAGGCCGGAGATGACGTTGGCGGCCAGCAGCAGCACCCGCTTGTCGTACCGGTCGGCCAGCCTTCCGCCGTGGAGCGTGAGGAGCAGCATCGGGGTGAACTGCAGGGCGGTGACGGTGCCGAGGGCCGTCGCCGAGTTGCCGGTCAGTTCGAGGACGAGCCAGTCCTGGGCGACGACCATCATCCAGGTGCCCGCCGCCGAGACCACCTGGCCCGCCGCGAACTGCCGGAAGTTGCGGACCCCGAGGGCCCGGAAGGGGCGGGCCCGGGCGTGGGCGGTCACGGTGCCGCGGGCCCCGCGCCGTCATCGAGGCACTCGTCGAGGAAGGCCAGGGCTCGCAGGTGGTACACCCGGGCGGCCCGGCCGAGGCTGATGTTGTGCCCGGCTCCGGGGAGCCGGTCGACGAGGACCCGGGGCGCCGCCGAGAGCCGCTCGGCCAGATCGGTGAGGTCGGCGTCGCTCTGGGACCACCACGCCTCGTGCTCGGCGAAGGTGAAGCGCACCGGCACCCGTACGCACGGCAGCAGACGGCTGGACAGTGCGCTCCACTCCTGCGCCGATTCGATCTCCTGGCCCGGCATCGGGGCGACGACGGCCCCGGCCTCGCGGAAGGTCCCGTCCGGGTAGAGCCGCAAGGGGCCCCAGTTGAGCCGGCGCAGACCGGTGCGTTCCCCGCGCCCCAGGAGCGTGGCGGAGGCGGCCGGCCGGTGTCCGCAGCCGGAGACGTCCAGGCCGACGAGGGTGTCGGGCGGTGCGTCGGCGGCGAGGGCGAGGGCGAGCTTGCCGCCGAAGGAGTGGGCGAGCAGGAACAGGGGGCCGGACACGTGGTGGGCCTGCGCGTCGGCGAGCGCGAGGCGGACCGTCGCGACCTGCTCCAGGAGGTCCTGCCCGGTGGGCAGGTGCGGAGCCGAGGCACCGTAGCCGGGCCGGTCGAGTGCGAGGACGGCGTAGCCGAGGCGGGCGGCGAGCGTGAGCAGGGAGACGTCGGGATGTGCCTGCCCGTCGAAGTATCCGGCGCTCATCCCGCCGCCGTGCAGGGCGACGACGGTCGCGCGCGGCGGATGGCCGTCGGCGGGCTCGCTCAGCAGAGCGGACAGTGGGATCCCGGCCGCGTCGAGGGTGATCCTGCGGACCCCCGGTGAGAGGCCGCCGGTGGCAGGGGCCTCCTGCGCGGGGTGTGCCGTCGTCGTGAGCATCGTGCGTCCCCGTTCCTCGTCCGCCCGCCTCGGGCGCCGTCCTTCCAGCATCGGGTGCAGTCGCGGAACGGGACGAGGCGTCCCGGGCCGGGGCTCCTGCGGAAATCCGTCTCCCCGGCGTCGGAGAACTCACGGACCGCAGTCGGGGGGCGGTCAGGGACCGGCTGCCGACGGTGCCGTGCCGCCCGTCCGACTGGGGCCGGGCGCTTCGCCCGCACGGGTGACCCGTACGTCCGTCCGGCAGGCCTGGGCGCGAGGGTCAGGCCATGCGGACCACCTGACCGCTGTGCCGGGCGCGCTCCGCCGCCCAGACCACCAGATGGGAGCGCAGGGCCTCGTCCGGGCCCGTGCTCACCAATTCCCGGTCGTCGCCGGCCACGGCCGCGAGGAACGCCCGGATCAGTTCGGCGTCCGCGCCGCCATGGCCGTCCGCCGCCGAGGCCCCGCCCTCGGGGTCGAAGTCGAAGGTCTCCCGCGTGTCGGTGAGGAAGTCGTGGAGCGTGAGCGTCCGACCGTCGCCGTCGAGGGAGCCGTGAGTGCCGAACACCCGGGTCTTGCGAAAGTCGAGACCCGTGAAGGCGGTCATGGTGAAGGAGGCGGTGGCGCCGCCCTCGTACTGGAGGTTCACCACCTGGTGGTCCACCACGTCGTTGCGGCCGTTGTAGACACAGGCGCCGTAAGGGCCGTCCTCAAGTGCCTTCGCCAATCCTGTACGCGTCACATCGTCGGTGAGGACGCCGAGCGGCCACTGTTCGAAGACCGGGTCGCCGAGGAAGCGTTCGTAGATGCGGGGCGCGGAGTAGGCGCACGTGCGTTCGACGGCACAGGTGACGCAACGGTCGCCCGCGTCCTGCGGCTTGTTCTCGGGGCGGAAGTGGAAGAGGTTGCCGAAGGAGGAGACCTCCTCCACCGGCCTGCCCACCACGTGGCCGAGCCAGTCGATGTCGTGGCAGGACTTGGCGAGCAGCATCGAGGACGACTCCGCCTCGACGCCCCACTTGCCGCGCACATAGGAGTGCGCGTGGTGCCACCAGCCGACGGGTTCGAGGTGCTCGACGCTGACGACGTCGCCTATCCGGCCCGAGGCGATGAGCTGTTTGAGCTTGACGGAGTACGGCGTGTAGCGCAGGACGTGGCACACCGCGAGGAGGATGTCGTTGCGGGTGGCGGCCTCGACGATGCGGCGGGCGTCCTGCTCCGTCGGCGCCATCGGCTTCTCCAGCAGCAGCGCGTAGCCCAGATCGGCCAGGGCCACGGCGGGGTCGGCGTGCAGGCGGTCAGGCGTGGCGACGATCGCGGCGTCGGCGAGGCGCGGCCGGGAGGCGAGCTCCGTCCAGTCGGCGAAGACCTGGTCGTGCGGAATTGCGAACTCCGCGGCGAGGACGCGGCGTCGTACGGGGTCCGGGTCGGCGACCGCCGTGATGACGGCGGCGCCCTCGGCGGCGGCGATGCGTGCGTAGGAGGCCCCGCGGGCCCCGGCTCCGACGATCGCGAGGGTGACGGTCACGTGCCAAATCCCTTACTTGACGGCACCTTGGAGGATGCCCTTGATGAAGTGACGCTGGAAGAAGAGGTAGACCAGCACGATCGGCGCGATCACGATGAGGGTGCCGGCGGAGAGCAGCGGGATGTTCTTGCCGTACTGCTGGACGAACTTGCCGAGTCCGGACGGGGCCGTGCGCATCATGGGGTCCTGGATGAGCACCAGGGCCAGCAGGAACTGGTTCCACGCCCACATGAAGTAGAGAAGGCCGAGCGTGGTGAGCGCCGGGACCGCGGTCGGCAGCAGGACGCGGGTGAGGGTGCGCCAGCTGTTCGCCCCGTCCACGGCGGCGGCCTCCAGCAGTTCCTTCGGCAGCGACTCGAAGTGCGTACGCATCCAGAAGACGCCGAAAGGCATGAAGAGGCCGACCAGCGGCAGGATCACGGCCCAGTAGGTGTTGAGCAGACCGACCGAGTCCAGGTCGTAGTAGAGGGGGATCACGATGGCTTCGTACGGCAGGGCCAGTCCGAGCAGCAGCAGGGCGAACAGCGGGCCCTTCGCCTTGAGCCGCATGGTGGCCAGGCCGTAGCCGGCCAGGGTCGCGAGGACGAGGGCGAGGGGTACGACGCCGAGCGCGATGACGGCGCTCGACTTCAGCAGGGAGCCGAATCCGGCCGTGGACCACGCGGTGGCGAAGTTGCCCCACTGCGGGTCGGACGGCCAGGAAAGGCCCGGTGAGAGGGTGGTCTGCGGCTGGAGCGCCGCGGTGAACAGGGCGAGGAAGGGGAACAGGACGGCTGCGGCGGCGACGACGAGGGCCAGCCTGGGGAGTTGTTTGGTCATCGGTGGTACTCCAGTCGGGTGCCCGGCATGCGTCAGCGCTCCCGCGACAGCCTGTTGAGGCCGTACATGACGGCGCAGGTGATGAGGGACAGCACCGTGGCCAGGGCGCATGCGGTGCCGACGCGGCCGGCGGTGAAGACGAGTTGGTAGACCTGGACGCCCGGGACCATGGTGGAGTAGCCGGGTCCGCCGCCCGTCATCACGTACACGACGTCGAAGCCGGCGAGGGCGGAGATGACGGTGACGTTGCAGGCGACGCCGATCTCCTTGCGCAGGCCGGGGACGGTGATGTGCCAGAACTCGCGGATCCTGCCGCAGCCGTCCAGGCGGGCCGCCTCGTGGAGCGACGGCTCGATCCTGCCGATGCCGGACAGCAGGAGCAGGAAGCACAGGCCGGTCGAGACCCAGGTGCCGATGAGGCCGACGGCCGGGAAGGCGTAGGTGAAGTCGCCCAGCCAGGCACGGGCGAGGGAGCCGAGGCCGACGGCGCGCAGCATCTGGTTGAGCGGGCCGTCCTCACCGTAGATCCACTTCCAGACGACGCCCACCGCGACGAGCGGCAGGATCTGCGGGAGGAAGATGACGGTGCGGATCACCGGCATGGCTCGCCAGGGGACGGCCGATGTGAGGGCGGCCAGGATCAGGCCGAGGACGACCGGAACGACCGTGTAGAAGAGGATGAATCCGAAGGCGTGGGTCAGTGCCGCGCGCAGGGCCGGTTCTTCGAACACAGCGGTGTAGTTGGAGAAGCCGGCCCAGGTGGCGGCGCCGATGCCGTTCCAGTTCCAGAACGAGATCCAGAAGCTGTGGAGCCAGGGCGCGATGACGAAGAGCGCGTAGAAGACGAGCGCGGGGGCCACGTACAGCAGGGGCACGAGGCGGCCCTTGCGGCGCGGGGCCGTGACCCCGCGCCGTGAACGGGCGGGAGCCGCCGACCGCTCGTCGCGCACGAGCGTGTCAGCCATGCGTGGCGGCCCACTCGTCCTGGATCGCCTTGACGAAGCCGTCGGTGTCCGTGCGGCCCGCGAGGAGTTCCTGAGTGGTCGCGGTGAACTTGTCGTTCATGGTCGCGGTGGCGTTGTTGTTGAAGCCGACGAGGCCGTTGTCGTCATTGACCCTTCCCCAGGCGGCGACGACGTCCTTCATCACCGTGCCCTCCTGCGGCTTGGCGGCGGTGAGGTCCGCGGGCATGAAACCGGCCTTGAACTCGGCGGCCGAGGCCTCGGGCGAGTGCAGGAAGTCCAGGAAGAAGGCGGCGGTGTCCGCGTTCTTCGACTTCGAGGAGATGGCGTAGGCGACGGAGGTGCCGATCGCGGTGGCCTTCGGCGAGGGGAAGGCGATGAATCCCGCGTCCTTGCCCAGCCGGTCGCCGATCTTCTCGGCGTCCCAGTTGCCGTCCACGAAGTAGACGCCCTGGCCCTTGGTGAACTTGTCGACCGCTGTCTGGAGGTCGGTGCCGTTGGCGCTGCCGGGCAGGTATCCCTTCTTGTTCCAGGCGGCGAGCTTGTCGGCCGCGGTGCGGTTGCCGGGGGTGTCGAAGGTGGCGCCCTTCTGGCCGAAGGTCCAGCGGGCGGCCTTCTCGGCGCCGTCCGACGACTGGCCGATGAGCTGGATCGGGAAGGAGGCGTGGCCCTGCTGGTTACCGAGCTGCAGCGGCAGTTCACCGGCCTTCTTCGCCTTGGCGAGGGCCGCCTCGAACTCCTCCAGGGTGGCCGGTGGCGTGGTGATGCCCGCCTCGGCGGCCTTGGCCTTGTTGTAGTAGACGCCTACGAGTGAGAAACCGGCCGGAGCCGCGTAGAGGCCGCCGGTGCCGAGCGTGGTCCCGTCTCCGGCCACGCGCCACTGGTTGAGCTGCGTGCTGGGATACGTCCTGCCCCAGTCGTACGCCTTCGCGTACCGGGACAGGTCGAGGACCAGACCGTCCTTGACCGTGGTACCCACCGAGTTGAGGAGCGCGATGTCCGGCGCCTGGTCGGAAGCCAGCGACAGGTTCAACGCCTTGTTGTAGTCGTCGACGTTGTTGTCCTCGTAATCGATCGTGACCTGCGGGTACTTCGCCTCGAAGGCCTTGATCACCGACTTGACCGCCGCTCCCGACTCAGGGGTGGAGACCAGCTTGAGCGTGACCTTGTCCCCGGTCACTCCCTTCCTGACAGGGCCGGACGGCTCCGCCCCCGCCGACTCCGTGGAGGCGCCGGGGGCGCAGGCGGTCCCGCACAACGCCACCAGGACGGCTCCTGCCACAACTCTGCTGATCTTCATCGACGCTGCTCTCCTGTGAAAACGGGAAAAAGCGCTGGTGTGGCAGGATGTCGAGCCGAGGTTGCCAGCCAGCGAGTTTCGAAGGAAACTTTCCTTCGGAAGGATGGGACACACCGTCGCACTCGTCAAGAGGCAGGGGCAGGTATGTCGATCCGTCACACGGAAAGCACGCAGCGAGTGGGGGACATGAAGAACTCGGACGTCCTGCCGGGCGGCGACCAGAGCGCTCTGCGCCATCTCAACACCAGCCGGGTCCTGCAACTGCTGTACGAAGGACCTCCGCTGACCACCAACGCCATCGCGCAGGTCACCGCACTCTCCCGCCCGACGGTGCGCGGCATCGTCACCGCTCTCGTGGCCGACGGCCGCCTCACCCTCGACGGCCAGGACGCCACGCGCACCGGGGGCCGGCCCGCCCAGCGCTACGCCTTCGACTTCGACGCCGGACGCCTCGCGGGCGTCCACATCGACTCCCACGACATCTCGGCACGGATCACCGATCTCGACGGAACCGTGCTGGCCGAAGGCCACCGCCGCACCCCCGCCGACCTCGACCCCGACGAACGCCTGAGGGAAGCGGCGGACCTGGTGCGTGAGCACCTTCTCGCGGACGGCCCGCCGTTGTGGGCGGCGGGCGTCGGCACGCCGGGGATCGTGGACGCGCGCGGGTCCGTACGGCTGAGCGTCGCCATCCCCCGGTGGTCGGGCCTCCACCTCGCCGGCCGGCTGAACGAACTGCTGCGCTGCCCGGTCGTGGCGATGAAGGACACCAACCTGGCGGTCCTGGCGGAACACCGCACCGGAGCCGCCCGCGGCACCCCGGACGTGCTGTACGTCCACCTGGACCACCGGCTCGGGGTGGGAATCCTGGTCGACGGCAAGCCGTTCACCGGGCGCACCGGGGCCGCGGGCGAGATCGGCCGGCATCCGGGCCTGGGCTGGGCGGACACCCCGGCCAAGCTCGTCGGCGGCTCCGACGCGGCCCAGTCGGACCCGGGCCGGACCGGTCACCTGATGTTCACCCGCGCCCGCCACGGGGACCCCGTCGCCCGGGCCACCGTCGACGCGTACGCGCGCGCCGTGGCGGACGGCATCGGCGCGATGGTCCTCGCCGTCGACCCGCAACTGATCGTGCTGGGAGGCGCGCTGGCCGGTGCCGGGCCGGCGGTCCTGGAGGCGGTGAGGGAACAGCTCACCGACATCTGCTACGAGGTTCCGCCCCTGACGCTCAGCGCGCTCAGCGCGGGCGCGGTGGCCGTGGGCGGAGTGGAGGCCGCCCGGGACCTGGTGCGCGGACGGCTGTTCGCAGCCGAGCAGGCGGCGGACTGAAGCTCACGCGCCTGTTGACAGCGGGCGGAACTGACGCCACATTACGCAGGAAAGTTTCTTTCGGAAGCCTCCGGCTGTGCCGCCTGCGTCGGCCGTGTCGTCCTGTCGCCACAGCGGCGGCCGTGGCCTCTGAACTCCGTCCCGAAGGAGCCACGTTGATCCACCGCCGCCTGCGCACCCCCCTGCTGGGAGTGCTGTCCACCGCACTCGGCGTCCTGGGAGCACTGACCGCCGCCCCCGCCGCCTCGGCCGCGGACTTTCCCGCCAATCCGACGGACAAGCCGGGCTACACTTTGGATTTCCAGGAGGAGTTCAGCGGCAGTTCCCTGAGCGCGGACAAGTGGCTGCCGTACTACCTCCCCCACTGGACGTCCGACCGCGAGAAGGCCCGAGCCCGGTACACCGTCGCGAACGGGGTGCTCACGGAGCGCGTCGACAAGGACACCCCGGCCTGGAACCCCGCCTACGACGGCACGGTGAAGATCTCCAGCATCCAGACGTACGACAAGGACTGGTGGCACCGGTTCAACTACGCGATGCCCAACGACCACCACGAGCCCGACTTCAACGGTTACTCCACCCAGTACGGCTACGTCGAGACCCGGGCCAAGCTCTCCGACGTCGGCGGCGGGGGCCACCAAGCCTTGTGGCTGGTGGGCACGGAGGACACGAGCAGTACGTCGGCCAACGCCGAGATCGACATGATCGAGACGTTCTTCAGCAAGCCGGACACCTGGCGGATCGCCGCGTACGGCTGGGGCGACCCGGACTTCCTCGGCTCGTGGGCCTTGCACGAGGACCCGGTGCCCACCGGCGAGCCCACCGAGGAGTACCACGTCTACGGGATGAACTGGACGCCCACCCGCCTCGACTTCTACTACGACAACCAGCTGTACAAGACCATCAACGATGCCCCCAACATGCCGATGGGCATGATCATGGGCATCTACACGGACGCCGGATCGGGCCAGCACAACGACGTCTGGCCCAAGTCCTGGAGCGTGGACTACCTGCGCGTGTGGAAGAAGGACGGCGGATACGGCGACAACGGGTACGAGCGGCTGAAGAACCGTCAGACCTCGCAGTACCTGCACATCGAGAACAAGACAGGGAAGGCCGAGTACGGCGCCCCGCCCGCCACCGCCTGGAGCTCCCAGTGGGCCCCGGAGACCACCCAGGCCGGCTACACCCGCTTCCGCAACCGCTGGACCGGCGACTACCTGACCTCCGGGTCCGACGGTTACGTCCACTACGGCACCGTGTCTTCCAACGCGCCCGCTGCCGACTGGACGCAGGAGTCCTATGCGGGCCACCTGCGCCTCAAGAACCGCGCGTCCGGCGGCTACGCGCACACCGAGGGCCTGACCGGGTACGTCGAGCAGGGCAATGTGCCGGCCGGCTACTGGACGAGCCAGTGGACGCCCGAGCCGGCGGCCTGAGTCACCGCTGCCACCCACGGCGCGCCCCGGCCACGGGGGCGCGCCACCCACCCAGGAGCCCCCGCCCATGCGCGCACGCCGCCTCGCCACCCGCTTCGTCCTGCCCGCACTCGCCGTGCTCTTCTTCAGCGGCTGCGATTTCGGGACATCAGCCGCGGACCCACCCGCCTCCCCCGCCGCACGGCAGGGGGGACCTCCCACCGGCCCGGAGAACCGCTCCCTGTGGACGCTCATCGGCGCCGACGGCGAGACCATCGAGACCCTGGCGGACGACGACCGCGACGTCAGCGCGATCCGCAGGACCGTCGTGCTGCACTCGGGCACGGTCGACGGCCGCAGCAGCGCGTCGGTCGCCGAGAGCGTGAAGAAGGAACTCACCTTCTACGGAACCGAGTTCAGAAAGTCCCTCGACGCCCAGAACTACGGCACGAAAGTGACCGCGTTCTTCCGGGACAACGCGCTCGCCACGCGACAGCGGAAGGTCGCCTGGTACCGGTCGACCGTCTACCGGGACCGCAGGACCGCCAAGGCCGAGATGGACACCGTCTTCGAGTTCACCGCGGGCGACCCCGCGTACCTCAAGAAGGGCGGCCTGGCGGTGGGCATCCCGTACACCGAGCACCGCACAGTGAACCTGGCCAAGAGGGACGGCACCTGGGTCATCACCGGCATCCGGCGGACGCCGCTGGAGCGCCCGGCGCCGAAGCCGGCCGCCCGGTAGGACGACGCCGCCGGTCCCGTACCGGGGCGCACCGCGTCCGGTGCCGGGGTCAGCTCTCCTCGGTGAGCTGCTCGTCCAGTTCGTCGAAGAGCAGTTCGCCGTGGTCGATGTGGCCCGTGCGGTAGGCGGAGCGGGCGACCAGGTGCGCGGCGACCGGGCCGGTCATCATCTGGAAGAAGCCGATCAGACCCAGCGTCGCGAGGTCCATGCCGCTGCGCAGCCGCAGCGCGACCCCGGCCAGCACCAGGAGCATGCCGAGGGACTGCGGCTTGGTCGCGGCGTGGCTGCGGGACAGGACGTCCGGGAGCCGCAGCATGCCGATCACGCCGAGCAGGCAGACGGCCGCGCCGATCAGCAGCACGACGGCGCCCGCCGTGTCCAGGATCTGGAGCCAGAGGCTCATCGCGCCTCCTTGTCGTCCCGCGGTCCGCCCGACGGCCGGTCGCGCACCGCGATGAAGCGCGCGATACCGACCGAGCCGGTGAATCCGAGGAAGGCCAGCACCAGCATGACCGGGAAGTAGAACGGGTCCCGCGCGAAGGCGGACTTGGCGCCGAGCCCGGCGATGATGAGCGCCGCGCAGACGTCCAGGGCGATCGCCCGGTCCAGCATGGAGGGGCCGCGCCGGATGCGGACCAGCAGGCATGCTCCGGCTACGACGATCAGCACGACGGCCGTGGTCAGCAGGACCCGGTCGACGGTCTCCGGCGCGCTCATGTGCTCTCCTTCTGGGGTCCCGGCCGCCCGCCGTCGGGCGCGGAGGGGGGCGGTTCGGCGACACGGTCGATCTCGTCGCGGGTGCCGAAGGCCCGGACGGTCAGCTCCTCCATGCGCCAGACGGACTGCCGGGCCGCGTCCAGCGCGGCGGGCCGGTCCGCGTCCAGGACGTGCAGGAAGAGGGTGGCGGTGGCGCGGCGCACCTCGACGATCGATCCGCCCGGCACGTTCGACACCGCGACGGCGGTCGCGGCGAGCATCAGGTCGGAGCGGCAGCGCAGAGGTACGGCGATGACGGCGGCCCGGTGCGGGTGTTCCTCGAAGATCTGCCGGGTGACCCGGACGCCGGAGGTGTACATGTCGTAGAGCAGATAGCCGGCCAGCCGCAGGATGCCCCAGGGGTGCAGCCGTAGCCCCAGATCGACCTTCGGCAGGGGAAAGGCCAGACAGACGGCGACCGCGAGCACGGCGCCGGTCAGCACGTTGGCCCAGTTCAGGCTGGACCAGAGCAGTACCCAGATGAGGGTGAGCCAGGCGAGCAGCGGGAGGTCGAGCACGCGCGCTCGGCGGCCGCCGAACTCGCAGCTGAACGGGGGTAGTTCCTTGTTGCGGCAGGAGAACGTGATCAGGGGTTTCACCGGCCGAGCACCGCCTCGGTGTAGGGGACGCGCGCGAGGAGTTCGGCGGCCGCGCGGTCGGTGTACGAGGTCAGCGGTCCGGCGAAGACGGTGAAGGCGAGGCCGAGCGTGACCGTCGCCGCGGTGGCCCAGGTCATGGGGTAGGGAAGTGTGGTCGTCGTCGTGACGGCATGGCCGTGGAGGGTGGCCGCGACCGCCCGGCCGGCCGGCTCGTGGCGGGGGCGTACCCCTTCGTCGCCGGTGCCGTGCATCCGGTCGGGGCCCGGGTCGCTGTCGTCGTCGCTGTCGTCGTCCGACTCCAGGACCGTGCCGTGCGCGGCCTGGCCGGGGGGTGCTGCCCGCCAGAACGCCAGGTTCCAGACCTTGGCCATCACGTAGAGCGTGAGCAGGCTGGTCACCGCGGATCCGGTGACCAGCACCCAGGCCCAGACGCTGCCGTCGGCGACACCGGCCCGCATCAGTCCGAGCTTGCCGATGAAGCCGGAGAGCGGCGGAATGCCCGCCAGGTTCATCGCAGGTACGAAGAAGAGGACGGCCAGCAGCGGAGCGGCGCGGGCGATGCCGCCGAGCCGGGTGAGTTCGGTGGTGCCGCCCCGCCGTTCGATCAGTCCGGCCACCAGGAACAGCGTGGTCTGGACGGTGATGTGGTGGACGACGTAGACGATGGCGCCGCTGTACGCCTGCCGGGTCGCGAGGCCGATCCCGAAGACCATGTAGCCGATGTGGCTGATGAGGGTGAAGGAGAGCAGTCTCTTGAGGTCGGTCTGGGCGACAGCTCCCAGGATGCCGACGGTCATCGAGGCGAGCGCCACGGCCAGCAGCAGGTCGCCGAGCCGGTTGCCGGGGAAGAGCAGGGTCTCGGTGCGCAGCATGCAGTAGACGCCGACCTTGGTGAGCAGTCCGGCGAACACGGCGGTGACGGGCGCCGGTGCGGTCGGGTAGGAGTCGGGGAGCCAGGCGGCGAGGGGGAAGACGGCGGCCTTGATGGCGAAGACGGTGAGCAGCGTCGCCTGGATCAGGGTCTGGACGCCCAGCGGGAGCGCGGCCAGACGGCCGGCGAGCTGGGCGAAGTTGGCGGTGCCGGTGGCCGCGTACGTCATGGCGATGGCGGTGAGGAAGAGCATCGAGGAGAACAGGGAGATGATCACGTACGTGGAGCCCGCCCGGATGCGGGGTCCGGTGCCGCCGAGGGTGAGCAGGACGAAGCTGGCGACCAGCATGATCTCGAAGCCGACGTACAGGTTGACGAGGTCGCCGGCGAGGAAGGTGCAGGAGACCCCGGCCACCAGGATCAGGTAGGCGGGGTGGAAGACGGCGACCGGTGTCTCCTCGTCCCGGTCGGCCATGCCCTGGCCCAGGGAGTAGACGAGGACGCAGAGGGTGACGGCCGAGGAGACGGTGAGCATCAGGCCCGAGAGCCGGTCGGCGACCAGGGTGATGCCGAGCGGCGGGGCGAAGTCGCCGAGGTGCACGGTGAGCGGGCCGTCCCTGTCGGCGGCGATCATCAGGGCGATCGAGAGCCCCAGTACGGCGGTGAGCACGGCGACGCTGATGAAGCGCTGGAACCGTTTGAGCCGGGTGCCGAAGGCGAGGCTCAGGCCGGTGGCGCTGAGCGGCAGCAGCACCGGCAGGGGGACGAGTGCGTTCACCCGGTGTCTCCTCGGTTCGCGTCGTCGGTGGCTTCGGGGTCGTTGGGGGCTTCGCCCGCGTCGGAGGTGTCGGGAGCCTGGCCGGCCCGTGCGTCCGCGTAGTCCTCCGGGTCCGCGCCCAGGACGTCGTGCCACAGGTCGCCGCTCGCGTCCCGGCCGCGGGCCTGGAGGGCGCGGTCGGCGCGGAGCCGGCCCCGGAGACGGCGGCGGTCCTCGCGGTAGCGGTGGCGTTCCTCGGGCGTGCGGCCGGACTCCGCCCGGTACTGTTCGCGCAGTTCGTCGCGCTCCCCCAGCACCTCGGCGCGCAGCGCGATGCGCCGGTCCTCGTCGTCGTCGTGCACCTCGTCGGTGCCGGTCAGCTGGTGGCTGCGGTAGGCCATGGCGAGGAGGAACGCGGTGGTGGCCAGGGTGATGACGATCGCGGTGAGGGCGATGGCCTGGGGCAGCGGGTCGGTGACCCGGCCCAGGTCGACGCCGTACAGCAAGGGCTCGCGGCCGGCCGATCCGGTGGCGGACAGGACGAGCAGGTTGATGCCGTTGCCCGCGATCACCGCGCCGAGCAGGATGCGGGTCAGGGGCCGGGTGAGCATGAGGATGCCGCCGACCGCGCACAGGACCGCGGCGGTGGCGAGGAGCGAGACGCTGACGGTCACGGGGTGGCGCCTCCCGTCTCGGGAGCGGGTCCCGCCGTGCTCCCGGCAGCCGCCGCCTGGACGGCCGCGGCCCGCTCGATCTGCCGGTCGACCTTGGCACCGAGGGCCCGGACGATGTCCAGCACGACGCCCAGGACCAGCAGATAGACCCCGCAGTCGAAGATCACCGGCGTGCCGATGTGGTAGTCGCCGATCAGCGGCAGGTGCCCGTGGTGGGTCCAGGCGTGCAGGACCGTTCCGTCGGTGAGGCCGAGCAGCGCCACTCCGGTGGACATGAACAGGCCGAGTCCGGTGAACAGTCCGGGTTGCAGGGGCGCGGCCTCGGCGAGTTCGAAGCGGCCGCCCGCCAGGTAGCGGGTGATCAGGGCGACCCCGGCGACCAGTCCGGCGACGAATCCGCCGCCGGGCATGTTCTCCGCGCAGAACAGGAGATACAGCGAGAGCACCAGGATCGGGTGGAACAGCAGCCGGGCCACCACCTCGAAGACGACGGAGCGGTGTTCGGGCGCCAGGGTGGCACCGGCCGCCAGCCAGCCTCGCTCGGGCCCCCCTTCGTCGCCCGGCGGCACCCCCGTCAGCGGCGGCGTGGTCACCGACCAGGCGGTGCGCCCCCGCTTCTCCAGGGGGGCCGCCGTTCCCTCGGCCCGGCGGTGGAGGTAGATGAGGCTCGTCACGCCGATCGCGGCCGCGGCGAGGACGGCGGACTCCCCCATGGTGTCCCAGGCCCGGAGGTCGACCAGGATGGTGGCCACCACGTCCTTGAGGCCGTGGTGCGCGGTCTCCTCGACCATGGCGGCGCCCGCCGGCTCCGCGGTGCGCGCGGCCGCCGCGACCCACACCACGACGCTCACGGTCGCCGCCGCGGCCAGGGCCACCGGGATGCGGACGGCCCGCCGCCAGGTGCTCCCCGACTCCTGGAAGTGCACCGGCATCCGCCGCAGCACCAGCACGAACACGACCATCGACACGGTCTCCACGCAGAACTGCGTGAGCGCCAGGTCGGGACCGCCCTGGATGACGAAGAGCAGCGCGGTTCCGTAGCCGGTGAGTCCGGCCAGCACCACCGCCTTCATGCGCCGGCTGACGGTCAGGCAGGACAGCGCGGCCGCGGAGGTCAGGACCGCGAGGGCGCCCTGCAGCGGTACGTCCCAGAGGCGCGGCGCCGCGGCCCCGCGCCAGGGCCGGTCGACGCCGAGCACGGTGAGCTGGCCGGCGAGCACCACGAGCAGGGTGGTGGCGAGGTAGACCGACAGGGAGCCGCGCTGGACGAATCCGGTGATCTGGAGGGAAAGCCGTTCCAGGCCCAGCAGCGACTGGTTGAAGACGCTGTCCGCGGTGGGCCAGGCGATCTTCCGGGAGAGCGGGGTGACCCCGCCGCGCAGGGCGAAGAGCACTGCACCGCCGGCCGTGGCGACGCACGAGAGGAGCAGGGCGGTGCCCCAGCCGTGCCAGAGCGCGAGGTGGAACGGGTGGGCGGGGGCGGGGAAGACGTCCGCGTACGCGCTCAGCAGCCGGTCCGTCCAGCCGACGCCGGGGCCCAGGACGAGCCCGCAGCCGGCCAGCAGGCCGGGCGCGGTGAGGAAGACCCAGCCGACCCGGTGGACGGGGGTGTCGGCGACGCCGGGCTTGCGCCAGAAGGCGCCCCAGACGAACCGGACGGTGTACGCGACGGTCAGCGTCGATCCCGCCACCGCGACGCCCAGCGCCCAGCGGTCGGCGGTGTCGCCGTGCAGCAGTGCCTCGAAGGCGGCCTCCTTCGCGGCGAAGCCGAGCAGCGGGGGCAGGGCGGCCATGGAGGCGGCGGCGGTCACGGCGACGGCGCAGACGTGCGGCAGCGACCGCCCGACGCCGGAGAGCCGGCGCAGGTCCCGGGTGCCGGCCGCGTGGTCGACGATGCCGGTGACGAGGAACAGCGGCGCCTTGAACAGGGCGTGGGCCAGGATCATGACCGCGGCGGCCAGTGCGGCGTCCCGGTTGCCCACGCCGGCGAGCAGGGTGAGGAAGCCGAGCTGGCTGACGGTTCCGTAGGCGAGGACGAGTTTCAGGTCGTTGAGCCGCAGGGCCCGCCAGCCGCCGAGGAGCATCGTCGCGCCGCCCAGGACCATCACGACGGGGCGCCACACGGGTACGTCGGCGAAGCCCGGGGCGAGCCGGGCGACCAGGTAGACGCCGGCCTTGACCATGGCCGCGGCGTGCAGGTACGCGCTGACGGGGGTGGGCGCCGCCATGGCGTTGGGGAGCCAGAGGCTGAACGGCCAGATCGCCGACTTCGACAGGGCCCCGCACAGGACGAGCACCACGGCCACGGAGACGGCGAGGCTCGCGTGCGGCGGGTCGGCGACGATCGCGGAGAGGCGGTAGGTGCCCGACGCCTGACCGATGATCAGGAAGCCGACCAGCATGGCGAGTCCGCCGAGGGTGGTGACGGTGAGCGCCTGGAGGGCGGAGCGGCGGCTGTGGCGCTGCTCGCTGTCGTATCCGATCAGCAGGTAGGAGAAGACGGTGGTCAGCTCCCAGAACACGTAGAGCGTGATCAGGTCGTCGCTGAGGACGAGGGCGAGCATGGCTCCGGCGAAGGCGAGCAGGTTCCCCGCGAATCCCGCCAGTTGCGGAGTGTCGTCGCTGAAGTACGAGGCGCAGTAGAGCAGGACGAGCGTGCCGACGCCCGCCGCGAGCAGCACCATGAGTTCCGCGAGGGCGTCCAGGCGCAGGGCGACGGAGACGTCGTACGCGGGGATCCACTTCCAGGACCAGGTGACCGAGGCGCCGGAGGCGGCCGTGTCCCACTGGGCGAACGCCCAGCAGGTGGTGGCGGCCGGGGGCAGCGCGAGAACCACGAAGGCGCGCGCGCCGAGCCGCCGCACCAGCGGACGTGCGCACGCGGCGAGGACGAAGTGGCAGATGACGAGCGCGGTCATGCGGCCGGTACGGATGGAGTCGCGACAGAACAGACAAGGAGCACTAAGTACAGATATATCGCCGCCCCCGCTTCACCCGTCCGGCGCGCCGTACGGAGGGTGATGCGCCGCCATCCGCCTGTCCCGTCACCCCCGACCCGCGGCTTCCGCTCCGTGCGGCCGAGGCCGTAACGTCACTTTCCGGACAACTTCGCGCGTTGATGATGGTTCTGTGAGTGATCAGTGATGCACATGTGAGCCCGCTTCCTTTTCATTTTTGCAGTGTGACTAATATCTATCTGTCGAAGTTTTCAACGGATTTGGCCAGTCGCGAGGCTGGCTCCCTCCTCAAGGAGCATGCCCTGCGCACGCGCGCGTCAAGGCGGAGCGGCTCGACCACCATGTCGCTGCGGACGGCCCTGCTCGTACTGGCCATCGTCCCCGGCGTAGCACTGGCCGCCCTCTGGGCCGTCACCAGTGGTCAGACTCTGCTCGACTTCCAGAGGCAAGCGGCCCAGGGGCAGTTGGCCCAGAAGGCCGGCCAGCCGTCCAACATCGTGTACTACAACCTGCAGGAGGAGCGGCGGCTGAGCGCCGAAGCTCTGGCCCGCCACGGAGGCGCCACCGACGCGCTGCGCAAGCAGCGCAAGCTCACCGACGAAGCGATCACCACCTTCCAGTCCCTCTCCGACGTCGCCACCGACGACGCCCCGGGCGAGGTCCGGGACGCGGTCGTGCAGGCGCGCTCGGCGATCACCCAACTCCCGGCTCAGCGCACGCTGGTGGACGAGGGCGACAACGATCAGCAGAAGGCCGTGTACCGCTACTACACGGACCTGATCGCCGTCGACCTGAAGCTCTTCACCGCGCTCAGCCATGTGGACAACGGCCAGATCACCACGCTCTCGCAGCCGCTGGTCGACCTGTTCTGGGCCAAGGAGATGATCTCGCGCACGGACGCCCTGCTCGCCCGCGGCTGGCCCCGGGGGAAGTTGAGCACGGAGGACCTCCAGCAGGTCCGACAGGCCGTTTCCGGCCAGTCCTTCCAGTACTCCGCCAAGGTCGTCCCCTACCTTCCGGCGGACGAGAAGGCCATGTGGGAGGAGATCTCCAGCAGTTCGGCGTGGAAGACCAAGACCCAGGTGGAGAACCAGGTCCTGCGGCCCGCCGAGGCCGACAAGGCCGGCTTCGTCACCCTCGGCGCCGAGGAGAAGACCTGGCGCGGCGCGATGGACGAGGTCACTCCGCAGCTGATGAAGCTGATGGAGGACCGCACCGACCTCGTCGTCGCGCACGGCAAGGACAGTGTCGTCTCGCTGCTGATCAGGGTCGTCCTCACCACCGTGGTCGGTCTGCTCGCCGTCATCGCGGTCATCTGGATCACCTGGCGCCTCACCCGCAATCTGCGCCGCCGGATCGGCCGGCTCCAGGAGCGGGCCGAGGAGCTGGAGAAGGCGCTGCCCGACGTCGTCGAGCGGCTCGGCAAGGGCGAACGCATCGACGTCGAGGCCGAGGCCCGTGCCATCGGGCAGGGCCGCGAGGAAGGCGGCAAGGCCGACGAGCTGACCCAGCTCGGCAACGCCCTCGACCTGGCCCGCACCAGCGCCCTCCAGGCGGCCGTCAAACAGGCCGACCAGCACCGCGGCTTCGAGCGGCTGCTGCAGCGCATCGCGCGCCGCACCCAGCAGTTGATCGGCCAGCAGCTGAAGAAGCTGGACGAGCTGGAGCGCAAGCACGAGGACCCCGAGGTGCTGGACGGTCTCTTCGACCTCGACCACCTCACCGCGCGCCTGCGCCGCTACGAGGAGAACCTGGTGATCCTCGCGGGCGGCTCCCCGCACCGGCGCTGGCGCAAGCCCGTACCGCTGCTGGACGTCATGCGCTCGGCCCAGGGCGAGGTGCAGGACTACCGGCGCGTGGTGCTGGACCTGGACGGCGCGCCGTGGCTCGCGGAGCGGGCCGTCGGCCCGGTCTCCCACGTGCTCGCGGAGCTGATCGAGAACGCCCTCACCTTCTCCAGGCCCCCCAGTCCCGTGGAGGTCAGGGCGGCCCGGGTCAGCCGGGGCCTGGCCATCGAGGTCGAGGACCGCGGGCTCGGCATGGACGAGGACCAGCTCGCCGAGGCCAACGAGCTGATGAACAGGCCGCCCCGGATGGACGTGCTGGCGCACTCCGACGACATCCGGCTCGGTCTGTACGTGATCGCGCGCCTCGCCGGCCAGCACGGCCTGCGGGTGGAGTTCCGGCAGTCGGCCTTCGGCGGCACCCGGGTCGTCGTGCTCGTCCCCGACGCGCTCACCGTCCCGGGTCCGCACTCCGGTCCGGTGGCCGTGCCGTCCCCCGAGGACTCGGGCGCCGCACCGGTCCCGGAGCCCGCGCCGACGCCCGACGCCGACGCGCTGCCCAGCCGCGGCCGCGGCCAGGCGCTCGCCGGGGTCACGGCGCTGCACGCCTCGGGCGCCCCGTTCGAGACCCCCGGTACGCCCTACACCGTGGCGGACGAACCCTTCCCCGACCGGGAGGAGCAGCCGCGGCCGGATTCCCTCGACCACCCGTTCGGCGATCCGGTGACTCCGTACACGCCGTACGCCGACAGCGCACCGGGCAGCACGTACGGCTCGGCCGCGCCCCCGTCCCCGTACGGCAGCACGGACCAGAACGCGTACGGCAGCCCAGGCGACACCGCGTACGGCGACGCCCGTCAGGACACGTACGCCGACGCCGAGCAGCCGTACATGAAGGCCGAGGGCCAGTACCCGGTACCGAACCAGCCCTACCAGACGTCCGAGGAGCCGTACATCACTCCGCACCCGTACCCGGGGCCGTACGCGGCGGGCGTCCCGGGCCGGACCGGCCTTCCGGTGCCCGGACCCCGGCAACCGGAGTCCGCCACCGGACACCTCGGCCGGCTGCCGGTGGCCGAACCCGACCATCCGGCGCCCCCGGCGGCGGGCACGACCGGCCGGGAGAGCGGGCCGGGACGGCCCGCGCTGCCGGCGGCGCCCGCCGCCGAACCACCGTTGCCGCGCCGGGTACGCCAGGCGAGCCTCGCGGACGAACTGCGGATCGACCCGGCCTCCGGGCCTGCCGCAGCCCAGCCGCCGAGCCGGTCGGCGACCCCGCCGTCCCGGCCGGCTCCGCGCCGCGCGGGCGCCGCCATCGGAGCCTTCCAGCGCCGGTCCCGCGCCGCCCGCGCGACCGACGAGCCGCCGACGCAGCCGGCCCCTTCCGCAAACCTCCCCACGAGAGAAGAACGGTCATGACACGGACAACCGCCACTCACCAGGACCTCGACTGGCTGCTCGACGGTCTCGTGGACTCGGTGGCCGAGACCCTGAACGCCGTCCTGCTGTCCGACGACGGCCTGGTGGTGAGCCACTCGCGCACGGTCGAACGGTCCGACGCCGAGCGGCTTGCCGCCATCTGCACCGGGCAGCAGAGCCTGGCCCGCGGCGTCGGCCAGCTCTTCAACGGCGGCGGCGTGCACCAGGTGATCGTCGAGCTGGCGGACCTGTGGCTCTTCATCATCTCCGCGGCCCAGGGCACGCACCTGGCCGTCGTCGCCTCCCAGGAGGTCGACGCCGAGATCATGTCGCTCGCCATGCACAACCTCGTCCAGCAGGTCGGCCAGAAGCTCAGCACTCCGGTGCGGGGCGAATTCAACGCCTTCGGCGGCGGGGACGGGCCGCACGCGTGACCCCGCACTGGGAGGACGAGGAGCCGTACGAGGACGGAGAGGACGGGGCGGGCACGATGGTGCGCCCGTACACCATCACCCGTGGCCGGACCGCTCCCGAGCGGGACGACTTCACCCTCATCACCGTGCTGACGACCGCGCACGACCCGCGGGAGGGGCACGGCGCGGCGGACCGCCCGGGCAGGCTCCAGCCGGAGCACCGGATGATCCTGGACCGCTGCCGGCGCCCCGCCGCTGTCGCCGAGGTCTCCGCGGACCTCAACCTCCCGGTCTCGGTGACCAAGATCCTGCTGGCGGACCTGGTCTCCCAGGGCCTGCTGCTCGCCCGCGCGCCCCTGTCGGTGGCCCGGGCGGCCGGTGGCGCCGACATGGGAATGCTGGCCGCCCTCCGCGACGGACTCGGGAGACTCTGAGCCAAGATGACCATCAGTCAGGCGGCCCCCGCCGCCGTGAAGATCCTCGTCGCCGGCGGCTTCGGCGTCGGCAAGACCACGCTCGTGGGCGCCGTCAGCGAGGTCGCGCCCCTGCGCACCGAGGAGTTCCTGACCAAGGCCAGCATCGGCGTCGACGACCTGGCCGGTGTCGGACAGAAGGACACCACCACCGTGGCCCTGGACTTCGGCCGGATCACGGTGAGCGAGGAGCTCGTCGTCTACCTGTTCGGCACCCCGGGCCAGGAGCGCTTCTGGTTCATGTGGAACGACCTGGTCAACGGGGCCCTGGGCGGCGTCGTGATCGCCGACACCCGGCGGCTGGAGACCAGCTTCGCCTCGATCGACTTCTTCGAGAGCCGGGACATCCCGTTCGTCGTGGCGATCAACTGTTTCCACGGCCACAACAGCCGCACCCCGGAAGAGATCAGGGCCGCTCTCGACCTCGACCCGCACGTCCCCCTGCTGGTCGGCGACGTACGCGAGCGGCCGTTCGGCCGTGACGTGCTGCTGGCCCTCGTGGACCACCTGATGAGCCTGCCCGTAGCGGCCGGCTGAGCGTCTCCCCCGACACCTCGCACGATTTCCGCACAGGAGAGAAACCGATATGGCAACACCTCTGCGCGTCCTGATCCACGGCGGCGGCATCGGCGGGCTGACGCTCGCCACCGCACTGGGCCGGCGCGGCCACACCGTCGAGGTCGCCGAACTCCGCGACGAGCTGGAGGCCCTGGGCGTCGGCATCATCCAGCCGTCCAACGCCCTGCACGTCATGCGGGAGATCGGCGTCCTCGACGACTGCCTCAAGGCGGGCTTCGAGTGGGAGGTCCTGACCATCGCGGACCCGGCCGGCAACGTCCTGGCCGAGATTCCGCAGCCCCGCATGGGCGACGCCCCGTCCAACAACGGCATCCCGCGCCCCGCGCTCGCCCAGGTGCTGGGCGCCGCGGCCACGGCGGCCGGGGCGACGATCCGCTTCGGCGTGACCATCACGGAACTCACCGACGGCGGCGAGGGCGTGGACGTCACCCTGTCCGACGGTTCGGCCGCGCGCTGGGACCTGGTCGTCGGCTTCGACGGCATCGGTTCGCCGCTGCGCACCCGGCTGTACGGCGACCGCTACGTCCCCGAGTACACCGGGTTCGCCAACTGGCGGGTCACCGTGCCCCGTCAGGAGCACGTCCGGGGCGTCGTGATGGGCACCGCGGGGCAGGCCGCCAAGGCGCTGCTGACCCCGATCACGGAGGAGCTGATGTACCTGGGCGCGGTGTTCGCCGAGCCCGAGGACTTCCGGCCCGACCCGGAGAAGGCGCACGAGCAGCTGAAGGAGCGCCTGCCGATGTTCTCCGGCCCGGTCGCCGAGGCGCTGGCCGCGGTCACCGGTCCGGAAGCGGTGGTGTACTCGCGGATCTCCCAGGTGACCGTCGAGGAGCCGTGGCACGTCGGCCGGGTGGTCCTGGCCGGTGACGCCGCGCACGCGAGCACTCCGCACATCGCGCAGGGCGCGGCGATGGCCGTGGAGGACGCGCTGGTGCTGGCCGAGTCGCTGGACGCCGAGGCGGACGTCGCGGCCGCGCTCGACGCCTGGGAAGCGCGCCGCCGCCCCCGCGCCATGTGGGTGCAGGCCATGTCGCGTGCCGTGCTGAAGCAGGAGACCGGCGGGGAGACGACGCCCGAGGAGGACGAGCTGCTGAAGGTCGGCATCCCCGGTGCGGCGCACGTGCTGGTTCAGCCGTACTGAGGCGCTGACCGCTCCGAACGCCCCGTGCGGCCCCGGTTCCCGGGCCGCACGGGGCGTTCGCGCCGTCAGGGCAGGACCGCCACGCCGTCGATCTCGACCAGTGCCTGCTCGTCCCAGAGCCGCACCGCCCCGATGACCGCGATCGCGGGGTAGTCGCGGCCCGCCAGCCGACGCCAGATCCGGCCCAGTTCGGGTGCGTTGGCCCGGTAGTCGGCGACATCGGTGGCGTAGACCGTGACCCGGGCCAGGTCGGCAGGGGAGCCGCCCGCCGCGCGCAGGGCGGTGAGAAGGTTGCCGAGGGCGGCGGCGAACTGTTCGGGCAGGGTGCTCCCGGTGATGTCGCCCCGTTGGTCGAGGGCGGTCTGCCCCGCGAGGAAGACCAGATGACTCCCGGTGGCGGTGACCGCGTGCGAGAAGCCCCGGGGCGGGGAGAGTTCGGCGGGGTTGACCCGGTGGAGGGGACTCATGCGGACGGCTCCCGGTTCGCGTACAGATCCTTGGCGATGATGGTGCGCTGGACCTCGCTGGCGCCCTCGTAGATACGGGGGGCGCGGACCTCGCGGTAGAGGTGTTCGAGCAGATGGCCGCGGCGCAGGGCGCGGGCGCCGTGCAGCTGGACGGCGGTGTCCACGACGAACTGGGCCGTCTCGGTGGCGTACAGCTTCGCCATCGCGGCCCGCCGGGGGACGCCCGGCTCCCCCGCGTCGTACGCCGCGGCCGCCGCGTACACCAGCAGCCGGGCGGCCTCCGTGCGGGTGGCCATCTCCGCGACCTGGTGGGAGACGGCCTGCAGGTCGCCCAGCGGTCCGCCGAACGCGCGGCGGGTGGCGGTGTGCTCCACGGTGGCCTCGAGCGCCGCGCCGGCCATGCCGAGGGCGAAGGCGCCGACGCTGGGGCGGAAGAGGTTGAGGGTGTTCATGGCCACCCGGAAGCCGCGGTCCGGTTCGCCGAGCACGTCGTCGTGGGTGACCGGGACGCCGTCGAAGGCGAGGGCGCCGATCGGGTGCGGGGAGAGCATGTCCAGCGGGGTGCCGGTCAGTCCCGGCCGGTCGGCCGGCACCAGGAACGCGGTGACACCGCGCGCCCCGGCGCCCCGCGTCGTCCGGGCGAAGACGGTGTAGAAGTCCGCTTCCGGGGCGTTGGAGATCCAGCACTTCTCACCGGTCAGCCGCCAGCCGTCCGGCGCGGGCCGGGCGTCGAGCGCGAGGGCGGCGGCGTCGGAGCCGGCCCCCGGCTCGCTGAGCGCGAAGGCGGCGACCGCGCGGCCCGCGCGGACCTCCGGGAGCCAGCGCGCCCGGTGGGCGGCGGTGCCCGCCTGCACGACCGGGTACGTGCCGAGGCCCTGGAGCGCCAGGGCGGTCTCGGCCTCCGTGCAGCCCCGGGCAAGCGATTCCCGCAGCAGGCAGAGGTCGAGAGCGCCGGAACCGAGCAGCCGGTCGAGCAGTCCCAGCTCCCCGAGCGCGGCGATCAGGGGGCGGTTGACGTGCCCCGGCTCACCCTTCTCCGCGAGCGGGCGGAGCCGCTCGCCGGCCAGGGTGCGCAGCTCCTCGCACCAGGCGGTCTGTGCCGGATCGAGCGAGAATGCCGTCATACCGGCGCCTCTCTGGTCGAAGTCCCGGGGCCGTCCCTCAGAGCCGGGATTTTATCGCGGACTGTTGACTGCCGTCACCCAAACGATACGCTCCAAGGGCGACAAGGGGGCGATCCTTCATGGACCCGAACACCTCAGCGCACATCGACAGCTTCGCCAGGGAACATCTGCCACCCGCCGACCAGTGGCCGGAACTGGTCTTCGACCTGCCCGAGCTGCACTATCCGGGCCGGCTCAACTGCGCCGCCGAGCTCCTGGACCGCACGGCGGAGCGCTTCGGCTCCGAACGGCCGGCCTTCCGTACGCCCGACGGCGGGGTGCTGAGTTACGGGGAGCTGCGGGACCTGGTGGACCGGATCGCCCATGTCCTCACCTCGGACCTGGGGCTCGTGCCCGGCAACCGGGTGCTGCTGCGCGGTCCCACCACGCCCCGCCTCGCCGCCTGCTGGCTGGCGGTGCTGAAGGCCGGGGGGATCGCCGTCACCGTACTGGCCCAGCAGCGGGCGGCCGAACTCGCCACGATCTGCTCGATCGCCCGGATCAGCCACGCGCTGTGCGATGTGCGGTCCGTCGACGACCTGGTGAAGGCGGAGGTGCCGGGGCTGCGGATCACGGCGTACGGGGGTGAGGCACCCGACGACCTGCTGCGGCTGGCCGAGGCCCGGTCCGGCCCGTACCGGGCGGTCGAGACCGCGGCGGACGACGTGGCGCTGATCGCGTTCACCTCGGGGACCACCGGCCGCCCCAAGGGCTGCATGCATCTGCACCGCGATGTGCTGGCCATCGCGGACACCTTCTCGCGGCACGTCCTGCGGCCGCTGCCCGACGACGTCTTCGCGGGCAGTCCGCCGCTCGGCTTCACCTTCGGACTCGGCGGTCTGGTCGTCTTCCCGCTGCGGGCCGGTGCGTCGGCGCTGCTGCTGGAACAGGCGGGCCCCAAGCAGTTACTGCCCGCCCTGGCAGCGCACCGGGTATCGGTGCTGTTCACCGCCCCGACGGCCTACCGGGTGATGCTCGACCAGCTCGACGGGCACGATCTCTCCGCGCTGCGCCGCTGCGTGTCGGCGGGTGAGAACCTGCCCGTCGCGACCTGGCACTCCTGGCAGGAGCGCACCGGTCTGCGGATCATCAACGGCATCGGCGCCACCGAGCTGCTGCACATCTTCGTCTCCGCCGCCGACGACGCGATCCGCCCCGGCACCACCGGCGTCCCCGTGCCCGGCTGGCAGGCCCGGGTGGTGGACCACGACGGCGCACCCGTGCCGGACGGCGAGCCGGGACTGCTCGCGGTGCGCGGGCCGGTCGGCTGCCGCTACCTCGCGGACGAGCGGCAGCGGGACTACGTACGGCACGGCTGGAACCTGACCGGCGACACCTACGTCCGCGACGCCGACGGCTACTTCCGCTACGTGGCCCGCGCCGACGACATGATCATCTCCTCCGGCTACAACATCGCGGGACCCGAGGTCGAGGAGGCCCTGCTGCGCCACCCCGAGGTGGCGGAGGCGGCGGTGGTGGGCCGTGCGGACGAGCTGCGCGGCCGGATCGTGGCGGCGTACGTGGTGCGCCGCGAGGGCTCCGCCCTGACGGCCGACGCGCTGCGCACGTTCATGCGCTCCGAACTGGCCCCGCACAAGTGCCCCCGCCTCATCACCTTCCTGCCCGCACTCCCCCGCACGGCGACCGGCAAACTGCAGCGGTTCCGCCTCCGGGAGGACGAAGGCGGTGCGGAATCCGGCGCCACGCACCGAGAATGATCAGATGATCGAACCGCACACCCCCCGCTCGTTGATCGTCACCCTCTACGGGGCGTACGGCCGCACCCCGGGCGACGCCCCGATGCCGGTGGCGGAACTCGTCCGGCTGCTGGGCGCCGTCGGCGTCGAGGCCCCCGCCGTGCGGTCCTCGGTCTCCCGGCTGAAGCGGCGCGGACTGCTCGTAGCGGCCCGGACCCCGGGCGGCGCGGCCGGGTACGCCCTCTCGGCCGACGCCCGCCAGCTGCTGGACGACGGGGACCGGCGGATCTACCGGCATCCGGACCCGCGCATCGGGGACGGCTGGGTGCTCGCCGTGTTCTCCGTACCGGAAGCCGAACGCCACAAGCGGCATCTGCTGCGTTCACGGCTCTCCGGGCTCGGCTTCGGCACGGCCGCACCCGGGGTGTGGATCGCGCCGGCCGCGCTGCACGAGGAGACGCGGCACACCCTCGAACGCCTCGGACTCGCCTCCTACGTCGAGCTGTTCCGGGGCGGTCATCTGGGTTTCTCGGCCACCGCGGCAGCGGTGGCCCGCTGGTGGGACCTGGACGCCCTGGCCCGGCTGCACGAGGGCTTCCTGGAACGGCACGAACCGGTCCTGCGGTCCTGGGAGGCACGCCCGGACGGCCCGCCGGCCCCGGAGACGGCGTACCGGGACTACCTGCTGGCGCTGGACTCCTGGCGGCAGGTGCCGTACGCGGATCCGGGGCTGCCGAGGGAGTTGCTTCCCTCCTCGTGGCCGGGGGGCAGGTCGGCCGAGGTGTTCGGGCTGCTGCACGAGCGGCTGCGGGACGCCGGGGCGGAGTTCGTGCACGGATAACCGCGTGCCCCGCGGCGGTCGCGCGCGGCAGAATGCGGGCGCATGACCTGGACCTTCACGGATGACGTCGACGTCTTCCTCGACGCGGCAGGACCCTGGCTCACCACCCGTCCGGCGGAGAGCACCGTCGTGTGGACCGTCACCGCGGCCCTGCGCCGCCACGGCCCGCACGCCTACGGCGATCACGATCCGGTGCTGGGATGGTGGCGTGGCGCCGACGGCGAGGTGGCCGGGACGCTGGTTCACACGCCGCCCCATCCCGCCTCGTTGAACGGGCTCCCCCCGGAGGCGGTGGCTCCGCTGATGGCCGCCCGTCGGCTCACCCTGGTCAACGCGGACCGGGCCACCGCCGTGGCGGTGGCGGCCCACTGGCCGCGGCACCGGGTCGTCGAGGAGCTCCGGCTCTACCGGCTGGGCGAGTTGGCCCCTCCGTCGCCCGCTCCCGGCGGCCGGGCGAGGCCCGCGACCCCTGCGGACCGGGACCTTCTGCTGCGCTGGTACGCCGCGTTCGCCGTCGACATCGGCGGCCCGGCCGGCCAAGTCGGCCGTCATGCACGGGCGGTCGACGAGCGGACTACGGAGGGCCGGCTGACGCTCTGGGAGCACGACGGCGTCCCCGTGTCGATGGCGGGCATCTCGCCGCGCACAGCGGGAACCGCGCGCGTCGCTCCCGTCTACACCCCGCCCGGTCACCGCGGCCGCGGGTACGCGGCAGCGGTGACCGCCGAGGTCAGCCGGGCGGCCCGGGACGCGGGGGCGGACGAAGTCCTGCTGTTCACCGATCTCGCCAACCCCACGAGCAACGGGGTGTACACGCGCATCGGCTACCGCCCCCTGTCCGACCGGCTGGTGGTCGGCGCGGAGGACACCAGCGGGTGAGCGGCGCGCCCGTGTCCCGCCGTTCAGCCCAGGGTGAGCCGCGGCTTCGGGGCGTCCGTGCGGCCCGTCGGCGGGGTCCGGCTGCCCGCACGGTACGGGAGCGGCCAGGGCGCGCCCGGCCCCGCGTAGCCCTGGTCGGCCGCCGCGTGGAGCGTCCAGTGCGGGTCGTACAGGTGCGGGCGGGCCAGGGCGCAGAGGTCGGCGCGGCCCGCGAGCAGCAGGGAGTTGACGTCGTCCCAGGAGGAGATGGCGCCGACGGCGATGACGGGCACGCACAGGGTGTTGCGGATCCGGTCGGCGTACGGCGTCTGGTAGGAGCGCCCGTACTCGGGCCGCTCGAAGGGGACGACCTGGCCGGTGGAGACGTCGATGGCGTCGGCGCCGTGCGCGACGAAGGCTCGGGCGATCTCGACGGCGTCCTCGCCCGTCGTGCCGCCGTCGGCCCAGTCCGTCGCGGAGATCCGGACGGTCATCGGCCGGTCGTCGGGCCATCGTTCACGGACGGCGTCGAAGACCTCCAGCGGGAAGCGGAGCCGGTTGGCCAGGCTGCCGCCGTACGCGTCGGTGCGGTGGTTGGTGAGCGGGGAGAGGAAACCGGAGAGCAGGTAGCCGTGCGCGCAGTGCAGTTCGAGGAGGTCGAATCCGCAGGCGTCGGCCCGCGCGGCGGCGGACGCGAACTGCTCGCGCACGGTGTCCAGGCCCGCGCGGTCCAGGGCGTGCGGGATCTGGTTGACACCCGGGGCGTACGGAAGGGGGGAGGCGGCGGTGAGCGGCCAGTTGCCGTCGTCGAGCGGCTGGTCGATGCCCTCCCACATGAGCTTGGTGGACCCCTTGCGGCCCGAATGTCCGAGCTGGACGCCGATCGCGGTACCGGGTGATCCCGTGTGCACGAAGCCGGTGATCCTGCTCCAGGCGGCGGCCTGCTCGTCGGTGTAGAGGCCGGTGCAGCCGGGGGTGATGCGGCCTTCGGGGCTCACGCACACCATCTCGGTCATGACCAGTGCGGCGCCGCCGAGCGCCCGCGCGCCCAGGTGGACGAGGTGGAAGTCGCCCGGCACGCCGTCGGTGGCCGAGTACATGTCCATGGGCGAGACTACGACGCGGTTGCGCAGTTCCAGGCCCCGCAGCCGCAGCGGGGTGAACATCGGCGGCGTCCCCGGTGCGCAGCCGAACTCGTCCTCGACGGCCGCGGTGAACGAGGCGTCGCGCAGCCGCAGGTTGTCGTGGGTGACGCGGCGGCTGCGGGTGAGGAGGTTGAAGGCGAACTGACGGGGCGGCTGGTCGACGTACGTACCCAGTTCCTCGAACCAGCGCAGGCTGGCCGCGGCGGCGCGCTGGGTCGATTCGACGACGGGCCGGCGCTCGCTCTCGTACGCGGCGAGGGCGGCGGGCAGTCCTGGTTGCTCCTCGATGCAGGCGGCGAGGGCGAGGGCGTCCTCGACGGCGAGTTTGGTGCCGGATCCGATGGAGAAGTGCGCGGTGTGCGCGGCGTCGCCGATGAGGACGGTGTTCCCGTGCGACCAGTGCTCGTTGACGACGGTCCGGAAGGTGAGCCAGGAGGAGTTGTTGGAGCGCAGCGGCCGGTGGCCGAGGGCGTCGGCGAAGATCTTGGCGCAGTGCCGGGTCGACTCGGCGGCGTCGCAGGTGTCGAATCCGGCGGCGCGCCAGACCTCTTCGCGCATCTCCACGATGACGGTCGAGGCGTCGGCGGAGAAGGGGTAGGCGTGCAGTTGCATCACGCCGTAGGCGGTCTCCGCGGTCTCGAAGCGGAAGGCGTCCAGGGCGAAGTCGGCGGCGAGCCAGATGTACCGGCAGCGGTGCGTGGTGACGTGCGGCCCGAAGCTCTCCGCGTGGGCGTCGCGGGTCCGGCTGTGCACGCCGTCGGCCGCGATCACCAGGTCGTGGGTGCCGGCCAGTTCGGCGGCGGGCGGCGCCTCGGTGCGGAAGCGGAGGCGCACCCCCAGGCCGGTGCAGCGCTCGTGCAGGATCTCCAGGAGCCGGCGGCGGCCGAGGGCTGCGAAGCCGTGGCCGCCGGAGGTCTGGGTGTGGCCCCGGTGGACGATGTCGATGTCGTCCCAGCGGACGAACTCGCGCTGGAGCGCGGCGTGGACGACGGGGTCGGCGTGCTCGATGCCGCCGAGGGTCTCGTCGGAGAGGACGACGCCGAAGCCGAACGTGTCCTCGGGTGCGTTCCGTTCCCACAGCGTGATCTCGCGCTCCGGGCCCAGCCGCTTGAGCAGGGCTGCGGCGTAGAGCCCGCCGGGTCCGCCGCCGATGACGGCGATCCGGCGGAGCGGGGAGGGCGCGCTGTCGGGGGCCGTCATCGCGTCACCGGCCCTGCCATTTCGGCGGCCTCTTCTCGGTGAAGGCGGCGTGGAATTCCGCGTAGTCCTCGCCGTGCATCAGCAGGGCCTGGGTGGCGGCGTCCATCTCCACGGACGCGGCCAGGGGCATGTCGAGTTCGGCGGTGAGCAGCGCCTTGGTCTGGGCGAGGGCGAGCGCGGGCCCGTCCGCGAGGCGTCGGGCGAGCGCGGCGGCCCGCTCGTCGGCCAGGCCCTCTTCGGCCAGTTCGCTGATCAGGCCGATCCGCTCGGCCTCGGGGGCGCGGACGGGGTCGCCCAGCATGAGGAGCCGGGTGGCGTGGCCGAGGCCGACGACCCGGGGCAGCAGGTAGGCCGCGCCCATGTCGCCGCCGGAGAGCCCCACGCGGGTGAAGAGGAAGGCGAACCTGGCGGAGGGGTCGGCGACCCGGAAGTCGGCGGCCAGCGCGAGGACGGCGCCCGCTCCGGCGGCGACGCCGTGCAGGGCCGCGACGACGGGGAACGGGCACTCGCGCAGCGCCCGTACGACCTGTCCGGTCATGCGGTTGAAGTCCAGCAGCCGGGCGGTGTCCATCGCGAGCGTGGCGCCGATGATCTCGTCCACATCGCCGCCCGAACAGAAGCCGCGCCCCTCACCGGCCAGCACCAGGGCCCGCACGGAGCGCTCCCGCGACAGTTCGGCCAGGAGGTCGCGCAGGTCCGCGTAGGCGCCGAAGGTCAGCGCGTTGAGCTTGTCGGGCCGGGCGAGGGTGACGGTGGCGACACCGTCCTGCACGGTGACCCGCAGATGGCGCCAGTGCTCCGTACGGGACGCGGAGCTGGGAAACGGACTCATCGAGGGTGGTCCCCTTCGGCCGTCGGGCTGCTGCCTGACCCCGAATTTATCACTCGTACGTGACTCCCGTCACGAGTACGCGATAAAGGGAGCGTGAGACCGGAAGTGACGAACGTCCCCTTCGTACCGGTCGGCAGACCCTTGCCCGTGTCGGGGGGATTCGTATGGTTGAAGCGAAGAAGTTTTGAGCTGCGAAGTTCTGAGCCCACGACTTTCCGCGCTCTCCGAACGGAAGCCCGCCCGTGCCGTCCGATGCCCCCGCACCCGCCGTCTGGCGCATCGCGCTGCCGCATTCCGCGGCCGCTGTGCCGATCGCCCGGGCGCTGATCCGTACGGTGCTGGCGGACCTCGAGGCCGACAGCGACACCGCCGAACTGCTGACCGCCGAGCTGGTCGCCAACGCCGTGGAGCACACCCCCGGCGACGAGCCCGTCGAGCTGGTGGTGGAGCTTCTGCCGACCGGCTGCCAGGTGGAGGTGCACGACGGCGACCCGGCCCCGCCGGGCGACCTGTCCCGCCCCGAGCCGGACTCCATGCCCGATCCGTGGCAGGAGCACGGCCGGGGCCTGCTGCTGATCCGCACCCTCAGTTCGTCCTGCGGTCACCGCACGACGGAGCGCGGCAAGGCGGTGTGGTTCACCCTGCCGGCGACCGGTCAGCCGCCGGCCCGGCCCGCCAGCCGTGAGCGGCTGCGGCCGTAACCGGCGTACACCGCCGCACCCACCGCCAGGAACACCGCGAACTGCACCCAGGTCGACCAGCCGGTCCCGTACATCAGATAGACGCAGAAGCCGACGCCGAGGAGCGGGCTGAGCGGATAGAGGGGCACTCGGAACGAGCCCCTGACCTCGGGATTGCGGCGGCGCAGCACGAGGACCGCGACATTGACCGCGACCATCGTGGCCAGCGTGCCGATGGTGGTCAGGTTCACCACCACGTCGAGGGACGAGAAGGCCGCCGGGACGGCGAAGACGACGGCGACGATCCAGGTGTTGGCGACCGGTGTCGCGGTACGCGGCGAGACCCGTTCGAAGACCCGCGGCACCAGGCCGTCGCGCGACATCGACAGCAGGATGCGGGTCTGGCCGTACATCACCGCGAGGACGACCGAGGCGATGGCGACGATCGCGCCGAACGCGATGATCCCGCCGCCGACGGTCGAGTCGGTGACCTGGTCGACGATGAGGGAGAGCGCGGCCGGCTTGTCGGAGACGGCGTCCGGTCCGAGGGCGCCGATCGCGGCGAGGGCGACCGCGCAGTAGAGCAGCGTGACCAGGCCGATGCAGATCATGATCGCGATCGGGATGTTCCGCCGCGGGTTCTTGACCTCTTCCCCCGCGGTGGTGATGGCGTCGAAGCCGATGTACGAGAAGAACGCCAGCGACGCGCCCGCGGTGACGCCGCCCGGGCCGTGCGCCAGGAACGGCGTGAGGTTGCCGCGCTCGAACGCGGTGAAGGCGATGACGCAGAACATGATCAGGATGGCGATCTTGAGAACGGCCATCGCGGCCGTGGCCCCCGCGCTCTCCCGGATGCCGCGCACCAGCAGCGTCGCGGCCATCATCACCACGAGGACGGCGGGCAGGTTGATCACACCGCCGTCGCCGGGGCCGGCGGAGAGCGCGGCCGGCAGCTGGTGCCCGAAGAGACTGTCGAGCAGTTCGTTGACGTACTGGCTCCAGCCCACCGCCACGGCGGAGACAGAAACGCCGTACTCCAGCAGCAGGCACCAGCCGACGAGGAAGGCGGCGCGCTCGCCGAGGGTGGCGTAGGCGAAGGAGTACGAGCTGCCGGACACCGGGATCGCACTGCCCAGCTCGGCGAACGAGAAGGCGGTGAAGACGCAGGTGACCGCCGCGAGGACGAAGGACAGCACGACGGCGGGGCCGGCCTCGGCGACGCTGTCGGACAGGCCGACGAAGATGCCGGTGCCGACGACGGCGCCGACCCCGAAGCACACCAGCTGGAAGAGTCCCATGGTGCGCTTGAGTCCGTGGCCCTCCAGGTCGGCGCCGGACTCGGCGATCAGCTGGTGCGGGTCCTTGACGCGGTGCGGTGGGCCGGGCAGGCGCAGGGGGCTCACGATGGTGCTCTCATCTCTGGCGGTGCAGGTGGGGGGAGGTGCGGGAACGGCGGTGGGGGCCGTGTCACCGCACACGAAAATGGGGTTCGAGCGTGCGAGCTCGAACCCCACCAACGGGAACCATCATAGGCATCCGGACACATGTTCACTCAAGCGGCCGCATGGCCATGCGTGGCCGAGCGCGCCGGCCGCACGGTCGTGCCGTCCCGGCCTCGTCAGGGCGCGGCCAGCGTCGCCACCAGCACGGCCTTGATCGTGTGCATCCGGTTCTCCGCCTCGTCGAAGACGACGGAGTGCGGGGACTCGAAGACCTCGTCGCTGACCTCCAGCTCGGTCAGGCCGTGCCGGGCGTGGATCTCCCGACCGACCTTGGTACCGAGGTCGTGGAAGGCGGGGAGGCAGTGCAGGAACTTCACCCCGTCGTTGCCGGTGGCCCGCAGGACGTCCATGGTGACGGCGTACGGCGCGAGGGCGGCGATGCGCTCGTCCCAGACCTCCTTGGGCTCGCCCATCGAGACCCAGACGTCCGTGGCGACGAAGTCGGCGCCGCGCACGCCCTCGGCGATGTCCTCGGTGAGAGTGACCGTCGCCCCGCTGACGGCGGCGAGCTCACGGGCCCGGTCGACGACCGGTCCGGCGGGCCAGTAGGACTTCGGCGCGACGATCCGTACGTCCATGCCCAGCAGGGCTCCGGTGACGAGGTAGGAGTTGCCCATGTTGAACCGGGCGTCGCCGAGGTAGGCGAAGGCGATGCGCTCCAGCGGCTTCTCGCTGTGCTCGGTCATCGTGAGGACGTCGGCGAGCATCTGGGTGGGGTGCCAGTCGTCCGTGAGCCCGTTGAAGACGGGCACACCACCGTGGGCGGCCAGTTCCTCGACGGCCTCCTGACTGTCGCCCCGGTACTCAATCCCGTCGAACATCCGGCCGAGGACCCGGGCGGTGTCCTTCACGGACTCCTTGTGCCCCATCTGGGAGCCGGAGGGGTCGAGGTAGGTGGTGGAGGCGCCCTGGTCGGCTGCGGCCACCTCGAAAGCGCAGCGGGTGCGGGTCGACGTCTTCTCGAAGATGAGCGCGATGTTCTTGCCGCGGAGCCGCTGGACCTCGGTCCCCGCCTTCTTCGCCGCCTTGAGCTCGGCGGCCAGGGCGATCAGGCCGCGGAACTCCTCGGCCGTGAAGTCCAGCTCCTTGAGGAAGTGGCGGCCTGCGAGGTCTATGGCCATGGTGACTGCTCCTGGGTCGGGCGGGGACGCAAACGATAACCCTGGAACTCTATACGATGCAATGCATTGCTATACAGAGCTCCGGGGCTACTTCCCCCGCCGCCTCCCCTCCTCCTACACCGGGTCCCGGACCACCGGGCAGCTCATGCAGCGGGGGCCGCCACGGCCCCGGCCCAGTTCGCTGCCCCGGATCTCGATGACCTCGATGCCCTCCTTGCGCAGATGGGTGTTGGTGGTGACGTTGCGCTCGTAGGCGACGACGACGCCCGGCTCGACGGCCAGGACGTTGCAGCCGTCGTCCCACTGCTCACGCGCCGCCGCGTGCACGTCCTGGGTGGCGGTCAGCACCCGGATGGAATCCAGTCCCAGCGCCTCGGCGATGGCCCGGTGCATGTGCTCGGGCGGGTGGTCGGTGACCTTGAGATCGCGCGGTCCCTCGCCGGGTTCGATGGTGTACGAGCGGAGCATTCCCAGGCCCGCGTACTTGGTGAAGGTGTCCCCGTCGACCATCGTCATCACCGTGTCGAGGTGCATGAACGCACGGCTCTTGGGCATGTCCAGGGCCACGATCGTCCGGGCGGAGCCGGCGTCGAAGAGGCCGCGCGCCAGCATCTCCACCGCCTGCGGGGTGGTGCGTTCGCTCATCCCGATGAGCACGGCCCCCCGGCCGATGACGAGGACGTCGCCGCCCTCGATGGTGGAGGGGTAGTCGTCCTGCCCCTCCGACCAGTGGTGGAAAACACCGGCTTCCGGCCCCGTGAAGAGCGGGTGGTGGCGGTAGATCGCCTCGAAGTGGACGGTCTCGCGCTGCCGGGCCGGCCACCGCATGGCGTTGATGGAGACACCGTCGTAGATCCACGCCGAGGTGTCGCGGGTGAAAAGGTGGTTGGGCAGCGGTCCGAGCAGGAAGTCGTCCAGGTCCATGACGTGGAAACGCACGGACGTCGGCTCGTGGAACCGCTCCAGGAACTCCCGTTTGGTCATCCCGCCGACCAGCGCCTCGCAGAGGTCGGCCGTGGACAGTTCCTCGAAGGCGGCCCGCAGGTGCTCGGTGGCCAGCGGCCCGTACTCCTTCTCCTCGAAGACCCGGTCCAGGACGAGCCGTCGGGCCACGGGGATCTCCAGCGACTCCCGGAGCAGGTCGCCGAAGAGGTGCACCTCCACCCCGCGGTCGCGCAGCACGTCCGCGAATCCGTCGTGCTCCTGGCGGGCCCGGCGCACCCAGAGCACGTCGTCGAAGAGCAACGCGTCCTTGTTGCCCGGGGTGAGCCGTTTCAGTTCCAGATCGGGGCGGTGCAGGATGACGCGGCGCAGCCGCCCGGCCTCGGAGTCGACATGGAATCCCATGCCTTCATCCTCACCGCACGGGACCCCGTTCACCCGGCGAATCGCCAGCCGGTTCGCCGAAGGGCCGGGACCGGTGAGGCCCGGCCCTTCGGCGGCACGCTTCACAACCGCGGGTCCACCGGCTCCGACTCCAGCGCGAGGACCGCGAACACCGCTTCGTGGACCCGCCACAGCGGCTCCCCCTCCGCCAGCCGGTCCAGCGCTTCGAGGCCCAGGGCGTACTCGCGCAGGGCGAGCGACCGCTTGTGGCCGAGGAAGCGTCCCCTCAGCCGGTCCAGGTTCTCCGGGCGGGTGTACTCGGGGCCGTAGATGATCCGCAGGTACTCCCTGCCGCGCACCTTGATCCCGGGCTGCACGAGGCGGTCCTTGCCGTCCCTGACGAGCGCGCCGAGCGGTTTGACGACCATGCCCTCGCCGCCGCGGCCGGTCATCTCCAGCCACCAGTCGACGCCGGAGCGGACCGATGCCTCGTCGGCGGTGTCGACGACGAGCCGCCGGGTGACCTGGAGCAGACCGGTGGGGTCGTGCTCCACCAGCCGGTCCAGCCAGGCCAGTTGCTCGTCATGGGGTACGGAGGCGAGCGAGCGGCCCTGCACGGCGAGGATCTGGAAGGGCGCCAGGCGCACCCCGTCCAGCCCTTCCGTGCTCCAGCAGTAGCGACGGTAGGCATCGGTGAACGCGGCCGCGTCCTCGGCCCGCCCCCGCTGCCGGTCCGCGAGCGCGCCGACGTCGATGCCACGTGCCGCGGCCGCCGCCAGCGCCCCGGTGGCCGCGGGGAAGACGGCGCCCGACGCGGCTCCGACCGCCGCGTACTGCGAGCGGAGCAGGCCCGCGGCCTTCAGGGACCAGGGCATCAGCTCGGCGTCGAGCAGCACCCAGTCGGTGTCCCACTCCTCCCACAGCCCGGCGGCGGTGACGGCCGCACGCAGGCGGCCCAGCACGGCCTCGGTGAGCGCGGGGTCGTCCAGGAACGGCCGTCCGGTGCGGGTGTGCAGCGCACCGGTCGGGCCGTCCTCGCCGAAGTCCCCGGTCCCAAAACGATCGCGTGCCGCGTCCGCGTCACGGCAGACCAGGGCCACGGCGCGGGAGCCCATGTGCTTCTCCTCGCACACGACCTGGGCCACGCCGTCCGCCCGGTACTGCGCGAACGCCTCGGCCGGGTGCTCCAGATAGCCCTCCTCGTGCGAGGTGGCCGTCGGCGCCATGGTCGGCGGAAGGTAGGCGAGCAGCCGGGGGTCGACGGCGAACCGGCTCATGACCTCCAGCGCGGCCGCCGCGTTCTCCTCGCGCACCGCGATCCGGCCCATGTGCCGGGTCTCCACGACGCGGCGGCCCTGCACATCGGCGAGGTCCAGCGGCCGCCCCTCCCTGCCCCCCGGCGCCTCGGTGGCCAGCGGCTTCACCGGCTCGTACCAGACCCGCTCGGCCGGTACGTCGACGAGCTCGCGCTCCGGCCAGCGCAGCGCGGTCATCTTCCCGCCGAACACGGCTCCGGTGTCCAGGCAGATGGTGTTGTTGATCCAGGAGGTGGTGGGGACGGGCGTGTGGCCGTAGACCACGGTGGCGCGGCCGCGGTAGTCCTCCGCCCACGGGTAGCGCACCGGCAGGCCGAACTCGTCGGTCTCGCCGGTCGTTTCGCCGTAGAGGGCGTGCGAGCGGACCCGCCCCGAGGTGCGTCCGTGGTACTTCTCGGGCAGACCGGCGTGGCAGACGACCAGCTTGCCCTCGTCCAGCACGTAGTGGCTGACGAGCCCGTCGATGAACTGCCGGACGCGCTCCCGGAATTCCGGGTCCTTGGCATCCTCCCGCTCAAGCTGCTCGATCGTCTCGGCGAGCCCGTGTGTCTGCTGGACCTTGCGGCCCTTGAGGTACCGGCCGAGCTTGTTCTCATGGTTGCCGGGAACGCAGAGCGCGTTGCCGTCCGAGACCATGGACATGACGCGGCGCAGCACACCCGGGCTGTCCGGCCCGCGGTCGACGAGGTCGCCGACGAACACCGCCGTACGCCCCTCGGGGTGCGAGCCCTCCACGTAGCCGAGCTTGCCGAGCAGGGTCTCCAGCTCGGAGCTGCAGCCGTGGATGTCGCCGATGATGTCGAAGGGGCCGGTGAGGTGGCGGAGGTCGTTGTAGCGGCGCTCCAGGACGACTTCGGCGCGCTCGGCCTCCTCCTCGGTGCGCAGGACGTGCACCTTGCGGAAGCCCTCGCGCTCGAGCCCGCGCAGCGAACGGCGCAGCTCCCGGCGGTGACGCTGGACGACATGCCGGGCCATGCCCGCGCGGTCCGGGCGGTTCGCGTTGCGCGCGAGGCAGACCTCTTCGGGCAGGTCGAGGACGACGGCGATGGGCAGCACGTCGTGCTCCCGGGCCAGCCGTACCAGCTGGCGGCGGCTCTCGGGCTGGACGCTGGTGGCGTCGACGACGGTCAGCCGTCCGGCGGCCAGGCGCTTTCCCGCGATGTAGTGCAGGACGTCGAAGGCGTCCCGGCTCGCGCTCTGGTCGTTCTCGTCGTCGGCGACCAGGCCGCGGCAGAAGTCCGAGGAGATGATCTCGGTCGGCTTGAAGTGCTTGCGCGCGAACGTGGACTTGCCCGAGCCGCTCGCCCCGATGAGGACGACGAGGGAGAGGTCCGTCACCGGAAGGACGCGCCTGCCGCGGTCGCCGGTGCCGGTGCGGGCGGCGTCGGCGGTACCGATGCGGGCGGCGTCGGCGGTACCGGTGCGGGCGCTGTCACCGGTGCTGGTGCTGGTGCTGGTCATGCGGCTTTCGCCTCCCTCTCGGTCATGCCGGTCTCGCCGGTCCGGTCGGTCTTCGTGCTCCGGCCGGTCTCGCCGGGCTTCTCCGTGCCGTCGGCCGCGGTCATGGTGAACACGGCCAGCTGGGTGGGCGGGCCGACCTCCGGGTCGTCGGGGCCCACCGGGACGAACTCCACCTCGTACCCGTGCCTGCCGGCCACTGCGCACCCCCAGTCCCGGAATTCCGCCCGGGTCCACTCGAAGCGGTGGTCTCCGTGCCGGACGTGTCCGGCCGGGAGGGCCTCCCAGCGAACGTTGTACTCGACGTTCGGCGTGGTCACGAGCACGGTCCGGGGGCGGGCCACGCCGAACACCGCGTACTCCAGGGCCGGCAGCCGTGGCAGGTCGAGGTGCTCGACGACCTCGCTCAGCACGGCCGCGTCGTACCCCTTGAGCTGCTTGTCCGTGTAGGTGAGCGAGCCCTGCCGGAGCGTCACCCGTGCGGCCTGGCGCTCCCCCATCCGGTCCAGCTTCAGCCGGCGCGAGGCGATCGTCAGCGCGCGCATCGAGACGTCGACGCCGACGATCTCGGTGAAGCGCACGTCCTTCAGCAGCGCCTGCACCAACTGACCCTGGCCACAGCCGAGGTCGAGCACGCGGCTCGCACCGGCACCGGTCAGCGCCGCCAGGATGGCGGCCCTGCGCTGCTCGGCGAGCGGCACCGGCCGCTCCTCGGTGTCGGCCGTCTCGTCGACGGCGTTGTCGATGCTCTCGACGTCGAGGTCGTCGGACTCGGCGAGCCTCACCAGCTCCAGCCTCTGCATCGCCTGCCGGGTCAGCCCCCAGCGCCGCGACAGATACCGGCTGGTGATCAGCTTCTGCTCGGGGTGGTCGGCCAGCCAGCCCTCCCCGGCCCGCAGCAGCTTGTCCACCTCGTCCGGCGCCACCCAGTAGTGCTTGGCGTCATCGAGCACCGGCAGCAGCACGTACAGCTGACGCAAGGCGTCGGCGAGCCTCAACTCGCCCTCCAGCACGAGCCGTACGTACCGCGAGTCCCCCCACTCGGGGAACTGCTCGTCCAGCGGTACGGCCACCGCGTCCACCCGCGACCAGCCGAGCGGGCCGAAGAGCTTGCGCACCAGCTCGGCACCACCACGGGCCGGCAGGGCGGGCACCTCGATCCGCAGCGGCATCGGCGCCGCCGCTCGCTCGGGCATCGACTTGCAGGCGCCGCTCAGCGCGGACTTGAAGACGGTGCTCATCGCGACGGAAAGCAGCGAGGACGCCGCGTACGGGCGGTCGTTGACGTACTGCGCGAGCGCCGCGTCGGGGGCACCGCCGCGGCCCTTGCCCTTGCCTCGCCGCACCAGCGCCACGGGATCCACCTCCAGCAGCAGCGCTGCCGTGCACTGTTCCGCGGACGCCTCGGGATAGAAGACATGCGCGGTGCCATGGGAAGTGGAGAACGTCTGCGCCTTCTCGGGGTGCTTGTGCAGCAGGAAACCGAGATCGGTGGCGGGACGTTCCGGGGTGCCGGTGGTACTGATCGTCAGGAACACACGTCCGAGTATGGTCGGGCTCACTCCCTCCCACCAGGCATTTTCAGTGCCCTGGCCGCTGGGTTGTCATCCCCCTCCGCCGAGCAGTACGGCCAGTTCCGTGATGGTGGCCGGACCGACGCGGCAGCAGCCGCCCACCAGCCGCGCACCGGCGTCCTGCCAGGCCCGGACCCGGCCGGGGTCGAACGTCGCTCCCCCCGTCCACCTCCTCCCCTGCGCGTCCCAGCGTTCACCGCTGTTCGGGTAGACCACGACGGGCTTCCCGGCCGTCTCCGCCGCCGCCCGGACCGCCCCCTCCGCATCGGCCGGTTCGCAGCAGTTCACCCCTGTCGCCACCACCCCGTCCGCTCCCTCGGCGAGGGCGAACGCCTCTTCCAGCCGTTGCCCGGCTCTGGTCCGGTCCCCGGCCACGGTGTACGAGAGCCAGACCGGCAGCCCGCACTCCCCCGCCACCCGCAGGAGCGCCTGCGCCTCGTCCACATCCGGCACGGTCTCGAGCGCCAGCACGTCGGCTCCGGCGGCGGCCAGGGCCTCGATCCGGGGGCGGTGGAAGCGCTCCAGCTCCCGGACCGTGAGCCCGTAGCGGCCCCGGTACTCGGACCCGTCGGCCCTCACCGCCCCGTACGGGCCGACCGAGGCCGCGACACAGACGTCCCGGTCCACCGCCCCGGCCGCCCGACGGGCCAGCTCCACGCTGCGGGCGAAGAGCGCGGCCGCCTCCGCCCGCCCGATCCCGCGCTGCCGGAATCCTTCGAAACCGGCCTGATAGCTGGCGGTGATGAGCACCTGCGCGCCCGCCCGCACATACGCCGTGTGGGCGGCCTCGATCTGCTCCGGCCCGTCGGCGAGCAGCCGGGCGGACCACAGCGCGTCGGACAGATCGCAGCCCTGCGCCTCCAACTGATTGGAAAGCCCGCCGTCGAGCAGGACCGTCCCCTCCGAGAGCGCGGCGGCAAGCAACCGGGACGGCCTCCCGGCGGACCGGTCGGTATCGGGGGAACGGTGAGCGGGCTGCTGCACAGGAGGCTCCTCTCTCTCAGGTGGCGGGGCGCGGCTGCGGACGGCGTCCGGGGCTACCGGTTGCCGGAACTGGCGGGTCGGCACTACCGGCCGCCGGCTACCGGTGGGCCGGGACTACCGGTTGCGGGCTGCGGGCCGGCCTGTTCTCAGGTGAGCTGAGACTGGACCTGCGACGAGATCAGCTCCAGGTGTTCCAGGTCGTCGAGGTCCAGCACCTGGAGGTAGATGCGCGAGGCCCCGATCTCGCCGAACCGGCCGATCTTGTCGACCACCTCGGCGGGCGAGCCGGCCAGTCCGTTGGCCTTCAGCTCCGCCACGTCCCGCCCGATGACGGCGGCACGGCGCGCCACCTCCGCGTCGTCCTTGCCGACGCAGACGACCAGAGCGTTGGAGTACACCAGGTCGTCGGGCCTCCGGCCCGCCTCCGCGGCCGCCGTCCTGACCCGGCCGAACTGCTTCTCGCTGTCCTCCAGCGAGGCGAACGGGATGTTGAACTCGTCCGCGTACTGCGCGGCCAGCCGCGGTGTCCGCTTCGCCCCGTGCCCGCCGATCAGCACCGGGACCTTGGCCTGCGCGGGCTTGGGCAGCGCGGGCGAGTCGGTGAGCTGGTAGTAGGTGCCGTCGAAACTGAACGTCTTGCCGACCTCGGTGGCCCACAGACCGGTGACGATCGCCAGCTGCTCCTCCAGCCGGCCGAACTTCTCCTTGGGGAACGGGATGCCGTACGCCTTGTGTTCCTGCTCGAACCAGCCGGCGCCGAGGCCCAGCTCGACGCGACCGCCGGACATCTGGTCGACCTGCGCCACCTGGATGGCGAGCACACCGGGAAGCCGGAACGTCCCCGCCGTCATCAGGGTGCCGAGACGGATCCGCTTGGTCTCGCGCGCCAGCCCGGCCAGCGTGATCCATGCGTCCGTGGGGCCGGGCAGTCCGTCGCCCTGTCCCATGCGCAGATAGTGGTCGGAGCGGTAGAAGGCGTCGAAACCGAGGTCCTCGGCCGCCTTCGCGACGGTGAGCAGGGTGTCATAGCTCGCCCCTTGCTGGGGCTCGGTGAAGATTCGAAGATCCATGCATCCATCCTGCACCTCCGGGCCTCGCGGATTCCGCTCCGGTGGTCCTCCCCACGTCGCCGCGCCCCGGGCGACCCGGATGCCGGACGCTCAGCCGGTGTCGGCGACCGGGCCCACCGGTCCGTGCAGGACCCCGTGCGGGCCGTCCCGCTCCCGGCCGCGCTCCAGATCCTCCCGGCGCTCCCGGTCCCGCTCGTCGAGGAGCCGGAGCATGCCGTGCACCCGGTCCGTCGACTCGTCGGCTGCGTCGATCGCCTCCATGCACTGCCAGTACAAGCCCTGCTCATCCGTGTCGCACGCCACCCCGACCAGGGCTATGCCCACCTCCCCGAGCAGCGCGCCGAGGCCGATCAGGGCCGCTCGCGGATCGGTCACCTCGGAGAGCTGCGCGGCCCGGGCCACACCGGCCCTGGCCGCCGGGTGGTCCAGCGCTCCGTTGGTCCGTCCGCCGATCTCGCTGAGTCCGCTCGCCTCGCCCCGTAACTCCTTGGGGCCGCTCGCCGCCAGCCGGCTCCCGATCGCCTGAGCCAGTGCCTGGGCCTGCCAGGCCTCGGCGATGATGTCCGGCGTGCCCCGGCTGTGCGCCAACGCCGTCCGGATGACTGCTACAAGCCGCACCGCTTCCATCCCATGCCCCCGTTCGACACGAAAACCCGCTCACCTCTTCCATTACCCACAGTGAGGGCGGAGGTACCGAAAGACCAGAGGATTTCGGAAATCTGTGGACACGCAGTCGAATGTGAACAAGTTGATCACTCCGAAGAGTGACGGAGCGGGGGATCCACCGGCCCCGGTACCGGAAAGCGCCCTTCGTTCCGCTCGATTTTCGCCGCCAGCGCCGCCAGCACGTCGATGCCCAGCACCTCGCAGAACTGAAGCAGGTAGGCGAGAACGTCCGCGACCTCGTCCGTGACCCTGGGCGCCGTCGCGGGGTCCTCCATCACGCGCGCCGACTGTTCCGGCGTCAGCCACTGGAAGACCTCCATGAGTTCGGCGGCCTCGACACTCAGCGCCGACGCGAGGTTCTTCGGGGTGTGGAACCGCCCCCAGTCGCGTGCGGCCGCGAATGCGGCGAGCCGTTGCTGGAGCGCGCGTACATCGAGTTCAGTCACGGCACCAGGTCTACCACCGCCACACCGGCGAGCGAACGGCGTGCCGGGGCCGCACCCGGTCACGGCACGCGTACCGCATGCGTAAGCGCCCCGATCAGGGCGTGCGGACCGCTCAGCAGCCCGGTCACGGCGTGCGGACCGAGCGCGCGGTCACCCGGTCACGGCGCACGGACCGAGCACGCAGCCACCCGGTCACCGCGCACGAACCGAGCACGCAGCCACCCCGGTCACGGCGTACCGGCCGGGTGGCAGCCGGGTCAGGGGCCGGACACACCGAACGCCCGGCAGCCCCGGTCGGCCCGTCCTCGGAGTGCCGGCTACGCGCCCGGAAGCCCCGCCGCCGTCACGCCCTCGACCTCCATGCCGACGGGAGACAGCAGGAAGACGTTCCGGTCGACCCGGTGCATCCCGCTGCCCAGCCCGAAGACGACCCCGCTGGTGAAGTCCAGGATCCGCTTGGCCACATCGCTCTCGGCGCTGGTCAGGTCGAGGAGCACCGGAATCTGCGCGACCAGGTAGTCGGCGACCTCGCGCGCGTCCGCGAAGACCTGCACCCGCAGCACCACCATGCGGCGCTGCTCGGCGTGCTCCTGCTCGTCCGGAACCGTGCGGTGGTCCACACGCGAAGGCCACTCGTTGCGACTGCGCAGAGGCACGACCTGGGCCAGTCCCTCCCACTGCTCGTCCGTGACGTCGTACCTGTCGTACCTGCTCACCGGACCACCCCGTCTGTGCTTCGGTTGGCGTTGCGCCGGCTGCGCTCACTGTTCATCGGGCAATTCTCTCGCCCCTCACCCGTTCGGCCTACCAGCGACACGGTTCAGGAACCGATCGGAACGTCCGGCTGTCCGGCCGGAAGCCGGTCCGGGACCGCGGGCACGGTGATGTCGATCGGGGTGAAACGTACCGGAAGGTGCGCCAGCGCCCGGTGGAACGGCCCCGGACGCCAGAGCAGTTCGCTGACCGGGACGGCCAGTTTCGCATCGCACAGCTGACTGGTCAGCTGCTCGATCGCCGTCATCGCGATGAGGAGCGCCGGCTGCTTGGCGGGGCATCGGTGGGGACCGGCCGACCAGGCCAGGTGGGCGCTGCCTCCGGAACGCACCCCGGCCTCCGAAGTGAGCTGCCCGGACTGCGTGTTGGCTGCTCCGAACGAGACGAGGACCAGCTGCCCGGCGCGGAGCCGGACCCCGTGGAACTCGGTGTCGTGGCGCGGGTAGTGCGCCGCCAGGTTGGCGATCGGCGGGTCCTGCCACAGGACCTCGTTGATGGCTTCGTGGGCGGTCATCGCGCCCCGGTGGAGAGAGCCCGCGTACCGCTCGTCGGTGAGCATGTGGAGGATCGCGTTGCCGATCAGATTGCTCGCCGGATCGTGGCCCGCGCTCATCAGCAGCGTGATCTGACGCACAGTCTCGTCGTTGTCGAGCTGGGCCGGGTGGGCGAGGAAGTACGACGTGAGGTCGCGGCGCGGCCGGCTGCGCCGGTCGGCGACGAGCCGGGTGACGACGTCGACGAGGTCGGCGTACGCGGCGGGGGCGCCCTGGGCCGGGTTCATCATGCCGCCGATGCCGTCGACGATCCGTTCGCCGTCCGCCGGATCGACGCCGAACCAGGTGACGAAGACGTGCAGCGGGAGCCGCCGGGCGTACTGGGCGACGAGGTCGCCGCTGCCGGTCGCGGCGAACGCCCCGATGAGCTGCTGGGCGACCCTGGCCACCTCGGCCCGCAGGATGTGGGGCTCGATCAAGGCGAGGGTGTCGTTGATCGCGTCCCGGTAGCGGGCGTGCTCCGCGCCGTCGCTGAACAGCGCCGTGGGCCGGTGCCCGAGCACCGGCAGGACCGGGGAGTCCGCCGGAATCGTCGCCTGCCAGGCGCGGGGGTCCTTGCTGAAGGTGTGGGTGTCGCGCAGCACGTCGACGGCGGCCTGGTAGTCGGTGACGAGCATCGCCTCGACCCCGGGGGCGATCCGGACCGGGGCGAGAGGGCCGTGTTCCCGCAGTCTGCGGTAGTGGCCGTGCGGGTCGGCCGCGAAGTCGGGGCCGTACAGCGCCATGGGCTGCGGCGGCTGCGGAAGCGAATGCGTGGTCATGACGGATCCTCGGGCTGCGGGTTCTTCGGCTGCGGTCCTGGGCCTGCGGGGGCCCCGGGCTTCACGTCCTCGGATCCTCGGCTTGCGGCTCCCCGGCCTGCGGCAGCCGGGTCAGCACGTGTTCGGCCAGGGCGATCAGGGCGTCGATGCTGCCGCGTCGTTCGCGCGCGTCGCACTGGACCAGCGGGGTCCCGGCTGCGAGGTCGAGGTGCGTGCGCAGGACCTCGTCGCTGTGGGCGGGGGCGTCGGGGAAGCGGTTGACCGCCACGGCGTACGGCAGTCCCTGCTCCTCGACCATGTCCATGACGGCGAAGGAATCGGCGAGCCGGCGGGTGTCCACCAGGATGAGCGCGCCCAGCGCTCCGCGCGCGATGTCCTCCCACAGGGGCAGGAACCGGTCCTGGCCCGGCGTGCCGAACATGTACAGCACGAGGTCGTCCGGGACGGTGAGGCGTCCGAAGTCGATGGCGACCGTGGTCGTCGTCTTGTCGGGAAGTCCCGCGGTGTCGTCGAGCAGGGTGCTGGACTGGGTCATCGCCTCTTCGGTGTGGAGCGTGGGGATCTCCGAGAGGGTGCGGATCAGGGTCGTCTTGCCCACGCCGAAGGGACCCGTGACGACGAGTTTCATCAGGGTCCGGGCGGCGTCCGGCAGATAGCCGACGTCCGTCCGGTCAGTGGAGGGAGCGGAGTCCAACGAGCAGCCTCTCGACGAGCGACCGGTCGATCTCCCCGGCACTGGGTATCGGTGGTCGCGTGAGCAGAAGTCCGGCGGCCGCGAGGTCCGTGGCCAGGAATACGGTGGCACTGACCGGCAGGTCCAGATGGGCCGCGCACTCGACGACGGTGAGGGCGCCCGGCTCCAGCAGATCGCACAGCCTTCGCTGCTCGGATCCAATGTCCTGCGGCAGGGCTTCCCCGGTGCGTACGAGCACGGCGAGCCGGTCGAGCGCGGGGCCGGCGGGCCGGGACCGGCCACCGGTGACGAGGTAGGCGGGGATGAGGCGGCGCCCTGGGCCGGCGGTCATGGCCGGGCGGCGGGGTCCTGTTGGCGGGCGGGGGCGTGCATCGCCCGCGTCAGCGCGGTGACCTGCACCTGCATCTGGTAGGCGATGTCGCCGAGTTTCGCGCCCGGTTCGGCGAACAGGGCGAGCGTGGTGTTCTTTCCCGCCGGTACGACGATGGCGAAGCCCAGGTCCGACTCGACGACCGTCTGGGCCAGTTGCGGGGCCTCGACGTTGGTGAAGGCGGTGGTGAAGGCACGGGCCGCGGCGTGCAGGGTGGCCGTCATCGCGGCGACGCGTTCGCCGGAGGCGCGGTCGAGGCCGGGCGAAGCGCCCTCGACGAGGCCGTCGCCGGTGGCGACCACCGCGTGCTGGACTCCGGGCAGTTCAAGCAGCGGGGTCAGCACCCATGCGAGGTCACCGGTGGTGGGGCGGGGGGCGCTCACTTCTCTTCGTCTCCTTGGTCGTCCTGGTCGCCCAGGTGGTCTTCGGCGTCGGCATCCGGTGCGGGGGCCCGCCCGGCGACGCTCCTGCCGATCAGGGTGCCCTGCTGGAGTGCCGCCCAGGAAGACTCGGCCTGCTCAGGTGTACGGGGCATCTGTTCCGCGGCCGGGGCCGCGGGGGCCGTTGCGGCAGCCGCGGGCCGCGGTGCGCGCCGGCGTCTGCTGGGCAGCCCGGAAGGGGCCGCGGCGGGCAACGGCTCCGGCGGGCCGGGCGCCGCGGGGACGGCCGGCCGCTCCGGGGCGGGGGCGGCCGACACGGGTGCGGGGGCCAGGGCGGAGAGGGTGTGGTCGTCCTCCAGCACCGTCAGCAGGTGGGCGGGGACGCGCAGGATCGTCCGCATGCCGCCGAACGGCGAGGACTCGATGTGGCAGTGGAAGCCGTACTGCACCACCAGTCGGCCGACGACCGCGAATCCGGTCTGCGGCGGGTCGCCCAGCTCGGTCAGCAGGACCTCCGAGGGGCCGGCCAGCAGCGCGCGGGCCCGGTCGAGCGCGTCGTCGTCCATGCCGATGCCGGCGTCGTCGACCACCAGGAACGCGCCGCGGCCGCCGCTCTGCTGGACCGTCACCTGTACGTCCGTGTCGGGGTGCGAGTAGGCGGTGGCGTTGGCGAGCAGTTCGGCGAGCGCGATCGCGAGCGGTTCGGCGGCGCGGGCGGCGAGCGCGAGCCGTTCGTCGCGCAGGTGGTTGGCCACCTTGATCCGCTCGTAGCCCGCGACCCGGGACTGCGCGCCGAGGACGATCTCGACGAGGGGTGAGCTCTGCCGCGCCAGGCCGGGCCACGCGTCGCAGAGCACGGCGGTGGACTGGGTGCGGCGCAGTGCGAGTTCGTTGCGGAAGTCCAGTTGCAGGATGCGCGGGTCGTCGTACTCGTGCTGGAGTTCGTGCAGGAGTTGCTGGGACTGGTTGAGCAGGGACTGGATCTTGGCGGAGGTGCCGCGCATCGCCGCGCGGGCCGCGGCGTCGACCCGCTGCCGTTCCTCCATGACCGCGGTCCTGGCCGCCTGCACGGCCTCGGTGAGCAGCCTGGCGGCTGCGCCGTCGACCTCGGCGGCCTCCCGCAGCCCGGGTACCTGGGCGCTGGGGTGGGAAAGGGCGAGTGCGGCGGCCGGGATCCGCTTGCGCGCGAGCTGCCGGATCTCGTCGACGAGGGCTGCGGTGCGGGCCTCTGCCGCCTTCGCCTGGCGTTCGGCCAGCTCGGCGTGGGCCACGGCCAGCTGTTCCGAGCGGGCGGCCCGGTAGGAGCGTGCCGTTGCTGCCACGGCGGCTATGACGGCGATCACCGCCACGATCCATGCCATGCCGTTACCGCGTTTCTGTCGTCGGGTCGGTCCTGTGCCCGGGGCGGTGGGAGCCGGTCACCGTGCCGTGGGCGGGGCGGCGAAGGCACGGGCGGCCGGTCCCGCCCCCGAAGTGGTGGAGGCCCGTGCGGTCAGTCCGCCCGGCCTGCGGTCCCACGGGCCCGCTCCACTTCTTGCGCGACCGCTGCGACGTCGGTCATGACCTGGAGCACGCCGGGGAGTTCCGATCCGTCGAGCTGCCGGTACTCGCTGCCGATCGTGACCACGAGCCGCTCGGGGAGGCCGAGTTCGGGGTGGCGGGCCTCCCCGATCACCCGGCGGGCCGCCTCCACGGCGGGCACGCCTGCGGCGTGGAAGGCGTGGGCGCGCTCCCGTACGTACTCCAGGTAGACGATGTGGTCGCGTACGCCGGCCCGGTCCAGGACCGGTCCGTGGCCCGGCACGATGGTCTCCGCGCCGGTGGCCAGCACCTGTTCGCAGGCCGCGATCACATTGCTCAGCGGGCCGGCCCAGTGGATCGGGTGGTCGCCGGGCTGCTGCGGGGTCGAGGAGAAGATGATGTCGCCGCTGAACACCGCGCTCTGCGCGGGCAGGTGGACCATGAGGTCCCCCGTGGTGTGCGCGGACGGCAGGGACGTGATGCGGACGGGGTACTCCCCCAGGGTCAGTTCGAGCTCCCCGGTGAAGTAGGTCGTCGGCCGGACCGGATCGGTCCGCGACCAGTCGAAGGCTCCGAAGTGGCGCCCGAGGTACGCGCCGAGCGCGGTGGCCGGATCGCTCCCGTTGACCAGCGCGTGCTGCTGCTGCGGAGTGGGCTCGTAGTGGATGTGCTCCCGGGCCTCGCGGGTCGCGATGATCTCGGCGTCCGGGAGCACGCCCGCGCCCCAGAAGTGGTCCCCGTTGGCGTGCGTGACGATCACACGGTCGATGGAGACCCCGTCGGGCAGGAGCTTCGTGCTCTCGGCCAGAAACTGCCCGGCCAGCACGGTGTCGTACGGGGTGTCGATCCAGAGGGCGCCGCGGGGCGAGACGAGCAGGCCGCAGTTGGCCAGGCCCCAGCCCCGTTTCGGCGGGAGCCATGCGTACAGGCCCCGGCCCAGGTCAACGACGTCCCCACCCTCGATCGGCATGACGCGATTATGCCGACCGCGATCCGGCCGCGCGTTCGAACCCGGCCATCGCAGGGCCCCGTTGGCGTGAAATCGATCCTACGGACGGACAGGGCAGGCCGGTCAGTGACAGAACGAGAGCGCCCGGGCCGGCCACCGCACGGAACGATCGGGAAAATCGAGGGCATACACCCTGAGTCGGAGAGTCTCCGTCACCGGTGCGGGGCGCGCCGTCGTCAAACCGGCAGAGGCCGATTACCCACCGAGCATGGCCGGAAACCGACGCCGAAATCCGGGCGGTTCCGTCGGAAGCGGTCCCGCCCGGGGACTCGGCGACCCCCGGGCCGGCAGGGGATCGCCGGTACGTTCCGCCGCTTGCCGGCGGCGTGCACCGGCGGTCCGGTGCAGGCCGCCGGACCTGAAGGCGGCCGCCTGTGACCGGTTGGGGGCGGGGCGCGAGGGGAGGAGGAAGGCAGGAGAGACCGGACGGGGGCGTGGCCCCGGCCCGCGCCGCTGCCGGCCGGTCCCTCAGATGCGGACCTGGCCGCGTTCGAAGTACGCGACCAGCTCGGGGTCCAGGGCCGGCACGTCGTACGGCGCGCCGCCCTCGCGCAGGGAGCGGGTCGCGAGGACACCGGCGGCGACGCTCATCCGGGCGGCGACCGGGGAGGTGTCGGTGACGCCGCCGTCGCGCACGAACCGGCAGAACTCCTCCATGATCCGGGTGTCCCCGCCACCGTGAGAACCGCCGGCCTCCGGGACCCGGTAGGTGATGTCGGCGTCGGCGCGGTAGCCGCTGGGTCCGGTGTTCCAGACCCTGACCTCGTCACCGGGGCCGTCCCCGAAGTTCTCCAGCCGGCCCTCGGTGCCGATGACGGTGTAGTTGCGCCAGTAGTCGGGAGTGAAGTGGCACTGCTGGTAGGCGGCCACGACCCCGTTGTCGAGCTGCATGTTCATCACCGAGACGTCCTCGACGTCGACGATGTGGTGCAGGTCCTTGCGGGCCGTCGGCGGCCAGTCGAACGCGCGCAGCCAGCCGTCCGGGCGCGGGGTGTCCGGCTCGCGGCGCGGCAGACCGCCGTAGACGAGCAGGTCGCCCAGCGCGTTGACGCGCCGGGTGTAGCCGCCCGCCAACCAGTGCAGCACGTCGATGTCGTGCGCGGCCTTCTGGAGGAGCAGCCCGGTGGTCCGGGTCCGGTCGGCGTGCCAGTCCTTGAAGTAGTAGTCACCGCCGTAACCCACGAAGTGACGCACCCAGACGGTCCTGGGCTCCCCGATGTCCCCGCGCGCGATGATGTCGCGCATCAGCCGCACGACACCCATGTGCCGCATGTTGTGGCCGACGTAGAGCCGGGTCCCGGTCTCGTACGCGGCACGCAGGACGTTGTCGCAGCTCTCGACGGTGATCCCCAGCGGCTTCTCCACGAAGACCGCCTTGCCGGCGCGGAGCGCGTCGATCGCGATGACCTCGTGGGTGTCGTCCGGGGTGGCGATGATGATCGCGTCGAGGTCGTCCCGGCCCAGGAGCAGCTTGTGGTCCTCGACCGCGACATCGGTGCCGAACCGCTCGGCTTCGCGCCGGCGTACCTCGGGATCGAGGTCGCAGACGGCGGTGACCGCCGATCCCCGCCCGGGGTGGTGGGCGGACATCGCGAGGGAACGTCGCAGGCCGAGTCCGATGACACCGAGTCGCAGGTCTGACACGGAAGTCCCTTTCCTTGTGTGGACGGATTCCTTGGATGGACGGATCGTGCGGACGGCGACTACGTGCCGGCGAGCGAGGCCTCGAACTCGGCGCGCATCTTGTCGCCCCCGCCGGAACGCCACTTGCTCAGCTGGTCCTTGAAGGCGGAGAGCGGCTTCCTGCCCGCGATGATGTCCAGCTGGACGTCGCTCATCGCGGTGGTGAGCGAGGGGCTCTTGCTGGTCGCCGTGTCGGAGAAGTGCCCGCTCGTCGGGTTGGACTGGCTGATCTTGAGGAGTTCCTGCTGCCAGCCGTGGATCCGGCCGGCCAGCCCGGCCCTGCCCGGCAGGTAGACGTATTCGGGTCCGGCGGCGAGGAAGGCCAGCGGCATGGCCGTGGTGACCGCCTCGGAGTTCCCCTTGGGCGTGAGTTCCACGTCGCCCTTCGCCGTGCGGTGGAAGTGCTTGCCCTCGACGCCGTTGTCGAGGAAGAGCCGCTCCTCCGTACCGAAGGGGGCGGCCAGGTAGTCCATGACGCCCAGCAGCATCTTCACCCGTGCGGGGTCCGCCTTCTTGTTGATGGCGGTGTATCCGACGGAGCCGTAGCCCATGGTGTAGCGCGGCTTCGCGCCCTCCCGCGCGGCGAACGGCACGATGACGCCGAACGGGAAGTCGTACGTCTTCGCGTCCACCAGGAAGCTGGGGAACGACTGCACATAGGCGCCGAGGCTGCCCTGCGCCATCTTCTCCATGGTGGTGCTGAGGTTGGGGTCCGGCCAGAACAGGCCGGCCTTCGCCACCTTGACGCCGAAGGCCAGGGCTTCCTGGTACTCCTGCGTCTCGTACATGTGTGTCAGCTTGCCGCCCTCCAGCCGCCAGCCGCTGGGCGCGCCGAACCACTGGCCGAACATGCCGACGTGGTTCACGTACGCCGGCTCCAGGACGTATTTGTTGCGCTTGGGGTCGGCGAGCTCCTTGCCCTTGGCGAGGAAGTCCTCGGCGCTGGTGAACTCGGCGCCGCCGACCGGCTTCCAGAAGTCCTCGTTCACGACGTAGACCTGGCCCATGGAGCCGTAGGCCACCGCGACGCCGCGGATCTTGCCGTTGATCACGGCGGTCTTCCACGCGGTGGTGGGCAGGTTCGCCAGGTTGGGGTACGCCTTCACCGCGTCCCCCGACAGGTAGGGCGTGAGGTCGTGGAACTTGGCGTCCAGCAGCTCGGGCACGCGCTGGATGCCCTGGTTCGGCGGGAACCAGACCAAGTCGGGTATGTCGCCGCCGGCCATCATGGCGTTGAACTTCGTGAGGTACGCGTCCACACCCTGGTCGACGACGATCGTCATGTCGAACCGCGCCCCGAGGCGCTTGTTCAGCTCCTGCCAGTAGGCGTTCCTGGCCTGCGGCGGGGCGGGAGTCGTGAAGGTCTCGGTGAGGGCGGTGATGCGGCTGCCGTCACCGGGCGCCTTGGCCACCGACTTGGTGAGCTGCTTGGGATAGCGCAGGTAGGCGGCGTCCAGGCCCGCCGCGTTGCCCGCCAGGTCGGCGGGGGCGGTCGGAGCGGCCACGTACGCGGGCAGCTTCAGCCTGGCAGATGCCTTGGCGCCGCCCTTGCTGACCGTCGCGCCGCTGCCACAGGCGCTCAGTGTGGACAGGCCCGCCACGGTCAGGCCGGCGATTCCCGCCGCACCCATGAAGCCGCGCCGGGACAAGTTGGTGGACATGGTGCTCCTAGGAAGTGTGTGGCCTGAGGGGCGGGGTGGTGGTGGATCAGCCCTTGACCGCCCCGGTGAGGACGCCCTTGACGAAGAACTTCTGCAGGAAGGGGTAGACACAGAAGATGGGCACGATGGCGATGATCAGCACCGCCATCTGGAGCGACGTCGCGGGCGGCACCGCGTGGACGCCCATGGCCGACGCGTTGATGCTCTGCCCGTTCAGTACGTAGCTGCGCAGGATCACCTGGATGGGGAACTTGCTGGAGTCGTTCAGGTACAGCACCGCGTTGAAGAAGCTGTTCCAGTAGCCGACCGCGTAGAACAGGCCGACCACCGCGAGGACCGCCTTGGACAGCGGGAGGACGATCCGGAAGAGGACGGTGACCTCACCGGCCCCGTCGATCCGGGCCGCGTCGTACAGCTCCTCGGGGATGCTCTGGAAGAAGGAGCGGACGACCACGATGTTGAAGGCGTTGAGCAGGACCGGAAGGATCAGCGCGGCATAGGTGTCCAGCATCTTGAACTGCTGGACCGCCAGGTAGGTCGGGATGATGCCGGGCGCGAAGAGGAAGGTGCCCAGCACCAGCAGGAGGATCGGCTTGCCGAGGACCGTGCCGGGACGCGAGGTGCCGTAGGCGATCATCACCGTGCACGCCAGGCTGAGCGCCGTGCCGGTCAGTGTGATGCCGATGGAGACCAGGGCGGCCTGAGTGACGACGCCGCCGGAGAGGATGACCCGGTAGGCCTCCAGCGTCGGGTGGTGCGGCAGAAGTACGTATCCGCCGTTGGCGTTCAGCTCCTCGCGGCCGGCCAGGCTGGTGCCGATGGCGAGGACGAACGGGTAGAGCACGATCACGGTGAGGACGGCCAGGGCCACCGCTTTCGCACCCTGTCCGTACCAGTGGGGGCGCTCCGTCCACGGCGGCCTGCCGTGGCTGCGGCCGGGGCGCACGGCGCCCAGCGGGCGGGGCCGTGCCGTGGGCGGCCGGCTCGCGGCGGACTGCTGACTCATCGGTACACTCCCTGCTCGCCGAAGCGGTGGGCCAGCTTGTTGGCGGCGAGGATGAGCGCGAATCCGATGACGCCCTTCATCAGTCCGGCGGCGGTGCTCATGCCCCAGTCGCCGTCGACGACGCCGTGGAAGTAGACGTAGGTGTCCATGACCTCGGAGGCGTCCGGTCCCACGGCGTCACGCTGCAGGATGATCTGCTCGAAGCCGACCGAGAGGATGTCGCCGAGCCGCAGGATCAGGAGCATCAGGATCACCGGCCGGATGCCCGGCAGGGTGACGTGCCAGATCCTGCGGACCCAGCCGGCGCCGTCCATCGCCGCGGACTCGTACTGCCCCATGTCGATCGAGGCGATGGCGGCCAGGAAGATGATGGTGCCCCAGCCGCAGTCCTTCCAGATGGCCTGGGCGGTGATCAGCAGCTTGAACGTGCCGGGGTCCGTCATCACGTTGCCGATGCCGACCCCGTGCTCCATGAGCAGCGTGGTGACCGAACCCGCGCCGCCGAGCACCTGCTTGAACATGGCGACGACGACGACCCAGGACAGGAAGTGCGGGAGGTACACGACGGTCTGGATGAACCGCTTGATCTTCTCGCTGATGAGCGAGTTGAGCAGCAGGGCGAGGGCGATCGGCGCGGGGAAGTAGAGGAGCAGCTGGATCGCGGTGATCTGCAGCGTGTTGGAGACCGCACTCCAGAACTCGGGTTCGGCGAGCAGCGCGGTGAAGTTCGCGAGGCCGACGAACGGGCTCTGCTTGAAGCCCAGGAACGGCTGGTAGTCCTGGAACGCGATGATGTTGCCCGCGAGCGGCAGGTAGAAGAAGAGCGCGAAGTAGAGAACACCCGGCAGACAGAGGAGCAGCAGCGTCCTGTCCCGTTTCAGCCGGTACCGGAGCGGCTGCCGTATGCGGCGCTTCCCGCCCTTCTTCCCGTCGGGGCGGTCCGCGTCCTCAAGATCGCGGGGCTGCGGCTCGGGGGGCCGCGCGGCTGTGACCGGCGCATCTGCCATCGTCACAGGCACCTCCAGGGCTGGTGGAGCGAGAGAACGTCCCGCATACGTGGAGGCGGTGCGCACCGGGGGGTGCGTCCGCGACTCCTGCACGGCGACAGCCCACATAGTTCACGACCACCCACCGCGATGGCAAGAGATGCTCATTTCTCTGACGTAACAAACATCTATTGACATAGAAAAGCCCTGGTACGCGCGAACACCCACGACTCGCGGGTGCCAAATAGGCACACACTCGACACAAAACCATCGCCGAACGACGGAAAAACAGCTGCGAGGCCACCAGAAGGGCGTCATGCGTGCTCGGTTGTGAACCTTCGCGAGCATCCACGCGCACCTTCACGCACTTGAAGGCCGCTCCACCGGGCGCGAAGAGGGGCCGCCACACCGGGTGTGGCGGCCCCTCTTCGCGCATGCGCCCGATCACCGGGCCGGTCTGCCGGATCAGACGGTGATGACGGTGACACCCGCCTCGGCGAAACGGGCGGCGGCCTCGGGTGCGATGCCTTTGTCGGTGACGAGGAAGTCGACCGCACCCAGGTCGCAGACCCGGGCGAAGGCACGCTTGCCGATCTTCGACGAGTCTGCCGCCACCACCACCCGCTGGGCCTGCTCCGCGAGCAGCCGGTTGATGCTGGCCTCACCCTCGTGATGGACGTAGGCGCCGCGTTCGGTGTCGATCGCGTTGACCCCCAGGACGGCGACATCCAGCGTGATCTCACCCAGCACACCGCTGGCCAGCGGTCCGGTCAGCTCGTACGACTGGGGCCTCGCCACACCGCCGGTCACCACCATCTTGATCTGCGGCCGGATCACGAGCTCGTTGGCGATGTTGAGGGCATTGGTGACCACCGTCAGGGCCGGCTGACCGGAGGCCCCTCCCGCGCCTTCGCCCACGAGGTCGGAGCGCACGGCGAGCGAGCGCGCCACCTCCGTGATGGTGGTCCCGCCCGTCAGCCCCACCACCTCGCCCACCGCGACCAGTTCGGCGACGGCCCGGCCGATGGCCTGCTTCTCCGGGGCGTTGCGGCCGGTCTTGTAGCGAAGCGCCAGCTCGTAGCTGACGCCGTGCGCGACGGCGCCGCCCCGGGTGCGGGTGAGGAGGTGCTGCTCGGCCAGTTGGTCCAGGTCCCGGCGAATGGTCGCGGCCGAGACGTCCAGCGCGCCGGCGGCGTCCTCGACGTCCACCCGGCCGTGCTTACCGACGAGTTCCAGCAGTGCGCTCCACCGGGCGTCCCTGGACAAGGCAATCTCCTTACGGGCCCGGCCTGCGAGCACCCATCCCCTTGGGCGCGGTCACCGGACACGCGCAAGCGTGGCACACGGCTCCGCCGAGTCAAACCGGCCACCCCATGGATGCTTGATAATGCTTGTTCGGCACGAGTATCGTGCGAAAACGAGCATCCCATCTTCCGTTCGGAGTGCAAAAGTGTCCTTTGTCGAGATCGAGACAGCCAGTCAGCCGGACTGCTGGCGCCGCGCCGCGGACCTCGCTCCGAGCCACGCCGGCGTCCTGCCCGCCGCCGGCGAGCGCATCGCCGTGGTCGGCTGCGGCACCTCGTTCTACATGGCCCAGGCGTACGCCTCGCTCCGCGAGGACTCCGGACAGGGCGAGACCGACGCCTTCGCCGCTTCGGAGTTCCCCGCCCGCCGCCGCTACGACCGCGTCGTCGCCCTCACCCGCTCCGGCACCACGACCGAGGTGCTCGACCTGCTCGACCGGTTGCGCGGGACCACCCCCACGGTCGCGATCACGGCCGACCCGCACACTCCGGTGATGACGTCCGCCGACGCCGTGGTGGTCCTCGACTTCGCGGACGAGCGGTCCGTCGTGCAGACCCGGTTCGCCACCACCCTGCTCACGCTGCTCCGCGCCCACCTCGGCCTGCACTCCGACGCCGTGGTCCGTGACGCGGAGGCCGCCCTCGCCGAGCCGCTGCCCGAAGGTCTGCTGGACTGCACCCAGTTCACCTTCCTCGGCCGCGGCTGGACGGCCGGCCTGGCCAACGAGGCCGCGCTGAAGATGAAGGAGGCCTCGCTGTCCTGGACGGAGGCGTACGCCTCGATGGAGTACCGCCACGGCCCCATCAGCATCGCCACCACCGGCACCGCGACCTGGACGTTCGGCGCCGCCCCCGAGGGGCTGCGCGAGCAGGTCCTCGCCACCGGCGCCCGCTGGGTGGAGAGCGGCCTGGACCCGCTGGCCGAACTGGTCCGCGTCCAGCGCCTGGCCATCGCCCGCGCCGCCGCCCGGGGCCTGGACCCGGACAGCCCGCGCCACCTGACCCGTTCGGTGGTCCTTGCGGAGGCCTGAGCCGGATACTGAGCGGGACATGGAGATCGCGGAACGCATGGTGCACACCGGTCCGGGTGCCGGCGCGGACGCCTGGACGGGTTTCCTCGCCGCCCCCGTGCACGGCAGCGGCATCGGCGTGCTCGTCCTCGCCGGCTCCAGCGGCCGCATCGAGGAGGCCCGGTGCCGGCTGCTGGCCCGGGAGGGCATGACCGCCCTGTCGGTCAGATGGTTCGGCGGCCCCGGGCAGCCACCGGGCATCTGCGAAGTCCCGCTGGAGACCTTCGTGTCCGCGGCCGAGTGGCTGCGTACGGCCGGCGCGCGGCGCATCGGCGTCCTCGGCGCCTCCAAGGGCGCCGAGGCCGCCCTGCACCTGGCAGGTCGCCACGACGGCGTCGACGCTGTCGTGGCCCTCTCGCCCACCTCGGTGACCTGGGCGAACGTGGGACCGGGCCGCGACGGCGCCGCGCTTCCCCACCGATCGTCATGGACCTGGCGGGGCAGGCCATTGCCGTTCGTGCCCTATGACGACACCTGGACGGCCGCCGAGCCGGAGGGCGAACCCGTCTCGGTCCTCGGCTGGTACGAGCAGAGCCTGCCGGCCTTCGCCGAGCGCGTCCCGGCCGCGGCCGTCCCGGTCGGCGGGGCCGGCACCGACCTCGTGCTGGTCGCGGGAGGCGACGACCTGATGTGGCCCTCCCTGCGGTTCGCCGCGGAACTGGCCGCCCGCCGCAGGGCGGCCGGCCTCCCCGTACGTCTGATCACCCGCCCCGACGCCGGGCACCGCCCCCGGCTGCCGGGCGAGGGAGCCGCCGCACCGTCCGGGCGCTTCCGGTACGGAGGTTCGCCCGCCGCCGACGCCGCGCTCGGGGCGGACGCCTGGCCGCACCTGCTCGATGCGCTGCGCGGCGCGGGCGCAGGTCCCGTCGTCGAACCGTCGTCCGCCCCGCAGTCTCAGGACTCCTCGAAGTAGGCGTCCAGGACCGCGTCGAAGCCCTCCGTCCACCCCTTGAGGTCGCTCCGGGCGGGCGCCTCGACCTCGGCGTTGAACCAGCGCCGGGTCGACATGTGGACCGTGACCGTGAACCGGCGGCCGAACCGGGCCGGCTTCAGTTCCACGGCCCCGACCTCGTCCCAGTGGAAGTCGGCCTCCTGGTCGTCCAGCGTGAACCGGATTCCCTTCCGGTCGGCGGAGATCGAACCGCGCCGGTCGCTCACCTCGAACGACGGACCGTCCGCCGCCCCGTCGTCGGACGCGGGGCCGTCCGCGTCCACCTGCTCGTTCTCTTCCTCCTCGTCGTCCGCCGCCGCACCGGCAACGGGCTCGGCGTCGGGCGCCGCGTCCTCGGGGGCGGCTCCCTCGGATGCGGGCCCCTCGGTCTGCTCCGGGTCCTCCTCCGCCTTCTCGGCGGTTCGGGGGGCCGTGAGACCAGGGATGTACGCCGGGTCTGTCCCTGCGGCGTACGCGGGCTGAGTGTTGGGATCTATGCGCTGCTCCACGGCGGGCAGTATGGCCGACGAACCTGTACGGGGCCAGTGAGACCGCCGTACACCGGGCGGTGACACGGTGCGGCAGGGGCGACAGGGGGCGGCCGGGCCCGGCAGTGCGCGGGGCGGGCCCACCCGCTCGGCCCGCCCCTCCCCCCGTGCCCCCGCCGCCCGTTGGTCAGCCGGTGGAGCAAGCCTTGCCGCCCAGGGCGAACGCGGCCGGAGCGGCGTTACCACCCGTCAGGGTGCCGGTGAATCCGAAGCCCACCGAAGCGCCCGGCGCCACCTTGCCGTTCCAGGAGACGTTGGCGGCTGTCACCTTCGCGCCGGCCTGCGTGGAGGTGGCGTTCCACATCTGACCGACCTTCTGGCCGTCCGCGAACGTCCAGCCCAGCTGCCAGCCGTCCAGGGCCGCGGTCCCGGTGTTGGTGAGCGTCACATCGGCCTGGAAGCCGCCGGACCACTGGTTGGTGACCTTGTACGTCACCGAACAGGCCCCGCTCCCGGGCGGGTTCCCCGGGTCCGTGCCGGGGTCCGTGCCCGGGTCCGTACCGCCGCCGTCGCCGTCCGACGAGTCGCCGTACATGATCCCGCGCCCGTTGGTCGAGAGGTACACCCGGCCGTAGATCCTCGGGTCACCGGTGATCGAGGCGCCGATCCATCCCCACTGGTGCGCGTCGTCGTTGATCCGGGTCCAGGTCGTGCCCGCGTCCGTGGAACGGAAGACACCGCGTACGCCGCCGATCTTCGCCGTGACGAAGAGCGTCTGGTACGAGGCCCCCGCGGCAGCCTTGCCGAAACCGACCGAGTCCGCCTGCTGGATCCCGGAGAGTCTGGTGAACGTCGCGCCCGAGTCGGTGGAGTGCCAGAGCCCGTAGGCGCCCGTCGCACTGCCGCCGGCGAGCCAGACATCACCCTCGGCGCCCGGTACCGCCTTGAAGCGGACGTTGCCCTCGGTGGGCAGACCGCTCGAAGCCTTCGCGGTGAAGGTGGCGCCGCCGTCCGTCGAGACGTAGAAGGTGCCGGCCTTGTACCCGTAGAACTTCTTCGGGTTCTTCCGGTCGGACTCGACGGTCGCCCCGGCCGGTATCCCGGTGGACGCCGACCATGTACTCCCGTACCCGGTGGTGCGGTGCACGCCCGCGCCCTCCGGGCTCCACACGAATCCGCTGCCGTCGGCCGCCGCCGCGACCGTGCCGCCGCCGGTGACCCCGGAGGGCTCGGAGCCCTGGAACCAGTTCGCCCCGTTGTCCGTGGAGAAACCGATGTGCGGGGCGGCGTCGGCGCTGCCGACCCGTACGACCGTGCCGGGGCTGGTCTCCGCGAAGTCGAGGCTGGTGGTGGAGGTGAGGTTGGGCGAGGTGAACATCATGCCCGGCACGGCGTCGAGAGAGGTGTGCCGGAATCCTCCGACATCGCCGAGCGCGCTGAGCAGCGGGGCGCCGGACGGCGGGCTCGCCAGGTCGTTGACGGCCGTCTCCTCGAGGCCCTTCACCATCGGCGTGATCTTGAACTGGCTGCCGGAGTCCCAGTTCTTGAGGTTCTCGGTGCCGTAGACCGTGGCGCCGGTGCCATACATCATCCGGTTCGAGTCGAACGGGTCGATCTCCAGCGCCTCGGTCATCCAGCCCAGTTTGGGCGAGGTCTCCGGCGGCGCCGGGTTGGCACCCCAGGTCAGCCAGGGCACGGACGAGACGTCCTGGGTGAAGCGGTTGGTGCGGCTCGGGTAGCTGCTGTAGTCCCAGGCCCTGGTCCAGGTCGCCCCGCTGTCCGTGGAGCGGAAGATCTGGGTGTCCGGCCACCAGGAGCTGTACGCCGTCGCCATCAGGGTGCCGGGCTGCTGCCGGTCCACGGACAGTCCGCTGAATCCGTAGTAGGTGTCGGCCTCGGCGACCGGGCTGACGTCCTTCCACGCACCGGTGGCGGTGGTGTACCGCCAGATCCGCCCCTTGCCGCCGTCGTACGGGCCGCCGGTGTCGCTCAGTGTCAGATAGAGATAGCCGTTCGCCGAGTCGAGCACCCCCTTGTGGGCCAGATAGCCGGTCGGCTGGCCGGCGATCCGCGACCAGGTGGCACCGCCGTCGGTGGAGCGGTAGACGGTGTTGTCCTTGTCGGCGACGCCCACGTAGATGTCGCGGGTCGCGCTGCCCGCGCTGCCGGTGCGCTCGTCGAAGGTCACCCAGACGATGCCCTGGTTGTCGTTGCCGTATCCGCTGGTGTCGGTGGGGTCCTGGGCGTAGTTGCCCGGGTTGGGGAAGGCCGTCACCTGCGACCAGGTCACTCCGGAGTCGGTGGAGCGCCACAGGCCCTTGCCGCTGGGCGCGCCCAGGTACAGCACGGAGTTCTTGTTCGGGTCGACCGCGAGGCGCTCACCCATGCCGCGGCCCGGCATGTTCCCGCCGAGCTTGAAGGGGAGGGGGGCGGCCTTCCAGCTGGCGCCCCGGTCCGAGGAGCGCAGGACCGCGCCGTTGCCCGGGTCCCAGCTGTTGGTGTACGTGCCCACGGCGGCGTACACGTTGTCCGGGTCGGCCGAGTCCGAGGCGAGGCTCACCACGCCCGACCAGCCCCAGTGGTCCCAGTCCACCCAGTCGAGCAGCGGCGTCCACTGCTTGCCGGTCTGATCCCAGCGGTAGGCGCCGCCGATGTCCGTGCGGGCGTAGGCGAGGTTCTTCTCCGACCGGTTGAAGACGATGCCGGGGACGAAACCACCGCCGTCGATGCGGACGTTCTTCCACTTGTACGTGTCCGCAGCCAGGGACACATCGGATGCCTGGGCGGCCGGCGCAGCCTCGTTGGCTCGCGCCGATGCGGGGGCGCCGGTGGCGAAGAGACCGGCGGTGAGCGTGAGTGCTGCCAGGAGGGCGGCAAGGGGTCTAGCGGTTGAGCGCACGGAAACGTCCTCTCCGAACGAGACCGCCGACAGCGGCGGCACAGGGCGGTACGGATGTGGGAGCGCTCCCATTCGCGTCCCGATGGTAGCGGCGCGGACCCTCGGGGAGAAGGCGATGAGCAGGGTTCATCGGATGACTTCACGACCCGGAGGACAGACCATTGCGGCGTCGTCAGGCAATTCACCCGTAACACCGTCACGGAGACTTCGGCCGGTGAGCGACCACGCCAACCGCCCTCGGTGCCGGTGGTGTTGTCGACAGGGGACCCTCGGCGAGGGCGCCCCGGCCGCCCTCGCCCGGTCCGCGCCGGGTGTCCGGCCACCGGGCCCCGGGGACCGCGGGGGGCCGGGCAGTCCTCACCCCGAGTGGTCCCGCGGGACAGCCCGTAGGGTTCTCCTTCGTATGCACGCGTGCAGCAGGGGGCGTGAATGGGTGAGATCGCACTGCTCGACGCGGTGCGCCGCGGGGACGCCGCCGCTGTGCGCAGGCTCCTGGAGGCGGGCGCCGACCCGGAGTCGGCAGACGCGCGGGGCGTCCCGGCCCTCTGCCTGGCCATCGCCGCGTTCGACGAACCGGTCGCCTCCGCCTTGACCGAGGGAGGAGCCGATCCGCAACGGCGCCTCCCCGACGGGACCACTCCCTTGCTCCGGGCCGTCGACTGCGGCACGGTCTCGGTCGTTCTCGCGGTGCTGCCCGCTCTCGGGGAGCACCTCACCGAGACCGCCCGGGCGGAACTGCTGGAACGCGCACGGCACTGGCACGAGGCCGGCGTGGTGACCGAGTTGCGACGCAGGACGGACGCCCCGGGCCCGCACAGGCGGATCCGGGTTCGGGACGGCGACTGGTGGACCGACTACGACGAGATCACGCTCGGCGGGCTGACCGTGCGCGACGGGCACGCCGCGGTCCTCAGCAACCTGGAGCAGTGGTTCGGCCGGCGTCCGCCCATCGGTGAACTGCTCGCACGTGCCCTCACGCATCCCGATCCGGAGCACGCCGACTGGACCGAGACCGTGAACGTGCTCGCCGAACGGAACGACGAGGAGACCTGGGCCGCCGCCGCGCGGCTGCGGTCCCACCACGAGGCCCTTCACCGGCTGTTCGCCGCGGACGTCCTGCGCGGTCTCGTCCTGCGGGAGACGGTGGCCGGCACGCAGCCGGCCGTTTTCGCACCGCGGGCACCGGAGATCTTCCTCCCCTGGGCCGTCGAGGAGGCGGACCCGGCCGTCCTCCGCCTCGTCCTGCGCGCGCTTTCCGAGTCGGACTCCCCGGACCCCCGGGTCGAGGAGGTGGGACTGTCCTTCGTCACCCACCCCGCCGCGGAGGTGCGGCTCGAGGCGGCGTCACTCCTCCAGCGAACCGGCGGCTCGTACGGCCGCATGGCGCTGCGGGCGCTGTTCGCCCTCACGCGCGATGCCGACGCCGGCGTGCGGGGACACGCGTCCGCACTCCTCGGCGGCCATCGGGGCCCGGCCCGGGACATCGGAGACGTACGGGCCGAACGCCTCGGCGACGAGGACCAGATGGAGTGCACCCCGGCCGCCCACGGGCCGGCCGAACGCGACCGCCCCGCGGTGCCTCGCGGGGAGAACGAGCACGAGGGACCGGTCGGCTGACGGTCCCTGGGCCGACCCCTGCATCGTGAGGTTGGGCCCTCGGCGCTACCGGTGGCGGACGAGGGGCGCAGCGGGATCCGACGGACCTCGGACCGGCTCGGGCGCGGGGCCCTGATCGCTCAGCTCGTCCCACCCGGTCCGTCAGCGCCGCCGCGCCCCGCGCGCCACGGTCGAGGCCGTGCGCGGGCCGGACAGGCGCATCCCGCAGGCCGAACCCCGGCCGCGCGGCGGCGGACTCACGCGTACCAGCCGGCTCCCCCGGGCGGGTCGCAGAGCTCGAGGACCACTTCGCCCGCCTCGGAGGTCATGCCGCCGACGGGCCGCACCCGGTCGCCGACGCTCACCAGGTGCGGTGCCGCGCCCACGATGCGGCACCGGTACACGAACCCTTCGGGGAAGCGCACCAGGGACTCGTTGCGCATCACCCGCGAGTAGCGGTTCACGACGCTGGACCGCACGACGACCCCGTGGCCGTCGCTCCGCTCGGACTCCAGATCGCTCGACGCGCAGGCGGGGCACAGGAGTTTGCGGAAGGATGCGGTGCCGCACCACCGGCACACCTGGTAGACCAGACCCTCCGTGCTGCGCTGCTCCCCTGCGTCGCGAGCTGTGGGCTCCACGTCGATTCCGGTGATGAACACGCCTCGGCCTCCCGCGCTCGACTGGGTGCGCCGCACCTGCGGCGACGCCACTCCGGCACCGTATGGCACTTAGTTCCATGAAGTAAAGGTACTGAGTGCCGGTGAAAGCCGGGCCCACGAGTGAACTACCTCTCAGTGGTGCCCGGTTCCCCGCCGAGGGCCGATTCGATGCGCTGCACGACGCGCCACATCGGAGCCCCCTTCGGCGCGATCATCACGATCACCTCGTCCTCGGCCGCGGGTGCGGGCGGCCGCTCGGCCGCCGGCCCCCATACGGACCGGACCAGTTCGAGCGCCCGGTCGACCTCGGCGCCCGCGTCGCCCCGGCCGCCCGAACGCAGCCAGGACCGCAGCCCGTTGTTGTGCGCCGCGACCACCGAAGCCGCGATCACCTCGGCGCGCAGAGCCGCGTCGGGGGCGCCGGCCCACCGGCGTTCCAGATACCCGGCCATGGTCCGCTCGTAGCGGCGCACGACGGAGAGTTCGTAGGTGCGCAGACCGGGAACCTCCCGGGTGAGCCGGTAGCGCTGCACGGAGAACTCCGGCTTCTCCGCGTACATCCGCAGCACGATCCGGGCCGCCTCGCACACCGCTTCCACCGGATCGCCGTCGCCGGCGGTTTCCAGGAACGCGGTCATGTCCGCGAGGCACCGCTCGTGGTCGGGGAAGACCGCGTCCTCCTTCGAGGGGAAGTAGCGGAAGAACGACCGCCGCCCCACCCCCGCGCTCGCGACGATGTCGTCCACCGTGGTCCGCTCGAACCCGCGCTCCATGAAGAGCGCGAAGGCCGCCTCGGCGAGCACGTCACGCATCGGGGGCTTCTTGGCCGGCCCGCGGTCATCGGTCATGCCGGAGAACGTAGCACCGGAAACGGATATCCGGCACTGGGTACCTTTACGCAGGGTACTGGGTACCATATGGTGACGACAGAGACTGGACGAAGTACAGGGAGAGCCGGCGTGAGCTTGAGGATCGTTGTCTGTGTGAAGTACGTGCCCGACGCGACCGGTGACCGGCATTTCGCCGATGACCTGACGTTGGATCGTGAGGATGTCGACGGTCTGCTGTCGGAGCT
>NZ_SSBL01000032.1 GCF_004795105.1 Streptomyces sp. A0642 | reverse complement strand
CCGAAGCAGGTCGGGGTATCAACATATCTGGCGTTGACTTTTGGCACGCTGTTGAGTTCTCAAGGAACGGACGCTTCCTTTGTACTCACCCTCTCGGGCTTTCCTCCGGGCGCTTCCCTTCGGTCTTACGTTTCCGACTCTATCAGACTCTTTCGTGTCCGATTCCCGGTCGAAGCGGGATTGCTTTCGAGGAATTCGCTTTCGCGTTTTCCCTTTCGGCGTGGTCACTACGTTAGCCGATTCGCGCGGTGACTCATAATCGAGTCAAGGGATTTGAATTTCGGCACGCCGAAATTCATACCCTCAAGGGCGAGTCGTAGGTAGTGGTTGGCCGCCTCGGGCTGCCCGGCGCACGATCCGAAGGACCGAACCAGAAGCTGTTCCCGTGTCAAGCGGCTCGGACTACATTAGGCGTCCCCCCTCGGCGAGTCAAGTTGACCGCAGACGTGGCACGTGGGCGCCGTACGGGGGCACCGTCGATGCGGCGGTGCGGCGGGCGCCGCGAGGTGGACGTCCTGCCGGGCGAGGGTCAACGGGTCCTGGGCTTCGTCCACTTGGAACGCGCTCCGGCGCAGCGGGCCGGCTCCGTCGAGTGCCACGCCCTCGCGGACGAGGACGACGGCGGCCGGTGCCGCGGTCGGTCCAGTGGGCGAACGTCCGCCGATCGCCTCGCCGGCCAGGGGTGCGCGTCGAACCAGCCGGCCGCGTCGGCGCCCAGCGGCTCAGGATCCGGCGGACGGTCTGGCTCTCGGGCTCAGCCGGTACGCCGAGACCGTCGGATCGCCGGCGAGGAAGAACCGGTGCTGCCAGTCGTGGGCCTTGCTCACCCCTACCCGCGGACCGGTCCGGACGAGGGCGTCGGGGACCGGCTCCCCCTCGGACAGCAGGACCGAGCCGCCTGTCAGGAGGCCGGCGCCGTTGTGCTCCGCCGTGACGCCGAGCGCCTGACAGAAGTTCCCCGGGCCCCGGGCGAGACGGGGACTCTCGACCTTCTCCCCTCTCCTCTCGCGGGCCAGGTCCTCCCCCTCGATGACCCGGCCCGCCCGGATGAGGACGGCTGAGGCGATGCCCTCCGTCCCCGTGACGACGTTGGCGCACCAGTGAAGGCCGTGGGACCGGTAGACGTACAGGTGTCCCGCCGGTCCGAACATGACCGCGTTACGGGGTGTCCGGCCCCGGTAGGCATGGGACGCCGGGTCGGCCGTACCGGAGTACGCCTCGGTCTCCGTGATGGCGATGCTCACGGTGCCCTCGGGGGTCTCACAGGTGAGGACGGACCCGAGCAGCTCGGGGGCGACCTCTTCGGCGGGACGGGAGAGAAGACCGACGTTCATGCCGCATGCTCCGACATGCCGTAGTGGGCGCACGCGTGGCCGGGCGGGATGCCGGCCGGGAGGTCCGGGACCGCCTCCGGTACGGGGCGGTCGAAGGGGTCCCGCGTCAGCGGCGTACGGTCCGTGCCATCGATCATGGGATTCGAGGGTACGGGAACCGACTACGGTCATGGCGCGTATGTAGGGGTCAGGACCAAGGAGGAGAAGACATGGGCTTCAAGCGACTGCTCGCGAGCATGGGTGCCGGCGGCGCCTCGGTGGAGACGGAGCTCACCGAGCTCAACGTCGTACCGGGTGGGGTCGTCCAGGGCGAGGTGCGGATCCAGGGCGGGTCCGTGGACCAGCAGATCGAGGGGCTCTCCGTCGGTCTGCAGGCACGGGTCGAGGTCGAGGGGCACGACCAGGAGACCAAGCAGGACATCGAGTTCACGAAGCTGCGCCTCGGCGGCGCGTTCGAGGTGCGGGCGGGTGCGGTGCACGTCGTTCCGTTCGGGCTCGAGATCCCGTGGGAGACCCCGATCACGATGTTCGCGGGTCAGCACCTGCACGGCATGAACATCGGGGTGACCACGGAGCTGGAGATCGCACGGGCGCTGGACTCGGGCGACCTCGACGCCATCAACGTCCACCCGCTGCCCGCGCAGCAGGCGATCCTGGACGCCTTCGGGCAGCTGGGCTTCGGCTTCCGCAGCGCGGACATGGAGCGCGGTCACATCCGGGGCACCCGTCAGCGGCTGCCGTTCTACCAGGAGATCGAGTTCTTCCCGCCGTCGCAGTACCGGGGTCTGAACCAGGTCGAGCTGACGTTCGTCGCGGACGACCGCGAGATGGACGTCGTTCTCGAGATGGACAAGAAGCCGGGCCTCTTCAGCGAGGGCAGCGACTCCTACCGTGCGTTCAAGGTGGGTCTGAACGACTTCCAGGGGACCGACTGGGCGGCCTATCTGAATCAGTGGCTGGCGCAGGTCGGCGGGCAGCGCAACTGGCTCTGACGGCTGTCCGCCACCCTGGCGGATCGGCGCGCGGCGTCGGACGCGGTGCATCGCTGACGGGGCGGCCCCCGCCCACGGGGTGTATGCGGGAGCTTCGCCCGAAACGGCGAGGCGCCGTGGCGTCGTCGTGCGCCCGCCGGGAATCGCGGGCCGCCCCTTAGGGTCGGAGGGAGACCTTCCGAATACTGAACCGACCAGGAGAGGTGCTGACGTGACCGAGCCGAAGAAGGCCCCCCTTCCGCACGACTTCCATCCCGAGGTCCCCTCGTTCACCGTGGTGAGCGAGGACGTGGCCCCGGGTGCCGTCCTTGCGGACGCACAGGTCTACGCGAAGGGGAACACCTCGCCGCAGCTGCGCTGGGAGGGCTTCCCGGCGGAGACGAAGAGTTTCGCCGTGACGTGCTTCGACCCGGACGCCCCGACGGGCAGCGGGTTCTGGCACTGGGTGCTCTTCGACATCCCGGCGTCGGTCACCGAGTTGCCGGCGGGTGCGGGCAGCGGGTCGTTCGAGGGACTGCCCGCGGGCGCCGTGCAGGCCCGCAACGACTTCGGGGCGAAGGAGTTCGGCGGTGCCGCTCCGCCGGCCGGCGAGAGCCACCGCTATGTGTTCACCGTGTACGCGGTGGACAGCGAGAAGCTCGGTCCCGACAGCGACACCCCTCCCGCGGCGGTCGGCTTCAACCTGCGGTTCCACACCCTGGGCCGCGCGCAGCTGATCGGTGAGTACGCGGAGCCCGCCGCGAACGAGTGAACCCGAAGGTTCCTCCGCTGTTTGCCCTGCCCTGGTCTTGGAGAGATCAGGGCAGGGCATTTTTTATTGCGTTGTCCATCACGGCCTGCCCGGCCAGAGTTGATCCGGGCCTGCCAGGGGGCGGGCGGCACACGGGAGGTGGGCGAAATGCGGGACACGCTGGTGCTGAACGCGAGCTTCGAGCCGCTGTCGACGGTCACGTTGAACCGTGCGGTGGTGCTGATCCTCCAGGACAAGGCCGTCGTCGAGCAGTCGCACCCAGGCCTCCGTATGCGCGGCGCCGCCGTCGACATCCCGGTGCCCCGGGTGATCAGGCTCTGCCGGTACGTACGGGTGCCGTTCCGAAGACAGGCCCCGTGGTCCAGAAGGGGTGTGCTGATCCGGGACCAGCACCGGTGCGCGTACTGCGGTCGGCGGGCGAGCACCGTCGACCACGTGGTGCCGCGGGCCCAGGGCGGCCAGGACACCTGGCTCAACACGGTGGCCTCCTGCGCCGAGGACAACCACCGCAAAGCGGCCCGTACGCCGGAGCAGGCGGGGATGCCGTTGCTGAGGCAGCCGTTCGTCCCGTCGCCTGCGGACGCGATGCTGCTGGCGCTGGGGGCCGGTGACCGGTCCGCGCTGCCCGAGTGGCTGGCGCAGTCCGCGGCGTAACCGCCGTACGCCCCGTGACGGAGACGAAGCCCGCGTCCGTGCGGAGGCGGGCTTCGCCGTTCAGCGCAGGATCAGCTGGACGATGGCGGCCGTACCGACCGTGACGATGAGGACGCGCAGGAGCGTGGGGCTGAGCCGGCGGCCGATCCTGGCCCCGATCTGGCCGCCGAGTGCGGAGCCGACGGCGATCAGCACGACGGCCGTCCAGTCGAAGTCCGCGACGAAGAGGAAGAAGAGCGCGGCGATGCTGTTGACGACGGCCGCGAGGACGTTCTTCACGGCGTTGAGGCGCTGCATGGTGTCGTCGAGCAGCATGCCCATCAGGGAGAGGTAGATGATCCCCTGGGCGGCGGTGAAGTAGCCGCCGTAGACGCTGGCGAGCATCAGTCCGACGAAGAGCAGCGGGCCGCCGTCGGGACGCGCCGGGGTGCCGGTGTGCTCGCGCCGGCGCTGGACCGCTTTGCTGAAGCGCGGTTGCAGGATGACGAGGACGAGTGCCAGGGCGACCAGGACCGGGACGATGGTCTCGAAGGCCGTGGACGGCAGGGCCAGCAGAAGGGTCGCCCCGGTGAGGCCGCCGATCGCGGCGCCGACGGCGAGTTTGAGGACGCGCCCGCGCTGCCCTTCCAGTTCCTTGCGGTAGCCGATCGCCCCGCTGATGGAGCCGGGGATCAGGCCGAGTGCGTTGGAGACGGTGGCGGTGACCGGGGGCAGACCCGTGGCGAGCAGCACCGGGAAGGTGATCAGGGTCCCGGAGCCGACGATCGTGTTGATCGTGCCCGCGCTGATGCCCGCGACGAAGACGGCGAGCATCTCCCAGGTGGTCATGGCTCATTCCCCCGTGCGTGATCGGTGCTTGGTGCACTGATCATGCACGGGGGGCGTGCGCGTCAGTCGACCGGGGGCTGCTCGCGGCGGTCCTTGGCGGTGTTGCCGGTGTCGAAGCCGGGCATACCGGTGCCGAGGTTGCCGAAGGCGCCGCTGAGGCCCTTGAGGGCGTCGCCGATCTCGCTGGGCACGATCCACAGCTTGTTGGCGTCGCCCTCGGCGATCTTCGGGAGCATCTGGAGGTACTGGTACGAGAGGAGCTTCTGGTCCGGGTCGCCGGCGTGGATCGCCTCGAAGACCGTACGGACGGCCTGGGCCTCGCCCTCCGCGCGCAGGGCGGCCGCCTTGGCCTCACCCTCGGCACGCAGGATCGCGGACTGCTTCTCGCCCTCCGCGGTGAGGATCGCCGACTGGCGGGTGCCTTCGGCCTGGAGGATCGCGGCGCGCTTGTCACGGTCGGCGCGCATCTGCTTCTCCATCGAGTCCTGGATGGAGGTGGGCGGCTCGATCGCCTTCAGCTCGACGCGGTTGACGCGGATGCCCCACTTGCCGGTGGCCTCGTCGAGGACCCCGCGCAGCGCGGCGTTGATCTCCTCGCGGGAGGTGAGGGTCCGCTCCAGGTCCATGCCGCCGATGATGTTGCGGAGCGTGGTGACGGTGAGCTGCTCGATGGCCTGGATGTAGCTGGCGACCTCGTACGTCGCCGCCCTGGCGTCGGTCACCTGGTAGTAGATGACGGTGTCGATGTTGACCACCAGGTTGTCCTGGGTGATCACCGGCTGCGGCGGGAAGGGCACGACCTGTTCGCGGAGGTCGATCCTGTTGCGGATCGAGTCGATGAACGGGACGACGATGTTCAGGCCCGCGTTGAGGGTGCGGGTGTACCGGCCGAAACGTTCCACGATGGCGGCGCTGGCCTGGGGGATGACCTGGATCGTCTTGATCAGAGCGATGAAGACGAGCACCACCAGAATGATCAGGACGATGATGATCGGTTGCATCGTTTCCTCGTGCCCTTCGGTTGCCGACGGATCGCGATGATCTGGGTCGAGATCGTAGGGGCCGTGGGTCAGGTCGGTTGTCCTGCCGGGTCCGGCTTCCATGATGATCGACATCGAGTGTCGCAGAACGGGCGCTGCTGTGGGGGCCGTTCGGTCACATGACGACGGCCGTCGCCCCGTCGATGTCGACGACATCGACCTGTTCGCCCGGTTCGAAGCTGAGTTCCGCGTCGAGGGCGCGGGCCGACCAGATCTCCCCGGCCAGCTTGATCCGGCCGCCGCTGCCGTCGACCCGTTCCAGCACGACGGCCTGACGGCCCTTCAGTGCGTCGATGCCGGTGGCGATCCGCGGCCGGTCCGCGCGATGCCTGTTGGCGATCGGGCGGACCAAGGCGATCAGCGCGACCGAGACGATGACGAACACCAGGACCTGGGCCACGATTCCGCCGCCGAGGGCCGCGACGACCGCCGCGGCGACCGCTCCGACGGCGAACATGCCGAACTCGGGCATCGCGGTCAGGACGAGGGGGATGCCCAGTCCCACCGCGCCGATCAGCCACCACACCCACGCGTCGATGTCCACGTGGTCATCGTAGGACCGGGAGCACCTCCGCGGACAGGGCGCGAGCCGGTCCGATGGCCCGCGGGCCGTCAGGCGAGCGGCAGTCCGCGGGCGGTGTAGCGGTCGCCCTGGTGCTCGACGACGAGCGGCAGGCCGAAGCAGAGGGAGAGGTTGCGGGAGCTGAGCTCGGTCTCCATGGGGCCGGCGGCGAGCACCTTGCCCTGACGGATCATCAGGACGTGGGTGAAGCCGGGGGCGATCTCCTCGACGTGGTGGGTCACCATGATCATGGAGGGCGCGTAGGGGTCGCGGGCCAGCCGGCCGAGGCGGCGGACCAGGTCCTCGCGGCCGCCGAGGTCGAGACCGGCGGCCGGCTCGTCGAGGAGCAGCAGCTCGGGGTCGGTCATCATGGCGCGGGCGATCAGGGTGCGCTTGCGCTCGCCCTCGGACAGGGTGCCGAACTTCCGGTCGAGGTATTCCGTCATGCCGAGCCGGTCGAGGAAGGCGCGGGCGCGGTCCTCGTCGACCTTGTCGTAGTTCTCGTGCCAGGTCGCGGTCATGCCGTAGGCGGCGGTGAGCACCGTCTGCAGCACGGTCTGGCGCCGGGGCAGCTTGTCGGCCATGGCGACGCCCGCGATGCCGATGCGGGGGCGCAGGTCGAAGACGTCGGTGCCGACGCCGCCGAGCTGCTCGCCGAGGACCGTGGCGCTCCCCTTGGTGGGGAAGAGGTAGCTGGACGCGATGTTGAGGAGGGTGGTCTTGCCGGCGCCGTTCGGGCCGAGGATGACCCAGCGCTCCCCCTCCTTGACCGACCAGGAGACATCGTCCACCAGAGCGCGTCCGTCGCGGACCACGGATACGTCCACCAGCTCCAGTACATCGCTCATGAGCGCGTTGTCTCCCCATGCAGTCTCGAGATCGTCGCGTGCCTGTAGGCACAGCTCCCAGGGAAAACCTACGCCACCGCGTGCGGGCTTCAGGCGCTGGGCCCGTCGTCGCCCCTCGTCGTGCGGTCCCCCGCTCGTCCGGGGGCCGGGTCCGGCGGGATGAGGACATGGCCCGGGTCCGTTCTTTAGGGTGTTGCCATGCTTTCGGAACCACGCTCAGGTCTGCTGGCCGCTTGGGGCAACGCACTGTTGGCCGGACTCGTGCCGCCCGACGACGCGGCGCTCGCCATCGTCGGGAACGACGCGGTGCACCGCGTCGAGGGACTGCCGGGTGAGGCGGGGCCGGTCGGTCTCACGCTCGCGCTGGGGCGGCTGCGGGGGCTGGGGGTGACGGGCTTCCGGGTCGCGCTGCCGGTTCCCGGGCATCCGCTGGGCCTCAGCGGCCCGGCGGAGTTCAACGCCCGGGCGCTGGAGGCCGAGGAGGCGGTGGTCACCTACGGTGCGCCGTACGGGCTGGTGCCCGAGGTGCGGGAGGCGGGGCCCGCCGGGGATCTCCACGTCGACGTGGTGTGGCGGTGTCTGGCGGTGCGCGAGGCGCCGCCGGCCGATGTGCCGTCGCTGGGCGAGGCGGAGCGGGAGCTCGCCGAGGCGTTGCGGGATGCGACGGCCTTGCTGTCGCGGCTCGACGTGGCCGGGTCGGGGCCGGTGGCCGAGGCGGCGGTGGACGCGTACCGGGCGCGGGCGGAGCGGGGGCGCGAGGTGCTCGCCCCGGGGTATCCGCCGCGGGCGGTGCGGGTGCTTGAGCTGGCGCAGCGCGTCGGGCTGCTGGTCTCGGTGGCGTACGAGAACGGGCACGGCGGGGCGGTCAGCGCGTCGGAGATGGCGGCACGGGGGGAGGCGCTGCGGCCGGTGGAGCGGGTGGCCCGGCGGGCGCAGGTGGCCGCGTACAACGCGTACGTGGAGGAGCGGGCGCGATAGCGGGCTGACGCCGCGGCTCGCGGGGCCGGCTGGGGCGTGACGCGGCCGGCCGCGTCACGCCATGGAGAACGCCCTCGGCCGAAAGAGGATGCGCCGTTCGGGTGACAGCCACCCGGGATTGTGACCTTCGGTGCCGGACGGTGACGCCCGGTTCCGGTCGCTCGTTCAGTCCGCCGCCCCGTGCCGCACGGCCCAGAGCGCCGCCTGGGTGCGGTCGGACAGGTCCAGCTTCATCAGGATGTTCGAGACGTGCGTCTTGACGGTCTTCTCGGACAGCACCAGGGCCCGCGCGATCTCCCGGTTCGACCGGCCGTCGGCGATCAGGCCCAGCACCTCCCGCTCCCGTTCGGTGAGGGTGCTCCCCCGGCCCGTACCGGTACCCGGGTCGTCCTGGGCGAGGAGCGCGCCGGCCACTTCCGGCTGGAGCAGGACATGGCCGGCGTGCACCGAGCGGATCGCGCCGGCCAGCGCGTCCGGGTCGACGTCCTTGTATACGTAGCCGGAGGCGCCGGCGCGCAGGGCGGGGACCACGGTGCGCTGCTCGGTGAAGCTGGTGACGATCAGGACCTTGGCCGGGTTCTCCAGCTCGCGGAGCCTGCGCAGGGCCTCGATGCCGTCGGTGCCCGGCATCTTGATGTCCATCAGCACCACGTCGGGACGCAGCTCCTCCGCCCGGGCCACCCCTTCGGTGCCGTCGGCCGCCTCCCCGACGACCTCTATGTCGTCCTGGATCTCCAGGAACGTGCGCAGACCGCGGCGGACCACCTGGTGGTCGTCGACCAGCAGCACCCTGATGAGCTTGTCAGCCACCGGGCACCTCCATCTCGATCGTGGTGCCCTTGCCGGGCGCCGATTCAACGGTGAGCTTGCCGCCGACGCCGTCGGCGCGGTCCCGCATCGAGACGAGGCCCAGGTGCCTGCCCGCCCGGCGGGTGGCCGCCGGGTCGAAGCCGCTGCCGTCGTCCGTGATCCGCAGCACCGTTCCGCCGTCGCGGCGGGTGAGTGCGACCTCGACGTGCCCGGCGCCCGAGTGGCGCAGCGCGTTGTGCAGCGCCTCCTGGGAGACCCGGAGCAGCGCTTCCTCCTGGGCGGCGGGCAGCGCCCGCACCCCGACGCTCCGGAAGGCGACCTCGGCCGTGTGGGCGCGGTCCAGGACCTGGATCTGGGTCCGGAGGGTGGCGATCAGGCCGTCCTCGTCGAGCGCGGCCGGGCGGAGCTCGACGACGGCGGCGCGCAGCTCGTCGACGGCTTCCGCCGCCAGGGCGGCGACCTGCTGGAGCTCGCCCTTGGCGCGGGCCGGGTCCCGGTCGACCAGGGCGGCGGCGGCCTGGGCGGTGAGCCGGAGGGAGAAGAGTTTCTGGCTGACCGCGTCATGCAGTTCGTGGGCGAGCCGGGAGCGTTCCTCGGCGATGGTGAGCTCCCGGCTGCGCTCGTACAGCCGGGCGTTCGTCAGGGCGATCGCCGCGTGCTGGGCGAGGATCGCCAGCAGCTCCTCGTCCTCGGGGGTGAATCCGCAGGTCCCCTCGGGCTTCGGGCATCGCTTGTTGGCGAGGAAGAGGGCGCCGATGATGTCGTCGCCGTCCCTGATCGGCAGCCCGAGGAAGTCGGACATGTCGGGGTGGGCGGCCGGCCAGCCCCCGAAACGCGGGTCCTCGCGGACGTCGGCCAGGCGTTCGGGCTTCGCCTCGTGGAGCATCGCGGCGAGGATGCCGTGCTGGCGCGGGAGCGGGCCGATGGCCTTCCACTGTTCGTCGCTGACGCCGTCGACGACGAACTGGGCGAAGCCGCCGTGGTCGTCGGGGACCCCGAGGGCGGCGTACTCGGCGTCGAGCAGTTCGCGCGCCGAGGCGACGATCGTTTTCAGGACGTCCCGCGTTTCGAGGTGCCGGCTCATGGCGAGCAGGGCGGCACTCACCGCTGCGAGGCCCGACGGTGGGCGATGGCTCATGGCGTCACGGTACCGGCGGGCCCCCTCGCTCCGTATCCGTCCGGGGACGGCCCCGGGCAGGGCGGGAGGACTAGGACCATCCGCCGAGCCGGTCCTTCCCCGCCCCAGGCACTCCGCACCGAACCGGGCCCAAGCGCTCAAAAAGGCACGAACAGCACCGAACCATCCCGGAACAGCCCTCCCAGGCGCCCGCCTTGAACCGGAATCTCACACTCCGAATTGCTGGAGCAACTCATGGTGATTTTGTTACCCGCCCGATGTGAGGCCGCGCATAGGACCCAGGTCACTTACGAAGCCGCCTAGTGGAGAGATAAGGGCGATTTGGGTGGTGATGGGCCCGGATTACCGGCGTGCAACGCGCTCGTGTTCCACTACCCGGCTTCGTACGTCACACCTTTGCCAGGGCATTTTGCGGCCGCTAACAATTGCACCTGTCCCCGACGGAGAAGCGAAGTCGCCTCCCGTCTTCGTCCTCCGTGAGGACCTTCCGCGATTCGAAGAGGTACGCCTGTATGTCCGCGTCCAGCATTTCCGGCCGTTTCCGACGCCTGAACAAGACCCAGAAGCTCTCCGCCGCCGGCATCTCCGCCGTCGCCGCCGCTGCCCTTTCCTTGTCCCTGGTACCTGGTAACGCCGAGGCCGAGACCGAGCCCCAGGCACTCTCCGCCTCCCCCGTCGTCTTCGGGTCCGCCGCAGGCGCCCCGCAGGCCAAGACGATCCAGGCGAGCCTCATCGAGCAGCACTCCTCCGCCGAGCAGATGGTCAAGGCCATCGACGCCGCGAAGGCCAAGAAGGCCGCCGCCGTGAAGGCGAAGGTCGACGCCGTCGCCAAGGAGAAGGCCGAGAAGGCGGAGGCGAAGGAGAAGGCGGCCGCGAAGTGGAAGGCCAAGAAGGCCGCCGCCAAGCGCTCCACGAACACCGCCAGCCGTTCCGAGTCCCGCCGGCCCGTGTACGCGAACAACCTGGACGGGTGGATCAAGGAGTCCCTGGCCATCATGAAGGCCAAGGGCATCCCGGGCACCTACGAGGGGCTGCACCGCAACATCATCCGCGAGTCCAGCGGCAACCCGAACGCCATCAACGACTGGGACATCAACGCCCAGAACGGCGTGCCGTCCATCGGTCTGCTGCAGATCATCAAGCCGACGTTCGACTACTACCACGTCAGCGGCACCCCGCACACGCAGTACGACCCGGTCGCGAACCTCACCGCCGCGGCCAACTACGCGGCCGACAAGTACGGCTCGATCGACAACGTCGACAGCGCGTACTGACCCGCCCGGTCCGGCTCGCGCCTGGTCCACCGGACTCACGCCGAAGGGCGGCACCCCCGCGGGGGTGCCGCCCTTCGGCGTCGTGCTGTGCGCCGGGGCGCACGCTACTTGCGCATGACCTCGGGTTCGTGGCGGCGCAGCAGCCGTGCGACCGCGAACCCGCAGATGACGCCGAGGACCAGCAGCACCGTGATGTTGATCCCCCACTGCCCGGCGGTGTGCTCCCACAGCGGGTCGAGGTCCGTGGGGTTCTTCTGGTCCCAGGGCGGCATGAGGTGGGCGAGGTCGAGCGTGGAGCCCGCGCCCGCGATGGCCCAGCGGGACGGCATCAGCCAGGCGAACTGCTCCAGGCCGGGCGATCCGTACACCTGGAAGAGGATGCCGGTGAACACGACCTGGACGATCGCGAACATGACCAGCAGCGGCATGGTCTTCTCGGAGGTCTTCACCAACGAGGAGATGACCAGGCCGAACATCATCGAGGTGAAACCGAGCGCGATGATCGTCACGCAGAGTTCGACGGTCGGCGGCATGATCAGGCCCTCGGCGGGCAGGTCGCGGGTCGCGAAGCCGATCCCGCAGATGATGACGCCCTGGATGGCCGTGATCACGCCGAGCACGATCACCTTGGACATCAGGTAGGCCGAGCGGGAGAGGCCGGTGGCCCGTTCCCGTTCGTAGATCACGCGTTCCTTGATCAGTTCTCGTACGGAGTTGGCCGCGGCCGAGAAGGTCATGCCGATCACCAGGATCAGCATGATCGTGCCCGCGTCGCCGTTGAACCGGGACGGCGGCTTCGGCGGCGCGAGGCCGAAGTCGGCGGGGATGACCACGCTGACGATGCCGAGCACCGCGGGCAGGATCACCATCAGGCCCATGAAGCCCTTGTCGGACGCGATCACCGAGACGTAGCGGCGCATCAGCGTCCACAGCTGCGTCATCCAGCCCTGGGGCTTCGGCGGGCGGATCTGCTGGTGCGGCGGCATGTGCACGGGCTGCGCGGCGACGGCGTCGATGTCGGCGGCGTACATCTGGTAGTGCTGCGACCCGCGCCAGCGGCCCGCCCAGTCGTAGTCGCGGTAGTTCTCGAACGCGGAGAAGACGTCGGCCCAGGTGCTGTAGCCGAAGAAGTTGAGCGCTTCCTCCGGCGGACCGAAGTAGGCGACGGAACCGCCGGGCGCCATCACCAGGAGCTTGTCGCAGATCGCGAGCTCGGCGACCGAGTGCGTGACGACGAGGACGGTGCGGCCGTCGTCGGCCAGGCCGCGCAGCAGCTGCATGACATCGCGGTCCATGCCCGGGTCCAGGCCGGAGGTCGGCTCGTCCAGGAAGATCAGCGACGGCTTGGTCAGCAGCTCGAGGGCCACCGAGACGCGCTTGCGCTGGCCGCCGGAGAGCGAGGTGACCTTCTTGTCCTTGTGGATGTCGAGCTTGAGCTCGGCGAGCACCTCTTGGATACGGGCCTGGCGCTCGACCTCCGTGGTGTCCGCGGGGAAGCGGAGCTTGGCGGCGTACTTGAGGGCCCGCGCGACGGTCAGTTCCTTGTGCAGGATGTCGTCCTGCGGGACCAGACCGATGCGCTGGCGCAGCTCGGCGAACTGCTTGTACAGATTCCGGTTGTCGTAGAGGACGTCGCCCTGGTTGGCGGGCCGGTAGCCGGTGAGCGCCTTGAGCAGGGTGGACTTTCCGGAGCCGGACGGGCCGATGACCCCGATCAGCGACTTCTCCGGGACGCCGAACGACACGTCCTTGAGGATCTGCTTGCCTCCGTCGACCGTCACCGTGAGGTGGCGGGCGGCGAAGGAGACCTCACCGGTGTCGACGAACTCCTCGAGCCGGTCGCCGACGAGCCGGAAGGTCGAGTGACCGACGCCGACGATGTCGTTCGGGCCGATGAGCGCGGAGCCGGACTTGGAGAGCGGCTGGCCGTTGACGTAGGTGCCGTTGTGGGAGCCCAGGTCACGGATCTCGAACCGGCCGTCGGGCGTCGCGTGGAACTCGGCGTGGTGGCGCGAGACCTGCAGGTCGGAGACGACCAGCTCGTTCTCCAGCGCACGGCCGATCCGCATCACCCGGCCGAGCGCCAGCTGGTGGAACGTGGTCGGGCTCCGGTCGCCGTACACCGGCGGCGCCCCCGCAGCGCCGCCGGCATGGGGTGCCGGCGGTGCCATGCCCTGCTGCTGCGGCACGTGCGGCTGCTGAGGTGGTGGCGCCTGAGGCGTCTGCTGCCAGGGCTGCGGCTGGGCGGGCGGCTGCTGGCCACCGGGGCCCGGCGGCTGCGGGGCCCGGTGCGGCTGGGCGGGGGCCTGGGCGCCCGCGGCGGCCTGCCCGCTGTACACGCCGGCGCCGCTGAGGCTCAGCCGCGGTCCGTCGGTGGCGTTGCCCAGGTTCACCGTGGAGCCGGGCCCGATCTCCACCTGGTGGATCCGCTGGCCGTGCACATAGGTGCCGTTGGTGCTGCCGTGGTCCTCGATGAACCAACCGCGCCCGCTCCAGCTGATCGTGGCGTGCCGCCACGACACCCTGGCGTCGTCGATCGTCATGTCGCCCTGCGGATCACGTCCGAGGGTGTACGACCTGGACGGATCGAGCGTCCAGGTCCTGCCATTCAATTCCAGTACGAGTTCCGGCACTCCGCGCCCCACTAGTTGTCCCCCGAATTACCCCCGTTGCAGGGAGTCTAGGGATGCTGAACATCGTGGGGAACTATTCCAGGAGCAGTCCCCGATGCGAAAGCGGGGCGGGCGGTTGTCCGAACCGAGACCGCACCGTTGCCCACGGCCCGGCCCAGAAGGCCGCCTATGATCCCATCTACCGCCAGACTCGTACGAAACGGTGCTTCCAGGGCACCGCGCCGGCTGTCCGGTCCTCGGGACGCACCGTCGGGGGCGTACCGCGGACCGATACGGTGGGGGCACCATGAGCGCACCTCAGCCCCCTCAGTCCGCCCTGTCTCCTGAGCATCCTGAGTCACGTCGGGACGCAGACACGCCGACCCTCCTCGTGAAGATCTTCGGGAAGGACCGGCCCGGAATCACCGCCGGTCTCTTCGACACCCTCGCCGCCTACTCGGTCGACGTGGTCGACATCGAGCAGGTCGTCACCCGTGGCCGCATCGTCCTGTGCGCGCTGGTCACCGCCCCGACCGCGGGCGGGACCACCGAGGGCGATCTGCGGGCGACCGTGCACAGCTGGGCCGAGTCGCTGAAGCTGCAGGCCGAGATCATCTCCGGGACGGGCGACAACCGCCCGCGAGGCGACGGCCGTTCCCATGTGACGGTCCTCGGCCATCCGCTGACCGCGGAGTCGACCGCCGCCATAGCGGCCACGATCACCTCGACCGGCGGAAACATCGACCGCATCTTCCGGCTGGCGAAATATCCGGTCACCGCGGTCGAGTTCGCCGTCTCCGGCACCGGGACCGGGACGCTGCGCACCGCGCTGGCGACCGAGGCCGCCGGGATCGGCGTCGATGTGGCGGTCGTCTCCGCCGGGCTGAGCCGCCGGGCTCAGCGGCTCGTCGTGATGGACGTCGACTCGACGCTCATCCAGGACGAGGTCATCGAGCTCTTCGCGGCCCACGCCGGGTGCGAGGCCGAGGTCGCCGCGGTGACCGAGCAGGCGATGCGCGGCGAACTCGACTTCGAGCAGTCGCTGCACGCACGCGTGGCGCTGCTGGCGGGGCTCGACGTCTCGGTGGTGGAGAAGGTCCGTGCCGACGTACGGCTGACGCCGGGCGCCCGCACCCTGATCCGTACGCTGAAGCGGCTCGGCTACCAAGTGGGCGTCGTCTCCGGCGGGTTCACCCAGGTGACGGACGATCTCAAGGAGCGGCTCGGGCTCGACTTCGCCTCTGCCAACACTCTGGAGGTCGTCGACGGAAAGCTCACCGGCCGGGTGACCGGGGACATCGTCGACCGGGCCGGCAAGGCACGGCTGCTGCGGCGCTTCGCCGAGGAGGCCGGGGTGCCGCTGGCACAGACGGTGGCGATCGGTGACGGGGCGAACGACCTGGACATGCTGAACACCGCGGGGCTCGGGGTCGCCTTCAACGCCAAGCCGGTGGTCCGTGAGGCCGCGCACACCGCGGTCAACGTGCCGTTCCTGGACACCGTGCTCTATCTGCTCGGCATCACCCGCGAGGAGGTCGAGGCCGCCGACGGCCTCGTCGAATAGACGGAGGGACGCGCTCCCCACAGCCGGAAGGGCGCGCGCGCCCGGACGTGCGGAGGGCCCGGGCACGTACGCCGAAGCGTGCGCACCCGGGCCCCTTCGGCTAGCCGGGAGGTCAGTCGTTCGGCGTCCAGTACTCGACGAGCTTGCCGACGCCGTGCTCCACGCTCTTCCAGGCGCCGGGGATCTCGACCACGGCGAACGCGGCGGTCGGGAAGCCGCCGCGGGTCATCCGCGCCAGGGCGTCGCCCTCCGCCGCGCCCGCCAGGGCGTCGGCGACGGCGTGCATGCCCGGGTTGTGCCCGATCACCAGCAGGTCGCGGACCTCGTCGGGGGTTTCGTTGATCAGCGCGATGAGCTCGCCGGGGGAGGCCTCGTAGAGCCTCTCCTCGTACACGGTCCTGGGACGCTCCGGCATCTCGTGCACGGCCAGCTTCCACGTCTCACGCGTCCTGACCGCGGTCGAGCAGAGAGCCAGATCGAAGACGATCCCGGAATCGGCGAGTTTACGGCCGGCCACGGGCGCGTCCTTGCGGCCGCGCTCCGCGAGCGGTCGCTCATGGTCGGCATCCTGCGACCATTCCGCCTTTGCGTGCCTGAGAAGGACGATCCTGCGAGGTGTATCGACGCTCATACATCTCAGCTTCGCATGAAATGTGCCAGCTGGCGCAGGGTGTTGGAGTGCTCCCCCGCCCCAGGCGCCGGACGTCAGCGGGTCAGCAGCTCCACGATTCGCTCGAGCAACCGGCTGACCGCGGGATCGCCCGTGGCGGCGTGCGCCTGCCCCGGTCCGGCGATCAGCAGGAGGAGCGCGCCGAAGGCCACGGCGGGCAGTGCGACGGCCCACCAGGGCAGCCGGACCTCGACGCCGGCCGCGTCCGGGCGGATGGAGCGGGTGTGCGTAGGGGCCGGCATGTCCGCCTCCGTGGGTGCTGGGTTCCGGTACTCAGAACCTACGGATGCGGGGGCGTCGCTCCCATCCGGTGACCCACCCACTTCCCCCTGACCCCAGCCCCCTAGGGGATGGTGGTGCTAGCACCACCATCGCGCCGGGAGCGGCGCGTCACGGAGAGGCGAGGGAGGCGATCACACCGATGACCACCGTGATCAGCAGCATGGCCCCGAAGACCATGAGCAGCTTCTTCTGACCGTTCTGGGGATTCGGATCGAGCACAGGAGACATGGTCCCAGTCTCGCATCTCAGCATTCGTCCTCGATCGTCCGGTCCCGGCCGGCCAGGATGCCCGCCGCCATCTGCGGCACCATCAGGGCCGCCATGAGGGCGATCGGCAGCCCCCAGCCGCCGCTGTGCTGGTAGAGGACGCCGACCAGCAGCGGGCCGGGGATCGAGATGAGGTAGCCGGTGGACTGGGCGAACGCGGACAGGCGGACCACTCCGGCACCGCTGCGGGACCGCATGCCGATCATGGTGAGGGCGAGGGGGAAGGCGCAGTTCGACACGCCCAGGAGCAGCGCCCAGAGCCAGGCCCCGCCGGAGGGGGCGAGGTAGAGGCCCGCGTAGCCGGCGAGGCCGCAGGCGCCGAGGAGGACGACGATGGGGCCCTGGTTCCTCATCCGGGCGGCGACCCTCGGGATGACGAAGGCGAGCGGCACGCCCATCGCCATGGTGAGGGCGAGCAGGACGCCCGCGGTACCGGCCGAGACGCCGGCGTCGCGGAAGATCTGCGGCATCCATCCCATGGTGATGTAGGCGGCGGTGGCCTGGAGGCCGAAGAAGCAGGCGAGGGCCCAGGCGGTGCGGCTGCGGGTGATCCGCAGGGCCGGGGCCTGCGGCCGGTGGGCCTCGGAGTGTCCGGGGGCGACGCCGCGGTCCCGTACCAGCGGGATCCAGGGCAGGACGGCGGCGGCGGCGAGCGCGGCCCAGACGCCGAGGCCGGCCTTCCAACTGCCGCCCATGGCCTCGGTCATGGGTACGGTCACGGCCGCGGCCAGTGAGGTGCCGAGGGCCAGGGCCATGGAGTAGAGGCCGGTCATGGAGCCGACGCGGTCCGGGAACCAGCGCTTGACGATCACCGGCATCAGGACGTTGCTGACGGCGATGCCCATCAGAGCGAGCGCGCTCGCGGCGAGGAAGCCGGCCGTCCCGCCGACGAGGGGCCTGATCACCAGCCCCGCCGTGATGGCGGCCATGCCCGCGCAGACGACCGCACCGGGGCCGAAGCGGCGGGCCAGACGCGGCGCCATGATGCCGAAGACCGCGAAGCAGAGCGGCGGCACGGAGGTGAGCACCCCGGCCACGCTGCCGCTCATGTGCAGCCCGTCGCGCACCTCTTCGAGGAGGGCGCCGAGGCTGGTGATGGCGGGCCGGAGGTTGAGCGCGGTGAGGACGAGTCCGACCATGACCAGGCGGAACACCCAGGGGGCGGGCCCGGTCCCCTGCGCGGGCGCCTCGGTGCGGGGCACCGCCGGTGCGGTGGGGCCGAGTGTCCGGGTCGGGGTCATGGGAGGGGTTTCGTCGGCATGCATGGGGCCATCATAGAATCATGGGATGATTGGTTGTCCACTTCTCTGAGACGATGCGAACGCCTCCGCGAGACGGCGGGGTGGCCACCCGGCCGGCCGCACACCCGAGCAAGGAGCACCATGGCGCTGACGTCCCCGCGGCGTTCGGCACTCGCCGACCAGGTGATTGCCCAGCTGAGGAACCAGATCACCTCGGGCGAGTGGCCCGTGGGCTCGCGCATCCCCACCGAGCCCGAGCTGGTCGAACAGCTGGGAGTGGCCCGCAACACCGTCCGTGAGGCGGTGCGCGCGCTCGCGCACAACGGGCTGCTCGACATCCGGCAGGGCTCGGGCACCTACGTGGTGGCCGTCAGCGAGCTGGCCGGGGTGATGCACCGCCGCTTCGCGTCGGCCGATCCGCGCCATGTGGCCGAGCTTCGCTCGACGCTGGAGTCCTCGGCGGCGCGCCTGGCCGCCGCGCGGCGCACCGAGCGGGACCTGAAGCAGCTGGACGCACTCCTGCGGCGCCGGGAGGAGACCTGGGCGGCGGGGGACGCGGAGGCCTTCGTGGCGGCGGACGCGACGCTGCATCTGGCCGTGGTCGCCGCCTCGCACAACGAGGTGCTGACCGGCCTCTACGCCGACCTGGGCGAGCTGCTGAAGGACTGCCTGCGGGACGACGTCGGGCACGAGCTGGGCCCGGAGGACATGATGGACCACGCCCGGCTGGTCGAGGCGATCCGGGCGGGCGACGCGGAGACGGCGGCGGCCGAGGCCGCGAGCCACGCACTGAGCTGCCTGGTGGACCGGGTCTGAGAGCCGCTCCCGGCGGAGCGGGACCGGGCCCGAGGGGCCCTCCTGGCGGACCGGGCCCGAGAGCCGCGGCCGAGGCCACGAGCCGAGGCGCCTGAGGGACCGGGTCCGAGAGCCGCCCCGGCGAACCGGGGCCGGGCCCGAAAGCCCCCGCGGTGGACCGGGTCCGAAATCAGGACGCCTTGCGGGGGTGCGGGTCGGCGGCGTGCGTGACCCAGGCCGAGCCGACTTCCTTCCAGCAGCGGTCGTCCAGCCGGACGGTCCGTCCGGGGCCGACGGTGACCGGCTTGGAGTCCGCGTCGATGTCCCACCAGCGGGCGCATTCCGTGTGCAGCCGGACGCGGTCGGTGGAGGGGTACGGGTTGTGGCAGTAGGCGACCACCCGGGAGCCCTTCACCGACGTACGGCATTCGGCGCCGGAGGGTTCGGGGTCGGCCGCGGGTCGGGCGGCCGGACCCGCGGCTCCCACGTGCCCGGCCGCGTACAGGCCGACGGGCGCCAGCAGCCCTGTGACGACGGCGGACGCCGCCAGCAGGGATCGGGTTCGGTGACGTGTGCCGCGCACAGCGATCTCCTCCCCTCCGCCTGACCAGAAGTCCGGTTCCTCCACATTCTGCGGTGGATCGGCCGGGTTTTCGACCTGAGCGCCGGGAGGCCGGACGGGGCAAGGAAAACGGCCGCGCACCGCCCTAAGAGAAGGCGGTGCGCGGCCGGGGTGCGAGAAGTCAGGCGCCGATCATGTGCACGCCACCGTCGACGTGGATGATCTCGCCCGTCGTCTTCGGGAAGAAGTCCGAGAGCAGCGCGACGATGGCGCGGCCGGCCGGCTCCGGGTCGGCCATGTCCCACGCCAGCGGGGAACGGCTGTCCCACACGCTCGCCAGCTCGCCGAAGCCCGGGATGGACTTGGCGGCCATGGAGCCGAGCGGTCCGGCGGACACCAGGTTGCAGCGCAGGCCGTCCTTGCCCAGGTCGCGGGCGAGGTAGCGGGAGGTGGCCTCCAGGGCGGCCTTGGTCGGGCCCATCCAGTCGTACTGCGGCCAGGCGAACTGCGCGTCGAAGGTGAGCCCGACGATCGAACCCCCCTCGCTCATCAGCGGCTTGCACGCCATGGCGAGCGACTTCAGCGAGAACGCCGAGACGTGCATCGCCGTGGCGACCGACTCGAACGGGGTGTTGAGGAAGTTGCCGCCGAGGGCGTCCTGCGGCGCGAAACCGATGGAGTGGACGACGCCGTCGAGCGAGCCCAGCTCCTCCTTCACCAGACCGGCGAGCCGGTCCAGGTGCTCGGTGTTGGTCACGTCCAGCTCGATGACCTTGGCCGGCTTGGGCAGCTTCCTGGCGATGCGCTCCGTCAGCGTGGGCCGCGGGAAGGCGGTCAGGATGATCTCCGCGCCCTGCTCCTGGGCCACCTTGGCGGTGTGGAACGCGATGGACGACTCCATCAGCACCCCGGTGATGAGGATGCGCTTGCCGTCGAGAATTCCGCTCATGGTGATCAGTGACCCATGCCCAATCCGCCGTCAACGGGGATGACGGCTCCAGTGATGTACGACGCGTCGTCGGAGGCGAGGAAGCGCACCGCGGCGGCGATCTCCGCGGGCTGCGCGTAACGCGCGAGCGGCACCTGGGCGACGATGCCCTTGCGCTGCTCCTCGGTGAGCGCCTGCGTCATGTCGGTGTCGACGAAGCCGGGCGCGACGACGTTGAAAGTGATGTTCCGCGAGCCGAGCTCACGGGCCAGCGAACGGGCGAAGCCGACCAGACCGGCCTTGGACGCGGCGTAGTTGGCCTGTCCCGCCGAGCCGAGGAGGCCGACGACGGAGGAGATGAGGACCACGCGGCCCTTCTTGGCGCGCAGCATGCCGCGGTTGGCGCGCTTGACGACCCGGAAGGTGCCGGTGAGGTTGGTGTCGAGTACGGACGTGAAGTCCTCCTCGGACATCCGCATCAGCAACTGGTCCTTGGTGATACCGGCGTTGGCGACCAGCACCTCCACGTTGCCGTGCTTCTCCTCGATCTCCTTGTAGGCCTGCTCCACCTGTTCGGCGTCGGTGATGTCGCACCGGACCGCGAGAACTCCCGCCCCGGTGAGCTCGGCGGGCGGCTCGCCGGAACGGTAGGTGATCGCGACCTTGTCGCCGTTGTCGGCGAAAGCGCGGGCGATGGCGAGGCCGATGCCCCGGTTTCCTCCGGTGACGAGAACCGAGCGGCTCAACGGATCACCCTTTCCTTCAGCGGTCTGGTACCTCGAAAACCTATCGGTACCAGGCGCTCCGAGAGGAATCGGCCCCTGACAGCGCCTCCATCCGGTCACTGTGGGGTTCCTACAGTGACGTATCCGGCCCGGCGGGCCGCGCCGGGACCGGGGGCCGCCCGGATTCCCGCCCCCGCGCGGGCGGGAATTCGGCCGCGACGCCGCTGAGGCCGTGCTTCACTGCCTCGTAAACGATCCGAGGGTATGTGACGCAGAGGAGAGGCCGCCCGTGGCCCATGAGGTAGATCAGTCGTTCCTGGCCCTCCCGCTCCGGCCCCTCGCCGACGCGGCGCTCGCCCGTGCGCGGGCGCTCGGGGCCGTGCACGCCGACTTCCGCTTCGAGCGGGTGCGCAGCGCCACCTGGCGGCTGCGGGACGCCCGGCCGGCGGGGTCGTCCGACACCACCGATGTCGGCTACGCGGTGCGGGTGGTGCACGGCGGGGCGTGGGGGTTCGCCTCCGGAGTGGATCTGACGATGGACGCCGCGGCGCGGGTGGCCTCGCAGGCCGTCGCCATGGCGAAGCTGTCCGCGAAGGTGATCGCGGCGGCGGGTTCGGACGAGAAGGTGGAGCTCGCCGACGAGCCCGTGCACGGCGAGCGGAGCTGGGTCTCGGCGTACGACGTCGACCCCTTCGGCGTACCGGCCGAGGAGAAGGCCGGGCTCCTCGCCGACTGGAGCGGCCGGCTGCTGGGCGCCCGGGGCGTCGCACACGTGGACGCCTCCCTGATGACCGTCCACGAGAACAAGTTCTACGCCGACACGGCCGGCACGGTCACCACCCAGCAGCGGGTGCGGGTGCATCCGCAGGTCACCGCGGTCGCCGTGGACGCGACGACCGGTGAGTTCGACTCGATGCGCACGATCGCGCCGCCGGCGGGGCGCGGCTGGGAGTACCTGACCGGCACGGGCTGGGACTGGGACGCGGAGCTGGAGACCATCCCGGCTCTGCTGGCCGAGAAGATGCGGGCCCCGAGCGTCGAGGCGGGGACGTACGACCTGGTCGTCGACCCGTCCAATCTGTGGCTGACCATCCACGAGTCGATCGGCCACGCCACCGAGCTGGACCGGGCGCTGGGGTACGAGGCGGCGTACGCCGGGACCTCGTTCGCCACCTTCGACCAGCTGGGCAAGCTGGCGTACGGCTCTGCGGTGATGAACGTGACGGGCGACCGCACCGCCGAGCACGGGCTCGCGACGATCGGGTACGACGACGAGGGTGTCGCGGCGCAGTCCTGGGACCTGGTCAAGGACGGGACGCTGGTGGGCTACCAGCTGGACCGCCGGATCGCGAAGCTGACGGGTCTGGGCCGGTCCAACGGCTGCGCGTTCGCCGACTCGCCGGGTCATGTGCCCGTGCAGCGCATGGCGAACGTGTCGCTGGCGCCCGATCCCGGCGGGCTCTCCACGGAGGATCTGATCGGCGGGGTGGAGCGCGGGATCTATGTGGTCGGCGACCGGTCCTGGTCGATCGACATGCAGCGGTACAACTTCCAGTTCACCGGACAGCGGTTCTTCCGGATCGAGAACGGCAGGCTGGCCGGGCAGTTGCGCGACGTCGCCTACCAGGCGACGACGACGGACTTCTGGGGCTCGATGGAGAAGGTCGGCGGGCCGCAGACGTACGTCCTGGGCGGCGCCTTCAACTGCGGCAAGGCCCAGCCGGGCCAGATCGCGGCCGTCTCGCACGGCTGCCCCTCCGCCCTCTTCCGAGGCGTGAACATCCTCAACACGACGCAGGAGGCCGGGCGATGAGCCGCGTCAGCAAGCCGCACGAGATCGTCGAGCGCGCGCTCGAACTGTCCACCGCCGACGGCTGTGTGGTCATCGCCGACGAGGAGTCGTCGGCCAATCTGCGCTGGGCGGGCAACGCGCTCACCACGAACGGGGTGACCCGGGGCCGGACCCTGACCGTCATCGCCACCGTCGACGGCTCCGAGGGCGCCGCCTCGGGCGTGGTGTCCCGGTCCGCCGTCACCGCGGCCGATCTGGAGCCGCTGGTGCGGGCCGCCGAGGCCGCCGCGCGCGGGGCCGGTCCGGCCGAGGACGCGCAGCCGCTGGTCACCGGGGTGCCGGAGTCGCCCGACTTCACGGACGGGCCCGCGGAGACGGGGTCCGACGTCTTCGCGGCCTTCGCGCCCGCGCTCGGCGACGCCTTCGCCCGGGCCCGCTCCGGCGGCCGCGAGCTGTACGGCTTCGCGAACCACGAGATGACGTCGACCTACCTGGGCACCTCGACCGGGCTGCGGCTGCGCCACGACCAGCCGAACGGGACGCTGGAACTGAACGCCAAGTCGCCCGACCGGTCGCGTTCGGCCTGGGCGGGGCGCTCGACCCGTGACTTCAAGGACGTCGACCCGGCGGAGCTGGACGCCGAGCTGGCCCAGCGGCTGGGCTGGGCGGAACGCAGGACCGAGCTGCCCGCCGGGCGGTACGAGACGCTGCTGCCGCCGACCGCCGTCGCCGACCTGCTGATCTACCAGCTCTGGTCGGCGACCGCCCGGGACGCCGTCGAGGGCAGGACGGTGTTCTCCAAGCCCGGCGGCGGGACCCGGCTCGGCGAGACCCTGTCCCCGCTGCCGCTGACCCTGCGCAGCGACCCGCACGCGCCGGGGCTCGAATCCGCGCCGTTCGTCATCGCGCACGCGTCCGGGGACGGTGCGTCGGTCTTCGACAACGGGCTGCCGCTGGGCCGGACCGACTGGATCAGGGACGGCCGGCTCGAAGCGCTGACGACCACCCGGCACACCGCCGGTGAGACCGGACTACCGCCGGCCCCGGCGATCGACAACCTGCTGCTGGAGGGCGGCGGCGAGCGGTCCCTGGAGGAGATGGTGGCCGCGACGACCGGCCGCGCGCTGCTGCTGACCTGTATGTGGTACATCCGGGAGGTCGACCCGGCGACGCTGCTGCTGACCGGGCTGACCCGGGACGGGGTGTATCTCGTGGAGGGCGGCGAGGTGGTCGGCGAGGTGAACAACTTCCGCTTCAACGAGTCCCCGGTGGACCTCCTGTCGCGGGCCACCGAGGCGGGCCGTACGGAGAAGACGCTGCCGCGCGAGTGGGGCGACTGGTTCACCCGGGCCGCGATGCCCGCGCTCCGCATCCCGGACTTCAACATGAGCTCGGTGAGCCAGGGCGTATGACCCGCCTAGACTGACTGTTGCCTTTCGATGCACCCATCGAGACACGTAGCTGAGGAGACACGGAACCGTGACGGACATCGTCGACGAGCTGAAGTGGCGCGGGCTGTTCGCCCAGTCCACTGACGAGGACGCCCTGCGCAAGGCTCTCGCGGACGGTCCGGTCACGTTCTATTGCGGCTACGACCCCACCGCGGCGAGTCTGCACGTCGGTCATCTGGTGCAGGTGCTCACCATGCGCCGGCTCCAGCAGGCCGGTCTGCGGCCGCTCGCCCTGGTGGGCGGGGCGACGGGCCAGATCGGCGACCCGCGGCCGACCGCGGAGCGCACGCTGAACGACCCGGAGACGATCGCGGCCTGGGTGGCCCGGCTGCGGTCCCAGATCGAGCCGTTCCTGTCCTTCGAGGGCGAGAACGCGGCGGTCATGGTGAACAACCTGGACTGGACCGCGGGCATGTCCGCGATCGAGTTCCTGCGGGACATCGGCAAGCACTTCCGGGTCAACAAGATGCTCACCAAGGAGTCCATCGCCCGGCGGCTGGAGTCCGACGAGGGCATCAGCTACACCGAGTTCAGCTACCAGCTGCTCCAGAGCATGGACTTCCTGGAGCTGTACCGGCGCCACGGCTGCACCCTCCAGCAGGGCGGCAGCGACCAGTGGGGCAACCTCACGGCGGGTCTCGACCTGATCCACCGCCTGGAGCCGGGCGCCGAGGTGCATGCGCTGGCGACCCCGCTGATGACGAAGGCGGACGGCACCAAGTTCGGCAAGTCCGAGAGCGGCGCCATCTGGCTCGACGCGGAGATGACCACGCCGTACGCGTTCTACCAGTTCTGGCTGAACGTGGACGACCGCGACATCTCCCGCTACATGCGCATCCTCAGCTTCCTGAGCCCCGCCGAACTGGAGGAGCTGGAGAAGGTCACCGAGGAGCGGCCGCAGGCCCGGACCGCTCAGCGTGCGCTGGCCGAGGAGCTGACCACGCTGGTGCACGGCGCGGAGCAGTGCGCCGCGGTCATCGCCGCGTCGAAGGCCCTGTTCGGCCAGGGCGATCTCGGCGAGCTGGACGAGGCGACGCTGGGCGCCGCGCTCTCCGAGGTGCCGCACGCGCAGGTCACCGAGCTCGGTCCGCTGGTCGACCTGCTGGTCGAGGCCGGGCTGGCGCCGAGCAAGTCGGGTGCCCGGCGCACGGTCAAGGAGGGCGGCGCCTACGTGAACAACGTGAAGGCCGTCGACGGTGAGGCCGCCCCCTCCCGCGAGGAGCTGCTGCACGGGCGCTGGCTGGTGCTGCGCCGGGGCAAGAAGAACCTGGCGGCGATCGAGGTCACGGCCGGCTGACCCACGCGCGGTCAGCAGCACCAGGCCCGTCGGGCCCGGCTGACCAAGCCCGGCCGTGTCGTCACGGCCGGAGTCGTCACGGCCGGGGACAGGGACGGACAGCAGCACGGCGGGGCACGCGATGCGTGCCCCGCCGTCGGGCTGTGCGCTCTCGGTCAGGTCCTCTGTCTGTTGCTCCGGCTGCCCCGGATCGAGGCCCAGAGCATGTCGCCGACACCGACCACCACCACGGCTCCGATCAGCTGGAGCACATGGCGCGTCCAGTCGATGCCCTTGGTGTCGTTGACGCCGATCCAGGTGGCGACGGCATTGCCGAGGATGCTGCCGATCATGCCGAAGATGACCGTCAGCCAGAGTGGGATCTCCTGCTTGCCCGGCAGGATCGCCTTGGCGATCAGACCGAGCACCAGACCCACGATGATTGCCCACAACCAGCTCATGTGTCGCCTCCTCGTACGACGCGGTGTCGTGCACGGCCCAGTCTCCGCGCCGCTCGGCTACGCCGCACGTCGGACGGGTCCGTACGTGCGGCGGGCGGGCATGCGTACGCACGCGGCGCGCCCCGGCATCGAACCGGGGGGAGAGCGGGCGTACCGTGGGACGCGGTCCGGGGAGCGTCCGGCGACGGCACACGGTCTCCCCCCGTTCGTCGTGAACTGAGCTCGGGGAAGGGTGGTGGAGACGTGTTGGGGAAGCACAGCGGTGCGGAGGTCTTCCGGATCACGGGGGCGCGGCAGGGGCTCGCGGAGGATGTGCGCGGCAGACAGCGGCGGTATGTGATCTCGATGTCCGTGCGCACGGTCTCGGTGGTCGCCGCGGCGGCCCTGTGGAACGTGGAGCGTCATGTGGCGATCGTGGCGCTGGCGCTGGGGGTGCTGCTGCCGTACGTCGCGGTCGTCATCGCCAACGCGGGCCGGGAGAGCAGTCCGTCCATTCCCTCGACCTTCATACCGGCGCCGACGCGTCCCGCTCTGGATGCGGCGCCGATGGCCGGTCCGGCGGCCCCCGGTCCGGAATCCGGACGCGCTTTCCGAAGCCCGGATCCGCAGGAGCACGGCTGACCCCGGGACGGCCCCAAGCTCAAGAAAAGCTCAGATCAATCATGAAGTTCCAGTGCACCGCACCCCGGTCTGCGTGACATACTTCGTGAGCGCTCCGCATCCCCCGTCGGAGCGACGGACCGACGCCGGGCAGCTCCCCCCGTGGCTGCTCGGCGTCGCCATTTCTCCGGCGGGGATGCCGCAGGACCGCCGTCCTGCCCAGGCTTTAGGGTTGAGTCCGTGAACTCCCCAGAATCCGGTTCCGCGGCCGCGCCTTCCCCCACCGCCCCCGTCTGCTCGGCCAAGGGCTGCCGCGCCGATGCCGTGTGGGTGCTCGCCTGGAACAACCCGAAGCTGCACACTCCCGACCGCCGCAAGACCTGGCTGGCGTGCGACGAGCACCGGGAGCATCTGTCGCAGTTCCTGGGCGTGCGGGGCTTCCTCAAGGATGTGGTGACGCTGGCCGAGTGGGAGTCGAGGGACGCGCCCTCCTCGTGAGGAGCGCCTATCCGCCGATCGCCGACATCGGGCGGTCGGGCTGGAGGAACGACGGGTCGTCGAGGCCGGAGCCGGCCTTCTTGCCCCACATGGCGAGCTTCCAGAGCCGGGCGATCTCCTCGTCCGGGGCCTCGGAGCGCAGGGCGCCGCGCAGGTCGGTCTCCTCGCGGGCGAACAGGCAGGTGCGCACCTGTCCGTCGGCGGTGAGCCTGGTCCGGTCGCAGGCCCGGCAGAACGGCCGGGTGACGGAGGCGATGACGCCGACGCGGTGGGGGCCGCCGTCCACGAGCCAGCGCTCGGCGGGGGCGGAGCCGCGTTCGCCGTCCTCCTCGGCGGTGAGCTCGAAGCGGGTGCGCAGCGACTGGAGGATGTCACCGGCGGTGATCATGCCGTCGCGCTTCCAGCCGTGCTGGGCGTCCAGCGGCATCTGCTCGATGAAGCGGAGCTCGTAGCCGTTCTCCACGGCCCAGGCGAGGAGGTCGGGGGCCTCGTCGTCGTTGAGCCCCGGCATCAGGACGGTGTTGACCTTGACGGGGGTGAGGCCGGCCTCACGGGCGGCCTCGAGTCCGGCCAGGACGTCGTGGTGGCGGTCGCGGCGGGTGAGGGTCTTGAAGACCTCGGGGCGCAGGGTGTCCAGGGAGACGTTGACCCGGTCCAGTCCTGCCGCCTCGAGCGCGGCGGCGGTCCGTTTCAGTCCGATGCCGTTGGTCGTGAGCGACATCCTGGGGCGGGGCTCCAGGGCCGCGCACTGCTGGACGATGGAGACGAGTCCGGGGCGCAGCAGGGGCTCTCCGCCGGTGAAGCGGACCTCGGTGATGCCGAGCTGGGTGACGGCGATGCGGACGAGCCGGACGATCTCGTCGTCACTCAGCAGGTCGGGCTTGGCCAGCCACTGCAGGCCTTCCTCCGGCATGCAGTAGGTGCAGCGCAGATTGCAGCGGTCGGTCAGCGAGACGCGCAGGTCGGTGGCGACCCGGTCGTACGTGTCGATGAGCATGGTGGCCCCCTCCCCCGGCGACTTCCCGGTTGCGGAATCTGACTCTTCCGAGACTACGCGAGACCTCTGACAACGGAGGGGCCCGTTTGACACGAGGAGCGGCGCGGCCGCGTCGTAGGACTCTACGACGCGGCCGCGGGGCCGGAGGGCCCGGAAGGGGCTCTCCTGTGTGAACTCCTGCTCTCTAGTGGGCTCCGATGCCGGTGAGGGACTTGACCTCCAGCTCGGCGTACTTGCCCTGGTCGGGCTCCTCCTTGGACAGGAGGGAGCCGATCCAGCCGAGCAGGAAGCCCAGCGGGATGGAGATCAGGCCCGGGTTCTCCAGCGGGAACCAGGCGAAGTCGACGCCCTTGAACATCGAGGTCTTCGCGTTCCCGGAGACGACCGGCGAGAACAGCACCAGGATCACCGAGCTGGCGAGGCCGCCGTAGATCGACCACAGCGCGCCCTGGGTGGTGAACCGCTTCCAGAAGAGGCTGTAGAGGAGCGTGGGCAGGTTCGCCGAGGCGGCGACGGCGAAGGCGAGCGCCACCAGACCGGCGACGTTCATGTCGCGGGCGAAGGCGCCCAGCACGATCGCGGCGGCGCCGATGAAGACGGTGGCCCAGCGCGCGGCCCGCATCTCCTCCTTCTCGGTGGCCTTCCCCTTGCGGATGACGTTGGCGTAGATGTCGTGGGCGAAGGAGGACGAGGAGGCGAGGGTCAGTCCCGCGACGACGGCGAGGATGGTGGCGAAGGCGACGGCGGAGATGACGGCGAGCATGACGGCGCCGCCGGTGGTGCCGACCCCGCCGAGGTACTCGGCGAGCTGCGGGGCCGCCGCGTTGCCTGCCGGGTTCTTCGCCTTGATCTCGTCCGGGCCGATGAGGGCCGCCGCGCCGAAGCCGAGCGCGATGGTCATCAGGTAGAAGGCGCCGATGATGCCGATGGCCCAGTTGACCGACTTACGGGCGGCCTTGGCGGTCGGCACCGTGTAGAAGCGGATCAGGATGTGCGGCAGCCCGGCGGTGCCCAGCACCAGGGCGATGCCGAGGGAGAGGAAGTCCAGCTTCGAGGTGCCCGTGGCCCCGTACTTCAGTCCGGGCTCCAGGAACGAGGCGCCGTGTCCGCTCTTCTCGGCGGCGGTGCCCAGCAGGTCGGAGACGTTGAAGTCGAACTTCCACAGCACCATGAAGGTCATCAGGATCGCGCCCGCGATGAGGAGCACGGCCTTGACCATCTGCACCCAGGTGGTGCCCTTCATGCCGCCGATGGTGACGTACACGATCATCAGTACGCCGACCAGCGCAACGATGAGGATCTTTCCGGCATCGCTGGTGATGCCGAGGAGCAGCGAGACCAGAACTCCCGCGCCCGCCATCTGCGCGAGCAGGTAGAAGATCGAGACGACGATGGTGGAGACGCCCGCGGCGGTACGGACCGGGCGCTGGCGCATCCGGTAGGCGAGGACGTCGCCCATGGTGTAGCGGCCGGAGTTGCGCAGCGGCTCGGCGACCAGGAGCAGCGCCACCAGCCAGGCGACGAGGAAGCCGATCGAGTAGAGGAAGCCGTCGTAGCCGAAGAGGGCGATGGCTCCGGCGATGCCGAGGAACGAGGCGGCGGACATGTAGTCGCCGGAGACCGCGAGGCCGTTCTGGAACGCGGTGAACTGGCGGCCGCCCGCGTAGAAGTCGGAGGCGCTCTTGGTCTGGCGGCCGGCCCAGACGGTGATGCCGAGGGTGGCGGCGACGAAGACGGCGAAGAGCGAGATGATCAGCGGCCGGTGCTCGCTGGTGGACGAGGCGAGCGTCACGACGGTCTGGGAGTGGTACGCGGCGCTCATGCGTCGGCCTCCATGCGGGACTTGATGGCCTCGGCCTTGGGGTCGAGCTTCGCGTTGGCGTGCCGCGAGTAGAACCAGGCGATGAGGAACGTGGTGAGGAACTGGGCGAGGCCGAAGACGAAGGCCACGTTGAAGTTGCTGTACACCTTGGTGCCCATGAAGCCGCCGGCGTAGTTGGAGAGCAGCACGTACAGCAGGTACCAGAGGACGAAGGCGATGGTCAGCGGGAAGGCGAACGAGCGGTAGGAGCGGCGGAGTTCGCCGAATTCCGCGCTCGCCTGCTCCGCGACGAACGCCTCGGTCGTGGGCTGGGCGGGGCCGGTCTCCGTACTGCCCTCGGGCGGCGGTGCATCGGTAGCCACGGAATCTCCTCGCGACGCGGGTGCGGTGGTGGTGGGGACGGTGGATTTCACTGGGGACCTCGATATCGGGGAGTGATGGTGCGCTTCCCCTGACAACGGCACGCGGCGCGCGGCGAAGCGGTTCACCTCGGTTTCCGCCCGCTTCGCGTCACCCCTTCGGACGCCCCGGCCCCCATCGGTTCTCCCGAACTCATTGATGAGCGGGGATGATCAGCGATAGCTTCACTCGTCATGTACGCGACTGGACACAGCCCGTGTCCGGTCGACAGACGGATGAAGTGGAGACCCCATGGCTCATCTGGGATCCGGACGCAAGCGCGCACTGACGCTGCCCGTCGGACTGGCCCTCACGGCGTCACTCGGCTTCCTGCCGACGGGCACCGCCTCCGCCGCCCCGGCGCAGGACGCGCCCTCGGCGGCGGTGTCGACGGACGGACCAAAGCTGTCGTACGTGGTCAACACCCGCGGCGGTCACGGCACCGTCAAGCAGGTGCGCAAGGCGATCGAGCGGGCGGGCGGCACGGTGGTGATCGCCTACGACCGGATCGGGGTCATCGTCGCCCACTCGCAGAACCCGCGGTTCGCGGAGGCGATACGCCGCGTCAGGGGAGTCGACTCCGCGGGCGCCACCCGCACCAACCCGATCGTGCCGCAGGCCACCAAGGACATCGGGGTCGAGCAGCCCCTGACGGCCGAGCAGGAGCGGAACGCGGCGGCGCGGGCGACGGCTGCCCAGGACCCGCTGGAACCGCTGCAGTGGGACCTGCCGGCCATCAAGGCGGACAAGGCGCACGAGAAGTCGCTGGGCAGCTCGAAGGTCACGGTCGCGGTCATCGACACGGGTGTCGACGACACCCATCCGGACCTCGCCCCGAACTTCGACCGTTCCGCCTCGGCGAACTGTGTCTCCGGCGCCCCTGACACCACGGAGGGCGCCTGGCGTCCGGCGGCCGGTGAGAGCGATCACGGGACGCACGTCGCGGGCACGATCGCCGCCGCGAAGAACGGCATCGGGGTGACGGGGGTCGCGCCGGGTGTGAAGGTCGCCGGTATCAAGGTGGCGAACCCGGCCGGCTTCTTCTACACGGAGTCCGTCGTCTGCGGCTTCGTCTGGGCCGCCGACCACGGCGTGGACGTCACGAACAACAGCTATTACACCGACCCGTGGCTGTACAACTGCAAGAACGACCCGGACCAGGGCGCGCTCGTCGAGGCGGTCGCCCGGGCCACCCGGTACGCCGAGAGCAAGGGCACGGTCAACGTCGCCGCGGCGGGCAACTCGGCCGAGGACCTGGCGGCCGACACGATCGAGGACTCCAGCAGCCCGAACGACACCGAGCCGGTGACCCGGACCATCGACCCGAAGCAGTGCTTCGACATCCCGACGATGCTGCCGGGCGTGGTGACGGTCTCGGCGACGGGCGCGAAGGGGCTGAAGGCGTCGTACTCGAACTACGGGAACGGCGTCATCGACGTCGCCGCGCCGGGCGGCGACTCGACGACCTACCAGACGCCCGCCCCGCCGGCGACGAGCGGTCTGATCCTCTCCACGCTGCCGGGCGGCAAGTACGGCTACAAGGCCGGTACCTCGATGGCTTCCCCGCACGTCGCGGGCGTCGTGGCCCTGATCAAGTCGAAGCACCCGTACGCGTCGGCGGCCGCGGTCAAGGCCCTGCTGACGATCCAGGCCGACGCCACGGCGTGCGGTGACCCGTACGACATCGACCGCGACGGCACCGTCGACGCGGTCTGCGAGGGCGGCAAGAACCGCAACGGCTTCTACGGGGCCGGAGTGGTGGACGCGCTGGACGCGGTGCGCTGGTAGCGGACGGTCCGGGGGCCGGTGTCCGGCCCCCGGACCGGCTCACGGCCTGATGAGGACCTTCAGCGCCGTGCGCTCGTCCATCGCCTTGTAGCCGGCCGGTACCTCGTCGAGGCCGACGGTCAGGTCGAAGACGGGCGACGGGTCGATGGTGCCGGACAGGACGTCGGGGAGCAGCTCCGGGATGTAGGCGCGCACGGGGGCGACTCCGCCCCGCAGGGCGATGTTCCGGTCGAACATGACGCCGAGGTCCAGTCCGGTGCCGCTGCCGTGCGGCACGCCGACGTAGCCGATCGAGCCGCCGTCGCGGGTGATGCCGACGGCGGTGCGCATCGACTGCTCGGTGCCGACGGCCTCGATGACCGCCTGGGCGCCCTCGCCGCCGAGCAGTTCCCGTACCGCCGCGACGGCCGCGTCGCCGCGCTCGGCGACGACGTCGGTGGCGCCGAAGTCCCGGGCGATGTCGGTACGCGCCGGGTGGCGGCCGAGCGCGATGATCCGCTCGGCGCCGAGCCGCTTGGCGGCCATGACGCCGCACAGGCCGACGGCTCCGTCACCGACGACGGCGACCGTGGAACCGCGCTTCACACCGGCGCCGACGGCGGCGTGGTGGCCGGTGCCGAGGACGTCGGAGAGGGCGAGCAGCGCGGTGAGGAGGTGGTCGTCGGAGGCCGCGGCGGCGGGGAGCCTGACCAGAGTGCCGTCGGCGAACGGGACGCGTACGGCCTCGCCCTGGCCGCCGTCGGAGCCGACCGAGCCCCAGAAGCCGCCCTGCGGGCAGGAGGTGGTGAGCCCTTCCGCGCAGTAGGCGCAGGTGCCGTCGGACCAGACGAAGGGGACGACGACGAGGTCGCCGACGGCGAAGCCGTTGACCTCGGAGCCCGCCTCCTCGACGGTCCCCAGGAACTCGTGGCCGATCCTCTGGCCCGGCTGCCGGGCGGACTCACCCCGGTAGGCCCACAGGTCGCTGCCGCAGATGCAGGCCCGCAGGACCCGCACCACCACGTCGGTGGGGTGCTGGATCACCGGGTCGGGGACCTCCTGCACGCGGATGTCGTGGGGGGCGTGGATGACGGTGGCGCGCATGCGTGGGGGTCCTTGCTGATCTCAGATGCTGATACTCCGCTCACGGTACGCCCCATGGGTCACACCGGCCCATTTCGCCCCCGGGGCGAGCGCGCCCAGGGTCAGCAGGAGCTGCGCGGCGACGTAGGTGAGCATGACCCAGAAGCCGGGGGCGGGCAGCTGCGGCCAGTCGGCGATGCCGGTGGCGATCAGGGCGTCGGAGAGCAGGAAGAGCGCGCCTCCGGCGGCCGCGTACCGCCCGAGGACCCCGGACCGGTAGGCCATGGCGGTCAGCAGCAGGCTGTAGCCGGCCATCGGGATCCGCAGCCCGGCCGGCAGCCCGTCCCAGATCAGGACGGTGAAGGCGGTGAGGACCACCGCGTATCCGATGCCGGGCAGCACGGCGCCCCGGGCCCGGCCGAAGAGGCGCAGGTAGCAGAGGTGCCCCGCCGCGAAGCCGCCCATCCCGACGAGGAACGCGAGATCGGCGTCGGCCAGCAGGAACACGTCCCCGATCCAGCCGCAGAGCAGGGCCGCGATCAGCAGCCGGGGTCCGCGCCGGGCGGCGGCGTACGCGGCGAGCAGCGGCATCAGCAGCGGCTTGGCGACGAGGTGGAGGACGTCGCCGCCCGTGAGCAGCCCCGTGAGGTCGGCGGCGCACGCGACGAGAAAAGCGAGGAGCAGGGGACATACCAGGCGCTCCCGCCGGCCGTCCTGGACCCGGCCGGCGCTCATCCGGTGCGCTCCCGCGCGGGGGCGGCCACGAGGGCCTCTCGCTCGCCCGGCGTGGCGGGCTGCCAGCCGGGACCGCGGAAGACGCGTCCGGCGCGCTCGCTCCAGCTGCCCGCCGCGCGGACGTCGCGGGCGATGGCGGCGTACTCGTGGGTGGCGACCCGCAGCGGGTTGAAGGTGTCGATGTTCTTCGTGAGCCCGAATACGGGCCGTTCCGTCTCCGCGGTGAAGGAGCCGAACCACCGGTCCCACACGATCAGGATGCCGCCGAAGTTCCGGTCGAGGTAACCGCCCTGGGAGGCGTGGTGCACCCGGTGGTGGGAGGGCGTGTTCAGGACGTACTCGAAGGGCCGGGGCAGCTTGTCGATCCGCTCGGTGTGCACCCAGAACTGGTAGACGAGGTTGGCCGACGAGCAGAAGGCCAGGGCCGCCGGGTGCACTCCGCAGGCGATCAGCGGAAGGTAGAACGGCCAGACGGTCAGCGAGGTCCAGGGCTGGCGCAGCGCGGTGGAGAGGTTGAACTTCCGGCTGGAGTGGTGGACCACGTGGCAGGCCCACAGGATCCGGATGACGTGGTGGCCGCGGTGCGACCAGTAGTAGAGGAAGTCCTGCCCCAGCAGCATCAGCGGGACGGTCCACCACAGGAGCGGGACGCGGAGCGGGGTCAGCTCGTACACCGCGGTGTAGACCGCGACGATGGGCACTTTCCACAGCAGGTCGAAGGCCAGGCTGCCCAGCCCCATGGTGATGCTGGTGGCGGCGTCCTTCGCCTCGTAACCGGCGGCGTCCTCGTCGGGGTGGAAATGGTGGAGCGCCATCTCCAGAACGGTGAGGAGGACGAAGGCCGGTATGGACCAGAGCACTACGTCGGGCAGGTTCGTCGGCATGCCTGCACGGTAGGGCCGCACGTCGGCCCCGGACTAGACGTTGTTACCAACAAGTATGCGAGACGTGCTGTCAGCAGCCTTTGGCACCTTCCGACAGGGCGGTCGTCGTACGATCCCTGCACCAGGGTCCGACAGGGGGAGGAACTGCGGTGCAGGGTCTGGAAGTTGCACTGGTCCGGCTCGCCACGACCGTGCTCGGCACGGTGGCCAGGTCCCTGCTCACCCCGAGACCCGGCGCGGGCCTGGTCCCGGACCCGGTGCGCCCCCTCCCCCGCCCGGCGAAGCCCGACCGGCTGGCGAAGGAGCTCGGGAACCGGCTGGAGGTGTCGTACGCCGGCCTTCCGGGGCACGAGCGGCTGGCGGCCGTGGCTGCGGTCAGAGACACCCTCGCGGCGGCGGGCCCGCTGGGGGCGGACCGGCTCTTCGCCCTGAACCTGGATCCGGGCCGGTTGGCCGCCGAACTGTCGGCGCCCCCGGCGGGTCTGTCGGACCGGGTGTCCGGTCTGTACGCGGAGCTGCTGGAGCGGTGCTGCGCGCACGTCGTGGAGCAGCTGACAGCCGAGCCCTCCTTCATGGCACGGGCGGCGGTGGAGCAGGTCCGTACGGCGGAGCGGACCCGGGAGCTGATGGCGGACGTGCGGGATCAGCTGGGCCCGCGCCCGGACGCCGCGGCGCTGGACTTCGAGCGGCGGTACGCGGAGTTCGTGGCGGCGGCGCACGGCCGGATGGGGCTGTTCGGGCTGACCCTGGGGCGGTCGGCGGCCGAGTGGCCCCTGGAGACGAGCTACATCAGCCTGTCGATGAGCTCCCATGACACCGGCCAGAGCCGTTGGCCGGTGTCCGCGCCCGAGCGGGTGACCGTCAGGGCGGAGCAGGCACTCGCGGAGAGCAACCGGCTGCTGCTGCGCGGGCCGGCCGGTTCGGGCAAGAGCACCCTGGTGCAGTGGCTGGCGGTGAACGCCGCCCGCCGGACCTTCGGTGGCGATCTGTCGGACTGGAACCGCTGCGTGCCGTTCGTCCTGCGGCTGCGCGCGTTCACCTCGGACGAGAGGCTGCCCGGTCCGGAGGACTTCCTGCGCGCGACCGGCGTCCCCCTGCACGGCGCGGCGCCGGCGGGCTGGGCGGACCGGATACTGTCCGGGGGGCGGGGCCTGGTGCTGGTGGACGGGGTCGACGAGGTCCCGATGCGCCTGCGCCGGCGTACCGAGAAGTGGCTGCGGGAGCTGATCACCGCCTACCCGCGGTCGCGCTACGTGGTGACGACCCGGCCGTCCGCCGTCCCGGAGAGCTGGCTCGGGCAGCAGGACTTCACCCCGCACTCGCTGCTGCCGATGGAGCGGGACGACATCCGTACGTTCATCGGGCACTGGCACGACACCGCCCGGCTGGAGTGTCCGGCTCCGGAGGAGCGCGAACAACTCCACGCGTACGAGGCCTCGTTGCGCCGGGCGGTCGGGCTGCGCCGGGACCTGGGGCGACTGGCGACCAACCCGCTGATGTGTGCGCTGCTGTGCGCGCTGAACCGGGACCGGCGGATGCAGCTGCCACGCGCCCGCAAGGAGCTGTACGACGCGGCGCTGGACATGCTGCTGGTACGCCGGGACACGGAACGGGAGATCGTGAACGTCGAGGGGGTCGATCTCACGCGGGAGGAGCAGACGGCCCTGCTCCAACGGCTGGCCTACTGGCTGATCCGCAACGGACAGCTGGAGGCGGGCCGCGGGGAGGCGGTCGCGATGACGGAGCAGTGGCTGCGGGCGATGCCGCAGGTCCGGGGGCCGGCGGAGCAGGTGTTCTCGCATCTGCTGATCAGGAGTGGCCTGTTGCGCGAACCGGCGCCGGGCGCGGTGGACTTCGTGCACCGGACGTTCCTGGACTACCTGGGCGCCAAGGCGGCTGTGGAAGCGCGTGACTTCGGGGTGCTGGTGCGCAACGCGCACGACGACGGCTGGGACGACGTGGTCCAGATGGCGGTGGGGCACGCACGGGTCGACGAACGGGCCTTGCTGCTGGGAAAGCTGTTGCGGCGTGCGGACCAGGAACCCGAGTACGGGCACCGGCTGGTGCTGCTGGCGGCGGCGAGCCTGGAACACGCTCCGGAGCTCGACCCCGAGGTGCGCAAGGAAGTGGCGGACCGCACGGAGGGGATGCTGCCGCCCCTCACACAGGATGACGTGGAAGCGCTGGCGAAGGTCGGCGAGCTGGTACTCGGGCTGTTGCCGGGTCCCGACGAGGTACACGCGGACGAGGCGGCCGCGATCGTCAGGACGGCCGCACGGATCTCCGGCGACGCGGCGTACGAAGTCGTGGCCCGCTTCCGGGAAGACGAGCGGTGGCAGGTCGCGTCGGCAGTCTCGGACGCCTGGAGCTCCTTCGACGCGGACCTTTACGCACGGGACATCATGGCGGCCGGATCCTGGAACGAAGCGTACGCCTACGTGGAGAACACCGCCCAGCTGGAGGCACTGCGCCACATCCCGCGCCTGGGAAGGGTGAATCTCCGGGGTGATCACGAGGCCTTCGCGTCCGTGACGTCACGTTCCGACGTGGAACGGCTCTTCGTCTACCACAACCGGAACCTCGAGGACCTGAGCGAGATCGCGGCCATGTCCGGGCTGCGCGAGTTGGGTATCAGCATGTGCCCGTGGGTCGAGGATCTCGGTCCACTGGTGCGGCCGGGTCTGGAGTGGCTCTCACTGATCGAGCTGAACCCCGCGCTCGATCCGGGGCCGATCGGGGACATGCCCGACCTCCGGCAGCTGATGCTCGGCCATCCCTTCCTCATCGAGAGCATCGGTGAGCTCCCGGTGTGCCGCAAGGTCACCAGCCTCGCCCTGTACCGGCAGACCCGCTACGTGAGCCTGGAGGGCCTGGAGCGCTGGCCGGAGCTGCGCGAGCTGTCCCTGAGCGGCACCACCCAGCTGCGGCAGCTCGCAGGGATGCCGGAGTTGCACGGCCTGGAATCGCTCAATCTGCGAGAGCTGTCACCGCTGGACCTCCGGCTGCTGGCTCCCCTCACCGGACTGCGCACGCTCACCCTTTTCCAGTGCGACATCCCGGACGGGCTGGCACCGCTGCGGGACCTGGCGGGCCTGACCTCGCTCGTCATCGAGTCGTACGTGGGTGCCGCCGACCTGACGCCGTTGAGCAGCCTGAACGGCCTGACCGTCACTCTCGCCTACGGCTCCAGGGCGGTGGGCACCGACGACTTCCCACCCGAGCGGCTCGTACGCAAGGCATGAACGCGCCCCACCTGATTTTCACGCGCGTGCGTGAAGACCGAGTCAGACCCCCGCCGCTCCCAGCAGCTCCCCCGCCACGTACGTCACCGCCATCGCCACCGCTCCCCCGCCCATGTTGCGCAGCACGGCGGGGCCCGGGGACGCGGCACCCAGCCGGGCGCTCCACCAGCCCGTCAGAGCCAGCGCCGCGAGCACCGACACCACGGTCACCACAAGCCTGACCGACGACGGCGGCAGCACGATCGCCAGCAGGGGCAGCAGCGCACCCACCGTGAACGCGAGGAAGCTGGCCCCGGCCGCGTGCCAGGGGTTCGTCAGGTCGTCCGGGTCGATGCCCAGCTCGACCTCCGCATGGGCGCGCAGCGCGTCGCGTTCGGTGAGCTGCACGGCGGCCTCGCGGGCGACCTCCCGGCTGAGCCCCTTGCCCTCCAGCAGGCCGGTGAGCTCGGCGAGTTCGGCCTCCGGGGTCTCCTGGAGCTCCCGCTTCTCCGTGGCCAGTGCGGCCTTCTCCGAATCACGCTGGGTGGAGACCGACACGTACTCGCCCGCGGCCATCGACATGGACCCGGCCAGCAGCCCCGCCAGGCCCGCCGTCAGCAGGGTGCCGCGGGCGTCGGTGGCCCCGGCGACGCCGACGACGAGGCCCGCGGTGGAGACGACGCCGTCGTTGGCCCCGAGGACCGCGGCGCGCAGCCAGTTCAGCCGCGCGCCCAGGCCGTTGCCGTGCGGTTCGTGGTGCGCCTGGGGTTGCGTCATTCGGGGATGGTCTCATTTCCTGTTCGCGGTGCCGCCGTGCTCAGCATGAGGCCGCCGGAGCCAACGAGCGGACATCCCGCGCCGGGATGCGGCGCAGCGCCTTCTGGCCGCGGGCTTTGAGCGTCACCGCTTCGCGGTCGCTCAGTATCAGCTCACCGCAGGTGGTGCCGGCCGCCGTGGAGACGACGACAGTCGGGCCGGCCGGCTTGGCCTCCTTGTCCGCTGCCGCCGGCACGACCCAGGTCACCGCGATGGCCGCGACGACCGCGATGAGGCCTGTGACTGAGCGGCGGCGGGCAGAGGTCAGTACATCCTGGGTGTCCTCGACCTCGTCGAGTACGGCGCTCAGCAGCTGGTCGCCGGTCAGCCAGGTGCCGCGCCCCAGCTGCCCGTGCGCGGCGCGTACGGCGGCCAAAGCGCCGGTCAGCAGCAGGAGGAACGCCAGGACGAGCAGGCCGGCCGTGGTCCAGCGCCATGCGGTGGTCATGCCTGCGACGCTCTCCGGGCCCTTGAGGACGAAGACGACCGCGACGAGCCCGGTCAGGGCGGTGAGCCCGTTGCGCCAGCCTTCGGCCTGCTTACGGACGGCGGTGAGCTGCTCGAGCTGGAGCTGCTGGCCGAGCTGCGCGAAACGCTTCCTGGTCAGGTCGGTCACGGCACCGGCACGTCCCAGAAGGCCCCGCAGCCCGTGTCGGGGGATTCGGAGGGCCGGTCCGGATGCGGGAACCCGCACTGGCAGTAGACCAGGATGCTCCCCGTGAGCTTGTCCGGAGTCTTCCTTCGGCCGAGCAGCCGTCGGCCGCCCTTGTACGGGCCGAGCAGTCCGTACGTCACCCGGAACACGCTGCTCGCACGGCAATTCGGGCACAGACCGGTGACTGTGTACCAGCGACCGTCGGCGGAACGTACGACGGCGGGGTTCCCGGCGGGCGCGAGCTGTTGTTCGCGGAACGGTGTCAGATCATGCGCGGGCGGCATTCGGCTTCCTCTCCTGTGACGGGTCGCGGTACGGCACCGCGGGCGGGGTCGGTGCCGGGTCGGCGGGGTACGTCTCCGGCAGATCCAGGCCGAACACCCCCGCATACAGGCGCAGCCGCTGCACGACCTGTTCCGTGGTCCATTCCAGCTCCCGTGCGCTGACGGCGATCCGCTCGCCGGAGATCGGCCCGGCGAGGGCCGGGGCGCGGCCGGTGTACTCCTCGGTGAGCAGGATCAGGTCCTGCCACATCGGGATCTCGGAGAACTCGGGCCGCTCGACGAGCAGTTCGACTCCGAAAGTACGGTAGACAGCGAGGCGGTCCCAGGCCCGGTCCACCGGCCAGCCGAAGCGGGCGGCGACCCGCAGGAGGTCGAGGGTGCCGACGGGCCGGTCGCCGGCCAGATCGTCGAGGAACATCGCCGCGTCGTGCTGTGTCGGACGCCACCGCGCCCACTCCGCCCCGTCGACGTCGTCCCGGGGGGTCCAGGGGCTGCCGAGCGCGGCGAACCGGCTCAGCTCCCGCACGCTGTCCCCGAGCGTGCCCTCCCGGCCCCGGGCGTGCTGCGCCAGCCTGCCCACACTGGGCACCGCCAGCCAGCACACCCCCTCCGGTGTCGACACGCAGCCGGCTTCCACATCCGCCGCGCTGACGTGTACGTCGGCCAGATGCTCGGGCAGCGGCCCCATCGAGGGCTCGATGCCCACCAACGGGGCCAGTTCGGCGAGTTTCGCGTACACCACCCCGAGCGGAAGGCGGCAGGCCGAGGCCGCCAGTACGGCGTAGGGGGAGTCGAGACGGGTCGGGCCTCCCGCGTCGCCGAGCCAGGAAAGCCCCCATGACCACGGCATGAGGAGCCTCATGTCGTCCTGCGGAACGCCGAGCCAGCGCTCGACGAGTCCCGCGGCTGCGGCGTCCACGAGTCCCGACTCCGCCAAGCCCGTCAGCGCCGCCGTGATGGCGGCGGTGTCCGCCTGGGAGGTGCGCACGGCGACGGCGATCTCGGAGAGCGGAGCAAGATACGAGGACGAGGACGGACGGGCCGCGTACAGCTTGTAAGTTTCGCGGGGCACGGCGGGATCCGCCACCAGCGCGGACTCCAGCTTGGTGAACCTCCTGTCCTTCAGCCCGTCCAGATCCGGCAGGTCCAGATCCATCGACGCGAACCACGGCGCGAAGCGCTCATGCACCTGCCCCACCGTCGTCGACGCCCTGGCGGCGGCCATGGCCCAGAACCGTGCGGTCGGGCCGTGCCCGACCCAGTACGCGCGCCCGAACGCGTCCTCCACCTCGCCGTACATCCCAGCCGCTCCGGCGAAGCCCCCGAGTGCGGCCATCGGGGCGTCGGCCGGGAGCCCGAGCCATCCGTACCGCTGGACGGTCTGGTCGAACTCCTCCCGCGTCGGCGGCTCGTCGAGCCGAAGCCCTCTTCTGTGCCCGGCGAAGGCGGGGTGCAGCCGCAGTACCTGCATCTCCCGCTCCGTCGCGATCGCGTCCGGGTCTGCAGGAACCCTGTCGAGCGCCCAGTCCAGTGGCGCCAGCGGCAGTCCGGCGCCGACAAATCTGGCGGCCCGTGCCAGAGCCTCGCGCCAGGGAAGCCCGGCCTGGACGGAGAAGTGGTTCAGCACGGACAGCACCTCATCGGGTTCCGGCTGCTCGTCCCCCGTCTCCGCCACCCACATGCTGATCAGCGAATCGGTGAATCTGCTGCTGTCCCCGAGCAGGGCGCAGTCCACTGAATCGAGTTCCACCGCGTGCGCGGCCTCGAGGTCGGGGACCGAGGGAACGCGCACACCGACGATGGCATATCTGCGCAGTCTGCCGAGCAGCCCGGCGAACGTCGTGGGCGCGTCGCCCTGCTGCGGCACCACGGCCTCTTCGAGCGAGACGCCCCTGCCGTACTCCTTCGTGGACATCCGGCTCTCCCACGGCACCGGCCGCGGATATCCCACCAGCGATTCCGGGGCCGGCACGTCCACCCAGCGGTTCTCCACGGGTATGCCTGCCGCGCGCAGGGCGGCCACCCGCCATGCCACCAGGCCGGGCACCGCCGACTCCAAGCCGATGTGAAGGTACTCCGAGGACTTCTCACCCCTGCGGAGCGCGATGTCCATCGGCAGGCAGCCGATCTCACGCAGCGCGACCCCCGCGCCCTGGTCCCATCCGGTCGTACTGGCCAGCAGCGCATTGCTCTCCAAAAGCTTCGCGACCAGCGTCGGCGCGCCGCCCCGGTGACTTCCCGCGAACTGCCACAGCCACTCCATGCTGAACCAGCCAGGCATCTCCATCTGCCCGGCCAGTTCGCGGATGTGACCCGCCGCCCAGCCCTTGTCGTACGAGAGGATCTTCGTTCTGCTGGTGTTCAGTTCCGGCAGGTGCGTCTCCCTCAGATCGATGACGCACCCGAACATCGATTCGTCCCGGCGGCCGGCGAGCGTGCTGAACGACGCGCCGGGCGGCGCGTCGACGGTGCCCGTGGGTGTCCAGATCCCGTCGACGAGCAGGCAGCCGGAGCCGGGAACCCACCACACGTTCCGATCGGCCCGGACCGGGCTCGTGTGGTCCCCGTCGTAGTAGAGGACGTTCTCCTCCCACCTCTTCACGACGCCGTCGGCCCGCTCGACACGCAGGGGGAAGTCGCACAGCCATACGTACTTCGCCAGCTCCTGCGCGGCGTCGAGCGAGTCGCTGTTGAGGTAGAGCCGCACCCGCGTCCCGCCGCCCGGCTGGGAGGCGTCGCTCTCCTTGATACGGAAGAGACTGCCGCTCGACGCGATGTCCACCCGCAGCCCGCGGCTGGACTCCGGTCGGCCGAACTCGTCCGTGACCCGGGTCCAGATGCTGATTTCGTCGGCCAGCATGAAGTAGCTGAACACCCCGATGCCAAAACGGCTGTTGGGGAAGAGTCTGAGGCTCTTGTCCACGGCTCTCCAACGAGCCTGTTCCCTCCGGTACTCGCGGGACTGCTCGAACCGCCGGCCCGCTCGCGCGAACGTACTGCGCAGGGCGGTCTGGCCCATGCCCACGCCGTTGTCCTCGCACTCCACGTACGGGCGGCCGTCGGAATCGGTTCCCTGGCGGAAGACGATCTCGCCGGACCAGTCCTGGGCGATCCCTCCCTTCGCCCTGCCGTACCGCACCCGCGCCTGGCGGTAGCGACAGGCGTCCAGGGCGTTCTGGTAGAGCTCCCTGAGGGCGAGCGTCCGGTCGCCGTACAGCTGGGAACCCATGAGGAGCTCACGCATCTCGTCCTCGGCGAGGCTGAAGCGCATCAGTGGCAGACCGTAGGCGTCGCCGCGGTCGGCGGCGTTGTACTGAGGCCGCAGCTTGTGACAGGTGACGCGTTCGGGAAGGTGGAAGAGGAGGCCCGGTGTCTCGCCCGCCGCCAGATGCTGCTTGATGTGCTGCACGGCGTCGTCGGCCCAGCCGGTCAGCGTCTGGAGTGCGGCGTGCACGGCCGGGTGCGGGCAGGGCAGATCCAGGTCGATGCAAGTGCCGAGGCGGTCACGGGACCAGCGGAGTTCCTGGACGCCGGCCACGGCCTGCGCGGGTACGAGGCCGTCGGTTACTCCGATGTTGTCCACCATGACACCCGACATGTCCCGGAGGTCTCCTCCGAGCAGCCCCGCCAGGCCGATCAGCCAGGAAAGTTCGCGCGCCCGCCACCGCTCGGAGGGGCCGGTACGGGGCACGAGCTCCCCGGGCCGCTGCGGCTCGTCGGCCGGCTCCCGCTCCCCGGCGTACGGCTGCGCGGGGGCGACGGCGGTCTGGCGGCAGACGCGCAGCAGCCCGTCCATGCACTCCGCGAACCGGGCAGACTCCTCGCTGGTGCCGAGCATGACGGAGGCCAACGGGCCGAGCAGGCCCGGTGCGTAGGTGTCCCAGAGTCCTTCGCGGCCGAGGACGTGGCGGTGCATGAGCCAGGCGGCGATGCCGTCGGCCTCCTCCGTCCTCCCCCTGCTAGCCAGTTTCCGGCCCTTCCGCCAGATCAACGGGTGGGCGGCGAAGGTGTGTTCCAGGTCGATCCTGGCCGCGTCCGCTCCGAGATCGCCCGTCGCGGGGTCGAGCCGGAAGGGCTCGGTGGCCACCGCCTCCTTGACCCCCATGGCGAACACGGCCTCGCGGACGAAGGGCGCGGCCATGAGCACGGCGAACTCACAGGGGTCCAGCAGCGGGCCGCCCTGCGTCACCGACGGAGCCAGCAGCGCGCGCAGGCCGGTCTTGAGCACACGGACCGGGTAGTCGTCGTCGGCCCAGGGATCGGAGACCTCCGCCAGCGCGAGGGCCCTCAGCCGGGCGCACTCCAGGGTCAGCCGGGTCAGCGCCTCCTGGAGCTCGCTCCGCCGCTCCTCGCCGCACTGGACGGCGGCCCACAGTTCCGGGTCCCGCACCGCCACCGACCACTCCTCCTGGAGCGTCCGCCCCGAGCAGAGCTCGACCCCGGAGATCGCGCCGGGGCCGCTCGGCGCGTACTGCGGGTTGGGCCGCTGCTCGTGCTGGGCGGCGCGGGCGAACTCGGCGGTTCTGCGCACGGTGTGGGAGATGACGTCGGCGACGGTCCGCGGCGAGCTGTCCGAGGCCAGGGCCTCCGCGAGGGCGCGGGTGAAGTGGCTGCCCGCGTGGTCGTCCGAACCGCAGGTCTGGCCCGCCGCGCAGCCGAAGACGACTGCCACCCGGTCCCGCCACGACGGGAAGTTGGTGGCGGGGCCGCCGGAGGACCCCGTCGCTTCGGTCTGCGCGTCGCGGCAGGCGTCGACGGTGAGCAGGACGGTGCCTGCCTTGCAGCCCTTGAGCAAGGTCGTCAGATCGAGACCGATCAGGCTGTCGGCGTCGACGTGGGGAGGGTCGGTCGACCAGTTGAGCTGTGCTTCGGAGGGCACGAGGTAGTCGGAGCCGTCCACCGACAGCCCGTGGCCGGTGAAGTGGATCAGTACGGTGCCGCCCTCCGGGGCCGTGCAGCAGACCCGGCTGATGGCGCTGATGATCCGGGACCGCAGCGCGGGACGCTCCGGGGCGAGCCCCAGGGTCTCCACGCTGTAGCCGGACGAGCGCAGTGCCGCGTCCATCAGCTCCACGTCCTTGACCACCGCAGCCGTCAAGTCCGGGAAGTGGTCACTCAGTTCGTACTGCGGCACCGCGATGAGCAATGCCTGTCTACTGACGCCCATGGCCGTTGTCGCCTCCCCGTCAGCCCGTTCGGTGCGGATCACCATGCCACAGACGGCCCGCCGGTCCGACGGGTTCGGCGACTGCCGTGTCACCAGACGCGTACCGACCCGCCCGGTGCGAAGGCGGGGCTCGTCGCGTCCGCCGGGACCTCCTTCAGGGGTTCGGCGATCTCCTCGACCGTCGGGCCGACGGTCGCCGCGATGCGGTCGAGGGCGGGCAGGTCGAATCCGTAGACGCGGGCGGCGTTCCCACCGGTCATGGCCGCGATCTCGGCCTGCGGCAGTCCGGCGTACGCGATCCGCAGGGCTTCCCGGGAGTACGGGGCGGTGCCCTCGTCGTGCGGGTAGTCACTGCCCCACATGATCTTGTCGAGGCCGATCCGGTCGCGCAGCGGCACCTCGTGCGGGCGCATGAAGCTGGCGCCCACGTAGCAGTTGTCGCGCCAGACCTCACTGGGGCTCGCGCCCATCGAGGCGGCGAGCCCGGCGCCGAACCTGGACTCGGCGGTCGCCGCCCGGGAGGCCGCCGCGACGAGCCGCCCGTGGTAGTAGTCGAGCATCTCCACGACGCCCGGGATCCAGCCCGACCCCTGTTCGGTGAGGACCAGTCTCAGCCCCGGGTGGCGGCGGAAGGCTCCGCCGAAGACCAGGTGCCACAGCGCGCGGTGCGAGAACCACGTGGTCTCCACCATGAAGACGGCGCGGGCCGCCGGTTCCTCGCCGAGCGGCGGGGAGGCCGAGCCGCCGTGGTGGTTGACCGGTACGCCGAGCTCCGCGCAGACCGCCCACAGCGGGTCGTACACCTCGGAGTACAGCTCCGGGATGCCGCTGCCCGGGGGTGCGCCGGGCAGCAGGATGCCGCCGGTGAGGCCGGCTTCCCTGGTGCGGCGGATCTCGCGGACCGCCTCGGCCGGGTCGTTGAGGAGGATCTGCGCGACGCCCGCCCGCCGGCCGGGCGCGGCGGCGCAGAAGTCGGCGAGCCAGCGGTTGTGGGCGCGCAGGCCGGCCCAGCGGTGTTCGTACTCCTGCCGGGAGGGCGCCGGGGCCATCAGGGAGGCGGAGGGGAAGAAGGGCGGGATGGTGTTGGGGAAGACGACTTCCGCGACGATGCCGTCGGCCTCCAGTTCGGCGAGGCGGCGGTCCGAGTTCCAGTTGAGGTCGGCGGTGTCGGCGAGCAGGTCCTCGTACGGGTTGACGTAGGCGGCTGCCCAGGCGTCGAAGTCGTCGTGGTGCCTCGACTCCAGGTAGGGCCGGTAGTCGAGGAGGTCGGCGCCGGCGTGGCAGTCGGCGGAGATGACGGTGTAGCGGTCGGTCATGACGCCCCCTGGCTCAGCCCGTCGTGGTCGGTCATGACGTCCCCCTTCGGCACGTCGCGGTCGGTCATGACGTCCCCAGGACCGGGAAGTCGTGGTCGGTGAGCCAGTGCCGGCCGGCCTCGCGGGAGCGGGCCCAGGACGCCTCGACCGCTGCCTGGTCGGTGCTCTGGCCCAGATCGGCGGGGGTGGGACCGATGCGGGCGGCCAGCGGGGAGAGCTTGTCCGTGTCGAAGCCGAAGACCTCGGCCGCGGCGAGGCCCAGCATCACGAGGGTCTCGGCGACGGGGATGTCGTGGAAGGTGTCGCGCAGCCACGTCGCGGTGTTGGGCCAGGTGCCCTCCGGGTGCGGGAAGTCGCTGCCCCACAGGATGTTGCCGACGCCGATCTCGTACCGCTGGGCCAGCTCACGGCGTTTGGTGTTGGTGGCGCAGATGAACACCTGCCGGTCGAGGTACTCGTGCGGGGGGCGCTTGAGTTCGGCGAACGGGGACAGCTTCTTGCCGCCGTGGGCGCCGAGGTAGAGCCGGTCCATGAACCACAGGAGGTTCGGCAGCCACCAGCAGCCGGACTCCGCGACGCCGAACCTGAGCCCGGGGTGCCGTTCGAAGGCGCCCGACCAGAGGAGGAACCAGAGCGGGCGGGAGGGCCACCAGGTGACTTCGGATACGTAGATGCCGAGGTGGTCGCCGTACTCGTGGCGGGGCGCCGCGCCGGAATGGGTGACGACCGGCATGTCCGTCTCGGCGGCGGCCGCCCACACGGGGTCGTAACGGCGGTCGTGGTAGGGGGCCTTGCCGACCCACATGGAGGGGATCATCAGGGCGCCGAGACCGGACTCCTTCGCCCGGTGGATCTCGGCGACGACCCGGTCGGTCTCGCCGGTGACGGGCAGCAGGGCCACCCCGCAGTGGCGTTCGGGGTGCTGCGAGACGAAGTCGGCGAGCCAGCGGTTGTGTGCCTGCGCCCCGGCCATGCCCAGCTCGGGGTCCTGGTCCCCGGAGAGGCCGAGGCCGACCCCGAAGGGGGCCGCGGTGCGGCTGTCGACGGCGTCCGCGTCGGGGAAGACGACCTCGGCGGCCACGCCGTCGCCGTCGAGCTCCTTGAGGCGCTGTCCGGCGTCCCAGCCCCCTCTCAGCCCCTCCTCGTTGTCGTGGAACCACTTGTCGGCGAAGGCCTCGTTGCGTACGCCGAGTCGGGTCATCTCCTCGCGACGGCGGTCACGGCCGGCCAGGAAGTCGTCGAACGCGGGGTGGAAGCGGCGCTCCAGGTAGGGCCGGTACTCCTCGGTGGGCAGTCCGGCGTGGCAGTCGGAGGAGATGATCAGGTACGGGTCGTCGGTCATCGCGGGGTCCTGTCTCCTCAGTCGAGTACGAAGCTCTCCAGGTACGACGGATGGGAACGGTCGAGCATCGACTGCGCCCGGGCGCGGATCTGACGGTCGCTGTGCTCGCTGTCGGGCAGCATCCAGAAGCGGTCGGCGCGTATCCCGTCCACGACGGTCGCGGCGACGTCCTCCACCGGGGTGAACTCCACCTCGTGGCCCGCCGCCCTCATGGCGCTCTCCCACTGGCCGAGGCTTCGGTACGGGGTCCGGCGCGGGCGCTCCTTGGCGTACCGCTCGGGCCGGTTGCGGTGCGATTCCCACAGTCCGGTCCGCAGCATGTGCGGGCCGGGGAAGAGGACCGAGGCGCCGACCGGGGCGCCCTCCGCCCGCAGGTGCGCGTACAGCGACTCGGTCATCGTGACGACGGCGGACTTGGTGACGGCGTACACGGAGGCGGTGGGCAGCGGGGCGATCCCGCCGTCGCCGGACGAGGTGTTGACGACGTGGCCGGGGGCGCCGCCCTCCAGCATCCGCGGCAGGAAGGCCTGGATGCCGTGGAAGACGCCCCACACGTTGACGGCGAAGGCCCACTTCCAGTCGTTCGGGTCGTGCTCCCACATCCGGCCCTCGGCGCCGGAGCCGACCCCCGCGTTGTTGCACAGCACGTGCACGGCCCCGAAGGCGTCGTACGCGGTGTCGGCGAGCGCGGTGACGGAGTCGCGTTCGCCGACGTCGACGACCGCGGCGAGCACCCGCGCACCCTCGCGGCGCAGTTCCCCGGCCGCCTTGTCGAGCGCGGCCTCCTCCACGTCGGCGAGGACGACCTTCAGCCCCTCGGCCGCGAACCTCCGCGCCATCGCGAGCCCGATGCCGCTCGCGGCACCGGTGACGACGGCGGTCTGGCCCTCCTGAAGCCTCATCGGACGCTCCCTCCCGGCGGGCCGTCGTGGATCTGCTGCGGATCGTCGTAGCGCTGGTGGATGTACGGCAGGAGCGCGTCGGCGCTCACCCGCTCGACGGCCCGGCCCCGCTGGTCGCTGGTCTTCTCGCCGATGGCGAGGTCGAGGACGCGGAGTACGGGAAGGTCGGCGACCGGGTCGTACATGGATTCGCGCAGCACCACGTCGCCGGTGATCCGCTCCAGCCTGCGGACTCTCTCGTGGCGGGTGCAGTGGATCAGAACGGGGCCGGAGTCGAAGCCCTCCCCGTCCGCCGACGGCAGGAACTTGAAGTAGAAGTCGAGCTTGGTGGCCGGTGCGGGCAGCGGCAGCGGTTCGGTGACGGCGCCCCGGACCTCGACGAAGGCGATGCCGTGGCGGGCGAGGGAGGCGTGCACCACGAGCCCTTCGCGCTCCACACGCACCTCGCCGAGCTTCTTGGGCTCGCCGAACACCTCGCGGCCGCCGGTCAGGGCCCGTTCATGGGTCATCGGCATGACGAGGGGATACCAGCCCTCGTGCCCGTCGTGGACGGCGGCGACGGCGACGGAGCCCGCGCCGAGGGGGTAGCCGGGGAGATCGACCTTGCTGATACCGGCCCGGACGAGCGGGCGTGCGGAGGGTTTCAGGGGCGGCGGGAGGACGGCGGCCACCGCGTCCGGGTCGCTCTCCCAGACGGCGGTGACGCCGGTGGACCAGATGTCGGGAAGCCGGGAGCGGGCCTCGCGGGCCGCCGCGATCTCGGCCTCGGTGCGCGCGCCGTACCGTACACGTGCCATGCGGTGCCACCCTTCTCGGTTGTCCGTGCCGGGTTCTGTAACACAGTTACACCGGAGCTCGTGAAGGGTGAAGAGCCGTGCGTGTAACGGAGTCGAGAGGTCTGGAGGAGCTGTGGCTCGATCGCCGCTGACGCGTGAGGAGGTCCTCGCGACCGCTGCCGGGCTCGTGCGGCAGCACGGTCCGCAGCACCTGACCATGCGCAAGCTGGCCGCGGAGCTGGGCACCGCCGTCACCTCGATCTACTGGCACATCGGCAACCGCGAGTCGCTGCTGGACGCCCTCGTCGAGCGCACCGTCCGCGAGATGGGCACCCTGCGCCCCACCGGCCGCACCCCGGCCACCCGGATCGTGTCCGTGGCCCGCGGGCTCCGCCGGGAGCTGCGCGCCCGGCCGCATCTGATCGCCATGGTCCACGAACGGGGACTGACGGAACGGATGTTCCTGCCCGCCCAGCGTGCGCTGGTCCACGAGGTGCACGCGGCCGGGCTGCGCGGCGCCCGGGCGGCCGCCGCCGTGCGGGCGGTGCAGTTCCACACCGTCGGCTTCCTGCTCGTCGAGCGCAACCGGGAGCGGTCCCCCGTCCAGTCGCCCGGTGAGGGTGAACTGTGGTCGGCCTCCTCGCCGGGCGACGACCCGGCCCTGGCCCGCGCCCTGGCCCGGCCGGCCGACCCGGAGCGGCTGTTCGTCACTTCCCTGCGGGCGCTGGTGGACGGGCTGCTGGGCGGCCCCGCGGGAGGGGCGGCCGGTCACCCCGCGCGGGGTGCGGTCCCGCCTCGGGGACGGTCCCGCGCGCGAGGTTCGGCCGGGGCCGGGCCGACGGCCGAATAGGGGACTGTCGGTGTCGGCCCGTATTCTCTGTGACCATGCTCGACGACCGCCAGACCGCAGCACCGTGGCCGACCGCCTACCCGCAGGGGTACGCGGTCGTCGACGTGGAGACCACCGGCCTCGCACGGGACGACCGGATCATCTCCGCCGCCGTCTACCGCCTGGACGCCCAGGGCAACGTCGAGGACCACTGGTACACCCTCGTCAACCCGGAGCGCGATCCCGGTCCCGTCTGGATCCACGGACTGACGAGCGACGTCCTGGAAGGCGCCCCGCTCTTCCCCGAGGTCGCCGCCCAGCTCTCCGAACGCCTCGCCGACCGGGTGCTCGTCGCGCACAACGCCGCCTTCGACTGGTCGATGCTGGCCCGGGAGTACGCACGGGCCGCGGTCGTCGCCCCGGTCCAGCAGCGGCTGTGCACCATCGCGCTCTCCAAGGAGCTGCGGCTGCCGCTGCCCAACCACAAGCTGGAGTCGCTGGCCGCGCACTTCGGCGTGGTGCAGGAGCGCGCGCACCACGCGCTGGACGACGCCCGCGTGCTGGCCGAGGCGTTCCGCCCGAGCCTGCACGCGGCGGCGCGGGACGGGGTGCGGCTGCCGCTCCTCGAGTGCCGCCCGCTGACCGAGTGGTCGGACTCGCCCGTCACCCCGCGGATCGGCTACCAGCCCTCGTACGGGACGCAGAACAGCTGGCGCCCCTCGCGCAAGCGCCCGGCCTGCCCGCATCCGAATCCGGGACGGTACGAGAAGGACAAACCTCTCATGCAGGGCATGCGGGTGGCGTTCTCCGGGGACACGTCGGTCGACCGCGAACTCCTGGAGGACCGGGCCGTGGAGGCGGGGCTCCACGTGGCGACGAGCGTCTCCCGGCTGACGAGTCTGCTTGTCACCAACGACCCGGACGCGACGACGTCGAAGACGGTGAAGGCGAAGTCGTTCGGCACCCCGATCCTGGACGAGAGTGCCTTCACCCATCTGCTGAGGGATGTGGCCGCGGCAGCGAAGGTGCCGTCGCCGACGCGGTCATCGGAGTGAACCGAGGGCGACTCGCCCGCCCGCCGCTCGCCCGTCGCCGCCCCGGCGTCCCACCCTGTGGCGCATGGCACGTTGCGAGGTATGCGGAAACGACTACGGGATGTCCTTCGAGGTGCACGCGCAGGGCGCGGTGCACGTCTTCGACTGCTTCTCCTGCGCCATCCACCGGATGGCGCCCATCTGTGAGCACTGCCGGGTCCAGGTCATCGGCCAGGGCGTCGAGGTCGACGGCCACTGGTTCTGCGGCGGCCACTGCGCCCGCGCGGAGGGGAAGGTGGGCATCGTCGACAAAGTCTGAGCACCGGGCGCCGCGCCCGGGGCCCCACCCCCTCCGCAATGCACCCCATGACGCAGTTGTACCGTCATGGGGTGTACCGCTTCCTGTTGACCCGGCAGTGGCTGATTCTCGCCCTCATCGCCCTCGTCCTGATTCCGACGATGGTCGAGCTGGGTTTCTGGCAGCTGCACCGGCATGAGCACAAGGTCGCGCAGAACGCCCTGATCTCGCGGAACCTCAAGGCGAAGCCCGTTCCCGTCGCCGGGCTCACCTCTCCCGGTCATGTCGTTCCGCGCTCCGACTACTGGCGTGCGGTGACGGCCACGGGGACGTACGACGAGAAGCACGAGGTCGTCGTCCGGCGCAGGACCGCCACCGACGGCAGCATCGGCGTCCACGTGCTGATCCCGTTCGACCTCAAGGGCGGCGGCACGGTCATGATCAACCGCGGCTGGGTCCCGTCCGCCGCCGACCAGCACGCCTTCCCCGACGTACCGGCCGCGCCCAGGGGCGAGGTGACCGTCACCGGACGTCTCAAGGCCGACGAGACGACGGGCAGCAGCGGCATCAAGGACCTCGCCGACCTGCCGGACCGCCAGGTGATGCTGATCAACAGCGCCCAGCAGGCGAAGCTCCTGTCCCGCCCGGTGCTCGGCGGCTACATCGAGCAGACCGGGCCGGAGCCGAAGGGCGGCACCCCCGAGCTGATCGAGGCCCCCGACGCGGGCTCCATCGGCCCGCACATGGCGTACGCCGTGCAGTGGTGGCTGTTCGCCGCCGGCGTCCCGGCCGGCTTCGTGGTGCTGGCCCGCCGGGAGAAGCGCGACCGCGTGGCGGCGGCCGCAGCCGCCGAACAGGCCGCCGATGCGGCGGAGCCCGAGCCGGCGAAGGCCTGACGGCACGTCCGGGCCGACGCCCACCGGGTGACTCCCGCCTCTCCTGACACGGTGGCTGCTTAGCAAGGGCTCCGCGCGGGAAAAGGCCAGAACGTGACCCCACGCATCGAGGACTACGCCCTCATCGGCGATCTCCAGACAGCCGCCCTGGTCGGCAGGAACGGTTCTGTCGACTGGCTCTGCCTGCCCCGCTTCGACTCGGGCGCCTGCTTCGCCGCGCTGCTCGGCGACGAGGACAACGGCCACTGGCGCATCGCTCCCAAGGGCGCGGACACCTGCACCCGGCGCGCCTACGTGGGCGACTCCCTCGTCCTGGAGACGTTCTGGGAGACCCGCACCGGCACGGTCAAGGTCATCGACTTCATGCCCCAGCGGGACCAGGAACCCGACGTGATGCGGATCGTCGAGGGGATCAGCGGCACCGTCGACATGTCCTCCGTGATCCGGCTGCGCTTCGACTTCGGCTCGATCGTGCCGTGGATGCGCCGCTCCCAGGGCCACCGGGTGGCGGTCGCAGGCCCGGACTCCGCCTGGCTGCGCAGCGAACCACCGGTCAAGACGTGGGGCCAGCAGTTCTCCACCTGTTCCTCGTTCAGCGTCTCCGCGGGCGAGCAGGTGGCCTTCGTCCTGACCTGGCACCCCTCGCACTCGCCCCGCCCCGATCTCGTCGACCCGCACGAGGCGCTGGAGAACACCCTGGCCGACTGGACCGAGTGGTCGGCCCGGTGCAAGTACCAGGGCCCCTACCGGGAAGCGGTGATCCGTTCGCTGATCACCCTCAAGGCGCTCACCTTCGGCCCGACCGGCGGCATCGTGGCGGCCCCCACCACCTCGCTGCCGGAGGAGATCGGAGGCGTACGGAACTGGGACTACCGCTTCTGCTGGCTGCGGGACTCCACCCTCACCCTGGGCGCGCTCCTCTCGGCCGGCTATGTGCAGGAGGCGGCCGCGTGGCGGGACTGGCTGCTGCGTGCGGTCGCCGGGGACCCGGCCGACCTGCAGATCATGTACGGCCTGGCGGGCGAGCGACGGCTCCCCGAGTCGGAGCTTCCCTGGCTGCGCGGCTACGAGAACTCCGCCCCGGTCAGGATCGGCAACGCCGCCGTCCGGCAGCGCCAGCTCGATGTGTACGGGGAGGTCATCGACTCCCTCCGGCTGGCGCGGGACGCCGGTCTCGACGACAAGCCGCACGCCTGGAGCCTCCAGCTCAGCCTGCTCGGCTTCCTGGAGTCCACGTGGCGCGAGCCGGACGAGGGGCTGTGGGAGATCCGGGGGGAGCGCCGCCATTTCGTGCACTCCAAGGTGATGGCCTGGGTGGCGGCCGACCGTGCGGTGCGCAGCCTGGAGGAGGACCCCTCGCTGTCCGGCGACGCGGACCGCTGGCGGGCGATGCGGGACGCGGTGCACCGGGAGGTGTGCGAGCGGGGGTACGACCCGGTGCGCAACACGTTCACCCAGTCGTACGGGTCACAGGACCTGGACGCCGCGACGCTGCTGATCGCCCGGACCGGCTTCCTGCCGCCGGACGACCCCCGCGTCATCGGGACGGTGGACGCCGTACGGGAGGAGCTGGGCAGCGACGGGCTGGTGCGCCGCTACAGCACCGACGGCACCTCGATGGACGGACTGCCGGGTGGTGAGGGCGCGTTCCTCGCCTGCTCGTTCTGGCTGGCGGACGCGTTGCGGATGACCGGGCGCGCCGACGAGGCCAAGGAGCTCTTCGAGCGGCTGCTGGACCTCCGCAACGACGTGGGGCTGCTCGCCGAGGAGTACGACACCGCGGGCATGCGGCAACTGGGCAACTTCCCACAGGCGTTCAGCCACATCGGACTGGTCGGGACGGCGGTCGCGCTGGCCGAGGCACAGGCCGTCGAGGACACGGCCCGGGGTGACGCGGCAGGATAGGGCCATGGATCTTGGACTGAAGGACCGTGTGTACATCGTCACCGGAGCGACCCGGGGGCTCGGCAACGCCACGGCACGCGCGCTGGTGGACGACGGCGCGAAGGTGATCATCACCGGCCGTGACGAGAAGCGCGCCGAGGCGGCCGCCACCGAACTGGGGCCGGACGCCGTCGGGCTCGCCGCCGACAACGCCGACCCCGCGGCGGCGCAGCGGCTGGTGGAGACCGCGCTGGAAGGGCTCGGCCGCCTCGACGGCATCCTCATCAGCGTGGGCGGTCCGGCGCCGGGCACCGCGGCGGACAACACCGACGCGCAGTGGCAGTCGGCCTTCGAGTCGGTCTTCCTGGGTGCGGTGCGCCTGGCCCGGGCGGCCGCCACGGTGCTCGGCGAGGGCGGTGTCATCGGCTTCGTGCTCTCCGGCTCCGTCCACGAGCCGATCGCCGGACTGACCATCTCCAACGGGCTGCGGCCCGGTCTCGCGGGGTTCGCCAAGTCGCTGGCCGACGAGCTCGGCCCGCGGGGCATCCGGGTGGTGGGCGTGCTCCCGGCCCGGATCGACACGGACCGGGTACGCGAACTGGACGCGCTGTCGGGTGACGCCGAGGCCGCACGCACGGCGAACGAGGCGGCCATCCCGCTGCGCCGCTACGGCACCCCGGAGGAGTTCGGCCGGACGGCGGCGTTCCTGCTCTCGCCCGCCGCTTCCTATCTGACCGGCATCATGTTCCCGGTCGACGGCGGATCGCGGCGCGGCTTCTGAGACGGTGGAACGCCCGGGCCGGGCCGGACGGTCGGCGACCGTCCGGCCCGGCCCGGGCGCGTCGCCTTCTGCCCGCCGGCCGTTCCGCCCGTCAGGTGACCCGTTCCGCGCGGTGCTTGACCGCCTTGAGCCGCACCTCGGCAGGCAGCTCCGCCAGGCCGGCCGAGTCCCGGGCGTGGGCCAGGGCCTCGTCGGTGAGCCGGCCCAGCGCCTCGCCGGGTGCGGCGTGCGGCTCCATCAGCAGCCGGATCCTGGCCCGCGGCGTACTGCGCTTGCCGGCCAGGACGACATGGGCGCGGGACACCCCGTCCAGGGCCCCCGCCTCCTGCGCGAGGACGCCTTCCAGGGCGCGGCCGCGCAGCAGCGCGCCCTCGCCGTCGCCGCTGTCCACGAGCACTTCGGAGAGGCGGGCGCGGCGCAGCTGGGCGAGCAGCCACCACAGGGCGAGGACCACCAGGACCGCGAGGACCGCGATCACCACCGGCCACCACCAGCCCTCGGAGCGCCAGCGGTCCCGGTCCGCGTCGCTGAGCAGTACGTCGCGCTTGCCGTACCAGGGCCACCAGGACGGTACGGAGAGATCGAGCGCCGCGGCCAGCACCCCGCCGCCGACGCAGATCAGCACGAGTCCGGCCAGACCCAGCAGTACCCGGTTGACTGTCCTGAGCACGCCGCTCACCCCTTCTTCGCCGGACGGCGGACATGGACGGACACGCTCGGATGCCTGGCCAGCCCGAGTTCCCTGATGCCGGTGGAGAGCACGGAGTCCAGATCGGCCCGTACGTCGTCCAGTTCACGGAAGTGCGAGACGGCCCGCGCCTTCACCCTGCCGCGGCCCATCCGGACCCGGACCGACTGCACACCGGAGACCTCCACGGCCCGGTCGCGCAGGACCATGGCCGCCGCGGTCCGGTCGAGGGACGCCCGCACGCCCTGGCGTTCGCGGCGCATCGGCAGCAGATCACGCAGTCCCGGCGTGAGGGCGAGGCCCAGCAGCCACAGGCCCAGGGCCACCGCGACCGAAGCGCCCGTCAGCACCCAGACGTCGTCCAGGCGGCGCTCGGCCAGTTCGTCGGCCAGCGAGCGGCGCCACTGCATCGCCGGGTGGTCGGCACGGACCGCGGCGACGTCGTAGAGCAGCAGTGCGGCACCGCCCAGGACCACCAGCGCGGTGATGCCCGCGGGGATGCGGCGGGCGGACCAGAAGCGGCCCGCCCCGCCCCCGCTCCGTTCCTTCTCCGGGACGGGGTCGTACGCCGCCGACGACGCCGACTGGTCGAGTGCGAGCACGCTCCCGTGTTCCACCGGCCCGGCGATGTCGCGTTCCGGGTTCTGGGGCTCGGTCATCGAATCCTCCCCTGCGCCGCGAGGCTCGCTCCTGAGGGGTGCAGGCGCTCGACCTGTACGGCCACTTCGGGCACTTCCATCCCCGCCAATGCCTCTACCCGCTCGGCGACCCGGCGACGCACGGCACCGCACTGGCGCCCGATGTCGCTGGGGTATCCGAGCTCCAGGCTCACCCGTACGCGGGCGGTGTCACGGTGCACCGTGACCGTGGCCCGCGGCGAGGCGGCGTCCTTCGCGGGCTCGTCGACCGCCTCCTTCGCCGCCTGCGCGGCGATCTTCGCGACGACCCGGTCGGCGATCCGGGTCTCCCCGCGCTCCGCGGCGGTCACCCGTCCGCCCGCCCCCGGCACGCCCGTCACCGCCGCCGGTCGCCGCGATCGCGACTCCGGAAGAAGTCGCCGGGCTCCAGGTCACCGTCGAGGAAGCGACCGGCGATGAAGCCGATCGCCCCCAGTGCGGCCACCAGCAGAAAGGCCCCGAATCCGCCGAAGTACCCGGCGAAGCCGAGCGCCATGCCGGCTACCATGCCGACCACAGCCATGCTCATCTGTGCTCCTCAACTGCCCTTGACCGAAGGACTACTGGACACGTGGCTCGGACTGGTCCTCGTCGTCCTCCTCGTCGGGCAGCTTCACATCGCTCACCGCGATGTTGACCTCGATGACTTCGAGGCCCGTCATCCGCTCGACCGCCGCGACCACGTTCTCCCTCACATCGCGGGCGACATCGCGGATCGACACGCCGTAGTCGACGACGATCTCCAGGTCGAGTGCCGTCTGGGACTCGCCGACCTCCGCCTTCACGCCGCGGCTGACGGACTTGGAACCGCCGGGGACACGGTCGCGCACCGCGCCGAAGGTCCGCGACATCCCGCTGCCCATCGCGTGCACTCCGGACACGTCGCGTGCCGCCATTCCGGCGATCTTCTCGACCACACCGTCGGCGATCGTCGTCCGGCCGCGGGTGGCGGGGTCTCCTCCGCCGCGCTTGGTCAGCGAACTGCCGCCCGTCGAGTCCGGGTCGAGGTTGTGGTTCCGCTGTGGGGTGTCGGTCATCGCCGTTCTTCCCTTCGGGGCAGATTGGACTTCCTCGCCCAGATTAAGCGTGCTTGCCCCATCTCGCCCCGTGGATGCGGCAGGCTGGAGCAATGACGACGGCTGACGGCTCTCACAGGGCCCAAGGATGGACGTCCGGGGTACGGCAGCGGCTCGGCCTGGGCCGGCTGCTCCCGCTGGGCGGTCCGGCGGACGGGGCCTGGATCTCGGAACGGGCGGCGGTCGGCGTGCTGCGCCGGGCGGTGGCGGGGCCGGGTCCGGGGCCGGTGATCATGGAGCTGCGGATCGCCGTGGCCGATGCCGGGACCGCTCCCGCCCCGCAGGTGCCACCGCCCCCGAGCGGTCTGCCGCCGGGCCCGCTGCGCATCGAGGCGACCGTGGCCGCGACGGCCCACCAGCCGCTGCCGGCCGCCGCGGCGGCGCTGCGCTCGGCTCTGGTGACGGCTGCCGCGCGGCGGCTCGGGCTGGTGGTCGACGAAGTGGACGTCCAGGTGGCGGCCTTGCTGGACTCCGAACCGGAACAGGCCGAACCGCCCCCCGCCGAGGTCCGCCCGGCGGAACCGGAGGACGCGGCGGGCCGTGCCGCCGCTGGAGTGACGGGGGTCGCGGCGCTGACCCGGATCCTGGGCGCGTCCGTGCACACGGGCGACGGCCACGTGCAGGTGGAGCTGGCGACGGAGGGCGCTCACCGGGCGCTGGACGTGACCCGCGCGGTGCGGGCGGCGGTGAGCGGGGCGGTGGACGGGCATCCGTCGGTGGCGGTGCTGGTCACCGCGGTGACGGACGGGCCCGGGCCGTACGTTCCGCCGGGCGGCTGACGTGGCGCCGGGTCCCGGGTGCACCCGGGACCCGGCGCGGCAGCCCGTCGTCGCCGGCGGGGATGCCGGTGGCCGGCCGTCCGAGCGGGCGTGGCCCGTCGGATGGCCGGCCTCCAGCGGGCGGTGGCCCGTCGGACAGTCGGCCCTGTCGGCGTGTCGGCCGGCGGGGCGGGTCAGTCGGCGGGGCGGTGTCAGTCGGCGGTGCCGGAGAGGTCCCGCAGTCGGCGGCCCTGCGCGGCTCGCTCGGCGACCCGCTGCTCCTCGTACGTACGGGAGACGGCGCCGCTCAGCAGGGCCTTGGTCTCGATGACGGCGTCGCGCGGGGCGGCGATCAGGGCGCCGGCCAGATCGCGGGCGGCCTCTTCGAGCTCCGCCGCGGGCACCACGAGGTTGGCCAGCCCGGTGCGCTCGGCTTCCGCGGCGTGCACGAAACGGCCGGTGGCACAGATTTCGAGCGCGCGTGCGTACCCCACCAGGTGCACCAGGGGGTGCGTGCCGGTGAGGTCGGGGACCAGCCCGAGGCTGGTCTCGCGCATGGCGAACTGCACGTCCTCGGCGACGATCCGCAGATCGCACGCGAGGGCGAGCTGGAAGCCCGCGCCGATGGCGTGGCCCTGGACGGCCGCGATCGACACGATGTCGTTGCGGCGCCACCAGGTGAAGGCGTCCTGGTACTCGGCGATGACCGCGTCGAGTTCGGCCTCCGGGCCACGCCCCATGTCGAGGAACGACGGCTCGCCGTCGAAGCCCTCGGGGGTGAACGCCTGGCGGTCGAGGCCGGCGGAGAAGGACACACCCTCGGCACGCAGCACGACGACCCGCACACTGCCGGGCAGAGCCCGTCCGGCCTCTGTCAACGCCCGCCACAGAGCGGGGGACTGAGCGTTGCGCTTAGCCGGGTTGGTGAGGGTCACCGTGGCAACCGCGTCGTCGACGGTGAGTCGTACGCCGTCCTTGTCGAGCACAGTGTCGAGCGAGGTCATGGAGCGCCTCCGGATCGGGTGCAGTCAGCACATCGAGCTAAGTGACTGAACAGTAACCACCCGATCGACCGCACGATCGACCGGGTGGCCACCGCCGAACCGGTGAGCCCCGGGACAGGTCACGCGACCCGCCCCGATCCGCGGACGGCCGTCAGGCCGCTGCGGCCTTCTTGCCCCGTGTCGCGCCGCCGCGTCCCCGCAGCGTCACGCCGGACTCGCTGAGCATCCGGTGGACGAATCCGTAGGAGCGGCCGGTTTCCTCGGCCAACGCCCGGATACTCGCACCGGAGTCGTACTTCTTCTTCAGGTCTGCCGCGAGCTTGTCGCGCGCGGCGCCGGTTACCCGGCTGCCCTTCTTCAGAGTCTCGGCCACCCGTGCCTCCTCGTGGGAAGTGCGCTCTGGACTCTCATGATCACCCCTCGCGGCCGTCCTGGCCACCCATTCGGCAAGGTCCGTGCAAGCGGATCCGCACCCCGGAAGGACACCGACACGACCGGAATCACTCATTCCGCAGGGCTGCGGGCGCGTGAGGGAACCAGCGCCGGAGGAACGGCCAGGTCAGGGCCGTAGAGGGGCCGGGGGCCCTCATGCGTGCACCCGGCAGGTAACTGCCGGGTGCCGCGCCGAGGTACGAGACGTCCTCACACAGATGATGGATCACGCGTAGGCCGAATGATCCAGTGCGAGTGGATCAGCGGGCCGCGACGGCCGGGACGGGGCTCTCGCGGGCGGCGGGAACCCCGTGAGCGGCCGGGCGGCGGGCGGGCCGGGTCAGGCCAGCGAGACCAGGTCCCGGTAGTCCGCACCCCACAGGTCCTCGACGCCGTCGGGCAGAAGGATGATCCGCTCGGGCTGGAGCGCCTCGACCGCACCCTCGTCGTGCGTGACGAGGACGACGGCGCCCTTGTACGTACGCAGCGCGCCGAGGATCTCCTCGCGGCTGGCCGGGTCGAGGTTGTTGGTGGGCTCGTCGAGCAGGAGCACGTTGGCGGAGGAGACCACCAGTGTCGCGAGGGCGAGCCGGGTCTTCTCACCGCCGGAGAGCACACCGGCGGGCTTGTCCACGTCGTCCCCGGAGAAGAGGAACGATCCGAGCGTCTTGCGGACGGCGACCAGATCGAGGTCCGGCGCCGCGGAACGCATGTTCTCCAGGACGGTGCGGTTCGGGTCGAGGGTCTCGTGCTCCTGGGCGTAGTAGCCGAGCTTGAGTCCGTGCCCCTCGATGACCTCACCGGTGTCGGGCTTCTCCGCGCCGCCGAGGAGCCGGAGCAGGGTGGTCTTGCCCGCGCCGTTGAGGCCGAGGATGACGACCCGGGAGCCCTTGTCGATCGCGAGGTCGACGTCGGTGAAGATCTCCAGCGACCCGTAGGACTTGGAGAGGCCCTCGGCCATCAGCGGGGTCTTGCCGCACGGCGAGGGGTCCGGGAAGCGCAGCTTGGCGACCTTGTCGGAGACGCGGACGGCCTCCAGGCCGGAGAGCAGCCGGTCGGCACGCTTGGCCATGTTCTGCGCGGCCACGGTCTTGGTGGCCTTGGCGCGCATCTTGTCGGCTTGGGCGTTGAGCGTCGCGGCCTTCTTCTCCGCGTTCTGCCGCTCGCGCTTGCGGCGCTTCTCGTCCGCCTCGCGCTGCTGCTGGTAGAGCTTCCAGCCCATGTTGTAGACGTCGATCTGCGAGCGGTTGGCGTCGAGGTAGAAGACCTTGTTGACGACCGTCTCGACGAGCTCGACGTCGTGGGAGATCACGATGAAGCCGCCGCGGTAGCTCTTGAGGTAGTCGCGCAGCCACACGATCGAGTCCGCGTCGAGGTGGTTCGTGGGCTCGTCGAGGAGCAGGGTGTCGGCGTCCGAGAAGAGGATCCGGGCCAGCTCGACGCGGCGGCGCTGACCGCCGGAGAGCGTGTGGAGAGGCTGTGCGAGCACCCGGTCGGGGAGGCTGAGGGCCGCGGCGATGGTGGCCGCCTCGGCCTCGGCCGCGTAGCCGCCCTTGGTGAGGAACTCCGTCTCCAGGCGCTCGTACTTCTTCATCGCCTTCTCGCGGGTGGCGCCCTTGCCGTTCGCCATCCGGTCCTCGTTCTCCCGCATCTTGCGCAGGATCTCGTCGAGGCCGCGGGCGGACAGGATGCGGTCCCGGGCGAGCACGTCGAGGTCGCCGGTGCGCGGGTCCTGCGGGAGGTAGCCCACCTCGCCGGAGCGGGTGATGGTGCCGGCCGCCGGGGTGCCCTCGCCCGCGAGGCACTTGGTGAGGGTGGTCTTGCCCGCTCCGTTGCGGCCGACGAGGCCGATGCGGTCGCCCTTGGCGATACGGAACGAGGCGGATTCGATGAGCATGCGGGCGCCGGCGCGCAGCTCGATGCCGGAAGCGGTGATCAAGGGAAAAACTCCAGAGCGGTTTGGACGGCGGAGGAACGGCTAGCGATTCACGACTCGACGCCGTTACTCACGCACACGCACAAGGAGAGTTGCCATGAGGACCAGTCTACTGGCGGTGTCCAACCGCTTTTCCGCCTGCTCCCACCCCAGTTGCCGAAACGCTCGCCGAGCGCGCCCGGCCCACTCCCCCGCGTGAGCAGAACCGGGCATTGCGGTGTGAATTATCCGATACTCGGCGCACGGCTGTGTGGCAGCCGAGTGGAGCGAAGGGTGGTGCCATGCAGTTCGACGACGACGCCGGCCTGGACACGTCCGAGGTCAGGGACGCGCGCGGCAGCCGCATCCCGGGCGGCAGGGCCACCGTGGGCGGTGGGATCGCCGGGGTCATCGCACTGATCCTGGGTCTGCTCTTCGGGGTCGGCCCGGATCAGCTCGGCCTCTCCTCCGGCGACTCGGGCACGACCGCGACCGCCTCGTCGGCGGCGCAGGTCGACCAGGACTGCCGGACCGGCCGGGACGCCAACACCAGGGACGACTGCCGGACGGTCGCGGTGGTCAACAGCGTGCAGGACTACTGGGGCCAGGAGTTCCGGCGGCGTGACGCCACGTACGGCAGCGCCCGCACGGTCCTGTTCACCGACCGGGTCGGCACGGCCTGCGGGTCGGCGACCTCGGCCGTCGGCCCCTTCTACTGCCCCGGCGACCGGCAGGTCTACCTCGACCTGGGCTTCTTCGACGAGTTGCGCACCAAGTTCGGGTCGAGCGGCGGGCCGTTCGCCGAGGCGTACGTCGTCGCGCACGAGTACGGACACCACGTGCAGAACCAGATGGGGACGCTGGCCCGCTCGCAGGACGGGCGGACCGGCGAGAACAGCAACGCGGTGAAGGTGGAGCTCCAGGCGGACTGCTACGCGGGGATCTGGGCGCACCACGCGACGACCACACCCGACGAGTCGACCGGCCGGCCGCTGATCACCGAACTCACCCGGGCGGACATCCGGGACGGGCTCGACGCCGCCGCGTCGGTCGGGGACGACCGGATCCAGGAGAGGTTCCAGGGCCGGGTGACCCCCGAGTCCTGGACGCACGGTTCGGCCGCGCAGCGCCAGCAGTGGTTCACCACCGGTTTCCGCAGCGGCGACATGGCCGACTGCGACACCTTCCGCTGACGCGCGGGGGCACGGGCCGGGCGTCGCGCAGGGCGTTGTCCGTGCCCGGTGGAAGACTGAGACACAGATCACATGACATCCGGACCGCGGTGGCCCGGCGGCGCGAGAAGGGAATGAGAGCGATGGCGGACACGAAGGCAGGCGTTCCCACCGTCTATCCGACGATTCTGTACGACGACGCGAAGGCCGCGATCAAGACGCTGACCGAGGGCCTCGGCTTCACCGAGGAGGCGGTGTACGAGGGCGAGGACGGAGCCGTGATGCACGCGGAGCTGTCCTGCGGGAACGGCAGGGTGATGCTGGGCTCCAAGGGCCGCGAGGGCGTCTTCGCCCAGGCGATGCGGGGGGCGGGGCCGGCCGGCGTCTACGTGGTGGTCGACGAGGTGGACGCCCACCACGCACGGGCCGTGGAGCACGGGGTGGAGATCCTCATGCCGCCCACGGACCAGGACTACGGCTCCCGTGACTACATGGCGCGGGACGGCGAGGGCAACGTGTGGAGCTTCGGGACGTACGCCCCGGGATCGGCGGGCTGAGGGGGCGCGGGCGCCCGGCCGCGAGGGCGGCGGACCGCGGCTGCGCCCCCGCGGCCGGGGCGGTGGCCGCCGGGGCGGGGCCGCGCCGGTTCAGGATCCGCCGGGGCGGGGCCGCACCGGTTCACGATCCGCCGGTGCGGACCTGGAACGCCGCGCCGCCGGGGCGGGGCCGCGCCGGTTCAGGATCCGCCGGTGTGGACCTGGAACGCCGCCTTGCGGACCGCTTTGGCGAGTGCGGGGTCGGGGTGCGCGGCGGCCAGGGCCACCAGGACCTGGACGGTGCGCGGGTGGCCGACGGCCCGTACCTCGTCCAGCAGCGCCGGGACGGTGCCCTGCACGGCCGAGTCGAGGTGGCGGACCAGCAGTCCCGTCTCTCCGTGGTCGGCGACGGCCGCCGCTGTGTCGACCCAGAGCCAGGTGGCCTCCTCGCGGCTCAGGACGTCCTGGGCGTCCTCGGGGTCGGCCCCGTGGTACTCGGCCAGCCAGAGCAGCGCGTAGGGGCGCAGGGTCGGGTCGGCCACGACGGAGCGCACCTCGGGCTCGGCCGGGGCGCCGACGACCCGGAGTGCCTCGAAGGCGAGCCCCCGCAGGAGGGCGTCCTCGCCCCGGGCCACGCCCAGGAGTTCGGCGACGGCGCTGCCGACGGGGCGGGCGGCCAGCCAGGCCCGGTATTCGGCGCGGGCCGGTCCGGGGGTGAGGCGGGCGCAGCCGAGCAGCATGTCGGCGGCGGACTGCTCGATGTTCCCGGCCGGGCTCTGCGCGGCGACGCAGATCTGCTCCAGCTTGACCCAGACCGCCCAGTTGCCGAGCGGGGTCAGGGTGGCGGTCCCGTCGCCGAGGGTGAGCGCGCCGACGGCGGCCAGCCCTTCCAGCGCCCAGTCCAGGAGGAGGGCGACCAGTGCGGCGGGGTGGGCGGCGGGCGCCGGCGCGGCGGGGGCGGGCAGCGGCTGGGGCCCGTACGGCACCTCGCAGCGCTCCTCGTGGAGTTCGGCCACGCGCTGGCCCAGCAGGTCGAGGAGTGCGGGCACCGTGACCGGGCCGGCCGAGAGCTGAAGGAGGGAGAGCACCTGGGGCACGGCCTCGACCGCCTCGGAGACCGCGGTGGACTCGATGTCCTGCGGTGCGGGGTGCACGAGCGACCACGCGTCGAAGAGCGCCACCCAGCCGCGGAGCACGGCGGAGTCGTCGCGGTCCCAGGCGCGCAGCCGCCAGCCCGGCCGGGCGGTCTCCCCGTGCAGCTCCACCAGGCCGGCGAGCCTGGCCCGGTCCCAGCCGGAGCGCACCTGGGCCGGGGACAACTCGAGCGCGGCCGCGGCGCGTTCGAGGGCCTGGGCGGCCAGCGGGGGCGTGCCGGAGCTCGCGCCGTCGGCCGCCCACCGGGCGATGCGTACGGCGTCGGCGAGAGCGGCCCTGGCCTGGCGGGCCAGTTCCGACCGGGGCGGGGTGCCCTCGGGCGGGCGCGGCGCCGGCCTGGTGCGCCGGGTGGTCACGGCCTTGCGAGCGGTGGCGAGGGGTCGCGGGCGGACAAGTCGCAGCCTGGAGTCGCGCGGGGTACGGGACGTCACGGGGAGCAGTCTTGCCTCTGACGGCCCGAAAGCCCAAACGGAACCCGGATCACCGGTGCCGGAGCCCGGCCGCGCCGGCCGGGACCAACCGGCCGAAGCGGCACATCAGCTCACATCAGGGGCGTGAGGAAGCGGCGCAGCGTCTCTTCGTAGCGGGCCGGCTCGGCGTTCCACATCGCCGCATGCGGAGCCTGGGGCACGGCGTGCAGGGCGATCAGGTCGGGGCGGCGGGCCGCGAGCTCCCGGGTCGGCCGCCAGGGGGCCAGGGTGTCGTCGGGTCCGTGGAAGATCAGCGTCGGCACGTGGAGGACCAGGGGCAGCGACGTGTCGAGGAGGCGGGCTCCGTGCAGCCCGGTCTGTCCCTGGGCGGCGCGGACGGCGAGGGGCAGCAGGGCGGCGGGAACGCCGCGGGCGGCGGCCAGCGCGCGCAGGGTGGCTTGCCAGTCCAGCACCGGCGAATCGAGGACGAGGCCGGAGATCCGGTCCCGCAGGGCCGAGTTGACGCAGGCGTGCAGGGCCATCGAGGCACCGGTGGACCAGCCGTACAGGATGACCTGTTCGGCGCCGTAGCGCACGGCGAAGCGGATGGCCGCGTCCAGGTCCCGCCACTCGGACTCGCCGAGATGGGTGAGCCCGCCCGGGGAGCGGGGGGCGCCGCGGTCGCCGCGGTAGGCGAGGTCGAGCACCGGAAGTTGCTGCTCGTGCAGGAAGCCCGTCACGTTCAGCGGGTGTTCGCGGGTGGTGCCGAGGCCGTGCACGGCGATGACCCAGGTCTCGCGGGGAGCCGGCACGAACCAGGCGGGCAGACCGCCGAGCTCTCCGGGGATCTCCACCTCGCGGAAGTCGAGGCCGAGGGCGGTGGCGGGGTCGCCGCTGTGGATCTCCGGGGTGACGCGGACCTTGGCACCGGGGAGCAGGGTGCCGCGGTTCACGCGTTCCAGTCGCCGTACGACGGTGTCGGGGGCCTGGTGGGCCTGGTCGATCACCGGCCCCACGACGGCGTGGACGTCGTCGCCCACCAGGCCGTAGGTGCCTGGCCGGAGCGAGGTGAGGGAGCGGGTCAGGGTGACCTGCCCGGCCGCCGTGGCATGCACGGTCAGTCGGCGGTCGGCGGGGAGGGGACGTCCGGACGGCGTCTTGAGGGCGACGTCGCCGGCGTACCGGCCGGCGGCGACCGCTGCCGCGCCGACGCCGAGGATGGTGGTGACGGCAGCTGCCGTTGCTGTAGCCGGGCGCACGGCTTAAGTGTCAGGGCCGCCGCCGCACATGGCCAGTGGGCGGGGCCGTTCGGTGAGGCGGGGCCGCCGTGCCCCCCGGACGGCGGGGCGGCGTGGGCCGCCCGGGCGGGCCGGGCGCGGCGCGTGGCGGGCG
>NZ_SSBL01000031.1 GCF_004795105.1 Streptomyces sp. A0642 | reverse complement strand
GCGCAGGCGGGCGGTCGTCTCCACGGGGGCCGGCGGGTCCTGCGGCGCGCGGGCCCGGGGCGTCCGGGCCGCGGGGTCGACGACAGCCGGGGTCCCGGAGGGGTGCGGCGACGACTGCGGTGCGGTATCGCTCGTGGCGGGCCCGGACCGGCGGTCGGTCCGCGACGGGCTGTCGGAGGAGTGCGGCGACGAGACCGGCGACGACTGCGGCACGCTGCCGCTCGCAGCGGGCCCGGACCGGCGGTCGGCCCGCGACGGGCTGTCGGAGGGGTGCGGCGACGGGACCGGCGACGACTGCGGCGGGCAGTCGGGGCGGGGCGGGGCCGTGCGGCCCGTGGTCCGGTCGGCGGGCTCCGCACGGAGCGGCGGGGTGGTCGGGCGCGGAGGAACCGTGGGCTCCGGGCGCGGCGGGACCGCAGCGTCCGCGGGTTCGCCGGCGGGGTCCGTGGGGAGCGGCGGCGGGGTGGCCGGGCGGGGCGGGACGGGAGCGCGCTGCGCCTCGGTACTCATCCGCCCCCCTGGTCCGTTCCGTACCGTACGCGGATCGGCTGCCCAGGCAGGCCCGTTGCTCGCCGCGTGCCCGTCACTCTACGGGTTGGGGAGGCCGTCGTGGCAGCGGGCCTTCGCGCTCGCGGCGATCTGCGCAGATCGTCCCCCTACCCAGCGGTACAGCCGTCTGGCAAGCTGCGGCCATGACTGCCCGCGCCGCTGACCGGACCCGCTACAACCGGGCCACCGCCCATCTCGACGCCCCGATCGCCGTCGTGGATCTGGAGGCGTTCGACGCCAACGCCGACGACCTCGTGCGGCGAGCGGGCGGGAAGCCCGTGCGGGTGGCGAGCAAATCGGTGCGCTGCCGGGCCCTGCTGGAGCGGGTGCTGGCGCGTCCCGGGTTCGCCGGGATCATGTCGTTCACCCTCGCCGAGTCGCTGTGGCTGGCGCGGGCCGGTTTCGAGGACGTCCTGCTGGCCTATCCGTCGGCCGACCGCTCGGCCTTCGCGGAACTGGCCGCGGACCCGAAGCTCGCGGCCACCGTGACGGTGATGGTCGACGACCATGCACAGCTGGAGCTCATCGACGCGGCGCGGGCGGGGGGTACGGAGGAGATCCGGGTCTGTCTGGAGCTGGACACCTCCCTGCGGATGCTCGGCGGCCGGGTCAGGATCGGGGCCCTGCGTTCGCCCCTGCGCTCCCCCGCCCAGCTGGCGGAGCTGGCGAGGTCCGTCGCCCGCCGGCCCGGCTTCCGGCTGGTGGGGCTGATGGCGTACGAAGGGCACATCGCCGGGGTCGGCGACTCGCTCGCGGGACGGCCGCTGCGCTCCCGGGCGATCCGGCTCATGCAGGCCACGGGCCGCAAGGAGCTGGCGGCCCGGAGGGCCGAGGTGGTGCGGGCGGTGCGGGCGGTGGCACCGGATCTGGAGTTCGTGAACGGGGGTGGCACCGGCAGCGTGCAGCACACCGCGGCGGAGCCGGCGGTCACCGAGATCGCGGCCGGTTCCGGCCTCTACGTGCCGCGGCTGTTCGACAACTACACGTCGTTCACGGCACGCCCCGCGGCCCTGTTCGCCCAGCCCGTGGTGCGCCGCCCCGGGGTGGGCGTGGTGACCGTGCTCGGTGGCGGCTATCCGGCGTCCGGTGCGGCCGGCGCGGACCGGCTGCCGGTCCCGTATCTGCCGGAGGGGCTGCGCTACGACCCGCAGGAGGGCCCCGGCGAGGTGCAGACCCCGCTCCTCGGCGCCCCGGCCGACGATCTGCTGATCGGCGACAAGGTCTGGTTCCGGCACGCGAAGGCCGGTGAGCTGTGCGAGCGGTTCGACGAGCTCCAGCTCATCGAGGGTGACCGGGTGACGGCGACCGTGCCGACGTACCGGGGCGAAGGCCGGACGTTCCTCTGAGGGTGTTCTGGGCGGGGCCGGACGCTCCCTTGAGCTGGCGGGTGTTCCAGGGGGGCCGGACGTTCCTCTGAGCGGGCGCGTGTCCTCAGCGGGCGGTGACGCTTCGCGGGGACGGCCCGCGCTGTGGTGCGGCGGGAAGCATGCGTCCTCTGCACCGCCCTGCTTGCCTCCCGGGTACCGGAGGGGCCGGAGACCGGTCTCCCGCGACGCTCGCCCGCGGGTACCGGAGTGGCCGGAGACCCGCCGTCCCGTCCCGCCCCCGGTCGTTGCGGGGGCGGGCGTGTCCGGGTGGCGGCCGGGCGGTGTCGTGTCGCCCCTCGCCCCGTCCGGGGTTCCCTGCGCCGGGGTCCTACAGAGGGGTCACGTACGCCCCGGAGATCCCGCCGTCGACGAGGAAGTCGGTGGCGTTGACGAAGGACGAGTCGTCGCTCGCCAGGAACGCGACGGCGGCCGCGATCTCCGTGGCCTCGGCGAACCGGCCCAGCGGGATGTGCACGAGCCGGCGGGCCGCACGCTCCGGGTCCTTGGCGAAGAGTTCCCGCAGCAGCGGGGTGTCGACCGGGCCCGGGCACAGGGCGTTGACCCGGACGCCCTCGCGGGCGAACTGGACGCCCAGTTCGCGGGACATGGCCAGCACACCGCCCTTGGAGGCGGTGTACGAGATCTGGGAGGTCGCCGCCCCCATCCTGGCGACGAAGGAGGCGGTGTTGATGATGGAGCCCCGGCCCTGGCGCCGCATGTAGGGCAGGGCCGCCTTGCAGCAGAGGTAGACGGAGGTGAGGTTGACGTCCTGGACCCGCTTCCACGCCTCCAGCCCGGTGGTGAGGATCGAATCGTCGTCGGGCGGTGAGATGCCGGCGTTGTTGAAGGCGACGTCGACGGAGCCGTAGGTGTCGTACGCCGCCTTGAACAGCGCCTCGACCTGTCCGGGGTCGGTGACGTCGACCCGTACGAAGGTGCCGCCGACCGCTTCGGCGGCGGCCTTGCCCGCCGTCTCGTCGATGTCGCCGCAGACGACGTGCGCGCCCTCGGAGGCGAGCCGGTGGGCGGTGGCCAGGCCGATGCCGCTGCCGGCGCCGGTGATGACGGCGGTGCGGCCGACGAGGCGGCGGCAGATGGTTCCGTGGTCCGTGCTCATACCGGTTCAGGCCTCCGTGCTGAGGAAGACGTTCTTGGTTTCGGTGAAGGCGGTGAGGGCGTCGGGGCCCAGCTCCCGGCCGAGTCCGGACTGCTTGAACCCGCCGAACGGGGTCCAGTAGCGGACCGCGGAGTGGGAGTTGACGGAGAGGTTGCCCGCCCGGACCGCCTGGGCGACCCGCAGCGCGCGGCCCACGTCGCGGGTCCAGAGAGAGCCGGCGAGGCCGTAGTCGGTGGCGTTGGCGAGGCGGACGGCGTCCGCCTCGTCGTCGAAGGGCAGGACGACCGCGACCGGCCCGAAGACCTCCTCGGTGGCGACGGGCGCGTCCGGGCCGGCGTCGGTGAGGACGGTCGGCGGGAACCAGAAGCCGGGGCCCTCGGGGGCGCTGCCGCGGATCGCTGGGGCGTCCTCGGGGACGTAACCCCGCACCCGGTCCCGTTGCGTCCGCGAGATGAGGGGGCCCATCTGCGTCTTCTCGTCGGCCGGGTCGCCGACCACGACGGCCGCGAGGGCCGGGGCGAGGAGTTCCAGGAAGCGGTCGTACACGGAGCGCTGAACGAGGATGCGGGTGCGGGCGCAGCAGTCCTGGCCGGCGTTGTCCAGGAAGGACAGGGGCGCGGCGGCCGCGGCGGCTTCGATGTCGGCGTCGGCGAAGACGATGTTGGGGCTCTTGCCGCCGAGTTCGAGGGTGATCCGCTTCACGCGTGCTGCGCACTCGGCCATGATCTGCTTGCCGACCCGGGTGGAGCCCGTGAAGACGATCTTGGCGACTCCCGGGTGCTCGACGAGGGCGTGGCCCGCCTCGTCCCCCGCGCCCGGCAGCACCTGGAAGACGTGCTCGGGAAGGCCCGCTTCCAGGGCGAGTCCGGCGAGCCGGAGCGCGGTCAGCGGGGTGGTCTCGGCGGGCTTCAGGATGACGGCGTTGCCCGCGGCCAGGGCGGGTGCGGTTCCCCAGGCGGCGATCGGCATGGGGAAGTTCCAGGGAGCGATCACCCCGATGACGCCGAGGGGTTCGAGCAGGGTGAGGTCGATGCCCCCGGGTACGGGGATCTGCCGGCCGCTGAGCCGCTCCACTCCCCCGGCGGCGAAGTCGAGGAGATCGCGGACGTTGCCCGCCTCCCAGCGGGCGTTGCCGATCGTGTGCCCGGCCTCCAGGACCTCCAGCCGGGCCAGCTCCTCGATGTGGGTGTCGACGGCGACGGCGAAGCGGCGCAGCAGCCGGGCCCGGTCGGCGGGTGCGAGGGCCGCCCAGACCAGCTGTGCGGCGGCGGCGCGGGTGACGGCGGTCGCCACCTCGGCCGCCGAGGTGGCGGGGACGGTGGCGACGAGTTCTTCCGTAGCCGGGTTCAGGACCAGGTGCTCACGGGTCAAGGGGGCCCTCACAGGCGTTCGAAGGAGCGTCGGAGCTCCCAGTCGGTCACCGCTGCGTCGAAGGCGTCGAGTTCGACGCGTGCCATGTTGCGGTAGTGCGCGACGACGTCCTCGCCGAACGCCTCACGGGCGATCTCGCTGTGCTCCCAGAGTCCGGCCGCCTCGCGGAGGGTGGTGGGGACGTGGTCGTACGCGGCGGCGTAGGCGTTGCCCTCGCACGGCTCGGGGAGTTCGAGCGCGTGCTCGATGCCGTACAGGCCCGCGGCGACGAGCCCGGCGACGGCGAGGTACGGGTTGACGTCGCCGCCGGGGAGGCGGTTCTCCAGGCGCAGGGACTGGCCGTGGCCGACGACGCGGAGGGCGCAGGTGCGGTTGTCATGGCCCCAGGCGACGGCGGTCGGGGCGAAGGAGCCCGGCTGGAAGCGTTTGTACGAGTTGATGTTCGGCGCGTACAGGAGGGAGAAGTCGCGCAGGGCGGCGAGCTGGCCGGCCAGGAAGTGGCGCATCACCGGGGTCATGGCGCCGTCGGCGTCCGCCATCACGCTGCGGCCGGGATCGTCCGTGGAGCGGAGCGAGAGGTGGATGTGACAGGAGTTGCCCTCGCGCTCGTTGAACTTGGCCATGAAGGTGAGTGCGACGCCCTCCTGCGCGGCGATCTCCTTGGCGCCCGTCTTGTAGACGGCGTGCTGGTCGCAGGTGACCAGGGCCTCGTCGTACCGGAACACGATCTCGTGCTGGCCGGGGTTGCACTCGCCCTTGGCGGACTCGACGGTGAGGCCCGCGCCCGCCATCTCGTTGCGGATGCGGCGCAGCAGGGGCTCGACGCGGCCGGTGCCGAGGACGGAGTAGTCGACGTTGTACTGGTTGACGGGGGTCAGGTCGCGGTAACCGCGGTCCCAGGCCTGTTCGTAGGTGTCCTTGAAGACGATGAACTCGAGCTCGGTGCCGGTGTGGGCGGTGTAGCCGTGGTCCGCGAGGCGCTCCAGCTGGCGGCGCAGGATCTGGCGCGGCGCGGCGGTGACGGGTGAGCCGTCGGCCCAGGCGAGGTCGGCGGTGACCAGGGCGGTGGCCTCGTTCCAGGGCACGCGGCGCAGGGTGGTGAGGTCGGGGCGCATGGCGAAGTCGCCGTACCCGCGGTCCCAGGAGGACATGGCGAACCCGTCGACGGTGTTCATGTCGGTGTCGACGGCCAGGAGGTAGTTGCAGCCCTCGGTGCCGTGCGCGACGACCTCGTCGAGGAAGAAGGCGGCGGCGAAGCGTTTTCCCTGAAGGCGTCCCTGCATGTCGGGGAAGGCCAGGACCACGGTGTCGATCTCACCGCTTCCGACGAGGAGGCTGAGTTCCTCCAGGGGCAGCGGGGCTGTTCGGTCGGACACGGACGGATCCTCTCCTCGCGGGCCGACAGATGATCCAAATCTACGGGCGGGGCAAGGGATTTGGATACGGTGCCGGTACCTTCCGCGTGCCGTGCGAGTGAAGTGAGGCGTCCGATGAACCGTCCGCTGGTCGGGATCAGTACGTATCTGGAGGCCTCGGCGCGCTGGGGCGTCTGGGACCTGCCGGCCACGCTGCTGCCCGCCGGCTACGCACGGCTGGTGCGGGAGGCGGGCGGGCTGGCCGTGCTGCTGCCGCCGGACGCGCCTGAGTGCGCGGCGGAGGCGGTGGCCCGGCTCGACGCGGTGGTGGTGGCGGGCGGCCCGGATGTGGATCCCGCGCGGTACGGGGCCGAGCGTGACCCGCGGACCGGGCCGCCCGCGCCCGAGCGGGACGGGTGGGAGACGGCGCTGATCGCGGCGGCCCTGGAGTCGGGCACGCCGCTGCTCGGGATCTGCCGGGGGATGCAGTTGCTGAACGTGGTGCTGGGCGGCACGCTGACCCAGCACCTGGACGGGCACGCGGGGCCCGGCGGGGCGACGGGGGTGCTGGGAACGCACGCGGTGACACCGGTGCCCGGCACGCGTTACGCGGCCGTGGCGCCCGGGCCCTGCGACGTACCGGCCTACCACCACCAGGCCGTGGACCGGCTCGGCGCGGGCCTGGTGGCTTCGGCGCACGCGGCGGACGGCACCGTGGAGGCGGTCGAACTGCCGGGGCCCGGGTGGGTGCTGGGCGTGCAGTGGCATCCGGAGATGGGTGACGACGTGCGGGTGATGGAGGCGCTGGTGGCGGCGGCCCGCTGAGGGGGTGCCGGGGGTGACCGCTGCGTTCGGGGGTCCGGCAGCGGCCTCCGGGCGGCCGTCGGCGCCGGTGCGGCGTAGCGTTGCGGACAGGAGAGAATCCGGCGCCGTCCCGTCGGGCCGCCCGCCGTGAGTGCGGCCGGCCGCCTTCCCCGCCTCCCCTCGTGGCCCGGTGACGAGAGGAGGAGCGATGTCCGTCACAGCACCGGACACGGTGAAGCAGGAGGCGTTCGCGGGCCGCATGGTTCAGGTGGTGAACGACACCTGTCTGGGTCTGATGACCGGCCTGGGCCACCAGAGCGGTCTGTTCGACACGATGGCCGCGCTGCCGCCGGCCACGAGCGAGGAGATCGCGCGGGCGGCGGGGCTGAACGAGCGTTACGTACGGGAGTGGCTGGGGGCGGTGGTCGTCGGCGGGATCGTCGACTACGACCCCGGGCGGCACACCTACGCGCTGCCGCCCGAGCACGCGGCCTCGCTGACCCGGGCGGCCGGGCCCGGCAACCTGGCCCGGATCGCGCAGGACTTCGGCATGATGGGCGAGGTCGAGCAGCAGGTGCTGGAGTCCTTCCGTACGGGGCGCGGGCTGCCGTACTCGGCGTATCCGCGGTTCCAGAGCCTTCAGGCGGAGGAGTCCGGGGAGGTCTTCGACCTGGCCCTCGTCGACGGGATCGTGCCGTTGGCGCCCGGCCTCACGGAGCGCCTGCGCGCGGGCATCTCGGTGCTGGACATCGGTACCGGACACGGTCACGCGGTCAACGTCCTGGCCCGGGCCTTCCCCGCGAGCCGCTTCCAGGGCATGGACATGTCCGAGGAGGGCATCGCCGCCGCCCGCGCCGAAGCAGCCGCGCTGGGACTGGCCAACACCGCCTTCGACATCGGCGACTGCTCCGAGATCTCCGGCTCCTACGACCTGATCACGGCGTTCGACGTCATCCACGACCTGGCCCGGCCGGCGCGCGCCCTGGCCGCCGTCGCCGCCGCCCTGGCCGAGGACGGCGTGTTCCTGATGGGCGACATCGCCGCGTCGAGCCGCCTGGAGGAGAACATCGACCACCCGCTGGGCCCGGCGCTGTACACGTTCTCGGTGTTCTACTGCATGAGCGTGTCGCTGGGCCAGGGCGGTGAGGGCCTGGGCACCGTCTGGGGTGAGCAGACCGCCCGCGAGATGCTCGCCGAGGCCGGGTTCGGCAGGATCGACACCCGGCGGGTCGAGGGCGACATCCTGAACGTGTACTACGTGGCGCGGCGTTGAGACGTGCCGGCCCCGTCAGCCGGTGAGTCCGGGGCCGGACCGGTGCCGCAGCCAGTCCAGGGCGGCCGCGCCCTGGGCGGCCTGGAACGCCCTGAGCGTGGGGAGCCCCGGCGGATCCGGGCGTAGCGCGTGTGCGACGAAGTATCCGGTCAGCGCGGCGAGCACGGCGGTGACCCCGGCGGGATCGGCGTCCCGGCCGAGCGGGTGGGCGGTGAAGAGGGTCTCCGGGTCCGGGCCGCCCTGGGCGGCGACGCACGGCAGCATGGCCAGCAGATCGAACCAGGGAGCCGCGCGCACCGCGTGGGGCCAGTCGACGAACACGACCCGGTCCTCGGTGAGCAGGATGTTGTCGGCGCGCAGGTCTCCGTGGACGAGGCTGTCGCCGGCGGCGTGTGCCGCCCAGCCGGACTCCAGGTCCGCGAGTGCGCCGAGCCGGCGGGCCGCCCAGGGGTCCAGCCGTGCGCTGCCGCCGGCCGCGTGCAGGGTCCGCCAGCCGGTGAACATCGTGGTCTTGCCCACGGCCGCGTCGGGCGCCTCGACCGGGGCCGGCGTGAGGGTCCGGGACAGGTCGCCGACGGCCGCGAGGACGCGGTCCAGTTCGGCCCGGTCCCAGGGGACGCGGGGCTGGCGGCCGTCGATGTCCTCCAGGACGAGGGCGACGCAGGCGCCGTCGTCGTACACGCCGAGCAGCTGCGGTACGGGGGCGTGCGGCGGGAGCGCCGCCGTGTTCCGGGCCTCGGCGCGGTGATGGTCCGGGCTGTCGGCGTTGACCTCGGCGCTCACGGCCTTCACGAAGGCGCGCCGCCCGTCCGCGAGCCGGACCCGGGCGGCGACACCGGGCGAGAAGCCGCCGCTCTGGCTGCGGGCCTCGACGACCGGGGCACCGAGGATGTCCTGGACGGCGTCGCGTACGGCCTGGGGCAGGTCGGCCCAGGCGTGGCGGACGCCGGTGGCGGGCGGTGCGGTCACGGTCATCCGCACATCCTTCCCGTCCGGGGGCGCGCGGGCGAGCGGATTTCCGGGCGCCTGCGGCGGCGCGGATCAGTCGCCGGACGGGTGCGACCGGGTCAGCGAGAGCAGGTCGCGGGCCGGCCCCGTGGGGCGGTGGCCGGCGGGCCAGACGGCGCGGAGCTGGCGGCGCAGCCGGACTCCGGCGATCGGCACCTTGACCAGGCGCCGGGCGGAGAGCTCCTCGCCGAGGGCCAGTTCGCTCAGGACGCAGGGTCCGGCGCCGCTCTCCGCCGCCCCCTTCACCGCGGTGGTGGAGGAGAGCTCCAGGAGCGGCTGGGCCAGTCCCCCGTGCACGGCGAGGGCGGCGTCCAGGACCTGGCGGGTGCCGGAGCCGTGCTCCCGCAGGATCAGCGGGGTCGCGGCCAGCTCCTGAGGGGTCAGCGGGGTGCGGCGGCGGGCCCAGGCGTGCGACGGGGCGACCACGACGACCAGGCGGTCGTGCGCGATCACGGTGCCGTCGAGTCCCTCCGGCACGGACAGGCCCTCGACGAAGCCGAGGTCCGCCTCGCCGGCCAGCAGGCGCTGCGCGACCACCGCGGAGTTGCCGGCGAGCAGCGAGACCGCGGTGTCCGGCCGTTCGCCGCGCAGGGCGATCAGCCAGCCCGGGAGCAGGTATTCGGCGATGGTCATGGACGCGGCGACCCGCAGCCGCGAGTCGCGGCGGTCCCGCAGCGCGTGGGCGCCGGCGTCGAACGCCTCGGCGGCCTCGACGACCCGGCGCGCCCAGTCGGTGACGAGCGCTCCCGCGTCGGTGAGGCGGGAGCCGCGGGGTGAGCGGTCGAGGAGGGTGAGGCCGAGCTGCCGCTCCATCGAGCGGATGCGGCTGCTGGCGGCGGGCTGGGTGATGCCGAGGTCCCGTGCGGCCCGGCCGAGGCTGCCGTGCCGGGCGACGGCGAGGAGCAGCTCCAGGGCGCCGAGATCGGGTACCCGGTGGGACAGGAGGGCGGGAGCGTCGGAGGTCATAAGTCCACCTTATGACCTCATAGGGCGGGACTCCCTGGTGGGGCACGGGCAGGCCGCCGAGAATCGTGGCATGGCCATCTTTCCGCAGACACGCACCGCTCCCCCGCCCTCCGCCGCCGTCCGGCGGCCGGCGGCCCTGCGGCATTTCGGCCCGAACTGGTACGCGACCGTCATGGGCACCGCGATCGTGGCGAGTGCGGGCGTCGCCCTGCCGGTGCACGTCCCGGGACTGCGGGTGGCCTGCGCGCTGGTGTGGGTCCTCTCCGCGGTCCTGCTCGCCGCCGTGCTCGCGGCCCGCGCGGGGCACTGGGCCGCGCACCGCGACCAGGCCCGCGCCCATCTCCTGGACCCTGCCGTCGCACCGTTCTACGGCTGTCTTTCGATGGCCCTGCTGGCGGTCGGCGGTTCCGGGATGGTGGTGGGGCGGGACGTGATCGGCCACCAGGCGGCCCTGACCCTGGACGTGGTGCTGTTCACGGCGGGCACCCTGACCGGTCTGGCCGCCGCCGTCGCGGTGCCGTATCTGATGATCGTGCGTCACCGGCCGGAGCCGGGCACCGCGTCACCGGTGTGGCTCCTCCCGGTGGTGGCGCCCATGGTGTCAGCCGCGCTCGGGCCGCTGCTGGTGCCGGAGCTCCCGGAGGGCCAGTGGCGGGAGGCGCTGCTGCTCGCCTGCTACGCGATGTTCGGGATGAGCCTGCTGGCGACGCTGGTGATACTGCCCCTGGTCTTCGCCCGGCTGGTCCACCGGGGCCCGCTGCCCCTCGTGCTGACGCCCACGCTCTTCCTGGTGCTCGGCCCACTGGGCCAGTCCACGACCGCGGTCAACGCGCTGGCCGATGTGGCGCCGGGTGCGATCCGGGCGCCGTACGCCTCCGCGCTCGGTGCGTTCGCGGTGCTGTACGGGGTGCCGGTCATGGGGTTCGCCCTCCTGTGGCTGGCGCTGTCCGCCGGCCTGGTGGTGCGCGCGGTGCGGGGCGGGATGACGTTCGCGATGACGTGGTGGGGCTTCACCTTCCCCGTCGGTACGTGTGTGACGGGGGCCGCCGGTCTGGCCCGGCACACCGGTCTGGCCGCGTTCGGCTGGCTGGCGGCAGCCCTCTACGTGCTGCTGGTGGCGGCCTGGGCGGTGGCAGCGGCACGGACCCTGCGCGGACTGCTCGGCGGGGCGCTGCTGGCACCGCCGCAGGGGGCCGCGCCGGTGACGACCGGGGCGGTGTGACAGGGCGCCCGGGCTCTCAGCGCCGCGGGTCGGAGGTGGCGTCGATGTGCTCGGCGACCGCGACGAACAGCAGGCGGGTGCCGGGAACGGTGGCCCGCCAGCGGTGGCGCACCCCGCCCGACAGGAACAGGGTGTCGCCGCGCTCCAGCCGGTAGGCCTGTCCCTCGGCCTCCACCTCGGCGGCCCCTTCCGCGACGTACATCACCTCGTCGTTGCGGTGCTGGAACTCGCGCCCGAGGTCGAGCTCGCCGGTGAATTCCAGGGCGCTGAGCTGGTGACGGCCGAGCACCACCCTGCGTACGCCGTCCTCGTGCCCGCCGCGCACGACGTCGACCGCGCGCGCCGAGTCCGCGGCGGCGCGCAGCCGTGCGGTGGTGGTCTCCAGGGCTTCGGCGACCCGGTCCAGGGAACGGGCGCTGGGCCTGGCCCGCTCGTTCTCGATCTGGCTGAGGAACGGTACGGACAGGCCGCTGCGTGCGGCGACCGCGGCCAGGGTCAGTCCCAGGGATCTGCGCTGTCGGCGGACCGCGGCGCCCACCCGGAGTGTTTCCTTGTCGTCCATTGTCCGGCTCCCTCCCGACTCGCCATCCTTCCGGTTGCGAGCACCTTACGCACACCGTTGGGCGAGGCCGGCCGGGAAAGTGCCGTCCGGACAGCCCGAAAGGGGTGGGCCCCGCCGCCGGCGGTGCCCACCCCTGTCCGTGCCGCCGCCCCTGACGGGCCGCTGCCGTGGTTACGGCTGAGGAGCCATCTTGTCCGCGATGCCCGGGTTCTTGTCCATCCAGGCCTTGACGGCTTCCTCCTCGTGTCCCGCACCGCGCTTCTGGATCTGGTTCTCCAGGCCGGCGAGCTGGTCCTCGCTGAGCTTGAAGTCCTTGAACCACTTGGTCAGCTGCGGGTAGTTCTCCGGGAACTCCTTGGAGGCGATGGTGTGCAGCCGGTCGCCGTCACCGAAGGCCTTCTTCGGGTCCTGGAGCTTGGTCATGCCGTACTCGCTGTACGCCCAGTGCGGGGTCCACAGCACGACGGCGATGGGCTCCTTCTTGGCGTACGCGCGCTTCAGCTCGGCCAGCATGGCGGGCGTGGAGCCGTCGACGACCTTGTACTCCTTGTCCAGGCCGTAGCCCGGCAGCACGTTCTTCTTCAGGTTCTCCATCGTGGCCGTGCCCGGTTCGATGCCGACGATCCGGCCCTTGAACTGCGAGCCCTTGCCCTTCAGATCGGCCAGGGACTTCACGTCCTTGACGTAGTCGGGCACCGCGATCTCGATGGAGGTGGGGCCGTACCACGAGCCGATGTCGGTCAGCTTGGAGCCGTACTTGGCCCAGTAGTTCTTCTGGGTGTACGGCAGCCAGCCGTCGAACTGGACGTCGATCTGGCCGCGGGACATCGCGGCGTACATCGGGCCGACCTCGAACTGCTTGAGGTTGACCTTGTAGCCGCGGTCCTCCAGGACCGCCTTCCACAGGTACGTGGCGGCGATGTCCTCCTCCCAGGGGAACCAGGCCATCTCGACGGCGCGGTCGCGCTCGTCCTTGCCGTCCGCGCCCTTGGACGAGGCGGCCTTCCGGACCGGGGTCCACTTGTCGGCGACGCCCGGGTTGGCCTTCAGCCACGTCCGGACGGCCTCCTGCTCCTTGCCGGAGCCGCTCTTCTGGATCTGCGCCTCGAGGCTGGTGAGCTGGTCCTCGGTCATCTTGAAGTTCTTGAGCCAGGCCCCGGCCTCGGGGTTGTCGGCCGCGAATCCCTTGCGGGTCAGCGTGTGGATGCCGTCGCCCTTGCCCCAGAGGTTCTTGGGGTCCTTGAGCTTGGTGAGGTCGTACTGGTTGTACGCCCAGTGCGGCGACCAGAGGGGAACGACGATCGGTTCCTTCTTGGCGTACGCGCGCTTCAGCTCGGCCAGCATGGACGGCGTGGAGCCGTCGACGACCTTGTACTCCTTGTCCAGGCCGTAGCCCGGCAGGATCTTGTCCTTGAGCAGGCCCGTCTCACCGGCGCTCGGCTCGATGCCGACGACCCGGCCCTTGAAGTCGGACGCCTTGCCCTTGAGGTCGTCGAGCGAGTCGACGCCCTTCACGTACGAGGGGACGGCGAGCTCCAGGGAGGTGGGGCCGTACCAGGAGCCCATGTCCTCCAGGCGGTCCTTGTACTTCTTCCAGTACGCGGCATGGGTGACCGGCAGCCAGGAGTCGGTCTCGAAGTCGATCTGGCCGCCCGCCATACCCGTGTACAGCGCGCCGGCCTCGTACTGCTTGACGTCGACCTCGAACCCGCGCCGCTCCAGCATCTCCTTCCACAGGAAGGTGGAGGCGATGCCTTCGTCCCAGGGGATGTAGCCCATGCTGATCTTCTTGCCCGCTCCGACGTTCTTCGGGTCGGAGCTCGCCGTGCCGTCCGCGTCCGAGGAGCCGAACAGGCTCATGCTGCCGGCGACGAGTGCGAGCACGACGACGCCGGCCACGGCGACGACGGGCTGCGGGCGGTAGTTCCACACCTTGAGCCCGCCGGCCACCGACTGCGCCTTGGCGAGCGCGCGGCGGGCGAGCGGGGAGACCTCGCGGCCCAGGGCGCTCGTCATGCGGTCCAGGTACATCGCCAGGATGACGATGGAGATGCCCGCCTCGAAGCCGAGACCGACGTCGACGTTGCCGATGGCCCGGTAGACGGAGCCGCCGAGGCCGCCGCCGCCGACCATGCCGGCGATGACCACCATGGACAGGCCCAGCATGATGACCTGGTTGATGCCCGCCATGATCGTGGGCAGCGCGAGCGGCAGCTGCACCCGCAGCAGGGTGTTGCGCGACGTGGTGCCGAATGCCTCGGCGGCCTCCACGAGTTCGGGGTCGACCTGGCGGATGCCGAGCTCGGTCATCCGGACGCCCGGGGGCAGCGCGAAGATGATGGTGGCGATGATCCCGGGGACCACGCCGACGCCGAAGAAGATGACGCCGGGGATCAGGTAGACCATGGCGGGCATGGTCTGCATGAAGTCGAGGACCGGCCGGGTCACCGCGCTGACGGTCTTCGAGCGGGACGCCCAGATGCCCAGCGGTACCGCGAGGACCAGCGTCACGAGGGTCGCGACGAGGACGAGCGTGAGGGTGTCCATCGCCTCGTCCCACAGCTCGACGGAGTCGATGAGGGCGAAGCCGACGAACGCGAGCACACCGGCGAGCAGGCCGCGCAGCCACCAGGCGATGACGGCGACGATGCCCGCGAAGAGCAGGGGCGCGGGAGCGGAGAGCACGGCGGCGATGCCGTCGAACATGCCGCTCACCACGGAGCTGATGGCGTCGAAGAGCCAGGCCAGGTGGGTCTGGAGCCAGTCGACCGCGGAGTCGACCCAGTCGCCGAGGGGGATCCTAAACACTGGCCACCTTCTTCAGGGAGGCGGCGGCGTCCTGGGGAGCCCCCGTGGGGGTCATCGGCTCACCGAGCACGGCGAGCAGCCGGGTCCTCGGCACGACGCCGACGAGCTTCCCCTTGTCGTCGGTCACAGCGACCGCGACGCCGCTCTGCGAGCAGGGGGTGAACAGCTCGATGATCGGGGTGGACTCGGCGACGGTGGCCGGCGCCTCCCGGAGGACGTCGGCGGGCGTACGCAGTTCCTCGCCGTCGTCGGTCAGGGAGCCCATCACCGTGTGCGGCTCGGCCATGATGGCGCCCGCGGTCAGCACCCGGGAGCGGTCGACGTCCTGGGTGAAGGAGGCGACGTAGTCGTTGGCCGGAGTGACGAGGATGTCCTCGGCGGTGCCGAGCTGGACGATCTCGCCGTCGCGCATCACCGCGATGCGGTCGCCGAGGCGCATGGCCTCGTTGAGGTCGTGGGTGATGAAGACGATGGTCTTCTTCAGCCGCTTCTGCAGCTCCAGGAGCTGGTCCTGCATGTCGCGGCGGATCAGCGGGTCGAGCGCGCTGAAGGACTCGTCCATCAGGAGCAGGTCGGCGTCGGTGGCGAGCGCGCGGGCCAGGCCCACGCGCTGCTGCATGCCGCCCGAGAGCTCGTCGGGCCAGGACTTCTCCCAGCCGGCGAGGCCGGTCAGCTCCAGGGCCTCGGTGGCGCGGCGGTTGCGCTCGGCGCGCGGCACGCCCTGCACCTCGAGGCCGTAGGCGGCGTTCTCCAGGACGCTGCGGTGGGGGAAGAGCGCGAAGTGCTGGAACACCATGCTGATCTTGGTGGACCGGACGCGGCGCAGCTCGGCGGGGCTCAGGGCGGTCAGGTCCTGGCCGTCGAAGAGCACCCGGCCGGCGGTGGGCTCCAGCAGTCCGTTGAGCATGCGCAGCAACGTGGACTTGCCTGACCCGGACAGACCCATCACGACGAAGATCTGGCCCGGCTCCACGGTGAACGATGCGTCGATCACCGCTGCGGTCGTTCCGTCGGCGCGCAGCTCGTCGCGGTCGGAGCCGCTCTCGAGCTTCTGCACGGCTTGATCGGGTCGTCTGCCGAATACTTTGTACAAGTGTTCGGCTTGCAGCCTTGACACATACACCTCACGCGTTGAACCGAAAACGGCCTGCCACCCCCCTCCGGCAGACCGTGGAGCGGTGCGGGTCGGTCCGCAGCGCACGTGCACCAGTTGAAAATGCAACGTGGTCCGCTCCGGTGCCGCGCCTGCCCGCGCTTATGACAGGGCAAACACAAGAGTGTCCCAGCTCACAGAAGAGCGGCAGCGGTCCGGGAACCGCGCGCGGCGGCCCCTGTCAGCGAGGTGCGGCATCATCGGGGTGTGACGCGACGCCTGATGCTCCTCGACACCGCCTCCCTCTACTTCCGCGCCTACTTCGGGGTGCCCGACTCCGTGCGCGCCCCGGACGGGACGCCCGTGAACGCCGTGCGCGGCCTGCTGGACTTCATCGGCCGGCTGGTGCAGGACCACCGGCCCGACGACCTGGTGGCCTGCTGGGACGCGGACTGGCGGCCGCAGTGGCGGGTCGACCTGATCCCCTCGTACAAGGCGCACCGCGTGGCCGTGGAGACGGACGCCGGACTGCCCGACGAGGAGGAGACGCCCGACACGCTCGCCCCGCAGGTGCCGGTCATCGCGGCCGTCCTCGACGCCCTGGGCATCGCCCGGGTCGGCGTCGCGGGATACGAGGCCGACGACGTGATCGGCACGCTGACCGGTCTGGCGACGGGCCCGGTCGACATCGTCACCGGCGACCGGGACCTCTACCAACTGGTGGACGACGCCCGCGGGGTGCGGGTCCTCTACCCGCTGAAGGGCGTCGGCACGCTCCAGGCGACGGACGAGGCCTGGCTGCGTGAGAAGTACGGCGTGGACGGTTCCGGTTACGTCGACCTGGCACTGCTGCGCGGCGACCCGAGCGACGGGCTGCCGGGCGTTCCCGGCATCGGCGAGAAGACGGCGGCGAAACTGCTGGACGCCTTCGGCGATCTCGCCGGGATCATGGGCGCGGTCGACGACCCGGCCGCCAAGCTGACACCCTCCCAGCGCAAGCGGCTCGACGAGGCCCGTGACTACCTGGCCGTCGCGCCGACCGTGGTCCGGGTCGCCGCCGATGTGCCCCTGCCGGAATTCGACCCCGCGCTGCCCGCCGAACCCCGCGACCCGGCGACCCTCGAAGCGCTCGCGGACCAGTGGGGACTGGGCGGGGCGCTCCAGCGCCTGCTCTCCACACTCGCCGCCTGAGGTGTTAAGTTAGGTAACCCTAAGACTGATGGTCCCCCGAACGGGGCGTCCCCCTGCACGGGTCTCGCCCCGGGGGCCACCGGTCCGGCATCCGTAGCAGGGAGACGACTTCGTGGCAGAACGACCGGCGCGGCAGGCACCCAAGGCGCAGGGTGCGCAGGTCCTGCGCACCGAGCAGATCACCCCGCACATGATCCGGGTGGTACTCGGAGGTGACGGTCTCGCCGGCTTCACGCTGTCCGGCTTCACCGACCACTACGTGAAGCTGTGCTTCGCCCCCGAGGGCGCCGACTACGCACACCCCTTCGACATGGCGCGCATCCGCGAGGAGTTCCCGCGCGAGCTCTGGCCCACGACGCGCACGTACACCGTGCGTTCCTGGGACCCGGACGCCCGGGAGCTGGCGATCGACTTCGTGGTGCACGGCGACGAGGGCCTCGCGGGCCCGTGGGCGGCACGCGCCGCAGCGGGTGATCAGGTGACCTTCCTGGGCCCCGGTGGCGGTTACGCCCCGGACCCCTCGGCCGACTGGCACCTGCTGGTGGGCGACGAGAGCGCGCTGCCGGCCGTGGCCGCGACGCTGGAGCAGATGCCCGCCGGTGCGGTGGTGCATGCGTTCATCGAGGTGGCGGACGCCTCGGAGGAGCAGAAGATCGCGTCGCCCGACGGCGTCGAGGTGACCTGGCTGCACCGGGGCGAGCGCCCGGTCGGCGAGGCGCTCACCGCCGCGGTGAAGGAGCTGGAGTTCCCCGCGGGCGACGTCCAGGCGTTCGTCCACGGCGAGGCGGGCTTCGTCAAGGAGATCCGCCGCCACCTGAGGCTCGACCGCGGCATCCCGCTGCCCCAGCTGTCGATCTCCGGCTACTGGCGGCTCGGCCAGAACGACGACGCCTGGCGCTCCGTCAAGCGCGAGTGGAACGAGCAGGTGGAACGCGAGCAGGAGAGTGCCGCGTAGCCCCCGGCACCCGCACCACCGCACTGTGCCCCGGTCCGCGGACCGGGGCGCGGTCATGTGCGCCGGGACCGGATGCGCCGGGCCCCGGGCCCCCTGACAAGGGCGGGCGCCCCGCCTCGTGCACACCCGCCCCGCCTCGCGCACGCGCACGCACACGCACACGCACACGCACACGCACACGCACACGAGCAGGCGGGCACCCCTCCGGCTCGTCCGCACCCCGCCTCGCCCCGCATACACACGGGCGGGCGCCCTCTGGGTCGCGTCGCCCACCCCACCCCGCTCACGAGAAGGCGGGCACCCTCCGGCTCGTCCGCCCCCCGCCTCGCGCACGGACGGGCAGGTGGGCACGCCCCAGCCCCCCCCCCCCCGGCCGGCGCCCCGGGCCCGCCCCCGTGGAGTCAGCCGCCCGCTTCCTCTCCGAACGCGCGCGCCGACGCGTCGACGTGCGCGAGCCGTCGCAGGGCCGCGAACATCGCCTCCCCCAGCACCGTGCCGACGACGACGCTCTCCACCAGGTCCTCCCGCGCCACGCGGCGCCCGACGTAGTCGAGGTCGGCCCGCGCGACCTCCTCGGCGGCGGCCGCGTAATCGTCGAGCAGCTCGGCGAAACTGCCGTGCCCGGCCCCGCGCAGCGCCACCAGCACCTCCGCCAGGGACTCCCCGCCGGGGCTGTCCGCCCCGGCCCGCCAGCCCTTGCGCTTCAGCAGCTCCGCCACCTCCTCGCGGGCGTCCTCCAGCTCGGGTCCGGAGTCGACACCCCGCGCCGGGGCGATGCTCTTCGCCGCCGCGCCCAGGACGTCGAACAGCGGCTGCTCCGGATCCTTCATCACCCGGAGCACCTCGCCGATGGCCGCCAGCGGGAGCCCGCCGACGTCCAGCAGGGCACGGATCAGCCGGAGTCCGCGCTCGTGCCCGTCGTCGTAACTCGCCTGGTTCGGGCTGGTCAGCCGCCCGGCCGGCAGCAGCCCCTCCCGGACGTAGAACTTGATCGTCGGTACCGGAACACCCGACCTGCGGCTCAACTCGCCGATGCGCACCGCGCGTTCTCCCTCTTTCCGCTTGCCAACCCGGGTCCCATCCTAGATAGTTCCACTATCGGATAGCGGGAAGTGCCACTATCCATTCCTGTCTCATGACTGTCTCTGGGGGATCCCATGCACCACTGGCGTACCTGGCACCGCCCGTTAGTCCTCTTCGCCGCCGCCATGGCCGTGATGACACTCGTCTCCGGCGTGGGCCTGCTGGTCGACGACCGGATACTGGTCGGCGCGGCGATCTGGTCCAAGCCCTTCAAGTTCGCCGCCTCGTTCACGGTGTACGCCCTGGCCCTCGCCTGGATGCTGACGCTGCTCACCCGGGGCCGTCGCACCGGCTGGTGGGCGGGGACCGTGGTCGCGCTCTCCAGCCTCGTGGAAATGGCGATCATCACGGTGCAGGTCGTCCGGGGGAAGCGCAGCCACTTCAACCACGCCACCCCGTTGGACGAGTCGCTGTTCAGCGCGATGGGCGTCACCGTCGTGATCCTCTGGGCCGGCACTCTGGTCATCGCGATCCTGCTGCTGCGCGCCCGCATCGAGGACCGCGCCTCGGCCTGGGCGATCCGGTCCGGCGTGTTCCTGGCCCTGGCGGGCGCCGGGATCGGCTTCGTGATGACGCAGCCCACGAAGGAGCAGCGGGCGGCGGGGAACCTCGACACGGCCGATGTGATCGGGGCGCATGCGGTGGGCGTACCGGACGGCGGCCCCTCGATGCCGCTCACCGGCTGGTCGACGACCGGCGGCGATCTGCGCATCCCGCACTTCGTGGGCATGCACGCACTGCAACTGCTCCCGCTGTTCCTGCTGGTGCTGGTCACGCTGGCGCCCCGCTTCGCCCGGCTGCGCGACCCCCGGGTCCGGCTGCGCCTGGTGCTGGTCGCCTCCGGCGCGTACGCGGCGGTCACCGCCCTCGTCACGTGGCAGGCGCTGCGCGGCCAGCCGCTCATCCACCCGGACGGGGCGACGCTCGCCGCCGCCGCGCTCGTCCTGGCCGCCACGGCCGCCGGAACGTACGGCGCGCTGCGCCCCCGGTCCGGGACGCACATGCCCTCCGCCGAGAAGGCGGTCGCGTCATGACCGGCGCACTCTTCGAGCTCTCGTTCGCGCTGGCGGCGCCGTTCTGGCTGCTCATGATCTTCCTTCCCGGCCGGGCGGTCACGGCCCGGGCCGCCGCCTCGCCGCTGACCGTCCTGCCGGTGCTCGCCGTGTACCTGGCGATGGCCGTTCCGGTCCTCCCCGAGCTCTGGACGGCGGTGAGCAGCCCGGACATCGACACCTTCCGCGAGCTGACCGCCCTGGCGAACGGCGCGGGCGCGGTGTGGGCGCAGGTCATCGCCTGGGACCTGCTGCTGGGACAGTGGATGTTCCTGGAGAGCCGCCGGCTGCGGATATCGCCGTATGCGATGGGCCCGCTGCTGGTGCTGACGATCCTGCTCTCGCCGTTCGGCCTGCTCCTCTTCCTGGTGCTGCGCACGGCCCGGGAGCGACATGCTCGATCCGACGGACGCGGTGCCGGAGTCGGGGCGGGCGAGCGTGGTGAGGATCTTGACGGTGGTGGACTTCCCGGCGCCGTTGGGCCCGAGGAGCCCGAACACGGTGCCGGGGGCGACGGTGAGGTCCCTCCCGCTGAGTGCGGTGACGTCCCCCGGACAGGTCTTGGTCAGCTGCCGCGCCTGGACGGCGGGCGCACGTACGGACCATTCCGGCAGAAACGCCGGAATTGCTGAGACCTACTGATGGTCAAAGCAACGGTCTGGGCGATCTCGTATGCATGCATGGGCCGCTCCGAGAGCAGCACCATCGCCGTGAGCGCCAGTGGATTGCCGAGCTTGCGCCGCTTGGCCACCGCACCCACCCCCTCCACTCGCGGTCGAATACTCGCGACCGAGCATTTCGCAAGGGAATCCGCCCGCGCCAAGCGCGATGTATCGCAAGTATTCGACAGCTTGGAGGGGCGCGTGGGCGACCGCGTGGAAAGATCGCGCTTTCCGACCCATCCGCGCTGCCGCCGGCTCCGAATCACCACCGGACACCGATGCGCCTCCGGGAGGACCCCGCGTGAAAGAAGCTGTGTACATCAGCGGACCGGCCTCGCCGGGGCCGGATCTCCAGGAGCTCCTGGGGATGGTCGCCCGGGGCGATCAGGACGCCTTCTCCCAGGTGTACGAGGCGGTCTGCGGGCCGGTGCTGGGACTGGTGCGCAGCGTGCTGCGTGATCCCGCCCAGTCGGAGGAGGTCGCCCAGGAGGTGCTCGTCGAACTGTGGCGCACGGCGCCTCGCTTCCAGGCCGCCCGGGGCAGCGCGATGAACTGGGTGCTGACGCTGGCCCATCGCCGGGCCGTGGACCGGGTGCGCTCGGCGGAGGCGGCGGCGGCCCGTGAGCACAAGGCGGCGCTGCTCGACCGCACACCCGCCTTCGACGACGTCACCGAACAGGTGGAGACCCGGCTGGAGCGGGAGCAGGTGCGCCGCTGCATGCGGACGCTCTCCGAACTGCAACGGGAGTCCGTCACCCTCGCGTACTACCGGGGGCTGACCTATCGCGAGGTGGCCGAACTGCTCGCGACACCGCTCGGAACGATCAAGACTCGACTGCGCGACGGACTCATCCGGCTGCGCGACTGCCTCGGGGTGAGCTCATGAGCGACGCCGGACTGCACACACTGACCGGGGCCTACGCACTGCACGCCCTCCCCGACTCCGAACGCCGTGAGTTCGAGAGGCACCTGGGCCATTGCGCGGCCTGCTCGGTGGAGGTGCTCGAATTCGCGGAGACCGCGACCCGGCTCGGGCTCGCCGTCTCCGCCGCGCCGCCGCAGGAGCTGCGCGAGCGGGTGCTGCGGGAGATCGCGACCGTACGCCAGGAGCCGCCATCCACCGGCCGCCGCCCGCGCACCGGCGTCTCCGGGCGCGGCGGCGCGGGCCGGACGCGGCGGTGGCCGGCGTTCGCGCTGGCCGCGAGCCTGGCCGCGGCGGCCGGCTTCGGCGGCGTCGCGGTGTGGCAGAGCCAGGAGGCCCGGGACGCCCGGCAGGAGGCCCGTGCCACGCAGGAGCGGAGCGAGCAGCTCGCCCGGGTCCTCGCCGCGCCCGACGCGCAGTCGCGGTCCGGGAAGCTGGCGGACGGCGCGACGGGCACCGTGGTGGTCTCCAGGAGCCAGGACCGGGCCGTGTTCCTGGCCTCGGGTCTGGATGAGGCGCCCAGCGGCAAGGTGTACCAGCTGTGGTTCGACGACCGGGGCACGATGCGTTCGGCCGGCCTGATGCGGGCGTCGGGCGACGGCGGCCTCTCGACGACGTACGCGGCCCTGCTCGACGGGCCGGTGGACGGGGCCACGGGCATGGGCGTCACCGTGGAGCCCGCGGGCGGCTCGGCCCACCCGACCTCGGCGCCCGTGGCCCTGATGAACCTGCCGGCGTGAGACGGCGCCCGGCCTCGCGGGGCGGGGCCGGGCCCAAGGGTCACCCGCGCGGCGGGCGGGGGAAGAAGCCACTGGTCCCGGCCCTGTACGCGGCGTAACCCGGCCGCTCGGCCATGTGCCGTTCCAGGAGGGCCTTACCGCTGCCGCCGATGAGCAGGAAGCTCATCAGCACGGGCGACACCAGCGTGGCGGCGGCCGCGCCCGGCGACTGGCAGACGATCAGGAACAGGCCCCACCACACGCAGAAGTCGCCGAAGTAGTTCGGGTGCCGGGTCCAGGCCCACAGCCCGCGGTCCATGATCATTCCACGGTGGGCCGGATCGGCCTTGAACCTCGCCAGCTGATGGTCGCCCACCCCCTCGAAGACCAGGCCCACGGCCCACAGTCCGGCACCCGCCCAGGTCCACGCCCCGGCCTCCCCCGTCAGGTACCCGGCCGCCTGCACCGGGAGCGAGATCACCCAGACCAGGGCGCCCTGAAGCAGGTACACCTTCCGCAGGGCGTAGAGATCCCGGTCGCCCGGCGCCTTGGCGAGCATCGCCTCGTACCGCGGGTCCTCCCCGTGGCCGCGGCCGCGCCGTGCGATGTGCCGGGCCAGACGCAGTCCCCACACCGCCGTGAGCGCGGTGACCAGAAGACGGCGGGTACCGTCCCCGTCCCCCGCCGCCATGACGCAGGAGACGAGGGCGACGGCGGCGAACGCCAGTCCCCAGGCGACGTCCACGACGCGGTGCACGCCCTTGTGCCGGCCGACCGCGAACGTGGCGAGCATGACGGCCAGGGCGGCGCCCGCGCACGGCGCGAGGCCCTGCGCGAACGCCGCCCACGCGAAGCCGCTCATCCGGGGAGCCCGGCCCTCGGCCCGCAGCGGGCGGCCGGGATCCCGGCCGCCGCGGTCTCACCGCCGTCCCGTGCCCGTAGTCCGGCCGAGGGTGCGCCGCCCGGCAGGTGCTCGGCGAGGGGGCCGGGGCGTTGCGCCGCACCGGGGGCCGCGGTGTGGCTGCCGGTGAGTGTCATCGTGACGGCTCCTGACGGGTCAGCAGCATCTGCTGCACATGGAGGTAGCCGGAGCGGAAACCCGCTTCGGAGTAGGCCAGGTAGAAGGTCCACATACGGCGGAAGACGGCGTCGAAGCCGAGCGCCTCGACCTCGGCGGCCCGTTCGGTGAACCGTTCGCGCCACAGTCGCAGGGTCTCGGCGTAGTGCGTGCCGAAGTCGTCGCGGCGCTCGACGCGCAGGGCGGTGTGCGCGGCCGTGACCTCTTCGATGGCCTCGGTGGAGGGGAGGAGTCCGCCGGGGAAGATGTACTTCTGGATCCAGGTGAAGGTGTTCCGGCCGGCGCGCATCCGGTCGTCGGGCATCGTGATGGCCTGCAGGGCGATCCGGCCGCCCGGGGCGAGCAGCCGGTCCAGCGTGCGGAAGTAGACGGGCCAGAACTCCGCGCCGACCGCTTCGATCATCTCCACGCTGACGACGGCGTCGTACTCCCCGTCGACGTCCCGGTAGTCGCAGAGCCGGACCTCGACGCGGTCCTCGTGTCCCGCGTCCCTGATCCGCCGGCGGGCCAGTTCCCGCTGCTCGTGGGAGAGCGTGACGGACAGGACGCGGGCGCCCCGGGCGGCGGCGCGTATCGCGAGCTCGCCCCAGCCGGTGCCGATCTCCAGGAGTTCGGTTCCCGGACCGACTCCGGCGAGGTCGAGCAGCCGGTCGATCTTGCGGTGCTGGGCGGCGGGCAGCAGGGCGGGCTCGGCGGGGAAGCCGCGGAAGAGGGCGGCCGAGTAGGTGAGCGTTTCGTCGAGGAAGAGCGCGAACAGCTCGTTGGAGAGGTCGTAGTGGTGGCTGATGTTGTCCCGGGCGCCCTCCTGCGTGCCGAGCTGTCCGGCGGGACGGCGGTGGGCCCAGAGTCCGCGCAGCCGCTGGAGAGGCGGTGGGATCAGGGTGGCGACCTGGTCGGCGAGGACCGTCAGGGCCCCCACCAGGTCGGGTGAGTCCCACTCCTGCGCCATGTACGACTCGCCGAAGCCGATCAGGCCGTCGGCCCCGATCCGGCGGAAGAAGGCCGTGGGGTCGCGGATGTCCATCAACGGGCCGCCGAGGCCGAGTTCCTCACCCGTGGCCAGGCGCACCCGCAGCGGGAGCCGGGCCAGCGCGTGACGGACGAGCCGTTCGGCGGCGGCGGTCCGCAGCCGGGAGGCGTGCGGCGGGCGCGGGGCGCCGGGGCCGCGGCGGCCGGGGTCGACGGCCGCGGGGCCGTGCGCGGGCGGTGAGGCGGGGGACGGGGAGGGGGACGTGGACAGACTCACTGCATTCCTTCCTGGGAGCGGTGGTGCGGACGAGGCTGGACGGGCAGTCCGCGCGACAGGAGGCGGATTCCGTGCAGCCTGATGGCGGCGGAGACGACGGCCGTGGACCAGGGGTGCCGGACGGCGAGCCGGAGCAGCACTCCGGGGGTGGCCGGCCGTCGCACCCCTCGCACGGTGGCGGTGAACGGCCGGGTGCCGCCCCTGTCCAGATGGACGGTCAGCGCGAGCCGGGGCCCGGGCTCGGGCAGGCGCATCCGGTAGTCCCCGTCGGCCGCGAAGAACGGCGACACGTAGAACTCCTTGGCGGTGTCCGCACGGCCCGAGGCGTCCGGGCGCAGCAGATAGCAGTGGCGTTCGCCGTACGTGTTGTGCACTTCGGCGACCGCGCAGAGCGGGGCGCCGTCGGCGCGGCGGCACCAGTAGACGGTCAGCGGGTTGAAGACGTGGCCCAGCACTCGGGCCTGGGTGAGCATCCGCACGGATCCGTCGGCCAGTTCTATGCCGTGGGCGGTCAGGAAGCGCTCGAGGGCGGCCCGGATGGTCGGGGCCGTACCGCCGAAGTGATCGCGTGCATCGAATCCGGCCAGCAGGCGCAGGGGACGGGGCAGCGGCGGGGGCTCGTCGGGGTCGATCAGCCAGAGGTAGGTGCGGTGCCGGAAGGCGTACCTGCCGGGAGCGGTCCGTACGTGCGTGATCGTGCAGGGGTAGAGGGCGTTCACCAGTCCACCCCCAGCGCGGCTGCCGCCCGTGCCCCCGAGCGGCAGCCGTCCTCGTGGAAACCCCAGCCGTGGTACGCCCCCGCGTAGGCGGTGACGGGGCCGGACAGGGCGGGCAGCCGGGCCTGTGCCGCCACCGACTCGGGGGTGAAGACGGGGTGTTCGTAGACCATGCGGGCGCGGACCAGACCGGGGGCGACCCGGTCGGCGCCGTTCAGGGTGACGACGAAGGTCTCGGGGGCGTCGAGCCGCTGCAGCCGGTTCATGTCGTAGCTGACGGTGACGTGGGCGGCGTCGGCGGCGCAGGACGGCATCAGGTAGTTCCAGGACGCGCGGGCGCCGCGGGCCGTCGGCAGCAGCCCGGTGTCGGTGTGCAGCAGGGTGGTGTTCCTGGAGTAGCGGAAGGCGCCCAGCGTGCGGGACTCCTCGGCGGTCGGGTCGGCCAGGAGGCGCAGCGCCTGGTCGGGGTGGGTGGCGATGACCACGGAGTCGAACGGCTCCGTGGTGTCGTCGGCGGTGACGACGTCGACGCCGTCCGCGTGGCGGCGCACCGCACGGACGGGGGTCGCGGTCCGGACGGCGGCGAGCCCCTTGGTCACCCGCTCGACATAGGTGCCCGACCCGCCGGTGACGGTCCGCCACAGCGGGGAGCCGCCGACCGCGAGCATCCCGTGGTGGTCCAGGAAGCGGAAGAGGTAGCGGGCGGGGTAGCGCAGGGCGGTCACCGGGTCGCAGGACCAGACCGCGGAGACCACGGGGGTCAGGAAGTGGGCGGTGAAGTACGGGGAGAACCGGTTGCGGGCGGCGAAGCCGCCGAGCGTCAGCGCGTCCGCGTCCGGCCCTCCGGCCGCGAGCAGGCGCCGGGCGGCCCGGTGGAAGCGGGGGACGGCGGCCAGCATGCGCAGGTACGCCGGGTCGCGGACCGATGCCGGGCGGGCGAGGAGACCGGCCGGGCCGCGGGCCCCCGCGTACTCCAGGCCGCATCCCTCGCACCGGACGGACATGCTCATCTCCGACTCCTGCGTGGGGACGGCGAGTTCCGCGAAGAGCCGCAGCAGATGCGGGTAGGTGCGCCGGTTGTGCACGATGAAGCCGGAGTCCACGCGGTGGATCCGGCCGTCCGAGGCCGGCAGGTCGTGGGTGTGCGCGTGGCCGCCCACCCGGTCGTCCGCCTCGAAGAGCGTCACGTCATGCGCCCTTCGCAGGATGTGGGCGGCGGTCAGTCCCGCCACCCCGCTCCCCACGACCGCTGTGCGTCGCCTTCTGCCCGTCAATTCAGCGCCCCTCCTCGGCTCACCGGCGCCGGCAGCTCCTCGTTCCGTCACGGAGGAGCGTCGATGCCTTTCGGCTGTTGTTCGTTACCGGTCGCGCCGCGGATTGGCCCCGGCCCGATCTCATTCGGACGAGTGACGGACCAATCCGCCGGGCTCCGGGGAACGAATGCCGGTTGTGAGTGAAGATCAGAACGACACGCGGAGAGGGGCCCAGGGGCCCCGGCGGTCCCGCTGGGCACGTGCGGCCTTCGCCGCGCTCAGCGGTCTGATCGCCGGATTCTGTGCCCTGGCCGTCGCCGAGCTCGTGGCAGCGGTCGTCCGTCCCGAGGCGGGGCCGGTCGCGGCGGTGGGCGGTGCGGTGATCGACCGCACTCCCCCGGCGCTGAAGGACTTCGCCATCCGGCATTTCGGCACGAACGACAAGCTGGTTCTGCAGCTGGGAATCCTGGCCCTGCTGGCGGTCTTCGCCATGGCGGTCGGGGTGCTGGCGCTGCACCGCAGGCTTCTCGGCTCGGCGGCCGTCCTGGTCTTCGGGGTGGTCGGGGCGGTCTCGGCGGTCGGCCGGCCCGAGGGCCGGGTGCCCGACGCTCTGCCCTCGCTGGTGGGTGCCGTGGTGGCCGCGGGGGCGCTGTATCTCCTGGCCGGATGGCTGGCCCCGGTTCCGCGTCCCTCCCCCGCGGCCGGCGGTAGGGACGCGGAGCCGGACCACGGCGCCTTCGACCGGCGGCGCTTCGTCGTCGCGGCGAGCGCCGTGGCGGCGGTCTCGGCGGGCGCGGGCCTGCTGGGGCGGCGGCTCACCTCCGCCGTGCAGGCCGGGGCCGCCGCCTCACGGCGGGACCTGGTCCTGCCCGTGCCCGAGGCGGCGGCGCCGGCCGTACCCGCCGGCGCCGATCTGAGGATCCGGGGGCTGAGCCCGTTCGTCACCCCGAACAAGAGCTTCTACCGGGTGGACACGGCGCTGGTCGTGCCGCACGTGGATGCCGGCGAGTGGCGGCTGAGGATGCACGGCAAGGGGGTGGAGAGGCCGCTGACGCTCAGCCTCCAGGACCTGCTGCGCCGGGAGACCGTCGAGCGCGACATCACCCTGACCTGCGTCTCCAACGAAGTGGGCGGACCGTACGTGGGCAACGCCCGGTGGATCGGTGTGCGGCTGGCCGATCTGCTGCGGGAAGCCGGTGTGAAGCCCCCGTCCCGGGGCGGGCCCGCCGATCAGCTGGTGGCGCGCTCGGTGGACGGCATGACGATCGGCACCCCGGTCGAGGACGTCATGGACGGACGCGACGCGTTGCTCGCGTTCGGCATGAACGGGGAGCCGCTGCCCTTCGCCCACGGCTTCCCGGTCCGGATGGTCGTTCCCGGCCTGTACGGCTACGTGTCGGCCTGCAAGTGGATCAAGGACATCGAGCTCACCACGTTCGACGACTACGACGCCTACTGGGTCAAGCGGTCCTGGTCGGCGCAGGCTCCCGTCAAGACCGAGTCCCGCATCGACACCCCCCGCCCCTTCGCCTCCCCGAAGGCCGGCACGGTCCCGGTCGCCGGGGTCGCCTGGGCCCAGCACCGCGGCATCCAGCGGGTCGAGGTCCGGGTGGACGGCGGCCCGTGGCACACCGCGCGGCTTGCGGCGGAGGACAGCCGGGACACCTGGCGCCAGTGGGTGTGGGAGTGGCCGGCCACCTCCGGCAGCCACACCCTCGAGGTCCGCGCGACGGACCGCACCGGCGCCACCCAGAGCGGCCGGCGCGTCGGCACCGTACCCGACGGTGCGACCGGCTGGCACTCGGTGGTGGTCGACGTGTCCTGAGCCGACCGCCCCACCGGACTTCCGTACGGAAAGCCCCTCACCACCCCTTCCTCGCACCCACTACCGAGCGTGACATGTCAGTCACCCATGCACACCAGGAGAACATCATGAAGGTCACCCACGCCCGCCGCGCCGCTGTCGCCCTCTCGGCGGCGGTCATCCTGCCGCTGGCCCTGACGGCCTGCTCCAGCGACTCCAAGGACAGCGCGTCCGGCTCCTCCGCGACCTCGGCGAAGGCCTCGGAGGCGGCCTCCGCGCCCGCCGACGACACGACCCCCATGGACAAGCCCTTCGGGCCGGCCTGTTCGACGGTCCCGAAGGACGGCGCGGGCTCGTTCGACGGCATGGCGAAGGACCCGGTCGCGACAGCCGCCTCGAACAACCCGGCCCTCTCGACGCTCGTCACCGCGGTCAAGAAGGCGGGTCTCGTCGACACCCTCAACAACGCCCAGAACATCACGGTGTTCGCCCCCACCAACGACGCCTTCGCCAAGGTCCCGAAGGCCGACCTGGACAAGCTGCTCGCCGACAAGGCCGCGCTCACCAAGGTCCTCACCTACCACGTGGTCGGCCAGAGGCTGACGCCGAAGCAGCTGGAGAAGGGGTCCTTCGACACCCTGGCGAAGAGCGAACTGACGACGTCCGGTTCGGACATGGCGTACACCGTGAACGACTCCTCGAAGGTCGTCTGCGGCAACGTCCAGACCGCCAACGCGACGGTCTACATCGTCGACACCGTCCTGATGCCCGCCCAGTAGCGGACCGCCCGCGCGGGGCTTCACGTGCGCACCCCGGCAACCCGCCGACGGGAGTGAGCACTTCGGCCCCGCGCGGACACGGCCGCGTCACGCCCCGGAAACAGCGTGTCCCTAATTTCTGTCGCCCGACAGGAAATCGGCGACAGGGGCTGACATGACCGCCACCGCACCAACGGACGTCCGACCGGATGCCACCGGAACCGGCCAGGGTGACCACGTCTCCCTGGCCGGTTTCGGCTACCGCCAGGAGCTGCACCGCTCGATGGGCCGGTACGCCTCGTTCGCGGCCGGATTCTCCTTCATCTCGGTTCTCACGACCGTCTTCCAGTTCTTCGCGTTCGGCTTCTCCTTCGGCGGGGCCGCCTTCTTCTGGACCTGGCCCGCCGTCCTCGCGGGCCAGCTGCTGGTGGCCGCGTGCTTCGCCGAACTCGCCGCCCGCTATCCGCTGTCCGGGGCCGTCTACCAGTGGTCGACCCGGCTGAGCACGCCCGCCTTCGGCTGGTTCGCCGGCTGGATCATGGTGATCGGCCAGATCGTCGTGGTCGCCGCCGCCGCGCTCGCGCTCCAGGTGGTGCTGCCGGCGATCTGGTCCGGGTTCCAGCTGGTGGGCGGGGATCCGGCGCCCGCCACGGCGACGGGCGCCGCCAACGCCGCGCTGCTCGCCGTGGTGCTCCTGGCCCTCACCACGACGGTGAACCTGCTCGACAACAAGGTCATGTCGGCGGTCAACCGGGTGGGGGTGACGGCCGAGATCATCGGGGCCGTGCTCATCCTGGTCCTCCTCCTCACCCACACCGAACGCACCCCGGGCGTCACCCTGCACACCGGCGGGCAGGGCGGCGCGCTCGGGGCGCTGCTGATCGGTTCGTTCACCGCCGCCTACGTCCTGATCGGTTTCGACAGCGCGGGCGAGATGAGTGAGGAGACCCGCTCCCCGCGCCGCACAGCCCCGCGCACGATCCTGCTCGCCCTGGCCTCGGCCGGGGTGCTCGGCGGGCTGCTGGTGCTCGCCGGCATCCTGGCCGCGCCCGACCTGGCCGACGGCCGGCTGGCCACCGAGGGCCTCTCGTACGTGCTGACCAGCAGCCTCGGCGACGGGGTCGGCCGGGCGCTGCTCGCCGATGTGGCGGTGGCCGTGGCGGTGGCCACGCTCGCCATCCAGACGGCCGGTTCCCGGATGCTGTTCTCGATGGCGCGCGACGGGGTGCTGCCCTTCTCGTCCCGGCTCGCGAAGGTCTCCCCGCGCACCGGGATGCCCGCCGCACCCGCCCTGTTCGTCGGGGCGGCGGCCGCGGCGCTCGGGCTGCTCAATCTCGCGTCCCCCGAGGCGTTCCTGGCCATCGGCACCACGTGCATCGCGATGCTCTACCTGGCGTACGCGATGGTCACGGGCCCCATGCTGCTGCGCCGCCTGCGCCGCCTCCCCCTCTCCCCCGCCTCCGGCCCGCTCCACGACGAGACGGGCCGCCCCCTCTTCTCGCTGGGGCGTTGGGGCCTCCCGGTCAACGCGCTGGCCTTCGTCTACGGAGTGGTGATGACGGTCAACCTGGCCTGGCCGCGCGCCGCGGTGTACGACCCGGCGGGCGGGCACTGGTACTTCCAGTGGTTCACGGTGCTCTTCCTGGCGGCCACGGTGGCGCTGGGCGCCCTCTGTCGCGTGTACGCGCGGCGGTCGCCCCTCGTACGCTGACCGGATGATCTCCCTGAGCAGGCAGGACCGGGCGGCGGGTGCGGTGGTCGGGTCGGCGGTCGGCGACGCGCTGGGCGCGCCGTTCGAGTTCGGGCCCGCCGGCGTCTACACGGCCCGCTTCCCGGACGGCGCCGGCACGATGTGCGGCGGTGGCGGCTGGGACCCGGGGGAGGCCACGGACGATACACAGATGGCCGTGCTCGTCGCGGAGTCGTTGCTGGAGCGCGACGGGTTCGACCCGCCCGATGTGTTCGACCGGTTCCGGCGGTGGGCGGCCGGGGAGCCGAAGGACATCGGTCTCCAGACGGAATCCGTCCTGACCAGCGGTGACCCGTGGGACCTCGCGGCGGCGGTCCACTTCCAGATCAACGGCCGGGCGGCGGGCAACGGTTCGCTGATGCGCGCCGCCACCTCGGCCGTGTACTTCGCCGGGCCCGGACAGCCGGACGGGGCCCCGGCCTCCCGGCCCGGGCAGCCGCACGGGGAAGCACTGCCCTGCCGCCCCGGGCAGCCGCACGAGCACGCGCGGTCCGTGACCATGGACGCCGCCCGCCGGATCGCCGCCCTCACCCACGGCGACCGCGCGGCCTGGGAGGGCACCGCCGTGCTGCACGAGCTGATCCGGGTCGCGCTGAACGGGTCCGACCCGCTCGCCGCCGTCCCGGACACGCTGGCCGCCGTCCACCCGGATCACCGGGAGCGCTGGAGCGCCGTCCTCGCACCCGGCTGGCATCCCGGCCGGGCGACGGAGTTCAACGGCGCCGTCTGGCCGTGTCTGGGCACCGCTTTGTGGGCGCTGCGCACGACACGGTCGTACGAGGACGCGCTGGCCGCCGCGATCGACGTGGGCGGCGACACCGACACGGTGGCGGCCGTGACCGGGGCGCTGACCGGTGCGGTGTACGGGTTCGGGGCGATCCCCTCACGCTGGACCGGCCCCCTGCACGTCCCGCTGCCGGGGTACGGGGACCGTGTGCTGCGTACCCCGGACCTGGTCGCTCTGGCCGGACGGCTGGACGGCCGGTGAGCCGATGCGGTTTCTGCCGATATTCGACTGCCTTGAAACTACACATAAGGGATAAATAAGAGCAGAATGGCAGAGCAGGCCGCTTCTCACCCACCGTGTCGGCCAGGCCTGCAGGATCGAAGGAGACGAACTCATGTCAAACGTCTCGCACGCCGGCCACGACATGGCCGGACACCCGGATGTCTCGGAAATGAGCGACCGCTACGACCGGATGATGGGCGGCCGCGATGTCCCGCTCCTGGACGCACCCGTGTTCCTGGTGGGTCTGTACTGCGCCGTATCGCCCTGGGTGCTGCACTTCACGGCCTCCCAGACCTCCCTCGTCACCCACAACCTGATCATGGGTATCGCGATCGCCGTGCTGGGACTGGGCTTCACGGTGACGCCGCAACGGATGTACGGCCTGAGCTGGGCCATCTGCGCCATCGGCGTCTGGATGATCATCTCGCCCTGGGTCGTGGGCAGCAGCCCGGACGTGGGCGTCGTGCTGAACAACGTGATCATCGGAGGCCTGGCCGTCCTGCTGGGGCTGGTCTGCGCGGGCGCGTCCATGAAGAACGGCACCCGGGGCCGCGCCTAGAACCGTTCGCCCCCACAACAGGAAGGACCACCCCACAGCAGGAGGGATCACCCCGTGGGCCGGGCCGCCAGGAAGCGGACCCGGCCGACGACTGCGCCGAAGCGGTCGTGCCGCGCCGGAGCGATCACGCGCGGGGTACGGCGGCCCCCGGTCCCCGCCCCTCCCGATCCGCCCCCACGATCCGCAGCGCCGCGTCCGCCGTCGCCGCCGCGAAGGGTCCCACCGCCCGCTCGGGGCCCGAAAGATGGACCAGGATCACGCCCTCGATGAGCCCGAAGACGAGGTCCGTCCGGAGCCGCGCCTCGTCCGCGCCGAGCGCCGCGCCCGCCCCGGTGGCTGCCACCAGTTCCCCGTACGCGGACCGCAGCGCCGTCCGCACACGGTGGAAGTCCGCGAACCGCTCGGCCCGCACCTCCGGCAGGACGTACAGCGCACCCAGGTTGTAGGGCCCCCCGCACAGCAGCGCCACGTCCGCCCGGCACAGTTCCCACAGCCGGTCCTCGGCCGGCCGCCCCCCGTCCGCGAGCAGCTTCTCGGCGAGGGCGAGCGACGGGGCGACGGTGGACTCCAGGAGCGCCGCGAGCAGGTCCTCCTTGCCCGCCACGTAGTGGTACATCGTCGCCTGGCGCATGCCCGCCCGTTCGGCGACGGCCCGGGTGGTGGTCGCCGCGTACCCCCGGGTGGTGAACAACTCGGCCGCCGCCGCCAGGAGTTCCTCCCGCGCGGAGAGTCCGCTGTCCGGTCGCTGGGTGGCGCGGGGCCGGCCGACCCGGCGGCCCCCGCCGGTATCTGAGGTGCTGGACATGGGCCGATCGTCGCACATCCGCGGCCGCCGCGATCTTGGTGAGCACTCGGTAACTCCCGTGCAACGCAGGGGCAATGGCCACGACTCCACGGCGTTCTAATTTCTGTCGCGCGACAGAAATAAGCGTCGGCACCACGTCGAGCCGGAGGTTGAGCCATGGCCACAGCGACCACACAAGGGGCCCGGGACCACGCACGCGCCCAGGGCGGCTCCCGCACCGGGTCCATGCCGGTGGTGCCCGCGACCGACTGGCCCGGCCCCACCCCCGGCACCCCGGTCTGGGCCGAGACGGTCGCGGGCGGCAACTACACGCACCGCGTGCTGGCGCGCGGCACCGAGCTGCGGCTCACCGACCTCGCGGGCGACGCCTGCGCGCATCTGCTGCTGTACGTGGACGGCCGGCCCTGGGAACGGCTCAACACCGCGGACACCGTGAAGGTCCAGTGGAACGCCTATCCGGGCGCCGGGCGGCTCCTCCTCTCCGATCAGGGGCGGGTCCTCGCCTCGCTGACCGCCGACTCCTCGGGCCGCCACGACGCCCTGTGCGGCACCTCCACCCTGCGGCGGAACACCGAGCGCTACGGCGCCGGCGCCCCCCAGTCCTCCTCCCCCGCGGGCCGGGAGCTGCTGAAGCTCGCCGCGCTGAAGAACGGCCTGGAGCCGCGGGACCTGCCGCCGTCGCTCTCCTTCTTCCAAGGCGTACGGATCCGGGAGGACGGCACCACGGAGTTCACCGGCTCGGCCGGTGCGGGCGCCTCCGTGACGCTGCGCGCCGAGCAGGACCTGACCGTGCTGATCGCGAACGTCCCGCATCCGCTGGACCCCCGCCCCGCCTACACCAGCACGCCGCTGGAGGTGCTGGCCTGGCGCGCACGGCCGACCGCCCCGGGCGACGGGCTGTGGGACGCCACCCCTGAGGGCCGCCGCGCCTTCCTGAACACACTCGACTTCCTCACCGCCCGGGGGCTCGCATGACCACGACCGCCACGGTCCTGTCCACGACCGTCATCCCCGCCCGCGCCGCCTGGTCCACGACCGTCCGGGCGGGTGAGCACCTCACGCTCACGGATCTGCACGGCAACCAGGCGGTGGACTTCCTGGTGTACGACGCCGAGGACACGGCGGTCCGCTACAGCGCGCCCGACACGATCCAGGCCGGGGGCGGCATCTTCCTCACCACCGGCAGCGTGCTGATGTCGAACGAGCACACGCCGCTGATGACGGTCACCGCCGACACCTGCGGCCGGCACGACACGGTCGGCGGCGCCTGCTCCAAGGAGTCCAACACCCTGCGCTACGGCCATCACACCTGGTCGCAGCACGCCTGCGTGGACAACTTCCTCGCGGAGGGCGCCCGGCACGGCCTCGGCAAGCGCGATCTGGTCTCCAACGTCAACTGGTACATGAACGTGCCCGTGGAACAGGACGGCACGCTCGGCATCGTCGACGGAATCTCCGCCCCGGGGCTGAGCCTCACCCTGCGGGCCGAGACGGACGTGCTCGTACTCATCTCCAACTGCCCCCAGATCAACAACCCCTGCAACGGTTTCGACCCCACCGCGGTCGAGGCCACGGTGACCGGGACGGCCCGATGACCTTCGACACGCTGCTGATCGCCAACCGCGGCGAGATCGCCGTCCGCATCATCCGTACGGCCCACCGCCTCGGCCTGCGCACCGTCGCCGTGTTCTCCGACCCGGACCGGTCGGCTCCGCACGTCCGCCTCGCCGACGAGGCGGTACGGCTGGGCCCGGCGCCCGCCAAGGAGTCCTATCTGGACGCCGACCTCGTGCTGAAGGCCGCCAAGGACACCGGCGCCGGAGCCATCCATCCCGGTTACGGATTCCTCTCGGAGGACGCGGAGTTCGCCCGGCGCTGCGAGGACGCGGGGATCGTCTTCGTCGGCCCGACCGCCGCCCAGCTGGAACTCTTCGGCGCCAAGCACACCGCACGCGCCGCGGCCGAGGCGGCGGGCGTGCCGCTCGCCCCCGGGACCGGGCTCCTCCCCGACCTGCCGTCGGCGCTGACCGCGGCGGAGCGCGTCGGCTATCCCGTGATGCTGAAGGCCACGGGCGGCGGCGGCGGAATCGGCATGTCGGCCTGCCGGTCGGCCCTGGAACTCGCCGACGCCTGGGAGCGGGTGCACCGGGTCGCCGCCGCGTCGTTCTCCTCGGCCGGTGTCTTCCTGGAACGCCTGGTGGAGGACGCCCGCCATGTCGAGGTGCAGGTGTTCGGCGACGGGAGAGGCACGGTGGTGACGTTCGGCGACCGCGACTGCTCCCTCCAGCGCCGCAACCAGAAGGTCCTGGAGGAGGCCCCGGCCCCCGGCCTCCCCGCTCCCATCCGCGCCCGACTCACCGACAGCGCACGGGAACTGTGCGCCTCGGTCGGCTACCGCTCGGCCGGAACCGTGGAGTTCGTGTACGACGCCGCACGCGCCGAGGCGTACTTCCTGGAGGTCAACACCCGCCTCCAGGTCGAGCACCCGGTCACCGAGGAGATCCACGGCGTCGACCTCGTCGAGTGGATGCTGCGCCTGGCCCAGGGCGACACCTCGGTCGTACGCCGTCCCGACGAGCCCCGCGGCCACGCCGTGGAAGCCCGGGTCTACGCCGAGGACCCGAGCCGGGACCACCGCCCCGGTGCCGGTCTGCTGACCCGGGTCGACTTTCCCCGGGGCGAGGGGCTGCGGGTGGACGGCTGGATCGAGACGGGCACGGAGGTGACGACGGCGTACGACCCGATGCTGGCCAAGGTCATCGCCCACGGCGCCGACCGCGCCGAGGCCCTGGCCCGGCTGGACGCAGCGCTCGCCGCCACCCGTATCGACGGCATCGAGACCAACCTCGGACTGGTCCGGGCCGCTCTGGCCGACGAGCGGGTCCGCACCGCCACGCACTCCACGGCCACGCTCGCCACGATCGACGACCCGACGCCCCGCATCGAGGTGGTCGCCGGCGGCACCCTCACCACCGTGCAGGACTGGCCGGGCCGCACCGGCTACTGGCAGGTCGGCGTGCCGCCGTCGGGCCCCATGGACGACCTGTCCTTCCGCCTGGGCAACGCGGCCCTCGGCAACGCCCCGGGGGCGCCCGGCCTGGAGTGCACCCTCCAGGGCCCCACCCTCCGCTTCACCCACCCCACGACCGTGTGCGTCACGGGCGCGCCGGCTCCGGTGACCCTCGACGGCTCGCCGGTTCCGCAGTGGGAGCCGCTGACCGTCCCGGCCGGCGCCGCGCTCGCGATCGGATCCCCGGCGGAGCACGGGCTGCGCACCTACGTCCTCTTCGCCGGCGGCGGCCTGGACGTCCCGGAGTTCCTGGGCAGCGCGGCCACGTTCACGCTCGGCGGTTTCGGCGGGCACGGCGGCCGGGCCCTGCGCACGGGCGACGTCCTGCACGGCGGCGGCCGCGCACCCGGGGCCCGCCCCGTGCCCCCGCCCGAGCGGCCCCGCTTCACCGCCGGCTGGCAGATCGCCGCGGCCGAGGGCCCGCACGCGGCGCCCGAGTTCTTCACCGAGGAGGACATCCACGACTTCTACGCGGCGGACTGGAAGGTCCACTTCAACTCGGCCCGCACCGGGGTCCGCCTGATCGGCCCGAAGCCGCGATGGGCCCGGGCGGACGGCGGCGAGGCAGGGCTGCACCCGTCCAACATCCATGACACGCCGTACTCCGTGGGCGCGGTCGACTACACCGGCGACATGCCGGTGCTCCTGGGCCCCGACGGCCCCTCGCTCGGCGGTTTCGTCTGTCCGGCGACGGTGGTGACGGCCGAACGCTGGAAACTGGGCCAGCTGCGCCCAGGCGACACCGTGCGCTTCCTGCCGGTCACGGTGACCGGCGAGCCCCGGCCGGAGATCACCGACGGCGGCATCCTGTACCGCGACGACGTCCTCACCTACCGCCGCAGCGGCGACGACAACGTCCTGGTCGAGTACGGGCCGATGCACCTGGACCTCGCCCTGCGCATGCGCGTCCACGCCCTCATGGAAGCGTTGACGGAGGCGGCCGTTCCCGGCATCACCGGTCTGACGCCGGGCATCCGCTCGCTCCAGATCCAGATGGACCCCGCCGTCCTCGCCCAGAGCGAACTGCTGGACCTGCTGCACCACACCGAGGCCGCTCTGCCGCCCACCGACGCCCTGACCGTCCCCTCCCGAACCGTGCACCTCCCCCTCTCCTGGGACGACCCGGCGACCCGTGAGGCCATCGCCCGCTACATGGCGGGGGTCCGCGACGACGCACCGTGGTGTCCGTGGAACATCGAGTTCATCCGCCGGGTCAACGGCCTGGACTCGGTCGACGACGTCTACCGGACGGTGTTCGACGCGGAGTACCTGGTGATGGGCCTGGGAGACGTGTACCTGGGCGCGCCGGTGGCCACCCCGCTGGACCCGCGCCACCGCCTGGTGACCACCAAGTACAACCCGGCCCGGACGTGGACCGCGGAGAACTCCGTCGGCATCGGCGGCGCGTACCTCTGCGTCTACGGCATGGAGGGCCCGGGCGGCTACCAGTTCGTCGGCCGCACCACCCAGGTCTGGTCGGGCTGGCAGCAACGCGGCGCCTTCGAGCCGGGTTCTCCGTGGCTGCTGCGCTTCTTCGACCGCATCAAGTGGTACCCGGTGGAGGCGGACGAACTTCTGGAGCTGCGCGCGGACATCCTCTCCGGCCGCTTCGTCCCCCGGATCGAGGAGGGCGAGTTCTCGTTTGCCCGGTACGAGGAGTTCCTGGCCCGGAACGCGGAGTCGATCGCCGCGTTCCGTACCCGCCAGGGCGCGGCCTTCGCCGGTGAACGGGACGCGTGGGAGGCCGCCGGCGAGTTCGCCCGGGCCGACGCGGCCGACGCCCCGGCACCGCCCGCAGCCGAGGTGACGGTGCCGCCCGGCGGTTGTCTGATCGAGGCCGAGTTCGCGGCCTCCGTGTGGCAGCTCGACGTGGCCGAGGGCGACACGGTGACGGCCGGTCAGCCGCTGCTGGCACTGGAGGCGATGAAGATGGAGTCCCGGGTGCACGCCCCGGCGGACGGCGTGGTGGAACGCATCCTCACCCGGCCGGGCGCCCAGGTCGAAGCGGGCACCGCTCTGGTCACCCTGGCGCCGCCCACCCGTACGAACCGAGGAGCACACCTCTGATGCCCCGTCCCGCACTGGCCCGGGTCCGCGCCGCGTACGCGCGGATCGAAGCGGTGGACCGCCCGGAGATCTGGATCGGACTGCGCCCGCAGTCCGCCCTGGAGGAGGAGGCCCACGCCCTCGACGCCCGTCTGGCAGCGGGAGAGTTTCTGCCCCTGGCCGGCCGCCTGCTGGCCGTGAAGGGCAACATCGACGTGGCCGGCCTGCCGACCACGGCGGGCTGCCCGTCGTACGCCTACGAACCCGCCGCGGACGCCCCCGTCGTGGCGCGCCTGCGGGCCGCCGGGGCTCTGGTCGTCGGCACGACGAACCTGGACCAGTTCGCCACGGGCCTGGTCGGCACCCGCTCTCCGTACGGCGCGGTCCGCAACGCCCACGACCCGGACCGCGTCAGCGGCGGCTCCAGCTCGGGTTCGGCGGTCGCCGTCGCGCTCGGCGTCGCGGACCTGGCCCTCGGGACGGACACGGCGGGCTCCGGCCGGGTCCCGGCGGCCTTCAACGGCATCGTGGGCCTGAAGCCGACCCGCGGTCTCGTCCCGGCCGACGGCGTGGTCCCCGCCTGCGCGAGCCTGGACTGCGTCACGGTCTTCGCCCGGACCCTCCCCGAGGCGGAGACGGCACTCTCCCTGATGTCCTCGCCCGCCACCCGCCCCGTCCCCGTCCCCGCGCGCGTCCCGGGTCCCTGGCGGATCGCGGTACCCCGCGCCGAACAGCTGGGCGAACTGGACGCCGGCTGGGCCGAGGCCCACGCGTCCGCGGCCGTCCGCCTCCGGGCCGCCGGCGCCGTCCTGCGGCCCGTCGACCTGACGCCGTTCACGGAGGCGGCGGCCATGCTCTACGAGGGTGCGTTCGTCGCGGAGCGCTACACCGCGGTGGGCGCGTTCGTCGACAGCGGCCCCGCCGGCCTGGACCCCACGGTGGCGGGCATCATCAGCGCGGCCCGGGACCTCCCGGCCCACCGGCTGTTCGCGGACCGGGACCGGCTGGCCCGGCTCCGTACGGCGGCCGAGGCCGCACTCGGCGACGCGGACGCGCTCCTGCTCCCCACCACGCCCGGCCACCCCACTCTCGCCGAGGTGGCGGCCGACCCGCTCGGGACGAACGCCCGGCTCGGCCGGTTCACCAACTCCACCAACCTCTTCGACCAGTGCGCGGTGGCCGCGCCCGCGGGCGAGGTGGGGGGCCTGCCGTTCGGCGTGATGCTGATCGGCCCGGCCCACACGGACGAACGCCTGACCCGGATCGCCGCCCTGCTGACCCCGCCCGTCCGCCTCGCGGTCGCCGGCGCCCACCTGACCGGCGAGCCGCTCAACCCCCAGCTCCTGTCCCTGGGCGCCCGCCTGATCCGCACCACGACGACGGCCCCGGTCTACCGCCTGCACGCCCTCAGGACCGCACCGCCCAAGCCGGGCCTGGTCCGCACGGACGAGGCAGGCGCCGCCATCGAAACGGAGATCTGGGAACTCCCCGCCGCGGGCCTCGGCGCCCTCACGGCAGCCCTGCCGCACCCCATGGTGCTGGGCCGGGTGGACCTGTCGGACGGCACAACGGCCGCGGGCTTCCTCTGCGAGCCGTACGCGGTGGAGGGAGCGGAGGACATCACCCGATACGGCGGCTGGCGCGCATACAGATCAAGCCGCGAGGAGGGCGCCCCCACCTTCTAGACAGCTCAGGAACCCTGCGACCCGCGCCCGGCACTCAGCCCTCGGGCACCCACGCACCTCTGGGGCACTTCGCCCCGCCCACGGGCACACGCACCCCCTGGGCCACTCACCCCTCCAGCGGGCACCCCGCCCAGCCCTGGGCCACTTCGCCCCGCCCACGGGCACCCCGCTCAGCCCCTCCGGCGTTTGAGGAGCGGGGTCCGGGGCGGAGCCCCGGTTACGGGAAGGGGCGGGTAGGGGACAGGGCCCGCCGCAGGCGCCCCCCACCCGCAGGCGCGCCGGCCCCCGCCCAAACACCCGCGCCCACCCCCACAGCACGGCACGGCACGGCGCACCGCACCGCCCACCCCAAAACCCGGGGGCTACGCCCCCACCTCACCCCACAGAGCTGTAAGCCACCACGCCCCGCAGCACCTCGTCAACCGCCTTCCGCGCACTGCGCGCCACCGAACTGCCCTCACGCGGCGCCGCCGCCGCTACCTGGCCCAGCACGTCGATGACCTGCTTGCACCACCGCACGAAGTCCCCCGCCGGCATCTCCGCCTCGCGCAGCACCTCGTCCAGCGTCCGGCCGGACGCCCACATGTAGACCGCCCAGGCGAATCCGAGATCGGGTTCGCGCTGTCCGACCCCCTCGGCCTGGTTGATCTTGAAGTCCTCCTCCAGGGCGTCGAGGCGCCCCCAGATGCGGACCATCTCGCCCATCGCGGTCTTCGCCGGACCGGACGGCAGCTTCGGCGCCACCGCGTCATCGGCCTGCCGGGCCTCGTACACCAGCGCCGACACGCACGCCGCGAGCTCCGCGGGGTTGAGGCCTTCCCAGACCCGGGCCCGCAGGCATTCGCTCGCCAGCAGGTCCAGCTCGCCGTACAGCCGGGCCAGCCGCTTCCCGTGCTCGGTGACCTCGCTGCCCCGCAGATAGTCGAGCTCGGTGAGCAGGGCCACGATCCGGTCGAAGGTGCGGGCGATCGTGTTCGTCCGCCCCTCGATGCGTCGCTCCAACTGCTGCGTGTCCCGCTGCAGCCGGTGATACCGCTCGGCCCACCGGGCGTGGTCCTCGCGCTCGTCGCACCCGTGGCAGGGGTGGGCGCGCAGCTCGGCCCGGAGGCGGGCGATCTCGCGGTCGTCGGCGGCGACGGACCGGTCCCGGCGGTGCCGGTCCGGCACGATGTGCCCGGCCTTGGTGCGCAGCGCGGACGCCAGGTCGCGGCGCGACTGCGGCGAGCGCGGGTTGAACGACTTCGGGACCCGCATCCGGTCCAGCGCCTCGACCGGCACCGGGAAGTCGATCGACGCCAGCCGCTTCACCTGGCGCTCCGCCGTCAGCACCAACGGCCGCGGACCGTCGTGGTATTCGAGCCCACGGTGCCCGTGCCCGTTGGTCCGCCCGGCGGGCAGCCCCGGGTCGAGGACGAGCGCGAGACCGGCGAACTTGCCGGTCGGCACATGGATGACGTCACCGGGCTTGAGCTTCTCCAGGGACGCCGCGGCGGCGGCCCGCCGCTGCGAGGCGCCCTGCTTGGCGAGCTCCGTCTCGCGGTCCTTGAGGTCGCGGCGCAGCCGCGCGTACTCCTCGAAGTCGCCGAGGTGGCAGGTCATGCCCTCCCGGTAGCCTTCCAGGCCCTCCTCGTTCTTCTGGACCTGGCGGGAGATCCCGACCACCGAGCGGTCGGCCTGGAACTGGGCGAACGAGGTCTCCAGCAGTTCGCGCGAGCGGTGCCGCCCGAACTGGTGGACCAGGTTGACGGCCATGTTGTACGAGGGCCGGAAGCTGGAGCGCAGCGGATACGTACGCGTGCCCGCGAGTCCGGCCAGCGCGCCCGGGTCCATGCCCCGCTGCCAGAGCACCACGGCGTGGCCCTCGACGTCGATGCCCCGCCGGCCGGCCCGGCCGGTCAGCTGGGTGTACTCGCCGGGGGTGATGTCGGCGTGCTGTTCGCCGTTCCACTTGACGAGCTTCTCCAGGACCACGGAGCGCGCGGGCATGTTGATGCCGAGCGCGAGGGTCTCCGTCGCGAAGACGGCCTTGACGAGCCCGCGGACGAAGAGCTCCTCGACGACCTCCTTGAAGGTCGGCAGCATTCCGGCATGGTGCGCGGCGATGCCCCGCTCCAGGCCTTCGAGCCATTCGTAGTAGCCGAGGACGTGCAGGTCCTCGGTGGGGATGGACGCCGTGCGCTGCTCGACGATCTCCCGCACCAGCCGGCGCTTGTCCTCGTCGTTGAGCCGCAGTCCGGCGTGCAGACACTGCTGCACGGCGGCCTCACAGCCGGCCCGGCTGAAGATGAAGGTGATCGCGGGCAGCAGCCCCTCGGCGTCGAGCCGGTCGATGACCTCGGCCCGCGACGGTGTCCAGATCCGGCTGCGCTCACGCCGCTCGCGCTCGCGGTCCGCCTCGCGCACCATCTTTCCGCGGCGGCGTTCGCGCGGGTTGTATCCGCGCTGGTTCTCCATGCGGGCGAGCCGGACCAGGTCGGGGTTGACCTCCCGGCGCCCGGACCCGCGGCCGCCGTGGTCGCTCTCCTCCTCGAAGAGGTCGTACATCCGGCGGCCGGCCAGCACGTGCTGCCACAGTGGCACGGGCCGGTGCTCGGAGACGATCACCTGGGTGTCGCCCCGGACGGTGTCCAGCCAGTCGCCGAACTCCTCCGCGTTGGACACGGTCGCCGACAGCGACACCAGGGTGACGGATTCGGGGAGGTGGATGATCACTTCCTCCCAGACGGCGCCCCGGAAGCGGTCGGAGAGGTAGTGCACCTCGTCCATCACCACGTGACCGAGTCCGTTGAGCGCCTGGGAGCCCGCGTACAGCATGTTCCGCAGCACCTCGGTGGTCATGACGACCACCGGCGCGTCGGCGTTGACGCTGTTGTCCCCCGTGAGCAGGCCGACCTTCTCCGCGCCGTAGCGCTTGACCAGGTCGGCGAACTTCTGGTTGGACAGGGCCTTGATCGGCGTGGTGTAGAAGCACTTGCGGCCCTGGGCGAGAGCGAGGTGCACGGCGAACTCGCCGACGATGGTCTTGCCCGACCCCGTCGGCGCGGCGACGAGCACGCCCTTGCCGGCCTCCAGCGCCTTGCACGCCTCGATCTGGTAGGGGTCCAGATCGAACTCGTACATCTCGCGGAACGGTCCGAGCGCGGTCGCCTGCTCGGCGGCTCGGATCCGGTAGGCCTGGTATCGCTCAGCTGGTGAGAGGTCCTCTGTCATCTTGTCCACGAGCCTACCCGCCGCCTCTGACAGTGATGCGATCTTTAATTTCCCGCGGGAGGAGCCGCCCCCAGGACCCGGACCGCGCCCGGCACGCAGGTGGCGGTCAGCGGCAGCGCGCCGAGCGGTTCACCGTCCGCGTACGCGGTGACACCGGCTGCCTCCAGCGTGAGGGAGGAGACCCGGTGCACGGTGACGGCGGGATGGGTGAGGTGCGTCCCCTTGTAGACCCTGGGGAACACCTTGAGGAGGGTGGTGCGGCTGCATGCGCCGACGACGGTCACGTCGAAGAGGCCGTCGTCCATGACGGCGTCCGCGCAGATCCGCATGCCGCCGCCGTAGGTCGATCCGTTGCCGACGGCGATGAGCGTCGCCCCGATCTCCCGGAACGGTCCGCCGTCCAGGCTGATGCGGTAGGCGAGGGGCTGGAAGGCGGCGAGCTCGGCGAGGATCGCCAGGTCGTACTTGAACCGGCCGCCGATCCACCGCATCCGGTTGCCGCGGTCGTTGACGCGCGAGTCGAAGCCGGAGGCGAGCACCGACCCGAACCAGCGGTTCCCGACCCGGCCGAGGTCGATCTCGCGGACGGCGCCGCCCTTGAGCGCCTCGGCGGCGAGGCGCCCCGCCGCGGCCGGGTCCCGTATCGGAAGGCCGAGAGCGCGGGCGAAGTCGTTGCCCGTACCGACGGCTACCACTCCGAGCGGGGTCAGGGTCCCGGCGACCGCCTGGAGGGCGAGGGACATCATTCCGTCCCCGCCGACGGCTATCAGCGCGCCCGTCCCCCCGGCCACGGCCTCGCGCGCCCGCCGCAAGGCGTCGTCGGCGTCCTCACCGAGCACCGTACGGACGGAGAATCCGGCGTCCCGCAACGCGGAAGCGGCCGGCTGCGCGGCGTGCGCGCCCCGGCCGCGTCCCGCGGTGGGATTGACGAAAAGGGTGATCTCGCTGGTCACCCGGGGACCCTACAAGGTCAGGTGATGTCGTCGTAACCGTTGAGCCGGCCCGATCGACCGCCGTCCTGTTCGCCGTCCGCCTGTGCGGGCAGCGACGCCGACACGTGCTCCATCTCGCCGATGTCCTCAGGGGTGAGGTCCAGGTCCGAGGCCTCGTCGTCGTCGAGCTCGGCGTCGGGGTTGCTGAGACGCCGCCGCCGGTCGTTGGCGAGGCAGATGCCGAGCGCGATGAAGTAGAGCAGCACGATCGGTGCGGCCAGCGCCACCATCGTCAGCGGGTCGCCCGTCGGGGTGGCGACCGCGGCGAAGACCGTGATGCCCATGATCATCGCGCGCCACCAGGACGCGAGCCGCTTGGCGGTGAGGACGCCGGTGAAGTTCAGCAGGACGAGCAGGAGCGGCAGCTCGAAGGCGAGACCGAACACGATCACCATGCGCGTGACGATGTCGAGATAGTCGTCGACGGGCAGCAGGTTCGTCGTGTTGTCCGGGGTGAAGTCGAGCAGCACCGCCGCGGTCTGCGGCATCAGGATGTACGCCAGCGCGGCTCCCACACAGAACAGCGGCACACCGGCGCCGACGAAGCTCAGCGCGTACTTCTTCTCGTTCCTGTGCAGCCCCGGGGCCAGGAACGCCCAGAGCTGGTAGAGCCAGACGGGGGTGGAGAACACCACGCCCGCCATGAGGGAGACCTTGAGGGCGATGGAGAACGGAGCGACCAGACCGTTCACCGTCATCTCGGCGCACGGGTGACCGTTCGCCTGCTTCTTCTGGCCGTTGGTGCACCCCACCGACTCCAGGATCGGGCGGATCAGGAAGTCGATCAGATCCTGGTAGAAGAAGGCCGTGACCGAGGTGATGACGACGACCGCCACCACCGCGATCAGCAGTCGGTTACGCAACTCACGCAGGTGATCAGCGAGAGGCATCCGCCCCTCGCCGTCCTTCTCCTGCTTGCGGGCGGACTTGAGCAACCCACTTCCCTCGTTTCGTGCGGCAGCTGCCGGAAGAGTCCGTCAGCTATCAGCTCTGGGTGGTGGGCTTCGCTTCGTTCACCGGGCGGGAGCTCGTCACATCGCCGGGGGCGGCCTGGATCGTGCGCGCGGCGGCGGGCTGCTGAGGCGCCTGGTCGGCGAGCGGGTCCGTCGTGGCCACCGGCTCGTCGTCCTTCTTCATCGCCTTGGCCTCGCTCTTGAGGATGCGGGCCGACTTGCCGAGGGAACGGGCCATGTCGGGAAGCTTCTTGGCACCGAACAACAGGAGGATGACAGCGAGGATCAGAACGATCTCGAGAGGTTTCAGATTGCCCATGATGTGCTTCCTTCTCGCTGAGGCGGCTGGAGGTGGGCTCGCTGCCCTGGGGCCGGACACACGTCCGACCATTCGCTGCGAGCGATCGTAACCCGCGGGAGTAAACGCGAGGCAATGCCCATGCATACTTTCGCTAGCGGCCCGCCCCTCCTGCCAGGGGCGTCATCAGCAGCGTACCCCCCGCCCCTGCGAAAAAGGAGGCCGCGCCCTCCGGCGTCGAACGGCCCCGGTCAGCGCAGGGCTTCACCTTGGGCGGCGAGTTTCTCCGCCGCGCGCTCCAGGTCCTCGGCGGCCCGGTTGATGCGCTGAGTGGTGCGTGTCACCTGGTGGCCGAGGCGCTGGGCCTCGATGAAGACCTTGACGGCCAGCACCCCCAGGACGGCGATTCCGAGGAATCCCAGGGCGATGGCGAGCATGGGCCAGAACATGCGCAGTGCCTCGATGTGTCTCGTGTCCGATGGTCCGCGGTGATGCCTCAGGCACCGGTGTGCAGGCGCAGCGTCCGCACGCCGCCGCCCGTGAGGAGTTCCACTATCCGCTCCCCCGCCGGCCGGCGGACGGACGCGTCGCACGCGGGACAGGTGAACGAGTAGAACGTGGTGCGGCGGCTCGCTCCGATCGCGAGCCGGAACTCCCCCGCGGCCAGTTCGAACCGCTCGCGGCACTCCGGGCAGGCGGCCTTGAACCGGAGGGACTCGGGAACGACCGCGGTCGACACCTCGGAAATACCGGATATCACAGACATCTTGCCCATATCTCTCACGTGCCCCCTCACGCCAGGCCGTCGTACGCGGCGAGCGCCGCCCGGGCCGCGGTCCGGGCGCTCCGCGCCAGCTCCGGCGGCGAGACGATGCGCCCCTCCCCGCCGAGCCTGAGCGCCAGCCTGCGCAGGGACGCCGGATCGGGAGTGCGCAGAGTGATCCGCAGGCCGCCGTCGGGCAGTTCCTCGGCGCGGTCGTGCGGGTAGTACTCGGCGACCCAGCGCCCGCCCGGCCCGACCTCGACCACGACCTCCGGGTCCTCGGCCGCGGGCTGGACCAGCCCCTCCGAGAGGTCCCGCAGCTCCAGCTCGGGAGGCGCGGCCGGCTCGTCGAGCAGCCGGATCTCGGCGACCCGGTCCAGGCGGAACGTGCGCCGGTCCTCGGAGGACCGGCACCAGGCCTCCATGTAGGTGTGCCCGACGGCGAACAGCCGGATCGGGTCGACCTCGCGCTCGGTGAGTTCGTCCCGTGCGGGCGAGTAGTAGCGCAGCCAGAGCCGGCGGCGCTCGGAGATCGCCCGGTCCACGTCGGCGAAGACGCCGCCCTCGGACTCGAAGGTTACCGAGAGCCGGGAGCTCGCGGCCCCCACCTCGCCGGCGGCTGCCTCCAGCTTGGCGGTGGCCCGCAGCAGGGCCTGGCGGTCGCTCTCGCGCAGTCCCGGCAGCGTCGCGACGGCGCGGGCGGCGACCAGCAGGGCCGTCGCCTCGTCGGCCGCGAGCCGCAGGGGCTCCGCGACGTCGTCCGGGTTGTGCCACCAGATGCGGTCGCCGTCGGTGTCGATGTCCAGGAGATCGCCGCCGCGGAAGCTCGTCCCGCACATGGGCAGGACGTCGAGGTCCGAGATCAGCTCGTCCTCGCTGATCCCGAAGGCCCGGGCGACGTCCTGGACATGGGCGCCGGGGCGCTCACGCAGGTACGTCACCAGGGAGAGCATCCGGCGGGTCTGGTCGATGGCGTTCGTGGCCATGAATACGGGGTCCCCTCAGTCCTTGGCCACGGCGCGCAGCCGGTCCACCACGTCGGCCCGCAGATCCGCAGGTTCCTGCACGACGACGTCGGGGCCGAACTCGACGAGCCAGGCGTCCAGGCCGTGTCCGTACGGGATCTCCAACTCCTCCCACCCGTCGCCGAGTTCCCGGACCGATATCGCCCGGGCCCGCAGCGGGTAGCCGGAGTCGGCCCGCAGCCTGATGAGCGCGGTGCGCGTCGCCGTCTCGCCCGCCCAGCTCTCGACGGTCTCGCGGACGGTGACCACGTCGGGGACCTCGGCGGTGAAGACACCGGCCCGGGAACGCACCTTGCCCGTGATCCGGGAGAGCCGGAACACGCGCTCGGCTCCCCTCCCCCGGTCCCAGCCGGCCAGGTACCAGTGGCCGCGCCAGCACTCCAGCGTCCACGGCTCGACCTGCCGCTGTTCGGGGCGCGCCGCGTTGCCCTTGCGGTAGTCGAAGGTCACCGGCCGGCGGTCGCGGCAGGCCAGCATCAGCGGCTCGAACGCCGCCTCGTGCACCGGGATGCGGGGTTCGAGGGCGCTGTGCACCTCGTACGCGTCCTCGGCCTCCGGCATGCCCGCTGCCCGCAGCTTCTGCAGGGCTCCGCTGGCCGCTCCGGCCAGCCGGGCCTGCTGCCAGACCTTGGCGGCCAGCCCGAGAGCCGCGGCCTCCTCGGCGTCCAGCGTGATCGGGGGCAGCCGGTTGCTGTCGCGGCGGGCGAGGTAGCCGGTGTCGCCGTCCAGGTTCTCCACGGTCTCGATGACCAGACCGAGCTCGCGCAGATCGTCCTTGTCGCGCTCGAACATCCGGTTGAAGGCGTCGTCGGAACCGGCTTCGAGGTAGGCCTCGATGGAACCGCGCAGCTCGCGCTTGCTGAGCGGGCGCCGGGTCCCCAGCAGACACAGTGCCAGGTTCATCAGCCGCTCGGCCTTGGCAATCGCCATCGACGCCCTTTCTGTTTTGCTCTACGACCGTCGACCGTACCGCCCCGGGGTGTCCGGACAAAAGCTAGTGCCGCGGCAGGCAGACTCAGCCCGCCGCGGCACAAGGGCCCGTGCCTTGCGGCACGGGCCCTCGGAGCGCACAGGCGCCGGATCAGACGCCCATCAGGTCGCAGACGAAGATCAGCGTCTCGCCCGGGGCGATCGCGCCGCCGCCGGCGCCGCGGTCACCGTAGGCGAGGTGCGCGGGGATGGTCAGCTGGCGACGGCCGCCGACCTTCATGCCCTGCACGCCCTGGTCCCAGCCCTTGATGACCTGGCCGGCGCCGAGCTGGAACTGGAGCGGAGTGCCGCGGTTCCAGGAGGAGTCGAACTCCTCGCCGGTGGAGAAGGCCACGCCCACGTAGTGGACGGAGACGGTCTGGCCCGCCTTGGCCTCCGCGCCCTCGCCTTCCCAGATCTCCTTGATCTCCAGGTCGGCCGGCGGCTCGCCACCCGGGAAGTCGATCTCGGGCTTCTCGATGCTCACTGACTTGCTCCTCTAAATGATGAACTGGGCAACCGGGACAGTCTTACATCTTCGTCAGGATGTCCACGGCGAAGACCAGCGTGGAGTTCGCCGGGACGGACTGCTGTGCCTTGTCGCCGAGACCCTGGTCCGGCGGGACGACGAGCAGCACACGGCTGCCGATCTTCTTGCCGATCAGGCCGTTCTTCAGCCCCTTGAGGGTGACCTGGGCGAGCGGGAAGGAGGCGGTCTTGCCCGTGGCGTAGGTGTCGTCGAACACCTTGCCGTCCTTCCACAGCTTGGCCACGTAGTTCACCACGACCGTGTCGGTCTCCTTGACGACCTCGCCCTTGGACTCCAGGACGTAGTTCGAGACCAGCTTCTTGGGCGGAGCGACCTTGCTGGGGATCGTGACGGTCGGCGCCTTGCCGTCCGTGTTCGTTCCCACCTTCGGCAGGTCGGCGTCGTCCTGGGCGACCGACGTGCCCTTGGCGGACGCCGGGATCTGCTTCGCCTTCAGGATGTCGACCACGAAGACGAGCGTGGCGTTCGGCTTGATGTCGCCCTGGCCCTGCGCGCCGTAACCGAGGTCCGGCGGAATGACGAGCTGGACCCTGCTGCCGACCTTCTGACCGGCCAGACCCTTGTCCCAGCCCTGGATGACCATGCCGGCGCCGAGCGTGAGATCGAACGGCTGCTTGCGGTCGAAGCTGTTGTCGAACGGCTTGTCGGAGTCCCAGGCCTGCCCCAGGTAGTTGACCTGGATCGCGTCCCCGTTCTTGAGCGTGGCGCCGTCGCCCTCACTGATGACCTTGGTCTTCAGCTCCTTGGGCGGCGTGCCCGTGCCCTTGGCCAGGGTGGGCTTCTCGCCGAACTTCGCTCCCGCGGTGATGGCGGGGAACCCGCCCTTCGTGGGGGCGGTCGCGGAGGTGGAAGCGGAGTCGGAGCCCTTGTCGTCGCTGCCGCACGCCGCTGACACCAGCAGCAGGGGGACGACGAGAAGGCCGGCAATTCGGCGCACTGGTTCCTCAGATCTCAGACGGCACTTTGGTTGGCACGCACCCCAGGGGGCTCCCCGACACTCTAGGGCCTCTCGTTTCCGACCATGCCGGGCTCGCGCGGCCCGGTGTCCGATCCAGCCCGGTCCGGAGGGAGGACCCCGGGCGTGCGCAGGGCCCCGTACGAGGAACGTACGGGGCCCGAGTCGCGCGAGGGCCGAGGCGCGTCCTGCGCCGGCTCACATACCCGCGATCAGCTTCTCCACCCGGTCGTCGACGGACCGGAACGGGTCCTTGCACAACACCGTGCGCTGCGCCTGGTCGTTGAGCTTGAGATGGACCCAGTCGACGGTGAAGTCCCGCCGCTGCTCCTGGGCCCGCCGGATGAAGTCGCCCCGCAGGCGTGCCCTGGTCGTCTGCGGGGGCACCGACTTGCCCTCGAAGATCTTCAGGTCGTTGCAGATGCGGGCGGCCTGGCCCTTGCGTTCCAGCAGGTAGTACAGGCCTCGGCGGCGGTGGATGTCGTGGTAGGCGAGGTCTATCTGCGCGACCCGCGGATTCGACATGGTCATGTTGTGCTTGGCCCGGTACCGCTCGATGAGCTTGTACTTCATGACCCAGTCGATCTCGGTGCCGATCCGGTCGAGGTCCTCGGCCTCGATCGCGTCGAGCGTACGGCCCCACAGTTCGAGGACCTTCTCGACGTTGCCCGTGCGGATGCCGCGGCGGTCCACGAAGTCCACGGCCTTCTCGTAGTACTCGCGCTGCACCTCTATGGCGGATGCCTCACGGCCGCTGGCGAGGCGGACCTTGCGCTGCCCCGTGATGTCGTGGCTGACCTCGCGGATCGCCCGGATCGGGTTCTCCAGGGTCAGATCCCGCATCACCGTGCCGGCCTCGATCATGCGGAGCACCAGGTCGGTCGCGCCGACCTTGAGCAGCATGGTCGTCTCGGACATGTTGGAGTCACCGACGATGACGTGGAGGCGGCGGTAGCGCTCCGCGTCCGCGTGCGGTTCGTCGCGGGTGTTGATGATCGGGCGGGAACGCGTCGTCGCGGAGCTGACGCCCTCCCAGATGTGCTCGGCACGCTGGCTGACGCAGTAGACGGCGCCCCGCGGGGTCTGCAGCACCTTGCCGGCGCCGCAGATCAGCTGTCTCGTGACGAGGAAGGGAATGAGGATGTCCGCGAGCCGGGAGAATTCTCCGTGCCGGGCCACGAGGTAGTTCTCGTGGCAGCCGTAGGAGTTTCCCGCCGAGTCGGTGTTGTTCTTGAAGAGATAGACGTCGCCCGCGATTCCCTCCTCGTGCAGGCGGCGTTCGGCGTCGACAAGCAGGCCTTCGAGAATGCGCTCGCCGGCCTTGTCGTGGGTGACCAGTTCGGTCAGGTTGTCGCATTCGGGGGTTGCATATTCCGGATGCGATCCCACGTCGAGGTAGAGGCGGGCGCCGTTCCGCAGAAAGACATTGCTGCTGCGGCCCCATGACACAACACGGCGGAAGAGGTAGCGCGCCACTTCATCAGGAGACAGTCGGCGCTGTCCCCTGAACGTGCACGTGACGCCGTACTCGTTCTCCAGCCCGAAAATGCGGCGGTCCATGACTGAACATTACGCCTGATGGCCCGAGCTGAAACCGGGTTCGACGGCACCGTTTCGATCATTTTCGATCCTCGCACCACGAGAGCGCTGAACCCGGGAGCTGCGAGGTCCTTTCCGGCGGCCCGCGGAACGGGCGGCGTCACCACTCCACCGGCCCCGGGGACCGGGGTCTCGCGACGCCACGTCACGGGGGGGGCGGACGCCCGGGAGGGTTCCCCTCAGCCGTGGTGTTCCGGGCTCAGGCCCGGCTCGACGGCGCCGTCGCGGTCGTCCCGCGGACCGCTCACCGCGACAGCCCCGCGGCCGGGAGCCGCCAGGACCTTTCCGGTGGCCAGCAGAACGAGCAGCGCGGCCCCTCCGCCGGCCGCCGCGACGGCGAAACTCCACGCGGTCCCGCCGAGTTCCACTGCCGGTCCCGCCACCGCCGTGCCCGCCGCCGCGCCCACCCCGAACGTCGTCACGAGCCAGGAGAACGCCTCGGTCACCGTCCCCCGGGGGGCGTGCCGGTCGACGACGATGAACGAGCAGGCGATGGCCGGGGCGAGGAACACCCCGGCGACGGCCGCCAGCACCGTCATCGCCACCACACCCGGCGTCAGCATCAGCGGCAGGTACCCCAGCGCCAGCAGCGCCACGATCACCCGGAGCCTTCGCTCGGGCGGCCCGGCCCACTGCCGTGCCCCGTACACCGTGCCGCCGACCAGCGCGCCCAGCCCGAGAGCGGCCATCAGCCATCCGTAGACGGACTCCTGGCCGTGGTCGTCGGCGTAGGCGACGCCCGCCACGGTGATGGATCCCAGGGCCAGTCCGACGAAGAAGAAGGAGCCGAGCAGCGCCAGCAGTCCGGGCGAGCGCAGCGCCCCCAGCCAGTGGGCCTCGCGCGGAGCGGAGCGCCAGGTCCTGGACGGCTCCGACAGGACGACGGACAGCGCCCCCAGGACGCCGATGGCGTTGATGACGAGCAACGCGGCGGCCGGCGACCAGAGGGAGACCAGCACCGTCACCAGCAGCGGTCCGACCGTGAACATCACTTCCTGCGCGACCGCGTCCATGGCGTACGCGCGGTGTACCCGGTCCTCGCCGCCGAGGACGCTCGGCCACAGCGCCCGCAGGCCGCCTTCCAGGGGCGGGGTGGCCACTCCGGCGACGGCCACCGCCGCATAGGCGAGCGGCAGCGACCCGAATCCGGCCAGGGCGAGCAGGACCATGCCGAGGGCCGACAGCACGGCCGCGGGCAGCTGGACGCGTGGCTGGCCGTAGAGGTCGACGGCGCGGCCCAGCAGCGGCTGTCCGACCGCCGTGCCCAGTCCGTACACGGCGGCGAGCGCGCCCGCGAGGGCGTAGCTGCCTCCCTCCGCGCGGGTGAACAGCACGATCGCGATGGGCGCGGTGCCGTTCGGCAGCCGTCCCACCAGGGTTCCCGCCAGCAGCCGGGCGGCATGCCGCGCCCGGAGGATGTCCAGATATCCCGCGGCCATGTCCCGCCCTCTCCTCGGAGCGCCCTTCCGGCCACCCAGGTTTTACGTATAACTTCCAGGTTCATACGTACCATGAGCCCAGTCCGCAGGTCCACCCCACGGCACCTGCCCCGACCGGCCCGGAGGCCCGCGTGACCAGCCCAGCAGCGCCCGGCCCGCCCCGGCCCACCAGCCGCGACGTCGCACGGGCCGCAGGCGTCTCCCAGGCCACGGTCTCCCTGGTCCTCGGCGAGAAGTGGCAGGGCAGGGTCTCCGAGACCACCGTCGGCCGGGTGCGCGACGCCGCCCGCGACCTCGGCTACCGGCCCAACCTGGCCGCCCGCAATCTGCGTCTCGGCCGCACCAGGACGGCCCTGCTCGTCGTCCCCGCCCTCACCAACGAGTTCTTCGCCCGGGTCTACACCGGGGCCGCCGCGGTCGCCGCCCAGCACGGCTTCGGCGTGGTCCTCTACCCGTCGCCCGACGGCACGGGCCCGGCCCGGGACCCCTTCGCCTCGGCACGCGCCGCCCTGGACGGGGTGATCGCCTCCTCCATGGCCGCCGACGCCCTCGGGGCCCTGCGCGGCGCCGGGCTCCCCCTGGTCATGCTCGACAGCGACCCGGCGGCTCCGGGCCCCGCCGCCCGGGTCAACCTCGACATCGCCGACGGGATGCGCCAGGTGACGGAGCATCTGCTCGCCCTCGGCCACCGCCGCTTCGTCCACCTCGCGTCGGCCGTCGACTCCTGGACGTTCGCGGTCCGCGCCCGCGCCCTGCACGAGGCCCTGCGGGGCGTGCCCGGCACCGAGGTCCGCACCGTGCCGGCCGCGCTGGACGTACGGGCCGGCCGCGAGGCCGCGGAACGTGCGCTCGGCCTCCCCGGGCCCCGCCCCACCGCCCTGGTCTGCGACGACGACATCCTGGCCGCGGGCGCCTGCAAGGCCGCACGCCGGCTCGGGCTGCGCGTGCCGGACGACGTCTCCGTCACCGGCTTCGACGACCTGGCCCTGGCGACGGCGGTGGAGCCGGAGCTCACCACCGTGCGGCTGCCGGCCGAGCAGGTGGGCGAGCGCGGCATGAGCGCCCTGCTGGCCGTGCTGGAGGGCCGCACGGCGGAGGCCGGCCCCCTGCCGGTGCACCTGGTCGTACGCGGCTCCAGCGCGCCCCCCGCCTCATGACGTCGCCCCGGCCCGCCGAGGAGGCGGACCGGGGCGCGGGGGAACTCGCGGAACCGGCTACTCGACGTCGCCGCCGGAGTCGGTGGAATCGCCGGCCGCGGAGTCCGGGCCGGCCTTCTTCGTGCCCGGCTTGCCCTTGTCCGTCGCAGCCGTGTCCGTCGTGGCCGCGGGGGTGTCCGCGCCCTCGCCGTCCTCGGTGTCCGAGGGGGCGTCGGTCGGCGTGGCACCGGCGCCGTCGGCATCCAGCAGCCGGGCCAGCTGCCGGCCGACGATCCGCTTGAACTTGCGCTGCTGCGGCCGCGTACGGTCCAGGACCGCGACCTCCAGCCGCTCCGCGGGGATCTCCCGCTCGCTTCCGTTCGGATCACGGGACAGCGCCTGGACCGCCAGCTTCAGCGCCTCGGCGAGAGACATCCCGTCACGGTGACGCTGGTCCAGGAAGGTGCTGATCTGCTCCGCGTTGCCGCCGACCGCGACCGAGCCGTGCTCGTCCACGATCGACCCGTCGTGCGGCAGCCGGTAGATCTGGTCGCCCTCGGGCCCGGCGCCGACCTCGGCGACCACCAGCTCCACCTCGTACGGCTTCTCGGCCGCGCTGGAGAAGATCGTGCCGAGCGTCTGCGCGTAGACGTTCGCCAGTCCACGCGCCGTCACGTCGTCGCGGTCGTAGGTGTATCCGCGCAGATCCGCGTAACGCACTCCGCCGATGCGGAGGTTCTCGTACTCGTTGTACTTTCCGGCGGCGGCGAAACCGATCCGGTCGTAGATCTCGCTGAACTTGTGCAGCGCACGGGACGGGTTCTCGCCGACGAACACAATGCCGTCGGCATACTGCAGCACAACCAGGCTGCGACCACGGGCGATGCCCTTGCGGGCGTATTCCGCCCGGTCGGCCATGGCCTGCTGGGGTGAGACATAGAACGGCGTCGACACCGGCTATCCGTCCCTTTCTGTCAGTGGCGGGAGCATCGAAGAAGCCTGCGAACGGACGGTCAGAGCAGCGCGGCGCGCGGGCCGTCGGGCTGTTCCAGCCGGCGTTCCAGAATCGAGCGGGCGATCTCGGAGGATTCCGTCTCGGTCAGCTTCCGGAAGCCCTCGTCGGTGATGACGGTGACGATCGGGTAGATACGGCGGGCCACATCGGGTCCGCCGGTCGCCGAGTCGTCGTCCGCCGCGTCGTACAGCGCCTGCACGACCAGCGTGAGCGTCTGTTCCTCCGTCAGGTCCTCGCGGTAGAGCTTCTTCATCGAGCCACGGGCGAAGATCGAGCCGGAGCCGGTGGACGCGTACCCGTGCTCCTCGGAGCGGCCGCCGGTGACGTCGTAGCTGAAGATCCGGCCCCGCTCCCGGTCGACGTCGTAACCGGCGAAGAGGGGCACCACGGCGAGGCCCTGCATGGCCATCGCGAGATTGCTCCGGATCATCGTGGAGAGCCGGTTGGCCTTGCCCTCCAGGGAGAGCTGAGCACCCTCGACCTTCTCGAAGTGCTCCAGCTCCAGCTGGAAGAGCTTGACCATCTCCACGGCCAGACCGGCCGTACCGGCGATGCCCACCGCCGAGTACTCGTCGGCCGGGAAGACCTTCTCGATGTCGCGCTGCGCGATCATGTTGCCCATGGTCGCCCGTCGGTCACCGGCCAGGACCACACCGCCGGGGAAGGACGCGGCGACGATCGTGGTGCCGTGCGGCGCCTCGATGGCCCCCTTCATGGGCGGCAGCTGCCGGTTGCCCGGGAGCATCCCGGGCGCCTGGTCGGACAGGAAGTCCATGAACGAAGAGGACCCGGGCGTCAGGAAGGCAGCTGGTAGACGCCCGGTGCTACGAGTGTTGGCTTCCACGCGTTTCCCTCCAGGTAAGCGATGGCCCTGCGCAAGGTGTCAGGATCATCTCCCAACTTGCCTACGGCCGAGTTGCAGTTGAAGCACCGTATGCCACGGACCCTACCCGTCCGACGGCGGTGATCCACATGTGTGGCGGAGGCATTCGGACCGATCCCGGTCCGGGCCCGCGGTAGTGCGGCAGAGGTCGTGCGGCACGGGCCGGAGCCCGTGCCGCACGCCGGTCGTGGGCCGGGGCGCCGGGCCGGCTACTCCCCGCCCTTTTGGACGAATGAACGAACGAAGTCCTCGGCATTGGACTCCAGGACGTCGTCGATCTCGTCCAGGACGTCGTCGACGTCGTCGCTCAGCTTCTCCTGCCGCTCCTTGAGGTCCTCGGAGCCCTGCGCCTCCTGCGCCTGCTCCTCGGTCCCCTCGGTGGATCGCGTCGCCTTCTGCTGTCCGCCGCCGGTGTCCTTGGTCGCCATATAGCTCACCCCGCTCGGTTCGAAGCACTTGATCAGACCCTACCTACGGGGTCCGACATTGGCCCGGTACTTGTCTCAACGTCCGGAGGTCATCGGAATGATTCCCAGTCGGCGGCCCTTTCAGCCGCCCGACAGCACCCGGACCAGCTCCTCCGCCGTACGGCAGCGGTCCAGGAGGGCCTTGACGTGGTCGCGGGTGCCCCGCAGCGGCTCCATGGTGGGAACCCGCTGAAGGGAGTCGTGGCCCGGCAGGTCGAAGATGACCGAGTCCCAGGAGGCCGCCGCCACGTCGTCCGCGTACTGCTCCAGACAGCGACCGCGGAAATACGCTCTGGTGTCCTCCGGAGGCGCCGTACGGGCCTTCTGGACCTCGCCCTCGTCCAGCAGGCGGTTCATCCGCCCGCGGGCCACCAGGCGGTTGTACAGGCCCTTCTCGGCCCGTACGTCGGCGTACTGCAGGTCCACCAGGTGCAGGCGCGGCGCGTCCCAGTCCAGGCTGTCGCGGCGGCGGTAGCCCTCCATGAGCTCCCGCTTCGCGATCCAGTCCAGCTCGCGGGACAGGCTCATCGGATCGTTCTCCAGCCGGTTGAGCGTGTCCTCCCAGCGGACCAGGATGTCCTTGGTCTGCTCGTCGGCGTCCGCCCCGTACCGCTCGTCGACGTATTTGCGGCCCAGCTCGAAGTACTCCATCTGGAGCTGCACCGCGGTGAGTGTCCGGCCGCTGCGCAGCGTGATCAGCTGCTGGAGGTCCGGGTCGTGCGAGACCTGGTGCAGGGTGCGCACGGGCTGGTCGACGGCCAGGTCGACATTGATGAAGCCGTCCTCGATCATGGAGAGGACCAGCGAGGTGGTGCCCAGCTTGAGGTAGGTGGAGATCTCCGAGAGGTTCGCGTCCCCGATGATCACGTGGAGCCGGCGGTACTTCTCGGCGTCGGAGTGGGGCTCGTCGCGCGTGTTGATGATCGGGCGCTTGAGGGTGGTCTCCAGACCGACCTCGACCTCGAAGTAGTCGGCGCGCTGGCTGATCTGGAAGCCGTGCTCGTGGCCGTCCTGGCCGATCCCGACCCGGCCCGCTCCGGTGACGACCTGGCGCGAGACGAAGAACGGCGTCAGGTGGCGCACGATGTCCGAGAACGGGGTCTCGCGCTTCATCAGGTAGTTCTCGTGCGTCCCGTACGAGGCGCCCTTGTTGTCGGTGTTGTTCTTGTACAGGTGGATCGGCTGGGCGCCCGGCAGCTGGGCCGCCCGCTCGGCGGCCTCGGCCATGATGCGTTCGCCGGCCTTGTCCCACAGGACCGCGTCCCTGGGATTGGTGATCTCCGGCGAGCTGTACTCGGGGTGAGCGTGGTCGACGTAGAGCCGTGCGCCGTTGGTGAGGATGACATTGGCCAGGCCGATGTCCTCGTCGGTGAGCTGGCTGGAGTCGGCGGTCTCGCGGGCGAGGTCGAAGCCTCGCGCGTCGCGCAGCGGGTTCTCCTCCTCGAAGTCCCAGCGGGCGCGGCGCGCCCGGTGCATCGCCGCCGCGTAGGCGTTGACGATCTGGGACGAGGTGAGCATGGCATTGGCGCTGGGGTGGCCGGGCACGGAGATCCCGTACTCGGTCTCGATGCCCATTACTCGCCGTACGGTCATGCGGCCCTCCTTGCCCGGCGGCGCTCCCTTGCGGGGCGGCGCTCAAGTACCGCTTCTTCTCCGGTGCGTGCGCGGTCTGCCCGTTCCCGCACTGCGCGACCGGGCGGTATGCCAGAGCCTAGAACGCCTCTGTGCCGGTGGGGAGATCAATTACGTCATTACTGCGGTGTCGTGGGAGCTGTCCGGAAAGCAACCGGCTGCGGATGCCCGGCCGGGCATCCGCAGCCGGTACGCCTTCTAGAGGTACTGCCCGGTATTCGCCACCGTGTCGATGGAGCGACCGGTGTCCGCGCCCTGTTTCCCGGTGACGAGCGTGCGGATGAAGACGATCCGCTCGCCCTTCTTGCCGGAGATCCTGGCCCAGTCGTCCGGGTTGGTGGTGTTCGGCAGGTCCTCGTTCTCCTTGAACTCGTCCACGCACGCCTGGAGGAGGTGGGAGACGCGCAGGCCCTTCTGGCCCTGCTCGAGGAATGCCTTGATGGCCATCTTCTTGGCCCGGTCGACGATGTTCTGGATCATCGCGCCGGAGTTGAAGTCCTTGAAGTAGAGGACTTCCTTGTCGCCGTTGGCGTACGTGACCTCGAGGAAGCGGTTCTCCTCGGACTCGGTGTACATCCGCTCGACGACCGACTGGATCATCGCGTGGGCCGCGGCCTCCTTGGAGCCGGTGTGCTCCGCGAGATCGTCCGCGTGCAGGGGCAGGGAGGGCGTGAGGTACTTCGCGAAGATGTCCTTCGCCGCCTCCGCGTCCGGACGCTCGATCTTGATCTTCACATCGAGACGGCCGGGTCGCAGGATCGCGGGGTCGATCATGTCCTCGCGGTTGGAGGCGCCGATGACGATGACGTTCTCCAGGCCCTCGACGCCGTCGATCTCGGCGAGCAGCTGGGGGACGATGGTGTTCTCCACGTCCGAGCTGACGCCGGATCCCCGGGTACGGAAGAGGGACTCCATCTCGTCGAAGAAGACGATGACGGGGGTGCCCTCACTCGCCTTCTCGCGGGCACGCTGGAAGACCAGGCGGATGTGGCGCTCGGTCTCGCCGACGTACTTGTTGAGGAGCTCGGGACCCTTGATGTTGAGGAAGTAGCTCTTCCCGGCCGGCTGGCCGGTGACTTCGGCGACCTTCTTGGCAAGGGAGTTGGCCACGGCCTTGGCGATGAGCGTCTTGCCGCAGCCCGGCGGACCGTAGAGCAGGATGCCCTTCGGCGGCCGCAGCTCGTGTTCCTTGAAGAGGTCCGGGTGCAGGTAGGGGAGCTCGACCGCGTCCCGGATGAGCTCGATCTGGTCGCCCAGACCACCGATCTTGTCGTAGTCGATGTCCGGGACTTCTTCGAGGACGAGCTCTTCGACCTCGCTCTTGGGGACGACTTCGTAGACGTAGCCGGACCTGGGTTCGAGCAGCAGGGCGTCGCCGGGGCGGATGGTGATGTCCAGCAACGGCTCGGCGAGCCGCACCACCCGTTCCTCGTCGGTGTGCCCGATCACCAGGGCCCGTTCGCCGTCCTCAAGGATCTCCTTGAGGGTGACGATATCCCCGGCCCGCTCGAATTCCATGGCGTCGACCACGTTGAGCGCTTCGTTGAGCATGACTTCCTGGCCGCGCCGGAGGTCCTCGAGCTCAACGCTGGGACTGACGTTCACCCGGAGCTTGCGGCCCCCGGTGAAGATGTCGCAGGTACCGTCCTCGTTCGCCTGCAGGAACACACCGAAGCCGGCCGGCGGCTGTGCGAGCCGGTCGACCTCTTCCTTGAGGGCCACGATCTGGTCGCGGGCCTCGCGGAGTGTGCCGGCGAGCCGCTCGTTCTGTGCGGACACGCCTGCGAGGTTGGTCTGCAACTCGACGATCCGCTCTTCGAGAATCCTCGTATGACGCGGAGAGTCGGCGAGCTTACGTCGCAGGACGGCGATTTCCTGCTCGAGATAGGCGACCTGGCCGGCGGGGTCTTCGGACCCCCGCCCGGGCCGGATGCCGCGGTTGATGTCGTCGTCGTGGGCTGCCACGGTCCTCACCTCCTCCAAGGGGAGCTGGACGCTTCCTGACCCTACCTGGGTGGGTGATGATTGAAACCCCTAGATCACAAAGACTCTGGGGTGTGTCCGATCTTCACCCTTGCGCTCTCCCTCGTGTCAGGGGAATACCCACCCTTCAACATCGGAAAGCGGCCGGTTGTATCGTCGAACTGTTCAACACCCGTCAGGGCTGGCTTTTTTTGGTTCGGATACGCAGGAAACGGCAGGCGAAATGACCCCGCAGCAGGACGCTCCCACCGGCAGTGAGACGCAGGACCTCGAGGTCTGGATCGACCAGGACCTCTGCACGGGGGACGGGATCTGCGTGCAGTACGCACCGGAGGTGTTCGAGCTGGACATCGACGGTCTCGCCTATGTGAAGAGCGATCAGGACGAGCTGCTCCAGGACAAGGGCGCGACCACGCGCGTCCCGCTGCCGATCCTGCAGGACGTGGTCGATTCGGCCAAGGAGTGCCCGGGCGACTGCATTCATGTACGGCGCGTTTCGGACAGGGTCGAGGTCTACGGCCCCGAGGCCGCCTGACCCCACTCCCCCTCGCGGGGCCGTCGGCCGCGCTCTCCGACGCCGCCCCGTTTTGAGGCCGCCCGACCACCGTCCCGGACGGGGCGGCGGACACGCGGGGTGACGGTCAGACGCCCGCGCCGGCCGGGTCCTGCGACTGGCTGCTGCGGACGAAGGCGCCGTTCTGCCACTGCCAGGTGACCTTCTCCTGCTCGTCCGGACAGCAGGAGGGCACCTCGGGCGACGAGTAACCGAGCAGCGTCGCGGAGACGACACGGTCACGCACGGCGAAGTCGCCGACGCTCATCTTCTGGACGGGGTCCACCAGGGTCGCGACGATCCGCGGTGCGGCCCCGCTCCCCTGCGTGAGGACGTATACGCCGCTGGGCGGGGTACCGGATCCGGCCGCGCAGTGGACCACCGCGACCGTTTCCGGCCGGCCGTCGCCGTCCAGGTCCCCAGGGGCCTCCTTGGTCACGGTGTAACCCACCCCGCCGCATTCCAGGGGGAAGTCCGCGCGGGCCGGGTCGGGCGGGGCGACGGGGGCCGGCGCGCCGTGCTGCGCCGCGGTGCGGTGGGGCGTGGAGGCCGAGGCGCTCGCGTCCGGCTGGAGCAGGCCGGCCGCCGCGACGACGGCGGCCATGGCCGCCGCGGTCGCGAGCCAGTGCATCGGCGTGGTGCCGGTGTGCGCGAGGTCCGGGAGCGCGGAGGTCTGCACGCGGGAGGTCTCCTGTGGTTCCTGTGGTGCGGAATGCCGGAAAGGCGGTGCCGTCGGCGGGACGTCGGCGGCGGGGTGGGGGTGGCCAGCATCGTGCCACACCTCACACGGCAGGGGAACGGTGGGGTCGCCGCGGATCGCGCTCCGGCGTTCGCCGCCCGGCTCCCGGGTGAGGGGGCGGCGCCGGTGCGTCGGGGCGCGCGGCACGGGCCGCGCCCCTGGTTCAGTCGCGGTCGGAGCCGCTCTGGCTGCCCGGGCCGGTGTAGTCGTCGCCGTAGGCGCCCTTGGAGGGGCGGCGGCGGCGCGGCGGGGCCTGGACCCCGTCGGCCAGCCGGCGGGCGGTGACGAGGAAGCCGGTGTGACCGATCATGCGGTGGTCCGGGCGGACGGCGAGACCCTCGACGTGCCAGTTGCGGATCATCGACTCCCAGGGCTGCGGTTCGGCGAAGCAGCCGATCTCGCGGATGGACTCGACCGTCCGGGAGAGCTGGGTGGTCGTCGCGACGTACGCGCAGAGGATGCCGCCGGGGACGAGCGCCTTGGAGACGACGTCCAGGCACTCCCAGGGCGCGAGCATGTCCAGGACGACGCGGTCCACGTCGGTTTCCGTCAGGTTGTCCTGGAGGTCGCCGACGGTGAGCTGCCAGGCGGGGTGCGGGCTGCCGAAGTAGCGCTCGACGTTCTGCTGGGCGATCTCGGCGAAGTCCTCGCGGCGCTCGTAGGAGTGCAGCATGCCCTGCTCGCCGATGGCGCGGAGCAGGAAGGTGGAGAGTGCGCCGGATCCGACGCCGGCTTCCACGACGCGGGCGCCGGGGAAGATGTCGGCGAAGGCCAGGATCTGACCCGCGTCCTTGGGGTAGACCACGGCGGCGCCGCGGGGCATGGACAGGACGTAGTCGGGGAGCAGGGGGCGCAGCGCCAGGTAGACGACGTTTCCCGTGGTACGGACAACACTGCCCTCGGGAGCACCGATCAGCTCGTCGTGCGAGAAAGAACCCTTGTGGGTGTGGAAGTTCTTTCCGGCTTCGAGCGTGAAGGTGTAGTGGCGTCCCTTGGGATCCGTGAGCTGGACCTGGTCCCCGACCTTGAAGGGCCCGCGTCGGCGGGCGGCACCGGTCGGTTCAGACATGTGACCAGCGTACCGGTGTTTCCGGGGCCTCCGACCGCCCGCCCCGGGGCCGGCGGCCGCTCAGGCGGCGGGGCGGGCCATGGCGGCGACGAACGCACGCTCGACGTCGGCGGTGGACAGCACCCCGTAGATCTCCCCGGTGTCCTCGACGACGAGGTACTCGGTGGCGGGGCTGGCCTTGAGGCGGTCCAGGAGGGGTTCGCCGGCGAGTTCGGCGGAGACCTTCATGCCGTCGGTGAGGTCCTGGGCGAGGCCGCCGACGGCGACCCAGGGGCGGCGGTGTTCGGGGACCGCGACGATGGCGGCCTCCCGGACGACGGCCTTGGGGTCGCCGGTGGCGTCGACGACGACGAGGGCGCGGGCGCCGGCCTCGTTGGCCCGGCGCAGGGCCTCGGAGAGCGGGGTGTCCGCCTCGACCGGGACGGCGCGCCGGGTGAGGGTGCGGGCCTGCAGGTCGGGGAGGTGTTCACGGAGCCGGGCCATCCGCAGGCTGTTGCCCGCCCCGGTCCAGATGATCGCGGCGAGGATCGCGGCCAGCAGGGCGTCGGTCACGGTGTCCATGCCGCTGATCTCGCGGTCGCCGTTCCCGAGGAGCTCCGTGTGGGTGACGAGGGGCAGGCCGATGAGCGTCACGACGGCGAGGGCGCGGCCGACCCAGGCGGCGGCGACGGTGCCGCTCATCGGGCGGCCGGTGATCTTCCACACGACGGCGCGCAGCATCCGGCCGCCGTCGAGGGGGAGGCCGGGCAGGAGGTTGAACGCGGCGACGATGAGGTTGGAGATCATCAGTCCGCCCAGCAGGACGCCGGGCACGGTGCCGGCTTCGACGAACGTCATCGGGACGTAGAAGACGCCGGCGAGGACGAGGGAGAGCAGCGGGCCGACGAAGGCGAGGACGAATTCGCGGCCGGGGGTCTCGGACTCCTTCTCGATCTCGGAGACGCCGCCGAAGAACTGGAGCTGGATGCGGCGGACCGGGAGCTTGTAACGCAGCGCGGCGACCGTGTGCGCGAGTTCGTGGACGAGGACGGAGGCGTAGAACGCGATCGCGAAGAACAGCGCGACCAGGTAGCGCGCAGCGCCGAGGTGGGGCAGGACGCGGTCGAGCTGCCCGCCGAAGACCCAGGTGATGAGGGCTGCCACGACGAACCAGCTGGGCGCCACGTAGACCGGTACTCCGAACGGGCGGCCCATGAGGATGCCGCCTCCCGGCTCTTCCCCGCGTCCCGGTGCGCCCTTGCCGGGGCCGTCGCCGGGGCCCTTACCCCCTGCGCCGGGCTGCGGCCGCCCGCTGTCGCCGCTTTCGTCCACGGGGTCCCTTCGGTCGGTGCCGTTTCGGCACGGTCATGCAGTGTTCGAGGGTCTGTGGTCGATGGTATGCCGATTGATGTCAGTAGCGGGCCGTAGGGTCTTCGTCATGACCTCAGTGCCCCGTCCGCCCCAGCCACCCTCGTCCCTTTCGCCGTCGCGGGCGAGCGATTTCATGCAGTGCCCCCTGCTGTACCGGTTCCGGGTCATCGACAAGCTCCCGCAGAAGCCCAGCGAGGCTGCTACCCGGGGCACGCTGGTGCATGCGGTGCTGGAGCGCCTCTTCGACAATCCCGCGCCCGAACGCACCCCCGTCCGGGCCACGTCGCTGATCCCCGCCCAGTGGGACCGGCTGCTCGAGTCGAAGCCGGAGCTGGCGGAGCTGTTCGCCGAGGATCCGGAGGGCGAGCGGCTCACGCGCTGGCTGGCGGAGGCGGAGCGGCTGGTGGAGCGCTGGTTCTCGCTGGAGGATCCGACGCGCCTGGAGCCGGCCGAGCGGGAGATGTTCGTCGAGACCGAGCTGGAGTCGGGGCTGCGGCTGCGCGGGGTCATCGACCGGATCGACGTGGCGCCGACGGGCGAGGTCCGGATCGTGGACTACAAGACGGGGAAGGCGCCGCGTCCGGAGTACGCGGAGGGCGCGCTGTTCCAGATGAAGTTCTACGCGCTGGTGATCTGGCGGCTCAGGGGTGTGGTGCCGCGCCGGCTCCAGTTGGTCTACCTCGGCAGCGGCGACGTGATGACGTACGACCCGGTGGTGGCGGACCTGGAGCGGGTGGAGCGCAAGCTGCTGGCCCTGTGGGACGCGATCTCGCTGGCGACGGCGACCGGCGAGTGGCGGCCGCGGCCGACGAAGCTGTGCGGCTGGTGCGACCACCAGGCGCTCTGTCCCGAATTCGGCGGGACTCCCCCGGTGTATCCGCTGTCGGTGCGCCCGGCGGAATCGCCGCAGGATGCGGAGGGCAGAATGGAGCCGGTCCGGGCCGAGGCCGGCCGGTCTGGCGCCCTTGAAGGACATTGAGGAGATTCCGTGGCAATCCGCGTCCTGCTGGTCGACGACCAACCGCTGCTGCGCACCGGCTTCCGGATGATTCTGGAGGCGGAGGGCGATCTCGCGGTGGTGGGCGAGGCCGGTGACGGTCTCCAGGCGCTCGACCAGGTGAGGGCGCTGCAGCCCGATGTGGTGCTGATGGACATCCGGATGCCTCGGATGGACGGCGTCGAGGCGACGCGTCAGATCACCGGGCCGGACCGGGACGGTCCGGCGAAGGTGCTGGTGCTGACCACGTTCGATCTCGACGAGTACGTGGTGGAGGCGCTGCGGGCGGGCGCCAGCGGCTTCCTGCTGAAGGACGCCCCGGCCCATGAGCTGGTGCAGGCGATCCGGGTGGTCGCCGGTGGTGAGGCGATGCTCGCCCCGAGCATCACGCGACGGCTGCTCGACAAGTACGCGGACCACCTGCCCTCCGGCGAGGAGCCGGTGCCGGACACCCTGCACACGCTCACGGACCGTGAGGTGGAGGTCCTGAAGCTGGTCGCCCGCGGTCTGTCGAACGCGGAGATCGCCGCCGATCTGTTCGTCAGCGAGACGACGGTCAAGACGCACGTGGGTCATGTGCTGACGAAGCTGGGGCTGCGCGACCGGGTGCAGGCCGCGGTGTACGCGTACGAGAGCGGACTGGTGCGCCCCGGCGCCCAGTGACCCCGCAGGGCCGGGCGCCGGGGCTGCGGATCAGTTGGTGCCGAGTTCCCAGAGGTGGATGTCGGCGGACGAGGTGACCGCCCATTCGACACCCGTGAGGCCTTGGCGGGAGGCGACGTACTGCTTGCCCTGCCAGACGGGCAGGACGGGGACGTCCTCGGCGACGATGTCCTGGAGCCGCTGGAAGGTCTTGGCCGCGGCGCTGCGGTCGGCCTCGCGGCGGGACTCCGGGATGAGGGTCTTCTGGGCCGCGGTCGAGCGGTAGGGCGAGTTGAGGAAGTTGTCCTTGTCGAGGAACGGCGCCGTGTAGTTGTCCGGGTCGGGGAAGTCGGGGAACCAGCCCATGCCGTAGACGGCGTACTCGCCGCGCAGCTCCGCGGGGCGGTACTTCGCCCAGGGGGTGCCCTTGACGGCGACGTCGAACAGTCCGGTGCTGTTGAGCTGCCGCTGCAGCGTCTTGAACTCGTCGGCGGTGGCTTCGCCGTAGTAGTCGCTCGTGTAGTTCAGGGTGAACCTCACCGGGGTGTCGATCCCGGCACGCTTCAGGATCGCGGCCGCCTTGGCGGCGCTGGGTTCGCCGTACTTGTTGAAGAACGAGTTCGTGTGCCCGGTGATGCTGGAGGGGATCAGCGAGTACAGCGGCTCGGCGGTGGTGCCGTACACCTCGCTCGCGATCTCACCGCGGTCGATGATCTGGGCCATGGCCCGGCGGACCGCCTTGTTCTTCACGGCGGGGTCCTCGGTGTCGAAGCCGAGGTACCGGATGGCGAGGCTGGGCATTTCGGTGAGCTTGACGCTGTCCTTGGGATGCTCGGTCATCTGCTGGGCCTGTTTCGGCGACATGGTGCGCGTCATCATGTCGATCTTCTTCTCGTCGAGCGCCTTGCCCATGGCCCCGGCATCCGGGAAGGAAGCCAGTTCGACCTTCTCGTTCAGCACCTTGAGGTCCCCTTTGTAGCGGGGGTTCCTCGTGAAGACGACCTTCTCCACATGGCCGTTCTTCACTTCCGGCTTCATCGTGTACGGGCCAGATCCGTCCACCTGGAATCCGCTGCGCGGAGTGTTCGCCGGGTATTTGTCGCGCTGGACTATTCCGGCGGGCGGCGTCGCGAGTTTGTACGGGAAGGTGGCGTCCGGGGTCCGGAGGTGGAATACGACCTCGCGGTCGCCCTTCGTCTCGACGGTGTCGATGTTGTTGAGCAGGGCCACCGGTCCGTTGGTGGACTTGATCCGGATCACCCGGTCGATGGAGTACTTGACGTCCTCGGCGGTGACCGGGCTGCCGTCCGCGAAGGTCAGCCCGCTGCGCAGGGTGCAGCGGTAGCTCTCGTTGGCCCTGTCGGTGAACAGGCAGCTCTGAGCGGCCTCCGGCTCCGGCCGGCCGCCGCTGCGCGGGATGTGCGTCAGGGTCTGGACCGTCTGCCGCAGCACGTTCCAGACGCCCGCCTCGTAGCCGATGGCGGGGTCGAGAGGCGCGGGGGCGTCCTTGGATGCGACGAACTGGTCCGTAGTGCCGACAACGATGGCGCCGTTGCCATCGCTCCCGCCGTCCGACGCGCCGCAGGCGGCGAGTACGGGCGCGAGCAGGCCGACGACGGCCGGCAGCACCAGATTCTTGCGGTTCATCGTGGACGTTCTCCCTCATGCGGTCATGGAGAAAACGACATTAGTAGGCGCCTCGTCAGGGCCGGACCGGCACGGTCCCGCTCGTAATCAGGGATGCGGTGACGTCGGCGGCGGGACGAATTCGAGGGCGCGGAATGATTCGTACACGGATTCACCAATCGGGACACTTGGGCACCCCCGGCGGCCGGTGCGACCGATTCCGGCGAGGCCGCGGTCACCGAATGAGTGAGGAAGGTCACGACGAAGGAGATCTCGCGATGTGACATGTCCCCGCCTAATCAACACCGCGTGGCGACATAAAACGCACGGCCTTCCGCGAGAGCTTTTCCATTCATTCACAGAAATACTCTCGGTGCGCGGATCAGCGTGCTCCGGTGACCAGACCCCGGAGAAATGCGAGATCGACTTCTTCGAGCGAACCGACGACGACCCGGCCGGGGGCCGGTGCGATCGGCGACACGGACGGCACGGCGACGACCCGGCACCCCGCCGCCTCCGCGGCGGCCACACCGGTCGCGGTGTCCTCGATGACCGCGCAGAGCCGCGGGTCGGCCCCGAAGCCGCGCGCGGCCGTGAGGTAGGGCTCCGGGTGGGGCTTGGTGCGGGTGACCTCGTCGCCCGCGACGGTGAGCGCGAAGTGGTGACGGCCCACCGAGTCCAGGACCCGGTCGATGATCCGCCGGTGCGAGGCGGAGACGAGGGCGGTGGGGATCTCGTGTCTCGCGAGCTCGGCGAGCAGCCGTGCCGCACCCGGCATCAGCGGCACCCCGTCGGCGATGCGCTTCTCGAACCGGTCGTTGAGCAGCACGGTCAGCTCGTCGAGAGTGACGTCCGCGCCGGTGACCTCCATGAGGTATCCGGCGCTGCGGGTCATCGGGCCACCGACGACCACGTCTTTCCACGCCTCGTCCAGCCGGTGTCCCAGGTCCGCGAAGACCGACACCTCGGCGTCCCACCAGAAGCCCTCGGTGTCGACGAGGGTGCCGTCCATGTCGAGAAGGACGGCCTGCAGGGCGCCGCCCTCGGCCGTACGGGTCGGGGACGCGGGGATCGTACTGGTCATCCGGCACACCTTCCATGAGGGACGAGAAGGCCGGCCGCCTTTCCCGGAGGGAGGGCGACCGGCCTGCACTGGACCGACCAGTGTACGACTCCCGGCGCTACCGCGCGTTGAACGGAGTCCTACCGCGCGTTGAAGTACTTCGCTTCGGGATGGTGGATGACGATCGCGTCGGTGGACTGCTCGGGATGGAGCTGGAACTCCTCCGAGAGGTGCACCCCGATCCGCTCCGGCTGGAGCAGGTCGGCGATCTTCGCGCGGTCCTCGAGGTCCGGGCAGGCGCCGTAACCGAGGGAGAAGCGCGCGCCACGGTACTTGAGCGCGAACATGTCCTCGACGTCCGCCGGGTCGTCGCCCGCGAAGCCGAGCTCGGAGCGGACCCGGGCGTGCCAGTACTCGGCGAGTGCCTCGGCGAGCTGGACGGACAGGCCGTGCAGCTCCAGGTAGTCGCGGTAGGAGTTGGACTCGAAGAGCTTGGCGGTCTCGCCGCCGATCTTCGAGCCGACCGTGACGACCTGGAGTCCGACGACGTCGGTCTCGCCGGACTCCTCCGGGCGGAAGAAGTCGGCGAGGCACAGGCGGCGGCCGCGGCGCTGGCGCGGGAAGGTGAAGCGGGTGCGCTCCGAACCGTCCTCGTGGAGCAGGATCAGGTCGTCGCCCTTGGACACGCAGGGGTAGTAGCCGTAGACGACGGCGGCTTCCAGGAGGTTCTCGGTGTGGAGCTTGTCGAGCCAGCCGCGCAGGTGCGGGCGGCCCTCGGTCTCGGCGAGCTCCTCGTACGTCGGTCCGTCACCGGCCCGGGCCTGCTTGAGGCCCCATTGGCCCTTGAAGAGGGCGCCCTCGTCGAGCCAGGAGGCGTACTCCTTGAGCTGGATGCCCTTGACGACCCGGCTCCCCCAGAACGGCGGCGTGGGGACCGGATTGTCGACGGCGACGTCGGAACGGACGCCCTCCTCGGGCTCCTCGACCTCCGTCACGGCGGTGTCGCGCTTGGGTACCCGGCGCTGCTTCAGCTCGGGGAGGACGGCTCCCGGAACGCCGCGTTTGACCCCGATGAGGGCGTCCATGAGGCGCAGCCCTTCGAAGGCGTCGCGGGCGTAGCGGACTTCGCCTTCGTAGATCTCGTGGAGGTCCTGTTCGACGTAGGCGCGGGTGAGGGCGGCGCCGCCGAGGATGAC
>NZ_SSBL01000088.1 GCF_004795105.1 Streptomyces sp. A0642 | reverse complement strand
GGTCAAACGGAGGATGCTCACCCTCCACACCCGCCAACACCTCACGCACCGACCAACCCGTGAACGGCGCCAACGCCACATCACACGCCTCAACCACCTGCCGGAAAACCCCACTCTCCTCCAGCAGGACACGCCCCATCCCCACCCACTGCGAACCCTGACCCGGAAAAACGAAGACCACCTTCCCCCGCCGTTCGGCGACCCCGGTCACCACCGCGTCATGCGACCGCCCCTCAGCCAACGCAGACAACGCCTCGACCAACTCACCACGACCAGCAGCCACCACACTCGCCCGCGACTCGAAGTGAGTACGGTGCCGTGCAGCCGTCACCGCGACATCAGCCAACGACACACCCTCACGACCCGACAGCCACGAAGCCCAACGCCCCGCCTGCTCCCGCAACGCCGACTCACCCCGACCGGACACCACCACCGGGAACAACCCCCCGGCCCCATCCCCGGCCACAGGCTCAACCACCCTCGCGACCGGCGGCTCCTCCACAATGACGTGCGCGTTCGTACCACTGAGACCGAACGACGACACACCCGCACGACGCACACGACCAGCG
>NZ_SSBL01000030.1 GCF_004795105.1 Streptomyces sp. A0642 | reverse complement strand
CCCCGCCGAGGGGGCCGCGCAGCGGCCCGGCGCCTGGCCGGCAGCCGCTGCCCCCGAGCAGGCGCGGCGGCCCGGAGGATGGCCGACCGCGTCCACCCCGGGCCAGGCCCCCGCACCGCAGACCGCCCCGGCCCCGGCTCCCGCCGTACCCGCCGCCGCTCCGGTACCCGCCGCCGAGCCCGCCCCGGGCATGACGCAGGGCGCCGGACAGGTGCGCACGATGTGGCCCGACATCCTGGAGGCGGTCAAGGGCCGCCGCCGGTTCACCTGGATCCTGCTCAGCCAGAACGCCCAGGTGACCGGTTTCGACGGCAGCACCCTGCAGATCGGCTTCCTCAACGCCGGCGCCCGCGACAACTTCGCGAGCAGCGGCAGCGAGGAGGTGCTGAAGCAGGCCCTGGCCGAGCGGTTCAACGCGCAGTGGAAGATCGAGGCGATCGTCGACCCGTCGGGCGGCGCCGGGCAGCCCCCGCAGGTCGGCGGCGGCCGTCCCTCCGCGGCCGCACCGCCCGCACCGCAGCGCCCCGCGGCCCCGGCACCCGCCCCGCAGTCGTACGAGCCCCGGCCCGCGCCGGAGCGGCAGCAGCAGGGCGGCGGCTTCGCCCCGGAGCCCACGCCCCCGTCGTACGCCGCTCCCGAACCGCCCCGGTCGGTCGCTCCCGAGGACGACACCCCCGAGGCCGACGACCCCGACCTCGTCGACTCGGCCCTCTCCGGGCACGAGCTGATCGTCCGCGAACTGGGCGCCACCGTCGTGGAGGAGTTCACCAACGAGTAGGGCGGGGGAGACGTCCGGGGGGCCCCGGAACCCGCACCCGGGGTGTCCACGGACCGGCGTCCGTCAAGGGCGCGGTGCCCCGGCGGCTAGGCTGCACCCCGTGAAGGTCCTCGTCATCGGCGGCGGCGCCCGCGAACACGCCCTGTGCCGCTCTCTCTCCCTCGACCCCGACGTCACCGCTCTGTACTGCGCCCCCGGCAACGCCGGCATCGCAGAGGTGGCCGAACTGCACCCGGTCGACGCCCTCGACGGCGCTGCCGTCGCGCGCCTCGCCACCGAACTGGGCGCCGAGCTGGTGGTCGTCGGCCCGGAGGCGCCGCTTGTCGCGGGGGTCGCCGACGCCGTGCGCGCCGCCGGTGTCCCCTGCTTCGGCCCGTCCGGGAAGGCCGCCCAGCTGGAGGGCTCCAAGGCCTTCGCCAAGGACGTGATGGCCGGTGCGGGCGTTCCGACGGCCCGCAGCTACGTCTGCACCACCGCCGCGGAGATCGACACCGCCCTCGACGCGTTCGGCGCCCCGTACGTCGTCAAGGACGACGGGCTCGCCGCGGGCAAGGGTGTCGTCGTCACCGACGACATCGAGCAGGCCCGCGCCCACGCGCTGGCCTGCGACCGCGTGGTCATCGAGGAGTTCCTCGACGGCCCCGAGGTGAGCCTCTTCGCGATCACCGACGGCACCACCGTGCTGCCGCTCCAGCCCGCCCAGGACTTCAAGCGGGCCCTCGACGACGACGAGGGCCCGAACACCGGCGGCATGGGCGCCTACTCCCCGCTGCCCTGGGCCGACCCGAAGCTGGTCGACGAGGTCATGGAGTCGGTCCTCCAGCCCACCGTCGACGAACTCCGCCGCCGCGGCACGCCCTTCTCCGGGCTGCTCTACGCGGGCCTCGCGATCACCTCGCGCGGCGTCAGGGTCATCGAGTTCAACGCCCGCTTCGGCGACCCGGAGACCCAGGTGGTCCTGGCCCGTCTGAAGACCCCGCTGGCCGGCGTCCTGCTGGGCTCCGCCAACGGGACCCTGGACGAGCTGCCCCCGCTGAAGTGGCACGACGACGCCGCGGTCACCGTGGTCATCGCCTCCCACAACTACCCGGACACCCCGCGGACCGGCGACCCGATCGAAGGGCTCGACGAGGTCGCGGCCCAGGACGCGCCGCACGCGTACGTGCTGCACGCCGGGACCCGGCGGGACGGCGACGCGGTCGTCAGCGCCGGTGGCCGCGTGCTCTCCGTGACCGCGACGGCCAAGGACCTCGCGGGCGCCCGTGAGCGCGCCTACGCGGCGGCTGCCCGCATCCGCCTCGACGGCTCCCAGTTCCGTACGGACATCGCGAAGAAGGCCGCGGAGGCCTGAGCCGCGTCCTTCCGCCCCCGCCCCTCCCGAGCGGGCCGTAAGGGCCCCGCACCTCCCGCCCGACCACCACTGACGCGCCGCTGCCCCATGGACAGCGGCGCGTCAGCACCTTTGCCCAAAGCCATTCCATCGAGTGACGACTGGGCCATCCGGATGACGCCCGGCGAAGGCCGAACTAGGGTGCGGCGCAAGCGTTCCGGCACTTGGCCCACCGGCATTGCGATGTCAGTGACGGGTGCCACAGTGGGGGAGTGAGCTACACCGCCGTGGGGGCAGAGGGGGTGACGTCCGGCCGTGTCCGGTACCGGTACAGGTGAGGAGCTGGGTGCGCAGGCAGCGCGCACCCGGGCTCTCGTCCTGCTGCGCATCCGCAGCAGGGCAACGGCAGTGGCGCTCCTGCCGGCCGCGTTCGCCGTCGTGCTGTTCGCCGCCGACGCGCAGGGCTTCGCCGAGGGCAGCGGCTGGGACGCGGCGCGCTGGGCCGTGACGGCCTGCGCCGTCGTCGTCCTGATCGTCGCCGCGGCCGTGGCGGTCGCCGTCGTACGGGCGAAGCCGGCGGTCAGCCCGACCGTCCCGCTCCGCGAGGAGGCGGCCCCGGATCTCTACCGGCTGGTCCGCGAACTGGCGGAGCGGCTCGGAGTGCCCGCGCCCTCGGCCATAGCGCTCACGCCCGACTGCGACAGCTGGCTGGAGGACCGCACGCACCCCGCTGCGGACCGGGCGGCCCACGAGGCCGCCGGCCGGGGGCGCGGCGGCTCCGCGACCGGTCCGGGCCGGCGGCCGGGCCGCCGCCGGGTACAGGCCGCGCCGGTGCTGGTGATCGGCTCCCCGTTCCTCTGGTGGATGCGGGTCGCCGAGCTGCGGGCGGTGCTCGCCCCGGTGGTGGCCGGCACCGGCCCGTCCGCCCACCCCGACATAGCCGCGGCCCGGCGTTTCGTACGCGGGCTGGACGGCGCGGTCGCCGATGCGGCCGCCCCCGCCCGGGGGCCGGTGCACACGGTCGTGCGGCTGCCGGGCCGGTTCGTCGGCCGGATCGCCCGGCTGCTGCTGCGCAGCTGTCGTGGCCACGCCGCCGAGATGGAGCGTGGCGTCGCCGCGGCCGCCTCGACGCGCGCACAGGACGTGGACTACGGCCTGCGGGTCGTCGCCCAGGAACAGGTCGGACTCGCCTACGCGGGCTGGGACCGGCTGCTCACCCGCGTCGCACTCCCCGCCTGGCGGATGGGGCGCTGGCCCTCCCGGCTGGACGCCGGCGTCGTCTCCGCCCTCACCGAGCTCTCCCGGCGCGACCGGCTGGCCGAGGGGTACGCCACCCGGCTCGGCGAGCGCCCCGCCTGCGACCTCCTGGAGGAGCCGGGAGCGGCCGACGAGGCGGCGTCCCTGCTGGCCGCGCGGCTCTTCCACGGCGGTCCCGCGGAGGCCGGCCCCGACTGGGCCCCGGTGGACTGGCAGCAGTATCCCGAGGAGGTCGTCGACCGGAAGTGGCGCACGGAGGCGGCCCGGCTGCACCGCGTCCTGGACACCATGGGCGTGCCCCCCGCCTCGGGCGCCGATACGGACACGGCCTGCGCCGGAGTGCCCACACTGGCGCGCGTGGTCGAGCACCTGGCCGCGGGCCGGGACGGGGGCGAGGAGCTCGCGGCCGGGATCAGCGCGGCCGTGGCGCGGGAGGAGGCGCAGGCGCCCGTACCGCTCAGCGGAGGCGCAGGGGAGGCGGGCGGCGAGGGGCTGGACCCCTGGGGGCCCGATCCGCTCCCGCTCTTCCCGCTCCAGCCGCCCCGTACCGGGACCGAGCTGCTCGTGGACCATGTCGCGGCGATGGTGTGCTGCGCCGCGGTCGACACGGCGGGCGCGGCGCCGGGACTGGACTGGCTCGACGGGCCCGCTCTGCTGGTCGACGGCGAGCGCCGGACCGACCTCGGCAGCCCGGTCCTCACCCTGGTCGAGGACGGGGACGCGGGGCCGCTGCGGTCCTGGCTCGTGTCGGTCGGAGTGCGCACCGACAAACCCGTGCGTCTCGTCTGAAACACGTGAACACGGGCGGCTGTTCAGCCCGGCCGCCCCCGACACCCGGAACGCCACGTTCCGTTCACGTCAATTCGCGACGAACGGTGACGAACTGCATGCGTTATGTGATGTGCTGGGGACCGGCGCTGACAGTCGGCGCACCACTGTTGTTCCGGGGGCCTGAGGGAGGGATGCGTCATGGGGGCGGAGCAGATTCGCCGGTGGGAATCAGGTGCCCTGGCGCACGCCGTCACCGATCCCTTCGGTCAGGGGCCCCTCCCCTGGCTGCGGGGGAGTGAGAACTACTTCGACGACACCGGTCAGGTCGTGCCCTGGTACGCCGATCCCAGCGGCTCCACCGGGGGCGGCACGCGTACCGCCGACGACGTCCGCCGCCAGATCAAGGGCTTCATCTCCACCGGGGCAGCGGCCCCGGGCGAGGCGATCGACTTCCACATCACCGTGGACCCGCCCCAGCAGTTCTCCGTGGACGTCTACCGCATCGGGCACTACGGCGGCGACGGCGCAGCCAAGATCACCACGAGCCCGCGGCTCTCGGGCATCGTGCAGCCGGCCCCCCTCACCGCCGACCGCACGGTCTCCTGCCACCACTGGTGGCAGTCCTGGCGGCTACAGATCCCGACGTACTGGTCGATCGGCGCGTACGTCGCCGTGCTCACCACGATCGACGGCTACCGCTCCCACATCCCGTTCACGGTCCGCGACGACCACCCCGCCGATCTGCTGCTGGTCCTCCCGGACATCACGTGGCAGGCGTACAACCTCTACCCCGAAGACGGCGTGACCGGCGCGAGTCTCTACCACGCCTGGGACGAGCAGGGCCGGCTGCTGGGGGAGGAGGACGCGGCGGTCACCGTCTCCTTCGACCGCCCCTACGCCGGCGCCGGCCTTCCGCTCCACGTCGGCCATGCGTACGACTTCATCCGCTGGGCCGAGCGCTACGGCTACGACATCGCCTACGCCGACACCCGCGACCTGCACGCGGGCCGGATCGACCCGACCCGCTACCGGGGTCTCGTCTTCCCCGGTCATGACGAGTACTGGTCGGTGCCCATGCGCCGCACCGCCGAACGCGCCCGCGACCACGGCACGTCCCTCGTCTTCCTCTCCGCCAACACCATGTACTGGCAGGTCAGCCTCGCGCCGTCGCCCTCGGGGGTCCCGGACCGGCTGCTCAGCTGCCGCAAGCGCCGGGGCCCGGGCAAACCCGCGCTCTGGCGCGAGCAGGACCGGCCCGAGCAGCAACTGCTCGGAATCCAGTACGCGGGCCGGGTCCCCGACCCCCACCCCCTGGTCGTGCGGAACGCGGAGCACTGGCTGTGGGACGCGACCGGCGCCGCCGAAGGCGACCAGATCGACGGGCTCGTCGCGGGCGAGGCCGACCGCTACTTCCCGCGCACCACGCTTCCCGAGCACGACAACCGCATCCTGCTCGCGCACTCCCCGTACCAGGACGGCGACGGTGTGACACGCCACCAGGAGACGTCCCTCTACCGGGCCCCTTCGGGTGCGCTCGTCTTCGCCTCCGGCACCTTCGCCTGGTCTCCGGCACTGGACCGTCCCGGCCACGTGGACCCCCGTATCCAGCGGGCGACGGCCAATCTCCTCGACCGGATCTGCAAGCGCGCCTGAGCCACTCGGCCGCCCCCGCCGGGCTCCCCGGCGGCGCGTTCGTACGCCTCCGCACCCCCTCCCGCAGGCGGCCGCGCCGGGATACGGGACAATCGGAACAGCTCCTGGATCAACCTACGCGGAGGCAGCGTGTCCGGATTCGTAGAAAAGCCCGAGCCCGTGCAGGTACCGGGGCTCACCCACCTGCACACGGGCAAGGTGCGCGACCTGTACCGGAACGAGGCCGGTGACCTCGTCATGGTCGCCAGCGACCGGCTGTCCGCGTACGACTGGGTCCTGCCCACCGAGATCCCGGACAAGGGCCGCGTCCTGACCCGGCTCTCGCTGTGGTGGTTCGACCAGCTCGCCGATCTTGTGCCGAACCACGTCCTGTCCACGGAGCTGCCCGCCGGCGCCCCGGCGGACTGGGCCGGACGCACGACGATCTGCAAGTCGCTGCGCATGGTCCCGGTCGAGTGCGTCGCCCGCGGCTATCTGACCGGTTCCGGCCTGGTCGAGTACAACGCCTCACGCACCGTCTGCGGTCTCGCCCTACCCGAGGGCCTCGTCGACGGTTCCGAGCTGCCGGCGCCGATCTTCACCCCCGCCACCAAGGCGGCCGTCGGCGATCACGACGAGAACGTCAGCTACGAGGAAGTGGCCCGCCAGATCGGGGCCGAAACCGCCGCGGACCTCCGTCGCGCGACCCTGGACGTATACGGCCGCGCCCGGGACATCGCCCGTGAGCGCGGGATCATCCTCGCGGACACCAAGTTCGAGTTCGGCTTCGCGCCCACCGCCGACGGCGGCGAGGAACTGATCATCGCGGACGAGGTGCTCACCCCGGACTCCTCGCGCTTCTGGCCGGCCGACGCCTGGGAGCCGGGCCGCGCCCAGCCGTCCTACGACAAGCAGTTCGTCCGCGACTGGCTGACCTCACCGGCCTCCGGATGGGACCGCAAGAGCGAGCAGCCCCCGCCGGCGCTGCCCCAGGAGATCGTGGACGCGACGCGCGCCAAGTACGTGGAGGCGTACGAACTCCTCACCGGAACCCCCTGGAACTAGCTTTCGTCCAACGGGCGCCCCACGGTGGGATCATGCCGGGCTCGCAGGGTCCGGCACGATCCCACCGAAAGCCTGCCTCCGCACACGAAGAAGCCCCCGGCCGAAAGGCCGGGGGCTTCTTGCTGAACCGAGCGGACGACCAGGTTCGAACTGGCGACCTCAACCTTGGCAAGGTTGCGCTCTACCAACTGAGCTACGTCCGCAAGCGCCGAAGCGCGAGAACTACTATACCCATCCCCGCTCGCGTGCGAGACGCACCGCGGCATGACGGTTCTCCGCACCGAGCTTCGCCGCGGCGGCCGAGAGGTAGTTGCGCACCGTCCCCTGCGACAGCGAGGCCCGGGCCGCGATCTCGGCCACCGGTGCCCCGTCGGCCGCCAGCTCCAGCACCTCGGCCTCGCGCACCGTCAGCGGCGAGTCCCCCGCGGCGATGGCGTCGGCGGCCAACTCCGGGTCGACATAGCGGTTTCCGGCATGCACGGTACGGATGATGCCGGCCAGCTGCCGGGCGCTGACGGTCTTCGGCACGAACGCCCGAACCCCCGCCGCGAGGGCCCGCTTGAGGTGCCCCGGGAGGCCGTGGCTCGTCACGATCATGGTGCGGCAGCCCGGGAGTTCGGACCGTATCGATGTGGCGACACTCACACCGTCCGCCCCCGGCATCTCCAGATCCAGCACCGCGACGTCGGGGCGGTGCGCCCGGGCCATGGCGAGCGCCTCCGGGCCGGTCGCCGCCTCCGCGACCACCACCAGGTCGTCCTCCAACGCGAGCAGGGCGGCGAGAGCGCCCCGGATCAGGTGCTCGTCATCGGCGAGCAGCACCCGTACCGCGGTCATCGTCGGTCCTCCAGAAGCGTCGTACGCGGGTCCCTGGCAGCGGCCCGCGGGGTGTCACCGGGAGCCGCCCGCGGGGCGTCACCGGCAGCCGCCCGCGAGGTGTCACCGGCGGCCGGGTGCGGGAGGCCCGCAGATCCCGGGTGGGCGGCCAGCGGAATCCGCGCACGCAGCCGGAACACGCCCCCGTCCCCCGGACCGGCCTCCAGCGTGCCGTCGAGCGCGATGAGCCGTTCCCGTAGTCCGGCCAGCCCGGAACCGGTCCCCTCGGGCGCGGCCGCAGGCGCCCCGTCGTTCTCCACGTCCAGCACCACCGCGTCCGCCGAGACGTCCAGCCGGATCGTGCAGTGGCCCGGGTCACCGTGCCGCAGCACGTTGGTCGCGGCCTCGCGCACCACCCAGCCGAGCGCCGACTGGACCGGCCCGGGCAGTCCCGTCCCGTCTCCGCCCGTCACCGCGCACTCGATGCCGGCCGCCCGCAGCACTCCTTGGGCCCCGGCCAGTTCGGTGGTCAGATCGGCCTCCCGGTAGCCGCGCACGACATCGCGCACCTCCTGCTGCGAGGCGCGGGCTATCCGCTGCACCTCGACCATCTGGTCCAGGGCCTCGGGCCTGCCGCGCTGCGCGAGCTCCACCGCCAGTTCGCTCTTCAGGGCGATCACCGCGAGGTTGCGGCCCAGCACGTCATGCATGTCCCGCCCGAACCGCAGCCGTTCCTCGGCGACGGCGAGCCGGGCCTGTATGTTCCGGGCCTCCTCGGCCTGCCACATCACGCCGAGGCTCCACGCGCTGGGCCGTATCGAAATCAGGACCAGCACACTTCCGAAGAGCGCGGTCGGCATGACGCCCGCCAGTGCACCGCCCCGGACTCCGGCCGCGGCGAGGGCGCCCGTGGTCAGCACGGCCAGGAGCAGTGACTCGATCGCGAAGGTGCGGACCGGGACGAGGAGCACGCGCGTGATCACGAACGCCATCGGTGTGTTCAGGCTCATGAGAAGCAGACCGGAACCACCCACCCCGCCCACTCCGGCCAGCGTCGCCAGCAGGGCCACTGCCAGCACCAACAGCAACAGCGGGGCGATGAGGCGCCGCACGGGGAACACGGAGATGCCGAGGTAGTGCTCGTACGAAGCGCGGACGTTGCGGTTGCTCAGCAGGCACTGCGTCAGGCTCACCAGGAGCAGCGCGGCTCCCAGCGCGAGGGGGAGCGGCTCATGGCGGATGTCCGACTTGAAGGGCGCCAGCTGCCACGACAGGGCGAAGAGCCAGGGAATCGACGAGACGGTGAACCGCGAATACAGGTCGATGCGCTCCATCTTGCTGCGTTCCTGCCAGCTCCGGCGCCATTCCCGCACATGCATCAACGCGCCACAACCTCTCTCAGCGTCGGGGATCCCAGCGGAACCACCGCTGCACAGCAAACACGGCGAGCGCAGTCCAGACCAGTCCGGTCAGTGCTGCCCCGAGCAGGTCAGCGCCTTCGGGAGCGCCGAGCCAGCCCGATCGTACGAGCGTCATCACGCCGGTCAGCGGCAGGAACTCGCAGGCTGACGCGAGCGGCTCCGGAAAGATCGCCGGCGGAATGAAAAGCCCCGATCCCATCATCGATATGAGGAACAGCGGCAACGTGGTGAGCTGCGCCGTCTGCACGGTGCGGGTCACCACGGACGTGGTCGCGGCCAGCGCCGTCGACAACACCACGGCCAGCAGCAGCCCCGCCAGCAGCAGTTCGGGCCGTCGCGGCACGGGGAGGCCGAAGAAGGCGGAACCGGTCAGGATGATCAGCGCGGACTGCGTCAGGGCCAGAGCGGCCGAGGGCAGCGCGGTCCCGGTCAGGATCTCGCCGTCGCTCGCCTCCCCGGTGCGCAGGCGCTTCAGGACCAGGTCCTCGCGTCGTGCCACATAGGCGGCGACCATGTTCATGTAGACGGCCTGGATGAGCACCGTGCCGATGCCGCCGGTGAGCGCGGCTCCGGCGACGGTCCACCCGGTCCCGCCGAGGTCCACCTGGCCGAGCGTGGACCTCATCGCCATGACCATGGCGATGGGCACCAGCAGAGCGACGACGACCGCCGTCCTGTTGCGGGCGAGCAGGGTCATCTCGGCGCGGCCGAGAGCTGTCAGCCGGCCTCGGACCGTGGTGGTGGTCCGGACCGTCGTGGCCGGCCCCGTGGGGACGGAGGTCGTCATGACACGGTCACCTCTTCGGTCTCTGCCGCGGATTTCGCGATATCGAGGAATGCCTCTTCGAGTGAGGCGGACCGGGCGTCGAGGCCGGTCAGGAGGACCCGTGATTCCGCTGCCCAGTGGAGGAGTTCGGTCAGCGACTCCTGGAGCCGATGCGTACGGATCTCGATCCGCCTGCCGTCGGCGGCGGCGTGCAGGCCCAGCGGCAGTCGTGCCGGCTCGACGCCCTCCGGCAGCTCGAAGCGGACCCGGGCCGGGCGGGCGGCCGTCACTTCGGCGGGGGTCCCCGCAGTCACGATCCGGCCCCGGTGCATGATCGCCAGCCGGTCGGCGAGCTCCTCGGCCTCCTCCAGATAGTGCGTGGTCAGCAGGACGGTGATGCCCTCCTCCTTGAGCCCCCGCACCAGTTCCCAGGTGTCGCGCCGCCCCTCGGCGTCGAGGCCGGTGGTCGGCTCGTCGAGGAAGAGCACCTCCGGCCGGCCGAGCAGGGCCAGCGCCAGGTCGAGCCGGCGGCGCTCGCCGCCGGAGAGCTGCTTGACCCGGACCCCGGCCCGGTGGCCGAGCCCCACCAGCTCCAGCGCCTCGGCGGTCGGCCGGGCTCCACTCGTGCAGCCCGCCCACATCCGGACGGTCTCGGCCGCGGTCAGGTCGGAGGGGAAGCCGCCTTCCTGGAGCATCACCCCGATCCGGGGACGGACGGCGGCGCGATCGGTGTACGGGTCGTGACCGAGCACCCGTATCGCGCCGCCGTCGGGACGGGCCAGACCCTCGAGGAGCTCGACGGTGGACGTCTTGCCGGCCCCGTTCGTCCCGAGGAGGGCGAACAGCTCGCCGCGTGCCACGGAGAAGGAGACGCCGGTCACCGCCTCGAAGCCGCCCGCGTAGCTGCGGCGGACACCGTCCGCCTCGATCACGGGGTCACGCACACGGTCCCGAGGAATTTCGTCGCTGGTCATGACTCAAGGCTTCCGCCCGGACGGGACCGGGAGCAGTGCGAGCTGTCATCGCTGCCCATGACAAACGTCATGCATTGCGCTTCATGACAAACGTCATGAGTGAAGAGGACCGGAGGTATTCGGCCTGCCGGGATCGAATACGACGAAGGCCCTGGTCGATATCGACCAGGGCCTTCGATCAAGAGCGGACGACCAGGTTCGAACTGGCGACCTCAACCTTGGCAAGGTTGCGCTCTACCAACTGAGCTACGTCCGCATTGCAGCCACTCGGCTTTCACCGGTGGAGCGAGCACTACTCTACCTGATCCACCGGAGTGGTTCGGAGAGCGATGCAGAGCGGGTGACAGGAATTGCACACTGCGCCTTCCCCCTGGAAGGGGGATGTTCTACTACTGAACTACACCCGCACGCTGCTTGGGGTTCGGCTTTGCGGCCTTGCCCTTCGGCGTGCTCCAGACTCTAGCCGACCTGCAGGGGTGTCGCGCAAGTCGGCTCCCGCGGGGTGTCGCGCGAGAGGCGCGTGACGGGCCGTCCGGTGCCCGCCGCCCGGCCGGCCCGCGTCGCCCGTCCGCTCAACTGGCTTCCTGGAACGCCTCGTACACCTTCTTCGGGATCCGGCCCCGGGCCGGCACCTCGATGCGGTGGGAACGGGCCCAGGCGCGTACGGCCGCCGGATCGGGTGCGAGCGAGGTGTGGCTGTACGAGACGGGCGCCTTGCCGTGCTTGCCCGCATTCGTCTGCTTGCGGCCGGCTGCCACGTAAGGCGCCAGGGCCTTGCGCAGTTTCTTCGCGTTGGACGGATTCAGGTCGATCTCGTACGACTTCCCGTCCAGGGCGAAGGCGACCGTTTCCGCTGCTGCTCCCCCGTCGATGTCGTCGGAGAGCGTGACCACTACGCGCTGAGCCACGGATATCGGTCCTTTCCTGCGGCGTCCGCGCCTGACGTGCGCGGATGCCGGCCTTCCGGCTGTGAGCGCGGATGCGGGCTGACCGGTGTCGGCCGTTCAGGGGCAATGCTGCTTTCCCCGGTAATCATTTGTACAGCGACCGGCGCCGCATTGTGAAGCCCGCCCAATTACCTGCGCGTGTCAACCTGCTTTGTGCGCTGCCGGTGAGGATCTTTTTGCAGGGTTTTCCGCCCCCGTAGTCGCGGCCGATATCTCGGCGTGATCCGCCCCGCTCCATATCTACCCGCGTAGAATTTCGGGCCAGGTACGCTGAGAGGACCCGCGGGGGTCCTGGGGAACCCCCCGGAGAAACAGCCGCACCACACCACCACACCGGGAGTGCCAGTGGCACGCGTCGTAGTCGACGTCATGCTCAAGCCCGAGATCCTCGACCCGCAGGGACAGGCTGTGCAGCGTGCGCTGCCCCGTCTCGGCTTCGAGGGAATCGCGGACGTACGTCAGGGAAAGCGTTTCGAGCTGGAGATCGAGGGGCCCGTCGATGACGCCGCGCTCGCTCGTATTCACGAGATGGCCGAGACGTTCCTCGCCAACACCGTGATCGAGGACTTCACCGTGAAGGTGGAGAAGGCCGAGGAGTCGAAGTGACCGCTCGTATCGGAGTCGTCACTTTTCCGGGCACGCTCGACGACCAGGACAGCCTTCGGGCCGTACGGGTCGCCGGCGCCGAACCCGTATCGCTGTGGCACCGCGACAAGGACCTGCACCAGGTCGACGCGGTCATCCTCGCGGGCGGTTTCTCCTACGGCGACTATCTGCGGGCCGGAGCCATCTCCCGCTTCTCGCCGGTCATGGAGACGGTGATCGAGCAGGCCAAGGCGGGCATGCCCGTTCTCGGAATCTGCAACGGCTTCCAGATCCTGACCGAGGCCCATCTGCTGCCCGGCGCGATGCTGCGCAACAACCACCTGCACTTCATCTGCCGCGACCAGACGCTCCGCGTCGAGAACGCGGAGACGTCCTGGACCGTCGACTACACCGCGGGCCAGGAGATCTCCGTCCCGCTCAAGAACATGGACGGCCGCTACACAGCCGACGAGCGGACGCTCGACGAGCTGGAGGCCGAGGGCCGCGTCGCGTTCCGCTACGTGGACGTCAACCCCAACGGCTCGCTGCGCGACATCGCCGGCATCAGCAACGCGGCGGGCAACGTCGTCGGTCTGATGCCGCACCCGGAGCACGCCGTCGAGCCGCTGATCGGAACCGGTCGTACCGACGGTCTCGGTTTCTTCACCTCGATCATCAAGAAGCTGGTCAACCTATGAGCCTGGACACGGTCAAGCACGCGGCCGAGACCCCGGACACCGCGCAGCCCTGGAAGGAGCTCGGTCTCAAGGAGGACGAGTACGCCAGGATCCGCGAGATCCTGGGCCGCCGCCCCACCGGTGCCGAGCTCGCCATGTACTCCGTGATGTGGTCCGAGCACTGCTCCTACAAGAGCAGCAAGGTCCACCTCAAGCAGTTCGGCGAGAAGGTCCCCGCCAACGACGCCATGCTCGTCGGCATCGGCGAGAACGCCGGCGTGGTCGACGTCGGCCAGGGGTACGCGGTCACCTTCAAGGTCGAGTCGCACAACCACCCCTCGTACATCGAGCCCTACCAGGGCGCGGCCACCGGCGTCGGCGGCATCGTCCGCGACATCCTCGCCATGGGCGCCCGCCCGGTCGCGGTCGTCGACCCGCTGCGCTTCGGCGCCGCCGACCACCCCGACACCAAGCGCGTCCTCCCGGGCGTCGTCGCGGGCATCGGCGGCTACGGCAACTGCCTGGGTCTGCCGAACATCGGCGGTGAGGTCGTCTTCGACGCCTGCTACCAGGGCAACCCGCTCGTCAACGCCGGCTGCATCGGCGTGATGAAGCACGAGGACATCCACCTCGCCCAGGCTTCCGGGCCCGGCAACAAGGTCATCCTCTACGGCGCCCGCACGGGCGGCGACGGCATCGGCGGCGTCTCGGTGCTGGCGAGCGAGACCTTCGAGTCGACGGGGCCCGCCAAGCGCCCCGCCGTCCAGGTGGGCGACCCGTTCCAGGAGAAGCTCCTCATCGAGTGCACCCTGGAGATCTTCAAGGAGAAGCTCGTCGCGGGCATCCAGGACCTCGGCGGCGCCGGGCTCTCCTGCGCCACGTCCGAGCTCGCCTCCGCGGGTTCCGGCGGCATGCGCGTCGAGCTCGACACCGTGCCGCTGCGGGACTCCTCCCTCTCGCCCGAGGAAATCCTCATGAGCGAGTCGCAGGAGCGCATGTGCGCGATCGTCGAGCCGCAGCACGTGGACCGCTTCCTGGAGATCTGCGAGAAGTGGGACGTCATCGCCACCGTCATCGGTGAGGTGACCGAGGGCTCGCAGCTGGAGATCTTCTGGCACGGCGAGCAGATCGTGGACGTGCCGCCGCGGTCCGTCGCCCACGAGGGTCCGACGTACCACCGTCCGTTCGCCCGCCCGTCCTGGCAGGACGCCCTGCAGGCCGACGACGCCGGCAAGCTGGCCCGCCCGGCGAACGGCGCGGAGCTGCGCGAGCAGGTGCTGCGGCTGGTCTCGTCGCCGAACCAGGCGTCGAAGTCCTGGATCACGGACCAGTACGACCGGTTCGTGCAGGGCAACACCGTGCTCGCGATGCCCGAGGACGCCGGCATGGTCCGCATCGACGAGGAGTCCAACCTCGGCGTGGCCATGGCGACCGACGGCAACGGCCGGTACGCGAAGCTCGACCCGTACACCGGCGCGCAGCTCGCACTGGCGGAGTCGTACCGCAACGTCGCCGCCTCCGGCGCCAAGCCGCTCGCCATCTCGGACTGCCTGAACTTCGGTTCGCCCGAGGACCCGGACGTCATGTGGCAGTTCGCCGAGGCCACGCGCGGTCTGGCGGACGGCTGCCTGGAGCTGGGCACCCCGGTCACGGGCGGCAACGTGTCCCTGTACAACCAGACCGGTGACACGGCGATCCACCCCACGCCGGTCGTGGCCGTGCTCGGTGTGATCGACGACGTGACGCGGCGGACGCCGGTCGCGTTCAAGGAAGAGGGCCAGCTCCTCTACCTGCTCGGTGACACGCACGAGGAGTTCGGCGGCTCGGCCTGGTCCGAGGTGATCCACAACCACCTCGGCGGCATGCCGCCCAAGGTCGACCTGGGCCGCGAGAAGCTGCTCGGCGAGATCCTGATCTCGGCGTCCCGCGACGGCATGATCGACGCGGCGCACGACCTGTCCGACGGCGGCCTCATCCAGGCGGTCACCGAGTCCTGCCTGCGCGGCGGGAAGGGCGCCCGGCTGATCGTGCCGGACGGGCTGGACGCGTTCACCTTCCTGTTCTCAGAGTCGGCGGGACGCGCGATCGTCTCGATCCCGCGCAGCGAGGAGCTCCGCTTCAACGACATGTGCGGGGCGCGGGGTCTGCCCGTCACCCGGATCGGTGTCGTGGACGGTGAGGAGATCGAGATCCAGGGCGAGTTCAGCATCCCGCTGAGCGAGCTGCGCACGGCCCACGAGGGGACGATCCCCGCGCTGCTCGCGTAGCCCGGTCGACGCGTCCGTCACCTTGCGCGCAGGCCCCCGCCCGGCTCGACCGGGCGGGGGCTTCCACGTAACAGATGTACTGGGTCAATTATTCGACTCAGGCCAAGTTTCATCCTGACATAATGATGGCATGGTGACCGAGGGGATGGGCCTCCGCGAGCGCAAGAAGATCCAGACGCGACGCCGTCTGCTTGCCGAGGCGACGAGGCTCTTCAGCGAGCGGGGATTCGATCAGGTCTCCGTGGCGGAGATCGCCGACGCGGCCGACGTCTCCAAGATGACGGTTTTCAACTATTTCGACAGTAAAGAAGACCTGGTTCTCGCTCCCATGGAGGAGCACATCGGGGATGTCGCCCAGGGCGTACGTGACCGGGCCCCGGGTGAGTCCGCGGTGGCCGGCGTGCGCCGGCAGTTCCTGGCCGCCGTGGAGGGCCGGGATCCCGCGGTCGGGATGAGTGATTCACCGGTCGCGCTCGGGCTCCTGCGCTTGATCCAGGAGACGCCGGCCCTGCTCACCCGGGTGCACGCCTTCTTCGCGCGCGGTGATGAGCTGCTCGTCGACGTCCTGGTCGGGGAGGGGGAGGAGCCGACCGTGGCGCGCATCGTGGCGGCTCAGCTGATCAGCACCCGGAACGCCCTGATCAGCGAGAACCACCGGCGGTTGCTGGCCGGCGAATCCGCCGAGGCCATCGCGGCGGATGCCGCCGTGCTGGCCGAGCGGGCGTTCGGCCTGCTCGAGAAGGGCCTGGGCGACTTCGCGACCCGGGGCTGACGCGGGGCTGACGCGGGGCTGAGGGCCCGGGGCGCCCTCGGAGGCGGCCCCCCGCCGGGCCGGGGCGGGGCCCGACGTGGCGGTGTGGCCGCCGGTGCCGTGGGACGGGGTTTCGGTACGCCGTAGGCTCCCGTCCATGCCGCCGTCCCAGAAGCGCGCCCGCCGCTACGACCCGGCCAGGACCCGCACCGCAGTCCTGGCACAGTTCTCCCATGTCCGGGCTGCCGTGCGCACCCTGACGCCCCAGCAGATGGACGGACCGAGCGGGCTCGGCGCCTGGTCCGTGCGCGAGCTGGCCGTCCACCTGACCATGGCGCTCTCGCACGTCACCAGCAAGCTGGAGCAGCCCGCGCCCGCCCTCGCCAAGGCCGAGGTGAGTCTGCTGGAGTGGCCGTTCTCCACTGCGGAGCGGGCCGGCCGGATCGCCGACGACACCGTGGCGCTCGCCGCCGGCCACCCCGATGTGGACGCGCTGTACGGAGAGGTGGCCGACCGGTTCGAGGCCCTGGTGCCCGGCGTCCCCGAGGACCGGCTGCTGGCCACGCGAGTGGGCGCGATGCGGCTCGGGGACTTCCTGGTCACCCGCACCGTGGAGCTCGTGGTCCATACGTACGACCTCAACGAGGCGACCGGGCTCGGCATCCCGTACGACCGCCAGGCGCTCGCCGCCTGCACCCGGTTGCTCGCGGATGCCTTGGCGGAGAAGGCGCCCGGCGGGTCGGTCGAGGTGCGGGTCCCGCCGTTCGCGGTGGTCCAGTGCGTCCAAGGACCCCGTCACACCCGCGGCACCCCGCCCAATGTCGTCGAGACCGACGCGCTCACCTGGATCAGGCTCGCCACCGGACGTACGCAGTGGGCGCGGGAACTCGACGCGGCCAAGGTCAGCGCCAGTGGTGAGCGGGCGGACCTGGCCGCGCTGCTGCCCCTGATGGGGTGACGGAAGGAGCGCAGCGGCGACCGGAGTACGGGATCAGGAGGTCTTCGGATAGGGCAGCAGGCCCGCGTCCGTCCGCTCCCACGCCGCCCGCAGGTCGGCCAGCAGCTCCGGCTCGGCGGCGGCCCGGTTCGCCTGTTCCCGCTGGTCGGACGCCAGGTGGAACAGCTGATCCGCGCCGTTCCTGCCCCGGTAGTACTTCCAGTCACCCCGCCGCAGCGCGCGCTCCCCGCGTACGCGCCAGAACAGGTCCCGTTCCTTCGGCTCCTCGCCGCGCAGCAGGTATCCGGCCAGGCTGACGCCGTCCAGGGGGTGGGCCGGGTCGGGCCGGGCCCCGGCCAGTTCCAGCAGCGTCGCCGTCCAGTCGGGCGAGAACAGCGGCAGGTCGCTCACCTGGTGCGGATCGATCCGGGCCGGCCAGCGCAGCACGGCCGGGACGCGGATGCCGCCCTCCTGGAGGGAGCTCTTGTTGCCGGAGAGCGGCCACTGGTACGAGAAGCGTTCGCCGCCGTTGTCGCTGGCGAAGAAGACCAGGGTGTCCTCCTCCTGGCCGGACCGCTTCAGCGCCTTCAGCACCTCGCCGACCGAGCGGTCCAGGTCCTCGACCATCTCCTTGTACTTGGCGAGGGAGCCCCCGTCGGCGTGGAAGAGTCCTCCGAGACCGCCCTCCTTGATCTTCCGGACGATCTCGGCGCTCTCGGCCGTGTCTCCCTCGGCGATCCAGGGCCAGTGCGGGGTCGTGAAGTTCAGGTTCAGCAGCCACGGCCGGTCGTGGTCGCGCTGTACGTACTCACTCGCCCGCTCGGTCAGGATGCGGGTGTAGTAGCGCAGGTCCTTGTACTCGGCATCGCCCTCGTAGAGGTCGTACTCGCCGCCGAGACCGAGCTTCGAGTAGTACTCCAGCGCCCCGCCGAAGTTGCCGAAGAACTCGTCCCACCCCGACTTGGTGGGGCTGTAGTCCGGCAGATAGCCGCAGTGCCACTTGCCGATCAGCGCGGTCGCGTACCCGGCGCCCCGCAGCAGTGAGGCGAGGGTGGGGTGGGTGGGGTCGAGGCCCACCGAGCGGTCCGCGATGGGTTCCGCGAGGCCGCCCTCGGTGCGCCCCGGGTAGCGGCCGGTGTACAGGCTGAACCGGGTCGGTGAGCACGTGGCGGACCCGGCGTACGCGTCGGTGAACCGCACGCCCTGACGGCCGAGGCGGTCCAGGTTCGGGGTCCGGATGTCGGGCGATCCGTAGGAGGAGAGGTCGGCCCAGCCCAGGTCGTCCCCGAGGATGAACAGGACGTTGGGCCGCCGCGAGTGCCGGCCCCGGGCCGCCCGGAAGGGCCGCTCGTGCGCCGGCTCCGCCGGTACGGCAGCGGCGGGGGCCGCGGCGGGCAGACCCACCGCGGCCGCGGCGGCCGTGGCGCCGACAGCGGTCCCGAAAGCGCGTCGGGTCAGCGGAGAAGTGCGGGAATCCGAATCGCGGGAGGGGGAGGTCATGGCTGCTCCAGGGCAGGAAGAGGCCGCGCCGCACGGGGCGTGCACCGGTCGGCCGGACAGGTCCGGACGGACGGCTACGGGCGTCCCGAAGGCGCGACGGGCATGAGGGGTGCGGGAGACACGGCGGACGGGCGCGACGCAGGGAGCGCCAGGGGTGTCAGCAGTGCGGTGAGCGCCGCGAGGGCGAGGCATGCGGCTCGTACCGGGCGCTGTGCGCACAGGCGTTGTACGGACCGGGTGCGCAGGACCGCGGCGTCACCGAGCGGCTGCCGGGGATCGCGTCGGAGGACGGAGATACGGCCGCCGCGATGCCGAGGGGTGGGGAAGCGAAGCCCTCGCGTGCGCCGAAGGAATCAGGCGCGGCGACAGATGGCGCTCGAGACACGTCCCAGATCGACGTGACGGCGCTCCACGAGCGTGATCGTGCGATCACCGAGGGGCTGCATGGGCAGGAGCCTGCCAACGAGGCATGCGCCTGTCAACGCCGGTCTCGCACTCCGGACGGCCACGGCAACGGTCCGGCCGCCCCCACGGCCTCCGGGTTCCCCAGGACAACCCGGCGGGCCGAGCGCCTCCACAGCCTCGGGGTCTCCGGGCAACCCCGAGAAAGACCACCACTCACCCGTCACAAGAAGCGCATACCGCCCCGAGCGCCCCGCGCTCGATGTGAGGCTCACCACGAAACGAGCGTTCGGCCACCCCGCCCCGGGGCCCTCCCGGCCCCCCTCGCGAAGCGTCATGGGCCGGCCCGTGGGCGCTTGGACCGTATGGCCGGAACCGGTCGGTAACCCGCCGGTGTTCCGGGCGGCGACTGCTCCGAGGCGGCCACGGGCGGCAGTCGGCCACCGGGCACCGATCACCGCGCGTCACCGTTCGCTACGGCCGCGCGAGGGGGTGAGGGCGCGTTTCCCGTGTCCGCGGGCGGGGCGTCCCCAATTCGGACCAGTGGTCGATCTCGCCTACACTCGGTGGTGTGCCTCGTGGTGATGGACGACTCAACCACGACCTGCTCCCCGGAGAGAAAGGCCCCCAGGACGCTTGTGGCGTCTTCGGTGTCTGGGCTCCGGGTGAAGAGGTCGCCAAGCTCACCTATTTCGGACTGTATGCCCTGCAGCACCGTGGACAGGAGTCCGCGGGCATCGCAGTGAGCAACGGGTCCCAGATCCTGGTCTTCAAGGACATGGGACTGGTCTCGCAGGTCTTCGACGAAACGTCTCTGGGATCGCTCCAGGGCCATATCGCGGTCGGTCATGCCCGCTACTCCACCACCGGCGCCTCGGTGTGGGAGAACGCGCAGCCGACGTTCCGTGCGACCGCGCACGGCTCGATCGCCCTGGGTCACAACGGAAACCTGGTCAACACGGCCCAGCTCGCCGAGATGGTCGCCGACCTTCCGCGCAAGGACGGCCGCGCCACCCAGGTCGCCGCGACCAACGACACCGACCTGGTGACCGCCCTGCTCGCCGGCCAGACCGACGACGACGGCAAGCCGCTCACCATCGAGGAGGCCGCCGCCAAGGTGCTTCCCGATGTCAGGGGCGCCTTCTCCCTCGTCTTCATGGATGAGCACACCCTCTACGCCGCCCGTGACCCGCAGGGCATCCGCCCGCTGGTCCTCGGCCGGCTGGAGCGCGGCTGGGTGGTGGCCTCCGAGTCCGCCGCCCTCGACATCTGCGGCGCCAGCTTCGTCCGCGAGATCGAGCCGGGCGAACTCGTCGCCATCGACGAGAACGGTCTGCGCACCTCCCGCTTCGCAGAAGCGAAGCCCAAGGGCTGTGTCTTCGAGTACGTCTACCTGGCGCGCCCCGACACCGACATCGCCGGTCGGAACGTCTACCTCTCCCGGGTGGAGATGGGACGCAAGCTGGCGGCCGAGGCCCCGGTCGAGGCCGATCTGGTCATAGCGACACCGGAGTCCGGCACCCCCGCCGCCATCGGTTACGCGGAGGCCAGCGGTATCCCCTTCGGCGCCGGACTGGTGAAGAACGCCTACGTGGGCCGGACCTTCATCCAGCCGTCCCAGACCATCCGGCAGCTCGGCATCCGCCTCAAGCTGAACCCCCTCAAGGAAGTCATCAAGGGCAAGCGACTGGTGGTCGTCGACGACTCGATCGTCCGCGGCAACACCCAGCGCGCACTCGTCCGGATGCTCCGCGAGGCCGGTGCGGCCGAGATCCACATCCGGATCTCCTCCCCGCCCGTGAAGTGGCCCTGCTTCTTCGGCATCGACTTCGCCACCCGCGCCGAGCTGATCGCCAACGGCATGACCGTCGACGAGATCGCCACGTCGATGGGGGCCGACTCGCTCTCGTACATCTCGCTCGACGCGATGGTCGAGGCGACGACGATCGCCAAGCCGAATCTGTGCCGCGCCTGCTTCGACGGCGAGTACCCGATGGAGCTTCCGGACCCGGAGCTGCTCGGCAAGCAGCTGCTGGAGACCGAGCTGGCGGCAGGCCCTGCGGCGACCGCCGCGGCCGACGCGCTGCGCCGTCCGTGACCCGGACCGCTCGGCAGTCTTCCCACCAGCCCCGTATCTCCACACGAAAGATCCCAGGCAATGTCTGAGACAACAGGTGCTTCCTACGCGGCAGCGGGCGTCGACATCGAGGCCGGCGACCGCGCCGTAGAGCTGATGAAGGAGTGGGTGAAGAAGACGCAGCGCCCCGAGGTGGCGGGCCTCGGCGGCCTCGGCGGCTTCGCCGGCCTCTTCGACGCCTCGGCGCTCAAGCGCTACGAGCGTCCGCTGCTCGCCTCCGCCACGGACGGGGTCGGCACCAAGGTCGACCTCGCCCGACAGATGGGTGTGTACGACACGATCGGCCACGACCTCGTCGGCATGGTCGTGGACGACCTCGTCGTCTGCGGCGCCGAGCCGCTCTTCATGACCGACTACATCTGTGTCGGCAAGGTGCATCCCGAGCGTGTCGCGGCCATCGTGAAGGGCATCGCCGAAGGCTGTGTCCTGGCGGGCTGCGCCCTGGTCGGCGGCGAGACCGCCGAACACCCCGGCCTGCTGGGCCCGGACGACTTCGACGTCGCCGGCGCCGGTACGGGCGTGGTCGAGGCGGACCGTCTGCTGGGTCCCGACCGCATCCGCAAGGGTGACGCCGTGATCGCGATGGCGTCGTCCGGTCTTCACTCCAACGGGTACTCGCTCGTCCGCCACGTCGTCTTCGACCGGGCCGGATGGACGCTGGACCGCGAGGTCGAGGAGTTCGGCCGGACGCTCGGCGAGGAGCTCCTGGAGCCCACCCGGATCTACTCCCTGGACTGCCTGGCGCTGACCCGTACGACCGAGGTGCACGGCTTCAGCCACGTCACCGGTGGCGGCCTGGCCAACAACCTGGCCCGGGTCATCCCCGACGGGCTGCACGCGACGGTGGACCGTTCGACCTGGACGCCCGGCGCGGTGTTCGACCTCGTCGGCAAGGCCGGCCGGGTGGAGCAGCTGGAGCTGGAGAAGACGCTGAACATGGGCGTCGGCATGATCGCGATCGTGCCCGCCGAATCGGTGGACGCGGCCCTGACGACGCTGGCCGACCGCGGCGTCGACTCCTGGGTCGCGGGCGAGATCACCGACCGCGGTGCGCACACGACGGGTGCGGAGCTCGTGGGCGGGTACGCGCGCTGATCCCGGGCGCGCGGGATGCTCTCAGGTGCGGGCGGGCCGGGAAGGCCCGTCCGCCGGGGGCGGTCCCCCCACGGGAGCCGGAGCGGCCCGCACGCCATGAACATGGCGCCCGGTCCCGGGTCGTTCCAGGCCGGCGAGGACAGCGCACCCACCCGAGCAGCAGTTTCCGGACCGGGACAGCACAGAACCCGGTCCGGGACAGGCCCGGACCGGGTTGATGTGTCAGCGCGAGGTCAAGCGCCGCGGCGCTGTGACGACGGACCGGACTGATCGTCCTCGTCGTCGTCATCATCGACGTTGTACTGATCCGCGTACTGTGCGTACGGGTCATCTTCCTCGTCGTCGTCCTCGAACGGCTCGGCGTTCGGTGGTTGACTCGAAGGTGATGCGCCCAGCTCATTGGCCAGACGCGACAGGTCAGTCCCGCCGCTGCTGTACTTCAGCTGACGGGCGACCTTGGTCTGCTTGGCCTTTGCCCGGCCGCGCCCCATGGCTCGACCCCCTCGGTGACGGGGCTCGACGGCCCCAGAGTCTTGACACGCGTTCATGTTTCAGAACGGACTCTCGGCAGAGAGACCGTGCCTGTAGTGCTTTAACGGTACCTGCTTCCGCGGCCCTACGGTACGCCGCCCGCATCACGCGCCCCGGAAGAGGGCCAGCGAAGAGGTCGTCCCCGCTGGTCAACTGCGATTTTAACCTCTTATTGGCACGCGACCCGCCGACCGGAGTGAGTCTTGTCTCCGCCGGTCGGCGGGCCGGTGGGCGCTGCGCCCGGGGTGACGCCCTGTAGGGCCCCCTGCCCGGTCAGCTACGGCGGGCCTCGGCCATCCGCTGCTCCGCGATCCGGTCGGCCGCGGCGGCCGGCGGAATGCCGTCCTCCTTCGCACGCGCAAAGATCGCCAGGGTGGTGTCGAAGATCTTCGCCGCCTTCGCCTTGCACCGGTCGAAGTCGAAGCCGTGCAGCTCGTCCGCGACCTGGATCACGCCGCCGGCGTTCACCACGTAGTCGGGTGCGTACAGGATCGACCGGTCCGCCAGGTCCTTCTCCACGCCCGGGTGCGCGAGCTGGTTGTTGGCCGCTCCGCACACCACCGAGGCGGTGAGCACCGGGACGGTGTCGTCGTCGAGCGCGCCGCCGAGCGCGCACGGTGCGTAGATGTCCAGACCCTCGGTACGGATCAGGGCCTCGGTGTCCGCCGCGACGGCGACCTGGGGGTGCTCCGCGGTGATCCGGCGGACGGACTCCTCGCGCACATCCGTGATCACGACCTCGGCGCCGTCCGACAGCAGGTGCTCCACGAGGTGGTGGCCCACCTTGCCGACACCCGCGACCCCCACTTTCCGGCCACGCAGCGTCGGGTCGCCCCACAGGTGCTGGGCCGAGGCCCGCATGCCCTGGAAGACGCCGAACGCGGTGAGCACGGAGGAGTCGCCGGCCCCGCCGTTCTCGGGGGAGCGGCCGGTGGTCCAGCGGCACTCGCGGGCCACGACGTCCATGTCCGCGACGTACGTGCCGACGTCGCAGGCCGTCACGTAGCGGCCGCCGAGCGACGCCACGAAACGGCCGTAGGCCAGCAGGAGTTCCTCGGTCTTGATCTGCTCGGGGTCGCCGATGATGACGGCCTTGCCGCCACCGTGGTCGAGACCGGCCATGGCGTTCTTGTACGACATGCCGCGCGCCAGGTTCAGCGCGTCCGCGACGGCCTCCTGCTCGGAGGCGTACGGGTAGAAGCGGGTGCCGCCGAGGGCCGGGCCCAGGGCGGTGGAGTGGAGCGCGATGACGGCCTTGAGGCCGCTGGCACGGTCCTGGCAGAGGACGACCTGTTCGTGGCCCCCCTGGTCCGAGCGGAAAAGGGTGTGCAGTACATCGACAGGCACGCCGGTCACATCGGTCACTGTGGTGACTCCCAAGTACGAAGCGGCGGAAAGACCCTCCTGAAGGTGGGGAGGGCCCCGGACCGTCCGGCACGGACGGTCCGACTGGGCAAGAGCGTAAGTCCTCAGGGCGGGCAGATCCGTGCCAGTGCGGTGGATCACCCCCTCCAGGAGTACGGGCGTGACACGATCGCTGCATGTCGGTGGTGTCTTCAGTGCTCGTCCCTTACGCGTCCTACCTCCGGGTGTACGAGCCACTGGCGGCCTTCCCGGAAGCCGAACGCGCTCACTGGACCCGCTACGCGGGCCGCGAGCGGGTCCCCACGGCGCAGGACGAACTGCGCCGCTCCCTGGCCGACTTGGCGGCGACGCCGCCGGTGGGCGTGCCGGCGCACGAGAGCGCCGACGCGTTCGTCGCCGAGGTGGACGGCGTGGTGTGCGTCTGTCCGTGGCGGACTCGGCTGCGCGGGTGGCTGGCGCTGGAGGGGCTGGCGGAGATGTTCCCCGCCGCGGTGCTCGACGCGGTGCTGCCGCCGGTGGTGCGGGGGCAGGCCGCGGCCGACCACGAGCGGTGGTCGGAGCGCAATCCGGATGCCCGGCCGTGGATCAGGACGGCGGTGTGGCAGGTTCCGGTGCGCTGGTTCGTGCTCTTCACGGACGAGGAGCGTGAGTACCTGGAGGCCGGGCAGGACGGCGAGCCGCCGGTGCTGCGGTACCGGACGCCGATGGTCCAGGCGCGGCGCCGGCTGGCGCGGGCGCTCAAGACGCTGCGCGAGTCCATGGACGACGGTCCGCTGACCGAGGGACTGGTGGACGTCGGGCGGTGGCTGGAGGAGTTCCACCCGCGCTCGCTCGTCGAGCTGGACTACGGCGGGCTGGTGCACGCCCTGGCGGCGGAGCAGCTCGCCGGGGACCGGAGCGCGGCGGACGTGGCCGAGGGCATCGCGGCCCTGGGCGCCGGGGACGCCGAGGGGGCGAGTGAGGCGTACGCGCGTCTCGCGGAGCGCTGGAGGGCCGTGAGGGACCGCCAGTTTGCCAACTAGCGATCGAACTGACGATCCATGAACCTGTGACCCAGGTGACACGTGAGGGTGAGGGGGCGGAATCGCACCTCAGTGGTCCCGGGACCTACGTCCCGAACCGGGCCTTTGCCTCAAGCGTGATGGATAGCACTTACAGGGCCCTTGCGTCCTTCCCTACTCCTCGTGCCAAAATAGGACAAGGAGTCCGGGGAGGACTCCTTCCGTCCAAGTAAGGGCGGAATGCTCAGCATTGCACGCTATGGGGGGTCTGAGGGCTCCTGATCGCTCTGTGACTGATCGTCACGGCGGTGTGACTGTCCGCTATGGCATGGTCCATCGGCTTCCGTCGCTGATGAACACCTGGGAGGGCAATTCCATCGGTTTGGCCGACGTGGCTGGACGGATGGTGTAGTTGTAGTGCCGAGGACAAGCCGTTCGTCCTATAACCGACTCGGCCCGCGTCCGCCATTTCGGGCAACGCGGGTCAAGGTGCAGAATTTAGAGGAAAGAACCGAGATGGTTCGGTTCTCCCGAGGAGGCCGCTCATGACCGCTCGCACCCCTGATGCCGAGCCGCTGCTGACCCCGGCTGAGGTTGCCACGATGTTCCGCGTGGACCCGAAGACGGTTACCCGTTGGGCCAAGGCAGGCAAGCTCACGTCCATCCGCACGCTCGGTGGACATCGCCGGTACCGCGAGGCAGAGGTCCGCGCACTGCTTGCGGGTATTCCGCAGCAGCGCAGCGAGGCCTGACATACCCCTGTCGCCGCGTCACAACTGGGCTTTTGGGTCCCCCAACCCGCATAGCCCACCCATAGCTCCATATGACGGGCGCCCGCCCCAACGGGCGCCATACCTGTGTCATACGGGTTTTGTCATGAGATCGCGCTGGACTCCGCCGGGTCCAGCGCGATCTTTTTTGTGTGCGCGGCCCGGCGCGGGGCCCTCGACGGGTGCCGTCTCCCGGCCGTCTCCCCTCGCTGGAAACCGGGCGTCCGGTTGGCTCCCGGGGGTCTCGTGCGAGCGTGCCGGCCTCGGCGAGAGGCGGTGCGACCGGGTTGGTGGAGGCCCGGAGCGGGTCGGTCGGGGGATTCCCGGAGCGCCCCCGCCAAGTAGTGCAATTGCACATATTAAATTCGCCAGTTGTAGGAAGGGTGTAAAGCCACCCGTTCTGAAAACTGATTCGGTGACACCCGTCACACCGCACGAGTCTTGCCAAGTACGAGCCTGCCACTGTGGGGCGGGAGAACGGCGCGCCATTGGTCACGCGGCGGGGGGACGTTCGTCCTCCGTCCATGCGGGGCCGATCCGCCCGTCGGGACCCTCCTCGGCCCTGCCGGGCGTCGTGGAGGCGGGTGCCGCGACGGCACGGGCTGCCCTCGCGGAGGTGACGGGCCGGCCGGGGAGGGCGTGAGGGCTGGCCTCGGGTGCCGTGGGAGCGGCGGCCGGCCCGGGCCCCATCACGGGCCGCGCGGTCTGTTCCGGCGCTTCGCCGGGAGTGGCCGCGTGCCCGTCGGCGTCCGGCGGGGGGCCGGGAGGGGCCGTGCGGGCCGTGGCCCGCTCCGACGGCCGCCCGGGAGCCGGTGCGGCCGCTGGGGCCGCTCCGGGCGGTTGCGGGGCTTCCAGGGTGGCCGGGGCCGCTTCCGGCGCTCCTGAGGCCGTCAGGGGCTCCATCGCGAGCCTCAGCAAGCGTGCGCAGACCGCGCAGTGACGGGTGAGATGGCGATAGCCCGAAGCCGCCGCCAGGTGGGCGCGCAGCAAGGCACGGATCTCGTGCCGGGGCGGCCTCCTGCCGGCCGGAAGCCGGGCCGGGGCCGGCTCGGGGGCTCCGGCCCGGTCCGGCAGGGAGTCCTCGCTCGTGGATGCCGTCATCCGCGCCACCTCCCGGTGGATGCGCGCCGCCCCGCCCGGGAACCCAGGGGCGGCCCTGGGTTTCTGAGTACTCGTCGGCGGACACCGGAGTCAAGACGCGCGAAAGCCCGGATCCAGGGGATCCGGGCTTTCGTTACTGCGGTCCTGACGGGATTTGAACCCGCGGCCTCCACCTTGACAGGGTGGCGAGCACTCCAAACTGCTCCACAGGACCAGGTTTTCGCGGCTGCCTTGCGGCTGGCTGCGAAGACAGACTCTACAGCAGGTCGGAGGGTGCGGTCGACCTCACTCCGGGTGGTGGGGCCGCTACACGAACAGCCGCAAGGGCCGCTCCGATCGGCGCCGCCGGGCTCCCTACGGGGCGGCGGCGTCGATCGCCTTCACGATCCGCTTGTCGGAGACGGGGAACGCCGTCCCCAGGGCGTGCGCGAAGTAGCTGACCCGCAGCTCCTCGATCATCCAGCGGATGTCCAGGACCTCCTGCGGCACGGGCCTGCCCTGCGGCAGTTGCTCCAGCAGCCAGGCGTACTCGTCCTGCATCTCGTGCACCTTCTCCATGCGCGTGGTGTCGCGCTGGGCGTTCGTCGGCATCTGCTGGAGCCGGCGGTCCTCGGCGACCAGGTAGCGCATCAGGTCGGGCAGCCTGCGCAGCCCGGTCAGGGTGACGAAGCCGGGCGGCACGAGGCGGGCGAGGTGGTCCCGTACGTCCGTGACGTTGTTGATCAGCACCAGGCTGTTGGTCGACTTCAGCCGGCGCTCGCACGCCTGCCAGGCCGCCAGGATCTGCTGGACCTGGCCGATCGTGCGGACGGTCAGGTCCACCAGGTCGGCGCGCACCTTGTCGTACAGCTTCCGGAACGAGGCCTCGTCCCAGGCGGGGCCGCCGTGGGCGGCGATCAGCCGGTCGGCCGCCGCCGTCGCGCAGTCGTCGAAGAGCGCCTGGATGGAACCGTGCGGGTTGCGGGACAGGGCCAGCTTCTGCTGGTTCGTCAGCTTGTCCGAGGCGAACTTCGCCGGGTTCACCGGGATGTTCAGCAGGATCAGCTTCCGGGTGCCCCGCCACATCGCCTGCTGCTGCTCGGCCTCCGTGTCGAAGAGCCGTACGGCCACGGTCTCGCCCTGGTCGACGAGGGCCGGGAAGGCCTTGACCGGCTGGCCCGCCCGCCGCGTCTCGAACACCCGGTCCAGCGTGCCGATCGTCCAGTCCGTGAGCCCCGAACGCTCGATGGACTCGCCCGAGGGGCCCGCGGTCGCCGCCGCGGCCTTGGAGAGGGCCTGGCGGGCCTTGGGGCGCAGCTGGACGCGCAGCGCCTCCAGGTCCTTGTCCTCGGCGACCTTGCGGCGCCGCTCGTCGACGACCCGGAAGGTGATCTTCAGGTGGTCCGGGACCCGGCTCAGGTCGAAGTCGTCCGCGGTGACGGGCACGCCGACCATCCGCTGGAGCTCGCGGGCCAGCGTGACCGGCAGCGGCTCCTGGAGCGGCACGGCCCGGTCGAGGAACTTGTCCGCGTAGTTCGGCGCGGGGACGTAGTGCCGGCGGATCGGCTTGGGCAGGGAACGGATCAGTTCCGTGACCACTTCCTCGCGCAGGCCCGGGATCTGCCAGTCGAAGCCCTCGGACGTGACCTGGTTGAGCACCTGGAGCGGGATGTGGACGGTCACGCCGTCGGCGTCCGCGCCGGGCTCGAACTGGTACGTCACCCGGAACTTGAGCTTCCCCTGCCGCCAGGAGTCCGGGTAGTCGTCCTTGGTGACGGCTCCGGCCTTCTCGTTGATGAGCATCGAACGCTCGAAGTCCAGCGCGTCCGGCTCGTCACGCCGCTTGTGCTTCCACCACGAGTCGAAGTGCGCACCGGAGACGACGTGTTCGGGGATGCGCTGGTCGTAGAAGTCGAAGAGCGTCTCGTCGTCCACGAGGATGTCGCGTCGCCGGGCGCGGTGCTCCAGCTCCTCGACCTCGCCGAGGAGCTTGCGGTTGTCGTGGAAGAACTGGTGGTGGGTGCGCCAGTCGCCCTCGACCAGGGCGTTGCGGATGAAGAGATCCCGCGAGGCCTCCTGGTCGATCCGGCCGAAATTGACCTTGCGCTGGGCCACGATCGGAACGCCGTACAGCGTGACGCGTTCGTACGCCATCACCGCCGCCTGGTCCTTCTCCCAGTGCGGCTCGCTGTAGGTGCGCTTCAGCAGGTGCCCGGCCAGCGGTTCGATCCACTCGGGCTCGACCCGGGCGTTGACCCGCGCCCACAGCCGGGACGTCTCGACCAGCTCGGCCGACATCACGAACCGCGGCTGCTTCTTGAAGAGCGCCGACCCGGGGAAGATCGCGAACTTGGCGCTGCGGGCGCCCAGGTACTCGTTCTTCTCGGTGTCCTTCAGCCCGATGTGCGAGAGCAGGCCGGCCAGCAGAGAGGTGTGCACCGACTGCTCGGGGGCGTCGTCCTCATTGAGCTCGATCCCCATCTGCTTGGCGACCGTGCGCAGCTGCGCGTAGATGTCCTGCCATTCGCGGATGCGCAGGAAGTTCAGGTACTCCTGCTTGCACATCCGGCGGAAGCTGGAGGAACCGCGCTCCTTCTGCTGCTCACGGATGTAGCGCCACAGATTCAGGAACGCCAGGAAGTCCGACGTCTCGTCCTTGAACCGGGCGTGCTGCTGATCGGCCTGCGTCTGCTTCTCGGACGGCCGCTCGCGCGGGTCTTGGATGGAGAGCGCGGAGGCGATGACCATCACCTCGCGGACGCAGCCGTTCCGGTCGGCCTCGATGACCATACGGGCCAGCCGCGGGTCCACCGGCAGCTGCGAGAGCTTCCGCCCGAGCGGGGTGAGCCGCTTCTTCGGATCCTTCTCCTCCGGATCCAGCGCACCGAGTTCCTGGAGGAGCTGTACGCCGTCACGGATGTTGCGGTGGTCCGGCGGGTCGATGAAGGGGAACTTCTCGATGTCGCCGAGACCGGCGGCGGTCATCTGGAGGATGACGGAGGCCAGGTTCGTACGGAGGATCTCCGGGTCCGTGAACTCCGGGCGGGTCAGGAAGTCGTCCTCGGAGTACAGCCGGATGCAGATGCCGTCCGACGTACGGCCGCAGCGGCCCTTGCGCTGGTTGGCGCTGGCCTGCGAGATCCGCTCGATCGGCAGCCGCTGCACCTTGGTGCGGTGGCTGTAGCGGGAGATACGGGCGTTGCCCGGGTCGATCACGTACTTGATGCCCGGAACGGTCAGCGAGGTCTCGGCGACGTTGGTCGCCAGCACCACCCTGCGGCCGGTGTGGCGCTGGAACACGCGGTGCTGCTCGGCGTGCGACAGGCGTGCGTAGAGGGGGAGTACCTCGGTATGCCTGAGGTTGCGTTTGCCGAGGGCGTCGGCGGTGTCGCGGATCTCGCGCTCTCCCGAGAGGAAGACCAGGACATCGCCCGGCCCCTCCGCCTGGAGCTCGTCCACGGCGTCGCAGATGGCGGTGATCTGATCGCGGTCGGAGTCCTCGCTGTCCTCCTCCAGCAGCGGGCGGTACCGGACCTCCACCGGGTACGTACGCCCGCTGACCTCCACGATCGGCGCCTCGCCGAAGTGACGCGCGAAGCGCTCCGGGTCGATGGTCGCCGAGGTGATGACGACCTTCAGATCGGGGCGCTTGGGCAGCAGCCGGGCCAGATAGCCGAGCAGGAAGTCGATGTTCAGCGACCGCTCGTGGGCCTCGTCGATGATGATCGTGTCGTACGCGAGCAGCTCGCGGTCCGTCTGGATCTCGGCGAGCAGGATGCCGTCCGTCATCAGCTTGACGAAGGTCGCGTCCGGGTTGACCTGGTCCGTGAAACGGACCTTCCAGCCGACCGCCTCGCCCAGCGGAGTGTTCAGCTCCTCGGCGATCCGCTCGGCCACCGTACGGGCCGCGATCCGGCGCGGCTGGGTGTGCCCGATCATGCCGCGGACGCCACGGCCCAGCTCCATGCAGATCTTGGGGATCTGGGTGGTCTTGCCCGAGCCGGTCTCACCGGCGACGATCACGACCTGGTGGTCGCGTATCGCCTCCAGGATCTCGTCCTTCTTCTGGCTGACCGGCAGTTGTTCGGGATACGAGAGGGCAGGCATCCGCCCGGCCCGCAGCGCGAGCCGCCCGGCCGCCTTCGTGGCCTGGGCCGCGATCTCGTCCAGCACGGCCTGCTGGGCCTCGGGCTTGCGAATGCGCCGCGCGCCTTCGAGGCGGCGGCCGAGCCGGTGCGCGTCGCGGAGGGGGAGCTGCGCGAGCTGGGACTGGAGATCGGCAAAGGAAGTAGACATACGGGTCCCAGGATCTCACCCGGGCCCGAGGAACGGCGAACGTATTTCACGCGGCCTCGGTCACGGGGCCCGGTCACGCTGTCCCGGTCGTCCGGTCGTCGGTGACCGGGCCCTCGGGCACGGGGCTCGGCGGCGTCGTCCCGGCCGTCCGGCCGCCGGTCGTCCGGCCCCTCGACGGAGGGCGGCAGAGCCCGCGTAAACGGCGAAGGCCCCGTCCACCGGACGGGGCCTTCGAAGAGTGGCTGGGGCCGGGATCGAACCGGCGACCTATCGCTTTTCAGGCGATCGCTCGTACCAACTGAGCTACCCAGCCACGCAGCTCACAAAGGGCTGCAGCGGTCCTGACGGGATTTGAACCCGCGGCCTCCACCTTGACAGGGTGGCGAGCACTCCAAACTGCTCCACAGGACCAAGCTTTGTGCGACTAAGTGTCGCACAGGTTGTGCGTGCCCCCAACGGGATTCGAACCCGTGCTACCGCCTTGAAAGGGCGGCGTCCTGGGCCACTAGACGATGAGGGCAGAACTGCTGGTACAGCTTGCTTCTGCGTCTGTCGCCCGAAGGGAAAGTGAGAAGCGTGCGACTCCGCTTCCCCTCGAAAGGTTCCGCTTCTCCTTCCACCCCTTGAGGTGTCAGAACGGCCGAGTCCGACCGGCGCCCTTGGGCACGTCGGAGACTGTACACGGGGGTTTCGGTGTCAGCCAAACCGAATAGGGGAGGGCGTTGCGTCCGGTCGGCCCTCCTCCGGCAGATGGCGGCTGACCTCGGCGGTCGTCAGGCCGAGGCCGCCCAGGGTGATCTCGTCCCAGGCCTGCAGCCGGCGGGTGGAGCGGTCCAGATAGAGCACCGAAGCGAGCACCTGCTCGGGCTTCTTGTTCTGTACGGCCCGCAGCCCGCCGCCGCCCGTCGACCCCTCGACCATCAGTCGGGTGCCGCCCTTCATCAGCTCGTTCTGCCGGTGGTGCACATGGCCGGCCAGGACGAGCGGAACCGTGCCGTCCGTCTGCCGGGCCGCTTCCGGTTCGTGGGTGACGGCGATGTCGGCCGGTGCGCCGGCCCGCTGCCCGGCGCGCAGCGCGGCGGCCAGCCGCACGCCGGCCTCCCGCTCGACCCCCTCGGCCTGCTCCGGGCCCGTGCGGTCCGGGGTGAACTCCGGGTCCCCGATGCCCGCCACCCGCAGCCCGCCGACGTCCACCGCCCGGCCCTCGTCCAGCACGTGCACGTTCCGGAAACGCTTCTTCCCCGCCAGGTACTGCTGCGTCACCGCCGAGTCGTGGTTGCCGCGGACCCAGACGTAGGGCGCGCCCAGGTCGCCGATCGGGTCGAGGAAGCTGTTCTCCACGGCCGTGCCGTGATCCATCGTGTCGCCGGAGTCGATGATCACGTCGATGTCGTACTGCTCGACGAGCGAGCCGATGATGTGCCAGGCCGCCGGGTTGAGGTGGATGTCGGAGACGTGCAGGACGCGGAGCGTGGCGGGGTTCGGGCTGTACACCGGGAGCGTCGAGGTGGCGTCGTACAGCTTGGTGACGTTGGTGACCAGCCGGGCGAGTTCCTGCTGGTAGACGTCGAAGTCGGTGACGATCGAACGGGCGTCGCCCACGACGGAGGGGGCGCTGGAGAGCAGCCCGGAGAACTTCGGCTCCAGGACGGACTCCGGGTTCCAGGTGGCGTAGGCGCCCACGCCCGAGGCGGTCAGCAGCGCGAGCGCGAGCCCCCCTGCCGCCAGGGCGCGCCGGGGCCTGCGGTAGACGGCGAGGCCGAGCGCGGTGGCGCCGGACACGACCGCGACGCAGGAGCGCACGGCGAGTTCGCGGGCACCGGCGCCGACGTCGGCGCCGACCTCGTCCTCCAGGCCGGCGAGCCGTTCCGGGTGCTGGACCAGGGCCTCCGAGCGGACCGGGTCCAGGCGGTCGATGTCGACGTCCAGCCGGACCGGGGCGTGGTGCGAGTCCAGCTCCAGCGCGCCGAGGGGCGACACGTTGATCTTGGTGCCACCGCTGAGGGAGGGCCGCAGGGTCATCGTCGTGTCCATCGGCCCCACAGGCGTCCGGACGCTGCCGACGACCAGCAGCCCCAGCCAGGCGCCGAACAACACGACGGCGACCAGACCGAGCGCACGGACGAACGGCCGCGGCGGGGTGCTGGGGAGGGAGCGCGGGAGGTGCCGGACGCGAGCCATTGGGCGCGTATGCCCCGGCGGCGAGGCGGATATGCGTGGCCGCCGCGGCGGTGGGGCGGGTGCGTCCCAGGGGGCGCGGCGGGTGGGCCGCGGCGGTGGGGCGGGGGCCCCTGGCGGAGGGGCGTATATCCGCACACCAGGGCGCGTCCGGGGGCCGTACGTGACAATGGCGGGGTGCTGGAGATGACGCGGGAAGCGTTCGAGGAACTGGTCGGCGAGGCGCTGGACCGGATTCCGCCGGAGCTCACCCGGCTGATGGACAACGTCGCGGTGTTCGTCGAGGACGAACCGGAGTCCGATGATCCGGAACTGCTGGGGCTCTACGAGGGGACGCCGCTGACCGAGCGCGGTGAGTGGTACGCGGGCGTCCTGCCGGACCGGATCACCATCTACCGGGGGCCGACGCTGCGGATGTGCGAGTCGCGCGAGGACGTCGTGGCCGAGACGGAGATCACGGTCGTGCACGAGATCGCCCACCACTTCGGCATCGACGACGAGAGGCTGCACGCGCTGGGCTACGGGTGACCCGGGGGGCGCTTGCGGGGGTGCGGGTGCTCCGCGGGGGTGGCGGTGCTCCGGCGGGCCGGTTCCGTCCTCAAGCGCCGGACGGGCTGTGGTGGTGCGGGTGCGCGGTGTTGTGCGGGTGTTCGCCTCTGTCCGGTGGGTGGGGGTGGGGGCCCTCCGGGGAGACTCCTCAGAAATGGCATGTGCGGGCGGGTGGGAAAACGACTGGGGTCGTACGCCATTTCCTGCGGGGACTCCCCTGCACGCCCCCACCCGGCCTCGTCTGCGTCTGCACACCGGCCCTGCGACTGTCGCAGACGCACGGCGGGCGGGTTCGGGAGCGTGCAGGGGAGTCCCCGCAGGACGACGAACACCGACCCGGGTGCGGCTGCGTACCGGCGGAACGTTCGTCGTTTGAGGAGACGCCCCGGAGGGACCCCGAACCCCCACCCACCGGGTCAGGGCGCCTCCGCAACGCGGAGCACCCGCACATCTCAAGCCCGTCCGGCGTTTGAGGACGGAACCGGCCCGCCGGAGCAACCCGCACCCCGCACGGGGCCCGCACATCTCAAGCCCGTCCGGCGTTTGAGGGCGGAACCGGCCCGCCGGAGCAACCCGCACCCCGCACGGGGCCCGCACATCTCAAGCCGGCCCGGCGTTTGAGGACGGAACCGGCCCGCCGGAGCAACCCGCACCCCGCACGGGGCCCGCACATCTCAAGCCCGTCCGGCGCTTGAGGACGGAACCCCGCGCCCCGGCAAGGGGCAACCACGACAAGGCGCCGCCCCCCGCAGGGGAACCGTGTCCCCGGCGGGGCGGCGGGAGTTGGGCACAGCGCCCGTCCTGATTCCCGCCCCCGGAGGCCCCCGTGCGCCAGTTGCCCCTACCCGTCCGCTGGATGGCCGTCACCGCGGTGACGATCGCCGCGTCCACCGGCTGCATGAGCATCGGCTCCGACGGCGGGAAACCGGCGCCCTCCGGGTCCGCCGCACCGAAGGGCGCGGTGGCCGAGCCGGACGGGTCCACGGTGGCCGGGACGGGCGGGGCCCGTACGGGGGGCGGCGGCGGGGCGCACGCCGAGCGCAAGGCGGGCCGTTCCGCCGACCCGAGCGGCTCCGCCGCCCCCTCGGGAAGCCCCCGCCCGGAATCCGGCCGGTCCGCCCCGGCGAAGGCCGGCCACCCGGTGCCGCCGAAGCCCTCGGGGCCGGAGGCCTCCGCGCAACCGGAACCGCCCGCCCCGTCCGACCCGGGGCCCGCCCCCGAGAGCCCGCAGCAGACGACCCCGCCGGAGCCCGACCCGGGACCCTCCGATCCGGCGCCGCCCGTGCCGTCTGCCTCACCGGCCGCTCAGCTCCGTAAGGGCGCGATGGGTGCGCCGGGTGCCGTGTACGCGCTACGGACTCCAGAGGCATCACCGCAGGTGGGACCGGCCTGAGGGGGTGGTCGGGAGGGGGCGGTTTGCGTAATGGGGGGAAGAGTGCGTATGGTTATAGATCGTTTGATCCCATTGCCCGGCGCCGACACAGAAGAGCGCCGTGTGGCGCGTACTCTCCCTTGCCGTGGCTGGACCGCATTGAGGCGGTCGAAATTGCGAAAACACGGAGTTACGGGCGCGTGCCGAGACTCCGAGAGGTTTCGCATTTCGCATGTCAATTTCCAGTTCTGACCACACCGTCATGCCCGAGAACGTCGAGAACGACGTCGAGAACGCCGAGCTCATCGAGGCCGCCGAGGCCGTAGTCGAGGCCGTCGCGGTCGAGACCGACGCCCCCCAGGCCGAGCAGGCCGACGCCGAGGTGGACGCCGAGCCGACCATCACGTTCGCCGAGCTGGGCCTGCCCGAGGGCATCGTCCGCAAGCTCGCGCAGAACGGTGTGACCGCACCCTTCCCGATCCAGGCGGCGACCATCCCGGACGCCCTGGCCGGCAAGGACATCCTGGGCCGCGGCCGTACCGGCTCCGGCAAGACGCTCTCCTTCGGTCTGCCGACCCTGACGGCGCTGGCCGGCGGGCACACCGAGAAGAAGAAGCCCCGCGCGATCATCCTCACCCCGACGCGTGAGCTCGCGATGCAGGTCGCGGACGCGCTGCAGCCGTACGGCGACGTGCTCGGCCTGAAGATGAAGGTCGTCTGCGGCGGTACGTCGATGGGCAACCAGATCTACGCGCTGGAGCGCGGTGTCGACGTCCTCGTCGCCACCCCGGGCCGTCTGCGCGACATCATCAACCGGGGCGCCTGCTCCCTGGAGAACGTCCAGGTCGCCGTCCTCGACGAGGCCGACCAGATGTCCGACCTGGGCTTCCTGCCCGAGGTCACCGAGCTGCTCGACCAGATCCCCGGCGGCGGCCAGCGCATGCTCTTCTCCGCCACCATGGAGAACGAGATCGGCACCCTGGTCAAGCGCTACCTGACCAACCCGGTCACCCACGAGGTCGACTCCGCCCAGGGCAACGTCTCGACGATGTCGCACCACGTCCTCGTCGTGAAGCCGAAGGACAAGGCGCCGGTCACCTCCGCCATCGCCGCCCGCAAGGGCCGCACCATCATCTTCGTCCGCACCCAGCTGGGCGCCGACCGCATCGCCGAGCAGCTCATCGAGGCCGGCGTCAAGGCGGACGCACTGCACGGCGGCATGACGCAGGGCGCCCGTACCCGCGTTCTCGAGGACTTCAAGAAGGGCCTCGTCAACGCGCTCGTCGCGACCGACGTCGCCGCCCGCGGTATTCACGTCGACGGCATCGACCTGGTCCTGAACGTGGACCCGGCCGGTGACCACAAGGACTACCTGCACCGCTCGGGCCGTACCGCCCGTGCCGGCAAGTCCGGCGTCGTCGTCTCGCTGGCGCTGCCGCACCAGCGTCGCCAGATCTTCCGCCTGATGGAGGACGCGGGCGTCGACGCGTCGCGTCACATCGTCCAGGGCGCGGGCGTCTTCGAGCCGGAGGTCGCCGAGATCACCGGCGCCCGTTCGCTCACCGAGGTCCAGGCCGACTCCGCGAACAACGCCGCCAAGCAGGCGGAGCGCGAGGCCGCCGACCTGACCAAGCAGCTGGAGCGCATCCAGCGCCGTGCCGTGGAGCTGCGCGAGGAGGCCGACCGCCTGGTCGCCCGCGCCGCACGCGAGCGGGGCGACGACCCCGAGGCGGCGGTGGCCGAGGTCGCCGCCGAGGCGGAGGCCGCACTGCTGGCCGCCACCTCCGTGCCGGAGCAGCAGGCCGCGCGCGAGGAGCGCCGCGACGACCGCGGCAACTACGAGCGCCGGGACAACCGCGGTGGCGACCGCGGTGGTTACCGTGGCGGCAACGACCGCACCGGCGAGCGCAGTGGCCGTCCGGCCGGCAGCAGCGGTTACCGCGGCAGCAGCGACCGTCCGTCGTTCCGCGGCAGCAACGACCGTCGCGAGGACCGTCCGGTCGGTGGCGGCTTCCGCTCCGGTGGCGGTGACCGTCGCGACGACCGCGGCGGCCGTCCCTTCGAGCGTCGTGACAACGACCGTCCCGCGTTCAACCGCGACCGTCGTGACGAGCGTCCCTCGGGCGGCTTCCGCTCCGGTGGCGGTGACCGTCGCGACGACCGTGGCGGCCGTCCCTTCGAGCGTCGTGACAACGACCGTCCCGCGTTCAACCGCGACAACGACCGCCCGTCGTTCAACCGCGACCGTCGTGACGACCGCCCGTCCGGTGGCTTCCGCTCCGGTGGCAGCGACCGTCCGTTCAACCGCGACCGTCGTGACGACCGCCCCTCGGGCGGCTTCCGCTCCGGCGGCGCCAACGACCGTCCGACCGGCCGCCGCGACGACCACCGCGGTGGCACCGGAACGGGTACCGGCACCGGCACCTTCGGCCGCCGCGACGACAAGCCGCGCTGGAAGCGCAACGGCTGATCGTCGGACCGTGATCGCCTGATCGCTCAGCAGGGCCCGTACACCGCTTCGGTGTACGGGCCCTGCCTGTGTGCACGGGCGGGGGCGGCCGGCAGATGTACAAGTCCCTGTACTGAGGGGATGGCTGCCCCCCCGTACATGCGCGGCCCGTACGGCGACTCCGCCGTACGGGCCGCGTCTTTGAACGGGTTCGAAACACTCTGTCGCTGTGTCCGCGGCTGCTGTTAAAGTCGCCGCATCTGCTCGGGGGTGGCGGTGCCAGGCGTATCAGCCGCACCGCGAAGGCCACAGCGCGCACACGCGGCATCGTGAGCCCCCCCGTGCCTTGGTTCCCGGGGAGGACTTCTACTTTGACTCGCTCATCCAGCGGGTGGAGACGCCGACGCGCGTCCAGCCGTATCGCCCTGTTGATCACCCTGGCGGTCACCGCCGGGACCGGTGTGGCCACCACGGGGACGGCGGTTGCCGAAACGTCGGACGAGACTGTCGTGGTGAGCCCGGGCGCACGCTTCGTACCCCGTGCCACGCGCGTACTCAACGCCGGTGAGACCGGCTTCCTGACGGCGCAGGAGGGCGACGACCGCCTGCGCTGGATCGACTACGCCTCGGGCGCGGCCACCGTGCTGGCCGACCGGCTGCCGAAGCCCCTCGCGTACGACCCCGAGGAGGGCCGGCCCCGCGGCGACTGGCCCACCGGCTTCGGCCGGGGGTCCGACACCGTGGCGATCCACTCGCCGACCCCCAGCCCGCACGTCACGCTGCAGCAGCGCGCGGGGGGCGGGGCGACCACCACCGTTCCGATCCCGGAGGGCCAGTCCTACGTCGAGACGTACGGCACGACGGTCGTCACCCGTACCGGCACCGAGCGGGCGACGACGGACCTCCATCTGCTGCGGACCGAGGCCGGCAAGGTCACGGACCAGCGGCTGGAAGGCCTTCCCGAGGGCTGGAACCTGACCATCTCGGAGGGTGACTCCCGGTCCGTGGTCGTCCGGGGGATCCTCTGGGAGGACACCACCATGAAGAACGGGTGGTGGCTGGTCGACCTGGCGAGCGGGCAGGTCACCCCGCTGGCCGCGAACGCGCACGCGGTGACCCTCGGGAAGGACACCCTTCTGCAGGTGGGCCCGGGTGACGGCACGGGTGACGTCGCCGAGGTCTTCGACCGGAACGACCTGTCGGCCCCGCCCCGGGCCCTCGACATCAAGAACTTCCCCGGTGACGCGATGCGCCTGGTCGGGGACGCACTCATCGGCGTGCAGGCCGCCAACTCGGGCGACAACCAGTACCGCGGACAGCCGCTCTACCGTCTCGGCGCCGACGGCAGCACCGGGGACGAGCTGCTCGCCGCCGCCACCACCGAACTCTCCTGGGCGCCGGACGGCTCCGTCCTGGTCGCCGGAGCCGAGACCGTGACCGAGCGGGGCCCCCTCGACTGGGGCTACTACCGGTTCACGGCCGCCGCCGACGGCACCCTGACGCGCAAGCGCGTCGCGGACATCGAGGACATGCCCGCGCAGCCCGCGGGCATCGCCCTTGGCAGCGGCATCCTCACCACGGCCGACGACTCGAACCTCTTCCAGCCGTACACGTACATCGGCAGCTACCGCAGTACGTGGCTCAAGACCTCCGGCCGGCCCGAGGAGATCCGGACGTCGGTGGACGGTCTCACGAGCGGACGGGACGCGGACTGCGGATGGCTGGACGCCTCCTACTGCGTCACGATGTTCGCGAGCGGTGACGGGTTCCACGGCCGCAAGGAGGGGACCGAGCAGAGCAGGACCATGCTCTTCCGGAACGGGGACCCGAAGTGGGGGCCGACCGTCACCACCGGCCTGATGTCTCCGGAACTCGTCGACCTCTCCGGCCGGTTCGGAGTGGTGAACGAGGCGTCGGGCGGCAACCAGGTGATCAGCGAGTTCCGGGGCCCGGATTCCGGCACTGTTCTGGAGAAGCGGCCGCAGGGCGCGGCGGCGCTGTGGGGCAACACGTTCTGGAGCAACGCCCCGGACTCGTCCACGGTGTCCTCGAAGACGCTGCCTGCGGGCACGGCGGGTACCACCTTCACCACGCTCAACAAGTGTGTTCCCAGTGAGCTGCAGGCCGTGGGCCGCTGGGTGTACTGGGAGTGCCGGGACAACACGAACTGGCTCAAGGGCGCGGGTGTCTACGACCGGCAGACCGGCCGTTCCACGACGGCTCCGGACGCCAAGGTCCTCCTGGGCGACGGTTACTTCGTTGCGCACACCGAGAAGGGCGGCCTCACGCTCTTCGATCTGCACGACGGCCTGCCGGCCGGGGGTACGTACACCGCCCTGCCCCAGCGCACGCTGGTGAGCGCGGCGGACCTGAGTGAGAACACGGTGCGCCGTGCCGGCTGGACGGTCGACCGGTTCGGCGGCCATGTCGCGTACACCGGTGACGACCGGCGGGTCCGCATCGTGCCCACGGGCGTCCCGGCGTCACCGTTGTCGGTGATCGATGCGAAGGCCCCCGTGACCTCGCTCGATCTGCGGGCGGCCGCTCCGAGCTGGGCAGGCACGTGGTGGCTGTCCAAGCCGGCCGAGTCGTGGCAGCTCACCGTGAAGAACAAGGCGTCCGGCCAGGTCGTACGCACCGTCTCCGGTGGCGAGGCCCGTGGCACGGTCGCCGCGACCTGGGACGGCAAGGACCCGGCGGGCCGGCCGGTCGCCAACGGCGCGTACGGCTGGACCCTGTCGGCGAAGCCGGCCGATGGCAGCGGTGCGGCCCTGTCGGTGTCGGGTTCGGTGAAGGTGACGGGTGGCGCGGCCGTCACTCGTGACTTCGCCGGGAACGACGGCGTCGGTGATCTGCTGGCGTTCACGTCGGCCGGTGTCGCCGATTTCCGGGCCGGTACGGGTACGGGTCTGGTGGACGCGAGGGTGTCGGGTTCGGGCTGGACGGACGCGAACACGGTGACGTCGGCGGTGCCGTTCGACGATGTGAGCGGCGACCGGTGCAATGACGTGCTGGTGCGGGTGAAGAGCGGTGAGCTGCGGGCGTACAAGCCGTCGTGCGGTGGTGCGTTGAAGCCGACGACCGCGTACACGAAGGTGGGTCTGGGCTGGAACGTGTACGACGCTCTGACCTCGCCGGGTGACCTGACCGGGGACGGCCGGGCGGATCTGCTCGCGCGGGAGACGTCGACCGGTTACCTGTATCTGTACGAGAGCAGGGGTGACGGTGCCTTCCAGGGGCGTGTGAGGATCGGTACCGGCTGGAAGGGCTACCTCCTGTCCGGCGCCGGTGACCTGACCGGTGACGGCAAGGGTGATCTGCTGGCCCGGGACACGGCCGGGGTGCTGTGGCGGTACGCGGGGACGGCCAAGGGCACGCTGGCGTCCCGTGTGAAGGTCGGCGGCGGCTGGCAGGTCTACAACGCGCTCGTGGGCGTGGGTGATCTGAGCGGCGACGGCAAGGCCGATCTGCTGGCCCGGGACACCTCCGGGGTGCTGTGGAGCTACCGGGGCGACGGCAAGGGCCAGTTCGCGACGCGCGTGAAGGTCGGGGGCGGCTGGCAGATGTACTCCAGGCTCTCCTGACGCAGGCGGTACTCCAGGCTCCGTGACGCAGGCGCGATCCGTCCTCCCCGGGGAAGACGGATCGCGCTCGGCCGCCACACCGGGCCGCGTCCGGCGCATGTCGAGCCCCCGGCGAGGGAATCGCTGGGGGCATGACAAGCAACCCACCTGGAGCGCCTTCCGGACAACCGTCCCCACCCTCCGCGGCCGTCCCGGCCGATCTGTCGAAGCACGCGTCCGACACCACGACCCCACCCGCCGCACCCGCCGGTTCCGACGAGGCGCGGCTGGCCGAACTCGGGTACACGCAGGTCCTCGCCCGCCGGATGTCCGCCTTCTCCAACTACGCGGTCTCGTTCACCATCATCTCGGTGCTCTCCGGCTGCCTGACGCTCTATCTGTTCGGCATGAACACCGGCGGCCCGGTGGTCATCACGTGGGGCTGGGTCGGCGTCGGGCTGATGACGTTGTTCGTCGGCCTGGCGATGGCCGAGATCTGTTCGGCGTACCCGACGTCCGCGGGCCTGTACTTCTGGGCCCACCGGCTGGCCCCACCCCGCTCGGCGGCCGCGTGGGCGTGGTTCACCGGCTGGTTCAACGTGCTCGGCCAGGTCGCCGTCACCGCCGGGATCGACTTCGGGGCCGCGTCGTTCCTGGGCGCCTACCTGAATCTCCAGTTCGACTTCCGGGTCACCCCCGGCCGGACGATCCTCCTCTTCGCCGCGATCCTGCTGCTGCACGGACTCCTGAACACCTTCGGCGTGCGCATCGTCGCGCTCCTCAACAGCGTCAGCGTCTGGTGGCACGTGCTCGGCGTCGCCGTCATCGTCGGCGCGCTGACCTTCGTACCGGACTCGCATCAGTCGGCGTCGTTCGTCTTCACCGAGTTCGTGAACAACACCGGGTGGGGCAGCGGGTTCTACGTGGTGATGATCGGACTGCTGATGGCGCAGTACACCTTCACCGGCTACGACGCCTCCGCCCATATGACCGAGGAGACGCACGACGCCGCGACCGCGGGCCCGCGCGGCATCGTCCAGTCCATCTGGACCTCCTGGATCGCCGGCTTCGTCCTCCTCCTCGGCTTCACCTTCGCCATCCAGTCGTACGACGGAGCCCTGGCCTCCCCGACCGGCGCCCCGCCCGCGCAGATCCTCCTGGACGCCCTGGGCGCCACCACGGGCAAGCTGCTGCTCCTCGTGGTGATCGGCGCCCAGCTCTTCTGCGGCATGGCGTCCGTGACCGCCAACAGCCGGATGATCTACGCGTTCTCCCGGGACGGCGCCCTGCCCTTCTCCCGGGTCTGGCACACGGTGAGCCCTCGCACCCGCACGCCCGTGGCCGCGGTCTGGCTGGCCGCCGTCGCCGCGCTGGTCCTGGGCCTTCCGTACCTGATCAACGTCACCGCGTACGCGGCCGTCACCTCCATCGCGGTCATCGGCCTCTACATCGCGTACGTCATCCCCACCCTGCTCCGTCTCCTGCGCGGCGACGACTTCCGCCCCGGCCCCTGGCACCTGGGCCGCTGGTCCCGCCCGATCGGCATCGTCGCGGTGGTGTGGGTCGTGGTCATCACCGTTCTCTTCATGCTGCCCCAGCTCTCGCCCGTCACCTGGGAGACCTTCAACTACGCACCGGTCGCCGTGCTGGTGGTCCTGGGCTTCGCCGCCACCTGGTGGTTCGCCTCGGCCCGCCACTGGTTCCTCAACCCCGATCACAAACGCACGATCGCCCGCAAGGCCTCCCACTGAACGAGGCGGCTTCCATGACGACGGGGCCCGGCAACCGATACCCGATCGGCGGCCGGGCCACGGCGGGCTATGCTCGGGGGTGATTCGCCGAGGGCCGTTAGCTCAATTGGTCAGAGCAGCGGACTTTTAATCCGTTGGTTGTGGGTTCGAGTCCCACACGGCCTACGCGAAGCGGGGGAGGGGAAACCCTCTGACCTGCGGTGGAGTGCCCCGTCCGGTTTCTTCCGGGCGGGGCACTCCGTCGTGCGCCCCTCTGGGGTGACGCGTTGCCAGGGCAACGGGGCGGGCCGGTGCGCGGCGGCCGTCGCGATCGTTCCCGGTCCGCCGGCGAGCAGTTGACCCCGTCGGCGCGTCGGCCGACCGGGCCGGTGCGGCAGCCGTCGAAAGGCTGACACAGCGACGGTGCCGGCCATGGAGCGGCCGGCACCGTCGTCGTGTCCGGGGTCGGACGAGGAGCGTCGTCGTCGTGTCCGGGTGTCAGACCAGGAGCTTCGTCTTCGCCCGCTGGTACTCCTCTTCCGTGATGGCGCCCTTGTCCTTGAGGTCGGCGAGTTTGGACAGGTCCTCGACGTGGCTGCTCTTCGGGGAGCCGTGCGCGTCCGGCGTGCCCGCCGCGTCTCTCACGTACGCCTTGAACGCCGCGTCGCGTTCCTGGGCCTGCCTCACGTCACGCGTCCCCATGGATTTGCCACGCGCGATCACGTAGACCAGCACGCCCAGGAACGGCACGACCAGCGTGAGGACCAGCCAGCCCGCCTTGCCCCATCCGCCCAGGTCGTCGCTGCGGAAGATGTCCATGATGACTCGGAACAGCAGGAACAGCCACATGATCCAGAGGAAGAACCAGAGCATGGTCCAGAAGAGGTTGAGCAGAGGGTAGTCGTCCATCGTCCACTCCAGGCACCGCGTCGAATGACTGAATCAGAAATCAGTCATATCACCCTATTTACGCCATCGCCTGTTGGAGTTGCGGGCGGTGTGGCGGGTGGCGGCTACTTCTCCGGTACGGGGGCGGCGCCCGGTGCCTCGGCGGAGACCGTGTCGGGGGACCGCTCTGCGGGCTCGGCCGGCTCCGGGGTGGCAGGGGCGCCCGCGGCAACTGCCCCGCGGGCGGCCGATGCGGTCTTCCGGTTGTGCGCGAGGATTCCCATGAAGCCGGCGAGGAACCCGCTGATCAGGCCCGATATCGCGTGATTGAGCGCGTTGACCGACTCGCTGTCCGGGAGGCCGATGGCGGTGTAGTTCACCACCGCGCTCATCACCGCACCGATCAGGCCGCCGATGAGGCCGCTGATGACGGCACCGCGTACGGGTGAGGGTGAGGTGGCCGGGGCGGGAGTGGGCGTGAGCGGTGCGGTCATCGTCGAGGGCCCTCCAGACAGGCTGCGATGAGAGACCGGGAGCGGCTTTCGGGGTGCGGCGACTGCGCGCCCCGGACCTGCTCGCACGGGCAGCCCACCGGTCCGGGGGATGCAGCAGTTACCTTGCGGCAGAACACGTCTTCCTTGCAACACCTTCTTGTTTTCCACACGTTGACGGCCTGGTGGAGAGCTTCTGCGGGAGGAGGGGTGCTCTTGGCTCTCAAAGGGGCCGATCAGGCAGGTTGGTTGAGGCAGGGCGATGCGGAACTATCGGATCCGCCTGTGTGGTTGAGGTGTCGAGGGGCTTCCCGCGGCCTTGCGCCGGCGTGCGGGTGGCGGGTCGGGGCGGGCACGGCCCGCGGGGGCGTGTGCGCCGGGTGGTCATGAGTCCGTCGAACATGCCGTAGAGTTGTGTTTACCGACGCGGGGTGGAGCAGCTCGGTAGCTCGCTGGGCTCATAACCCAGAGGTCGCAGGTTCAAATCCTGTCCCCGCTACTGAAGATTCAGGCCCGGCACGCATACAGCGTGCCGGGCCTGAATCGTTTGTGCGCCGTCGGCCAGCCGGGCCGCTGGGTGCGGGAGCCGCAGGCCGCGTACGTACCCCCATTGGCCGACGAGGAGTCGCCGTGCGACCCCGCTGCGGGAAGCCTGGGGGTGGTACGCGGTACCGTCCGCGGCCGTGGATGTACCGGGCAGGAGACCAGCAGGTGGGGAAGCGGGAGAAGCGGCGGCGCAGTCGTGGCGGAGGGGTGCGGACCCGTCGGTTCGTCCAGGTGCTGCCTGCGCTGATCATCGGCGTGGGCGTGCTGTTCGACGCCCTGAGCCCGCCCGAGTTCACCGCCATTCCCCTTTACGCGGCGGCTCCGCTGATCGCGGCCCCGTTCGCCTCGCTGGCCGGCACCGTCCGTGCCGGGGTGGCCGCGCTGCTGGCGGTCGTCGGGCTGCGGGCGTACAGCGGCACCCTGCTCCAGGTCGTGCCCGCCAGTGAACTGCTCACCGTCCTCACCGTCTCCGTGCTCGCCGTCGTGATCAACCGGGTGGTGCGGCGGAGCAACGAGCAGCTGGCCTCCGCCCGGGTCATCGCGGAGACCGCCATGCGGGCGGTGCTGCCGACGCCGTCCGAGAGGATCGGCGGGCTTCACGTGGCCGCGCGGTACGAGGCGGCCCAGGCGGACGAGTTCGTCGGCGGTGACCTGTTCTCGGTGACGGACTCCCCGCACGGCGTGCGGCTCGTGGTCGGGGACGTACGGGGCAAGGGTCTGGACGCCGTGGAGGCGGTGGCCGTGGTCATCGGGGCCTTCCGGGAGGCGGCGGAGCAGGAGGAGACGCTGGAGGACGTGGCGCAGCGGCTGGAGCGGGCGCTGGCGCGCGAGTCGGACCGGCGCGGTGGCCTCGACGCGTTCGAGGGGTTCGTCACCGCCGTGCTCGCGGAGATCCCGCCGGGTGCGGCGCGGGCGCGGATCGTCAACCGGGGCCACCCCGAGCCGCTGCTGCTGCACACGGACGGGGTGCTGGAGGTGCTCCGTCCGTCGGTGCCCGCCCTGCCGCTGGGGATGGGCCTGGGGGCGTGGCCGGACCAGGCCGACGAGTGGGACCTGCCTCCCGGCGCGACGCTCCTCCTCTATACGGACGGCCTGTCCGAGGCCCGTAACGCCGAAGGCGTCTTCTACGACCCCGCCGAGCGGCTCCGGGGGCGGATCTTCCCGGGGCCCGACGAACTGCTCTCCGCGCTGACCGACGACGTGCGGCTGCACACGGGCGGCGAGTCGACGGACGACATGGCGCTGCTCGCGGTCGTCCGGCCCGCCGAGGGTCAGCCCGACCGGCGCAGGACCGTGAAGATCGTCGGCCTGGGCGACGGTGGCGGCTGAGCCGGAGGCTCTTGAGCGCGGCGGCGCTGGGCGGTGCGGCTGAGCCGGAGGTCCGGAGGGACAGCGGGGCGGGAAGTGGTCCGCGCCGGGGGGCCACCGTCCGTAATCGAAGGGCATCGCTCCGCATAACATATGACGCAACGTCAGAAACTGGTGGGTAACTGAGGCGCGATCAACTCGTCCGATTCCACCCGGTTGTGTCCCGTAAAGTCCAGGCCAGCGGCGTGAACGATCAGTGGGAACAGCTTGGAATCGGACCCTGGTGTCTATTAACGTTCGATAACGCAGCGCGGTTGTCCCAGCCGCCGTCAGTGGCGGCACCGTGCGCGAGCGCCGAATTCCGCAAGGGAACCGGGGAACCACCTACATGGGGTGAATCGGGCGTCTCTGCCTCGTTCTACGAGACGGAGGAACCCGTAGGAGACCTTCCTGCTCCGAACCCGTCAGCTAACCCGGTAGGCGAGAAGGAAGGAAAGGAGTGCGCCCCCGTGGCGTCCAACAAGCCTGCCCCCGAAGCTCCCTCCCGGTTCGGGTCCGCGTACGGCGATGACTTCGCTACCCGGCCCGCCCCCGCTTTCGGAACGGAGTACGGAGCGGACTACGCCACCGACTACGGGACCGATCGGGACAGCGCCTTCGGCAACGACTTCCGCGCCGACGAGACCGGGCCCGAGCGGACCTGGGAGGAGTGGAACCCCACCGAGGAGTCCATCCGCCCCGTCCGCGGCAAGCACCGCGTCGCCAAGCAGCGCAATGGTCTGGCCCGCAGCTCCACCGTCCTCGGCGTCGGCGTCATCGCGGCCGTCGGTGCGGGTGGCATGGCCACCGCCCAGAGCAAGCCGCCGGTCTCTATCTCCCTTCCCGATTCCCTCGCGGACAATCTCCCCGACGCCAAGTCCCTTCCCGGCGTCGGCGCGCTGTTGTCGGGCGAGTCCGAGTCCGCGGCGGAGAAGACGGCGGTCGCGACCGCTTCCGCCCCGCTGACGACCGCCGGCATCACCACTGCCGAGGCCGAGCAGGGCACCACCGACGCCGGTGAGGCCCTCCGCGCCCGCATCCTCCAGCAGGCCGAGCAGCAGCAGGACGCCGCCGACGCCGAGGTCAAGGCGGCCGCGGAGAAGGCGGCCGCCGAGAAGGCCGCCGCCGAGGCGAAGCAGCAGCAGGACGCCGCCGAGGCCAAGATCGCCGCCGAGAAGAAGAAGGCGGCGGAGGAGGCCGCGAAGAAGGCGGAGGCCCTCCGACTGGCCAAGCTCGCCGCCAGCTACGCCATCCCCACGTCCTCGTACACAATCACCTCGACCTTCGGCGAGGCCGGATCGATGTGGTCCTCCGGCTACCACACGGGCCTCGACTTCGCGGCGCCGACCGGTACCCCGATCAAGGCCGTCCACAGCGGGACGATCAAGTCGGCCGGCTACTCCGGTTCCTACGGCTACCGCACGGTCCTGGAGCTCGAGGACGGCACCGAGGTGTGGTTCTGCCACCAGTCCTCGATCGACGTCAGCATCGGCCAGAAGGTCACGACGGGCGACACCATCGGACGCGTCGGCGCGACCGGCAACGTGACCGGCCCGCACCTCCACCTGGAGGTCCACACCGCGGACGGCACCGGCATCGACCCGATGGCCTGGCTGCGCGCCCGGGGCCTGACGGTCTGAGACCGTTACCCCGCCGGTCCTCCGGCCTCGCGACCCCGGCAGCCCTGACGCTCCCCCCGACGTCAGGGCTGCCGGTCTGTCCGGGCCCGCCCGCCCGCGGTGCCCGCCCGTGAGCCTCGTCCGCCACGCTTTCTCCGTGTCCGTGCGCCTTGTCCGCCACGCGTTTCTCCGTGTCCGCGCGCGTCGTCCGCCCCGCGCGGCACGGGCTCTGTACGTGTCCGCCCGCGGCGGTCACCCCCGCGCGGCACCGGTTCCGGTGTACAGGCCACGGAATAGCGGAGTCGGGGGAAGCCGTTGTTCCACCCATGACTTCTCTCCGCAAGCTCGGTTCCTCCGGCCTCCAGGTCTTCCCGCTCGCCCTCGGGGGCAACGTCTTCGGCTGGACCGCCGACGAGGCGCAGTCCTTCGCCGTTCTCGACGCGTACGTGGCGGCCGGCGGCAACTTCGTCGACACCGCCGACGCCTACTCGGCCTGGGTCCCCGGCAACGAGGGCGGCGAGTCCGAGGCCCTCATCGGCAAGTGGCTCGCCGCGCGCGGTAACCGTTCCGACATCGTCGTGGCCACCAAGGTGGGCGCCCACCCTGCGTACAAGGGGCTCTCCGCTACCACCATCAAGGCCGCCGCCGAGGAGTCGCTGCGCCGGCTCGGGACCGACCACATCGATCTCTACTACACGCACTTCGACGACGAGACGGTCCCCGTCGAGGAGATCATCACCGCCCTCGACCAGCTGGTGAAGGACGGCAAGGTCCGCGAGATCGCCGCGTCCAACATCAGCCCCCAGCGGCTGCGCGCCTCGCTGGACTTCTCGGAGCGCGAGGGGCTCGCCCGTTACGTGGCCCTCCAGCCCCACTACAACCTCGTCTCCCGGGACACCTACGAGGGCGAGCTCCAGGACACCGCCGCCGAGGCCGGGCTCGCGGCCGTCCCGTACTACGCCCTCGCCTCCGGATTCCTCACCGGCAAGTACCGTCCGGGGAGCGCCGTGGAGAGCGCCCGAGCCGGGAGCGCGGGAGCGCACCTGGAATCGGAGCGCGGCCGGAAGGTGCTCGCCGCGCTCGACAAGGTGGCCCAGGAGCGGGATGCCGAGATCGCAACCGTGGCGCTGGCCTGGCTGGCCGCCCGGCCGACCGTCGCCGCACCGATCGCCTCGGCCCGTACGGTCGAACAGCTCCCCGCCCTGGTGGCCGTCGCAGACCTGCGGCTGACGGACCAGGAGCTGGCGGACCTCACGGAGGCTTCCGCCTGACCCGTCGCTCCCTAAGGGCTGTAGGGCGGGGGCGGGTACGGCTGGTTCGCGCGTTGAGGGGGCGTGTACGGCGGGCTCGTGTGCGGGTGGTTCGCGTACGGCGGGTTGTGCGGCGGGTTTGCGGACGGCCGGGCGTCGTGGCGCGGCCCGGCGTACGGGGAGGCGTGGTGGCCGGGAGGCGGGGGCGTTCCGTAGCCCTGGGCCGGTCCGGGCCCGATGCCCTGGCCCGCGTACGGCCGGTGCGCCGCGGGTACGAACCGCAGACGCAGACGGCCCGTGGCCTGTGCCGCGTGCACCAGGGCCGGCCCGGCGGTCTCCCGGCGCTGCCACAGGTGGTGCAGCAACTCCCGCTCACGTTCGGCGAAGTCCGGGCCCGCCGTGCCGCGGCGGGCCTGTCGGCGCAGAAAGGCCAGCGAGGTCGCGAAGGACTCGTACTCGGCGACCGCACGGGCCGCGGCCCTGCCCTCGGCCCTCACCGCTTTCAGCGGGGTGGCGGCTATGCGCGCGTGAGCGGGGTGCGGGGCGTGGGCCGGGTGGTAGGTGTGGCCCTGGGGGCTGCCGTACGGGGCGCCGGCCGCCGCTGCCGCCGCCCGTTGGCGTGCGAGGTCCCTGGCCATGCCGCGGGCGCGCATGGAGGAGAGGGCGAAAGGCTCGGCGGGGGACAGCCAGCCGGCCGCCGCGTACACCGGAAGTTCGATGCCGAGGGTGCGCAGCTCGCGGCGGCGGGCCCAGATCGCCAGCCAGGTCACCAGCCCGAACGCCGGAACCATGAAGGCCCCGTACACGGCGTAGAAACCGTAGGGGCCGAACGTCGACGAACCGTTCCACAGGGCGTGCATGCCCATCGCGAGGAGCAGGCCCGCCAGGGGGAGCGCGAGGCGCCGGAAGCGCTGGTGGCGCGCACTGCTCGCGGCGATGCCGAAACCGATGCCGGTCATCACGGTGAAGAGCGGATGGGCGAACGGCGACATCACCGCACGTACGAAGAACGTCGCCGCGGTCACCGAGGCGAAGCCCGAGCCCATCTCCTGGTCCTCGCCGAAGGCGTTGCCCAGATAGAGGATGTTCTCGGTGAAGGCGAAGCCCGTGGCGGTGAAGCCGGCGACGACCACGCCGTCGACGATCCCGTCGAAGTCCCGCCGCCTGAACAGGAAGAGCAGCAGCACGGCCGCCGCTTTGGCGCTCTCCTCCACGACCGGCGCTATGACGGTGGCGCCCAGGGTGTCCGCACCGCCCGGGTCCGCGGTGGCGGTGGCGATCCACTGCGTCGCGAAGGAGTTGGCCAGGATCGCGACCAGGGCGGCCGCGCAGGCCCCCCAGGCGAAGGCGAAGAGCATGTTGCGCCAGGGGCCCGGCTCGACCCGGTCCAGCCACCGGAACGCCGTCATCAGCACCGGGACGGGGAGCACGGCCAAGCCCAGACCGACGAGGAAACCCTGCGTCCCCGTCTGGTCGCGGACCAGGGCGAGGATCACCAGACCGCAGAGCGCGAGCACGGTGAAGACGGCGACGATCCGGAGCGGCTTGCTCCGCCACAGCATGCCGACGCGGCGCGGACGGTACCGCCACTGCCCCCGGTCCGGCGCGGCAGTCAGGACCTCGCCGTCCAGGTGCTCCGCGAGCACCGGGACGGCCGGCTGCGACTGAAGTTGCTGCTGAACAGACCCGTCGGACGACACTCCATGACCCTAACGAGCAGGACTGACAACGGCCATGGCGCGTGGACGGGGCCCGCCGGCCCGGCGACGTCGGCCCGCCCCTCGGCCGGCCGGCGGGGTCGGGGCTCTTCCCGGCCGGGCCGGCGACGGCACTTCGCCTCCCGGTCCGGCCGGGAACGGCGTGCCGCCGCTCGCCCGCCCGGCGACGACGCGTCGTCAGCCGCTTCTGGCGTCAGCAGGGCCGAGCGGCCCCCGGGCCGGTCAGCAGCGGGCGAACAGCAGGTCGTGCACGACATGGCCCTTGTCCAGACCCTGACCCTCGAACCTGGTCAGCGGCCGGAACGCGGGCCGTGGCGCGTAACCGCCGTCCGCCGCCGTGTTCTCGAAGCGGGGGTGCGCGGTCAGCACCTCCAGCATCTGCTCGGCGTACGGCTCCCAGTCGGTCGCGCAGTGCAGGACCGCACCGGGCTTCAGGCGCTGGGCCGCGAGGTCGAGGAACTCCGGCTGGATCAGCCGGCGCTTGTGGTGGCGCGACTTGGGCCACGGGTCGGGGAAGTACACCCGCAGCCCGTCCAGCGCGTCCGGCTCCAGCATCTCGCGCAGCAGGATGATCGCGTCACCGTTGGCGACCCGGATGTTGGACAAGCCGTTCCGGTCCGCGAGACCGAGGAGGTTGCCCTGGCCCGGGGTGTGCACGTCGACGGCGAGAATGCCGGTGCCCGGGTCGTCGGCGGCCATCTGCGCGGTGGCTTCGCCCATGCCGAAGCCGATCTCCAGGACCACCGGGAGCCCGTCGAACAGCTCGGGCAGGTCGAGGACGCGCAGCCCGTCGATGTCCAGGCCCCACTTCGGCCACAGCCGCTCCAGGGCGTCCTGCTGGCCAGGGGTGACCCGGCTGCGGCGCGGCTGGAAGCTGCGGATCCGGCGCTCGTGGTGCGAACCGGCCGGATCGGCCGCGGGGCCGCCGGGGAAGCGGGGCTCCTGGCGCAGCCTGCGCGCACGGTCGAGGGCCGCGGCGCGCAGCTCGTCCGGGATTCCGGCGGTCGCGGGCGCGGCGCCGTCCGTACCGGTGGACGCGGGCGCGGGGTCGGCGCCGTCCGCGTCGGCGCCGTTCGCGGGGGAGGGGTTCAAGGGCTCAGACACAATGCCCTGATTCTACGGCGGGCGGCTTCCACCCCGTCCCCTGTGCCCGGAGCAGCGCCCTGCGTGCCACCTCCCGCCCGATGGGGAGAGCGGCCGTGGCGGCGGGCGAAGGGGCGTTCAGCACGTGCACCGTGTGAGGGGCTTCACGGATCAGGAAGTCGTCCACGAGTGTGCCGTCGCGCAGGACGGCCTGCGCCCGGACCCCGGCGGCGGAGGGGCGCAGATCGTCCTCCGTCACGTCGGGCAGGAGCCGCCGGACGGCCGCCGTGAAGGCGCGCTTGGACAGCGAGCGGTGTACCTCGCCCGCCCCGTACCGCCAGTGTCGGCGGGCGATCTGCCAGGAGCCCGGCCAGCTCAGGGTGTCCAGCAGCTCCCGGGGGCGTACGACCGGCCAGCCGTACCCCTCGCGGGCCAGTGCCGGTACCGCGTTCGGACCGACGTGGACGCTGCCGTCATGGCCCCGGGTCAGATGGACGCCGAGGAAGGGGAACGCCGGATCGGGCACCGGATAGACCAGGCCGCGCACCAGCTCGGGCCGGGCCAGCTCGTAGTACTCCCCCCGGAAGGGCACGATGCGCACCCCCGGGTCGTCGCCCGCCAGTCGCGCCACCCGGTCGGAGTGCAGCCCGGCGCAGTTGACCAGCACCCTGGCCCGGACCACCAGGCCGTCCGCCGTCCGCACCGCGACGCCCCACGGCCGCCGGTCGATCGCGGTGACCTCGGCGCCGAATCTGATCAGGCCGCCGCCGTCCCGCACCTCGGCGGCGAAGCGCTCGGCGACCGCGCCGAAGTCGCACACCCCGGTCGTGCCCACCCGGATCGCGGCGAGGCCCCGCACCCGCGGCTCGTACTCCGCGATCTGCGCGGGCCCCAGCTCGCGCACCGGCAGCCCGTGCTCCCGGCCGCGCTGCACCAGGGCGTGCAGCCGCGGCAGCTCGGAGCGGCCGGTCGCGACGATCAGCTTCCCGGTCACGGCGTGCGCGATGCCGTGCTCCCGGCAGAAGTCGGTCATCTCCGCCGCGCCGCGTACCGCGTACCGCGCCTTCAGCGAGCCCGGGGGGTAGTAGATGCCGCTGTGGATCACCCCGCTGTTGCGCCCGGTCTGATGGCGCGCGGGGCCCCACTCCTTCTCCAGCACGGTCACGCGCGTGCCCGGTGCGGTCCGCGTGATCGCATACGCGGCCGACAGGCCGACGATCCCGCCGCCGATCACCAGCACATCGCAGTCGTACGCCGCGTGCGTCATCATCACGCCACCTCCCACCCCGATAGTGCACTGACCCACTGACAACGCGTTCAAACCAGTGCGGGCACAGCGTGGCGGATCCCGCGCCGGTCCGGGCGGGGCCCGGCTCGGCGCCGGGGCCGGCTATGCGGGGGCGACGAGCAGCGGTCGCGCGCGTTCCCTCAGCTCGACGACGCGCGGTTCGTCCCCGTACGGCTCCAGGCGGTGCAGCAGATCGCGCACGTACTCGGTGGTCCGTGCCGACGAGATGCGGCCCGCCACCTCCACGGCACGGGTGCCGGCCGCGCAGGCCGCGTCCAGGTTCCCGGACTCCAGCTCGGCGACGGCGGAGACGACGAGGCGCAGGCCGTGCGAGCGGACGAACTCCTCGGTGGGCCGGGACAGCGCCTGCTCGGTGAACCGCCGCACCTGCCGCGGCGCCTTCAGGTCGAGGTGGCACTCCGCGGCGTCGGCGGCGAACCGGTCGTACGAGTAGAAGCCCAGCCACGACGGGTCCGCGTCGCCGTCCCGGGACCGCTCCAGCCACCCCTCGGCGGCCTTCAGAGCGGCTCCGGCGGCCGGTGCGTCGTTCGCCTTCGCGTGGGCCCGGGCCTCCACCAGGCGGAAGAAGCTCATGGTGCGGGCCGTCGCGAGGCCGCGGTTGCGCTCGACCGCCGCCTGCGCGAGGTCGACGCCCTCGTCGGCGAAGCCGCGGTACGTCGCCTGCAGCGACATGGACGCGAGGACGTAGCCGCCGAGCGGCACATCGGCCGCGGCCCGCGCCAGGCGCAGCGCCTGGATGTAGTAGCGCTGGGCCGCTTCCTGCTGACCGGTGTCGAAGGCCATCCATCCGGCGAGCCGGGTCAGTTCGGCCGACGCGCCGAAGAGCGCCCGGCCGACCTCGTCGCTGTACGAGCCCAGCAGCAGCGGTGCCGCGTCGACGCGTAAGCATTCCGGGACCATGGACGAACGCCAGTCCCCGCCGCCGTACTTGGAGTCCCAGCGGCGCGCGTCCTGAGCGGCCTCGCGCAGTTTGGACACGTCGCTGTGGCCGACCCGCAGCGGCGAGACGGCGTAGGCGGAGTCGGGCCCCGGCTGGACGGGGATCGAGAGGCCGTGCCCGGGAACGGGCGTGCCGTGGCCCACCAGCAGCGAGGTGCCGGGCCCGGGGGCGGTGGCCGTCGGCTGTCCCGGCGCGTCCTTGGCGGGGGCGCCCTGTTTTCCGTGGGCGCTGGGCGGGTGGGCGGCGCCCGGCGCGGTCGATGCGCCTTGCGCCCCCGATGCGCCCCGTGCGCCCTGGGTGCCGTGCTGGGCGGGGGCTGCCGCTGTCGAGGCGCGTTCCACCGACGGGTCGGCGGGGGATATCAGCCAGCGGGAGGCAGGGGTCGCATACGCACTCACGGAGAAGGAACCCGCCAGGGACTGCCAGATCCCGCCGCTGCCCGCCCGCCGCCCGGCCAGATCCAGTCGGTAGAGCTCGGTCGCGGAACGGACCGCCTCACCCACATCGCGGGGGAACGCCAGCCCGACCTCCGGCGCCGGGTCGGCGTCGGCCAGCCCGATCTCGTGCAGCGGGACAGGCCGGCCGAGCTTGGCGCCGATCGCCGCAGCGATGAGATGGGGCGCGGCGCCCTGCGGCACCATGCCCTTGGAGACCCACCGGGCCACCGAGGTCTTGTCGTACCGAAGTGTCAGTCCGCGCTGCGCCCCGAGGTCGTTGACCCGCCGGGCGAGCCCGGCGTTGCTGATTCCCGCGAGGGCGAGAACGGTTCCGAGCTTGTCGTTCGGTCCGCGTTGCTCCCTGGACATGCGCCACCCCTCGACACACAGACGGCAGCCGCGTCACCGATGCGGCGCGCGGCATTCGTACCGGGTTCTCCCCAGGGACGAACCCCGGCACTCCGGCCGCACACGCATATGGCCGAGCCCCGAGGAATATGCCGCCCTGCTGAGAACATCAGTAAACCCAGCGTAGTTCGCCACATCCCTACCGTTAAGGGCTGGACGTCCGTATGGCGGGATTCTTGTCCGTACCGGCCACCGGCGGGGACTCGGGGGAAGCCGTGCGGCGCGAGGGGCGGAAGGGGCGCGGTGGGCGAGCGGGAGGCGAACGCCGCGCGAAGGAAGCGCGGAGGAACGGGGGAGAGGAAGCGGGGGTACGGGGGAGGGTCTGTGAGGCCCGCCCGCACTCCGGTGCGGAGACCGCCGGACGGCGCCCGGGAGGAGCGGCCGAACCCCGCGGGCCTGATGCGGGGGGACGGGAAGGAGGGGGTGGCGCCGACCGCCTTCCGCCCGCCGACCAGCCCCGATCCGGGTCACGGCGCGCGTCCCGGCATCCTTCCGTGCGGTCTCGGCGGCCGCCGCCGGAGCCTCGTCCGGGGGTGTCCGCGCGTGCTCCCGGCGTGTGGCCGTGCGCCCGGCCGTGCGCTCTCGCCCGGTCCCCGCGGGAGCGCTTGCATGGGTGCTGCGTGGGTCGGCCCGCTGCACTGGACACAGCGGGCTGGGGGAGCACCGCCGCCTCATTCCCCGCAGGCGGCGGACCGGTCCGGGGGGCGGACCGCGCCTCCCGGACCCGGCGGGGAGCCGGTACGGCCCCGGCCGCCGAGCCGGCTCCGAAGAGCCACTGCCGGGCCGTGGCGGCCGCGGACCGGGTCCGCCGCGGGTCTGTGCGCTGCCTGGAGCGAACCGGGGTGAACCGGGCCATAGTTGGCTGCGATGCGCCGCCCGATCGGTTCCCCCGCCTCCCGAGATTGGCCGGATGTCGCCGGTGGGGCACAGGTGGGGGCGAGGGATCACGGACATCCGGGAGCCGCCCCGGCGAGGGTGCGGCCGTGGCGGGATCCGGGCCGTTACGCGGGCACGTGTGCGGGGAACGCGATGCACGGAACCGTAACTCCCACGCACGGAATCCGTACCTCCGTAGGCGTCGGGTCCGACGCGCGCGGGCCTTTCGCGGAACGCCAGGTCGGGCGTGCACGCTCCGGCCTTTGCCAGGGGCGCATGCGCTCACGACGTGCGCGCTCCGTAGCCACTCCTGCGCGCCGTTGTCGTGGCAGCATGTCCGCAACGGCGCCGCGCGTTACCGGAGTTCTCCCGATAGCGCCCTGTCGCGCCGTTTTTGTCCACAGCCTGTGGAGGCGGCGATGCGTTGGTTGGTGGGTTGGAGCAGTATCGCCGCGAGCTTCGGCACGGCCGGAGCCGTCGGCGGCAGTGACGAGGGGCGCACGATGCACCCCGTGGGTTCCCAACTCCTGTGGGGCGACCCGGATCCGCTGTGGGCGGTGGGCGACTGGCGGCCCGACGAGATCCGTACCGTCCGGGTGGACACCGCCGAAGGCGCCCCCACCGCACGCCTCGCCGTCCTCGGCTGCTGCGGGGCCACGGACGAACAACTGCGCGTCGGTCTGCTCGCCGCCCGCGGCGGAGCCCTCCGCCACCTCACCGCTTGGACGGGCAGCTATACGGCCGTCGTGCAGATAGGCCGCCGGATCACCGTGGCCGGAGACCTCGCCGGAGCCCGCCCGGTCTTCTACACTCCCTGGGCCGGCGGGACGGCTTATGCCACCGCCGCGCTCCCCCTGGCCGACCTCATCGAGGCCCAGCTGGACATCGGCCACCTCGCCGCCCTGCTCGCCTGCCCGGAGACCCCGGAGGCGCTGCGCGACGGCACGCCGTACGAGGGCGTGAAGCGCATCCCGCCCGGGCACGCACTGATCCTGCGCGAGGGCTCGCGGGAGATCACGGGCTACGAAGCGGTGGCCTCCCTTGCCGTGGCCGCGCCCGAAGTCGACCCCGTGACCGCCGTCGAGGGGGTGCGCGACGCCCTGGTCGAAGCGGTGCGCGCCAGACTCCTGGCCCCGCGCCACGCCCCGGAGACGCTGCCGCCCGACCCCGGCCCGGTCCCCGGCATGGGCCCCGCCGAACGCCGCGCCGCCCGGGGCGCACCCGTCCCCGGAATCGGCTCCGACCTCTCCGGGGGCAGCGCGTCGGCCACGCTCGCCCTGCTCGCCGCCGGGCTTCCCGGCCTGCCCGGCACGATCCTCGGCCACGGCACGGGAGCGGGGGAGCGGCTGCTCGCCGTCACCTTCAACGATCTGACGACCCGCGCCCACGAGGACGAGCTCGAACGCGCCCGTCTCATCGCCGCCAACCCGAGGCTGCACCACGTCGTGGTCGCCGCGGGCGAAGAGGCGCTGCCCTACGCAGCCCTGGAGAACGGCCCGCTCACCGATGAGCCGGCCCCCTCCCTCGTCCTCGTCGAACGCCACCGCCGCCGCCTCTCCGCGGGCAGCGCGGACCATTTCGTGGGCGACGGCGCCCGGCAGGTGCTCGACGCCCACCCGGCGCGCCTCGCGGACCTGCTGATCGACCGCAGACGGCGCCATCTGGTGCGCCCGGTCGCCGCGCTCGCCAAGGCCGAAGGCCCGTCCGCGCACTCGCTGTTCGTGCCGCTGACCGTCTACCGGGCCGCCCGCCGGCTGGCCCGTACGTCCTACCGCACCGGACTCGAAGCCGCGGCCGACCGCTTGCCCGACGCCAACCGCCTCAGCCCCGACCTCGGCACCCCCGCAGACGCCTCCCTCGCCGCACTGGCGTGGTCCCGCCCGGGTCCGGCCGCCCGGTGGCTCACCGGAGAGGCGCTGGCCGAAGTATCGGTTCGTCTTCAGGAGGCGGCGATCCGCCCCACCTCGGTCCAGCGCCCCGGGGAGGCCCGGGCCCGAGCCTCCCTGGCCCGGCACGCCGCCGGTCACCGCATCCTGGAGCAGGCCGCCGAGATCCGCAGCCAGCGCCTGCACGCCCCCTTCCTGGACAACCAGGTCGTACGCGCCGCCCGCGCGCTCCCCGAATCCCTCAGGGTCCAGCCGGGCGCCCGTGCGGCGATCCTGCGCCGGGTGCTGGCGGGCGCGGGCATCCACGAGCTGCCGCCCGGCTGGGGCGCCCCGTCCCAGGCCACCTCGACCGCGGTCACCCGGACCGGCCTGCGCGCCTCGCTGCCCGAGCTGATCGCCCTGTTCGACGCCCCGCTGCTCGCCGACGCCGGCCTGGTCGAGGCCCGCGTCGTACGCAAGGCCCTGCGTGCGGCCTCCGAGGGGGAGCCCCTGCCCCTGGACGGCCTGGCCGACCTCGCCTCCACGGAACTGTGGCTGCGCCGCCTCGTGTCGCGGCGCGGAACCTGCTGGACGGGGACGGCGGCGCCCCGGCAGCGCGCGGTCGCCGGCGGGGTGGCACCGGCCCGACGCTCGTTGCAGGGGTAGGCGGCTCGGGCGGCTTCCCGGAGCGGCGGCGCGGCGCGGCTGGGGGCGATGTTCTCCGGCGCGTGCTGTGGGGGTGCGCCGTGGCTCGTATCGGGTGCGCCGGTGTCCCCCCCCCGCCGGTGTCCCCCCGTCCCCTCGCCCTCCCGTCCCCGTGCTTCGTGTCCCGTGCGCCCGGGACCGTCGCGTGAGCGGGGTGGGTCGTCCGATGCCCCGTTGTGCTGGGGCGGGACACAATGGCGGGGTGCGGTATCTGATCCTGGGCGTCACGGAGGCGCGAGACGAGCGCGGCGCGGCGCTGCCCCTCGGCGGTACGCGGCTGCGCGCCCTGCTCGCCGCCCTCGCCCTGCGTCCGGGCCGCGCCGTACCCGTCACCGAGCTCGTCGCGGATGTCTGGGCGGACCAGCCCCCGGCAGACGCCACCGCCGCGCTCCAGGCCCTCGTCGGCCGGCTGCGCCGGGTGCTGGGCAAGGACGCACTGGCCAGCGGCCCCGGCGGCTACCGCCTCGCCGCCCGCCCTGACGACGTCGACCTGCACGTCTTCGAGCGCCTCGCCCGGCAGGGCGGTGCCCAGCTGGAGGCCGGCGCCCCGGCGGACGCCGCCCGCACTCTGCGTACCGCACTCGCCCTCTGGCGCGGCCCCGCACTCGCCGATCTGCCCGACGGGGACCGCGGCCACGCCCTGCGCCCGGAGGCCCACCGGCTCGCCGCCCTGGAACGCCGGATCGAGGCCGACCTCCGCTGCGCGGCGGCACCGGGAGGGGGAGGGCTTGCGATACGGAACGGGGCCGGAGACACCCCCCACGCGGGCTTCGCCGCCGCCGGCCCGGGCTCCGCCGGGGAGCCCTCCGATGGCGCGTCCGCCCCTGCCCCCCACTCCGCCGCCCCTGCCCCCGACCCCGCCGCTCTCGTCGCCGAACTGACGGAGCTGACCGCCGCCCACCCGTACGACGAGCGCTTCCGGGCCCAGCTCATCCGCGCCCTGCGCGCCGATGGCCGGCAGGCCGACGCGCTCGCCGCGTACGAGGACGCGCGCCGCACCCTCGCCGACGGCCTCGGCACCGACCCCGGGCCCGAACTGACCGCTCTCCACCGGGAACTGCTCGCTCCCGCACCGGCCGCTCCCGCACCGGTCACCGCTGACCCGGCCACCCCCGCTCCGACCGGCACGTTTCACGTGAAACCGGCCCGGGGCAACCTCCGCCCCAGGCTCACCTCCTTCGTGGGCCGCGAGCCCGAGCTCCGCGCCCTCCGGGACGACCTGGCCCGGTCCCGGCTGGTCACCCTCACCGGCCCGGGTGGCTCGGGGAAGACCCGACTCGCCGAGGAGTCCGCAGCACGCGAGGGCCACGCCCCCGACGCCCCCTGCGACGTCTGGCTCGCCGAACTGGCCCCGGTGGAGGACCCCGAAGCCGTCCCGGGAGCCGTGCTGTCCGCACTCGGGCTGCGCGAGACGGCGCTGCTGCGGGACGGCAGCCACGACGGGCCTCCGCGCACCGAACCGGTGGAGCTGCTCGTCGACCGCCTGGGCTCGCGCGCCCGGCCGGTCCTCCTCATCCTCGACAACTGCGAGCACGTCATCGGGGCGGCCGCCGCCCTGGCCGAGACCCTGCTGACCCGCTGTCCGAGGCTCCGCGTCCTCGCCACCAGCCGCGAACCCCTCGGCGTCCCCGGCGAGTCCGTCCGACCGGTCGACCCGCTGCCCGCGGACCCCGCCCACCGCCTGTTCACCGAGCGCGCCCGAGCCGTACGCCCCGGCTTCGACCCCGCACACGAACCGGCGCACGATCCGGAAGCCGTCGCCGAGATCTGCCGCCGACTGGACGGTCTGCCGCTCGCCATCGAACTCGCTGCCGCGCGGCTGCGGCTCCTCGGGCCGCGCCAGATCGCGGACCGGCTGGACGACCGGTTCCGCCTGCTGACGGGGGGCAGCCGCACCGTGCTGCCCCGCCAGCAGACCCTGCGCGCGGTCGTCGACTGGTCCTGGGACCTCCTCGACGAGGACGAGCGCACCGCCCTGTGCCAGGTCTCCGTCTTCGCGGGCGGCTGGGACCTGACCGCCGCGGAAGCCGTCATCCGCAGCCCCGCCGGTCCCGGCCCGCACGCCTGGGGCGACACCGCCGACCTGATCGGCGCCCTGGTCGACAAGTCCCTGGTCGTCGCCGCCCCGGCCGCGGACGGCACGATGCGCTACCGCCTCCTGGAGACCATCCACGAATACGCCGTCGAACGCTGCGCCGAGAACCCGGACCTACGCGTCGCGGCCGGGCGTGCGCACACCGCGTACTTCACCGCGCTCGTCGAGGAGGCCGAGCCACGTCTGCGTTCGGCCGACCAGCTCCCCTGGATCCAGCGCCTGGAGACCGACCTCGACAACATCCGGGCGGCGCTTCACCGTACGACGTCCGCCGCTCTCCCCTGCGAACAGGACGCGACGCGACTGGTGCTGGGTATGGGCTGGTTCTGGTGGCTGCGCAACTACCGGCCCGAGGGCCTCTCCTGGGCCGAGCGGGTCCTGGCGCTCGGCGAGGACCCCGCCGACGAGACGGACCCCCGGTACTGGGACCGGATGAACCTCCACATCCTGTGGTTCTTCTACGCGGCGGAGCGCGGGTCGACCGACAGCGAGCAGAATGACGCGCGGTTCCACGCGTTCGTGGACCGGCTGGCCGACGTCTTCGCCTCCTCCGGACCATGGGGCACCCGGTTCCCCGGACTGCTCTGGCCGATGACCTCGTTCCTCACCGGAACGGCGGACGACGTGCGGCGGAAGATCGACCTGGCCGTCGACAACGCCCGTACCCACGGCGGCGCCTGGGAGTACGGCATCACCCTGATGTTCCGCACCCACATGATCGTCGACATGCCGGGCGGCATGCCCGGCGTCGACGACGACCTCGCCGAACTGCGCGAGCTGAGCCGCCGCGTCGGCGACCGTTGGATGCGTGCCCAGGTCGCGAGCGCGGCGGCCGAGGCGGGGATGATGCGCGGGCGCTACGACGAAGCGCGGGCGGCCTACGAGGAGGCACTGCTGCTCGCCCGCGAAGTCGGCGCCCATGCCGAGGCACCGTTCCTTCTGGCCCGGCTGGCCGAACTCTCCTACCGCACAGGCGACCTGACGGCCGCCGCCGAGCGGCTGGACCGCTCGGAGGCCGAGGCGGAGAGCCACCAGGTACGCGACGCCGCCGCGTACATCCACTACCTCCGAGCCACGATGGCCTTCCACACGGGCGATGTCACCACCGCCCGGCAGCACCTCGTCTCAGCCCGGAGCGAGGCCGGGCGCAGCGGATCACCCTCACACTTCACCGTGGCGCTGGACGGACTCTCGGCCCGGATCTCCGTGCACGAAACCGGGCCCGGGGGCGGCCCCGTCGCCGGGCTGCGCGGCTTGACGGCGGCCCTCGTCGCCGCGAGCGAGGCGCAGTGCGCCGAGATCGTCACCGGCTTCCTGGCGGACGGCGTGGCGACCGTGCTGCCGAGGGTGGGCCACCACGCGGCCACCGCACGCGTCCTGGCCGCCGCCGACAGCTGGCGGCTGTCCGGCCCCAGGACCCCGGCGGAACAGGCCGAGGTGGACACGGCCGAGCGGCTGGCCCGCAAGGAGCTGGGTGCGCTGCGGTACGAGGAGGAGCACGAAGCGGGCCTCGGCCTGAGCCTTGACGGCGTCATCGACCTGCTCCAGGGCATCACGGCAGAGTTGCCGGATCCGGAGGGCGGTGCAGCGAGGCATCCGTGACTCCGTGAGACGGGGCAGTGTGGCTTCCTCGACTCCGTAAGACTCGCAGCTGGGCTTCCAAGACCCCTTGAGGGTTCGTTGCCGGGCTTCCACGCCTCCTTGAGAGTTCGCAGCTGGCTGTCGTGACCCCGGAAGCGTCACAGCGAGCCTGCTGTGACCCCGCAGAAAGGGCGCGGGGCGGCTTCCCGCGGCTCAGCGGCAGCTGATGCGTGACTCGGCCCAGTCGGCGAGGGCGACCCCGCCCATCGGGGTCGTGGGCTCCACGACGAGCCGGATGCGCTCCTGGCCCTCGATGCCGACGCTCACCGGAACGGCCGGGTCGTCACCGTTCATCACCGGGGACTGCCACAGCCGCGCCCCGTCGCCGTTGAACACCGAGAACCGCACTGAGCCCAGGCCCATGGTCATGTCGTCCACGCCCACCATCGCCTCGTACCGCGTGCACGGGCGGTTCAGCTGAATGGAGACCGAGGAACGGCTGTGGACGGTCACCCCGTGGGCGTACTGCGTGCCGCCGATCGACAGGCCGGAACGCTGCCATGCCCAGCCGCTCTCACCGAGCATCACCTCGGGCCCGCTGTGATCGCCGAGCAGCGTGTAGTCCAGCTCGCTGACCTGGTACTCCTCCGGTGCGGGAGCGGGCGGCGGAGGCGGCGTCGGCGCCTCAGGGGTGGGAGTCTGGGTCGGCTTCGGCGCGGGCGGCGGCGGAGGGACGGGCTTCGGCGTCGGAGTGGGCTTCGGCGGTGGGGTCGGGGTCGGTGGGGGAGTGGGCGTAGGCGTGGGCGTGGGTTCCGGCGGCGTCGGAGCCGGGGGAGCCGGCGCGGCGGGCTTCGGCTCGGGTGCCGGCGGTGTCGGCGCCGGCGCGGCGGGCGCGACGGCCGGGGGCCGGGCAACCGGCTTCGCCTCGGGGCGCGGCTGGTCATTGCCGACCAGCGCCCAGACCAGCCCGGCCGCGGCTGCGACGGCGACCGCCGCCGCGATGCCGGCCTTCGCCGGGGCACCGAGCCCTTCGGAAGCGGCGGCGCCCCCGGCGGAACCCGCGGACGAGCTGCCCCCCGTCGCCGCGGCGGCCGCCCCCGCGCCGGCGGCACCCACGGCGCCACCCGCCACGACCCCCGCGGCCTTGAGCGTGTAACCGGCGGCGAACCAGCCGATGACGGCGACCGGCAGCAGCGCGGGAATCCCGGCGTTGACATGGGCCAGTTCGCCTGCGGCGAGCCGGCACTTCGCGCACTCGTCCAGATGTCCCCGAAGACCCCGCTCGGCCCGCACCCGCAGGCCTCCACGTGCGTAGGCGCCGAGCCGGTCCGCGTAGCGCGCGCAGTCACCGCCGGAGGTGAGCGCCTGGCTCACATGGGCCTGCAGATATGCCTGTTTGAGCCCCTCACGGGCGCGGCTGGCCAGGACCGACGTGGCGTTGGCCGTCAGTCCGAACAGCGGGGCGATGTCACTGGGCGACTCCTCCTCCACGGTGGTGTGCCACAGGACGGCCTGCCAGCGCTCCGGGAGGCTGCGGAACGCCTGCATCGCCATCGATTGCTCAGCCTCGTGCATCGCCATCACATCGGCGCCGAGATCGAGCGTGTCCGCGTCCGACACCTCCGAGGTGCGCGTCGCCTGCGCGGCGAACACGGCGAAGTCGTCGACCAGGTGCTCACGCTTCGCGGTCTTCGTCCACGCGGCCGCGACATGCCGGACCGCCGTCATCAGGTAGGCGCGCACCGCCTCCTCCGGCCCCTTGCCGCCCCGTACCGCCTGCAGGGTCCGGGCGAAGACCTCGGCCGTCAGGTCGTCGGCGGTGTGCGCGTCCCGGCAGCAGGTACGCGCGTAGCGGCGCACCGCGTCCGAGTGCCGACGGAACAGCTCCTCGTACGCGAGGTCGTCGCCCTCGCGCATCGCCTGGATCAACTGGGCGTCGGAGGAGGCGAGCCCGGAGGCGTCCCCGGCGGGCGCACTGAGGGGCGCCCGCTGCATGGGCACCGCGGCCGCGGCATCGATCGCGTCCGCGCGGCCCTCGTCCGGGAGGGGCGGCCATGGTCCGGGCAGTACGGTGCCGCCGTCCCCGTCGCCGGCTTCCCCGCGCCGCTGCCCGGCCTGGCTCGGCACCTGGTGCCCGGGCATCCCGCCCGTCTCCATGCCACCGGCGGCGACCACGCCGTCGAGCGACTCTTCCTGTTGCCCGTCACCGCTCATCGCGGACGCCCCCGTATGCGCTGTCGGACCCGAATACCGGGCTAGCGTGCCACAGAGCGCAGAAACGATGGCTCTGCGGCCCCGTCAACCACTCGTCCGGGGCGTTTTCCCGACTCCGAGCACTAGCGGGCACTCATTCGGGGGAGGGGTAACGGGTCTTGTTGACCGGGCAGTTGGGACGGACCACGACGAGAACGACGGAAGCGCCCCATCCGGACAGAGGGAAGTCCTGCCCGTGCCTGCTCCCGACCTGACGGGGAAGTCCTGCCGGTGTCCGTCCCTGTCCGGAGCGGAGACGCCCTGCCGGTGCCTGACTTCCATCCGGCGAGGGAAGTGCTGCCGGTGCGCTGGCCCTGTCCGCAGGGGAGAGGCCCTGCCCGTGCCTGTCCCCATCCGGCGAGGGAAGCCCTCCCCCTGCCTGCCCCCCATCCGGCGGGAGACGCCCTACCCTCGCTCGCCCCCATCGGGTGCGGGCATCTTGCCCTCATCGGTGCCGCCCGAGTGGAGGGAGGGCCCGCGCCGCCGTACGGGCGGGCGACGGACCGCCCGTGCCCGATTCATCCGGCCAGGGAGCGGCCCGCCCACCCGTAGTAGCCCATGCGGGGAACCCGGGCGCCCGTCAGCACAACCCGGACAGGGGCCGGGCCCGCCGACCAGCCCCGCCCCTACGCCCCGCGGTCACGCAGGCCGCGAGCGCAGTCCCTCCAGCAGGATGTCCAGCAGCCGGGCCGAGGCCGCCGCCTGCTGGTCCGCGTCGGGGAGTGAGGGCGCCGCTGTCGCGATGACCAGCAGTACATCGGCCACCGTCACATCGCGGCGCAGCTCACCGGACGCCCGCGCCCGGTCGACCAGCCGCCCCACGACCTCCAGCAGATCGGCCGCTCCGGCGCCCAGATCCTCGCCGTCGGCCTCCGGTGCGGAAGGGTGCTCGGCCACGCGCAGACCGGCCTGGACCGGAGCCTGAACGGTTTCCTGGCGCTGCTGGGGCACCCGGGGCTCCTCCCACGCCTCACCCGGGGCCCCTTCCGCGGTCCGCACGGCACCGGCGTCACCGACCGCGGACTCCTCGACCTCGACGCCGACCCGCAGTATCTGCGGCGGCAGCAGCCGCCCGGCGCCCGACGCCACCGACGTCCGCAGGAAGCGCGACAGGGCCGACCACGGCTCCTCCTCCTGCCCCAGCGCCGACCGGGCCTGATCGGTCAGCCGGGCCGTCTCCTCCTCGGCTATCCGGCGCACCAGCACGTCCTTGCTGGGAAAGCGCCGGTACACCGTGCCGACACCGACCCGGGCGCGGCGTGCCACGTCCTCCATCGGGGCGCCGTACCCCAGCTCACCGAAGACCTCGCGGGCCGCCCGGAGCACGTGTTCCAGATTGCGCTGCGCGTCCACCCGCAGTGGGGCCGAGCGGTTGTGTGCGCCGGTCCCGCCGGCATGGGCGCCGAGCGCGGCCCCCAGCGTGCTGGTCAGGGCTCCCGACGGTGCGATGGTCCCGCCGGTCCCGACTCCGCTCACCGTCCCGACTGCCCCGATCCGTCCGTTTCCTTCGGACGTGACCGCAGCAGTCGGCCAATGCGATTCCTGAATATGCATAACTGTTCCCCCGGTTATGACGTCTCCCCCCGGAGACTCCCGCCGTGTCAGTCGAGGGTGGACCGATGGTCACGTCCGGCACCCCGACGACATACGAACATAGTTGAGCGAGGGTCAATTCAGAAGGGGGCTGCCCGCCGGGAGCGTCATGCGGCCGGAGCGGCGAGGGGTCGGACATCGCGCCGCGCCCCCTCCACCGCCCTTTCCGTAACCCCTGACCTGCGGAGCTTCCGTAAATACGCCACTTCCGCACCCCACGGCCCGTACAGAACCTCCGGTCACACAATTTGCCGGGGCTGTGGACAAACTCCTGCGCACGTTGCGTCATGGAGTGGTGATGGCTTCAGATTCCGGGGGAACACCCCCCGGCCCCCCGCCGGGTGTGCGCATTCTCGTCGTCGGTGGGGGCTATGTCGGGATGTACACCGCGCTGCGTCTCCAACGGAAGCTGAAGCAGAGGCTGAGAAGCGGTGCCGCGGAGATCGTCGTCGTCACCCCCGACCCGTACATGACCTATCAGCCGTTCCTCCCCGAGGCCGCCGCCGGCTCCATCTCACCTCGTCATGTCGTCGTACCGCTGCGCCGGGTCCTGCCGCACTGCACCATCCTCGTCGGGGAGGCCCGGCGCATCGATCACAGCAAGCGCACCGCGACCGTCACCACCCTCGCCACCGACGAGGAGGGCACCGGCGCCGTGGAGATCACGTACGACGAGCTCGTCCTCGCCCCCGGCTCCGTCTCGCGGACCCTCCCCGTCCCCGGCCTCGCCGAGCACGGCGTCGGCTTCAAGACGATCGAGGAGGCCATCGGGCTGCGGAACCACGTGATCGAGCAGATGGACATCGCGTCCGCCACCCGCGACCCCGCCATCCGCGACGCCGCCCTCACCTTCGTCTTCGTCGGCGGCGGTTACGCGGGAGTGGAGGCGCTCGCCGAACTGGAGGACATGGCCCGCTACACCTCGCGGTATTACCACAACATCAAGGCCGAGGACCTGAAATGGATCCTCGTCGAGGCGACCGGCCGCATCCTCCCCGAGGTAGGGGAGTCGATGGGCAGGTACGCGGTCGGGGAACTGCGCGGCCGCAACATCGACGTACGCCTCGACACCCGGCTGGAGTCCTGCGAGGACCGGATCGCCGTGCTCAGCGACGGCTCCCGCTTCCCGACACGCACGCTCGTGTGGACCGCCGGAGTGAAACCCGCCCCGCTGCTCGCCGCCACCGACCTGCCCCTGAACGAACGCGGCCGGCTCGTCTGCACCGCCCGGCTCACCGTCGACGGGGCCGAGCACGCCTGGGCCGCGGGCGACGCCGCCGCCGTCCCCGACCTGACGGCCGCCGAACCGGGCAGGGAGACCGCCCCCAACGCCCAGCACGCCGTCCGCCAGGCCAAGGTCCTCGCCGACAACCTCGTCGCCGCGATCGACGGCCGCCCGCTCAAGGAATACCGGCACAGCTACGCCGGTTCCGTTGCCTCCCTCGGACTCCACAAGGGCGTGGCGCATGTGTACGGACGCCGGCTCAAGGGCTACCCGGCCTGGCTCATGCACCGCACGTACCACCTGAGCCGCGTCCCGACGTTCAACCGGAAGGCCCGGGTGCTGGCCGAATGGACCCTCGCCGGGCTCTTCAAGCGCGAGATCGTCTCACTCGGCTCCCTGGAACATCCCAGGGCCGAGTTCGAAATCGCCGCAGGCAAGCGCCCGCGGCCGGACGACGGCGACTGTCAGTAGGGTCCGGCACACTGGACGTGTGACCATAGGTGGGCTCACATCTGCACAGAGTGACCCGGCAGGCCGCCACCGACAGTGACCACCGAGGTAGACCGTTCCAGGGGCGACCGACCGCCGGCACCCACGGGTGACGCCCCGGCGCAGGAAGCAACCCGCCCGAGCGGACCAGACCGACACACGAGGCAATGGATTCCGTGAACTTCACGCGTTGGAGCGCCCGCCTACCCGGTACGCAGCGTAAAACCGTCCGCGACGACCGCAGTCCCGTACCGGCCGCCCGCGCCGAGTTCGCCCGGGCCGACACCCGGCCGGGCCCTGCGGCCGGCGATCCCGACGGCCCCGCCACCCGCGTCACCGCAGCCGCGCTGGAGGACCTCTCCGCCCGCGACATCCTCAGCCGGCTCCCCGCCCTCGTCGCCCTGGTGCACGGCCCCGACCACCGCATCGCGTACGTCAACGACGCCTACTCCACCGCGTTCGGACCGCGCCCCAGCGGTGTCCCCGCGGTCGAGGCGATGCCCGAACTCACCGAGCTCAGCCTCCTCCCCCTGATGGACCAGGTCCTGCGCAGCGGCACGCCGCGCACCGTCAAGTCCCGCAAGGCCGCCAGCGGCAACTCGTACACGGTCACCTGCACCCCCGTACGGCACGACAAGGACAAGGGACACGGCGAGGACAAGGGGCACGAGAGCGGTGTCCTCGTGTACGCCGTCGATGTCACCGACCACGCGGAAGCGGCCGAGCGGCTGCGCACCAGTGAGAGCCGGCACCGTGAAACGGCCGTCACCCTTCAGCGCTCGCTGCTCCCGCAGGAGCTGGAGCAGCCCGACGACCTGCGGATCGCCGCCACCTACCAGCCGGGCGGCACGGACGCCGCGGTCGGCGGCGACTGGTACGACGTCATCACCCTCGGGGCGGGCCGGACCGCGCTGGTCATCGGGGACGTGATGGGCCGCGGGGTGCGCGCCGCCGCGGTGATGGGTCAGCTGCGCACGGCCGTGCGCGCCTACGCCCGCCTCGACCTCCCCCCGCACGAGGTGCTCCAACTGCTCGACGGGCTCGCCGCCGAGATCGACGCCAGCCAGATCGCGACCTGCGCCTACGCCGTCCACGATCCCAACGAGGGCCTGCTGGTCTACGCCTCCGCGGGTCACCTCCCGATCCTGGTGCGCGACGAGGACGGCACCGTGCGCCGCGCCGCGGACCCGACGGGTCCCCCGCTCGGCACCGGCGGCTGGATCCACACCTCGGGCACGATCGCGCTGCCGCCCGGCTCCACCGCCGTCCTCTACACGGACGGCCTGGTCGAGCGCAGGAGCGAGGACATCGACGAGGGCGTGGCCGCGCTGGAGCGGGCGCTGTCGGGGGCGAAGGGCTCGCCCCAGGTGGTCTGCGACCGTCTGATCCGCTCCCTGAACGTCACGGCGGAGCACGACGACGACGTGGCCGTGCTGGTCGTCCAGCACCCCGCCCGCACGGGCCCGACGGCGGAGCTGTTCCACAACGCCTCGCTCGATCTGCTCGGCGGCGTCGAAGCGGCCCCGCGCGCCCGTGCCTTCGCGACGGGCGTGCTGACCTCGTGGCGTTTCCCGATGGAGCTGTGCGACCTCGGCGTCCTCGCCGCCGGTGAGCTGGTGGCCAACTCCCTGCAGCACGGGACGCCGCCGATGCGCCTGGGCCTGCGGCGCACGGACCGCCGACTGATCATCGAGGTGACCGACGGCGACGACCACCTGCCGCGCCGCCGCCGGGCGGAGCCGGGTGACGAGGCGGGCCGGGGCATCACGATCGTCGCGTCGATCGCCACGTCCTGGGGCAGCCGCCGCACACCCGGCGGCGGCAAGGCGGTCTGGTGCGAATTCGCCCTGCCGCAGTAGCGGACGTCAGCGGACGGCGGCGACCGGCGCCGGCATGTCCGTCGACGCGTTCTCCGGCAACGACACGGCGACCACCCGCGACGGCACGGCCGCGAGCGAAGGCTGGTCCTGTACGGGGGTGAGCCGCTTGCCCAGCCGCAGCGCCAGCACCGTGATGCCCAGCGAGAAGAGCACGAACGTCACGATGTACGGCCCGTGCAGCGAGGCCCCCATCGGGCCGCCCACAGCGGGCCCGACCGCCAGCGCCAGCTGCTTGCAGAGCGCGAACGCCGAGTTGTACTGACCGACCATCGACTCCGGCGCCAGGTCGGCGACCAGAGGGGCGACGGTCGGCGACAGCATCGCCTCACCGAGCCCGAACAGCGCGTACGTGGAGATCATCGCGGCGGTCGCCATGGTCTGGCTCCCGTGACCGAGACCCGCGTAGCCCGCCACGATCCAGGCGAACGCCCAGATCAGGCCCACCGAGGCGATGACCCGGCTGCGCTTGCGGCGCTCCACCAGGCGCAGCACGACGAACTGGGCCACGACGATGACGGCGGTGTTGGCGGCCAGCGCGATCCCGAGCGTCGAAGGCTGGATTCCGGCCGCCTCGGTGCCGTACGCCGCGAGACCGGACTCGAACTGCCCGTAACAGGCGAAGAACACCACGAAGCCCAGCACGCACAGCTGCACCATGGCCCGGTGCGAGAGCAGCACCCGCAGCCCGCCGCGCGGAGCGGACTCGCCCGCCGTCGCCTCCTCCGCGACGACAGGGGTACGTGGCATCCGCACGGTCGCCGCGATGGCGCCGAGCACGAGGAACATCACCGCTTCGATCAGGAACAGCAGCGTGAAGGACGAGGCCCGGCTGGTGTCCACGATCAGCCCGCCGACCAGGCCGCCGATGCCGAGGCCCAGGTTCTGAAGGAAGAACTGCATGGCGAAGGCGCGGGTGCGGGTGGCGGTGCCGGAGCAGCGGACGAGCATCGTGGCGAGGGCCGGCTGCATGACGGCGGTACCCGCGCCGAGCACCGCCGCCGACACGACGGCTGCGGTGACCTGCGAGGAGACGCCCAGCGCGGCAGCGCCCAGGGAGGCGACGACCGAGGCGACGACCAGCACGGGCAGGGGCCCGCGACGGTCGATGGCCCGGCCGGTGAACGGCAGGACGGCCAGCGCTGCCATGGCGAAGACCGCCAGTACGACTCCCGCCGTACCGGCACCCAGATCCCGTACCTGCGCCACGTAGACGTACAGATACGGAACGGTGAACCCCAGCCCGAACGCGCTCAGCGCGCTCCCCAGCTGGATCCGCCGCAGTGCTGCACCCATTTCCCTGGTCACACTCACCTACCTCAAGGTCTCGAAACCACGTTCGTCGAATGACTCGAACCCGAAGACTTTAGCACTAAAGTTAGAACGTCAACAATACAGATTGAAGGACTTCGACGGCCATGGAGGGCGTGCCATACTGCCCGCCATGTCCGACACCACCGAGCCCGAGCTCCAGGAGCCGAGCCTCGACGAGCAGATCGCCGCCTACCAACGCGAGTTCCGCGACCTGGACCCCCAGGTCGAGCAGGTCGTCTCGGCCCTCGGCCGGCTGAACCGCCGGATGAACGTGGCGTACGGACGGCAGGTCGCCGCCCTCGGCATCAGCAACGCCGAGTGGGAGGTCCTCAAGACCCTCGTCCTGTCCGGCGCCCCCTACCGGCTGGGCCCGGGGGAGCTCGCCAAGCGGCTCGGCCTGACTCCCGCCGCGATGACCCACCGCATCGACCGCATGGCGGGCGAAGGACTCGTGACCCGCGACCGCGACGAGAACAACCGGGTGCGGGTCATCGTCGAGCTGACGGACGAGGGCCGCACGAAGTGGCTGGAGGCGATGCGGATGGCCACGCAATTCGAGGAGGACCTGCTCCAGGACCTCTCGGGCGACGAGCGCGGGGTCCTCGGCGAGATGCTGATCCGCCTCCTGCGCCGCGTCGAGCACGCTCAGCCGGATGCCGGCGGCCGCCTCACCGACCTGGGCTGAGACCGACCCGTCGGGCCTGTCCGGGGAGGGGTTGACACGCCCCGCCCCGGTCCGTAAGGTTCTTCGAGTTGTCACGGAGCCGGACGGTTCTTCGACAGCCACTCCGCCGCGTATGCGGCAACCAACTCTCAGCATGATCTCCCACTCGGGATCGATTTCGGCATGCCGGAATTGATTGCGATGACTCGATTATGAGTCGCCGGGAAAATTCGCTAGAGTTTGGACGTCGGAACGGCCCAACAGCCGGAAAGACAAATCCCGCTGACTGGGAATCAGGCACGAAAGAGTCTGATAGAGTCGGAAACGCAAGACCGAAGGGAAGCGCCCGGAGGAAAGCCCGAGAGGGTGAGTACAAAGGAAGCGTCCGTTCCTTGAGAACTCAACAGCGTGCCAAAAGTCAACGCCAGATATGTTGATACCCCGACCTGCTTCGGCAGGTTCGAGGTTCCTTTGAAAAGTCCTGGCAGACC